>NZ_CP043909.1:0-2400000 GCF_008630915.1 Acinetobacter suaedae
TTATTCACAGATGCTTTGAATTTAAATTTAATGCACGAACGTTTTCTTTTTCAGCAAAAGAGTCTGAAATTTTCCTGACAGATGTGGATAACTTGGTTAGAATGGCGACCCCTTCAGGTTTGAAGGGCGGTGTTTTTGTTTTTTTAAATTTAAAATGGATAAATAGGGGATGCACATGCTCTGGACAGACTGCTTAACTCGCTTGCGACAAGAGCTCTCTGATAACGTCTTTGCGATGTGGATTCGTCCTTTGGTTGCTGAAGAAGTTGATGATGTGATGCGTTTATACGCACCTAACCCCTATTGGACACGTTATATTCAAGATAACCATCTTGAATTAATTTCTATTTTGGCTGAACAGTTATCAGAAGGACGAGTGCGTCAAGTTGAGATTTTGGTAGATTCTCGACCTGGTAGTATCCTGTCTACTCATGAACAACCTGCAACAACAACAGCGGCATTGAATACAACTACTCCAATTCCGACAAAAATGAAGAAAGAGGCTGATTTGGTACAGCCAAGTCAAAATGCCAATAAGATTCCTAAGAAAAGACAATTAAATCCATTATTTACTTTTTCATTATTTGTTGAAGGTCGCTCTAACCAAATGGCTGCAGAAACCTGCCGTAAGGTTTTAACGCAATTGGGGGCTTCACAACATAATCCATTATTTTTATATGGACCGACAGGTCTTGGTAAAACGCATCTTATGCAAGCTGTAGGTAATGCTTTACTGCAAGCTAAACCCAATGCTCGTGTGATGTATATGACTTCTGAAAGTTTTGTGCAGGACTTTGTCAGTTCATTGCAAAAAGGAAAAGTTGAAGAGTTTAAAAAGAATTGTCGTTCTTTAGATTTATTATTGGTTGATGATATCCATTTGTTAGCAGGTAAAGAAGCGAGCTTGGTTGAGTTCTTCTACACATTCAATGCTTTACTCGATGAATCAAAACAAATCATTTTGACTTCCGACCGTTATCCAAAAGAGCTGACTGAATTAGACCCTCGTCTGGTTTCCCGTTTTTCTTGGGGATTATCAGTGGGAGTTGAACCACCCGATATTGAAACGCGTATCGAAATTTTGTTGAAAAAGGCTGAAAATAGTGGTGTTGATTTGCCTCGAAATTGTGCTTTATTTATTGCTCAACAAGTGGTTGCCAATGTGCGAGAGCTTGAAGGTGCATTAAATAAAGTCGTGGCGATCTCACGTTTTAAAGGGACAGCAATCGATTTAGATGTGGTACGAGAATCGTTGAAAGATGTCTTGGCGATTCGTGCGCGAACCATTAGTGTGGAAAATATTCAGCGTGTAGTAAGTGAATATTTCCGTATTCCATTAAAAGAATTGATTGGACCTAAACGCACACGTATTTATGCTCGACCTCGTCAGTTGGCAATGGGGTTGGCACGTGAATTGACAGGGGATAGTTTTCCTGAAATCGGCATGGCTTTTGGTGGTCGTGACCACAGTACTGTAATGCATGCCTGTGAAAAAGTTGTCAGTTTGCGAGAAGAAGATCCAATTTTTAATGAAGATTATAAAAATCTACTTCGTTTGTTACAAAGCTAGTTTTGAGTATTATCTCGACTGACTCTATTTTCATAGTTGCAAACTATTTTTAAGTGCAGCATAGTACACTGCTAACATTCATAATCAGCTTCCGTTGTAAGAGGAATAAACCGTGCGTTTGAAAATCGCTAAAGAAAGTTTAGTCAATGTTTTATCTCATGTGGTGGGGGCTGTCGAACGCCGTCATACATTGAATATTCTTTCGAATGTCAAAATTCAAACAACTCAGCATGCTTTAACTATTACAGGTTCTGATTTGGAAGTTGAATTGGTAGCAAGCACCAATTTAGCTGAAGGAGCATGTTTAGAAGCCGGTGAAACCACTGTTCCTGCACGTAAGTTAGTTGAAATTTGTAAATCTCTACCAACAGCAGCTTTGATTGACTTACAAATTACGGAAGATCAACGTTGTATTCTGAAATCCGGCAATAGTCGTTTTGTCTTAGGTACATTGCCTGCTGAAGATTATCCTTTGCTCACCACTGAAAATAGTCAAGGTACTCAAGTTCAAGTGACTCAACGCGAGTTAAAACGCTTATTTGAAAAAACAGCGTTTGCTATGGCTGTTCAAGATGTACGTTTTTATCTCACAGGTACTTTGTTGGAAATTGATCAAAATCAATTGCGTACAGTAACTACCGATGGGCATCGTTTGGCATTGTGTGAAGTATTAGCTTCTTCTACGGCATCTGCTCCGATGCAAGCAATTGTGCCACGTAAAGCCGTTGGTGAGCTGCAACGTTTGCTGAGTATCGAAGATGAGCAGCTGACCTTGTTAATTGGACGTGAATTGTTGAATGTGACCATCAACACGCCGAGCCGAGATAAAGAGCAGAGCGATATTACGGTACGTTTTACCACGAAACTGATTGATGGTAAGTTCCCAGACTATCGTCGTGTGATTCCAAAAGGTGGCGATAAGCATGTTCTCATTGCTCACGATGTATTTAAACAATCTTTACAACGTGTAGCGATTTTGAGTAATGAAAAACTGCGTGGTGTTTTCTTGAATTTCAATCAAGATTCATTGCAATTACGTGCCAATAACCCAGAACAAGACGAAGCAGTCGAAGATTTAGCGATTCAATACCAAGATGCACCATTGGAAATGTCATTCAATGCTCAATATATTCTCGAGGTATTAAGTGTTCTTGATGGCGATGATGTAAAAATGAGCATGACAGAAGCGAATCAATCTGTATTAGTACAAGATCCTGCTCATCCTGATCAAACTTATGTAGTGATGCCAATGCGTGTTTAATCTGCAGTGAATATTTGAGTTTAAAACATGCAAATCACGCGTTTAAAAATCGAACGTGTACGAAATTTGAAAGCGGTTGCACTCACTGAGTTGCAGCCGTTTAATATTTTTTATGGCGCAAATGGTTCGGGAAAAACATCGATTTTGGAGTCAATCCATTTATTGGCGACAGGGCGATCATTTAGAACACATATCCCTAAACACTATATCCAGCATGATGCTCATGATGCGATTGTGTTTGCACAGTCTGTGGGTGAGCGGATTGGGATGCAAAAAATGGCCTCTGGTGAACAACTGATCAAAGTGAATGGTGATACTATTGCCACGCAAGGGCAGTTGGCAAAACTGTTGCCGCTACAACATATTGATCCACAAAGTACTGATATTATCGATCATGGAGCAAAACCTCGCCGACAGCTGTTAGATTGGTTGATGTTTCACGTGGAACCTGAGTTTTATTTTGCTTGGCAGTTTTATTCCCGCGCATTAAAACAACGAAATAGTTTGCTAAAAACACGGCGAAATTTAACCTTGGTTGATTTAGAACCATGGAACAAAATGTTGAGTGATTATGGCGAAATTTTGCACTCTCAACGTGTTGGTATCGTGGAGCAATGGAATCAGTTTTTTCAAGAGGATTTGCAGCAATTGCTGCCAAATCTTGAAATTGAATTAGAATATCACGCAGGTTTTCATACCGAGCAAGGTTTATTACAGGATTTGATACAGCAACATCAAAAAGACTTGGATCGACGTTACACAGAGTATGGACCACATCGTGCAGATTTACGCCTAAAAACACCAAATGGGAATGCTGATGATGTGTTGTCACGAGGACAAAAAAAGTTGTTAATCATGGCATTAAAACTGTCACAAATTGCAATGCTACATGCGAGTAATAAGGAAACTGTGGTATTATTAGATGATCTGACAGCAGAGTTAGATTTAGCTGCACAACAACGTTTAATTGAGCGATTGAGTCAGTTAGGAAGTCAGGTTTTTATGACGACCTTAGACCATACGTCGGTATTAAAACACTTACATGATTTGTCGATTTCTTTTCAATTGTTCCATGTTGTACACGGTCAAGTCAGTCTTGCTGCGCCATAAATTTATTTCCTCATCTTTGGATAGATTAGATATTACTAGGGAGTAACCATGAGTTCAGAGTCTCAATCAGTCTCTCAAACAGAACAAATTAATGAAAAGGCTTATGATTCCTCTAGTATTAAGGTATTACGTGGGTTAGACGCGGTTCGTAAACGTCCTGGCATGTACATCGGTGATACTGATGATGGGACAGGCTTACATCACATGGTGTTTGAGGTGGTAGATAATGCCATCGATGAAGCATTGGCAGGACACTGTGATGAGATTTTAGTTACGATTCATGAAGATGAATCGGTGAGCGTATCGGATAATGGACGTGGAATTCCAACCGATATTCACCCTGAAGAAGGGGTATCTGCTGCAGAGGTGATTCTGACCATTTTGCACGCAGGTGGTAAGTTCGATGACAATAGCTATAAAGTGTCAGGCGGTTTGCATGGTGTTGGTGTTTCAGTTGTAAATGCTTTATCTAGTAAACTACAATTGACGATTTACCGTGCTGGTAAAGAACATCAACAAGAATATCATCATGGTGATCCACAATATCCATTGCGTGTGGTTGGTGATACTGAGCGTACTGGAACGACTGTGCGTTTTTGGCCAAGTGCTGAAACGTTTAGTCAAACGATTTTTAGTGTTGATATTCTAGCGCGACGATTACGTGAACTTTCTTTCCTAAATGCAGGTGTACGTATCGTATTGCGTGATGAGCGAGTCAATCTTGAAAATGTTTATGACTATGAAGGCGGCTTATCTGAGTTTGTTAAATATATAAACGAAGGTAAAACGCACCTCAATGAAATTTTTCATTTCACCACGGATGCGGATAATGGCATTAGTGTGGAAGTTGCATTGCAATGGAACGATAGTTATCAAGAAAATGTACGTTGCTTTACCAACAACATTCCACAAAAAGATGGTGGTACGCATTTAGCTGGATTCCGTGCGGCATTAACCCGTGGCTTAAATAGCTACATGGAAAATGAAAACCTACTTAAAAAAGAAAAAGTAGCGGTGTCTGGTGATGATGCTCGTGAAGGCCTGACTGCAATTATTTCAGTTAAAGTTCCTGATCCAAAATTCTCTTCACAAACTAAAGAAAAATTGGTGTCTAGTGAAGTAAAACCTGCAGTTGAGCAGGCGATGAACAAAGAGTTTTCTGCATATTTGTTGGAAAATCCACAGGCAGCCAAATCAATCGCTGGTAAAATTATTGATGCTGCACGCGCCCGTGATGCTGCACGTAAAGCGCGTGAAATGACCCGTCGTAAGAGTGCTTTGGATATCGCAGGTTTACCTGGTAAATTGGCAGATTGTCAGGAAAAAGATCCTGCTTTATCTGAACTATATCTAGTCGAGGGTGACTCTGCAGGCGGGAGTGCTAAACAAGGTCGTAACCGTAAAATGCAGGCAATTTTACCGCTGAAAGGTAAAATTCTAAATGTTGAACGTGCACGTTTTGATAAGATGATTTCAAGTCAAGAAGTGGGCACATTAATTACGGCGTTAGGCTGTGGTATTGGACGTGAAGAATATAATCCAGACAAATTACGTTATCACAAAATCATTATCATGACCGATGCGGACGTGGATGGTTCACACATTCGTACTTTGTTATTGACCTTCTTCTTCCGTCAAATGCCTGAGTTGGTTGAGCGTGGTTATATTTATATTGCTCAACCGCCATTGTATAAATTGAAGAAAGGGAAACAAGAGCAATATCTTCAAGATAATGATGCACTTGAAACTTTCTTGATTTCTAATGCAATCGATGAGTTGGCGTTACATGTGAGTGCAGATGCGCCAGCGATCAGTGGTGAGGCGTTAGCGAGTGTGATTGCGGATTATCAAGTTTCACAGAAGAGCTTACAGCGGTTAACACAACGTTATCCAGCAAGTTTATTGGATGCTTTATTAGAGCTTGATGCATTTAAAATCGATCATAACCATGAGCGTGAGTATGTTGAGACTTGGGCAGAGCAATTGCGTTCAGCAATCGAAGCATTGCAACCAAGCCTACGCCCTGAAGTTACTCTAGAAGCGTTTGAGCGTGAAAATGCACAAGGTGAGAAATCAGCACATTATTGGCCACGAGTCACGGTATATGTACATAACTTACCGCATGCATATTTACTAGATGCTGGATTATTGAATTCTGCGGAATATGCACGTCTTCTTAAGAATGCTAAGAGCTGGTTTAAATTACTTGAGGAAGGGGCTTATCTGCAAAAGGGTGAGCGTCGCATTCAGGTAAATAGTTTCCACCAAGTTTGGCAGCATATTTTACAAGATTCACGTCGTGGTATGATGATTCAGCGTTATAAAGGTTTGGGTGAGATGAACGCTGAGCAGCTGTGGGAAACCACAATGGATCCTGAGAATCGTAATATGTTGCAAGTGACGATTGATGATGCGATTGAAGCAGATCGTATGTTCTCATGTCTCATGGGGGATGATGTTGAACCTCGTCGCGCATTTATTGAAGAAAATGCACTCAACGCAGATATTGACGCATAAATATTTGCTGTGAAAAAAAAGACGATGCCTTTGTGCATCGTCTTTTTTTAGAAAGTTAAGAGCTGAGGTTTCACGTGGAACATTGAGAAATTAACTATCTACGAAATCACTGACTTGAATAATCGCGTGACCAAATAAATAACCAGCAGTGACTAAAACACTAATCCACAGTAACGCACCTAGGATGTTATAAAGAACAAAGTGAGTATAGTTCATATTGCTTGAACCCGCTGCTAATGGTGCAAACGAGCGTGCAAAAGGAATAAAACGAGCAAGTAGGATGGTTTTTCCACCGTGTTTTAAGAAAAATACATTGGTTTTTTGTAGGTATTCTTGTTTGATAAAGCGAGATTCTGTATTGAAAATCCGATCACCAAAATGGCGTCCAATATGGAAATTCACCATGTAGCCCAATGCCGCTGCGAAAAAGAGTAGGATAATCATATAGCCAAGGTGCATAATTTCAACCACTGAGCATAAGGCACCAACAGCAAGTAATAAGCTATCACCAGGTAGGAAGAACATGAAAACAAAAGCTGTTTCAGAAAAAATAATCAGGAAGAGAATAGCGTAAATCCATAAACCATATTCTTGAACTAGGATTGGTAGGAAATGTTCGAAATTAAAAAGAAAGTCTAAAGAGTTCATTCAGTTTGTAGTGTCCCAAATAACGTACTCAGCAAATTGCAGTACAAAAAATATAAAATGAATCTAACCCTCAAGATTCATTCGCAGGTGATAACATTACAATAATGGGGCTTGAGTATATCTAGCCTGAAGCCAAAGCTCAATTTTTTGAGAAAATTCAAATTTTAATCGAGATTAAAAAGTGAGATAAAAGAATAACATTATTCAATACAGATTTATGTTACGAGGATGTTGAGTTGATCTTGAGAGCAGCATTAAAGTTCTTTAATATCTGCATATACGAAAAGATCCATATATTTCTACACGCCAAATATATGGATCTTTACTCCTAATTTATTGCGTAAATGAAGCTTCCAATTCTTCCAGTTCCATCATTAAGGTGAGTAACTGTTCTTCATATTGCTCAAGTTTACTTTTCAATTCACTTTGTTCATTCATGAGCTTGATTAAATCATCTTTGCGATTGGTCTCATACAATGCACTATCGGCCAATGCATGTTCAATATCGACTAAACGAGGCTGAACCTTTTCGATTTGAGCTTCAATTTTTTCAATATTTTTACGAATAGGTCGAGTAACTTCACGACGTCGTGCAGCTTCTTTACGTTGTGCTTCTTTATCAACTTTCACGCTGCTTGCTTGCTGATTGGTCGTTTGTTGCTGTAACGCATTTTGTGCATTGATTTGTTGCTGACGTGCTTCTCGTAACCATTTGGCATAATCTTGTAGGTCACCATCAAACTCAGTACAACGCCCTGCATGTACTAACAGCAATTCATCACAAACACTAGCAATGAGTTGACGTTCATGTGACACCAGCACCACTGCACCTTCGAAATCTTGTAATGCCATACTGAGCGCGTGACGCATATCTAAATCTAGATGGTTGGTGGGTTCATCCAGAATTAGAACATTTGGACGCTGCCAAACAATGAGCGCTAATGCCAAGCGCGCACGTTCACCACCAGAGAAGCTTTCACATGGTGTATCCATCCGTTCGCCACTAAAGCCAAAACCACCGAGGAAGGCTCGTAATGATGCTTCACTAATTTGTTTATCTGCAATACGTGCAAGTTGTAGCATCGGGCTGGCATTGGCATCTAAAGCATCCATCTGATGCTGTGCAAAGTAGCCGATATTGAGTAACTCTGAAGCTTTGCGTTCACCAGACAACAATGCTAAATCACCCACTAAGGTTTTGATGAGGGTAGATTTTCCTGCACCGTTCATCCCTAATAGACCAATGCGTGAGTTTGGTGTGATTTGTAAGCGAATTTTCTCGGCAATGATTTTGTCGCTATAGCCAATACTAGCTGCATCTAAACTTAATAGCGGAGAACTCATTTTGGTCGGTTCTCGGAAGCTAAATGTAAAGGGGGTGTCTACATGGGCTGGAGCGAGCTGCTGCATTCGTTCAAGTTGTTTGATACGGCTTTGTGCTTGACGTGCCTTGGTTGCCTTCGCTTTAAAACGATCAATAAATTTTTGTAGATGTGCTCGCGTTTCTTGCTGTTTCTCAAAAGCTTGTTGTTGTTGCGCTAAACGTTCACTGCGGGTGGTTTCGAAGGTTGAATAATTACCTGTGTACAGGGTCAGCTCTTGGTTTTCGATATGAAGTATATGATCGGTGATTGCATCAAGAAAATCACGGTCATGAGAAATAAGAACCAGCGTTCCTTCATAAGCTTTCAGCCAGTCTTCTAACCACAAAATAGCATCTAAGTCCAAATGGTTGGTTGGTTCATCTAGTAGCAAGAGGTCTGAACGACTCATTAAAGTACGTGCTAGGTTTAAGCGCATACGCCAACCACCAGAGAAGCTGGCGACATTTAAGTTTAATTGATGATCTAAAAAGCCTAAACCAGCCATTAATTGAGCCGCTTTAGCAGGAGCGACATAGCCATGAATTTCATCAAAACGGCCATGTAGTTTGGCTAGATCATCATTACTCAATTGATCGGGCTGAGCCAATTTTTCTTTGATATTCCAGTATTCCTCATCGCCTGAAAGAACAAAGTCAAGCGCTGGCATTTCTAGCGCTTTTATTTCTTGTGCCATGTGGGCAACTGTCCAAACTGCAGGGCGTGTTAAGTTACCTTCATCGGCAATCAAATCACCTAAGAAGGCAGCAAATAAAGTTGATTTACCTGCGCCGTTTACGCCTGTTAAACCGATTTTCCAACCTGGATGAAGTTGCATAGAGGCTTTTTGAAATAGAATTCGGCCACCACGGCGTAATGAAACTTGGTCAAACTGGATCATGGGTATGCAGCATAGCGAATAGATAGCTGCATTTTAAGGGCTATACCTGTGAATGCAAATTTTTCTATGGCAATCGAAAAACAGCTTTTAAAAAGTGTGATGAATATGATTAAAACTGATAATAATCCGATATATGTATATAAAAATACTGTTATTTTGATCAAAATTTGACTATATTGATTTCGTGTTGATGGAAAAACATGCAGAATAGTACATAAGGGAAGACAATATGAAAAAAGGACTTTGGCTATTAGGTGCTGCGACTTTATTTGCGATGAGTTCACAAGTACAAGCAAAACAAAAAGTTTGTGTATTCGATTTATTAGGAAAAGCAGGTGAGTCTTATAAACTTCTTGAAGAGTGGCGTCTGTCTGCACAAACATGGCAAGCAAATATTGAACTAATCCCTTATCAAGATGAAGAAAAAGCCGAGCGTGATTTTGATCAAGGACGTTGTGATGGCGTGTACATGACTTCTATGCGTGCTCGTAAATATAATAAATTTGCGGGTTCGATTGATGCTGTTGGAGCTGTCACCAGTAATGCCATTGCCCAAAAAGCAATTTCCTTTGTGCTTGATAAACGCAATCAACATCGACTTATAGCCACTTTCAATGGTGAGAAATTTGAAGTTGCGGGCATTATACAGGTTGGGCTGGCATATATTTTTGTAAGGGATAAGAATATCAATACGATTGAAAAGGCCAAAGGTAAAAAATTTGCCTATTTGCATTATGACCAAGCACAAAAAGCGATTGTAGAAAGTATTGATCTCGTCGCCGTGCCCTCTAATATTTCTGATTTTGTGCAAAAATTTAATCGTGGGCAAGTCGATGTGATTGCAGCACCTGCTTATGCTTATAAGCCTTTAGAAATTAATAAGGGGTTAGCAAATGGTGCTTTATTTAATTTCCCTGTTGTAAATATTACCGGGGATTTAATTATTCGCCCAGAAAAATTCCCAACAGCTTTTGCAACTCAATCACGTCAGTGGTTCGTTAAAAAATTGCCAAGTAACTTCGCAATGGTACAACGTTTAGAAGCGGGGATGGATGCATCTCGTATTAATCTTTCGAACGAAGACAAAGTTCGTTACCAAAAAATGTTACGTGAAGGTCGTATGAACTTAACCAAAGAAGGCGTATATGATGCGACCATGATGAATGTGCTGAAACGCGCTCGTTGTACTGTAGAACGAACTAATTTTGAATGTTCTTTAAGCGGTGAATAAGCCATAAGCTGGTTAAAAAATGACAAAAAGTAGCAATATTGACACAAAAAATAGAGTACTAACTCTATTTTTTTCCATAAAACATGATTAATATTTGCCTTGAACAAGGAGACAGACATAAGTTTGTAGAAGGAAGAAAAAATGAAAAAAATTGCATTCGCTGCGATCACCGCATCAATCGTTGGCTTTTCTGCGTCAGCTCAAGCAAACAAAGTAGACGTATGTGTATTTGACTTATTGGGTAGATCTGGTGAGTCATACAAAATGATGCAGGATTGGGCATTAGCTGCTAAGGGTTGGGGCGCTGATGTAAATTTAGTTGCATTGACTGATGAAGCTGTTGCAGATAATAACTTCAAAGCAGGAAAATGTGATGCTGTTGCAATGACCTCTATGCGTGCTCGCCCATACAATAAATTTGCGGGTTCGATTGACTCGTTGGGTGGTGTAACAAGTAATGAAATTGCGCAACGTGCGATTACGTTTGTATTAGATGCGCGTAATGCAGCTAAAATGACCACTAATCTAGGTGGTAATAAATATGAAATCGCGGGAATTGCGCCACTTGGTTCAGCATATATTTTCGTCCGTGATAAGAGCATCAATTCAATTGAGAAAGCAGCTGGTAAAAAGTTTGCTGTGCTTGGCTATGATGATGCACAAAAAATCATGGTACAACGCGTAGGTGCGCAAGCGGTACTTTCAGATATTTCTAACTTTGCTGCGAAGTTTAACAATGGTCAGGTTGATATGGTGGGTGCACCAGCTTATGCATACAAACCATTGGAATTGAGTAAAGGTCTCGGTACAAATGGTGCGATGTTTAACTTCCCAGTATTGCATGTAACTGCTGATTTAGTGATTCGCCCAGAAAAATTCCCTGCTGGTTTTGGTCAAAAATCTCGTGATTGGCATGTAAAACAATTACCAAAGAGCTTTGCAATGATCAAACGTTTGGAAGCTGAAATTCCTGCGAAATACAGAATGGATTTAAGTGCTGAAGACAAACTTAAATATCAAAAATTATTACGTGATGGCCGTATGGATTTAACCAAGCGTGGTATTTATGACGCAAGCATGATGTCAGTGTTGAAGAAAGCACGTTGCTCAGTAGATAAAGCAAACTTTGAATGTGCATTACCTGGTGAATAATCCATAATTGCAAAGTAGCATATATAAAGCCTAGATTAATCTAGGCTTTTTGTTTTTCTGATTATGTCATTAAGGTCATTGTCTTTGTGTCGAAACACCGTGATGATAGAAGCATAAAAATCAGATGAAATCGTGAAGATTTAAAAATATGTTTGATCAGGATGATGAAAACAAGACCGAATTTAAACATATATTCATTTGAAAACCTTTATCTGAGGGACTTCATTTGTTCTTCATAAGCTTAAGGCTATGCAACAACACTCAAACTAGATGCAAAGGAAAAAATAACATGCAATGGTTTAAAACAATTCTACTTGCGTCAAGCATTACAACCGTTTCTATCGCTGCACAAGCAAAGCAAACACTATGTGTATTTGATTTGGTGGGACGAAATGGTGATGTATATGCATTGATGAAGGATTATCAGATTGCTGCTAAATCATGGGGTGCTGATATTGAGTTACGTGTGGGACAAAATGAAGCTGTACTAGCAGAAGATTTCAAAGCAGGAAAATGTGATGCAGTGAGTATCACAGGAATGCGTGGTCGTCAGTTTAACCAGTTTACTGGATCACTTGATGCGATTGGTGCCATTACAGATTTAAAATTCGCAGTCAAAGTGATGCAAGGTTTAGCAAGTCCAACCTTTGCTAAAGCAATGGTCAATGGTCAATACGAAGTGGTAGGCGTTATTCCTGTCGGTGATGCTTACTTGATGGTCAATGATCGTAATATTAATACGGTTGCTAAAGCAGCAGGCAAGAAAATAGCCGTCCTTGATTATGATGAGGCTCAAAAAATTATGGCAGCACAGGTTGGGGCACAAGCTGTAAGCTCTGATGTGACTAACTTTGGTGCAAAATTTAATAATGGGCAAGTTGATATTATTGGTGCGCCAGCCGCTGCATTTAAACCTCTTGAGTTACATAAAGGTTTGGGTACAAAAGGCGCAATTGTAAATTATCCAATTTTACAAGTTACTGGAAATATTATTATTCGTTCAGATAAATTTCCAGATGGTTTTGGTCAAAAATCCAGACAATGGGTGAGTTCTCAATTACCACGGGCTTTTGATATTTTAGGAAAAATGAAAGCTGATATTCCACAAAAGTATTGGATGGAAATCCCAGCTTCTGATAAACCTGGATATCAGAAGTTAATGCGTGAGGCACGTATTGATTTAACTAAACGTGGTATCTACGATAAGCGTATGATGAAGCTATTATGGCAATTCCGCTGCCGTGAAGATGCCAAGAATTTCGAGTGTGCTTTACAGGATGAAAATTACAAATAATCTTTTGAAAAAGTCTGTAACGACACTTTAAAAGTTCAAAGACCGACCCGATATTAGGTATGCTATACTGAATATCGGGTCTTTTATTTATGAAAGACGTATTGAAGTCTGAGGAACATCCATGAACGCCCAAGCTCTCGAATTGTCAGATAATGCTGCAAAAAAAGTTCGCCAACTGCGCGAAAGTGAAGGTAATAATGACCTGATGCTACGTGTTTATGTCACGGGTGGAGGTTGCTCTGGATTTTCTTATGGGTTTAATTTTGCAGAAACAATTAATGAAGATGATGCAGAATTTAGCAATGGTGATGTCAAAATGCTAGTTGACTCATTAAGCTACCAGTATTTGGTTGGGTCAGTTGTCGATTACCTAGAGGGACTTGAAGGCTCACGTTTTGTGGTGCAAAACCCGAATGCAACGACCACTTGTGGTTGCGGATCATCTTTTTCAATTTAAGATAGATTCTGCAAAAAGCCTCTCGATGAGAAAGTCTGAGAGGCTTTTTTTATGCTTAGACCGCCGTAATCGTTCCCAAAATACGATCACCAGATGCACCTGTAACGGTAGGTAAATTACCATTCAGTTGTTGAATAAAGCGCATTGCCAGCCAAGCAAAAGCTGTTGCTTCCACCCAGGTTGGCGCTAAACCCAGCGCATCTGTGGTTTGTACCGACCAGTTATGTTTACGCAAGCGCCAGCGCAGTTGTTCAAGTAAATGTGAGTTATAAGCCCCACCACCACAGACATAAACTTCACCTGTCGGCATTAAATCCTTACTTCGATAAATGGCTTTCTTAATTGCACGTGTGGTGAGCTTCATGAGTGTTGCTTGGACATTCTCCGGAGTGTCTTCCAGTTCATTGTAATCTAGATCATTACGCCAATCGCTGATTTGATCATCTAACCACTCTAGATTGAAGTCTTCACGTCCTGTGCTTTTAGGTGGTTCTTTAGCAAAAAATTCATGTGTTTGTAAACGATCTAAAAGCGAACGAATTGGTTGTCCATATGCTGCCCAGTCACCATTTTCATCGTATGGATTTCCAGTATGGCGTTGGCACCAGGCATCCATAAGAATATTGGCTGGACCCGTATCAAAACCATAAACTGCATTTGAATTATTAGCAGGTAGCATACTCACATTGGAGATTCCGCCCAAATTTAAGATGACACGATGAATGCTTTCATGTTGAAACAATGCTTGGTGAAAGGCTGGAACTAAAGGTGCACCTTGTCCACCTGCCGCCATATCACGACGACGAAAATCAGAAACGACAGGCAGTTGAGTGATTTCTGTGATGATGTTTGGATCACCAATTTGCAGAGTAAAACCATATTCGGGGCGATGGCGAATAGTTTGTCCATGTGAACCGATTGCTTTAATTTGTGTTCTATCCAAATTATTTTGTTCAATCAATTGATTGATTCCATGTCCAATCATTTGTGCCAAAGCAACATCGGCTTTGCCCATGCGATCAATTTCATTATCATCTGGCAGAGTTAACGCCATCAATTCATCACGTAATTCAGGTTCAAAAGGGACAGTTAAAGTTGCGTGTAGCGTTAAAGGGTCAAATGAAGTTGCAACAATATCAACACCATCCATGCTTGTGCCTGTCATTACACCAATATAGATTGCGCTCATATATAACTTCCCCTGCAAGACGCTGAAAAAATGTTAGTATATCGCACAAATTGAATAACTGATGTGTTTAGGTTTTGTGATGTCAAATTTCTTGCCCGCCGAAGAACAGCTTGCTCTCATTCAACGAGGCACGCATGAGATTATTTCTGAAGAAGATTTGCTGAAGAAATTAAAAGAGAATCGTCCACTGCGTGTGAAAGCAGGTTTTGATCCAACGGCCCCTGATCTACACTTAGGGCATACGGTTCTGATCAATAAGTTAAAGACTTTCCAAGATCTTGGTCATGAAGTTACTTTCTTAATTGGTGACTATACCGCGATGATTGGTGACCCAACGGGCAAAAGTGCAACACGTCCACCATTATCAAAAGAACAAGTACTTGCCAATGCGAAAACATATCAAGAACAAGTTTTTAAAATCTTAGATCCAAATAAAACAAAAGTTCGCTTTAACTCAGAATGGTTTAATCAAAAATCTGCGGCTGATTTGATTCAATTGGCGAGTCAACAAACAGTTTCACGTATGTTAGAGCGTGATGATTTCACTAAGCGATATAGCAATCATCAGCCGATTGCGATTCACGAGTTCCTCTATCCATTGGTACAAGGTTATGACTCGATTGCGCTTGAAGCAGACGTCGAGTTAGGCGGAACAGACCAGACCTTTAACTTGTTGATGGGTCGTACCTTACAAGGGCGTTATGGTCAGGAATCACAAGTGTGCATTACTGTGCCGATTCTTGAAGGTTTAGATGGTGTTAACAAGATGTCTAAATCTTTGGGCAACTATATTGGTGTATTTGATACACCAGGTGCTATGTACCAAAAAATCTTGTCGATGCCAGATAGCCTGATTGAGCGCTACTTTGATTTACTTAGCTTTAAGTCACTTGATGAAATCAAAGTTTTGCTTGATGAGATGGCTGCGGGTCGTAACCCACAAGAAATCAAACGTATCTTGGCGCTTGAGTTGGTTGAACGTTTCCATGATGCTGAAGCGGCAGAAAATGCGCATAAGAGTGCAGGGAATCGAATCACTGAAGGTGAAGTGCCCGAAGATACACCTGAAGTCACCATTTCTCGTGCTGAATTTGGTGGCGAATTATTTATTGCAACTATTTTACGTGTAGCGGGCTTAAATCCGAATGCAGCATCAGCGAAAGATGCCGTAGGACGTGGTGCAGTTAAAGTCGATTGGAATGTTGTAGATATGAGTTTCTCTGTAAAAGAGAACGTGACTTTAATCATTCAGTCAGGCAAAAAAGCGATTGCACGTGTGACTTTCACCGACTAAATCGAAATAGAAATAATAAAAAGCAGGCCTAGAGCCTGCTTTTTATGCATAAATAGATGATAAAAACAACGAAAACATCAGTTTTGTAGAAAAAAGAAGCATGCAAAAGGAAATAAGAAGAAAAGGGGTTGTGTTGTTATGTGAATGCTGTAGAATGCACATCCATCGGCGGTGATGCGGATAAAAACTTGTTGATAAACAAGGATTTGGCTTAAAGTGGTTAGATTCTTGGTGTGGTTGATAAGTTGATAAAATATCTAAATTACCAGTTGACTTTAAAGAAATTTAGAGTAATATAGCCGACCTAGCTTGATGATGACGAATCATCGAGAAGATCATTAAGAGAATAGAAGAACAACTTGTGTGGATTTTTACTGGTTGATCGATCGAATATATTTTCATTGATTAATTGGTTTAAATTTCTCGAAGTTTATTTGAGCGAATATTAAGTCAGTAATTGATGAGCCAGAATTGGCACCTTGTCTTAACTAAGGTGCAAATGATTTTAACTGAAGAGTTTGATCATGGCTCAGATTGAACGCTGGCGGCAGGCTTAACACATGCAAGTCGAGCGGGGGAAGGTGCTTCGGTACTGGACCTAGCGGCGGACGGGTGAGTAATGCTTAGGAATCTGCCTATTAGTGGGGGACAACATTCCGAAAGGAATGCTAATACCGCATACGTCCTACGGGAGAAAGCAGGGGATCTTCGGACCTTGCGCTAATAGATGAGCCTAAGTCGGATTAGCTAGTTGGTGGGGTAAAGGCCTACCAAGGCGACGATCTGTAGCGGGTCTGAGAGGATGATCCGCCACACTGGGACTGAGACACGGCCCAGACTCCTACGGGAGGCAGCAGTGGGGAATATTGGACAATGGGGGGAACCCTGATCCAGCCATGCCGCGTGTGTGAAGAAGGCCTTATGGTTGTAAAGCACTTTAAGCGAGGAGGAGGCTTACCAAGCTAATATCTTGGATAAGTGGACGTTACTCGCAGAATAAGCACCGGCTAACTCTGTGCCAGCAGCCGCGGTAATACAGAGGGTGCGAGCGTTAATCGGATTTACTGGGCGTAAAGCGTGCGTAGGCGGCCATTTAAGTCAAATGTGAAATCCCCGAGCTTAACTTGGGAATTGCATTCGATACTGGATGGCTAGAGTATGGGAGAGGATGGTAGAATTCCAGGTGTAGCGGTGAAATGCGTAGAGATCTGGAGGAATACCGATGGCGAAGGCAGCCATCTGGCCTAATACTGACGCTGAGGTACGAAAGCATGGGGAGCAAACAGGATTAGATACCCTGGTAGTCCATGCCGTAAACGATGTCTACTAGCCGTTGGGGCCTTTGAGGCTTTAGTGGCGCAGCTAACGCGATAAGTAGACCGCCTGGGGAGTACGGTCGCAAGACTAAAACTCAAATGAATTGACGGGGGCCCGCACAAGCGGTGGAGCATGTGGTTTAATTCGATGCAACGCGAAGAACCTTACCTGGCCTTGACATACTAGAAACTTTCCAGAGATGGATTGGTGCCTTCGGGAATCTAGATACAGGTGCTGCATGGCTGTCGTCAGCTCGTGTCGTGAGATGTTGGGTTAAGTCCCGCAACGAGCGCAACCCTTTTCCTTACTTGCCAGCATTTCGGATGGGAACTTTAAGGATACTGCCAGTGACAAACTGGAGGAAGGCGGGGACGACGTCAAGTCATCATGGCCCTTACGGCCAGGGCTACACACGTGCTACAATGGTCGGTACAAAGGGTTGCTACCTAGCGATAGGATGCTAATCTCAAAAAGCCGATCGTAGTCCGGATTGGAGTCTGCAACTCGACTCCATGAAGTCGGAATCGCTAGTAATCGCGGATCAGAATGCCGCGGTGAATACGTTCCCGGGCCTTGTACACACCGCCCGTCACACCATGGGAGTTTGTTGCACCAGAAGTAGCTAGCCTAACTGCAAAGAGGGCGGTTACCACGGTGTGGCCGATGACTGGGGTGAAGTCGTAACAAGGTAGCCGTAGGGGAACCTGCGGCTGGATCACCTCCTTAACGAAAGATTGGTGACTGGTAAGAATCCACAACAAGTTGTTCTTCGAAGATGTATCTGAGGGTCTGTAGCTCAGTTGGTTAGAGCACACGCTTGATAAGCGTGGGGTCACAAGTTCAAGTCTTGTCAGACCCACCACTACTGACGAAGTGATGAATAATCACAAGCTGCTAGATAAAAAGATATATCGTTCATGATGATTGTAAGCTGGGGACTTAGCTTAGTTGGTAGAGCGCCTGCTTTGCACGCAGGAGGTCAGGAGTTCGACTCTCCTAGTCTCCACCACGTACTTTACGAAGTACGAGCTAAAGATTACAGAACTTAGTAAGTTAAACGCTTATTAACTTCTGTGATTTATCACAGTTTACTGCAAGCTGACGAGGCTGTAGTTAATCATTAACAGATTAGTAGAATTGAGTCTGAAATAAATTGTTCACTCAATTCATTCGAAAGAATGAAATTGAGAACTAGCAAAAACACTGAATCAAGCGTTTTGGTATATGAATTTAGATTGAAGCTGTATGGTGATTAAGTTCACAGACAACAAACCAGTAGCAATTAAGTTTGCAACGATAACACTCACTTGTATGTGTTAACGACTGTTTGGGGTTGTATAGTCAAGTAATTAAGTGCATGTGGTGGATGCCTTGGCAGTCAGAGGCGATGAAAGACGTGATAGCCTGCGAAAAGCTCCGGGGAGGCGGCAAATATCCTTTGATCCGGAGATATCTGAATGGGGGAACCCACCCGCTAAAAGGCGGGTATCAATAACTGAATACATAGGTTATTGAAGCGAACGAGGGGAAGTGAAACATCTCAGTACCCTTAGGAAAAGAAATCAATTGAGATTCCCTTAGTAGCGGCGAGCGAACGGGGATCAGCCCATTAAGTTGTGTGTGTTCTAGTGGAACGCTCTGGGAAGTGCGAACGTAGAGGGTGATATTCCCGTACACGAAAGGGCACACACAATGATGACGAGTAGGGCGAGGCACGTGAAACCTTGTCTGAATATGGGGGGACCATCCTCCAAGGCTAAATACTCCTGACTGACCGATAGTGAACCAGTACCGTGAGGGAAAGGCGAAAAGAACCCCTGTGAGGGGAGTGAAATAGATCCTGAAACCGCATGCATACAAGCAGTGGGAGCACCTTCGTGGTGTGACTGCGTACCTTTTGTATAATGGGTCAGCGACTTATATTCAGTAGCGAGGTTAACCGCATAGGGGAGCCGTAGAGAAATCGAGTCTTAATAGGGCGTATAGTTGCTGGGTATAGACCCGAAACCAGGCGATCTATCCATGAGCAGGTTGAAGGTTGGGTAACACTAACTGGAGGACCGAACCCACTGTCGTTGAAAAGCCAGGGGATGACTTGTGGATAGGGGTGAAAGGCTAATCAAGCCTGGTGATAGCTGGTTCTCCCCGAAAGCTATTTAGGTAGCGCCTCGGACGAATACCATTGGGGGTAGAGCACTGTTTCGGCTAGGGGGTCATCCCGACTTACCAAACCGATGCAAACTCCGAATACCGATGAGTACTATCCGGGAGACAGACTGCGGGTGCTAACGTCCGTAGTCAAGAGGAAAACAATCCAGACCGCCAGCTAAGGCCCCAAAATCATAGTTAAGTGGGAAACGATGTGGGAAGGCATAGACAGCTAGGAGGTTGGCTTAGAAGCAGCCACCCTTTAAAGAAAGCGTAATAGCTCACTAGTCGAGTCGGCCTGCGCGGAAGATGTAACGGGGCTAAAACTATGTGCCGAAGCTGCGGATTTGACTTTTAGTCAAGTGGTAGGGGAGCGTTCTGTAAGCCGATGAAGGTGTATTGAGAAGTATGCTGGAGGTATCAGAAGTGCGAATGCTGACGTGAGTAACGACAAAACGGGTGAAAAACCCGTTCGCTGAAAGACCAAGGGTTCCAGTCCAACGTTAATCGGGGCTGGGTGAGTCGACCCCTAAGGCGAGGCCGAGAGGCGTAGTCGATGGGAAATTGGTTAATATTCCAATACTTCTGTGTAATGCGATGAGAGGACGGAGAAGGTTAAGTCAGCCTGGCGTTGGTTGTCCAGGTGGAAGGTTGTAGGCATGTATCTTAGGCAAATCCGGGGTACTCTATGCTGAGAACTGATAGCAAGCTGTACTTGTACAGTGAAGTGGCTGATACCATGCTTCCAGGAAAAGTCTCTAAGCTTCAGTTACACAGGAATCGTACCCGAAACCGACACAGGTGGTCAGGTCGAGTAGACCAAAGCGCTTGAGAGAACTCTGCTGAAGGAACTAGGCAAAATGGTACCGTAACTTCGGGAGAAGGTACGCTGCTGACGGTGATGGGACTTGCTCCCTGAGCTATTGGCAGCCACAGAAACCAGGCCGCTGCAACTGTTTATTAAAAACATAGCACTCTGCAAACACGAAAGTGGACGTATAGGGTGTGATGCCTGCCCGGTGCTGGAAGGTTAATTGATGGGGTTAGCGTAAGCGAAGCTCTTGATCGAAGCCCCAGTAAACGGCGGCCGTAACTATAACGGTCCTAAGGTAGCGAAATTCCTTGTCGGGTAAGTTCCGACCTGCACGAATGGCATAATGATGGCGGCGCTGTCTCCAGCAGAGGCTCAGTGAAATCGAAATCGCTGTGAAGATGCAGTGTACCCGCGGCTAGACGGAAAGACCCCGTGAACCTTTACTGCAGCTTGACATTGAACTTTGACCTTACTTGTGTAGGATAGGTGGGAGGCTTTGAAGTTGGAACGCTAGTTCCAATGGAGCCGTCCTTGAAATACCACCCTGGTAATGTTGAGGTTCTAACTCTGTCCCGTAATCCGGGACGAGGACCATGTCTGGTGGGTAGTTTGACTGGGGCGGTCTCCTCCTAAAGAGTAACGGAGGAGTACGAAGGTGCGCTCAGCGTGGTCGGAAATCACGCGTAGAGTATAAAGGCAAAAGCGCGCTTAACTGCGAGACCCACAAGTCGAGCAGGTACGAAAGTAGGTCTTAGTGATCCGGTGGTTCTGTATGGAAGGGCCATCGCTCAACGGATAAAAGGTACTCTGGGGATAACAGGCTGATACCGCCCAAGAGTTCATATCGACGGCGGTGTTTGGCACCTCGATGTCGGCTCATCTCATCCTGGGGCTGAAGCAGGTCCCAAGGGTATGGCTGTTCGCCATTTAAAGAGGTACGCGAGCTGGGTTTAGAACGTCGTGAGACAGTTCGGTCCCTATCTACCGTGGGCGCTGGAAATTTGAGAGGATCTGCTCCTAGTACGAGAGGACCAGAGTGGACGAACCTCTGGTGTACCGGTTGTGACGCCAGTCGCATCGCCGGGTAGCTATGTTCGGAAGGGATAACCGCTGAAAGCATCTAAGCGGGAAGCCTACCTCAAGATAAGATTTCCCTAGGAATTTATTCCTCTAAAGAGCCGTTCGAGACTAGGACGTTGATAGGTTGGGTGTGGAAGCACGGTGACGTGTGAAGCTGACCAATACTAATTGCTCGTGAGGCTTGACTATACAACACCCAAACAGTTGTTGTATTCAAGATAAATTCAATACATAACTTGATTTAGTGTTAAAACTAGTTACAATACAGACTCATGAGCGAGGATAAGCAAAGATTAATAATCTTTGCCCGAGCGCAAGACATAAAGCTATGCTTTATGTTCTACTAATCCGTTAATAACTCTTTCGGTACTAAGTGGCATGAACTTAATAATAAGTTTAAAAGTAAGACCACCCAAAGCCAAAACAGTTTGCTGGCGACAATAGCAAGAGTGAACCACCTGATCCCTTCCCGAACTCAGAAGTGAAACCTCTTCGCGCTGATGGTAGTGTGGCACTTGCCATGTGAGAGTAAGTCATCGCCAGCTTTTAAATTCAAACACCCCCAACCTAATGGCTGGGGGTGTTTTTTATTGGGCGGAATTTTATATATACTACCTATTTAGTTTAAGAGCTTTCTGCAATGACTTGGATCGTCGTAAAAAGTTTCTCTTTTCCATATGAAGCGCACATCGCAAAAACACAATTAGAAGCTGCTGGCATTCCTGCTCAAATTGAAAATGAACATACGATTAACATGAATTGGCTTTATTCGAATGCTTTAGGTGGTGTGCGTTTACTGGTGCCTCAAACTTATGAAGATGAGGCAAAAACGATTCTTGCGCAAGATTTTAGTGAGTTACTAGAGCAAGAGTTTGAAGGAGAGAAAGACTGTTGTCCTCAGTGTGGAAGCTATGATATAGAAGTTTATATCAAGGGTAAAAAGCCAGCTTATTTGCTATTTTTATTAATAGGTTTTCCTCTATTTTCTTATACAAGTGGTTATAAATGTCAGCAGTGTCAGTATTTTTGGAGTAAATAATCAGGCTTTAATTCCAATTTATTAGAGTAAATATTTAGAGAATTAAAATGACGAAAAAAGAAGATTTAAATGCCGAGCAAATCAATACGTTGATGATAAGTTTAAAACAACGATTTGAGCAAAATATGCATCGACATCAAGGGCTAGATTGGGTGGATGTAGCAGATCAATTAAAACAACAGCCAAAGAAATTATGGTCCTTGAATCAAATGGAAATGACAGGTGGTGAACCCGATGTTGTTTGCTTTGATTCAAAAACATCGACTATTGTGTTTTATGATTGTGCTGTTGAGTCCCCTAAAGGGCGGAGAAGTTTGTGTTATGATCGAGCTGCCTTAGATGCACGTAAAGAACATAAACCCAAAAATAACGCGCTTGATGTCGCTGAAGAAATGGGCGTTGAGTTATTAACGGAAGACCAATATAGACAACTGCAAACTATTGAGGGTTTTGATTTAAAGACATCGAGTTGGGTAAAAACACCTGATAATATTCGGGAACTAGGTGGGGCGATATTTTGTGATAGCCGTTATGGTCGAGTATTTACTTATCATAATGGTGCGCAATCTTATTATGCGACGCGGGGATTTCGTAGTCGTCTAAAAGTTTGAAATAAGGAACATCGACTATTCAGTATTTAAAAAGCCAAATATAAAAAGAAGCCCCATCGTCCTGACGGGGCTTCTTCGTATTTAGTTTATTGTCGTTTATTTCCTATAAACAACCACTTCCTGTGGGTCTTGTTATTTTCAATGAGACTTCCTGTCTCTGTATGATTTGTATATTAAGGTGAATCAGAGGCGTTGTATATTCGTCAATCTCCCCGATTAATGTAGGTTTAGGCTTACATAAAGTTCTCGATTGGATTATGTGATTTTTACCAGATAAATCGATATAGATATGCTTTCTTATCACAATTTTAGCTAAGGTTAGCTGTAAATCGCATTTGTATATCAACTTTAACTATATAAAATTCGGAAAATTATATAGTTGTGGAAAGACTGCCTCATGGGTTGGGAAGGTTGGTTATCGTTAGCATTGACACTAGCAGGACTGCTTACGCTGATTTTTTCAAGAATTGCCCCACATATCGTGATGTTGGCAATTTTGACGATATTAAGCGTGTTGGGCATATTAACTGCGCAAGAGGCATTGGCTGGTTTTAGTAATTCAGGTTTGATTACTGTGGCTGCGATGTTTGTGGTGGCTGCAGGGATTTCCAACTCAGGTGGCATCGACCTTTTTGTGAATAAGTTATTGGGAACACCTAAAACAGAACGTATGGCGCTGTTGCGAATCTTTTTGCCAATTGCGCCACTGAGTGCCTTTTTAAATAATACGCCTGTTGTTGCCACGATGATTCCCGCTTTAAATAGTTGGTCGAAGAAAATTGGGATTGCACCTTCCAAGTTAATGATTCCATTAAGTTATACTGCGATCTTAGGGGGGACAATTACGTTAATTGGAACCAGTACTAATTTGGTAGTTAATGGTCAGTACCAAGCGCTTACAGGCGAAGCTGGTTTTGGGATATTTGATATCACGATTATTGGCTTACCTGTTGCGATCATTGGTATGTTTATCATGTATTGGTTTGCACCCAAGTTATTGCCAAATCATCAAGAGCAAAATGTATTTTCCAATCTGCGAGAGTTTACTTTAGAAGTGATTGTAAGCCCGAATGGGCCATTGGTGGGGCAGTCGGTTGCAGCAGCTGGTCTCAGAAGTTTAAAACGGGTCTATCTGGTCGAAATTGAACGTCAACAAACAGTTTTATCGGCAGTTTCTTCAGATGAAATTTTATTTGGCAATGATCGTCTAGTTTTCGCGGGAGACACTGAAGCAATTACTGAGTTGTTAAAAATTCATGGTTTAGTGGCGCCAGATAGTATTGATGAAAAATCGGCCTTAGAAGAAACACATGCAGGGCGTCGATTGGTTGAAGCTGTGGTATCTCCTCATTGTGATGCGATTGGGAGTGCCATTCGTGATTCCAAGTTCCGTAATCGTTATGGTGCAGTTGTATTGGCTGTGGCACGTAATGGTGAGCGTTTAAAAGGTGGATTGGGTAACATCAAATTACAGGCGGGTGATACGCTGCTATTGGAAGCTCGTCCTGCCTTTGTAACACGTCAAAAATACAATAAAGATTTTCTATTGGTGAATGAGTTAGATCATGAGCCATTGCAACATGACAAAGCATTATTGTCTTGGGGGATTTTACTTGCGGCTGTAACTGCGGCAGGTTTTGGTGTGTTGAGTATGCTAAATGCAGCATTATTAGCCGCAGGTGCGATGCTCGCTTGCCGTTGTTTGACGGTGAAACAAGCTGAGAAAAGTTTAGATTTGACTGTTATTTTAACTATTGCGGCGTCATTTGCTTTAGGTACTGCTTTAGAGAAGACAGGCGTTGCTGAGATGCTGGCACAATTCATTGTGCATTTTAGTGCTGGCGAGGCGATTTTATTGCTGATTTTGACGTATTTCTTTGTCTCCTTATTAACTGAAGTGATCACCAATAACGCAGCCGCTTTGCTGACTTTGCCGATTGTACTAGCGATTACGGAACAGGCGAATTTAAATCCGATTCCGTTTGTATTCGCGATTATGATGGCAGCTTCGGCAAGTTTTGCGACACCACTAGGTTATCAAACCAATTTGATGGTATTGGGACCGGGAAATTATCGTTTTAGTGATTTTATCAAGGTGGGCTTACCGATGAATATCTTTATCGGGTGTATTACGGTGATACTGTTGCTGTTGGTATTTCCAATTCAACTATAAATAAAAAAAGCCCTGAGTGATTCAGGGCTTTTTATGTGATATTCAGATGTTAGAAGTGAATGTTGATTCCGATATAAGGTCCCTTGAAATCAAATTTAAGATCATTTTTCTTGTAGTCATCCAATTTAATATCTAAGATTCGATAGCCTGCTTTTAAGCCGACATCGACCAGCAGATTATCAATAAAGTTATATTGTAGCTCGGCTAGCGCATCGGTGATCTTGGTATCATTGAAGTTGCTATATAACAGTTCGCCTTTGGCACTGAGACCTGTAAATGGTAGCTTGACCCCAGCAGATCCATAGATCACAGGAACCGTTTTATCAATGTCAGTTTTGCTTGCAGATAAGGTTTTGACATGGCCATTTAAAGTGGTTGCACCTAAACCAACATCTGCATCGATGATATTGTCTAAGATCTCATAATATAAAATAAAATCGGTATGATCGATATCAAGATCATAAATCGGTTGGCCCGCAACTTCTTTTTCAGTCTGTGATTTTAAATTTACATAGCGAATTTTAGCATTTGGTAGTAAAGGGATAGGGTGTTCAACTGCGATTGAGAGTTGAGCTGAACTTTTATTTTTCAAGTCTTGATCTTTTGCGGCAGTTTGTGCTGCCATGTTGGCTTTTCCATCATAAAACCAATAGCTTGCATCAGCTTTTACACCAATCACATCCGCTTGTGCTAGCCCACAAAGACTTGTCCCTAAAGCCAAGATTGATATTTTTAATTTTTTCATCGTATTGTCCTAATTCATATCTAAAGCGTAATGAATTGTTGTGAATTCATCTGTGATTGGGCGCATCATATAGTGAACAAGGCAAAGATACAGTAGTCTATTTTTAATTTTTTGCAAAGAGACAATAACAATGACAGATTTAGAAAATGTGAAGGATTATCCACTGTACGTGGCGGGTAAAGCGATAAGTACAGGGCAGTGGCTAGAGGTTCAGAATAAATATCAGCAGACGGTTTTTGCTCGTGTTGCTGTGGCAGATGACAAAGTGCTAGAAAAAGCAATCGTAGCCTCAGTCAAAGCTGAAGTAGAGATGGCCGCATTAAAACCGTATCAAAAGCAAAAAATCTTACTGCATTGTGTGAAGCGATTTAATGAATTACGTGATGAATTGACCGAAATTTTAATTGCTGAAGGCGGCAAACCACGCAATGCAGCGAGTGCAGAAGTCGAGCGTTTGATTAATACCTTTCAGTTGGCGGCAGATGCAGTCACTCAAATCGATGAAGGACGTGTGTTACCTTTGGCAGTTACGCCTGCAGCAGCACGCTATCGTGGTATGGTCAAGCAAGTACCGATTGGTGCTGTATCTCTCATTAGTCCGTTTAATTTTCCACTGAATTTGGTTGCACATAAGATTGCCCCTGCTATTGCTGCGGGTTGTCCATTCGTACTGAAACCTGCGAGTTTAACGCCGATTAGTGCGTTGAAAATTGCCGAAGTACTAGCAGAGACGGACTTACCGAAAGGCGCTTGGTCTATATTGCCTTGTGAACGACAAGCAGCAGATATTCTCGTGACTGATGACCGTTTTAAATTGCTGAGCTTTACAGGTTCTGATCAAGTCGGTTGGGATATGAAAGCACGTGCAGGTCGCAAGAAGGTAACTTTAGAGTTAGGAGGTAATGCTGCGGTACTCATCGATGCGGATACGGTGGTCGATGATGCTTTGATTGACCGTTTGATTGGTGCTGCATATGGGCATGCGGGGCAGATTTGTATTAGTGTGCAGCGTATCTTAATACATGCTGATATTTATGTTGAAGTGAAAAAGAAACTCTTGGCAAAGCTGAAAAAGATCAAAGCGGATGATCCAACATTATCCACTACATTGGTGGGTCCAATGATCAAATCAGCGGAAGCAACGCGTCTCAAAAAGTGGATTGATAAGGCAGAAAAGAAAGGTGCAAAGTTACTGATCGGTGGAAATCTGCATGGTGTTTTACTGGAACCTACATTGCTGGAAAATGTTGATGCCAAGCTTGAGATTTATAAAGATGAAGCGTTTGGTCCCGTCGCAATTTTAGAAAAATTTAAAAACTTTGAGCAGGGCATTGCAACCATTAATCAGAGTCGTTTTGGGTTACAAGCAGGAGTATATACCCAAAGCCTAAATCATATGCTGTATGCATGGGATCATTTGCATGTGGGTGGGGTGATTATCAATGATGTTCCAACCTTTCGCGTTGACAATATGCCGTATGGTGGTGTGAAAGATTCTGGTTTGGGGCGTGAAGGGATTCATGCAGCAATTCGTGATATGCAGGAAGAACGCTTATTGGTGATTAAAGAGACATTATGATGAGATGGGGGAAATCAATTTTATTAGCAGTTTGTTTTGCATGGACGATGTCTGTATCGGCATTTTCTTCACAACAGCTGGTAACCGATGCCAGAAAGCAAATCGGTGTGACCAAATATTATGATCCTGCTTACACACGTTTAGCGTACCCGATGGGAGATGTTCCGTTGATTAAAGGCGTATGTACAGATGTGGTCGTACGGGCACTTCGCCAGCAAGGCATCGATTTACAACAAGGGATCCATGAGGACATGCGTAAGCATTTCAGCCTGTATCCAAATAAATGGGGACTCAAAGCACCTGATAAAAATATCGATCATCGGCGAGTGCCCAACATTGCGACCTATTTCCAGCGAAAAGGTTATCGAGTCACTGACCAACAATATCGTGCTGGAGATATTGTCACGTGGGATTTAGGAAAAGGGTTGGTACACATCGGTATTGTTTCGGATAAAAAAAGCTTTCTGCAGAAAACACCGTTAATTTTGCATAACATCGGTCGTGGTACAGAAGAATCCGATATTTTATTTCAGTATAAGATCACAGGGCATTATCGAATCAAAAACTAAATGCTTGTATATCAGGATCAACAGGCTTAATTTTTGGAGCAATTGATAAATTTAAACGGCACCTCCTCGATTGAGTTGAAAAATAATCAATTGTGTTGGAATTAGCGATGAACGGCAGATTTTTTTTGCAGAATTTACAGTAAAAATAAATAAAAAAGGGTATTGTTCAATCATCAACGGGCAAAAATTAGCGAAATTTTTTAAGGAAAGATTTTCTAATTTTTGCTGGTTTGGATATAAGAAAATAAAACTCAAAAGGTTTTTTCTAGTTCAAACAATAATAGGATTTGCATTGGTACTTTTTTTGCTAGCAGTACAACAAACAGATAACAGCAGCATCAAAAGTTGCCTTAGGATTAGGTTATTTTATGACAGATACTCGTGAGCACTGGTCGGCACGATCAGGTTTTATTATTGCCGCAATCGGTTCGGCGATCGGATTAGGAAACATTTGGCGCTTCCCTTATGTTGCATATGAGAACGGCGGTGGTGCGTTCTTAATTCCTTATTTGGTTGCGTTGTTAACGGCAGGTTTACCGTTATTATTTTTAGACTATGCTGTGGGACACCGTAGTAACGGTGCGCCACCAAAAGCGTATCAACAACTCAGCAAGCCAGCAGAACCTTTAGGATGGTGGCAAGCTTGTGTATGTATCGTGATTGCCTTGTATTACGCCAGTGTATTGACGTGGGCAGGCAGTTATATTTATTTCTCTTTTGGTCAAAGTTGGGGCACAGACCCAGAAAGCTTTTTCTTTAGTAACTTTTTAGCCACTTCACAATCCTCTGGCTTTGATATGACCTTTATCAGTCATTTGTTTTGGCCGTTGATCGCGGTGTGGGCTTTAGTACTATTCATCTTGTATGGTGGTGTGCGAAAAGGGGTTGAACTTGCAAACCGTATTTTCATGCCGATCTTATTGGTACTGTTTGGTATTTTAGTCATTCAGGCTTTACGTTTGCCTGGTGCGGTAGATGGTTTGAATGCCTTCTTCACCCCAAACTGGGAAGCGATGAAGAACTATAAAGTTTGGTTGGCTGCTTATGGTCATATCTTCTTTTCCTTGTCGATTGGATTTGGGATCATGGTGACCTATGCCTCTTATCTGAAGCCAAAAACCAATTTAACTGGCTCAGGCTTAGTGATCGGTTTTGCCAACTCATCGTTTGAAATCTTAGCGGGTATTGGTGTCTTCGCGGCTTTAGGCTTTATGGCACACGCAGCAGGGACTAGCGTTCAGGATGTTGTGAGTGGTGGGATTGGCTTAGCATTTATTGCATTTCCAAAGATTATTTCAAGCTTGGGTGCAGGGGCTGAGTTGTTTGGTATCTTGTTCTTTGCCTCGCTGTTTGTAGCGGGCGTATCCTCGATGGTGAGTATCTTACAGGTGCCGATTTCTGCGATGCAGGACAAGTTGAGTTGGAGTCGTGCAAAAGCCGTTACGATCATTGGTGGTGGTACAGGTGCTGTTTCGATCTTCTTATTCTCAAGTGCCAATGCGATTAAGCTTGTCGATATTATTGATCACTTTATCAATAACTTGGGTATTGTTTCTGGTGCATTAGTGTCAATCATCATGGTGTCATGGTTCAAGCGCTCATTGATGAAACAATTGGAGCAGCATGTTAATCGTGTTTCAACGGTGCAACTGGGCCCAGTTTGGGAACTGACGTTAACCATCGTGACTCCTGTTGTTTTGATTTCAACACTGGGTCTTGCATTAAGTGCTTTATTGCAAAAAGGTTATGGTGATTATGCAATGAGCTTACAGCTTTGGTTTGGGTGGGGTTGTATCTTGTTCTGTGCAATCGGTGCGCTGTTTATGAGCAGCTTAAAGAATCGCTAGGAGATTAGGATGAATAGTTCAGCTTTAATCATGATGATCGTTGCAATCACATTATTGTGGGGCGGATTAGCGCTCTCGATTATACATCTAATGCGTCATCCTGAACAAAAGGATGATAGCGTATAAATCATGCGTTGTTCATAATTCAGAAAGCCATACATCAATGTATGGCTTTCTTGTTTGTGTTAGGCAATCTTCTGGATACGACAATAATAAAAACCATCACCTGATTGATCAGAAGGTAAAAGCTGACGACCATGTATTTGCTCAATGCCCCAATCCGCAGCGATTTTAATCTCTTTGGCATTTGGATGTTCAGCAAAGAATTTGATCATCTGCTGTTCATTTTCGGCTTTTAAAATCGAGCAGGTGATGTAGAGCAGTGTGCCGCCGACTTTAAGCTGTTGCCACATCTGTTGCAAAATTTGTTGTTGTAACGCAACCGTTTGTGCAATGTCAGTAGATTGTCTGAGTAGGCGAATGTCTGGATGACGACGAATGACACCTGTTGCAGAACATGGCGCATCCAGCACGATGCAATCGACAGGTTCTTGCGCCTGCCACGTGGTGGCATCGGCAACTAAAATCTCAACATTATCTAGATTTAAAGCCAAGCGCTCTAGGTTCTCACCAATACGAACAATACGTTTAGGGTCTTGGTCGATCGCAATCAGCTTTTTAGGATTAAACCGTTCTAGAATATGTGCGGTTTTACCCCCTGGCGCAGCACACGCATCGACCACAACTTTGCCATCTAAATCGGGTAACAGGGTGGCACATAACTGTGCATGTTCATCCTGAACTGAAAATCCGCCTGCTTCGAAACCTGGTAAAAGCGTTATATTGCCAGTTTGCCTAAGAACAATACCGACATCAGAAAATTCGCATTCACGAGCATCGATTTGCTCTTCATCCAAAATATCTAGATATTCGTCACGACTGACTTGGCGTTCATTGACGCGCAGGGTGAGTGGCGCGACTTGTTTTAAAGCTTGGCAGAGTGGCCCTACTTGCTCAGGCCAATCTTTTTTGAGTCGTTTGAATAACCAACTTGGTAAACCATGCGTATTATTCAAAGCTGTTTCAAATTCAGCTGTTTCACGTGAAACACGGCGCAGAATCGCATTGACCAAACCACTCATTGGCTCGAAACCGAGTTGCTTAGCAGCATTTACCGTTTCTGAAATTGCAGCATGTACAGGAATACGTGTACATAAAATTTGATATAAACCAAGATATAAACAACTTTCTAGGGCTTCATTGTCTAACGGTTTTGTGAGCAATGGTAAGGTAATGGCTTTTAAAGAATACCATTGGCGTAAACAACCTAAAGTAAGCTCGTGATATAAACCTCGGTCACGTTCAGACACCATATTGATATGTTGATTCAAAACGGAAGACAAAGATTGCCCATTTTGAACAGCCAAAAGTGTTTTGATCACCTGCGCACGCAGATTCAAATTTTTTGCAGATGATTGATTTGATGGGTTCATGGGAGAATTTGTCCAATATTCAATTTTTGTGTTTGGGCAATTTGTACAGGATTAAGTGCTTTACCCCCTGACCATTGTAAACTGGTTAAGCACACTACACTGTTTTCACCGCAAGCGACATGTACACCTTGTTTATCAATCGCCAAGATTTCACCGATTTGTGCATCTGCTTTGCTATGTTGAGAGAGCATTGATCCCCAAACACGTAAGGCATTATTTTCATCCAGTTGGATAAAAGCCACAGGCCAAGGATTGAATGCACGAATATTGCGGTCGATTTGGAGTGCGGTTTGTGTCCAGTCGATGCGTGCTTCTGTTTTGACTAATTTGTGTGCGTAAACAGTGTGTGTTTCATCTTGCACTTCACGTTTGGCAATGAAGTCCTGTAGGCTTTGTTCTGATTCAAGCACGGTACAAATCGCTTCAGCACCTTGCGTTGCCAGTTTGTCATGCAATGTTGCAGATGTATCTGCTGCAGTGATTGGGCAATAGGTTTTATACATCATATCGCCAGTGTCCAAGCCTGCTGCCATTTGCATGATGGTAATCCCTGTTTCATCGTCACCAGTGGCAATGGCACGTTGAATCGGTGCAGCACCACGCCAACGAGGTAACAGAGAGCCGTGAATATTTAAGCAACCGTATTTGGGTGTATCTAATACGGTTTGTGGCAAGATTAAACCGTAAGCAGCGACCACCATGACATCCGCGCCTAACGCTGCCAACTCTTGTTGTGCCGCTAAACCTTCTTCAGTCGATGCTTTAAAATGCAGGGGTTGAAAAACAGGTAAGCCATGTTCAAGTGCGAGTTGCTTTACAGGAGAGGGTGTTAGTTTTTGCCCACGTCCTGATTTACGATCAGGCTGAGTATAAACCGCAATAATCTGGTGTGATGTTTTTAATAATGCCGCTAATGCGGTTGCCGCAAATTCAGGCGTACCAGCAAAAATGATTTTCACGAAGATAATCCAAAGAAAACTTACCGCAAATTATAAGCCAAAAAGCCCATAGCCCCTAATTGAGTGGAATGAATTGCTTTTGAGCAAAAAAAGATAGGTTCTGTGGTCATCAGTTAAGCGATAACTTGTAGTATGATGGGTTTAGCTCAGTATCATTTCGCCAGAGAAGAATGTCCCATTCATCTCGAGCACAAACTTGTTGGGAATACAAAATGCCTGATTATCGTTCGAAAACATCAACACATGGAAGAAATATGGCTGGCGCGCGCGGTTTATGGCGTGCGACAGGTATGAAAGATGAAGATTTTGGCAAACCAATTATTGCGGTGGTCAACTCATTTACCCAATTTGTTCCAGGGCACGTGCATCTTAAAGATCTAGGGCAACTGGTTGCACGAGAAATTGAAGCATCGGGTGGTGTTGCAAAAGAATTTAACACCATTGCTGTTGATGATGGCATTGCGATGGGTCATGACGGCATGTTGTATTCATTGCCTTCGCGTGATTTGATCGCGGACTCAGTGGAATACATGGTCAATGCACACTGTGCCGATGCAATGGTATGTATCTCGAACTGTGACAAGATCACACCGGGCATGTTGATGGCAGCGATGCGTTTGAACATTCCAGTGGTGTTCGTATCTGGCGGCCCAATGGAAGCGGGTAAAGTTAAATTCCGTGGCGATGAGAAGGCGATTGACCTTGTCGATGCGATGGTAGTTGCGGCAGACGAAAGCTATACCGATGAAGAAGTCGCAGCGTTCGAACGCTCTGCATGTCCAACCTGTGGTTCATGCTCAGGTATGTTTACCGCGAACTCAATGAACTGTTTAACAGAAGCATTAGGTTTATCGCTTCCAGGTAATGGTTCCATCGTGGCAACCCACGCCAATCGTGAAAAATTGTTCTTGAAAGCAGGTCGCCTAGTGGTTGAACTGGCGAAACGTTATTATGAACAGAATGATGACAGCATTTTGCCACGTTCGATTGCAACCAAAGCTGCGTTTGAAAATGCGATGACGCTTGATATTGCAATGGGTGGATCAACCAATACGGTATTACATTTACTTGCTGCTGCACACGAAGCAGAAGTGGATTTCACCATGGATGATATCGACCGTTTATCTCGTCAGGTACCTGTATTATCTAAAGTTGCCCCTGCAAAATCAGATGTGCATATGGAAGATGTGCACCGTGCAGGTGGCATCATGGCGATCTTAGGTGAGCTTGATCGTGCCAATTTATTGAATACCTCATGCCCAACTGTACATGAAAAAACCCTCAAAGATGCTTTAGACAAATGGGATATTATTCGCACTGAAGATGCGGATGTATATGAGTTCTACCGCTCTTCACCGGGTGGCATTCCAACGCAAGTAGCATTCTCGCAAAACCGTTATTATTCAACACTTGATGGTGACCGTGAAAAAGGTGTGATTCGTAATGCAGAACACGCCTTCTCTAAAGATGGTGGCTTGGCAGTGCTTTACGGCAACATTGCGTTAGATGGGTGTATCGTAAAAACTGCAGGTGTGGATGAATCAATCCTCAAATTCACAGGCACAGCACGTGTTTTTGAAAGCCAAGATTCCGCTGTGGAAGCGATTTTGGATCATAAAATCGTGGCAGGTGATATTGTTGTGATTCGCTACGAAGGCCCACGTGGTGGACCGGGTATGCAAGAAATGTTGTATCCGACCAGTTACTTGAAGTCGAAAGGCTTAGGTAAGGATTGTGCCTTGATTACCGATGGCCGTTTCTCAGGTGGTTCTTCAGGTTTGTCAATTGGTCACGTATCACCAGAAGCGGCTGAAGGTGGTGCAATTGGTTTGGTTGAAGATGGCGATACTATTCAAATCGATATTCCAAACCGTACCATTCACCTCGATGTTGATGATGCAACCATGGCGCATCGTCGTACCGTTCAAGAGGCAAAAGGTTGGCATCCTGCCGAAGAACGTAAACGTAAAGTTTCTAAGTCATTGAAGATTTACGCGTTGCATTCAACTAGTGCAGCCAAAGGTGCAGTACGAGTTTTGTAAGCCAACTCAGTCCCTCTTACTTGCGATGCTATAATCGCATCTCAGGGGGACTTTTTTTTCATTTTATAAGATACTGAATAGCCTTATTTACTCACTTGTTTGATTGCAAGTCTGAGTACAACCTACCCATCATCTATTTGAGACCATTAGAGGCGATCGACATGTCTTTGTTACGTCGTTGGTTTGATCCTATCCGATCGAGTTGGTTTTACCAAAAACCTTCGCGTCAGGCGGTACTACCTACGGAGCAGGGTTTAAGCATTTACCTACGTTTAGACGATGTCTATAGCTATCTAGCAGTACAGCAATTGGCTCAACTGAATGAGATCTTGAGTGATGAGCTGAAGCCATTAAAGGTCATCATTTCCAAACAAGATGCTGAACCACCAAATGGAATGTCACCACAGGACTGGCAGCGTTACTGTTTAAATGACGCTAAGATTTTGGCGAAACAACATCGTTTTGGCTTTGATGAAACACCCGAAATTCCTCGTCCAGAAGCATTACAACAAGCAGAAACGATTCTAAGAAATACACCGTTAAGAGAACAGAATTTTTTGCACTTGCTGGAAGATGTTTTTCATATGTTATGGCAACAGCAATATGGAAAACTACGTACCTTATATGCAATGGCGAGTCGACATCAAAAGCCACAGGATTATCCTGAGCGGATTTTTAAAGATGTTCCTGTCGCTGCCAGCTATTTCGAATTGAGTGAGCGGAAGTACCACGCGGTTGATGATTTATTGCGTTTAACACGACGGTTAAAACAACAAAAATTATTAACGGGAACACCTATTTTTCTGATTAATCATATCGAATGGCGTGAGCATTTAATTAACGATACCGAATCCTTAACAGAAATTCAGGCCATGCATGCTGAATTAGATTTGTATATCGCGCTTGAAGATCCAATGAGTTGGTTATTATTGGCGTATATCAAAGAAGAGCTCGCGGATTATTACAATATTCAGCTCACGATTTATCCATTGAGTTATCAAGGGCGTGATTGGTTTGACTGGAGCTTGGCGACGCGTGTGTCAAAACGAACAGAGGTGATGTTTACGCCATTTTGTCGTCCAACCAAAGAAGCCACCTATGATATGGCGAAGCTATTCTATAGTGTGCCGAAAGATGAGCAAGTGGATTGTATTCATCAAATTTTGGAGGCTGTTTGGACGCGAGGTAAAGATCTTTCTTTCAAAGCACACTTCCAACGCATGCAGCGGCATTTGGGGATTGTTGAACTGACCGAACAGGATGTTGAGTTGCTATTAAAGCAAAATGATGAGCTTTGTCAGCAGAAACATCAACCTGATTTTCCTGTTTTAGAGCTACGTATTGATGAGCAAAGCTATGTGTTTAATAGTTTGTATCGAGTTTGGATGATTGAAAGTATTTTAAGTAATGTACTCGAAGAAAAATACAAAATGGCCTCAAGCTCTCATTGAGGCCTCCTTCCAAAATAAAGAATAGGGTAAGTTTCTGTTTTTGCTTAACATGATTCCGATAACAGATCGGAGTTAAGCAGTGACTTTTTTAGCCATTATCGTGTTGGTTTTTGCCTTTGCGGGCATGATTAAAGGCATGATTGGTCTAGGTCTACCCGCGGTTTCAATGGGGTTGCTCACCATTGCAATGAGTCCATTTCAAGCAGCAGCATTGCTCATCGTGCCTTCTATGGTCACTAATATCTGGCAACTTTTTGCTGAAGGGCAAGTGTGGGCGTTTATTCGCCGTTTTTGGTCTTTGTTGCTCGGGATCGTGATTGGTTCGGTTTGGAGTTTTCTACCCACATTGAATCAAAGTCATGGTCAAAGTAGTGAGTTACTTCTAGGCAGTATGTTGGCGATTTATGGGCTTTATGGTTTATGTGTGAATAAACTTCCACAATTGACTGCGCATGAACGTTGGTTATCTCCTGTGATTGGGTATCTGGGAGGGGCTGTGACAGTGGCAACAGGGGTGATTATTATTCCTGTGGTGCCGTATTTGCAGTCCTTACAGCTTAAACGGGATGAGTTGGTACAAGCACTTGGGCTTACTTTTACCATTTCTACGATTTGCTTGGCGGTTTTTTTACATCATAACCCGATGTCAGGCGTAGTCTTAGATTATCGATTGTCTATTTTAGCGTTATTGGCGGCATTGATTGGGATGTGGTTTGGTAAAAAAATACGTTATCAGTTAGATGAACAGAAGTTTCGTCGTATTTTTTTATGGGTTTAGTGGCACTGGGCGGCTATATGTTTTTACATTGAGCGATCTCTAAGGGCGATGTTGCAATAAAAAATCTGCAAATTGTTGATAACATAATGGAAGTTGCTTGAAGTCCTGTGTTGCCAAAAGCAGTTTACGATTTGCCCATGCACCGAGTAACTGTACAGAATGAAAATGATAATTTGCATGTAAGCGCTGTGCAGCACGTGCAGGCATGATGGCAATCCCGACGCCTTTGGTAACCACCTCAGCAATCGCAGAAAAGTTGGGGAGTCGTAGACGATATTGGATGTCAAAACCTAACAATTTAGCTTGGGTGTCAATCGATTGCTGCAAAGAGTGGTGTGGCATCAAACCAATAAAGCTATAGTTCAATGTATCCAGTAGATTGATATGATCATGTTGTGCTAAAGCATGTGAGATCGGACAAATCAACACCAAAGGATCACTGGCAAAGTCTTTGGTTTGTAAGTGTCGGGTGTCAAAAAAACTGGACACTAGACCTAATTTAGCGATGCCTTGGGTGAGCGCATCAACAATTTCTGAGCTTTCCGCTTCATGCAGGTCTAGATTGATTTCGGGATGATGTACAAGGTACTGTGGTAAAAGTGTAGGTAAATATTCACTCTGTGCAGAAGAATTACACCACAATGTCAAGGATTGAGGTGTGATGTCCCGAAAACGTTGCATGTCTTGCTCTAATTGATTTTTTTGTAACATAAGACATTGAGCATGCTCAACGAAAGCGTGTCCTGCGGTAGTCAACTCAACCCCTGTCGTATGCCGAATAAATAAAGGGGTTTCAAAATATTGTTCCAGTTTTTTTATCCGTTCACTGGCGGCTTGTAGCGAAATTGAGGAACGTTCAGCACCTTTGGTTAAACTCCCCGTGCTGACAATATGAAGAACCAGTTGCAAATCAAAAAAATCAAAACGCATGAGCGAATGTATTGAAAGTTAAAAACTCATCATACCTTAGATTAATGCAAGATAGCGGGATAATGATATGAATAAAAAAGGCAGCTTAGCGCTGCCTTGAAGTTTAGTTTTTATCTTTTATGCTAAACAATAAGTTTAATAAAATGGCTGCGAAAGTAGCTGTACCAATTCCGCCTAAATTAAAGCTACCGAACAGTAATTCAAAGTTTCCTGCACCAAGAATCACGGTCACAGAGGCAACAATTAGATTTTTATTATTGGAGAAATCAACCTTATTTTCGATCCAGATTTTGGCCCCAGCAATGGTAATCAAACCAAATACCACGATTGAAGCACCCGTCAATACGGCAGTTGGAATGGTACTGATTACGGCACCAAACTTAGGCGAAAGCCCGAGGAAAATCGCGAATACGCCAGCGATGACAAAAATAATGGTGGAATAAACACGCGTTACAGCCATGACCCCAATATTTTCGCCGTAGGTGGTCATACCTGGTGCACCGACACTCCCTGATAAGGTGGTTGCAACCCCATCAGCAACGAAGGCTTTACCTAGATGAGGCGTAAGATTTTCTCCAGTCATCGCACCGACAGCTTTGATATGACCTAGATTTTCAGCGACTAAAATTAAGGCAACTGGGGCAATGATCAACATTGCATTCAACTCAAAGGTCGGATGTGAAAAACTTGGAATACCAAACCAAGGTGCTGTTGCGATTTGTGAGAAATCAATGGCTTTGCCGAGTCCCAAAACATTGGTGGCAATCGCATAAATTGCATAAGCAACCAACAAACCGACGAGTAGGAGTAAACGCTGTAATAAGCCTTTAGTAAAGACAGCAATCAGCCCCATACTCAAGACTGTGATCAATGCCATCCACATTTCAAAGGGTTGTCCTGCAACGCTTTTAATGGTGACTGGTGCGAGATTTAAACCGATAATCATCACCACAGCACCTGTTACTACAGGTGGCATTAATTTTTCAATCCAACGTGTTCCTGTCAGCATCACCGCAAAACCAATCAGTGTATACAGTACACCACATGCAATGATGCCTCCCAAAGCGACCGATAAATTGGGATTCGCTCCTGAGCCCGTAATGTGTCCTGTTGCGGCTGCGACTACACCAATAAAAGCAAAGCTTGAGCCTAAATAGCTGGGAACACGTCCACCCGTCATGAAGAAAAACAGGATGGTACAAATCCCTGACATGAGAATGGCCAGATTTGGGCTAAAGCCCATAAGTAACGGTGCCAATACCGTTGCTCCGAACATTGCAAATGCGTGTTGAACCCCTAGCACCGCACTTTGTAAGGGCGGTAAATATTCATTGGTCGCAACAGGGCGATGATCAATCTTTCCCTGATACGGTTGCCATTTTGGAAACCAACTGGACATAAATTAGACTCATGATGTGATATCAGCGCGTATCATACTCTTTATTAAAACCAGCTTTAACCTATTGATCTGGGAGAGGTGGGGACGATTGGGCTTTGAATTTTGATATTTTTACCTTTTGGTAAAATGTGTTTCAAAATAACTTATCGGATTTATTCTTTATTTTGCTTAGATTGCTTGAAAAGTTAACTATCTTATTTTCAAAATAATTTTTTAAATTTTTTCTAAAAATTTTCATAGAAATGGAACATTTTGCCAATGCTGCCATCAACAGCGATGATTTCTGTTGATGGCAACCTTGTGTATAAGGGCTTAGCCTGTGTTGCGTAAGCCCGCTGCAATCCCAGCGATGCTCACCATCAAGGCATGATCAACAGGGCTGTGTTCGGTCTGATGTTCAGCCAGATAAACACGACGACGTTTCATCAATTCTGCTTGTAGCAAATGCAAGGGGAGTAAATAAGGCTTGCGTACCTGCATTGATTGATCCAATACTTCATTGTTGCTCAGTAGTTTTGATTCACCTTTGAGTCTTAATAAGGTATCCACTGCATTTTGCAAGCGTTGGCGCAGTTCTACGCCCAATACTTTGAGATCCTGATCCTGTGTGAGATGGGATTCATAATACAAGGCAATATCAGCATCGGATTTAGACAACACCATTTCCAACATATCAATCAACGTTTGGAAATAAGGCCACTGCTCAAGCATCTCATCCAAGGTTTTCTTGTGTTGTTCGTGAACTTGATTAATCGCCGTGCCTGTACCGAGCCAAGCGGGAAGCATCAAGCGAATCTGTGTCCATGCGAATACCCATGGAATTGCACGAAGTGATTCGATTCCACCACTGACTTTACGTTTCGCTGGACGAGAACCGAGAGGTAACATTTGCAACTCTAACTCTGGTGTGACCGTCCGCAGATAACGCACAAAGTTTGGATTTTCACGTACGGTCTGACGATAGACTTGAACCGATAAATCCGTCATTTGATTCATTAAAGCGCGCCACTCTTGCTTTGGTACAGGAGGAGGGAGTAAGGTCGCTTCAAGTGTCGCAGCGGTATAAATCTCTAAGTTTTGCAAGGCAATTCCTTCTAACCCAAACTTAAAGCGAATCATTTCACCTTGTTCAGTCACCCGAATCGCCCCTGAGATAGACCCCGGTGGCTGAGAGAATAAAGCTTGTTGGGTTGGAGCACCACCACGACTGATCGAGCCGCCTCGACCATGGAATAAGGTCAGTTGTACGCCATGTTTTTTAGCAATTGCAGTCAATTCTTCTTGTGCACGATATTGTGCCCAGTTGGCAGACATAAAACCTGCATCTTTAGCAGAATCCGAATAGCCAATCATGACTTCATGTTTAGCTTGAATATGCTGTTTGTACCAATGCATATTGAACAAGGTATCCATGGTTTTGGCTGCGCCATCGAGATCTTTTAAAGTTTCAAATAAAGGCACTACACGAAGCGGATGTTGAATGCCGGCTTCTTTTTGTAGTAATAAAACCGCCAATACATCGCTTGGATATTCTGCCATGGAGATAATATAGGCACCTAAGCTCTCTGCTGGTTGTTCAGCTAAGGTACGCATGGTGGCAAACACTTCCAGTACATCAGGATGCTGAATGAGGCTGCCTTCAGGCTCATTAAAAAACTTTGGAAGTAATGGACGCTTACTTTGAAGTTCTTGAATCAAGAAGTTTTGTCGTGCCTGTTCTGTCCATGACTCAAAATTACCTAAGCCTAAATATTCAGTAATGGCTGAAACAGCTTGGCGATGACGTCCTGATTCTTGGCGAATATCGAGTTTTAGCAGCTCAATACCAAAGCAGTTCACACGGTAAATAAAATCCAGCAATTGCCCATTGGCAATCTCGGCGAGATTACGGTCCATCAGTGAGCGGTAGCAAAGCAATAAGGGCGCTAACAGTTCATCCTTGGTTCGAATAATATTGCTGTCATCCGCTTCAATGCCCTGAAGACGCTGCCCTAACCAAGTTCGGGTGGCTTTTAAACGTTCACGGGTATCACGCAAATATTCTCGATAAGGCTCAGGATGAGCATAACCCAACGCATCTGTTAATTCTTGCGAGCAACTTTGGATGGAGAGTTCCCAGCGTAAATTTTCGATATCACGGAGATATAAATCAGCCGCTTGCCAGCGTGATAACCACAGCACCTCTTGAGTCACTTGATGCGTGACATTTGGATTACCATCACGATCTCCCCCCATCCAAGATGCAAAACGGATTGGGGCGATGTCGAGTGGTAGCACCTTTTGACAATGTTGCTGGGTGAGTTCATTCAGTTCGCGGATAAATTTAGGCACTGCATTCCATAATGATTGCTCGATGGTTGCAAAGCCCCATTTGGCCTCATCTACTGGGGTTGGACGGTGTTGTCGAATCTCATCCGTTTGCCAAGCAGAACTGATAAGCTGCTTGAGTACTGCGATGGCTTGCTGACGCTCTCTTGGTGTTAACTTTTGTTGATCCAGTCGAGAAAGACAATCGGTAATATCATCATATTTTTGAATCAAGGTGCGACGGCTAATCTCCGTTGGATGAGCGGTCAATACCAATTCAATATTCAGGTCACAAATTTGTTGGAATAGTTGTTGTGCCGAGATTTGTTGTGTTTTGAACTTTTCGAATAGTGGGGCGAGAGGGTTAGGGTTGGGGACTTGCTCGTCAAACTCAGCCTGACGACGATTGCGTACCACATGGTACTGCTCGGCAATATTCGCGAAGTTTAAAAAATGTGAGAATGCACGCGTCAGTGGCAAGATTTCTTCATCTTTTAAACCAAGGAAAAGTTGTTCTAATTGCTTTTCTGCTTCGATTTGACCGTCACGAGCGCCTTTGGCTAATGCGCGAATTTGTTCGATTTGATTAAACAAATCTTGCCCTGCATGTTGTTTTAGGGTCTCACCGAGTAGATTGCCCAATAAGCGGACATCTTCACGTAATGGAGCAGTGATTTGCTGAATCATTCTATTTCTCCTGATGTTCTCATTTGACTATAGCGTGATTGAGCAACAATCCAAGAGCAGAACGTAAAAAAATGTGAAAATTCTCTAACTTTTAGTTTGATATTTAAGCAAAAATATCTCGATTGCTTGTTGGATCACCTGATCTAATTCATCGGCTGAAGGAACCGTATCTAGCCCGAGTAAAACGCTGTGGTGACGTACCCCTAGCATCAACGATATGATGAGTGATGTCTGCTTGAGTGGATCATCTGCCTGAATAAATTGCAGCCTAATCGCTTGCTCAAAAAAATCACACCACACATGGCTCATACGCGTGTGTGATGCATCAAAAAATTGTTTCGTTAATGGACTATTTTCGGCAGCTAATTCAAATAGGACGCGGTCTAACTTAATCGCTTCAGGTAAATAAATAATACTGAGAGCACGATGACACATTAGATAAAGCGCTTGTTCAAAATTGGTTTCTGCTGTGAGTACAAATTCTTTTGCACAAATTGATTCTTCACAGGTTTCCTCAATCGCACAAATAAACAAATTGGCTTTATCTTGGAAGTGGTTATACACCGTCAGTTTAGTCACACCTGCTTCTTTGGCAATTTGATTCATATTGGCAGCGTCATAACCCATTTTTAAGAAAATAGCTTTTGCAGCCTGTAAGATTTTGGCTCTTTTCTCTAAATCTTTGGGACGACCACTTTGATTTTGCACGTTATCTTTCTCTTTAAATTTAACCAAAAATCATAAACCTAGATTTAATTTTTAATTAATGTACTTATGGGTATATTAATTAAAAATTAAACAATTTATGATGGTAACTGTCAACAGACTTATTGTGCCTTAAAAAATTTATTTGAATAAGAGCGAAAAAAGATGAATTTGCTAAATCATGTCATTGTGGGGTTGCTCGTACTCAGCAGTGTCACTTTATCAGCATGCCAAAAAGAGCTTCCTAAAACCGAGGAAATTCCTTATGTCATGGTGACGCAACCGAGTCGTAATCACACAGATCAAAAAAGTTATGCTGGTGATGTACAAGCAAGACAGCAAACTGCTTTGGCGTTTCGTGTCGGGGGACAGGTGACGGAGCGGTATGTTGAGGTGGGTGATCGAGTCAATGTTGGGCAAGTCTTGGCTAAACTTGATGTAAAAGATGCTCAATTGCAAATGAATGCAGCGAAGGCACAATTACAAAGTGCTGAGGCGGCAGCCAAAATTGCTACGGAAGAATACCAACGATATCAGCAATTGTTACCTGTCAATGCGGTGAGCCGTTCACAGTTTGATGCCGTGAAAAATCAATATGAATCCGCTCAAGCAAATCTGCAGCAAGCACGCTCTAACTACCAAGTTTCTGCAAATCAAACCGGTTATAACCAGCTAATCTCCAATAAGAAAGGGGTGATTACTCAGCGTCAAATTGAGGTTGGACAAGTGGTGGCTGCGGGACAAGCAGCATATCAGTTGGCGATTGATGGCGAGCGTGAGGTCGTTTTTGGTGTACCTGAACAAGCAGTAAGTGCAATCAAAGTTGGACAACCTGCATGGGTAACTTTATGGTCACAACCCGATGCTCGTTTTGCTGCAAAGGTTCGTGAAGTATCACCAGCAGCAGATCAATCCCGTACTTTCACTGTTAAAGTTTCCTTACTCGAAGGTCAGTCCAGTATCCAGTTGGGTCAAAGTGCTCGCGTATTCTTTGTATCGAATGAAAATGATGTATTGAGTGTGCCTTTATCGAGTGTTACTGCGACGGATCAACAGGCCTATGTATGGGTGGTCAATACGGATAAAACATTACGTAAAGTTCCTGTGACTTTAGGTGCTTATGCACGCGATAGTGTGCCCGTTGTTTCTGGTTTAAAGGCAACAGATTGGGTTGTTGTTGGGGGGGTACATTTGTTACGAGATCAACAAAAAATCCATCCAATTGACCGTGAAAATCGCGAAGTTCGTTTTAAAGCGGGAGGTTAAACATGAAATTTAACCTTTCAGAATGGGCACTCAACAATAAAGGAATTGTGCTCTACTTTATGTTGGTACTAGGCATTATTGGCATAATGTCTTATTCGAAACTCTCTCAAAGTGAAGATCCTCCATTCACATTTAAAGTGATGGTGGTGCAAACCTTCTGGCCTGGAGCAACTGCAAAAGAAGTTTCGACGCTGGTCACAGATCGAATCGAAAAAGAACTGATGACGACAGGGCAATATGACCGCATTATGGCGTATTCACGTCCTGGGGAGTCATTGGTTACCTTTGTGGCAAAAGACTCTTTGCCTGCGAATCAGATTCCTGATGTCTGGTACAACGTCCGTAAAAAGATCAATGATATTCGTGCTGAGTTGCCAAATGGCGTACAAGGACCATTTTTCAATGATGAGTTTGGTGATACTTTCGGCAATATCTACGTTCTGACAGGTCAGGATTTTGATTATGCGGTAATGAAAGAATACGCTGATCGTTTGCAGTTACAACTGCAACGCGTCAAAGATGTGAGCAAAGTTAACTTAGTCGGTTTGCAAGACCAAAAGATTTGGATTGAGCTGTCAAATACCAAGGCAGTGCAACTCGGTGTGCCGGTTACTGCGATACAAGAAGCGATACAAAAGCAAAATGACATGGCCAGTGCGGGTTTCTTTGAAACAGGTACAGATCGTATTCAGATTCGCGTCAGTGGACATCTACATAGTGTGGATGAACTAAGAAAAATGCCGTTGTTGGTCGGGGACAAAACCATCCAACTCGGTGATGTCGCAGAGGTGTATCGTGGTTTTAGTGAGCCTGCTCAGCCACGTATGCGATTTATGGGTGAAAATGGGATTGGTATTGCTGTTTCCATGCGTAAAGGTGGAGACATTATTGCTTTGGGGAAAAACCTTGAAACTGAGTTTACCCGTCTGCAAAAAAGTTTACCCCTCGGGATGAAACTGCAAAAAGTTTCTGATCAACCGATTGCCGTAAAACGCAGTATTCAAGAGTTTTTAAAAGTATTGGCCGAAGCGGTAATCATCGTGTTATTGGTGAGCTTTTTCTCTTTGGGTTTCCGTACTGGATTGGTGGTGGCATTGTCAATTCCGTTGGTGTTGGCAATGACATTTGCCGGCATGAGCCTATTTGATGTGGGGTTGCATAAGATCTCGCTAGGCGCGCTGATTCTCGCACTCGGCTTGTTGGTCGATGATGCCATTATCGCCGTTGAAATGATGGCGATTAAGATGGAGCAGGGCTACAGCAGACTCAAAGCAGCGGGCTTTGCATGGCAAACCACAGCCTTTCCGATGCTAACGGGGACTTTGATTACCGCAGCAGGCTTTTTACCGATTGCAACTGCACAATCGGGAACAGGTGAATATACCCGTTCGATTTTCCAAGTGGTGACGATAGCCTTGGTAGTATCTTGGATTGCAGCAGTGTTGTTTGTACCGTACTTAGGTGAAAAACTATTACCTGATTTTAGCAAGCAACAGCAGAAGGCAGCATGGTATCTACGTTTGTGGGCTCGGTTACGTAAGCAGCCAGCACCAGTCGTTCAGGCACATGGTACGCATCATGATCCTTATCAGACCAAGTTTTATCAGTCTTTCCGTAGGGCTGTAGAAATCTGTATTACCTATCGCAAGACGGTCATTGCGACGACGGTTGGCATATTCGTACTTTCAGTGATGATGTTTAAGTTTGTGCCACAGCAATTTTTTCCACCCTCTAACCGCGCTGAAATTTTAGTGGATTTAAAACTTGAAGAAGGTGCATCTCTGACTGCGACTGAGCAAGCTGTACAAAAAGTAGAGCAGTTCTTGGCCAAGCAAGAGGGAATTGATAATTATGTGGCTTATGTGGGAACAGGCTCACCTCGTTTCTATTTGCCTTTAGATCAACAACTCCCGCAGGCGAGCTTTGCGCAATTTGTCGTTTTGGCTTCATCTTTGGATGATCGAGATGAAATTCGTCGTTCCTTAGAGCAGCAGATTAAGCAATTGCTGCCACAAGTGCGGACGCGTGTTTCTCTGTTAGAAAATGGCCCACCTGTGGGTTATCCATTGCAATATCGAGTTTCGGGTGAGGATTTAGCAACAGTACGTCAGTGGGCGCAGAAAGTTGCACAAGTGATGAGCCAAGATCCAAACACCACTAATGTGCATCTGGATTGGGGAGAGCCGAGTAAGATTATTGCAATCGAAATTGATCAGGATCGTGCGCGTCAGATGGGGGTGAGTAGTGTCGATTTGGCAAACTTCCTCAATGCTTCGGTGACTGGGGCTGTCATGAATCAGTATCGTGAGAAACGTGAATTGATTGAAATTCGGTTACGTGGTGATGAGACGGAACGTGCTGAAGTTGCCTCTTTAGCCAGTTTAGCTGTACCGACCAGTAAGGGAACAACGGTACCATTGGCACAAATTGCACAAATTGAGTCACGTTTTGAAGAGGGATTGATTTGGCATCGTAACCGTTTACCTACCATTACGGTGAGAGCTGACATCCGCACACAACTTCAACCAGCCACCGTAGTTCAACAATTGGCGGATCAGATGCAAACTTTGCGTGAGGATCTTCCAAGTGGTTATTTACTTGATGTGGGCGGAACGGTTGAAGAGTCGGCACGAGGTCAGAGCTCCGTCAATGCAGGCATGCCACTATTCTTAGTCGTAGTGATGACGTTGTTAATGATCCAACTTCGTAGTATGTCTCGTGCAACGATTGTATTGCTGACAGCACCTCTGGGTTTAATTGGAGTCGTGGCATTCTTGTTATTGTTCAATAAACCATTTGGTTTTGTGGCTATGCTAGGAACAATTGCACTGTCCGGTATGATTATGCGTAATTCTTTGATTCTGATTGATCAGATTGAACAAGATATCCGAGCAGGACAAGCAGCTTGGGATGCAGTAATTGATGCAACCATGCGACGTTTTCGTCCGATTGTGTTGACCGCACTTGCTGCAGTGTTAGCGATGATTCCGCTTTCCCGTAGTATTTTCTTCGGGCCGATGGCTGTTGCAATTATGGGAGGATTGATCGTTGCAACCTTATTAACCTTATTTTTCCTTCCTGCGCTGTATGCAACATGGTTTAAGGTTAAGAAAGTAGCATCTAGCACATAATTTTTTTGAGAATAGAGGTGCGAAATATTGAAAATTTCAATATAGTAGCACCTATATTTTAATATCAAAAAATAATGGAATCTCATCATATAGCTGAATGAGCACAATGTGATGAATGAGGTGATATCGAGCATGGGGCAAGATAAGGTTGAGCAGCATCGCCGTTACGTGGCGATTTCTTACGTGTTCATGTTTCTTGCATTATTTACAATTGTATTTGCGGCTTTCGCCTATGTATTAGCGCGAAAAGTTGCTATTGTGGATGATGCTGAGGTGTGGATTCATGCGCACGCACTCTGGATTATGCGTAATGTGCTGTTATTTATCATAATGGCTTTTTTTGCTGCTCTGTGGTTTATTCCATTGTTCTTCTTTGCGTGGGATAGTGCGCTTTGGGTAACCGCCTTGACGGTTGCTGGGGTCGTGTTTAGTGCGATTGCATGGTTATTTTTACTTAATGCATGGCTAAAAGGCATCGCTAAATATTTTAAAAACAAAGCTGTTTTCTAAATTTATTGTTTTTTTATCGGAATTACCCTTGTAAATAGATAAGATCGTCCTTATTAAGGCTCTGTTGGCTTTTATAAATAAAATGCCAGCAGAGCCTATTTTCTGTTTTTTAGATTTAAATAAATTCCGTGAGGAGCATCGCCAACCATGGCTAAACGTGATTATTATGAGGTTTTAGGCGTTTCGAAAACCGCAAGTGATGATGAGATCAAGAAAGCCTATCGTAAGTTGGCGATGAAGTATCATCCAGACCGTAATCCTGACAACGCTGAAGCAGAAGAAAAATTCAAGGAAGCATCGGAAGCCTATGAAGTGCTTTCGGATAGTGAAAAGCGCAGTATGTATGACCGTGCTGGACACAGTGCTTTTGAAGGTGGTTTTGGAGGCGGTGGCTTCGGCGGCGGTTTTAGTGCAGAGGATATTTTTAGCCAGTTTGGTGATATTTTCGGTGGTGCTTTCGGTGGTGGTGGCCGTCAACAGCAACGCCAGCGTCGTGGTTCAGATCTCCGCTATGTGATGGAATTGACGCTAGAAGAAGCAGTAAAAGGGGTCAAAAAGACCATTACCTTTACGGCACCTGCACCATGCGAAACCTGTGATGGTAAAGGTTCGAAAAATCCAAATGACGTTGAAACCTGTCGTACTTGTCATGGTACGGGTCAAATCCGCATGCAACAGGGTTTCTTCTCTGTTCAGCAAACCTGTAGTACTTGTCGTGGACAAGGCAAAATCATTAAGAACCCTTGTAACACCTGTCATGGTTCAGGGGTAGCAGATCGTCAACAAACACTTGAAGTCACCATTCCAGCGGGTGTGGATAATGGTGATCGCGTACGCTTAACGGGTAAAGGTGAGGCGATTCGTGATGGTCAGTCTGGTGATTTATATGTAGAAGTGGTCGTGCGTGAACACGAAATCTTCCAGCGTGATGGTGCAGATCTTTATATGGATGTGCCTGTTAGTATTGCCGATGCTGCTTTAGGTAAAGAAATTGAAATTCCAACGCTTGAAGGGCGTGTCAGCTTGAAGATTCCTGAAGGTACGCAAACCGGTAAACTGTTCCGCTTACGTGGCAAAGGTGTTCGTCCTGTACGTAGTAGCATGGTTGGGGATTTACTATGTCGTATCGTCGTTGAAACGCCTGTGAATTTAACCAGTCGTCAGCGTGAGTTATTAAAAGAATTACAAGCATCTTTGGATGGAGATGGTCATGCATCGTCGCCAAAGAAAAAATCATTCTTTGATCGCCTATTTGATTAATCGGCATCAACAAAAAACCTGCTTCGGCAGGTTTTTTTATGGGAATTTTTTAGCGGAATGTGAGAGTTTTGCTATAGTAGCAGGATTGTTTAAATAAAAGACTGGGAAATATTATGTCAACTTCTCCACGCATTGGGATCTTGGGTGCAGGCGGACGCATGGGGCGTATTCTGATTCAAGCAGTACAACAGGCTGGCTATCAACTTGCCGCAGCAGTAGAGCGTCCTGAAAGCAGCTTGGTTGGTGCTGATGCGGGCGAACTTGCTGGTATAGGCAACATCGGTGTCAAAGTTGTGGGAAGTTTGAGTGAAGTGCTGAAGGATTGTGATGTGGTGATTGACTTTACCGCACCTGTTGCGACTGAACAGCATTTAAAGCTTTGTCGTGAAGCCGGTGTGGCGATGGTGATTGGGACCACAGGCATGTCGGATGAGCAAAAGGCATTTTTAGATGAAACTGCAACACATACCCCAGTCGTATATGCTGCAAATTATTCAGTTGGTGTAAATGTATCAATTAAATTACTTGAGTTGGCTGCAAAGGTATTCGGTGATACGGTTGATATCGAAATCATTGAAGCGCACCATCGTCACAAAGTAGATGCACCATCAGGGACAGCCTTTATGATGGGTGAGGCAATCGCAGATACTTTAGGCCGTAACTTAAAAGAAGTTGCAGTTTATGGACGTGAAGGTTATACAGGACCACGTGACCGTCAAACGATTGGCTTTGAAACCATTCGTGGTGGTGATATCGTAGGCGAGCATACGGTGATGTTTATTGGTGAAGGTGAGCGTGTTGAAGTGACACACAAAGCCACGAATCGTATGAACTTTGCTTCTGGTGCTGTACGTGCCGCAGCATGGGTAGTAGGACGTAAAGCTCAGAAATATGATATGAAGGATGTTTTGGGTTTTAACGAAATTGAGGTATAAGCCCTAATTTTGCATGATAAAAGAGCTTGTATTATCGATCTAGAGGATATACAAGCTCTGATAATGATTAAAAGAATTGAGCATGACATGAAAAAAAAACATATCGTTCTTGCTGCGTTACTCAGTACAGCGAGTTTAGTTGCCAGTGCTGCAACAGCACCTAAACTTAGCCTGCACCGTAATGATATTAAGGTTTGGACCTATCAAACAGAAAACAATCCGATTATTCAATATAAGGCAGAAACGACCTTTAATGTGCCCTTAGAGCGTGCCGTGGCAGTGGTACTAGATGTCGAACGCACCCCGCAATGGGTACCTTATGTAGGCAAAGCGCAATTGTTATCACGAGATGATCAAAAAGGTGAGTTCATCTTATATATGGTTTTGGATTTTCCATTTCCGCTAAAAGATCGTGATGTGGTGATTAAAGGAAAAATGAATAAGAATGCGGATGGTAGTATTAGTATCAAAAATCAGGCAATTAAGCATGACTATCCAGAGCAACCCGATATTATTCGTTTGAGTCGTTATGAAGGGGATTGGACTTTTCAGAAAGTGGCTGACAACAAAGTGAGAGTTTCAACCCGTGGCTATGCTGATCCAGCAGGCGCAATTCCATTAAGTTTTGTGAATATGTTTGTTCAACAGCAGCCTTATCAGATGTTGATGAAGATGAAAAGAGAAGTACAAAATCCTTTATATAAGCAACCAGCTTTGCCTGATTCACTAAAATAAATACGCAAAAGCCTGATGTAAGAATCAGGCTTTTGTTTATTTAAGTTTGAGAACACTGTTGATATTGCGTATTGGGTTTAGTGGTTAACTTTATTTGGATGAAAACTAGAACTAATCCAATCGCAGCCAGTAATGCTCCAATCATTGAAACTGCGGCATAATTTAAACCCAAACTTAAGACTGCACCTCCTGCTGCTGCACCGATGGCGTTGCCCAAGTTAAATGCGCCGATATTGACTGAAGAAGCGAGTCCAGAAGCCTCTCGTGCAACAGACATCACACGCATTTGCAGTGGTGGTACGATGGCAAAAGCTGCTGCCCCCCAAAGTACCAAACCTATCGCTGCCCCTAACTGTGTTTGAGCCAAGATTGGGAAAATTACCATTAAGCCAATCAGCAATCCTAAGAATCCGATCAGCGTTTTATTCATCGATACATCTGCAAACTTTCCTCCGAAATGATTGCCAAGAGAGAAGCCAATTCCAATCAAGACCAACATCATCGTGATAAAGCTCGGTGACGCATGGGTAAATTCGACCAAGCTCGGGGCAATGTAAGTGTAGAGGGTGAACATTGCTGAAGCCCCGAATACAGTGGTGAGTAATGCTAAAATCACAGGTAAGCGAGTGAGGACTTTCAGTTCCATTTTTATATTGGGCTTTTGCCCCACGGAACCGACAGGTAAGGCTTTCCATAGTGCCAGCATGGTAATCAGACCGAGTGCTGAAATCGCAAGAAATGACATGCGCCAACCAATATTTTGTCCTACCCATGTGGCAAGTGGTACACCGCCGATATTTGCAATGGTCAGCCCCATAAACATGCTTGCAACCGCACTGGCTTGTTTATTTGCAGGAACGACACTTGCGGCAACCACTGATCCAATTCCAAAAAATGCACCGTGGTTCAAGCTGGTAATCAACCGCGCCCCCATTAAACTCATATAGCTGGGTGCAAAGGCTGCTATAAGATTTCCAATGGTAAAAATCGCCATCAACAGAATGAGTGCATTGCGGCGCGCATAGCCACCAAACCAGAGTGTCATGATTGGAGCGCCTATCATGACACCTAATGCATAACCTGTGATGAGTAGACCTGCACTGGGGATGGATACCCCTAGATCGTTGGCAATATTAGGCAATAGTCCCATAGGGGAGAATTCGGTTGTACCTATTGCAAATGCACCAATCGCTAGCGCGAGTAAAGTAAAATGAACGTGACGGTTCATATTATTGATCCCATTCAGGTGCCCATTGTTCAGGATTGACTTCACGACCATTACGTTCAAGCTGAGCAATCAATTGCATTTCTTCAGAACTCAGCGTTAGATCTTGTGCTTTTAAGTTACTGATTAAATTTTCACGTTTGGTTGAAGAAGGGATCACGGCATAACCCTGCTGTAAAGCCCAAGCTAACGCAATTTGTGCGGTGGTTGCTTGATGTTGTGTTGCGATTTCAAGCAAGGTTGGATCATTCAGGACTTTGCCATAGGCAAGCGTCATGTAAGAAGTCACATCAATATCTTGCTGAGTTAGATAATTCGCAAGCTTCAGATTTTGTAGATAAGGACTTAATTCAATTTGATTGGTCGCGATGTGTTCGGCACCAATGGTGTCAATCGCTTGCTGGGTTAAGGCAATATTAAAGTTCGAGATCCCTATTTGCTGGGTCAAACCTTGTTGTTTTGCTTCTAATAGCAACTGCATCACTGCTGGAATGGATACACCCAATTGTGGTGCGGGCCAGTGAATCAAGGTAAGGTCAACCGCATCAGTGCGAAGTTTCTGTAAGCTGTCTTTTAAGCTTGGGATCAATTTATCTTCTGCAAAGTGATCAACCCAAATTTTTGTGGTTAAAAATAAATCTTGGCGTGCAACACCACTTTCGGCAATCGCTTGTCCGACTGCAGCTTCATTCTCATAAATTTGTGCTGTATCAATTGCACGATAACCGACTTCCAACGCCGTTTTAACAGAATCAATCACCACTTGATCTTTAAGACGGAAAGTACCTAAACCAAACTGTGGGATATGCATGCTTCACCTCATCTTGTTGTGCTCGATAGAGCCTATTTTGTTGATGATGTGATTGTGCGACGATTATTGTTGCTAAAAAATAGATGAATTTGCAAAATATAGTTGACTCAATATCAATAATGATCCGCTATGAAATCAAGTATTGAAGAACTACTGGCTTTTATTACCATTGTCGATACAGGTTCTTTTGTTGCTGCAGCAGAGCGGTTAGGACAAACTGCATCCGGACTCAGTCGTTCGCTCAGCCGTTTAGAATCAAAATTAGATGTTACTTTACTCGAGCGTACGACGCGGAAATTAAAATTAACGCAGGAAGGCCAACAGTTTTTAAATCACGCGCGTAAAATTCTCAATGATCTCAACGCAGCCGAAGAAGCCTTACTTCGATCTGATCAGGATACGTCTGGCATCATTCGAGTAGACTCAGCCGTACCCTTTATCTTGCATGTGATTGCACCGTTAATGCAGTTATTTCATCAACGCTACCCAAATATCGAGATTGAGTTAAATAGTAATGATCAGGTGATTGATTTACTTGAACATAAAACCGATGTCGCGTTTCGTTTCGGTGAGTTGCATGATTCAAGTTTGCATGCCAAATTGGTGTGTCAAAGCCGTTTATATATCGTTGCTAGCCCTGCATACCTTGCTCAGCGTGGTACGCCACAACATCCGCAACAACTGGCGATGCATGATGTGATTAGTTTTACTCGTCCACTTTATATCAATAAATGGCCGATAAAAATCGATGGTGAATACTTTGTGGCGCAATCGTGTATTAAAGCGTCGAGTGGAGAAACAGTACGACAATTATGTTTACGTGGTTTAGGCATCGCCCGATTATCTGAGTTTGAAATCTGGAAAGATTTAGAAGAGGGTCGTTTGGTGGCTTTGTTTGAAGATCAAATCGAACATTCTTATCAACGCATCCATGCGGTTTATTATCAACAAGAACATTTACCCAAACGAGTCCGCCTATTTATCGAATTTTTGACTGAGCAACTTGAACAAGGTTTCTCGGTATGTCGTTAGTTGCATCGGGTAGTTGAACTTCTAAAACACGGACTTGTTTACCTGCTGCCTGAATGACCGACACCATAATCTGTTGCTGTTCTAAAGTACATTCAAGTTCAACAGTTGGCAAAAGCAGGCCTGATAAAATCAGTCCATTCTCATTGGGCTTTTTATAGATCAACTTCAGTGTATGTTGCTGTTCCTGTGTTGAGATTTGTTCAAGTTTCCAAAACTCATACATCTGTTGGTTTTGAGTGGTTAAGTATCCCTCAGCAAGTCTTTTACAGACCTGTTGCTGTTGATAAACGGTCTGGTCGGTAAATTGGCAGCCAGTAAATAGGACGCTACATACTATAAATAAGAGTTTATTTTTCATTGCCTTATCCTCCTGTAGTTGATTTTTATAGCTTAATAGTGTTGTATAAACCAATACAGATACAGAAATTTATAAAAAAGCAGTACAGAATGACTTTTCAATATCAGCGTCTCGCCGAACAGTTGGCACATAAGATTTATCACCATGAGCTGCAACCACAGCAGAAGCTCAGCTCTTTACGTGAGTTTGCACGTCAGCAAGAGATCAGTTTGAGTACGGCACAACAATGCTATGAGTTGTTGGAAGCAAAAGGGCTGATTTATGTCAAAGCCAAGTCAGGTTATTTTGTCAGCTCTAGACAGTATCAAAGTCCTGCGCCTGACAGTCCTCAGTTTGAATCGATGCCACGACAAGTTTCCAATTTGGATCTACAAAATCAGATTCAAACAGCCTCCATTCAAAGCCATTTGACACCACTCGGGGCAATACAACTTTCACCTCATCTCATTCCTGTTGACGGGTTGCGCCGTTCTTTGCAACGGGCGTTAAAGCATTGCCAGCCTGAAGATTTTTTGTATTGCAATAAACAAGGGCATCACGTGTTGAGACAGGCGCTTGCGGATCATTGGCGTGAGGATGGGATTTATATTGCGGCAGAGGATATTTTTATTACTAATGGCTGTTTGCCTGCGATTTCTTTACTGATTCAGCAAATGAGTAAAGAGGGCGATAGTATTCTGATTCCGACCCCGACCTTTAATGGTCAGCTACAAATGCTGGCCAGTTTAAAACGTAAAATTATTGAAATCCCTGCGGACCATCAGGGAGTAGATCTAGAACGCTTAGAGCATTTTATGCAGCAAGGCAGTGCCAAACTGTGTTTATTGACGGCAAACTATCAAAATCCGTTAGGATATTGTCTCAGTAACCAGCAGAAACAACGGATTGCTGAACTGGCGCAGCAGTATCAATGTTTCATTATTGAAGATGATATTTATGCGGAGTGTAGTTTCCAGAAGGAACGCCCATTACCGATTCGTTATTGGGATCAACAGGGCTATGTGGTCTGGTGTGCATCAGTTTCAAAGTCATTATCCAGTGCTTATCGAGTCGGTTGGTTCTGTTTGGGGCAACAACTTGAATTCTTACGCCCCCAATTATTGGCAAATAACGTTGGTGTGAATACGCCTTTACAGCTTGGTTTGGCTGATTTTATCTATAGTCGTGGTTATAGAGAACATTTAGATCAATTAAGACCCAAGCTCATGCAGCAGGTGGAACAGTATCGTGCGTGTATTTTAGAAACTTTTCAGGGGATTCCGATTGCATTAAGTCAATCACAAGGAGGCTATGCTTTATGGATGCAGCTGCCTGACATGATTACAGGGCTTGATCTATATTATCTCGCACAAGCTAAAGGTATCAATATTGTACCAGGTGAAGTATTTGGTGAAGATCAGCGCTATCGGCATTTTATCCGTTTAAATGCGGGGCATGCTTTTACACAAGAAATCCGCCAAGCGATTCAGCAATTGGCGGATTGGGTAAAACAAAGCTTAGACTCGCCTTCAGCCTAATCAAAGTCAGCTTTGAGAACAATTCGATAACGAGCTTGACCAGAATGAAGTCGCTCAATGGCTTCATTAAGTTGTGACATAGGATATAGTTCAATTTGTGGTGCAATATTTTTACGTGCAGCAAACTTTAAAAGCTGACGTAATGCCAAAGGAGAACCTGTTGGAGAGCCTGTGACAGATTTGGCACCATCAATGAGCGCACCAACTGAAACAGGAACCGGCTCTAAAGTAAGACCTAAGAAATGGAGACTGCCATGGGGTGCAAGGGTACTCAAATAGGCTTGCCAATTCAGTGTGACATTCACCGTACTTAATAATAAATCAAACTTACCACGTTGTGCTTTAATCGCTTGAGCATCACGACTATTCACGACATGATCTGCGCCCATCGCTTTAAGTTCTTCCGTTTTTTCTGGATTAGAACTAAACGCGGTGATTTCACAACCCCAAGCTTTGAGCAGTTTAATTGCGATATGACCTAAGCCACCAATACCGATCACACCGACATGATGTGTGGCTTGGATTTTATGTTTAAGTAATGGATCAAACACGGTAATCCCACCACAAAGGAGTGGACCCGCACTTTCAGGCGCTAAATCATCGGGTAGAGGAATAACCCATTGCCAACCAGCCCGTACTTTTTCTGCAAAGCCCCCCGCATGACCCACGATGGTTGCCACGTTTTTACCTGTACAGAGCACCTGATTGCCTCCAATACACGGATCACATGCTTGGCAACTTTCAGCTGTCCAACCGATACCAACACGTTGACCCAGTTTGAGCCCCTTTGCTTCCGTGCCGAGCGCCGTGATTGTGCCAATGATTTCGTGACCAGCAATGACAGGGTAGGTTGAAGAACGCCAATCATTGTTGATGACTGATAGATCAGAATGACATAAACCACAGTATTCAACTTTGACTTCCACCTGATGGGCTTGTAATTCACCTGCATCAAATTGGTAAGGAACCAGCTGTTCACCTGCTTGCATCGCTGCATAAGCGCGAATTTGATTATTGCTCATGAAAGGACTCCTTTGAGGGGATCGTTTTATTTAAAATGACAATGGTTTTCATGGTCATTGACCATACCTACCGCTTGCATGAAGGCATAGCAGGTGGTTGGCCCAACAAATTTGAAACCACGTTTTTTTAATGTTTTGGAAAGTATTTGACTGATTTCTGTTTGAGCAGGTGCTTCACGATAATGCATCACATCGTTGTTTGGTGCTTGATGATTGACGAAGTTCCAAAACCAAGCCGAGACATCTTGAACTTCATCTTTGAGTTTTTGCCATGCGATCGCATTGTCTCGAATGGCTTTGAGTTTACCGATATGACGGATTAACCCTGAATCATTGAGTTTATTTTCCAGTTGATCATCGGTGAGTGCTGCGATGTGTGCAACTGGATATTGAAAAAAATGGGTACGATAACATTCACGTTTTTTTAGAACAGTAATCCATGATAAGCCAGCTTGTTGGCCTTCGAGACAGAGCATTTCAAATAGACGTGCTTCATCATGTTCAGCCTTGCCCCATTCTTCATCATGGTAAGCTATATACAAAGGGTCGTTAGAGCACCAACCACAGCGTTGAATCGTCATATGTGTTGCTCCTGAATACTGTGAATTTTAGAGTTTGAATTCAACCCACTCATCACTATGATTATCCCAATAATACAGTGCGGCACTATCCAAATCATCAAACTTTAGCCAAAAGTCTTTACCTGATTTATCTGCAAAACCTGTACTGATTAGCAGTGCATCTTCGGTAATCTCCATGATCCAGCCTTGATAACTGGTTCCATTGAGAATGATTTTTTGTTGATTCCCTGACTCTGCAAATTCAACCAGTTGTTCAATCAATGCTTCTGACATTGTGTGTTCCTAACGTAAATAAGGGAATGGATTGACTGCGCCACGCCCTTTGCCATTTAAATAAATACCATAGTGTAGATGTGGAGCTGTATGGCGTGCATTGCCTGTATTTCCCACATATCCAATGTGCTCGCCTTTGCGAACATAATCACCGACATTGAGTCCACGTTTATGACGATCTAGATGTGCATAGTAATGCCATGATCCTGATGGCCCCATAATCCAAACCACTTTTCCACCCAGATTGTTGTTGCGTAAGTCTGCGACGAGCCCGTCAGTTGCACTATACACTTTCGTTCCTCGTGCTGCCATGATGTCAATTCCTTCGTGACGACGACCTTGGCTACGAGCAGCTCCCCACGTGTCGCTCAACTCACTTCGACTGACACCTTTGACCGGTATTGGTAATCGGCTATCGAGGCGCATATTTTGTAGTTTGTTGACTTGGGTATTTGGTAGTGGTGTTGGTTTTTGAGGTGTGCTGGCACATGCTGAGAGTAAGATCGTCAATACACCGAGAAGGGCATAGCGGATTGAATGATGCATACTGGCTCCTTGCATTTTATAGAAAGTTGGCACGACTAAACACAGCGCTAACACCCATAATGACTTAATCTTATTTAGGCATCTGCTGCCTTGATCATTTTCTTCATTGCAGTGGGGATCCCTTTGGCTGTGGCTTGATCTGGGCTAAGCCAGTGTCCATTCAACTCAATACTGAGTTGTTCTTTTTGGTCATGTTCCACGTGGAACACTTTTCCATCTAGCAACCATGTAAAGTGGGTAAAGCTATGGCTAATCTGCAATGATGATACTTGAGCTTGTAGTTTAAAGTGTTGCTCAATCTGTTGTAATTCGGTTGCTTGCTCAATAATGGGTAGGCAGTATAGTCCTCCCCACAAACCCTGTGCTTCTCTTTGCTGCCATAGCCATTGATCGCCTGATTGTATGAGCAAAACATGGGCTGTTTTAATCGGGACAGGCTTTTTAGCCTTTTTAAATGGAAGCTCCTGTTCTAATCCTTGTTGATAGGCTAGACAGTGTTGTTGCATTGGACAATATAAACATAATGGTTTTTTTGGTGTGCAAACGGTCGCACCTAAATCCATGATGGCTTGTGTGTAGTCATGATTGCGTTGTTGAGGGCATAGATCCTCTGCAATTTGCCATAAAGCACGTTCATGTTGTGGTTTAGATAGATCATCTTCAATCGCAAAGAAACGTGCTAAAACACGTTTCACATTGCCATCCATAATGACGCCATATTGGCGTAAACCGAGTGACATCAGCGCGCCTGCTGTGGAGCGTCCAATCCCTGGAAGTTCAATCCATTGTTCTAATGTTTCAGGGAATTTGCCTTGCTGACTGACGATACCTGCTGCTTTATGTAAGTTTCTTGCTCTTGCGTAATACCCAAGTCCTGCCCAATAAGGTGCAACGTCATCCCAACTGGCTTGTCCTAAGTCTTGTACGGTAGGAAAGCGTTCGATAAAACGATCAAAATATTGCAATACCGTTTTGACTTGTGTCTGCTGCAACATGATTTCTGATACCCAGACTTTATAAGGATCATCCGCAATTTGCCAAGGTAGATCATGACGACCATGTTGGTCGTACCAAGCGAGCAGTGCATCAGAAAATGAAAAATCAGACATGAATCAGAACAATCAAAAGCAGAGGGCTAGTATAGCGGAAAAGCAGAGAGGAGTTGCTGCATACAAACAAATTTGTTATTAAATCCTTATTCATATTTGCTAGTGCAAGGCGACATCCTTGTCGCCTTGCACTAGTCGAAATTGTTAGGAATTAAACAAACGAGATATTCGTTTAATTCCATATTTATGGATTTTAGAGATAGTTTTTTTAATCACTTTAAATGTTTATCTAACAACTCATACATGGCTTCAAGGCCTTGGCGTTCTGCTTCTGCGTTATAACCGAGGTCAACATTATTCGCCTTCGCACGTTCATCTGCTAGAGGATTGCTGAATCCATGTTTAGCATCTTCGAAAATGATGACTTCATGGCTGACCTCAGCATCATGCATTTCTTGACGGAAACTCGCGACGTCATCTAAAGTGACCATGCTATCAAGCTCACCGTGTAAAACTAAAATTTCAGCTTTGATCTGATCTTTTTGTGCTGGTGTACTTGTTGCTAATACGGCATGGAAGGTGGCAACTGCTTTGATATCTGCACCAGAGCGAGCTAAATCAAGTACAACCTTACCACCATAGCAAAAGCCAATAGCAGCGAGTTTTTCGGCATTGACTTCGGGTTGAGCTGCTAATGTTGCTAACCCCGCTTTTGCGCGATTGACAATCGTATCTGGTTGTTCAAAGGTCTGATTCATCCATTCTGAGGCTTGCGGTACAGCAGTGGTGACTTTTTTATCACCATACATATCGATTGCTAAGGCAGCAAAGCCATGTTCTGCAAGCTCACGTGCGCGTTGTTCAGTATATTCGTTACGACCCCACCATTCAGGTGCAACAATGACACCCGCAATAGGTTGATCAATTGTTGGCGCTGCGAAATAACCAATTAAGCGTTGACCATCTGGAGCGGTATATTCAATTTCACGAGTTATAATTTGAGAGCTCATTTTAAAGTCCTAGTCTTTTTTTAAAACTTTCCGATTAAAACATAAAATATTGTAATTGATGGCATCTTAAAACAACAAAAATGAGTCTCTTGGTAACTGGATTTTTAGCGATAAAAAAGAAGAATCTGCTGATTCTTCTTTTCGATACAGGATGAATAATTTTAGACTTTACCGCGAGATAAAAAACCGACTATAGCTAGAATTGCTGCAATAATCAGCAAAATGACAGCAAAGTCTTTGGAAAGGCCAGCAACACCACCAAAGCCTAATAAACTTGCAATCAATGCAATTACAGCAAAAATAATCGCCCAACGGAACATATTGTATTCTCCTATTTTTAGTTATTTCTCTATCTATAATATTGTATGTTTTTTAATCTATATATTGTGTTTCTGTGGTGCTAATGTTCGATCACACTCTGTTCAATAGATGAAATGTGTCGTTTAAATAAAGTATGTGACTCAAGAATGGTATACTAGACTGCTCGTTTTAAATCGAAAACACTATTATGTCCACAGAACTGCGTCCTAATTTTTGGAAACAATATTCGCTTGATCAACTGAACCAAGCGGAATGGGAAGCTTTGTGCGATGGCTGTGGATTGTGCTGCCTAATTAAGCTGGAAGATGAAGACACAGCTGAGGTGGCATACACCAAGGTGGCATGTAAGTTATTGGATTGTAAAACAGCTCAATGTTCAGATTATGTTAATCGGCAACAACAAGTTCCTGATTGTATCCAACTCACTTTGGAACAATTACAGAATATTTCATGGTTGCCATCAAGTTGTGCCTATCGTCGTTTGAGTGAGGGTAAAAACTTACCGTCATGGCATTATTTGATGACAGGTTCGCGCAAAAGTGTGATCAATGCGAAAAAATCAGTTGCAGGTCGCTGTATTTCAGAAACTGAAGTCGATGAAGAACAAATCGAAGAATATATTGTGCGCTGGGTTCGTTAGCGGCGTTGATCATTTATAGTTGAATAAGCAGGTATAAAAAAACAACACTTTTATAGCAGTTTTTTAAATAAATCCTCGTACTATGAGAAAAGAAAATAAGAGGGAGAGAGGGAATGATCAAGCACATCGTCACCCCATTTTTATGTGGTGGTTTTTTATTTTTACAAGCCTGCGGTACAAACAATAGTAATCCTAAAACCACAGATCAAAATACAGTTCAGCAAAGCGCACAAGCGAGTCTACAGACTTACCATATAGAAAATATTGCACAATTTAATGAACCTTGGGCAATCACGTCGTTACCTGATCAACGCTTGCTCATTACAGAACGCAGAGGTCAGTTAAAGATATTCGATCCTAAAACCAAACAAAGCTTGAATGTTGAGGGGATCCCAGCCGTTAGTTATGGGGGACAAGGTGGTTTAGGGGATGTGATTTTACACCCAGACTTTCAGAACAATCACTGGATTTATCTGAGTTATGCTGTAAAAGGCCAAGGTGGCTATGGGGCTGTAATTTCACGTGCCAAACTCGATTTGTCCAGTGTCACACAACCTAAACTCACGGATGTAAAGGTGATCTGGCAACAAGTTCCAAAGGTATCAGGACAAGGGCACTATGGACATCGCATGGTATTTGGTGCAGATGGAAAACTATGGGTAAGCTCAGGGGAGAGACAGAAATTTGATCCAGCCCAAGATATGAAGAGCAATCTGGGTAAAGTATTGCGATTAAATGAAGATGGTACGCCTGCTGAGGGAAATCCATTTAGTCAACAAGGTGGAGTAAGCGCTGAGATTTGGTCATTGGGGCATCGTAATCCGCTTGGCATCGCATTTGATACCCAAGGACAACTTTGGGTCGTTGAAATGGGCCCAGAGGGTGGTGATGAGCTGAATCTGATTGTCAAAGGTGCAAATTATGGTTATCCAACTGTTTCAAATGGCAATCACTATTCAGGTCTGCCGATCCCAGATCATAGCACCCGACCCGAATTTAAAGCGCCTGAAATTGATTGGACACCGGTAATCTCACCTTCAAGCATGATCGTTTATACAGGTGATCAATTTCCGCTATGGCGACAAAAGGCTCTGATTGGAGGTTTATCATCTAAATCTATTGTTGTAGTAGATCTCAATGCACAGCCTGTTAAAGAAGTGCAACGTTTAGACATGAAACAACGAATTCGTGGTCTACATCAGGCCCAAGATGGATCGATTTGGGTCATTGAAGATGGACCGCAGGCAAAACTACTTAAGCTCAATGCAAATTAAATCTTAACTTAAAGTGAAATGATGAATGACTAAGCCGAACGATTTTTCGAGAACTTTAAAAAAATTGCTGATGGTGGCAGGACTATTATCTTTTAGTTCAATACTTTGGGCTAAAAACCTGACTGAGCAACAGGTGAAAGCTGTGATTGATCAGCAATTTAAGCCTTTATTGGCGCAATATAAAGTACCGGGAATGGCGGTAGCAGTGACCTTGAATGGTAAACACTATTTTGTCAATTATGGGCTAGCCTCTAAACAAAGCCAGCAAGCTGTGAGCAATAAGACCTTATTTGAACTTGGCTCGGTGAGTAAGGTCTTCAATGCGACTTTGGCAGGCTATGCACAGGCACAAGGGCAGTTGTCATTCTCTGATCATCCAGCCAAATATTTTCCTGAACTTAAAAATACAGCCGTAAATCAAGCGACATTATTGAATTTAGGCACATACAACGCTGGAGGCTTCCCACTACAATTTCCTGATGATGTTGTGAAACAGCAGGATATGATTCGATATTTTCAAGAATGGCAATCAAAAACAAAAATCGGTGCTGCACGTCAATATTCCAATCCGAGTATTGGTTTGATGGGTTATGTGACGACTTTAGCCATGAAAAAACCTTATGTAGAATTGATCGAGCAAACGCTTTTTCCTCAATTGGGTATGACTCAAAGTTTTATCAATGTACCTAAGCCGCATATGTCGCAATATGCATGGGGATACAAAGCCGATCAAGCCATGCGTGTATCACCAGGTATGTTTGATGCAGAAGCGTATGGTGTGAAAAGTAGCAGTGCAGATATGTTGAAGTTTCTAGATGCGCAGATCAATGTGCAACAGTTGCAACAACCTATCCGTAAAGCCATTGAAAATACCCATGTGGGCTATTTTGAAGTGGGGGCAATGACGCAAGGTTTGGGTTGGGAGCAATATGCTTATCCTGTGAAATTAGAAACCTTGTTAGAGGGCAATTCAAGCAAAATGGCACTGGAAAGCCATGCTGTTACTCCAATCAAACAGCCAAAGATTGCTTCACCAGCAACCTATTTTAATAAAACAGGGGCGACCAATGGCTTTGGAGCGTATGCTGCTTTTATTCCACAGCAAAAAATCGGTATGGTGATGCTTGCTAATACCAATTTTCCGAATGAAGCACGTATTACCGCAACCTATCAAGCGATGCAGCAAATTCTCAAACAGAATGCAGCTCAATAGACTGATCATTTGTTTTGCAGATTCAAATTGTAGATTTGTGCCAGACACAATAGACTAGGATAAAACAGCATAAAGCCAGTGATGATGTCAGATACGCATATTCCTTTACCTGAACGTTTACGCCCTCGTGATTTGTCTGAAATTATTGGACAGGATCATTTGCTGGGTGACAATGCACCTTTGCGTCAGATGATTGATCAAGGGCATTTGCCTTCGATTATCTTTTGGGGCCCACCAGGAGTAGGGAAAACCACGATCGCATTGTTATTGGCCCAAGCTGTGGATCGTCCATTCATTAGCTTATCTGCGCTCAATACAGGGGTGAAAGAGCTGCGTGAGGTGATTGCTGAAAGCGGTGATCTACTTACACCCGTGGTCTTCATTGATGAGATCCACCGTTTTAATAAATCGCAGCAAGACGCTTTACTCAATGCCGTTGAGAAAGGCAAAATCACGCTGATTGGGGCAACCACAGAAAACCCATCCTTTGAAGTTAATAGTGCATTACTGTCACGGTGTCAGGTCTATACATTGAATAGTTTGGATGCGGAAGCCATTCAAACCTTACTCAATAAAGCCATTCAAACGGATAAGTTTCTAAAAGAGCGTTTTATCCAGATTGAGGAATATGATGCACTGATTCAATTTGCTGCTGGAGATGCACGTAAAGCACTCAATCTGATCGATTTAATTGCCAGCACCTTTGAGGCAGATGTTGAAAATGTTGTCACCAATGCGATTGTGGTCAAAGTAGCGCAACAGAATATTGCCCGTTATGATAAATCGGGTGAGCAGCATTATGATTTGGTTTCAGCATTTATCAAATCGATCCGCGGTAGTGATCCAGACGCGACGCTGTACTGGATGGCACGTATGCTCAAAGGCGGCGAAGATCCAGTGTTTATCGCGCGTCGGATGTTGATTGCGGCATCGGAAGATATCGGCAACTCTAATCCCAATGCATTATTGTTAGCAGGTGAGTGTTTCCGGTCGGTGCAAGCCGTAGGTATGCCTGAGGCGCGTATTATCTTGGGACAGTGTGCGGTTTATTTGGCAACCAGCCCAAAAAGTAACAGCACTTATTTAGCAATTAATCGTGCTTTAGAACTGGCAGAAAAAACAGCGAATTTACCTGTGCCATTACATTTACGTAATGCGCCAACCAAACTCATGAAGCAGCAGGGTTATGGCGTAGATTATTTGTATCCACATAATTACCCTGAACATTTCGTGTTACAAGCGTATTTGCCACCAGAACTACAAGGAACCAAGCTCTATGAGCGGGCTTTAAATAAGCGAGAGGTTGAGGCTGAACGCTTGCAGCAACGACGTTGGCAGCAAGAGCAACAGCAGCAGTGAAATTTTAACTTGTTGAGCTCCATTTAATTAATCTGTATTTGTACGCTTGGTTACTTGGCAGTACTTCGTAATGGGTTTTTGGTGGGGTGTGAGTATAGCTTCAAGATTATTTATATTTTCAGTTGCTAATGTCTCAGCTTGATGGCTATTCTTTAAGTGTTTATTTTCTTTTGCAATTTTAGCTTGTTCTAAGCTGATTTTATAGATTGCGCAGATTTTATTTGGAATAGCTTGACGGTCTCCTGTAACTATCGCAACGCTTAAATCGTTATGATATTGCTGACCGAGTTCGTTATTTTGCTTTAGATAGCGATGGAACTCATCGTCTTCCATTTTTTTTGCAAAGGATGAAGCAGAAATGCATATAAGCGCCAAAGTAAAAAAGAAATATATTTTTTTCATTGCATTGTCGGTGACATTCTTTCGTTACATTTCAGTTTAACAAATAACTCTTCGCTGTGGGGGAAGACTGAATGTTAATGAATTAAAAGTTTAGTCATAGCAGTGTGCTTATCTTAATTGGTAGCTGCTCGAATCAATAAAAACAGATTTGAACTTGCTGCTTTATTTATTTATGTATTGATATGAACCCCAAAAAAGCCACACTCATTGGATTGCTTGCGATCTTCTTATGGAGCTTGATCGTTGCTTTGATCAAGGATGTTAGTAGTCATTTTGGCGCAGTGGGTGGTGCAGCATTGATCTATACGCTCGCTTCAATCTTTCTATTTTTCTCGGTTGGTTGGAGCAGCCTCAGAACCTTCCCTAGAACATATTTAATTGGGGGTAGTGTTTTATTTGTTGCTTATGAAATATGTTTGTCGCTTTCAATTGGTTATAGCAACAATAATCGAGAAGCGATTGAAGTGGGAATGGTGAACTATCTCTGGCCGACCTTTACCATGGTTGCTGCAATTTTGTTTAATCAGCAGAAAGCCAGTGTCTTAATTATTCCTGGTTTTGCTATTTCTCTATTGGGGATTGGCTGGGTGCTGGGTGGTGAGCAAGGTTTTGATTTACCGAATATGTGGGGCAATATTCAAAGCAACCCACTAAGCTATGGTTTAGCCTTTGTTGGGACATTGTTGTGGGCGGCTTATTGCACGTTGACAGCCAGAATTGCAAAGGGTGCGAATGGCATCACTTTGTTTTTTACTCTGGTGGCAGTTGTACTTTGGATTAAGTATTTCTTGATGGGCGGAGGTGGATTAAATTTTGATTGGTCATCCTCTGTTTCATTGGTTATGGCAGCTGTGGCCATGGGTTTTGGTTATGCAGCTTGGAATGTCGGGATTTTACATGGCAATGTAACGTTATTGGCAGGTGCTTCTTATTTTATTCCTGTGTTTTCTGCGCTTTTTGCAGCATTTCTACTGAGTACACCATTAGAGTTATCCTTTTGGTATGGCGCATTTATGGTTTGTATAGGGTCAATTTTATGTTGGTTTTCAACAAGAACAAGGAAAGATTGATCTATATTTTAAAATGAAAAGCCCCCTTTCAAATAGCCATAAAAAAACCAGCATTTGCTGGTTTTTTTACTTTAGCATTGTTTAAAGGTCATCTAAGTTAATGCCTAAACGTGCCGCAACTTCTTCATAAGCTTCAACCACACCACCTAGACCTTGGCGGAAACGATCTTTATCTAATTTCTTCTTGGTGTCTTTATCCCATAAACGGCAACCGTCTGGAGAGAATTCATCACCAAGTACGATGCGATCGTGGAACACACCAAATTCAAGTTTGAAATCAACAAGAATCATATTACCTGCATCAAATAATGCTTTTAACACATCGTTTACTTGGTAAGTGAGTTCTTTCATTTTTTCAAGTTGATCAGCAGTCGCCCAGCCTAAAGCGATTGCTTGAGACTCATTGACCATTGGATCGCCAAGAGCATCGTCTTTGAAGAACAATTCGAATGTAGGCGGTGTAAGCTCTTTACCTTCTTCGACACCTAAACGACGGCAGAGTGAGCCAGCAGCATAGTTACGGATGACACACTCAACAGGAATCATCTGAAGTTTTTTAACCAGCACTTCAGTTGGAGAAAGTAATTCTTCGAAGTGGGTTTCAATCCCTGCTTCAGCCAACTTTTCCATGATAAAGGCGTTAAAACGGTTGTTGACCTTGCCTTTACGATCTAGCTGCTCAATTTTTTCGCCATTAAATGCCGAGGCATCATCACGAAAGACTAAAATCAGATGATCAGCGTTATCTGTCTCATATACAGATTTTGCTTTACCAGTATAGAGCAAGGTTTGTTTTAACATGGGGGAACCTTTTGAAAAATATGCCTAGTAAACGACTAGGCTGGCCAATTTTGGTAAATCTGGGCTAACACCTCGGTTGCAATCGCTTGGTCTGCAAAGGTGGCGTCAGGTTTAAATAGAGCGATGGTATTGTTTGAACCAACAGCAGACAGCTTTAACACATAGGTTTGATTGTCAACCTGAATTGTTGCCTCATAGCCGTTATTGGCTTGAGAAATCACTTTGTAGTTAAGACTATTCAATGTAGCAAAGGTATATTGCCATGCTTCAGCAGTTGGACCTTCCACTTTCAGTAATGGATTGCGGTTTCCATCCATAACGAGTTGTGGGCGACCTAGGGTTGCCACGTTATCATCTGGATTACTTGCTGTCGTTTGCATCGACTCAGGACGTGGTAAGGCGTAGCGGTTGCCTGTCTTATTCTCAAAAGTCGGTGCGTGTTGAATCGCTAATGGATCCACTGTTGGAGCTGGATACAAAGGTGTAAATGGTCTGACCGTTGCTCCTTCAGGGAATTTGAGTGGTTCAAGTGCTTCCGCTTTTTTATAATCTAAAGAGTGATTATTTATGGCAAAGCGACCACAACCAGCCAAGCTCAATGCTGAAATGACTAGGACTATACCAACACGTAATTGCATCATAAATTGCTCGTATTAAATAATTCCCGCAACTTTTAAGTCAGCGCGGAGAGGTTCACGATATTGTTCTGCCAGAGTGGTTAGTGGTAGGCGTACACCAGTCCCAATATATCCCATCTCATGCAATGCCCATTTCACAGGAATTGGGTTTGATTCGCAAAACAAAATATTGTGTAGATTTGCAATTTGTTGATTCAAATTTTGTGCTTTTTCTTTATTGCCAGCAAGCGCCGCTTCACAAACTTCACTCATTTGTTTTGGTGCGACATTCGCAGTAACTGAAATATTACCTTTGGCACCGAGCAGGATTAATTCCCAAGCGGTTTCATCATCGCCAGAGTAAACTGCGATTTTACCGTTTAAGCCATCAATTAGAGCTTTACCACGAGGTACGTCACCCGTTGCATCTTTAATTCCAACAATGTTTTTCACATCAGCAAGACGAATCACGGTTTCGTTCTGCATGTCAACACCAGTACGACCTGGAACATTATAAAGAATTTGTGGAATATCAACAGCTTCAGCAATCGCTTTATAGTGTTGATATAAGCCTTCTTGAGTTGGTTTATTATAATAGGGTGTCACAAGCAAAGCTGCATCAGCACCAAGATCTTTGGCTGCTTTTGTCAGTTCAATTGCTTCGTGAGTTGAGTTTGCACCTGTACCTGCAATAATCGGGATGCGTTTATTGGCAACACGAATCACTTCTTTGATGACTTGTGTATGTTCTTCCATGCTTAATGTAGACGCTTCGCCCGTTGTGCCAACAGCAACAATGCTATGTGTACCTTGTTGGATGTGCCACTCAACGAGCTTCTCAAGGCTCTTCCAATCTACGCGACCATCTTCAAACATAGGGGTGACGAGTGCGACAATTGAGCCTTGAATATTCTGTGCTTGCTGAGTCATTTTAAAAAAATATCCTATTTTTCCATCCGAGATTGAGATAATTAAAAAACGAATATGGGATGGATGCAGTATTTTGATTCGTCGTTCAACAATAGAGTAGAAGTTGAATGACAATTATGCAAATTATGACTGATCGGAGACATAAGAACAATATGCTTTGGTGAAACTGTCTAAAACTTTAAGTCATCTTTCCGTGAATTTTGTTTTGACCGATGCTGTGATCGGTGTAGTCTGATCCATAAGCAGAGTTAAATTTAAGGGAAGGGGTTGAGGGTGAATCATCAAACATCAAAGTTATTGAACAATGCTGCATTGATTGTGGTGGATGTCCAAAATGGATTCACACCGGGTGGGAACCTAGCAGTTGCAGATGCAGATCAAATCATTCCCTTGATTAATCAACTTGCTCCTCAGTTTGAGCATGTCGTGCTGACCCAGGATTGGCATCCAGATCAGCATGTTTCTTTTGCAGATAATCATGAAAACAAGAAACCCTTTGAGACGATTGAGTTGAGTTATGGGACTCAAGTGCTATGGCCAAAACATTGTGTTCAAGGGACACATGATGCTGAATTTCATTCTGAACTACAGATCCCAACGGCACAGTTGATCATTCGAAAAGGTGTTCATCAGCATATCGATAGCTACTCTGCATTTATGGAAGCAGATCGTCAAACACCGACAGGACTGAATGGTTACCTCAAAGAACATCAGATAGATACGGTGTATATTGTCGGAATTGCCACAGATTTTTGTGTGGCGTGGACGGCGATAGATGCGGCGAATATGGGTTTTAGAGCTTATGTGATTGAAGATGCTTGTAAAGCAATTGATTTGAATGGCTCATTATCCGAGGCATGGCAGCAGATGTTAGCGAAAGGCGTTATTCGGATTCAGTCAGGAGAGATTTTCAAGGGAACTCGTGACAACTAGGTTCAAAAGGTTACAATTTTGAGAAGTGTTGAATATCGCCTACACACTTTACCCCATGCCTACCTAGATTTGAAAGTTGAGAGTTTTATGATTGAAGAGCTGGATGAATTTGACCGGAAAATTATTCATCATTTACAGTTAAATGGACGTTTGGCTAATCAAGAGTTAGCTGAATTGGTGGGGCTATCTACTTCTCAATGCTCACGTCGCCGTATTCAACTGGAACAGAAAAAAATTATTACGGGTTACTATGCTCAGGTTGCTTTGATTGCGGATCCGACACCGATCATGGGGATTATTGAAGTGAAGTTGCAGAATTATAATGATGCAACCCATGACCGATTTGTTGATTTCCTTTTACACGAGCCTGCAGTTAAAGATATTCATAAATTAACAGGAAGCTATGACTTTGCGCTTAAAGTTGCGGTTCGGAATCTGGATGACATGGTCAAGCTGATCGGGACACTATCTTCAAGTGATTTTGGTGTAAGTAATTTAAACACCTCGATTGTCTTAGAAAAGCTTAAAGAGAACGGCATTGCCACGAAATGAGGACATAAAGAAAACTGAAATAGAAATACTTGATAGTGGATCAAACCCCATTGCATTAAAATGGGGCAATATATACCTAATCTATTATTACGAACATAAATTGCATTTATGATAAAAATATAAGAATAAATTGCGAAATTTAAATAAAAATGATCAAATATGCCACATCTTTCTTTGAAAGATGTCTCTCCCTGTGTTGTTCTCCTATTGAGTTTTTCCCGTATGAATACCGAGCAAAATATATCTTTGGTAAGTGCCGTCACGCCTGTGGTTGAGCAACACTCAAAGATAGAAGATGCACTTGCGATGTTAATTGGCACATTTATTCTTTCTTTTGCCATGATCTTGTTGAAACAAGCAGGAATCATGACGGGTGGAACAGCGGGTCTATCATTGTTAATCCACTACATTACCGATATTCAGTTTGGTGTTTTATTTTTCTTAATTAATATCCCTTTTTATTATTTTGCATATAAAAAAATGGGACTGGCTTTGGTGGTCAAAACCTTTATCGCAGTTGCTCTGCTGGCTGGCTTTACTGAAACGATTCCTCACTTTGTACAGCTTTCTGCGGTACATCCGATTTATGCAACCGTTTTTGCGAATGTGTTGATGGGCGTCAGTTTTTTAATTTTATTTAGGCATCGTTCTAGCTTAGGTGGAATTAATTTATTGGTACTGTATTTACAAGAGCGTTTTCAGTTGCCTGCTGGCAAGGTACAAATGGGAATAGATGTTGCTATCTTATTAACATCTTTATTTTTTGTGGATTGGCATCTAATTTTAATTTCAATATTGGGTGTAGTGATCTTAAATTCGATTATTTTATTGAATCATAAAACCACACGTTATGTTGCTTGAATACAATTTCTCATATTGACTCTAGTGTTGAAGAACTAAGGTGCTGTTTATAATGAGAATCTAGATTTTATTCAATACATAAAATTACCGAAGTAATGATATGCCTAGCAGTTAAAAGGCTTCATAAAGAATCTCTTTATGAAGCCTTTTTGTCATGACATAAAAAAATAACGAGAGACCAAAAAGCACAGCTAAAATAATGTTTTTTATAAGGGAATCAAAAATATAGGAAGTCATGATCGTGATTGTATTTTCTATTGGATAAGTTACAGGCATTCCATGAAGAATAGGCCTTATGAACATGTGATAAGGTGGAAATATCATAAAAAAAACATATAAGAACCATATAAAGGAAATGGTGAAATTCGATTTATTTTTAACTTTTTTTATGTAGAGATAGGTACATGAAAACAAGATTAGATATGAGAGTGAGGGATCATAAAAAAAAGTTGCAAATGCAGGAAAGAATAATATTAACCAGCTTACATAAGTAAATATTTTGTTTGTATTATTCATATCATTAGAATTTAATTGTTGTATGAGAGTAATTTATACTCTCATACAAATAATTGAAATATCTGAATGAATTTACTCTACAGTAACGCTCTTGGCAAGGTTCCGTGGTTGATCAACATCAGTCCCACGTAAAACCGCAACATGATAAGATAATAATTGCACAGGAATGCTATAAACAATCGGTGCTAACCATTCGCAGACTGTTGGAATATGAACAACATGTTGGCGATCTTTAGCATGAATACCGCTGTTTTGATCTGCAAATATAAAGAGCTCACCACCACGTGCTTGAACTTCTTCCATATTTGATTTCAATTTATCTAACATGTCATCTTGTGGCGCTAAAATGACCACAGGCATTTCGTTATCTACTAATGCCAATGGACCATGCTTCAATTCACCTGCTGCATAGCCTTCTGCATGAATATAAGAAATTTCTTTAAGCTTTAAAGCACCTTCTAATGCGATTGGGAAATGTGTGCCACGACCCAAGAATAGACAGTGATTTTTCTCAACGAATAGCGTAGATAAGCGTAGAATTTCAGTATCGCATTGTAAAGTATCTAAAATGACTTTAGGGCAATGCCACAATCCACTGATAATCTCAGTTAATTGTATTTCTGCAATTTGCTGTTTGACTTGACCGATTTTAAGAATCAAAAGCATTAATGCAGCTAACTGTGTGGTAAATGCTTTGGTTGACGCAACACCGATTTCAGGGCCAGCCAAGGTCAACAAATGATGATCTGTTTCACGTACCATTGATGAGGTTGCAACGTTACAGATGGTCATCGTGCTAATGTAAATCTCTTGTGCTTTGGCACGTTTCTGAACCTCACGCAACGCAGCTAAGGTATCCGCAGTTTCACCTGATTGAGAGATACAGATATATAGAGTATTCGCTACAATCACAGGGTTGCGATAGCGGAACTCGCTTGCAATCTCAATTTGGCAAGAGACACCGATTAATTGTTCGAACCAATATTTGGCAATCATGCCTGCGTGATAACTGGTACCACAAGCAATAATTTGAACTTGCTGGATTTTACTAAAATCCGCATCTGCATGGTTGAGGAAATCCTTGCGTAGCGTATTGCCATTGAGCGCTTGGGAAATGGTTTGCTGAATCGCTTCAGGTTGCTCATAGATTTCCTTAAGCATGAAATGCTTATATTCACCTTTTGAGGCATTGCTTACTGTCGCATCCAATTCCTTCACTGGACGTTCAACAGGTTCGCCATTGACAAACACTTCGATGCTGCTGCGAGTTAAGCGTGCAATATCACCTTCTTCTAAATACACAAAGCGGTTGGTAACAGGAAGTAATGCCAATTGATCTGAGCTAATAAAGTTTTCACCAATGCCCACACCAATCACTAGAGGTGAACCTTCACGTACGGTAATCAATTCATCTGGATGTTCAGTATGAATAATACCAAGTGCATAAGCCCCTTTTAGTTGCGGAACGACTTGTTGAACTGCTTCAAGCAAGCTATCCGTGTTCTTAAGCGCATCATTAACAAGGTGTGCGACGACCTCAGTATCCGTTTGTGAGGTAAATACATAGCCTTGCGCTTGCAATGTGTCTTTGAGTTCTTGATAGTTCTCAATAATGCCATTGTGAACGACAGCTACATTGCCTGAAATATGAGGATGAGCATTATTTTCGGTTGGTTTGCCATGTGTTGCCCAACGGGTATGTGCAATCCCAATATGACCTGTTAGTTTTTGTTCTGATACGGCTTCATCTAAGTTTGCGACTTTACCTACACGGCGCTCACGTAGAATTTTTTGATTATTCAGTAATGCGAGACCTGCGGAGTCATAGCCGCGATATTCTAGTCGTTTAAGTCCTTCAATCAGGATATCGGTTACACAACGTTCTGCTACGCCGCCAACAATACCACACATATAATTACCCTCTTATTTTTTCAGCTTTTGGGGACGTTGATAATTTGCTTTTTCGAACTGTTTTGATCGTTCGACAGCCAAACTATGCTCAGTCACATCACGAGTCAGCGTCGAGCCCGCCCCAGTTGTTGCACCTTGACCAATTTTGATCGGTGCAACCAATGAGTTGTTTGTCCCAATAAAAACATGATCTTCAATAATTGTTCTGTGCTTGTTTGCACCGTCATAATTACAAGTAATGGTACCTGCACCGATATTGCAATCAGCGCCGATATCTGCATCACCCAAATAAGTGAAATGGTTGGCTTTAGAGCCTTGACCAATATTTGTGTTTTTGACTTCAACAAAATTGCCAATATGTACTTCGTCAGCTAGGTTTGCACCTGGACGTAAGCGAGCAAAAGGACCAATCTGAGTGTTCTCACCTACGACAGCATTTTCGAAAATACTGTATGCTTGAATCTTGGTGCCAGCTGCAATACGGGTATTCTTTAAGATACAACCTGCGCCGATCTGTACGTTATCACCCAGTTCACAGTCACCTTCAATAATGACATTGATATCAATCTGCACGTCTTGACCGCACTTGAGACTACCACGTAAATCAAAACGATTCGGGTCAATCAAATGCACGCCCTGTTCCATCAGTTCTTTGGCTTGCTGTTGTTGGAATTGACGTTCCAGAGTCGCCAGTTGGAGGCGGTTATTGACACCATCCACCTCAAATGCGAGTTCTGGTTCAACAGAAGCAACTTCCATACCATCCGCAATCGCCATTGCAACAATATCGGTCAGGTAATATTCGCCTTGTGCATTTTCATTCGATAGTTTAGGCAACCACTCATGTAGTTTTGCATTGCTGACACAATAAATGCCGGTATTAAATTCTTTAATTTGGCGTTGTGCCTCGCTGGCATCTTTATGTTCAACAATCGCCTGAATTTTACCGTCTTGACGGACGATGCGACCATAGCCTGTTGCATCTTCTACAGTAAGTGTCACCAAGCCAATCCCTGTTTGAGTAGATGCATCTAATAATTTTTGTAGGGTATTCGCATGAATACAAGGTACATCACCCGATAAAATCAGCGAAATACCGTCTTGTGGTAATACAGGCAGTGTCATTTGAACTGCATGGCCTGTACCCAATTGCTCAGCTTGTTCAACCCATTCAATATGTTCCTCAGCAAAGCTTTGCTTAACTAACTCTCCGCCATGCCCATAAATGGTAATAATATTTTGAGCATTCAGTTTTTTAGCAGTTTGAATCACATGGCCGAGTAAGGGGCGACCAGCGAGGGGTTGTAATACTTTTGGTCGTTGTGAACGCATTCGCGTTCCTTTCCCTGCAGCAAGAATAATAACTGTTGTTGACATGCCTAACTCTAGTATCAATTGTTTAAGTTAAAAAATAAAAATGAATGGTCCAAATACAAAGTGCTGCCCATAATCCTGCGATAATATCATCGAGCATGATCCCCAAACCACCAGACACTTTTTGATCGGCCCAACTAATTGGAAAGGGTTTCCAGACATCAAAGATACGAAATAATATGAAACCTACAATCACCCATAACCAGTTCACTTGTTGTAAATAAAGTAAAGGCAGCAGGGTAATGGATTGTCCTGCAAATTCGTCCCAAACAATTCTCCCGTCATCATGGACGTTGAGTACTTTTGCTGTATGTCCACAAATATAAATACCCATTAAAGACATAAGAATTACAGCCACAATACTTGTGCTGATGCCAAGTTGTAGCCAAATTGGAATAAAAAGTAGGGCAAATGCAGAACCAAAAGTACCCGGCGCTTTGGGGGCTAAACCAGAGCCAAAACCGACACCGCAGAAAACGATGAAACGATCAAACCAAGTCATTTGGTTAAAGTGTAAGGGTGGTTTATGCAAAGTGTTGGTATCCATGAACATGCAATGGGTATATTTCGCCCATGTACTCAAATAACAATCCAGTTTGTTGGGTAATTTCGCCGATTATTGTAAGCGGAACATCAAGAGATTGTCGCAATAGTTTTTCATAGTTTTGCGGTGATATTGTAAAGCATAATTCATAATCATCACCGCCAGATAGCGCATAATGCCAAGCATTTTGCATTTCAATCAATTTTAGTGATTTATCTATCGGAAGCTGGTTGAGTTGTAATGTCGCACCTTTATTTGATGCTTTTAGAATATGTCCTAGATCTTGGGCGAGGCCATCTGAAACATCAATCATACTCGATGCTAAACCCTTCAACTGCTGTCCTAATTCACAACGAGGTGTTGGATAATCCAAACGTTGCTGTAAAGGATGTCCCAAATGTTGTAATCCAAATGCAGCATCTCCAACTTGTCCACTGACACAAATATAGTCACCCACTTGTGCACCAGATCGGGTAACGGCTTGTCCCTGTTCAATCCAGCCAAGCGCAGTGACGCTAATCGTGAGTTGTGTGCTTTGGGTAGTATCACCACCAATTAAACTGACACCAAACTGATCACAGCAGTCAAATAGCCCTCGACTGAATTCAGCCAACCAGACTTGATCGACGTTCGGTAGGCTAAGTGCTAGTAGGATACTATGCGGTTTTGCACCCATGGCAGCAAGGTCGGATAAATTAACCGCGACACTTTTCCAGCCAATGGCATGGGCAGACGTATCTAAGGGGAAGTGTCGTCCAGCAACTAATGTATCTGTACAGATTACGAGTTGTTGTCCGGAAGGGGGAGTGAGAATGGCTGAGTCATCACCGATTCCTAAACTCACATCTGCATTTGATGGTCGTTTAAAATATTGATCAATAATGGAAAACTCAGCCATAGCACCAAGCCTATTATTTTGCTTGTTGTTTTTCAGCTTCACGAAGCTTCGATGAAAGACGGTCTAATACACCATTGATATATTTATGACTGTCTGCACCACCAAAGTGTTTTGCTAACTCAATTGCTTCATCAAGTACTACACGGTATGGGATTTCGAGATGATCTCTTAATTCATATGCACCGAGTCGTAACGTTGCAAGTTCTACACCATCAAGTGCAGATAGCTCACGGTCAAGTACAGGAATGAGTAACTCATCTAAAGCTTCATGTTGAGCAACCACTTGAGTGAGCAATTCATGGTAATAGTTAAGGTCAACTTTGTGCATGGCATTTTCTACACGTGTACGTGCTTCAATTTCATGAACAGGATTTTGACTCATTTGCCATTCATAAATCCCTTGTACAGCAAAACGACGTGCTTTGCGTTTCGCTGCATAAGCGGCCTGAAGTGTTTGCGACATGCTTTAAATTGCCTTTAATAAGTTAACCATTTCGATTGCAGTCAATGCAGCTTCGCTACCTTTGTTTCCTGCTTTCGTACCAGAACGTTCGATTGCTTGTTCAATGCTATCAGTTGTTAAGACACCATTGATGACTGGCATTGTGCTTTCAAGTGCAACCACACCTAAACCTTTTGCACATTCGCCTGCAACAAAATCAAAATGTGGTGTGCTACCACGGATTACTGCGCCTAAAGCAATGATGGCATCAAATTTATTTGATGCTGCTAATTTTTTTGCAACAATAGGTAGTTCCCATGCACCAGGTGCATGAATCACGGTAATTGCATCTTCTGCAACACCATGACGTTTTAAGGTGTCGATTGCACCTTCAAGTAAATGTTCAACCACAAAGCTGTTGAAACGACCCACTAAGATCGCATAACGACCTTCGCTTGCGAGATGTAATAAACCTTCAATTCGGCGAATTGCCATAGCAACCTCGATTATTTTGCTGTGATTTGATCGGCAGTGATGTATTCCACTACCTCTAGATTAAATCCTGATAAGGCGTTGAAACGCAGTGGAGAACTGAGTAGTTTCATTTTTTCCACACCTAGATCACGTAAAATTTGTGCACCTACACCAATGGTTTGATACTGCTGTGATAAAGCAGCATTGGATTTCAATGGTTTTGGTTGATTAAGCTGATGAATCGCATGGCCCAAATCTTCTAAATGGTCTTGACCAATCCAAACCAGAACGCCGCGTTCACTCGCTGCAATGGTTTTCATAGCAAGATCAAGATTCCACGCTGCTGAACCATCTGTTTTTTTGAATTTGAGCAGATCACGGACAGGATTGAAGCCATGCACACGAACCGTGGTCACGCCTTCTTTTGGCTCACCTTTAACCAATGCTAAATGGATATCAGGATCGCCAATTTCGCGATATTTATATAAATCGAAAGTGCCGTATTCTGTTTCAATGGTTTCTTGAGATAAACGTTCTACGGTTTGTTCGTTGGTCATACGATAATGAATAAGATCCGCAATGGTTCCAATCTTTAAACCATGTTTTTCAGCGAAAATTTCCAGATCAGCACGACGTGCCATAGTACCGTCATCATTGATAATTTCACAAATGACAGAAGCGGGTTCTAGACCTGCAAGACGAGCAAGATCACAGCCTGCTTCGGTGTGTCCTGCACGGTGTAGTACACCACCTGGTTGGGCCATTAATGGGAAAATATGCCCAGGTTGTACGATATCACTTGGTTTGGCATGTGCAGCAACCGCGGCATGAATGGTGTGCGCACGTTCAGCTGCCGAAATACCTGTGCTAATACCCTCGGCTGCTTCAATCGAGAGCGTAAAGTTGGTGGCGTGTTGAGCACCATTTTGATCAACCATCAAAGGGAGATTAAGTTGTTTGCAGCGTTCACGACTCAGGGTTAGGCAGACCAAACCACGTGCATGGGTAATCATGAAGTTAATATCTTCAGGACGTACATGCGTAGCAGCGATAACTAAATCACCTTCATTTTCACGATCTTCATCATCCATCAGGATGACCATTTTGCCTGCACGAATATCTGCGACAAGCTCTTCAACACGACTCAGCGGCATTCGCTTTCACCTTTGATGTTGCCTTTTCAGGCACTAGTATTCGATAAATCTGGCATAGTTTAACGCATTTTAAAAAATTTCGCCTGTGCTTCTTTATCAATTCAAAATACGGATGGGTAAGCAATAGATTTTAAGTTTGACGGATAGTATTAATCGTTGAGATTGAACGTCTAATGATCGCAATGTAAAAAGCCCATGCATCGGGTTGTGATGCATGGGCATTCTATAAAGCATAGTATATGAAACGTTTGAGTGATTAAGACTCAGTTGCAGCTTTGGTTTTCTTCCCCATCAGGATTTCAGTCCGTAGAGTTTGTGCTAAGGTTGCACATTCCTCATTCATCCCATTAATCATAAAAGCATGGCGAGTCATGATATTACTTGGATTTGGCATTGCCACCAACTCATAACTATTTTGAATGACTTTGAGTTGTTCATGGTTCAAATGCAATGCAGCCTCTTTGGCATGGATATGTTGGGTCAATCGCTTTGCTGCTTCAACAGCATCTAATTGCATGGCATCAACTGCACTGGCAACAGCTCCTCGTGTTTGTAAAGCAAAACGTTTGTCTTCGCGATAACGTTTATATAAAACATCTGATAATAATTGGAACACGGCACCGACCATCATTAGACATTCGAGGGTTTCAGGTTGTTCAGAGGTCGTCGATAGTGTTGCTCCTTCAGCACTAAACTCTTGCACAATATGAATTTTTTTAGAATCAATTTGATAATGTTTGGTTGATAAATCAATACTTTTATCAAGGAATAGTTGACACAGCTTAAAGTAAGGTGCGGAAACTGATTGATTGACGCTACTAAGTAACTGTTTTGGATCATAGAACTGAATATTTAAAGCCAACGCTTGATCATCAAGTTGAATTGATTCAGATGTATTTTTCTCCATACGCGTTTTTGTTGGTGCTTTCGCTTGCTGTTGCGCTTGCGCTTGCGCAACTAAGGTGATGGTATTTTGTTTTTCCAAAGCGAGTGCCTGAGTCAAACGTTGGATCTCATGTTTGAGATGATTCTCTTGATTAATACGTGTCAAATATTCACTACGTGTTGGACGAGCAATGACTCTGTACGCGATCCAAATCAGGAAGTGGAGGAACAAAGAAGCAAAAATTGCTAACCATTGAGTTCGTAAGATTTCCCCAATACTTGGTTGAATCAACGTAATTTCAACAGTTCCTACTTTCTTTTCATTTTGTAGTGCATCACGGACAAATACTTCACCTTGACGTGTTTTTGCCATACCACTAGTTGCAAGCACTTGTTTATTCGCATCTAAAATTCGAATTGAAGCAACACTTGGATTGGTCGCGTAACGATTAGCAACCAATGCTAATGAAACTGTATTGGCAGGTTCTAATTCCGCAAGACTGTCGGCCACCAGCTGACTGGTCATCAGCTGTCCTTGACTGGCGCGATTTTCATTGAGTTGATGTGTCGTTGCAATCACCAATAAAAAGGTATGCAATGCAAAACTTACGATCAGTAGGCTAGCAAATAGCCCTTGGCGAGGCGCATTCAAGTTAAACTTCCAAGGTAAATAGATTTAGGTTTGGTTATGTTATGATTCTTACACACAATAGTTGTCGCTCAAACACGAGTCAATTCATGCGAGAAATCATTCTTATATCCTTTCTAGGACCAGATCAACCGAATCAGTTTACTCGATTAATGCAGGTACTCTCCGTACATTCTTTGCAAATACTCGATGTTGGCCAGGCTGTTATCCATAATCAACTCACCCTTGGGATCGTTGTGGCATCAGACAATGAGACTGCAACGGCATTGGCAATGAAAGAGATTTTAATTTTAGCACATGATATTGGTCTCACTGTGCGATTTAAACCAATCTCCAACGCAGAATATGATCAATGGGTGAGTGAGGGGGGGCGTACACGTTATATCGTGACTGCGCTTGCGCCAGAATTGACCGCAGAACACCTGCAAGCTGTTACTCGAATTGTATCGAGTCAAGGCTTTAATATTGAGACGGTTACGCGTTTGTCGGGGCGTTTAGGATTAGATGAAGAAAGCCCATACCCACGTCGGGCTTGTGTGCAATTTGGTTTAAGTGGGCAGATGCTCGATGCACAAGCGATGCGTGCTGCTTGTTTAAGCTTGTCAGGTGAATTGAATATTGATGTAGCAGTTCAGGAAGACAATGCCTATCGTCGTAATCGCCGTTTAGTTTGTTTTGATATGGATTCAACTCTGATCGAACAAGAAGTGATTGATGAACTTGCATTAGAAGCTGGTGTGGGGGCGCAAGTTGCTGAAATTACAGAGCGTGCGATGCAAGGTGAACTTGATTTCCAACAAAGTTTCCGTGCACGTGTAGCACTATTAAAAGGTTTAGATGCCTCAGTTTTACCTAAGATCGCAGAACGATTAACGGTGACCGAAGGGGCAGAACGTTTGATTTCGACTTTAAAAGCACTTGGTTATAGAACTGCAATTTTATCGGGGGGATTCCAGTATTTTGCAGAATATTTACAAGCTAAACTCGGAATTGATGAGGTACACGCCAATATTTTAGATGTAGAGAATGGTGTGGTGACAGGAGAGGTGAAAGGTGCGATTGTTGATGGTGCACGTAAAGCTGAATTGTTACGTCAATTGGCAGAAAGAATGGGGATCTCGCTAGAGCAGGCGATGGCTGTGGGCGATGGTGCCAATGATTTGCCAATGTTATCGATTGCAGGTTTAGGTGTTGCATTCCGAGCGAAACCTTTAGTGCGTCAAAATGCAAATCAAGCAATTTCAAGTGTTGGTTTAGATGGTGTTCTGTATTTATTAGGTATGCATGATAAAGATTTAAATCGTGCCTAAAAGATCAATCTATGCTTCAACAAAGCCGCATAAAATTAAGCGGCTTTGTTCATTTTAAAGTCGTCATGATTTCGTCATATTTATGTCTAAATGTATAGAAAAACAACGATAAAAAAAATTGAAAAAAAGTTTTTTTGAGCTAAAAAATGGCGATAGTTTTTTGTAATGACACGCTGCATTTGATGCTATATGGAGATTTAAGCGTTTTTTAATTTTTAAAAATGTAATTACAAAAGCATATTGCGACAGCTTGTGTCGTAAGGTTAATTTTAGGCTCTTTTTTTCTTAAAAAAACCCTCCATAATGCATAAAGACGCAAATGCAATACGTAGTACTGTTAGAGATTACAGAACAATTATGATGAGGTCTGACCAAAGATACAGACCATCCCTTTAAAGACGGAGGTTCCTATGGAAGCAGCGAATTTCACCATGTGGGTTGGATTTGGCTTAATCGCTGTCGCAGTTATTGCTGTTTTCTTTTCTCCTTATCGTCGTTGGTTAGGTTTTATGTTGGCGGGTATGCTCTGCTGGGGACTGTTAGAAGTTGTACGTTTTGGAGTGCAAACGATCTTCGATATATCAGTCGCCTATAGTTATCTGACTGCTTTAAGCCTTGCGATGGTAACGGTTACATTTATCCTTTTACGTGAAGACAAACAAGCACAAAAGCAGCTGGCAAATCGTCAGTATATTGAACATACACCTGTATACAAGGATGATCAGCAACAATGTTCTAGCCGATAATTCATAATAATTCGAATCACAACAAAGGCATGCTGAGCATGCCTTTGTTGCATTCTGTGACAAAGCTTTGGCGGTCTGATCTACAATTGTGCTAGGATACGGTTGTCTTAATTTTCATCATAATACTGTAGGCATAAATGTCATGAAGCTTTCTTCTTTACCAGTGGTTAAGTTACCTATCATTGATGTAAGCACTGATCCTCTTGATTTGTTAGTGGCTGGTTTGGCGTTACGTATGAAGCAATTGGCACGTACTAGCCCGAAGTTTATTGAGTTGGTTCATGACCGTGAGTTCCGTATCCAAATCGGCACTGATTTAGGTATGGCGCGCCAGATTCTTGTTAATCATGGCAAGATTGAAACTGTTGCTGGTAGTCCTGAACAGGCTGATTTCATTTTACAGTTCGCATCTAGCGAGCAAGGTGTGAAAACGTTATTAAAAGGTGATCCAACAGCGTTTATGACTGGGATGCAAGATGGAAGCATCAAAATGGAAGGTGACTTTAGCTTATTGGTTTGGTTCAACCAAGCTGCTAAATTGATTCCACCAAAAGTGCCAAAACCAGTAAAAGAAAAAATTCGTCAAGCCCGTGCATTTATTAAAGAAAAAACGGGTAAATAAACCGATTCCAAAAACTCCCTAAATGGGAGTTTTTTTATTGCGTTATTTTATTCAACTTCAAGCTGAAAGGTCACAGGGCCATCATTAATTAAGTGCACTTTCATATCTGCCGCAAAAATACCTGTTTGTACATTTCCAAATTGTTGTTGAGCATACTCAACGAGTTGTTCATACAGGACTTTTGCGTCGTTAGGGGGCATAGCAGGACCAAAGTCTGGTCGCAAGCCCTTTTGCGTTTGAGCCATTAAGGTAAATTGGGAAACCAATAAGATTCCACCATTGGCTTGACTCACGTTCCAGCCCATCTTACCTTGTTCATCATCAAAAACGCGATATTTTAAAATTTTATCAATCAGCTTATGTCCTTTCTCTAAAGTATCTTCTTTTCCTAAACCTAAAAAAACCAATAAACCTTTCTTAATTTCACCTGTTGTTTGACCGTCGACCTCAACTTTGGCTTCGAGGACTCTTTGAATTAATGCACGCATAGAGGGATTTAAAACTAAGTATTCAATAATTTCAGTAGTCTAGCAGAATTCATGTGCTTATAGAGAGCGTGAGCGACGAGTTTATAAGCTTTGATCTTATTTTTCGATTGCTTTAATTAAAATAATCTTTTTTACCTATTGTTAAAAACTTTGTATAGTGACCATGCAGGAAAGGCATTTATATTTTTGGATTTAACATTATGTTTAAACGAACATTTTTATTTACAATAATTGCGGCAACGCTAAGCACAGCGTATGCGGCACCTTTAACAAAAGATAATGGTGCACCTGTAGGTGATAATCAGAATTCAACAACAGCTGGTGCTAATGGTGCAACGCTGTTACAAGATGTGCAACTTATTCAAAAACTACAACGTTTCGGACGTGAACGTATCCCTGAGCGTGTCGTGCATGCTCGAGGTACAGGTGTATATGGCGAGTTTGTGTCTACTAAAGATTTGTCGGATTTAACTCTGGCTTCTTTGTTCAAAGCAGGAACGAAAACGCCTGTATTTGTTCGATTTTCAACGGTAATTCATCCGAAAGGTTCACCAGAAACTGCACGAGATCCACATGGTTTTGCTGTGAAGTTTTATACCCAGCAAGGTAATTGGGATTTAGTAGGCAATAATTTGCCTGTTTTCTTTATTCGTGATGCGATTAAGTTTCCAGACTTTGTACATGCGATGAAACCTGATCCTGTTACTAATGTTCAAGATCCAAACCGCATTTTTGATTTCTTACAAAGCCAACCATGGTCGATTAATATGTTGACCTATGTTTATTCGAATTTGGGTACGCCTGAGAGTTATCGGACTTTAGATGGCTTTGGTGTACATGCATTCAAGCTCTATAACGACAAAGGTGAGTATAAATACGTTAAATTTAACTGGCGTTCTCAACAAGGTGTAAAAGGCCTGAATTTAGAACAAGTTCGGGAAGTGCAAGGCCGTGATTGGAGTCATTTAACCAATGATATGTATAAGAACATCTATGCTGGAAACTACCCGAAATGGGATTTGTACATTCAAGTGCTTGATCCAAAAGATCTCGACAAATTTGATTTTAATCCGTTAGACGCAACTAAAATCTGGCCGAACGAGCTGGTTCCTGAATTTAAAGTCGGTACATTGACCTTAAATCGTATGCCGAAAAACTTTTTCCAAGAAACTGAGCAATCTGCCTTTGCACCTGGAAATTTAATTCCTGGCATTGAGCCATCTGAGGATCGTTTATTGCAGGGTCGTGTCTTCTCTTATTCTGATACGCAATTGTATCGTTTAGGTGCTAATCATCAGCAAATTCCTGTCAATCGTCCACGAGTTGCAGTCAACAACAATAATCAAGAAGGCTTTATGAATATGGGGCAAACTGAATCCCATGTGAATTATGAACCAAGTCAGATTGAACCAAAACCATCGACTGAAAAAGCCAGAGCTGTTCAGACACCGCTAGAAGGTACGGTGATGCAACATGCAATTCAGAAACAACAACCATATAAACAAGCTGGTGATTTATATCGTAGCTATTCAGCACTAGAGAAAAAAGACTTAATCCGTAATCTAGCTGCAGACTTAGGGCAAGTGAAGCATGTTGAAACCAAAACGGTCATGCTGTCCTATTTCTATAAAGCAGATGCAGATTATGGAACTCGTCTTGCCAAAGCAGTAGGTGCAGATCTGAAAATGGTGCAAGCCAAAGCAGCCCAACTAAAAGATGAATAATATCTTTTAATCTATGTGGTAACAGGTGCTTGAATGTTACCTCCAGAAAGTCCTGTAACCTCAATCGCCTTTCCTGCACCTAGGGCGAGTGTTACAGGCACTTCTTATTCAGATTTTGAGGGTGTTGTTATGATCTATTTTCGCTCGGTATTTCTTGCAACTTGTCTGTTGTGTAGCAGTATAGGAGCTTCGGTTTATGCAGCAATGCCATCTTCACAGGACAATGGTTCAGCAGAAGTCATTGAACTGTTTTTTTCAGCAGCTAAAGTCGGCAATGTTGAAGTTTTACAAGAGTTTTTAAGTCATGGTTTTCCGATTGATGTTCAAGATCATTCGGGTTATACCGCGTTAATGATGGCAAGTTATTATGGGCAGAAAGATGCAGTAAAAGTGTTGCTAGAACAAGGTGCCAATCGTTGTCTTAGAGATAAACGTGGACATACTGCATTAATGGGGGCCATCGTAAAAGCAGAATGGGGTATTGCTAAACAATTGCGTCAAGTCGATTGTGATGCCAATGCCGCTAAAACAGGGCTGTTGACTGCAGAACAGTTTGCTATTCAATTTGGACAACAGCAACGCTTAAAAGACATCCAACCACCAACAGAAAAATAGTATCTGTTTTAGGTAGGTATTTGAATTTAAATAGATACAATGCTTTCAGCTTTATGAAACATAATCAATTGCAATAGATAGAGCCATTTCCTAGAAAAAGTGTGCTTTAATGCTTGAACGATAATAGATTCCAGCCAGTCATGTCTAAACCAATTATTCGATCATTACTAGATACAGACTTATATAAATTCACCATGCTACAGGTGGTGCTACATCAGTTTCCACAAACGCATAGTGTTTATTTATTTCGTTGTCGAAATTTAGATGATACGGTTTATCCTTTATCGGAAATTTTGCCTGAGTTAAATCATCAGCTGGATTTATTGTGTGATTTAAAATTCAAAGAAGATGAATTGCAATACTTACGCTCATTGCGTTTTATCAAAAGTGACTTTGTCGATTATTTAGAACTGTTTCAGCTAAAACGTCGTTTTATTCAGGCCGGTATAGACCAAGCCGGGCGATTAGATATTCGTATTGAAGGACCGATGGTTCAGGCGATGATGTTTGAAATTTTTGTCTTAGCAATCGTCAACGAATTGTATTTTCGTCGTATCCGTACTGATGCTGTATTGGAGGAAGGTGAACACCGATTACAGCAGAAACTGGTTCAGTTGCAACAATATGCTCAAGAGCAACAGGATAATGAACCACCGTTTTTAGTTTCAGACTTTGGTACTCGTCGCCGTTATAGTTTTGATTGGCAAAAACATGTGGTACAAGCGTTTCATGCGGCTGCACCGAAGGTGTTTCGTGGTACCAGTAATGTGCTATTAGCCAAAGAACTGGGTATTAGCCCAATTGGAACGATGGCACACGAGTTTTTACAGGCTTTTCAGGCACTTGATGTAAGATTACGAAATTTCCAAAAGGCAGCATTAGAGGCATGGGTACAAGAGTATCGAGGTGACTTAGGCATTGCATTGACTGATGTCGTTGGTATGGATGCATTCCTACGTGATTTTGACTTGTATTTTGCCAAGCTGTTTGATGGCTTACGGCATGATAGTGGTGATCCTTATGAGTGGGGTGATAAAGCCTATGCACATTATCGTAATCTAAAAATCGACAGTAAAACCAAGATGTTGACCTTTAGTGATGGGCTGAATTTAGAAAAAGCGTGGCATTTACATCATTATTTTAAAGATCGTTTTCAAGTAAGTTTTGGGATTGGAACCAATCTGACCAATGATATGGGGCAAAAACCGCTGAATATTGTATTGAAATTGGTCGAGTGTAATCGTCAATCTGTCGCAAAAATTTCGGATAGTCCAGGGAAGACAATGACTGATAATGATACGTTCTTGGCGTACTTGCGTCAGGTGTTTCAGATTGAAGAAGAGAGTTAGCTTATATCTTCTTTTCTGCTAAACGAATGTAAAAAATCAGGCAAAGATAAAAAGTGAGCTATGCTAAAATCAAACATGATGTGATGACACAAGCGCATAATAATGACTGATATTGATTTTAAACTCGGTTTACTGATTGAGCCTGAACAGCTTGTTCCTTATTTAGGGCATGAGCTAATTCGTGTTGTTGATTTAAGCCGTGCCTCGGTTTATGAACAATTACATATTCCGCATGCTATTCATTTGCAACCTAAATATTTAGTTTCCCAACAAGAACAAGCCAATGGCGTGTTGCCAGATACTGATGGTTTAAATGCTTTAATTAAAAAGTTAAATATTTCTCCCCAGCATCATGTCGTGGTCTATGATGATGAGGGCGGTGCTTGGGCTGGACGTTTAATTTGGAATTTACATTGCCTTGGTTTCACACGAACCAGTCTGATCAATGGTGGCATTCATGCTTGGTTAGGTGCTGGGCTTCCAACAAGTGCTGAAGTTGAGCGTTTTAACCCTGTTCAGGAATTGGTTCAAGTTGATGTGAATGCAGTACAGCAGCATCGTATTGAATATCAAGAGTTATTGGCACAAGTCGAGCAAGGCGATGTTCAATTGTGGGATTGCCGTAGTAATGAGGAATATACAGGGTTACGTTTAGCTGCGCGACGCGGCGGTCACATCCCAAATGCACTGCATTTTGAGTGGAGTACTGCCCTTAATCGTGAAAATCATCTAAAATTGCACCCGCTTGAACGCACTCAACAACGTTTAGAGCAACTCGGCTTTAATTTACAACAACCTGTAGTGGTGTATTGTCAGTCACATCACCGTTCAGGTTTGGCATATATTTTAGCAAGATTGCTTGATTGGCAAGTCAGAGCCTACGATGGTGCGTGGAGTGAATGGGGCAATCGCCTCGATAGTCCTATTACTACAGGGGAGTCACCATCTTGAGTTTCGCAGAAGATTTAAAAAAACAAATTTTTATTAAAGCACAAAATTTAGTACCACAACATCAACTTAGCCGTGTAGTAGGTAAAGTTGCTGCAAGTGAAAATTTTTTGGTGAAAACTGCTGTTATTCAGGCATTTAAAGCAAAATATGGCATTGATATGAGCATTGCCGAGCAAACGAATCCAAATCAATATAAATCATTTAATGAGTTTTTCACACGTGCTTTGAAGCAAGGTGTACGTGGTGTAGATGAGCGTGCCGATAGTATTGTTTGTCCTGCGGATGGTGAGATTTCTCAGCTCGGTAAGATTGAAGTGGGTGATATTTTCCAAGCGAAGGGTCAAAGCTTTTCTGTTGAGAAATTGATTGGCGATCCACAATTAGCAAAACCATTTATTGATGGGCAGTTTGCAACTGTTTATTTGTCACCTAAAGATTATCATCGTGTGCATATGCCATTGGCAGGTACATTGACCGAAACTTTATATATTCCGGGTGAGTTGTTCTCAGTCAACCAAACCACGGCTGAAAATGTTCCAGGTTTATTTGCGCGTAATGAGCGTATGGTGTGTTTGTTTGACACTGAGCTTGGTCGTATGGCAGTGGTGTTGGTTGGTGCAATGATTGTTGCAGGGATTGAAACAGTTGCGACAGGTAAGGTAAAACCGACTGGTCGTGTTGAATTGCAACATCATCAAATGCAGTTAGATAAAGGTGCAGAGTTAGGTCGTTTCTATCTAGGTTCGACTGCAGTGGTTTTATTTGAAAAAGATAGAATGGTTTGGGAAGAGCAGTTTAAAGCCAATTCGACTGTGGTGATGGGTGAGCGTTTAGGTCATTCGGTTTAATTTAGCAGTAATTTTTAAAAAGCCCCGAAATTGGGGCTTTTTTTTGAAATAAATTATTAAAATGAAATGATACAGTGTAGTTCAAATAAGATTATCAAAAGCAGATTTTGTTTTTCAAGGATGTGAAGCCCGTTATAGAAAATAACGCATGTTATTTATCAAAAAATATACATTATTAGATTTATTGGTTAAGTATCTTATTTAAAAAATTATCGCCGTTGAAAATAATGAAAATTTACCAAGTAGATGTATTCAGCAATCAATTATTTAAAGGTAATCCTGCTGCGGTTATCTTGTTAGAACAATGGTTGGATGAATATTTAATGCAAAGCATTGCATTAGAAAATAATTTATCTGAAACTAGTTTTGCAAGAAAAATTGATAATCAAAACTATGAAATTAGATGGTTTTCACCAGTCAAAGAAGTGCAGTTTTGTGGTTATGGTACACTAGCGACCAGTTTTATTATTTTTAAAAATCATCCTGATATTCAATCATTAACTTTTCATGTAACGAATTTAGGCGAGTTTTTTATTACTCGTGGTGAAAAGGGCAAGATTAAAATGAATTTTCCTGTACAGATTCCAAATAGATTAGAGGAAATTCCTCAGGTATTAAGAGATAGCCTGTCTCAAGAAATTGCAGAGGTGTATATCAATCCGCAGGCCTATATTGTGGTCTATCCAAATACGAAATCCGTTTTAAATGAACAACCGAATTTTGATCTGATTAAAAAACTCGGTGAGCGACGTGTTGCAATCACTTCACTAAATGATACTGTAGATGAGGGGCTTGCTGAGTTTGATCTCGTTTCCCGTTACTTTACGCCATCTATGGGAATTGATGAAGATCCTGTCACTGGTTCATTACATACGTCACTTATACCGCTCTGGCAACCATTACTTAAAAAAGAAAATATTGTAGCTTATCAAGCTTCGAAACGAGGTGGTGTGCTGTATTGCAAATTACTTGAAAATGATCGAATTGAAGTGGCAGGAGAATGCCGCTTATATCTAGAAGGTGAAATTTTCATTTAATTAAGGACATAAAAAACAACGTAAGTATTTGCTTACATCGATTAACGTCAATGACCCATGTTCAGCCCCAATCAAATTGCCTAATATGAACTCATCAGGAACAGGAGGTTCCAAAACATAAAACAAAAATAATAAGTTTGAGCATTAGGACGTGAGGTACGACAGGAGTTATACCTAAAGTGCGAAATACGAAAAAGCCCGACAGGATGTCGGGCTTTTTTCATGCTTATTCAGCGATTATAGAGGAACAATGTTCACAGCATTTGGGCCTTTTTGACCTTGAGCAACGCTGAATGAAACTTGTTGACCTTCATATAACGTTTTAAAACCAGAATTTGCGATTTCGCTGAAGTGAGCAAACACATCAGGACCTGATTGTTGTTGAATGAAACCAAAACCTTTAGTTTCGTTAAACCACTTTACTGTACCAGTAACTGTATTAGACATAATATATCCTACTAAATTTTAATAATTTTCAGCCACTTAATGAGGCTATGTATAACTTTGAAAAAAGATAAAGAATTGAGCTTAAGATCTAAAAAAACGGAGGATTATGACTAAAACTGCGATACTTAAAGAAGATTTACTAAACTATACTTTTTCTAGTTATAGGTCATTATACATGGGATTGATTAATATTCAAGTTTTTTATATGTAATATTTATTTTTCTTATATTTTGAACGTTGCATTGCGAGCTCTATGCAAGTTGCATGTGAATTTAGTTGATCTCATAATTTGCTTCCTGTTTTGAATAATGTACGCTTTTTCTTACAACGATTAGGGGTAATGTCCCATATTCATACTGCTTTAAATTCCCTAATATGAACTCATCAGGAACAGGAAGTTCCAAAACATAAAACAAAAATAATAAGTTTGAGCATCAGGACGTGAGGTACGACAGGAGTTGCACCTAGAAACGAAATACCGAAAAAGCCCGACAGGATGTCGGGCTTTTTTTATGTCTATTCAAAGATTTCTTTACTCCAAAGCTCGATCAGTAGTTGAATGGTTTTACTCAAGGGTTTATAGCTGGTCCAAATTGCATGGATGGGCATATCCAGTCCATTGGTAGTATCACTAAATTCTAAACGGACTAAACTGTGCTTGGAAAAATGTTCGGACACGACTGAAAGTGGAAAATTTCCCCAACCCATTCCTTGTTCTACCATATGAATTGCCATTGATAGATTGTCAGTGTACCAATACGAATCAGAAACCAAAATACGAGGGTCGGGTAGAGGATGATTTTTACTGGCGACAATAATTTGTCTAAATTCAGACAACATGGTGAGTTCATTTTTATGTTGTGCTTTAAGTTGTTGTGCTTGTTCCGGGGAAATGGCAGCGACAAATTGTTCAACACCTAATAGTCGAAAGCGTTGATTGATATCGATATTTGATGAGCTATAAGCAATATATAAATCAATTTCATTGTTTTGTAGGCGTACTTTTAATTCTTGCTGTGGTGCACAGACCATTTCAATATTCAAAAGTGGATAGCGCTGAATTAATTGCTCAATGCCCTTTAAGATGATTTTTTGATTGATATCGGCTGCGACACCAATACAGATACGAGTTTCTAATCCTATTGAAAGTTCAGAGAGGTGCATTTCGAGCTGACGTAGCTTTGTCACAATCAGCCTTGCATGGGGTTCAATTGAAAGTGCAATTTCCGTTGGTGCTAGATGATTTTTGCTGCGTTCAAATAATTTTAAATTCAATTCAGCTTCTAAATTGGCAATTGCCATGCTCACTGCGGAAGGAACCCGATTTAAGGTGCGGGCAGCTGCAGAGAAACTTCCTCGATCAATGATTTCTAGAATCAATTCAAGCTGCTCACTGCTCAGTTTCATTGCAATTCCCTTGTCAGTAAATCTGATAACGATTGACTTTTTTTATCAGATCTAAAGCGTAAAATCTAGCCATTGTTGATTTTAAGGTGTGATCATGCAAGGAACGAAACGAAGAGTAACTTATGTTTTTTTCTATGAAGTGTTTAGCTTTTTGATCTGTGCCATGATTTTGGCAGCGCTTTCTGGTACCAGTATGAGTCATACAGGGCCATTATCAGTGCTAATCGCAGTTATTGCGGTGACGGTAAATTTTTTCTACAACTATGTTTTTGAAATGTGGGAAAAACGACAAATTTCTAAAACGCGTACTGTGAAAAGAAGGATCGCACATGCAATCGGGTTTCAAATTGTTTTGGTAACGATCTTGATTCCATTGATTGCGTGGTGGATGCAGATCAGTTTGCTCAAAGCATTTTTATTGGATTTTAGTTTGATGATCCTCATCCCATGTTATACCTTTGTGTATAACTATTTCTTTGATCATATTTTTGGTTTGCCGAGCCATTTACTTGAAGCAAAGCAGTTGAATGCAACAGTAAATAATTAATTCAATTCCAAATCAAAATAGCCGATTTGTTTAGATCGGCTGTCTGTAGTTATTCAACTGCCCATTTATCCAATATAGAGACGTTCTTTTGGAAAAACGGCTGTAAAAGTTGAGCCTTCATTTTCTTTGGAGCTAATTTCGAGATGTGCACCGTGTTGCATCAATACGTGTTTCACAATTGCAAGGCCTAAACCCGTTCCACCTGTTTGGCGGCTACGCGCACTATCCACCCGATAAAATCGCTCAGTTAGACGAGGTAAATGTTTCGGATTTATTCCAATGCCATTGTCTTGAACGGTAAAATAGGCTTGATCCCCATCCTCATGCCATCCAATGGTAATAATGCCACCTTTGGGCGTGTATTTAATCGCATTGGTAATGAGGTTGCTGAAAGCACTGGCAATTTCCATGTCTGAGCCGATCAGATCACAGTGACTATCAATGTCTAAGTTGAGTGTGTGACCATAATCAAGATTGTAGGCACGAGCATCATCAAATAATTGATTCATTAAATTTGCCATCTCAATAATCTGATTTTTTGCAACTTTTTTATTATTTTCGAGATTGGACAAGAGCAATAAGTCATTAACCAATGCATTCATACGTTTGGTTTGTGATTGCATTTGCGTAAAAGCACGTTTCCAGCGAGGGGTGATATCGTCCTGATCAGTAAAGGTTTCGATATAGCCACTGAGTACGGTCAGTGGGGTACGTAACTCATGTGAAATATTATCAACAAAGTCCTTACGCATTTGTTCAAGATTATGCATACGGGTGATGTCATGTGCGACCAAAAGACGGCTTTCACCTCCAAAGCGGGTAATTTTGACTTGCACATAGCGTTCTTCATCCATTTGCGCTTGTAGACGGATGCCATCGGGTGCTTGATCACTATGGTTAAAATATTCAATAAAATTGGGTTGGCGCAAGATCGACAGCAAGTTACGCCCGCGATCCATTGGATTGATACCCAATAATTTTTCTGCGGCTGGATTCCACCATTCGAGCTGATGTTGGTCATCAATCAAGACAACGGCTTCTGCCAACGCTACCAATGATGATTGTGCACGATCAATCAAACCCACCATTTCGGCTTGTACAATACGTTCTTGGCGTTGAGCACGATAGACGTTGAACAATAATGCACCCCAAATCCCATTCAGATTCGGTGGCATATCGTAAGGGCGATTAGAGATCCATTCATTGACGAGATAAAGTGAGCGAAGCTGTAGGATGAAAAACACCACAAAAGCAACGAAGATACAGCTCCAAAAGTATCCAACCCCAAATCCAATTAAGCTTGCAATCAATAAGAAAAATAGTAATAGTCTTAAATCTTGTTTTGCAAACGTCCATAAGCTGCTGTATTGAAAACGTTGATGTTCGCGCGCCAGCTCAGGGACGGGATATGGTTCATACATAAAAGGTTTTAACCTGCTGCCAAATCAGCTCGTGTAGAAAAACGATAACCTGTGCCTCGTACCGTTTGAACAAAACGATCGACACCAAAAGGCTCTAACACTTTGCGCAAACGACGAATATGCACATCAATGGTACGGTCTTCAATATACACATTTCCTCCCCATACTTGGTCAAGTAATTGGGCACGTGTATAAGCACGTTCTGGATGTGTCATAAAGAAGGCGAGTAAACGATATTCAGTTGGGCCCATATCGAGAATGCTGTTGCCAAAGCTTACACGTTGACTTACAGGATCTAGCATTAAGCCATTGGCATCAATCACTTTTTCGCCGCTTAGCGCATTGGCACGACGCAATACCGCTTTGATACGTGAAACCAGTTCGCGGGTTGAAAAAGGTTTGGTCATGTAGTCATCTGCACCTGCATCGAGACCTTGAACCTTATGGTCTTCTTCGCCTCGAGCCGTGAGCATGATTACAGGAATCTCTGCTAAGTTTTCATCTCGTTTCAAACGACGGCACAAATCTACACCGCTTACGCCACCTGGCAGCATCCAATCCAGCAAGATAAGAGCAGGACGCTGATCAACGATAATCTGATGCGCTTGCTTAGCATCCTCAGCTTGTAAACATTGGAAGCCAGCCATATCCAAAGAGGTATGGATCATTTCGCGGATCGGTAGCTCATCATCGACAATTAAAATATAGTCATCTTTCACAGCGCAATACCCTCAAAATCTGTAACGGTTAACCGTTTTGTTGTTATGACAGGCTTATTACAAAGATTAATTATGACAATATCATTGCAAAAGGGTAAATAAAGTCGAATTTAGCAATAAATTGTGACAATTGTGGGGCAGAGGAGTGACTAATTGATGACAATTCACAAATGACTAAAGTAAATAAATTCATCTGTTTAACATCACTGTCTTGTTATCGTCATAATTGTCACAAAACTGTAAAATGATTTTATTTTTTTTGTGTGGTGTTTTCAATAAATGATAAAAACACAGCACAACAAGCAGTTAGAACATCTTCTAAAGGTTGCTTGAAGCCTTCAGAGACCCAACGAATAATAATATGAGTCACATAGCCATTTAGACCTGTTGCCATTAGAGACACTTCTTCTGTGGTTTGCGGTACATTGGGCATGGTAATCATTACAAAGCCTTGGATAATCCGATCGAATTGGGTCAAGGTTTCTTGGATGGTGGCCTGATTGTGTAGATCTTGGACGAGCATCGCATCAATATAAATAATCCGTGCCATCCGAGGGTCATCTCTAATTGTTTTGAGTAGGGCAGATAAACCTGCTGTGACCATATTTTTAGGTTCAGGTGCTGCCATCAATACAGCTTGGGTCAAACAACTTTGCATTTTGCTAATCATACGCAAAAAAACAGTTTGGAATAAATCTTCACTTTTTTTAAATGATTCATAAAAATAGCGTTCAGTGAGTTTTGCTTCATTACAAACATCTTTAACAGTCACAGAGAAAAAACCGTTTGTCCCGTAAGTCGCAATACCCGCCTCGATCAGTTTCTCCCGACGAGCTTCTTTGCGTTCAGTTAAAGACAGACCTTTGAATTGACGTTCTTTGGTTTCGCTATTTTTTTTCTTTGTCTTGGCTTGCTTCTCAGTTGTCATCGAAAAACCGTTCCCTAAAAAAGTCTATATATCGTATGTCTAGCAGTGCTTAGATTGCAAACTGTTTAAAATAATATGTCTTGTTTCTGTCACTTGAGCTAGTAACGTGTGTATGACTCAAATACCAACAGATCTTAGAACGAGCATTTATGACAAGCATTATGTTTGTTCTTGCCATTTGTCTTAAAAGCATAGTGTACTATATTGACAACCGGTATTGTCAAAATTATATTGGTTACAAGTTAAACGGCACATGATCTGAGCGAATATGTGCAAATCATTCGCAATACAAAGGATAGGCAATGAAAAACTTTAAAAATAAAGTCGCAGCGATCACAGGTGCTGGCTCTGGGATTGGACAACAACTGGCACTTTTATTGGCTCAACAAGGTTGCCATTTGTCATTGAGTGATATCAATGAGAAAGGTTTGGCACAGACTGTTGAGTTGGTTAAACAGTATCCAGTTACTGTCACCACCAAAGTTCTTGATGTTTCTAACCGTGATGCGGTGAAACAATGGGCACAAGATACCGTACAAGATCATGGCTCAGTGAATATGATCTTCAACAATGCGGGTGTTGCATTAGGCTCAACAGTAGAAGGTGCAAGCTACGAAGATCTAGAATGGATCGTTGGAATTAACTTTTGGGGCGTGGTTTACGGTACTAAAGAATTCCTACCATTTATTAAACAAACTAAAGATGGCCATATCATCAACATCTCTAGTATTTTTGGCTTAACCTCACAACCAACACAGTCTGCATATAATGCGACCAAATTTGCGGTGCGTGGTTTTACTGAATCGCTTCGCCAAGAGTTGGATATTGAGAAAAGTGGTGTAAGCTCACTTTGTGTACATCCGGGTGGTATCCGTACCAATATTGCAAAAGCTGCAAAAATGAATGACAGCTTAAAGAGCTTAGGGATGGATCCAAGTAAATCAATTAAGCAGTTTGATAAGTTCTTGCGTACCCCACCTGAAGAGGCGGCTCGTCAAATCCTTCAAGCAGTATTGAAAGATAAACGCCGTTTATTAATTGGAACAGATGCTCGTATCGTCGACTCATTCCAGCGTTTATTCCCAACAGGCTATCAACGTATTGCGGCTTTTGCTACCAAAATGCTTTAATTTCTCAGTGACTTGAAGAAAGCCATTCTAAATGAATGGCTTTTTTTAAATCAAAACTTTGATTTTCCCTTTCTTCCAAACGAACTGATAATACGTAGCTTGGAATACACATAGGCAGACAAAAGCCAGAGCATAGGCCATCCAAATTCCTGTTAGTCCCCATAGTGTGGTAAACCAATAAGCACATGGGATCTCGATCAGAAGGATGGTGAAGATATTAATCAACATCGGTACAGTAACCGTTCCGCTGGCACGCATAATTGAAGCAAAAATCGCACTTGCACCAAAAAACAGCAATGACCATAACACGATAAATAATAGCTGCTGCCCCAAAACGACCACTTCAGGATCGGTAATAAACAGTGCCATTAAATATTTGGAAAATAGATAGCCTAAAGCAATTAAGCTACCTGTAAATAGGAAGTTCATGCTTAATGCAGTACGAGTAACGCGACTGAGTAGCTCTGCTTTTCCTGCACCGATGGCTTGTGCTGCGAAAATAGAGGCGGCAATGGCGATGGAAAGTGCTGGAAATTGGATATAGTTCAGAACTTGGTTGACTGCACCATAGGCTGCGGTCGCATTTGCACCATAACGATTGACTAAGCCAATAATCACCAAACCAGCCAATGATGTGGTGACCATTTGAATCCCTGTAGGAATACCTAATTTTAGGATGAGTTTGCTTAACTCTGCATCATGACGCAGATGTTGTAAAAGTTGACGATCGATTTTGAGTGGATGCTTTTTATAATTCAGATAAAAACCCAAAAAAATCAGCACTGCCAAATAACCGATAATACTGGCGATTGCGGGTGCAACAATACCAAGCGCAGGAAAGCCGAAATAACCTTTTAGCAGTATGGGGGTGACGGCTAAGCCAATCAAACTGGTTAAACCCAATGCAATCAGTGGCGTTACGCTATCACCAACACCGCGTAAGATCGAGGTATAAATAATATACACAAAAAGTAATGGGCTACCTGCCATCATCCATTGCACATAAGGCAATGACAGATGCATCACAGTAGGATCAGTACCTAGCAGGATTAAAATATGTTCGGCAAAGAACAACCCGAGGATGGCAATAATACTGCCCCCAATTAAGGTCATAAACAGCGTAGAGCCAATAACGCTACGCACTTTTTCTAGGTTCTGTGCACCCCATGCTTGTCCAATTAAAACGGTTGTTCCAGCAGAAAGTCCAATAATAAAAGCAAGCAAAAAGAACAAGACCGGAAAATATACCGAGACAGCAGCAACAGCATCTACCCCCATCATTTGACCTACAAAGATGGTATTAATCGTTCCCGACAAATTTTGTAAAATATTGGTTGCAATCAGTGGGACGAGAAAAACAAAAAAGGTTTTCCATAGATTGGGTTGCATCACCAAAGGCTGGTGTGGTGTCATTCAAATTCCTTGATACTTCGTCCCGAAAATGGATCTGCTATGTTTTCAACATAGCATAAGCTAGCATCAAGTTATGAGGATTCCGTTGATTTTTTGTTGATTAACACTGCATTAGGATGTCACCTGCTCGTTGAAGCGTTTCATCTGTCTTGGCAAAACAAAAACGAATCAGTCTCAGTGATTTAGGGGCTTGTCGATAAAATACGGAAATAGGGATAGCTACAATTTTATGTTGTTCTGCCAAGAACTGACACATGGTCACATCGTCTAAATCTGGACGGATGGCAGAGTAGTCCAAACTTTGGAAATAGGTGCCTGGTGAGGGAATAAAATTAAAACGCGAATTTTGAATCTGTTGGTTAAATAAATCTCGCTTGGTCTGATAAAAATCAGGCAGTGTTTGAATATGCTCAGGATGGTGTTGCATATAATTGGCGAGCGCGATTTGACAAGGCGTGGTACCACAAAAATTGGCAAATTGGTAAATCTGCCTGAACAACTGCATTAACTGTGGCGTGGCTACACAATAACCAGTTTTCCAGCCTGTAACATGAAAACTTTTGCCAAAAGAACCGATGACAAAACTACGTTCGCGTAATTCTGGAAAGTGCAGTGCGCTGTAATGTTTCTGTCCATCAAAAACGAGATGTTCATAAACCTCATCGGAAAGTACCACAATATTTTTATCTTGAATCAGTTCAATCAATTGCAGCCAGTCTTGTTCTGACCAAATTGCACCTGTTGGATTATGTGGTGTGTTGACAATGATCATACGGGTTTTGGTATTGATGCTGTCTTTGACCTTTTGCCAATTCACTTGAAAGCTGGGTGCATCTAAATGGATATGAACTGATTTTCCGCCTGCAAGCTGTACCGCAGGTGCATAACTGTCATAGCTTGGATCAAAAATGATCACCTCATCATCGGCATGAATACAGGCTTGGATCGCACAGAAAATCGCAATGGTTGCACCCGGAGTAATGGTGATTTCAGTGATAGGATCTAGTTGCAATTGATCATGAACTAAAAATTGCTGTGCCATTTGCTCACGTAAAGCCAATACCCCATCTCCTGCAGGATATTGATTATATCCATTGAGGGTGGCTTGACTGAGTGCTTCAAGTAGCGCCTGCGGAGCAGGAAAATCAGGAAATCCTTGTGATAGATTCAATGCATTGAGCCTATGAGCGAGCTCAGTCATCACGCTAAAAATGGTCACGCCTTGACGAGGAAGTTTTGACTGAAGCTGCAACATCGGCTTTCCTTTTTACAATTTGATTTATTTACAAAACATTTTCAACCACAGCACGTATGATCCCTAAGATCAAACCAATAAACGTACCAACAATGACTCCATTCACACGGATCATGTGTAAATCGCCACCCACTTCACTCTCAATTTTGGCAATCATTTCTCGTGAATCCCACTCATGGATTCGTTCACTGATATAACGAATAATTTTATCGCTGTATTGTTCACTGAAATTGGTCGCTAAACCCACCATTTTAGTATTAAGGACTTGGCGAACTTTATCGTTTTGGATCAAGCTCACACCAAGTTGCTGGATTGCAGCTTGTAAATTGGTGGCAATGCCAGAATCTTCCTGCATCAAATCTGTCTTGATTGCATCACATAAGATTGCGATTGCACCTGTAATAAAATTCAAAACCTGTGGGCTGTCGAGTAGCGCATCTTTACCATTGTTTAAACGTTGGCTGGCTTCACTGTCATTGTCTGCAAGTTCTAACATCAGTTTATGTGTTACAGCTTCAATGTCCTGTCGCCATGGATGGTCTGGATTGGCGAGCATGGATTCAACTCGTTCAATCAGTGAGTCAATGGTACGTTGTTGTACGTCGATACCAATCCAACTTGCACCTTTTGCTAATTTCCACACCCCTAACTCTTTAAACAATGTACGTGATAATTCGCGTGCTTCTTCGGGATGAGAAACCATCCATTCGTGAGCAACATCCAAACCACGCTGTAATACATCTTGATGGAAATCATTGTCCAAAACGGCACGTAACATTTCACTGGCTAGGGTATTGATTTTGGTACTGCGAACCCATTGCACACTGTTATTTTGGACGAAATTGGCAATTTGATCTTGGCTGACAAACTCAAAAATTTTCGGCACCGTTTGTTGAATGATCTGCACCACTTGCCCGTTATTTTTAGGATTGGCAAGCCATTCACCCACAGCCAAACTAATATCGGTGTTTTGTAGGCTACGTTGAACAATGGTCGGAGAAAGGAAATTCTCTTGTACGAAACGTCCCATTGATTCTGCAATACGTGCTTTGTTGCGAGGAATAATCTCAGTATGGTCACGTAACAATTTCGGTAGGGGCATTTTTCCAAATGGATTCCGAAATAACACTGTGACAGCATACCAGTCCGCAAGTCCACCAACGACACCTGCTTCTGCACCTAACATAAAAATATGGATGAGCCATTTATATTCAGGTAGAAAGTGCGCCACGATCATGAGGCTGATCCATACCGAGACAGCAATAATCAGTGCTATCGTGGCAAAGTTTTTACTTCTTTGCAGACTTGGTACGTGGATTTCTTCGGCTGAATTCATTGAGTCATCCTATTCATTCATTTTTTGTTTTGAGGTGGGGCAGGTGGCTGCAACACGTCTCCTGTTGGACTCAATCCGTATTTTTGCCCTAAAGATTGTAAAATCAGCTGCGCATCAAAGGCATCAGGTGCTTGCTGTTGAGTCTTGAAACACTCGATAGTATACGACACTTGGATTGGATCAAGATTGACCACTTGTGGCATATCATAGAATGGATCCGGCCAAAACATGGGATGACGACGATAATAGCCATAAGGATAATAAGGTCGACTTGGATAGATCACCGCTTGGCGTTGCTCTTTAATACGTGCATTACTTGGATCATCAACGACAGTAAAAAATCGGAAACCATTTTTTACTGTCGTTTGAGCTGCTTTTAATAAAGTGATTTCTTCTGCTGTACCATAACTCAGATTATTTCCTGCTTGGAAGCTAATGCGGAAGCTTTTGTTATTTAATGGATAAGCGGTAAATTGACCGAGTTGATCAAAAGTCTTGGGTTGTTTAGGAACAGTTGCACACCCTGCAAAGGTCAATGCGATGAGTACAGGCGTACACATTAATAACGATTTCATATGTTATTCCTCTCTAGAAGATCGGATCAAAAGTGACTGTCTGGTTGAGTTAGAAACTCGAGTTCTTCTGCTGTTGAAACTCGTCCAAGCACCACATTACGATGTGGATAGCGACCAAAACGATCGATGATCACCTTATGTTTTTCTTCAAAGCTTAAATTGATGGGATTGCCTAAGCGTTGAAATAACGTTAGAGCATAGTCGTGAATCATTTTGGATTCACTATGCATAAAGGGCATATATAAAAAAGAGCGTTGTTCTGGACTCAGTTCAGCATCGAGTTGCAAACTAATTGCCTCTTGTGCCAACATCAGTGCCATGCTGTCATAGGCAAAAGCTTGGGCTTGATCTCGATACAAGTTGCGAGAGAATTGATCTAAGATAATTATTTCAGCTAAGCGCCCTTCGGCACTTTGACGCCAAGACCAAAGTTCCGCTTGAGTTGCTTGATGATGGATTGATTGAAAAAGCTCACGAATTTTTGCATCAAAACTCTCGTTTTTAGCAAACCAAAGTGGTTGATGATCGGGAGCAAACCAAAAATTTAGAATGTCTTGTGCTTGCATAAGAAGTTATCCATCAGCAGAATTATTTTTTAATAAAATCACAATTTCGGCATGTCTTAAATAACAAGTTTGTGATAAAAATTGCCAAATTAAATCAGCTGACTAGATGGCAATAGTCGTTATAATTGGCAAAAGCAAGCCACTACTCAGTGTTTGGCCAGTGAATTAATGAGCATATATATTATGAATCAACCCAGCGCACTTTCTTCCTCTGTGATACCAACTTGGGTAGATGCTTCGCAATTGGCAGGTATGTTACGTGGTATCGAGCGTGAAAGTTTGCGTATGCAAAGCAATGGATTTTTATCGCAAAAAAATCATCCAATTGCTTTAGGTTCAGCACTGACACATCCGCATATCACAACAGATTATTCTGAAGCATTAATGGAGTTTATCACGACACCGCATAGTACGATTGCGGCTGCTTTAGATGAATTGAGAGATATTCATCATGTGGTGCATCAGCATTTGCAAGATGGGGAAAAGCTGTGGCCACTTTCTATGCCATGTATGTTGGACGACCATGAAGAAAATATTAGATTGGCGCAGTATGGCACATCCAATATTGGCCGTTTTAAAACTTTATATCGTCACGGTTTAGGTGTGCGTTATGGTCGTCGTATGCAGACCATTTCAGGCGTACATTATAATTTATCCTTTCCAGAGCGATTATTTGAAGATTTACAACAGCATGAAACCAATGCTGAATTAAAGCAGCTCAGTTTACAGGATTATCGTAGCCATCGTTACTTTGGTTTGATTCGTAACTTTATTCGACTGACGCCGTTAGTGATGTATTTGTTGGGCGCTAGTCCATCCGTATGTCGTTGTTTTTTGACTGGTCGTGAACATCACTTACAAGCCTTGATCAAAGGGACATTGTATTTGCCAGAAGCAACGGCTTTACGTATGGGCCGTTTAGGTTATCAAAACTCAGCCCAAAAGCAGCTTGGTATTCACTATAACGATTTGCATGACTACTTAAATGGTTTACAAAAAGCCGTGCACACACCTTATCCTCAATTTACAGCTCTAGGCTTAGATGATGAGCAAGGTGAGCCGATTCAAATCAATGATCATGTTCTACAAATTGAAAATGAATACTATAGTTTGATTCGCCCAAAACAAGTACCAGAACAAGGTGAGACACCTTCCCAAGCGTTAAAAAATCGTGGTGTGGGCTATGTCGAATTACGTGCAGTGGACGTCAATCCATATCGCGCGATTGGAATTGATGAGACTGCAGCTGGGTTCCTAGAAAGTTTAGCTTTGTATTGTTTGTTGAATGACAGCCCTGAATTGTGGGCAGAGGAACAAGATCAGATTGATCTAAATCAAACGGAAATTGTCAATCGAGGGCGTGCGTCAGACGCCAAAATTAAAGATGGGCCATTTGAGATACCTTTCCAAGATTGGGCCCAACGTCATCTTAGTCAGATTCAAGCCTGCGCGATTTTATTGGATCAAATGGATCGCACTTCACTATATCAAGATGCTGTACAGATCATGCAGCATCGCTTGCATCAGGTTGAGAATACCCTTTCTGCACAGGTGATTAACGATACCTTGCAATATGGAGGGACATGGAACTTTGGTAGTCTCATGGCTCAACAGCATGTACAGGATTATGAGCAACACCAAATCAGTTTAGAAAGAAAACAATATTTCGAACATTTGGCACAAACTTCGTTGCAAAAACAGTGGCAACTCGAACAAGATAATCACATGAGTTTTGCAGAATATCTTGCACAATACCGATAGGGTCTGCTGATATTTTATCTTAGGAGCTATTGTTCTTATTGCGGCAGAGGACATTTTTTAGAGGATTTTCCATGCGCTGGAATTATCGTTTGGTCAGTGCTGTATTGGTACTGACGAGCATTATTGGGCTCGCATTTGCATTATATTTAGAACACGTGCAAGGTCTAGAACCTTGTCCTTTATGTATTTTCCAGCGAATTGGTTTAATTGGCATGGGCTTAATTGCATTAGTTGCATTTATTCACAACCCAATTTCAAACTTTTTTAAACGCTTTTATGCCTTGTTGGCAACTTTGGCGATTGGATGGTCAGCTGGTGTTGCCGCACGGCATGTCTGGTTACAGCATTTACCACCAGATCAAGTACCGAGCTGTGGACCAGGCTTAGACTATTTGGTTGATGTCTTGCCGATGAGAGCGGTATTGCAGCAAGTGCTGTCTGGCTCAGGAGAGTGTGCCATGGTTGATTGGAGTTTTCTGGGACAATCACTACCTGTTTGGTCTTTGATCTATTTCAGCCTGATCCTTGTGATTTGTTTATGGCAACTCTTTAGAAAATATCCTGCTTAATTGGTAAAAAAAGCCAACATGATGTTGGCTTTTTTATTGGATAAAATTTGGAGCACTGTTTAGGTTTCAACAATTCCTTCCAGATCTTCAAAGCTATGATTATTTGGAATATTAATGAGATGTGTTTGAACACCTGCTTCAACTTTATCGCTGACATCTGGATATAACCAACGCGTAATTTGTTCTGCGACACTGGAGTGGTATTGAATCTCAAAATGGTTCAAACCATAGAAAACCGCTTTATGTGTATCAGGAAGTTTAAGTTGGAAGCGAGGATTTGGGTGTTCACCTAAAGCACTTTTAACACTTACCAAATAGTCACCAATCACGGTGAGCGCTTTGGTTCTAAGCTTTTCGAACTCGAGTGTACCTGCGATGAGGAAGGTATTGATATGTGATGGTAAAGGTGCTGGTTTACGATTGTCATCTTCAAAACCAATCCGTGCATCATTATGTTCCCAGTCATCATCACGTACGCTACCATGACGTAAATCTAAAATCCCATTACTGCGAATATTGACCAATTGACCGATAAGGCTAATAAATGGAAATGCGCCGAGTTTATCTTGCAGAATGAAACCAAAACGTTCAAGTACTGCACCATGATGCGGTGAGCCAATGCAGACCAAATTTTCAACCATGTGAACCCATTGGCATAGGTTCTGCTTACCATAGAACAGAGCACTACGAGAGACTAATCCTCCCATACTATGCCCAATCAAATCGATACTGGTGATGCGTGGATTACGTTGAACTAAATCTTCTAGCACATTGGCAAAGCTACGACCATTGGCTGAAATACGACGCCCTGTATTGTAGTTGAGATACAGCATGGTGTTGTTATCACGTTGCGCAAGCAAGCGTTCACCAATGCCACCATAGCGATGATTCGACCAAGTTAAATGGTTCATACAAAGACCATGTGTCAAAATGACTACACGACCTGTGAGTTCACCTTGTTGTAATGAACCATAGTGATCATACAGCACCATAGGGAGTGCCATCGGGTTATGCTGTTTTAAGAAAAAATCACCAAAGATTCCATTGAGTGCGCCGACTACAAAGTGTAAAGAAGGACTCAACGGCTTGTCATGTAATACTGGAAATTTAGCAATGACTCTGCGCAAGTTTGGTGCAAGGAAGCTAACGCCGTATTTTTGAATCGCGACATAGGAGAATTGGTAAAATCTCTGTAATTGTGGGTGCTTTTGTAATTTTCTGGCTTTTTGAGCACTTAAACCGAGGGTTGTCCGTAACACCTCTGTTTGTACCAATTGCACTAATTCGTGCACCCCGCTTAAGCTGGTGCTTACGAGTTGTGCCAAACCTTCCAAAACATCCGCCTGACTGGGAGGGGTACTGTCCCATTTACAGTAGGTTTCATGTAGAGGTGTTAAACTTGGCATATTGATTTCCTCATCCTTGATATATACCGAAGGTTTGAAGTTATTAACCTAACATTGTTTAGATAAACTACAGCAAACACGCGCATCTTTTCTTGTTTCAATCGCATTTTTTTTAGAATACTGATGAACGGTGTGTAGTATCGTTTTTTGTGTCGGACAATTTCGGGCTTATCTGCAAATTATATTGTTATTTGTTTATCAATTATGATTAATAGTGTGATCTATTTGGCTATAAGTCAAGCGATTCACCTCCTGAGTGCGTATGCAAATTATCTATTTACATGGTTTTAGAAGTAGCCCGATGTCAAAAAAAGGGCAGCAATTGCATCAATATTGTGCAAATCATCGTCATATTCACGTGCATTTGCCTGATCTAAATCTGGCCCCACAACGTGTCATGCATGAACTCTCTAAGTTGATTGAGAGTTTACCATGTGATCAAGTGGTCTTGGTCGGAAGTAGCTTAGGTGGATTTTACGCGACCTATCTTGTCGCACGCTATGCATGCCCCGCTGTTTTGATTAATCCAGCTATGCGACCATGGCAACTGTTTCAAGATTTATTTGGGATTGAACAGATTCCACTCAAAGTGACGGATTCATGGACACTTGATATAGATCAATTGCAGCAATTACAATCGATTGCTGAGACTCGCTTAGTCCATGCTGATAAAATTCTGGTGTTGTTGCAACAAGGTGATGAAGTCTTGGATTATCGTCAAGCACAAGGCTATTATAGTGCAGTGCATCCATCATCATTGATTTTAACCGACGCTAATGGTAATCATGCAATGGATGATTTTGAAGAAAAATTACCTTTAGTACTCGAATTTTTATCGGCAGCCCTGCAAAAAGGAAGTCAGACCAAGTGACACAATACACGGCACAATCCCTTGAAGTTCTTTCTGGTTTAGATCCTGTTCGTCGTCGTCCCGGGATGTATACTGATACCTCACGTCCAAATCACTTGGCGCAAGAGGTGATTGATAATGCCGTCGATGAGGCACTTGCCGGTCATGCCAATCAAGTGACGGTTACGGTTTATGAAGATGGTTCATTATCTGTAGAAGACAATGGTCGAGGAATGCCAGTTGATATTCACCCAGAATATGGACAAAGTGGTATCGAAATTATTCTGACCAAGCTCCATGCAGGCGGCAAGTTCAGTACAGATAACTATCAGTTTTCGGGTGGTTTGCATGGCGTTGGTATCTCTGTGGTCAATGCGTTATCTACACGGGTTGAAGTTGCTGTACAACGCCAAGGTAACTTGTACCAGATGGCATTTGAGCAAGGTGAACCTGTCGCACCATTATCTGTTTTAGAAGGCAAAGTGGCGAAACGTGCGACAGGGACAACGGTACGTTTCTGGCCAGAAGCAAAATATTTTGATAGTCCAAAGTTCGCATTAAAAGCACTGAAACATAACCTTAAAGCCAAAGCGGTTTTAGCGGCAGGCTTAAAAATTATTTATGACGATAAAATCAATAATGAAAAGATTGAATGGCAGTTTGAAAATGGTCTAGTTGACTATTTGATGGATGAACTCGAAGACCGTGAGATTCTGCCAGCGCCCGCTTTTGTGAGTAGCGGACAAGCGGAACGTGCTGCTTGTGAGTTTGCGATTTGCTGGAATGCTGAGGGTGGTGAACAGATTCAAGAAAGTTATGTCAACTTGATTCCAACTGCACAAGGTGGTACCCATGTCAATGGATTACGATCTGGTGTGACAGAAGCGTTGCGCGAGTTCTGTGAATTACGTAATTTATTACCGCGCAATATGAAGCTTTCAGCCGAAGACGTGTGGGATGGGGTAAATTTCATTCTGTCTTTGAAATTCCAAGAGCCTCAATTCTCAGGGCAGACCAAAGAACGCCTATCTAGTCGTGAAGCTTCGAATATTGTTCTCAATATTGCCAAAGATGCATTTGCATTATGGTTAAACCAACATGCCGAGATTGCGACTCAATTAGCTGAGATGGCAATCGCCAAAGCGGGGCGCCGTTTAAAAGCAGCTAAGAAAGTTGAACGTAAGAAGATTGTAGCTGGGCCTGCATTACCTGGAAAATTAGCAGACTGTGTGGGCTTAACCCGTGAAGATAGTGAACTCTTTATCGTCGAAGGGGACTCTGCTGGTGGTAGTGCTAAACAAGCACGAGATAAGAATTTCCAAGCGATTATGCCGATCCGTGGCAAAATCTTAAATACTTGGGAAGTATCTTCGGATGAGGTATTAGCATCTCAGGAAGTACATGATATTGCGATTGCGATCGGGGTTGATCCTGGCAGTGATGATCTATCAGAACTGCGCTACGGAAAAATTTGTATCCTTGCTGATGCGGATTCGGATGGACTGCACATTGCAACATTATTGTGCGCTTTGTTTGTGAAGCATTTCCCGACATTGGTGGAAGAAGGTCATTTATATGTTGCCATGCCGCCATTATATCGAATTGATATCGGAAAAGATGTGCACTACGCATTGGATGATGATGAGCTAGAAGCGATTCTAAAAAATATTAAAGGGAATAAAAATCCACAAATCACTCGATTTAAAGGATTGGGTGAGATGAACGCCAGCCAACTACGTGAAACCACGATGGATCCAGATACACGTCGTCTAGTGCAGTTGGACTTGGATGATGCACATTTAACCGCTGGTTTACTGGATAAGTTACTTGCGAAAAAGCGAGCGGCTGATCGTAAACATTGGTTAGAGCAAAAAGGCAATTTGGCCGATATTGCGGTTTAGATGATGGGCTAAGCTCAACGGAAAAAGCCAAGCAGATGCTTGGCTTTTTTATGAAGATCAAAAATGCATCATTTTAGTTCACTGCGTATTTTTTGTATGCAATGTTGTATACAAGATGGGATTTTTGTAGAACAATTCTTATAAAAACATATATAAAACAATATATTAAACTATTGGCATGAAAATTGAATAACTCCATTCAGTCAAAATCACAAGATCAAACTGTGGAGAACAAAGATGCAAAATAAAATGATGCCAATGTCTGTACTGATGGCTGCCATGATGGGGGTGGGGCTTGTGGGGTGTTCAAAGCCAGCTGAGAAAACAGAACAGAGCACAACCGAAGCAAAAGCTGCACCAGCGAGCGGTGAAACCATTAAGGTCGGAATTTTACATTCACTTTCAGGAACGATGGCGATTTCTGAGACCTCACTGAAAGACACCGCCTTGATGACCATTAATGAGATCAATGCCAACGGTGGGGTTTTAGGTAAAAAATTAGAGCCTGTGGTGGTAGATCCTGCATCAGACTGGCCGTTATTTGCTGAGCGTGCACGTCAGCTGATTACTCAAGATAAAGTTGCCGTGATTTTCGGGAGTTGGACATCAGTATCGCGGAAATCAGTTCTCCCTGTCGTTGAAGAATTAAATGGTTTAATGTTCTACCCAGTGCAGTATGAAGGTCAGGAACAATCTAAGAATATTTTCTATACTGGCGCAGCGCCAAACCAGCAAGCGATTCCTGCGGTTGAATATTTAATGAGTGATGAAGGGGGCAAGGCTGAACGTTTTGTCTTACTTGGCACAGACTATGTTTATCCACGAACCACCAATAAAATTTTACGTGCTTTCTTGAAGTCTAAAGGCATTGCCGATGCGGACATTATGGAAGAGTACACACCATTTGGTCATAGTAATTATCAGACTATCGTTGCCAATATTAAAAAGTTTTCTGCAGGTAAAAAAACCGCAGTGATTTCAACCATCAATGGCGATTCAAACGTACCATTTTATCGTGAACTGGGTAACCAAGGGATTAAAGCCGCTGATATTCCTGTCATGGCATTTTCAGTGGGTGAAGAAGAGCTACGTGGTATTGATGCCAAACCGTTGGTGGGGCATTTGGCAGCATGGAATTATTTCATGTCAGTCAAAAATCCAAAAAATACTGAGTTTGTCAATAAATTCAAGCAATTCGCAGTGGAATACAAACTTCCAAATGCCGATAAAGTTGTGACTAACGATCCGATGGAAGCAACCTATGTTGGGATCAATATGTGGAAGCAAGCGGTTGAAAAAGCGGGGACTACGGATGTCGATAAAGTCCGTGAAGCAATGGCTGGGCAGACCTTTGCAGCACCTTCGGGTTATACCTTAAAAATGGACGAAAGCAATCATCATTTACATAAACCTGTGATGATCGGGCAAATTCGTGCAGATGGGCAATTTGACGTGGTTTATAAAACACCAGAAACCATCAAGGCAGAGCCTTGGAGTCCTTATATTCCAAAATAAGTTTGTTCTACAACCTGCTATTTCGATGGCAGGTTTCTTCATTTTCTTTTTCGGTTCTTCGTAAAAATCTACGATGCATAAGGGCGAGTCGTATGGCAAAACATTATGTTTTAGCATTGCTCTGCGTGATGACACAGTTTTTTTGTAGTCTTGCATGGGCAGAGCAAGATCCTTTAGCAACCACGCCTTCTGTTGAAACTGCTGTGGTTACCCAAGATGCAATTCAAACCTTCGTTAAAGGTGATTTTGCAACACGTCGTGCCATGCTGAATCAGTGGCCAGCCAGTATTGAACAGCTAGACCAGCTTGTTGCGTATATTGACCAAAATGAGTTGTATACCGATCATGCAGGACAGACTTACATTTTACAAAATGATGAGGTCTTACTCAGTTATCCTGCCAAACAGGTATTGGAAGATTGGCCTGCCGATTTATCTCAAGTTACTTTGGTCAATACCTTACGCAAAGCGCTTAATTTCGGGCAAGCCAAAGTGAAACTCAATTCAGAAGATGCATCACAGCGTTTGGCAGCCGTTGATATTTTGGAAAACAACTTGGCTGAAATTGATGTCGCAATGGTCAAGCAACTCTATCTCAACGAGAGCAACAACAAAGTCAAAGCACGTTTAGCACAACTTAAAGCACGTTTAGAGTTTAATGATGCGGATGTATTTGGAAAAATTGCGGCGGTCAATGTTCTCGCTGAATCGAATCGTCCTGATGTATTGGCAATGATTGAGCAAACCTTAGAGCAGCCGATTGCCAACCAAGAATTACAAACGGCTTTGTTGGATGCCAAGAGTAAAATTAAAACCAGAATACAAGCCAGTGAATGGTCTGGACATGTGTTTTCAGGTTTAAGCACCGCCAGTATTTTATTGCTTGCAGCACTTGGTCTCGCTATTACCTACGGGTTGCTGGGTGTCATTAATATGGCACATGGCGAATTGATCATGATTGGTGCATATACCACTTACGTTGTACAAAGCTTTTTCAAAACCCATTTTGTTGGTTTAGTCGATTGGTATTTACTGGCTGCGATTCCTGCTGCATTCCTTGTGAGTGCGCTGATCGGCATGCTGATTGAACGTACGGTGATCCGTCCTTTATATGGTCGTCAACTTGAGACCTTATTGGCGACTTTTGGTGTCAGTCTGATTTTGATGCAATTGGTACGTATGGTTTTTGGTGCACAAAATGTCGAAGTTTCGAATGTGTCATGGCTCAGTGGTGGTATTGCACTTACGCCGAGTTTAATGTTGCCTTATAACCGCATTGCGATTATTGCATTCACCATTGCAGTTTTACTGTTGTTGGTGTTCTTACTCAATAAAACCCGTTTCGGATTATTCGTTCGTGCCGTCACACAAAACCGTCAGATGGCGCGTGCGGTGGGGATTCGTTCAGCGCGTATCGATATGATGGCTTTTGGTCTCGGTTCTGGTTTGGCTGGCTTAGCGGGTTGTGCGCTGGCACAAGTGGGAAATGTGGGACCTGATCTTGGACAGAACTATATTATCGATGCTTTCCTCGTGGTGGTCGTCGGTGGTGTGGGGCAAGTGTGGGGCGCAGTTTTGGCAGCACTTGGTTTAGGGATCAGTGGCACGGTGTTGGAAATCGGCATGGGTGCTGTATTGGCAAAAATTATTCTACTGGTACTTGTGATTTTGTTTATCCAAAAACGTCCACAAGGTTTGTTTGCCATCAAAGGCCGTTTTGTGGAGTAAGCCAATGAAAATGACAACAATGTTTTCAGATCAGCCATACAGTGCGGTTGCAATCGGTCTGTGTTTCGGGGTGTTGCTACTTTTACCATGGCTGCACCTGCTCCCTCCGGATTCAGCATTTTACTTATCCGCGTATTGGGTCACCTTGATTGGCAAAATTATGTGCCTTGCTTTAGTGGCATTGGCATTGGATTTGGTGTGGGGCTATGCCGGTATTTTGAGTTTAGGGCATGGTTTGTACTTTGCGCTGGGTGGTTATGCTTTTGGCATGTATCTGATGCGCCAATCCGCAGGCGATGGCTTACCTGATTTTATGCGGTTTCTCAGTTGGACTGAATTGCCGTGGTATTGGACAGGAACAGAACATATTCTCTGGGCAATGGCACTGGTGATTTTAGTCCCTGGAATTGTGGCCTTTATTTTTGGTTTCTTTGCATTTCGCTCGAAAATCAAAGGGGTGTATTTCTCGATTATCACGCAGGCAATGGTGTTTGCCGCAGCACTCTTGTTCTTCCGTAACGAAACAGGCTTTGGTGGAAACAATGGTTTCACAGGTTTTAAAACCTTATTGGGTTTTGATATTACCTCTGCACCGATGCGTGCCACCTTATGTTTTGTAACTGCTTTGGTATTGATGCTGTGCTTTATTGGATTACGTCAATTGATGAACCGTCCTTATGGTCGTGTACTTGGTGCAATCCGTGACAGTGAAAACCGTTTGCAATATTTAGGTTATCGCACGCTGTGGTACAAACTATCAGCATGGGTGCTTTCGGCTGTGATCGCAGGGATTGCAGGTGCGCTCTATGTACCGCAAGTTGGCATCATCAATCCGAGTGAAATGAATCCTGTCAACTCGATCGAAATGGCCGTGTGGGTTGCTGCGGGTGGGCGTGGTACCTTGATTGGCCCAATTTTAGGTGCAGGCCTGATCAATGCCGCTAAAACCTATTTCACGGTAGCTGCACCTGAAGCATGGCTGCTGATCTTGGGCGCATTATTTATTGTGGTGACTTTATTCCTTCCTAAAGGTGTCATTGGTTTGTTTGACCGCTTTAAAAAGGAGCGTAATTAAATGAGTGATTTACACAACAACTCAGCTCAACATGGTGGTCAACTGGGTGAGGGTTACGGACGCGCCAAAACACAAGGTGCAGATTTTAGTCATGGTATTGCCTTATATCTGGAAAAAGTCAGTGTTTGGTTTGATTCATTTCGTGCTTTAAATGATTTATCGCTGTATATCGCAGAGGGTGAGTTGCGTTGCATTATCGGGCCAAATGGTGCAGGTAAAACTACGTTGATGGATGTGATTACAGGCAAAACCCGTCCAACCACAGGCACAGCTTTTTTTGGGCAAAATTACGATCTTGCCAAAATGAGCACCGAGCAAATTGCTGAAGTGGGCATTGGACGGAAATTTCAAAAACCCACTGTCTTTGAAAATTTCACAGTGATGGAAAACTTATTGCTGGCTGCGCCACGAGATAAGCGAGTGAAAAAAAGCTTGTTTAGCCGACTTGATCCAGAAGCGCAGTTGGCACTAGATGAAAGTTTGGAGCAAATTCGTTTAAAGGAATTTGTACAAAAGCCCGCAGGGTTATTGTCCCATGGTCAGAAGCAATGGTTAGAAATCGGTATGTTATTGATGCAGCGACCGAAACTGATTTTATTGGATGAGCCTGTGGCGGGGATGACGGATGCAGAAACTGAACGAACAGCCGAACTATGTTTAGAACTTAAAAAGAATCACACCTTAGTTGTGGTTGAACATGATATGAGCTTTATTGACACCATCAGTGAGAAAGTTACGGTCTTAGCGCAAGGTGCAATCTTAGCAGAGGGCACATTGGTAGAGGTACAAGCCAATGAAGATGTGATTGAAAAATATTTAGGACGCTAGGAGACTGCCATGTTAGAAGTGAAACAAATTAATCAGTTTTATGGTGGCAGTCATATTCTGCGTGATGTGTCTTTATCTGCGCCTGTAGGGGAATGCAGTGTGGTTCTTGGGCGTAATGGCGTGGGTAAAACCACGTTATTAAAGTGTTTAATGGGGATTCTGCCGATTAAATCGGGACAAATTTTGTTAGATGGAAAAGATATTGCCAAGATGTCGCCTGAGCAACGAGTACGTGCGGGCTTGGCTTATGTGCCACAAGGACGAGATATATTTTCGACTTTGACCGTTGAAGAAAATATTTTAATCGGAATGGCGAAATTTTCAGGGGCTAAAACACGAAAAGTACCGAGTCACCTCTATGATATTTTTCCTATTTTAGATGAAATGAAACATCGCCGTGGTGGTGATTTGTCTGGTGGTCAACAGCAACAGCTTGCGATTGCTCGAGCATTGGCCTCAGAACCACGCGTATTGATTTTGGATGAGCCGACGGAAGGGATTCAGCCGTCGATTATTAAAGATATTGGTCGAGTGATTCGTAAATTGGCAGATCAAGGTGAAATGGCGATTGTGTTGGTTGAGCAGTTTTATGATTTTGCTGAAGAACTTGCTGATAATTATACCGTGATGGCACGTGGCCAGGTGATTGCACAAGGACAAGGTACGGATATGCCTGAAAAGGGGATTCGGGAGTTGGTTGCGATTTAATATTCTTCAATTAAGGATTCTTTATCTGTTTTTTTTTAAGTCTCTACCTTGGTGATATATCTTACTTTTGAAAGATCAAAAGTAACAAAAATCTTTTGTTCGACTGACAGTACATCCTTGTAACCGCAGTCGAACATGGCGACATCCATGTCGCCTGTCACGATAGTGAATGTTGGGTAATACAATTTAGAAAACTAAATGGTTGGTACTAGATTTATTTGCGTTCAACCTTATAGAACGTCCCACCTGCATAGACATTGTGTCCAAAGCCACAGGTTGAAGCACCATTATTTTGCTTCACCTCGATCTTGGGTCCATGCTGTGGGTCATTCAAAAATTGCAGTTTGATTTGACAGTCTTCGTAACGATAATTGGCCTGTTTTGCAGTAATTGGCATGCTGGTTTCAAATGAACCTAGGTTTGGACCATAAATAAGTCCACGCAGTCCAAAATAGTAACCTTCAAAATCAATAAGATATCGATTCTGTTGTTTTTTAACCGTAATGTAATCCCATTGCCCAAAACCATTGGCGCGGACATAGTTTCCTTGTAGATCAGTCGATAATTGGGGTTTGGGTAATTGTTTTAAGTTGTATTGACTGGTTTTAGAATCTTTATCTCGTAAAAACCAGACTCTTGCCCATTGCGGTTTACCCAATTTGGCATAACTGAGTCCCACATTATTATTGGCGATTTCAACATCTCGGTCAGTAATCTTGATCCCACTTTCTTCTGCATTCAGTTGGCAGAAGTGTGCCCATGCGGCTTGATTCTCAAATTGCTTTGCTGCCTTAACGTATTGTTTTTGGTCATAGAACTTCTTTCCTGCCTGCGCATAATTTTTGACTTTGGCACAGCCTTGTTGTAATTCTTGTTGATAAGATGATTCGGCAAAACTTGTGGTAACTGCAAATGCGCTACTTATCGCAATATATAGTGATATTTTTCTCATCTTATTTATCTTTATAGACTCGGATAATTGTCATTCTAACCAGCCAAATCACAGGACAGCAGTGCTGTATTGTTAAATTTTTATGGCGTATTTAATTGTAGTTGCATCAGGACTAAATCACGCCATTGTCCAAATTTTTGTCCGATCTGAGGCATATAGCCAGTTTGAATGAATCCAAGTTGCTCGTGGAGCACGATTGAACCCCGATTTTCACTATCTATGGCAGCCACCATCATATGCATATGCTGTTGAGTCGCAAGATGAATCAGTTGTTGCATCAAGGCTCTACCAAGCCCTTGGCGTGCATAACTTGGGTCAATAAACACTGAATGTTCAACGCTATGCCGATAACCACTAATCGAGCGAAATGCTGAATAATAGGCATATCCTGCGATACGATCTAGTTGTTGATCCTCAACTACAATCATCGGAAATTGCTGCTGTTGTAAATCTTGGAAGCGTTGCTGATAGTCTGTCAGGGAAACGGCTTGATCATTCCAGTTGGCTGTGCCCGTGAGGATCTCATGATTATAGATAGCTAAAATCTGCTCAAGGTCATGAATTGTTGCCAAGCGAATCTTGTAATACTTATTGAATATGTGAGGCATAAATTGAGTAGAAATAGGCATAGGTTATAGGTTGAATTAGGTGGAAGATGAATTCGAATCAGTGAATTGATTTTATTTCACATTGTGTTACTGCCGCATAGATTATGATGAGGCGGATTGTTTGTGTATAGGGAATCTCTTACTTTTGAAAGATCAAAAGTAACAAAAATCTTCTGTTGAGTTGACGGTACATCCTGATACCGCAACTCAACAAGGCGACATCCATGTCGCCTGTCACGGTAGTAAATGACATCTTAAATTTAAATAAATAGATTTGATTATTTTATTCTACATATCAAAAAAAACAGCAAGACTGAGCTTGCTGTTTTTAACGATTTGAACAATTTAGAAATGATATTTGATCAAAGCGCTAACGTTGTTTTCGTCGCTGCCTTTGATACCAAATTTATTGTTCCACACTGAATGCTCGACACCTAAATATAAGCGTGTTTCAGGCGAAATGTGTTTACCCACATTCCATTTGTACTGTGTAGTCCAGTTGAGTTCACTGGCGTGATCTTTTTCAGCTGTTGACCAGTCAAGGAAGCCATCGACTAAGAACTCTTCAGTTGAGAGTTTAAATGGCAATGCATAGACAAAAGTAAGCTGGTAGTCATCAGCTGTTTTCTCATTGTTTGCACGGTAGAAATTGATATTTGCATATTGGAAATATGGAATTTTAAGATCAAAGCCTACGCCATATAAGAAATTATCAAAATTACTGCCATCTGCGCTGTTTGATTCCCAAGTCGTTGAAATCAAAATATCGGTTACTGGACCGAAAGCTAATTTTTGACCAGAAATTTCACCTAGGCTGAAACGTGGTGAAAGCTCGAAATAAGTGCTTTTGTGGTCGTCACTACCACGCATACGATCCATAAAGAAAAATACATCGGCATATTTTACTTTTGCTGCGTATTCAACCGTTAAAGTTGTTTGCTTTTCATCAACAACTTCATAGTTTTCGCCGTATAAACCAGTGAGGCTAAAATCTTGCCAAATCGGTTTTGCTTGAGTAAAAGCTGCTGTAGATACCAATAAACATGTTGCCGCAAGTTGTTTCAATTGCATTTAAAAAATCCCCCCTGAAAGGCGTGTAAAGCATACAAGGAATCAAGCAAAAATAAAGCCAAATTTGACCAAATGCTCAAAAGAATTGTTGTGCTGAAAATCGAGGGGAATTGCATATCATTTAACTGTTTTTTGCTCAAGTTTTAATAAAAATGTCAAAAATCAGCTTGCATATTTTTCATTAAGGACGGATATTGGAATTATAGAAGATCTTCTTTCACACTGAAAAGCAACACATGTAAAGCAAGGAGACGACAAGCATTTACATAAACAAAATATACAACTGCGTTGAATGAATGCATGCTCAAAAGCGTGCTCAGTAAGATAATTTTGTAGAACCGTCTCACAGAAAAGAGAGGAAGATATTTATGAATATTGAAATCCGTACAGATAAAAACATTCAAGGTAGTGAACGTTTAATTAGTTATGTTCGTGAAGAGCTTACACAAGAATTCCAACGTTATAGCGAGCGTATTACACACTTTTCGGTTCATATTAGTGATGAAAATGGGGATAAAACGGGCGAACATGACAAACGTTGTATGATCGAAGCCCGTCCAGCAGGGATGAAGCCTGTTGCGGTAACACATAAAGCTGCAAATATTGATCATTCTATTCATGGTGCAATTGATAAATTAAAACGTAGTTTGGAACATCTCTATGAGAAAAAAGATCATCATCGAGGTGGTTTACCTGAGTTTGTTGATATAGATGATGAAGCTTCTTAGTAATAACTTAGAAAAAGCCCAAAAGTTGGGCTTTTTTTTTTGCCTGTATCAAATTTATACATGATTTTTAGGTCGTTTTATAAAAACCTGCCAGGATATTCGGCATAATAGAACCATTAAATATATTGTGAGAATTGGTCATGTTAAGCAATCAGCAGCAGGCCTTGGTGCAAGCCATACAACAACTTGATTTAGACCAAGTGCAATCTTTACTTGCTGAGGGACTCGACCCAAATTTTATCGATCCTGAACAAGGTCCGCCAGTTTCAGTGATATGTGATGGATTATTTACATGGTGGGAAACGATTTGTGAGGCATATGAAGCCAATCAACCACTGACTGAAACTGAAAAACAACAACAACTTCAAGTCTACTTAGATATTTTAGATGCGCTCATTCAAGCGAAAGCGAATTTACATCTTTGGGATGCGGAAGAGTTTTATGGTCCGCTTTGGGATGCCGCAAGTTCAGCATGTGCGCCAGTGGTGCAACGGTTATTAGATGAAAAGGTTGACCCAAATACCCGTGATGAAGAAGGTCTAACAATTTTATCCTCGATTAGCCAGCTTTTCTTTGACTGTGATTTTGATGAAATCGATTGGTCGCAAGCGTTGGCAGAGGAGCGAGCAACACTAGAATTGTTACGTGAACATGGTGCAAAAATGTCAAAAGAGCTAGCAACTTGAGTTTAGCCGATTGAATAAAAGGGGATAATGATGAAACAACGTCAAACATTAAGCTTGATCGCGCTATCAATGCTAGTAAGTTCAGCCTTTGCGAATGAATTTTCTTTTGATCGACCTGGCGCTGGCATGGGTACAGGCATTACACCAGTTGGTCAACTGGCTTGGGAGCAAGGCCTGCCAACCGCAAGTTATCAGCAACAAACAATTGATGGGGTAAAGGAAAAAACTTTAACCTTAAATGGCGATATGTTGTTACGTACAGGTTTGGCGAAAGGGTTAGAGCTTCAGTTGGGTTGGCAAGGTCCAGTATGGCAACAACACAAGCGTACCGGTGTAACTAAAGAAAACAATGGTTTAGGTGATGTCAGCATCGGTTTGAAAAAAGCGATTAATTTAAAAGATGACCGTCTGAGCATGGCATTGTTAGCTGAAGCGATTCTTGCGACAGGAAATGACGAATTTACTGCCCATGATGATATCTATAGCCTCACTTCGGCGGTGGCTTATGAGTTTAGTGACTTAATTGGTACCTCGATTACCATGCGTTACGAAGCGCAAAACAGCAATTGGGCTGTGACTGCCATTCCAACCATTGATTATAAAATTGCTGGGAAGCTGTCTGGATACTCAGAGTTTATTTATCGCAAAGCAGAGAGCCAAGACTATGAATATGGTTTGGGGACAGGTCTGGTCTATGCGGTAAACAATCGTATGCAGCTCGATGCCAGTGTGGGTGTCGATTTAGAAGGTAATGCACGAAGCTATAACGGCGGTTTAGGCATTTCCGTTTTATTTTAATCCATGTGACTTCTCAATCTCCCGTGAATCCCTGCATTTCTCATCGGGAGTATTGGGTTGATAAAAGAGAAATCTGAATGAAAATCTATGCTCAGGGTGGCTACAGTAGCGAACTGGTGCGTTACTTTCTTGGTAGTTTACTGTTGTTATGTGGGAGTTTTACCCACGCCCAAGAGAATCTTTCCGCTCAACTGTTAAATCCTGAGGATGCATTTGTATTTTCCGTAGAATCATCTCGTGCAGATCAAGCTCGATTACATTGGGAAATTCAACCAAATTATTATTTATATCAGCATAAGTTTGAGGTGAAGCAAGGCAATCAGCCTGTTGCTCTAAACTTACCTAAGGCGATGGCTCAATATGATGAAAATTATGGTCATAGCCAAGTGTACTATGATGAGCTTGCGATTGAGATTCCTACACAAGCATCTCAACACTATCAAGTCACATGGCAGGGATGTGCCAAAGATCGTATTTGTTATCCGCCGCAAACAATCGCATTTGATACGGATGCCAATGGTCTTGTAAATACACAAAACCTCAGTCCAAACGCACAAAAACGCTTTCTCGATGTCGCTCGCTCTGCCAATGCAATCAATACGCAACGCCCCGATCTGGCAGACATTTCTGATCAAGAGCAAGCATCTGCAATAAGTTCATCAAATGCGGCAGGACAAATGGCACAAGACCAAAAATGGTCGAGTCGTTTAGCACAGCATTCATTGTTATATAGCATTCTTTTATTTTTAGGCTTAGGTATTTTACTGGCCTTTACACCTTGCTCACTCCCCATGCTACCGATTTTGACGTCACTTATTGTGCGTGAAAATAAAGGGGTTAAAGCTTGGGCAATAGCACTGACTTTTGTGGTCAGTATGGCAATGATCTATGCTCTACTGGGGCTTATTGCTTCCGCTGCTGGGTTGAATTTCCAACGTTGGTTACAACAGCCTGCCACCTTGATTGCATTTAGTCTGTTATTTGTGGTGTTTGCTTTAAACCTGTTTGGTTTATTTGAATTGAAAATGCCACAGAAATGGGTGAATCGACTGGATCATCTGCAAGCCTCACAAAAAGGTGGGACGCTGGTTGGCGCGAGTGTCATGGGCATGATTTCGGCGTTATTGGTTGGCCCTTGTATGACAGCTCCTCTTGCCGGTGTGTTGCTATTTATTTCGCAAACACAGAACCAATGGCAAGGTGCATTATTGCTATTTACCTTGGGTTTTGGGATGGGGATTCCACTGTTATTGGCTACAGTTTTAGGTGCACGAGTATTGCCAAAAGCAGGGGAGTGGATGCATCAAATTAAGGTGATTTTTGCCTTTTTAATGTTGGCTTTGAGTCTTTATTTTATTCGTCCATTATTACCTGAGTTGGCATTACAAATTCTCAGTCTAATCCTTGGTTTAGCATTTATTATTTATGCCGCCTCTCGTTTGTTGGCACATAACAGTAAACTCAAATGGCTTTATATTGTCTTATTGATGATCACGACACCTTGGCTTGTATTCAATCAATATCAACATATTCAAAATTTAAATTCAGTTCAGGCAGACAAGCTGGCTCAATGGCATGTCGCCAAAACAGCGGATGAGTTTCAACATATTCTTGCCAATGCACCGAAAGATCGCGGGATTGTTATTGATGTATATGCTGATTGGTGTGTGGCATGTCAACCTATTGAACATCGTATTTTAAAAGATGCAGAAGTGCAGCAAGCTTTAGCGCCGTATTATTTAATTAAGCTAGATTTGAGTCAGTATGATGCTTCTCATCAAGCTTTGTTAAAGCAATGGGATATTTTAGGTCCACCCACTTATTTATTCTTAAACGCGCAACAACAAGAGCTCCGTTCATTACGTTTAACGGGTGCATTTAAAAAAACGGAGTTAGTCCAACAACTGGCTTTATTTGAGGGGAAATCATAACGATGTATACGCTCTTTATTGGTAATAAAAATTACTCAACATGGTCAATGCGCCCTTGGATTTTATTAAAACAAGCAGGCATTGATTTTCATGAGCATTTAATTCAATTTGATAGCTTTGAACCAGACAGCCAGTTTAAGACAGAAATCTTAAAGCTCAATCCAACAGGAAAAGTACCTACTCTAGTCGATGCAGATATTACGGTTTGGGATAGTTTAGCTATTTGTGAATATGTAGCTGAACAGCACCCTGAGAAAAAACTGTTGCCGCAAGATCAGAAATTACGTGCTAGAGCGCGTTGCATTAGCGCTGAAATGCATAGCAGTTTTCAAAACTTACGTAATCTTTGCCCGATGAATATTGAGGCTGATCTGACCCATATTGGTGAGCAATTGTGGGCTGAGCATGAGCAGTTGCGCGCTGAAGTTGCACGAATTGATCAGATCTGGTCAGAGCGTCCAAGTGAAGACAGCTTTTTATGTGGTGAGTTTAGTATCGCTGATGCATTTTATGCACCTGTAGTCATGCGCTTTGTGTGTTTCAAGCTCCCTGTCTCTGCATCAAGCCAAGCTTATATGCAAAAAATCTTGGCCTTGCCATCGGTTCGACAGTGGATTGTCGAGGCAAAACAAGAGCAAATGTTTGTTCCTTTTGATGAGCCGTACCGTCAAAATCGTGAAATGTATTTAAATAATTAGACAAAATTTCAACAAATTATTCTCCTACGTGATTTTTAGACACGTAATATTATGACTTGAAATAAAGTCATAATAGGAGAATGCACTCAGTGTTTTTACAAGCCTATAAAGAAATGTGGCGTGTTTCCAATAAATTTTATAAGAATGAGAGAAAACATTTAGTTTTACTTACAATTTTAGTGGTGTTTACAAGTTTAATTACTACGATTCTTCCTTATTTTATTAAACTTATTGTTGATAATACGCATAAAAATGAGAATATTAACTACATCTATATTTTAGTGATTTCGTATTGTTGTGCTTGGTTACTATCCCAGACAATCGATTGGATAAAAAATGCTTTAAGTGGTTTAATTGCTGCGAAACAAGAAACAACAGTATTGATTGCTAGCTTAGATAACTATCTTAAGCTCACAAAGACCAAACAAGATAAAATTGATGTTGGTATTTTTAATGCCGAGGCAGTGCGAGCAAGCAATGCCTTTTCAATGATAACCTTTGCATTTTTGCTGGTATTTTTACCAGTTATTTTACAATTGTTTTTTATTACATACATTCTGAGTATAAATATTAGTGTCTATTTTTCACTTGGTTTTATTTTTGCTTCATTTTTACTCTTTTTAATATCAGTATTAATAAACAAAAAAAGTAAAAGATATTATGAGCCTTTGTACTCTATAAAAAATATTCTTAATAGTAAATTTCTTGAAAAGATCAATAATGCTTACGAGATAAAAGTGAATGATGCTGCTAATTTTGAGGTAAGTAATTTCAAAAGAAATGTAAATACCTTTGTTGAGCAAAGCTTCAATAGTCATTTCAAGATTGCTTGCTTAATGATCTTTCAAATATCTTTTATCTTTTTATTTATGCTTGGATTTTTACTTGTATCTACTAAGTTATTTGCTATCGGAAAAATGACGACTGGTGATATGGTGATGATTAGTTCTTATATTATGATGCTCACCACACCATCACTTATGATTTCTCAACAAATCAACTTACTTGCTGGAAACACTGTAGCTTTAGAAAAATTCTATAGTTATTTTAATCTTGAAAAAGATCAGTTAAATAGTGAAAGCTATCATGATCAAGATTTGTTATTTTCATTCAAAAATGCAGGATTAGAAATAGCTGGAAAATTGAGCCCTGAAGTGAATTTAGATTTATATAAAAAAAAGATGTATGCAATTGTTGGTAAAACAGGGTCAGGTAAGTCAACTTTAATTAACTATATGTTAGGTGCTTACAAACTAAAGATTGGGAAACTTTTTTATAAAGATATTGAAATTACTAAAGAGTACTCTACTAAAATTTTTGATGAAGTTGCTTTTGTCGGACAGAATTACTCTATTTTTACAGGGTCATTACGAGAAAATTTAATTTATAATACTGAGTATAATTATAGCGATGATCAATTAATATATTTACTGAATGTTTTTGATCTTCAACATTTTTTATTAGATAAAAAGCTCACATTGGATGATGATATCAACGAATACTTGAAGGTTTTTTCAGGCGGTGAAAAGCAACGTTTAAATATATTACGTGCAGTTCTCAAAAAACCTAAGGTTTTAATTTTAGATGAGCCAACCTCAGCATTGGATTTGAGTACGAGTATTAAAGTCTTAAGCTATCTAAAGAACGAAATAGAGACCTTAATCGTGATTACGCACTCTCAGGAATGTGTTGATCTTGCTGATGAGATTATTAATGTTGAGCAGCTATTTAGATGTGAATCATCATAATCTTGATTGGCTTTTAGTGCTCCAGTTGTTGATAGGAGTAATCACATCGTTAAATCTCCAAAAATCTGAATATTATTTCGTCCTGAAGCTTTCACGGCATAAAGTGCTTGATCAGCCTGACTGACAACTAAGTGTGGTTCATTCGCATTGAGTGAGCTACTAATTCCAAAACTCGCACTGACAGAAAATTGTTGTTGATCCTCAGCAATAAAACACATGTCGGCAATCGCTAATCGACAGCGTTCAGCGACATTCTTGGCTTGGATTGCTGTGGTATTGGGTAATAATAAGATGAACTCCTCTCCACCAAAGCGACCAATCAGATCCTGGTCACGGACATTGTTAGAAAGGCACTTTGCCACATGCACCAAAACTTGATCACCCATGCTATGACCAAATTCATCATTAATATTTTTAAAATGATCTAGATCAAGTAGCACCACCGAATAAAATGAATTTGGCTGTTTATTTAGTTTCTCCAAATGGTTACTAATACTACGTCGATTCATGATATTAGTCAGAGGGTCGAGACGACTCAGTGCTTGAATCGCGGTTTCACGAGTACGCCATTGTGTAAGTAAGATTTCAAATAAGAATAAACAAGCGATTAAAATAGGTGAGAGGAAGAACAACATGCTTCCCACCCAAAAAGGGTGCATTTCCGCTTGATTCAGAATTTTTGGATTGAATAATGGAGCATACTGAAGTACATCATATGCGCTTAAAATATTGCAGAATAATAATGCAATTGTTGCAGGAATAAGCGCACAGTAAATCATTTTTCGATTAAACAAGACTAAACCGACAGCGACGACACTCACATAAGCCACCATCGTAGCAGGGCTGAAACTTCCGATTAAATAGCTAGTGTGGCACAGTAACACAGTAAAAAGTTGCACACTTAAAATAGGAATAACTTCCGATGCCCAAACACGATTTTTAAAAAGGTAACAGGGAACAATTAGACCTAAAAAAACAAAAAACATAATCAGATTGGTCCAAAGTTTAGACCAAACCAAAGGTAAATTGACCCATTGCCATGTCATGGGATTGAGTAATACCAAGACATCCCAAACGATTCCAAAAAGGGTCATAAATGCAGCAAGGATCAGCAATAGAATCGACTTCTTTAACATGTTCCAGTTGATCAGTGGTTCATGTTCCCAAAGCTGAGAGAAACTCCATTTCTCTCGATTCGCCGTCCTCTTAAAATGAATCTTCGTCATTGGCATGCATCCTTTTATGCAATGAGATTCCTAAGAAACTTTATAAAGATAAATTTGACATAAAAATGTTGATCAAATGCGTATAGAACTAACAATAGCATCTTTGGAATGAGAAGAAAGTCTGCTTCTTAGCTTTGATTGCAAATTACAACGAGGAAAATTCTTTGAAAAATAGACTATTATCTAAATAATCAATTAACTTAATTTTACGATGACAATAATAAATTAGGTATGACAATGGCCAGTGATAACTGACCATTTTTTTACATGAAATGAAAAAGACTCAGTCGCGATCAATCCGTTGTGCAAACGTTGCAATATCTGCCAATGCTTGTTTTGCTTCCGGAAACCAAGCGTTGAACATTTGAAAATTATGCCACATGCCCGTATAGAGTTTGAAAATCACTTTAACATCCGCTTGCTCTGCTTTTTCGCGGAAACGCTTGGAATCATCTAATAAAATCTCTTTAGATCCGACTTGAACCAATGTTGGAGGTAAGCCTGTTAAATCATCAAATAAAGGAGAGACACGAGGATCATCAGCTTGAATATCTGCGGTCAAATAATGATTAATTCCTGCTTGTAAGGCTTCTATCGACAGTAATGCATCGTGTTTTTGATTAAAGCGTAGCGACTCACTGGTGAGGGTTAAATCCAAATAAGGAGACATTAAAATCAAGCCACTTGGCATTAGCTCAGGTTGTTGTTTTAAACGTAAGCACAGTGCTAGTGCAAGATTCGCCCCACAAGAATCACCCGAAATAATAATGTCTTTGGGTTTAATCCCTTGGACGAGTAATGCTTGATAAACATCAAAAATCGCATCAATTGCTTCAGGAAACGGATGTTCCGGTGCTAAAGGATAATCAATATGGATGACTTGCATTTGTGTACTGTCAGCGATATCGGTCATCAATGCCCGATGTGTATTGAGACTGCCTAAGAAAAAAGCGCCACCATGGATATGGAAAATTAACTGAGTAGCGGTTGCTTTGGTCTTAATTTCTTCTCCACGTACACCCGCTAGGCGTAGGGGGCGAATGCGTGCATTTGGATTCTGGGGAAATAAACGACACAGTTGGTCTAATAGCGGGCGTAAAGCATTTGGGGCTAAATTGAATTGACTCGGTGTGCGAATGGTCGCCTTGAGTAGGGATTCAGTAAAATAATATTTCCAAACAGTACCAAATTTCATAATTTTTCCATATTGTTAGAGCAGTATACAACTAAGAGAGCATTTGATTGAAACCTGTTCAATGGCGATCTGTGAGGTGTTTCTCACCTATTCAGGTTGTACCTAATAGTCACAATCAAGAATTGCAATATTGATGGAAGTTTTCAATACTCTTAGTCTTAAAAGACCCATTAAGGATATTACAAAAATGAAGAAAATTGCTTTAGCACTAGGATTGTTTAGTTTGACAGCATTTGCCAATGCGGCAGATGCATTACACGGTAGCGTGTGGCAAACGATTGATGATGAAACCAAGCAACCAAAGGCGATCGTCAAGTTCACTGAACAAAAGGATGGTTCATTATCTGCATCGATTCAGAAATATTTAGTTCCTGGTCAGGAAAGTGTTTGTACAAAATGTGAAGGTCCATTTCATAACAAATCATTGAATGGTGTAACTATTGTACGCAACCTTAAAAATGTAGGTGGCGTGAATTATGATGGCGGTTCTATCGTTGATCCAAAAAATGGTAAGACCTATAAACTAAAAGCTGAACTTACTGATGGCGGTCAAAAGCTGAAATTACGTGGCTATATCGGCGTTGCAGCGCTTGGTCGTAATCAAACTTGGGTTCGTACGAACTAAATCCAAGCTCAGTTAAAAAAACCGAGTCTATAAGACTCGGTTTTTTTTATTCGATCAACTAGATAAGTTTTGATACGTTGTTTCATCAAAGCCAATGATAAAACCTTGAGGTGTCTGTAATACAGGGCGTTTAATCAAGCTTGGAGATGCGATCAATGTTGCAATTAGGTTTTGTTCGCTACTGCTTGCATGAGCTTGTTCTTCAGCACTTAATTTGCGCCATGTGGTACCTTTTTTATTGAGGACTTTATCTGCACCGATTTCTTTTAACCAAATTTCTAAAGTTTCGGCATCGATACCTTGTTTTTTATAATCATGAAACTGGTAATCAATTCCCTTCGCTTGTAGTGCATCAAACGCTTTTTTCATCGAATTACAATTTTTAATACCGTAAATTTTAAACATGTTCAAACCATCAAAAAAGTGAATCATCTCATCACAGCCTAACTGAAAATCGATGTGATTTGCCAGTTGAATTTTTTTATCAAGTTGATCGATATAAGGTATTAACAGCGAATGAAATGCGTAAATAGATTGGTCTATTGAGTTAAATGTAGGGGTGAAGGAACGTGAGTAAAATGAAATACCCAAAAAAGAGAAAACCCGCATTTAATCATCCTGATCATGCGGGTCTCATTTCAACGTCCAATGTCTCATCCTTGCAAATAAACTTAAACTAAGTTTATTTTTTCTTCCTACGGCGTCCTATCCCTTTGTGGTCATCCTGACCGCTTCCCTGTGCCGTGGTGCTATAATGCCGTCACAGGTACTAAATAAAAATACACAAAAAACGACATGATACGTAAGCTAAAGAAGCGGTCAAAGTGAACAAGTGTTCACTTATTCGTGTATTTTATAGTCGATAATCACAGGCGCATGGTCGCTAAACCATTGTTCTCTATAGACCCATGCATTTGCGGTACGTGCTTTCCAATCTGGAGAGCATGCATGGTAGTCGATACGCCAACCGACATTTTTTGCGCGTGCTTGACCACGATTTGACCACCATGAGTACAACTCTGCTTCAGGTCGAACTTCACGGAAGGTATCAACATAACCCAATTCATCATAAATATGATCCAGCCATGCACGTTCATGCGGTAACACGCCTGATGACTTCTGGTTGCCTGACCAGTTTTTAATATCAATACGCTTGTGTACGATATTGTAGTCACCACACACGATGATTGATTTATTCTCGTCACGCCATTGTTTTAGTATTTTTGCGTATTCTTCGAGAAATATATCTTTACGTGCTTGGGCTTCATCACCACTTGATCCTGAAGGTAAGTATAGAGAAGCAATATGAACAGGATGTGACAGCCCTAAATCAAATTCAGCGGTAATAAAACGACCTTGAGAGTCTGCCAGTTCAAAACCTAAACCATTGGTGACTGAAACAAATGGTAGACGGCTATAGATGGCTGTACCTGCATAACCAGCACGTTCAGCAGGGAATAGGTGTGTGTACCAACCTTCTGGTCTAAATTTATCAGTCCATTGTTCATGAGTGATACGGCTTTCTTGCATACAGACCACATCCGCATCGGACTGCTCTAACCATTCCAAGAGTCCTTTGGTTACGGATGCACGCAGTCCATTCACGTTAATTGAAACGACTCGAAGAATTTTTACATCACTTGGATAGCTATCCTTTGGTATCATACGTCTGTTTAACCTCAATTGAAGAATTTGGAGCACCTTATATGACAACGCCTGTGTCATTTCATCCGCAAGCTTTTATCGAACTCGCATTATCACGTGGTGTGCTTAAATTTGGTGAGTTTACCTTAAAATCAGGTCGTGTCAGTCCTTATTTCTTTAACGCAGGTTTGCTCAATGATGGTGAAGCACTCTCTCTTTTAGCACAAGGCTATGCGGATAAATTGGTACAGTGCGACAATGTTGAAGTGATTTTTGGTCCAGCGTACAAAGGTATTCCTTTTGTTGCAGCAACAGCAGTGGCATTGTCTCAAGTACATGGCAAGAGTGTACCTTGGGGCTTTAACCGTAAAGAAGCCAAAGATCATGGTGAAGGTGGTGTATTGGTTGGTGCATCGGTTGCTGGTCAAAAAGTTTGGATTATTGATGACGTGATCACTGCGGGGACTGCGATTCGTGAAGTTGTGAGCATCTTGAAAAATGCGGGTGCGACGATTGCAGGGGTATTAGTGGCGCTAGATCGTCAGGAACGTGGTCAAGGTGAGCTTTCTGCGATTCAGGAAGTGCAAAAAGAACTCGAAATCCCTGTGCATGCTTTAATCACAATGAAAGATTTGATGGATTATTTGGATGCAAAAGGTGAGAAAGAAGCTTTGGCAAATATGCAGACGTATCGTGAAAAATATGGCATCTAAGTTTTAGGTGTAAGAGAAAAGGAAGCGAAGGCTTCCTTTTTTGTTACTTGGTTTTGAACGGGAACAATATACTTATCCTATCTTATTTAAAGAGACTGTATTTTGTAGTTGAGCGCTATTTTCATGATGTTCAATTGCTAATTCTATTAAACGCGTAATGAGGTCAGAATAATTTAGCCCGCTCGCTTCCCATAGCTTTGGAAACATACTGATATTGGTAAAGCCTGGTAAAGTATTTATTTCATTAATAAAAACCTCCCCATCTTTTGTTAAAAAAACATCAACCCTTGCGAGCCCAGTGCATTCCAAAACCTCATAAGCTTTGATTGAAATATTTCTAATTTTTTGGCTGATTTCATCGGGTACATTTGCAGGTATCGTTACTGTTGCACCTTTATCATTAATATATTTTGTGTTGTAAGAATAGAAACTATCTTCAAGTTCAATTTCTCCACAAACACTTGCTGAAGGTTCATCGTTACCGATAACGGCGCACTCTATTTCCCTGCCATCAATTCCTTGTTCAATCAGTATTTTATTGTCGTAATTGAATGCCGTATCTATGGCCGTTTCAAACTCATCTTGAGAAGTTACTTTACTCACACCTACTGAAGATCCTTGATTAGCAGGTTTTACAAATAAGGGACAGCCAAGCTGAGAGCTTGCAATATCAAAATTTATTTTGTTTCTATCTTTTTTCGTTAATTTGATAAACGGTGTGATATTTAACCCCGCATCTCTTAAAAGCCTTTTTGTTATATCTTTATCCATACAAATGGCGGAACTGAGTACTTGAGAACCAACAAATGGTAGGTTCACCATTCTTAATAATCCTTGCAGAGAACCATCTTCGCCAAGTGTTCCGTGAACGATAGGAAAAATTACATCCAATTGTGATAGAGTTTTGTTTTGAAACTCAATAATCTGTTTTTCATTTTTACCGGGGATAAACGCAATATTTCGCCCTGATTGATGCAATGCAATTAGAGATGGGTTATCTGAATTTAATAAAAAATGAGTACTTTCATTGAGATGCCATATTCCATTTTTATCAATACCGATTAATGTCACATCATATTTTTCTGGATCTATAGCATCAACAATATTTCTTGCAGATTGAAGAGATACTTCATGCTCGGTAGATTTTCCTCCAAATATAATGCCAATATTTTTCTTTTGCATATCTATATTTCCTTGGGTATTTATATAGTTTCGATTTAAAACCAAACCCTAATTTACCTTTTAATGATGTAACATCATTATTAAAATTTGTACGCTTAGCTAAAGAGGAGAGTATTTACATCTAATTGTCGATGCAGATAATGACCCTGCATAGAACTCTACCGACAAATGGGTTTTGAATGTGTTGGCTCATCTTATGAGGGCCATTTAGTGTATTCATAAAAACTAAACATTCTTATCCAGCATCGCAGGCATCAAGATTTCTTTGACACAACTTGCCTTACTGGTTGAAATAATAAAGTGAATCGCCTGAATCACATCGGATAATGGAATAAGAGAGAATTTAGTTTCTTCTAAAACGTCTTGCGTTGGTTCATCAATCTCATATTCACTGGCAAGGTAGCCCAAGTTCAGTACACTGACCCCAATCAAGTGTTCACGTAAGATTTCTCGTAGTGATTGTGCAATGCCCCTTAATGCAAATTTAGTTGCGGAGAAAACAAGTTCTTTACCGTTATGATTATCAACACCCCACGTTGAACCGATCAGAATGATTTTGGCATTGTCAGAGCGCTTTAGATTTTCAAGTAATGATTGAATGGATTGGATACAGGTGATGATATTGGTATTAATAATTTGGTTGATTTCAGCGGCAGAAACGTCTGCAAAATTATAATTTTCGCTAAATGCCTGTTGTTCCCAAATGCCTACGTTGTAAATCAGCACATCAACTTTTTGCTGTCCAATTGCTGTTTTTACGTCACTTACAGCTTGTTCAGATTTGGATAGATCAGTACAGATCCAGTTTAAATTTGGAATTTTTTGCGGTTGAGTTCGGGATACGCCATAGATGGTATCTGTTGGTTTTGGTACAGCTTGAACGATCGCTTTTCCTAAACCTTTACTAACACCATATATGAGAAATGTTTTATTCGAATCGCTCATCACTCTTCCCAAGTATTTAGGATTAAAAGGCAACTATAAAAGCTCAACTTAGCTTGAGGTCAAGGACTAAATTTAGCTATTAGGCAAAATATGTGAGAGTTTCGTATTTAGTTTAACTAATCGATTATTGGAAATAATGATTGAAAACTAAGCGTGGAACGTGAAAAATCACAAAAAATCCGTTCAAGTGTGCTGAATCCTAGGGCGGATTGAGGTAAGGCATTGATGAGAAAAGGAAAAATTTAAGTATTTCGCATAAGGCGTATTATGTTAATTTTAGATAAATTACATAATTTCTATTCCACATTATTTGATAATTTAACAATATCTTTAACTTCTAAAATATTAGTTGAATAACCTCGACGCACAGCATTTAACATAGCAATACCAATACTTTGGGTTGTTAAAATTGAATTTGGTACAACAAACTTAAATATAGGGAAAAATGGCTTCATAATTCTATAAAACAAGCGATAGCTTTTCGTTTTAGATTGAATACCATCTAGAGGCTGAATAATTGCAGGTCGAAAAAGATAGACCGCTTTAAAATCCATCTTCAGTAACGCATTCTCAGTTGTTCCTTTGATGCGTGCCCACATCGTCTTACCGCTTTCACTACTATCTGTACCACTACCCGAAACATAGATAAACGTCATATCAGGGTTATGAGTCACCAATGCCTGTGCAATTCTAGTTGTTAGTTCATATGTAACGTGTTGATATTCTTCTTCAGTTAGTCTCGTTACAGACTGGCCTATACAAAAAAAACAGGCATCGTAATTTTGAATAGATTGTAAATATTCAGTTTTATATAGATCATGAATTATGATCTGATCTAATTTGGCATCTATACGATCCAATTTTTTACGTGCTATCACCGTGATATGAGTTACATCGGATGCTAATAAACTTTCTTTTAAAACACCTTCTCCCACCATGCCACTGGCACCAAAGATGACAATTTTCATTATTTTCTCACTTTCAATGCTTCGTTAAGATGAACTTCCCGCCATTTTGTAGGTGTTGAGTTTTCCCACTCCTGAAATGCACGAAAAAATGATCCTTGCTCTTCATATCCAAGTAAATAAGAAATCTCAGCAATATCTAGGCTTGAATCCAATAAATACTCACAAGCGAGCTGGTTTCTAGTTTCAGAAAGTAATGCTTGGAAACTTGCGCCTTCATTCTTTAAATATCTTTGCAATGATCGCTGACTAATAGACAACTCTTTTGCAACACTTCTTAGTTCAGGGCGTCCCGCAGTTAAAGATCTTCGCAATAGCCATTTAACTTGCTCAGAAACTGTTAAACCTGCACTCTGTTGATTCAAACTTACTTCCAACGCAACATCTAGAATCTTTAATAATTCATCGTTATAGCTAGGGAAACTAAGATCTAAATCTTTTTGATAAAAATACACTCTATTCTCACTTGAGTTACAGTGTATCGGGCAGTTAATAAATCCTGTAAAAACATCAGCAGTATCACGATTTAAATCTAATTTGGCAGGTTGAATCAATTGCTGAGTGCCTTCTCTAGCCAAATAAATCAAAGAAGCTATTGTGGCATCGATAAGTGCACGAGGTGGTTTAAGTTGTTCAGTAGGCCATTTAATAGTGATACAAAGTAAGTCTTTATCTTCTGTTAGCAATAATTCTTCAGGTGTACATAAGGTCTTAAATCGTGAAACACGCCTGATTGCATCACGTAAATTTTTTGCATGATATGCCACTAAAAAAGACGGTGGTAAGTTTCCTCTATCCAATACTTGAAGAAATTCAATACCAACATGCTTACCCCTAGAATTTTCTAAGGCTTGCCACAGTTTAAAAAACTGTAGGGTTGTTATCCGTGCATCACAACGTGCAACATTTAAGGGTAGATCTGCTTCTTTAATTAACATAAAACGGCTTAAACTAAGCCGCTCTACTGCTAACCAAAATGCTGCTGGTAATTTTATCTTCTCATACATCACTTTGCTTGGAATCCGCCATCTACACTTAGAATATGTCCCGTAACAAAGCTGGCTTCATCCGAAAGTAGCCAAGCAATACCATTCGCAATTTCTTCTGGTTTTCCTAAACGATTCATAGGGTGCATTGCGCTGATGTTTGCTTCATTATAATTTGCATCACCGCCATCCAATTGCTTCGCAATAATATCTGTTTTAACAGCTCCTGGTGCTACACCATTAATACGGATACCCTGGGAAGCATGATCAACTGCTGAAGACTTAGTTAGGCCCACAACTGCATGTTTAGTCGAAGCATATGTATCTGCCCATGGAATACCATTTAAACCAGCAATAGAAGCAAGATTTACAATAGATCCATGACCTTGTTTAAGCATTTGAATGATTTCATACTTCATTGAGAAATAAACGCCTAAAATATTAGTATTAATCATTTCTTTATACAGGTTCGTATCTGATAAATTGATGGTTGAGGTCTCATTAGAAATACCAGCATTATTGACAGCCATATCTAAACGTCCAAACTCAAGCACAATTTGATCTATCATACTTTTGACATCATCTTCATTTGATACATCATTACGAATGAATCGTACCTGAGCATTATTTTTTGCGAAGCCTTTTATCTCTTCAACTGCTTTTAATCCTATTTCTTCACGTCGACCAGAAATAATAACTGTAGTTCCTTGTGACACCAGTTTTATTGCGGTTGCTTTACCAATACCCGATGCTCCACCTGTGATCAGTGCAGTTTTATTTTCCATTAGAAACTCTTCATGTTGATTATTTATAAATCAATATTAGAAGCTTTTTATTTTATATATAAATCGAATTACGCCATCAATATGGTAAATCACGCCAATTATGAAATAAGTTTAGAATGATCATATTCACTCAATTTAACATAATGGTGCTTATGCGAATTGTATATCCTCACACTTCTTGCATTCCAACATCATACCTAACTTTTCCTTACGCCCTTGTTCGGTTAACACCCAAGGGCGATTTTGCCACGGTGGATCATGGCGGACATGCTGCGTGTGACCACAGGCGAGATCAGCAACCCAATGTCCTTCGTCGTCTAGATGAAAACCAACAATGGCTTGCTGCATTTATTCACTCAAACTTTCAAGTTTAGAGTGTTCCAAACCCTTTAAAAAACGATGGCATAGATTATGAATCGCCAGTAGATCATTCGGATCCATACCTAAAGAGCAGGCGAGTTTCAATGGAATCGTACTGATTTTACTTTTTGCAGCGAGTGCTTTCTCAAGCAAAACCACCTTTTTCATACGCTCATCTTCTTTAACGGCAAGGCGCTTTAAAAATTGCTTTTCTTCTAGTTTTTTAATAATCGGCGTGAGCGTTCCTGAATCAAAAAAGGTCTTTTGACCGATTTCAGACAAAGTCACATTGTCTTTTTCGTATAAAGCCAGCAGCACAATAAACTGCGGGTAGGTCAGGTCGTATTCCTGAAGCAAGGGACGATATTGACGAATCATCGCATTGGTCGCGGAGTACATCGCAAAACACACTTGATTATCCAAGTAAGAAATTTCGGTCATGCTTCGCTCCTCAACATCGTTTTGCTAAGTGACAGTATAGTTTGAAAATGCATAAAAGTATATTGCGCATAATTAACTTGCACACAAGATAATTGTGTGCAATATTAATATCCATAGCTGAACAAATGCAAACAGCGATTAGGTAAATAAGATTGATTGAATCAGAGCGAGATGTTGTATGACCACAATTTATGATTTTCAGGCAGAATTGTTAGAAGGCGAGCAAAAGAACCTTGCAGACTATCAAGGCAAAGTGTTATTGGTGGTGAACACTGCAAGTCAGTGTGGCTTAACCCCACAATTTGAGGGACTTGAAAAGCTATATCAAGATTATCAACAGCAAGGTTTAGTGATTTTGGGCTTCCCATGTAACCAATTTGCTAACCAAGACCCATCAAGTAATGAAGAGATTGGCAGTTTTTGTCAGCGTAACTATGGCGTGTCATTTCCCATGTTTGCCAAAATTGATGTAAATGGTACAAATGCCCATCCACTATATAAATATTTGACTTCAGAAGCCAAAGGCATTTTAGGGAGTGAAAGCATCAAATGGAATTTCACCAAATTTTTGATTAACCAAAACGGTAAAGTGATCAAGCGTTATTCTCCAACCACCAAGCCCGAAAAAATTGGCAAAGATATTCAAAAGCTTTTGGCTTAATTTGAATCTGAAATCGAATGCTGTACGAATTACTGGTGATGTGCTCATTTGCCAGTAATTTTTTATTTATAATGAAAGATAAAAAAACTTCTTTAAAATAAACCTGATGTAGTTAGCTGAATCAATTAGAGTTTTTTAGATTTAACAATTACACAACTTGTTGCACGATTGGCTGTAAACTTCGATATACTTTTTGCCAAGATTTAAAAATACGAGCGTCAGATTATGCGTGTACTTGTCGTGATGGACCCAATAGAAACGGTGAATCTCAAGAAAGATTCAACGATGGCCATGTTATGGGCGGCTAGCCGTCGTGGTCATGAGTTGGGTTATGCATTACAACACGATTTATATATCGACCAAGGTAAAGCTTTCGGTTTGATTTCACCGCTTAAAGTCTTTGAAGATTATAACCATTATTATGAGTTGGGTGAGCAGCGCAAAGAGTCATTGGCTGACTATGATGTGATATTGATGCGCAAAGACCCACCGTTTGACATGAATTTTGTCTATACCACTTATATCTTGGAACAAGCTGAGCGTGAAGGCGTGTGGATTATTAACAAACCACAATCGCTGCGGGATTGTAATGAAAAGCTATTTGCGACCCAATTTCCAGAGTTACAAGTACCAACTCTAGTGACGTCACAGCAAAGCTTAATTCGCGAGTTTATTACTGAGCATGGTGATGTGATCGTAAAGCCACTTGATGGTATGGGGGGGATGGGAATTTTCCGTTTGTATCAAGATGGTGTGAATATCGGTTCGACTTTAGAAATGTTGACTGAATTGGGTACACGCCCAATCATGGCACAACGTTATATTCCTGAAATTGTTGAAGGGGATAAGCGTATCTTGATGGTCAATGGTGAGCCAGTGCCTTATTGTTTGGCACGTATTCCGCAAAATGGTGAAGTGCGTGGTAATTTAGCTGCAGGTGGTTTAGGGCAAGCACGACCATTGAGTGAGAATGACAAAATGATTGCAGCAAAAGTCGGTCCTTTCTTGCGTGAAAAAGGTTTGGTTTTTGTGGGCTTAGATGTCATTGGTAATTATGTCACTGAAATTAATGTGACTAGCCCAACTTGTATTCGTGAAATTGATGCGCAATATGGTACTTCGATTGCGGATGATCTTTTTGCTGTGCTTGAAGCAGGTCGTACAAACTAAAAAATAAGGGGCTGAAATGTCAATAGCCCCTATATTTTTGACCGAATTGCCCATGTGAATTTTTACCGAACTTGGTACTAAATAGGCAATTCAATGTAGACATCATCGTGTTTTTAGCAAAGAATTGAAAAAAGCTGAGCTTTCTGTTGTAAACAAGTGAAATTCGCTTTTCGTGAATGAAATTTTAGGATTAAAATAACGCCCGAAAACAATAGATGATAACCTTCTTTTTTGAGTTGAAGAATTAGACCGTGACCAATTCACCACACAACAAACCTAAACATGTCTTGATGATGGCTGCAGGTACTGGCGGACATGTTTTTCCTGCACTTGCTGTTGCCAAACAACTTCAACAAGAAGGCTGTCAAGTCTCGTGGTTAGCAACGCCTGCGGGTATGGAAAATCGGTTACTCAAAGATCAAAATATTCCTATTTATCAAATTGATATTCAAGGTGTGCGTGGTAATGGCTTACTGCGTAAGCTCAGCGCACCGTTTAAAATTTTAAAAGCAACATTCAGCGCGATGCGCTACATGAAGCAACTCAACATTGATGCGGTTGCTGGTTTTGGTGGTTATGTTGCAGGTCCTGGTGGGTTAGCTGCACGTATCTTGGGTATTCCTATTTTAATTCATGAGCAAAATGCGATTGCAGGTTTTACCAATACTCAGTTAGCACGTATTGCTAAAACCGTGTGTCAGGCTTTTCCAAATACTTTCCCGACCAGTGATAAAGTAGTGACCACGGGAAATCCTGTACGTGCTGAGATCACTGCAATTTTAAATCCCTCATGGCGATACCAAACCCGTGAGCAAGAACAACAAGCACTGAATATCTTGATTGTTGGGGGATCGCTGGGAGCGCAAGCGCTGAATGAGCGATTGCCTGAAGCCTTAAAAAAGGTCGATGTAGCATTGAATGTGTTCCATCAATGTGGTCAAAACCAACAAGAAGCAACACGTGCACGTTATCAGGATGCACCTGAAGGTCTAAATGTTACGGTTGAGCCATTTATTCATGATATGGCTAAAGCGTATAGTGAGGCGGATTTGATTATTTGTCGTGCAGGAGCCTTAACAGTCACAGAGGTGGCGACTGCAGGACTTGCAGCAGTTTTTGTTCCTTTACCAATCGCGGTCGATGATCACCAAACAGCAAACGCAAAATTTTTAGCAAATGTGGGGGCTGCCAAGATTTGCCAGCAAGCGGAGATGACACCAGCGGCTTTGGATGAGTTGTTTGGGCATCTACTTAACCGCCAGCTACTTTCTGAAATGGCAATCAAAGCACGTCAACAGGCGCAACCAAATGCAACGCAGCATGTGGTTGATCTGATTCAAAAATTGTAATTCGAGTTTATTTATGTCTCCAACAAGTCCAAACCAAGCCAAAAAGCTGATTAAAGTGCCAGAAATGCGCCGTATTAAACATATCCACTTTGTTGGTATTGGTGGTGCGGGGATGTGTGGTATTGCCGAAGTATTAAGTAACCAAGGCTATAAAGTGTCTGGTTCAGATATTAAGGCTTCAAAAACCACGACACAGCTTGAAGCGAATAATATTAAAGTTTATATCGGTCACGCTGCGGACAATATTAAACATGCTGACGTACTGGTGGTATCGACTGCGATTGATCCTGAGAATCCTGAAGTAAAAGCTGCGATTGAACAGCGTACTCCGATCGTGCGCCGTGCTGAAATGTTGGGTGAGCTCATGCGTTATCGTCACGGGATCGCAGTGGCGGGCACGCATGGTAAAACGACAACTACCAGCTTGTTGACTACCATGTTGGCTGAAGGCAATCTAGATCCAACCTATGTGATTGGTGGATTGTTGAATAGCACCGGTGTCAATGCAGCGCTGGGTGATAGCCGTATCATTGTGGCTGAGGCGGATGAGTCAGATGCATCATTCTTGTATTTACAGCCAATGGCAGCGATCGTGACCAATATTGATGCGGATCACATGGATACCTATGAAGGTAGTTTTGATAAGTTAAAAGATACTTTTATTCAATTTCTTCATAATTTGCCGTTCTATGGTTTGGCTGTTGTTTGTGGTGATGATGCCAATATTCGTGAAATTTTACCGCGAGTAGGCCGTCCAGTCATAACGTATGGTTTTGATGAAGACAACGATATTCGTGCAATCGACGTTGAACAGGATGGAATGCGTTCACATTTCACTGTTTTACGCAAAGATCGTGAGCCATTACGTGTTACTGTGAATCAACCCGGTTTACACAATGTATTAAATGCACTTGCTGCAATTGGTGTAGCAACCGATGAAGGTGTTTCTGATGATGCAATCTGCCGCGCATTAGCAGGATTCAGTGGTGTTGGGCGTCGTTTCCAAGTTCAGGGTGAGTTTGAAGTGGGTGATGGCCTCGTGAAGTTGGTTGATGATTATGGACATCATCCAAAAGAAGTTGAGGCGACGATTAAAGCAGCACGTGCCAGTCATCCAGATCGTCGTTTGGTGATGTTGTTCCAGCCACATCGTTATAGTCGTACACGCGATTGTTTTGATGACTTTGTGGAAGTGTTGTCACAAGTAGACCAGTTGTTATTATTAGAGGTTTATTCGGCAGGTGAAAAACCGATTGTTGGGGCAGATAGTCGGGCATTGGCACGTAGTATACGTTTGCGTGGTGAGGTTGAACCAATTTTGGTTGATCCTGTTGATGGAAATTTACCGAGTGTTTTACAAAAAGTGTTACAAGGCAATGACCTGTTATTAACACAAGGCGCAGGTAACGTTGGTGCAATTTCGGTAGAATTGGCTCAGCATCGTCTGTATGCCGAATAATTTTGTTTTGTGAATATTAAAAGTTTTAAGGATATAAACGTGTCAAATGCTGCAAAATTCGGCAAAGTTGCTGTGTTATTGGGTGGGAAGTCAGCTGAGCGAGCTGTGTCATTAGACAGTGGTCAGGCTGTGCTAGAGGCATTGTTGCGTTCGGGTGTACAAGCTGAGGCATTTGACCCTCAAGAGCGTAGTGTGACTGAGCTGGTTGCTTATGATCGCGCTTTTATTGTGTTGCATGGTCGTGGCGGAGAAGATGGTCAGATTCAAGGTGTGCTTGAATGGCTGAATATTCCGTACACAGGCACTGGCGTACAAGGTTCAGCGATTGGGATGGATAAAGTCAAAACCAAGCAAATTTGGCAGGGTAGTGATTTACCAACAGCGCCATATCGTATCATTACGAAAGACACTGATTTAGATGCAGTGATTGCTGATCTTGGTTTGCCAGTCATTATTAAGCCTGTACATGAAGGCTCTAGTGTTGGGATGAGTAAAGTTGAGAAAACCGAAGACTTTGCAGCAGCAATTGCGAAAGCCACAGCACATGATGCGGTGGTGATGGCCGAAAAATGGATTACAGGACGTGAATTTACCATTTCATTTTTAAATGGTCAGCCTTTGCCTGTGATTCGCCTACAACCACCTGCTGATGTCGCATTTTATGACTATGAAGCAAAATACCAACGCAATGATGTGGAATATGGTATTCCATGTGGATTGAGCGAGTCAGAAGAAAAGACATTGCAAGCCCTTTGCTTGCGTGCTTTCCAAGCTGTTGGTGCTGAAGGTTGGGGGCGTATTGATGCAATGCAGGATGAGCAAGGTAATTTTTGGTTGTTAGAAGTAAATACTGTACCAGGTATGACCAGCCATTCACTTGTACCAAAAGCTGCACAAGCAGTTGGTTATAGTTTTGATGCGCTCTGTGTTGCGATTTTAGAGCAAACTTTGGCGGCATCGGTTTAGTTTTATGGCTCAACTTCCTGCATCTATGCGCCGTAAGCAACGGCCAGCAATCAGCTCAATTCATGAGAAACCACCGACACCAAAACAAAAAATGGTCAATGCGGGTGGTTGGGTGTTGCTGGTCGTTGCATTTGCAGTGTTGGCATTGGGTGTCTATGGTCTGTATAAAGTAATGACTGATGCGACTGTGGCAGAATTGCAGGTTGTTGGTACAAATTCAGAACAAGAAAATCAACAGCTGGTTCAACAGTTGAGTCCAGTGATTAAAGATAATTATTTCACTTCGGATTTAGAGCAAATTCGAGATCATGCATTAAGCGTATCTTGGGTTGACCGTGTGGTGGTGTCACGAGCTTGGCCAAATGCAATTCGGGTGCGGGTTATGCCGCGCCATCCGATTGCGCGTTGGGGAACAGGGCGTTTGCTGAGTGACAATGGTGAGGTATTTAGTGAGGCTGTGCCAAAAGCACATCCTAATTTACCACTTTTACATGGGCCCATCAGCCAATCCAAAATGATGATGCGTCGTTATAATGAAATTAATCAGCTGTTTCAGCCTGCAAATTTACGTCTGAAAGAGTTGTATTTAACTGAGCGTATGACATGGTTTATGCAGTTTGATTCGGGTTTACGTATTATCGTTGATCAAGATCAAACCATGAATAAGTTACAACGCTTAAGCCATTTGGCACAAACGGATCTTAAACCTGTATGGCCGAAGATCTCAGCGATTGACTTGCGTTATCGAAATGGACTGGCAATCCAGTGGAGAAATGCAACACCGCCTAAGATCGTTAATGGTCAGTTTGTTGTAACGATTGATGACACAAGCCTTGCAGGTGGAATTCAGGCAAAGCCATAATACGTGGCTTGAAAACAACAGGCAGTTTGCCCGTACTAAACAACAAAGATATGGTATTGAAGTAATGAGTGAAACTGTTCCCTCAGTTGTTACGATTGATATTGGGACTCATAAGGTCACAGTTTTAATTGGTAAAATCCATGCGCCCGATAAGATTCAAGTGATTGGCATGGCGTCTGCTCGTAACCGTGGTATGGTGAAAGGTAAGATTGTCAGTCTTGATAAGGTCATTGCGGCTATTAAAAATGCGGTATCCGAAGCTGAGGATATGGCAGAGTGCCGTATTCATAGCGCATGGGTGTCTATTCCAAGTACTGAATTACAAAGTTTTTATGCTTCGGGTCGCACACCTGTGGCAAACCACGATCATATTATTACAACCAATGAAGTGGTACGTGCTTTAGAGCTGGCGAAAGCTAGTCATGTTTCACCTGATTATTATTTGGCGAGTGCAGTCCCGTTGGGTTTTGAATTGGGTGATTCAGGTGAGTGGGTGCAGAATCCAGTCAATATGTCTGCCCATAGCATGACAGGGCATTATCAGTTGATGATGATGCCAATCAGTACCATGCAAAACCTTGATCGTGCCATGAAAGGGGCAAATATCGGGGTGGAAAAAATGGTGGTGTCGTGTTTGGCGACAGCTGAAGCAAGCCTGCTCAAGGATGAAAAAGAGTATGGTGTTTGTTTGGTTGATATTGGTGCTGGTATTACCAATATTGCAGTGTACTTAGATGGTCGTTTAGCATTAGCGCGTACTTTGCAGCGTGGTGGTGAAAATGTAACACGTGATATTGCTGCGGTTTTACAGACCACTACAGAAGAAGCCGAACGTATTAAAATATTGCATGGTTGTGTGGATCTTAGTGTTGTCAAACCTGATCATATGATTCAAGTGCAGGGAATTGATGGAACTCAAACGATCAGCCGCATTGAATTAGCTGAAATTATCATTGCCCGTTATGAAGAGATCTTTGCGATGATTCGTGAAGAGTTAGAGCATAGTGGTGCGATTCATGGTTTGTATCATGGTGTTGTATTAACTGGTGATGCATGTCAGATTGAAGGAATGGTGAATTTGGCACGTCGTATGTTGGGTGTTTCTGCACATTTAGGTAATCCACCTTTACAGGTATATGCTGATGATCAGCACTTACCTGCATTGCGTCGTTCAATGTATGCAACGGCTGCAGGTTTATTGATGTTTAGTCAAAGTGATTTGCAAGATGTGGTTGAAGAGCCAGAAGAAGCGACCGAGCGTAGTTTTGTCGAACGTGTTGCTAATGGCTGGAATGCATTGAATAGCAAATTAAAGGCTATATTCTAGGGCTTGTTGAGATTTCACCTTGTGAGTTATCGCTCTCATTGTGATCGTCGATTTAACTGGTAATACAATGCGTGCTTGAAATCTAAACAAACTCTCAGTTGTAGTTTTTTTTGGGAAAATTTGTTAAGAAGTTGTAATAGTAGGTCACTGTACTTGACAAGCTAGTGATTATTGAACAGCATCCTAAACATCAGTTGTTTTAAAAATCAGGGCAGTAACGGGCTGAAGTAACTGCCATTAATATATTAGGAAATCTAAAGGTCATGGCCTCATTTGAATTTATAGAAGATGAACTAGACGATGGCAACGGTCAAGCCCGTTTCACAGTTTTTGGCGTTGGTGGTGGCGGTGGTAATGCTGTCCAGCACATGGTGCAGTCAGATATTCAGGGTGTAAAGTTTGTTTGTGCGAATACAGATAAACAAGCACTTGATTGTATGAATGCCCCATTCAAAATTCAATTGGGCGAACAAAGTACTCGTGGTCTAGGTGCTGGTGCAAATCCAGAAGTGGGTCAAGTTGCGGCAGAAGAAAGTCGTGAAGTGATTCGTCAACACCTTGAAGGTACAGACATGGTATTTGTAACTGCTGGTATGGGTGGCGGTACAGGTACGGGTGCTGCGCCAGTTGTCGCAGAAGTTGCTAAAGAAATGGGCATCTTAACTGTTGGTGTTGTAACGACACCATTTAACTTTGAAGGTCGCCGTCGTCAAAAATCTGCAGAGAAAGGCATTGATGCTTTAGAAGCACATGTTGACTCTTTGATTATTATTCCAAACCAACGTCTACTCAGTGTTTATGGCGATATATCAATGAAAGATGCCTATAAAAAGGCAGATGATGTATTGCTAAATGCCGTGCGTAGTATCTTTGATTTAGTCGTCAATCGCGGTCATATTAACCTTGACTTTGCTGACTTGAAAACTGCAATGAGTACACGTGGTTATGCGATGATGGGTGCAGGTTTAGGGCGTGGCGAAGATCGTGCTCGTCAGGCAGCTGAGCAAGCAATCCGTAGTCCATTGCTTGATAATGTTAATATTATCAATGCCAAAGGTGTGTTAATCAACATTACAGGTGGGGATGATATTACCCTGCGTGAAACAGAGATTATCACTGATGTTGTCAACCAGATCGTTGATTTGGATGAAGGTGAAATTTTCTACGGTACTGTATTTGATCCAGATGCACGTGATGAACTACGTGTAACTGTGATTGCAACAGGCTTAACGCGTAATGCGGCAGAAGTAGAAACGAGAAAACGCGCTTCAAATGCACATGCCAGTTCACAGGGAGCACAATCTGTGGATGAAGATGATGTTCCAGCGATTAGTAAGCGTGCAAATGCAGAAGCACCAGCAACCGCTGCACCAAGTTCATCGCCGCTTTCATCTCCAATGAGTATTCAAGATTACTTAAAAAATCAACAAAGAAAGTAATAGAATCAGATGTTTAATAAAAGGGAGAACTTGTTTCTCCCTTTTTAATTTTTTGAAATAAAGTATTGATTGACATTTCTGCCAACAACAGATTCGATTTATCAAGTGCCAAAACACCCCAAATATGCTAACTTATATCGGTTTTTTCAAATAAAGTTGGCATGGCATGTTGAAACAACGGACTCTTAAACGTGTAGTGAAAGCGAGCGGTATTGGTCTGCACAGTGGTCAAAAGGTGCTGATTAATTTTGTTCCACATCACGTCGATGGAGGAATTGTGTTTCGTCGGATTGACTTGAATCCGCCTGTTGATATCCCTGCAAATGCGATGCTGATTCAAGAAGCATTTATGTGTTCGAACCTTGTTCGAGAAGACATTAAAGTTGGTACTATCGAACATGTCATGAGTGCGATTGCTGGCCTTGGAATAGATAATTTAATTGTCGAGGTCTCGGCATCTGAAGTTCCAATTATGGATGGTAGTGCAGGACCTTTTATCTATTTACTGATGCAAGGTGAATTGGCTGAGCAAGATGCCCCGAAAAAATTCATTCGTATTTTAAAACCAGTTGAAGCACTGATCGACGATAAACGTGCGATCTTTACTCCACATTCTGGTTTTCAACTGAACTTTACCATTGACTTTGATCATCCTGCCTTTGCAAAAGAATATCAGTCAGCGACGATCGATTTCTCGACAGAAACCTTTGTATATGAGGTGAGTGAAGCACGTACCTTTGGTTTTATGAAGGACTTAGATTACTTAAAAGCAAATAATCTTGCATTAGGTGCGAGTTTGGATAATGCGATAGGTGTGGACGATACTGGTGTCGTCAATGAGGAAGGTTTACGTTTTGCTGATGAATTTGTACGCCATAAAATATTAGATGCAGTGGGTGATCTATATCTATTGGGACATCAAATAATTGCGAAGTTTGATGGTTATAAATCAGGACATGCCTTGAATAATCAGCTATTGCGCAATGTTCAGAATGATCCAAGTAGTTATGAAATTGTAACATTTGATGACGAGAATAATTGTCCAATTCCATACGTAAGTGTGACATAAGTCATTGTCTTTTATTGTCTATGTTATAATATAACAAATAAAAATGAGATGGAAATCACGGAAAATAAGAAGAGATTCCACCACTTAAGTTGCATCGTTTACTTTTTATTGCTTGCCAAAAGTAGTAAAGCTTGGCTAAGCTTAGGGTCGCTCACATATTCAGCGGCGCTGCGTAAAAGCTCTTGGGTCTCTGAAGTAAGTTTCTTTGACACGGGGGCAGGTTCTGTTGGAACATGTTTTTTGTTTCTTAAACGAACTTGAATTTTGCGTAAATCACGGAATACTTCAAGCTGAGCGAACTGCGCGACATAGTGACTTTGTAAGTAACTGAGCTGACTAATCATTGCTTGATTTTCACCCGTTATGATCAAAACGCCATGTTGATAACAAACAACCTGCCATTGCTCCGGTTGGGGTAATAATGGTTGAATAATTTTCGTAAGTTTTTGCCATTGTGTGACTTGCGTAGTCAGAAACGTTAAGTTTCCAGTTTTTGTATGTTGTCCTTTCTGTTGAAAAACGTTGTTAGGTTCAGACATGTTAACTTCCTTAAAGTTTACCTGTCCATCTTAAGCGTTTAGTTCGGCTATGATCAAGGAAGAGATGATAAAGGAACATTTTAAGGACGGTTTCAAGAGGTTTTTTATGCACACGCGTCGTATTTTACTCGCATTTTCACTCGCTGCTTCAGCTGCCTCGGTTGCTTTTGCAGATTATCAAAATATCAATCAAGCAACTGCTGCAGACCGTCTAGAGCAGTTATCAAAAACCTTAGCTCAAGGTTCATATACCCATCCTGATGATATTGATCTGCCAGCCGTATCAAATGTTTCTGTTAAATTACGCGAAAAAACCATTGAACTAAACAATGCGAGCATTGAAAAGAAGTATGGTCGTCAAGATAGTGGAGCGTCACTATCAGCAGGTACAGGCCATTCTTGGTTAGTCAGCCATCCATTACAAGATGGTCGAGTGAGCTCGACTTGGGGTAACCGTACTTTATTAGGTTCGACGCGTCACCATTCGGGTGTTGATATTGCAGCGCCATCAGGAACGCCTATCTATTCAACTGGTCCTGGTGTTGTGACTAAGGCGGGATGGGGTACTGGTTATGGTCAATACGTTGAAATTGATCACGGTAATGGCTATGTAACTCGTTATGCACATGCTTCACGCTTAATGGTCAATGCAGGTGAGCGTGTTGGTGCAGGTCAGCATATTGCAAATGTTGGTTGTACTGGCCGTTGTACAGGGCCGCATCTACACTTTGAAGTAGTGAAGGATGGTCAGCGCCGCAACCCTTCAACCTATCTTGCAATGTTGCCTTAATGTAATTTGTTAACAGTTGTATATAAATATTTGAAAAAATCGCCTTTATTGGCGATTTTTTATAAATTTTGTTTGATTTGGGTCAATGACTATTTAGGAAAAAAATATTAAGCGCTTTTGTATTCATTTAGGGCGATACCTTTATGACGCCAAAACATGATAAATATAGCAATAACAATATAGCTTAAGGGAAAAGGTGAATTATATGGCGTTTTATGGCGACTCAGACGCGCAGGAAACCCAAGAATGGCAAGATGCTTTTGATTCAGTATTACAACACATGGGCACGGAACGCGCTGCTTTCTTACTTGAAAAACTTTATCAACGTGCCATTGCCAAACACGTTCCTATTCAACGCTTAAATACACCTTATCTCAATACCATTTCAGTTGAAGAACAACCTGCGATGCCAGGTGATCAGGATATGGAGCGCCGTATTCGTGCATTGATTCGTTGGAATGCTTTAGCAATGGTACTTCGTGCGAATAAAACAGGTGATGATTTAGGTGGTCACTTGGCGAGCTTTGCATCAAGTGCAACATTATATGACGTAGGTTTTAACCATTTTTTCCGTGCTAACAGTGATAATTTTGGCGGAGATATGATTTATTACCAAGGGCACTGTGCTCCTGGTATTTATGCACGTTCCTTCCTTGAAGGGCGTTTAACTGAAGAGCAGTTAAGTAATTTCCGCCGTGAAGTTGGCGGTAACGGTTTACCAAGCTATCCACATCCATATTTAATGCCGGACTATTGGCAATTCCCAACGGTATCAATGGGTCTTGGTCCAATCATGTCGATTTATCAAGCGCACATTCAAAAATATTTGATGAACCGTGGTTTGATTAAAGAAGAAGATCGTAAAGTCTGGGCATATCTCGGCGATGGTGAGATGGATGAACCAGAAAGCTTAGGTGCGATTTCATTGGCGGGTCGTGAAAAGCTCGATAATTTAGTCTGGGTGGTTAACTGTAACTTACAGCGTCTAGATGGTCCTGTACGTGGTAACGGTAAAATTATTCAAGAACTTGAATCGATCTTCCGTGGTGCGGGCTGGCGAGTGATTAAAGTGGTTTGGGGCCGTCATTGGGACCCATTGCTGGCTAAAGATACAAGTGGTGCTTTAAAAGCACGTATGGAAGAAGCTGTTGATGGTGACTACCAACGCTACCAAGTAAAAGGTGGTGCATATACACGTGAAAAATTCTTTGGCAAGTATCCAGAAGCTGCAGAACTTGTAAAAGATTTAAGTGATGAAGATATTGATGCATTAAACCGTGGTGGTCATGATCCTTACAAAGTTTTTGCTGCCTATGCAGAAGCAATGAAAGCGAAAGGCCAACCAACGGTAATCTTGGCAAAAACCATTAAAGGTTATGGTTTGTCTGAAGAAATTGAAGCAGTCAATAAAACGCACCAAATCAAAAAGATGCAAATTGATTCATTAAGATACGTGCGTGACCGTTTCAATCTTCCATTTACAGATGAGCAATTAGAAGAACTTCCATTCTATCGCCCAAGTGAAAACTCTCCAGAAATGAAATATATGAAAGCGCGTCGTGAAGCGTTAGGTGGTTACTTACCTGCACGTCGTCGTGAGAGTGAATCTTTAGCGATTCCAGATCTATCTGTATTTGATGCAGTATTGAAAGGCTCAGGTGGCAAAGAGCAATCAACGACTATGGTGATGGTTCGTTTAATTGCGGCTTTACTCAAAGAAAAAGCAATTAAAGATCGCGTCGTACCAATTGTTCCAGATGAAGCACGTACTTTTGGTTTAGAGGGTATGTTCCGTCAGCTTGGTATTTATGCTGCTCACGGCCAAAAATATACACCAGAAGATCAAGAACAGCTCATGCATTACCGTGAAGCAAAAGATGGTCATATGTTACAAGAAGGGATCAACGAAGCAGGTGCGATGAGCGCATGGGCTGCGTTGGCAACCAGTTATTCAACCAATAACTTGCCAATGATTCCAATGTACATGTACTACTCAATGTTCGGTTTCCAACGTATTGGTGATATTGCATGGGCTGCTGGTGATGCACAGGCTCAAGGTTTCTTGTTGGGTGCGACTGCTGGACGTACAACATTAAACGGTGAGGGTCTACAGCACCAAGACGGTCATTCGCATATTTTGGCGAACACGATTCCAAATTGTGTATCGTATGATCCATGTTTTGGTTATGAGTTGGCGGTAATCGTACATGATGGTTTACAACGTATGTATGTGAACCAAGAGCGTGTGTTCTATTACTTAACGGTAATGAATGAAAACTACGAACATCCTGAAATGCCAGAAGGCGTTGAAGATGGCATTAAACGTGGTATGTATTTATTTGAGAAAGATGAAAAAGCAACTGTCCAATTGCTTGGTTCAGGTGTAATTCTGCGTGAAGTGATTAAAGCTGCGAAAATCTTACGTGATGAATACCAAATCCATTCAAATGTGTGGAGTGTAACAAGCTTCAACGAATTGGCACGTGATGGTATGGCATGTGAAGAATACAATCGCCTACACCCACTTGCTGAAGAAGTGAAAGAATCTTGGGTATCTAAACAATTACGAGGTACGGAAGGTATCGTTGTTTCTGCTACAGACCATATGCGTGCTTATAGCGAACAGATCCGTGCGTATCTTCCAGATGGTCGACCATTTGTTGCATTGGGTACAGATGGTTATGGTCGTTCAGATACACGTGCGAACCTACGTAGTTTCTTCGGTGTTGATGCTGCGCATATCGTTGTTGCGACTTTGAAAAAATTAGCGGATGAAGGTGAGGTGGATGCACGTTTGGTGAAAGATGCGATTTCTAACTTTGAGTTAGATACGGATCGTCCAGTAGCCTGGGTTCCACAAGCACATCCAGAAGTTCAGCCAGTTGCTGAATACAATGAAACACAAACAGGTGAGGGGAACTAAGCATGCAAATTAAGACCCCTGATATTGGTGTAGATAAAGCAAACGTTGCTGAAATTTTAGTAAAAGTTGGTGATCGTGTTGAAGTTGACGACAGTATTGTTGTGCTTGAGTCAGATAAAGCAACTGTTGAAGTGCCTAGCACTTCGGCAGGTGTCGTAAAAAGTATCTTGATTAATCAAGGTGATGATGTGACTGAAGGTGTGGCTTTGATCGAGGTCGAAGCAGAAGGTGCAGCACAAGCAGCGCCAACTCCAGTTCCTGCGGCTGAAGAAAAGCCAGCTGCTCCAGCACCTGCACAACAAACTCAAGCTTCAGCTCAACCTGCTGCCGCTACATCAACTGCAACTGTTGACGTGACTGTACCTGACATCGGCGTTGAAAAAGCATTGGTTGGTGAAATCCTCGTTAAAGTGGGTGATCAGATCGATGTTGAACAAAGTATTGTTGTTGTCGAGTCAGATAAAGCAACTGTAGAAGTTCCAAGTAGTGTTGCGGGTACTGTGGAAAGCATTCAAGTGAAAGAAGGCGATACCGTTAAAGAAGGTGTTGTGCTTCTTCAAGTGAAAACAACATCTGTATCTAGTGCACCAACTGAGGCGCCTGCTTCTACAACAGCAGCTGTGGCAGCGGCACCTGCACCAGCTCAGCAAGAAACTGTAGCAGCGACGGCTACTCAATCTGGTCCAGTGGATATCAATGTTCCTGATCTGGGTGTTGATAAGGCAGTTGTTGCTGAAATCTTGGTCCAAGTTGGCGATAAAGTTGATGTAGACCAAAGTCTTGTTGTGGTTGAGTCAGATAAAGCGACTGTAGAAGTCCCAAGTACGGTTGCTGGTGTTGTCAAAGCAATTCATTTACAAGCAGGTCAACAAGTTTCGCAAGGTATATTGCTTGCAACAATTGAAGCTGAAGGTCAAGCAACTGCGGCAGCTCCAGCAGCAAAAGCAGAAGTAGCCCCTACTTCACCAGCAATGGCACCTCAAGCGGCCACTTCTGCTCCAACTCAGTCTAAACCTGCGGCACCATCTGATACTGACAAGTTAACCAAAGAGCAAGAAGCTGAAAATGCCAAGGTATACGCTGGACCTGCTGTGCGTAAATTAGCACGCGAATTGGGTGTGGTACTTGGTCAAGTTAAAGCATCTGGTGAACATGGCCGTGTAATGAAAGACGATGTATTTGCATATGTAAAAACACGTTTAACTGCACCACAAGCTGCTCCAAGCACACAGGCAGCACCTGTTGCTTCAGGTTTGCCATCGTTACCTGATTTCACTGCATTTGGTGGTGGTGAAGTAAAAGCAATGACGCGTTTGCAACAGGTTTCGGTGCCGCAATTGTCATTGAATAACTTCATCCCGCAAGTGACTCAGTTTGATTTGGCTGATATCACTGAGCTTGAAGCGTGGCGTGGCGAACTGAAAGATGGTTTTAAGAAGCAAGGTATTAGCTTAACCATTTTAGCGTTCATCGCGAAAGCGGTTGCTCATTTGTTAAAAGAAGAGCCATATTTTGCAGGTCATTTGGCAGATGATCAAAAGTCTGTATTGCTTCGTAATGAGATCCATATGGGTATTGCGGTTGCAACACCAGATGGTTTGACAGTGCCTGTACTACGTAATCCAGACCAAAAGTCGATTAAGCAAATTGCTACAGAGTTAGCTGAACTTAGTCAAAAAGCGCGTGATCGCAAGTTATCACCAAAAGATTTACAAGGTGCTAACTTTACGATTACCAGCTTAGGTTCAATTGGCGGTACAGCATTTACACCATTGGTGAACTGGCCACAAGTTGCAATCTTGGGCATTTCACCTGCAACCATGCAACCTGTATGGAATGGGAAAGATTTTGATCCACGCTTAATGTTGCCGTTGTCATTGTCTTATGATCATCGTGTGATTAATGGTGCGGATGCAGCACGCTTCACCAATAAATTAACTAAATTATTGAAAGATATCCGTACTTTGTTACTGTAATTTCAATTGTTTAATTTGGAATAACCCCGCAATTGCGGGGTTTTCTTTTTTGAATAACTTTGATCAAAGCAGTGCTTTATTTGTACAATTTTTTATCTAAAATGAGTGGTAAGCAAGGACGTTTTATGTGGAGTCACGATGTTCGCTGTATATAAAATAATGTTGCCTTTATTACTGGTTATATTTGTTGCAATGGGACTTTGGGTGAGTGTTCTGCATTTCCCTTGGGAATGGGTATTTTATTTAGTGATGGGATTGGAGGTGATGGTTGCCACAGTTGCAATGGCAATGGAGTACCAAGCACAGCAAGTGGGTAGTGTAAGCAGTTGGGGCAGTCTGGGTCTTATAGGGAGTAATCTTTTGTTTGCTTGTGTGTTGGGTATATTACGTTACGGATTATGGTGCTATCAAAAAATCTAAATTTAGAGATTTTAAATAGGGAATGGATTTGTTAGAATAATTGCACTTCATTGGGGAGTAGCCGCTCTTTACGCAAAGTAAAGAGGTGATGGTCAACATAATTGTTCAACTGAACATGGTCATCATAGCAAAGAACCAAAGCAGCTCAAGCTGTGCTTTTGTTGGCAAGACCTTTGATTTATCACTCTGCATCAATTCATTTGATTTTGGCTAGCAGGAGGGATAGGTCATCGGTATATATGCTAGCCAGAGCAATCCATTATGTATGAATTTCTCATCTCAACTTCGATAGTTGCCCTTGCAGAAATGGGCGATAAAACTCAGCTTTTGGCATTGTTACTTGCCGCACGATTCCGTAAGCCGATTCCGATTCTAATTGCAATATTATTGGCGACTTTGATCAATCATGGTGTATCTGCTGTATTAGGTCAGTGGATTACAACCGTACTTAGCCCTGAAATTCTATTATGGATTCTTGCACTTGGATTTATTGGGATGGCGATTTGGATGCTGATTCCTGATGAATTGGGCGATGAATCAGAGAACATTAATAAATGGCAAAAGTTTGGTGTATTTGGCGCGACTTTTATCTTGTTTTTCTTGGCAGAAATTGGAGATAAAACTCAAATTGCAACGGTTGCTTTAGCTGCACGTTTTGACAGTATCTTTTGGGTGACGATGGGTACAACCTTAGGGATGATGATTGCCAATGCGCCAGCGGTGTTCATTGGGCACAAGATTGCAGATAAATTACCGATTTCATTGATTCATAAAGTGGGGGCTGCCATTTTCTTGATTATCGGTGTGTCTACTTTGCTTCAGCATTATTTCTTTTAAGGTTGTAATTTGAAAATACGCTTTAACAGAAGTTATTTAATTTTGTACTGATTAGAGCACATTAAAATTCTAAAGCCCCTTTGAGCAAAGGGGCTTTAATTGATTAATAGTTAAATTTCACAGTAAAATTAATTTGTCGTGGATTGCCTAAGGTGATGAGATTCTCATTGAGCGCACCAGCATAATAATCTTTATCAAACATATTACGGATCGTCAATTGGGCACCCCAATGTTTGGCATCATAACCTGCTTCAGTATCAAATAAAGTATAGCTTGGGATATCTGCAGATAGACCATTGACGCTTTTTTTACTTTCACCTCGAATACCCGCGCCGACATACCAGCCTAAGTTGGAATTCGGTTCAAAACGATAACGGGTAGAAAGGCTATAGCTCTGTTCTGGGATATTATCAATCCGTAATCCAAGATGATCTGTGACAGTGTCTTTGCTGGTTTTGGCATCAGGTGTATACGTATAAGCGGCTGTGATTTTGAGTTGATCAAACAGTTGCGCTGCGATTTCAGTTTCGATCCCGCGCGTCATTTGCTCGCCACGTTGAACTTTAAAACCACTATTCACTGGGTCTGTGACAGCAACATTTTGGCGACGTAAGTCAAACCATGCAATGCTGCCTTGAATCCGTTGATCAGGGCTTTGTAGTTTCAAACCAACTTCGACTTGTTTGCCTTTTTCTGGTTTAAAAGCATTGTCATAAAAATCCGTTCCTGTGGTCGGCAAGAAAGAAGTGGCGTAACTCACATAAGGTGCCACGATTTCATTGATGCTATACAGTAAAGAGGCATTACCCGTAAATGCATTTTCAGATTGGGTTGTTTCGGTATGCTTAATCAGATTTTGCGTTTTTGTTTCTGCCCAATCATGTCGTCCAGCAAGATTTAAAACCAGCTGATCATTCAGTTGGATTCGATCACGTAGATATAAACCTGTATATCTGAGGCGATTGATATCATGGTTGGTCGGCGTTTCTGGGCAAGTCACCTTTGTATTGTATTGCGGTTCATATAGATTCAAATTGCCGACTGTGCAGCGATTATTGATGTAATCACTTTTCTCTTGCATCGCATCGATGCCTATGGTGAATTCATGTGAGATATGGCCGAGACTGAATGTTTTTTGTAGTTGATTATCGATAGAAAAGCTTAAATTATCGACATCTTGATAACGTCCTTGACGTTGGATTGTCGTGTAATCAACCTTTCCGTCTTTATTCTTTGCCCAAAAGTTTTTTCCAGTTGCTGCAAAGATTGCAGGACCTAGCATTTCAGTTTTTTGAACGGCAAAATTTTGTCTGAATTGCCAGTTATTTTCGAAAGTATGAGCAAAATTATAACCCGCTCGATAAACGTCGGCATTGTAGCCGCCATGAGATGGTTCACTGATGAATAATTTAGAGTTTAAAGCACCATTTGGATTGTCCAATAGTGTCCCTAAAACCGGGAGGCCTTGTTGGCGTAGATATTCTCGATGTTGGTAACTGGCAATCACAGAGAGATCTGTATTTTCACCTAAATCAAAATTGTAGGACGGTGAAATGTAGTAATTTCTAAAATAAACGAAATCGGTCGGATCATTCTGATCTGCAACACGCCCATTGATACGAAAAGCACCTTTCTCGCTATTATTCGGACTGTAGTTTAAATCAAATGTGCCCTGTTTGAGTTGATTTGAGCCATAGGTCAATGTACCGCGATAGAAACTTTCTGCTTGAGGTCGCTTGGTCACCATATTGACCATGCCACCTGGTTGTACTAAACCGAAATTGACAGATGCTGGTCCTTTTAGGACTTGAACCTGTTCCATACCCGAGATTTCTGTTGCGACAAAAGTACTCTGACCTTGACGTAACCCATCAATAAAGACTTGATCGGACGAGTTTTGTCCACGAATAATAAAATCATCCCAACCACGTCGTCCAAGTTGCCCTGATACAACACCCGCGACGCCGTTGATCGCTTCAGCAAGGGTAGAAGCTTGCTTTTGTTGCAATTGTTCTTGAGTCACTACACTGACGGACTGCGCTGTTTTAAATAAAGCTGCATTGGATTTGAGTGCTGAAGTCGCTGTCGTGGCGGCATAAGCCTGATCTTGCTGTTGGGCTTTAATTGAAATGGTTGGCAGTATAGGACTGTGATCTTCTTTGGCATACGCCATGGTCATGGTGCTTAAGATAAGTGTTGCGAGTAAAGTACGATGCGTAACAAGCATAGGGATGTCCAAGGGAGGGAGCAAAATAGCAAGAGAATGTCGCGAATGAGAATGGTTATTATTTTAATGGATATGTTTTCTAAAACCAAGCAATAAATCTAAAGCCGATTGTTGGATAAATTATGATAAATGTCCAATATGTGATTGAATCTAGATTTAAATCCCATTATTTTATTATGGAATTAAAATAATTCATATTTAAAAGATTTTTTGGGGTTTATATGAGTTTTGAACGGACAACATCACAGATATTATTTGATAATGGTACGCATAAATGTATTAGTTTTACCAATTTGGTGAAAGGGGAAGGCATTCAAGCAAATCAGTTTTTGATTATTGACCATGAGCGAGCTGCGGTTTTAGATCCAGGTGGTGATCTCACATATGTGCCTTTAACCATGGAGCTTAATCGCTATACCAAACTGAAAAATCTCGATTATGTGATGGCTTCTCATCAGGACCCAGACATTATTACCTCGATGCCTCGCTGGTTAGTCTATACCGATGCCAAAGTTGTCGCATCAAAACTGTGGGCACATTTTTTACATTCTGTCGGTAATTTCCAGTTTTATGATCCGACTGCGAAAATCTTATTTTCTGGTGATATGGGAGCATCGATTGTGGATGATGCGAGTGTGCCAATTATAGATTTTGAAGCGCATACTAAAAAAATGAAAGGTTTTCACCAGCGTTATATGTGCTCAAATAAAGTGATCCGATTATGGGTCAATATGGTACGTCAGATGGATTTGGAGATGATCGTTCCACAACATGGCACAGCCTTTGTTGGAAAAGAAATGATTGAGCAATTTCTAGATTGGATTGAAACCTTAGAATGTGGTGTGGATCTGATGAACGAATATGTATTTAGTATGCCCACAGAAATGGCTTAAACATAGGATAAATATGACTGCTGAATATAAAAATCTGGTTTGATCTCTCTTGTTTTTGTACATAAGTTTTTTTAGGATTCGCATTATAAAGAAATCCATTTGATAATGAGAATTTTAACAAAAATGTTATCTCAAATTGTAACATCTGATGCATGTGTTCATTGTGGCGCATGCTGTGCGCATTACCGTGTGTCATTTTATTGGGCTGAGGCTGAAGCCATGCCAAGTGAAATGATTGAGCCGCTCACAGCAGTTTATTCATGCATGAAGGGAACGAATCAGACTCAGGTAAAATGTATCGCTTTAGAAGGTGTGGTTGGACAGCAGGTCAGTTGTTCAATTTATGAGGTGCGTAGCTCAACCTGCCAAGAAGTTCAGATGGCAGATGAGCATTGTAATAAAGCCAGAATTGCGCACAATTTGATTCCTTTGATTCAAATTGAAGAACAAGAGGCAGCAAATAATGAGGATTATAATCAGGTGGGGTGATAAAAAAACTTGTAAAATTTGTGCCCCAAGTGCAGTGAAAAGTGCTAGCAACAGTTTTTCTGAAATTATTTCGCTGTAGAAAATGAAATTCACTGTGAAATTTGTTTATAATAGCTCACGGAATTTACCAGTGAGATTGTTATGCTGACCATCGTTCAAGAAGCGCTAACCTTCGATGATGTCTTATTACTTCCTGCCTACTCAACTGTTCTCCCAAAAGATGTCTCCTTAAAGACACGTTTAACTCGCGGAATTCAACTCAATATCCCTCTCGTTTCGGCTGCAATGGATACAGTGACTGAGTCACGTATGGCGATTGCAATGGCGCAAAATGGTGGTATTGGTATTTTGCATAAAAACATGGATATCGCAGCGCAAGCCGCTGAAGTACGCCGTGTGAAAAAATTTGAAGCTGGAATGGTGAAAGATCCAATCACAGTAACACCAGAAACGACGGTTCGTGAACTGATTGCAATTACACAAGCAAATAATATTAGCGGTGTACCTGTGGTTAAGGACGGCAAAGTTGTCGGTATTGTGACAGGACGTGATACACGTTTTGAAACGAATTTAGAGCAACCTGTTAGTAACATCATGACAGGTCAAGATCGCTTAGTCACTGTACGTGAAGGCGAGTCGAAAGAAAATATCCAAGCATTGCTACAAAAGCATCGTATTGAAAAAGTTTTAGTTGTTGGTGAAAACAACGAACTTAAAGGCTTAATTACGGTGACTGACTTCCGTAAAGCAGAAAGCTACCCGAATAGCTGTAAAGATGAACTCGGTCGTTTACGTGTAGGTGCAGCAGTTGGTACAGGTGCTGAGACACCAAGCCGCGTAGAAGCATTGGTCGATGCAGGTGTAGACGCTATTGTTGTTGATACAGCACACGGTCATTCTGCTGGCGTCATTGAGCGTGTACGTTGGGTAAAAGCGAATTACCCACAAGTTCAAGTGATTGGCGGTAATATCGCAACGGGTGATGCTGCATTGGCATTACTTGATGCGGGTGCAGATGCTGTAAAAGTAGGTATCGGTCCAGGTTCTATTTGTACCACGCGTATTGTTGCTGGTATTGGTATGCCACAAATTTCTGCCATTGATAGTGTTGCAAATGCCTTGAAAGATCAAATTCCTTTGATCGCGGATGGTGGTATTCGTTTCTCTGGTGATATGGCGAAAGCGATTGGCGCAGGTGCAAGCACGATCATGGTAGGTTCACTACTTGCTGGTACTGAAGAAGCACCAGGTGAAGTTGAGTTTTTCCAAGGTCGTTACTATAAAGCGTATCGTGGAATGGGTTCATTGGGTGCAATGGCAGGCGCGACAGGTTCTGCTGACCGCTATTTCCAAGACTCAAAAGCAAGTGCTGAAAAATTAGTACCAGAAGGTATTGAAGGTCGTGTTCCTTATAAAGGTCCAATGGGCAACATCGTACATCAAATGATGGGCGGCTTACGTTCATCTATGGGCTATACGGGTTCAGCTGCGATTGAAGATCTTCGTCAAAATGCGAAATTTGTAAAAATTACTTCAGCAGGTATGTCTGAATCTCATGTACATGACGTAACGATTACTAAAGAAGCGCCAAACTACCGTGTTGGTTGATTTTTGGTAATTTTGTCGCTGGAAAAACCGTCAGTTCGCTGACGGTTTTTTTGTTTTGGTGTAGAGTGAATATGATTAAGAAAGATATGGTGACATACCATATAAAAGATAAGAAAGAGAGTGGAAAATGAGCTATTTTGGTACTGATGGAATTCGTGGCAAATTTGGACAATTGCCAATTACGCCAGAGTTTGCATTAAAGTTGGGCTTTGCAGCTGGAAAAGTATTAAAACGTAATAGTCCGAAAAACAAACCGATTGTGGTATTGGGGAAAGATACGCGTTTATCTGGATATATCCTAGAAGCCGCATTACAAGCGGGTCTGAATGCTGCAGGGGTATATGTACATTTACTTGGACCATTACCGACGCCAGCAATTGCGCATCTCACTCGTGCTCTGCATGCACATGCAGGGATCGTTATCTCTGCCTCACATAATCCTTATTTTGACAATGGGATTAAGTTTTTCTCAAGTGAAGGTAAGAAATTACCTGACAATATACAAGATCAAATTAATCAAGAGCTTGAGCAAGATTTACTTATTGAGGATACAGCGAACTTAGGTAAAAGTGTCCGTGTAAAAGATGCCAATGGTCGTTATATCGAATTCTGCAAATCAACTTTTCCATATCATTTCAACCTACATAATTTAAAAATTGTCGTGGATTGTGCCAATGGCGCAGCTTACAGTGTTGGACCATCAGTGTTCCGTGAGTTGGGTGCTAAAGTTATTCCATTATTCAACGATCCTGACGGTTTAAATATCAATGAAAATTGTGGTTCTACACATCCAGAACATTTACAAAAAGCGGTAGTTGAACATCAAGCAGATCTTGGTATTGCTTTTGATGGTGATGCTGATCGTGTCGTAATGGTGGATAAAAATGGTCAATTGATTGATGGAGACCATATTCTCTACATCCTTGCAACGCAGGCCAATCATAAGCCAGAGGGCGTGGTTGGAACAGTGATGAGTAATATGGCACTTGAACTTGCTTTAGACAAAGCCAATGTTGGATTTGTTCGTGCAAAAGTAGGTGACCGTTATGTATTACAAGCACTCGAAGAACAGAAGTGGAGTATTGGTGGTGAACCATCTGGGCACATTTTAACTTTAGATAAAAGTACCACCGGTGATGCAATTATTGCAGCTCTGCAAGTACTTACAGTGATGGTTGAACAAGGCAAAGCACTACATGAGTTGGTTGCAGGTTTTGAGTTATTCCCACAAGTATTGGTGAATGTTCGTTTACAGCAGATGATTGATCCGTATTCTATTCCTGCTCTGGTTGCAGAATTTGAAAAAGCCGAACAACAACTCAAAGGTCGTGGTCGCATTTTGATTCGTAAGTCAGGTACTGAACCTGTGATTCGGGTTATGGTGGAAGGTGATCAGCAACAAGAGGTAGAGAGCATTGCCAATCATTTGGCGGAAGCTGTTAGAGCTCAAGCCCAAGTTGCATAAGAGAGAATATCCATGAGTGATGTGATTAAGGACCTGAGTGAATTACGACTAAGTTATGAGCAAGGTGAGCTGCATGAAGCACAGATTAGTGATCATCCTCATCTTCAGTTTTTAAACTGGTTTAATCACGCTTTGGCTGCACATTTACATGAGCCCTATACCATGTCTTTGGCAACAGCAAATGCTCAAGGGCGTCCACATGTGCGTACTGTGTTATTACGTGGAGCGACGGAGGCTGGTTATGATTTTTATACTAATTATGATAGCCAGAAAGGGGTAGACCTTGCTGAAAATCCTTTTGCTGAACTGTTGTTTTACTGGCCAAGTCTAGAGCGTCAGGTTCGCATCGGTGGTCAAGTGGTCAAGATCTCTGAACAAGAGTCAACGGAGTATTATCTAAAGCGTCCGCGTGATAGTCAGATTGCCGCACACATCAGTACACCACAAAGTGGTAGAATTGCGAGTCGAGAAGAGTTACAGCAGCGTTTTTACGATTTACAGCAGCAAGTTGGTGAACAGGGTAAACTCACGAAACCTGATTTTTGGGGAGGTTATCGCTTAATTGCTGATTATTACGAATTTTGGCAAGGGCGCCCAAATCGTTTACATGACCGCTTAAGTTATGAAAAACATAATGGGCAATGGACTATACAGCGTTTGATGCCATAAATGACACAGATAAAAATTCAACAAAGACCTTTACTTACACGCCCTGAACAGTTTCAGGGCGTGCCTTCGTTTATTGCTGAAATATTAGCAAGACGAGGTGTTCAATCAGAGCAAGAACTTGAACTCAAGCTAAAACATTTATTGCCCCCTACTTTAAAAGGGATTGATGCCGCAGTTGAATTGATTGATCAGGCGATTGATCAACAAAAGCAAATTGTGATTATCGGTGACTATGATGCGGATGGGGCAACCAGCACTGCATTAATGGTTTTGGTTCTACAAGAAATGGGGGCAAGAGTAGAGTATTTAGTCCCTGATCGCTTTAAGTATGGTTATGGGCTCACACCCAAAATTGCTGAATTGGCAAAGCAGAGTTATCAGCCTGATTTGCTGATCACGGTCGATAATGGCATTTCCAGTCATGCTGGTGTAGAAACAGCACAAGCTTTAGGTATGCAGGTAATTATTACCGATCACCACCTCACGACGAAACCAACACCTGCTGCTGAAGCGGTGGTTAATCCAAATCAATTGGGTTGTGATTTCCCAAGCAAAGCTTTGGCTGGGGTAGGTGTTGCTTTTTATGTATTGGCAAAATTAGCCAGTTACCGTGCTCAGTATGGAAAAAGTAGCTGTAAAGTCACTCAATATTTAGACCTCGTGGCATTGGGAACCTATGCTGATGTCGCAACCTTGGATTACAACAATCGCATATTGATTGATGCGGGGCTGAAACGGATCCAGCAGCATCAATGTCGTGTAGGAATTCTGGCTTTATTAGATATTGCGGGACGTGATGCTGCGAGTTTACGTGCACAGGATTTAGGTTTTGTCCTTGGGCCTCGTATTAATGCCGCAGGGCGTATGGAAAGCATGCGAATCGGTATTGAATGTTTACTTGCAACAGAGATGCAAACCGCATATCCAATCGCACAGCAGCTCAATCAATTAAATCTTGAGCGTCGGCAAGTTGAAACAGAGATGAAGCAACAAGCTTTGTCTGCCTTGCAACATGTCCAATTAACAGCTGAGCAAATACCGCCAGCATTAGTGATGTTTGATGAACAATGGCATCAAGGGGTCATTGGTATTGTCGCTGGGCGACTAAAAGAACAGTTTTATCGCCCAAGTTTGGTATTTGCACCAGATGAAGATGGGATACACATCAAAGGTTCTGCGCGTTCTATTGATGGTATTCATATCCGAGATATGATTGAATCCGTGGCAGAGCAGCGTCCCGATCTACTGAGCCATTTTGGTGGTCATGCTGCAGCAGCAGGTTTAACGCTTAGGAAAGAACATTTTGATGAGTTTAAAAGCGTTTTTACTCAAATGATCGCTGAGATGGATTCTGATTTATTTCAAGCCACCTTATGGACCGATGGAGAGTTAGATGATTCAGCTTTGCATTTAAGCTCTTTGGATTGGATTGAGCAGCTTGGACCTTGGGGGCAAAAGTTCCCTTTGCCGCAGTTTGAAGGACGATTCCAAGTGGTTGATTATCGTTGGCTTAAAGATCAGCATTTAAAACTGAAATTGGCAGTAGGGTCACACTCAATTGACGCGATTGCTTTTAACGCAATAGATCGTTTTGAATTTAACCCGATGCTAGGGTATGTCGATTTAGTCTATAGTTTAGAGCGTAATGTGTTTAATGGAAATACCAGTCTGCAATTGCAAGTCACTTATTTAAAACAATAAAAAAACCGCTCATATTGAGCGGTTTTTTTATTGTGCGTATGGCGAATTAAAAGCGGAATGTTCCGTTGATACCAAATGAGTCTGCACCGTCAATCGTTGTATATCCAACACCTACAGCAACTTGTGGTGTGAAGAATTTTTGTGCACGAATACTAAAAATGCTATCTGAGTCATCAGCAGTTGAGTCAGCAATTGAAACACCGACACTCAGTGTTGGGTCTAAATAAAGATCAGCAGCCAAACGGTAAATGGTCTCATCACCAAAATAACTTTGTGCTTCAAAATTGGTATAGTAACCACCAAGTTGAGTCACATATTTCGCACGCAGAGAAACCGCAGTATCATCATCTTCGCCAGAAACAATCGCTGCATTATTTAGATTGGTGATAAAACCATATTTTGCAACTTTAACTGGATTCAGACTTTCTGATAAATCAGCAACACCAACTGCAAGTAATAAGCCATTGATTGGAAGGAAACCTACTTCAAATTCATAACCATTACCATTTTTTGAGGCAGAGCCTAAACCGTTAATAGTTGCTTTAACATTAGTCCGATGTAACGCACCTGAAATATAAAATTGACTATCAGGAATGAAAATCTCTGTTTCAATTCCAAGAATATTAAATTGTAAGTCCCCAAAATCCTCATCATCTTTGAGCTTACTATAAGAATATCCACCACCAATACTTGATGCTTTATCTAAGAAAGCTGCTTCTGCGAGAGGCGCACTACGAGTTTGTACTGGGTTAAAATAATATTTTCCGCTGATTGCTGCACCATTTGTTTTACCGCCATCCATGTCGATATATTCATAGGCAATGGTTGATTCTGCTTGGTATGCATTTGCATTAAAGCAAATGAATGAGGATAGAAGCGCTGTAATTAGACTAAGTTTTTTCATTGATTGATAACCCCTTATTAAAATAAGTCATTTATTAATATTGTGTTGCACGGGGTAGTTTAGTGAAAAAAAACCATACGTCAATTATTAAATGAATGGTCAAATCAATTATATATTTATCGCTTAAAAAGACATTTACGTTTTTAGGGAAGTTGGATTGTTATTCTGATTTGGTTGAAATTATTTATATAAAAATCGCCCTGAAATATTTTTATTTCAGAGCGATTATGTATTAGACGAAAAAGTCTATTTCAGTAGTTACATTAGAAGCGATATTTTGCTGCAACACCAAATGTGTTGTAGTCATTTTTAGCAACGGTTCTGTCTTTACCGAAACCAATACGTCCTTCTAAGCTCATTTGTTGGTTGAAGAATTTACGAGCATTTACACCGAATTCACGTTGTTTAGATAGGTCATTGTCGTAGTAATCAGCACCAACACTGAAGGTTTTATCAATGTAGTAATCTGCTGCTAGGTTAAACTCATCCAAATCACCAAATGCTGCACCTGCTTCTAAGTTGATGTCATTGCCACCGACCTGAGTTACATATTTCGCACGGATGGTTGGATCAACACCATCGTCAAATTTGTTGTCATAGCCTTTTGCACCGACTGCAATTAAGAAACCTGGTGCTGGTAGATAACCAACTTCAGCACTGTAATAGGTGGTTTTAATATCTCGTGCATTGTTCAGCTTTAAGATATTGCGGCTTACATCACCACTGAGGTAAAAATCTGAGTTAGGAACAAAGTATTCAACACCAACACCATAGGTGTTGTCATCAATTGCCCCTTTATCTTTCCAAACTGCTTCAGCACTAACGTTACTTGCACGGTCTAAAAATGCAGCTTCAGCTAGTGGTGCGTTACGAGTTTGTACAGGATTGAAGTAATATTTTCCATTAATCGCGAAGTCACTGCCTGAACTACCTTTGTCAGGGTCGATATAACCTGCTGATGCACCAATTTCAGCTTGATACGCATGAGCAGTTCCTGTTACTGCAAGTGCAGATAAAAGTGCTGATGCAATTGCTAATTTTTTCATGGTTATGCCCCTTTGAGATAACGAACCAAATGAAATTTTGATTACATGTTTTGTTACAACTTCCAGTCTAGGCTAAATCCAGCCTGCGTCAATCCTTTGACGGTAATCGGATGGTACAAGTGTAACTGAATTGTAATTTATTATAACTAACAACTTGATTTTAATTATAAAATATTAATGTTTTGATTTATTAAAACTTAGGATGGATTGTGTGTTTTGGTATTTTTCGTGTAATTATTGAACACTATTGTCGCTAAATGTGTCGTTTGAAAGTCATAAAATCAATAAGAAAAAACTGACGTGGGCATCTTATAAGCAATGATCTGCTCGATCTATTGAGACTGTGTCGGCTAAAACAGTTATGTTAAAATGGAAAATTGAGTGAAAAATTTTTGTGAGAAAACACGCGTGGAAATTAATCCGTATTTAGTTCAATTGAAAGATTTATCTGATCGTAGCCAAACACTACGGGGGTATCTTTGACTACGATCTAAAAGTTGAACGTTTAGAAGAAGTTTTAAGAGAATTAGAAGACCCTGCGATTTGGAATGACCAAAGTCGTGCGCAAGCAATTGCAAAAGAAAAGGGCAGTTTAGAAAATACTTTAGGTGTATTTGATCGTCTTGCTGAACAGCTGGATGATGCGAAAGCAATGCTGGATCTTGCAGTAGAAGCTGACGATGAAAGTTTGTTGCTTGATGTACAAGCAGAATTAGACAGTGCCGAACAAGCTTTAGGTAATCTTGAATTCCGTCGCATGTTTAGCAATCCAATGGATCCGAATCCGTGCTTCCTCGAAATTCAGTCAGGTTCTGGTGGAACAGAAGCACAGGACTGGGCATCTATGCTGTTACGTATGTATATGCGTTGGATCGAGCGTCATGGCTTTAAGGCTGAACTCATGGAAGTTTCAGACGGTGATGTGGCGGGTATCAAATCTGCAACGATTCGTGTTGACGGTGAGTTTGCTTACGGTTGGTTACGTACAGAAAGTGGTGTGCATCGTTTAGTACGTAAATCACCATTTGACAGTAACAATAACCGTCATACGTCATTCTCTGCCGTGTTTATTTCACCTGAGATTGATGACAATATCGAAATCGATATTAATCCTGCAGATGTCCGTACTGATACGTATCGTGCTTCGGGTGCGGGTGGTCAGCATATTAACAAAACCGATTCCGCTGTGCGTTTAACGCATGCACCAACAGGAATTGTGGTGGCGTGTCAGAACCAGCGTTCGCAGCATGCGAACCGTGACCATGCATGGAAGCAATTACGTGCCAAACTCTATGAGTTAGAGATGAGCAAGCGTAATGAAGCTGCACAAGCATTGGAAGATTCGAAGTCTGATATTGGTTGGGGAAGCCAAATTCGCTCTTATGTCTTGGATGACTCACGAATTAAAGACTTACGGACTGGTGTGGAGAATTCCAACACTAAAGCTGTGCTAGACGGTGACTTAGATAAGTTCATCGAAGCGAGTTTGAAACAAGGTTTATAAGAACCTCTCTCAATCACTTCTTAAAAGAGGGAGACGTCTTCGATGGTTTAATCGAGTGTCCTCTCTTTTGAAGAGATGAACTTTCTCAGTATTCTGAGAGAGCAAAAGGAGGGGTATAAAGAAATTCAGAACGGCAATCTCGTTCAGTACCTTAAGGTTAATCGGAAAAATATGATATTAATATCGATAAAAATAGATATTAATATTTATAAAATTCGATATACTGGTTCTAGGTGCTGAACAAAGCTTTGCCTGTTGAGAAACATGGTGAGTCTATGGATATTGATGTTATAAGCAAGGCCTTAGCCAATCCATTACGTCGACAGATCTTGCAATGGTTAAAAGAGCCTGAGCAATTTTTACCTGTACAAGAATGTGGTGGCAGTTTTGAACGTGGTGTATGTGCAGGACACATCGAACGTTTAGGCAAAGTTGCGCAATCGACGATGTCGAATCACTTGTCTGTATTACAGCAAGCGGGTTTGATTAAAGTTGAAAAATATGGGCAATGGTCATACTTCACACGTAATGAAGCTTTGATTCAGCAATACATCGAACATTTAAAACAAACACTATAGCCGTGAGCCAAGACTTGGTCTTTAAGCTTCGGTTCATAGTGAAGTTGAGGCGATCATGGCAGAATTAAGTTCTACCTTACAAGTAGGTGATTTTACAATTAAAAACCGTTTGGTTTTAGCTCCATTAACCCGTGCACGTAGTGGTGAAGAACGTATTCCAAATGATTTGATGGTGGAATATTACCAACAACGTGCGAATGCGGGTTTAATTATTACTGAAGCAACGGTAATTAGTCCTAAGGCCGTGGGATATGCCAAGACACCAGGTCTATGGTCACAAGAACAAGCTCAAGCTTGGCACAAGATTGTTGATGCTGTACATGCACAAGGTTCAAAAATAGTCGTTCAACTTTGGCATGTGGGCCGTATTTCACATCCTGACTTATTGGATGGCGATACACCTGTTGCACCAAGTGCAATTCAACCTGCTGGTGAAGTGAGTTTACTTCGTCCAAAACGTCCTTTCGTCACACCTCGTGCTTTATCACATGAAGAAATTCAAGAAATCGTAGCGGAATATAAACATGCTGCTGAACAAGCCAAAGCAGCAGGTTTCGATGGGGTAGAGCTACATGCAGCCAATGGTTATTTGATCGACCAATTCTTGCAAAGTAAGACCAATACACGTGATGACGAGTATGGTGGTTCTATCGAAAACCGTGCACGTTTGTTATTACAGGTCGTGGACGCCTTTATTGAAGTGTGGGGCGCAGGTCGTGTCGGTGTACATTTAGCACCACGTGCTGATTCACACGATATGGGGGATGAAAATCCATTGGCAACCTTTGGTTATGTGGTGGAGCAGTTAGATCAACGTCATGTTGCATTCATTTTCACGCGTGAATATGAAGCAGAAGACAGTTTAATGCCAAAATTGCGTCCTAAATTCAAAGGTACTTGGATTGCCAACGAAAAATTAACGCCTGCATCAGCAAAACGCATTTTGGCGACTGGGCAAGCGGATGCTGTGGCATTTGGTTTAGCGTATATTGCCAATCCAGATCTATTCGAACGTTTACAATATGATTTACCATTAAACGCTGTTCAACCTCAGACCTTATATGGTGCGGGTGCAGAAGGTTATACGGATTATCCTGTATTTGAAAAAATAGAAGCATAAGCTTCTATTTGGACGCTCATGTCATTCAAGGCTGTTAAATCGTCTTAATAGAACCAACAAAAATGGCATGAGTTTTTTATTTAAATTCCGCATAATAAGCACATATTAAATCGTGAAATATGGTCTAGGATGGCGCAGCAAAACGCAGTACAGCAAACACCATTTTGGTATAACTTTTTATTGATCTGTCTCAAGCCCTTGTATCGTTGGAAAATAAAACAACGTGCAGAAAGTGATGCGCTGTATCAGCAAGAATGTGTGGAGCGTTTTGGTCCCTTCCAGCCACCAAAAAATTTAGCGGCCATTTGGTTTCATGTGGTTTCTGTCGGTGAAACCAATGCTGCACAGCCTTTGATTGAGCATTATTTAAAATTAGGTCATCCAGTACTGGTCACCAATACCACCAAGACAGGTCAAGCTCGAGCAAAATCACTTTTTTTAAAAGCTCCTTATCTTGATTTATTTCAGGCGGTTTATTTACCCGTTGATCAAAAGTCATTACTCAAACAGTTTTTTGAGTTATATCAACCAAAACTCTTGGCTTTGGTTGAAACTGAAATTTGGCCGAACTTAATTGCTGAAGCGCGACAACAACATATTCCTTGTATTTTGCTCAATGCGCGCCTTTCGGAAAAATCAGCCAAAGGTTATGGAAAAGTGAGTCGTTTAACTCGACCGATGTTACAACAGCTGACTTGGCTGTTGGCACAAGATAAAGCTACACAACAACGTTATATTGAGTTAGGTCTGGATCGGACAAAAAGTCAGGTCGTAGGAAATATAAAATTTGATATTACTGCTCCCCAGCAGTTTATCGAGCAAGCAGAACAAATAAAACAAGACTGGAATTTACTTGGGCGGCAAATTATCACTTTAGCCAGTACGCATGCCCCTGAGGAAGAAAATTTACTTAAACAATTACAGCAATATTTAAATTCAAATCCTTATTTACTTTGTATCGTTGTTCCTCGTCATCCAGAGCGTTTCGAGGAAGTCTATAAGGCATGCCAAAGTTTAAATTTAAATACGCAACGTCGTAGTCTTAAGCAAACGATTCAAGCAGATACACAAGTTTTTCTGGCTGATAGTATGGGCGAAATGTGGTTGTGGTATGCCTTGAGTCAAGCCTGCTTTGTAGGTGGATCATTGAATGAACCGGGTGGTGGGCATAATATTCTAGAGCCGATGGTTTTAGATGTCCCAACGGTGATTGGCCCCCGTTATTTTAATTTCCAAACGATCGTGGATGAGTTTGTTGCAGAGCGGGCGATTTTGATTGGCGAGAATGCTGAGCAGATTACGGCACAACTTCTCAATTGTTTGAATGATTCAACGCAACGTCAGCAGTTAATCGAACAGGCTCAAGTGGTGTTAAAGCGTAATCAGGGTTCGTTGCAAAAGCATATTCAATTACTTGATCATTATTTGAAGCAAACTGATTACTCATGAACATGGTTTTATTGGAGCCGCATCAAACGGCTAGTGCTGATCAATGGTTAATCGAAAACCCACGCCAATTAAAACATTTACAGCAACATCTGCAATTAAGTGTTGGCGACACATTGAAAATAGGTGTTCGCAATGAGCAGCGTTATTTAACAGAAGTGTTGTCTGTTTCAGAACAAAGAATCATTGTTAAACCGATTCGAGTTGAGGCAATTCCTGAAAAACTACCAGTCCATCTGATTTTGGCTTTACCTCGTCCTAAAGTGTTACGCCGTATGGTGATGGATGCTGTGACTTTGGGTGTGGAACGGATCAGTTTAATCCATAGTTATCGAGTGGATAAAAGCTATTGGCAAACACCGTTTTTGCAACAATTGGATGATTATGTGACGCTTGGCTTAGAACAAGCAGGCGATCCGATTGCTACTGAGATTCAATTGTATAAGCGGTTCAAGCCTTTTGTTGAAGATATCTTGCCTTGCTTTATCACGACTGAGGCTGCTGCATATGTCGCACATCCTTATGCTGAAACAGTTATGCCTCATGCGATTCAACATCGATGTAGTGTGATCGTTGGACCTGAGGGAGGATTCATTCCATATGAGATTGAATTGATGCAAAAAAATGGTTGCCAAGCAGTATGCTTAGGCAACCGAATCTTGCGAACAGAAACAGCAGTAGCACATATTTTAGGACGGCTGTTTATCTGAAGGCTGCATCACTGTTGGCAATTGTGCGGCTTGATTTGCCTGAACTTTGAGTTCTTGGATTGGGTATGGAATATTAATGTCTTGAGCATTAAATGCTTGTTTTACTTGAGCTTGGATTGAGCTTGTCGATGATAAAATATCGGTTTCTGTGGTATCAATCCACCAACGAACAGTTAAGTTGACTGAGAAGTCTGCCAGTGCTGTTACATTGACTGAAAATTTTGGTTGGCTTAACACATTACGGTCATTGTTTAGAATGTCCAAGACAATTTGTTTCGCTTTCTGTTCATCATCATCATAACCAATGCCAACGACAAACTCACAGCGGCGTTGTTGATAAGCCGTATTTACCGTTACGGCACTGGTATAAACAGTCGCATTTGGAATCACAATTCGACGACCATCGTAAGAGCGTAAGAAGGTGGCGCGAATTTGAATATCCTCTACAGTACCTTCCATGCCATTGACGATGATGGCATCCCCTATGCGAAATGGTTCACCCAATAAGATGAGTACGCCAGAAAGTAAGTTCTGAAAAATATCCTTAAACGCAAAACCAATCGCGACTGAGCCGATCCCTAAGGCTCCAATGAGCTGGCTCGGTGTAAACCCAGGAATGGCGATCACCAACGCAATCAAGAAGCCAAAAAATAGTATGAAGGTACTACCGACTCGATGTAATACTAGAACCAAGTTTTGTCTTGCATAAGAACGATTGCTGAGTGTTTTATTCACAAAAACTTTGAATAGTTTTGTGAGCAGCCAAAAAATCACAAAAACAATAATCGCAAGACCGATATAGGGGATACGATCCCAAAATGCATAGATCATTTTATCGATAGTACTGTACGCATCTTGATATTTTTCTGTATGTGCCAAGACCGTTTCAGTCGTTTTGCTACCAGCTTGCTGGATTAAAATGCCTGTATCTTTGGCGACACTTGTCAAGGTGATTTGTTCGTTTGCCAAGTTGAAGTCTCTATTTTATGGTGAGAAGGAATCAGGTGCGTCATCATAATCAATTTACAATCGGCACGCATGAGAAATTCGTTCACAACTTTATGGTTTTATTTTATAACGAATAGAGCATGATCGTTTATGATGATTGTTGGAAGTTTTGTTGTCAAAAAATAAACAATTTTATTGGCTTATTTTTTTATACTTTGGTCGGTTGATTGATGGTCAATGATCAAAACAATGATCCTTTTTGAAAATAAAAAACATCGACAAGCAGTTAATATTTAATTATTTTTAGGAACTTTAGGTCGTTGAGTAAGCATAAGTAACCAACTCCTACGACCAAAGCCGCATTGTTTACCTTTATAGATGATCGCCATACTGCAAGTGAGCACAGACATACCAAAAAAATAGATGAGTACATCTAAGGTATGAGATAAAAGACCAAGGAAGTAAGTTATGAAAGAAATCTACCCAGTGCCTGAAAAATTTAAAGAAACGGCAAGGATCTCGGAAGCAGACTATTTCAATCGTTATCAATATTCAATTGAGCAGCCTGAGGCATTTTGGGCAGAAGAAGCACAAAATATTGATTGGATTAAACCTTTTACTCAGGTCAAAAATACTAATTTTGACCCAGCAAATTTTAAAATCGAATGGTTTGCCGATGGTGAACTAAACGTATCAGCAAATTGCTTAGACCGTCATTTAAAAGATAATGCATTAAAGCCAGCGATCATTTGGGAAGGTGACCATCCTTCACGTCACAAGATCATCTCGTTTGCTGAGTTGCATGATGAGGTTTGTCGTTTTGCAAATGTATTAAAGAAACAGGGTATTAGCAAAGGCGACCGCGTTGTTTTATATATGCCAATGGTCCCTGAAGCAGCAATTGCGATGTTGGCTTGTGCCCGCATTGGTGCTGTACATTGTGTGGTTTTTGGCGGATTTTCACCTGATTCACTGGCAAGCCGTATTGAAGACAGTCAAGCAAAATTAGTCATTACTGCGGATGCTGGCATGCGTGGTGGTAAGTTAATTCCATTGAAAGAAAATGTGGATGCCGCTTTAGAAATTCAGGGTACGGAAAGTGTAGAACATGTGATTGTGGTTCACCGTACAGGCAACCCGATCCAATTCAATGAAGCACGTGATTTATGGTATCACCTCGAAATCATGGAAGTTGACGAGCATTGTCCACCTGAACCAATGAAGGCAGAGGATCCGTTATTTATTCTCTATACATCAGGTTCAACAGGTAAGCCGAAGGGTGTGTTACATACAACGGGTGGTTATCTGGTCTATGTCAACACCACATTTAGAGAGGTTTTTGATCTCAAAGAAGATGATGTGTATTGGTGTACAGCAGATGTTGGCTGGATTACAGGACACAGCTATTTATTGTATGGTCCACTTTGTAATGCAACCACCACGGTCATGTTTGAGGGGATTCCTCAATACCCAACATGGGCGCGTATTGGTCATGTGATTGATAAGCATAATGTCACGATTTTATATACAGCACCAACTGCCATCCGTGCCATGATGCGTGAGGGCGATGCTTATGTTCGTGAGAGTGATCGTAGTAGCTTACGTTTACTCGGTTCAGTCGGTGAGCCAATTAACCCTGAAGCATGGAACTGGTATCACGAAGTGGTTGGTGAAGGACGCTGCCCGATTGTCGATACATGGTGGCAGACGGAAACAGGTGGTATTTTGATTTCACCGTTACCGGGCGCAACCGCTTTAAAACCGGGTTCGGCAACACGTCCAATGTTTGGTGTACAACCTGCATTGGTTGATGGGGAAGGTAACCCACTTGAAGGTGCGAATGAAGGGAACCTAGTGATCAAGGATTCTTGGCCGGGTCAAATGCGCACGATTTGGGGTGATCCACAGCGCTTTATTGAAGCCTATTTTTCAACTTTCAAGAACTGTTATTTCACTGGCGATGGTGCACGTCGTGATGAAGACGGATACTATTGGATCACAGGTCGTGTTGATGATGTACTCAATGTCTCAGGACATCGTCTAGGGACTGCTGAAATTGAAAGTGCATTGGTTGCCCATGAAGCGGTTGCAGAAGCTGCTGTTGTTGGTATGCCACATGACATTAAGGGGCAGGGAATTTGTACCTTTGTGACCTTACAAGCAGATGTGTCAGAGTCTGAAGAGTTGCGTAAGGAGTTGGTCAATTGGGTACGTAAAGTTCTTGGACCAGTGGCAACACCAGATGCCTTGCATTGGGCACCTGCTTTACCAAAAACACGCTCAGGTAAAATCATGCGCCGTATCTTGAGAAAGATTGCAGCAAATGAACTGGACAGCTTAGGTGATACTTCAACGCTTGCTGAGCCAGCAGTGGTAGATGCGTTAATCGCAACGGTTTACCCAGAAGTGAGTAGTGCAGAAGGTTAAACTTAAAAAGCCCCCAAGCCGAGTCTTGGGGGTAATTTTGCGCCTTTATCTTTATTTTTCTTCTTATTCAAAAATGAAGGAAACTCAAGCTGATTTTGCAGTGACTTGAGACAATTGTTGTTGTTCTAATTGCCGTACCAGCGGTAATACTTTTTCACCAAAATATTCCACCTCCTCAATAAAATGTAGAAAACCTGACAGGATCAGATCTACACCGACCTGTTTTAAAGCTACAATTCGTTCCGCAATTTGCTGTGGTGTACCAATCAAATTGGTTTTAAAGCCATCATTGTATTGCACAAGATCATCAAAGCTTGATTTAGCCCAATTTCCTTCTTGTTCTGGCGCTGCAGCCCCTGCTTCACGTGTTGCATCACCAAAGGCATTGACTGCCTCTACATTTGCCTTAGCGATGATTTCATTTAGCACAGCATGAGCTTCTTGCTCTGTATCTCGGGCGATAATAAAAGCATTCACTCCGATTTTCACTTGGCGATTTTCGAGTTTTGCTTTGGCACGTACATCATCGATTTGCTTTTTGATCTCTGCGACGCTATTGCCATTGGTAAAATACCAATCTGAGACACGCGCTGCCATATCACGAGCTGCGCGGGAGCTGCCGCCTTGAAAGACCTCAATATAAGGTTTTTGCAAAGGTTTTGGTTTTAGCGTGTAGTTGTGAAACTGGTAGTATTTACCTTCAAAGCTATAATTGTCTGTAGTCCAAATACCTTTGAGTGTCCGAATAAACTCTTCAGAGCGAACATAACGTTGATCATGCTCAGGCCAAGGCTCACCGATTGCATCAAACTCTCCACGAAACCAACCACTCACGACATTGATTGCGATGCGACCTTGAGTTAAATAGTCAATGGTCGCGAGTTGCTTCGCTGCAAGTGCAGGTTTCCAAGGACCCGGCAGAATTGCTGCGATGACTTTGAGTTTCTCTGTTTTTGCCAACAAAGCATGACTAAAGCTCACCGATTCATGTTGATTTTCTGCACCATAGCCCGCGGTAAAACGGATTTGGGTGAGCGCGTATTCAAACCCATTTTTTTCTGCGGTTTGTGCTAAACGGATATTGTAGTCATAGCTCCAATCAGTGCGTTGTTCGATGTTACTGACCACAAGTCCGCCACTGACATTGGGAACCCAATACGCAAATTTAATTGCAGATGAAATAGTCATTTTTTACCCTCTAAATAGTCTTCTAAGCGACGTGGGTTAAATTTTTTGTAGGTTTGGGGTGTAAGCGAGATTCCGCGGCATCGAGGTCTGGAACAGCTGCTGATGGTAAAACCTCTGCTTGTTCAATTTGCTTGTTGATCCCCAAGTTCTGATTGGCCTGCTCAGTTTTGGCTTTGATGACTGCTGCGCGTTGTCCCTTGGCAGGCGCCCATTCCAGAATAGGTAAGGCACGGGCAACGGCTAAGGTGATGCGATCAGACAATTGCTCACTATTGACGGTGTACGCTGGCGTGAAATCACGATCTGTCGCGTATACACCGATCGGTAAGGTTTGCGCTTGGAAAAAGCTAAACAAAGGGCGTAGTTGATGCTCGAGTACCAAAGCATGGCGGTCGCTACCACCCGAAGCAGCCAATAGTACAGGAACATCAACTAAGGCAGTTTGTTCAACGAAATCAAAAAAGTGTTTAAATAGCCCTGTAAACGAAGCACGATAAACAGGTGTTCCAACAATTAATGCATCTGCAGCCTCTACCGCAGCCAAATCATCTTGTACACGTTGTGGTAATTGGTTGCGATAGATTGCACCACCCAATAAAGGTCCGATTTCACTGAGTTTTACAAAATGGACTTTGATCTGCGTTGCTTCTGCAAGCTCATCAAGAATTGCTTGAACGAGACTTTCTGTTTTTGATGGACTATTCAAGCCACCTGAAACGGCAACGATGTTGAGCGGAGTAGAAACAGTATTACGATTGGACATAGACATTGCCTAAATAAAAGTTCATTACGAATGGCTTTTATTTATCTACGTCTGATGTCGTGCTGTAAAATAAGGAAATGCTGCAAGCTTATCTGATTTAAAGATATATCGCCTAAGCATACAAAATCGTAAATTTACGATGATTTAATTTTATGTTTCTATTCAAAATTTTTAAGATCGAACCATCATCGTGATGATTTATACAAATATATGATTTATTTTACTGGAAAAAGAAAGAAAAAATGTCAGAGTGCTTGACCAATGGTTTATTTAAAAATAGGCTTAGATAGGTTAATTTTAATAAACACCGTACAGTGACGTACTAAAACAGCAGATTGCTTATAGCGCTTATGAATATTTTAATTGTAGATGATCACCCTCTCTTTAGACACGCTTTAATTCAAGCGGTGCGTTACAGTTTGCCACAAGCGCAGATTCAAGAAACGGCTGATGTAGATGAGTTCTATAAGCGTTTAGAGCATGGTGCTGAACCTGATTTAGTTTTGCTTGATTTAAACCTTCCTGGTGCATCGGGTTTTTCTGCTCTAGTTTATGTGCGAGCACAATATCCGGCGATTCCAATTATTGTGGTCTCAGCGCATGAAGAGGTTTCAATTATTCAACGTGCCATTGCTCATGGGGCAATGGGATATATCCCCAAATCATCTCATCCAAGCCATATTGGTGAAGCCATCAAGCATGTTCTAGATGGCGAAATCTGGCTACCACCAAATTTACCGACACATGCGAGCTTTGACCCAAGAGCAGCAGATGAAACTGCTTTGGCAGAACGCTTGCAGTCCTTAACGCCACAGCAATTTCGCGTACTCATGATGGTTGCTGAAGGCTTATTAAATAAACAAATTGCTTATGAACTTGATGTCTCTGAGGCAACAATTAAAGCACATGTGACGGCAATTTTCCGTAAATTGGGCGTGCAGAATCGTACTCAAGCCGTTTTAGCGATCAGTGCGTTAAATATTGATGAGAAGAAAATTTCCTGATTTTATTTTTCAGTTATTATCGATTTATTCTGCAAATCGTTGCATAAAAAAACCAGTTCAAAAGAACTGGTTTTTTTATTATGAATCATGTGTTCTATAGGAAGAACCAAAATCCAAAATTAGAAACGGAACTTCGCGTTTAAGCCGATAGTTTGCGTATCTAAGTTTACAGTTTCAGCATCTTCATCTAGGAAGCTTTTCGCATTTGCATTTACGTAGCTTGCACCAACAGCAATCGCTGGAGTGATGAAGTAATTTACATTTGCACCCCAAGCTGATTTGATTGGAGAGAATTTGTCATTTGCTTGGTTAGAGCTTGCACTTACTTCTGCATAAGAAGCACCAACGCTTAACTTAGGTGTTACATAGAAGTCAGTTTTTAATTCATAAGCGGTTGTATCGCCATAAACAAGACCTGCTTCGAAACCTACAGCCATGTTTGTACCGTCGATGTTACCAACGTATTTAGTACGCGCAGTGATTGCGTCTTGGTCTTCACCAATAACTAATGGTTGAGCAAATGATTTAGCAATACCACTAGAAAGTACGCTGTTAGCATCTAAAGCAAATTGGTCAGCAATGTTAGTATAACCAACAGCAACTAAGAAATTAGGTGCAAGCATTGTACCTACTTCTAATGCGAAGCGGTCGCCATTGTCTCGCTCATCATCACTTTTAGATTTAGTGTGGCTATAAGATGCGCTTGTATATACTGGTAGGTAAGGTGTTGGAATATAAGCTTCACCTTTAGCACCATAAGATTGGGTTTTAGATGTTACAACTTCATCGCCGCTTAATTTTGCAAAGCTATATGCTGCAGAAACATTAGAAGCTTGGTTTAAGAACGCAGCTTCAGCTAAAGGACCTTTAGAAGTGTCTACATCTTTGAAGTAATAAGTTGCTTGACCAGCACCAGTGAAGTCTTTGTCATTTGCATCAGTTGCGTTGATGAATTCAGATTGACCTTGAACTTCTACTTGGTAAGCGTTAGCACCGGTCATGGCTAATAATAAAGCAGTGGCTAAACCGAGTTTTTTCATAATAATTTCCAGCTTTAACAGTGATTGAGTTAAGTTGGGAGTCATTGTATTGTAACAAAGTATGTTGTCAATGTCATAAATCGAATTACTCGACCAAGGGTAAGATCTTAATAAAGAGCTGTTTAAAAATCAGACAAAAGCATCATTTCTTGTCAACCTGAAAGAAAGTATATAACTAACAGTTAGATATGGTGGGTTTGTCATGAAAATGTGCACTTCGTATACCTTAGTAATGCTGTATTGTTGATTGGTTAAATCGATTGTTTTGATCGTTTTTTTCACTTAATATTGGTTGAACATTGTCATAAACTTGCCATGAAAAATGTGTTTTTGGTGTGGATTTTTTACAATTATGCGATGAATGTGGCAAAAAAATAACGAGTATTTTGTTTGAAAAATGCTCTTTATTTGAGGGTAAAAAACAAAAAGTAATAGTTTTTAATTTGATAAACCGATTATAAATTGAAAAGTAATTTGTTTAATTCACTTTACATTATGAGGCATAGTTCACATAATGCGTATCAAGAGATATGTAATTTGCATTTTACGATCTCCTAACATTTTCCTTGTGTATTTTTAAGTTTACTAGCTCGGCTTTCCCCAAGGTCGAGCTTTTTTTTATTTGCTTAAAGTAGAAGATTTAGATCAAGAAATATGACAAAGCAATTTGTATAAAAGATCTATAGTAACGATTAAATTCCGATAATTTTAAATACAGACAATGAAGCAATCAAAATTATTTATCTTTACTGCGCTTATTGGTATTGGATTTGCCAATGTCGCTTGCCAACACTTTCATGTTCCAATGCAATCGAGTGGCGTTGAACATAGTCAAGAAGCGAAGATTGCCTCCTTATTTCAGAATGTTCAAACGACAGGCGTTCTGATTACCTTTGATGGGCAGAAGTTCAAAGCATACGGCAATGATTTGAATCGTGCCAATACTGCATATATTCCAGCGTCAACTTTCAAAATATTAAATGCTTTGATTGGCATTGAACATGATAAGACCTCACCAAATGAAGTATTTAAGTGGGACGGTCAGAAACGTGCTTTTGAAAGTTGGGAAAAAGATCTGACTTTAGCTGAAGCCATGCAAGCTTCCGCTGTACCTGTTTATCAAGCGCTTGCCCAGAGAATTGGATTGGATTTGATGGCAAAAGAAGTCAAAAGCGTCGGGTTTGGAAATATGGAAATTGGGACACAAGTTGATAATTTTTGGCTCATTGGACCATTAAAAATTACGCCAATCGAAGAAGCCCAATTTGCTTACAGTCTTGCAAAGCAGGAACTCCCGTTTAAACAAACAACTCAAAAGCAAGTGATCGATATGTTGCTGGTGGATGAAATACGGGGAACTAAAATTTACGCCAAAAGTGGTTGGGGAATGGATATTACCCCGCAAGTAGGATGGTGGACTGGATGGATTGAAGATCCGAACGGAAAAGTGATCGCTTTTTCTCTCAATATGGAAATGAATCAATCTGCACATGCAGCCGCACGTAAAGAAATTGTTTATCAAGCATTAACCCAATTGAATCTATTAAAGTGAGTAAGGTTCTGGTCTTTGAGCAAAAAAAAGCCCAATCTCTTAGCATGAGTTGGGCTGATAAATAGGATGTTTATACTTGGGGGAGAAAACATCCTAGAGGGTAATTTGTATTTAGTCAGTCATTCATATGGCTTAATCAAAGTATGTGGTTTGACGATTGATTTGTAAAATTGATAATTTTTATTTTTACAATCTGTTTCGGCAATGATGTTGGTAGAGGTATATGATGTCGATCGCTTAAAGGTGTTGTGATTGTAAGAACATCGCTAAAATGTTTACTTGATTGTTAATTGATCAAAATGATTGGTGAGAAAGCAGGGTGTGTTCATGGGACGTGATTTAAAAAACTCAAAACTACGTTCTGAGCAAATTAGCCTTCGTTTGTTTTCATGTATGATTGTGATTATTTTATCGATCTTATATATCTCTATACCGCTGATTATTCGCAGCTATCAAGAATATATTGAAACCAAACAGGTATTAACAGAAACAACAAGTTTACGGGCTTTGGTGAAGACCGTGAATAAAATTTCTAGAGAACGTGCACCTGCCAATAAGGTAATGTCCAGTACACCAGATGAATTGGCGGTAAACCAAGCTGAATTACACGCTTTTAGACGTATTGTAGATTCTGAAATTGATCAAACGGTTACAATCTTGGAGCAAGGTGGCTTTCCGTCAATTGCTCAATCTTTACAAACGGATTTAAAGGCAGAGTTGGCTCAAGCACGAATTACTGTTGATGCTTATGCATTAATTCCACCTCATCAACGAACATCATTACAGTTTGATCAAGCGATTTTATCCATGTTTGCTGCATGGGATGAGGCACGTGAGCTTTTGAATAAGTTGATGATCCAGTCAAAAAGCAAGGACAGTAAAATTTCAAATTATTTTACGTCTATTTTGATTTTAACCGATATGCGAGATCAGGCGGGCCGTGTTGCTTCCAATATCATGGCACCAGTCACTTTTGATGAAAAAATCTCAGATGAAAATCTAGCTCGATCTTTACAAACGCAACATCAAACTTATTACTTATGGGCTTTGGTCGACACCATTCATTTAGAGCAATCTAAAACACCTGAATATAATCGGTTGCATCAACGAGTCAAAACTGAGTTTTTAGATCAGGGACTTCCTATAGTGACTCGATTGCTACTTCAGAGCAAAAATAATGAAGACTACTTCATTTCTGGAACGGAACTCACTGAGCAAATTGTAGATAAGTTCACAACAGTGATGGATTTACAAAACTATATTTTAGATTACAGTATTGAATTTGCTACAACTCAAAAAAAGCATGCACAACAACAGTTTCTTTTTACACTTGGTATTTCTAGTTTATCTTTATTAATCGCACTTTTTACCATGATCTATGCCAAGCAAAAAGTGTTTAGCCCATTAATCAAAGCACGAAATATGATTCTAGGATTATCCGATGTCAGCGATGAGCCTGTGAATCCAGCCAAATCTCGAAATGAATTCTATTCCTTATTTGAGGCGATAGATAAACTCAAAGTTATGCTGGGTCAACGGGATACGATGGAGTTGCAATTAAAGCAGATTGCAAATTCGGATCCGTTGACAGGGGTATCTAATCGCCTTGCACTAGATGAGTATCTTGATTTACTTCAATCTAAACCTGAGCTTCTTAGGCATTTAGGTGTGATTGTCATTGATATTGATAATTTTAAATTTGTGAATGATCAATATGGGCATATTGTTGGTGATCAGGTCATCAGTATGATTGCGGATCAGCTAAAGCACAATGTACGTGCATCAGATTTAATCGTCCGTTATGGTGGTGATGAATTTTTGGTGGTCATTGAAAATATTCAGTTAGATGCCGCAAAACAAATTGCGGAAAGTATTCGTTTGGAAATTTCTAATGCATCGATTGAGGTTTCAAGTTTGGGTGAGATCATTCAAGTTTCGGTGAGTATTGGTGTCGCAGTCGGTGCAGAAAGCTGGCTTGAACTGTTAGAAAATGCGGATCAATCGATGTTAAGGGCTAAGGCAAAAGGGAAGAATGTGGTAGAACATTAGTACTTTAGGATTTCAATCAAATTATCTTTTCGACATGGGTAAATGTATATCTTTTTAGTTTCTTTTTTGCGCTGTATGTTGGTAATGCCGATAAAGCAATTTTTCCATTTTTAGGATCACCATTTGATTCATGTAAGGACCAACTTAATATTTCTTTCTCTGATTGTGATAAACTTTCAGCATTAAATGAAATAGTATGGTCTAATGATTCGTCAAAAAATTTCCCTACATGGGTAATATTATTATAACGAGTAACATTACCTTGGATATTATCAATAATCTTATTTGATTTTTGTATCTCTACACTTTGTAGAGATTGTCTATTTAAATTGATACTACCTTCTTTTCTAGGGGAGGATATATTAATTCTAATATTTTCATCAGTACGGATTGGTCTATGAGCCTCAAATAATGGAGTTTCTAATGCAACTTCTAGATCATCAAAATAAGGCTCTATTCTCTCAATAATTTTTTTATTTGTAGTAGAGTAATCAATATTCATTACACGATTCCAAGTATATTTTATAGCCTCCCATAAAGCAGTTGCAGCTAGTCCTGAATAGATAGGGTTTTCATAAACAATAGAAATTAACTGTTCAAAACTACCTTGTTTTGATGTTTCTAAAAATATACGTCCCCCACTCATAGTATTTCCTTTTGTACGAATTTCTCCTTTATTAAGAAAAGCATGTGCCGTTATAGCTATTGCTTTTGAAAAACCTTGAAATGAGATAGATGCATCGTATAAATCTAAATGATGATTATCTGCATCACCATTTTCATATTTAAGTTTAATTTTAAGGATTTCTTTTTTAGGTTTATTGGTCATTTTAAAGTTTATGTTACAGAACTATAATATCTATATTTGTAACATAAACTTAGTTTTAACAAAAGATACTATTTCAACATCGGTTTTAAGAACTTACCTGTATGTGAGATTTCAACCTCAGCGACTTGCTCAGGTGTACCTTCTGCAATAATTTGACCACCTCCAGAACCACCTTCAGGGCCTAGATCAATCACCCAATCGGCAGTTTTGATCACATCCAGATTATGCTCAATCACCACAATGGTATTACCCTTATTACGTAGCTCATGCAAGATATCGAGTAACTTGGCAATATCATGGAAATGTAAACCTGTGGTTGGCTCATCTAGGATATATAAGGTTTTACCCGTATCACGTTTTGCTAACTCACGCGCTAATTTCACGCGTTGAGCCTCACCACCTGAAAGGGTTGTTGCGGCTTGACCCAAACGAATATAACCAAGACCCACTTGAGTCAGGGTTTCTAGACGACGATGAATCACAGGAATTGCACTAAAGAATTCCGCTGCATCTTCTACGGTCATTTCTAACACATCAGAGATATTTTTACCTTTATACCCCACTTCCAGCGTTTCACGATTATAACGCTTGCCGTGGCAGGCATCACAAGGCACATACATATCCGGCAGGAAGTGCATTGCAACCTTGATCATGCCATCGCCTTCACATGCCTCACAGCGTCCACCTTTTACGTTAAACGAGAAACGACCTGCGCTATAACCACGTGCTTTGGCCTCTGGCGTTTGCGCAAATAACTCACGAATCGGGGTAAATAAACCGGTATAGGTTGCTGGATTCGAACGTGGTGTACGGCCAATTGGACTTTGGTCAATATCGACCACTTTATCCAAGTGTTGCAAACCATCAATTGAATCAAACTTTTCTGCGGTAAGAGTGGTTGCACCATTGAGTTGAGTGGCTGCTAAAGGTAATAAAGTACGGTTAATTAAGGTTGACTTTCCTGAACCTGAAACGCCGGTGACACAGGTCATAATGCCTAAAGGAATGGTCAAATCGACATTTCTAAGATTATGTCCGCTTGCGCCTGAAAGCTTAATCACTTCATCAGGACGTGGTGATTGAGTACGTTGTTTCGGTACTGCAATTTTTAATTTGCCTGAAAGATATTGACCTGTAAGCGAGTCGGCATGGCTTGCCAATTCGTCATAGGTTCCTTCGGCGATGATCGCACCACCGTGAATCCCTGCACCAGGTCCGATATCAATAATATGGTCTGCAGCACGAATCGCATCTTCATCATGCTCAACGACCAGCACGGTATTGCCCAAATCACGTAAGCGAATCAGTGTTTGTAGTAGGCGATCATTATCACGTTGATGTAGACCAATCGATGGTTCGTCAAGCACATACATCACGCCCATCAAGCCTGCACCGATTTGCGAAGCGAGACGAATACGTTGTGCTTCACCGCCTGAAAGGGTTTCAGCTGAACGCGCCAAACTTAAATAATTGAGTCCAACACTCACCAAAAAGTGTAAACGCTCACGAATTTCTTTAAAGATTTTATCGGCGATTTCGCCTTTAGCCCCCTCAAGATTGAGGTCTTGATAATAACTTTCAGCATCACCAATCGACATCTTGGTAATTTCAGCAATGGTTTTGTCTTTGACGCGAACATGACGCGAGATTTCATTGAGACGAGAACCACCACAGGCATCACAAGCGGCATTAGATAAGTATTGAGCTAAGTCATCTCGAACATAATTCGATTCAGTCTCACGATAGCGGCGTTCCAAATGTGGCAAGATTCCTTCAAAAGGCTGCACACGGTTATGTTTACGACCACGTTCATCAATATAACTGAGGTCGATTTTTTCTTTGCCTGTACCTTGTAAGAATTTCTTTTGTGTCTCTTTATCCAGTTGATTCCACGGGGTATCGAGTGGAATATCGAAATGATCTGCGACTTTTTGAAGCATCGTATAGTAATACGGACGCTGTCTGTCCCAACCACGAATTGCACCTTGGCTGATCGATACTTCTGGGTTTGGGATAAGTTTGTCGGCGCTGAAATGACTACGCGTCCCTAAACCATCGCAGACAGGGCAAGCACCAAAAGGATTGTTAAATGAGAACAAACGAGGCTCGAGTTCAGCAACCGCACGGTCACATTCAGGACAAGAGTGTTTCGCTGAAAAGACACGTTCAGGATGTTCGCCATTCATCCACGATAAAATCGCAATATCGCCACCTAAACGTAAAGCCGTTTCAAAAGATTCAGCAATTCGATTGCCAAGATCATCACGTACTTTGAAACGGTCGACGACGACTTCGATGGTATGTTTTTTCTTTTTGTCTAATTCAGGTGGGGTATCAATATCAATGATTTCGCCATCGACACGTGCGCGTACAAAACCTTGGCTTTGTAGTTGCTCAAATAAGTTGCTGTATTCACCTTTACGTTCACGAACGACAGGTGCGAGCAACATCAGTGCTGTACCTTCTTCAAGCGATTTTACCGCATCGACCATTTCCGAAACGGTTTGCGCGACCATCGGCAAATCATGTTCAGGACAATAAGGTGTACCGACACGCGCATAGAGTAAGCGCAAATAGTCATAAATTTCGGTAATCGTTCCGACAGTTGAACGTGGGTTATGACTCGTCGATTTTTGTTCAATCGCAATTGCAGGAGATAAACCTTCGATTGAATCAACTTCAGGCTTTTCCATTTGCGAAAGGAATTGACGTGCATAGGCTGAAAGTGATTCAACATAGCGACGCTGACCTTCAGCATATAAGGTATCAAATGCTAAGGATGACTTTCCTGAGCCTGAAAGTCCCGTAATCACCACAAACTTGTCACGTGGAATATCGAGTGACACATTTTTTAAATTATGGGTACGTGCGCCTCGAATACGGATATGACTTTGACTCATAAATACATCTCAGTAATGTGGAAATTGAAATAGGGAGTGTAATCTTCATTCCTACTAGGATCTGTGAAGTTTCCTCAAACCCTCTATATAATAGCGATTTAAAATTGTTCAAGCTGTAACAAAACGATTTTAAGCGTCAGTTTGTGTCGGATAAATGATGTGCCTAATGTTTTAACATGAAATTTTTATATTGCCCAAGTGTTTATCTGTGAGTTTTACAGACCATTGAGTAAAAAAACTGTTCATTGCTGAGGATAAGATGTCACAAAAATTTAAGATGTTCAGCATTATGCTGGTGTTATTGGTCTTCGGTTATTTATTTGCTTCACCTTATTTAACGATTTATCAAATTCGTCAAGCGATTGAACAAGAGGATAGTGCAGCCTTGGCCAGTCATATTGATTTTCCAAGTGTACGCCAGAGTTTAAAAGATCAGGTCAATGCACAAATGTTGCAAGATATGCCTCAAGCGCCTTCTTCTGAGCGAGGACTCGCTGCATTCGGGGCAATTTTAGCTTCATCAATGCTGGATAAAGTAGTGGATGTTATGGTGTCACCACAAGGAGTGGCCATGCTCATGCAAGGTAAGCAGCTCAAAGACAGTTTGCCACTGCAAGCAAACTCAGACTTTCAAACACCTCCTTCATCTGAATCGACCTCTTCAACTCACGCTGAAAAAGCAAGCTATAAAGGTCGTTACCAGTCTTTCAATCAATTCGCTGTGGAAATTCAGCATCCACACAATCGTTTTCCGACCAAAATTATCTTGCAAAGAACGGGCTTGAGCTGGAAAGTCACACAAATCCAATTGCCGATCGAGCAAAATCGCTAGATCAGTGCTACATTCATCTCAATCATAGGATGAGCAGAATAAGGAATCGAAAAACATGCTAGCAAATATTTTAATTGCATTGATTGGTCTATTACATGTTTATATCTTAGTGTTGGAAATGTTCTTGTGGGATAAACCAGCAGGTTTGAAAGCATTTGGGAATACGCCTGAAAAAGCACAGCTCACCAAGGTACTGGCACAAAATCAGGGGCTTTATAATGGTTTCCTTGCCGCAGGTTTATTTTGGTCATTGTATGCACCTGACAGCTATGCATTGCCTTTGGCGAATTTCTTTTTAGCTTGTGTGTTGGTGGCTGGAATTTATGGTGGGTTGACTGCTAGTAAGAAGATTATCTATATCCAAGCGCTGCCAGCTTTGGTTGCTTTAATTGCGGTTAATTTTCTCTAAAAAACGCACAATATGGCAATTTAATTTATTTATTGCTGGATAGAATAAGCGTATGTGAGCGTTATTTTAAAATGTATATTGGGGGCTGAGAGATGTTCTCATCATTTCGATTTCATCGAAAAGTAAGGCATTTTATCATGTAGGTTTAATTTACGGTTAGCAGTTGTTTCAGCATTAAAAGATTAAGAGAAACTCTTAATCTTTTAAAAATGAGCTATCTTTATGACTATTCAATAATACGGGTTCTGAGCATACCTTCAACTAAATTGATCATCTTTTTTCTAGAAAGTATGCGGGGTAGTTGAGACATTAAATAATTGCTACACCCTACAACAATCGTTGGTTTATTTTTATCTAATGCAGCAACTGTTGCAGATACAACATCATCAACTGTCGAGCTTTTCATACCGCTGGTATTAGCCTTTGCCACCTGAGTAAAGTTTGTTTCGGTGTTACCAGGGCAAACAGCTAAAAATTTAACACCAGAAGATGCATATTCTCCTGCCAGTGCTTCTGTAAATTGCAACACATAAGATTTGGTTGCTCCATAAACAGCAATATAGGGGAGTGGTTGGAAAGCACCAGTAGATGAAATATTAATCATAAGGCCTTTTTTGTTTGCAAGCATCTGGGGCAAGAATAAATAGCATAAAGACGTTACGCTGCTGATATTAAGCGTTATCATTTCTTGATAGGTAGAAACGGGTTGATCTAAAAATTTAGTCCATTTTCCAAATCCTGCATTATTGATTAAAATCTCGACTGATAATTCCCTTGCTTGTATCTCATCGAATAGTATTTGGGTGGAGTTGGGTTGAGCTAAGTCTAAAACGATAACTTCAATATTTACGTTATATTTCTTTCTAAGTTCGTCAGCTAAATCATGCAACTTTTGCGCGGAGCGCGCAGTTAAAATTAAGTGAATCCCTAAAGACGCAAACTTTCGTGCATAGGCTTTGCCTATCCCTGAGGATGCTCCAGTAATTAAAGCTGTTGAATTTTTAAATTTAGTGAGATTAGCACTCATCTTATTGACCCGAAATAAAAGGAGTCATTACGATAAACCTTGACCCTAAGGGCAGAGTCAAGCGTTTATTTGGAAAGATATTTCTAGCTTTTAATACGCTATTTAAGCTGAAATCTTATTAGTGATATAAGTATGAGTAATCTCATCTTCAAGTTGCTTTAGTTTTTCTTGTAAACGGTTTAACTCTTCTTTCTGCTCAATAATTTGTTGATTCTTTTTTTGAATAAGTTGTTGTGCAACTTCGATAGGAAAGTGCTTGTTTTTATATTTTAAAGCTGAAAGATCATACAGCTCGGAAAGGCTAAATCCAACTGCTTGCGCGAGACGAATCATCTTGACTGATTGAACATCAATCGCTTCATAAATACGATAATTCCCCTTTCTTTTTGCCACAGGGAGCAAGCCTAATTTTTCATAATACCGAATGGCTTTAGGAGTAGCTCCAGTTAAAGATGCTAATTCGCCGATATACATATCTGTCTCGCATTTTATTCAAAATCGATCAGAGTATTGAACCATCTGACCGATTCTTTCGAAGTTTTAAATATGATCTAAACCTAACCATTGGCGTTGCTGATAAGCGCTGTCCCAAAACAACCATTCGAGTTTTGCGCCCATGGTATAGGCCGCATGCATCTTCGCTAAAGTATCTTGATCGCAACACGCGGCAACTTTATCCACGGTCGCAATCACATTCGCAACGGCGATATTAAATTCTTCACCTGCATAGGTATCAATCCATGCTTGGTAGGGGTTGTTGGCGACGGATTGATTGACAATATCCTTACCAACTTCGGCATAGATCCAAAAACAAGGCAGTAAGGCGGCCAAAACCACAGGATAACTTTCTGACCATGCAGTGGCGGTCAAGAAAGAGGTGTAATGATGGCAAGCCAATGTCAATGGTGTGCTTTCAAACTCGGTTTTGCTAATGTGAAATTCCTGCATAAAATCATTGTGCAAGCTACGTTCAACAATGATGGCAATCTTTGCAGCTTCGGAAAATTGAATCACATCATCGGCATCATAGGCTTTAGCTGCAGCGATTGCGAGTGCACGACCATACGCCAATAAATAATGCGCGTCCTGAATCACATAGTGGCAAAATGCTTTTGGATCTAATGTGCCCGCTGCTAGTTCTTGATTGAAGGGAAGAGCTAATATTTTTTTGTATAAATCGTGGTTTTGTTGCCAAAGCGCTTGTGAAAATGCCATGAAATGAGCCTGTAAAACGATAATAATAAATTTTATTCAAACTATAACAGAAGTCGATTTTATTCGGTTTGAATCTGCAAACAAGTTCAACAATCTTTTCTATCTTTCGTTCAAAACTCGCCTACAATAGACACATTTTTATGACCCAATAATTTTGTCTAAAAGGCAGCTCATGAAGCATTTCCGTTTTTCCATATTCTTCACCATTGTGTGTTTAGCACTGTCTGCTTATTGGGGTTATACCCATGGCCCAGAAGCTGGCATTTCAACCATGTTAAAGGCACTCACCATCACCGTCATTTTGGCGATTATGGAAGTTTCTTTGTCTTTTGATAATGCCGTGGTCAATGCATCTGTTCTCCGCAATTGGGATCACTTCTGGAAGATGTTGTTCCTCACCGTTGGTATTCTGGTTGCTGTATTCGGCATGCGTTTAATTTTCCCGATTTTGATCGTTGCTGTCACTGCTGATATGGGCATGATGGAAGTGGTGAAATTGGCGCTCAATGATCCGAAGTCCTATTCTGAACGTCTGATGGAGCACCATCCTGAGATCGCAGCCTTTGGTGGAACATTCTTACTCATGGTGTTTTTAAACTTCTTTTTTGATGATGAGAAAGAGACCCATTGGTTCCGTTGGATTGAATCCAAACTGGCGCATTTAGCCAGTGTGCCTGCCATGTCGGTTTTCATTGCGTTGGTGGCAATGTTAGTAATGGCTGCACATGTGGACGAAGCAAAGCGTTTGGTGGTGACTATGGCGGGTATCTGGGGCATCGTGGTATACATCGGTGTGAAAGTTCTCAGTCACTTATTGGGTGGAGAGCCTGAGGTGGATGAGGATGGCAATGCAGTGACACAGGGCGCAGATGGTGCAGCAAAGGGTGTGGTAAAAGCGGGTATTGGTGGTTTCTTGTACTTGGAAGTCCTCGATGCATCGTTCAGCTTTGATGGTGTGATTGGTGCATTTGCGATCACCAGTGATGTGGTCATTATTATGCTGGGTCTTGCAATTGGTGCAATGTTTGTCCGTTCGATGACCATTTATTTAGTCGAAAAAGGCACGTTGGATGCTTATATCTTCTTGGAGCATGGAGCGCATTATGCCATTGGTGCTTTAGCATTTATTATGATTGCAAGTGGTACAGGTTTACATGTACCAGAAGTTGTGACAGGTTTGATTGGTGTTGCCTTTATTGTTTGGGCGGTGATCGCTTCGATACAATATAGTAAGCGACAGCAGCAGCTTTCTTAAGTTTGAGTTCAGTTCAAACGATTAAGATCACGAGGGACGGCAACGTCCCTTTTTGTTTTTTGGTTATGTTTTTTTCAACGCTTTGTGAGCGGATGGCTTATAATCCGTTCAGCCAGTTTTAGTGTCTTAAAATGATGAATGCTTTAGAACGTCGTTCAACTTTTGCCTTAAGTAGCATTTTTGCCTTACGCATGTTGGGCCTGTTCATGATTATCCCTGTATTTGCAGTTGCAGGGCAGTCTTATCAATATGCAACGCCTGCATTGATTGGTTTGGCTGTCGGAGTATATGGGCTGACTCAGGCACTGTTACAGATTCCATTTAGTCTGCTTGCGGATCGCTTTAGTCGTAAGCCGTTAGTGGTTCTTGGGTTATTACTTTTTGCCTTAGGTGGGGCGATTGCGGCGATGTCTGAAACCATTTATGGTGTGATTATTGGTCGTGCGATCGCAGGGGCTGGGGCTGTTTCGGCTGTGGTGATGGCACTGTTGGCAGATGTTACGCGTGAAGAGCAACGAACCAAAGCCATGGCGATTATGGGCATGAGTATTGGTTTATCCTTTGTGGTTGCCTTTAGTTTAGGACCTTGGTTGACCAGTTTGGTGGGGATTTCAGGTTTATTCTGGGTGACCACCTTAATGGGCTTGATTGCAATTGTCATGCTCTTACTGGTTCCGAAAGTTACACGTCATCATCGCAATTTCCAGCAAGGTTATTTGCCTCAACTCAAACAAGTGATTCAGATGGCCGACCTGAATCGACTGCATATTTCTGTATTTGCCTTACATTTGCTATTAACCGCAATGTTTATCTATGCACCTTCGCAGCTGATTGAGTATGCCCAAATTCCATTATCACAACATGGCTGGGTCTATTTACCCTTGCTGCTGATTAGTCTGTTCTTTGCATTTCCAAGCATTATCGTGGCAGAGAAGTATCGTAAAATGCGCGGTATTTTTCTCTCCGCAATTGCAGGGATTATCGTTGGTTTATTTATTTTGATTTTTGGTTATGAGTCAAAATATGTATTACTCGCAGGTTTAGGAATCTTCTTTATTGCGTTTAATGTCATGGAAGCTTTGTTGCCTTCATGGCTGTCTAAATCAGCTCCCTTACAATCCAAAGCCACTGCTATGGGGATCAATGCCAGTGCCCAATTTTTAGGGGCATTTAGTGGTGGTATTTTGGGTGGTCAATTGATCATGTTACAGAATACTGCATTGGGTTGGAGTGTGCTTACGGTCATTGCTATACTATGGCTGTTCATTAGTTTTCGTCTTGCTCAGCCGCGTTATTTAACTTCGGTGGTATTTTCACTACCTGAAATTCAAGAAACGGATGAGTGGACTTCAAAACTCTTGGCAATTCGTGGTATTGAAGAAGTCGTGGTGATGCCTGATCAGCAAGTTGCTTATATTAAGGTCGATAAACAGTGTTTAGATGCTTCTGCGCGACAAGATTTAACGCACCTGTTGGGGAAAGAGCTAGCCATTTGAGCATAACTCTTATAAAGTAAAACACAGAAATACATAGGATGAAGACAGCTAATGCGTGGTGTGAATAAGGTTATTTTAGTCGGTACTTTGGGTCGTGATCCTGAAACAAAAACTTTTCCGAATGGTGGCTCGCTAACACAGTTCTCGATTGCAACAAGTGAATCGTGGACGGATAAAAATACAGGCGAACGTAAAGAGCAAACAGAGTGGCATCGTATTGTATTGCACAACCGTTTAGGTGAAATTGCACAGCAATACCTTCGTAAAGGTTCTAAGGTGTATATCGAAGGTTCGTTACGTACCCGTCAGTGGACTGACCAAAATGGTCAAGAACGTTACAGCACTGAAATTCGTGGCGATCAGATGCAAATGCTTGATTCCCGTCAACAGGGTGAGCAAAGTGGTGGTGATTTCAATCAACCACGCTTTAACAATAATCAAGGCGGTGGTTACCAGAATTCTAATGCTCAAAACCAAGGCGGTTATGGCCAAAATAATGGTGGTTTCCAACAGGGTAATTATGCAGGTAGTCCACAAGCTGGAAATGGTTTTAATTCACCTAAAGCACCACAGCCTGCTGCAACAGCACCTGCGGATTTAGATGATGATTTACCGTTCTAACTTGTAAGATTTACTGAACAAGTTTTTCAAAAAGCCCCTTTTCAGCGATTGGAGAGGGGCTTTTGTTATGTCATGACAACAACTTTATTCCTCATATAAACTCTTATAAAAAAGATCATTCACTGATCGCGACTTAGACCGAGTTGATCATCAAACTCGCCAAAATTGTGCATAATTTTTACAATTGGCTCTCTCTTTTATTCTAAAAATGGCTCTCGTTTCTTCGGGGCCGAAACGACAAATTAAAGCCATAGCAAGTATGCATACGGAAACGTTGTTCATTCGTCCTTTCTTTTATTTGAGGAGAGCAGGTTTGAACAACACCATTTTAAGGGATATATGGGGCATTGAGATGAGTCTTTCTCAGGTTGCAAATATCCCCAATAGGTTAAGGAAAATGATATGGCAGCACATCAACACGGTTCTGAAGCCAATCTCTCCCAAAATTTAAAACATGGATTGCAATCACGACATTTGACCATGATCTCTATTGCAGGCGTGATTGGTGGATCATTATTTATCGGTTCGGGCAATGTGATTTACTCCGCTGGACCTGCGGCTGTTTTGGCTTATGCCCTAGGTGGGTTACTGGTTTTATTTATTATGCGTATGTTAGGGGAAATGGCGGTTCAAAACCCTGACAGTGGCTCCTTTTCAACCTATGCTGATCGTGCCATTGGTCGCTGGGCGGGATTTACCATCGGTTGGCTATATTGGTGTTCATGGGCATTACTCATGGGATGGGAGGCCTATGTTGCAGGAAAAATTTTGAATAACTGGTTTCCCTTTATCCCAATTTGGGGCTATATGCTGTTGGTGATTGGGTCCCTGGTTTGGATCAACTTACAAAACGTTAAGAATTATGGTGAGTTTGAATTTTGGTTTGCATTGATTAAAGTCATTGCGATTGTGATCTTTTTAGTGATCGGTAGTTTAGCCATTATGCACCTCTGGCCTTGGGGAGAGGGATCTGCTGCAGGTGTAGGCAATCTCACCGCACAAGGCTTTATGCCCAATGGTTTTTCCTCTGTGATCACCGCTTTACTTGGGGTGATGTTTGCCTATATTGGGGCTGAAATCGTCACCGTTGCCGCTGCAGAGTCGAAAAATCCATCTAAGGAAATCCGCAAAGCATCCAACTCGATTGTATGGCGAATTATGCTGTTCTATGTGGGGTCTATGTTGATTACCGTATGTTTGATTCCCTATAACAACCCGTTGTTAAAAGACCCGACATGGGGAACCTATAGTGTAACTTTGAGTGCTTTGGGCGTCCCAGAAGCACGTCATATTGTGAGTTTCGTGGTGCTGACTTCGGTGTGTAGCTGCTTTAACTCCGCTTTGTATACCTGTTCACGGATGCTATTTTCATTATCTAAACGGGGCGATGCACCCAAAAGTTTTGGTTATTTAAATAAAAAAGGCAGTCCGGGCATTGGTGTAATTGCATCATGTTTATTTGCCTTGTTCGCAACTTTTTTGACCGCAACAGAGAGTATGAATGTGTATGACATTTTCATGCTTGCAACGGGTACGGCAGCGTTGTATGTGTATTTGACCATTGCTTTTTCACAGCTACGGATGCGTAAAAAACTTGAAGCTGAAGGGGCCAAAATTGATTTTAAAATGTGGCTATTCCCTTGGCTGACCTACTTGGTGATTTTCGCGATCATTGGTTCGATCATTACCATGTTGATTGATGGTACATATTTTAAAGAAGTGACCTACACTTCATTATTGGCCTTATTCATTGTGGCAGTAGGTTTTCTGGTTCAGAAATTCAACTGGGGCAAAAACGCACAAAGTGAAATGATTCAAGAAAAGCCATCGCTTTAATCCGAAACCTTGAAGCGAATTGAAGAACCTCATGTTGAGGTTCTTTTTTATTGAATTTATGCGGAAAGCGTCGGCACTTTTGCTTCACGTAGACATTGCAGCAAGACTCCAAACGCCATCACCATGTCTTTTTCATTAACACAGGCAAAGCCCATGAGCAAACCGCGTTGTGCATGAGCATGGGACTGCATATAGTATTGGGACAGGGGACGAACTTTGACTCCACGTTCCAACGCAGTTGCTGCAATCGCGACATCATCACAATAATCGGGGAGTTTTAAAACCAGATGTAAGCCCGCAGCCTCATCGTATTCATGTAAAAACTCAGCACCTAGATAACGTTGAATCAAGCTCACCAAATAATCCCGACGTTTGCCATACAATAGGCGCATACGTCGAATATGCGCTTCATAATGACCTTCACGAATAAATTCGGCTAAAGCTTTTTGTTCCAGTAAATGTCCGCCACGATAGAGTTCTGCCGCAACGATACGTAAGGGTGAAAATAGTGGTTTAGGCACTACCAGATAACCGATCCTCAATGAGGGATAAATGGTTTTACTAAAGGTGCCCATATATAACACGGGGGCATTATGTTCTAAGCCTTGCAGGGCTGGATAAGGTTGCCCAGAAAATCGAAATTCACTGTCATAATCATCTTCCACGATCCAACTGTTGTGCTGGCGTGCAATCTGAATCAACTGTCGACGTCGATCCAAACTGAGATGGGAACCCAATGGATATTGGTGTGAGGGTGTCACAAAGATCAGCTTTGGTGGCTGGGTCGGGTTATTTTCAGGAATAATACCTTCTGCATCGACAGGCATCGGTTGAATATCCAGACCGTTGATCCTGAGCGTGTTGCGCATGCCCCAATAGGCTGGATCTTCGATCCAAACACGATCCCCGATATCGCTGAGCGCGCGAGATACTAAATCAATGGCTTGGTGAATACCCTCAGTGATTATGATCTGATCCGCATCGCATTGCACAGAGCGTGCGACTTTTAAATAATCTGCCAATGCGCTCCTGAGCTCAATACATCCCCCTGCATTGCTATAAATCAGTCGATTGACATCAGGTTCACGACTCAAACGTGCTTGAATGCGACTAAAGATATGGTGGGGAAACTCAGTTACATCGGGTGCGCCCGGCACAAACGCTCCCCATTGATGGGGTGAAGCTGCTGCATAACCCAATAAGTTTGAGCCACGCTGTGATAAAGCATAAGAGCTTTCAATATGAGCTATTTCAGCCTTCTTATTTTTATTTCTGCTGTTTAAAAAAGTTTCAGGCAGTTTTTCAGCGACCCAAGTGCCATGTCCCGTGCGTGCTTCTAAATAACCTTCCGCTTGCAACTGTTCATAAGCACTCAATACGGTATTTCGAGAGACATGAATTTCGCTAGCTAAATCACGTGACGCAGGTAGACGCGTCATAGGTTGGATCACACCATCCATAATTGCAGCACGCAGACAACGGAAAAGACGTTGATGTAGTTTCCCTTCAGTGTCTTGTTGGAGTCTTTGCAGTAAATGATCTCCAAGTAAGCTACGCAATTGGCTCTCTCCTACAGTTTAAAAATGGCTCTCGTCACTTGCCATCAGACGAGCGAAATTACAGCTATAGGCAGCCATTGTATCGCATCCCAAAAATCGACTCCTAGGATGTAAGACCAAAGCTGTAACTGATGATGAAATATGAGGGAATCAAATGGACGCTCAACATTCTGCACTGAATATACGTAAACAGCAAGCAACGCCACGTGGTGTCGGTGTGATGTGTCAGTGGTATGCAGAAAAAGCTGAAAATGCAACGATTTGGGATAAAGAAGGTAAACCATACATCGACTTTGCAGGGGGGATTGCGGTACTCAATACAGGCCATCGTCATCCGAAAGTGATCGCTGCCGTAACAGAGCAACTGACTAAATTTACCCATACCGCTTATCAAGTTACGCCTTATGAGAGTTATGTGGCTTTGGCTGAACGCATTAATCAACGTGCGCCGATCGCAGGTGCAGCGAAAACGGCAATTTTCACCACAGGTGCAGAAGCTGTTGAAAATGCAGTGAAGATTGCACGTTCATACACAGGTCGTCACGGTATCATTACTTTTGGCAATGGCTTTCATGGTCGTTCATTTATGACTATGGCAATGACAGGTAAAACAGCACCTTATAAACGTGACTTTGGTGTGATGCCGGCAGGTGTATTTCATGCGCGTTATCCAGTACCAGAAAAAGGCATCTCGGTTGCAGCAGCGATTGAAAGTGTTGAAGATATTTTTAGCGAAGATATTGCCCCACATGATGTCGCGGCAATTGTGCTTGAACCTGTACAAGGTGAAGGCGGTTTTAACGTTGTACCTGCCGAATTCTTAAAGCGCTTACGTGCTTTGTGTGATAAGCACGGTATTTTATTGGTCGCTGATGAAGTGCAATCTGGTTTTGCCCGTACAGGCAAATTATTTGCCATGAATCATTATGAAACCAAAGCCGATTTGATCACGATGGCGAAAAGCTTGGGTGGTGGTTTCCCAATCTCAGGTGTAGTGGGACGTGCTGAGGTGATGGATGCGCCAAACCCAGGTGGTTTAGGGGGAACGTATGCAGGTAGTCCAATCGCAGTTGCTGCTGCGCATGCGGTGATTGATGCAATCGAAGAAGAAAATTTATGTGAGCGTGCCAATCAACTGGGTGCAGCATTGGTTACTGTTTTAAAAGAAATTCAACAGGCTTCCGGCGAAGTTGTTACTCAAATTCGTGCTTTGGGTTCAATGGTCGCTGCCGAGCTAGAAACAGCAGAGCAAGCAAAAGCAGTACAAACTTATGCAATGGAACATGGTTTATTGATTCTCACTTGTGGTAAATACGGTAATGTCATTCGTTTCCTATATCCGTTAACCATTCCTGCTGAGCAATTCCGTCAAGGTCTCGATATTTTAAAACAAGGTTTTGCAGCATTAACAGCAGACAGTGCACAAACAGTGGAGCAATCTGCATGATTCAAAACAATTTGCAGTATTTATTACAGCACCCCGATATTTCATTCGCTGCGCCAGCAGCTCATAATGATATCGAAGTGAAAGATGCTGCGACCGGCGAAACACTGGCATGGGTAAAAAGCTATGACCGTGCAGGTGTTGAAGCCGCGATTCAGCGTTCAGCCCAAGCCCAAGCCGCATGGAAAAAGCAAACTGCTTTAGTTCGAGCTGATGTGCTTTTGGCGTGGTATCAGTTGATGCTTGAGCATAAAGAAAATCTTGCTCAGATTTTAACTGCCGAGCAAGGCAAACCGTTGGCTGAAGCACGAGGTGAAATTGGTTACGCGGCTTCATTCATCCGTTGGTTTGCAGAGCAAGCTCGTCGTATCGATGGTGAGGTGTTAACGCCAACATTGCCAAATCAACGTTTGCTTGTGATTAAACAAGCGATTGGGGTAACGGCTGCGATCACGCCGTGGAATTTCCCTGCGGCGATGATCACGCGCAAAGCTGCACCAGCAATTGCTGCGGGATGTTCGATGTTGGTCAAACCCGCTGAACAAACCCCTTTGACCGCTTATGCACTGGAAGTATTGGCTTTGCAAGCAGGGTTGCCTGCCGATATTTTGTTAAATATCAGCGGTGATGCGATTGAAGTCGGCAAAACCCTGTGCGAGAGCGATATTGTGCGTAAGCTAAGCTTCACAGGTTCAACCCAAGTGGGTCGTATCTTGATGCAGCAATGTGCGCCAACCATTAAGAAGCTATCGCTCGAATTGGGTGGTAATGCGCCTGTGTTGGTGTTTGATGATGCCAATCTCGATCAAGCCGTTCAGGGCATTATGGCGAGCAAATATCGCAATAGTGGTCAGACTTGCGTCTGTGCGAATCGTATTTATGTGCAAGATGGTATTTACGATGCCTTGGCAGATCGTTTAGTCGAAGCCGTATCCAAGCTACAAGTCGGTGATGGTCGTGAGGAAGCTTCCACCCAGGGCCCATTGATCGATGAAGATGCGATTGCCAAAGTTCAGTCACATATTGCTGATGCGACTTCAAAAGGTGCGACAGTGCGTATCGGTGGTCAGCGTTCAGCACTCGGTGGTACTTTCTTTGAACCGACTGTATTAACGGGCGTAACCCAAGACATGAAAGTGTCGAGAGAAGAAACTTTTGGTCCACTGGCACCATTGTTCCGTTTCAACACTGAAGATGAAGCAGTGGCAATGGCAAATGACACTGAGTTTGGTTTAGCTGCCTATGTATTTACTCAAAGCACAGCTCGTCAATGGCGTGTTGGCGAAGCGCTTGAATATGGCATGGTTGGCATTAATACGGGCGCGATTTCAAATGAAGTTGCGCCATTTGGTGGTGTCAAACAATCAGGCTTAGGTCGTGAAGGTTCAAAATTCGGCATTGAGGAGTATCTGGAAATGAAATATCTCTGTGTGGATCTATCTGAGTAAACCCTAGCTATATAAATACTCAAACTTGTTAAAAAAACGGTCATGCCCATTCATGACCGTTTTTTTAAGTCGAGAGATAGCCATGTTGGTGTTGGCTTTCAGGCAGACGTCTTAAATTTTCGATTAAAGTATCAATCAGTTTTTCAACCACTAAACGTTGTCCTTTGCGTGATGCATAAACCAGTTGCACTGTACCTCGATTAGATTTCCATTCGGGTAAGATATGAATCAATTTACCTTTTTCGATATCGGCTTGCACGGTTAAGTAAGGCAAATCTGCGATACCTAGTCCATCACTAACAGCATAATATACCCCTGCAAGATCATTGCTTCTGACGCGAGGTGTATAGGGAACATCAACCGTTTTATCACTGTTTATATGACATAAATGCCAGAAGTATTGGCTTTTTTGGATCCCCAAAGCCACACTTGGATAATGTGATAATTCTGAATAATGCTGGATGTGTTGTCCCTGCAAAAGTTCAGGTGCTGCAACGAGACAGTGTTCAGTGCGGATCACATCACGAACGATTAGGCTCGAGTCTTCGTTGGGTTCAAAGCTGGTTCTTATTGCAATATCAATATCATCATGCATGAGATCAACACGACGGCTAGTTAGTTCTAAGGCAATTTCGACTTTGGGGTAGGTTTTTAGAAACTCATTTAATAACCGGCGGATTTGGAAATGCATCATCAATGGTGGACAACTGATTTTAACCAAACCTTGAGGTTCACTTTTTTGTTTGAGTAAGACACTTTCAGCACATTCAACTTGTGCAATCACTTTGCAACACTCTTCATAAAACTCTTGTCCGAGTTCTGTTACTTTAAAGTGGCGAGTGGTGCGTTGAATGAGGCTGACATTAAATTTATTTTCTAACTCAATGATCCGACGACTGAGCTTTGATTTACTAATGTGTTCTGCTTCACTGGCAGCACTAAAGCCACCGTGTTTCACCACGAGATAGAAATAATGAAAATCATCAAATGAGTTGATCAAGGTCGATGTAGTCCTATATCGAGAGAAGATTAGAATCATATGCACGATTCTAATCTTCAGCGAGTATTTTATTTTTGTGATGTATTTTGATTATAGCTATTGATCAGGTTGCGATAATCAGGAATGTGATTGGAGAACAAGGCACCTAAACCTTCAATATCATTACGCCAGTCACGATGTAGTTCACACGCCATACCAAACCATGTCATTAATTGAGCGCCTGCTTTAGACATACGATCCCAAGCTGCGTCACGAGTTAATGCATTAAATGTACCAGAAGCATCGGTAATCACAAACACTTCAAACTCTTCTGCAAGTGCTGAAAGTGTTGGGAATGCGACACAGACTTCAGTCACGACACCTGCAATAATCAGTTGTTTTTTACCTGTTGCTTTAACAGCTTTGACAAAGTCTTCATTGTCCCATGCATTGATTTGGCCTGGACGGGCAATATAAGGTGCATCAGGGAACATTTCTTTAAGCTCAGGAACCAGTGGGCCATTTGGACCATTTTCAAAGCTTGTGGTTAAGATGGTTGGTAAATTGAAGTATTTTGCAGCATCTGCTAATGCTAATACATTATTCTTAAATTTATCTGGATCGATATCGCGAACCAGTGAAAGTAAACCTGTTTGATGGTCGACTAAAAGCACTGCTGCATTATCTTTATCTAGTCGAATATAGTCTTGAGCCATTGTTGTATCCTCATGTTGTTGTAAGTTAAATACAAGCGTAAAACGCTCTATTGGTATCTCTGAGAATAATGCTAGTGAAATTACCAAGCCGAATGAAGTCTAAAAAATAGGATAAACAATACTAAAAATGGGATGATTAAGATTGAGGTTGGTTTGATAAGATACAATTACTGGAATTATCCCCTATATTATCGCAGGGATTGTCCCGTATATAGAATAATGTGTTGTCAAACTGGTGCTATAAGCCTTCAAAACAGCAGCGTAAAATAAAAACCAAGATCAGAACTTCTACGTTATAGGAGTACATAGATGAAAAAGATTCTTGGTGTGTTCCAAAATAAACATATGCACTGGGTAGGTGACGGTTTTCCTGTCTATAACCTATTTTCCTATGATCGTTTAGGACAAAGCATTAGCCCATTTTTGCTATTAGATTATGCTGCACCGTATCGCTTTGAACCGACCACAGCTCAGCATGGCGTGGGTACTCATCCACATCGTGGCTTCGAAACGGTAACGATTGCTTATCAAGGTGAGGTGACGCATAAAGATTCTGCTGGCGGTGGTGGTACCATCAAAGCAGGTGATGTGCAATGGATGACCGCAGGTGGTGGGATTTTGCATCAAGAATTTCATTCACCAGCCTTTGCTGAGCAAGGTGGTCTATTTGAAATGGTACAGCTTTGGGTAAATTTACCTGCTCATTCCAAAATGACCCCTGCCAAGTATCAAGCAATTGATGCTGCACAGATTCAACGTATTGCACTTGATGATGTGGGCAGTGAGTTACGTGTGATTGCTGGGCAATATCAAGACACCCAAGGCGCTGCAACGACATTCAGTCCAGTCAATGTTTGGGATGGGACAATTGTTGAAGGTCAGCAACATCATTTTTATGTGACTGAAGGCCATACAACCTTGTTGGTGTTACTTGCAGGTGAGGTGACTTTAAATGAAGTACAACAGATACAATCGCCAAGTTTAGTGGTGCTTAGCCGAGAAGAAATTGATTTTTCAATCAAAGCTGAACAGGACAGTAAATTCTTGATTTTAACGGGTCAGCCACTCAATGAACCGATTGAAGGTTATGGACCATTCGTTATGAACAGTAAAACTGAGATTGCCGAAGCGATACATGATTTCAATAGTGGTAAATTTGGCGTGATGTAATCTATATTGTTTTAGGTATCAATTGTTTATATAAGAAAGCCCATAACTCCGCTAGAGTTATGGGCTTCGGCTATAACGTTCTCTATTGATTTTTTTAATGTTAGGTCACTTATAATTATACAGCTTATTATGTGACTCAGTTCTCATTGTTGTACAAACAGAATAGCCTGAATTTTGCACTTTGCAAAGCCTTTCGAAGCTAAAATATGGAAAAATATAGAAGGATCTGTATATTTTTGACTTTTTTGTGAGATTTCTTTAATAATTTCAGTTGTTTATGTCTATAAAATGAATTGTGATAAAATGTAACTGTAGTAAGCTAAAATATTTAGAGAAAAGTCTGACTTAAATGCTGAATCTGGTATTTTTTAATAAGGTGTTTGGGTTAATGATCGGTCATAATCAATAAAAATCATCAACTGATGGGACATAATTTTGGATATTGCAATTATTGGCAGTGGAATGGCAGGGCTTGCTGCAGCCAGAATCCTACATGATGCAGGACATAAAGTAACGATCTTCGAAGCACTCTCAGGTCGGGGTATGGATAGTCATAGTATAGATTTTGATGGCGGTATCATTGATGCTCCATTGCGTGTGATGAATCCAAAGCTTTGGAAAAACACGTTAAGTTTGGCCACATACTTAGGTATTGAAACCTTTCCAGTTCGTACTTTTATGGCGTGCAGTTGGTTATTTGAAGACAGAACAGATACATGGTTGACGACCTCTCGTAGCCGTATTGGTAATTTTCCGATTATTAATAACCGTAAAGGTATTCAGCAATATGGCTGGCGTTTGGTCAAAGGAATGTTACAGCTCAAAACAGCGGTGAATCAGTTTTTTAAATCTGAGAATCAAGACATTACGCTTGCTGAATTTATGAACCAGTACCATATTGAAGAAGTGTTTTGGCATGGAACGGTCATGCCGGTTCTCTATACTATTTGCACCTGCCATCCAAAAACCATTGGAGAATGGCCAGCAAAACCTTTATTAGAGTTTATTCGCCAATTGACCGAAGGCGAAGCGTTATTGCGAATGAAAGGCGGAACGCCAGCTTTGGTCAGTCGCTTGATTGAGGGGATCGAGATCCATAGTGGCGCTGCGGTTGAGAAAGTTGAAGAGCAAGGCGACAAGATTTTGGTAGAAAATGCACTCGGTCAGAGTCAATGCTTCGATCGTGTGGTGATCGCCACACCAACCCCTGCGATTGAAAATTTCTTGAAACAGCCACAATTTGCTGAAGATATTGCCTTGTTAAAGAAATTTAGATTTGAACAAGGGGATTTGGTGATTCATACCGATCCTGTGGTCATGCCACCACGCCGTAAAGACTGGGCGGTATTGAGCTATATGATGGATCGTAAATTTACTCGTCAGCAGTTTACGGTGTGGATCAACGCGATTGAACCGACTTTGGTGGGTAAAAATGCCGTGTTCCAAACATGGTGTCCTGTGATTGATATTGATCCAAAGAAAATTATTTCTAAAGTAAAACTTACTCGTGCGGTGGTGGACTCAGAAACGGTGGCGTTGAATAAGCAAATTCAGCAACGTCATTTAGACCAAAATCGTAAAGTTTTCTACTGTGGTTCTTGGTCATGTGATGGTCTGCCAATCTTGGAATCAGCGGTGACTTCGGCGATGCATATCTCTGAAATCTTGGGTGCGCCGTTACCTTTTGTTGGGCTTAAACCTAAAGTTAAAGTTGCACCTGAACTCGGTTACTAAGATGACCCGCTTCAAGCAGGCATGGATTGAAAAAATCATTGGGCATAAGTATGCCATTGATGCCAAACGACTCGGTGATGATGCCACGCTTGCTTGGAGTAATTTAGGATATTGGCAAGGCCAATATGATGATTATCCACTCGCATGCCAAAGTCTCGCTGATCAAGCCGCAGGATCGATCCAACTGCAACAGCAGGATCGTGTTTTAGATCTCGGCTGTGGGCAAGGTGCGAGTGTGTTGCATTGGCTCAAGCGTTATCACGTCGAACAGCTCTGTGCAATTGAATTACAAGCCGCCTGTATTGGACGAATTCAAAAAAACTTGCCGCAGGTTGAAAGTTATTGCCAATCTTTTTTGAATTTAAACACACTTCATTTTTTAAATTCATTTGATGCCGTGATCTGCATTGATGCGGCGTATCACAGTCATTTGAATTCATTTCTAGATTCAGTCATTCCCGTTTTAAATTCAAAAGGTCGTGTTGTTTTTCACTATTTAATGTGGTCTGACGCTTGGCAACAGTGTTCCTATATGCAAAAGCAACAATATCGTTTGTTGTTAAAAGGGGCGGATGTTGATTGGCAGCATTTAATGAATGAACCACAGCTTGTGCAAACTTTGGAGCGACGTGGTTTGAGTCAGGTCAAAATTCAGGACTTTTCCGAAGCTGTATTAGATGGTTTTGCGCGATATATTGAAATGCAGCAAATCGACAAAAAAGCATTGGACTTTGCTCAGTTGAAAATCAATATGACTGCCAAGCTGTGCCGAAAACTCTACAGAGATGGTTTGGTACGTTATGCTCAAATCAGTGCAGTGAAAAGTTAGACAATAAAAAAGGCTTAAACTTGAAAGTTTAAGCCTTTTTTGAATTTGATGGTGCCGGCACACGGATTCGAACTGTGGACCTACTGATTACAAGTCAGTTGCTCTACCAACTGAGCTATGCCGGCAACGTGGCGAGCATTTTACCTAATCTAGCTAAAAAGACAAGCGAAAAAATGAGCAATTGGCTGGATTGGGTTGAATTTAGTTGTGATGTGTAGGGGGCGAGGACAATCTGTCAGTGGATTGAATCTAAGTTGGAAGAGCGCGAGTAATGGGAGCTTTTGCTCCTTTATTTTTATGGCTTTGACAGGATATAAGAAAAATGATGTAGAATACCTACTTTATTTTAATTTTTATTTAAATAATAAAGAGTTGGTGGGTAAAAAAATGAACGTTGATGAGTTAAAGAAACAACTATTAGAGTGCCTAGAAGCAGAAGAATTAGATAATTCTCAAATTTTATCTTTAACTCATAAACTTGCTAATACAGATGAAAGCAAAGTTAGATTTTCTGTAGATGCAGGAGTAATTGATAGATTAGGGCAAGAGTTGGTAGCTAGGCAGGAAACTGCCGTTTCTGAATTGGTTAAAAACTCGTACGATGCAGATGCTCAAAATGTGACCCTTGAATTTTGCGATTCTAAAGATATAGGTGGAACTCTTATTATTGAGGATGATGGGCAGGGTATGAGTCGTGAAGAGTTAGTTCATGGTTTCATGCGAGTTTCATCAACTTCCAAAATTCATGAACCAAGATCTCCAATTTTTAATAGACAACGGGCAGGGCAAAAAGGTATTGGGCGATTTTCAGTACAAAGATTAGGTCGAAAGCTTACAATTATCACGCAAATTAAAAATAATGATAATGCACTAAAGCTCGTAATTAATTGGGATGACTATAATAGAGATGGAAATTTATTTACAGTGGAAAATACTTTAGAAGTTATTCCAAAAATTAAAGAGAAAGGTACTATTTTAACAATAGAAAGATTACGTGATCGTTGGAGTAGTGCCTCAATTCAAAGAGTTTATCGTTATGTTTCTGACATAATTACTCCAATATTTCCTATGGATGATACATTAGAAATTGAAGAAGAAAAAGATAAGTTTGTAGTTGATTTTTTGGAAGTAAACCAAGGTAGAAAACAGAAAATCGCTGATAATAATATTATGCTGTATCAACATGCTGTAGCCGTATTAAGTGGCGAAATAGATGAGGCAGGCTGTGGTTGGGTGAATATACAGAGTAAAAAGCTTAAGATAACAAATGAAAAATTACAAATAGGATATGGTCAGGATGATAATCAGTCTATTTTCCCCAATATTCGTGGAGTGAAATTCAAAGTATTTTATTTTATTTTTGAGTCAAGCCTTATTAGTAAACTTCATTCTACAAGTATCAGGAGTAGATTGGCACGAGAAGGGGGTATCAAATTATATCGTAATGGATTCAGGGTATTACCTTATGGTGAGCAAGGAGATGATTGGCTAAGATTGGATGAGTCAGTTCGTCGTAGAGTTATCTTAATTCCACATGGTAATAATAACTTTTATGGCTTTGTAGAATTAGCTGATCCTGAAAATATATTTAATGAAACTTCAAGCCGAGAGGGATTAATTGATAATGCTAGTGTTCGGGAGCTAAAAAATTTTGTTCATAGAGCATTGGTTACAGCAGTAGCAAGGATTGGGGCATTACGTGGAACAAAAGTAGTAGCCTCTCAGAAAAAAGATGGGAATGCATGGAATGATGTAGAATTACGTATAAGAAATATTGCACTTAGCTTAGAAGAGTTAGATAAAGAGTTTGAAGGGGAAGAGAAAAAGGCTTCTAGACGGCGTGCTGTAAAAAAGTTGAAAAAAGATTTGTCTGGTCTAAAAGCTGCCCATGAGGAAGAGGTTAAAAAAATAATTCAAGAGCGTGCAATGCTTAGAGTTTTAAGTAGTGTGGGTATTACAGTATCTCAGTTTATCCATGAAATTAAATACTATATGGATAATATTCAAAGTGATATCAACTTCTTAATTAGAGAGTTGAGTCATTCCGATGATCAAAACCCTTATTTAAAAAGAGTTGAAATCCTAAAAAAGAATTTTGAATCATTTCATAATTATACAGCTTATTTTAATACAGTAGTCTCAGCTAATCTTGTTCGAGAATTAGCCCCTTTGAATATTCGGAATGTGGTTAATTCGTTTATTTCATCTATGCAGCATGATGCTAAAAGACTTGATATTGAAATTTTGACACCTAAATTCAATAACATATTTTTGTTCACGAAGTCTATGCATCCATCGGAATGGTCTTCAATTCTATTTAATTTTTATACCAACTCAAAGAAGGCTATTGCTAGACAAGGAGTTGATGGGAAAATTTTAATAGAATGTGGTGAAGAGGATGGTCGTATTTACTTAGAATTTTCAGATAATGGCGATGGTATTAAAGAAGGAAATGAAGAACTTATTTTTAATGAATTTTTTACTACTACTGCAGTTATTTCATTAGATGCGATTGAGGCAAGTAACGAGGTAGTAGGGACAGGGTTAGGATTGAAAATAGTCAAAGACATTGTAAAGTCTCATAGGGGAAGCGTTGAGGTTGTTTCAGCAAAAGCTGAATTTTCAACGTGTATTCGAGTTGAAGTACCTAAAGCAAGCGAGAAAGAGTTAACAGATTATGGATTATAAAATTGTCTATTTAGAGGATCTCGTACCTGATTCCATTATAGAGGAAATTGAAGAACAAGGCTTAAAAGTAGAGCATGTTAAACCACTGAATAACTTTGAAGATACATTAATTCAAATTAAAAATGTTGAAGCAGATTTAATATTAATGGACTTTCGTCTCTATGCTGGGGTTAGTAAATTTAATGCTCCTCCATTTGCTCAATTCTTCAGAAGCCAAGTAGTAGAGAAGGGTGAGAGCTTACCCATAGTCCTTATTTCTAGTGAAACAGAAATTCATTCGTATTACCGTGATTATACTAGCTTTGATTTATTTGATTTTGCGGTAGAAAAAGAAATTTTCACTAAAAAAATAAAAAAATATTCTAATTTAATGAAAGAGTTAATAGATGGGTATAAAGATCTAAAGACAAAGATTTATTCTCAGGATGGAGTCATTAGTGATTTACTTGATATGCCTGAGCAACTACAACCACGATTAGATAGACGATTATTAGAATTATTAGTAATGGATAAGTATCAAAATGATGCTTTTATGATGTCAGGCCTTTTACTCTCATCTCTAGTTAAGCCTATCGGTATTTTAATAGGCCCTGATGTTCTGGCAGCTAGGTTAGGGGTGACCGTAGACTCTCAAGATTGGGATAAATTATTAAAAGAAATAGATGAATTCAAATATACAGGTTTATATAGCAAAACATATGAGCGTTGGTGGGCACAGGGGATTGATATTTGGTGGAGTAAAAACTTTCCTACAGCAACTTCCTTGCGAAGACTGACTGCGAAAGAGCGTCATAAGTTAATTGGTGAAAAGTTTAATTTCAATCTTAACGCCATAGATCAATCTGAGTTTTCGTGTAGTAGTCGTTACTGGACAATCTGTTCTGGAAATTTAAAACAACCTTTAGATCCGATAGATGGTTTTGAAATTATAAAAGATACAGATGTATCTCCTTGGTTAGAAAGCAAATATTATTCTTTTGAATTCCTAATTGATAATGTAGATCAGAAAATCTTAAAAAAAATAAAAGAGCAGGATCGAAATCGTTTATCACAAAAAATGAGAGGTAAATAAATGCCTTGGGAAAAAGAACAATACTGCAAAGACTTAGTTAAATTTGTAGAGGTTGTAGGGCGTTATGATCAATCAGATATCATTTATAACGGTTTAGGTATTTTGCATAACGTTTCATATCAATTTCAATACTCAAATTCTAATCGATTAGAAATAAAAGATATCGAGCTTCGAATGCATAAGAAGACTTCTGGTACAATTCCATCAGAAGTCCAGTCTTTAAGTATATACATTGATTGTTTATGTGACATTGATTTAACGATAGATCCAAATGATAGAGACATCATCAATCATTACAGTCTTCAACTTGTAATCATGGGATACTCAAGTAATGGTGAATATTTGAACTGTTGGCATCTTGATAAAGATATACCGCCTACGGGTCTCGGTACACATAACCATACCCACCCTAGCTATCATTTTCAAGCAGGAGGGCATCGTGCTGAAGGATTAAATACAGGTCAGTTATTGCTTTTAGGTGCTCCGAGACTTCCGCATCCTCCTATGGACATTTTTCTAGCTATACATTTTGTAATATGTAATTTTTTTGGTAAGAAAGATTTTCCATTTCTGGAATATTTGTTTGCAGATACTGAGTATCAAGATATTTTGGCGCGAGCAAAGCAACGAATGTTTGATCCATATTTTCAGGCTTTTAAAGAAGGATGTAAACATCAAGACTTTAATATCGGGAAAGTATTTCCGCTCGCTGTGTGATTGTAAATGAATTTAGATGATTTGAACTTGCTACGTAATTATACAGCTGAAATTAATGATGTAAATAGAATCATAGTGACAGCTTTTTTACGTAGTAATAATATTTTTTCTGTGAAAAATGAATATATTTCAAATTTATTTATTTTAGAAGGAGATTTTGATTATGATGTATTTTTAAGTTTTGGTTTGAATTTAAAAATACTAACATTTGATGATTTAATTAAAACTTTTGAATATATTATTTCGCCTATTGATAAGGTCGTCACAGGGGCAGTCTATACACCAGAAGTTATTAGAAATAATATCATTGATAATGTTATTCAAGGTGATGAATTGCTCTATAAGAAATTACTTATATGTGATCCTGCGTGTGGATGTGGTGGTTTTTTATTTTCGGCTGTAAAAAAGATAAAAGAAATAAATCCTAACCTTAGTTTTAGTGAGATATATAAAGATTTTATTTTTGGTTTGGATTTGAAGGAATATTCAGTCGAAAGAACAAAGATCTTATTACATCTTTTGGCTATAACTAGTGGAGAAGATTTATTAAATTTTGAATTTAATATTTTTTCCGGTAATGCGTTGAGTTTCGATTGGACTAGTGTATTAGATAGTTTTTCTGGGTTTGATATTGTTGTGGGAAATCCTCCATATGTTGCATCCCGTAATATAGATGATGAGTCATTGAAATTGTTAAAGCGTTGGGCTGTTTGTAGTACTGGACATCCTGACTTGTATATTCCTTTTTTTGAAATAGGGCTTGAAATTTTGAAGGAAAGAGGAGTTCTGGGCTTTATAACAATGAATACTTTTTTTAAGTCAATAAATGGAAGGGCGTTAAGACAATATTTTGGTGATAAAAAATATAAGTTATCTATAACTGATTTTGGGTCTATGCAGGTGTTCTTATCAAGAAATACATATACATGTATTTGTATTATTCAGAAAGAGATTTCTAAAGAAATTTATTATAGAAGGCTAATGGACTTCAAAAGCTTAAAATCAAAAAAATATTCGAAAATTCCTTATGATTCAATTAGTCATGGTTCTGGTTGGAACTTAAGCAATATTGGTGTGGTTAATGAAATTGAAAAAGTTGGAATGCAGCTTAAAGATCTTTATAAAGTTAGCAATGGTATTGCAACTTTAAAAAATAATGTTTATATCATAGATTATGTTAATGAAGATGAAACTAACTATATATTGAGTTGTGGCTCTAAAGTAGAGAAAAATATATGTGTTGATGTAATCAATCCAAATAAACTAATTGAGAATTCTAGTCTAGATGGTTTGAGGAAAAAAATAATTTTCCCTTATTTTTATAAGGATGGTGTTGCAAATATTATACCAGAGAATATTTTTAGGATGGATTATCCTAATGCATATTCATATTTGTTAACATATAAGAGTGAATTGGCGGGGCGAGATAAAGGTAAAAAGGAATATGAAGAGTGGTATGCTTATGGGCGGAAACAAGGGCTGGTTAAATACAAATATAAGTTGCTCTTTCCACATATAACACCAAAGATTCCTAATTATGTTGTTTCTGATCAAGAAGATCTTCTTTTTCATAATGGATTGGCTGTACTGTCAAATGAAAGAAAATCTCTAGAAATATTGCGGATTTTGATGAGCTCGAGATTATTTTGGTTTTATGTTGTAAATACTAGTAAGCCATATGGTTCTGGATATTTTTCATTAAGTAAAAATTATATTAAAACATTCGGCATATATCCATTTGATGAAAACCAAATAGAATTTTTATTAAGTGAGCCTGAACAATCAAAATTAGATGAATTTATTGAGGATTTATATGGTGTGAGTTTGAATTTTTAAATTTAGGTGTGTTTATTAAAATAATTTTATCTTTTTTAAGTTATTTTTTGATTCACAATTTATTAATCGGGTGGTAGAAAAACCATTGAGAATTAAATCTAATCCTTAGTGGTTTTATGATGTTTTTATATTTAGATGAGGTTCTTTTCTAAAAATACTCTGACTTAGAGATGGTGTTTTTAGTAGAGGTTTTTATTTTAAACTAATTAGGATTTTGAAGTAATAGTTTTATTTCTTAAAATATCTATAAAGTTAGACCACTCCTGCATCATCTTAATACGATAGTCTAAGTGTTGGGCGTGGTTATAAGCCTGAGAAACTGCATTACCTACCCGATGAGCTAATTGAATTTCAATCGCATCGTGCATATAGCCTTGTTCGTGTAGTGTTGTTGAGGCAAGCCTACGGAAGCCATGTCCAGTCATTTTTCCCATATAGCCCATTGTTCGAATTGCACTTAAAAGAGCATTATTGCTCAAAGGTTTGGCTTTACTATGGTTATAAAAACGAATTGCTTGTTACCTGTTATTGGTCTTAGTCCCTCAATTAACTCACGGCTGGTCTTGATAGAGGAATAATATGAGGTAATGTCATTTTCATTTTGTGTGCAGGAATGCGCCATAATTTTGTTTCAAAATTAATTTCATCCCATTTCATCTAATTCTTTCCCACAATAAGGGGATTGAAACGGATGCAATCGAATTCCTTGAGGCAATAAAAAAGCCTAAACCTTTCGATTTAAGCTTTCTCATTTCATGCAAACACATGAATATAAATCTTGGCGGTGAGAGAGGGATTCGAACCCTCGAAACGCTATAAACGTTTACACACTTTCCAGGCGTGCTCCTTCAGCCACTCGGACACCTCACCAAGGTGTGCGATAGTAACTAAAAAAAAGCCAGCTGCCAAGTTATCACCAAACAGATTTGCAGAAAAAGTTTTGTGCTAGTGGTAAGATGGCACGATCTCAAAGTTGATTTGATTGAAATATATGCAAAGTTCTGCAAAAAAAGCCGCATTGCCTGCACTAACATTGGCAGCCTTAGGGGTGGTCTTTGGAGACATTGGAACAAGTCCTTTATATGCGCTCAAAGAGTCATTCCATGCAGCGCATGGATTAGGGATCCAACCAGAAAATGTTTTAGGTATCTTATCTATTATTTTTTGGTGTCTCACTTTAATCATTAGTATTAAATACATTGCTGTTGTGATGCGAGCAGATAACAATGGTGAAGGCGGAATCATGGCCTTATTGGCTTTGAATCTAAGAAAAGCAAAAATTCCAGAAAGTAAAAAAATTTATTTGATTGCCATTGGGTTTATTGGCGCATCACTTTTCTTTGGTGATGGAATTATTACACCTGCAATTTCGGTCTTATCCGCAGTTGAAGGACTTTCAATTGCAACCAATGTGCTAGATCCTTTTATTGTGCCAATCGCAATTGCAATTGTAGTGACGCTGTTTATCATGCAGAAACATGGAACCGCCTTTGTGGGTAAGTTCTTTGGTCCAATTACCCTGATTTGGTTTTTATCTTTAGGGGTTTTAGGGATTGCTAGTATTATTCAAACCCCTATTGTTTTAGGGATGTTTAGTCCTCATTGGGCAATTCAATTTATTTATACTCACCCCGTGATGTCGTTTTTTATTATGGGCGCTGTAGTCTTGACTGTAACAGGCGGGGAAGCCTTGTATGCAGATATGGGACACTTTGGGCGTTTTCCAATCCGACTGGCGTGGTTTAGTATCGTATTACCTTGTTTATTGCTGAACTATGCGGGACAGGGCGCATTATTATTAAGAAATCCAAGTGCGATAGAAAATCCATTTTATTTGCTTGTGCCAAGCTGGGCGTTATACCCAATGATTGTACTGGCGACTATGGCAGCAGTAATTGCTTCTCAAGCAGTGATTTCAGGGGTTTTCTCACTTGCGCGTCAAGCGATTCAATTGGGTTATCTCCCTCGTTTGACGATTAAGCACACTTCAGAGTCAGAAGAAGGACAAATTTATGTACCTTTTTTAAACTGGTTGTTGTTGGCTGCAATTATTATATTAATCTTAATCTTCCAAAACAGTTCGAACTTGGCGAGTGCGTATGGTCTGGCTGTGACCTTAACGATGCTATGTGACACGATTTTAGTTGCAGTATTTATTTATTCTGCATGGAAATGGAGTCTGCCAAAAGTTCTTTTGTTGATCATTCCGTTTTTCATTATTGATATCATATTAGTAAGTGCAACCTCACTAAAAATGTTCTCTGGAGGGTGGGTGCCACTCTTAATCGGTGCGATTGCGGTTACGATTTTAATGACGTGGAAACGAGGTCGCGAAATTACTTTTGCCCGTTTAGAACACGATACTTTGCCTCTGGATCTATTTGTTAAAAGTATTGGCAATGAAGTACATTGGGTTTCTGGGGATGCGGTATTCCTGACAGGTACACCAAATGTTGTTCCTCATGCAATGTTGCATAATATCAAACATAATAAAGTGCTACATGAGCGAAATATCTTAGTTACAGTTGTGGTGCAAGATGTCCCTTATGTGCCACAAGAAGAACGCGTTGCTGTTGAGAAATTGGCAGATCATTTTTACCGAATTAAAATTTACTACGGGTTTAAAGATGAGCCGAATGTACCTAAAGCACTGAATCAGGCTTATGAGCAATTAGAGCTTGAATATGATTTGATGCAGATCAGCTTCTTTATTTCCCGTGATCGAATCATTGCCACAGTGGGGCAAGGGATGCGACCTTGGCGCGAAAAGTTGTTTATTTCGATGCAACGTAATACCAGCCCAGTCAGCGACTTTTATCAGATTCCAACCAACCGTGTGGTTGAGTTAGGAAGTCAGATCGAAATCTAAACTTGGATCGATAAAAATGGCACCCTCGGGTGCCATTTTTTATGTTTGATGATTGAATGCTCAGTTTTGCGACATAAGATGTCGTTCTAAGCCGCTGTTCAATGTACAGCAAGGGTTTGAATTGATAAGCTGCGCGTTCATGTGGATTTTGATGTGGTTATGGCAAGAAGAACGAGCAGGAAGAGTAAAGCGAAATTCGCTTTTTTGAGCCAAAATTTTGGAAAAATCGTATTAGCGGTGCTTGCAACGAGTAGTTTTGCGATTGCATTTGGTAATGAAAAAATTGCCAAATTTATTCCCTTGCAAAGCAGTAATCCCACTTGTTTAAAGCAATTTTATCGTGATGTTCCGCCTTTACTCAGCAAAGCCAGTTTGCAAAAAGACAGTTATGCACTGTGCTTTAATGATTTTAATGTGATGTATTCAGGGGTGTCCAAAACACCACTTTGGTCAGCAGCCTATCTGACCCCAGAACGTTTGAGTATCAAGATCAAACGTGAAGACAATTTCCATGAAGAAACACGCGTTGCAGAACGTCATCGTGCTTTGCTATCAGATTATCGTGGTTCAGGTTATGACCGTGGGCATATGGCGCCAAATGGCGATATGAATAATAAAGCTGCACAATACGATAGTTTTTCCTTGGCAAATATGGTACCGCAAGCGCCTAAAAATAATCAGGAAGTTTGGCGTAAAGTTGAGGAAGCGGTACGTGCAGTGGTGAGTAAACAGCATAAAGATGCTTATGTGATTACAGGCCCCGTGTTTGAAGGACAAAGACTAAAAACCATTGGCAATGGTGTCATTGTTCCAACCGCAGTTTATAAAGCGGTATATTTGCCGAAGCAGGGGATTATTGGGGCGTATTATGCTCCGAATAATAATTCGCTACAGGTAAAAGTAGTCAGTGTGTGTTATTTGGAAGAGAAATTAGGCATTAACTTATTTCCCCAATTAACAGAACAACAGAAGCGTAATGTCTATCAATTACCCACCTCAGCACAGCAGGTCAAAGCACAGAGTGAGTTGAAGTATTTGCATTGGGATGGTCAAAGCCAATGTGCAGAAGATGCCAGTGCAGACAGTATTCAAGCACAACAACGTCAGTTTACGAATAATTCAACGCTAACGGCTGAACGCCCAGTGTCATCAATTGATGAGGAAGCAAAGCAAGAAGTTATTCGACAGTTGGTGGATATGCTGGTGCAGTATTTTTTACAATTGTTGAGATAATGTAGGATCACTTGCAAAGCAAGAATGCGCAGCGCAGGCTATCTCAAATAAAATAACAATGTGAGGCTGAAATGTTTAAACCGTTTGAAAATGGCAATGAATCTTCGGCGATTGATGATCTGACTTTGGAAAATCAGGTGGATTGCGTCAGTTTGTATGGGAATTTGCAGATCACCAAAGATCAAGTGGGATTGCAAACAGCAAAAGCACTACAGCAGTTCGTCAATGATGTGGTCATCGCATTAGAGAAAGACGACTTACCCGAAAAGATTGAGCGTTTGCCTGAAAAGGAAATAGATAATCCATTTTTATAAGCACAATAAAAATGCCTCCTTTTAAAGGAGGCATTTTTTAATCATAAATCGTTGGAACTCAATCATGATTTAGTTATTTTCACGTCCAACCAATTTATAGATCACAGCACCAATCACGGCACCGATAATTGGAGCAACCCAGAATAGCCAAAGTTGACCTAACGCCGCTGTTTCAGCAAAGAAAGCAACCCCCGTACTACGTGCAGGGTTTACAGAGGTATTGGTCACTGGAATACTGATTAAGTGAATTAAGGTTAATGCCAAACCAATCGCGATAGGTGCAAAGCCAGCAGGTGCACGACGATCAGTTGCTCCCATAATGATGATTAAGAAGAATGCAGTTAATACCACTTCGATAATAAAGGCTGAGCCGAGTGAGAAATTATTTGGAGATAAATCACCAAAACCATTACTCGCGAAACCACCTGTACCAGCAAAGCCGGCTTGACCTTGTACAATAATGTAAAGTACTAAAGCTGCAACTGTTGCGCCAATCACTTGAGAAATAATATACGGTATAAGATCTTTTGCATCAAAACGACCACCTACCCATAAACCAACGCTGACAGCAGGGTTAAAATGTCCTCCAGAAATATGCCCAAATGCGTATGCGCCTGTTAATACAGTGAGACCGAATGCAAGTGCTACGCCTGCAAAGCCAATACCAAGTTCTGGATAAGCTGCTGCTAGGACAGCACTACCACAACCACCAAAAACAAGCCAAAAGGTTCCAAGAAATTCTGCTAAATATTTGTTCATTGTTATCACCAACACAGTTGTAAAAAAATAAAAAACGAAACATCCAAGACTTTATTATGGATATGTTTAACCCCTGTGAAAAATGTGAAGTATTTCACAGTGGTATATACGATCTTGTATAAATGGTTGAAAAAAAATGATCAGTTGAGAAAGCGTTAGTTCATTGGTAATTTTATTACAAATTGTAAATTATGTTGTTTTTCCGCCACTGTTGCGGTGTTTTTCCCGCCCAAAGCTTAAAAGCACGCTGAAAAGCACTTTGTTCTGAATAACAAAGCAATAAGGCGATTTCTTGCAGGCTAAGATGAGGGTTTTTTAAATATTCTGTTGCCAACATAAAGCGAACTTGCTGAACGCGTGCTTGAAATGTGGTGTCTTGTTGCTGCAAGTGTCGTTGAAGCTGTCGAACTGAAAGTCCAAGCTTTTCCGCAATACAGTCGATTTGGTATTGGTTCTTTTGCAGCCCTGTCAAAATGGCATGCTGTAAACGTTGGTCGAGCTGTGTAGAGTTTGGGAGCTTTTCCAATAAGGCTTGGGCTTGCTGCAATAACAATTGTTGTAGTGTGTGATCACCTGTTTTTAGTGGTTTAAATGCTTCGGACACAGGTAATAAAAGTTGTGTTTTAGGTTGGTCAAAGCGGACTTTGCAATGGAAGTACTGCTCATAAATATGAGTGTTTTTAGGTGCAATATTAACGAAATGTACCTCATGCAAATGAATTTGCTCACCTGACATGAATAATTTAAGAAACTGTACCATTAAGGCAATCGCAATTTCATCTGTAAGTTGGGTGGGGTGAGGCTCTGGTGCTTCCCAACGGATAGATGCATAAGGATGATCAAATTCTACAATGAGAGGGCTTCCGTCATAAATGAGACGATGGAAGTCATGATAGCGTGCTAAAGCTTCGCCTAGGTTTTCACACGACAGTGCTAAATAAGCAATGATCCCCAAATGTTTGGGTTGAACATAGGTGGCAATTTCGAGCCCTAAGGCGGTAGTGGGCTGTATGCGATTTAAGTCTTCGAGCAAATCTCGCCAAATGACATAATCGAATCGCTCTTGATTTTGAATGCGTTGTAATTGTTCTGGAATAGGAATATGTTTCGCCTCACAGTAGGCTTTTAACAAATGCCCCAAACCACCGAAAACAGAGCCTGTATAGTTTTTGAGTTGAGACATCCTGTCTGTTCCCATCTTGTCGTGTTTTGTCAATATTAATATATCGTATCGTCAATACTTCGCCTATAAAAATTTATATCTTAAATAAGAAGAAGGAAATATCAGGAGAAAACCATGTTAAAGGGGTTCATCGCAGGTTTGGCAGTTGCCAATGCATTTGAGTGGTTTGCACATAAATATATTTTGCATGGTGTCCATCGACCTGGGCAACCACGTTATAGCCCTGTACCAAAAAGCATGGAATCACACTGGGCACATCATCGTGAGGTACGAAAACAGGAGTTTTCGGATGAATGCTATGTACAAGGATTCGAACATTGGCGTACACGTAACGAAGTGATGTCATTGGCCGTTGTAGCTGGGGTCGCAAGTGTGGCGTTCTATCCATTTTCAAAAGGAATGTCGCTCGCTGCACTTTATAGCGCTGGGAATTATTATTATGTACATCGTCGTGCGCATTTAGAGCCAGACTGGGCAAGACGTACGATTCCTTGGCACTACGATCATCATATGAATTCAAATCAAGATGCCAATTGGTGTGTGACTCGACCATGGTTTGACTACGTCATGGGAACGCGGGTGGTATCTTCTGCTGACTTAAAAGAAGCTAATCCACTTGGCTTGCCATTGCCAGCGCCTATTTCTAAAGTACTAACGCAAGCGATTGAATCCATTTTCCCTGCTAAATGGGTGGAACAAAAGCCGAAACTTATCCCAGCTGTTGAGACCTCAGAGCAGCAATCAGTAGCTTAAATATGAAACAGAGTTGCTCGAGATACAGCAAGCAAGTTGGATGTTGTGTCGTGAAAGGTCGATAAAAAACCTCCCAAACGATCACGTTGGGAGGTTGCTGTTTTATCGCTTTAATGCTTATAAACGCATTTCAATACCTTGATCAGCCAGATATTGTTTCGCTTCTGGAATAGTATGTTGACCAAAGTGGAAAATAGAGGCTGCCAATACTGCATCAGCACCGCCTTTTAAAATACCATCAGCTAAGTGCTGTAAATTGCCAACACCACCTGAAGCAATGGTTGGAATGCTGACACGATCATTGATCTGACGCATCAAGGCAATGTCATAGCCTGCTTTGGTACCGTCAGCATCCATACTGGTAATTAACAATTCACCCGCACCGAAGTCTGCCATTTTGACTGCCCATTCAATTGCATCGATGCCTGTTGGTTTACGACCACCATGGGTAAAGATTTCCCACTTATTTTCACCTGTTTTCTTGGCGTCGATCGCAACCACGATGCATTGTGCACCAAAACGTTGTGATGCCTCTTGAACAAACTCAGGCGTAAACACTGCCGCCGAGTTAATACTCACTTTATCCGCACCTGCGTTGAGCAATAAGCGAATATCTTCAACCTTACGAACACCGCCGCCTACAGTTAAAGGAACAAAGACGCTTTCAGCCATTCGTTCTACGGTACGATAGGTAGTATCACGTCCATGATGGGTGGCGGTAATATCTAAAAAGGTAATTTCGTCGGCACCTTGTTCGTTATAACGACGAGCAACTTCTACAGGATCACCTGCATCACGAATATCAAGGAATTGAACGCCTTTGACGACTCGACCATTATCAACATCTAAGCAAGGGATAATACGTTTTGCGAGCATAAAATTTTCCAAAAAATCGCCAATAAAGAAAGGAGACCGACTTAGGTGCTACACCTTCATGGTGGGAAAGGGTATTCTATCAAACTTCACAGCTATTTTTTGCAGGTTTTCCATGTCGGTTTATACCCCGTTGAGTTTAGATGAAGTTCAAGCCTTTGCTGAGCCTTATGGTTTGGCAGTGATTGATCTGATTCCGATCCAAGGCGGTATCCAAAACACCAATTATTTTTTGGTGGATCAAACACAAAAGCAATATGTGTTAACGGTGTTTGAAGAGTTAGATGCGGAAGGTGCGGGTGAGTTGGTCCCTGTATTGGACTGTTTGGGTGAGGCAGGTGTTGCTGTCGCGGTGCCACTCAAGCACCATGGTCAAGCGATTCATAGTATTGCAAATAAACCCGCCCAAATTGCACCCCGTTTGATGGGCGTACATCCCGAAGATGCCACGATAGAACAGATTCAAGCGATCGCTCAAGCTCAAGCAAAAATGCATTTGGCTTTAAAAGATTTTCCTTTAGTGCGTGATTTTAATCGCAATCATCAGTATTGGACTGAAGTTGCTGAACAGTTGAAACCTCACATGAATCAAGCGGATCAGGACTTATTGGCGCAGGTTTTTCAACAATTTGCAGACATTACTCAGCAGCATCCAGATCGTCCAACAGGTTTTATTCATTCAGATTTGTTTCGAGACAATACGCTGTTTGAAGGCGATCAATTGCAGGGCATTTTAGATTTTTATGAGTTGAATCAGGATGAATGGCTATTTGATATTGCGATTAGTATCAATGACTTTTGTACTGCCTATCCGCAAGCTCATCTTGATCAAGCTAAAGCCGACGCGTTTTTGCAAGCTTATCAAACGATTCGTATGCTCACCCAAGATGAGAAAGCGTGTTTGAATGTATTTTTAGCGATGGCTGCATGCCGTTTTTGGAGTATGCGTTTGCAAGTTGCGCAAAAAAATGCCGAACATGGACGTACAGGTGGTGATATTTTGCAAAAAGATCCAATGGAAATGCGCATGATGTTGCAAGACCGTTTACAACAGATCACAGCTTAGGGAGACGTCATGCGAGATCAAGGTCGATTAGTTGAATGGTTTGATGAAAAAGGTTACGGTTTTATTCAACCCAATGATGCATTTAAAGATCGTGTTTTTTTACATATCAAAGACTTTGCTCGTCCTGGGCCTCGTCCTATCGTTGGTTGTGCGTTGGAATACCTTGTGATTTTGGATGAACGTGGGCGTTATCGTGCACAGCAAGTCACTTATTTGAAAGCATCGCAAGTGATTGAGCATAAGGCAGCACCGACCAAATCTCAGCAGAAACAGACATGGACACCGATGAAAATCGGAATCTTGGTTTATATCGGCTTTATGGTAATTGCGAGTTTAGCCAAATGGTTGCCGCCGTATAGCTTACTGTTTGTGAGTTTGATGAATGCATTAAGTTATTGGCTATATGCTCAAGATAAAGAAGCAGCGCAGTTGGGCAATCGTCGTGTACCTGAACAGACTTTACATATTGTCGATGCGCTGGGCGGATGGTGCGCTGGTTGGTATGCTCAGCAAAAACTGAGACATAAAACACAAAAACAACCGTTTCGTCAGATTTATTTCTGTACCATAGCTTTTCATATATTGTTGATATGTTGGTTAATTTCTCCTCTTAATGTTTTTTACTAAATTAAGGGGAGTTGGTTCGTACTGGAGAAATAAAAAATGAATTATTCTGTTGATCAAGATCCGAATCGCACCTTGACCTTAATTCTTTATGTTCTTTATATTATTGCGATTTTTACGGGCGGTTTGTTGGCAATCGTGGCTTTGATTATTAACTATGTCAAACGTCGTGATGTGCAAGGCTCAATTTTTGAGAGTCATTTTACATGGCAGATTCGCACTTTCTGGTGGTATCTGGCATGGAATATTATCGCCTTTATTCCGTTCCTTTTCCTGTTTTTTACAGGTGATAATCCGAACCTATTTGCAGGTGTTGCACTTTCTGCGGTTACATTCGCGTTTGCTGTGGTGTTCGTCGCATGGATTTGGATTGTTTATCGTGCCATTCGTGGTTTGATCGCTCTCAATGATAATAAACCGATGTATTCGTAAGTGATGGGGTTGATCACTGTTATACGATGGTGATTAACTTTATTTTAAACTTGTACTTATCTGTAAATAGCATTGTTATCTAAGTAAATGTTTACATATTAAAATTTTAATTTTTCAATTGATTTTCCACATGTGTGGGTGAGGGAGATAGATCAATATGAGTCATACAGTTGATCAAAAAGCAAATCGTACATTGACCTATATTTTGTATATTTTTTATATTGTTGCGTGTTTCACGGGTGGTGTTCTTGCAATTGTTGCTGTAGTGCTAAATTACATTAAGCGTAAAGATGTGAAAGGAACAATTTTAGAAAGCCATTTTAAATGGCAAATTCGCACGTTTTGGTGGTATCTCTTTTGGAATTTATCCGCACTATTCTTATTTGCATTCTTTTTGTGGTTCGGACATGATTTTCTGTCAGATAGTGTAGCCACAGGTGTCTTTATAGGTTTCTTGAGTGTTATTGCTTTTTCATTGGCTTGGGTTGTATACCGTGGGATTAATGGTTTACTGTGTTTATATGATAATGTTCCGATGTACAAATCAGTAGAATGAAATATGCTCATAGAGTATGTGTATTTAAATATTAAGCCAAATCAAAGTCGGGCTTTTGAAGCCGCATTTCAAACTGAATAGACAGAGAGCTTTTTAGCTCTCTTTTTTACTTTCAAAGAATTTAAATTTCAATTCACTGACCAATACGCCTAGAACTACGAGTAATCCACCAAACAAAGCCAATAGTGGTAAACGTTCACCGGCAATGCGTCCAAATAACCCTGCCCAAACGGGTTCACCCGCATAAATGATCGCAGCACGTGTTGGATCAACCATTTTTTGCGCCCAGTTCATGACAAATTGAATCAATGCGCTTGCAAGTCCTAAGCCAACGGCAATAAAGACCAGTGGCCATGAAAATGCAGGAAGCTGATGTTCACCCACGAGTGGCATGCAAGCAAATGATAAAACAGAGGCAACGATGAGTTGAACAACAGTGACACGTCTTAAATTGACCTTGCCAGCAAAAAAGCCAATCAAGATAATTTCTAAGGCAATCACAAATGCACAGATCAAGGTCAGGACTTGTCCATAACTCAAGGTGATACTCGAAAAACCATTACCGGTTAGCAACACCAAACCGATAAATGCCAAGGCTGTGCCGATCCATGTCATCAAAGAAGGACGCTTCTGAAAAATAATCCACATTAAAATTGGAACCAAGGGGACATACAATGCCGTCAAAAAGGCGGATTCACTACTGAGTATACTTTGCAAACCAATGGTTTGTGTTCCATAGCCAATTGCGATCATGACTCCAATTGCTGTACCTGCAAAGGTTTCTTTTAAGGTTAAGCCTGTCATTGATTTTAATGAAATCAGGAGAATTGCGAATGCCGCCACTGCAAAGCGACAGCCAACAAAAAACATTGGCGTACTAAAATTCAGTGCATATTGCACCGCTAGAAATGTCCCGCCCCAAATGACGGTAATCAAAATCAGCGCCATTTGGGGAAGATAAGAGTTAGATTTTTGCATGTGTTCCATATTTATCAATCATGATTGAACTGGCTTCATTCAACCCTCGTACTGTGACATTGACCCCGTTTCTTTGGAACTTATTGACCACAGAATCCAACATTGCCACAGAGGTGACATCCCAAATATGAGAATGGGTTAAATCAATAATGACGTCATTGATATTTTCTTTAAAGTCAAAACCCTGCATGAACTTTTCTGCGGAGCTGAAAAAGATCTGTCCTTTGAGATCATAAACACGGGTTGAGCCTTCGAGGTGGCGTTCTACACGAATATCATTTTCCAATTTATTGGCAAGGAACAAGGCAGAAAGCAGCACACCAGTAAGTACCCCAAGTGCAAGATTATGGGTTGCCACAACAACGATCACGGTTGCGATCATCACAATGTTACTGCTTTGCGGATTTTCTTTAAAACTGGTGAGCGACTTCCATTCAAAGGTACTGATTGAGACCATAATCATGACAGCAACCAAGGCAGCCATTGGAATAACTCTCAGCCAATCACTAATAAATACCACCAGAATCAGAAGGAAAACACCTGCTGAGAATGTAGATAATCGTGTTAAACCACCTGATTTTACGTTAATCATGGATTGACCAATCATGGCACATCCCGCCATACCCCCCATAAAGCCCGAAGCAATATTGGCAATACCTTGACCTTTACATTCTTGGAATTTATCACTCGGCGTATCTGTCATTTCGTCCACAATCGTGGCAGTCATCATCGACTCAAGTAAACCCACGGCTGCAAGTGCAATTGAATAGGGCAAGATGATCGTCAATGTTTCAAGGTTTAAAGGGATATCAGGTAACAAAAACACGGGAAGGGTATCTGGTAATTGCCCCATATCCCCAACGGTGCGAACATCAATACCGAAGCTAATCGCGATCAGGGTAATGATGATGATACACATCAATGGAGAAGGAATTAATTTGCCGATTTTAGGCAGTAAAGGAAATAAATAGATGATTGCTAAACCAAATGCAACTAAGGCGTATACATACCAAGTCACATTAATCAGTTCAGGAAGCTGTGCCATAAAAATGAGAATAGCAAGCGCATTCACAAAGCCAATCACCACTGATTTAGAGACAAATCGCATTAACTTTGCCAGTTTTAAATAACCCGCAATGATTTGAATCACCCCTGTCAGGATGGTGGCAGCAAGTAAATATTCTAAACCATGCTCTTTGACTAAAGTGACCATAAGTAAGGCCATTGCACCTGTGGCAGCGGAGATCATGCCCGGTCTTCCGCCGACAAATGAGATGACGACTGCGATACAAAAAGAAGCGTATAAACCAATTTTGGGATCGACACCCGCGATGATGGAAAATGCAATCGCTTCAGGGATCAGCGCCAAGCCGACCACAAGACCCGCCAGCACATCGCCACGGATATTAGAGAACCATTGTTCTCGTACGTTGGAAAACATAGAAATAGCCTATTTATTTGAAAAGTTAAAAGGCTAGTGATGTGATATATAACAAACACACGACTACACCACATCACTAGACAGTGATGAGTTATTTACAAAAGGGGGCTGTAAAAACTAGGGTGGCGTAAGTGTCATTATAAAAAAGAGGGGGTGTACGAAAGTGTCGCTAGCATAACATTTTAGGGGGAGGATTGCCAAATTTCGTAGAAAACGATATAAATTAATTTGATCATTAAAAGATTGTTTTATAAATTTATTTACCACTTTTAAATGGTTGATGTTTGAAGAGACGGATTACTTATTCAAAATAAGAGCAACTTGTGAATAGAAAATTAAGAAAAGTGTTGGTCTTTCTTTTTATATTATACGTTTTAATGAGTACGATTGATTTGGTTAGTCATATCATGAATACGTATGTAAGATTTGAAAAATTTGGACAGCAGCATTGTGCACTCATTCAAATGATGTCAAATCATAAACAGTGTGATCGATTAATTTCTTATCGATATCAAATGATTACATTTGAAGACTCCCATCATTATGCAAATGAATATTATGTTTCTATATATCAATTAAAATTTGATGCGATGCATCATTTAATCCAAAGAGTGAAAGAGGCTGAACATGATGGGGTGATATTTCAAAAAGATCAAAGTCATGAATATTTTTTTGCGCAAGCTCCCTCCAAGCGTGTTTGGCTTCTTCCTAATTTAAAAAAATATTGTTTGGGTTTAAGTGAACCCTGTCTTCGGAAAAGAATGGGTTCATCTGATAATTACATCAAGGAATACGGATCATATTTGGTATACGGTCAAGATCAATTATTTGAGAAAATAGATAAAGCTGAGAACCTGACCTGTAATCAAAGCTTAATTTTAAATAATGATGTTATTAATAAAAATTTTGAAAGGTTTCAATTATATATCCCTAGAAATACCGTAAAGACAACTTCTCTGATTTGCTATGATGAAGAAAGTAGTGTGGTTCGCTTAATTTCAAAAGTAACTACAGCTTCTCTGCGATAGATTGCGTATACATAAAAAAAGAGCCGTAAGGCTCTTTTTTAGCATTTTGTTTAGAGACGATCTTCATCCAGTAATAACTGTGCTTCACGAAGGTTTAGTGTACCTTCATAAATCGCACGGCCTGTGATCGCACCTAAAATGCCTTTTTGGCCTTTTAAATTACGCACATCATCGAGGTTGGTTACACCGCCTGAAGCGATCACCGGTAAGCCAGAATATTGCGCTAGGTTCACGGTTTGCTCTACGTTGACCCCTTGCATCATGCCATCACGTGCAATATCGGTGTAAACGATGCTAGATACACCAGCATCTGCAAAACGTTTTGCTAAATCAGTGGCTTTTACATCGGTGACATTTGCCCAACCATCAGTTGCGACCATGCCATTGATTGCATCAATGCCCACAATGATATGACCTGCAAAGCGTTTACATGCTTCTTCAACAAACTCAGGCTCTTTCACTGCTTTTGTCCCAATAATGACAAAAGTTACGCCCGCATCAAGATAGTGTTCAATGGTTTCAAGTGAACGAATACCACCACCGATTTGAATCGGGAGTTCAGGTTGTGCACGCGCAATCGCTTCGACAACTGGTTTATGAATCGGTGTACCTGCGAAAGCACCATTTAAATCAACTAAGTGTAATCGACGTGCACCTTCATTGACCCAGTGCTGTGCTGTTGCGACAGGATCATCAGAGAAAACGGTATCGTCTTCCATACGACCTTGTTTTAAACGAACACATTTGCCATCTTTCAGGTCAATTGCAGGGATGATTAGCATGCTTTCGCTCCTTGCGTCATCATGGAGTTTAAATTGGCTACATATTAGCAAAGTATTGTTCAATCGCTAAGCTTTGGATGTTAGACGACTGCATCTTTCTTTAGAATTTGTGTTCATAAAAAAGCCAAGCATCATAGCTTGGCCGATTGATCTAGCGAGAAGGAATATTATTCAGCATCGTATTGTTGATATTCCATTTGAATTTGTTGGCTTCTTTCTATGTAGTCTTGATACGCTGGAATTGCATTTGCAGCCAAACCGAAAACCAACAGGAGAGGAATCAAAATAATATAAATCCAACCCAATACTTTTTCCCATCCAGCCGTACTTCGACTCGGGCCATAAAGATTTTCACCTTCGGTTCCTTTAGCACAGAATAAATAGATTAAAAAAATCAGGTTCAGCAACGGGACAACTATCAACAATGACAGCCAGCCTGTTTGATTGCGATCATGCAAACGACGAATGGTAAAAACAAAAGAAAAATAGAGAAATCCAATATAGAGAATGATGAATAATAAAATCGCAATAAATGGAAAATCTGAGAACTCAGAGCCATTGCCGCTGAATAGACTTGCAATAAATGCAAGAATAAAAATAACAATACAGAAGACGATTGCGCTCAAAAAGGACCAAGCGGCATACGCGAGTCGGCCAAAACGACCTTTCGGGCTTAGCGGTTTATCTATGGTTTGGATAGGTGAATTCATTTTTATTCCTATTTAAGTGTTTTTATACAATTGTTAAAATGGAGTGATCTGTATAGATGCGAATAATAAAGAAAATAATATGAGAATTACAGAATATTTTTATAAAAGCAGATCAAATGAATACATTTGATCTGCTATGGTTTTTTAATTAGATTTTCCATTCCACAAAGTTTTTCAATAACTGCAAACCAGCGGTATGGCTTTTTTCAGGGTGGAATTGAGTGGCAAATAAATTATCTTTGTGAATCGCAGTACAGAAATTCACACCATAATCACAAGTTGCCGCGATCACAGACGAGTCATTTGGTTCAACATAATAACTATGGACAAAATAAAAACGCGCATCTTGTTCGATGTTGTTCCACATCGGATGGTTTGGGTCAAGTTGATGTACTTGATTCCAACCCATGTGAGGAACTTTTAAATTTGGCATTTCTGGAAAATGCTTCACCACACCATCAAAAATTCCAAGTGCATCCACACCCCCATTTTCTTCTGATGTTTGCAATAAGGCTTGCATGCCTACACAGATCGCTAGAACAGGTTTGTTAAAAGCAGCCTGACGGACCACTTCATCAATTCCAGCTTCGTGCATGCCTTGCATACAGTCACGCATTGCGCCTACACCTGGAAATACGATTTTATCTGCTTTCGCAACTAACTTAGGATCATTAGTGACATCAACAGTTGCACCGACATGTTCGAGTGCTTTCGCAGCAGAGTGTAAATTGCCCATGCCATAGTCAAGTAAAGCAATACGAGTCATTACAAACTACCTTTGGTTGACGCAATCGTATTTTCTGCACGAGGATCTACTTCACATGCCATACGTAACGCACGTGCCAATGCTTTAAACACGCTTTCAATTTGGTGGTGGCTGTTTTTACCTTTCAGGTTATCAATATGCAAGGTCATCAGTGCGTGATTGACAAAACCTTGGAAAAATTCTGAAAATAAATCGACATCGAATGTTCCGATACGTGCGCGAGTAAATGGAATATCCATAAACAAACCAGGGCGACCAGAAAGATCAACCACAACACGAGATAAGGCTTCATCTAAAGGTGCATAAAAATGACCGTAGCGTTTTAAACCTTTTTTATCGCCTAAAGCTTGAGCAAAGGCTTGTCCCAAGGTGATTCCACAATCTTCAACAGTATGGTGATCATCGATTTCTAAGTCGCCATCGCAATGAATATCGATATCAAATAGACCATGGCGCTTGATTTGATCAATCATATGGTCTAAAAATGGAACTCCAGTGTTGAGTGTGCCTTGACCAGTACCATCGAGATTGAGACGAACTCGAATTTTTGTTTCGTTGGTATTTCTTACCACTTCACTGATACGTTGCGTCATGGACACGTTCCTCAAAAAACGTCAAAAATGATTGAATTAAAAACCAATAGTTTCGCTGTGACGAAAAAGTGACAGCATCATAGTTTGCTCAGGAGGGTTAATCAATGCCTATTAGCGTACATGCTTACAGTTCACTAGAAAATCTAGGAATTCGCACCCAGCTAGAGCGACTTTATGACACCAGCCCAGAGTTTGGTGATGGGCAAGATGCAATGGAGCAACTTGAACAAAATCTACAGCAATATACCACAGTTTATACCGCTGAATTTAACAGCAAAATTATAGGTGCAATTTGGGTGACAGGACAAGGTGAAAGCCGTGTTTTGGAATATGTGGTGGTGCATCCTGCAAATCGTGGTCGTGGTGTGGCAGAACGCCTTGTGGAAGAGGTGTGTCGTATAGAGGAAGAACAAGGGGTGAAATTGTTTGAACCAGGGTGTGGTGCAATCCATCGTTGCTTATCGCATATTGGCAAAATTTAAATTGCTTGGATAATGGGTTGCAGTAAAATTAAGCGCTCAATCGAAAAATCCATAAATATACTTGACGGATTTTGACAAACATTGTTTAATACGCCCACTTTGGCGCGATAGCTCAGTCGGTAGAGCAACGGATTGAAAATCCGTGTGTCCCCAGTTCGATCCTGGGTCACGCCACCATAGATTCAAATTTCAATCCCTGATCCCATCAGGGATTTTTTTTGCCTAGTGCTTGTCTGAAAAATAAGCATTTAAATCAAAAGCTCATGATATTGATTGACTATTTTGGCTAGATACGGCTTAATACACGCCATTGGCGCGATAGCTCAGTCGGTAGAGCAACGGATTGAAAATCCGTGTGTCCCCAGTTCGATCCTGGGTCACGCCACCATATTCAAAAAGTCTCAAACAAAAGTTTGGGGCTTTTTTATTGCTTTGACTGAATTAGAAAAATGATTTTTAACCCTTTGATTAATTTATTTTGTTGATTAATCATATATCTTTGAGCTAATCTTCGGCTTGTATTTCGCTGGGTATGCTTATGTGAAACGATGTGAACTCAAAAAATAATAAGCGTGCGGAATTAAAAACTTGAGTACAACAACTCAAACAAACAAAACTTTTAATTAGATAAAATGATAAAGGTCTTAGTATGTTATCCAAAATCAAATTAGCGACTGCTGCATTATTATTGGGTGCTTTAACGGCATGTGGAGGAGGAGATGGTGATGATTTTAACTCTTCTTTCTCTAAAACCATTACTAAAAATGGGGTGACCTATGTTTGTAAATCGCAGTCTGCTGCCAATGCGTGTGAAAATAATAACGATTGTACCGCCTGTGAGACTTCAACACCGGGTGTAGTAATTACTGCGCAGTGTGTTACAGGAGCTGGCACAGTCAAAGCGACTGAAAATGGATGTATTGCAACCATTGGTAACGGGCAACAAACCAGTGTCTGTTCAGGAACTGCATTGAAAATGCTAACAGGTACAGGTCATACTAAACAGAAAGTAATTGCTGAAGGCGCAACATTTAGTGCGGGTAGCGTCGTATTAAATGGCATTAAAGTAAGCTGTAGCTAACTTACTCATTAAATATATTGATGAAAATTAAAGGTGATGCGTTCACCTTTAATTTTGGGGTCCATCATGGAAAAGTATTTATATATTTTGTTCTTAGTCATTGGCTTTGGTCTAGGGTATCTAGTGGCTGATTTTAAGCAAATCGTACCTTCATCTGCGCCACTCGATAAACATGCAAAGAGTCCATCGATGGTCGTTAACGATTTACAAGCAATCGTCGCTTCAGTGCCATCACCGATAACCAACAGCGCAACATCATCAATCAAGACCTTGTCAGAGCAACAACGTGAACAAGTGTCTAAAATTATTGAAAATGCATCTGAACAGCAAATCGATGAATATTTAAATAAAGCTTTTCCTAAACAGGATTTCACTGCGATCCAAAATAAAAAATTGTTTGCTCAGCGTGCTTTAGAAGAATTGAGTTCGCATAATGATCAACAGACTTTATCTGGTCGTTTAGTGTTAGGACGTACCCCTGTGATGCCGCAAATCTCTGAGGATTTGAGTCAGATCCATTCAAATCAGAGTGTTTTTGCGCATTTTGATACCTTGGGTAAGTTTCCTGCAGATGAGCAAATATTTATTCGTTGGTTAAACCGTGACACTGGCGAAGTGTTGATGTTTACGCCACGAAAGATTACCCAAGATGTTTCCCAGAACTGGGTAAGTGCTGCGCCTCCAACTGGATGGCAAATAGGTACTTATGATGTCAAGGTTTATCAAATGCATGATCAACTTAAGCCGATTGCTCAAGCAAGTTATCGGATTGTTGAGATTTTATAAGCGTGTATCTGTGTATAGATGCAGTAAACGCTAAGTTTGTTGGTTTTGTTGATGATTTCGATGGTGAATGCTATCGAATAACGCTAAATACAAAAGAAGTCGCTATGTAGCGACTTCTTTATTGTAGAGGTTGTTTTTAAGCTGATTTAGCGACTTGAGAAGCGTTGAGCATATGACCTGTTTCTTCGAAGTTGGCATGCCATGACAGCGCTTCACGTAAAATATGAGGCGTATGCCCACCACGCTCACAAGCACGATCAAAATAGTCATTCAATGCTGCTTGATACAGTGGATGTACGCAATTATCGATAATCACGCGTGCACGTTCACGTGGTGCTAAGCCTCGCAAGTCTGCCAATCCTTGCTCGGTCACTAAAATATCCACATCATGTTCACAATGATCGACGTGGCTTGCCATAGGGACAATTGACGAAATATCACCGCCTTTGGCAATCGATTTAGTTACGAAAATAGCCAAGTGTGCATTACGTGCAAAATCACCTGAACCGCCAATTCCATTCATCATTTTTGTGCCGCAAACGTGTGTTGAGTTTACGTTTCCATAAATATCAAACTCAAGTGCAGTATTGATCCCAATAATGCCTAAACGTCGTACGATTTCTGGATGGTTTGAGATTTCTTGGGGGCGCAATACCAACTTGTCTTTGTATTGGTCCAAATGACCAAAAACACGTTCACCGCATTTTGCTGAAAGCGTAATCGAGCTGCCTGAAGCAAACTTGATTTTCCCTGCATCAATGAGTTCAAAAGTACAGTCTTGAAGTACTTCTGAGTACATGACTAAATCTTCAAATGGAGAGTCTTTTAGACCCGTTAGCACAGCGTTGGCAATTGAACCAATGCCAGCTTGTAACGGGCCTAAATTTTTAGCCAAACGACCCGCTTCAACCTCTTTTTCAAAGAATGAAATTAGGTGATTGGCAATCGCCTGCGTTTCTACATCTGGTGCGGTCACTGTGGATGGAGAGTCCGCCGTATCATTGAAAACAATTCCTACAATTTTAGCGGGATCAATCGGGATTGCTGTAGAGCCAATACGATCATCGACTTGGGTTAGCGGTACTGGTGTACGCGTTGGACGATAGGTTGGAATATAAATATCGTGTAAGCCTTCAAAGTTCTCACTTAATGAGGTATTGATTTCGACAATTACTTTTTCAGCAAAAATCGCAAAACTTGCCGAATTACCCACAGACGTGGTTGGAACGATATGCCCCTGTTCAGTAATCGCAACTGCTTCGATGATGGCAATATCTGGGCGTTTAAGCTGTTGATTACGCATTTGTTCAACAGTTTCAGACAAATGCTGGTCGACAAACATGACTTCACCATGATTGATGGCACGACGTAATGTACTATCCACTTGGAAAGGCATACGACGCGCCAATACACCTGCTTCAGTCAACTGCTTGTCTAAATCGTTGCCTAAACTTGCACCGGTAATTAATGTGATTTTTAACGGATTTTTTTTGGCACGATTGACCAGTGCTTGTGGAACGGCTTTTGCTTCACCTGCACGCGTGAAACCGCTCATGCCAACTGTCATATCATTTTCAATAAAGTTGGAAGCCTCATCAGCACTCATAACTTTGTTATGTAGGCTGTGAAGGCGAATGCGACTTAGTGACATCATCCATTCTCAATGTTGCTTTTTATCAGCAATGGATTTTAGACCTAAAATGTGAAAAGTGTATTGAATTTAGGCTAAGGTCTAAGGTGAATAACAATATATTTGATCAGAAATTGTCTGATTAAAAGTGCCCCGTTAGTGTTTGTCTAATTTTATCAATGGTATTACTTTGTGGTTCATCTGATTCAGGTGATGGGATCGGTAATGAAATGACCACTTCTAAACCACCTTGTTCACGGTTACGAATATTGATCTGACCTTGATGAATATCCACAATTCGCTTCACGATTGCCAATCCCAGTCCACTGCCTTGGATTGTTCGTGCCGAATTACCACGAACGAAAGGTTGCATCAGTTCTTCAACTTGATCTGGTGGAATACCCTCACCATGATCCGCAACAGTAATCAGAATATGGTCATCGACATGGCTTGCTGAGAGTTCAATTGGTTCTGAGCCATAGCGTTTAGCGTTATTCAATAAATTTGCAATCAATCGTTTTAGTGACAAGCTGCGTGCTGGAATAATCGGCAACTCTTGCATCTCGAATTGGATATCGAGTGGCTGGAATTGCACCACTAGTTCTTGCAATAAAGTATTGATATTGGTGTCGCTGAGTTCTTCATCTGAACCATCACGCATATACGAGATGAATTGATTTAGGATCGCATCCATATCGTCAACATCGTATACCAAACCTTCACGCAGGAATTCATCAGGTAGCATTTCTGCAGTGAGGCGAATACGTGTCAGTGGTGTACGTAAGTCATGCGAGATACCTGCTAACATGATTTGGCGATCACGCTCGGTCTGCTCAAGCGTATACACCATATGATTAAAAGCTTGATTGACCTGGCGAATCTCAAGTGGGCCGTGATTAGTATCGAGATAGGGTGCTTTTCCTGTTTTACTATAATTATTAGCTGCGTTCTGTAATCGACGTAATGGACGATTCATCTGACGAACCAAAATTAGGATAATAATCGAAGAGAGAATTGGCACACCAAATAACCATGTTGCGATGAGTTCAACACTGTAGTTGGCATAGGTTTTTAATGGCTCACGAACCCAGTTGCCATTCATTTCTGGGGTTTGAATCCAGATTCTTGGAATCGGTTTGAATTTAAAATAGACGGTAACGTCATCGACACCTAATTCTTTGGCAAGTTTTTCCTCAATTTGGTTGGTGAATAACTCGGCTAAAAACTTATCTTCGACCTTTGGAAATTCTTTGGGATCTGTAATGTATTCAATGCCAATCCGATTTTTAAGCCATGTATCTACATCGACTTCGGTGTCACGATGCAAAATACGAATATCAGGATTGTTAACGAGCTCAAGTTCAATCGCGAGATAGCGTGCATGTTGTTGTAATTCAGGCAAATATAGAGTACGCCAAAAGAACCATAGCGACATAAAAAGACTGAAAAAAACCATGAATAAGACTAGTATCGTAGTACGCATGGCTGCGGAACGCGGTTTGATCTTATCTAAAAAGCGTTCCCATTTGGTTCGTGGCCGTTCTGAATAGGCCACGAAATCAGTAAACTCTTGTGGGTCAATAGGTTCAAGTTTCAACGTCTAAATTTCCTGAACTTATTCAGCACCATCTGGAACAAATACATAACCTACACCCCAAACGGTTTGGATGTAGCGAGCACGAGCAGGGTTGTCTTCAATTAAGCGGCGTAAGCGAGAAACCTGAACGTCAATTGAACGTTCCATGGCACCCCATTCACGACCACGAGCTAAGTTCATCAACTTATCACGGGTTAAAGGTTCACGTGGATGTTGAACCAATGCTTTCAATACTGCGAATTCACCAGTGGTTAAGGTCACGACTTGACCTTCACGCGTTAAAGTACGGGTAGAAAGATCGAGTGCCCAAGGGCCAAAGCTGACCACTTCAACCTGTTGACTTGGTGCACCTGGTACTTCACGTACTTGTCGGCGTAATACCGCACGGATACGTGCAAGTAGCTCATTTGGATTAAATGGTTTTGGTAAATAATCATCTGCACCTGCTTCTAAGCCAGCAATACGATCAGAGTCGCTACCACGAGCTGTCAGCATGATGATTGGGGTATCAATATTGGATTGGCGTAAACGACGGCAAATACTGAGACCATCTTCAACAGGTAACATAAAATCAAGAACAATCAGCGAGAATAATTCGCGTTGTAGCAAACGATCCATTTGTGTTGCGTCATGGGCAGTTTTAACGACGAAACCTTTGTCTTCGAGGAAGCGTTGTAAAAGCGTACGCAAACGCACATCGTCATCGACCACTAAAATGCGTTCGACGCGGTCTGTTTCATGTTGAACAGTGTCCGTCGATTCGGCAGGTACAACTAAACTCATGCTGTGCTCCTTTATCGTTTATTGTCATCGTCTTTATGCAATGCTATAGAATATATTGATATTTCAATCATGAAGTATCCGTAGACTCATGAGTATACGACTCATTGCACAGATTTGACTATGTTATAAAGCAACAAATATTGCCAATAAAATCAAGAGAAAGATACCAAATATATACAGGTAAAATTATGACAATCAATCTATTTTTCAATAGATAGGCAAAAAAAGCACTGTATTTTAGAAACATTGGTGAATTAGCATAAACTGTAAGCTTTTCAAAAAAGAAAGGGGCTTGTGCACAATATTTTAAAAAAACAATAGTGGATTTTATGGTCATGGACTTTATAATCAGTGCTTTTAGACTTAACCCTTGTGGAATCAATCACGATGACTGACTTAGTTCAGCAGTTGGCAAATGAACTTGCCGTACGTCCAAACCAAGTAGAAGCTGCTATTCGTTTAATTGATGAAGGCGCCAGTGTTCCTTTTATCGCACGTTACCGTAAAGAGGTCACGCAAGGCTTAGACGATACTCAATTGCGTCAACTCGATACACGTCTAACGTATTTGCGTGATTTGTATGAACGTCGTGAAAAAGTGATTCAGTCTTTAACAGAACAAAATAAATTAAATGACGATCTATTGGCACGTGTTAATGCAGCTGAAACCAAGAATGCATTAGAAGAAATTTACGCACCATACCGTCCGAAACGTACCAGTAAATCATTCAAAGCAAAAGAAGCCGGTTTAGGTCCAATTGCTGAAAGAATTGCTGCAGAGGACATTGATCCAACCGAAGCGTTGGCTGGATTTAGTCATGAGGACTATCCAGATATTGAAAGTCAACTGGATGCCATTCAACATATCTTGATTGATGATTGGGCGCAGAATATTGCGTTGACCACTGAATTAAAACAAACCTTCGCTAAAACTGCCGTATTGAAAAGTGCAGTTGCTTCTGAAGAGAAGAAAGAAGTTGGCAAGAAATTCCGTGATTATTTTGAATTTTCAGAAAACTTGAACAAAGTGCCTTCACATCGTCTATTGGCAATGTTGCGTGGGCGTCAAGAAAATGTGTTGGGTTTAAAGGTTGATGGTGAAGATGATGCACCATTGGCTCGTATTGAAACTGAATATAATCTTGAACAAATTCAACCACAAAGTCGTCAAGATTATCTAAAGCAAACGGCAAAACTATTCTGGTTGGGCAAAGTTCGTCCTCAAATTGAACATTCATTATTGACTGAAAAACGTTTAGCTGCTGAAGCTGAAGCGATGGATGTGTTTGCAGAAAACTTACGTCATTTGTTGCTTTCTGCGCCAGCGGGTAGCCGTACGACATTGGGAGTTGATCCTGGTATTCGTACAGGTGTGAAGCTTGCAGTAGTGAATGACGCTGGTGATGTCCTTGCACACAGCACGATTTATCCTTTTGCGCCAAAAGAAGATAAGGAAGGTTCTATTACAGAACTTGCTCGTTTATGTCGAGAGTTCCACGTGGAACTTATTGCGATCGGCAATGGCACAGCGAGTCGTGAAACGGAGGCTATCGTCGCTGAAATGATGGCAGCCAACACTGATCTTAAATTGACACGTGTCACCGTAAGTGAAGCAGGTGCTTCTGTGTATTCCGCGAGTGAGTTAGCTGCACAAGAGCTTCCAGAGCTGGATGTCTCAATCCGTGGTGCGGTTTCAATTGCACGTCGTTTACAAGATCCATTGGCTGAACTAGTAAAAATTGATCCAAAATCAATCGGTGTTGGTCAGTATCAACATGATGTAAACCAAACAGGTCTAGCAAAAACATTGGATGCTGTGGTTGAAGACTGTGTGAATGCAGTCGGTGTTGATGTAAATACAGCATCACCAGCAATCTTGGCATATATTGCAGGTTTGAACAAAGCGATTGCACAACAAATCGTTGAATACCGTAAAGAACATGGTCGTTTTGATAATCGTCAAGCGTTGAAGAAAGTACCGCGTTTAGGTGAACGTACTTTTGAACAATCAGCAGGCTTCTTACGTGTTCAAAATGGTTCTGAACCATTAGATGCGTCAGCAGTCCACCCTGAAAGTTATGGTCTAGTCGAAAAAATCGTTGCAGCAAAAGCAACCACGGTAAAAGACATCATTGGCAATACTGAAATCATTCGTCAAGTGAAAGCGGATGAATTTGTTGATGACAAATTTGGTTTACCAACCATTCAAGATGTTTTAGCTGAATTGGAAAAACCAGGTCGTGATCCTCGTCCAGAATTCCGCACTGCGAAGTTCCGTGAAGACATTACTGAAGTTGCTCAACTCACTGAAGGAATGCAGCTTGAAGGCGTAGTGACCAATGTGACGAATTTCGGTGCATTCGTGGATGTGGGTGTACATCAAGATGGTTTAGTACATATCTCTGAGTTAGCGAATGAATTCGTTTCTGATCCACATAAAGTGGTGAAACCAGGTCAAATCGTGCAAGTCCGTGTGATGCAAGTGGATGTGGAACGTAATCGCGTCAACTTGAGTATGCGTGCCGAAGGTTCTGCACCTGCTAAAGCACCACGTCAGCAACGTGCACAACAGGATCGTCCTGAACGTTCAGAGCGTAAGCCCCAAGGTCAACGTCCGCCACGTAAAGATGGTGACTTTAAACGTCCGCAACATAACAAGCCAAAAACTGACAAGCCACAAGAGCAAAAAATTGGTGGTTTGGGTGCCTTGTTATTACAAGCAGGGATCAAAGGATCTAAGTAATTGAGAAGTTAAATAAAAGCCTCTTCGGAGGCTTTTATTTTAGATATGATAATTCTAATTTTTTGAATGTCAGTGATGACAATAAGCATAAAACACCCTAAAGGTTAAATAATGAAAAAAATCCTGCTTTTATTGGCGATTTCAAGTTTGAGCTTTACTGCTGTGGCTAAAGTCCCTTATACAGCAACCGCTGAATGTCGCTTTGATTATGATGATTTTGATTTTTGCTCAAAACATAGTATTGCTAAATATAAAACTGCATTGGCAAAACAGTCTCCGAACTATGATGCAACAAAAATTTTGCTCAATGTCGGGTCCCCTCGATATATGCGTTATGTAGTGATTGATACCCAAACTGGTGTGGTTTTTCCGTTACGTGATGCGATCTTAGGGTTTAAAGATGCAAGAGGTAGCTTAAATGGTGAACCTGCTTTGATTCAATTTTCGGTGGATCAGCCACAGTTATGTATTGAAGGCAGTGTCTATGCTTATCGAGATGCCTATGATAATGTCAAAGTATGCTACCTCATGGAAAAAGACTCGAGGCTCAAATATGGTCAACAGATGAGACGGGTTGATATTCCAGAATCATTAAAGTAATTACGATTTGAATCACCTCCTACGGGAGGCTTTTATCTGTGCTCAATAGGCGCTTTTAACTGGCGCAGTTGTTGCTCTCTTAATTCGAGTTGAGCAAGATTTTTTTCATGTGATGCCATTTTTAATGTTTGGATATCCAACAGGATGCTATCAATTAAGAGCTGATATTGTTGCGGGTCAAGTATTTGAGCGGCGAGCAATATACCATCTGTTTTGGTGTGATAATTTAGACTAATTTTGCGTAATAGATTTAATGCAAAAGGAGGACATAACAAGGCATCTAATAATAGCTGCATGATTTTAAGCCAAGAAAGCTGAAGTTTTTTCCTATTTACTATCACAAACAAGATTGAAAGGAGATTCAAGCTATAAATAATGACTAAGATGATTGCAAGAGCAAGATAGCCGGCTTTAAATGCAATGAAAAAGGGTAAAATTGCTAAGGTTAATACGAATGCGAAAATATTGACCCATTGCAGTGGTTTCAAGGATTGGCTGATATTTTTGAGATGGATAATATCATGGGGATGAATAGTGGGGTCAGGGTCTTTGATCTTCCATGCACATTTAAAAAGCAGTTGATGGGAAAACAATAGATTGGGAATGAATAAATATTTATGAAAGATATTCAGTTGTCGTGAAATCAATTGTGATTTAAAGGCAGATCCCAGCCCTTTTTGAATATTGAACTCATTATAAAAATAGAGATGAGCCGAATCATAAATATAGAACCCGGCTATCCCTATTATTAGTAGTATGTCGAAGGATAACGACATTTATGATTTATTTTTATTAAACAAAGAGCGGAGCCATGCACCTACGGCAATCGCACCCACAGCAATGAATTTCCATGCCGCTGCGAAAAATGCGGCAATCGCAGCCCAGAATCCTTTTTTGGTTGCAACGACTGCAGCACCACCTGCAATTAATGCAGCTAAGCCGTATTCAGCCACTTTATCACCTTCACGATATTCTGCATATTTCTCACCAAAATTATAATCAAAGCCCTTTAAGCTGGTTTTAAATGCATTAATATTTTGAGTCAAATGTTCTTCGTCAGATACTAATGTAGCACTGGTTACACCAGTACGACCTAAAATACGGATGGTGTAGTTAATAGCTTCATTATTATCTTCATCACGAATTTTAAGTGCCCACTCTAAACGTTTGGTTTGATTATCATAATGTGGTGGAACAGCCCAGCCAACAGTATATAGTTTGGGATAACCTAAACGTGCACGTTCTTTATTAGATGGTTCATCAGAAGCTTTAATTTGTTTTAATAAGGCATCGGCATCGATTTTCTCATCATCTTTTACATAACCAGATGGATCAAAATCAAAAGTTGCCCACCATGAATCATCTGTAGCAACTAAAATATTGGTACTGCCTGTGGTTAAATTTCCCGTGAGCTCTAAGAATTTATCGGCATTTTGGGGATCTAGAAATCCTTCATCTTTGAGGGTATTTAAAGTTGCCACGTTAGCAATATTTTCTTTTTGAGGTCCTAAATGCCAATCTAATTTTGCCATAGGATTTTCTACAGCATTTTGAACTGTGGCATTACTGGTTGCAGTTTCTTCTGTAGATGCTGATGCATACACATAACTTGGGATCGTTGTTGTCCCTAATACAGAAAGACTGAGCGCAATTGCATAGCTTAAAGGGATTAATTTTTTAGGATGCAAAGGATTTAACATATCATTCTCTCAATTTCTTTTGCTTTTGGTTTTATTACAATTTATTGAATAAATTATGTGCGGATTTTAAAATATTTTAAATAAAATTTAAATATGTTTAGATGATTATATTTTTTATTTTCTCTGCATTGCATTATATAAAATTGATTCCTGTTATTAATTTGTCAGTTCAAACTGGAAAATAAAGGCTTATTAATCCGTTTTTATTTAGCGGTCAAGGTTCATCTTTGGTTTGAATAAACAGCAATTTTATTCTATAAATCGTATCCTATTGCGTTAACCTGATTTGATGTGAAAATCCAAAGGAGGTCGTGATGTCACGTAGACCTCGAGAACAAGTCGATTACTTACACCTCGAAGAACTCGGTGGTTTAGAAATGTTGAAAGCCAGTTACTTTCAGCAGGAGTTCTCTCGGCATGTCCATGAAGGATTTTGTATTGGTGTGATTGAAGAGGGTGCACAACGGTTCTATCGCACAGGTGGCAACCATGTCGCACCACAAGGCGATATTATTTTAGTGAATGCCGATGAAGTGCATACCGGCTCGTCAGCTGTAGAAACTGGTTGGCGTTATCGGGCAATTTATCCGACACCAGAGATTTTCCATGAATTAACCCGTGATCTGACGACAGTACATGGTACAGCACCATGGTTTAGAGACGCCGTGTTGCATGACGAAGGTTTAGCACAGCAATTCCGATTTCTCTTTGATTTACTTGAACAACCGAATAATACCTTACTCAAACAAACCTTGTTCTTATCTACGATTGCTTGGTTGGTGTCAAAGTATAGTCAAACTAAACCACTTGCCACAGATTTGGGTAATACCAAACAGCGCATTTTAAATATTAAAGATTTAATGGCGAGTATGCCTGAGCAAGAGTTTTCACTCATCGAATTGGCGGAAATGGCAAATTTGAGTCAGTGGCATTTCTTACGTCAATTCAAAAAGCATATCGGACTCTCTCCGCATGCGTGGTTGATCCAAGCACGTTTACAGAAGTCACAAAAATTATTAAGACAAGGTTTGAATTTATCCGAGGTATCGCAGCAGTGTGGTTTCTCGGATCAAAGTCATTTTAGTCGACATTTCCGTCAAACTTTTGGAGTTACACCGGGCGGTTATATCGCTTACCTCAAATAAAAATAGCAATTTTATGCAATCTCCAGCGGTTGATTTTTGGCATAGTCACTAGGTTTTTAATGAACTGTTGTGATGTAAATGTTAGGTGAAAGCATAGATGATACTCAGATGTCCGAATCACGGGCATTTTTGAATGGCGCAATCAAGATACTTCCGTTGTGTTTTGCGGTATTGCCGTGGGGCTTGCTTGCAGGTTCAATGGCGATTCAAGCGGGGCTTACGACTTTACAAGCTATTGGGATGTCGGCGCTGGTCTTTGCTGGTGCTGCACAATTGATGACCTTAGGTTTAGTGATGGCAGGAACACCCGCAATCACGATTATCATTTCCGTTTTTCTGATTACCACGCAGCATTATTTATATGCACTGTATTTACGTGAAGATATTTCTAAGCAACCTTTAAAAAATCGTTTGATGCTGGGTTTTTTGCTGACGGATGAGTTGTTTGCGGTGAGTATTAAAAAGCAACAACACTATATTCATTATCTACTTGGTGCTGGATTTTGTTTTTATTTGTGTTGGGTACTGTTTAGCGCTTGTGGTGTATTCCTTGCTTCTGCAGTCCCTAATTTAGATCAATACCATCTCGATTTTTCCATCGTTGCGACGTTCATCGCAATCGTAATTCCATTTATTAAAAACTTAAATACTTTGGTTGGTGTGCTTGTTTCAGTCACATTAACGGTGGTTTTTTTAAGTCTAGGGATTAAAAGTGCAGCAATCATGGCTGGAGTGATCGGGATGTTTGCTGCAACTTGCTTACAGAATTTTCGGGAGCGTAAAGTATGACTTGGTTTATCCTGATTATTCTGGCATTAGTTGTATTTATGAATCGCTATATATTGCTTGAACCTAATCTTCCTTTGCGACTGCCGAAATGGTTTCAACAATCTTTGCAATACTCCGCCCCATGTTTGTTGACGGCAATCGCAACACCAATTGTTTTTATGGATGAACATGGTGTATTTCGTGAAACTTTATTGAATCCTTATTTTCTGGCGACGATTTTAACGATTTTGATTGCGTATAAAGTCCGTCATACTTTGTTGACGATTATTTTGAGTTTGGCATGTTTTTATGGATTGGTGTTTTGGTTAAATTAAAAACTTGGGAGCATATAGATTATGCTCCCAGTTTTTGTTGCTAATGCCTTAACGCGTAGTATACCCACCATTGGCGAAAATGGTTTGTCCTGTGATCCACCAACCATCAGTGACTAAGAAACGGACTAAGGGTTCAATATCTTCGATCTTGGTTAACCCCCCCAACGCTGATGCTGACTTATGATACGCCACCGCTTCAGGTGATTCTTGGCCGTAGAAAAATGGTGTATCCATCGGGCCAGGAGCAACAGCAGTAACAGAAATACCGCGTTCACCAAACTCTTTCGATGCGGCGCGCGTGTAATGTTCCACAGGCGCTTTTAATCCTTCATAGGTTGAATAAAGACCTGTATAAGCGGCAAGTAAGCTGGTGACAATGGTACAGATTTTTCCATTTGGATTGAGATGGCGGCCAGCCGATTGAATAAAGAAATAGGCAATTTTATTGTTGATGTCATTCATGCCATCAAACTCTTGTTCAGTGGTGTCTAAATATGGTTTTTTGAGTACACGTCCGACAGTATTAATCGCAATATCTACACCGCCAAACTCTGTTTTGGCTTTTACAAATAAGTCTTCAATGTTCTGGATGTTAGATAAATCTGCTTGTACCAAGATTGCTTTAACCCCTAATGCTTGTACCGCTTTTAAGGTTTCTTCAGCATCTGATTGCGTTGCTACACTGTTGTAATGAATCAATAAATTTGCCCCTTGTTCAGCAAATTTACGTGAAATTAATCCACCTAAGTTTTTTGCACCGCCGGTAATCAGTACCGTTTTTCCTTTTAGATCATGTTGTGACATTGCTTTATTCCTCATGTTGTTTTTGCATAAAAAACATCCTAATTGAATTTATTTGTTTGAAATAGTTGTTAGTATTGAACTGATTGTGCAAAAAAGTTGAATAATAAAATGGATAAAATTGAGCGTTTAAAGATTTTTTGTCTGGTGGCTGAGAAACAATCTTTTGCCCAAGCTGCACTGCAATTGGGTTTGCCTCGTTCAAATGTGACTTATGCGATTCAAGCTTTGGAAAAAGAATATGAAGTATTACTGTTTTATCGAACCACACGCAAAGTTGCATTAACACATGAAGGCAGTTTGTTTTATGAGGAGGCAATACGTCTGGTTGCCCAACTTAAAGAGCTAAATCGTTTTAAAACACAGGTGCGTAGTCAAGAAGGTAAAATCAGTATTGGTATGCCGAAACGCTTGGCAACACAAGTGTTGATTCCTCATCTATCCGCATTTTATCAACGCTATCCTAAAGTCAAAGTGTTGATTAATGGCAGCGATGATTTTTCAAATTTGATTGAACAACAACTGGATTGTGTGGTGCGAGTTGGGCAGGTTCAGGATGAATATTTACTGATTCGACCGATTAAACAGACGCAAATCTGGACTTTGGCATCGCCACAATATTTGGCGGAATATGGTGAACCGAAGCATTTTGATGCGTTAGAACGGCATTTTGCTGTGGATTACCATGTGGCAAAACATTATCGAGAACGGAGTGAGTTAGCATTTCAAAATCATCGGATTAACATGCCTTATCGTTTACTGGTTGAAAATACAGAAGCCTATATTCAAGCAGGTTTAGCTGGCCTTGGCTTGATTCAGATCCCTGAATTTGATGCGAAAACTTATGTGGAGCAAGGACAATTACAGCGCCTCTTTTCAGATATTCCATGCTTGGAATTGCCTGTAAATATTTTGCTGACGGATCGACAATATCGCCCAAAATATTTCCAAGACTTTATTGACTGGTTAGAGCAACATTTAAAAAAACTACTTTAGCTTCTACCAGAACAATACCTCAGATCACTTTGACATGGAGAAAAATTTACAGTAAAACTAAAAATTAGAGTGATTACTCTAATTTTATGGGTGGATAAAAATGCAGATTGGTCGACAAGCATGGATGGCTCAAACTTCAGGTGATTTGTCTTTAAAAGATCGGATGGCTTTATTACGTCATAGCCTATTCCCAGTACTTAAACAAAGCATCAAGATGTATGCATTAGCAGGTCGTTCTAAGCTGAACGCTCGGCAGTTTTTGAGTGTAGAGGACTTACATTTGCCTGATAGTGATGAAGTCAAACAGGCGATCGAAAAAATGCAATCTTGTAGTTCAGTGAGTTTGCAGAATCATTGTTTACGAACATGGTATTACGCTGTGGCATTTTCCAAGTTACAAGGCTTGAGTCATGATGAGGAGTTATTGGCAGTCTCGTGTTTACTACATGACTTGGGCATGACTGAACCGCATTATCAGCATCATGAAAGTTGTCGTTGCTTTGCAGGACAGGGGGCTTATGCTGCAAAGGACTGGTCTTTAGCGCAAGGATGGCAAGCCCCACGTGCTGAGCAATTATTTGATGTGATCAGTATGCACATGAATCCTTATGTTGCGGTTGATGAAGGGATCGAAGCACATTTACTGCAACAAGCAGCCAGTTGTGATGTGATTGGAAGTCGGGGTTTTGAGTTTTCTACGCGATTTAGACAACAATTATATACGCAATATCCGCGCTTGGGCTTTAATCAGCAGATGATTGAATTTACCCAACATGAAGCATTTGTTCGACCAAAATCGCGTACAGCGATGGTGGTACAAAGTGGCTTTAAGCATTTGGTACATTTCAATCCTTATCAAAAGTGATATATGCCACCTATAACTGTGGATAAGTTCAGACTTATTCACATGATCTGTTGTCATCTTTTGGTTATATTTTATTCATAGTAATGTCATTGGGTCTTTTTAGTATGAAGGCTCTTTTTGAATGATGTTTGTGAATAATGAAAAAAACACCGTTAACTTTTACTTTATTGGCTTCAATGCTTTTAATGACCGCATGTTCTGATGGGGATAATGGTCAAAATGGATTAAACAGCTTGATTCAACAAGTGCCTTTAGCACTTGGCAATGATGACTGTTGGAGTGCTGGAACACGTATTGAAAGTGGTTTGGATAAAAATAAAAATGGTCGGTTAGATGCCAATGAAATTGAGCAAAGTTCAGTGCAATGTGGTGCCAATTTATTTGCTCAAGGCGTTGCTTTACCTTATAAAATCTTAGCAAGTTTTCAGCCAAATGGTACAACGATTGATCGTCCATTTTCCCTACGACAAGGTGGTTTTGGCTCAGATGTGGCAGCACATCCCACCAATAAAAAACAATTTTATGCCATTACTGATCGAGGTCCAAATGCTGACTATGATGATGGTGTGCATGGTGCTGGTAAGATTTTTCCTGTTCCTGATTTTGTGCCCAAAATTGGTTTATTTGAGCTACAAGATGATGGTTCAATCAAACTGATAAAAACCATTTTATTAAAAGATCGTAATGGGAAAAATATTACAGGTTTACCAAATACTGCTGCGCTGGGTGGAACAGGCGAAACGCCTTATGATATCAATGGGCATGTCATTACGGTAGATTCAACCAAGCCTTTTGATCCTGTCACAAATCCAATCAAGTTAGATGATTACGGTTTAGACAGTGAGGGTTTAGCAGCATTAAATGATGGCACATTTTGGGTTAGTGATGAGTATGGTCCGCATATTGTGCATTATGATGCCAACGGTAAAGAAATTGGTCGTATCAATCCTTTTGTTCATGATGCACGTAATACTTTTACTTTGCCGCAAGAGTTTAGCTATCGCCGTGCCAACCGTGGCATGGAAGGTTTAACCATTACACCTGACCAAAAAACATTGGTTGGAATTATGCAATCCACGATGAATTTACCGACAAAAGCTGTCAATAAATCAACATTAACTCGTATCGTGACGATCAATCTTGAAACAGGAAAAGTGGCACAATACCTTTACCGCCAAGAAATTGCAGAGAACTCGAACTCAGCGATTGTTGCGATTAATGATCATGAGTTTTTGGTGCTAGAGCGTGATGGTAAATTTCTCAAAGATACACCTGATATCATGAAACATGTGTATCGAATTGATTTGAAAGATGCGACTAATCTAGAGAGTATCATTGCGCAAGGTGATTTACAGCAAGATTCAAAGTTAGGTTTGACCATCGCAGGGAAAACATTAGAGCAGTATGTTTTGGCGCAAGGTTGGGAAGGATTACAAACGTTAAATATTCAACCTGTCAGCAAAACATTAGTTTTGGATATAAGCAAACGAGTGAGTTATGCACATGACAAAATGGAAGGCTTATGGTTGATTGATCAGCATCACCTTGGGGTGCTGAATGATGATGACATGGGGCTTTGGAGAAATGGCAACGGTTTAGAGCAAAAATATTTGGATCATGCCCGTATGCGTGTCGATACACCAACCTTATATGTCATTGATAAGCTGAATCTGTTCAAGCCATAACGAGAAATGAAGCCCAAAAGCAAAAAAACTTTTGGGCTTTTTTAAATTCATCCTTTTTAAGAAGAACGAATATGAAAATAAATAGACTGACCTTAATGACTTTAATCACCATCGTTGTGCTGCCATCGCTTAGCTATGCTGCACCTAAAGTTACTTCTCGCGAATACAAATTATTATTAGATCCCAATCATTTTAGTTACGGCAATGAAGCGAGTAATGTAAATAGCTATTTTACTCAGGCAAAAGCAGCCATCGAAAATAAAATTAGCCGAAATGTCACAGGCAGTATGAGCTTCGATACACAACGCGAAGTTCGCTTTTATGATACTCAAGGAAGCTGCCCGCTCAATAATATGGGATATAGTTTTAGAGAGCGTATCGAAAATGGCACTAAAGAAGTGACATTAAAGTATCGTGGTTATGATCACTACATGACTGATTTTGAAGATATGAGCAGCAGTGTATCTGGTGCTAAAACTAAGCTCGAAGACGATATTACCCGCAAAGATAATCTCGGCTTTCTTGTTGTTGCAAGTAAGTCGACGACGGTAACTACGTCTAGAACGATTAATGATTTTGAGGATATTAATACTTTATTTACGGGTTTTAAGAATAATTATAATTTTAGTAATCGTCAGAGTTTACAGCCTGTTGGTGGTTTGACGATTTATGAACGTAAATATGATGGTGCAACGATTGATTTAGGTGAGTTTGATGCTGATCTAGAAATGAGTTTGTGGTATACCCAAATGCCTTATACAGGCTTAAAGCCAGCCATAGTCGAAATTTCTTTTAAATATAAAGATCCAAATGCAGACTATACTAAAAAAGTAGTCTCTCGTGCCGCTTTAAGTTTTAGCGCTTTAAAAGGTTTAACCCAGTATAACGCGTCGAGTTCGGCAGCAACCAAAACTCAGTTTGTTTATCAATATCAATCAAATTTCTGTAATTAATTAAGAAAAGAACCTCCCTTTTGGGAGGTTCTTTATATCGATGAAAGATTACCAATGTTCACCTGGGAACAAACGTGCATAGGCACGTTGGATAAGATTGAGTTTTTCCTGCTCACCAACAGATGCTGTTGAGCTTGGGAATAAATTGAAACCAATCGACATCAAGATATTATTAATATCAGGTGCGACAGCATAAGTAATTGAAGCTAAGCGTCCAAGGTTGGTTGCGATTTTCTTAGGACGTTTTACGATTGCATATGCAATCAGATCCGCTGCTTCTTCAGGTGAAAGCGTTGGAACATATTTATAAATCTTTGTCGGTGCGATCATTGGAGTACGTACTAAAGGCATATAAATCGAAGTAATCGCAATTTTATGTGAATGTACTTCAGCAGATAAACAACGACTAAAAGCATCTAAAGCGGCTTTTGATGCAACATAAGCAGAAAAACGCGTTGCATTTGCGAGAACACCGATTGAACTAATATTGATGATTTGCCCATTTTTGCGTTGCATCATATGTGGAAGAAGATTCAACACTAAACGGACTGCACCAAAATAATTGAGTTGCATGGTGCGTTCGAAATCATGGAAGCGATCAATCGATTCATGAACTGCACGGCGGATTGAGCGTCCTGCATTATTTACAAGAATATCAATATGATCTACAGCCGCTAAGATGTCCTTTGAGACAGCATCGATTGACTCCATGTCATTTAAATCACATGGAAATACAGATGCTTTTCCGCCCTCTGCTTCAATCTCTGCTTTGACCTCATCCAACTTTTCTTTGGTACGAGCGATCAACAAGACATGTGCACCTGCTTGAGCAAGGTATTTTGAAACCGTTAAACCAATACCACTTGAAGCACCTGTGACAATGATTGTTTTCCCGTCGACTTTTTGCTGAAAAAGTTTTTTGAGTTTTGCGTTCATGTAAGTGTCCTACATTAATCAAGCTGTTGTTTGCAATGTATCCCTGTTACGATTAAACATTGCACTTTATTTTGTATTAATATTAACCGATTTTTTTTGTTTGTCTAGTGTAAATATTTGAAAAATAATAGTTTTTTTAGAGTAAAAACTCTAAAACAAGATATTGTAATAGTTGAAAAAGCAAGAATATTTTAGTTAATTTGAATAAAAAATAAGCCTCCAGATGGAGGCTAATGAGTTTTATCGAAATTAAACCTGTGCGAGGGCTTGTTCAAGATCTGCAATGAGGTCATCAATATGCTCAATGCCAATAGACAAGCGTACTAGGTCTTCACTGACACCTGCCGATTTGAGTTCTTCCGCGTTTAATTGGCGATGAGTTGTTGTCGCTGGATGGCATGCTAAACTTTTTGCATCACCGATGTTTACGAGACGGGTAAATAGCTGTAATGCATCAATAAAACGAGTTCCACCGTCTAATCCATCCTGAACACCAAATGAAAGGATCGCAGAAGGTTTCCCTTTCACATATTTTTGAGCTAAATCATGCTGTGGATGGTCTTTGAGTCCTGCATAATTCACCCATTTCACTTTTGGATGTTGTTTTAAATATTCCGCAATTCTGATTGCATTTTCGGTATGACGTTCCATACGAAGATTTAAAGTTTCTAATCCTTGTAAAATTAAGAATACACTCAAAGGGCTAATTGCTGCGCCTGTATTACGTAATGGAACGACGCGCGCGCGTGCAATATAAGCAGCCTCTCCAAGTGCTTCCACATAATTGACGCCGTGATAGCTTGGGTCAGGGGTATTTAATGCCTTGAAACGTTCTGGATATTTACCCCAAGGAAACTTCCCACTATCCACAATGATGCCGCCAATACTATTACCATGACCGCCGATATATTTGGTGAGTGAATGAATTACGATATCGGCACCAAATTCAAATGGTTTAAGTAGGGCAGGCGTCGCCACGGTATTGTCCACAATCACGGGTACGCCATATTCATGCGCAATTTTTGAGATCGCTTCAAGGTCAATAATATTACCGAGTGGATTACCAATTGATTCCACAAAAACTAATTTGGTTTTTTCATCAATAATTGAACGTAATACTTCTGGATTCTGATAATCAAAGAAGCGTACTTCGATACCTTGTTTCGGTAAAGTATGGGCAAATAAATTATAGGTTCCTCCGTATAAAGTTGAAACAGAAGCAATATTGTCACCTGCTTCAGCAATGGTTTGAATCGAGTAAGTGATTGCTGCCATACCAGAGGCTAAAGCTAAAGCACCAATACCACCTTCAAGCGCTGCGAGACGTTGCTCCAGCACAGCGGTGGTTGGATTCATGATCCGAGTGTAGATATTTCCCTGAACTTTTAAATCGAATAAATCTGCCCCATGTTGTGTGTTATCAAAGGCATAAGAAGTGGTTTGATAAATGGGTACTGCAACTGCTTTGGTGGTTGCTTCTGGTGAATATCCCGCATGAATAGCTAAAGTTTCATCTTTATAAGTCATGTTTACATCATCTACGTGAGTTAAATAATGATCGAGTGTAGCCGAAAAAATATCCAGGATGGTGCATAATTTATGCGATTTTTAGCATTTTTATTTATATGCATAGTAAGTAATTATTCAATGAGTTCGAGCTTATTAACGTAAATAAATTTCGTAATATGCTGAAAAATAAAATCCTTTTAATTCCTCCAAACAAAATCCAACTTAACTTCATGTTGATTGGGTTTTCAGCGTATAATACGTGCGATTATTTTTCGCTTTTTTTGCGATGTGTTGGTTTTTCAATTGAGGAGTCCTGCGTGGCCCAATATATTTATACGATGAACCGAGTGTCTAAAATGGTTCCGCCTAAGCGCGAAATCTTAAAAGACATCTCTTTATCATTTTTCCCAGGTGCAAAAATTGGTGTGCTTGGTTTAAACGGTGCGGGTAAATCTACTTTGCTCCGTATTATGGCGGGCGTAGATAAAGATTTCTCAGGTGAGGCACGTGCACAACCTGGAATCAAAATCGGTTACTTAGAGCAAGAGCCGCCATTAGATCCAACCAAAGATGTTCGTGGTAACGTTGAAGATGGCGTACGTGAAGCACTTGATGCTTTAGAACGTCTTGACCAAGTGTTTGCTGAATATGCTGATCCTGATGCAGATTTTGATGCGCTTGCAAAAGAGCAAGAAAAATTGGAATCGATCATCCATGCTTGGGATGCGCATAATCTAAACAATCAACTTGAAATCGCAGCAGATGCTTTGAATCTTCCAGCTTGGGATGCAGATGTTACGAAACTTTCTGGTGGTGAACGTCGTCGTGTAGCGCTTTGTCGTTTATTGCTTTCCAAGCCAGACATGTTACTGCTAGATGAACCGACGAACCATTTGGATGCTGAATCAGTATCTTGGTTAGAACGTTTCTTGAAAGATTTCCCTGGCACCATCGTTGCGATTACGCATGACCGTTATTTCTTGGATAACGTGGCTGAGTGGATTCTTGAACTTGACCGTGGACATGGTATTCCATACCAAGGCAACTATTCTTCTTGGTTGGAACAGAAAAATGCTCGTTTAGAACAAGAGCAGAAACAAGAAGAATCTTTTGCTAAAGCTTTGAAAAAAGAACTTGAATGGGTTCGTTCAAATGCGAAAGGCCAGCAGAAGAAAAACAAAGCGCGTATGGAGCGTTTTGAAGAGCTTAACTCTAAAGAATTCCAACAGCGTAATGAAACGTCTGAAATCTATATTCCACCTGGTCCACGTTTAGGCAACAAGGTTGTGGAAGTGGAAGGGATCAGCAAATCATTCGATGGTCGCTTATTGTATGAAAACTTAAGCTTCAGTGTACCTCCAACAGCAATTGTGGGTATCGTTGGTCCAAACGGTGCGGGTAAAACGACCTTATTCCGTATGATGACTGGTGAGCAGCAACCAGATACGGGTACTGTAACTTTAGGTGAGTCAGTTAAAGTGGCTTACGTAGGTCAGATTCGTGACACCTTGGATAACAACAAAACAGTCTGGGAAGAAGTTTCTGGCGGTTTAGATATCCTGAAAATTGGTGATTACGAAATTGCATCACGTGCTTATATCGGTCGCTTTAACTTTAAAGGTCAAGATCAGCAAAAACGCGTAGGTGAATTGTCTGGTGGTGAACGTAACCGTTTACAACTTGCCAAAATCCTTCAAATGGGCGCTAACGTCATCTTACTGGATGAGCCATCGAACGATTTGGATATCGAAACTTTACGTGCACTTGAGGATGCCATTTTGGTGTTCCCAGGTACGGTAATGGTGGTATCGCATGACCGTTGGTTCCTTGACCGTATTGCAACGCATATTCTGTCATTTGAAAATGAACAGCCTGAATTCTATACAGGTAACTATGCAGAATATGAAGCATATCGTCAGTCACGTTTGGGTGATGCTGCAACAACGAAACGCTCTAAATATAAGAAAATTTCGGGCTAAGACTTGATTGATAAAAACCAGCCTGAGGGCTGGTTTTTTACTTTTATACAAAAATGATACTTGTAAATCCTTCATCTAGTGTTGGGGCTTCTATGGCTGCGAAAACATTCTTGAGAGCCTGTTCATCAACCTTGGTATCTAAGGTTCTATTGTTATTTCGTTCTAGACAAATCGATAAAGGTGTTTTGAACATCACTGCCACACATTCAATATTATGGAAACGTGCGATTTCTAGAATAGGTGCTCTTTCCTCTTTTTTGACTAAGATGGCATCAAAAATAATATTATAAGGCTCTTTCTTTATTTTTTTGTCAGCCCAAGTACTTTTACCAGCAGCTTGGCAACCAATCAAGACATAAACGATTTGTACGCTTGATTTGTTAATGATTTCATTTTCTAAGTCATGAAAGCATTTTGCCCATGCCATCTGATTTCGTTCACTTGTGAAAACTCTACCAGCGACAGTTTCTAAATAGTGGTCGGGGTTGATATGCATGCTTTTAATTTAATATTTTTGAGTAATGATGTAGACCTTATTTTAGGCTGAATAAGGTCTTGAGTTCTATAATGGGTTATTTATTAAAATCACCGTGTAGATCTGCCCAGATCAGTGACGGAGCGACAGTAATAACATCAAAGGTCATTGCTAAAGGGTACAAAGCCATTCGAGTCGCGCGTTTAACAGGATGCTTTTTCGTTATTTCAGTTTTTTGCTGTAATACGATTGAGTAAGGAGTGGGGAGCTTTTGTTGAATCTTCTGAGTTACGGTTGTTTGATAAATCTTGCCCTTAAAGCGAATTATGGTGAAAGGGTAAAATACTTGTTGTTGATTTTCCATTGCCATGAAATGGTTGGTAAAACCTAATGTTCTTAAAAGCTCTTTCTGTTTTTCATCTATTTTAGAAGTAGGGTTATTATACCGAATCGTAATTTCACCATGGAAATGGGTAGAATCATCCATTACTAGCTCGATTGGGGATGGTGTTTTTAACGTTCTCTGTTCTGCTGGAATGCTTTTGATAATATTGAGTAAGTTTGAGCTGCCTTCTGTCATCAAATAATTATAGTCTTGACCGACAAATATGAAACCGTACTCCTTCTGATCTTGGACTGCTTGGCCCAATGCAATAATTTGATCTGTTTTTAATGTTGTGGTTTGAACATGTGTCGTTTCATTAGGCAAGGCATCGGAGAGAAGCGTAGTAGCACAACCACTCAAACCGAAACTTGCAATTAAGGCGAAAATAAAAAAAGTTTTGTACATGAACATTACTCGAACTATTAGAGAAATTATTTTTGTCTATCACATGAAGTGTTAAATTGTGTTGCTTGATTGAATAAAAGAGCAACTCGCAACATTTTTGTAATTTTATTACACCATGCTTCACTGCTATAGTACCTTTCTGCAATTTACTGTAATGGTGTGCTGTTGAGACGTCCACTTGTATTCATGACACTCTTGCTAAGTTTGTTCATGTTCCAAAGTATTTGGAATGTGGCGGCAGCGTATTGCGGTCATGAAAGTGCAACTCAGCAGACTGTTTCGGTTAATCATTTTGGTCATCATGCGTTGGATAACTCTAAAGAGCAACAAAGTTCTTTAGTCGCAGTTCAAGAGGCAGATGCTCCATGGTTGTTGAACGTGCAAGATCATCACGATCATTTGCCAACATGTTTTCATGCAATTGTTATTCAAGAACAACAGCAATTGAAGCAACCAATTCTACGGATACATGAATTAGAACAAAAATATAACTGGTCCAATCATTACCAGTCGCCATATCTAACAAGCTTAAATCCCCCTCCAGTCTTTGCCCCACTATGGGTGGGGTAGTTTCAAAATACTCACCAGAAAGCCCTCTATTTCAATACGTCATTTCACCATTTTGTTAGGTAAATGATTGAAGTAGATCATAAATGAACAATTTTATTCATTTTGTTTGGAGGTCAAATCCTCGATTCAGATGAATCAAAAACATTTAAATCAGGTGAAGATAATGTCGATTCAATTTAATAAAAAACTATGTTTTATGGTGTTATTCCTTTCAACAAGCTTGGCAAATGCTGATGGAGGTTTAATTTTCTTAGAAAAAAACCTTCAGTCTCAACAAGAAATGAAGGCAAATGTTGGAAATAGCATTAAACACAGTAGCAACAAGCATAAGTGTAAAGTATCGAGTTAATTTTTTAGGGAACTGCTAACTTTGTTGTTAGCAGTTTTCCTCAGCTAAAGATAACGTATTGGTGTGTGAATCTTGTTTATCAAAAGATTTTATGCTGGATGAGTAGATGTAATTTTATTACATCCAGCTTCCTTGCTATAGTCTAGCTGAGCAATTTTTGTCTAAAGAGTAAATTTTGCGTCGATCAAGTATTTTTATTACCGTCTTACTCAGTCTTTTCATATTCCAAAGTCTTTGGAATGTGGCGGCGGCGTATTGTGGTCATGAAAGTACAACGCAGCAAACGGTTTCTGTCGGTCATTTTGGTCATCATGTACCAGAAAATATGGATGAGACTGAAATACCTGCCTTGAAGGTAAATCAAGATTCAAGTGATTTACCGATGCCATTAAGTTTGCAAGATCATAATGATCATTTGCCATCCTGTTTTCATGTCGTAGTTACTGAAGCACAGCAACAGCTTGATCATCTTGTTTTTAGCGATCATAAGACAAAACAAAAATATTATTGGTCTAATTCTTATCAGTCTCCGCATCTATCTGGATTAAATCCGCCGCCGCTACTAACCCCGCTATAGGTGGGGTAGCCGAAAAATAGCCCACCGCATCTTCTTTTATTTGCGGGGCTTTATATGTCTTTTAATCTATCTCAGCGTATCGGTACGTTGAAAAATCACACGCTCAATCCTGCGACGCATTCCATTGCTTTGAAATATTCGGTATTGGCTTTAGTTGCGGTGCTTTCCAGCCCATCGGTTTTGGCGGAATCATTATTAAATGCGAATCAATCATCGATCACTATCGCACAGCAAAATGCGAGCTTTGATGGGGTGTTAGCGCGCGTTCGCAACTATCAAAATCAACAATCCAGTTGGCAAACACAGCAACAAATGGCGAGTGTGCAACTTAAGCAAAGTGCTCTGTGGGCCAATCCTAGTCTTTCGGTCGAACAAACAGGCTTGCAAAGTGATCAGGATCGCGAACTCTCCATTGGTATTTCACAACCTTTAGATCTATTTGGGCAGCGAAAGGCCGCGCAAAAGGTCGCGAAGCTTTCTGCTCACCAAGTAGATTTGTCACAGCAGCGTTATAACGCTGAATTGGAATTAATTGTTGAATATGTATGGTCTCAAGTCGCGTTATTGCAATTGGAAAAGGCAGCGATCACTGAGCAATTACAGGTGAGTCAGCAGAACTTAGAGGCAACTGAAAAACGTTATCAAGCAGGGAGTATTGCCCAAGTCGATGTTGAGCGGGTTCGTATGGCACATCTTGAGAACCAGCGACTTAGCCAACAAGCAGATTTACAGCTCCAAGTTGCGCAAAAACAGTTGGCTGGATTATGGGGGGAAAGCACGCCATCTTTTTCGATTCAGCCCAATTTAAATGAGCTTTGGACGCAGGCAATGACCATTCAAACTGTGTCTGAACAAAATCAGAACCTTTTTGAACAAGGCTTACAGCTCGAAACGCAGCGTCAACAGGCGCATATTGAACAGCTCAAAGCGCAGTCGCGTCCTCAACCAACGATGACCTTGGGGGTAAATCGTACGCGTTCGGCAGACCAAAATACTGAAAGTCAAATTCGATTAGGCGTAGAGATCCCACTCAATATTTTTAATTCACAAAAATATGGAATCCAAATTGCGCAAGCTAAACAGACTTTAATTCAACAACAGCAGCGTTTTTATCGTCAGCAAAATCAGTTGGATATCGATCTTCGCATGACTGAGTTAAAAGCCTTGCAAAGCCAATATCAACAATTGAGTGATCAGCAAATACCGTTAGCGATACAAGTTCAACAAAAAACCTTGCAAGGTTTCCGGTTGGGTAAGTTTTCTGTGACAGATGTTCAGCAAGCCACAATCCAGCTACAAGACGTTCGTTTGCGTAAAGTCCAACTGCTCAAGCAAGCATGGCAACTCAATATCGATGTGCAAACGGCACGTATGGGGCTTTCCTCAGATCAGATCACTGCTAAAGATGCATTGATGCAACTCAACCAACGCATGTGGCAACAAGCAAGTGCTTTCCCAAGCCAAGTCGGAGAATAATGTAATGAAGATGAAATCAAAAATGCCTAAGCAATGGGTTTGGATTGCAGTCATCCTTGTTGTTACAGGTTTTCTCGCAACAGTTTTACTCTGGGAAAAAGGCAGTAAGCCACAAAGCGAACAAGGTCATTCTCATCAGGAAAATGAAGCAGATGAACATACAAATGATGCATCAGCAGGGGAGCATGATGAAGATGGTCTGAGTTTGACCTTAGAGCAAATGCAACAACATAACTTGAAGCTTGCTCAGGTGGCTATGGGTGAGGTCAATCAGATTCAAAGTTATCCTGCGAAACTGGTCGTTAACACAGATCGACAAGCTCATGTGTCGCCAAGTTTTGCGGGACGAGTTGAATCGGTTTATGTCGAATTAGGGCAGCAAGTGAAACGTGGTCAAGCATTGGCAAATCTTCTCGTGCCAGATTTGGTTGATCAGCAAGCCAACTTGCAAATCGCGCAAACCAATTTGGAACTTGCAAAGCAAGATTATGAGCGTGAACGAAGCTTATGGTCACAAGGAATTTCAGCTAAGCAAGAATACCAACGTGCTTACAATGCCTATCGCCAAGCACAAATCCAAGTTCAAGCTGCACGTTCACGTTTAACGGCTTTTGGCGCTGGCTCTGGGTCGAATGGTCGATATACCTTAACCGCACCCATTAGTGGTGTAATTAGCAATAAAGACATTGTGATTGGAGAAAATGTTCAACTCGCCGACCAATTATTTACCATTGATCAGCTAGATCAATTGTGGTTGGAATTTGTGTTGCCGACTATAGCGAATGTCAATGTGCAACCAAACCAACAGATTCGATTTAAGTCTCTACAAACAGGCAATATTTTTAATGCTCAAGTACAAAGCCTGACAACAGAAGCTGATGCACAAACAGGTCGTTTACAGGTTCGTGCCAAAGTGCAATCCAATGCGACTGAATTGCGTCCAAATCTCATGGTGAATGTGGAATTGCAATCTGGTTCAACTGCATCAGTGATACGTGTGAGTGCAGAGGCAATTCAACAAGTTGATGGCAAGCAGGTGGTATTCGTTGCAGAGAAAAATCAGGATAAAGGTTTTGAGTTTAAAGCAGTTCCAGTACAAATTGGGCAGCGAAACATTTCAGAGAAGCAGGATGGTGAGTGGGTTGAAATTAAGCAAGGTTTAAGTGTTGGACAATCTTATGTCGCAGCAGGCAGTTTCTTACTGAAATCGGAACTTGAGAAAGGAGAAGCGGAACATGACCACTAATTCTTCTCAGTTACCTAAACCCGAAGGGCTGTTTGATCGTTTGATCCAGTTTGCGATTCGCAATGCCATTTGGGTCATGCTCTTTGTGATGACATGGATTGCCGTTGGTGTCTGGAGTTATCAAAAACTGCCGATTGATGCGGTACCTGATATTACCAATACGCAGGTACAAATTAATACTCAGGCCAATGGCTATACTGCTTTAGAAGTTGAGCAAAGGATTACTTATCCGATCGAAACAGCGATGGCTGGTATTCCGAATCTGGAACAGACCCGCTCAATTTCGCGCTATGGTCTATCCCAAGTGACCATTATTTTTAAAGATGGTACGGATATTTACTGGGCACGACAGTTGATTAATCAGCGTTTGCAGGAGGCTGATGGGCAGTTGCCTGATGCAGTTGATCCTGTGATGTCACCGATTTCCACAGGACTTGGAGAGATTTACCAATGGGTGATTAAAGCCAAAGCCGATGCCAAAAAAGAGGACGGAACACTCTATACGGCTATGGACTTGAGAGAGATCCAAGACTGGATCGTACGGCCTCAATTACAGCGCGTCAAAGGTGTAGCCGAAATTAATAGTATTGGAGGCTATAACAAAACCTATATTGTTTCTCCCGATTTAAAGCGGTTGCAGCAACTCCAGATTTCCTTAACCGAGTTCCAAACGGCGTTACAGGAAAATAATGAGAACCGTGGTGCTGGCTTTATTGAAGAAAATGGTCAGCAGCTCACAGTGCGTGTACCGGGGATGTTGAGCAGCGTTGAAGATATTCAAAATATTACGGTCAGTGTTAAAAATGGTCTACCCATTCGTGTTGCAGATATTGCATCGGTTGCGATTGGACATGATTTACGTACGGGCGCGGCAACCTATAATGGCGAGGAAACCGTTCTTGGCATTGCCATGATGATGATGGGTGAAAATAGCCGTACTGTTGCCCAAGCTGTTGATGCAAAAATCCAAGAAATTCAAATGACCTTGCCAAAAGGTGTTGAGATTGAAACGGTCTATGATCGTACCAGTCTCGTGAATAAAGCCATTAAAACAGTTCAAAAAAACTTAGTAGAAGGTGCGATTCTGGTCATCGTCATTCTATTTATTTTCTTGGGAAATTTCCGAGCAGCACTAATCACAGCCTGTGTTATTCCACTCTCAATGTTATTTACGCTTACAGGAATGGCAGAGCAGAACATCAGTGCCAACTTGATGAGCTTGGGTGCATTGGATTTCGGGATTATCGTTGATGGCGCAGTTGTTATTGTAGAGAATTGTATTCGGCGATTGGCAGAAGCACAGCATCATGCAGGACGGTTATTAACCCGACAAGAGCGTTTTAAAGAGGTCTTTCTTGCGGCAAAACAGGCACGTAAACCTTTATTGTTTGGGCAAGCCATTATTATGGTGGTGTATTTACCGATTTTCGCTTTAACAGGTGTTGAGGCGAAGATGTTCCACCCAATGGCAATGACCGTAGTCATGGCATTGCTAGGTGCAATGATTTTGTCGGTAACGTTTGTACCAGCCGCGGTTGCGTTATTTGTCACGGGTGAGGTGAAAGAGAAAGAATCGCGTTGGATGCAAGCTTTAAAAGGAAAATATCAACAGCTTTTAGATCTGGCTTATCAGTTTAGGTTGGTCGTGGTGACTTTAGCGATCAGCATTTTGCTGTTGACGGGAATTTTAAGCACCAAGATCGGGAGTGAATTTGCGCCTCAGTTAAGTGAGGGTGATTTTGCCGTGCAGCAGATGCGTTCTCCAAGTACGGGTTTAGAGCAGTCTTTGCGGATGCAAGAAACCACTGAAAAGTTGATTTTGAAAAACTTCCCTGAAGTAAAAGCGATTTTTGCACGAACAGGGACGGCTGAGGTGGCAACCGATGTGATGCCGCCTAATATTTCAGATGCGGTGATTTTATTAAAGCCGAAAAAGGAATGGGAAAATCCCAAAGAGAGCATTGATGAATTACGTACACGAATGCAAGCCTTTTTAGCAACAATTCCTGGTAATAACAGTGAGTTTTCCCAACCGATTGAATTGCGTTTTAATGAGTTGATCTCAGGCATACGTAGTGATGTTGGTATCAAGGTTTTTGGTGATGATATGGATGTATTGAATACGCAAGCTCAAGCAATTGCACAAAAAGTACAGAATATATCCGGTGCGACAGCGGTAAAAGTCGAACAAACCAGTGGACTACCTGTGTTAAATGTGGAGATTAATCATGCTTTGGCTGCACAGTATGGTTTATCCGTAAGAAGTATTCAGGATGTTGTTGCTGCGAGTGTAGGTGGACAAAATGTTGGGCAAATCTTGCAAGGAGATCGTCGTTTTGATTTTGAAATTCGTTTGCCAGATCACCAACGTACCGCACAAAGCTTGGCACAACTCCCAATCCAGTTACCGAATGGTGGTTTAGTTCAATTGCAAGACGTTGCCAAAGTCGAAACGATTTCTGGTATGAGTCAAGTTGGTCGTGAAAATGGTAAACGTCGAGTCATTGTCACTGCAAATGTGGAAGGACGTGATTTAGGTTCATTTGTGCAAGAGTTGCAAGCCACATTAAAACAGCAACCTTTACCCGCGGGCTATTGGCTGGAATACGGTGGGCAGTTTGAGAACTTAGCTTCTGCAGCAGCACGTATGCAGATCGTCATTCCTTTGGCCCTGATTGCAATTTTTACTTTGTTAATGGCGGTATTCCACAATTTCAAAGAGAGCTTATTGGTATTTAGTGGCGTGCCATTTGCTTTATCTGGCGGTCTTGTGGCGTTGTGGTTGCGAGATATTCCATTGTCGATGTCTGCAGGTGTCGGTTTTATTGCGCTTTCAGGTGTCGCAGTCCTAAATGGTTTGGTGATGCTCAGTTTTATCAAAGAGCTTCGTGAACAATTCGACCTGCATATTGCCACATGGCAAGGTGCGATTTTACGGTTACGCCCTGTTTTGATGACTGCTTTTGTGGCATCACTGGGTTTTATTCCGATGGCGATCGCAACGGGTACAGGTGCTGAAGTTCAGCGTCCACTAGCAACAGTCGTGATCGGTGGAATTATTTCATCGACTTTACTGACTTTGGTGATCTTGCCTGTGGTCTATCGTTGGATGAATGAGAAAGCGACCAGTCAGGCTATTTGGGAGGAATGACAGCCTTTGCTATCGTGATAGGCGGCAAGGATGCCGCCCGTTAGACAGGGGTTACAGGGATGTACCCTCTGTCTAACAAGGGATTTTGCCTACTTTGATCCTTCAAAGTAGGAAAACGCCTATACATAACGTATTTGATTTAACCTTTAATTCGAGGCAGTGTTGCAAGATAAAATCAATATTCTTGCTTACACAATTATAAGGAGTCCAACATGAGTGGACATCAAGGTCATGATCACAGCCATGCCGCTGTAACTGAAGGCAATATAAAAAAACTCACAATCGCGCTTATTCTGACATCAACGTTTTTAGTTGTAGAAGTGATTGCCGGTTTAATCACACAAAGTTTAGCGCTGTTGTCCGATGCTGCACATATGTTTACAGATGCTGCTGCACTGGCGATTGCTTTGGCTGCGATCCAAATCGCAAAACGACCAGCAGATAATAAACGCACTTTTGGTTATCAGCGTTTTGAAATTCTCGCGGCATTATTTAATGCCTGTATGCTGTTTTTTGTTGCGATGTATATTTTGTATGAAGCCTATCAGCGTTTTACTCAACCACCTGAAATTAATAGTTTAGGTATGCTGATTGTGGCATCACTGGGTTTAGTGGTGAATCTGATCTCGATGAAAATGTTGATGTCCAGTGCTTCAGAGAGTTTAAATATCAAAGGTGCATATCTAGAAGTACTCAGTGATGCTTTGGGATCAGTCGGCGTTATTGTGGGTGCAATCGTGATTTATTACACCAATTGGTATTGGGTTGATACGATTATTGCGGTTGCAATTGGATTCTGGGTACTTCCGAGAACATGGATTTTATTGAAGCAGAGTATCAATATCTTATTGGAAGGCGTACCTGAAGAAATCGATATTGAAAAATTAAGGAATGATTTATTGGCATTGGATGGCGTTGAAAGTATTCATCAACTTAAGGTGTGGGCGATTACGTCTAAAAATATTCATCTGACGGTCCATCTATTTGCACCTCATGCCGATCGTAATCAATTACATCGAGCAGCCACTGAAATGTTGGCACATCAACATGAAATCAGGGAAATGACGATACAAATCGAAGATGATGCAGAAATGAATTGTGAGCACACACATCAACATGATGCCAAATCTGATACAGATCATTCACATCAGCATTAAGCTGATGTGAATTTTTGACGGTGCTTAGTTGTGCCAGTCATGACCACAGTCACGGCATTTCCAATGTTTTTGTGCTTGCATGAAAGCTTGCATTGAAATTTTAAAATCTGGTAGATCACGCCAAAATAAACCACCTGCAATCACACAGATCACAAATACTACAATCGTTGTGATTTGGAGTCCTTGACCTGCACCATTACCAAAAATCCACATGGCAATACTAATCAGTACCAAGATCAGTAAAATAAAAATAGCAGGAACCAAAAGAACTAAGCTTTTTGGCACGTTAGGGCGTGGACTATTTGCACCCTGACTAGCAGGCATTATTTTTACGCTTTGACATTTAGGACAACGGTATTGCATAGATTTTTCCTATTGTGTTTTGAGTAGTTTAGCGAAAAAACCGCAAAAGCTAAAATCTAGAAATGTTTAAATCGTCAAATTTAGATGATCGAAAGGTGGGAGAATTGCTCAAGTCTTTATTTCACTATTTTAGACCCACCTGCATCTCGTCTAAACATGGTCGCTAATCGACATGAACTCATGCTAAGTTGAAGCTAAATTGGCTGAATAGTGCGCAAGGAAAGGCATGTTACCGACCAAAATTCTCAAATTACGTTTGGCACGGATTGCCAAAGGAAAAGCACATCTTTCCACACAAGACAAACTCATGTTAGTCACTCTGGAAAGCCCAGATCTGAGTGCTCACTTTATTTTACGTTTATTTAAAATGTCATTGCCAAAGCAATGGAAATTTAAACATGAGACAGCAGAAGACATCTTGTACTCAACGCAATTGATCGAACTGATCGAGACAGAGTTGATCGCTGCTTATGAAATGCATGCACGGAAATATGCTTGGTATGAACAGTGCTTGATGTATCTCTTGAACTTCGTGGTATTACATCCTACACAGCAGCAAATCAATGTTTATCTACGACAGTTGGATCAGTGCTTAGATCAAGCACCTAAAATTGATTTATTAATGTATTTTCAGCAGCATTATCCCAGCACCCAACATGCGATTGCTTTGGCAAAATCTTATGCTGGTGCTGAGCAATATACTCAGGCAATCGAACAATATGAATGGGCAATGCAACATGCAACTCAACCCAATGAAGTGGCTTTTTTTGCTTATGTAAATTGTTTGATTCAACGGCAACAACAATATCGAGCTGATGTGAGTGATGTGGCTTATGCGATTGATTTGCTATGTCGCTATAGAAAGCCAATTGATCAAAAAGCCTATCGGAAATCTATTCAAAATGCAGTCACCGCATTTTTACCTTCTTCAATTCTTCGAGGCCGCGCAATAGAAACGCATGTGTTGGCAGATGTCGGACGCAGTTTAAATGCTTTAGGGAAATCGATGGGAGGAATATTGGGGGGTAGAAATGTCGATATTTCCTATTGCCAGCAGGTGGTTGAGAGTGCACCACAATTATTAATGGATTCACCTATTGTAGAAAGTTTAGTTCAATCTGATCTCATGCAAGTTGCAATGCAGCGCCTATGTGGATCATCATCAATTGAGCAAACGGTCTCGACACATCTTTTAGGTAATTTATGGCTATTGCTCAGTCAAAAGAATCAAGCACTTTCATTAGTCACTCAATCATTACGCAGCAATCAACTACATGAGTTGCTGAATGATCGTCAGCTTAAGACAACTTCGTCATTGGAACTTGGTGACATTCAAACTATTCTTGATCAAGGCTTAGTGGCTTATCTAGGCGATGCTCGACTTGATAAGCATCATCCTGAGCGGTCTATATTGTATGCGCAGCGTGATGAGTTGGTTGCGGAAATGATTGGGTTAGCGATTTGGTTTCAACAAACCATTCTCTATCCGTTCGCTGACCAACAAGCTCGACAATTGCAGGAAATGCAAAAACATTTGGGTGAGCAATTGAATGATATGACTTTATCCAGTGGATTGTTTGCTTATCAATACGAGAAGCAACAACGAGCACAGGATTTATGTGTTTGGTTACAACGGAAATTGGACAAAGGCACAGAGTTCGAAAAAATACAGGCTGCATGGGTGAGTCTAAGGGAGTTAAGACATTTTCATTTGGATGAAGTGCAAGAGAAAATCATACAGTTACAGCGAAGTTTAGAGCGCTATAAACAGCTTCGTTTAAAACAGATTGTTATGGTGCAGCCATCTACCGATATGTCTTTTGCACGTGAAAATGGTGATGATTAGATTGAATGAGAAACCTAGTGTTGAGTGATTAAAAAATTGATGTTGTGCAACAAAAATAAGCAAATCGCTTTCTGTTGCATGCTAATCTAGAAAGAAAGATTCGAACTGTTCAAAAAGTGAATCGTCACGGATAACAAATGAACGAGTAAGAAAGGGAAGAGGGAGAGCATCTTGAATCGACAAGATGATAAAAAGGCAATGTTTGATATTATGCCTGCCGACACAGCATCATCTGATGAGAAACCATCATTGTCACGTCGTCTAATTAATAAAACGCTACAACACGCACAGGATGCGGTAGAGTTTGCCAGTGATACATCTCGTAATATCGCAGAGGTGGCTGATGCAGCATTAGATGCTTTAGATCACGTCACGCATCATACTAAACGTGGTGTAGAGGGGGTACGAAACTCTGTGCGCGGTATGGTGACTGAAACCAGTGAAGCAGCACGTCAAGTTGCATTGAGTATGGCTCGTGCTTCGTTAGGGCGAAGCAGCCTAACCTTGTATCTTCCCGAAATGTTACTCAATAATCAGATTAGAAAGCGGATTGATCGCAGTGAGATCGATGATATTAAAGTCGAGTGTGGAAATGATCGCTTTCACATTGAATTGGATGGGCATTATCATCGTTTCTTGTACCGTTTATCACTTGAGTTTAATGTCTTGGAGTGTCGTATCGGTCAAGAAAAATATCTGCGATTGCGTCAGGTTGACGAACATCTAGATCTACAAGTTCGTCATGGCGGTACACTCACCAACTGGGCAACACGGCGAGTTGGTAATATCAGTTTTGATCTGATTAATTCATTGCCGATACCTTTCCTGATTAATCATTTGATTCGTGATGTTCCCGGGATTCAAAAAGAAGGTCATCGTATTTGGTATATTGATCTTGAGGAAGCAGGCTTTATTGACTTTATTAATAATCGTTCATGGATGGTTGATAAATTATTAAATCTAACTGATTTTAGTATTTTACCTGGTTTGAATATTTTGCAAGAAAGTCGTGAGTTAGTACAACAGTTGGTTGATCAGTTTGAAATTCGTGGATTACGTGTTCAATCAGGACGTTTAGAAGTGCAAGTCGGTATTGGTGTCGAATAGCAAATACAACATATAGATAGAAAAAAGCCACTGTCATGCAGTGGCTTTTTTAGAATTTGGCGTCCCTACGGGGATTCGAACCCCGGTTACCGCCGTGAAAGGGCGATGTCCTAGGCCTCTAGACGATAGGGACTTATATGAGGCATACATCTGAAACTATAAATTGGCGTCCCTACGGGGATTCGAACCCCGGTTACCGCCGTGAAAGGGCGATGTCCTAGGCCTCTAGACGATAGGGACGTTTCAGAGGTGGGCGTATATTAGGGTGAATTAGGTAGGGTGTCAAACACTTTTCCGCATAAAATTTAAAAAAACAGAATGAATGTCTAAAAATAAAACATATTGAGGAATAAATAATCAAAAATAAGCAGTTATATATAAATTTTCTGATCATAATGATTTTATGAAGATATAAAAAAATGCAGACTAAGCTGCATTTTTTTATAGGTGAGTATTATGTGCGATCACGATAGAACATGTAATAGCTCACATAACATCCTGCGATAAAGATTAAACAAGCAATAAAGCCAGCATGCATTTCTGGATCTGCTGCCATACTTAAACCTGTGATTAAGCAGAAAACAAAGCCTAAGATCGGAACAATTGGAAATAATGGTGCTGCGAACTTTAGATCTTTTGCCGTATAGCCTGCTTTGTACCATTGTCGTCTAAAATTAAACTGACTCCAACAAATACACATCCATACAATTACCATCGTAAATGCTGCGACACCTAAGAGATTTTTAAAAATGGTTTCAGGTGCATAGTGCTCTGATAAAAGCCCAGGTATCGCTCCAAACATGGTGACAATAAGTGCGATGATTGGTGTGCCGCCTTTAGATAGCTTTGAGAAAATGCTTGGTAATTGACGTTGATCAGATAAGGACCACATCATACGCGAAGCAGCATAGAGTCCTGAGTTTGCTGCAGAAAGTAACGCCGTAATAATCACGAAACGAATGATATCATCTGCATATGGGATACCAATATAATTAAATACCGTGACGAACGGGCTGCTACTAACGCCTTCACCGCCCAAGCCTGCGATTTCAAAAGGCAATAAGGCGCTAATGACGATAATGGTACCCACAAAGAAGATTAATAAGCGCCAGATCGCTGCATTAATTGCTTTAGGAACATTTACAGCTGGATTTTTAGTTTCACCCGCAGCGACCCCAATCAACTCTGTACCAGAGAAGGCAAAGTTAACAATCAGCATTGTGGTGAAAATTGGAATGAGACCTTGAGGAAACCAGCCATGTGAGGTCAAGTTATGAAACAACGGAGCTGACTCTTTGCCCTCAAAGGGAATTAGACCAAAAATGGCTAGCAATCCTAGAATAATAAAGGCAATGACAGTCACGACTTTGACTAAGGCTAACCAAAATTCAGATTCAGCAAAGATACGAGTGGAGCTGAGATTGAGTCCGAAAATGGTGACTGCAAAGATAATCGTCCAAATCCACATTGAAATATGGGGAAACCATTCCTGCATTAATAGTGCTGCTGCAGTAAATTCGGTACCTAAGGTTGCAGTCCATGTCAGCCAATAGAGCCATGAGATCATATAACCTGTGCCTGGACCGATATAGTGTTTTGCGTATGTACCAAAAGACCCTGCTACAGGCATATGTACGGCAAGTTCACCGAGACACAACATCACCATATAGGCAATTAAACCACCTAAAATATAGGCAACAATTGCCCCAATTGGTCCTGTTTGGGCGATGACCTCGCCTGAACCTAAGAATAACCCTGTGCCAATCGCACCACCGAGAGATAGCATCACTAAGTGGCGAGTACTCATTGCGCGTTTTAATGTTTGTGGCGCATTTTGATCCTGATGAGTATTTGAGTTGGAAGATTGCATACGACAATTTGTCCAAACATGGAGAAGCGGCTATTTTATGTAAAATTCGGAAATGTGCAATCTGATTAATGGAAAGATTGTGAGAAAAATATAATTATTAGATAAAGAATATGGCGTCCCTACGGGGATTCGAACCCCGGTTACCGCCGTGAAAGGGCGATGTCCTAGGCCTCTAGACGATAGGGACAGATGAGGCGATTTTTGTGCAAAAGCGAATTGCACGTTGTAGAGCTTTACTTGCTAGCGTACAGTATATAAGACATATATGTCGCAAGGCTTTAAATCTTAAGGAAAAGTTTTGCTTTTCTGGTCTTAAAATTTGGTGGAGCCAAGCGGGATCGAACCGCTGACCTCTACAATGCCATTGTAGCGCTCTACCAACTGAGCTATGGCCCCAGTTTGTGTGAGGGCAATATTAGGGGGATTACCCTCACACGTCAATGATTAAATTGAACTAATTTTCACTAGTTGCATCATTTTTCGGCAATTTTAGCGATTCGTTTAGCTTTTCCCAAGCTTTCAATTCTTTCTTGCTTGGAGAGCCTACGATTTCTAAGGCATGGCGTAAACGTGCGAAGGTTAAATCAGGTCCAAGCGTAACCATTGCTTGCATCACAGGGGTTGAACTTGTTGAACCCGCGATTGCAATAAAGAATGCTGGCATGAAATCGCGCAGTTTAATCTCCATTTGATTTGCCAAATCCATTAAGGTCTGACTTACCGTATCGTTATTCCACGTAAACTGACTTTCTAAACGCCAAATCGCAAACTGTAAACTTTGGCGAACTTGCTCTTCAGTTAATTTCTTGCTTTCAAATTGTTCTTTACTGATTTGCGGCATGTGATTGAAGTAAAAACCTGCCCAATTCACAGCTTCAGAGAATAAGTTGATACGAGGCTGTATAGCGGCAGCAATATCTTCAAGGGTTTGGCGATCACTTTTCCATGACAATAGACGATCTAGGAGTTGTCCAGGTGTTAGGCCCTTAATCCACTGACCATTGAGCCAGTTAAGCTTTTCAACATCAAAGATTGGTCCACCCAATGAAACACGTTGTACATCGAAGTTCTCGATCATGTCTTGCAGCGTAAATACTTCACGCTCATCTGGCATTGACCATCCCATACGGCCGAGATAGTTGAGGAGGGCTTCAGGTAAGACACCAATGTCGCGATAGTAATTGATAGAAGTCGGGTTTTTACGCTTAGATAGTTTAGATTTGTCAGGGTTGCGCAACAGTGGCATGTGACAAAGCGTTGGCATATCCCAACCAAAGTATTGATACAGTAATTGATGCTTAGGGGCTGATGGTAACCATTCTTCACCACGTAATACATGTGTGATTTGCATTAAATGATCATCAACGACGTTGGCAAGGTGATAAGTTGGTAGTCCATCCGTCTTTAACAACACTTGCATGTCTACTTGTGCCCATGGAATCTCAACTTCACCACGTAACATATCATTGATTTTGCAGATACCGTCTTCTGGCACTTTCATGCGAATGACATGTGGTTCGCCTGCAGCTAAACGTTGTTGTACTTCTTCTTGTGTGAGTTTAAGGCCGCGACCATCATATTTAGGTGTTTCACCACGAGCTTGTTGTTCCGCCCGCATTTGGTCAAGCTCCTCTGCTGTTGCAAAGCAGTAGAAAGCATGACCTTTTTCAACCAATTCAAGCGCATATTGTTTATAAATTCCCATGCGTTCTGATTGGCGATAAGGCGCATGTAGACCTCCAACATCCGGACCTTCAGACCAGTTTAGACCTAACCAACGTAATGAGTCTAAAATCATTTTTTCAGATTCAGGTGTTGAACGCAGTTGATCCGTATCTTCAATACGTAAAATAAATTCACCACCGTGCTGTTTAGCAAAACATAAATTAAATAATGCAATATAAGCAGTACCTACATGTGGAAAACCTGTAGGAGAGGGAGCAATACGGGTACGAACTTTCATAGGTAAGCAGGACGTTAAATTAGAATTGAAGCTATTATAACGAAAAAGCCTAGTCACGACATGACTAGGCTTGATTTAAACATGCGAAGGGTTACATATTTAAAAATTAAGAATTGTGCGGTTGGAATATCGTCTGTACAAAACGTGAAAAGCGTTCATGTTGACTGGCAAAAAATGTTTGAGTCGGTGTTGTCCGAATTGTATTTAACATTTTGAGCTCATCATCTGTAGATGGTAACATCGCAGTATTGCGTTTTTGTTGGTCAAGTGCCTTCACAATTGGTGATGCAGTTTTTTCCATAGTTTTTAGGTTGTTATTTTCTTTAATTGCGGCAGCATGTCCCATTTGCACAGAACATACTAAAAATAAACTGAGGCATAATGTTTTTTTCATTTCTAATGCTCGCATTGCTAACATCCCCTTCATTAATTGAGTCTAAAAGACTAACTAAGCAAATATAGTATTGCTTTAATAATACGATTCAAACATAAATCTTAATAAAAAAGTAGAACTACGTCACACTTTTTACAAAAATAATAAAATTTATAGCTATTAATACCTACTAACTATAACAGTTCGTCTACTTTGTATACAAGGTGAATTTAGCAAGCAAATGTGTAGAAAACATGGATTGATAGCTTGAATGGTATAAAAAACGGTTTTACCTATGAAAAGTTAAGAATTCTCTACAAAAAGTCGTTTGGTGCTAGCTTAAAACAAGGTGATAATGTGCAGTTACATTTTTAGCTGTTGATTTATCTCTTATGTCGCATATTTCTGTCTTACTTCACGAAACGGTTGATGGCGTATTGGCAGGTCGCGACACGGGTGTTTATGTCGATGCAACCTTTGGTCGTGGTGGTCATACCAAGCTGCTACTCTCTAAGCTTGATCAAAATGCACGTGTTTATGCCTTTGATAAAGACCCACAGGCACTCGAGGTTGCAGCTCAGTTAGAACAAGAAGATCCTCGCTTTAAAATTATCCATGCCAGTTTTGCAGATATTCAAGCTGAATTGGCCAAGATCGGTATTGTTGAAGTTGACGGAATTATGGCAGATCTTGGCGTGTCTTCTCCTCAGCTTGATCAAGCGGAACGTGGTTTTAGCTTTATGCAAGATGGCCCTCTTGATATGCGCATGGATAATTCTCAAGGTCTGACCGCCGCAGAGTGGCTACTTGAAATTGAAGAAGAAAAACTAGCCAATATTATTTACCAATATGGTGAAGAGCGTTATAGCCGACGTATTGCAAAGGCAATTAAGTTGGCTGGTGAAATCACAACTACAGCTCAACTCGCTGAGATTGTTAAAGTAGCTCACCCTAAATGGGAGAAACACAAACACCCAGCAACTCGGACTTTCCAAGCAATTCGCATTGCAATTAACAAAGAACTAGATGATATTGAGATATTTTTGCCGCAAGCTGTAGAATTATTAAAACCAGCAGGACAATTGGCAGTGATTAGCTTCCATTCTCTGGAAGATCGTTTGATCAAACAATTTATTCAAAAAGAATCAAGTTTGGCTGAAGATCACGGCTGGGGCATGCCTCAAGCACAAGTTGATACTCGCCGTTTGAAGAAGGTTTCTCGTATTCGTGCGAGTGAAGCAGAAGTAAAAGCAAATCCTCGTTCACGTAGTGCATGGTTACGTGTGGCGGAGCGTTTAGAGAAAAAAGGCAAATAATGAACAACAAAAATGATGACGAGGTGATAACAAGCAGTAAAACAGGACTTAAAAAAGTGATTGTTTATGCTGCACTCGTTGCACTGGTGTTCACAAGTGCATTAATGGTGGTGTTTCAAGTGTTTGAATACAGACATGATTATCGTGATTTGAGTGCGCAAATGCGTGAAAGAGATGATCTGAATGCAGAGTGGGGACGTTTGTTGATTGAACAGCAAACTTTTGGTGCAACTGCACAAATCGGCTCACGTGCTGTGACCCAACTCCGTATGTTTTCACCGCCTGCATCCCAAACGGTTGTGATTTCTTTACCAACGACTTCAAAGCAAGACAAATAAGGCACGCTGTATGGTAGATAAGCGAAATAAACCAACACGAAAAAAACAGCAATCCATTTCGGCTAAACCAACACTGGCTTTGGATATGTGGCGGTTTTATTTGCTTTGGGGGGCGGTATTATTCTGTTTTATTGTGATTGTTGCACGTGCTTTCTATGTACAGGTTATCAATAAAGATTTTCTCCAGAATAAGGCCAATGCAAATATTCTACGGACAGAGCGCTTAGAGGCAATGCGTGGAGTGATTAGTGATCGCCATGGAGTGCCTTTAGCAATAAGTACGCCGATCATGAAGATCGTGATAGATCCGAGAGACTATTGGGATGCCAAGACCCAATTTGATGAGATTACTGCAGAACTTAAAAAAGATCCGAATAATCGTCGATTAAAACGGCAGTTACCGAATAAAAATCTAAATTTAGATGAATTGGCAGATGTCGTTGGGATTGATCGTAAAACGTTAAAGAAACAAATGGCGGATCGGGCAAGATCTCGTTATTTGGTGTTACAGCGCGAAGTGCCACCACAACAAGCTGACTTGATTCTAAAGCATAACTTCCAAGGAGTTTATACGGAGAAAAGCTATAAACGCTATTATCCACAACCCCAACCGAATGCTCAAATTATTGGCTTGACCAATAGTGAGGGGCGAGGAATTGAAGGCTTGGAAATGCAGTTGAATACCCGTCTTGCGGGTGTAGACGGCGAACAAAAAATTATTCGTGATAAAAAAGGTAATCGTTTAAAAGTTTCTGAGGTTATTAAAGAAGTCGAGTCTGGTGAAAATATTACGCTGAGTATAGATTCACGTCTGCAATACATTATGTATCGAGAGTTAACAGCTGCAGGAGTGGCAAATAATGCACGTTCTGCGACTGCGATTGCTGTTGATGTTAAAACGGGTGAAATCTTGGCGATGACCAGTTGGCCATCTTACAATCCAAATGATAAAGCCGGTTTGAGCAATAAAGATGCGATGCGTAACCGCGGTGCTATCGACATGTTTGAGCCTGGTTCGACCATGAAACCGTTTACGGTTGCCGCGGCATTAGAAAGTGGTCAGTACACTCCGAATTCGATTGTGAATACAGCGCCGGGAACAATGCGGTTAGGCTGGCATACCATTCGTGATACGCATAACTATGGTGCACTGACTTTGACAGGAATTATTGTAAAGTCATCAAACGTTGGTTCTGCCAAGTTAGCATTATCCTTACCTAAGGAGACATTGCCTTCTTTCTTCCGTCGAGCTGGATTTGGTCAACGCTCAGATGTGAAATTTCCTGGTGAAAGTGCAGGCTTACTCTATTCTGCCGATAAATTAAACTCATCACAATTAGGTACGATGGCCTATGGTTATGGTTTGAATGCGACAATTTTGCAGCTTGCACAAGGTTATGCCATGTTGGCAAATCACGGTGTGGAAATGCCGTTGAGTCTACATAAACTTGACCAAGTACCTGAAGGGCGACAGGTACTCGATCCTAAGATCGCAGATCAAGTCTTGATGATGTTGGAACAAGTGACCTTACCAGGTGGAACGGCTAAACAAGCCGTTATTCCGGGTTATCGCGTTGGTGGAAAAACAGGAACAGCACATAAGCTTCGTGCAGACCGTAAAGGTTATTCGAACAGCGAATATCGTGCCTTGTTTGCAGGTGTTGCGCCTGTAAGTGATCCTCGTTTGGCAATGATTGTTGTCGTAGAGAACCCACAAGGTCGTTATTATGGTGGTTTGGTTGCAGCGCCTGTATTTGCCAGAATTATGCAAGAGTCATTGCGGTTACTTAATGTACCTTTAGACAAGCCACTAGATACTTCTATAAAAACCAATCCGTAGGTAAATTATGTCGATTAGTTTTCAACAAATACATCCGATCAGCATAGATGCGGTTTGGTATGCACAACCTTTTCAAGGTTTTTGTCTTGATAGTCGGAAGGTGAAAGCAGGACAAATTTTTATTGCTTTAAATAGTTTTAGTCAACCAGAAAGAACACGCCAATTTGCACAAAATGCTTTGGATGCTGGTGCTCTCACAGTAATCAGTGAAATGGCATTAGGGCTAGAAAATGAGTGGGTTTGTCCTGAAGTACGTTACTTGATGGGGGCATGGCACAAACAATATCTGCAGGCGGTTGATCCAGTGCAGCCTTTAATTGGGGTTGCAGTCACAGGCACTAATGGAAAAACTACGATTTCTCGCCTGATTGCTGAGTTGATTAGCTCACAAGGCAAAGGTTGTGCAGTGATGGGCACTACAGGTAACGGAATTCTGCCCCAATTAACCCCATCCACACATACCACCTTAGATGCTTTGCAACTCCAAGATGCTTTGCATGATTATGCAAAACAAGGTGCAAGATTTGTAGCATTGGAAGCAAGCTCACATGGATTGGAACAAGGTCGTCTGAATGGCTGCGATTTGGAAATAGCAGTTTACAGTAATTTAAGTCGCGATCATCTGGACTATCATGGAACATTAGAAGCTTATGCTGAAGCAAAAGCGTTGCTATTTAAATTCACTACATTAAAGGTTGTTGTGATTAATTTAGATGATGCTTATGCAACACTCATGTTAGATGCGGCTAAAGCCAATCCATCTCGACCGAAGATTCTAACTTATTCTTTAACTCAGGCGATGGCTGATTATTATATTGGCGATTTAGAATATCGTTTAAGCGGTGCGAATTTTACCTTGCTTGCACCAACGGGGTCGTATTCAGTTCAAAGTCCATTGCTTGGGCATTTTAATGTTGAAAATTTATTGGCAAGTTTGATTGCTGCTGAGAGTGCAGGATTCAACTTGGCGGATTTAGTTGAGTTTGTACCACAACTTCAGGGTGCACCTGGTCGTATGCAAGTGATTCAAGATGCAAATCGCTTGTTTGTGGTGGACTATGCACATACGCCTGATGCTTTGATTCAAGTACTAACAACATTGAAGCGTCATGTTACAGGACAACTTTGGGTCGTATTTGGTTGTGGTGGTGACCGTGATCGTGGTAAGCGTCCATTGATGACACAAGCAGCACTTGAGCATGCGAATCCTGTTGTTTTGACTTCAGACAACCCTCGAACTGAGAATCCTACACAGATTTTTGCTGACATGAAGCAGGGTGTTAATTTCGCTGAGCATGTTGTGCATGAAATTCATGATCGTAGAGAAGCAATTAAATTTGTCGTTGCTCAAGCTCAAGCGGGTGACATTGTGGTGATTGCAGGAAAGGGGCATGAAAACTATCAGGAAATTGATGGCGTGCGTCATTGGTTTGATGATGTGGTTGAGGTCCAGGCTGCGATTGCTGCTCAGTCACACTCTGTAGATTCTGCTTATTCTGCACAATAGCGTTAAAAGGTAAATAAAAACCATGCATACCTCAACAACCAGTACTGTTCCATTAGAAGCGTGGACAGCAGAACAGTTACAACAAGCGACTCAAGGGGAATGGTTTCAGCAGAATCTTCCGAAGGGTGAAATTAAACGCATTCTAACGGATTCACGTCATGCGGAAATGGGCGATGCGTTTCTCGCCTTAAAAGGCGAGCGTTTTGATGCACATGATTTTGTTGTGCAAGTTGCAGCTCAAGGATGTCAGGTTGTTATTGTAGAGCGCCCAATAATAAATGCAGACATTGCACAATTGATTGTTAAAGATACTCGAGTTGCCTTAGGTCACCTAGGGGCGTATCGCCGTCAACAAAATCAGCAGTTGAAAGTCATCGCTTTGACCGGAAGTAGTGGGAAAACCACCACTAAAGAGATGTTGGGCAGTATATTGTCTCGTTTAGCGCCGACCTTAATTACACGAGGTAACCTGAATAATGATTTGGGTGTGCCGATGATGTTGCTTGAACTCCGCCCAGAGCACCAATTTGCTGTAATGGAGTTGGGTGCGAATCACCAAGGTGAGATTGATTATACGTCTAATTTAGTCCAGCCACATGTTGCAGGAATTTTGAATATTGGAACTGCCCATTTGGGTGAGTTTGGTGGGCGTGATGGAATTTGTCGTGCTAAGTCCGAAATTTATGCACATATCCTACCTGACGGGACTGCAATTGTTCCTTCAGATGATGATTTCACCACCACTATTCGTCAAAATGCAGGCAATCATCCAATCCTGAGTTTTGGTGAGGGTGGTGATGTGTACGCAACGGAGATTCAGCTGAATCCGCAGTCTGCACAATTTAACCTACATACGCCAGAAGGTTCGAGAGCAGTCAACCTGCCATTTGCTGGTGCACATAATGTGCAGAATGCAACGGCAGCAACTGCCTTTGCATTAGCGATTGGTATACCTTTGGATGATATTGTTCAAGGTTTGGAGCAAGCACAAGGGGCCAAAGGGCGTTTGAACTTTATTCAACATCAAAATCATCTTTTTATTGATGATACTTATAATGCGAATCCAACCTCAATGCGCGCCGCAGCAAAGGTCTTACTACAACAGCAGGGCTTAAAAGTCATGGTGATGGGGGATATTGGGGAGTTGGGTGAGAGCAGTTGGCAAGAACACCATGATTTGGGGCGTGATTTGATTTCATTCCCCCTAGATCATTTGGTTGTGGTTGGTGAATTTGCAGAAGCAGCTCAACAAGGCGCTGAACGTGCAGAAAATTTACATGCATTTGCAACACAGGCAGACGCTTTACCGTTTTTAATTAATTTAGTCCAAACACATCAACCCCAGTCAATGAGTTTCCTATTTAAAGGGTCTCGTTATACCCATATGGAAACGTTGATGGCTGATTTGATGGAGAAAATTTAAATGTTGCTATGGTTGTTTGAGCAATTGGCGGGTTATAACAGCTCGTTCCAAGTTGTTCGTTATTTAACATTACGTTCTTTGTTGAGTGTATTGACTGCGTTGATGATCGGATTATTTCTTGGGCCGATAATGATTCGTAAATTACAAGCATTAAAATATGGTCAAGCAGTCAGCTCTTTTGCGCCTGAAAACCATGCCAAGAAAATGGGGACACCTACGATGGGAGGGATTTTGATCTTACTCTCAATCGGGATTAGTACCTTGCTATGGGCTGACCTATCAAATCCTTATGTTTGGATTGTGTTAGGCGTGATGGTGGTGTTCGGTGCAGTCGGTTGGGCCGATGACTGGATCAAAATTCGCTATAAAGATAATGCAGGGTTACCTGCTCGCAAAAAGTTCTTTTGGACGTCACTGGCTGCGCTTGGCGCAGGTGTAGCACTTTATGTGATTGCAAAACAACAGGATAGTGCTGTACATACGGCAAACATGTTAGATTTGTTGATTCCATTCTTTAAGAATCTTTCAATTCCACTTTCTGCAATTCCATTTGGTTTGGCATTTATTGCTTTTACTTACTTGGTGATCAATGGTGCTTCGAATGCGGTTAATCTAACTGATGGATTAGATGGCTTAGCGATTATGCCAATTGTGATGGTTGCTGCTGGTCTGGGGGTATTTGCTTATTTATCGGGTGATATTCGCTTTGCAAATTATCTGCATATTCCTTATGTGAAATATACATCTGAGCTGGTAGTAATCTGTTCGGCAATGGTGGGTGCTGGTTTGGCATTCCTTTGGTACAATGCCCACCCTGCGCAGGTTTTCATGGGAGATGTTGGTGCTTTAGCATTGGGTGCAATGTTGGGTACCATTGCGGTCATGGTGCGTCAGGAAATTGTATTTGCAATTATGGGCGGTGTTTTCGTCATGGAAGCAATTTCTGTTTTCTTACAGATTGGCTCATTGCGTATGCGAAATAAGCGTGTGTTCTTAATGGCACCTTTGCATCATCACTATGAAAAACAAGGTTGGAAAGAAACGCAGGTTGTTATCCGTTTTTGGATTATTACGATTTTCTTAGTGGTTTTAGGATTAATGACCTTAAAATTACGTTAAGCCACGATTCAAAGAAAGAAGCTGGTGAAAATACCAGCTTTTTTTATGTTTGGAGGAAATGAATGAGTTTATTGATGTGTCCAGTATGTCGCCAAGCTCTACACTTGGTAGAACATACATGGCGATGTGAGAGTGGTCATAGCTATGATGTGGCTAAACAAGGTTATGTTAATTTACATGTGGTGCAACATAAGCACAGTAAAACACCTGGGGATACACCTGAGTCGGTATTGGCACGTCGAGAATTTTTACAAGCAGGATTTTATCAGCCCTTACAGCATGCTGTGGTTGCATTGTTACAGCAACTACAACCTAAATCAGTCTTAGATATTGGTTGTGGTGAAGGGTATTATACGAGTGCAATGCAAATGTGCACAGAGCGGTGTATTGGGGTGGATATTGCCAAAACAGCCATACAGCGTGCAGCCAAGTTAAATTCGAATATTACTTGGGCTGTCGGTACAGGAGCAACCTTACCTGTACAAGATCATGCTATTGATGTATGTACTAGCTTATTTAGTCCAATTCCTCAAAATGAAATTGTTCGTGTGCTAAGGGAGCAGGGGCATCTCATTGTCGTTACACCAGCGCCAAGACATTTATACGAATTGCGTGAAGCCTTGTTTGAACAGGTCACCTTACATGAACCTCAGAAATTTGTGGAACAGTTGGCGGTGCAGTTTAATCTAACACAATCACAATGCATTGAAGCCCCCATGCTTTTAGATCAATATGCATTAAAAAACTTAATTGCAATGACACCTTATGCTTATAAAGCAAATCCTGAGCGACGTATGAAGCTAGAGCAAGCACAGCAATTTGCTGTCACTGCTGCTTTTCAGATTTATGTATTTGAGAAAAATAAAAAGCCATCAATTTGATGGCTTTTTGACATTGAGCTGTGTAGCTATTGAATTTGATTAATTAAATTTTCAATACCATCACGCTCTCTTTGAGGTGCTGTATTTTGAGTTGTTGACCCCATGTTGGGTGGAGCCTTGCGTGTTGGAGTGATCGGTTGCTCTGTGTTGGAGTTTGTTTCAGATAAGTCTGAAAAATCACGTTGAGCAGATGATGGCGGTGCAGGAGGCGCAGGGCGATAAAGTGGGCGAGCCAATGGTGGAGAGGCACGGTACTCTTTGCGATCTTGATTCTGCTGAACCTGTAATTGATCATGCGAGATTGGATCTTTCGCATCCTTATCTAGTTTTACCCATGCAGAAGGCGTATCTTTTAGGGCGTTTGCCATAAAGTTTGTCCAAATTGGAAGCGCAGCTACCCCACCATATTCTCTACGACCGAGTGTACGAGGTTGATCGAATCCAACCCATGCAATGGCTACAAGATTGCCATTAAAACCAGCAAACCAAGCATCTTTAGCATCGTTGGTTGTACCTGTTTTACCACCTAAATCATCACGTCCTATTTTTAAAGCTGCACGTCCAGTACCGTGTTGAATAACATCACGCAAGATGTTCGCCATATCATAGGCAGAGCTAGATTTTATAATGCGTTGTGCTTGACGGTAATCACTGCTGTTTTTAATTGGTTGCTCTGGCTGATTTGTGTTTTCAACAGTTTCAGAAGCAGCGGCAGTCTGTTCTAAACTTTGATTGGTAATCTCGGTAACATGAGTTTGTTGTTCATCGGCTGTATCGGTTTGCTTTGTTTTGATTGCAGCGTTTTTACTTATACATGGGATGCAAGCATATTCGGGTTTGGCTGTGTAAATTACTTTACCAGTAACATCTTCAATGCGTTGAATAAAATGGGGTTGGATGCGGTAACCACCATTGGCAAAAGTTGCATAACCTGTTGCCATTTGAACAGGGAGTACCTGTGGTGTACCTAGGGCAATCGTATAGTTACGAGGAATTTGATCGTCTTGAAGTCCGAAATCCATGAATAACTGACGTGTGCGTTCGATCCCAACATTTTGTAGTAAGCGCACTGAAACTGTATTTCGAGATAGGTATAACGCACGTCGTAATGGAATCATGCCAAGATAGCGCCCATCAGAGTTTCTTGGTGACCATTTTCCAATGGTAATGGGGCTGTCATTGACCATGCTATATGGAGTCATACCACGCTCTAAGGCAAGTGCATACACAAAAGGTTTGATTGTTGAGCCTGGTTGACGCCACCCTTGGATGGCACGGTTAAATTTAGAATGATAAAAGTTATATCCTCCAACAACAGCTTCTATTGCGCCATCATTTGGATTTAACGCAATCAATTGTCCTTGAACTTTAGGAATTTGGGTTAAAGCCCAAGCTGTTTTATCTTTGTTTGGACGTAAGCGAACAATATCTTTTACTTTAACAATTTGTGAGGCATTTGATGGCGCACCACCTACACTATTGACATTACGATAAGGGCGAACCCATGACATGCCTGACCAATTTACAGTAACAGTCGATCCGTCTTGTAATAAGGCTTCAAAAGAGTTGTTATTTACCTTGGTCACTTGCGCTGGAACTGTATTGGCAAAGGCCATAAATTGGTTCAGTGGTTGATCATGTGCTTCTGGACCACGCCAACCATGACGTCGATCATATGCTTCTAATCCATCTTGGAGTGCTTGCTCAGCATAACGTTGGCGGTTGCTATCAATAGTCGTATAGACTTTATAGCCAGAATCGATAGCTTGTTCACCAAAATGTTTTACTAATTCAGAACGAACCATTTCACCGACATAAGGAAAGACATTGGTTACAGACCGATCAACCATATTTAAGTTGATTGGTTCCGCGACAGCTTTTTGATATTGGGATTGGTTGATGTAGCCGAGTTGCAACATGCGACCAAGAATCCAGTTACGGCGTTCAAGTGCACGTTGAGGATTGGCAACAGGATTATATCGAGAAGGAGCCTTTGGTAATCCTGCGATCATCGCCATTTGCGCAGTGCTCAACTCATTAATTTCTTTGTTGTAATAGATGCGAGCTGCAGCAGCAATACCATAGGCATTTTTACCCAAAAAGATTTTGTTTACATAAGAACTCAAAATCTCTTGCTTGGTTAATTTCTGCTCAATTTTGCGTGCAAGAAAGACTTCTGTCAGCTTGCGTCGAAGCGTTCGCTCTGGACTTAAATAATAATTTTTCGCTACCTGCATGGTGATCGTTGAACCACCTGTTTGAACATCAGAACCAGTAATTGACTCGGTTATCGCTCTCCCGAGGCCTTTAAAACTGATACCACTATGCTCAAAAAATGATGAATCTTCAGCAGCCAAGAATGCATGAATAAAGGTGGGTGGAATTTGTTCATATTCAACAGGAATAGAAAGGTTTCCGCCATATTCTGCAATCAACTGATTATCTGCTGTGTAGACCTGCAATGGTTTTATGAGAGGCGCCTTTTTTAGTGAACTCATATCAGGCAAAGAAGGTGCCAGATAGAGATACATGCCATAAAATCCCATTGGAAGTGAGACTAAGATAATAATCAGGATCAAAAAAAATGGGCGAACAATACCAGAACTGGATAGCTTTTTCATAATAAGTAAGTTTTAATAAGAGCGAATGGCAAACTAATTGTGGTCAGTATATCCTTTAGACATGCGGATTGTTAGATGAGATATTGTATCCGTATTATTAAAGACCAAAACAAATTAGTATGTTGTATTTTTTGGGGATAAAAAAATAAATAGGAAAGTATTGTGCTCAGGTTATATCGTAAACCAAATAAGGGGTTAGTGGGGGTCGATATCAGTTCGACAACCGTGAAATTATTGGAGCTCTCTGTAAAGAACGGTAGATATTGGGTTGAAAGTTATGCCGTGATGCCACTGCCTGAAAATAGTGTGGTGGAAAAAAGCATTCTGAACCCAGAAGCAGTTGGTGATGCGCTTGAAAGAGTGGTAAACCTTGCAAATCCGCATACCAGTAATGTCGCGATGGCAGTTCCAACATCTATGGTCATCAATAAGATTATAGAAATGGATGCTGACATGACGGATGATGAGCGAGAAGTTCAAATTCGTATGGATGCTGAGCAATACATTCCGTTCCCATTAGATGAAGTAAGTTTAGACTTTGAAGTTTTGCCTGATCGATTAAACAATCCAAATCGGGTAAATGTATTACTTGTTGCAACACGTACCGAAAATGTTGACACCCGTGTTGAAGTACTCGAACTTGCAGGATTAACTGCTAAAACTGCAGATGTTGAAAGCTATGCAATGGAGCGAGCATTTAGTGTCTTTGCCGATACACTTCCTATGGGGGCAAATACCGTTGGTATCTTAGATATCGGTCATACCATGACCACATTGTCTGTGATGCAGAAAGGCAAAATTATCTACACACGTGAGCAGGTTTTTGGTGGTCGACAGCTAACACAAGATATTCAAAGTCGTTATGGTTTATCTTTTGAAGAAGCGGGTCGGGCAAAAAAAGAAAGAACGCTTCCAGATGATTATGATATTGAAGTGTTGGAGCCGTTTTTGGATGCTGTAGTGCAACAGGCAGCACGTTCACTACAATTCTTCTTTTCATCATCTCAATTTAATGAAATTGATCATATCTTGCTTGCTGGCGGAAATGCGAATATTCCTGGCCTAGCGAAGTTATTACAACAAAAACTCGGTTACCGAGTGACAATTGCCAATCCATTCCTACAAATGGGTTTTTCTCCACAAATCGATATTAAAAAAATTGAAAATGATGCGTCCTCATTGATGGTTGCATGTGGTTTGGCATTGAGGAGTTTTGATTAATGGCAAAGATTAATTTACTCCCTTGGCGCGATGAGCTAAGAGAACAAAGAAAGAAACAATTTATTGCATTTTGCGTTGGGGTAGCTGCTTTAGGGATTGCATCTGTATTTACAGCATGGATGTATTTTGACCATAAACTCAATGATCAAGAACAAGCAAATCAATTTATTGTAAGTACCAATCAAAACTTAGATGTACAGTTGAAATCGCTGGAGGGCTTGCAAGAGCGTCGTAATGCGATTATTGAGCGTATGAAGTTAATTCAAGGTCTTCAAGGCCAGCGACCAGTTATCGTTCGTTTAGTGGATGAGTTGGTTCGTGTAACTCCGCCGACAATGTATATCACTAAGTTTACGCGTACAGGTGATAAATTTACGATTGAAGGAAAGGCAGAAAGTCCAAATACGGTTGCTGAGTTACTACGTAATTTAGAAGCTTCTCCGTGGTATCGGAATGCATTTATGAACTCCTTTTTGGCATCAGAAGAGAAAAAAGATAAAGCGGTTAGTTCTTTAGTTCCTCGTGTTGAAGAAAATTATGGAAGTTTCGTTGTTACTGTAGATTTGGGTGAAATTGGAACCACGGTAGCGAATGACTCTGCTTCGGATACAGCTGCATCAGCAACAGTGGGAGGCGCACAATGAGCCAAGATGAATTGAATGATCTTAATCAAGAAGGTGCAGCTGTTAAGAAAAAGAAGATGACAGTTGAGCAGTTTTTCCAGCAGTTTAATACCTTGGACATGAATAACTATGGCAGTTGGCCATGGTCGGTGAAAGTGACGTGTTGGATTTTTATTTTGTTGGCTGTCGCTGCATTGGGGTATTTTTTAGTCATCCAAAAACAGTTACAAACTATTGCGAATGCTCAAGCACGTGAACAAAGTCTGTTAAATGAATTTAGAGAAAAGGAATCTAAATTACGTAATTTGCAGCAATATCAAACTCAGTTGCAAGAAATGGAAGCGAATTTCAATCAGCAACTTGAACAATTACCAAAAGAGACGGAAATTCCAAGCTTGGTTGAGGATATGAACTTAACGGGAGTAAATTCTGGTCTGAAATTTAAAAACATTCGTTTAGAAAAAGAAATTAGACAAGAGTTCTTTATTGAACAGCCAATTAGCTTAGAAGCGACAGGTGATTATCACGCTTTTGGTGCTTTTGCGACAGGGATTGCCTCATTACCTCGAATTGTGACTTTACATGATTTCACGGTTGAAGCGAAAGAAGATACGCAGAAAAAATCAGATATTCCTGTTGTTCATTATACAGTTAAAGCAAAAACCTATCGTTATGTTGGTGCAGATGATCAGGCTGAAAGCACACCTGTTCAAGGGGGACAACGTTAATGAATAATTATAAGTTATTACTTTTATTATTAGTTACGCTTGGAGGTGTTGGGTGTGATTCTCGTATTGATTCGGTGAATCAAAAAATGGCTGAGATTCGCAATCAACCGCCATTGCCTATTGAGCCTGCACCTGTCTTTATGCCAGTCCCTTTATTTAATTATTCAGCGCATCAGCTTAAAAGTCCGTTCATGCCAAGTTCATTGGCTGCTGAATTAAAAATCATGGCAGGAAAACGTGTTTATCCTAATTTTAATCGCCAACCTCAGCCTTTAGAGAGTTATGCCTTAGAGTCTCTAAATATGAAAGGTAGTATGCGTGGCCGAACAAATGAAACCCTTGCACTGATTCAGACGCCAGATGGACAAATTGAGCGAGTACAAGTAGGGAGTTATTTAGGGATGAATCAAGGGCGTATTATTAAAATTAGTCCAACACAAATTGATTTGGTTGAGATCGTTCCTGATGGGCGAGAGGGTTATGTTGAGAGACCAAGAACACTCGTTTTAATTGGACCTGCGCCGTAAGATTAAGGGAATAACAATGAAAAAACAGTTTAAATATTCTTTATTTGGGGAAGCGAAGACCATGAATCGTGCATTCCGTCAATTTTCTATGGGTGCTGTTGCTATAGCAGTAATGCAAGTAGCTTCAGCACAAGTAAACATGACTAATATTGTGCCTATGGGTTTGGCGGATCAGGGGACTGAGATTCGTGTCATGTTTAATGGTCTGCCACCACAGCCACAAGCATATCAACTTGAACAGCCTTCTCGTTTGATTTTGGATTTTGATAAAGCTAAACAAACGTTAAAACAAACGTCTATCCCTGTTGCAACCAATGAGGCTAGTTCGGTTGAAGTTGCTGCTGATGATCAGCGCTCACGAGTGATTGTGAATCTAAAAGATGCTGGCGCTTTTACTACACGTGTTGAAGGCAATACCTTTATTCTAAAAATTAATTCAGCTCGTCCTGCTATTGTGAGTCCTGTATCGACCACTGCACGTCAAGTACAACAAGGGGTTTCTAATATTGGTTTCCAGCGCGGTAATCAAGGTGAAGGCCTCGTTGTGATTGATTTATTGGGCAGTAATACCCCTGTGGATGTACAGCAACAAGGTAGTAAAATTGTTGTGCGTACGATGGGGAATAAAATTCCTACCCATTTAGCACGTCGTTTAAACACCAATGACTTCGCTACTCCTGTGGCAAGTATTGATGCCTACAATGACAAAGGGAATGGTGTGATTACCATTCAGTCTGCAGGTAGTTATGAATATATGGCTTATCAAGCCGAAAATAAACTTACAATTAGCCTCAAACGACCTGAAGAAAAATCACCATTAAAAGCAAAATCTCAGACTTATACAGGCAATAAAATTTCCTTAGACTTCCAAGATATTGAAGTGCGACGCGTATTACAGTTACTCGCAGATTTTACCAATATCAACATGGTGGCTGCGGATACTGTACAAGGTAATATCACTTTACGTTTAAAGGATGTTCCTTGGGATCAGGCCTTGGATATCGTGCTGAAAACTAAAAACTTGGATAAGCGTCGTAATGGTAATGTGATTTGGATTGCACCAGTGGCAGAACTGATCAAGGCTGAGGAAGAAGAGGCAAAAGCCATCGCTCAGAGTGTGAAGCTCGCGCCGATCCAATCAGAGTATATCAAGCTGAGTTATGCCAAAGCGGCGGATATCTTAAAGCTGATTGAAGATTCTCGTGACGGTAAGGCTGGGGCATCAAATCGTACTGCGAATTCAGATTCACTCGCACTGGAAAGTTTGTTAAGTCCACGTGGTAGTGCAGTGGCTGATGTACGAACCAATACTTTAATTGTAAATGATACTGCTCAAAATATTGACAAGATCCGTAAGATGGTTGATTTGCTGGATGTCTCTGTTAAGCAAGTTATGATCGAAGCCCGCATTGTTCGAGCAAGCACTGACTTTACGAAGGAAATGGGGGTGAAGTGGGGAATCTTGTCTCAAGGTATCACTCGAAATAATGATTTGCTGGTTGGTGGTAGTGATACTACGTTGTGGAATCTAAGAGAGCCTAAGAAAGACAGTGAGACTGGTGGGTGGAAGTATGAAATCGAACGTCCTGATAATTTAAATGTGGATTTGGGGGCGACGACTGCAGGCGCAAGCCGTATTGCTTTTGGCTTAATTAGTCTCTCTGATTTTATGTTGGATTTAGAACTGTCGGCAGTGCAAGCAGATGGTTATGGTGAAGTCATTTCAACACCAAAAGTAATGACTGCAGATAAACAACCTGCAAAAATTGAATCAGGAACAAAGATTCCATATTCCTCTTCAACTGGTGCAGGCGCAAATGCGGTACCTAAGACGGAGTTTATTGATGCAACATTGAGTTTGGATGTGACACCAAGCATCACGCCAGATGGAAAAGTCATGATGAAACTCAATATTACCAAGGATGCGCCAAGTAACCCGACACCAACAGGTCAGCTAACAATTAGCAAGAACTCAATTGATACTAACGTGTTGGTTGATAATGGTGAAACTGTGGTGCTTGGAGGGATTTTTGAGCAAGAAAATATCAGCTCGCAAATCAAAGTTCCATTTTTGGGGGATCTTCCTTATGTCGGAAGGCTTTTCCGTCGAGATCTGAAAACAGACAATAAACGTGAACTGCTTATTTTTGTGACACCGAGAATTGTTAATGACACTTTGACGAGAAATCATTAATATATTTTCAATAATCGCAATTAATATAGGTGGCGCATTTGCCAAGCAAAGCGTTTGAATCCCTACCAAATATTTATTTGGTAGGGCCAATGGGGGCAGGGAAAACAACAGTTGGTAGACACTTAGCTGAGCTGTTAGGACGTGATTTCATGGATAGTGATCATGAGATTGAACGTAAAACAGGAGCGACGATTCCATGGATTTTTGAAAAAGAAGGTGAAGTGGGATTCCGTTTACGTGAAACAAATGTGTTGAATGATTTGACTGCTCGCTCTTCGCTGGTTTTAGCAACAGGCGGAGGGGCTGTAACTCAGCTTCCGAATCGAGAGCTTTTAAAACAACGAGGTATTGTTGTTTATCTATACACTCCTGTAGAACTTCAACTACAGCGAACCTATCGAGATAAAAATCGTCCATTATTACAAGTTGAAAATCCAGAGCAGAAATTGCGTGATTTATTAGCAATCCGTGATCCTTTATATCGTGAGGTTGCGCATTATGTGATTGAGACCAATCAAGGTGCAGCACGGGATCTGGCTCAACGAATTCTGCAAGTGATTTTGTCTAAACAAGTTAAGTAAGTCTGTAGTTGGTTTAAGTTATGCAAACATTATATGTTGAGTTAGGTGAGCGTCGTTATCCGATCTTTATTGGTAGTCATTTAGATCCTAAAGCTTTGCTTGAGCCATATCTCCATGGGCGACAAGTCATGTTGGTCTCAAATACCACAGTTGCTCCTTTATATTTGCAAAGCTATAAAGACGCACTCATTCAATTGAATAAACAAGTTGCTGAATGTATTTTGCCGGATGGTGAGCAATATAAGGATATTCAACATCTTAATTTGATTTTTGATGCATTATTAGAGTCAGGTTTTAATCGTGATTGCACTGTCCTCGCTTTAGGTGGTGGAGTAATTGGGGATATGGCAGGTTTTGCCTCTGCATGTTTTCAGCGTGGTGTGAATTTTATTCAAGTTCCAACAACTCTTTTATCTCAAGTGGATTCGAGTGTTGGAGGTAAAACGGGAATTAATCACCCTTTGGGAAAAAATATGCTAGGCGCTTTTCAACAGCCGCAGGTGGTACTTGCGGATATGGCGCAGTTGGATACCTTGCCTGATCGAGAATTATCAGCAGGCTTGGCTGAAGTCATTAAATATGCATTATTGGGTGATCAAGACTTTTTAGTATGGTTAGAGCAGAATATGGATGCATTGGTTGCTCGTGATGCAAACTTATTGGCTGAAGCAGTTTATCGTTCATGTGCTCACAAAGCACGTATTGTTGCCAATGATGAAAAAGAACAAGGTGAACGAGCCTTATTAAATTTAGGTCATACTTTTGGTCATGCGATAGAATCTTATTTGGGTTACGGTGTTTGGTTGCATGGAGAAGCTGTAGCTACAGGCATGGTCATGGCTGCAGATTTATCGCAGCGTTTGGGGTGGATTTCAGTTGAAGATGTAGAGCGTACAAAAAAAATCATTCAACGTGCTAATTTACCGATATCATGTCCAAAAATTCCATTAGATGAGTTTCTAGCTTATATGGCGCATGATAAAAAAGTTTTGAATGGGCAATTGCGTCTAGTTTTGCTTCAAAGATTAGGGCAAGCGGTAATTACCAAAGACTTTGACATCGAGCTGATGAAACAATCTATTCTTGCAAATCAATCTGTATCATAAATCACGAAGGAAAGCATGGCTGTGTCACGATCAATTTGGCAAAATATTCAACAATATAGCTGGCTGGTTCTAGCACTCGCTTGTTTAATTGCTGCATTGGTTTTTTGGGCAGTGACTGATCGTGACGCTTTGGTTGAGGTTGAGCAACCATCGAAAATTGATGTGTCTGTACAAATTCAACCAGAAAAAGTCGCTGCAACTACGCATCTGGGAGCATTGTCAGATAGTGTGAGACCTTTGGATTTAAAAGCACGTGTTGTTGTCGCAAATGAACACCTTCCAGAGTTCCGTGGGACGAAATATATAAAAGAGAATCAGCGAAAGTGGATTGTTGAGATTTTTCGAAGTTCAAATGAGGCAATTATTAAAAACTTTTTGTTAAATCGTTCAGATCGTAAAAAGTTTGTTTATTTCCGTTTAAGTAGTCCAGATCAAATTGAGCAATATGTTTTGGCATATGGTCTATTTGCGAATGCGGATGAAGCAAATCGACAATTCACACAACTAGACTTAAAGCTTCCTGATTCAATTCAGCCAAAAGCGCAACGACTAGGAGTGTATGCAGATTTAGTGAATGATTTGGGTGCTGAAGAGATGAAGTTGGCAACCAATCGTCTTTATGAGATACAACTAAAACCAGCAGCTTTACCAAAGGTTGATGAAACTTTACTGCTTGGAACGAGCCGAGGTTCTACGTCAGCAAATAAAACGACTTCAACAGATGCATCGACTACAGTGAGAACAACGGTGACCCGTCGTGATGCACAAGGGAATGTTGTGAATGTTCAGCAAAATCAATCTGCTGTTAATGCACCAACAAATGCAGAAAAAATAAAAGAAAATTCAGATTCTGCTAAGCGTGAAATCAGTGATCCTTTTAATTAATAAGCACTAAATTGGTGCTTAATTGGGTCAATATTGTAGCGTTATGCTTTTTTGTGGTGCATTTTTATGCAATAAATCTTAGCCTTAGATCACTATAACTTAAAGTTATTTTAATTTTTTTAATGATTTAGTAATTTTATACCCTGTTGGCATGTTTTTTGCTTTTTTGTGGTGCTAATTTGTCTGCTCAATGTTCTTTTTGGTGCTAAATGACTCATTAATTTGGTGAAATGTAAAGTTTTCTGCTTTACAAAGCCTTGCTAAGGTGTAATAACTGAAAACACATTACATGGTAAATACGCTGATTCTTGGATGAGAAAGACGTATATTGCAAATTCGCCATGAAAAATGTTTTCGCGAAGCATTGAACTTTGTATGAGTTAATCGGCAATATCGCAGAAAATGAATTGATTGTTTGTTGCTCGAAAGAGCCATGTTAAAAGAAGGGTACGCTATGCACATGCCATCGCCTAATACTGTAGCTCCCGCTCAAGGTTTATATCAACCTCATGAGTTTAAGGATAACTGTGGTTTTGGTTTGATCGCCCACATGAAAGGGGACTCAAGCCATCATTTAGTTGAAACCGCGATTCACAGTTTAAGTTGCATGACGCACCGTGGTGGTATTGCCGCAGATGGTAAGACAGGAGATGGGTGCGGATTGTTATTGGCTATGCCTAAACAATTTTTCCGTGATGAAGCGCAAAAATTAGGGGTTAATTTAACTGAAGTTTTTGCTGCTGGTACCGTATTTTTAAATATTGATCCTGCACTTGCTCAAAAAGCAAAAAATATTCTGAATAAAGAAATTGCAGCGGAAGGTTTGACGGTTGCAACATGGCGTGTTGTACCGACTAATAATGATGCTTTAGGTGAAATTGCACTGCAATCATTGCCAGCATTTGAACAAATTCTTGTAAATTGCCCAATGGGTTTAACTGAAGTTGAGTTTAATCGTAAACTCTTTTTAGCGCGTCGTCGTGCTGAACAACAATTACAAAACGATCCTTTGTTTTATGTAACGACATTGGCTACAACGGTGATCAGTTATAAAGGTCTGATGATGCCGGCAGCGATTGCTGACTTTTATACAGATTTAGCCGATGAGCGTTTAAAGTCACATATTGTGGTATTCCACCAGCGTTTCTCAACCAATACATTACCACGTTGGCCATTGGCTCAACCATTCCGTTATCTTGCTCATAATGGTGAGATTAATACAATTACGGCAAACCGTAATTGGGCTTTGGCACGTACACCAAAATTTGAAAACCCATTACTCCCAGGTTTAACTGAGTTAAATCCAATTGTAAACCGTACTGGTTCGGATTCTTCTAGCTTAGATAATATGCTTGAAATCCTTGTTGGTGGTGGTATGGATTTATTCCGTGCGTTGCGTATGCTTGTTCCACCAGCATGGCAAAACGTTGAAACCTTAGATGCAGACTTACGTGCATTTTATGAGTTTAACTCTAAGCACATGGAAGCATGGGATGGTCCTGCTGGTTTAGTTATTCAAGATGGACGTCATGCGATTTGTATGCTTGACCGTAATGGTTTACGTCCAGCGCGTTGGGTGATCACAAAGAATGACTACATCACACTCGCATCAGAAATCGGTGTATGGGATTATCATCCAGAAGATGTGGTATCTAAAGGTCGTGTTGGTCCAGGTCAAATCTTAGTGGTCGATACTTTGACAGGTAAAGTATTAGATACTAAAGACGTTAGCAACCATCTTAAAAATATGCGCCCGTACCGTGAATGGTTACGTGACCATGCTATTCGTCTGAAAGCAAATCCTGAACTTGAAGAGAGATTAATTGATCAAGGTTTAACTGGCGATCAATTAAAAGCAGCTCAAAAAATGTTTATGGTGACATTTGAGGAGCGTGATCAGTTATTACGCCCGATTGCTGAAAGTGGTCAAGAGGCTGTTGGTTCGATGGGGGATGATACCCCAATGGCCGTATTATCTCGTCAAGTGCGCCATGTTTCTGACTATTTCCGTCAACAATTTGCGCAAGTCACCAATCCACCAATCGATCCATTACGTGAATCAATTGTAATGTCATTGGAAACTTGTTTAGGTCGTGAGCAAAACGTATTTGAGCAAGGTCCTGAGCATGCAGATCGGATCATTATTGCAAGTCCAGTATTGTCCAACTCGAAAATGCAGCAGCTCCGCAATGTCGAAAAGGAGCGTGCAGGTTATGGTGTTGTTGACATTGATTTAAATTATCCAGAATCAGAAGGTTTACAAGCCGCAATTACACGTATTTGTGAAGAAGCAGCACAAGCAATTCGTGATGGTAAAACTTTGGTTGTTTTAACGGATAAAAATATTCGTGAAGGTTTCTTGCCTGCCAACTCCGCATTAGCAACTGGTGCAGTTCATCATCATTTGATTAAAACTGGTTTGCGTACTGATGCGAATATCTTGGTTGAAACGGGCTTTGCACGTGATCCACACCAGTTCGCTGTATTGCTTGGCTTTGGTGCAACAGCAGTGTATCCGTACTTAGCTTATGACGTAATCAATGATTTGGTTGCTAAAGGTGAGTTATTGGGTGATCCAATTCACGCACAAGCGAATTTCCGTAAAGGGATTGAGAAAGGCTTGTTAAAAGTACTTTCTAAAATGGGTATTTCTACGGTTGCATCTTATCGCGGTGGCCAATTATTTGAAGCCGTTGGTTTATCCGATGAAGTTGTAGATCAATGCTTCCTTGGCGTACCGAGCCGTATTCAAGGTGCGACCTTTATCGATTTAGAAAATGATCAGAAAAAATTGGCAACAACGGCTTGGCAGAACCGTAAGCCGATTGATCAAGGTGGTTTACTCAAGTTTGTCTTTGGTAAAGAGTACCATGCGTTTAACCCGGATGTGATTAATTCACTTCATAAAGCGGTGCGTTCTGGTCAATACCAAGATTTTAAAGAGTATGCTGAGCTAGTCAACAATCGTCCAATTGCGACGATCCGTGACTTATTTAAATTAAAAACAGCCAATTCAATTGCATTAGATCAGGTTGAAAGCATAGAAGATATTCTTCCGCGTTTCGACTCTGCGGGTATGTCTCTAGGTGCATTGTCTCCAGAAGCACATGAAGCCATTGCGATCGCAATGAACACTATTGGTGGTCGTTCGAACTCTGGTGAAGGCGGTGAAGATCCTGCACGTTATGGCACGATTCGTAACTCTAAAATTAAACAGATCGCATCAGGTCGTTTTGGTGTAACACCAGCGTACTTAACTTCTGCTGAAGTGTTGCAGATTAAAGTGGCACAAGGTGCAAAACCAGGTGAGGGTGGTCAGCTACCGGGTGGTAAAGTAAATGGCTTGATTGCTCGTTTACGTTACTCGGTGCCGGGTGTGACGTTGATTTCTCCACCTCCACACCACGATATTTATTCGATTGAAGATTTGTCGCAATTGATCTTTGACTTGAAGCAAGTCAATCCTCAAGCAATGGTTTCAGTAAAATTAGTATCTGAGCCGGGTGTAGGGACTATTGCCGCTGGTGTCGCAAAAGCTTATGCAGACTTCATCACCATTTCAGGTTATGACGGTGGTACAGCAGCCTCACCGCTTTCGTCGATTCACCATGCTGGTTCACCATGGGAGTTGGGTTTAAGTGAAGCGCATCAGGCTCTTCGTGTAAACGATTTACGTGGTAAGGTTCGTGTTCAAACTGATGGTGGTTTAAAAACAGGTTTGGATGTGATCAAAGCTGCAATTTTAGGTGCTGAAAGTTTTGGTTTTGGTTCTACGCCAATGATCGCATTAGGTTGTAAGTACTTACGTATTTGCCACTTAAATAACTGTGCAACTGGTGTGGCAACACAACAAGACCATTTACGCCAAGAGCATTATATTGGCGAGCCACAAATGTTGATTAACTTCTTCAAGTTTATTGCAGAAGAAACCCGTGAATGGTTGGCTGCATTAGGTGTTTCATCACTGAAAGACTTGATTGGTCGTGTTGATTTGCTTGAAGTGTTACCAGGTGAAACTGAAAAGCATGCACACTTAGACCTAAGTGCATTATTAACTTCTCATCCTGCAGCAGAAGGCAAGGCACAATATTGCCAAGTTCAAGGCAATGAGCCATTCGATAAAGGTGTCTTGGCTGAGCGTATGGTTGAAGAAATGCTGCCAGCGATTGAAGCAGGTACAGGTGGCTCATTTAACTTTACTGTAGGTAACTGTGATCGTTCAATCGGTGCGCGTATCTCAGGTGAGATTGCACGTCGTTATGGCAACTTGGGTATGGAAAACAGCCCTGTTGTGATGAATTTAGTTGGTACCGCTGGCCAATCACTTGGTGTGTGGAATGCAGGTGGCTTACATATCAAACTTGAAGGTGATGCTAACGACTATGTCGGTAAAGGCATGGCGGGTGGTCGTGTGTCGATCTTCCCACCAAAAGGTTCACCATTCCAAACACAAAATACTGCAATTATTGGTAACACTTGTTTATATGGTGCAACAGGCGGTAAGTTGTTTGCAGCGGGTACCGCAGGTGAGCGTTTTGCCGTTCGTAACTCAGGTGCATTTGCAGTAATTGAAGGTGCAGGAGACCACTGTTGTGAATATATGACGGGTGGTGTGGTGACTGTATTAGGTAAGGTTGGTCACAACTTCGGTGCAGGTATGACGGGTGGTTTTGCTTATGTGCTTGACCTCGACAATGACTTTGTTGACTACTACAACCATGAGTTAATTGACCTCAACCGTATCTCGACAGAAGCGATGGAAGATCATAAAGAATATCTATTACGTATTCTTGATGAGCATATCCAAGAAACAGGCAGTGCTTGGGCTTACAAAATCCGTAATGAATTCGACTTCTATAGTCGTAAGTTCTGGCTTGTAAAACCAAAAGCTGCTAATTTGCAAACGCTTTTGAAAACAACCCAAGCTGATCCACAATAATTCCACGACTGCAAAGACATAGGCAGGTGCAGAGGTGAAAAAACCGCTGCGCCTACCCACGGAGAGAGACATGGCAGAACGCCTCAATAATGACTTTCAATTTCTGGACGTACCACGCCAAGATCCAGAGAAAAAAGATATTACTGTCCGCAAAGCAGAATTTGTGGAAATTTATAAACCTTTTACTGCGGAAGTGGCTGCGAATCAGACGCATCGTTGTTTAGGTTGTGGTAACCCGTATTGTGAATGGAAATGTCCTGTACATAATTACATTCCTAACTGGTTAAAGCTGATTGCAGAAGGTCAAATTTTCCAAGCAGCCGAGCTGTGCCACCAAACCAATACCTTGCCAGAAGTATGTGGTCGTGTTTGTCCACAAGACCGTTTGTGTGAAGGTGCTTGTACCTTAAATGATGGTTTTGGTGCAGTAACGATTGGTAATGCTGAAAAATATATCAATGACACTGCCTTTGCTTTAGGCTGGCGTCCAGATATGTCTGGCGTAAAATGGACCAATAAAAAAGTTGCCATCATCGGTGCTGGACCAGCGGGTTTAGGTTGTGCAGACATTCTTGCGCGCGGTGGTGTTAAACCAGTGGTATTTGATAAACGCCCTGAGATTGGTGGTTTGCTCACATTTGGTATTCCTGAATTTAAAATGGAAAAAGATGTGATGAAGCGTCGTCGTGAAATCTTCACGGGGATGGGCATCGAATTCCGTTTGAATACTGAAATCGGTGTGGACGTTACAATCGAGCAACTACTTGCTGAATACGATGCAGTGTTCATGGGTATGGGGACTTATACCTACATGAAAGGTGGCTTCCCGGGTGAAGATCTTGATGGTGTTTATGACGCATTGGATTTCTTGATTGCAAACGTAAATCGTTGCCAAGGTTGGGAAAAAGATCCAAGCGAATATATCAGTGTTGATGGTAAAAAAGTGATTGTCCTTGGTGGTGGTGATACCGCAATGGACTGTAACCGTACTTCGTTGCGTCAAGGCGCACAAGAAGTCACTTGTGCTTATCGTCGTGATGAAAGTAACATGCCGGGTTCTGCGCGTGAAGTGAAAAATGCCTATGAAGAGGGTGTGAAATTCCTATTTAATCGTCAACCAATTGAAATTGTTGGCGAGAATGGGAAAGTAACTGGCGTTAAAGTAGTAACAACCCAATTGGGTGAGCCTGATAGTCGTGGTCGCCGTAGTCCTGAACCTATTCCAGGCTCTGAAGAAGTTTTGCCAGCTGATGCAGTCTTGCTTGCATTTGGTTTCCGCCCAAGTCCAGCTGATTGGTTTGCGGATGTAAAAGTTAGTCTTGATGGTTCTGGTCGTGTGGTCGCTGCTGAACAACAAGAATTTAAATTCCAAACCTCTAACCCAAAGATTTTTGCTGGTGGGGACATGGTACGTGGTTCAGATCTTGTCGTAACCGCAATCTGGGAAGGCCGTCAAGCTGCTGAAGGTATTTTAGATTATCTCGGTGTCTAACTTTTTAGCTTTAAAATCAGATCTAAACAAAGCCTGCATTTCGCAGGCTTTGTTCTTTCATCTGGTCTGTTTGGTAGTTTTAGCAAATTTTATAAGCTTTTTTGCCCTGTCCATGGTGTTTTTCCGGCGCAATACTCAAACTCAGTATAGAAATTGTGCAGGCATTCAACATGGCACTTGCAAATGTAAATCAAGAAAAAAGCTATTTAAATCGCCCTAAAGCCTTAGGAATTACGGTGCGACGTTTGCAATTTAATCCACAAAAAATTAAGCGGCATTATTTTGCAAATTCTCCACTGATGTCTCATCTGCTAACGGCACTTTCTTCTACATTTCCGATTGGGGAGCAATACTTTGTCAATAGTGTTCGCAATGTGCGAGATAAAGTCAAAGATCCTCAATTACAAGCACAGATTGCTGCTTTTATTGGTCAAGAAGCGATGCACTCCAAGGCACACACTGAATTCAATGATGCATGGCGACGCGATGACTATAATTTAGATCGTTTCCAAGCGTGGCTAGCAAAGCGAGATGATGCACTTCGTAATATACATCCGAAATTACAATTGGCTTTAACCTGTGCTTTTGAACATTTTACTGCGATGTTAGGGGGATATATCCTCAGACATCCAGAGATTCTGAGTACCTTGGACGATGACGCAATGAAACTCTGGGTCTGGCACGCGATTGAAGAAATTGAGCATCGTTCCGTGGCCTTTGATGTTTACCAAGAAGTGTATGGAGATGATCGTATTCGCCGTTTGTTGATGCGTAGCGTCACCACAGGATTTGCGAGTTTGGTTTTTTATGGAACGACGCGTTTAATTTGGCAGGATAAATGGAAAAGTTTGCCTAAAGTCGGCGGTAATTTATTTGGTACTTATTTACTTGTAAAAATGTTAATTCAACTGATTCCTGAATACTTATCGTATTATCAAGCGGATTTCCACCCTGCCAAACATGACTATACGAAGTTAGTCAATTATTGGAAAGCACGTATGGCTGATGAATATGGCATGATTTCATTTCAAGAAGAAACAGCATCCAAAATTTATAGTTAATCTAAGTCGACAAAAATTTTGTTTAGTGGGGCATTACTTCAAACATGGAAGTGATGCCTTTTTTATTTAAATATTGAACTATCAAATTTAATAAACTTTACACAGCGCTTAGAAAATCACATTACAATAAATTATCGTTAAAAATATAAAGAAAAACTTGAGGATAAATAGGTATGAAACTGATGAAACAAACTGCGCTTGCAACAATTTTGGCAAGTACATTGCTATTCACGGGTTGTGGCTATAACACATTGCAAGTTAAAGATGAGGCAGTGACGGCTGCATGGTCAGAAGTGCAAAACCAGTACCAACGACGGGCTGATCTTGTACCTAACTTAGTGAATGTCGTGAAAGGCTATGCCAAACATGAAGAGCAAGTATTGACCGAAGTCACACAGGCACGCTCTAACGTTGCAGGCTTAAAAGTGGATAAAGAAGTCCTGGAAGATCCTGTGTTATTTGAGCGTTACCAGCAAGCACAAAGTCAATTGACTGGCGCACTATCTCGCCTGATTGCAGTTTCAGAGAATTATCCTGATCTTAAAGCCAATGAAAATTTCCGAGATTTACAAGCGCAACTTGAAGGTACGGAAAACCGTATTGCAGTCGCTCGTAATCGATATATTACCAGTGTTCAAGATTACAATGCTTATTCACGCCAATTCCCACAAGTCATGACTGCTAAAGTGATTGGCATGAAAACCAAAGAAAACTTCAAGGCGGAACAATCTGCTCAACAAGCTCCTACGGTTTCATTTAATTAACTTTGAATATTTGGGAGTAATTTTATGCTGAAAACATTGAAGCAAACATACAAACAGCGATTGGTCGTCGTTTGTATGCTTCTTTTGAGCGCAATCTGTTTTCAGCATAAGGTATGGGCAGAGCAAGCAACTGCAACAGATCAAAGCGATGTGTTGATTGCAGGCAAAATTATTCAAGAGCAACAAAAAGCCCAACCTTCGACCTCGACCACTAGCAATCAAAATACTCAAACATCTATCGAAGTTGCCAACGATATGGTTGATGGAGAGTCCATTCGAGGGCTGCCAACACTCAACCAACCTGTGATTGATCAGGCGAAGGTTCTGACTGCTACTGAAATACAGCAATTAGATCAAAAGATTCTGAATCTATACCAACAAGGTAAGGCTCAGATTGGTGTGATTATTGTGCCAACTACAGGGCAAGAGGCGATTTTTGATTTTGCATTGAGAGCAGGGGAGCAATGGCAGCTTGGATCAGCGAAACGAGACAATGGCTTGCTCATCGCCATTGCGATTAATGATCGGAACATTCAAATCCTCACGGGTTATGGTTTAGAAGGCGTGTTGCCTGATGTGGTATTGAGTCGAATTATTCGCAATCAAATCACCCCTGCATTTAAACAAGGGCAGTACGCACAAGGTATCTCTGCTGGATTGGATGAAATTACCCGTATTGTGAATCTTGATCCTGAAATTGCACAACAATCTGCACAAGAACTAAAAAAACGCCATGAACGAGCATTACAGCAACAACAAGCCAAAGAGAACACCATGTCGATGGCGCTGTTTATTCTGGTTGCTGGTGTGATTGGATCATTTGTGGTTGGAAAGCGTCTGAGTGCATCAACTGCTGGTGTAGCTGCTGCTGTTGCAGGATTGGTCAATGGCGCTGGTGTTGTGATGAGTTTAATTTTGGGCATCGGTGTATTCTTTTTATTGATTACTTCCTTAGCACAACTCATTTTTCAGGCTTTTCTCTCTGGTGGCGGACGTGGCGGCGGCGGAGGTGGCGGTTTTGGTGGTGGAGGCTACCGTGGCGGTGGCGGTAGTTTTGGTGGAGGAGGTGCTTCAGGCTCATGGTAACGAAAACAGACACAACACAGATTATTACTCAACCGAAGTTGGATGAGCGTGTCACACCCAGTTTAAAACGTTGGTTTAAACACTTTTTATATATTTCTGCGACACATCGTTATTTTAATCAACAGGACCGTGTTGAGATTGCCAAAGGTGTACATCAAGCCGAGCAGGGGCATGTTGGAGAGATCCAAGTTGTTATTGAAGGGCACATACCGTGTTCCCAGGCTTATTATCAAGATACACGTCTGCGTGCTCAGCAGCTTTTTGCTGAACTTGGGGTCTGGGATACAGAACTGAATAGTGGTGTGTTGTTGTATTTAAATTTATGCGAGCGAAAAGTTGAAATTGTGATTGATCGAGGTTTAAAAAATGCAACGGATGTGGAAACTTGGGAGCAAATTTGTACCTTGATCATCGAAAAATTAAAAAACAAACAATATCAGCAGGGCGTGTTGGTGGGCATTGAAAAAATTGGTCAAGTGCTAGGGCAATATTATGATCAACCGATTCCTGAGCAAACCAATGAGTTGCCGAATGAGCCGATTATTTTGAATTGATCTTATAGATATACATTTGCATGATGAAAAGACAAATTTTAACGATGAATGGTTGTGTTGGTTACAATTTTTTTTATGTGACTTATTTCGCTCAATTTTAAAACAATTCGAAAATCATCAAAAATGGGAGGAACTTTTAGCGTAGAGAATGAGATAAACATGACGTTAATTGTCATATTTTTTCATAAAGTGTCTGAATTGCATTAATTGTGATCAGTGCCAATAATGTTTTAAGTCACTGTTTTTTTGAGTTAAAATTGGCTAAGCTAGGAGCTGGCATAAAACATGCTGAATACAAGTAGCTGAATAAAGCTTATAAAAATTTATACATTGGAGAATGTTATGAACACAATGCAAAAGGGTTTTACTCTTATTGAATTAATGATCGTAGTCGCGATTATTGGTATTTTGGCGGCGATTGCGATTCCTGCGTATCAAGATTATATTACTCGTTCGCAAGTGTCTGAAGCTGTAACGCTAGGTGGTGGTTTAAAAGCTCCATTGGCAGAATATGGTGCGGATAAAAATGAATGGCCAGATTTGGTTGGCCCAACTGCAACACCTGTTGCTGGTGAGTTGAATGCAACTTTAGTTGGTAAATATTCTCAAGTTATATCAACTACAGGGGCTGATATTGGTACTTATCCAGATGGCGTGCTTGAAATTGAAATGACAACTGGTAAAGCTTCAACTGCGGGTAGTAATCTTTTACAATTTACAACCGCTGATGGCGGAAGTTCTTGGGCATGTGGTAATACAAAAACTGATACAATGGCAGCAGCTGCAACTGGCACTACAATTGATGCAAAATACTTACCAAATGCATGTAAACCTTAATATTTAAATGCATATTTACAAAAAGACCTTTCGAGGTCTTTTTTATTGTTAAATCGCCATGTAAGGAGAATATTGCATATGAATTGGAAACAGCGCCTATCTGCCATGGCTGTACATATTTTATTTTCATTATTTTTATTGTTGATTGCTTTATTCTTGGTATTTCATCTGTGGTATCCAGCACCATTGGATAAAGCCATGGGTGTTGGCACAGTCTTTTGGATTATTCTTGTCATTGATTTAATTCTTGGACCATTATTAACTTTTACCGTTTTTAACCCGAAGAAGAAAGAATTAAAAATTGATTTATTTCTTGTTGTGGTGATCCAGTTAGCAGCTTACTTTTATGGATTGCATACAGTTGTACAAGGAAGGCCTGTTTTTCAAGTATTTGTTGTAGATGATATTGAGCTGGTTAGAGAGATAGATTTAAAATATGAATCTAATTTGAAAATTGATAAAGTATATAAGCCATATATTTTTTCACAACCGCGTTGGGTTAGTGCCGTCTATTCTTCTGACCCTAAAATTGCTTTTCAACAAAAACAAGATGAAATGTTTGGAAATAGCTTGGCAAGTCGTCCTGAAACCTACCAGCCATTTGAGAATAGGGAAGAGCAGATTGAGTCTAAGCTTATTCCGCTTAATGATTTATATAAATATAATAAAAATGAAAATGTTAAGGAAGTTTTTAAAGTATATTCACATGAAAACATAATTGGTTTCTTACCTGTCAAAGGTATTGAAATAGACATGGCTGCATTAATTGGGACAAATGCTAAACCTATTGCAATTGTTGATTTAAGACCTTGGTAAATAATAGAAGTGTGAGGTTGTGACAATAATTGTCTTTTTTTATCTTTAATATAACTGATTGTAATCTAATTTATTGATTTTAATGCAATATTTATTTGGCACGATTCTTGTTGAGTAATCACATTAAATAAAGTGGGAAAACAACATGGACGCTACAATGAAAGGTTTTACATTAATTGAGTTAATGATCGTTATTCTCATTATTGGAATTTTAGCCGCTATAGCTGTGCCTGCATATAGAGATTATATTACTAGGGCACAGGTTTCAGAAGCTCTTATTTTGGGTTCGGGAATGAAATCTATCTTAGGAGATTATGGTTGGAACCATGCTGCTTGGCCAACTAAGTTTGTTGGAGTAAATGTTGTGCCTAATAGTAGTGAGGTAAATGTTACTTTAGTAGGTAAATATTCTGAGATGAGTGATACTGTTACAGGGGTTTATCCTGTAGGCCAAATCACTATGACTATGACAACAGGTGTTGCAAATGGGCAAACTATTTTTTTTGAAACTACAGATGGTGCTGCAACGTGGACTTGTACACCAGGCACTTTAAACACAAAATTTAGACCAAATGCATGTAAATAATGCCTATCAGTTTTATTGATAAAAGGTAAAGTATTATTTATAAGTGTGATAAATTCATCGTATTAAATTGTAGTTTTTGACACCAAATTGTGATCAACAAAAGGCTTCGTTATATACTACAGCGAAGCCTTATTTTTCTACATCTTATGCAAGCTTTATGTTTTATTCTCGCCAGCATTTTGCTTGGCTTTGCATGGCTCTCGCCATTCCATACCTATCCATGGGTGACATTTTCCAGTGATCTCGCTGGATTTGCAGCTGCAATTTCACTTTTTACTTTAGCATTCAACCAAAATATAAAAATACCAAAAGCACAACTGTGGATGCTGCCGATGATGTCGATTCCACTCATTCAGTGGGGTTTCGGTTTAATTGGTGATTTAAGTATCGCATTATTAAGTGTGTTCTATTTATTTACGTTTTGGTTGATGGTCGTGCTGGGTTTTAACTTATCGCTACAGCAACCAAACCGCCGTGAACAATTGATGCAAGGATTTAGTTATCTCGTTTTAGCAACAGCAGTGCTAACGAGTTTGATGGCAATTCTGCAATGGTTAAAGTTGGAATCGCATTTTAGCTTTATCAATCAATTGAGAGGGAGTCGTCCCTTTGCCAATTTTGGACAGCCGAATAATATGGCAACCTTCTTGATTGTCGGGCTATTTGGCGCGCTTTACCTGTATGAAAAACAAAAAGCAGCATTATGGTTGTTGATCCCATCCAGCTTACTGATCTTATTTGCAATTAGTTTGGGGCAGTCAAGAACCTCTTGGATAGTATTAATTTTTACTTTTGTTTACTGGACTTATAAACAATACCGTCATAGCCCAAGATTAAACTTCCCTAAACTTGTTCTATGGAGCGCCGTATTTGTCTTGCTTTCTAGTTATCTATTGCCATGGTTGACACAGTGGATCAGTACTGAGCAGCTAAGTTCGGCGGTGACACAAACGGCTTCTATTGTTGATCGAGCTAGCCGTGGGCACGAACGTTTAGGTATGTGGATGCAGATTGTTCATGCGATTGCAGAACAGCCGTGGTGGGGCTATGGCTGGAATCAAACCAGTATTGCGGTTGTGGAAAGCCTGGAATTCAATACAGTACAAGTTTGGTTTAACAGCTCACATAATATTCTTTTAGATGTATTAGTGTGGAATGGTATTCCACTCGGGTTGTTAATTATCGGGTATGTGGGATTGTGGCTATTTTGGTTGAATCTACACAGCAAAGAAACCGTTTCGATTGTAGCGATGCTCATGGTTGCAGCGATCCTGATTCATGCCATGTTAGAGTTTCCTCAGCGCTATGCCTATTTCTTATTACCTATGGGCTTCTTACTTGGGTTAGTTCAGTCACAAACGCCGAATTTAAAAGGAATTGAAGTTCATAAGAATATTGTGCGTTGTGTATGGGTGATTGCAATTGTGGTCATGCTTCTCATTTGGCGAGATTATAAGCTTTACCAAGAGAATAGTCGTTTGGTGTTTGCGAGTAAGCAGCCAACAGTCAGTATTCTAGGGAGTTCGGAGCTTTTCTTGTTGACGCAATTTAAGTGGCGTTTAAATTGGATTGCATTATCACCGAATACAAAAATGTCTGATGCTGAGTTACAACAACTAGCTAAGATCGTGAAAAATCGTGCAACACCGTATAATCTTAAGAAATATGCGCAATTATTGGCTTATAACGGTAAAGAAACTGAGGCGAAAGAATATATTACGGTGTGGAATCGTTTATATCGGAAACAATTTACTTTTGAGCAGGTGGTGGGTCAGCCTAAAAGCTAAAGTTAATAAAAAAGCCCTTTCAAGTGATAACTTGAAAGGGTTTTTTTTAACATTAAATTTGACTTTGGATATAGTTTTCAATGCCTACATTTTCGATTAGATCGAGCTGTGTATCGAGCCAATCCCAATATTCTTCTTCTTTCTCTAGGATTTCTTGGACTAGATCACGGGTCACGTAATCTTGTTCAGCCTCAGACAATTCAACCGCTTGCTTGAGTGTTGCGATATTTTCTTTGACTTTGCGAATATCACAATTCAACACTTCTTCAGTATGTTGTCCGATGTATAGTTTTCCGAGATGTTGTAGGTTAGGTAGACCTTCTAAAAATAAAACACGTTCAATAATTTTATCTGCGTGCTTCATTTGGCGAATCGATTCTTTGTATTCAGCACTACCAAGTTGCTCAATACCCCAATCATTAAACATACGAGAATGTAAAAAATATTGATTGATTGCAGTCAGATGGTGATAAAGCACCTGATTCAGCTGATTAATCACTTCACGATTGCCTTTCATTGCACTTGCTCCATAAACACCAACAAAATGCCTTTTCGGCAATTTATATTATCTTAATCAACAAATAAGAATCTGGCGAGTAATTTATAGAACGGCAAATGAAAATCACAATCATGATGAATGAGTATCGTGCCTCAATGTTTGCAGGATTAAATTTATTATAGGAATATGATTTGTCATAAAAAAACCGCTTGGATGAAGAGTGGTTAAAGTTCTACAAAAAGCGGTGGAGTCGTAAACACGAAGGATCTAATTCAAAATTATGCAGCCACAGAAATCCGTGCAGCAATTTCTGCAAGTTCTTCACTGATAATAGCTTTGGCTTCTGGAGCGCAACGTCCACAGCAAGTGCCTAAGCCGAGTTGTTCACGGATTTCACGATAACTTTCAGTGCCGTTTGCAACAGCATCTTTAATATCCTGATCAGTGATTCCGCGACATAAACAAACATACATGGGAGTTGTATCCACAAATACAAATGCGATAATTGATATTATTGATAATTGTTATCGTTTGTCAATGAATTTCATTCTAAACAGTTTGTCTTGGTTATTGGGAATTTGGATAAAAAAATGCCACCTCATTGGCAGCATCTATTGATTTTAATTATCTTTTTGATAAATATCCATAAAATATTATGGAATAATCACAATTCCATCCATTTCAACCAATGCACCTTTCGGGAGGCTAGCGACACCGAGTGCAGCGCGAGCTGGGTAAGGTTGAGCAAAGTATTCGCCCATGATTTGATTAACAAGTTGAAAGTGTGATAAATCCGTGAGGAAAATATTAAGTTTGGCGATGTCAGCTAAGCTACCACCCGCTGCGGTACATACTGCTTTAAGGTTATCAAAAACGCGGCGAATTTGAGCCTCTATACCGTCTACAAGTTCCATACTATATGGGTCTAAGCCAATTTGACCTGAAAGATAGAGCGTATTGCCAACAAGAATTGCTTGAGAATATGTTCCAATCGCTGCAGGAGCGTGTTCAGTATGAATAACTTGACGTGACATTAAGCTCTCCTATGTCATTTTCCTATCTTAAGCACAGCGACTTTAACACAAAAGCGTAGCGTGGGAACAATTGAATACTGCGTAGTCGTTGCGGTTGGTTTTAACCTATTTTTGCCAGTTCTGGCTGTGCAATAGGCATATTCAAACGTTCAATTCTTGGGAAACCAAGATGCATACGTAAATCACGAATGATTTGAGCTAATTGTTTTCGATTATTTACAACAATATTCACATAGGTCTTTTGGTCTTGTGAATGTACCATTTCAACCCCTGTTTTTGCCTTGCGACATTGATAAATCAAGTCAGAAATTTGCTCATCATTCATTGCCATATGAATGCAAAGATAGGCACTAAAGCGAACATCTTCGATTTCTTCTGATTGCCAATGTAAAGGCATGATATTTTCGGGATGTAAGTGTTGCTCATGCAATAGATTACGACAACGAGCACGGTGCACGATTAAGCCACGACGGGATAAATGTCCCTGAATTGGATCTCCCAAAACTGGATTGCAGCAATGCGCATATTTGACATCAACCCCCTCAGTGCCAACGATTAAACGATCAGAGCTTTCATGAGTGTGTGGGTGATGATCTTGGGCAAAGAGGTGGTTTGCAACTAATTGAGGTAAAAGATCACCTACAGCAATTTGTTCAAATAATGTGTCTTTATCGGTAAGGTGTCGCCACTCTAATACATTAATCCAGTCTTCTTGTGAGAGATCGTTAATTGAGCGGTGGAAGAGTTTTAATGCTCTATTCAATGCTTGTTGCCCAACAAGGCGTTGTTCATCAAGATCTTGTTCTCTTAGAATATTTTGTAAAGCCCGACGCGCTTTTTGAGTATTGATAAAGCTGAGCCAGTCTGGATTAGGTGTGGCGAGTACATCGGTAATGATTTCCACGACCTGACCGCTATTTAGTGGTGTTGAGAGTGGGCGAATTTCTCCGTCAACTTTGGCACCTACCGCATGGTTGCCAAGAAATAAACTAGCTGAATAGGCAAAATCAACCACGGTTGCACCTTGAGGGAGCTCATGCAACTGTCCATGTGGTGTATATACCCAAATTTTTTCTTGGTGCAAATAGTCCAATAAATCGCTAAAAGTTGTTTTCGCACAGTCACTATCAATTAATGTATTCAGATTTTGCATAGAGGCTTGGATTGCAGATCGACATGCTTGAGGTGCGTTTTCACCGAGGACAACCCCAAAGCGTGCGGCTTTACGCATAAGCTCTGTTTGAATGGTAAGAGAAAGTGTTGTTTTTTCCCCTTTTAATTTGATCATTAAAGATTGATTACCGCCAGGTAAAGGGCGGCGAATATAATCTTTGTATTGTAAAACTTGGAAATTATCTTTTAATGCAGTAACAAGCCGGTCGCAATCGGCAATGCTTTGCAAAATAATTTCAAAAGCATGGCTGTGACTGAGTTCGTTTAGATCAATTTCATTTTTTACAAAGTGACGTAGTAATTCAATATTGTTATTTTTCTTTTTTATTCGACCTTTGATTTGATGATCTTCTAGGAGGCCTGATAATTTTTGTTCCCAAATTGCTTGGTATTCACAGCGTTTTGGCTTGGTTTCCAAAAGGGCTGTTTGTACATCATTGAACATATCTAAATCGAGATTTTGATAACATAGATGCTCTAAGTTATCTGCCATTTCATTCATACCAACTAATCTGGCCATTGGTACAAAAATATCAAAGGTTTCTTGTGCGATTCTGGCGCGTTTATCAGGGCGGAGAGCACCCAATGTCGTCATATTATGATAACGATCAGCAAGTTTAATAATAATGACACGAGGATCTTGTAAGGTGGCTTGCAGAATTTTACGAAAAGAAGCGGCTTTATTATATTCTTTGTCACTAGAATGACTAAGTTTGGTTACGCCATCAACAAGCTCTGCAACGATCAGTCCAAATTTTTCACCAATTTCATCTTTACTGAAATCGGTATCTTCGATGACATCGTGTAACAGTGCTGCCATAAGTGTGTCTGCATCAAGACGCATATGTGCCAAAATACAACTGACAGCAATTGGGTGTAATACATACGGCTCACCACTTTTACGGGTAATACCACTATGCGCTAAATCGGCAAAATCACAGGCAGCAAGCACACGTTGGACGTCGCTATCTTTAAGATAGGCATCAATAATTACTTTTAACTGTTGCTTGGCTTGGCTGACCTCTTCGCCTGGCATAGAAAACACCTTTAATAACTTGGATTCAGTATGGAGAGTCTTTGTTAATACTTTGCTTATCTTCTAATGAAAAGCATATTGCTAAACTTGTCAATTTGTTCATTATAAAAACTCGTAAATTTTTTCAATGAAGTATATTGATTTTTCCAATATGACAAGAAAGATGCGATAAGATCAACAAACAAAAAAGCCCAGTGTCTTCACAATGGGCTTCGATGTATAGCAAATTCGGCTTAGAACGAAAAACCTTCTAAATTTAATGAATTTGTAGATAACACCATATCAAGATTTGAGGTTTGATAATCTTGATCACGTTGTTTTAAAATTTCTTTGGTAACATGACCAACCGCGATTTCGCGTAAAGCAACGACTGTTGGTTTGTCATTGTCCCATTCTACAGTAGGTTCCATGCCTTGACGTGCTATTTGACGTGCACGTTTACTCGCTACCAGTACTAACTCAAAGCGGTTATCGACATGGTCTAAACAATCTTCAACGGTTACACGTGCCATAAGTTGTCTCGTTTGAACAATACATCTGAAAAGACTAAATAGTATAAAAGGCTTTTGCTTAAGACTCAAGTCATTCGCGATTGAGTGTAATCAGGTTTTCAATTAATTGCTGATGTCGACTACTTTGTTGCAATGTTTCTAAGCGGTTTGCGGTAATAATCGCTTCTAAGTCATGTACAGCTTTATTGAAGTCATCATTGATAATTACATAATCAAAGCTTGCAAAATGACGCATATCTTCAACAGCGCAACTCAGACGATGTTCAATTACTTCAACTGAGTCGGTACCACGATTTGAAAGACGTTGTCTTAGATCGTACTGTGTTGGAGGTAGAATAAAAATTTGTTTTGATTCTGGAAATAGTCGGCGAACCTGTTCAGCACCTTGCCAATCGATTTCAAGTAAAACATCATGACCTTGTTGAAGTTGCTCTTTTACTTTGGCCTGCGATGTGCCGTAATAGTTACCAAAGACTTCCGCATACTCGATAAAACCACCTTCCTCAACTTGAGACAAGAAGGATTCTTTATTGGTAAAATGATAATGAACGCCGTCTAGTTCACCTGGGCGTTGATTGCGAGTCGTATGCGATACTGAAACATGAAGGTTGCTGACGCGATCGAGTAGGGCTTTTACCAAAGATGTTTTGCCTGTTCCTGAGGCAGCAGAAACGACAAACAATAGACCCGACATGATATTTTTCCTGATATGATAAAATATCTTGGCTATTGTAGTGTAGCAAGCCGTTAAACGAAATAGTTTGATTGAAATATTCAGATGATGAGAGAGGATGTTATGGAAATCGTGTTGGCCAATCCGCGAGGTTTTTGTGCTGGTGTTGACCGTGCTATAGCAATCGTCAATCGTGCACTCGAGTGTTTTAATCCGCCTATTTATGTGCGACATGAAGTTGTACATAATAAGTTTGTAGTAGATGACTTGCGTCAACGAGGTGCTGTTTTTGTCGATGAACTGGATCAGGTTCCTGATGATTCTATTGTGATTTTTAGTGCACATGGCGTATCAAAGGCTGTACAACAAGAAGCGGAGCGCCGTGGTTTAAAGGTATTTGATGCCACCTGTCCTTTGGTGACAAAAGTTCATATTGAAGTGACTAAATATGCGCGTGAGGGAACGGAAGCAATTTTAATCGGCCATGAAGGTCACCCTGAAGTTGAGGGTACGATGGGACAATATGATAAGTCTCGTGGTGGTGCGATTTATTTGGTTGAAGATGAACAAGATGTTGATGATTTAGTGGTAAAACACCCAGATAAAGTTGCTTTTGTCACTCAAACTACGCTCTCAATCGACGATACAGCAAAAGTGATTGATGCATTACGACGTAAATTTCCACTTATTCAAGGACCACGCAAAGATGATATTTGCTATGCAACACAGAATCGTCAAGATGCAGTACGTGATTTAGCGGAGCAGTGTGATGTGGTATTAGTGGTAGGCTCTCCAAACTCATCTAATTCAAATCGATTGCGTGAACTTGCTGAGCGTATGGGGAAATCAGCTTATTTAGTAGATAATGCAGATCAGCTTGAGCAAAAATGGTTTAAAGAAGATAGTAAAATAGGGGTAACCGCGGGTGCATCAGCACCAGAAATTTTAATTAAGCAAGTGATTCAACGGTTACAAGATTGGGGTGCAACACCGCCGCAAGAGTTACAAGGTACTGAAGAAAATATCACATTTAGCTTGCCTAAAGAGTTACGTATACAGGTGATACAAGCCTAATTTTCCTAGAAAAATGTGAACTAGAAACGGATGGATTACACTCCATCCGTTTTTTTTTGATTCTTATCAGTTTTGTATTGGTTGTGTAAAAATAAAATCTAATATAGTTCCATAAATTTAAAAAAATATTGGTACAAAGTAATGGGGAAAATTTGGGGATTTACCTTAATTGAGTTGATGGTGACGATTGCCGTTTTGGCAATTGTTGCGACGATGGCTGCTCCCGCATTTAATAATATGGTGCTGACACAAGGCTTGAATAAAAGTACTCAGACTCTAGTCTCTACTTTTAATGAGGCGCGAGCAAAAGCAGTTCTTGAACGTAGAGCAATAAAAGTAGAACTTAAGTCCGATTCGATCGGCATTCCAAATGTTAATACGGCTACACAATTGAACTGGCAACCAGAATCAAAGAGTGTTTTGAAATCAACATCACCCACAGCACTTTTATTTAATTTAAATGGTGGGGTTTGTATTACAGATAACAGCACTCCTCCTGCATGTCAGCGTGTGGTCGATGCAAATATGGATATATTTGAGATCTGTGAAAAGGCTGGGGGAAGTAAATCTAAAAAAGTCAGTATTTCTAAGATGGGAACAGTTCAACAGACACAGACGGGGACATGTTAATGAGTATGTTAGATCATCAACGTGGCGTCGGTCTCGTTGAAATATTGGTTGCATTAATGATTCTAGCGATTGGTGTGCTAGGTTTTGTGGCATTACAGTATCGAGCATTAGAGGCGAGTGCTGAAAGTACATCTCGTGTACAGGCAATTTCAATTGCACGGGATTTGGCAGAGAGAATCCGCGTAAATCGTAATGCTTTTTCTGTTTATCAAGATGAAATTCAAACACCTTCAAAGCAAAGAACATATCAAACAGACTGTGTGACAACAGCTTGCTCAGATAGTGATCTAGCTGATTTTGATGTATCCCAAGTCGTTGGTCGGGCCATTTCATTGGGTATGACAATGAATATTATGGATTGCCAAAATACGAATAATAGAAGTTGTATTTATGTGGCGTGGGGTGACTCAAGTGCTACAGATGGGACTGGTACGGGGGATTGTACCAATGGTAATGCTTATAACCCAACCTCCACTTGTGTGATTATGGAGACTTATTAATATGAACAATAATAAGTACTCTATACAAAATGCTCTTTCAGTACATGAGCCAGTGAATCGAAGATTTATCAATGCTAGCTCAGGATTTACATTAGTCGAACTCATGCTATCGCTAGCGTTAGGTTTGATTATTACTGCGGCTGCGATTTTATTGTTTTTGACAGGCCAAAGAAGTTTATCCATGCAACAAGGGGTATCCGATATACAGGATAATGCGAATTTTGGTCTAAATTACATTACCCAAGATATCCGATTAACTAATCTTAATAATTCGAAAGCCATTATCAATGATGAAACTGCTGCTGCGGGAATCGTCTTGACTTCCTCCATTAATGCAACATTAGATGAAACCACGACACCAGCGACACCCTTAAGTAACCTTAATAGATCAATTACAGGCACGACTGCAAATGTGAATTTACTTTCACGTAGTTTTGGAATGATTGCTGGCACAGCACCAATGTGGACTGGTGTGTCTAATGTCACGATTGATGGTGAAGAGGCTAAAAGTGATCAGTTGGTGATCCAATATGTCCCGCAGTACACACAAACACGTGATGGTTCTGTCGACTTTCTTGTTGGTGGGTTTGATTGTGAGGGAAACAACTTAAGATTCCGATTGGAACAAGATGCTGCAAATCCTACAACACCTTTTGGTCGGCAAGTGGTTGTACAGCGCTATTTTTTAAGAGAAGACAATAATAGACAAGCGAATGAGCCCAACCAAGCCTTAGCTCTGGCATGTGATGCGGGTTATTACCCAGTAGATGGTTCCCCAACAAGAATTACGAATTATGGGGATGCTGGCGAAATTATTATGAAGCGCGTTGATCATTTTAGAGTGCTATTGAATGTGCAAAGTGATGATATTGCTGGGCGCCGTTATATTTCCATTAATGATTATTTAAATCTTCCAGCACCTCGTCCGCGGATTGTCTCTGTTCAATTGGGCATGTTAGTGCGTTCTGCACAATCAGTTGGCTCGGAAAGTATGATAAAAAATGATCAGGAGTTTATTGTGCTCGACCAAACCGTCCAAGTGAAAGTGCCAGAAAGTTCGAATACTAAATATGTTAGACAAGTTGTATCGCAAACCATTGCTTTGCGTAATGTTTTTGGGGAGCGTGGTCGATGAAACAGAATCAGTCCGGTGCGACGCTGATCGTTGTGCTTATATTTTTAGTCGCTATTACGATTATTGGAACGATTGCGATTCGGCAGAGTATCGTTGGGCTTAATATCGCTACAAATAGTCAGGTCTCGCAGTTAGTCATGCAAAACTCGGATGCCGCATTTTTCAATATTGAGCATGCTGAGAATCTAGCCCAAAGCTTCAGTGGGAGTGGCATGTTTGGCTATATCAATAATGAAAGTGATAAAGATAAAGAGTTGGTTTTTTGCTTTCGGGGTGATCAAAGTGATTTCTTTGATATCAATAAAATCAGTGTGATGCAGTGGGAATCAGGTAAAAATCAACCAACATCCGATGCCTTAGGAACTGATGGTTATTGTGATGCTCGTACAAATGTCTCAGGAAATTGGTTTACCAGTGGGCGAAAAGCTGTGATGACACAGGTTGCTGTCAAGTTTCCTACGGCTATAGAACAAGACCCCTTCTATGATCGACAAAGAGGTATTGATCCAAAAGAAGCTCAAATAGAGGAAGCGAAACGCGTAAAAATTTTTGCTGTGTCCTTGATGCCTAGCCTAAGTAGTGTGGATCGGAATTTTATTAATGTTTGTTTGCAACAACGTATGAGTGAACTTTCTATTCCAGAAGATACAGTGGTGCCAACTATTCCTGCAGGGACAGCAGATAAAGATAATCCGCTCAAAACAGTCACGGAATGTCTAGCAAGCTTGAATGTGCCATTTACCACACAGGTAAGTGAGTACACGATTACCCAGAATTTCTCTTGAGTGGGAGTAAATACAGATGAAAAATAATATGCAAAAAAGAAAGCAATCCAGGCTTTATCGTCAGACATTACTCGCAACAACGATTGCAGCGTTGAGCTCAGGTCTAGTCATTACCAGTGTTGTTCAAGCAAGTGATATTGATATTTATCAAGAAGCAAAGTCTGGTGATGTAAGCTTAATGATGCTATTCGATATTTCGGGGAGTATGGGGGCCCCTCAATTAGTTGGAAGTGCTAGTGCTTGCGACATTCCAACTGGTTCTGTGAGTGGTTCAGGTAGTGAGTTATCTACAAATGGTTCGCCTACGTATACAAGGTATTATTGTACAGCTTCTAGCGTACGAAGATATGCATTTAAACGCACAGGAAGTTCAACAAGTACTTATAAATATTATAATTGTGGTGATACGGGATCATATTACAAGTCTGATTGTACCGTTGAACGAACGACAACACCTTCATTATCTGGTTTTACTTCTGAAGGAAGTTCGCCAGAAGTTTATTACTATAAAACAGAAACAGGAAAGTTCTATGATCGAATTACTCGTCTAAAAGATGGAATGTTCGATCTGCTATATGGGAATGTCTCAAAAGGTATAGAACGAATTGCAAATGATAAAATCATTGGATTATCTGCATATTCGTTTAACGGGATTGGACGCAATGGTTATATTTTAGCACCTGCAAGACGTTTGGATGCTGTAGTAAACGTCAATGGGGTAAGTAAGACCCATCGACAAATATTATTAGAGATCATTGCTACGAAGTTATATGCCCGTGGGGGGACACCGACAGGGAATGCTTATGCTGAAGCAGCAGCATATTTTATGGGAACAAGAACGTTTAATTCTAATGAGTTAACGAATTTCTCTTTAGGTGCGCCTGTTTATTTTAGATATAGTAGTAATGGTACGACACATTATACTCAGTGCAATGAATGGGATAATTCTGGGAATTGTACCTTTTGGCCGAGTACTAGTCATCCAAATACTTCTGCACGTACTTTTGACTATTTACCTTTAGATCTTTCTCAGTATACAACCGGCTCTTGTACGGTTAAGTTGGCAAATAATACTTCAGGTTCTAGCTTGACCAGTAACATTACAGGTACTTGTTATTATTTAAGAGGAAATATTGCAAGAAGTAATGATTACCCACATGGTTTTAATTATTCAGCAGGATTGGGGATCAAAACAGCTGATGGTACCCGATATCAAAAGCCAGCATCTTTGGAGCAATCTGATGATGTTAAAAAATGTAGTGGTCAGGGGATTTATGTCTTAACAGATGGTGCACCTTCAAGTCAGCATAACCAAGCGAAAGCAATGCGAAATGCATTAAATGGTGCAAGTTTTACATGTACTGAACAAGCTGGAGACTCAACGAATAATACCGTGGCAACCAGTTGTTCTTTGGCGTTTAGTCAGAGACTTTTAAATGATAATCCAACAGGTCTAAAGATTAGAACTGCAGTGGTTGGGTTTGGTGGGGAATTTAATGATATTCCTTCATATGATCCTAGCAAAACTCAGGAAGAGAATCTAAATGCATTGGGTACGATCAACTCTGCAACTAAGGCTGCTGCTGAATGGGGAATTAAAGGCGAAGGTGGGTGGTACTCAGGGAGTAGCTCACAAGATGTAGTAGATAGTGTTAATAATTTTATTAATGGATTGGGTGGTGTGATTCCAGCGGTAACAACAGGTTCACCGACAGTACCTAAAGATCGGTTGAATCCAGCTGTTTTACAAAAACAAGCTTATTTCCCACAGTTTCAACCTACGCCAGATAAGACTTATCAACTTTGGGCAGGAAACCTAAAAAAATACAATGTTGTTGTTGGCGTATTAAAGGATAAGGCTGGGAATAATATTGTTGATAGTCAAGGCCGCATAGTAGACAACTATGATTTATGGTCTCCAGCAGTGAGTACTAATCCAGCGATCAAGGATGGTGATGAAGATATGCTTGGAAGTACTAAATTTGCCTTAAAAGGTGGTGCTTGGTCTCAATTGAAGTTGAAAAAGAATGCTGACACAACGGTTGATAATCGGAAACTATTAACTAATCGTATCGCGAGTGGTACAGGCACAGCAGCAACTTTCATTACCGGAACCAGTTTACGCCGGGTGAATAGTACTGATCTAACGGATACAACTTATAAAAATGATGTCAATCGTGGCTATTTGATGCAGCTACTTGGCTATAATGTAAATCCAACTAACCCTGAAATTACCGCAACTACATCAGAATTACGTCAAGTAGGTGCAGTCATGCATTCTTCTCCTTTATTGGTTACTAATAAAGGTAAAATTGTCTATAAGGATGGTGAGTTAAAAACAGAAAATCGTGAAGATTATGTTTTGTTTGGAACAACTCAGGGATTATTACATGTTGTCGATGCTGAGACAGGGCAAGAAAAATTTGCATTTGTGCCGAATGAAATGATCGAAAGGCAAAAGGAAGCCTTCCAAAAATATGATACGACTTCTGGAGGTTTATCGAATTTATATTATGGTATTGATGGTCCTTGGGCTACATATACAGAATATGTGATTGATGGTTCAGGTAATTTAACTGTTGGTTCAGGTAAAGGTACGAATCAGAAAGGTAAACAAATGGCTTATGGCGGTCTGCGTATGGGAGGGCGTAGTTACTATGCTCTAGATTTGCAGAATATGAATGCCCCTGAGCTTCTTTTCCATATTTCTCCTGACGATAAGAAAGTTTATAGCCGTGATGGTTCCGTAACTACCTATAATGAATTGGGAGACATGGGGCAAAGTTGGTCTAAACCAGCGATTACTTGGGTCAAATGGAATAAGCAGCGTAAACGTGTCATGTTTGTTGGCGGAGGGTATGATGCAGGTGGTGTAGATGGTAATGCCAACACCGGTGGTTATGAAAGTGACACATATAACCAAACCAATAAAAAGGGTGGTGGTGTCTATATGTTCGATGCTGATAATGGCAAGCTGCTTTGGTGGGCTGGTGCAAATAGCACAGCTGCTTCCACAAATGTTGTAAAAACTGCAGCAAGTGATTTGAAATATAGTGTTGTCAGTGAAATTCGTACAGAGGACCGTAATGGTGATGGTTTAACTGATCACTTGTATTTTGGGGATTTAGGAGGGCAATTATTCCGTATAGATTTAGATAATAATGCAGCATCCACCAAAGATTTCGCTAAGTCACCTAGACGTTTACTAAATCTGAATGTGGCAGAAAAAAGCCCACGTTTTTATGAAATGCCATCATTCTCCGTTTATGACTATGCAGGTCAAACCTTTGCGGTAGTTTCAATCGGAAGTGGAAATCGTAGCTTACCATTAAAAGATTATACAGTTGGTACATCTGGCTATGATTACGATGCTGTCTATAATATTTATGATCGAGATGTAACTGCACGGAACTTATATCAATCAGGATATACATTCTTAACTCCAACCTTGACTAAGTCTAATCTAGGGGAAATTACTCAAGTAAATCGTAATGATGACACGACATTGGTTGCACCATATCCAATGTCTTCGACTGCTAAGCAGGGGTGGTATTTCCAATTTAAGTCAAACAAATTGCAGAGTGCAAAAGTATTTTCGACACCAATTGCCTTAAATAACCGTTTATTTGTCTCTACTTTTGATGGTAGTAAACCAGGGCTTTCTGGAGACTGTGGAGCAGGGGTTAAAGGTGAAAGTTTCTTGAATCAATTCTGCTTGCCGTATGGTCAATGTAATAAAAATCTAGTAACTGATTCAGGCGTTGCTTGCAGTACAGGAGATGGTTGTTCATTGGGTGCCGGTATTCAGTATTCAACGATTGTTGATGATAAAAAAGACTGTGATCCAGCAGATCCAACATGTTCATCACCGGGTAGCGGTGGAGGAGAGCCAGGGGATGGAACAAATAATAAGAATTACTGTCTATCAACAGGGAATCGTGGTGCTACAACAGTAGGTGGTGTGATTTCTACAGGTAGTAGTCGAATTTGCTTAGAGCCACAACGTTGGTATGAACGTTCGAGATAGGGGAGCGTAATGCAAAATAGTCGATTAACATCTGTACATGGATTTACTTTGGTTGAGTTGATGATCGTTGTGGTTATTGTTGCAATTTTTGCGGCAATTGCGATACCGAGCTATCAAGAATATGTTCGACGTGCGATTGCTGCACAGGCTCAACAGGAAATGCAGCGTATATCAACTGAATTAGAGAGAAGTAAAACAAGAAACTTCAACTATTTGGGGTTCCCGAGTACGGTTGTTTTGCCTGTTGGTGCAACAGGTTCAGCGGTTCAATATACGATTACTGTAAGTGATGGAGCAGATGTCAGTAAATCGTTAACAGATAGTACTGCATCAGGACAAAGTTGGGTGATGCAGGGTATTTGGAAAACATCAGAAACAACAAATGTTGATAACTTCAGTTTTTTGATGACCAGTTCTGGAGTACGCTGTAAGAATAAAACCAAAGCGAATATTACTGCGACTAATGTAGATAATGCGACATGTGGAACAGGGCGAGAAGAATGGTAAGAACAGTACGAGGCTTTACACTTATTGAGTTGATGATTGTTGTTGCAATCGTTGGCATCTTGGCTGCTATTGCTTATCCATCTTATCAAGAACATGTACGGAAGACGAAACGCACAGATGCTCAGGCAGATATGATGGAGCTAGCAAATCGTTTGCAGCGTTACAAGATTGCGAATTTTACTTTTTTGAAGCCCAATGGTACGGCTATTGATTTAGCGGATCTTGGCCATAATGGAACTTTGCCTCAGTCTGGAGGAGGCGTTTTATATAACTTAGCTTTGTCTAATGTAACTGCTGGAACTTGGACACTTACAGCAACACCAACAGGTGGGCAGCTTGGTGATGGGGACATTGTGTTAAATCATCGGGGTGAACGTTGTTGGGATAAAGGTAATAAAACAACAGGAGGGGCTTGTGTCCCATCAGCAACCTCCAATTGGGATGGTCGTTAAAGTTTTTTGATGTTTTTTATCCAAGCTAAAAAGCAAATGTCCTCCGATGTTTGCTTTTTTATTTGTTTATGTTTTTCAACGAATATTGTTTAAGTGTGATTTATTTATCTTTTTTATCCTTGAAAAATGACTTTATATAAATAATTCTTCAATTATCTGACAATATCTACCTTTCATCCATAAAAAATAGATTTCCGTCTGTTTTGGTAGGAAATTGATGAATAGACATTAGAAACATTATTCAAAATTATAAAAATTGTGCATATGGGAGGGCTGTATGCAACCAGCATGCGATTCTGAATTTAACACCTCGCCTTCTTGCGAGATAGTGTCTATCAGGGCAAAATTTTGCTTTGCTCATCCTCGTATTCAATGTACAGCGTTTCATCTTGCATCATTGAATAGCTTAAAGCATAGCGCTCAGCCTTTCTGTGGGGTTACACCTCTTAATACAAAATTTCATTTTAGAACCCCAAGCCCAACTCTTTGTCTTACAGCCCGATCAAGCAGTACTGGATTATATCGGATCTCAGGGTTTACGTTATTTGAATTGATTGTAACGATTGCAATTATTGCCATTATTGCGGTGATGGCAGCTCCTTCATTTGCCAATATGTATTCAAAACAGAAATTAGAGTCATCTGCTCGAGAAGTTGCAATGAAGATATCTGAGGCGAGAGCTCAAGCTGCTATGTTACGTAACACAACAGGCATGTGTTTAAGCTCATTATCTGAAGAGAGTTGTTTAACAGCATTAGGAATTACTGATTTAAATAAAAATAGAGTATTTATTGCACAACTAGAAACGGGAGTTACCGTTGATAGTCGTTCTGAAACCCATCTTATTTTTAGAAATAATGGAAGTATTACAACTGCTACAAATTTTATTTTGCTCCGTAAAGGGCTGTCTTATTGTGTAGCTGTTGGGCTTACAGGAGATACAAGAATAAATGAAGGGGCTTGCACATGAAATATAATTATCAAAAAGGTGTGGGGCTGGTTGAAGTACTTGTTGCTTTGATTTTATTGGCAGTAGCTGTATTGGGTTTTGCTGCTCTGCAGTTAAGGGCCGTTGATGCGAGCTTGGAAGCTAGTAAACAGGTTTTAGCTTTAACAATTGCTCGTGATCTAGCAGAGCGAATGAGAGCAAATCCTCAGGCAGTAAGAGATGGAAATTATAGTGTCGGTGCTGTTTCTGTACCAACATCCGAAGTGATCGCTACCGTTGGTAATGCAGCAAATATCGCAGAACAAGATTTAAATAATGCTGCAGTGCAAGCAAAGAATAATGGAATGAATTTATCTGTTAGCAATTGTCCCACAGGCGCAACGCGGCAGTGTATTTATGTGGCATGGGAAGAAACCTCTTTATCTGGGAGTCAAGGGGTAGAAGCGTGCATTAAAGATGGTGTGTACGTAAAAGGATCTCATTGTTTGTTTTTGGAGGCTTATTAAAATGAAAAAAAGCCTCACAAATCACATTAAGCAAAGTTCTTCGTCTTGTGCTCGAAACCCTGGTACTCGAAGCATAGCTTCTTGTCTTGCGACCCGACCGGGCGTTGCTCGGTTTCATCGGACCTCAGGATTTACTTTGATTGAGCTCATGGTTTCATTAGCTTTGGGTTTAATTATTGTCGCTGCGGCAACACAATTGTTTATTACGGGACTAACCAGTTATAAGTTACAAAAGGCGATGGCACATATTCAGGATAGTGCAAGTTTTGGACTAAACTTTATTGTTGATGACATTCGTAAGGCAAATCTAAGTTCGCCGATGCCAGCGGTAAATGATCAAATTGCTTATTCAGGAATCATTCTAACTTCAAATAATGTTGGGTCAAAAATTAATTTAAATTGTACGGCATGCTTTTCTGATAACAAGTTAACGAGTTTTGGAAATGCCAATGTTACAGGACTTGCAAATGATCAGTTATTGATTCGTTATCGATCTCCACAAGATGGCTTTGACTGTTCTGGAAATAGTTTAGCAAAAGATGTGTATGTCGTTCAGCGTTATTTCGTTGGTTCAACATCAACAGACTTACGCCAGTCTTTGCGTTGCCAAGCTGCGCAATATACACAAGCTCAATTAGATGCTGCTACTGAAACAAAACCTCTTTTATTGAACTGGACAACGAGTCAGGTCATTTTACCAAATGTGGACTTTTTCCAAGTTCGTCTTGGTTATATCGATGGTGAGCTTGAAAGTACCAGTAGTTCGCTTGCTTATACCGATATCAAAAACTACATGGCTTTGAGCGCTAAAACCAAAAACATTGATGGTGTTGTTCAAGCTGTACGCCCACATGTACATGCGATTCAAATAGGCGTTTTGGTCCAATCTGCAGATTCTGCAGGTCATCAATCTATTATAAAAGATCGGAATAAAGAGCCATTTCAGGTACTTGGTACACAGGTTACATTGACACCTGCATATCAAGATACTCGATTACGTCAGGTTGTAGATCAAACGATTTCACTCCGGAATGCGATGGGGTGGGTAACTGAAGGATGTGATAGCAGTAAATCATCTTGTACAGGAGGGGCTTGAACATGATTAATAATCAAAAAGGTTCAACACTCATTATTGTACTGATGATCGTTTTACTGATCACGATCATTGGAACGCTTGCAATTCGCCAAAGCGTGAGTTCCTTAAAGTTGGTGAGCAATAATCAAATGCAAACATTATTGTTGCAAAATTCTGATGCAGCATTAATGGCTTTCCAAAACCCTGCTTTTCAGCAGCATATCGCTGCAGCGAATGGGATAGTGGGTTTTTTTAAGAATGAAAGTAATAGAGATGCGGAATTGGTGATGTGTTTTGAGGGCGACGAACCTTTTCAATTGAGTAATGCAAGCTATCGTTTAAACAGCACCTCTTTTGTGGATATGGCAACGGGTAGTGGAGCTTGTAACAAAGATTCAGTATCTGGAGGTCGTTCTGCTGTTGTGACACAGGTATACATTAAACGTGAGGTAGAGCAAGTCACCGTACCATTTGCAGATTTAGCACGTGGTACTGAAAGTTTAGGTGCAAAAACTGAAAATAATATCCGTTTGCGTGTTTATGTGATTTCAGTGATGAAAGGCTTGCTTTCGGATCCTAATAAAACTTTGTTCATCGGAAGTAATGATCCAAAGCAAGGTTGCCTAACTAAGAGTATTGATCATGATGGCGATAATCTAGTCGCTAATTGTTTGAAAAAAAATGAAGAAAATCCTTTATATAATATGCAAGTAGCGGAATATCGCTTCTTATCTGATTTTGAACCATCAGGTTCATAGGGGAGCCAGGGTCATGAATAATAATAAAATGAGAAGATTAACAAAACGCGAGCGCAAACAACAAGATAAAGCAAAAGGGTTATTGCTCAGTTGTACTGTGCTATCAAGCTTTTTAATATTCTCCTCTATTGCTTCCGCAAGTGATATTGAGATTTATCAAAATCCAAACAATAGCAACGTGATTATGCTGATGGTTGATGTTTCCCAAAGTATGGGAACGGGTCCTATTGCGGATTTACAGCGCGATTACCCACTTTGTTTACAAGGTGGTTTGCTCGGTGGAGTGAAAGGCTTACTTGGATCTGCTGGTGTTGCGGTGAAGGCCGATATATTGGATCTAATCAAATTAGACACGACCACCACGTCTGTTGATCAGGCCTATTGTGATATTCCCTCTGAATTGGTTGTGAATATTTTAGAGACTGTAAACAATATTGGAGGTGTTGATTTACTCGGACTTCAGGGTTCGGCGCAATATATAAAAGACAGTTGTGAACCGATAGATATGCAAAAAGGGGGTACAGTTGAAATTATTAAAGGTTATCGTTGTTTCAACAGATTAGCACGAGTAAAGCAGGCTGTGCGTGATGTTATAGACGGCAATGACGAAAAAGGGATTGGTAAATTGCCTGATGGAGTTTCAGTCGGACTATCCGTATTCCCTGCAAACGCAATTTCTGGTACAGGGAAAAATGAACTTGCTGGAATGATTGCTGTCGAGGCAAGGCCTTTGGATGATGTACAGCGTCAAAGGATTAAAGATGCAATTAATGGAGTGGATAGTGTTGATCCAGTGAGTCATCTTTTAACGGATGTGAGTAGGCTTGTTGATCATTTACTAAAGCTTAACCCTGTTGGTTTACTATTGGATGTATTGGGTACGATTCCACAATTAATCGACAACTTAAAAACTCTTGCTGGCTTAAGTACACCAACAGCCACAGCTTATGCAGAAACGGGGGCATATCTACTTGGTAACACAACCAAAGGGACTTTAGTGAAGTCAAAAGAGGTAGGAAAAATCAAGAAAGGTGGCTTATTAACAAGAACCACCTATTATCAATGTGATAATCAATGGATAGATGGTAAATGTACTAAATGGAAAGATTCGGGTGATTCTTGGTATAAAAATAAAGAATATGACTGGGTGTCAGACCAAGGACTTTTAGATCGGCTTCTAGGAGGATTATTGGGAGGAGCTGAGGTTATCTTCTATCAGTATGATACGAATTTGGTGAACAACATTTCCTCTTATAGTGGTTTTCCTGTTTCGATTGATGCAAGTAAAAATGGTGATGTCTATCGTTCGCCAGCACAAAATTCACAATGTAGTGCCAAGGGAATATATGTTTTAACGGGAAGTATTCCTGATTTGGACCCAAACTTGCTAGATGGGCTGCTGGGAGCATCAAGTGTACGTGAATCTTCTACAGCGACAGAGCCAGTTCAAAGAATCATGAGTCGCTCCATTAATAAAAATAGTAACACAGCATTTAGTTGTGGAGCTGTACCAACAGGGTGGTATGCTGGTTCGAACTCCAATAAAGAAACGTGGAACTGTATTGCGAATTATGCAGGAATATTAAAAGGGGACAATTATAAAATAAAAACAGGTGTAGGTGGTATTGGACGTGAGTTCTCACATATTCCAAGTGCCAAATCCGAGTTAGATTTCGATACAGTACAAGCCCCTAATTCGGTGTTATCGAGCCTTTTACAGCCAGTAGCAGCACTTGTAAAGGTATTAGATCCTGTACTGTCATTACTGGGTTTAGGAAACTTGATTGATAAACTCAATAAAATACTCGATAACGTACTGCCTGTCCCTTTGGACCAAGATACTCATAATAAAAATGTTGCAAATTTAGCGCGTTGGGGGGTTCATGGTGGTGGCGGATGGTATCAATTATCCAGTGCTCAAAGTATTGCTGAAGGCATTCTCGACTTTAACCAAAATTTGATTGAAGTGGAGTCTGATCCAATTGGATTACAAACGCTCCCAGCAGATCCACTTACTCCATATCGTATGACCAATGATGTGTATAAAAGTATGTTCGAACCAACAGAAAAAGCCAGTTGGTTAGGCAACTTTAAAAAGTACTATGCTCAAGATGACAATTCCGTATACAAGCTGAAAGATGCATGGAGCGTAAGTGCATCTCCTTATGATGTAAGGGATTGGAATAAAGGTGGTTTACTTGCCAAACTTGAGAGTTTAAGAACATCCGCTAATCTTACGGGTCGAACTTTACTGATTAACCGTGATTGTGAAAATGACGAGGATGGAAAAATTCGATTTGTTGCTACCCATCAACTTAAAACGATAGATAATCGTTATCTGGATACTTCAAATAGCAGTCGTTGTTCTTTGGCGCCGAATAAAAGAGACAATGCAAACGATGAAGATTATTACTTGATGAGTCTCTTGGGATATAAATTAGATAAAGGTGCTACAGCAGGGGATTTAACTGAAGCCAATCGTACCAATTGGCAGGTTGGTATGAATCTACATTCAACGCCGATCAAGCTAACGCAAGAAGCTACTTTTAATGCGGATAGTACGATAGATGAGCGTAAAGACTATATGTTGTTTGGTACGACCCAAGGCTTATTGCATGTGGTCGATGCAAAAACAGGTGAAGAAACTTTTGCATTTGTGCCAAATGAAATGTTGGAAAACCGTCAACAACGTAACGCTTTCTTAAAAGAGAAAACAGGTGTTAAAGCCAATATGGCGTACGGTATTGATGGTGCTTGGACTTTATATAGTGAATATGTCTATGGAATGCAACGTGTAAGTAGTGGTAGCAGTAGTAGTCGAGTTGTAGCAACGGTAGGTGAAGCAAGGAATGCAAGTGGTACAACGTTAAAAGATAATGCCGGTAAAGTCATAAAAGGTAAACAAGTTGCCTATGGCGGTTTACGCATGGGAGGGCGTAGCTATTATGCACTTGATTTGGCTAAGTTGAATGAACCAGTCTTAAAATTTCATATCGACCCAGACCATCAACGTATTATCAATCAAGATCAGATTATCAATGATACAAACACACAAATTGCATTGAGCCAAATGGGACAAAGTTGGTCTAAACCAACAATTACGCAAGTGTATTGGAAAGGTCAATTGAAACGCGTCATGATTGTTGGAGGTGGGTATGACGCTCGTTATGAAAATCTAAGCTATTCGCATCAAACTGATGAAAAAGGTGCGGGTGTTTATATGTTTGATGCCGAAAATGGTGAGCTTTTATGGTGGGCCAGTGCCAATACAGCGAGTAGTTTAAAGATCGATGCAATGAAATATAGTGTGGTTAGTCGAATTAATACAGCCGATCGCAATGGCGATGGTTTGACAGATCATCTTTATTTTGGGGATCTGGGCGGTCAAGTTTGGCGCATTGATTTTGATGCAAATCTAGGTGTTAGTTCGAATAACGGATTTGCTCGACTGATTTTCAGCAATCCAAATGAACGCTTTTATGAAGCACCAAACTTTAGTGTATATGGTCATGAACAACCTCGTGCAGTGATTAGTATTGCTTCAGGAAATCGGAGTCTTCCTTTTAGTGATAGAACCTCATCGAGTACCATTTATAATCTTTTTGATCGTGAAGTCATTCGTCCAAACTTTAAATTTGAACATCAAACCCTGACAGCAAAATTTACATTAAATGATTTACATAAAATGGATGTCTCTCAGTTAAATGGTGCTGCGTTGACGCTTTCAGATTTGCAGAATTCAGGAAATAAACGCGTACAAAATGGTTGGTATATTTCTGCTGAGACAGTTATTGGTAAGCAGCTAGATCCAAATGGTAATGAAACAACCATAACCAATACCACTGCGAGTAAGGTCTTAGGCGAAATGGTGGTTATGAATAAAAGCTTATATGCTAGTGTTTATAATCCAAATGGCATATCAGATAGCTGTCGAGTGCAAGCCCAAGGTATCACCACCGTTCAACGTTACTGTTTACCTTTTGGTGTTTGTGAGCTTAATGTTACAGATATGAGCTTTGGTGCAGGACGCGGAATTGTAGATGTTATGGCTGGAGTTGGTACAGGTGTGGATAAGAAAAACGAAGCAACACGCCAAATTCTGAATCCAAATGCAAAAGATAGCATCGTAGGAGGCAATGGGATGCCAATCAATACCATGCGCCGTCAAATCGTGCCATTAAAATGGTATGAAAGTAATGAATAATAGGCGATCTGGATTTACCTTGATTGAGCTGATGGTGACAGTGGCGATCATTGCTATTTTAGCGGTGATCGCCATCCCGAGTTATGATATTTATATCCGTAAAGCTGACTTATCTACAGCTCAACAAGAGATGCATAAAATTGCTGCATTATTAGAACAGCACCGAACGCGTAACTTTAGTTATGAGGGCTTTATATTAAGAGATCCTGTGCTCAATGAGGGACCTTATGCAGATGTGAATAATGCAACCAAGACAACGCTGCTTCTACCGTTAAATGCATCGAGTGGTAAGCAAAAATTTACTTTGATTTTAACGGTTGATTCGCAGACTTGGTCACTTAAAGCTGAAAGCCAGAATCCACGTAATTATTCCTTACTTATGACCAGCACAGGTTTAAAATGTAAGACTAAAACAACGGCGAATATTACCAATCAAAGTTGTGGTTTAGAGTCAGAAGATTGGTAATAAATTTAGATTTCAGCGATTTAAATTCAAAGCTGCGGATAACTTGATATTTGATCTTTCATTCAGTTTAAATTTAACGTAGAATATCGCCCTCTATTAAAGGGGTTTGAAATGCTGTCGATGGTCGACGCAGGGATAATCCGTAAAAACTATAAGGTTGTTCTCATGGTTGTTATTCGTTTAGCGCGCGGTGGTGCAAAAAAACGTCCATTCTATCAAATCGTTGTTACTGATAGCCGCAATGCGCGTGATGGCCGTTTCATCGAACGTATTGGTTTCTTTAACCCAACTGCACAAGGTAAAGCGGAAAAAGTTCGTTTAGACGCTGATCGTTTTGCTCATTGGATTTCACAAGGTGCTCAACCTTCTGAACGTGTTGCTTCTTTAGCTGCTCAAGCTAAAAAAGCTGCTGCTACTGCGTAATAGTAGTAGGTAACCCATGACACCAACACAGAATGTTCCAGAAGATCGTATTCAGATTGGACAGTTACGTTCAGCTTATGGATTGAATGGGTGGCTCTGGGTTTATTCAAATACTGAACCGATGAGCAATATGTTTGACTACCTTCCTTGGTACATTGAGACTAAGGCAGGTTGGCAGACAGTCGATGTAAAGCGTTGGAAACCACATGGTAAAGGACTGGTTGTTTCGCTCAAAGGTGTGGTTGATCGCACTGGCGCGGAAAACTTAGTTGGTGCCACTATCTGGATTGCCAAATCACAGCTGCCAAAAGCAGATGTTGATGAGTATTACTGGTCTGATTTAAAAGGTCTAACCGTGTTAGGTCTAGGCGATGATGAACAGGAAGTTAATCTCGGTCAAATTTTTGAGCTTTTCGAAACGGGTGCTAATGATGTCATGGTGGTCAAAGCGACACCAGACAGTGTTGATGCCGAAGAGCGAATGATTCCTTGGCATAAAGATGTAGTACAACGTGTTGATCTTGAAGCTGGTCGCATTTACGTCAATTGGGGCGTAGATTACTAATTCTGGTTAGAGTTAGAGCGCAGCAGGAAAATAGAGGAGTCTGCGGTGTTTTTTGCAGTCATCACATTATTTCCTGAAATGTTTGCTGCGATTACAGCATATGGGATTAGCGGTCGAGCAGTAAAAAAAGAGATTGTACAAGTCACTTGTATTAATCCTCGAGATTTTGCAGAGGGCAACTACAAACGAGTGGATGAACGTCCTTTCGGTGGTGGTCCTGGTATGGTGATGATGGCTGAGCCACTCGCGAAAGCAATTACCCATGCTAAACAACTTGCAACGCAAGCAGGCTGTGTTCATGCTCCTGTGGTATATATGTCGCCACAAGGCAAAACCTTAAATGAGCAAGCAGTACAACAATTCGTTGATTATGATGGGTTGATCGTACTGTGTGGTCGTTATGAAGGGGTTGATGAGCGTTTAATCCAGCATTATGTTGATCAAGAATGGTCAATTGGTGATTACGTTTTATCGGGCGGTGAATTACCTGCGATGGTGTTGTTGGACAGTATTATTCGTCGTTTGCCGAATGTTATGTCTGATGAACAATCTGCGATACAAGATTCTTTTGTGGATGGTTTATTGGATTGTCCACAATATACAAAGCCAGACCATTTCGAGGGTTTGGATGTCCCTGAAGTACTAAAATCAGGACATCATGCCAATATTGAGAAATGGCGTTTTTTGCAGCGTTATCAGCGAACTTTAGATCGTCGACCAGAATTGGTGGAAAAAGTTGAGCTGACCAAACAGCAAAAAAAATGGCTGAAAAGTTTAGATACTTAAAGTTATTTAAGTATAAATAGGCTCTTTAAAGCATTCTGTTTTAAAGGGAAAGTTAAACGAGAGATATGCGCTTTAGCCTCTATCCTCAGCGGTGTTAAGAGACCTCTTCTCTCCCGCACATATTGGAGATTCCACAATGAGTGGTAAACATCCTTTAGTTCAAGCTGTTGAAAATGCACAGTTAAAAACTGATATCCCTGCTTTTGCTCCTGGTGACACAGTTGTTGTTCAGGTTAAAGTAAAAGAGGGTGATCGTGAGCGTCTTCAAGCATTTGAAGGTGTTGTAATCGCGAAGAAAAATCGTGGTTTAAACTCAGCTTTCACAGTTCGTAAAATTTCTAGCGGTGTTGGTGTTGAGCGTGTTTTCCAAACTCACTCTCCAATCGTTGCTAAAATCGAAGTGAAACGTCGTGGTGACGTTCGTCGTGCTAAACTTTACTACCTACGCGAGTTGTCTGGTAAAGCTGCACGTATTCGTGAAAAGTTACCAGCTCGTAAACAAGGTTAATTTTAACTTTGTTGTAAAGCATAAAAAAATGCGCCGTGAGGCGCATTTTTTTATGCTGAGTTTATAAGCCTTGCAACTTAAGGCGATTTGCATGTTGACGGTAGATATCAACTGGATCAGGTGCAAATAGTGCTTTTAGCCCCATTACATGGTTCACTTCATCCGCGTGGTTCCATGGGAGATCATCACGTATAGTGCGACCAAATTTCGCACTGCAACGGCTGACCATGCCATCGTTATCTCCTTTAGGATCAACAATCAGGCTGCCACCAATGAATATAGGGTCGAGTGGGTCAAGTGCGTTGGTAGCCGCTTGAACGCCAGAAAAGGAATACATATAAATTCCTTGTTCTTGATAGGTACCTTCTCCACAAGCAGTCGTTGGAACGCCCATTGGATATTGAGCATTGAACTTTTCTGAACCTTCAACAGAAATACTCTGTCCAGCCGCCTCAGCATCATGAGGGTAGCTTTGGGGATCAAGTCCTTGGGCCCAAACAGTTGCCGCTGAGAAGAAATTAGTCAAGGCAATACTCGCATCACCAAACATGGTTCCCGTACTTTTCATTAAAAGACTAGCAACAGGTGAGCCTTTATGAGTGCCACTCACACTGGTTATAGACGCTACTTTTTCAGGAAGCATCGCTGCAACATAGCGGGAAGTTGGTCCGCCTTGGCTATGAGCGATAAAATTCACTTTGGATTGGCCTGTAATCGCTAAAATCTCTTCAGTTTGCTGTAAGAGTTGCTCACCGCGAACTTCATTTGAGTTAAATGGAGATAAGCGAGCGGCCCAAACATTGCCGCCATTTCTTGCAATATTGGGTAAGATCTGATGCCAATAATCGACACCCATCGGGTCACTACCTACACGAGAAAAGCCTGCGACACCATGAACAAAAACAATGGGATATTTGGTTTTTGCGTAGTCTGAAATAACAAAACTGCTTTTGACTTGGGTCGCATTTGAAGCATAGCTTGTTGAGATACCAATGGTCATTGCAGTTAAAGCAAGATAACGAATTAAATTTTGCATTTTATTCTCTTTTAAAATTCCTAAATTGGGTCTTTAATGATTTATTTGAATCCGACATTGCATCGTTGTCCTTTGATGATCTTTCAATGTCTTGTGTTTGTTTTTTAATAACTAAATGGTAGTGTCCCTCCTTGATCATAGATCGTTTCAAATGTTTGTAGACGTTGTTGTTCTTGTGTGGATTTGAATTGTTGTTGTTTGAGCCGTTGAATTGCTTGAGTTTTGGCAGACGCACTCATATTGCTATCGATGATGGTTTTACGTTCTTCTAAATAGGATTGTACTTGTTGCTTCCATACTGATCTTTGTTGATCAAGTTGTTCTAGGCGTTGTGTTGCTGCTTCGCCAACTAAATGAAGACGCATATCACGTAATTCTTGTGGTGAACCATTGCGGGCTTTAATTTGTGCTGTTAATGCACGCAAATCTTCTAATCTAGATAAATCTTTAATATTTTCTTGCCAGTCCTGAGGAAGTTGTTCAAAACGCTCTTGGAGTAATTTGGCTTTAGTTGACGTATCTAGCGAGTTATTCTCTAAAATTTGCATACGATCTAGAGTGTATTGTTGATATTCATCTTCTGTGCCGAATAACCCCTCTATTTCTGTGGTAGAAAAGAAGCGTTGTTTTAGATCTTGTATGGTGTGAAAAGCTGCTTGGAAATAGCGATAGTTTTCCTTCGCTGTTTCATGTATTTGTAGTTGGCTCAGTGCTTCGCGGTAATCTAAATAACGAGACCAAAGTGCTAAGATTTGCTGTTGTTGTGCTGATTGAAAATGATGTTCTAAATAAAGTTGAAAATTCTTGCGAATTTCTGTGATATTTCTTTCTCCATATTGTGATAGGAAATATTCGAAACAGTTTCGGGTTTGTTCATTTATGATCAATTTTTTTGAGGCATTAAATTGCAACTGACAATTGGTTTCTGTGTCTGTCTGGCTTGAGCTTTGAAATCCATGTAATGTTTGAGCTAAATTATTGTGTGAATTAAGTTGCTGAACGTGTTGACTAGATTGGTTTTTAGAAGACGATGTTATATTTCCTGAATAGTTCTCGGTCTTCGGATAGAGCCAATAAATAAAGACGATACATAAAATGGAACTGAGTATGAGTCCTGAGTAGATGATCGTTTTGTTTCCTTTCTTATTCATAAAATCGCATCCATTTTTCTTTTGTTTTCGAAAGCGAAAGAGAGTCTATCATAAGCGCTTTTTTTTTGAACAGTTATTTTTTAAAAATTGATGAATAGTTTTGATAAAATGTATCTTTGTATTTCGACTTTTTATTTATGAAAAAAAGTGCTTATCGTCATTTGAGTGGCGTGTTTCTTTTAAATAAGCCGATAGGGATGAGTTCAAATGGGGCATTGCAAAAAGTACGTCGACTTTTCAATGCACAAAAAGCAGGGCATACAGGTGCTTTAGATCCATTAGCAACGGGTTTATTACCCATTTGTTTAGGGGAAGCAACCAAATTTTCTCATTATTTATTGGATTCAACCAAACGTTATCAAACGACGGTAAAGCTTGGACAAACCACAACGACTGGAGATATCGAAGGCGAAGTTCTTCAGCAACGAACTGTTCCGCTTTTGACTCGTGAAAGTATAGAACAGGTTTTAGCTCAATTTCGTGGTGATATTCAGCAAGTCCCTCCGATGTATTCTGCATTGAAAAGAGAAGGCCGCCCTTTATATGAGTTGGCACGTCAGGGCATTGAGATTGAACGAGCAGCGCGTCCTGTCACGATTTATGATCTAACTTTGGTGAGTTTTACCGAAGATAGTTTAACTTTAGATGTGACCTGTTCAAAAGGGACTTATATCCGTGTACTTGGAGAGGAGATAGGTGAAGCTTTGGGTTGTGGTGGTCATTTGACATATTTGCATCGGATTCAAACGGGCCATTTTGAGATTAATCCAGACTATACCCTTGAGTATTTAGAAAGCTTGTCACAAGAACAACGCGATGCATTATTGCTTCCTGTGTATGCACCTGTAGAACATTTTCCACGTGTTCAATTACCAGAAGGACGTGAAAAATATTTTGGTAATGGTCAAGAAAGCAATATTGATCATGAGGCTGTAGCTGAGGTGTTAGTTTTTGATGGAGAGCGTTGTTTAGGTTTAGCTGAAATTACTGATAAAAAACGTCTTGTACCAAAACGCTTACTCAACTTATAAGGTCTTTCTCCATGGAATGGGAACTCATTCTCAGCTTAGTCTTCTTTGCTTTTTGTGCGGGGACGATCGATGCTGCCGTTGGTGGTGGTGGATTGATTCAAATTCCTGCATTGATGGGTGCACTACCTCAAACCGCACCAGCCACGATTTTTGGAACCAATAAACTCGCTTCGATTTGCGGCACTGCCTCAGCAGCATTTTCATTTGCACGACGAGTAAAATTGAAATGGCCACTATTGTTGGTGATAGCAATTTTTGCATTTGTCAGCTCGTTTGCAGGAGCGGCATGTGTCTCAATGATTCCGACACATATTCTAAGACCCTTTGTTTTGATCATGTTGATTGTGATTGCAGTCTATACTTTGATGAAAAAGCAATTTGGGCAAGTGCATGTCGATCAGCGGATTACACCGAAGCTGCTTATGTTCGCTGCGATCGGAAGCTTAGCAATTGGTTTCTATGACGGTATCTTTGGCCCAGGGACGGGTAGCTTCTTTATTTTCTTTTTTATTCGCTTTCTACAAGTTGATTTTTTACATGCTTCAGCCTTGTCGAAGATTGGCAATTTTATGACCAATCTCGCTGCACTCAGCTTTTTTGTGCCCACAGGTCATGTGCTGTTTACTTTAGGCTTAATGATGGCGGTTGCTAACATTGCTGGTTCATTATTGGGTGTTCGCTTGGCATTAAAATATGGTAGTGGTTTTATTCGCATCTTATTTTTGATTTTGGTCAGTATCTTAATTTGCCGTTTGGGATATCAGATTATTGTTGCGGTTTGATTCAAAAGATAAAGTTTGACAACAAAAACATACTTAAATGATGCTGTCTAAAAAACGCACACTTTCTAAGATGAAATTCTAGCCAAGTTCCACAATATCGAGATATGTCTCGTATTGTGGTTGTGAGTCAATTTTAGAGGTGAAGAATGAATATATTTGAAGCACTACGAGAAAGTCATGACAAACAACGTTCACTTGCAAAAAAATTAATTGAAACTAGTGGGCAAAGTGAAGAACGAAAAGAGCTTTTTGATTTATTGAAGAATGAACTCTATGCGCATTCAGTTGCAGAAGATCGTTATTTATATATTCCACTGATGTTTGATGATGGAGGTTTGGATATTACGCGTCATGCCTTGGCTGAACATCATGAAATGGATGAATTAGTCGAGACACTTGAAGAAACAGATATGAGTAGTCCAAGCTGGTTGGCAACTGCAAAACAATTAAGTGAAAAGGTACATCATCATTTAAAAGAAGAAGAACATAAATTTTTCCAGCAAGCTGGAAAAATCTTGGAGGATGCTGAAAAAGAAAAATTAGGTAAACAATATCTTACGGAGTATCAAAAATATAAAACCGAAGTTGTTTGAGGTTTAAATAAAATTTTAGTGATCTTACGGGGTAGGTGATTTCTCTCCACGTAAGGTCACACCAATAGATGCGATCATAATACAAAACAAGGCAACCCACTGAATCAGGCTGATTTGCTCATGGAGAATGACCAATCCCGCCAATGCCGCTAAAGCAGGCGCTAGACTGGTCAATGTCCCGTAACTCAGGTTACTCAAACGTTTTAATGCCATTAGATCGAGTGCATACGGAATCGCCGTCGCAAGGATCGCAATTACGAGAGCTTTACCCCAATATTGGGTATCCAGAAGAACAGGCGCATTATTCCATAAACCAAATGGCAATAAGGTCAAGGCCGATAATGCGATGGCAATCGTTAATGCATGCATTCCTATATTTTGTTGCGCGACCCGATGTCCGAAGTAAATATATAAAGCCCAAAAAATCCCAGCACCTACGGCACAAGCTGCGCCGAAATAAGAGAAATTATGTTGGTTGGCATCATGCCATGGGACCATTAAGGCAATGCCTAAAATTGCAAATGCAACCCAAAGATAATCACTGCGTTGTTTGATTGAAAGTAATGCTAATCCAAGTGGTCCAATAAATTCTAAACCCACCGCAATCCCTTGAGGGAGTTTCCCCAAAGACGTGTAAAACAGAATATTCATACAGCCTAAGGATGCTGTATAAAGAAGCAAATCTCGCCATTTCAGGTGTTTGAGCTTGGAAATGATAGTCCAAGACCGAAACATGATTGCCACGATGATCGTTGCAAAGCTCAGCCTTAAAATCGTCACAGTGAGGGGATCAAGTGTTGTGATCAGCTGTTTAGCAAATGACGCGCTGATTTGATAAGCCACCATGGACAACACCATGTAAAGCACAGCAACTAATTGGAGATTTTTCATTTAGCCTCTTTTTGTTGTCGAGCGCGTTGCATGGTAAAAGTACAACCGATGGAGGCGATGATAATGGTGGTTAAGGCGAGCCATTGATTCCACAATAATTTTTCACCTAAAAATATAAATCCTGAAAGTGCTGCAACTGCTGGTTCCAAGCTCATTAATGTACCAAAACTCAATGGAGTCAGATTGCGCAAAGCAATCATTTCTAGGGAGAATGGCAAGGCACTGGCGAGAATGGCAAGCCCAATAAAATAATACAGATTTGGTAGCTCAAAAACACGATCAATTGCACCAGAAAATACAGCAAATGGTAGTAAACACAACATGCCGATGCTCATTCCAAGACATACGGTATGATTGCCAGAAATACCTGAAGGTTTTTGTCCTGCAATAATATAGAGTGCCCAACATGCACCTGCACTGATGGCAAAAAATACACCAACGAGATCAAGACTATGCTGAGCCTGTTGCAATGGAAATAAGAGAATCAAGCCTAAAATGGCACAACCAACCCAAATAAAGTCATACTTTTGGCGTGCATGATAGAGCGCGACGCTTAAGGGCCCAATAAATTCAAAAGCAACGGCAATCCCGAGTGGAAGTCGCTCTAGCGATAAGTAGAACAGTCCATTCATTCCAGCCAAAGCAATCCCATAGCTTAAGATCGCTTTCCAGCGGACTGCACGAAAGTTAATAGTCCAAACTTTGAAAATTACCGCCAAAATGATTGCACCAAAACACAAGCGCATCGCAGAAACAGTCAAAACAGGGAAACTTTGAAATAAAATTTTTGCTAAAGAACCACTACCTTGGACACAGATCATCGCTAGCATTAGTAGAGCTATAGCAGAAAGTGGCGACTTTAGAGATGGATTGGACATTTAATCATCAATTGTGTTGGTGTAATTTTCACATAATAATTTAATTTTATCTCAAGATCGGTTGTGAAACGAGCACAATTTTATTGATCTTGAAGTTGTCACCATGATTATCCCAATTGTTAAATAAACGTTAAGGTTCTTTTTAATAATTATTTGTTTATATCATTTTATCGCTCAGATTTTCAGGACTCTACTTTAGAAATAATTCTGATATTTATTCGGATTCATTGGATCAGAACTCCAATTTTGATGATGTGTTTAATCTCTCAAATTCGTGTGAATAGTCTCGAGTATCGATGCTGCTCGTCAGATTACTAAACAAAGCTTTCTGTATCTCTGCTATAAAATTTGGGGGCGTTATAGACCCCAAAGAAGTAGTAAAAATGACAATGCTTAAATAAATGAAATAATAATTATGGAGATAATAAGATGTTAAAACTAAACCGAGTTTTTGCCATCGGTATCATGACATTCATTCCTTTCTCAGTATATGCCGCACCTGCTTTTAAAGCCCCTTTTTCCTGTGGTCAAACTTGGAGTTATAGCACTTACCCAGGTCACAACTACAATGCTTTAGATTTTGTGCGCTGGGATAATGGTGCAACATCAGGAGCAGCTGTGCTTGCTTCTGCTGGTGGAACTGTATCGGTAAGCTCGATCGGTTGGAATGGTGGTGCAGGTAATATGGTGGTGATCAATCATGGAAATGGTTGGTCAACTCATTATTTTCATTTAAATGCCATTCATGTCAGTGTGGGGGCTTCAATTGGTCAAGGTCAACAAATTGGTACTGTTGGAAGTACAGGGCAGAGTACAGGACCACATTTACATTATGAACAACGTCTAAATAGTACAGCACAAAGTATTGTGATTAATGGAAACTCGCTTGCCCCTTATCCTGGAAGTTATGGGCAAAGAGTTCTCACCAGTGATAATGGTTGTGGTGGTACAACACCTCCACCACCGCCACCAAGTGGCAATAAATATTGGGTAGACACGTGGGCGGATGCCAATGGACGTTCTAGTCCGGGTGGTACGATTACTGGAACGTTATATAAAGGTACCCATTATGTGTATTGTAAGGTTTGGGGACCAAAGGTTCAGAACTCGACAGGTACACAGTGGAACCACTGGTGGTTAAAAACAGATTTAGATGTTGGACCTACCAATCAGTGGGTTTCAGCATATATGTTATCGCGTTGGGGTAATGATGAAGCCAAAGATAACAGTGGTGTCGTTATTCCAAACTGTCCTTAATTAAAATAACAAGATTTAGAATCAATATTGATGCCATTCCAAGGAATGGCATCCTGATAAGAAATAAAAAATGGATAAAAAGGATAAGACGATGACTGAAATACAATTTAAAGAACAAGCTCTGCATGCTCAAACAAAGTTATTGTTTAAAATGTTTGCAACAATCACAGTTATGGCGGTTTCGATACACGCTGCGGCTGCTGATCCATTGCCTAATCGACCTGCATTTAAGTTGCCCTTTCCTTGTGGTGCTCAAATTGAGTTAAAAACCTATCAAGGACATAGCCCCGATGATAAAAAAATTGATATGTATCGCGTTGGCATGTTTACAGGCAGTCCAATTACGGCTTCGGCTGATGGGTTAGTCCATCAATCCTTCTACCCAGGTGGTATTGAGATCAGACATGGCAATGGTTGGTTTACTACCTATATGCATATGAGTAGTCATGTTCCTGTTGGGACGCAGGTCAAACAAGGTGATGTGGTGGGTTATATGGGGGATGTCGGTTCACCAGGCATTCCACATTTACATTATGAACAATTATACGCACCAGGTTTAAATGATGCAGGCAACCAGCATATTGTGAATCCTGTCTTGCAAGGAGAATGGTTGTACATGGTACCGAATACACCATTGATGAGAACCAGTTCGAACTGTCCAAATACTTCGCCACCACCACCACCAAGTAGTAATAAATATTGGGTAGATACATGGGGCGACGCCAATGGACGTTCTAGTCCAGGTGGTACGATTACTGGAACGTTATATAAAGGTACCCATTATGTGTATTGTAAGGTTTGGGGACCAAAGGTTCAGAACTCGACAGGTACACAGTGGAACCACTGGTGGTTAAAAACAGATTTAGATGTTGGACCGACCAATCAATGGGTTTCAGCATATATGTTATCACGTTGGGGTAATGATCAAGCCAAAGATAACAGTGGTGTCGTTATTCCAAACTGTCCTTAATTGTTGAGCAAAAAAAATCACAGCATTGGCTGTGATTTTTTGTAGTCAATGGACTTAGAACAATACACGTACGCGAATTGTACCTTCTACATTGTGTAGCGTATCCAAAGCTTCTTGAGATGCAGAAGCATCAACATCCATTACTAAGTAACCGATATCGCCTTTAGTCATTAATGACTGACCAGAGATATTGATGCCTTGTTCAGCGAATAATGTATTGATCTTAGACAATACACCAGGAACGTTTTTGTGGATGTGAAGTAAACGGTGTTGACCATCAGAAAGCGGTAATGCGATTTCAGGGAAGTTCACCGCAGAAAGCGTCATACCTTTGTCTGAATAAGCAACAAATTTCTCAGCTACTTCTAAACCAATGTTCGCTTGCGCTTCCATGGTTGAACCACCAACGTGTGGAGTCAATATCACGTTGTCTAAACCACGTAGTGGTGAAACAAACTCTTCACCATTTGCTTTAGGCTCTTTCGGGAATACGTCAACCGCTGCACCTGCAAGGTGGCCTGATTTAATCGCATCTGCTAGATCTTCAATAACAACACATGTACCACGTGCTGCATTTAAGAAGATCGAACCTTGTTTCATTTTTGCAAACTGTTCTTTCTTGAAGAAGTTACGTGTAGATGGTACATCTGGAACGTGTAATGAAACTACGTCAGCAGTTGCTAAAAGTTCATCCATAGAACCAACTTGACGAGCATTACCTAAAGGTAATTTAGTCACAGCATCAAAATAGATAACTTTCATACCCAAGCTTTCAGCTAAAACAGAAAGCTGTGAACCAATTGAACCGTAACCGACAATACCTAAAGTTTTGCCACGAGTTTCATACGAACCAACAGCTGATTTATCCCAACCGCCAGCATGTGTAACTTTTGATTTTTCAGGAACACGGCGAAGTAATAAAATAGTTTCAGCTAGAACGAGTTCAGCAACTGAACGTGTATTTGAATATGGTGCGTTGAAAACAGGGATACCACGCGACATCGCTGCTTTTAAATCGACTTGGTTTGTACCGATACAGAAACAACCTACCGCAATCAATTTATTCGCTGCTTCAAAGATCTCTTCAGTCAATTGAGTGCGCGAACGAATACCAATAAAGTGAGCATCTTTAATCGCTGCTTTTAATGCATCGCCTTCAAGTGCAGTCTTGTGGTAATCGATATTGGTATAACCCGCAGCGTTTAAAGTATCGATAGCGTTTTGATGAACGCCCTCTAACAATAGAAAACGGATTTTATCTTTAGGGAGTGATAGATGTTGGCTCATAACGGCTCTACGCTATATCAGGTCGGATTTAAATCGCCGTATCATAACATGTTTGATCAAAATGAGGGCGATTTGATTGCAAATTGGGGCATCGAAATACTGATCATTTTTCATGGAAATGTTGACTAGCTTTCAGGTTTATCCTAGTACGAGGCAGTATCTTGATGCAATGCTTTATCCAATGCGCGCTTCGATGTAAAATGGATAGACCTAATGCGCTCACCTGAATATAAACGGGTTTGAGCTGTTCTGTAGTGTTGCTATATTTGAGATATGTCATCACCTTCATTTTTCTAGAGATTAGAAAAATAATGTTGTGATTCAAATGCCCTATATTTACTTCTTGCTAGGCCTATAAACGATGAATGCTTCAGTCGCTTTAACCCCTGAGTTATTGACCCAATTAACGGCAATTGTGGGTGAAAACCGTATAAAAACCGATGCCGATAGCTTGGAAAATTGGGGACGAGATCATACTAAACATTTTGATCCGAACCCATCAGTCATCGTTTTTCCATCAAGCACTGAGCAAGTTCAGTCTGTTGTTAAACTTGCCAATCAATTTAATGTCGCGATTACACCATCAGGTGGTCGTACAGGGCTTTCGGCTGGTGCAGTGGCAAGCAATGGCGAGATCGTAATTAATTTTGACAAGATGAACCAAATCTTGGAGTTCTTCCCAGCAGATCGTATGGTACGCGTCCAAGCGGGTGTGGTGACTGAGCAACTACAGAATTATGCCGAAGAACAAGGCATGTACTATCCAGTGGATTTTGCATCAGCGGGTTCAAGCCAGATCGGTGGTAATATCGGAACCAATGCTGGTGGCATCAAAGTCATCAAATACGGTATGACACGTAATTGGGTGCTTGGCTTAACAGTTGTTACAGGTAAAGGCGATATTTTACGCCTAAACAAAGGTATGATTAAAAATGCGACTGGTTATGCCTTACAGCATTTATTTATCGGCGGTGAAGGTACACTTGGTTTAGTTACAGAAGCTGAAATTAAACTTGAGCGTCAACCACAGAACTTACAAGTGATGGTTTTGGGTACACCTGATTTTGATGCAGTGATGCCAGTATTACATGCTTTCCAAAAAGAAATCGATTTAACTGCGTTTGAGTTTTTTGGTGAAGTGGCAATGCAGAAAGTTTTGGATCGCGGCCATGTTCAGCGCCCGTTTGAAACGCAAGCCCCATTTTATGTGTTACTCGAATTTGAAGCGCCGTATGAGCCGATCATGGACAAAGCCATGCAGATTTTTGAGTATTGCATGGAACAGGGTTGGGTGATTGATGGTGTGATGAGCCAAAGCCTTGATCAAGCGCAAAGCTTATGGCGTTTACGTGAAGATATTTCTGAGTCTATTGCACCGTTTATTCCATATAAGAATGATATTTCAGTGCTGATTACGCATGTACCTGCATTTATCAAAGAAATTGATGCAATTGTTGCTGATAACTATCCAGATTTTGAGATTTGCTGGTTCGGTCATATTGGTGACGGTAACTTACACTTAAATATTTTGAAACCTGAAAACTTAACTAAAGATGAGTTCTTTGCGAAGTGTCAGGTGGTGAATAAATACGTGTTTGAGACTGTGAAAAAATATGATGGTTCGATTTCTGCCGAGCATGGTGTGGGCATGACCAAGAAGCCATATTTGGAGTATTCTCGTTCGCCTGAAGAAATTGAATATATGAAAGCATTGAAGCTGGCATTTGACCCGAAAGGAATTATGAATCCAGGCAAATTATTTGATCTTTAATGCTTGATTAGATAAAAGAATTTCTGCTAAAAGCGTATCGTAAGATGCGCTTTTTTATTTTGAGAATTAGAAATGAATAATAAATTACAAAATTATGTGCTGCCATTAAAAGTGAAACCTGAGCATAAGAAAGATGGTGACGTTATTTTTTATATAGATCAAAAATTAGTGAATAGAAAAGATGAAATAGCTTTAGGATTAATGCTTATATCTAACAGGCAACTATTTGGAGAAGTTTATCGTCATTTGATCGGAGAATATTTCTATCAAATGGGACCAAATAGTGGAGTGCTTATAAGACCTTTTGCTAAGTCGCAAGATATTTTATCTAATCTTAGTTTTCCGGGAGATATTGATCTATTAATAATTCCATATGAAGATGGTCGTTTAGTCGTTTCAAAGACATTAGCAATTGAATTAAAAATTCTAAGAGCAAAATTTTCAAACCAAAAAAAATCACCTAACGAATTTGGTTTCTCTCAGGCTTCTGGATTATTAAATGCTGGATTTCCTTATGTTGCTGTTGTGCACCTAATAGTTTCAGATACTAGTCCCGAGGATGCTTGGCGTGAGATATTAATGGCTAAAGTTATCGATGCGGATAGTGGTGCAATTGAGTTATTAGGAAATGAAAAGAAAGATATGATGCCTGCTGATCTTATTCAAAGGAGTTTTGGGCGATTAAAAGCCCATTCCTTAGATGAAAATTTAGGTCTGTTATCTTGTTATATGGAAAGTGAAAATAATAATGCTATTTGGTCTCCTATGGGACAAACAGCAAAATTTAATAGCCAAAGTAGTTTACAAACTTTTGAACGGATAGCTGACTATTATTATGAAAATTATAAATTCTTTTTAGATACAAAAAGATATAATGATTAAATAAACCGACCATTATTAATCTAAGCTTTTTATTGGAAGTATTCTATTTTTCCTTATACGCTTTCCAACCTGTCAAAATATGATAAATCAATGGTAAAAGACAAAGTGCAAAGAAGCCACAAATCGCAGCAGCCCAGATAGGTATTTTCTGTGGATTGCCTAAAAAGAAATAAGCAAAAATCGAATAAGATAGCATCCCAAACATCGCCATTGCGCCGAGTGGAAGGGTAATTCTAAAAATTAAGAAGTTAGCCAAGGCTTTGTAAGGATCCATATTCCGATTTAAAGCATAGGCAATAATCATGACCAAGATATAGCCCATAATAAACAGCATAAATAGGGTAGCGGCAAACAGCAGACCTGTGCGCCAACTCTTTTCTTGTGCAGACTGATCACCTGCCTCATAAACAACTTGAATATGATCTCCGACCACGGGCACATCACCTGAACGGACTGAATTATCCAAGACTAATGTTCTGTTTTGATCATCTTTGAATTGAACTTGCGCTGTATGCATTAAGGTTCTGGTTTTATATTTACGCTCGTTAGAATCTGTGCGTTCGATATCGACCCATTCAGAGGTATAGCTCACGATGGTTGCATCATAGCTCGGTTTGGTTGCTAAGCCATATACAGCTTGTGAAACCCAATAGGTAAAAGGGAAAAATAGGGAGCTGATACTGAACACAACAACAAATAAATAAGCAAATTCAAACTTACTGCTGTCACGATTTTTGGCTAAACGTTTTAGCCAAAACTTTGTCAGCAGAAAAGACCAGACACACAAGATCGCAACCACCACCAAGAAAACCTGTCCTGCATAAGTCAGTTGCATGCATGATCCTATTTGTTATATTGAATAGACAGTGATTTTATCAAATGGTTATCTTTTTAAAATCAAATGAATTAGAACAGTAAAAATATTATTGTCTCTCACAAGTCTTAATTTTTAAATCATGAAGTAATACAAATGAACATCCACCAAGAAATCGAAAAACTATTTCAACAGCGCCAAGACATACCATTATTTTATATCGAAAGTGGTAGTCGTTTATGGGGTATGGCTAGCCCTGACAGCGACTATGATGTACGTGGTTTTCATTTGCCGAGTAAAGATCAATATTTTGACTATAAAAAGTACCGTGATCTAATTGAAATCATGGATGGGGATTTTGATTTCGTTTCTTATGATCTCGATAAAATGTTTGGATTACTGGCAAAAAGTAACCCAACGGTTTTGGAATGGGTCAGAGCACATATTGTATATTTTAATGCTTTTCCAGAATGGCAAACCTTTCGAGATGGATTGCTAGAGCGAATCGATTATAGCGCGTTGTATCACCACTACTTATCGCTGGCGAAAGGTGGGATGAAAGTGATGCAAACTGCGGATAATTTTACTTATAAGAAAGTATTTTATTCGATTCGTGGTTTGATGTCGGCAGAGTTAGCAATCCAAGAAGTGATGCCTGAATTATTGATTACCGATTTATTTGCGCAAGTTGATTCAAAGGATCCATTACGTCATTGGGCAGAGGATTATTTAGAAATTAAAAAACAGCAGAAAGAAAAAGCCCAACTTCCTGAAGCGGAACAAGCTGCTATTCTGAATTTATTGGAAACCAAAATTGAGCAATTAGCCGCTAAAGAAATGCAAAAAGCTGATCGTCGAGAGGGCTTAGAACGTTATTTAACGGAGTATAGTCGCCATTTGAAGCAGTATTATTATCAGTAAAAAATGTCTTTTGCTATTTAATAGGAGGAGATAAAAGGCATTTTCTCTGAATTTATACATGAATCTGCTTGTGCTAAATGTCATCCACAACCTGCGTGCTATTGGTAATATATTGTTTTTGCAAAATAAGTAAATATATCCCAGTAGTGAATAGGTTTTGTGGGTGACGAGGTTTTTGGTTACTTTTTTAAAAAAGTAACGTAAGCCTATAGGTTATATAGGAAGCATCACGGTAAGACACTGAAAAGAAAACTATTCTTTCCTTTTTCCTCTAAGACCATCAAGTGATTAGAGGTTTTTAAAAACTAGCTTCTAAAATACGCACTTTCACATCAGCCACATGCGCTTTGGTCGCTTCAAAATGCTTTAGCATATGTGCCGTTTGCATATGTGCCTCAAGATGAGCGGTACTTTCCCATTGCTCTAACATCACAATGCTATTTTCATCTTGCGTTTGCATAGCAATCGCTGGTAGATGATCAATCAATGGTGCATAACCATGACAACCTTCTTCAGCTAATACTGTTGGAATGATTTTTTGGAATGCATCTAATACGGCTTGGCGGTGCTCTGCGCCTGCATGTGTCTGAATTTCTGCAATAATTGTCAACATAGCATTTCTCTCTTAATGGGCTCTCGCAAAAAGCTGATCTAAATGGGCTTTATAAGCTTCGATGTAGCTTGGGACATCTGGCATTTTGATTACATCATTCACGATAAATGTAGGTAATGATTCCATACCCAAGAATTGATTGGCTTTATGGAAAGGTAAATACACACCATCTACACCCACGCCGTGAAAGAATTGCTCAGGATCAGTAAATGCTTCCATTGGTGCATTCCATGTGAGTGATAACATATACTTTTTACCTTGGATCAAGCCACCTGAACCATACTTTTTAGAGGCATCAGAACGGCTACGTCCATCACTGGCATATAGTGAACCATGTCCAATGGTAAACACATCATCAATGTATTTCTTCATGGTCCATGGTGCACCCATCCACCAACCTGGCATCTGATAGATCACTACATCTGCCCATAGATATTTATCAATTTCGGCTTGGATGTCGTAATCACTGTCGCTACGCGTTACTTGTACGGTATGACCTAAAGCTTTTAAATGCGATTCAGCAAAATCCGTTAAAGTGTCATTCAATTCACCATTTGAGTGAGCGAATTGTTTAGCACCATTAATAATTAAAATATTACTCATAAAATTAAACTCATAAATAGCTGCCTAAAACTTGGGTGTATTCTAGAGAAGCCATTCATGAGCAAAAATGCATAAATAAGCAAAATACTATTGACTATAAATCAACGATTGTGAGTTGAATGATAGATTTCAACTTCGAGTTAAATCGCTTTTCGCGTGAATACCTCATAGATTTGCAGCTTATATACATATTATGACTAGGCGATTTATTTCTGAGGAGTAACATAAATAGATACGTCCAGAAGGAAAATGAAAAATGCATAAACTTTGTATGATCTTAGGGGCAGGATTGTTTTTGACGGCATGTAATCAACCTGTGCAATCCTCTTCACAGCAAGTTGAAGCTGAACCGAGTACAGCGATGCATGCAGTATTATTAGATCAGCCTGATTTATTTGATGAGGACAGTAATTTAAAAATAGATCAGCAATTTAATCGAGCTGAAAACCCAAATGACGCACAGATTATCGTTGAACAATCACAACTGGATGATTCTGTGATTGCCGTTCGTACCGAATATCAATTGAAACGTGATCAAACGGTATGGAAAATCGTCAATAAGAAACAAAGCTATCAATGTGCAAGAGGGGAGAACACAGCTAGCTTCCAGTTTGAATTATGTCCTTAACGATGAACTTATTTAAAACTGACTGAAAGATAGACTATATTGTGGATAACTTTTGGGTTATTCACATATTAAAACATGCGCCTAAATTGCGGTGTTTTTTAAAAAGTGCTAAAGTTGCGCATGGAAATTTTTCCTAACGATAAAATATTTTATCAATCTCACGAAAATATATTTTTTCTTATATACACCTTGTGAATACGGTGTTTTCGCATTTATCACGTGCTTTCTCACAGCATGAAATCAAAATTTAATTCAAAACCATAATATTGTGGTGGTGATCCTTTTTCCTTTATTGCGGAAATGGGACGTACCCGAATTGGTTATTTTTGTGAATAGATCATGATGACGAATAATCAAAGCATGAGGTTAAACCGTATCACCCTCATGTTTCCTTTGGCTTTGGTGCTATTTGAGTTTGCCGTTTATATTGGCAATGACTTGATTCAACCCGCGATGTTGTCCATTACCCAGGAATTTGGTGTGAGCGCGACGTGGGCTCCCTCATCCATGTCATTTTATTTATTGGGTGGCGCCAGTGTTGCATGGTTGCTTGGCCCCCTTTCAGATCGACTTGGACGTAAAAAAGTTCTGTTAGCGGGTGTGGCTTTCTTTACGGTATGTTGTTTGTTGATTTTATTGACCCATAACATTGAACAATTCTTAGCATTGCGTTTCTTGCAAGGGATTGGTCTAACTGTAATTTCCGCAGTTGGTTATGCGGCTATTCAAGAAACATTTGAAGAGCGAGATGCGATTAAGGTCATGGCGCTGATGGCCAATATTTCTCTGCTTGCACCATTATTAGGTCCTGTGCTGGGTGCTTTCTTAATTGAACATATTTCATGGCATTGGGGCTTTGTTGCAATTGCATCTGTTTCTTTCTTGAGTTGGTTTGGTTTAAAGAAATTTATGCCATCTGCACAAGAAAGCAGAGCTAAGCAGCCATTTATTTATATCTTTGATGATTTCAAAAAGGTATTTAGTAATCATCGTTTCCTCGGTACAAGTTTAGCGTTACCTTTGGTTGCGATGCCATTGATGTTATGGATTGCATTATCTCCTGTGATTTTAGTCGATGAATTGAAACTCAGTAGTTTGCAATATGGCTTGGCGCAATTTCCAATTTTCTTCGGTTTGATTGCAGGCAACATTGTCTTGATCAAAGTTATGGATCGCTTTGCATTAGGTAAAACCATCTTGGTGGGTTTGCCGATTATGTTTCTCGGTACATTATTTCTGATCTTGGGTGTAATTTGGCCGCTGTATTTAGTGCCTTGTTTATTAATTGGTATGACCTTGATCAGCTTTGGCGAGGGGATTAGTTTCTCTGTGATGTATCGTTTTGCCTTGATGTCTTCAGAAGTGTCTAAAGGAACAGTTGCAGCAGCAGTATCGATGATTATGATGATGAGTTTCTTTGTCATTATTGAACTGGTACGTGTACTTTATACGCATTTCCATATTTGGGCTTTTGCACTCGCAAGTGTGACTTTGATCGCGGTATGGTTTGCTCAGCCGAGACGGGTCTTGAAACAAGTGATGCAAGCCCGTCAGCAACAAGGGATAAATTAGAATTGATACGGTGTGGGTTGATTACCGAGTTTCCAGTTCAGGAAGTTTGTTTTTCAACATCACCAGTTCAGTAAGGGTTTCGAGTAACAGACTAATTTGTTTTAACAATAATTGTTTTTGCTCGGAGACCTGACCTTGTGAATTTAAGTATTGGATTTTGACTAGCATGTCTTCGATTTGCTGATGCGGAATCGGTTGTTGTTGGATCAAGGTGTGTTTGAGTAATTCAGCACTTTGATCAAGCAATGCCAAAATATGTTGATCTTGAATCTGAGTACGTTGATGACCGAGTGCCGAAACGTAGCTCAACTGACTGTGACTATAGACCAAGTAGCGAAATGCATAATGGATCAGTTCTTGATTGGGCTGTGGTTCGGTACTGAGGCTCGAAATCATATTAGACAACTCGATCTGTGCATTATGGGCCGCACGACGCGCTTTTCGATATTCAAGATCATTGGAACGTCCTTGATGATATTGCTGGATGACAGCATCTAAGTAATCCAACGTTGCTTGGCTACTTTTTCGGATGTTTTCTGGAATATTGCGAAAGTTCCAATCTGGCCAAATCAAGTTCACTGCTAACCATGCTATAGCACAGCCAATCAGCGTATCAATAATCCTTGGTAAAACGATACTAAAACCGGCACCCTTTAGATTAAAAATCAATAAAACCATCAATGTTGCCATCACTGTAGCAAGCGCGTATTTTTTTTGGCGTAAATAGAAAAAATACACACCGCTAATCACTGTAATGATGAGTTGCCCCTCAATACTGGGAACAAAATACAGTATGGGTATGCCCAACAGCACACCCAATAACGTGCCGATGGTTCTAAGCTTTAACCGACTTTTGGTTGCGAAATAGGTAATCTGGCAAACAAATAAACTGGTCAATAAAATCCAATAACCATTTTTCGCAAACGGTAGCAAAGAAATTACATAACCCACCGCAAAGACGATTGCTAAACGGACAGCATGACGAAATAAAGCAGACTGTGGACTGAGATGCTGTTTAATTTTTAAGAAAAAGTCCTGAAATCCCTGGATATCTTCATCTAGTAAATTGAGATGTGCGTGTTGATGCTGAGGTGATCCTGTTTCGATGTTTTGTTTTAATTGTAGTTGTGCGAATTGTTCGTGGATACTTTTTAAGTTATTCAAAATGAGTTCTAAGTTTTTAACTTCTAGATTATGTGGATGTTGAGCAATCCAATCTCGCATTGATGCTTCGAGTTGGGCAAGGGCAGCATCGGCGAGTGGACTGTTTTGATAAGTGGTTTTATGTAACAATGCCTGACTCAGTTTTTTGCAGGCTGTTGCTTGTAGAAACATATTTTTTTGAATACGAAAAATTAAATCACTGCGACTAAAGTTCTGATGAATTTTTTCATAATGCAAATAATTTGAGGTGACTTGCTCGTGAATATCTTGGGCAAAATAATACAAATTTAACCAATAGATATTACTGTTATTAATACGCGAGGACTTGAGTCGAGAAAGTAAAGACTGTTTGGCTTGATTCAGACTATTCACCACCTGCGCATTTTTCTGTGAGAGTTCAAACAAAAGCGTTTCAACATTATCGACATTGTCAGGATCAAACAGCTTAGCTTTGCTCTGTAACAGTTCCCCCATTTCTTTAAACGTAGCCGAAATCTTTTCTTGTAGCGGTAATGTGGGGTGAATGATAAAGAACAGGATAGAGGTGAAACCATACCACAGCGCTCCACAGACAAAATAACTGGGTTGCTGATACCAATGTGGGTAATCACCCAAACCAAACATGGTGTAAATGGAAAGTAAGATTGTGCCAAAAGAAATTGTAGCGTAGCGTTGACCCAATGCACCCATGAGTACAAAAGCTGCACTAGATAAACTCAAATAAACGATAAACCAGAATTTATAAGGTGCGAGAAACGCTAAAATTGTACTGACCGTAAAGAACAGTACGCAGACGTAAAACAAGTTTCGTAGCCGAATACTGAGTCGGTCATCAAAATCTGTCAGGGCTGCTGCAATTGCACCTAGTGTGACCGGAACAATAAATTCACCCAGACCGAATGCGTGTAGTAGTAGTGTTGTGCCGACTAAAACAATAAAAATTTGTAAGCAATACCGCAGAATTGAATTTGATCCAAAACGATTAAAGAGCAGATACAGACTATTCATGATTATTTTTCTTCAATTGATCTGGGTTTTATCATACAAACAAATTTTCCTGATCGAGGTATTGTTTGATCAATAAGATATGTCATTTTTTCATCAAGATTATGTTGATTGTTCAAGTAATAATAAGCAAAATCCATGCACAGTTATGATTTTAAATAGAAGCAATGGATAATAACTAGACTTCTTCATAAACACCTTTGATTTTTTATAAGGAAACACAAAGAGTGCGTTAATGCTTTGGAAAGAAGTCTAGTGAATATATCAGTAAAATGTGGATATCTTTTTAGATATCCACAACGATTTATTTATTTAGGATCGGGTGGGGCTTCAAGTTGCGCTACAGGCTTTTGTTCTACATTTTCATGTAACCATTCTCGCCAAATTGCCAGTAATACCGCCAAGATGACAGGACCAATAAATAAACCAACAAGACCAAAGCTTGCAATGCCGCCTAAGACACCAAACATAATTAACAAGAATGGAATCTGTGTTGCACCAGAGATCACGAGTGGGCGGATCACATTGTCTGCGCTACTCACAATGAGTACACCCCATGTGACAACACCAATCGCTTCTACCGTTTGTCCTTGTGAAAATAGCCATAGCCCAACCCCAAGATATGAAACAGGAGTTCCAAATGGAATTAAGGCCAATATGAAGGTGACAATCGTCAATAACATTGGATTAGGTACACCAGCGACAAAATAACTTAGACCAGCCAAAAGTGCTTGTGCAACCGCAGTTAAGCCAATCCCGTATACCACAGCACGGGTGGTTTCAGAGATGGTTTGCAAGTAATGATGAACACGCGGTCCAATTACCATTTCTAGAGCACGACTGACTTGTGCCAAAATGGTTTGTCCATCCCGATAGAAAAAGAATAGCGTCATCAAGGCAAAGGTCAGTTTGACCAAATTACGACTAATTTCACTCAGGACAAAGCGACCATAACTTAAATGGCTTTGAATCCATTCTGCAATACTGCGGGTGATGCTATTCGGGTCACCGCTGAGTTCGTTAATGGTATGACTAATGTCTTCACCAATAACCGGCAGGTTTCGAATAAAGTCAGGGACTTGAATGTGACCTGAAAATAATTGTTTTTGTAAGTTGAGGTAGAGATTTCGACCCTCGAGTTGCAGTAAGAAAATCGCAAAAATAAAAGGGATTCCGATGACTAGGATGACCAAACTGATCATGATCGTCGCATTCAAAGTTGGACGATTTTCCCCAAAAAAGCGACGCTGTACCCATAGATAAACAGGCCACGTCATATAGGCAATAATCGCTGCCCAAAGTACGGGAACAATAAAATATTTGAGAATATTAAATCCCAAAAACATGAGGACAAAGAACAGTCCAAACAGCAAAACGCGTTGTAAGATGGGAGCGTATTGTTGCACCATAATTTTCTCTAGTGCTTGAAGTTGAATGAATCCATATTAACTGAAAAATCAGAGCAGCGATATTTTCCTTTTCATCTTTTAAGATTTGATATCAAAAGATTACGTTTTTTTGCAAAGCCTAGAACCATTCACTTGGATCATCAACCAACTGATTTAAAACAGGCTGCCATTGGCTTTGTATCATTACAAAATTCTTTTGCGGTTTATCGAAGATACTCAAACCTTGCATTGCAAGTGTTCCATAAGCACTTCGCTCAGAAATCCATGCCACCGGAGGATGCTCAATTTTGGTAAAAAAGTTTTGAATATCTTTCGAACTCGCACTGTTCGGTTTGACGCGATTGGCAATCAGTAAAATTTGTACTTTACCTTTGCGAATGCGTTTAATCTCTTGTAAATGCTTGAGAAAGCGACGAGTACTATCAATATCAAAGAACGAGGGTTGTATTGGTGTAACAATCGCATGCGCTTCACTGACCAATTGCTCGGCATGTTCACCTGAGAGTGCCCCAGGCGCATCAATAATCAAGTAATCTAGATTCTTAGGCGCATCACCGATTGATTTTTCATGTCGCCAGTCTAGGCTTTGAATTTGGGCGACGGTTTCAGGCCTCTGTTTTAACCATTGTAATGAAGATTTTTGGTTGTCAGCATCTGCTAAAGCAACCTTATATCCTTTTTGTGATAATGCTGTAGCAAGGGTGATTGCAGTCATGGTCTTACCACAGCCACCTTTTTGATTTGCGATTAATATTGTCTTCATAAACTTAGATTTATTTAACAGGTCTTTATATATTCAGCTATACCTTAGCATCTTTTTCACAAGAGTGTATGACACATGACAAAAGTTTAATGTTGCAGTTAAATAGCAACGTTGAAGGATAAGGACGTTTTTATGTCAGTTTGGTTTGCAATGCTGATAGGTGCATGTATAGGTGTGGTTTTAACCACAATTATTTTATCTCATAGCCGTAATGGGCGGATCCAAGCTGAATATGAAAAATATATTGCTGAATTAGAGTTAGAGCATAAACAAGCATTATTAGATGCCCAGAAACGCAGTGTGAATACCAGTCGTGCAGTACTCAAAGGAAAAATGGCAGAGCAGTTTGCACCCATCCTTCCTGAGTTTCGTTATTTACCCAGCGATGCTAAGTTTTTGGGTGACCCAGTGGATTATGTCATTTTTGATGGTTATACCGACTTTCGTGATGGAGATGGTGAAGCCGAAGATATTGAAGTGATTTTATTGGATATCAAAAGTGGCGGTGCACGCTTGAGTAAAGGGCAGCAAGCCATTGCTCAAGCAGTACAAGAAGGGCGGGTGCGTTTTGAAACGCTTAGAATTGATTTTGAAGACTAAACAATTTTTGATTTCTGTACTCTTGCCAATAACATTTTTTGAGCGATAAGCGGGATACCTTCAGCGTCAAAATATTCTTTTTCTGCAAATTGAAACTTTGTTTGCAATAGATGATGTTCTATATCTCGGTTGAGATGGCAGCCATCGCCAATGCGCTTTTGAATAGGTGTTAATATCGTTTGTAGAGATTGGATTTTAGCAGAATCTGGATGTTTGACATGTTCTAACAAGTGGAATGTTCCCGTTGGTTTTAGCACACGGAAAACTTCTGCAAGTGCTTGGTCGAGTTGAGGAATACTACACAATGTCCATGTTGAAACAACATGATCCAAAGACGCATCAGCAAAAGGCAGCTTTTCTGCGCTGGCTTGAATATGTTTGACATAGAATGGCGCATGTTGAACACGTTCCACCGCAAGTTGGTAGATATCAGGATTTGGTTCTAATGCATATAGCGTGTCGATATTGCCATAAAATGGAATATTCAGTCCCGTACCAAAGCCGATTTCTAGTACATCGCCTTCAATCGGCAGTAATAGTTCACGACGTCGATCCATCAAACTGGCTGTTTGCATGACTTGATTGAGTAAATGAGGAAAGATACGGCGTTGATAAAATTGATAAATCATACAGATCCATCCCTTGATTAAATAAAGCAACACATAAATAACAGCACAAAAATATGACCAAAGTGAGTTTGATTGTTACTAAAAAACGCACTTTTTTTCACCATCCAAGCATACTATGAAGAGAGTTAGTTTTTTAAGTTTTTAGTGATATTTTGAGGATGATTGAGCCATGAAAAAGCGTCTATGGATGAGTTTATGCATGGTTGCAGCACTTGGACAAACACACGCATCAAGTAATGGCGTTGAATATAATATTGCCAACGGCTTAGCGCCAGTCGTGAAGTACCAATCAATTTCTGTGCTTCAACCTTTTGATGGGAACTTTCGAATTCTTGGTTCTAAAGTCTATCATGATGATGAACAAGCAAAATTTTCACCGATTGATTACGCCGTGAGTCTGGATTTATTTACCGATCCAGAAATTGCTCGAACTATCTCTGTTCGTCAGTATGATCGTTATCTCAATTGGAACATGAAAACTTTGCCTGTGCCACCTGATCAAGCCATTAAAATGGTATCAAATATGCACATCATTCCAGCAAATCCTGAGATTGCAAAACAAATCAAACAGGTCAAGCGTGGGGATTTGGTCAATCTAAAAGGTGAGTTGGTTGAAGTGCGTGATAAGGATCTAGTTTGGACATCTTCTCTAACTCCTGGTGGTGTAGGTGATGGGGCGTGTGAGTTATTTCGCGTGAGTTCGATTGAATGGATCGAAAGACAGAAAATTTAAAAAGATAGCTTTAAATGGAAAAAAGCCCCTGAGTTTAAGATGAGGGGCTTTTTTATGAGATAAATGTATAAACTTTCAATTAGTCTTCAGGTGTTTGCTTGTTTTTCCAGTGGTGTAATTGGCTTTGAGCATGCAAATACTGATTAAGTTGGTCTACTTGCTGAGCAGAATCTGCTTGAGTATTCGGTTGATCCAAAACTTTGGCTTGATGTTCCCAATAACTATAGAGTAGACCTTGGATATAACGTCCTTGTTCTGTTTTAAGATCTAGTTCCTTGAGCATGGTCAGCGCAGATTTTACATTATCCTTTTGGCGTTGCTGTTCAAACTCAGGCGTGAGTGTCCCTTTCTCACGCATTTCCGCTACTTCAATTTCCATACTGTCCGTCATGTCCGTGAAGCGTTGATCGTAATCTTCTAGAATGGCAATATCCGCAGCGTCATTTGCAGTATCAGGAAATTGCTTGATTGGCACTGGATTGAGTTGACCAATTGCATCTTTGACAGAATCACTCGTTCGATCATTTGATCGTGAGGGTTGTTGTTCTTTGTTACATGCACTGAGCATGAGCGCTGCAGTTAATGTAAATGTGATCGCCAGCGTTTTTTTAATTTTAGACATAGTTCCACTCAAGTTGATATTTTCTGAAAATGATAAGCAAAAGTACGATAAGGAAAGTCAATCTGATCTTGCGGATTTAATCCCGTAAAATCAAATACAATTTTTTCAAATTTTGCCTTTAATCGTTGTTGCTCGTGTTGGGGCATGGCAGCAATAAAACTGGTCGAAAGTAAGCGCTTACTCACCACTTGCTCTACAGTACCATGATGATAGAGCTGGAAGTTTTGTAGTCCATTGAATTTGAACAGTCCTTGATGTTCAAATACCTGTTTCCATTGTCCAGTATGGTAACGAGGCGAATCACCTTCGAATGGTGCAATCTCATTTGCTAGGGCTTTCACCCAATCGACGTCAATATCGCGTTGATTCCAGACTAGGCCTAAATGTCCTGAAGGTGTTAACACACGATGCATCTCTTTCAAGGTTTTTAGATTAGCAAACCAATGAAATGATTGTGCGCAAACAATGGCATCAATGGACTCATCATCCAAAGGGAGTTGATCACTAAACGCTTGTAGTGAAATTACCATAGGATGTGCTTGTTGTAACTGCTGTAACATTTCGGTTACAGGCTCGATTGCAACAATTTTTGCTTGGGTTTGTAAGAGGTAAGGTAAGAATTTGCCAGTCCCAGAACCTAGGTCGATAACAGTGGAATTTTCATCTATCTGGAGTCGATCTTGCAGCCAAACCCCTATTTCTTGTGGATAATTGGGGCGAACCTGTTGGTAGAGTTCAGCCCCTAAACTAAAGCCCTTTTGTGCCGCTGGATGCAAGGATTGTGTCATTTTTTGCGCTTTTTAATCTGCCCGATCTCTATAAAATAAGATACTCCGCAATTTTGGATTGGCAAAGTAAGTATTTGTTGATTCCCATCAAGGATCTTTTTTTAGTGTGAGCATGGATAAACAAATAATATTTGAAGATGATCATATTCGCGTTATTTTTTTAAAAGGTTCAAGTGATACTTTAGTGGTTTCGTTTGGCGATTTGATTAGTCGCGCTAAAGGCATGTCCATCAATGCTGAAAAATCATTAATAAAATACCAATACAATGTGATCGGCATTATGCCGAAGCAAAAGACATGGTTTCCCAAAAGCAGCATGCTCAACATGCAGCAACAGATTCAACCATTTTTAGCACAGTTTAAAGAGCGAGTCGGCTATGGTGGCTCGATGGGTGGCTATGCTGCCATTAAGTATTCAAATTTATTGAATATGCAAAAAATTGTGGCTTTTGTACCACAATACACCATTGATCCTGAAGTGGTGCAAGACCGCCGTTATGCAGAGTTTTTTGATGTATCAATTCATCAACATATGGAAATTCAACCGGATGAAGTTGATTCATCTCGTGAATATATCATTGTCTATGATCCATATTTTGCTGAAGACAAAGAGCATTTCTTAAAAATTAAACCATTATTACCGCAAATGCATGTGATTCATTTACCCTTTACAGGACATGAAGCACTTTCTGTTTTGGCGAGTTCTGAATTACTGAATGATTTTGTTGAAAAGCCATTTGATATTACCTACTTCTATCAGCGGGTTCGTCAAGTGAAGAAGCAGAGTAAGTTCTATTATCGTCATGTACTTGATGCTTTACTGCCTCGACATCATCAGGCGTTATTAAAAATTTTAGAAGATAACGATCTACAGTTAGATGAACGTTATTTCGATGCGGTGATGAAACAAAAACTCGTGCAGCAATTGTTCCGAATGAAACAGGGCACTGAGCAGAACTTAGTGAAATTAGGAGCATTACCGCATTTTGTGCAGCAAAATGGGGCACAGCGTCCAAAAGTAAGCACTGCTCAGCATGAGTTCTTGGTTTTTAATTTGGTGAGTTTAAAACTTGAAAGTTATAGCGCAGATGTGATTGCTGCACAGTCGCAATATTTGCTCCCTTTAAATGGTAGAAGCAACGCCTTAGTGGATTTAGAGTTGAATGGTGATCATTATTTATTGACGATGAATGATCGTGGTATCCATAAACTCATCGCGTTGGGTGAGCCATTACCTTTGGATCAATCGCCATTGATTTTCAAGCAATATGCTGAATTTTGCAGTGTGAGCTATAAGCAGTTAACTTTGTCTTGTGATACAAACGGTTTAAGCCATTTTATTGAAAATAACGTAGATGAACAGACCAAATTATTCTTGATTTGAGTGAGAAATCAGAAGCGTAAAAAAAGCCTTTTGAACGATCAAAAGGCTTTTTTTACGTTGAATGTTTGAGCTTAGTTTGCGCCCACTTTTGCATTGGTGTTTACATTTGCATTTACACCTAATACTTTCACACCAACATTTGCACCGGCTTCAGCATTTGCATTTGCTTTTTTGCCTTTGATGCGGTCAAGGAGTTTTACTTTCTTTTCAGCTGCATTATTTTGAGCTTCTGCTTGAGCTGTTTGCTTCGCATCAATACGTGCTTTTACTTCAGCTGTTTTTTGTGCAGATATTGCTTTGCCATCAGCGGCATGATTTTCATGTGCTGATTTTCTCGCCTCGATACGATCTTTAACATCCGCAGTCTTTTCAGCGGCTAAAGCTCGACCATCAGCTGCTTTATCTACCGCGTAGTGAGTTCCATTTTTAACGGCAGCACCAGTGGTATGTACAACAGATGAACCAACATTTGCAGCAGTGCCCACGGTTTTTTGAGTTACATCTACCCCAGTGTTTACAGCGGCATGACCAACATGATGTGCTGTCTGACCTACGCCTTGTGCAGTATTTTTAACTGCGCCCGTAACACCTTTAATTAAGCCATTTGATTGTACAGAGACTTGTGCTGAGCCACTTGCATTTGCGCCAACGTTTTGTGCAAAAACTGATGCAGAAGCAAGAATACTAGTTGTCACGATAGCTGTTTTGATCATTTTTTTCATTGCGGTTTCCTTCAGTGATGTGCCCAAGGCACTTCATAAACGCAATTGCATCATAGCGAGCAAAAGCAAGAAAGCTATGGATTTCAGCAAAACTTTACAAGCACGTTACAGCGCAAACACACTCTAGTGATAAATTGTGGAGAAAAGATTTGAGGCTATATATGTGAAAATTATAGCTTAAAGTTGATTTGTTTGATGTCATAATAATGGTGGAAATAAGAGACAGTCTTGTTGGAAAAACAAAAAAAGTGTGGTCGCTATCTCTCGATTTAGAAAAAAATAATTTAACTGAAAAGTGGCATTTTTATTGCTTGGTATAAAAATGTGAAAAATTTATTTTTGGTTTTCATTGATTTTAATAAAAACCTTTTATCTCTCAAACTATTTTACCTTGAGGTAATTACCATCTAGAAACCGTGCATTATGACGAGACTGATTTTACGAATTTGAATGTTTGTAAAACATGAAAATTAATGTGAATATTAATGTTAATAATTATTGGTTATTAGATGATTAAAACAAAACCTTGAGATAAGCAGTAAAAGAAACACAGGAGAATATAAATGAAAATGATTGCGGCGTTTTTACTTGTATTGGTTGGATTAGGTGCAATCGTGCTTTATTTCCAACCATCCGATCCACTTACTTCATCCAATGATCTGTATATCCATCAGATCAAAGATGAGTATTTGGAAGTTCCTTCCGAGCCATTAAACCAACAGGAGAACAGGCAAACAGAGATTAAAACAACAACTTTATTGAATCAATCTGAGACATCGGATGAGAAAGATCAATTTTATAACACCAAAAGTGATCCAGCGATTCAACCGATAGATCCAGAAACAGATCCAGCAAATCAAATTAAAACGCTTTAATCATCGCATGATCTTTACCCAAGATCATGAGAGATACATGTTCTTTATCCAAGAACAATGGAGATAGAAATTGAAAAATAAAACTTTATTATTGCTAAGTTTATGTATTTTATACAGTACTCATGCTGCAGCAGATCTAAGCGCAACACAATTAAAGCAACAGTTGGATTCGACCGCTTTAGCTAAAGTTGCAAAAGGCAAGATTGATCTTAATGCTTTGGTGAATAATGAGTCGAATGATTTACTCATCGAGTATGAGACAAATTTCCCTCATATTTCACCAAGTGCAGAAAAGCGGAATCATATTGCTGAGGGAAAAACACAGTTTAAAGCAAAGTATGCAAAAGCCTCTGGCTTCCAAACTTTACGCGAATTCAATGGATTACCTTTGGGTCTCTATCGAATTCAAGATCGAAAGACATTGGCTCAGGTTTTAAATGATCCTTCGGTTAAAGGGGTATATCCGAATCGGAAAAATACACCGACCACGATGCAAAGTTTACCGCTAATTAACCAACCTCAGGCTGCTGATAATGGCTTTACTGGGGAGGGTTCAAGTGTCGTGGTGATTGATACTGGTGTGAATTATAAGCACTCGGACTTTGGTTGTACGGCAGTAAATACACCAGCTTCAACCTGTCGTGTCGTGCATTCCTTTGATACTGCACCTGATGATGGCAGTTTGGATGATGATGGTCATGGCAGTAATGTTGCAGCGATTGTCGCTAAAGTCGCAACTAAAACTAAAATCATTGGTATTGATGCATTTAGGAAAGTCCGATCCCAAGGACAATGGGTCAGCACTGCCTATGATAGTGATATTCTCGCAGGCATTAATTGGGCGGTAAATAATGCCCAAGCTTATAATATTAAAGCGATTAATATGAGCTTGGGTGTATCGGGTGTGAAATATACATCTGAATGCCAAAACAGTAGTTACGCAACTGCATTTGCCAATGCACGAGCAGTCGGAGTTGCTCCTGTTGTCGCGTCTGGTAATGATGGGTTTGCAGATGGAATATCTTCACCAGCATGTGTGGCAGGTGCGGTGCGTGTAGGAGCTGTGTACGATAGTAATCAGGGAACTATGGCATGGAGTAATTGTACAGATAGAACCACAGCTGCAGACAAAGTCACTTGTTTTAGTAATGGTGGTTCACTGGTCACTTTACTCGCACCAGGTGCATTGATTACCGCAGGTGGTGAGACACAAGGGGGAACATCTCAAGCTGCACCCCATGTAGCAGGAGCAATTGCATTATTGCGTGCCAATAGTGTGACTCCAACAGAGAGCATTGATCAAACGATTCACCGTTTGAAAGTTACTGGGAAGCCAGTTACCGATACGAGAACTGGTTTGGTCTTCCCACGTATTGATGTATTGGCTGCAAGCAACGGCTTATCATCCAATTAAGATTAATTTTTTATAGTTTAAGTTGATCTATAGTACGTTTAGAAGTGCCATGACTCGTTGCATAATCTTAATATGCAACGAGTTTTTTATCATTAATGGCATTTTGCCAAATTGTCAGCACTAAAATTACTTTGCAACTTCTTAAAATTTGCTTGAATGGCTGGGTCTTGAATATTAAATATGGCTGCAGTTTGAGTAGGCGAGGTCACATTATTTGAATACTGTGTTGTATTTGTACTTGCTGAAATTAAACCTTGACGATTAAAAATCCAATGTTCCACAGCCTGTCCTCCCTCGAAATTACCGGTGAATTCAATAAAGCAATTTTTAGGTTGTTGGATGAGCTTTGCCATATTGTTCTCAGTAGAAGGTGTTGCTTCGATATTTTGAACTTGTTCTAAAACTTGCACAGCAGTTGTTGTTTGGATCGGAGCAGAAGAACAGGCAGTAAAACCAAGGCTTGTTGTTATTGAAAATAAAAGTGCTTTTAATGGCGTTACATTCATGTGCAAAATTCCAGTGCTATAAATATCAAGAGTTCCAGTGTGTCGGTCAAGTGAGTTCAGTTCAACTCAGTTTTTGAAATGACCATGTCAATTTATAATGGATTCTTTCTACAAAATAAAAATATGATTAGTAAATTGTATCAAAAATGACCATTAAAAAGGTCAATCAGGATAATGACCCTTTAAAACCTTTGTGCGATGTTGTGGGCGGAATAAAAAAGGAAAAACGAGTCATGAATACCAAGTCAACGACTGTGCCATTTTATCGAGTGATTGTAATCGGTGGTGGTTTTGCGGGTTTAGGGGCTGCGATTAAACTCAAACAAGCGGGGATTCATGATTTTATCTTGCTCGAAAAAGCCAATGAACTCGGTGGTGTATGGCGTGAAAATACCTATCCGGGATGTGCCTGTGACGTACCATCGGCATTGTATTCATATTCTTTTGAACCGAATCCTACATGGAGTCGGGTGTTTGCAGGGCAAGCGGAAATCAAACAATATTTACAGAACACTGCGCAGAAATATCAAGTTTTACCGCATGTTCATTTCAATCATGAAGCCTTAGCCGCAACGTGGTCGGATGCTAAACAGTGCTGGATCATCAAAACCAATCAAGGCGAAATACATTCACAATTTGCGATCATGGCATGTGGACCAATGCATGAACCTGTGATTCCGAATGTAAAAGGTCTCAAAGATTTTGAAGGTGAAATTTTCCATTCATCTCGTTGGCGACATGATGTGGATTTAACAGATAAACGTGTTGCAGTAATCGGTACAGGCGCATCTGCAATTCAGTTTGTGCCGCAGATCCAGCCGTTGGTAAAACATCTCACAGTATTTCAACGTACACCGCATTGGGTATTACCAAAGTCAGATATGCCACTGCCAAGTGCCATTCAAACTTTATTTAAATATATCCCTGTCTCTCAGTCGGTGATGCGTAGTTCAGTCTATGGCATCTTTGAAACCTTAAATGGTGGATTACAAAGCAATGCTGCAATGCGGCAAGTACAGCGTATTGCTGAATTTCATATTAAACAGGGCATCAAAGACCCTGAGTTACGCGCCAAAGTCACACCAAACTATGTGATCGGCTGTAAACGCATTTTGCAATCTAATGAATGGTATCCAGCCCTAGCACAAGAAAATGTCGATGTTGTCGCAGGTGCGTTGAGCGAAGTCAAAGGCAAGCAGTTAATTGCCAGTGATGGTTCAAGCTTTGAGGCTGATGTGATCATTCTTGGGACGGGTTTTGAGGTGGCTGAACCGCCAATAGCTCAGCGTGTCTATAACCGTTATGGACAAAGCATGTCTGGTGTATGGCAGGGCAGTCCAGAAGGTTATATGGGAACGATGGTGGCAGATTGCCCGAATGGTTTCTTGATGTTTGGACCGAATATTGCGGTGAGTTCTTCGGCTTTTATCATTATTGAAGCGCAGCTCACTTATATTATAGATGCGTTGAAACAAGCGATTAAAAATAATATCAAAACCATAGAACCTGATCCTGTGCGTATCGCTGAGTTTAATCAACGCGTACAAGAGGCTTTACAAACCACGGTTTGGAACAAGGGTGGTTGTCAGAGTTATTTCATTGATCAGAACGGGCGCAATAGTACGGTCTGGCCGTGGACAACGTTTAAGATGCGCCAACAACTCAGCCGTTTTAAATTAAATGAATATCTAATTGATCATCAGGTTAAGCTGGAAACTGAAACAGCTTAAATATCTGCCATTAATAAATACCTCTAACTTTTGATTAGAGGTATTTTATTTTTAATTCGATGACGGTTGGCTGAGTTCAGCACGCTCAATAGGAACATTTCCATCATTGGTACCAACCACCGCATCTTTGGTGTCTTGCCATTTTTTTGCAGTGTACTGTTTGGCTTTTTGTGTTTGTTCCTGAACGATTTCAGATTGTTCAGCGGTATATTCTTTGGTGTTTTTCCATCTCTCACTCATTTTTTGTGAGGTGTTTTCAGATGCACCTTGGATGGATTCACCTAGGTTTTGCATGCCTTTACCTGTTTTATATAGCAATACTCGACCAAGGCTTGGGTTGTCACCATAAGGTAAAGTTCTTTCAGCCGTTGCAGTATGTGCATTCGCTGTAGTTGTATTTGTTTCGGCTGCCCAGAGAGAAGACGATGCGATCAGTGCAGTCGCTAAACACAGTGCAGGTACTTTTTTCATCATCTTTTATCCTTTCAGCGATACGTAATCGAGATTTTATATCTTATCGCCAAGTTCAAGAAAAGAATGTAGCTGATGTGAAATTGATACAGAGCGTAAAAATTATGTCTGTTTAGTTTGATAGCACATATGTTTGTATTCGCTACCTCACCAAATTAAGAAATTATGATCGTTGACGTCCTGTTTTCCCCATGATAGTTTTAATTCAGTAAAATCAATATTTTCACGTTTTATTTTTAATCATAATAGGTATCTCATGAGGCAGGATTTGGAATCTTATTTGTCATTTCTGCTTCATAAGAATAGTTAGGCTTCTTTGGAGTATCCAATGAAAGGATCGTGCCTTATCCTCTTTCGTAGTGACAGCTGTACCCTCGAGCGAGCAGAACAAGAACTGAGAGCGTACAACCTGCAAGTTCATCAGAACGGAAACTCTTTGATGGTGGAACGTTCCGGCTCTTCGAAATTTCAAATAGTTCTGGTTCGGGAGCCTCACGTTATCAAAGAGGCCCAAGAGATCGCTGAAGGAACTGAACATGAACAAAGCATCAGTCTGTGCGATGCTCGGTTTGAGGTAACCATTGATGATCTAGAAATGGCACTTGATGAAATCAACACGCTGATGGAAGTTCAAGGTGCGTTGCAAGATGCTTCTTCTGGCTACGCTTTCCTTCCTTGGAATGGGCAAATCATCAAGCCGTGGGTTGGTTAAAGCAGAGGCTACTGGCACTTCAACAAGGACAATGCCCAGCCACCTAGCAAATCGTTTAAGTCGAGGAACATCTGATTTCCAACGTTAAGTATCAGTAATATATTCAGATGAATCACATAATGGAAATTTATATTAAAATTTGGCTGATGATTACCTGATAAAATAAACCCCACTATAAAAAATATATAGTGGGGTTTATTTAAAAGATCAAGTGTCCTAAAGGCTTAACCCTGCAAAACACTCACATCTGCAATTGCTGTGAATAAATCACGTAATTGAGCGAGTAAACGTAAGCGGTTCGCTTTTAACTCTGCATCATCTGCCATAACCATTACGCCTTCAAAGAAAGCATCAATTGGCGCGCGAAGAGCAGCAAGTTTAGACAACGCTTCTGTATAGTTACGTGCAGCAAGTAAAGGCTGAACCACTGGTGTCAATGCTTGAAGTTCTGCATAAAGTGCTTTTTCAGCAGCTTCAACGAGATTCGCTTCAACGACGCTTCCTTCAGGCGTTGCTTCTTTGGCAAGAATATTAGCAACACGTTTGTTTGCCGCAGCCAATGCAGCCGCTTCTGGCAAAGTACGGAAATGATTGACCGCAGTCACACGCTTATCAAAATCAAGAGGAGATTTTGGAGCAAGTGCTTGAACAGCTTGAATCACATCAACCGCTACGCCTTGGTCTTCATACTTAGCACGGTAACGACCTTCAAGGAACGCAACGGCATCCGCACGCGTCTTGTCATGATCTTTAACTACATCACCATAACCTTGAAGCGCAAAGTTCACCAGTTCTTCAATCGTCACATTGAGTTCATTTTCAATGATCAAACGTAAGATACCGATTGCAGAACGACGTAATGCAAATGGATCTTTAGAACCTGTTGGTGCTTGACCAATACCAAAAATACCAACAAGCGTATCTAAACGATCTGCAAGGGCAATGGTTGTACCTGTCTTGGTTTGTGGTAATACGTCACCCGCAAACTTAGGTAAATACTGTTCACCTAAAGCTTCAGCAACTTCATGATTCTCACCTTCAAGGCGAGCATAATACGTGCCTGCAATCCCTTGAAGTTCAGGGAATTCACCTACAAGTTCAGAGGTCAAATCACATTTAGCCAGTAAAGCTGCTTTTTCAGCATCGGCTGCATTTGCACCTGTAATTGGTGACAACGCAACGGCTAATTTAGCAATACGTTCTGATTTGTTCCAAAGCGTACCTAACTGTGCTTGGAATACCATATTTGCGAGTTTTTCTTTACGAGATGCAAGCGGTTGCTTTTGATCTTGTAGGAAGAAGAATTCTGCATCCGACAAACGAGGGCGTACAACTTTTTCATTCCCTTCAATAATTTGAATCGGATCTTTTGACTCAATATTTGAAATAGTAATGAAGTAAGGCTGTAATTTACCTTCTGCATTGATCAAACAGAAATACTTTTGGTTGTCCTGCATCGTGGTAATCAATGCTTCTTGAGGAACAGCTAAATAACGTTCTTCAAAAGTCGCACGTAATGCAACTGGCCATTCAACCAAGCTGGTGACTTCATCAAGTAAGTCTGCTGGGACAATCGCAGTTGCGTTGACTTCATCAGCTAACTTTTTCACTTGATCTTGAATCGTTGCTTGACGCTTTTCAAAGTTCGCAACCACATAAGCTTTTTCTAAAGCAGCAAGGTAGTCATTTGCATGCGCTAAAGTCACTGCTTCAGGTGCATGGAAACGGTGACCATAAGTCACATTACCTGCTTTATGATCTTGAATGGTTGCTTCAACCACTTGATCATCTTTCAGCAATACGACCCATTTTACTGGACGTACGAATTCAGTACGACTTGCAGCTGAACGCATACGTTTTGCGATTGGTAAGTTGTCTAATGCAGTTTGTAAAATTTGTGGCAGTAAAGCATCAAGGCTTTGACCTTTCACATCTTTCAAAAAGCAAACTTTTTCAACTTTGCCTGCTTGGAACGTCGAAAGCTGATCAACCGTGATGCCTTGACCACGCATAAAGCCTTCAAGTGCTTTAGTTGGTTTACCTTCTGCATCATATGCCGCTTGTACAGCAGGGCCGTCAAAACGTTTTTGTGTATCTGCTTGAGCTGCTGCAACATTAGTAATTTTTAATGCTAAGCGACGTGGTGCTGCATAACTCTCTATACATGATCTGTCATCTAAAACTAGATCAATCTGGGTGTTAATTAAACCAGCTGTTTCTAATCCTTCTTTTACTTCTCTTTCTAAAGCGTCACGCAAAGTTTTTAAGCTTTTTGGTGGAAGTTCTTCACAGCCAAGTTCGAATAAAACAGTATGCTTTGTCATTATTTATTCTCCTTCGCTTTTTCAGCTTGGGCTGCATCGAACTCAACTTGTGCTTTTAACTGCGCTAATACTTCATCACGTAAATGTGGTTCTGCCATTGGGAAACCGAGTTTCGCACGCGCAGCCACATAACTTTGAGCGATTGAACGCGCTAAGGTACGAACACGTAAAATATAACGTTGACGCTCAGTTACAGAAATCGCACCACGCGCATCTAATAAGTTAAAGCTATGCGATGCTTTAATCACTTGCTCATAAGCAGGAAGTGGAAGTTCAGCCTCCATTAAACGAGCTGCTTCAGCTTCATAGAAATCGAATAATTCAAATAATTTATCGACTGGCGCATATTCAAAGTTATAGGTCGATTGTTCCACTTCATTTTGATGGAATACATCACCATAAGTCACTGTGCCGAACTGACCTTTGGTCCAAACAAGATCGTAAACTGAGTCTACACCTTGAAGGTACATCGCAAGACGTTCTAAACCGTATGTGATTTCACCAGTAACAGGGTAGCATTCAACACCACCGACTTGCTGGAAGTAAGTGAATTGAGTCACTTCCATACCATTGAGCCAAACTTCCCAACCTAAGCCCCAAGCACCAAGAGTTGGAGATTCCCAGTTGTCTTCTACGAAGCGAATATCGTGCGTTAGGGTATCGATGCCGATCGCTTTTAACGAATCAAGATACAGCTGTTGGATATTGTCTGGGTTTGGCTTAAGTACCACTTGGAACTGATAATAGTGTTGTAAGCGGTTTGGGTTCTCACCATAACGACCATCTTTCGGACGGCGTGAAGGTTGAACATAAGCCGCGTTCCAAGTTTCTGGACCTAATGCGCGTAAGAAAGTTGCAGTGTGGAATGTACCTGCACCCATTTCCATATCATATGGTTGTAATACGACGCAGCCTTGCTCCGCCCAATAGTTTTGTAGGGCAAGAATTAAGCCCTGAAATGTATCAATATGCGATATAGCACGACTCATGGTGCATCCACTGGAATCAAACAAAAATTGTGGTTAAGTATAAGGATTTTGATGGTGAGTGGCAAAGGCTAGTTAGGGAATTTAAGCTTTGAACAGGTTTTAGATTTATTTGTTATTCTAAGTAATAAAACCCAGTTGGTCAGGGCAAATGTGAGTGAGAAGAAACAGAAAATAAGAAAAAAACCGAATGGGATAATATTAATCTGAGCAGTATTTAAAATCATAATTAGGCTAGGGACAATCGCGGTAAATAAGACTGCATACGCAATAATTGAAAAGAAATTGAGGACGTTATATTTTTTCAATAAAACTTGAACTAAATAGGTTGGAAGGAAAACTAAGATGAAGTAGATCAATGCAATAAAAAGTGTGGCAAGAAACATTTCATAGAATACGTTCAATATTTCTATAGTGAGGTAATCGTTAGGTGCGAAAAAAACGGACAATATAAAAAAAATTGGAATACCAGCATACAGAGGGGTTTGAATCAAACTACGCCAAATTTGATCTTTACTGACATCAAGCCGTTGGGTAAGTAATTTATAAAAACTCAGGATCATTGTTTTATCTAAGTGAAAGGGTTAGGAAAATTGGTTGTGGCTAATATTTAACTAATCAACTATACGTCACCATGTGACGCATTGCATCTCCCATGCTCTTAATTTCACAATATGAAAATGCTAATTTTTAAACGATATTCTCTGTTCTCATCAGGTCGTTTGAAATGTCTGATCGCATTCGTGAAAAATTGCAAATTCTTGCGGACGCTGCCAAATATGATGTGTCCTGTTCTTCCAGTGGTAGTGACCGTAAAAATAAAGACAAGGGCCTAGGTGATGCCAGTCGGTCAGGGATTTGCCATAGCTATACTGAAGATGGTCGTTGTGTTTCATTACTGAAAATCCTGTTCAGTAATGTCTGTATTTTTGATTGTGCTTATTGTGTGTCACGCCGTTCTAATGACGTCAAACGTGCTGCATTTACCGTACAAGAAGTGGTTGATCTGACCATTAATTTTTATCGTCGTAATTATATAGAGGGATTATTCCTTAGCTCAGGCATTTTTAAATCCGCAGACCATACGATGGAGCGGATGCTTCAAGTGGTGAAAAAACTACGTCTAGAAGAAAATTTTAATGGCTATATTCACCTCAAAACCATTCCAGGTGCATCGCCTGAACTGATTCATGAAGCAGGGCTTTATGCTGACCGTATGAGCATTAATTTAGAAATGCCAACTGAGATCGGATTAAAAGCGTTTGCCCCTGAAAAATCACATCAAGAAGTGCAAAAAGATTTAGGTTTGGTTCGAGATCGACTGATTCAACTCAAAGATGAACGTCAAATTATTAAGCATGTGCCGAAATATGTACCCGCAGGGCAGACCACACAGATGGTGGTCGGCGCACATCAGGAAACAGATCAAGATGTGTTGGTAATGGCAGATCGACATTACAAAGAATTTAAACTCAAACGTGTCTATTTCTCAGGCTATATTCCAATTAATACAGAAAATAACTATTTACCAGCAGTCGGTTCTGCACCGCCATTATTAAGGGAAAATCGACTGTATCAAAGTGATTGGTTGATGCGTTTTTATGGTTTTGAAGTCAATGAAATCGTCAATGAAAAGCATCCACATTTAGATTTGGATGTAGACCCAAAACTGAGTTGGGCATTACGTCATCCAGAACAGTTTCCAGTGGATTTAAATCGTGCTGACTATCGCATGATCCTTCGTGTACCCGGTATCGGAGTGAAATCAGCCAAGAAAATCGTACAAGCGCGTCGTTTTGGCAAGATACATACTGATTTACTGAAACAACTCGGTGTGGCGTATTCACGTGCCAAGTTTTTTATTCGTTGTGAAGACAGTCCACGGTTTCAAAAGGAACTTTCTACGACTGACATTCGTCAACAGATATTAATGCAGGGTTCATCTAAATACGTGAAACAACTGTCACCACAGCTGAGTTTAGGATTCTAATCATGCTCAGTGATACGGTGGTTTATTACTACTTTGATGGATCAATGGTGGGTTTGCTTAACTGTGTATTTCGTGCGTTCCAATTTAAAGAATTCCACGTGCAACTCTGTTTAAACCAAGGCGCACAGCATGGTTTATTCGCGACGGTGGTTGAAATTCCAAATCATGCGCAACGTGTTTGGTCAGCCTTACAGCGGAAATTATCGCATTCATCTTTGAGACAATTTTATTTTGCCTATTTATCAGAATCCTTGGATGCCTATCAGCATTTATTTAATTACTGTATCTATGTCTTTCGACATCAACATTCAGTTGAGAAAAATTATTCGCATCCCAGTGTTTTAGCAATTTCGCAATGGACCAAAAAGGTGGGACGCGAAAAGCATCGCATGGAAGCTTTTGTGCGTTTTAAGAAAACCACAGATGGATTGTTTTTAAGTTTGGTTCGCCCAGATTTTAATGTATTGCCTTTGATTCAACCGCATTTTAAACGTCGTTATCAAGATCAACGTTGGTTGATTTATGATGAACAACGCAAATATGGTCTGTACTATGATTTGTGCGAGATCCATGAAGTCTCTTTAGAAGCCCATCAGATAGACTGTAATATTGGAAATGGTGCCAGTCAAAATTTTCAATTAGAATTAGATGAACACGAAGAATTATATGATCAGCTTTGGAAAGATTATTTTAATAGTATTAATATTAAAGAGCGTCAGAATGTGAAATTGCATGTGCAGTATTTACCAAAACGTTATTGGCGCTATCTCAATGAAAAAATTATCTAAAGGATTTTATTAAATAATACAGCTCCTTAGAGTTTGATTTTGACGAATAGGCTTTGTGAAGACTGAAAAAATAAAAGGAAGTATTAATTTTAAGTAAATGTTATGTTATAACGTTTCAAAATTAATACAAATCAGTCCAACAGGAAAAATAAGCATGAATAGGTTAAAACAAACTTATCTACTAAGTGTTTTATTCAGCAGTGTGTTGTTGTCAGCATGTGGGGGGAGTAGTAACTCATCTAGCTCATCATCAAATACACAAAAGCCAGAACAGCCAGCTCAAAGTCATGAAGGTCGTCTAGCCATTGCCAATGCGGATACAGAACGTCCTTCGTTATCGGTCTATGACCTTAAAGATCAGAAAGTGATTGATACCAAAGCATTAAATTACATGCCTTCAGCGATGTATAGCAGCCCTCAATTACGTTATGCAGTGATGTTGAGCCGTAATAATGGGGTGGTGCAATTTGCTGATGGTGGTGTCTTTACGCAAAGCAACCAACTCAAAATCAATACACCTAATATCTTAACGTTCCAATTGAGTGGTGCAACGCCTGCACATTATCGTAGTTTCAATGGTATGGCGGCGTTGTTCTATGATGGTAGCGATACAGAGGTGTCTAAGTTTGATGTGTTCAATGACGGCATGATCACTCAGAAAATTATAGCCACTCAACAGCTGCCAAAAAGACATCATGGTGTTGCTGAACCACGTGGTGAGTATGTGTTAAGTACTTATCTGCCAACAGATGCAAGCACATTAAGCATAGTCAAAAGCTATCATATTCATGGTGATCACTTCCATGAAGAGCAGACTTTAACCAATCCATGTAATCGTTTACATGGAGCAGCCTCGATTGCTAAATATGCTGCATTTGGCTGTGAAGATGGTGTTTTGGTCGTCGAACAGAAGAAAGATGCATTTGTAGATAAAAAGGTTTTTATTGACCAACGAATTTCTACCATTGCAGGGCATGAAAAAATTAATCAGTTTGCTGCTTTTGCATCAGGTACACATGATTTATTTATTGTTGATCCTGAAAAATTAAATGCAATGAGCTTAAATTGGTCAGTAGGTGCGAAAGAATTAGATGGGACAACGGCTGTTCGACGTTTACAGCAAAGTTTTGATGCGACAGGGCGCTATCTCGCGATTTTAGATAGTATGGGAGCTGTACATGTCATTGATACACAAACTTGGCAACGTCTTGGTCAGATCCAAGCGATTCAAAATGTAATTGGTGGTGAGCTTGCTAAAAGCCGTTTAGTGGTCAATGCCGCTTCGGATACGCTATTTATCAATAACACTGAAGCAAAAACCATTATTGAACTTGATTTGAAAAACTTAAAAATCAAGCAAACCATTCAATTGAATGATGTACCAAACACCTTTACTTGGTTAGGGGTAGTAAAAAATTAACTGATATTTGCGTATAAAAAAAACAGCCCAAAGTGGGCTGTTTTTTAGGTCAGGACTTCTACAAATCGATAGAGCTGTAGGCCTTAAAATTAGAGGAAGAAGAGGTAGATAAAGATCGACACGACCGCCACACACAATACATTCAACATAAAGCCGACTTTCATCATTTCACTTTGTTGAATATGCCCAGTACCAAATACAATCGCATTTGGTGGCGTTGCAACAGGAAGCATAAAGGCACATGACGCACCGATACCAATCACAATCACAAGAATTTCTTTTGGTAACCCCATTTGCGCAGCAATTGCAGCAAATACAGGAACCAATAAAGCTGCAGATGCAGTATTACTGGTCAACTCGGTTAAGAAAATAATAAAGGCTGCGACCACAACAATCACAACGAATGGAGAGGCATCGCCGAAAGCATTGGCTAGTGTTTGGCCCAGCACCAATGAAGAGCCTGAATCTTTTAAAACCGCACTTAAAGTTAAACCACCGCCGAAGAGCATCAATACGCCCCAATCAGTGTTATCTGAAATATCTTTCCATGTGGCAATACCTAAAATCACCACCATACACGCAGCGCTCAGGGCGACCCATGTATCTGGTTGGCTGATTCCGAATTTCTCACTTACGCTTTTGCCAAAAATCCAACCGATTGCAGTGACAATAAATAAAATCATGGTCAGTAGACGGTCGCGATTCCAAGGAATCGATTCAGCTTTAAACTCAATTCGGTGATTTAATTTAGGACGTAAAATGAAATATAGACTGATGAGCATGGCAGGGAAAATTAATAACATCAGCGGTAAGCCGATTTTCATCCAGTCCGCGAAATCATAGCCTAAAGCTTTTGCCGCAATTGCGTTTGGTGGTGAACCAACCAATGTTCCTAAACCGCCAATGTTGGCTGAATAAGCGATCCCCAGCAAAATAAAAACAAAGGTTTTACGTTCTTTAGCAATATCTAAATGTGTTAATAAGCCTAATGCAAGAGGGAGCATCATCGCTGCGGTTGCTGTATTCGAAATCCACATTGACAAAAAGGCAGTCACAATACAGATCGCCAAGACCGCTAAGCCCAAATGTCCACGTGATAAGGCGATCACCCACATTGCAATCTTTCGGTCAAGCTTTTGCACATGTAATGCTGTTGCTAGAGCAAAACCCCCGAAAAATAGGAAAATAATTGGGTCAGCGAAAGTGCTCAGAGCTTTAGTGGTTGTGATCGGACTGACTTCATCATTGCTGCCTACACTTGGCATTCCGATGAGTACAGCGAGCACAGGAACCATAAGTGCTGTAATGGTGATGTGGATTGCTTCTGTGAGCCATAAAACACCAATAAAGAATAATAAACTTAAACCTTTGTTGGCATTTTGCTCATAAGGGAGAATTTCATATAAACCGAATGACAGCAAGGCTGCAATCGCAATAATCACCCAACCGCGTAGCACGCCTTTCGGCATCGCATTGGTTGGTGTTTCTAAGTGAGGAACATTCATACAATATCCTTATTTGTGTTGTTATTTGTCATGAAGTTACATATGACAGAATAACGGTATTGCTCGCAATATATCGTAAATACTAACTTCGATCATCCATGTAAAAATTTTCATTGAGCTGTCTGATTCATCCAACTCATGTCATAGATGCTGAGATTAATTTTTTGCTGGTAACTTAGGGATTGGATTAAAGAAAGTTGATCACTTAAAAGTGAAATGAGCAAAGTACTAATCCAGATTTTAAATTTAAATATTTTAAATCAATCCCTTATGTTTTTAAGCATCGTCCTGACTTTGATAAATCATTTCAAAGTTTATGCTGTCCAGTTTTTGTACGGTTGAATTTTATTGTATTTGGCGACTTATGGATATTTAGTTTTTTGATAAAAAAATAGGGAATATTTATTTCACTTATAAAACTATGTATGGTTGTATTTTATTGTTTTTAAATAATAAATTATATTTTTTGCAGGGTTAGACTTTAGTCTAATAATTGCTTAAATGTTGGGATATTAGGCGCTTTTTGATGAACGTGTGTATGTTTTAAGGTGTAAGTTAAATATACCTTCATGGTGATTAAGCATATAATTGCTCGATTGATGATGACGACATAATTCTATTAAGGTGCATTGTGAGCTTGACCCAATCAGACTGGCTAAACGTTCTTAAACCGAATTATAAAGTCCTTCCCGTAAAAGAACGTTTGCTTTCGGCGGTAGGGGCTTTGTGCGGTTTAGCGATTTCATCTTTATTAAGCTGGTATGTTTTAGATGGTATGAATGCATGGTATATCGCACCTATGGGAGCATCATCCGTTCTATTATTTGCTTTACCAAATAGCCCTTTAGCTCAGCCTTGGAATGTTGTTATTGGCAATACTTTGGCAGCTTTTATCGGAGTGGTATGTGTCGAATTATTGCCAGATTTAACAACCGCCTTTAGTGTTGCGGTGGGGTTAGCAATTTTTGTGATGATGACGACTGATTCCTTGCATCCGCCGAGTGGGGCAGTAGCAATTACAGCTGTATTAGGTGGTGATGCGGTTCATCGTCTAGGTTTTTATTTCATTCTTTATCCTGTATTGCTGAATACAATCATATTGTTGCTGTTTGCGGTTTTGTTTAATCGTTTGATTGGACGTCATTACCCAATAACTGCACATATCAATGTGCGTTCTAAGGATCCAACACCAACACAAAAGGTTTCGATCCAACCAAAAGATATCGAATATGCACTAGAGCAGCACACTGAGTTACTGGATATTAGTCAGTATGATTTAGAAAAAATTATTTTGGATGCGCAAGAGCGTGCACAAGGGCGATTGCATCTTGATTTTGTCTGTCAGGACATTATGAGTAAAGATGTGATTAAACTGCATGAGGATGATGATATTCATCAAGCCTTAGATAAATTTAAGGCAGTGAATTTGATGAGTTTGCCAGTTGTAAATAATCAGAATCACTTGGTTGGGACACTCGCTTTATATGAAGTAGTCGAGTGGTTTAAAAATGCCACGGATCCACGAAACTCTTGGCAGCATTACGTCAAACAAATTATGAGTCGACGTGTAGTAACGGTAGATCCAATGCAACCCATTCAGGATTTGGTACCTTATTTTGTTGAGAAATCATTTAATTATATTCCTGTGATTGAACAACAGTGTTTAGTCGGGATGATTAGTCGTGCGGACATGATTGCTGCTTTGCAACAACGATTAAGTCAATAAACTGATGAGCAAAAAAAAGCTACGGTTGTATTAGGGGTAAACTCAACCGTAGCGACCAAAATGGATAAGAGGGATTAGTGGTTCATATTTTTCTCATCATAAATCGTTTTTACAGGTTGTTGATAACCTTGAATATGTGTGGCGTGTGTATCCTGCTTTTTTGGAATAACCAGCCATAAAATGAGGTAGACCAAAATACCTGGAAATGCTGCACTCATAATCGAGATCACAACAAAAATTAGACGTAGTAAATTTGCATTCCAACCAAATCGTTCAGCAATACCGCCCATTACACCTGCGATCATGCTTTTTTGGTTTGAGCGATATAAACCAGGATTGGTCATTGAACTTCTCTCCTTAACTAAATGAAAGGTCAGTGAAAAATAAGTTTTTAACTTGTTGTTTACCGATAATTATGAGATAGGGGCAGTTCAAATAATTTAAAGTTTAAATAGGCGAGAAATTAGTTACGATGTGTAATTTCTTGCTGGAAAAAAAGACAGTATCGCCTAAAATGCACCGACTTAATGCATGTCGTTTTACCTCATGCTAAGGTTTTATCGTTTTGCATGGATACGAATTGATTCAAAGAGTTCGTATATTAATGTGGTTGATACACGCTAACATATTCCAAGTATGTAGGCTGATTACACGATAATCATGTTGATGTTAGAGATTTGTGGATATGCAGTTTAGGTTGTCCTTCCCGCATTTTAGTGTAGGAGTTTTATTGGTTCTAGGTTTGAGTGCTTGTGATAATCACCATCCTGAACCGACTCAACAAACTCCAATACAACCGAATCAAGATATGAAAGTTGTAGATGAGCAACCATCGGCGGCGGATGAGGGTGTGTCTTTAACTAAGATAGCGGGACAAGCATCGTTACCTTATTCGGGGAGTCGGGCACGCAATTTGACTCAACCTTCGGAAGCAAGTTTAGCTTATGTCGGGCGCTATCACGCTCGTATCCCATGTTCTGATCCTTTTGCCGGTTGTGTGAATCAAGAAAATGAAGCTGAGTATATTCTCAATCTGCTTGAGGATGGTTCAGTTTATTGGACGAATACTAGTTTTGGTCGCCTTGGTATGGATCCTTCACGTAATGTCGCTAAAATAGAGCAGATGTGTAATCAAGTGCAATGGTATGCACATGAAGAGCAGAATGAAATAATGGTGCGTTGCGACGCTGCAAATATTAATTTGTATTATCAGATTGATCGGAATCAGGATTTGGTTCTAGATTTAGATAAATTGTGGCATGGGAATAATGGTGAGAATCAAGCATTCTTTAAAGAATACCCATTTCCTAAAAAAGCCTATGTCTTTAAAAAAGTCGATTAGACATAAAAAAGAGCGCTTAAAGCGCTCTTTTTTTACAGTTTCGATTAGTAATCGAAACTGAAATGTTCTGGTGCAAGAGATGTCAAGGTGCGTGACGGTGTAACCATTGATTCAGCATGACCTTGAGCGCGTGGTAATAAACGGTCAAAGTAGAAGTCTGCAACTTTAATTTTTGCTTTATAGAACTCAGGCGTTTCGATACCATTGCCAGCTTCTAATTTCTCAGAAGCAATTACTGCTTGTTGAGCCCAGAAGTAAGCCATCATCACATAACCAGAGAACATCAAGAAATCTACTGAAGCAGAAGACACGATGTCACGGTCTTTACGTGCAGCAAGCATGATACGAACAGTTAAGGTATTCCACTGTGCACATAGCTTAGTTAAGTCCCATGCAAAACGACGTAAGTATTTATTACGTGCATGCGTTGCACAGAACTTTAAGATTTCAGCAGTGTAGTCACGAACGACTTTACCTTTAGAGCTCAAAAGTACTTTACGGCCGATGAGGTCTAGTGCTTGGATACCCGTTGTACCTTCATACAACGTTGAGATACGAGCATCGCGTGCGATTTGTTCCATACCCCATTCACGGATATAACCATGACCACCGTAAACTTGCATACCATGGTTTGCTGCTTCTAAACCAAGTTCAGTTAAGAAACCTTTAAGAATTGGTGTATAGAAGCCAAGCTTGTCATCATATTCTTCAAATTTAGCTTGATCGCCATTTGCTAAAGCATCAGACATTTTGTCTGCAAGTTTTGCAGCATGGTAGATCATTGAGCGACCACCTTCAGCAATTGCTTTTTGAGTTAATAGCATACGACGTACATCTGCATGGTGAATAATCGCATCACCTACGCGCTCAGGTTCTTTCTTACCCGAAAGAGCACGCATTGACATACGGTCTTTTGCATAAGGTAAAGCACCTTGGAAAGATAATTCAGCGTGTGCGATACCTTGAACAGCAGTACCGATACGAGCAGTATTCATAAAGGTAAACATTGCATGTAAACCTTTGTTGATTTCGCCAATCAAGTAACCTGTTGCATTATCAAAGTTTAATACGGCAGTTGCAGATGCTTTGATCCCCATCTTGTGTTCGATCGAACCACAAGAAACCGTATTGCGTTCACCTACACCGCCATCAGCAGTCGGGATGAATTTAGGTACGATGAATAAAGAAATACCACGTGTACCAGCTGGTGCGTCTGGAAGACGAGCAAGTACGATATGGATGATGTTCTCAGTTAAATCATGCTCACCTGCAGAGATGAAGATTTTAGTACCAGAGATTTTATAAGTGCCGTCAGCAGCAGGTTCTGCTTTAGTTTTTACTTGACCTAAGTCAGTACCACATTGAGGCTCGGTTAAGCACATTGTGCCAGACCAAGTACCTTCAACAAGTTTAGGCATATAGGTGTTTTTTTGTTCATCTGTACCAAATTGCATGATGGTATTCATACAACCTGTACTTAAACCTGGATACATGGTGAATGACCAGTTGGCAGTACCCATCATTTCAGATTTAATGAGGTTCAAAGACATTGGTAAGCCTTGGCCACCAAATTCTTCAGGATAAGAAAGACCTTGCCAGCCGCCCATAACAAATTGGTCATATGCTTCTTTAAAACCTTTAGGCGTCGTGACTTCACCATTGTTGAATGTGCAGCCTTCTTCATCACCAGATTGGTTAAGTGGAGAAAGCACATTTTCGCAATAATCTGCTGCACCTTCCAAAATCATATCTACAGTTTCAGCATCCGCATTTTGACCACTTGTCAAAGTTTGGTAATGTGCTGGATAATCTAACATTTCGTTCATCAAGAAACGAACATCACGGAGCGGGGCTTTATATGCTGGCATAATCTTAATCCTGTATTTGAATCATTTTGGATTATCTGTTTCGATAATTTAGATTATTCACAATGGTAATCAAAATACATTGATAAGCCCAGTAGAAAAAAATGTCAGAAAAGCGAATTTTGTAAGGCTTTGATTCGTGAGCTAGTCCTTTTTTTATTTGATTTTTAAACGTAAGTCTACAATAGGAATAGGTCGTTTTTTTATTGAAAATATAATGATATAAGGGTGATTGGTAAAACTATGCGTTTAAAATATTTAACTTTATGCTTATTGGGGTTAAGTCTGTCAGCTTGTTCACAGCATGTCATTAAAACCAATACTGCTCAGATGGGGTTGGAGCAAAAAGCGATTAATAGCATCAATGCAATGTATGAATATCCAAGTTATGATTATCGTGGAAAGTTTAATATCAATGTTGAGCAGGATCGTGATCAATCAAGCAATTCAAAAACTAAAACAACCTTAGATGCTGGGGTGAAGCAAAAAGTCGATCAGTACTTACGAGAGCAGAAAGTCAAACTGAATCAACAGCAAAAACAAGCGTTATATGATGCAATGGCACAAGACAATAGTTCCTATGGTCAAGCCAAAGTGGATAAGGTCATTCATGGAATGGCGACGATCTTGAATGATATGCAGTTTGAATACGATGGTTCCGTGCATTATCGTCAAAAAATAGGCTCGTTTAATTTAACCGCAAGATATGAAAAACCGACGTTATTGGTACAAGCTAAAGTACCCATGGTATTGGATTTGAATGAGCATAAGTTCTATGTCAATTACTTTGGTTTGATGCCGTATTTGGTGAATAAAGAAAATCAGAATAATTTAGCTTATTTTGATTTTTCTAAGTATCAAAGCTTGATTAAACAAGTCGATTATAAGAAGTTTGTTGAGTATCTCAAAGCATCAAGTGGTGTATTTTATCGTTTAGCTGACTCGCAAAATATCCATACTTTACCTGTGTCATCTGCAGAGCGCACCGCGGGTGTCGTTGAAAAAATTCGTTTAAAAACCACTATTGAAGAGGCGATCTTACAGTCAACTTTATATGGTAAGGTCAATGAAAAATATTTAATGCAAGGCATTTTAAATATTAATGAACAGAGCCTAGAAAAATTGATTGCAGATGAAGTTGATGCGCAAAGTAAGAGTAGAACAGGATCTTCTAAAAATACTAAAGCTTCCTCGAATGATGCGAGTGTGGTAAGTCAGCAATTGTATCAATTAGTCAATCAACACTTTGGTGTTGAGGGGGAGGAGGATACCTATGGTTCTGTATCCGATGAAGTGTCTGTTGCTGCTTTAGAAGCAATGGCCGCAGCGGAAGCAAACAACGCTACAGCGAGGGAAAGTAAATATAATAGCAGTGATGCAACCAGTGAAGTAAATCTCGAAGCAATAATGGCAGCGGCCGATGCACCTCAAACTGTTGCTAGGGACGATGATGTGGAAGCTACTGATGAAAATGGCTTAAGTCGTGAGCAGTGTGGTTCTTTATTATCAAATCCAAAAATCATCTATGGTGATGCTCAGTATTGCCAAAGTATGCATGGCATTGATGTGTTTCATCCAACACAGCCCAACACCTCTGATTTAGTTTCCTATATTGCAAAATTAAGTGCTTTAGAAGAATTATTTTCTGTCTATAACCAAGCGCAGTTTATTGATGATCATGCATTCAAAACACTATGGATGAAACACCAAACTGAAATTAATCAAGCTTTACCTGCGAAGGATAAACGCAATCCATTGATCATGGATATTAGTTTGGATGAAAAAGGACGCGCGATTAATTATGACTATGATCTAAATTACACCTCTCCAGAATTGCGATCACGTGTGAACATTAAAGCGGATATGCAAGTTTTGAATTATGGGAAAGGCACACCAATTGACCGGGCGCAATTAAAGCGTGCGAGAACATGGTCAGAAGTGAGTAAGGGGTCGATGTTAGAGCAAACGATTGAACGTTTTTCTGAAAAAATGGGACAGTCGGGGATTGTAGAGCGCGAAGCTCAACCTTATACCTTGTCTTTAGATGATCAACTGAAAGAGATTGCTGCACAACGTTATGATGCAACTCGTTCTTATGAGCAAACGTATAAAGCCATATTTATTACTAAATTAACAGAAAGCTCGCCACAGATTGTACAGCGTTATTCAACTCAAGAGTTGCAAGAAATAGCAAGTGTCTATGCGTATTGGTACTCAAGTGAAGAAGTCTATAATCCAAAGGGTGCAGCACTCAAAACGATAGAAGCATTGCAGAAGAAACATCATTTAGAAGACGATGAACAGTTCAATCATCCTTTGGGGGAAGCTGTGTATCGTATTGTGAGTTATGCGATGCGTAGTGACCAAGATCGCCAGGCATGGAAAAAGTTGCAAGCACAATATAAACAGCCGCAGCAGTTATTTGCTAAACAATATCAAATTCAATTTGAACGTGAGAATGGTGCCTCAAGTGAGGAGAAAATCTTGCTAGAGCAAACTGCAAATATTTTAGGACAAGTTTATGTGGCAGCACGTCATAACAAGTTGACTCTGAAAACAATTCAAAACTTAAAGGTTGAACATGAAGCATTTATTGATTATGAAATCTTTAAAGATGTTTATCAAAAGATGCTGAGTCCGAAATAGGATATTTATGTTATACAAAGAACTGAGCTGCTTTCGGGTAGCTCAGTTCTTTTTGTTATATATCATGGCACTTAATGTTAAAGTATCACATAAGTATTAAAAATGTCCTTCGGGGGTGTCATGAAAAAACAATCTTTAACGCTGTCAATGGCGTTGCTAGGACTTATAGGGTGTGCGCATCAGCCAGTGCAACAGGCTCAATCTCTGCCTTTAAATCAACAGGTTTATCAAGCCTATGAAACTTTAACAAGCAAACAACCTTATGCATTTTCAGCCAAGATGAGTTTTGATGTGGGTATGGCACCTTCTTCTACTCAAAAAGCCAAGGTGCCTCTCACTCAACCTGAAAAATTATTACAACAACTTTTAACGGAGCAAAAGCAATTAAAACCTGAACAGCGACAATGGATGCAAGAGGGCTTAGAGAAACACGATTACCGTTCCAACCCGAATAAAGCCAAAAGAGATCAGCAAGTTGGTCAATTGGTGACAGCATTATTGCAACGTTATTACTATACGATAGATGGGGTGGTTGATTTAAAGCGTGGTCAAATGAGCATGACACCTACGTTAGGTTACCAAACCAACAATCTTGAGGCACATATTAAAGTTCCTTTGGCGATCGATCTTAAGCAAGCACGTTTATATGCCGATGTTTCTGCGTTGTCGCCGTTGTTGACAGATGTGCACTATGATAATCGTTATGTATTTTTTGATTTTAAAGAATTTTTAAGATCCCGTGATGCTGATCTCCAACCAGCACTGCAGTTTCTAAAAGACTTAGTGTTGGTCAATGCTGCTTTGACGGATAATGAAGACTATAAGCGTATTGCGCTTAGTGAGGATGATCGGAAACAAGGTGGTGTCACACGTATTCAATCGCAAAGTTATTATGATGAATTCATAGCGCAACAGTTATTATATTTTTACGTTAATCAGCGCTATTTAAAAAAGAGTTTTTCTAAACAAGAGTCGGTATATGGTTTATTGGATTTTTCACCGAAAAATTTGTTGAATGATAAGCGTAATATTAAAAAAATAATGAAAATGGAGGGTGAGTCATCGCAAAAAGATGTAGAAGAACAAAGTAAAGCGGCAATGCGTCGCTTAAATGCGGCAATTGATGCTTATTATTATGAAAAAAATCCTAATAAAGTATTAAAAAACAAAAAGAACACAACTGGATCTGTGAAATCGTTAGAACCAAGTATTAAAACGATGGCACAGGGACTAAGTCTCTTTGAGTCGTATCAAACTGATCAGTTTGTGTCAGCGCAGCAGTTGCGTGATATTGTGAGACAACAACCTGATGCTTATCAAAAATTAATTCAAGCCATGGGGCAAGAATTACAGAGTGGTGGTATGGCTAAAATGCCTTATATCACGGATTTACTTTTGGATGAGCAAGGACGTCCGCTTCGTTTGATGATAGAGACACGCTTAAAAGGTTTTGAAAAACTCGGGATTTCGAATTTGAGTTCGCATCTTGTGATGAATTTCTCAGACTACGGTGTGGCTAAAGTTGATCGTACTCAGTTGCGTCATGCGGTAACTTTGGCTGAAGCATCTAATGAAAACAGTATGTTGAATTTGTCGGGAATTTTAAGTGGAAAATCATCGAGCAGCCAAAATTGGTATAAGCGTGATCGCTATCAACGCTTGGCAAATGCATGGTTAACACAAGGTTTAGATTATCGTCAAAGCTATGCATTGTTATATCGCTATGCTTATGTGCTTGAGGGCAAAGAGCGAAATAAAGAAGTAGATATGGAGGAGTTAAAAAAGGCTGCCGATGGTTTAGCAATAGAATCTGCATTGAAACATCAAGTCTTGAAGAGCCAACCGAAGCAGTTTGATGCAGAGGCACTGAAAAAGAATCCATATAATGATGACTATGTGAACCGTTATGTTGATGGTCAGTTTTTGATGGCTTATCAGGATTATCAACTGCAACAACAATTTAAGAAAATGCGTCAACAGGGCGTACCTGATGCAAGTATTTTTAGCCGTCTATATTTGATGGCAGAGACACATCGCTTAGGAAAATCCTTTGGACAAGGGCGTAATAGCGCTGATACGCATTATTTAATGTATGTTAAAGCATTAGGGATCATTGCAACTGATGACATGAAAAATCAAGAAATCAATGCAATGCAACTGCGTGCTTTTACTGTGGAAATGCTGGATCGTGTTAATTCACGTAGTTATGAGAAAGTCTATGCTCTGTTTTTAGAATAAGACAGTGATAAAGGTTTGTTATTCTTCGTATGAAATTTTAAGTCTACAGCCGCTATCGAAGATAGCTGGCTGTAATGCTGTTTATTTGACGCTAAAATTCATTTAACCAAGAAAATTAGTCATTACGGCCTAAAAAGTCTCTTAGCTCAGGTTTTACCCCATTCCAAATATAAAAGGATTCTATCGCTTGACCAACCAGCATACCAAAACCATCACTAGAAGGAATTTGGCGGGCTTGGGCTTGATCTAAGAAACTTGAAGGCTTGCCATAGGCCATTTCATAGGCATGATGGAACACAAGGCTTTTGGGTAGTTGTAACGCATCGCCTGTTAAGCTTGCCGATGTTGCGTTAATCACGATATCAAATTCGCCAGTGAGTTGTTCTAGGCTGACAGCATAAAGCACTGCATTTGGTACCGCATCTCTCAAATCTTCAACCAATTGTTCTGCACGTGTTAGAGTTCGGTTGGCGATAACGACTTGTTTTGCTCCGGCTTGAACGAGTGGGTAAATCACACCACGGGTTGCACCACCAGCCCCCAAAATGAGAATACGGCTATTCTCAAGGTTCCAGTCTAATGCTTGAATCGCTGCAACCAAGCCTTGTCCATCCGTGTTATCGCCATGAAGTTTGCCATCCTGCATCCAAAGCGTATTCACAGCTTTGGCAATCTTGGCACGTTCAGTTAGTTGATCGCACAGTGCAAAAGCTTGCTCTTTAAATGGTACCGTAACGTTCATGCCCACACCATTTTGATTAAAGAACGCTTTGACTGCAGATTCGAAGCCATCTAGCGGAGCAAGGAGTTTTTTATAATTCAAATCAACGCCTGTTTTTGCTGCAAACGCATGATGTAATTCAGGTGAGCGAGATTGTTCGATTGGATTTCCAATTACAGCAAATTGTTTGGTCATAGATATTGATTAGAGTGAGAGTAGTTGAAGTTTATAAAGTTGAAGGAGATGCTGCAATATCGATTTATGTCTCAAGATTTGTAATTCCATGATCAAGTAGTCATAACGTGTTTAAATACATGGTTCAATCAGCTAAATTCCTAGTAGTATGGCTATATTTTTAATTCGACATGCGGAAAGTGCCGCTAATATTAATATACGGAGCGAGTCACATGCATCGATTGCTTTAAGTGAGCATGGGAGGAGACAGGCTGAACAACTATGTTCTGTTTTGCCTTCGATTCAGCATGTCATTATTTCTAAATATCGAAGAACTTACCAGACAGCAGAACCAATCTTACAAAAATACAGAATCACTGCAGAGATAGATGAGAGCATTCATGAGTTTAGCTATCTTTCTGAACGCAAGTGTGCAAATACCAATTTAGATGATCGAAAAGCGTGGGTAAGAGCTTATTGGGATAGGATGGACTTTAATTATTGTGATGCTGATGATGCTGAATCTTTTGCTGATTTATATAATCGGGTGCAGCTTTTCCATGAAAAATTAAGCTATTTGGCACAGCAATATCTAGATAAGAATCTAGCTGTATTTACGCATGGACAATTTTTACAATTATTGCTCACACTAAAGTATGCACCACAGCCTTTAAGCCGTGAGCTGATGCAAAATTTTAGATCGGATTTAATTCACCGACCAATTCAAAATACAGCCATTTTTTTATTTTAAGGTGTTCAAAAAACTCATCCCTGAGCTTTATGTTAGGGATGAGTAATTTAATTTACTTATTTAAACCTAACCAATCTCTTGGTTTTAAATAATAATCGGTGAGACGTTTCTCAGGTGAGTCAGCTTCCCACTCTGGGCGATAAGACCAGCCAGCCAGATTTGGTAAGCTTACGAGAATGGATTCAATCCGTCCACCTGTTTGTAGGCCGAATAAAGTACCACGGTCATAAACTAAATTATATTCAACATAACGACCACGGCGATACAGTTGGAACTCACGCTGTGCTTCGGTATAAGGTTGTTCACGATGTTTTTCAAAAATCGGTAGGATTGCCTCTAAATAACCATTTCCTACGGCCTGTATATATTTGAAACAAGTTTCGAAATCCCACTGATTCAAATCATCAAAGAATAAACCACCAACGCCACGCTGTTCATCACGATGCTTTAAATAGAAATAATCATCACACCATTGTTTATGTTCAGCATAGACATTTTCGCCAAAAGGCTGACATAGGTCATAGGCAGTTTGATGCCAGTTCTGAACATCCTCATCATCTGGATAAAATGGGGTTAAGTCAAAACCACCACCAAACCACCATACTGGAGCTTGGCCTTCAGGCTCAGCGACGAATAGGCGTACATTGGCATGAGAGGTTGGAATATTCGGGTTTTTAGGATGAATCACAAGTGATACACCCAACGCTTGTGCTTTTGCACCTGCAATTTGTGGATGACGTTCAGTGGCCGAAGCGGGGAGTTTGCTGATATTGATGTGGGAGAACATCACTCCACCTTTTTCAATTACTTCACCATTTTGCACAACCCGTGAGCGACCACCGCCACCCTCGGTTCGTTGCCAATCATCAATGATAAACTCAGCGGTTCCGCCGCCTGCACGTTCCTGTTGCTCTAGTCCTGTACAAATTCGTGCTTGAAGATCGAGTAAAAACTCGCGAACACGTTGAATATCAGCTGAAGTTGGATGCTGCATGATGATCCTCTTGAGGTGATCTGGGAATTAGTTACATCAAAACATAAATCCATAAAGAAAGTAAGGGATTTGGTTTTAATATTTACTTTTTAGATCAATTCGCTATCAAATAAGTGTTTAGTGCTTGCTGGTTATGTTTAGGGAGAAAGATTATTTTGTTCGATCAATTTGTTGATTTCTTCACCATACATCCAAGTATTTAGAATACCTTCTGAACTCTCTAAACCTGTTATATCCAAAAAATGTTCAAAAGTCGTAGCAACTTGTTCTCTATCTTCTGTATCTAAAGTATCAGGATTAATTTGATGGATACCATCAGAGAGAATCTTAAGTCGTTGTTCTTTGCTGGGGTGTTTAGAATGTTGATAGAGATGAATATAAGATTCAGCAGTTTGGGCTACTTTTTGATTTAATAATTCTTTTAGTTTCTTATCTTCTACGCCTGAATATAGATAACCATTACTAGCAAAATGATCTTGTTTCTGAAATTGGTGTAGCTGCTCGATCACTCTATTTGATGAGTTATCGTTATGCTCATTCGCTTTAGTACAACCACTTAGTAACAGGAGACCTGTTACTAAGAAAATGCTTAATAATTTCACTTTTATGGATACTCTTATTGAATGAGCGGTATGACTTTAAACTTAGAAGTCATCTTTTTTATAAAGATGATCCATGCGCTCACGTTTGGTTTTTAAATAATGTTCATTGAACGGATTACGACCTACAGTGAGCGGAACGCGCTCGACCACATTAATTCCAAGATCAGTGAGTGCTTTTAGCTTGAGTGGGTTATTCGTCAGCAATTTTACTTCTTTCACTTGCAGATGATCGAGCATGATGCTGCACATATCGTAACGACGCGCATCCGCAGGCAGGTTTAACAATAAGTTTGCATCAACGGTATCATGACCTTGATCTTGCAAAGCGTAGGCACGAATTTTATTGGTCAAGCCAATCCCACGACCTTCTTGGCGTAGATATAAAATCACACCTTGTCCAGCTTCATTAATTAGGCGTTGTGTGGCTTGTAGCTGAGGCCCACAATCACATTTTAATGAAGCAAAAGCATCACCTGTCAAGCATTCAGAATGAATACGTACCAGTACTGGTTGATTTGGAGCAGCTTCTAAACCTTTAGAAAGCGCCACATGCTCTTCGCCTGTTTCTGGGTCTTGGAACACGGAAATATTGAAGTCACCAAAAGCAGTTGGTAGCTTTGATGTAGCAATAAATTCAATTGGCACAGAGAGCTCACTATTATGATTAAAACAGTCAAAGTATAGCCTAATGTGTGAAGATTGAGTGAATTGGAATTTCTGATTTTTTATATCGAGTTTTTCTTTTTCATACAAAGAACACAATAATGGTTGATTAACAGTGACATAATTCAGGATAATCACCAAGCCAGTTATTGATGATTGGTAAAAGAATGTTCAGCGCTGCATCATTCGCACATGTGGCTGATTGAAGGTAGATCGTATTTAATTGTATGATTGCCCTCATTTAACCCAGCTTCGGATTTGCCAGGCTTAAAAAGGCTTTGCCACATTATGTTGTATACCGAAATTCCAACTCAACGCCCTGTTACGCCATTGTTAGATGGAATTGAACATCCACAACAATTACGTCAGCTCGAGCAAAGCCAACTCGCACAAGTGGCGGATGAGTTGCGTCAATATATTTTGTATGCGGCAGGACAAAGTGGTGGGCACTTTGGCGCAAATCTAGGTGTTATCGAACTAACGGTAGCATTACATTATTGTTTTAATACACCACAAGATCGCTTAGTTTGGGATGTAGGTCATCAAGCTTATCCACACAAGGTGTTAACAGGACGTCGTGAGCGTATCACAACGATCCGTAGTAAGAATGGCTTAGCAGCGTTCCCTGCGCGTGATGAGTCTGAGTTTGATACTTTTGGTGTAGGGCACTCATCTACTGCAATTTCAGCGGGTCTGGGGATGTCTCTTGCACGTCGTTATCAGAAAGATCCGTGTGAAGTTGTGGCGATCGTTGGTGATGGAGCAATGACAGCTGGGATGGCATTTGAAGCCATGAATGATGCTGTTGCTCACAATGCTGATTTAATTGTCGTATTAAATGACAATGATATGTCTATTTCGTGTAGCACAGGTGGATTTGCCAAACATTTAGCCGCGATTTGGGAAACTGGACATCTTGTTAATGTTAATGAACATGGCGAGGCCTATGTTCAGCCCCATCCAAAATGGACTTATAATTCACGTTTGCATCAATCTGCAACAGATGCTGCTGATAATTTATTTAAAGCGATTGGCTTTGACTATTTTGGCCCATTCGATGGTCATGATGTTGAACAACTGACGCAAGTTTTTCAGGCGTTGAAAAAACGTAAAGGTCCACGTTTAGTTCACGTTTATACTAAAAAAGGTAAAGGTTTTGCGCCAGCTGAGGCCGATCCAATTACTTATCATGCGATTACTAAAATTGCACCAGTAACCTCTACAACCGTTAAGAAAGCACCACCAAAATATTCTGATGTGTTTGGACAATGGTTGTGTGATGAAGCAGCTCAAGATCAACGCTTATTGGCAATTACCCCTGCGATGTGTGAGGGGTCGGGTATGGTTAAGTTCGCCCAACATTATCCTGAACGTTTTTTTGATGTTGCGATTGCCGAACAACATGCAGTGACGTTAGCTGCAGGTATGGCATGTGAAGGTCTAAAACCTGTGGTTGCAATTTATTCAACTTTCTTGCAGCGTGGTTATGATCAATTGATCCATGATGTCGCATTGCAAAATTTGGATGTCACTTTTGGGATTGATCGTGCAGGTTTAGTCGGTGAAGATGGTCCAACGCATGCTGGGGCTTATGATTATGCCTTTATGCGGACTGTCCCAAATATGGTCATCATGGCACCAAAAGATGAAAATGAATGCCGTCAAATGCTACATACTGCTTATCATTTTAATGGACCAACAGCAGTAAGATATCCGCGTGGTGTTGGTTTAGGCGTAGAAATACAACAACAAATGACTGCTTTAGAGATTGGTAAGGCTGAGATAGTCGCTGAGTTTAATTCAAATGCAGATCAGCAGATTAGCATTCTCGCTTTTGGTAGTCGCGTTGCCACTTCAGTTGAGGCAGCTGAGCAATTTGCCAATCAACATGGTGTTGGGGTGCGTGTGGTGAACATGCGATTTGTGAAGCCATTGGATGAGCAATTACTGCGAGATTTGGCATCACGTACGCAACTCTTTGTAACAGTGGAAGAGCATGCAGTGATGGCGGGTGCAGGCAGTGCCGTGAATGAGTTTTTGGCACAAGCGAAGATTGTAAAACCAATTTTAAATCTGGGGCTTCCAGATGAGTTCTTACATCAAGCAACACATCAACAAATGCTTGCAGATTGTGGTTTGGATGCCAAAGGGATTTTGCTCGCTATTGAGCAAGCTTGGTTCTAGTTTATAAGTTTATGTAAAAGCGGAAATAATTTTTCGCAACATTTTTCCCCTAAAAGCGCTTATATTTGCTAGAATATACGCGCTTTTATGCATTATTCTTTGTCAAAATCTTCAAATTTGTAGTGGGTGTTCAATGGAACCTATGGTGGTTATGGCTGCGCGTGCGGCTCAAACAGTTGGTCAAGAGCTTTTAAAGGCACATCAAAATCGTCATAAACTCGATTTACAAGTTGAAGAAAAAGGCATTGATGGTCCAGTAACGCGTGTAGATCGTTACTTGGAGCAACTTACAATTGATACCCTTCGCAAAAGTTATAAAAACCACAGCTTTCTTGGTGAAGAGTTTGGTATGCAAGAAGGTAAAGGTCACGATGCAGATTGGTGTTGGGTGATTGATCCTTTAGATGGTACACAAAACTTTATCAATGGTTTTCCTCATTTCTGTATTTCTATTGCTGTACAACACAAAGGTGTAACTCAACACGGTGTGATCTACGATCCAGTGCGTGATGAGTTGTTTTCTGCGAGTCGCGGTCGCGGTGCGGTGATGAACCAACGTCGTATTCGTGCCAATGTCAAAGAAAGTCTTGAAAATACTTTTCTTGCAGTAGGGCATCCGTACCGTGCAAAACGTAATGGTGAAATTGTTTCTTATGCAGAGCAACATTTTGCTTCATTATTGGCAGTGACTAAATCTGGCGCGCAAATCCGTCGTGGTGGCTCAGCTGCTTTAGATTTAGCATATGTTGCTGCGGGTCGTTTTGATGGTTTCTTTGAATTGGGTTTAAAACCGTGGGATATCGCTGCGGGCGAGTTAATTGTCAAAGAAGCGGGTGGCGTTGTGGTTGATGCTCGTGGTGGTAATGATTCATTTGATAATGGCCAAGTGTTGGCGTGTTCACTTAAGATGTTAAAACCATTGATGCAGACTGTTGTTCCAGCTTGGGGCGAAGCTGCAAAATAATTTTTAGATTTCCAAAAAGCCCTCAATATTTGAGGGCTTTTTCATTTTGGGTTGGTAATTTATAAGGATGAGCGATTTTATTTAGAGACACACCATGAGGTATAGGTGGATAAAGTTGAAGAGCAAAATATAGATTTTGGGTTAACTGTGAATGGTAAGATATTTTTTGGAAATGCTTTTACACTAGCAAATATTCAATATTTAATGACTCAAGATAATAGAGCAGGTGAGTCTGCTTTTGGTTCCTATTATTGGTGTGTCGATATGCTAGTTCTTAAAAAATGATTATAGATTGTTTAGTAAAAACACTTATAGATATATTAAATGATGAATCTTTAGATATCGGTAGGATATTTACTCAAGTAGCCAAAAAGCCTTGTTTTTTCTTAAGTTGCAATTTATATGTAAAAATAAAAAGTGATCCAATAGAAAAACCTATTAAAAAAGGTGACTTTTAAAATTATTCTGCTATAATCCGCCCACGCACTTAAATTCCAGTTCATTACCTGAACATTCAGTTCTATTCATATTAGCGCACGCTGTCCATAGAGAGGACCACATCTTGCGCCCAAATCGCTTAGCGATTCTTCAGGTTGAGGCAGTAATCAAGCGTGCGTTTAGTCCACATCGTCGTTATTCGGATTGCCGCTGAATTTCATCTATTTTCAGCTTGAGTCGCTTTGCCGCTTGTTGCCGATGTCTATTTTTTGTATTTATTAAAATGGAGCACCCATCAGGGTGAAACTCTCTATGAGCAAAACTTTTGCTGAATTTTCTTTGCACGAAACCTTACAACAAGCCCTCGAAGGTTTAGGTTTTACTAGTCCAACTCCTGTGCAAGAACAAGCGATTCCAGCTGCTTTAGATGGAAAAGATTTATTAGTTTCAAGCCAGACTGGTTCTGGTAAAACAGCAGCATTTTTACTCCCTACATTAAACGCTTTAGCGGGTCAGGAAACTTTTGTGCCATTTAAAGAGCGCATGAAAGCAGTGACTCAGCCAAGCATTTTAGTTTTATGCCCTACACGTGAATTAGCTCAACAAGTAAGCCAAGATGCGATTGCATTTGTACGCCACATGAAAGGTGTTCGTATTGCTGCAATTATGGGTGGTATGCCTTTTGGTAAGCAAATTCAACAACTTAAGGGTGCACAAGTGGTTGTTGCGACTCCTGGTCGTTTACTTGATTTAGTCAATCGTCGCCAATTAAAGCTCGATAAAGTTGACGCTTTAATCGTTGATGAAGCTGATCGTATGTTGGATCTTGGTTTCTCTGAAGACTTAGAGGCAATTAGTGATTTAGCTGCAAACCGTAATCAAACATTAATGTTCTCTGCTACATTTGCGGATCGTATTATCCGTCTTGCAGAACGTATGATGAATGATCCTGAGCGTATTGCAATTGAAACAGGTCATACAACTAACACTGATATTACTCAAACCCTTCATTGGACTGACGGTTTTGAGCATAAGAAAAAACTTTTGACTCACTGGTTATCTGACGAAAACTTAGATCAAGCAGTCGTTTTTGCTAGCACTCAAGAAGATACAGACATGCTTGCAGAAGAGTTAGCAGAAGCTGGTCACTCAGTGGTTGCATTACATGGTGCAATGCCACAAACGGTTCGTAACCGTCGTTTACGTAGCATTCGTGAAGGTCGTGCAAAAATCTTAGTTGCTACTGATGTTGCAGCGCGTGGTTTAGATGTACCAACGATTTCTCACGTGATCAACTTCGGTTTACCGATGAAAAATGAAGACTATGTACACCGTATTGGCCGTACTGGTCGTGCAGGTCGTACAGGTCAAGCGATTACACTTGCGACTTATCGTGAGCGTGGCAAAATTCGCGCTTTAGAAGATTATTTAGATGCACGTTTAAGTGTATCTGAAATTGAAGGTTTAGAGCCATCTCCACCTCCTGCACGTTCAGGTCGTGATGGTGGCGGTCGCGGTCGCGGTGGTCGTGATGGTGGCGGCCGTGGTCGCGGTGGTTTTGGTGGTGGTCGTCGCTTTGAAGGTGAAGGTAACTTCAAACGTCGTGAAGGCGGTGATGATCGTCCACGTCGTAGCTTCGATGACAAGCCACGTGGTGAGCGTCCATCTTTTGGTGGCGAAGATCGTCCACGTCGTGAATTCAACTCTGACCGTCCACGTCGCGAGTTCAATTCAGATCGTCCACGCCGTGAAGGCGGTTTTGAAGACCGTCCACGTCGCGAATTTAATTCAGATCGCCCACGTCGTGAAGGTGGTTTTGATGATCGTCCGAAACGTAGTTTTGGTGGTGAAGACCGTCCACGTCGCGAGTTCAATTCTGATCGTCCACGTCGTGAAGGTGGCTTCAACGATAAACCGCGTTTTGACTCAAATGATGACAACCGTGGTAACCGTGTAGATTACAAACCACGTCGTGAAGGTAGCTTCGGCGACCGTCCAAAACGCGATTTTGGTGATCGTCCACAACGTGAAGGCGGTTTCGGTGATCGTCCAAAGCGTAGTTTCGGTGATGACCGTCCAAAACGCAGCTTCGGTGGTGATGATCGTCCAAAGCGTAAGTTTGGTAACGATGAGCGTCCAGTACGTGGCACACGTGAAGAACATTTCGGTGGCGACCGTCGTCGTAAGAACGATTTTTAATCGATAAAAACCGATGAAAAGAAAAAGCCAGTTGAAGAACTGGCTTTTTTATTTGTGATTAGTCAGGTAAAATTGTAAAAACGAGTACTAATTCAAATTTTATAAAAGAAATGAATAAGATTAATCAAACTAACGGCCTAAATCACCAAATTTGGTCTTTCATTCGCAATGAAGGATTGCCGTGCTTATTCGTCATCTTGATGTTATGCAACGGTTTATTTTTTGCTTATGCTGTTTTTGATCAAAATAATACCAATTCGTATAAGGTGAATATTCCTCATACATCTGAATCAGTTGATCTAAAGCCTGGCTACATAAATTAAATAATCTTGATACATCACTTATCAAAATAAAAACAACCATTTAATCTTTCAGTGTATAGTATGCGTGCATAAAAAGTGCAGGAATGAATGCCATTATGAATAACAAATCTCCTCTCGATGCTGAAGCCTTAATTGAAGTTAGAAACTTAAGCTTTAATCGAGGAGAACGCGTCATCTATGACGATATCAGTCTTAAAATTCGACGTGGTCAAATTACTGCAATTATGGGACCTTCTGGTACAGGTAAGACCACTTTGCTTCGTTTGATTGGTGGACAATTAGTCCCAGACCAAGGCGAAGTGCTGCTGGATGGTCAAAATATTGCGACGATGTCACGTCATGAGCTTTTTGCAGCTCGTGCGCGTATGGGGATGTTATTCCAGAGTGGTGCTTTATTCACAGATATGTCTGTGTATGAAAATGTTGCTTTCCCGATTCGCGCACATACCAAGCTACCAGAGCATCTCATTGCTGAACTGGTGGGTTTAAAGCTTGAATCTGTTGGGTTACGTGGTGCTGAGAAATTAATGCCTTCTGAGCTTTCAGGCGGGATGAATCGTCGAGTGGCTTTGGCACGTGCAATTGCACTAGATCCAGACCTTATTATGTATGATGAACCTTTTGCCGGGCAAGATCCGATTGTCATGGGTGTCTTGACGCGCCTAATTCGATCTTTGCGAGAAGCACTTGATTTAACTACAATTATTGTTTCGCATGACGTTGCGGAAACATTGTCAATTGCTGACTATATTTATGTTGTTGCAGAAGGAAAAATTCAGGGTGAGGGCTCACCTGAACAACTAAAAAATCATGCTTCACCATTTGTTCGTCAGTTTCTAACAGGTTCAATAGAAGGGCCTGTTGAATATCAATTTACGCATCAAGCATATTTAGATAACGAGGTTCGTCCATGAATACGATTGCCTGGCTAGGTAGACTCGTTATTGAGCGAATAAAGGGGATTGGTGCTGCATCACTGATGCTCCTACAAATTTTATTTTCGATGCCATCAAAAGGTGGTTTTCAGCGTTTTATTTATCAAATGTACCGTGTCGGGGTGATGTCTTTATTGATCATCTCCGTATCGGGTTTATTTATTGGTCTGGTATTGGGTTTACAAGGCTACTCAATTTTGGTCAATGTGGGTAGTGAAGCCATGCTAGGCACTATGGTGTCTTTGACGTTGTTACGTGAACTGGCACCAGTAGTTGCAGCTTTATTATTTGCAGGACGAGCTGGGTCTGCATTAACTGCTGAAATTGGTTCCATGAAGCAAAGTGAACAGCTTGCAAGTATGGAAATGATCGGAGTCGATCCACTGAAACAAATCGTATCTCCACGATTATGGGCAGGTATTGTGAGTTTACCGATGCTAACAGTGATTTTTGCTGCGATCGGTATCGTTGGTGGTAAGTTGGTGGGTGTTGATTTCCTCGGCGTGGATGAGGGTTCATTCTGGGGTGGGATGCAAAGTAGTGTTCAATTTGGACATGATGTGGTCAACGGCATCATTAAAAGTATTGTCTTTGCTCTGATTTGTACATGGGTAGCGGTCTATCAGGGTTATGCCTGTGACCCAACCCCAGAAGGTATTGCGACTTCGATGACGAGAACGGTCGTATATTCTTCGCTTTGTGTATTAGGTTTTGATTTCGTGTTGACTGCGGTCATGTTCGGAGGGATTTAATGAAATCACGTACTAGTGAGCTGGCCGTAGGTATTTTTGTCATTATCTTCGGTATTGCTCTATTTTTTCTTGCAATGAAGGTCAGTGGTTTAGTTGGTACTAATTTGCGTGACAGTTATAGCATGACAGCTCAATTTGACAATATTAATGGGTTAAAGACACGTGCTAAGGTCACGATGAGTGGTGTCACGATTGGTCGTGTTGACTCGATTACGCTTGATCCAGTGACACGTTTGGCGACTGTTAAGTTTGATCTAGATGGAAAACTGACTAGTTTTAATCCAGAGCAACTCAAAGAAGTTCAAAACAATGCCCTAGAAGAGTTACGTTATAGTGCTGACTATGAGCAAGCTGATGCTGCGCAACAAAAAGCAATGGAACAGCAACTTATCAGTAACATGACCTCCATCACCAGTATTGATGAAGATGCTTATATAATGGTAGCGACCAATGGCTTATTGGGTGAGAAATACTTGAAAGTTATCCCAGGTGGTGGTGTGAACTACTTAAAGCGTGGTGATGTAATTTCAAATACCCAGGGCACAATGGATCTAGAAGATTTAATCAGTAAGTTTATTACTGGTGGCGGTGCTGGCAAAGTTGCATCTGATGCTGAAACTTCAGCATCACAAGCAGATGCTGAACCATCTTTTGCTGAGTAATCGTATTTAGGAGTTTAAAGTGAACACATTATTGAAACAGACTTTAACCGCAAGTGTATTATCAACAATGCTTGCAAGTGCAGCATTTGCAGCACCAACAGAAACACCACCAGACTTTGTAAAGCGTGTGGCTGATGGTTTGGTAACACGTTTAAAAGCTGATCATGCAAAGTTACAAAACAATCCTGAATTGGTTAGAACGATTATTCGCCAAAATCTTGACCCATATGTAGACTCTCAAGCGTTTACCCGCATCGTATTGGGTACTTATGCGAATAATCAGCATACGACCGCAGCTCAACGTGCACAGTTTGAAAAGAACTTCCGTGAAGTGATCATTGAAAACTATGGTAGTGCTTTTGCAAAATATACCAATCAAAGTTACACCATGCGTCCATACCGAGCGACAAACTCGAAAAACCCTGTAGTGACCTTAGATTTTCTTAACAATGGTGAGAAGATCCCTGTGTCATTCCAATTGGTTGATAAAGGTGACCAATGGCGTATCCGTAATGTGAATGTGGCGGGTATTGACTTAGGTTTACAATTCCGTAACCAGTTCGCTGCGACTGTTCAGCGTAATGGTGGTGACATTAACAAAGCAATCGCAACCTTTAAACCAGATGCAGATGCTGCGGTATCTAAAAAATAAGTAGGTGACGGGTGATTCAGTATATTGATCAGCAATTGATCGTTTCGAAAACGATTAATTTTGAGAATGCAGAGCAGGTTTATCAGACTGGTTTAAAGCATATTCAGCAACATCAGAATTTTCCTTTGGTTGTTGATCTTGCGCAGCTTGAAAATGGTAATACTTTATCATTGGCAGTTTTGGTGCAATGGTTGCGCCAAACACCAGAGCGTAAAGGGCTGCATTTCAAAAACGTTTCTGAGAAAATGTTGAAAATCATCCAAGCGAGTCATTTGCAAGATGATCTGAAATTGATCTGAAAGAGAAGTATGAAAAGAGAGCTTTTGATAAAGCTCTCTTTTTCTTTGCAACTATGATTTTGGAAAGGCTGACAAAAGAGATTGGCAAGTTGGATATTTTTTGTTTAGCTTTTTAAGATAATAACTTTGATCGTGTTCTAAAAAACCACCTAATAATCCTGTAGATGTCGTGTATTGGCAATTTCGATTTTGTCGATCCCATGCGGTAAACGGTATGATTGGTTGGCTGATAGAGAGAATATCATTTCGACAATGCAATCGTGCTAAGGACGTGATGCTATATGTTTGTGATTTTGCACTATCTTGAACGTAGGCTAAGCCAATAACTAAATCGTCTTTTTTAAAGTTTGGATAGAAGTGGCTCTGCCATTGTTTTGCTTTCGAATACTTTATCCATGCACCAAGACCTCGGAAGATAAACTGAGGATGATTCAGTGTTAAATGATAGTAATCTTTAGATGAAGTTTTTTGAACTGATTGAAGACGTGAAATAAACACGTCTTCAGGAGAATGTGGTGCGCATGCAAAAGATGTAGGAATTAATAAAATTGATCCATATATCAGTAGACTCGGAAAGAGAGTGCGACCTCTCATGCTAAATCCATTTTTTCCATCGGAAATAAAGTGTTGGCCCGATCAAAAAGGTAATTACTAAAGTAATGACAATCCAAAAGCTGGTATTGCCTTGAGCAAAAGGTAATACATCAGTATTCATACCATAGATACTAGCAATCAACATTGGAGGAGCTAACATACTCGGCAGGATAGAGAAACGTTTAAAAGTTTCATTCATTTCTGTGTTGGCAAAACCAGTCGTAATATCAAGTAAGAATTTTAGTTTCTGGAATAAGAAAGCATTATGCTCAAGTAAAGAGCGTACATCTTCACTCATTTCTCGAATATCAGCATCATATATGTGACTTCCTAACGCACGCGGACGTGATAGGAAGGTCAATACTCGGCGTAAGTCAGTCAGACAGAGTTGTGCTTTTCCTAGCATATCTTCTTGATGCGCTAAACGTGTGATCATGTCATCAAGATCTAAGATCTGTTCGCGATGATGATCATTGAGAACTTCAGCAGAGTATTCTTCAAGGTACCGATGGGTATCCTCAAGAATATCTGAAAGCTCATCCAGTTTTGCTTCTAGTAAACCTAATAAGATCCAAACGGGATCTTTGTAATCCATCTCATAATCATTACGTCGAGCGCGAGCACGAAAGGCACGAAATGCAACTAATTTTTCACCACGTAAAGTAATAAGCCGATTTTTTTCAAGCAAGAATGCAACGGTATGTACTGTCGCAGCCAATGTGTTTTCTAAATCTTCTTGTTCTCGGTCAGATTGAAAGTTTTTATTCTTTGTTAAAAAATAAGTACTGATATGCAAAATTCCATCATCATCACGGTAAAATCGTGCCGATGAGGAAATATCTTCTAGTGACTTGAGGGTAGGTAAGTTTCTTTCATAGGCATCGAGTACCCATTGCTGCTCTTCTTGGGATGGCGCAATTAGATCGATCCAGACCAATTCAGGGTAGAGATCAAAACCACCATTGATGGTTGCATCTTCTAGACTACCGCGCTCTGTGGCATAAAAGGCTTCAAGCATGTCTTTTTTCCTCGCGCAGTGAATATTAGGACTTTTTGCACTATGCAGAAAGTCAGCGTGTATTTTAGACAAGGATGCAATGAAAAACACTTGCCTAATCGTTATTTTCTTAAAAATCTTGTTTCTTAGCTTACTTTAACAGCATGACAATTGCATAAAACGGTTTTAATTGTATGAATTCAATATGTGTTTTCTGTGGCTCTTCTCTTGGAAATGATCCGATATATCAACATATGGCACAAGCAACTGGGCAGGCGATTGCAGAGCAAGGTAAAACGCTGATTTACGGTGGTGGTCGTTCTGGTTTAATGGGTGTCGTTGCTGATAGCGCATTAAAGGCTGGAGGACGTGTGGTTGGTATTATTCCAAATGCATTGGTTGATCGGGAGCTTGCACATAAGGGGTTAACTGAACTCTATGTGGTTAATAATATGCATGAGCGTAAAACTCAGATGTCTGAGCAAGCAGATGCATTTATTGCATTACCTGGTGGTGCGGGAACATTAGAAGAAATCTTTGAACAGTGGACTTGGAATCAACTTGGAATTCATCAAAAGCCTTGTGCATTTTTAAATGTTGATGGTTTTTACGATGATTTAATTAAAATGATTCAAGGTTCGGTGGCACGTGGATTTAGTCAGTCACGTTTTGTTGATCAATTGATTGTGGCAAATGATATTAATGAAATTCTAACAGCATTTTCAACCTATCAACCTGCGGTGCCTAAATGGATGTCGGTTGATGAAATTCAAGCATGAGGATGTTTCATTGAAAATTATAACGGTTGCAGCGGCGGTCATCGTAAATCAACAAAATCAACTTTTAGTGGTGCGAAAACAGAATACGCACTCATTTATGCAGGTCGGTGGTAAATTGGAAATCAATGAGGCACCTGAAATTACGATTCAACGTGAAATCTTGGAAGAGATTGGTTGTGAGTGTGAGATTCAGCAATTTGTTGGAAAGTTTGAGACGGCTGCTGCCAATGAGCCTGATCATCGATTGGTTAGTTATCTTTATATGGTTGAATTAAAACAGAAGCCAAAGATCGCAGCTGAAATTGCAGAAATGAAATGGGTCGATCTAAATGATCAAGTTACTTTACTCGCCCCTTTAACCAAAGAGGTGGTGATTCCGTGGATGCTTAAGCAACAGATGACAGGGGTGAGTCCTTAACCCCACCAGCAGCAAGACAAACAGCATAGATCTGTTGGCAGCCCAATTGACGTAAGCTTTGAGATAATGCATCAATCGAGCTGCCAGTGGTAATGACATCATCAACAATTAACACTTTTCGATAACGGATTTTATTGGGTGGATGGGCAATAAACTGATGTTCAATGTTATCCAAGCGTTCTAGGCGTGATAAGCCTTTCTGGGAATGTTGAGCTAAACGTCGAACAGGTTGCCAAACTGGAATATTGAACGTTTGTGCTAAGCCTTGAGCCAATAATAAAGATTGATTAAAGCCTCGTTCGACTAAACGATCGGTTGAAATTGGCATAGGAACAATGGCTTGAACTTTAGGAAGTCTAACTTGTTGTAATATGCCACTGAGTAATCGCTGGTGATGTAGCTTCTGCTCATATTTAAATTGTTGAATAATGCGATTGATGGGATATTGATAATGGCAGGCAACAAAGACCTGTTGTTGATTGCGTTCAATTGTTTGTTTCAGCCAAGGCATATCATCCCAACAATTTTTGCATACGCCAAAGTATTGTTTGGCTCCTATTTCACATAAATCACATGCAGTGAAATGGTCAAGGAATCGCAAGGCTTGGTTGCTGAGTAACTTAAACATAGGCATATCTTGGTGCTTCAGGTAACCAACGTTTTAATAGACCTTCTGCATGTTGCGGATAGTCTTTCAGAATTTGTTCTGCAACATAATGTGCTTGTGTCAGTAAATGATCATCTCGTTCTAGACGTGCCACACGGAAACCCATATCTCCAGTTTGTTTAGTTCCAAGCAACTCACCTGGTCCACGAATTTCTAGATCTTTTTCTGCAATCACGAAGCCATCATTACTTTCTCGTAAGATGGAGAGTCGTTCCTGACCATTTTGCGATAATGGTGTTTTATAAAGCAGCGCACAGAAACTCGCAGTCGCGCCTCGTCCCACACGTCCTCGAAGTTGATGTAATTGGGAAAGGCCTAAACGTTCTGCATTTTCAATCACCATAATTGAAGCATTAGGAACATCCACACCTACTTCAATGACTGTGGTGGCAATCAACAGTTGTGATTGATTATCTTTAAAGGCTTGCATAACAGCTTGTTTCTCATCGGCTTTCATTTTGCCATGTACAAGTCCGACATTTAGATCAGGGAAACGTTCTTTAATTTCTTGATAGGTGGCTTCCGCAGCTTGAGCATCAAGTGTTTCAGATTGTTCAACTAAGGTACAGACCCAATAGGCTTGTTTACCTTCACGACAATTTTGGGCAATTCGCTGTAGTACTTCTTCACGACGATCGAGCGGAATGGTTACGGTTTGAATGGGTGTACGTCCTGGTGGGAGTTCATCAATCACTGAGGTATCTAAATCACCGTATGCACTCATAGCTAAGGTGCGGGGAATGGGGGTCGCAGTCATGACGAGTTGGTGTGGTGTAAATTGATCCGCACCTTTATTGCGTAAGGCAAGGCGTTGGTCAACACCAAAACGATGTTGTTCATCAATAATCACCAAACCAAGCTTAGAAAATGCAACATTGTCTTGGAATAAAGCATGTGTCCCGACGATCAGTTGTGAATGGCCTTCTCTAATGTGCTGTTCTGCTTGGGTGCGAGCTTTGCCTTTTTGTTTACCAGACAACCATGCGACATCGATACCCAATGGTTCAAACCAGCGTTTAAAATTCAAATAATGCTGTTCTGCTAAAATTTCAGTCGGTGCCATGAGTGCGACTTGCCACTCTGCTTCAAGTGCATGACACGCAGCGATGGCTGCGACAAGTGTTTTACCTGCACCAACATCACCTTGAACCAACCGCAACATGGGTTGCTGTTGTTTTAGATCTTGCAAGATTTCTTTGGATACGCGCTTTTGGGCATTGGTCATCTGAAACGGCAACGCTTCTAAGAGCTGTTTGGCTAAAACTTTACTGCTGGTAAATTGGGGAGCAGCAATCTGACGGATATAGGCGCGACGAGTTAATAGGCTAATCTGATGCGCAACCAACTCTTCAAAAATCAAACGTTGTTGTGCAGGATGAGAACCTTGATTGAGTTGAACCATATTGGCATCAATTGGTGGCTCATGGATATAGTGCAGTGCTTGTTTTAATTCATAACCATTGCTGTATTTGCGTGGCAGTAGCTCTGCTAAATCATCACTATGGTGAGCTAAAGCCTGCCGTACATATTCTCGTAATTTGGGTTGCGTGAGCCCTTCAGTGCTCGGATAGATCGCTGTCAGTTGTGTTTTAGGCAAAGGCGTGTGCTGTAGAATCACTTGTATCTCGGGATGATAAAGTTCAAGCCCTCGTGCACCTACTCTAACTTCACCAAATATGCGTAATCGATTTCCCACCTGAATACGATCAGTTAAGCCTTTATAGATATGATAAAAACGCAAAGTGACTTTGCCAAAATCATCTTGTAGTAATGCAGCAAGGGATTTCTTTTTTCCAGGAGGGAAATCGACGGAACGCACTTCGCCTTCTAGCAAGTAACTTCGCCCGACCATAAGCTGATTCATCGGAATAATAGTGCTACGATCTTCATAATCACGTGGCAGATGAAACAACAAATCATCCGTGCTAAAAATATGAAGCTTTTCTAATAAGGTCGCTGCGGCTGCACCAACGCCTTGTAACTGCTGGACTGAAGTCATTCTTGATCAAGGATATATATGCATATTTTATTTATTGGTTATGGTAAAACATCTCAGCGTGTTGCTAAACACTTATTTGAGCGTGGTCACCACATTAGCACAATTAGTCGCACGCCGAAAACAGATTGTTACGCGACGCATTATACTCAAGATATTCATTGTTTGGATTTGACTGTCCTGGCACCAATTGATGTGGTTTATGTGATTTTAGCTCCGTCTCAAAGTGGTATAGAAGCATATCAACATACTTATGTGGATAGCATTCGACCGATTGTACAAGCGCTGGCCTCGCATCCTGTAAAACGTATCGTGATTGTATCTTCAACACGTGTCTATGGTCAGAATGCAGGGGAGCGTATTGATGATGAATCTGAAATACAACCAGTCGATGAGCAAGGGCACTTATTACGTAAGATGGAGTTACTCTGGCAGTCTTATTATCCACATCAAAGTATTATTGTCAGGCCAACTGGAATTTATGGCATCTCGATTGAACGACTAAAGCGTTTAGCTGAGCAGACGTTTAACTATCCAACTGTACATTTTAGTAATCGTATTCATATTGATGACTTGGCTAGATTTCTAGCTTTATTGGTAGACTTGCCCGAAGTTGAGACTAGTTATATTGTGTCTAATAATCAGCCATTACCAATGCATGAAATTTTGCAATGGTTTCAACAGCAGTTGCATTTACCTCTTCTTCAGCTCTTGACTGAACAACAAACGGGTAAGCGAATTTATGCGACGAGATTAATGCAAACAAGTTTTAAATTTGATCATCTGATTTGCTTTAATGACTACGCAGCAGCATTATCGGCACATGCGAACGCTGAAAAATTAGACTAAACTAAAACAACATTTAGAGAGTGGTGTTTTCGACTCTACAGTGTTTGGTATGTTTTTGATTCTAAATACCAATAGCTTCCGTAAAGGAACTGCCTGTATTGTGCACAATGTTTGCAGAGAGGCATTGAAGGTCAATGATGAAAAAAATAATTTGTTCGATGTTACTTAGTTTAATGACAACAATGAGCTGGGCTAGCGAACAGACATGGTGTGTATTTGACCCTTTGAGTACTCAAGGTGATATTAGCCGTCGTTTACAAGATGTACGTTTACATGCGATGCAAAGCAAAGTGCAATTGAAATTTAAAACATTTAAAAATGAACAAGAAGCGATAAAAGCATTTGATCAAAAAGAATGTTCAGGCTTGGTTGCCTCAAATTTTAGCACGTATCGATATAATCGATTTATGGGCAGTACGGGAGCAATTGGCCTAATTCCGAATAATCGTACCGCACGTGTATTTTTACAGCTGTTGACGAATGTAAACGTTGAAAAACGTATGCGTGATACTGAGTATGAGGCTGTTGGGATGATTCCTATAGGCACAGTCTATATGATTATGAATACTCAAAAAATACATAAAGTTTCGCAGCTTAGAAATAAAAGTATTGGAATTTTAGTAGATAATCCGCCGCAATTAGCATTGGCACAAAGTGTAGGAGCAAAACCCACTTATGTGGATTTCTCAAATGCGATTGATTTATTTAAGCAAAAGAAAGTCGATATTTTGGCTGCACCTGCTTATGGCATTCTACCGTATAACTTGAAACAAGAATTTGGAGAAGCGACACAGGTCGTCAATTTTCCTATCGCATATTTTGCGGTCAATATTGTGATTCGACCACAAGCGTATCCAGCAGGATTTGGTCATTCTATTCGCTCATGGTTTGTAAAAAATAGCCATGTGTTAGCTGCTCAAGCGATGCAATGGGAAAATCACCTGCCTGCTTATTATTGGGCGGATATCTCAAGTTACGAAAAGCAGGGATATGATGCGTTAGTTTCTAGAATTCGCAATCGTTATGTTGCATCAGGATATTATGATGCTTATTTGGTGGAACTTATTAGAAGATTACGATGCCTAGATGATCCAAAATATATAGCTTGTAGAAAATAATGATGAATAAAAACGGCAACTTTTAGTTGCCGTTTTTTTAATGCTTTTATGCTTTTTTTCGTTTTAAGCGTCGTTTTGCTTGTTGTGATGCCATCGCTTCTAAAGCTGCAGCAAGTTCTTCATCGCTAAATGTGGTGATATGTTGCAGCATTTGTAAGGTTGTTTCATCTAGTACAAGCTGAGCACCGGCTGCCATTTCGCTAAAGTTATCATCATATTCAATAAAACCTTGTTCATTATTACGAATATAGTTTTGTTGAGTTAAGACTTTGATAAAACTTTGGAACAATGATTTATCGAAGAATTCAGGTGAGTTGAACTCATAAAGTACAGAGAGTCGTTGACCCAATAAATGACTTAATTCTTCAACTTGTTTGGTCGAGATATTGCCAGAACCACGTTGAGTAATGAGTGCCAGCGTCATGTAATAACGCTCCAAACTTTGTTTTACTGGCATTGCCAAGGTCAGAAGCTTCTGATGTTCTTCACTATTTGGTGTCGGGCTGAATAGATTGCTGTCATGATCTTGGAAAATTAAGCCAATTTCGGATAGGGCATCAATATAGGCATCGATCTGTTGTTGTAACTCAGATGATTGCCATTTCATAAACAATTCAGCTTTTAGGAATGGATATAAGGTACGAATGACATTGCTTAGATCTGTTTTATGAATTTTACCGTTATGCTCAACTAACGATGCAACTAATGAAGGCAAGACAAAAGCATGTAAAATATTATTACGGAAATACGTTAGCAATACCGCTTGATTGTCTTCAATAGCAATAATATCGCCTAAAACATGTTGAACGCGTTTGATCAGTTTAAGTTTTAAGCCATATTCAATGATTTCTTTGCCTGATAATGATGTGACCTGTGTTCGTTGGTCATACGGTTGTTTCGTTGCTAGATCTCGATAGATATCAAGTTGTTTTGCACAAATCTCTTCATCTAAAGTATGTTTTGGTGTTGCTAATAAAATCAAAGATAAAAGCGAAACTGGATTGATGACCACTGCTCGGTTGATGTTTTCTAAGATACGGTTGGCTGAATCAGAAACAACACGAGAAATTTCAATTGGTGCTGGCGCATCGTTCTTTTCAATTTGGATCTGGTCTGCATTATGCTGTTTTAATACATCATCTAAGAATACAGGTTCACCGAAGTTCACATGTACCTTACCAAAGATACGTTCAATTTTTCGCAATGACTTGAGAATACCAAAAATGGATTCAGCTTCTTTAGGCTTACCTTGCATTTCACCAACATAGGTTGAGCCTTCCATTAAACGTTCATAACCGATATAGGTTGGAACAAAGGCAATTGGTTTGGCACGACCACGTAAATGTCCGTGTACAGTCATTGCCAACATTCCTGTTTTTGGTGGCAATAAGCGGCCTGTACGTGAACGCCCACCTTCAATAAAGTACTCGATTGGGGTGTTTCGAGATAAAATGCTGTATAAATATTCTTTAAACACAGAAGTGTATAGTGCATTGCCGCGGAAAGAGCGACGGATAAAGAAAGCACCACCACCACGTAATAATTGACCGACAAACGGTAGATTGAGGTTATCACCCGCTGCAATGTAAGGAATCATCAGGCCACGTTTGAAAATCACGTAAGATAATAATAAATAGTCAATATGGCTGCGATGACATGGGGTGTAAATAATTTCATAATCTTTGGCGAGTTCACGTACGGTACTAAAGTTATGAACTTCAACGCCATCATAAAGCTGTGTCCATAAACGTGTTAATGCCATATCGGCGAAGCGTACTGCTGAGGCAGAATAGTCCGACACAATTTCATTGACATAACCAATCGCACGTCGCTCAGCTTCGAGCATACTGATTTTATGTTGAATACTTTCACGGCGAATCGCATCTTGTACATCAGGTGCTTTAATGACTGACTGCATCACGTTACGGCGATCGGATAAATCGGGACCGAGTACCACTTCGCGTTGCTGATCTAGATAGGTATCCAAAGAGCTTGCAATATATGTTGCAGGCGAAATATTAGGATGATTCGTTTTAGCGTATTCGACTAATTCTCGTAGTGATTGTGGCTCGTGGAATTCTAGATAAGATTGGCGACCATGTAAGCCAATATTTACCAATTGTTTTACTGTGCTTGGTGTTGCCCAAGTATCTGAAAATAGAAGTTTAAACCAAGAATCTTCTTTGTCGGGTGCGCGTCCCCAAAGTACAGTCACAGGAACTAATTGTACATCTACGTCAGTATTTTTTTCGAGTGCTTCAATGAGTTGTAAAAGACGGGGTGGAAAGGTTTGTGTGTTAAAGAAAATATTATCATTTTGATGTAAAAAAAGTACTGAATTTTTTTCTTGATAGTCACCAAAACTTAATGGATCTAAGGCTGGTTTGAGTTGAAGGCGACGGGTTTCACCATCGACCACCAGAGCATTACTATGAGAATAGTTTTGTAAAACATAGCACACAACTTTTTTAGTATCAGCTGAGCTCGGTTCTGTGGTGGACTCTACAGGAACTTCACCAAGAATATGTGGTGTTACCACAAGGTCAAGTAACTTACTCGAAAGTTGGCGATACATTTGACCAAATCCAGTCTTGGACATTACAAACTCCTAAATGATAACCCTAAGCAAATGCATAGCACTGCAATCTAAGCAGCGCAAGGCCGAGCTCAATAGATACAAACATGAACACGACATTCTGCGATATTCTTACATAAAACGATATGTTGTTTTCTGACAAAATATAGCGTATTTGGTAGTTTTTATCGTTAAAAATCGTATTTTTAGCGGTTATAAATATAAAGTTATGCTGAGTAAAACATTTTATATCGAGCGTAAACTGTATTAATCGACTAATCTCGATTAATATGGCTACTCTTCGCTTGTGAAGGTCTTTAGGCAAATTGGGACGTTACTTTTGCTTGAATGATTTCTCCCTAATTGTTGTTAAAAAGGTGATTACATGAATGCGTTAACACAAGAACTCGTTGAGCTTTTAACGCTAGAAAGATTGGAAGCCAATATCTTTCGTGGCAATAGCCGTAACTTGGTAGGCAAACGTGTATTTGGTGGGCAAGTTTTAGGGCAAGCGTTAAGAGCAGCATCGTATACTACAGATCGCCCAGCGCATTCGTTGCACGCATATTTCCTTTATGGAGGAGATGTAAATGCACCCATTATTTATGAAGTGGACCCACTTCGAGATGGAAAAAGTTTTGCGAGTCGTCAAGTACGAGCAATTCAACATGGACGTATTATCTTTTCTGCGATGGTATCTTTTGCCAATCCAGAGGATGGATTGAATTATCAACATAAAGAGCCAGAATATCCTGCACCAGAAAACTTAAAATCTGAAAATGAATTAAAAGAAAGTATGCTCAACTTTGTGCCAGAGAATGTGCGAGCAAGTTTCATGCGCGAACGTCATGTTGAGATTCGCCCAGTTCAGCCTGTCAATCCTTTTCAGCCGCAGCCTGAAGCGCCATATTATGCACACTACATTCGTACACATGGTGATATTGCAAAAAATATAGATGAGATATCGTTACATCAGGCAATTGTCGCGTTTTATTCTGATTTTACATTGATGACGACAGCATTGCGTCCGCATGGTTTGTCTTGGATTTCTCCAAACCTTCAGTGTGCAAGTATTGATCACACGATTTATTTTCATCGCCCTTTGCGTGCAGATGAGTGGATGCTCTACGAAATGGAAGCAACCGTAAGTGCAAGTTCACGTGGACTTAATTTTGGTCGCATGTGGCAAAATGGTCAGTTGGTTTGTAGCACTGTCCAAGAAGGTTTGATTCGGCTCAGAGAAATTGAAACGCAATAACGTCTAAATCAGATTAAAGCCATCATTATGATGGCTTTTTTAGGATATGAAAGTGACAAAAAATTGCTCGATTGTTATGTGTGAGCATGAGATAGTATGGATAAATTAAAAATGTCTTCACATCGATAATGAATTTAAATACACAGATCTTAGTTGCCGCCATTTTAGGGGTTGTGTTTGGCTTTCTGTTAAATACTTTTCCTGAAACAGCATTTGTAGAGCATAGTCTTTATGGCTTAGGAATTTTAAGTAGCATTTTCATTGGTCTTTTGAAAATGCTATTGATTCCACTGATTTTTAGTTCAATTGTAGTGGGCGTATCTAATCTCCAAGCAGGCGGACAATTTGGTCGTGTTTGGAAGATCACAGCATTATGTTCCATTACGACGACCACACTAGCACTTATTTTAGGTATCGGCTGTGCTCATCTTTTTGATGTGGGAAAAGGAGTGGATATTCAGCTATTTCAGGCCGATATGCAAAGTCATCAAAGTCCTGATACTTTGACACCCTCGAGTTTCTTAACCAATTTTGTCCAAAATACCTTAATCAATCCATTCAAAGCATTTAGTGACGGTAATGTATTGGCTGTCGTGGTATTTGCATTGTTTTTAGGTGTGGCTTTGGTACAAGGAGGGGAGCGTTTCACGCTGGTCAGGAATAGTTTTCAGCAATTTTTTGAAATAATGATGATGCTGGTTGGATGGGTGATGAAACTTGCTCCGATTGGTATTTTTGCTTTGTTGGCGAAGCTGATTGTGACAGAGGATCTTTCGGTCTTGAGTCGTTTAGCTGAGTTTGCTGCGGTGGTGACTGGGACGACGATTTTTCATGGTCTTGTGGTATTACCACTTTTGCTATGGATTTTTGGACGCATGGATCCGATCACATTCTTTCGTGGGGCCAGAACGGCTTTAGTAACTGCTTTTGCCACGAGTTCTAGTTCGGCGACGATGCCATTAAGTCTAAAATGCGCGCAAGAAAATCTAGGTGTCCGACCACAAACTGCAGGCTTCGTGATCCCATTAGGGACACAGTTAAACATGGATGGAACTGCACTCTATGAGGCAGCTGCAGCTTTATTTATTGCAAATTTAATGGGATTGGAGTTATCCATTACACAACAAATTATTGTGTGTTTAGTGGCAATCATTGCATCTTTAGGGGCACCTGGAATTCCAAGTGCGGGTATGGTTACCATGATTATGGTGCTTCAATCTGTTGGGTTACCTGCAGAAGCAATTGCTATTTTATTACCGATTGATCGTTTATTAGATACAGTACGGACTGTAGTCAATGTTCAAGGGGATATGATGATTAGTGTTGTTGTGGACAAACATGCCTCCGAGTCTTCCTCATAATAAGATTAAGCAAAGATGATTTTCCTGATCATTTTTGCTTTTTTATTTAAATTTTATACATCATATTGATCATGATATTGCTAAATAATTGTTGAAAGGTTAATTAAAAAACTAGAGTTAAAAAGATATAAGTATTAGATTTAAAATAATAAATTGCATGAATTATATAATGATAAAACAAGATTTATTAAAATTAAAGTTATGAAAATAAAGCAATTTATTTCGAAATTCTCAATATTTTATGGATAATCATTCTTGTTTGCACTATCATTTGTCCGTTTTCGTTTGGTGTCTTTTTTAGCCGTTGATTGAAGTAAAAGGTTGGAAGAGATAATCCATATTTTGCTGCTTCGGGGGAAGCTATGAAAAACCGTTCTTTTCTAAAAAATCCAATCGTGATGAGTGGCTTATTGTTTGGTGGCTTTGCACCTATGTTGCATGCTGAAACTGAGCAAGAACGCAAAACGGTGGTGTTACCCACTATTCAGGTGATTGGTTCACAAGATGATGCTGTCTCAAAAATTCCTGGTGCTGCTGTGATTGTGGATCAAGAACAGATTCAACAGTTTGTTCCAACATCGACAGAAGATATTTTAAAGCGTGTTTCGGGCGTATATGTGAAACCTGAGGAAGAATCTGCTGTTGTTGCAAACATTGGTATGCGCGGTATTAGCTCAGCTGATTACAAAACCTTAATTTTAGAAGATGGGGTGCCTGTTGCACCGGGCTTATTTGTCGGAAATGGTCGTTATTACAATCCACGTGTACAACGTATGGATAGTATTGAGGTGCTAAAAGGTTCTTCGGCATTGCGTTATGGACCATCGAATATCGGTGGTGTGATTAACTATCGTACTAAGCAACCTCAAGATGGTGCTTTAGTTGATGTATCGATTGGATCTTGGGAAACCTATAAAACCACAGTTGAACTCGGTGGTAGTTCTCCAAATAAAGACAGCAATTTTGGCGCAATTTTAAGTTGGGCGAAAAGCGATGGTTTCATGGACAAAGGCTATGAAATGAAAGACGCTGTGATCAAAGCAGGCACGGCGATTGGTGATAACCAATGGTTAGGTGTTAAATTTACCCATTATGAGAATGATGCCAATATTTCATATCGTGGACAGTTCTTGGGTGAATATCACGCCAAGAAAAAGAACAACCCAGCACCAGATGACTGGTATTTGACAGAACGTAATTCATTCGATATTAACCACCGTTGGAATATCAATGCGGATACAGAACTTCAGACTCTAGTGTATTGGAGTGAAATGAATCGTGATTACTGGCGTTATGGCATTAATGGAGCAGCTTCGCAAGCAGCTGGTCGTTGGATCTATACGGACAGTGTGAATGGTAATAACCGTACATTTGAACGTATTGGTGCTGAAACCCGTTTAGTTGCAAAGCATACTTTATTCAATATTCCAAGTGAGGCTGAAGTTGGTCTACGCTTGATGAATGAGAAGATGGATGATGTAACCATCAATGCAAAGCGTGCAACACCACGTACAGGCACGATTGCTAAAGACACTAAAGATTCAGCAAAAAGTGTTGCATTATATGCTCAGAATCGTTTGGATATAACGGATCAATTATCAGTCACACCAGGACTTCGTGTTGAACGCTATGAACAACAACGAGAAGATAAACAAAAGAGTGAATCGGTCAAAACTTCAAATACTGAAGTGATGCCTGGTCTGGGATTTACTTTCCAATTAGTTCCAGCAGTACAGCTCTATGGTAGTGTATACAAAGCATTTTCTCCTGCTTTGAATGGCGATTCCCTCAGTGGTATGAAAGATCAAAAACTGGACGCGGAAACTGCGGTTAGTTGGGAGTTCGGTTTAAGAGGACAGCAAGATATCTTTAAATATGAGTTGACTGCTTTCCGAATGGATTTTGACAATCAAATCATCCCTGCGAACAGTAACTCTGATTTCCAAACAACTAATGGTGGTAAGACTTTTAACCAAGGTCTTGAGGGTGCGATTAGTGTTGAGTTAGAAAACGGTTTTGATATGTTTGCTAATGTAACTTGGGTTGCCGATGCTGAATTTAAGGGTGACCGTTTTAATAAAAATGGCACGCTTAAATCAAAAGATGGTGATCGTGTACCATACACACCAGAATGGGTTGCAAATCTTGGTTTTGGTTATACTTATGCTGGTTTGCGTACTCAGCTGAGTGCAAATTACACGGGCTCTCAATTTACTGATGATTTGAATACTAAGCCAATTACAGAAAACACGTCAGGTTTCTTTACGGGTAAAATCAATGGTTATACGACTGTTGATTTTACCTCTCGCTATACACTCAATGATCAAGTTGAGTTCTATGGTGCAGTAAAGAATTTAGAAGATAAGCGCTATATTGCGAGCTTACGCCAAGGTATCTACGTAGGTCCTGAACGTTCGTTTGAAGCTGGTGTTCGCTATCGTTTCTAATTATATTTGCTGATTGTGAAAAACCCCTCATCCTAGGATGAGGGGTTTTTGTATAAGGAAACAATAATTTGTTTTAAGCTGCTTGTTGTAAAGCGCGTTTCGCAGCAGGTGAGCTGTTTAAATAGTTGACCGCATCTTGGGTATTTCCTTCTTTGACAGGATCATACCACGGCATGAGGTAATCAATTTGTTGCGCAACGAGCCAAATTGGATTTGGGAGGATTTGGTCATCTTTACGACCTTGTTTATACCATTCAATCCAGATCCAAGGTTTAAATAAACTTGGTTTTTTATCCGCAAAGCGAGGATCTTGGCTCATGATATGCGCTGCGCCATCTACCCATAAACCCAGTACGCCGATAATCACCGCAACACTGAGATAATAACGAGCAATATAGCCACCGCCTAAATGGCGATAAAGATCAAATGCAACAGTACGGTGTTCGATCTCTTCAGAGCCATGCCATTTGATGAGATCGATCATCTCAGGGTCTGCGCCTAATTCTTCCCAACGTTTATTGTAAAGTGCATATTTACCCAGTACACAGGTCATATGTTCAACTGTTGCAATAACACCTAGACGGAATAAATCCCATTGATGCTCTAGAAATTGTGGTACTTCTTTATCAAAAGGCTTGTCTGCAAGCGCTTTGGTGAAAAGGAAGTCCATAATGTTTAAATTACGTTGAATATCAATATTGCGCTGGCTTAGATATTCCTTGTTTGCAGAAGTGTGTGCCACAGCGTGCATGGCTTCTTGACGAATAAAAGCTTGAACATCTTGCTTTAATTTTTCATCGGTAATTTGCGGGAGTACTTTGTTGTACAAGCGGCAAAACCAAAATTCACCAGCAGGTAATATATTATTAATTTCATTAATAAAATAACTTGCAAAAGGCTGGTTTGGAATCCAGTCTACTGGTGTTTTTTCCCAATCAAATTTTACTTTTCGAGGGAGAATTTTATAGTCAATCGAAGAACCAAGAACTTTGTTCTTCACAAATGATAGTAATTTCATCGTTTAGTCCTAATCGATAGTGCAATGAACCAACACTAAGCAGTATATGAAAACTCCCTAGTGTTTGTGTTTAGCAATACAGGACAATTAAAAATTATTTTATGCATCAAGTTGCATAAAATGCGAGATTTACTCTTCTACATCTGTTTCTGAAGCTTCAGGGATCTGATCAAGGTCAAACTCTGAGGGTTGATCGAGGGTATAATTCAGACGTCCCGCCATAACACTAGCGAGCTCTTCTAAGCCAATCCGATTCAGTGAAGAAAATAGTTGAATTGAAAAGTCTAATTTCATTTTTTTCAATTGCTGTTTGACTTCCAATAGTGTTTTATTGGCTGGGCCACGATTCAGTTTATCTGCTTTAGTTAAAAGAATGTGAACAAATAAATGACGAGAATGAGCCCATTCCAGCATCATCAAATCAAAGTGCTGTAAAGGATGGCGAATATCCATTAATAAGACTAAGCCTTGCAGGCTTTTACGATGGATCAGATAGTTTTCGAGTTCTTTTTGCCATACGATTTTCATTGACTCTGGCACGGCTGCATAACCATAACCCGGTAAATCAACAAGGCGTTGGTCTGGATTGCCTAAACTAAAAAAGTTGATCATTTGTGTGCGACCCGGCTTTTTCGAGGCACGTGCTAATTGCTTTTTATTGGTGAGGGCGTTGATTGCGCTAGATTTACCTGCGTTTGAGCGTCCTGCGAATGCAATTTCATACCCCGTATCTTCTACGCATAAAGCCAGTTTTGGCGCACTCATTAAAAACTCAGCTTGGCGTAACCAATTCAAAGACTGTACTGCATATTCAGTCAATGCAGGATCAGCCTTTTTTTCATAACTGATTTTTTGTTTAGGTGCGAGTTTGGCTTTGGTGTCTTTTGATTGTTGACGCTGACGCATAGAAGCTTACTTTTGAATTGAAATAGCAAAGCTATTATAAAGGATGTCAGTCAATCGTGCGAATGTGATGGTTATGCTTTTTGAATGAGCTCTAGAAACTCAATATTTGAATGCTTCGAAGATGGAAGAATACCGTGCTGTATGACCTCGCCAAGCGTATATTGATTTAGGCTTTGATAAAAACTTTCTAGCGCCTGGTCTAAAATTCCTTTGAGTCCACAATGTGAGCGTAAAACACAGGGTGGGGTATTGCATTCAACGATTTGCTGATGGCCTTGTAACGTGCGTACGATATCACCTAGCCTGAGGCTCTTTGCTTCAGGATTGAGGCGAAGACCGCCTCCTTTCCCACGAATCGTGACGAGCCACTGTTGTTTTCCCATGAAATGAACCACTTTAACCAAATGATTTTGGGAAACATGCAAGTCTTTTGCAATATCTGCGATTGTATAAGGTACATCACTTGGGCGAGCAACGTACATCAAAATTCTAAGCGCATAATCAGTAAATTTATTGAGTTGCATTGGACTTCACTCAATCTATTGCTTTAAATACAAAGGGCTAGTCTATCATAGACTAGCCCCATACAAAATGCAGCGTCGATTAGCTGAGTTTGACTCCACCCGTACCAAAAGCTTCACTGTGAATATTCTGGGCAGGAACACCGCGTGCGATTAAAGCTTTATGTTGTTCAGCCATAAATGGCATTGGGCCACATAAGTAATAATCTGCATTAACAGGTAATAAAGCCGCATCTACATTGCTGAGGTCTAAACGCCCGGCAATATCATAATCAATACCTAATATATCGCCGTCATGTGGAAATTCATAAGCTGTAAACGTACTAAGACGGGGATACTTATCTTTAAGATCATGAATATGTTTTTTCATAGCATGTACTTGGCTACTACGACATGCGTGAATAAAGCTCACAGGCTGTGGCATATCTAAGGTAACAAGTTGATTTAACATCGCAATCATTGGAGTTAAGCCGACACCCCCACTAATAAATACATTACGTTTTGTATGATCAATCAGATAGAAGTTGCCTGTAGGTGCTGATACCTCGATTTGTGAGCCCTCGGCTAAGCTGTGTAGGGTATTGGAAACCCAACCCGCAGCTAAATTTTCTTTTTCATCTTCACGTTTGACTGAAATTCTTAAATAGTCAGCTTGAGGTGAGGTTGATAGCGTATATTGACGTGGTTGTCTTATCCCTAACTCAGGTACAAATACCCGCACAGAGATGTATTGACCTGCTTCATATTTGGGTAAATCACTACCATCGACAGGAGCTAAATAGAACGACGTAATTTCATCGCTTTCAATTACTTTTTTAGCGATTTTAAAATTACGCCAACCTAGCCAGCTACCCTTTGTTTGCTGGTGTTGATCATAAATCGCTTTTTCGGTGCTGATAAATAAATCAGCCAATTGTCCGTATGCCGCAGCCCATGCATCAATGAGTGGATCATCCATAGAGATACTCAAGACCTCACTGATTGAGTGCAGCAGGTTTTCGCCCACAATGCTGTAATCAGGTGCTTGAATATTGAGGCTGACATGTTTATGCGCAATCAATTCAACTACTGGCAGCAATACTGATGGATCTTCAATATTTTCTGCATAAGCGAGAACGGCACCTGCTAGTGCTTGAGCCTGAGCACCACTACGTTGGTGCCCCATGTTAAAAGTTTCTTTTAGGTCAGGATTGTTTCCTAACATGCGGTTATAAAAATAACCAGTGAGTGCGACACCATTTTCGCGAAGAACAGGGACGGTTGCTTTTACAAGTTCAATTTGCTGCGGAGTCATGTTTGATCTCTCTTGGCTATCATTTTATAAGATATATTTAAAATACATCTTATAAAATGCATTTGCAATACATCTTATGATAAAAACCATAAAAAAATTAAGGGATAATTTATTATCCCTTAATTCATAAAGATGTATGACTCTTATTTTCCAAATAAAGATCCGAGTAAACCTCTGACAATCTTTTGACCAGTGCTGCCGCCTAAACTACGTGCGGCACTTTTTGCGAAAGTGCCAACAATATCCTGTGTGAGCTTTTCTCGATCGCGTTGTGCTTTTTCAGCTGCTCTCTGTTGCTCTCGTGCAAAACGCTCTTGTTCTTTGGCTTGTTGTTTAGCTAAAGCATCCTGTTCTTTTTCCTGTTGTTTTGCTAAGGCATCGGCTTCTTTTTGTTGAGATAGTTGCAAGACTTTCTTTTGTAGCATTTCATAAGCGCTGTCTCGATCAACGGCTTGATCATAAATTCCTGCAACAATACTCTGTGCAATGATAACTTGGCGTTCTTCCGGTGTAATTGGGCTAAAGGAGGAATAAGGTGGCATCACCCAGCCGCGTTCAACAATTTGTGGTGTTCCTTGTTCGTCGAGGCAGCTGATGAGTGCTTCACCCACAGCAAGCTCGGTAATGGCCTGATCAACTTTAAACTCTGGATTGGCACGGAATGTATCTGCTGCTGTTTTGACTGCTTTTTGATCTTTTGGTGTGAATGCACGTAAAGCGTGTTGAACGCGGTTACCCAATTGCCCAAGTACACTCTCTGGTAAATCGAGTGGATTTTGAGTAATAAAATAAATTCCGACACCTTTTGAGCGAATTAAACGCACCACTTGTTCAATTTTTTGTTGCAAAGCTGGGCTGGCATTATCAAAGAGTAAATGTGCTTCATCAAAGAAGAAAACCAGTTTGGGCTTGTCTACATCTCCAACTTCTGGGAGTTGTTCAAACAACTCAGATAACATCCAAAGTAAAAAAGTAGCATATAGCTTCGGTGTGTTCATGAGCTTATCAGCAGCTAAAATGTTGATATAGCCGTGACCGTTCGTATCGGTCTGAATAAAGTCCAAAATGTTTAGACTTGGTTCACCAAAGAATTGTTCGCCGCCTTGATCACCAAGCGCTAATAAGTTGCGTTGAATAGCACCGAGGCTCGCAGGGGAGAGATTGCCATATTCAGCTTTGAGTGCCGACGCATTTTCACTCACATAGCTCAACATTGATTTTAAATCTTTAAAGTCAATTAATAATAAACCTTGATCATCTGCAATCCGGAAAACTGCTGAAAGCACGCCTTCTTGTGTATCATTAAGGTTGAGCATTTGAGCTAATAATAAGGGACCAATCTCAGAGATGGTGGTGCGAATGGGGTGTCCTTGCTGAGCAAATAAATCCCAAAAAATGACTGGTGATGCTGCAAATGGGATGTCGTCGATTTTGAGTAGGCTAAGGCGTTCTTCAAATTTAGGATTGCTCGAACCGGCTTGGGCAAGACTCGAGACATCACCTTTAGCATCAGCAAGAAATACAGGCACACCAAGGCGAGAAAAACTTTCTGCCAGTACTTTTAGGGTGACTGTTTTACCCGTTCCAGTTGCGCCTGCAATCAAACCATGTCGGTTGGCAAATTTAGAATGTAGAACAATATCTTGTGTGGTATCTGTGGTTTTTTTAGCAATAACGATGGGTGTATTCATTCTTCACCTATTCTTGATTTCATTCCAGTTGTTTTAATGCATTTTGAATATCTTGGATTAAATCTTGAGCATGTTCTAGTCCAATACAGAAGCGAACCAATAATCCTTGTTGTAAATGTGTATTCTTGAGTGAGCGCATTGTTTTTAAGTCGTATAGCATGACTAAACTTACAGGGCCGCCCCAGCTAAATCCGAGTTTGAATAGTTGTAAGTGGTCGCAAAATTTCCGAATCGCAGCGAGATCATATTCAGGCTTAAAGATGACGCTGACAAGACCTGCACTTTTGTCTGTAGTGCAAATTTCTTTCCAAAATACATGGCCAGCAGAGTCTGGAAGGCTTGGATGGAGTACTTGGGCGAATTGAGGTTGTTGCTTTAACCATGTGAGTACGGTCAGGGCATTTTGAGTTTGTTGGTCGTACCTTAAGGACATGTGTGCCAAGCTGCGTTGGATTTGAGCAGTATCGTCTCCTGAAATGGAAATTCCTTGGATAGCATGTATACGGAACAATTTGTGGTGTAAAGCTTGATCACGTGTCACAACTGAACCCATTAATATGTCACCACCGCCACTTGGATATTTGGTTAAGGCGTGAACTGTGATATCCACCGAAAGGTGTTCGTCTGAAAAATCAAAAGCATTAAATGCAAGACCTGCGCCCCAAGTATTATCCAGTGCAGTCAGTACGTTGGCTTGTTGGGCTTTTTTCACAAGATTCTTTAGATCTGGGAACTCCAAGGTGACAGAGCCTGCTGCTTCTAGCCAAATCAATTTAGCTTTCTCGGTTGGCTGAAAACTACCAGCATCAATAGGATTATAAATTCTAACGGTGATGCCGTAGCGCTCTTGTAGATTTTTTAAATGTTCTAAATTGGGGCCATAAATATTATCGGCGACCCAGACTTCATCGTCTTTGCTTAATACTGCACTATTCACGAGATTAATCGCAGATAGGCCGCTGGGTGCAAGTAAGCAATATCGACCACCTTCAATTTGAGCAATATTATCGGCTAAGGTGAATGTTGTTGGTGTGCCATGTGTGCCATAACTATAGTCATAGGCATCGGTCCAGTGACGATCAAAAAGGTGCGCTGTGGATTTGAAAATAATCGTGGATGCACGAAATAGGGGAGGTTGTATAGTTTCGATGTATTGAGGGGCTTGGCGTGGTGCATGAATGAGAAGAGTTTGTCTATTTTTATGTGTAGTCATGGGGCAAAATCAAAACAATATGATGCTCTAGGTTAAGATAAAAGTGATCTATCTGCTAGTGATTTGAGGCTTTTGTACAGAATAGGTACGGGCATCATGCTTTGAATTAAAACTGGCGTTATTTTTGCTAAGAATTATTATCATTCTAACGATAATAGGTTTTAGCGCATGAAGTCGCATTTAAGAGTGCATTATTTTCAGCACATCGCCGGTGAGGGTTTTGGAAGTTGTTATGAATTTCTAAAGGCACATAAAGCAAAAATTACAGCAACAGAGTTCTTTGCTTTGCCTGTGGATTTGCCTCTTGAATTAGAAGCATTACCACGTGTAGATGAGGTGGATTTGCTCATTATCATGGGCGGAACCATGAGTGTGAATGATGAAGCCAATTACCCTTGGTTGAGGTTGGAGAAGCGTTGGTTGCGTCGCTATTTGGCAGCTGGAAAGCCTGCTATTGGTTTATGTTTGGGGGGGCAGCTGATTGCAAATGCTTTAGGTGCTGCCGTAAGCCGAAATCCTCATCAAGAGTTAGGGTGGATGGATGTTGGTCGTGCTTCGCATATTCCAGAAACATGCTTTCAATTTCCTGAACGGATCAATATTTTGCAGTGGCATAGTGAAACTTTTGAAATCCCCAAGGGAGCAGTGCATTTAGCGGAAAATAAAGTTTGTCGAAACCAAATGTATCAAATTGGGCGTAATGTGCTTGGTTTTCAGTTTCATCCAGAAATGACGCCACAAGCATTGGAGTTGTTAATTGAGAATGAAGAGGAAATGGCAATTTTTGATGGTGAGTATGTTCAACCTATATCTGAGCTAAAAAGGACGCTAAAAAGTAGGTTTGAACAAGGTAATCAGTTGCTAAATCGAGCAATAGAGTATGTTGTAGGTGCTTAAAATAAATAAACGGATAAAAAATAAAAAACAGGAATTGCATAAGAGTTAAACAATCGCTATAATGGGCGACCCTCAAAAAGAGGGCGTTCACTACGAAGAAAGTAGTCGACGCATGACAGTCGTGGCATCGATCACGACCATAGTGATTTTCACTGCCCTTGACACTTGCCAAAAGGTGAGGTGCGTCATGGGTGATTCTTTATATATTTGGCTTGGAGTTTACTGGTATGTCTAACCAGAGAATTCGTATCCGTTTGAAGTCTTTTGATCATCGTTTGATTGATCAATCTGCTCAAGAGATCGTAGAAACCGCTAAGCGTACTGGCGCACAAGTGTGTGGTCCAATCCCGATGCCTACTCGCATCGAGCGCTTCAACGTTCTTACTTCACCACACGTCAATAAAGACGCTCGTGATCAGTACGAAATCCGCACTTATAAACGTTTGATCGATATCGTTCAACCAACAGATAAAACTGTTGATGCATTGATGAAGTTAGATCTTGCTGCTGGTGTTGATGTTCAGATCGCTTTGGGTTAAGGCTTTCGGTTAATTAACTCTAAGTTAATTAGGCCGCTTTTTTAGAGGTTTATGCACATGGCTATTGGTTTAGTCGGTCGCAAATGTGGTATGACTCGCATCTTTACAGATGCTGGTGTATCTGTACCTGTTACAGTTATCGAAGTCGATCCAAACCGCATTACGCAAATCAAAACACTTGAAACTGATGGTTATCAAGCAATCCAAGTAACGACTGGTGAACGTCGTGAATCACGCGTAACTAACGCTCAGAAAGGTCACTTTGCTAAGGCTGGTGTTGCTGCTGGTCGTTTAGTTAAAGAGTTCCGCGTAACTGAAGCTGAGCTTGAAGGTCGTGAAGTTGGTGGTTCTATCGGTGTTGATTTGTTCACAGTTGGTCAAATTGTTGACGTAACTGGTCAATCAAAAGGTAAGGGCTTCCAAGGTGGTGTTAAGCGTTGGAACTTCCGTACGCAAGATGCTACTCATGGTAACTCTGTATCTCACCGTGTATTAGGTTCTACAGGTCAAAACCAAACACCTGGTCGCGTGTTCAAAGGCAAGAAAATGGCTGGTCACTTAGGTGATGAACGCGTAACAGTTCAAGGTCTTGAGATTGTATCTATTGACGCTGAACGTTCTGTTCTAGTTGTTAAGGGTGCTATTCCTGGTTCAACTGGCGGTGACGTTATCGTGCGTCCTACCATCAAGGCCTGAGGGGAAATACTGTGAATTTAAAAACTGTTTCCGGCTCTGCTGTTGAATTGTCTGAAGTTGCTTTCGGACGTGAATTTAACGAAGCTCTTGTACACCAAGTTGTTACAGCTTACTTAGCTGGTGGTCGTCAAGGTACTCGTGCTCACAAATCACGTGCAGATGTTTCTGGCGGTGGTAAAAAGCCATTCCGTCAAAAAGGTACTGGTCGCGCTCGTGCGGGTTCTATTCGTAGCCCTATCTGGGTTGGTGGTGGTAAAACTTTTGCTGCTCGCCCACAAGATTGGTCTCAAAAAGTAAACCGTAAGATGTATCGCGGTGCAATGCAATGTATCTTAGCTGAACTTGTTCGCCAAGAACGCCTTGTATTAGTTGAAGAGTTTGCTGTTGCAGCTCCAAAAACTAAAGAATTGCTTGCAAAACTTAACGACTTGAATGCAACTCGTGCATTGATCATTACAGATGCTGTAGATGAGAACTTGTATCTTGCAGCACGCAACCTTCCACATGTTGATGTGGTTGATGCTACTGCTATTGATCCTGTTAGCTTGATCGCATTTGATAAAGTTGTAATGTCTGTAGCTGCTGCTAAGAAAATTGAGGTAGAACTCGGATGAACAACGAACGTATCTATCAAGTCCTATTAGGACCAGTATTCTCAGAAAAAGCACAAGTTTTAGGTGATACTGCTGGTGTTCAAGTGTTCAAAGTTGCATTAAATGCAAACAAACTTGAAATCAAAAAAGCAGTTGAGCAACTCTTTGGTGTTGAAGTTGTTAAAGTAAATACAACAATCACTAAAGGTAAAACAAAACGCTTTGGTAAAACATTAGGACGCCGTTCTGATGTGAAAAAAGCATACGTCACCCTGAAAGCTGGCCAAGATGTAGAAATGGCTGACTTGGGCGATACCGCTGAAAACGCAGCGGAATAAGGACGAAAATTATGCCAATTCAAAAATGTAAGCCAACGTCTCCAGGACGTCGCTTTGTAGAGAAAGTGGTTCATAACCATCTTCACAAAGGCGCGCCTTATGCACCGTTGGTTGAAGCTAAAAAACGTACTGGTGGTCGTAATAACAATGGTCACATCACTACACGTCATGTAGGTGGTGGTCATAAACAACACTATCGTATTGTTGACTTTAAACGTAATAAAGATGGTATTCCAGCGACTGTAGAGCGTATTGAATACGATCCTAACCGTACAGCTCATATTGCTTTATTGAAATATGCTGATGGTGAGCGTCGTTATATTATTGCGCCTAAAGGTTTGCGTGCAGGTGATAAAGTTCAATCTGGTAACGATGCTCCAATTCGTCCAGGTAACTGCTTACCACTTCGTAACATGCCTATCGGTTCTACACTTCATAACCTTGAACTTAAAATCGGTAAAGGTGCTCAATTAGCACGTTCAGCTGGTACTTCAGTTCAATTGTTGGGTCGTGATGGTTCTTACGCTATCGTTCGTTTACGTTCTGGTGAAATGCGTAAAGTCCATGTTGAATGTCGTGCTGTAATTGGTGAAGTTTCTAACCAAGAAAGCAACCTTCGTTCATTGGGTAAAGCTGGTGCTTCGCGCTGGCGTGGTGTTCGTCCTACTGTTCGTGGTATGGCGATGAACCCAGTTGACCATCCACACGGTGGTGGTGAAGGACGTAGTAAAGGTATTCAACCTGTAAGTCCATGGGGTCAAAAAGCTAAAGGGTACAAGACACGTACCAATAAGCGTACGACTAAGATGATTATTCGCGACCGTCGCGTCAAGTAAAGGAATCTGACTAATGCCTCGTTCATTAAAAAAAGGTCCATTCGTCGACGCGCACTTGTTCGCTAAGGTTGAAGCGGCTATTGCAGCAAACAACCGTAAGCCGATCAAGACTTGGTCTCGTCGTTCAATGATCCTTCCAGACTTTGTTGGTTTAACAATTTCTGTTCACAATGGTCGTAACCACGTTCCAGTAATTGTTACTGAACACATGGTTGGTCATAAACTAGGTGAATTCGCGCCAACTCGTACCTATCGTGGTCACGGTGTTGATAAGAAGTCTAAACGTTAATAGGTGCTATGATGGAAGTAACTGCTAAATTACGCGGTGCCGCTATCTCGGCACAGAAGGCACGTTTAGTTGCTGATTTGATTCGTGGTAAATCGGTTGCACGCGCGCTAGACATTTTAAACTTCAGCAACAAAAAAGCAGCTGTGCTTGTTAAAAAAGCGCTTGAATCTGCAATTGCGAATGCTGAGCACAATAACAGCTTAGATGTTGACGATCTTAAAGTAACTACGATTTACGTTGATGAAGGCATGAGCCTTAAACGTATCATGCCACGTGCTAAAGGCCGTGCAGATCGTATTACTAAGCGTACTTGTCACATCACCGTTAAGGTAGGGGTTTGATATGGGTCAGAAGGTTCATCCAATCGGTATCCGCCTGGGTGTTGTGAAACGCCATAACGCTAACTGGTATGCGAATCCGAAACAATACGCTGAATACTTGCTTAAAGATCTTCAAGTTCGTGAGTTTTTAACTAAAAAACTTAAGAACGCGATGGTAAGCAATATTCTTATCGAACGTCCTACAGGCGCTGCTAAAGTAACTATTAGCACTGCTCGTCCAGGTATCGTAATCGGTAAGAAAGGCGAAGACATTGAAAAATTACAGCGCGAACTCACCAATATTATGGGTGTTCCAGCGCAAGTTAGCATCAACGAAATCGATCGCCCAGACTTAGATGCGCGTTTAGTTGCTGAAGCAATCGCTTCTCAATTAGAAAAGCGTGTAATGTTCCGTCGTGCTATGAAGCGTGCGGTGCAAAACACAATGCGTGCTGGTGCGAAAGGTATCAAAGTTGAAGTTTCTGGCCGTTTAGGTGGTGCAGAGATTGCTCGTACAGAATGGTATCGTGAAGGTCGTGTACCTTTGCATACGCTTCGTGCTGACATCGACTATGCAACTATGCGTGCAGAAACAACTTACGGTACGATCGGTGTTAAAGTTTGGATTTTCCGTGGTGAGATCTTAGGTGGCATGAAACAAGTCATGAACCCTGCTCCTGCTGAAGAGCGTCCAGCTAAACGTGGTCGTGGACGTGGTGAAGGTCAAGAGCGTCGTGGTCGTCGCGGTGACCGTGCTGCTGACAAGGGAGAATAATCCATGTTGCAACCTAAACGTACCAAATTCCGTAAAGTGCACAAAGGCCGTAACACTGGTCTAGCGCATCGTGGTAGTACAGTATCATTTGGTTCGATTGCAATTAAAGCAACTGAACGTGGTCGTATGACTGCTCGTCAGATTGAAGCTTGCCGTCGTACCATCAGCCGTCGTATTAAGCGTGGTGGTAAAATCTTCATCCGCGTATTCCCGGACAAGCCAATTACCGAAAAACCATTAGAAGTTCGTATGGGTAAAGGTAAAGGTAGCGTGGAATATTGGGTTTGTCAGATCCAACCAGGTAAGATCCTGTACGAAATTGAAGGTGTTAACGATGAGTTAGCGCGTGAAGCATTTGCTTTAGCTGCTGCTAAACTTCCGTTTAAAACCACTATCGTGACTCGGACGGTAATGTAATGAAAACTAAAGATCTACGTGAAAAATCGGTAGAAGAGTTGAAAGCTTTGCTTGATGAGCAACAGCTTAACCAATTCCGTCTTCGTATGGCGAAAGCAACTGGTCAATTAGGCAAATCGCATGAAGTGCAAATTGCTCGTAAGACAATTGCTCGTATCAAGACACTCCTTACCGAAAAACAGGGGAACGGACAATGAGTGAAAAAGTAGTCCGCACGTTAACCGGCAAAGTTGTAAGTGACAAAATGGACAAGTCTATTGTTGTACTTATTGAACGCCGCGTTCAACACCCGTTGTATGGCAAATCAATCCGCCGTTCAACTAAATTACACGCTCATGATGAGAACAATGTTGCTAAAACTGGCGACTTAGTAACCATCAAAGAAAGCCGCCCAATTTCTAAAACTAAAGCTTGGACTTTAGTGGAAGTAGTTGAAGCTGCTGCTGAGTAATTAGACGTTCTTGTTGCATCATCGGACAATTTCGAGTACTCTTTGAGCCTTTCGAAATTGTGACCGGTGATGCTCGGTTTTGGAGTAGGGCAATGATTCAAACCGAAAGTATGCTCGACGTAGCAGACAACAGTGGTGCACGCCGCGTACAATGTATTAAAGTACTAGGTGGTTCACATCGTCGTTATGCTTCTGTTGGCGACATTATTAAAGTTACTGTAAAAGAAGCAATCCCACGCGCACGTGTTAAAAAAGGTGACGTGATGAATGCTGTAGTTGTTCGTACAAAATTCGGCATCCGTCGTCCAGATGGTTCAGTGATTCGTTTCGACGATAACGCAGCTGTTATTTTGAATAACAACAAAGCTCCGATTGCTACTCGTATCTTCGGACCAGTGACTCGTGAACTTCGTACTGAACAGTTCATGAAAATCATTTCATTGGCTCCTGAAGTTCTATAAGAGGCAATCATGGCTAAGATTAAAAAAGGCGATCAAGTAATTGTGATCGCAGGTAAAGAAAAAGGCAAACAAGGTGTTGTTTTGTCTGTTTCTGAAGATCGAGTTAAGGTCGAAGGTCTTAACTTGGTGAAGAAGCATCAAAAGCCGAACCGTGTAACTGGCGCTGAAGGCGGTATTGTTACTCAAGAGGCGACGCTTCATATCTCAAACGTGGCAATTTTTAATGCTACAACCCAAAAGGCTGACCGTGTTGGTTACCAAGTGATTGATGGCACGAAAACTCGTGTTTATAAGTCAAATGGTGAATCAGTGGCGGCAGCGAAGTAATAGGTTGAAAAGGCAATGGCCAGACTTAAAGCACGTTACAATGACGAACTTAAAGCGAAGTTAAAAGAAGAACTTGGCATTAAGAATGTGATGGAAATTCCTCGCATCACAAAAATCACTCTAAACATGGGTGTAGGCGCAGCTGCAACTGATAAGAAATTATTAGATGGTGCTGTAGCTGATATGCAACTCATTGCTGGTCAAAAACCAGTTGTGACGCTTGCGCGTAAATCAATCGCTGGTTTCAAAATCCGTGATGGTTGGCCAATTGGTTGTAAAGTTACTTTACGTGGCGACCAAATGTACGAATTCTTGGACCGTTTGATCTCTATCGCGATTCCTCGTATCCGTGACTTCCGTGGTTTCTCTGCGAAATCATTTGATGGTCGTGGTAACTACTCAATGGGCTTAAAAGAGCAGATCGTTTTCCCTGAAATCGATTTTGACAAAATTGATCGTATCCGTGGTTTAGACATCACGATTACGACTACTGCTCGTAGCGATGACGAAGGCCGTGCGCTTATGCGTGCATTCGGCTTCCCGTTCAAATAAGAGGTCGATATGGCTAAGAAAGGTATGATTAATCGCGAATTGAAACGCGAAAAGACAGTTGCAAAATACGCTGCAAAACGTGCTGAATTAAAAGCTGTTATTGCAAATGTAAATGCAAGTGACGAAGAACGTTTCGAAGCGATGTTAAAGTTACAAGCATTGCCACGTAATGCATCTCCAGTGCGTCTTCGTAACCGCTGTGGTTTAACTGGTCGTCCTCATGGTTACTTCCGTAAGTTCGGTTTAAGCCGTAACAAATTACGTGACACAGTAATGCAAGGTGATGTGCCGGGCGTTGTTAAGGCAAGCTGGTAAGGAGCGACTAAATGAGTATGCAAGATACCGTTGCCGACATGTTAACACGTGTTCGTAACGCACAAATGGCAAAGAAACAAACTGTTTCTATGCCGTCTTCTAAGTTGAAAGTTGCGATTGCAAATGTACTTCAACAAGAAGGTTATATTTCAAATGTAGAAGTGGCTCAAGAAGAGATCAAATCTACTTTGACAATTACGTTAAAATATTTCGAAGGCAAACCAGTTATCGAAACGGTTAAGCGTGTAAGCCGTCCAGGTCTACGTCAATACCGTGGTAAAGATAAACTTCCTAGCGTTAAGCAAGGTTTAGGTATTGCAATTGTTTCTACAAGCAAAGGCATCATGACTGATCGCGCTGCACGTGCTGCGGGCGTTGGTGGTGAAGTTATTGCTTTTGTTTCTTAATAGGTGATTCCTCATGTCTCGTGTGGCTAAAGCCCCAGTAACTGTACCTAATGGTGTAACAGTTACTCAGAACGGCCGGCAGGTCGAAGTGAAAGGCAGCAAAGGTACATTGTCTTTCAACCTGCATGCGCTGGTCGAGCTAAAACAGGAAGAAGGTAAACTTCAACTTGCTCCAGCTAAAGAGTCGAAAGACGCTTGGATGCAAGCTGGTACTGCTCGCGCTGTATTGAATAACCTTGTAAAAGGTGTTAGCGAAGGCTTCGAACGTAAGTTACAGCTTGTTGGTGTTGGTTATAAAGCTGCGGTTAAGGGTGCTGTTGTAAACCTTAACCTTGGTTATTCACACCCAATTGACTACGCTTTACCTGAAGGTGTAACGGCGGAAACTCCAACTGCAACTGAAATCGTTTTGAAATCAGCAAACAAGCAGTTGTTAGGTCAAGTGGCAGCGGAAATCCGTGCATACCGTGCTCCTGAACCATATAAAGGTAAAGGTGTTCGTTATTCGGATGAAGTTATTCTTCGTAAAGAAGCTAAGAAGAAATAAGGCGCGAGGTTCTTATGAACGAAAAGAAACAAACCCGTTTGCGTCGTGCGAAAAGCACACGCTTGCACATTCGTGCATTGGGTGCGACTCGTTTGTGTGTAAACCGCACTCCGCGTCACATCTATGCGCAAGTTATTTCAGCGGATGGTGGCAAAGTTTTAGCGCAAGCTTCAACTTTAGATGCATCTTTACGTAGTGGTGCTACTGGTAATGTTGAAGCAGCTACGAAAGTTGGTGCTTTGATCGCAGAACGTGCTAAAGCAGCTGGCGTTACTAAAGTTGCATTTGACCGTTCTGGTTTTAAATATCATGGTCGTATCAAAGCCTTGGCTGATGCTGCTCGTGAAGGCGGCTTGGAGTTCTAATCATGGCGAAAGTTGAACAAAACGAAGGTCTCGTTGAAAAGCTGGTTGCCGTTGATCGTGTAGCCAAGGTAGTAAAGGGTGGTCGTATCTTCTCTTTCACAGCATTAACTGTTGTGGGCGATGGTAATGGTCGTGTAGGTTTTGGTCGTGGTAAAGCACGTGAAGTTCCAGCTGCTATTTCTAAAGCACTTGAAGCTGCTCGTCGTAACATGATCACTGTAGACCTCGCGGGGACTACTTTACAACACCCTGTGAATGCTCGTCATGGCGCAAGCCGTGTATACATGCAACCTGCTTCAGAAGGTACTGGCGTAATTGCTGGTGGCGCGATGCGTGCTGTTCTTGAAGCTGCAGGTGTACATAACGTACTTGCTAAATGTTATGGTTCTACGAATGCTGCTAACGTAGTAAACGCAACTTTTAAAGGTTTGCGTGATATGACTTCTCCTGAGAAAGTCGCTGCGAAACGTGGTAAATCAGTAGAAGAAATTCAAGGGTAATCAATCATGAAAACGATTAAAGTTACCCAGACTAAGTCTTCTTCACATCGCTTGAAAAATCACAAGCTTTGCTTACAAGGTTTAGGTCTGCGTCGTATTGGTCATACTGTAGAAGTGCAAGATACGCCTTCTAACCGTGGTATGATCAACAAAGTTTACTATATGGTTAGTGTAGAGGAATAATGCCATGACTCTGCGTTTAAATGAGCTTGCACCTGCTGAAGGTGCTAAGCGTGAAAACCGTCGCGTAGGCCGTGGTATCGGTTCTGGCGTTGGTAAGACTGGCGGTCGCGGTATCAAAGGTCAAAATTCACGTAAAAGTGGTGGTACTCGTCCGGGCTTTGAAGGCGGTCAAACAGCGATTTATCGTCGTTTACCAAAATTCGGCTTCACTAGCCAACTTGCTTTGAAAACTGCTGAAGTACGTTTGTCTGAGTTGAACAAAGTTGAAGGTGATATCGTTTCACTTGAAACTTTAAAAGCTGCGAATGTTGTTCGTCGTGACCAAGTTCGTGCTCGCATCGTGCTTTCAGGTGAAATCACTCGCGCGTTCACTGTTCAAGGTGTTGCGTTGACTAAAGGCGCTAAAGCTGCTGTTGAAGCTGCTGGCGGTAAAGTCGAGGAGTAATCTCGAGTGTCTATGACTCCTAGTTCTTCTGGTCATGTGAACATGATGAAAGGTCAACCATTTCATGTGAAATACCGTGAAATCATTCGCCGATTGATGTTTTTAATTGGCGCGTTGTTGGTCTTTCGACTAGGAGCGCATATTCCGTTGCCAGGCATTGATAATGTAGCGCTAGCAAGCTTTTTTAAGGCTAATGAAGGTACCTTCTTAGGCTTATTTAATATGTTTTCTGGCGGTGCATTAGAGCGCATGTCAATTCTAGCATTAGGGATTATGCCGTACATCTCTGCATCAATTATTGTGCAGTTAATGTCGACAGTAGTTCCTTCGCTGGAGGCTTTGAAAAAAGAAGGCGAGCAAGGTAAACGTAAATTAAATCAATATACGCGTTACGGCACTCTGTTTCTTGCACTTGTGCAGGGGATAGGGATGTGTGCTGGTCTGATTAGTCAGGGTATTACGCTGACATCAGGCTTAGCATTTTATGTTCCAGCAGTAACTTCGCTTGTTGCAGGAACGATGTTTTTGATGTGGTTGGGAGAACAGATTACCGAACGTGGTGTTGGTAATGGTATCTCAATGATTATTTTTGCTGGTATTGTAGCTGGCTTGCCTAATCTTGTAATTCAGTCGTTTACGTCTGTGCAAAATGGTCAAGGTAGCTTAATTGGCTTGGCAGTATTCGGTTTATTATCGTTGGCTGTTTTAGCAGCGATTGTGTTTATTGAAAAAGCACAACGTCGTATTCCAGTGAATTATGCTCAAAAACAACAAGGTCGTCGTGTGTTTACTGCACAGCAAACGCATTTGCCATTAAAAATTAATATGGCTGGTGTTATCCCTGCAATTTTTGCTAGCTCATTGTTATTATTTCCAGCGAGCTTGGGACAATGGTTGGGAAGTGCTGATCCAAATGCAGGATTTGTTAAGCGTAGCCTGCAAGATCTGGCATTGGTGTTATCGCCTGGACAGCCGTTATATTTAATGCTTTTTGGTGCGTTAATTATTTTCTTCTGTTATTTCTATACGGCGCTTGTTTTTAGCCCGAAAGAAGTTTCAGAGAATTTGAAACGTAGCGGAGCATATGTGCCTGGTATCCGCCCAGGTGAGCAAACGGCTCGTTATTTAGATCATATTCTCAATCGTTTGACATTTATTGGTGCTATCTACATTACTGTCGTGTGTTTAATGCCTATGGTACTGCAAAGTTCATTTGGTATTCCATTCCATTTGGGTGGAACATCATTACTGATTGTAGTGGTAGTTGTGATGGACTTTATGGCGCAACTTCAAGCGCACTTGACCTCACATCAATATGATAATCAAACGTTAATGAGAAAAACGACTGCTCATCCGCAGGGATAAGCGCACTTAGAGGTTTTCATCATGAAAGTACAAGCTTCTGTAAAGAAAATTTGTGGTAGCTGTAAAGTTATCCGTCGTAATGGGGTTATTCGCGTGATTTGTAGCGCAGAACCTCGTCATAAGCAGCGTCAAGGTTAATTTAATTAAGACCTGTTGATTTCAGTAGGCTAATTAGGTTATTATCCGCCCCTCAAGATTTTTGTGGGGCGGTTGATTATCTTGACTGCCTTTTTGGAGAAAATTGAATGGCTCGTATTGCCGGTGTAAACATTCCGGATAACAAGCACGCTGTTATCTCTCTCACGTATATTTTTGGTATCGGTCGCCACACTGCTAAGAATATCTTAGCTGCTGTAGGTATTGCTGGAACTACAAAAATTCGTGAATTAGATGATGCTCAGCTTGATGCGATTCGTGCAGAAGTTGCTAAGGTTCCGACCGAAGGTGACTTACGTCGCGAAATTTCCATGAACATTAAACGTTTAATGGATTTAGGCTGCTACCGCGGTCTTCGTCATCGTCGCAGCTTGCCTGTTCGCGGACAACGCACCAAAACTAACGCACGTACCCGTAAAGGTCCGCGCAAACCGATTAAAAAGTAAGATTTCTGGAAGCTAAAAGATGGCTAAAGATACTCGCACACGCAAGAAGGTCTCTCGTACCGTCTCTGAAGGTGTTGCACACATTCACGCGTCTTTTAATAACACCATTGTTACGATTACCGATCGTCAAGGTAATGCATTGGCTTGGGCCACCTCAGGTGGACAAGGCTTCCGTGGTTCACGTAAATCAACTCCGTTCGCTGCTCAGGTAGCTGCTGAAGTTGCTGGTAAAGCAGCTTTAGATTACGGTTTGAAAAACCTAGACGTCCTTGTAAAAGGTCCTGGTCCAGGTCGTGAGTCTGCGGTTCGTGCATTAGGCGCAGTGGGTTATAAGATTAACAGCATTACCGATGTGACTCCAATTCCTCACAACGGTTGCCGTCCACCTAAAAAACGTCGCGTGTAAGGAGAAACATTCATGGCTCGTTATATTGGTCCAAAATGCAAACTCTCTCGTCGCGAAGGGACAGACCTGCAACTTAAATCAGGCGTTAAACCGTTTGATGTAAAAACCAAAAAACACAATAAAGCACCTGGTCAACATGGTCAGGCTCGTGGTGGTAAGCAATCTGAGTATTCACTACAATTACGTGAAAAACAAAAAGTCCGTCGTATGTACGGTGTGTTAGAACGTCAATTTAGTAACTACTATAAAGAAGCAGCTCGTGTGAAAGGCGCAACAGGTGAAAACTTGTTGAAATTGCTTGAAAGCCGTCTTGATAACGTAGTTTATCGCATGGGTTTTGGTTCTACACGTTCAGAAGCTCGTCAGTTAGTTTCTCACCGTTCTATTACTTTAAATGGTCGTCGTGTCAACATTGCGTCTATTCAAGTAAAAGCGGGCGATGTAATTGCGGTTCACGAAGGCGCTAAACAACAATTGCGTATTAAAAACGCGATTGAGTTGGCTGCGCAACGTGGTATCCCTGCTTGGATGGAAGTTGACCATTCTAAGCTAGAAGGTACGTTCAAAGCTGCACCTGATCGTTCTGATTTACCTGCTGAAATCAACGAAAGCTTGATTGTAGAATTGTATTCTAAATAATCCTTGAGGTAGCAATAAATGACGCGTACTGCAAACGAGTTTCTAACTCCGCAAGCGATCAAGGTCGAAGCGGTGAGCGGGACCTCGGCAAAAGTGATTCTGGAACCTTTAGAGCGTGGCTTTGGTCATACTCTAGGTAATGCTTTACGTCGCATTCTATTGTCTTCTTTGCCTGGCGCTGCTGTGGTTGAAGTTGAGATAGAAGGCGTCGAGCACGAGTACAGTACTTTAGAAGGCTTGCAGCAGGACATCGTCGAGCTCTTGCTGAACCTAAAAGGATTGTCTATTAAGCTGTTCGATCAAAATGAAGCATATTTAACATTAGAGAAACAAGGTGCAGGTGACGTAACAGCAGCTGACCTTCGTTTACCTCATAATGTTGAAGTGGTTAACCCTGATCATTTAATTGGTACTTTGAGTGCTAGTGGTTCATTGAAAATGCGCCTTAAAGTTGCTCAAGGTCGTGGTTATGAAACGTCTGACTCTCGTTTCCCAGAAGGTGAAACTCGCCCTGTGGGTCGTTTACAGTTAGATGCTTCTTATAGCCCGATTAAACGTGTTTCCTATACCGTTGAAAATGCGCGTGTAGAACAACGTACCGATCTTGATAAGCTAGTGATCGATCTTGAAACGAATGGAACTGTTGATCCTGAAGAGGCTATCCGCAAAGCGGCAACAATCTTGCAACAACAAATTGCAATTTTTGTTGATCTTCAGAAAGATCAAACTCCAGTTGCTCAAGAACCTCGCGAAGAAGTTGACCCAATTTTGCTTCGTCCAGTAGATGATCTCGAGCTAACTGTTCGTTCTGCTAACTGTTTGAAGGCAGAAAATATTTACTACATTGGTGATCTTGTTCAACGTACTGAAGTTGAGTTGTTAAAAACTCCTAACTTAGGTAAAAAATCGTTAACTGAGATCAAAGATGTTTTGGCATCGAAAGGTTTACAACTCGGCATGCGTTTAGAGAACTGGCCACCAGCTAGTCTCCGTATGGATGACCGTTTTGCCTATCGTAGCCGTTAATTAAGTAGGACTATCACCATGCGTCATCGTAATAGTGGTGTGAAATTAGGCCGTACAAGCAGCCACCGTAAGGCGTTGTTCCAAAACTTAACAAATGCTTTAGTTGAGCATGAGTTAATTAAAACAACTTTGCCTAAGGCGAAAGAACTTCGTCGTGTTGCTGAGCCTTTAATCACTTTGGCAAAAAACGATACAGTAGCAAACCGTCGTTTAGCGTTTGCTCGTACTCGTTCTGCAGCAACTGTTGGTAAATTATTTACCGTTCTTGGCCCTCGTTACAAAGAACGTAACGGCGGTTATCTACGTGTTCTTAAAGCGGGCTTCCGTGCAGGTGATGCTGCACCGATGGCTTACGTTGAACTTGTAGATCGTGAAGTAAAATAATACTTCTATACAAGAACAGCTCAGTTGTTCCAAAAAAGGTCGGTGTAATAACCGGCCTTTTTTATTGCTTATTGTTAATAATTTTCTTTCTAACTTAAATTTGGGTAAATGGTTAATATGCTAAATTAGGTTATGACATTATTAAAAATTCAAATAGATAAATATGTTAGATATTACGATTAGAATCCTAAGTGTAGATGAACTGAATGATTTTAGAATGATTAGACTTTCAGCTTTAGCAAAAGCCCCACAAATGTTTGGTTCAACTTATGAGACAGAAGTTATAAAACCATACAGTTTTTTTGAAAGTTGCTTATCAAGTTCAACAGTCTTTGGAGTTTATCATAAAGATAAAATTATAGGTTTAGCGACTTTAACACGAGAGAGCGGAATGAAGCTGTCTCATAAAGCTTCTCTATCCAGTGTATTTATTGAACCTGAATTTCAAGGGCTGGGTATCGCAACAGAGTTGCTTCATACTGTTATTGCTTACAGTAAAGAGCAAGTAGAACAAATTTTACTGAGTGTCGCTGATGATAATCAGTCAGCGATTCATCTTTATCAAAAAAATGGTTTTCAGACTTATGGGGTAGAGTTGAAAGCTTTGAAAAATGATAAGGGATATACTGATGAGCTTCTGATGAAGCTTTTTTTGTTCTAGGGTACGTTTCAAAGCTCTAAATCACAGTATTTTTAAAGTTGATAAAAGATTTATCACTAAATAATCGTTCATCTAAAACTATTTTAGAGCGCATTAAGTAAATTTTCTCATTCTGGTTTGATTTGCTTAAGCATTATTCTTTGTGGATGCTGGGCAATATCGAATTTTAATAATCACCAAGTTGCTCATAATTTTCTTATGGTACTAAATCGACTTATCTCGGAAATCCAAGCAAAAATCTCAAGATTGTTTAGTCTCGTTTTTTCTCAAAATGTCCCGAACTGATATAAAAAAACCGATGAATGACTAAACTTGACATTGTGTATTGTCAAATTTGTGCTTTAATAAAGACATGGTTTATACAGGGTATAAAAAAAATGGAAAAGCAAGTTGATGTATTAATTATTGGTGCAGGTATCTCAGGAATAGGGTTGGCTGTGCATCTCTCTAAAAACTGTCCACAACGCCAATTTGAAATTTTAGAGCGTCGTGACAGCTTTGGTGGAACTTGGGATTTGTTCCGTTATCCTGGTATTCGTTCTGACTCAGATATGTCAACATTTGGTTTTAACTTTAAACCTTGGGCGAAAGAAAAAGTCCTTGCAAGTGGTCCAGAAATTAAAGGCTATCTTTCTGAAGTTATTGATGAGTTTAAGTTAAAAGAAAAAATCCATTTTGGTCATCGCGTTCTTTCTGCAAATTATGATTCTGCTAAGAAAAAGTGGCTTGTTGAAATTGAAGATAGCAACAAGAAGAAACAAACTTGGTCAGCAAATTTTGTAATGGGCTGTACGGGTTACTATAACTATGATCAAGGTTATGCACCACAATTCCCAGAGCAAGATAAATTTAAAGGGCAATTTATCCACCCACAACACTGGCCTGAAAATCTAGATTACACAGGTAAGAAAGTTGTAATTATTGGTAGTGGTGCGACTGCGATTACCCTTGTTCCTTCAATGGTAAAAGGTGGTGCAGGGCATGTGACTATGTTGCAGCGTTCTCCTACTTATATTGCAACAGTTCCTTCAATTGACTTCATTTATGAAAAAACACGTAGATTTATGTCAGAAGAAACAGCATATAAATTTACTCGTGCTCGTAACATTGGGATGCAGCGTGCGATCTACGCCTTAGCCCAAAAGCATCCAAAAACTGTGCGTCGTCTATTATTAAAAGGCATTGAGTTGCAGCTAAAAGGTAAAGTGGATATGAAACACTTTACGCCAAGCTATAATCCATGGGATCAACGTTTATGTGTTGTGCCTGATGGCGATTTATTTAAAGCATTGCGCCAAGGTCAAGCAAGTATTGAAACAGATCAGATTGAAAAGTTCACAGCAAATGGTATCCAGTTAAAATCTGGAAAACATTTGGAAGCCGATATTGTAATTTCAGCGACTGGCTTGGAAATTCAAATCTTAGGTGGTGTAAAAGGCTCTATTGATGGTAAACCGATGAATACTTCACATCATATGTTGTACCAAGGTGTGATGGTGAGTGATGTACCGAATATGGCAATGATTATTGGTTATATCAATGCCTCTTGGACATTGAAAGTTGATATTGCTGCTGACTATATTTGTCGTTTGCTTAATCATATGGACAAGAACGGCTTTGATGAAGTAATTGCACATGCTGAACCTGATCAGTTTGAACAAGATACGATCATGGGTAAATTATCTTCAGGTTATATTGCGCGTGCAGCGGATATTATGCCGAAACAAGGTAAAAAAGCACCATGGAAGATTTCTAACAACTATCTTGCGGATCGTAAAGAACTGAAAGATGCAAAATTTAACGATGGTGTCTTGCAATTCCGTAAGCGTGATGAACAAGTAGATCGTAAACCTAAATTAGTTTCTTAACTTATATTTGAACTAAGTAAGAACCCTGTGTACACACAGGGTTCTTTTGTTTTAAATAATGATTGTTGTTAAAATATCGCGTAAACGTGTTGATTATAAAATTTATATATTTAGGACAATTCAATGAAAAAATTATGGTTTTTGGGGATATTAGTCTTTAGTAATACGGCGTTTGCGGATGATCTGAAGCAAAAAGAAAAATTAGCTCAACAATTGGTTTCTATTGATGGTACTGAGCAAGGCTTGCGGAGTACGGATAAAATGATCCTAGAGCAGATTCGGATGCGTTTACCCAAAGATCTACCAGAAAGTTTTTATGTAGATTTGACTAAGAATTTGAATAGTGAGCAACGTAAACAGTTTATCGTGCAACGTTATGTCGAGACTTTTAATCAAAAAGAGTTACAAGCTGCGTTAACTTTTTATCAATCTCCTGAAGGCAAAGTATGGGCAAACAAAGCTAGTGAAGTTGGAAGTGAGGTTGCACATTTCACGACACAACATGCGCGTACTGCATTAAATGAAACGATGCAGCAGCATATTGATCATCCGAAAGTTAAGCAGTTGATGGTTCGGATGAATCCACCATCTCAATCATCGGAATCGCCGCAGTCAAAGTAAATAAAAGGGATAGAGCATAAAGCGCTATCCCTTGTTTTTAAAATCTAACAATTAAAGAGTACGTGAAATTAATTCTTTCATAATTTCATTGGTCCCTGCATAAATGCGGTTTGCACGATTGTCGATATAGGCGCGTGCAATTGGGTATTCAAGCATATAGCCATAGCCCCCATGTAATTGTAAGCACTCATCTACAACCTTTGAGAACATATCTGAAATTTTATATTTAGCCGCTGCTGCTGCATCTACACCTAAACTTTCTTCAAGCTGCAACTCCATACAACGATCTAAATACGTACGGCAAAAATCGATTTCTGTGCGTAATTCGGCCAATTTAAATCGTGTATTTTGGAATGTTCCAATCGGCTTACCAAACGCTTTACGGTCTTTGGTGTATTGTACGGTGTGAGCAAATGCTGCTTCAGCACCTGCTTGGCAAATGATTGCAACGAGCATACGTTCCCATGCGAGCTCTTTCATTAGCATCATAAAGCCCATGCCTTCCATACCTAGAAGGTTTTCTTTCGGTACGCGTACATTATCGAAGAACAGTTCACAGGTATCTTGACCTTTCATTCCAATTTTATTTAAAGGTTTGCCTTTGCTAAAACCAGCACGGTCTGCTTCAACAATAATTAATGATAAATTGGCAGATCCTTTTTCTGTGTTGCCAGTTTTACATACCACAATCGCCATATCACAAAGATAGCCATTGGTAATAAAGATTTTAGAACCATTGATGACATATTCATCGCCATCAAGTACAGCTGTTGTGCGTACAGCTTGTAGATCTGAACCTGTGCCAGGTTCAGTCATAGCGATGGCAGTGACGGTTTCGCCCGTCGCCATTTTTGGTAACCATTTTTGCTTTTGCTCATCGTTACCGAAGTTGTTGATATAATTGGCAACAATATCTGAATGCAACGAAAATCCAGTACTAGAATCCATTGCATAAGCTTGTTCTTCAATCAGAATCATACTGTATAGTCGGTCGACACCAGACCCCCCGTATTCTTCTGGCATGGTGGTGCAAAGTAAACCTAACTCACCAGCTTTATTCCATAGATCACGGTCAACATGTTGTTGTTTTTCATATTTCTCAATATTTGGAACAACTTCTTTTTCGTAGAATTTGCGCACAGTCTCACGAAATGCTTCATGGTCTGAAGTAAATAATTTTCGTGCTAACATATTTGGAATTGGACGAATTGCACCTGATTGCATTTGTTATTTTTTCCCTAAATTGTTGAAGTTACAGACTCATCATCACCATACAAGAAATCGAAAATATTGGACAATGTGATCAATGCTCAATTTAATTGATGTATTTGGTCACTTCATAAAAATCACTGCGAACTTCAGTGTTGATCGGGTACACTATGGGATAAATTGTTGCATAGTGGAACAAAGAATGTCTGAAGAATTGACACTAGAAGAACGTAAAGTGATTTATCGTGCGCGTCGTGGTTTGAAAGAAATTGATGTGTATTTTGATCCTTATGTGAAAAACTGTTATCTCACCGCTGACGCGGCTGAGAAAGCATTATTTGCAGAGTTGGTAGAGCAAGAAGACCCAGATTTATTAGATTGGTTTATGGAGGTGGGTGATCCACCTCGTGCAGAGTTAAAGGCATTTATTTTAAAATTAAAACAGTATGTCCACGGTTAGTCGTGTTTTTGTGTTGAAACGCAGTCGTTTTGCATTTGCGTTTCAACTATTTGTTTTTATTTCACTTACTGGTTTGTTGTATAGTTTACTTCCTTGGTTTCTATGGCTTATTAGTTTGCTTTCGATGTTAATTGCTTGGTTTCAGTTACTCAAACAACCTCAGCTTAAACATTTTGAATATTTAGATGATCAGTTTTGCTCCTTTAGTTTTAGTGATGAATTGGAGGAGGTTCAGCAAAGAAAAATTCGAAAAATGATCGATCATCAGTGCTATATCGTGATCTGTTTTTATGAATCACAATGTAGACCTTGTGTGATTTGGTGGGATCAATTGTCGATTTTACAGTGGAAAAAACTAAAAAAATGGGTAAAACTTGTATAATTGTTAGACAATTGTATAAGTGTATATTATTTATAAATTATTATAAATCAAATAATTATCTTTATTTTGTTCTGGTGTGTTTAAAATTGTTAGATTAAATACTCTAAAAAAACGTGAAAATAATGATTGTCAGACAATCTGGCGATCAAGTCTGATTTATTTTCGTTAAAGTACAAACACCAACGTAAAGTGTGGTGGAGGTCCAAAATGATGGAAATTCCAACATGGTCGTTTCTGGTGATTGCAATCGTTTTTGCAATTGTAGTAGGAAGAGCAGGAACTTTACTCAGGGAACTTCTTGAATCACGTCGATCTATGGTTGAAGTGAACAAGAGAAAGAGATTGAAAGTGTCATCAATATATCATTCTCCCATGAATACTGATGATGAACATCAATCTAGTATCTATCAAAAGTAGATACATGAAGTGTAGGAGGTCTCTATGGAGATTTCAATGTGGATGTTTCTAGTAATTGCAATCGTTATGGCGATTGTTGTAGGAAGAGCTGGGACGTTACTCAAGGATTATTTTCAACAAAACTAAAATATAAAGAGTTTCACGATTTTACCAGTTAATAAGTAGCATGTGCTGAACCGTCGCAATGCTACTTTTTTTTGCCTGAAATTTCTGTATTCCCAAATATCTGTCAATTCATTGATCTGTGAAGTATGTCAAAATAAGTGTGTCAAAATTAGAGCAATTACTCTTTAACTCGGGTATGGCATCTGATAAGGTACATTTAAAAGGAAAAACAAATCAATTAGAGGACAGGAAGCATGTCTAAATTCCAAAAAATTGGACAAGGTGTGGCGGTCGCATTATTCACGACATCAATGTTAACTGGATGTTCTTATGTTATTAAAACCGGAGCAAATGTTGCTCTAGGATTTGGCGAACGACATATCGTACCACCAATTCTTGCAATGGATGATGCAGAAATGGTGTGTAATACAGGTAATGCTTTAACACCGGCAATTATGTCCACTAAAGATATGGGCGCAGATCCAACTCGTATGGCTGTGCTTATGTATTCTGCTGCGGGTATGTGTGCAGAAAATAAAGCATTAGAAGCTGAGTTACGTTATTTACGTGCTGCAAAGTCAGGTCAAGTTTCTGAAGCACAGGATGCCCGTATTGAGCAAAAGCGTTGGGCAGCACTGGCGGCAGAGCGTCAATATGCAGGTTATCAGTTATTCGCAAATCGTTGGGAAAGTAAATATAAATACAAATTAGGCGAATCATGCCCAACGATGCGTAATGATTTAGATCAAACGGTTTACCTACTTGGAATGGTGAGTGGTTTACAAGCCATGACGAACGATATTAATTCTGGTGGCGCAGTTCATGTACCAAAAGATATTGCAGGTATCGTCGAACGTGGTATGGCATGTTTAGACAATGAAAAGTATTGGGGCGCTCCGATGGCAACCCGTGCAGTGATCTGGACTTTATTGCCAGGTGCTGGCGATGGCAAACCGGAACCTTATGCAACGATGAAGCAATCCATGCAAATTGGTGAGAAGAAGGGTGTTCGTTTAGCTCATGCATTGTATGCGGTTGCAGCTCAAGCGAGCGGTGATGATGCAAAAATGCGAGATGCATTGCGTTCTTATGCAGCTGCAACGGGTGAGGATAAACCAGCAAATCCACAATTTAGATTGATTGATCAAATGGCTGGTTTAATGGTTAAAGGCATTGCTGATCGTTACTGGACTGAGAATACAGGTGTGAGAGCAAGCGATGAAGGTTTGTCTTCATTCTGGGATGATACTAAAGAAAGTTCATCTGAGTTAGATGATCTGTTTGATGGTGGTGAGTAAGTATCTCCACGTAGACGTAATAATGCTAAGTAACCTGAATTAAACGACCTTTTACAGATTTGATTATGCAAATTATTTATGATTTGTAAATCGTAAAAGGTCTGTTTTTTCCAGAGGGGTACATAAATGAAAGATCAAATATGGATACGGAAAGTCATTTTGATCGCTGTCTGTGTGTCAGTGGCAGCTTGTCTGCAAGTTTTTGCGGATCATTTCATTTATTGGAAATCTAGTCTACTCGCTGAGTTTTGGCGTTTGTGGACTGCACATTGGGTACATGTTGGCTGGATGCATTTTTTATTGAATATGTTAGCTTTTTCATGTTTACCTTTCATTTTCCCACATGTGCGTAATTGGCATTTAGTTTCTCTTTTATTACTTCTACCACCATTTATTAGTCTGATTTTTTATTACTATCTGCCTTATATTGATGCCTATGCTGGCTTGTCTGGTGTTTTGCATGGTTTATATACGGCAGTCAGCATTGTCTATTTACAGTATCCAAAGGAACGAAAATTTGCAATTTTGGTATTGGTTCTAATCGCCAGTAAACTCATTTGGGAAAATACATTTGGACAATCAGGTACAGCTCAATTAATTGGTAGTCCTGTATTAACTGAAGCGCATTTGATCGGCGCAATAGGAGGTGTACTGTGTGGTTCTGGTTATTTACTTATAGGCAGGAAAGATAAAGAACAAACGCATTGATAAAAAAATCCATAAAAAAATAATTGCAGCCATTTTTTTTTCTAAAAGATTGCTGCAAATTTAGGCGGTTTAAAAGGGATTGGTGTTAAGAGGGTAAATTCATTTATCTATCAACCATAGACATCGCATGATTCAACATCTTTGGATGGATGTTGATAACAATAAATTGGAATAGACATGCAAAATGATCAAGAGAAAAAGTCTGGATTAGGTCTGCTGAGTTATATCTGGACAGAATGGATATCAGCTTTTGTTGTTCTCATTTTACTTTTGGCAACGCTTGTGATTGGTACAGGTGAGATGATTCATGGGCAGTTATTGCGTATGGGTGAGCGCCTGTATGGTGATCCAAATACAGGAATGCAATATTCGTTTCTGCGGGCCGAACCTAGCAAGCCAACCTGTGATCGTAACCCGAATATCGATGCACAAGTTCAAGAGCAAATGAAGATCAATGCTGCGGATGAATTTGCAAGTATGTTTGGTGTGGCATCTGAAGCTGATGTACGTTCTTCATTACTTGCTGCACAACAGCAATGTGAAGAAAAATATCAATTCTATGATAAAGCGATGACACATATCGAAGCAAATCCGAGTGTCCGTACCTATCGTACAATTGAGACCTCTTTTTTTGGAATCTTTAAGTTCGGTTCTGAAAACCGCGCATTATTGTTAGTGATTATGGTGGTCTTTGCTGCAATTAGTGCAACGATTAAATCACATCACATTGGTTTACGTAGCCCAGCAACCAGAATTGATTTCCGTATTTATAATACGGCAATGGTACTCGGTAATGGATTGCTGACCTATTCGGTGATTAGCCAATATAATTCAGTGCTCAATTCAGGCGTGCCTTTTGCTTCCGGCATGAATGTGATTTATTGGTTGTGGATGCTTCTATTTGGAGTACTGACTTTAATTAGCTTATTCCATCTAATTAAATCACCACCGCCTACGCGTGAAGGTGGTAATGTTGGTCTAGCCTTCTTGAGTATTCCACTTTATGCTTATATGGCCATTATTACTGGGGTAGCATTTACTTTCTTCATGGATTATCCAATGGGGCAAGGGATCTATCTTGGGCAGTTAGTTGAATTCTCAAATATCTTCTTAAATCTGGCTCTGTTTATTTGGGCTGGTATGTTGCTTAAGCAAACACGTATCGTTGATTTATTCTTAAATATTCTACGTCCGTGGAACTTAGCGCCAGAAACTTTAACTTGGTTGATCTTGATTGCAGCTGCATTACCGACAGCATATACCGGCGCATCTGGTATTTTCGTCATCGCTGCTGGTGCGATTATCTATAAAGAAGTCTGGAATGCTGGTGGTCGTCGTCAATTCGCATTAGCTGCAACGGCACTTTCGGGTTCGCTTGGTGTGGTATTACGTCCATGTTTATTAATCGTTGTCGTGGCATCTTTAAATAAAGAAGTGACAACTGATTTACTTTATACACATGGTATGTATGTCTTCTTATTGACTTCAACCTTGTTCTTAATTATTTCACTATTCTTTGCTGAGCAGAAATTCCGTATTGCGCCACCAAAGATTGCTTTACCGAAATCATTGCGAGCATTTGTTCCTGTAGCGCCATATATTGTAATTTTCATTTTGATCTGGTTGTTCTATAAGCATGCCTTATCTACAGACCTAAATGAATTTACTGCGCCAGTTATGATGCCTGTGATTCTCTTGCTGATGGTGTTATTTGATAAGTTGCGTAAAGAACCAGCACCACTTGCTCCAGTAGGGCATTGGGATAGTACTTTAAATACGTATACTGCACCGCCAGATGGTTCACAACCAACACCTAAAGTAAATCCAGCAGATGATCCTCGTAACCCAGAGCGTAAGGTTCCATTTGGAAAAGCCTTACATTTATCAACAACTGAAACAGTAGGGCATATTGGTGCACTTGTCATTCTCATGGCATTGTCAGTGAGTGTCGGTGGCTTCTTAGAGCATATTGAGGTGATGGAAGCTTTCCCGCGTGACATCAGTAGTATGTTTATTGTGATCAGTTTAGTGGTTGTGTTCATGGTTCTCGTAGGAATGATCATGGATCCATTCGGTGCGGTAATTTTGATTTCTGCAACTGTGGCACCTGTGGCATATCAATACGGCATTGATCCGGTTCACTTCTGGATGATTGCATTGATTGGTTTTGAGTTAGGTTATGTCACACCGCCGGTTGCCTTGAATCACCTATTAGCACGACAAGCAATTGGTGATGATGAGGTGCGAGCAGCGGATCAAGAAGTGAAGCATCTATCCTTCTATTATCGTTTCGAGCGTTGGATATTGCCATTGTTGGTCATGGTTCCTGCGATCCTGATTGTTGCGTATGTCCCTTATTACTTTAAGTTATTTGGTTGGTACCAATAAGCAGTCAATAAAAAAGCACCTTCGGGTGCTTTTTTATTGCGTGTCGTTAAACTCTAAGAATTGGTAAGTTTGACTTTTGATCAAAATGTAATGGTTTTATGAGCACATTATTTCGTTTTTTGCATAAATGGACTACATAAAAAGATCGCAAGCAAAATAAATCCAAAACCAATAAGACTATGTACGTCGGGTAATTCGTTCCAAAGTAAAAAGCCCCAAATTCCCGCAAAAATAATTGCAACATAGTTGATTGGTGCGATCTGACCTGCAGGTGCTAGACGATATGCATGTGACATAAATAGTTGACTAACATTTGCGAGTAAGCCTGCTGCAATCAGAAAGAATAACTCCTCCAATTTATAGGGTCTCCAAACCCAGAGCATTGGAATACCAGAGAGGAATGCACCGATTAAACAAAAATAAAATACGATACGCTCAGGTGGTTCGGTTTGAGTGAGTGCACGTACAGTCACAAATGCCATGGCTGCACATAAACTAGATACAATTCCTACTACTGACATTAAATTCAGGAGTCCTTGATCAGGCTTTGCAACGAAGAATACCCCAATGAAACCAAGTGCAGCTGCACAAAGCATTAACATGCTGATACGTTCTTTGAGAAATAGCCATGCAATAAAAGGAATAAAAATTGGGGAGGAGTAGGTAAAAACCATTGCATTGGATAATTCAAGATGGGCAATGGCATAGAAAAAACCGTACATTGCTGCCAATCCAATGACACTTCGCCAAGTATGCATCCAAATTTTATCTGTTTTAACGAAATCAATACCTTGTCTAAAAATAAAAGGTAAAAAGAGTATCAAGCCGACCCAGTTTCTGAAAAAAACAATCGTATAATTATCGACACTATGCGATGCGTATCGAATGCATATTCCCATGAGTGAGAATAAAAATGCCGAAAATGTTAGGCATGCAATTGCAAGGACAATAGGGTGACGCTGGCCGACGATAGGCATAAAATAAAAATGCTAGAAGGGAGTTCCACATTCTAGCAAAACGAGCCGATGAAAAATCTATTTTATGATGATTGAGCTTGAAGCAGTTGGGCTTCTAATAACTTGATTTGTTCTTCTTTGAGTTTTATTAAGCTGTCAGCATCATTATGTTGGGCTTGCAGTTCTTGTTTCTGATCTTGGAGTTGGAGCTGGATATCATCCAATTTAGCAATTTCTTCTTTTGCTAAACTTTCATTCTGTGGTACCGCTGTTTGAAGTATAGATTCCTCGATTAAGAGAATAGGTGCCGTTTGATCTTCATTAGGTACAGTATCGATATTAGTTGAACTGTACGTTTCCTTATGTACTGAGGAAGTAGAAGTCGTCTCTACTTGAGTAACGACTCTTTCAGCAATTATTGGTTGATTGGATAAAAGCCATTGCACGCTGAAAAGTATAAGCACAATGATGCTAATACCGCCAATAATCATCCATAATAATTTGGAATTGGCAGTTTGAACTGTTGACGTCATTTTTTTAACCTTCTAGTCAAAATGACGAGGTTTGAACTGTATCACCCCAATTTCATCTGGCTCAGCGGATTGCGACTCTTCCACATGGGTCGGACGTTTTTCGCTATAAGCACATTCGATACATTCAATCCACTCGTCATCCACAGTAGTGATCTTAACTACACGATCTAACGCTCCACATTTAGGGCATTTTGCACCCGCGATGAATTGTCTTTTCATGTCAGTTAATACCACCCTATGAACAATAATGACTTAGTTTAAGCGGTTTTATCTGTCTTCGTCCAACCTTGATGACGTAATAATGCATCTATTTTTGGTTCTCTTTTTCTGAAATTGCGAAATGCATCAAGCGCTGTATCTTTTCCGCCAACTGCTAGAATAAACTGCCTAAATTCCTTTCCAGTTTCAGTATTAAAAATACCTTCATTTTCGAAGCGATCAAAGGCATCACTGGCTAAAACTTCAGCCCATTTGTAGGAGTAATACCCTGCTGCGTAGCCACCTGCGAAGATATGGCTGAAACTATGCTGAAAACGATTGTAAGGAACGGTTGGAGCAACAGAAAATTTATTGCGAATTTCATCTAAAGTTGCCTGAATTTGCTGGCTGTTTAAGGCAGGTGTTTGACGGTGAATCGTTAAATCAAACAGAGCAAATTCGATCTGACGCAGTGTTTGCATACCTGATTGGAAGAAACGTGCGTTTAATAAAGCCGACAAGAGTTCTTGCGGCAAGGTTTGCTTGGTTTCAATATGTTCACTGAGTACGTCTAAGCTTTCATTGTCCCACGCCCAAAACTCCATGAACTGGCTTGGTAACTCGACTGCATCCCATGCAACGCCGTGTGTGCCTGCAACCGAGATATTATCTACTTCGGTGAGCATGTGATGTAAGCCATGACCAAATTCATGGAATAGTGTAATCACTTCATCATGCGTCAGTAGGGCAGGCTGATCGCCAATCGGTGGTGTAAAGTTACACACCATATAGCAAATTGGTTTTTGCAGACCATTTGTGGTTTGTACGCGGGAACGGAAGCCGCTCATCCATGCGCCACCACGTTTGCCATTGCGGGCATATAAATCGAAGTAGAAACCTCCGACCACTTGACCTTGATCTTCAATTTCAAAATAACGTACATCGTTTTGCCAAACTGGGGCTTTACGTTCAATGATCTGAATGCCATAGAGACGTTGTACGATTTGGAATAAACCATTCACCACTTTTGGTGCAGGGAAATACGGTTTAAGCGCTTCTTGAGATAAATTGAATTGTTGTTGTTTTAACTTTTCAGAGTAATAGGTCGCATCCCACGGTTTGAGCTCCTCGATGCCATCTTGTTGTGCAATGGTCTTGAGTTCTGCAATTTCAGCTAGTGCTGGAGTGCGCGCATGCTCTGCCAAATCTACTAGGAATTTATCGACGGTTTCGACGTTAGGCGCCATTTTGCTGGCCAGTGAATACTCCGCAAAATTGTTAAAGCCAAGCAGTTGTGCCATTTCCTGACGTAAGGTCAGTATCTCTTCCATTACAGGTGTGTTATCAAACTCGGTCTTGTCAGACTGTTCTGATGCACGAGTCACGTAGGCTTTATATAGTTCTTCTCTTAATTCACGATCATCAGCATAAGTCATGATCGCAAAATAGGCAGGGAAGTCCAGTGTCGCCACTGCTTGTTCAAGCTCACGTTGTTGCCCATATTGTTTGAGTAATTCAACATTGCTGTGTGGTAAACCTTTGAGTTGTGCTTCTGTTAATGGTTTGAAGTAAGCTTGGGTTGCATCGAGTACATGGTTCGAAAAGTCTGAGGACAGTTGAGATAAACGTGCAGAAATTTCTGCATAACGTTTTTTGGCTTCACCTTCGAGTGCAACCCCTGAAAGTTTAAAATCGCGTAAAGCGAGTTTAATTGCACTTTGCTGTGCTTCGCTCAGTGTTTGAAATACTGTGCTGTCATGAATGTGTTGATAGGTTTGATACAACGCCGTATGTTGTCCAAGCTGAGTGTAGTATTCACTCAAGCTAGGTAACAGTGATTGATAGACTTCACGTGTTTCGGCATTGTTCATTACGGCATTCAAGTGTGACAAGATGCCCCATGATTCACTCATGTTATTTTCAAGTTGGTCGACTTCAGTCAGCGTTGCAAGTTGGGCTTCAGTGCTTTGAGGAACTTCATTGAGTTGATTTAAGAAAGTTTGACCGTTTTGAATGGTGCTTTCAATCTGTTGTTTTAAGTCGGCAAGTTCAATCTGATCAAACTGTGGAACTGGAAGAGTTGCTTGCTGTAGTGTCATTGTATTTTTGCCATATCATCTTTAAACATAGCTATAGATGTAAGGCTTGCAAGCACGGAAATCAAGGTTGATTCATGATTTATTAGATGGTTGTTTTGTTGTTAATTCAATTTTGTTTATTGATATAGATAGCGAGCACATTCTTTAAATCGAAAAAAAATAAGAGAGCCGAAGCTCCCTTATCTTTTATTAATTACTCAGCCTTTGCTTTCGCATTCGACTTTTTCTTTTTCACTTTCTTTTTTGCCTTTTCTTTACTTTCAGGCTTAGCAGAAGTTTTTTTACTTGGTTTTTTGGTATAAGAACTTGGTTTGCTCTTATCCTTTTTCTTACGCACGGGTTTTTCACCATCCTCACTCACTTTCGCCACCGTGGTTGGCTTGCTGAATACCTCTTCAGTGGTCTGGGCGCGATTCGATGTGGTGGTACGTGGTGCTTTTTGGCGGATGACACGACCTAAATGGGTGAGTTGTTGTACCAATTGGAAGTCGATTTTACGTTCTTCAAGATTCACACCTGCTACTTGAATCTTGACTTCGTCTCCAAGGCTAAACGATTGTCCACGATTCTGTCCGATTAAACTTTGGCTCGCCTGATCATAGAGGAAAAAGTCTTCACCTAGTTGGCTCACATGAATCATGCCATCGACATACAGATCTTTCAGGGTAACAAATAGACCAAATTCAGTCACGGCACTGATCACACCCACGAACTCATCGCCTAGATGTTGCTGCATGTAGTGACATTTTAACCAAGTCGTTACACTACGCGAAGCTTCGTCAGCACGGCGTTCGGTTTGTGAGAAATGCTCGCCTGCATCATCAAGCGCAGCACCTGATAGTGGATAAACTTTTTTATCAAGATAAGCCTTGATGGCACGGTGTAATAATAAGTCTGGATAACGACGAATTGGCGAAGTGAAGTGCGTATATGCCTCGTAAGCAAGACCGTAATGTCCTGAGTTCTTCGCACCATAATAGGCTTGCATCATTGAGCGTAACAAAACGGCATGGACACTTGGCGCATCTAGACGGTCTTTCGTTGCTTCAATGACAGCTTGGTAATCCGCTTGTGTTGGTTGCTCAGGGAACGGTAAACCAAGCAATTTCACAAAATCACGAACTTTTTGAATACGAGAAAACTCTGGTGCTTCATGTACACGATACAACATCGGAATATCATGTTCTAAGCAATACTCTGCAGCCGCAACGTTAGCCAATAACATACATTCTTCAATGAGTTTATGTGCATCGTTACGTGTGCGTGGCAAGATTTCCTTGATTCCACCTAACTCGTCAAAAGTCATGTAGGTTTCAATGGTTTCAAATTCCATTGCATGACGTTCAGCTCGTAGGCCTTTAAGTGTTTGATAGAGTTGGAATAGTGTGTTTAGTGATTTATGAATGGTCTTGTCTTCAGGGATCGCATCTGTTGCACCTTCAAAATATTGACCAACTTGGGTGTAGGTCAAACGTGCTTTGGAATGCATCACCGCAGGATAGAACTCATAACCTGTCACTTTGCCCGCACGTGATAGTTTTAAATCACAAACCATACATAAACGGTCTACATGCGGATTTAGAGAACACAATCCATTCGACAAGGCTTCTGGCAACATTGGCAGGACGAAGTGCGGGAAATAAACCGATGTGCCACGATCTTCTGCTTCTTCGTTTAACGGCGAATCTAAACGAACATAATGGCTTACATCTGCGATTGCCACCACAACACGGTAACCGCCTCCTGGTCGCTTCTCCGCATACACGGCATCATCAAAGTCACGGGCATCTTCACCATCAATGGTGACGAGTGGTAGATCCCGTAAATCGACACGACCTTTTATATCTTGTTCAGAAGGTTCTTTAAAACTTTCCGCTTCTTTAATAACTGCTTCTGGAAACTCATAAGGCAAACCAAACTCTAAGATGGTTTGTGGAATGATAATCTCTGTATCTGCTTTGTCTGCCATGGATTGAACCACATGACCAGTTGCAAGTTCCTCACGAGTTGGATAATCATCAATCGCAACACGCAACATATCACCCACTTTGGCATTGGCATGTTCAATCAACTCTTTTTCTAAGGTAATTGGTTGATGCTGATTTGGATTACTTGGTTGAATAAAGTATTCACCTTGATGTTCAGCAACTTTACCAATAATTTGTTTCACACGACGCTGTACCACTTCGGTAATAAAGCCCCAAGCTTTGCCTTTGCGATCAACTGAAGTCTGACGGACTTTAACGCGGTCACCATTAAAAACAAGGCGCAATTCACGTTCAGGTAAGAGTACATCATCTTGTCCCGCGATATTTGCAGTCCCTAGACCTTTACTGTTGATATAAACCGTTGCTTCGTAGCTTGGTGCATCTGTAGCGGGTTGGTATTTAAAACCATCCTTCATCAGTTGACCATCGCGAACCATTGCACTTAGACGGTGATTTAAGGCATCAATACTTTTTTGATCAGGGATATTAAAATGATCTACAAGTTCTGCGTGGGATTGCGCAGTTTTTAATTGTTCTAATGTAGTGAGAATAAGAGTTCGGCTCGGAATAGGATTATCGTAACGTTCAGCTTCTGCTTTTGCTTCGGGGTCAACCCAATTTGTAGTCATATCGTTTCATTTCACATCTGGCAGATCACTTTAGCATAAGACATTCAAACTTAGACTGCACGTCAAAGATTGCAAGATTCTGTTTATGACTTGGATCTGTAAAAAAGAGATACCTATATTAACAAGCACGGAGCTAAAAAAGCCGAAAAAATGCGAAAATTGTTTAAAAAATATTTGATTGATTTAAAAAAACAGAAAAAATAAGGTTCTTCACTTGTATAAAGAGCTTTTAGTTTGTATTATTGCGCTCGTGTTACGGTGAGATGGGTGAGTGGCTGAAACCACATCCCTGCTAAGGATGCATACGGGCAACTGTATCGAGGGTTCGAATCCCTCTCTCACCGCCACTTTACTTAAAGCGCTCATAGCTCAGCTGGATAGAGCACTTGGCTACGAACTAAGGGGTCGGGAGTTCGAATCTCTCTGAGCGCACCAAGTAAAGATTGAAAGTAACACATACCAACTTTTAGTTGGAAACCTAAGTAATGCGCTCATAGCTCAGCTGGATAGAGCACTTGGCTACGAACTAAGGGGTCGGGAGTTCGAATCTCTCTGAGCGCACCAACTTAATGAAATAAACCGCTTAATTGCGGTTTTTTTGTGTCTGGATTTTTTGAGAAATTATTTTTAACTCACCGAAGTTTGATTCAAATATTTCTTTAACATATTGAAAAATGATTACCTTGACGGAATCTTACCGAGTTTTTATTCAATTTTAGGGTAAGCTCTCAGTTGGACTTACTGTTGTTTCGGCATGAGGAGCAATGGTAACTATCTTGCGCAGCTATCACTGCTCATTACACGTTGACCTAATGAGTCGCAGAAACAATATTTATTAATGAAGTCCTGTCTCGAACAGTTGTGGATGACGTATCCGAATATCGTATTTTTTGTCGAGCTTGGGTTGGCTAGAGTAGTTCTTTAAATTGAATATTTTAAGAAATATAAAAAATGATCATTGGTTCAATTTCTTCTGAAGGATTTTATCGAAGAAGAGATATAAGTATCCAACTGTCCCTAAAACGCCAACCATACGAACCACATGAAATGCAGTTACGATTGGAACGCCGAGTTGGAGGACGTTTGCAGTAATGGTCATTTCTGCAACACCACCAGGTGCAAGTCCTAAGCCAAGAGTTGCAATTGGAATGTTGCTCCAAAGCATCAGTGCGTAAGCTAATAGCCCTGTTAAGAATAATGCGCCGAGATTGTAAAGCGCGACAATACTGAGGTAATGCGGTGCTGTTTTGAAAAAACCGGGCTTAAATTTGTTGCCCAATGACCAGCCGAGTAAGACTTGTCCTAGATGGAGGATTGGGGTTGGAATTGCGGATAGATGAATATTTTGTGCAGTAAAGAAGATGGCAACCAATAAGGCACCAAAGGTCCATGGGTTTGGGAGTTTCAAGTGAGCAAAGGTGCGACTGGCGATATAAGCGATCAGCACTAAGGTGGAAAAACCAAGCCAATTGACTTCCATATTTCTTGCGATGTGATCTGTATCAAAACCATGCCATCCCATAAATTGATAAAAGAAAGGGACAATCACTACGACCATTAATACACGTAATGTATGTGCAGAGGCAACTTGATCAACGCGAGCGTGATGATGTTCTGCGAGGTGAGACATTTCATTTGCACCGCCAATAGCAGAAGCAAACCATGCGGTTTTAAAGTCAACTTTTGCCCAGCGGTGTAATATAAAGGCGCCTATTGTGCCGAGTAATAGAGCAAAGAGTAGACCAATCAATAACACAAGCCAATGCGAAGCGATGAGATGAATCATCTCTGGTGTGAAATATAAACCGAGTGTAAGTCCGATAATGGATAGTCCAATACTCCGTGCAGAACTATGGCATTCGATTGGGGCATGATTGATTTTAAGGAGAGCGGTAATAAATAATGGCCCAAGCAGCCATGGAATAGGCAAGTGTAGCCACTGTGCAAGGAGTGCACCTAAAAATGCAAGGCTTAGACTCAGAGCATACTTTAGATACAACTGCATAAATAGAATCGCATAAATAAAAGTTAAATGACCGATAGGTTTTCTACTATCGGTCAATATTTTTTAAATTGCTCTGTGACGATTACGTAACCAGCGGATCAGAGGGAGTACGATCATGATACCCGCTAGAATCCATAATACTTTGGTGATATAGCCATCGAACAAGATTGATAATTCGCCTTGTGAAATAGATAGTGCACGACGTAAGCTTGATTCCATAAGCTCACCTAATACAAAGCCTAAAATCAAAGCGGATAGTGGGAAGTTGAGTTTACGTAAAATATAACCAAAAATTCCTAATCCCACCATGAGAACCAAATCGAATACTGTGCTATGTATTGCATACACACCAACGAAGCTGACTGCAGCGATTGCTGGAAGGAGGATGAAATTTGGAACGCTCAAAAGCTTGGCAAAGAAGCGTACCAGTGAAATATTCATGATTAGTAATAATGCACTAGCAATGAATAATGATGCAATAAGTCCCCAAACAATCGTCGGTTGTTCAGTGAATAACTGTGGGCCTGGGGTGATATTGTAAAGCGTTAAAGCACCTAACATCACGGCTGTGGTACCGGAACCGGGGACACCTAAGGTTAACATTGGGATAAATGAGCCACATGCTGAGGCATTATTTGCCGCTTCAGGTGCTGCGATACCTCGTAAGTCACCTTCACCAAACTTTCCATCTTTTCCGGCGAGTTTTCGTTCACTGGTATATGACATTGCACTGGCAATTGTTGCACCCGCGCCCGGTAGAATACCGACAATGAAACCTAGGAGTGAACTACGAATTGTGGTTTTTAATGTAAAGAAAAACTCTTTAAGGTTGAAAAGACTACGCTTACCTTGTCCTAAAGCTTTTTGTCCAATCGCTGTTTTTTCCAACATAATCAGGATTTCACTGATACTGAAAAAACCGATTACGATGGTAGTGAACTGAACACCATCACTTAGGTTGACTGAGTCAAATGTAAAGCGATATACACCAGTTACAGCATCAACACCAACGGTGGCAAATAGTAGGCCAATTAAAGCTGCGACAGCTGTTTTGATTGGTTGATCGCCAACGAGACCGCTTAAGCAGGTGAGAGCGAATACCATTAATACGAAATATTCAGCTGGCCCGAAAACAATGGCCCATTTTGCCAAAAGTGGTGCGAATAAGACGATCCCGATAATTGCAATTAAACTACCAATAAATGAGCTCATTGCAGAGAGGGAAAGCGCAATTCCAGCTTTACCTTGTTTGGCAAGTGGGTAGCCATCCATGGTGGACATAATTGCTGCTGCATCTCCAGGGACATTGATTAAAATGGCGGAAATTCGTCCACCATATTCACATCCTAGGTATACAGCTGCCAATAAGATCAATGCGCTTTCTGGGGGGAGTCCTAAGGCATAAGCAAAGGGAAGTAATAACGCAACACCATTAATAGGGCCGAGACCTGGTAATAATCCGACAATGGTACCGATGAATGCGCCAATGAGTGCGATAAATAGGTTTTGTGGAGTTAATGCGACTTGAAAGCCGTACATCAAATATTCAAAAACGTCCATGAATTCTTCCTTGATTAACTAAAAAATCCTAATGGCAGCGGTACATCTAATATGTAGTCAAATAGTCCATATAAGAGGCAGCCAAAAACAATGCCAGTGATTAATGATGCTTTTACACTTCCTCCGAAGAGGGTGCCGACAAGGAAAAACATGATGGCTGTTGCAATAGGGAAACCTAAGAATTCAAACGTAACGGCATAAATCAGCAAGAACAGCATTAATAAACCGATTTTTTTCAAGACCGAAGGGGTGTAGCCTAGATCTATAAATTCAGCAAGCTTTTGAGGTCTAAAGGTGAGATATAAACAAGATGAAATTAAAAGTAATAATAGGAGTACAGGGTAAGGGCGGGGTCCTAATGGGTCGTATGCAATAGGTGCAACGTAACCCCAAGCTAAGTATAGTAAACCTAGGCTGACAAGTCCTAAAGTCCCTGAAAAAATCCTTTCTGCGGACATAAATAATTCCTTTTGCATTAAAATTGCAGGAGCATTTCAATTCTGAGTTATTTTTTTAAATCAGAGATTGAAATGCTCTTTTGGTTTTAAAGGTTATTTTGTAACGAGATCGAACTCTTTTGACAACGCTCTCAATTGATCGGTTTGTTGGATCACAAATTGATCTAATTCTTCACCTGTCATGGAGAGAGGGAGTAATTCAAATTGTTGACGTGATTGTTCAAATTTTGGATCTTGCATCATTTTTTCAAATGAAGTTTTCCACCATTGGTAAGCTTCATCACTGACTTTAGGACCAACGTAATAACCACGCACAACTGGCCATTGAATATCGTAACCCTGTTCTTTTGCGGTCGGAATGTCTGCTAACTCATTTGGTAGGCGTTCAGGTGAAAATACAGCGAGCGCACGTAATTTTCCTGATTTGACATGAGGAATGACTTCAGCAATTCCTGCACTAACGACTTGGATGTGATTACCGAGAACAGATGTCACTGCTTCACCACCACCTTCTAAGGCAATGTAGGTCATTTCTTTTGGATTTACACCTGCAGCTTTAGCAAGCATAGCTGTCTGCATCCAGTCCTGACCTCCAACACTACCGCCAGCGCCAAAACTAACTGATTTAGGGTTTTTCTTGAGCGCTGCAACTAGGTCATTTAGGTTTTTATATGGAGATTCTGCATTGACAGCAACTACGCCATAATCTGTACCGACAATCGCTAACCATCGAACATCTTTTTCCGTGTATTGACCAAATTTTCCTTGGGCAAGATTGAGCAGAGAGCCTGTAGAGAAGGCAACAATCGCATTAGCATTGGCTGGATCATTGGCAACAATTTTATTGTATGCAACAGCGCCTACACCACCAGGCATATAGGTTACACGCATAGGAGAGTTTAAGAGTTTGGTTTCTTTGAAAGCATTTTGTGCCAGTTTACATGTGAGGTCGAAACCGCCGCCTGGTTTTGCTGGGGCGATACATTCAGGGCGTTTGGGTTCTCCAACTTCGCCTTTATTTTTTCCACATGCTGTTAAACCGAATCCTAAGGTCACTAAAGTGCTGGTTAATATAATTCCTCTTAACATCTTAAATGTTTCTCCATAAACGATTATATTGATATGCAAAACAATAGTGCATATTTATACAGGCTTCTTTGCCTTGAATTTGGTTAAAGCTAGATGCGTAAAGCCAAGCATTATTCTTTTGGAATCTTGGGTGCTTGCTATTGCATTCTCATCACTTTAGATAAACGTGTTTATCATAAAATTAAACAGAAAGAGCATAACATTATCTTATATCACGTGATGATTCATTTTTTAAATACAAAATCTTTGATGATTTATTTATAAAATGTATTGTGTTAAATATATAAAATTAAAAATATTTTTTATTTGCGGTTTTATTTTGGTATACGGGTGTGGTGAATAAAAAATCATTTTATTTATTTTTTCTAATTTATTTTGACTGATTTCTATTCATTTTGTTTATATGCTTTTGTTTTAATTTTGACCTAGGTTATATCAACCATAAGTGTGGTTTGGGGAAAGGTTGGGTATAAAAAAGCCAGAATAAGGTGTATTCTGGCTTTTAATATATTATTTAAAGTTAAATTGTCTAAAATTTAAATTCTAGCCCTGCGCCTACGACTGGTTGTTTGTCTTTAGCATCAGCTTGTTTGAATGTTGCATAGCCTGTATATCCATAGGCTTTGACTTGTTTATTAAAAGAATAATCTACACCTGCCATAATTTGCTGTGCATCATAGTCAGCATCATTGTTCTTGAAGCTCGTTGTATTTTGACTATATTGTGCTTTAAGGTTCCATTTGTCATGGTTTGGGATGCGATATTCTGCACCGACTAACCAGCCAATCGAGTCATCAATGTTGGCTGCATTTGCAGGATTGCCTTTGGCCTCCTCGATTTCAGATTTTTGGATTAACGCTTTTAATGCAAGTGCTTCAATTGGTTTGATGCGAGCTGTTAATCGTAGCGTATTGGCTGCAGCAAAAACTTTATCAACATCGATATGAGTATCTGAGGCATTGAGAAAGCCACGACCCAGTAGGTTACTTGGAATAGCCTTATCATAAGCAATTGCTGTTAAGAACATTGGGTCTGAATAGGTGATGGAGGTTGACCAAGCATCGCCTAATCCTCCACCATCAACAGTTACGCCGCCTTGATTGCTCTTGATACCTTGTGCTTCGCCTGTTGCTAATAATGCGCTAAATTCAAGATTTCCTTGTTCTCCAATTGAAAACTTAGGTGAATCATATACAACGGAGTTATTAATGCGATTTTCACCAGGCATGATACTGGTAATGTCTGCAGTGTTACGGACATAGTTATTAAAACTATCGACGGCAGTTGATAGTTTTTTTAATGGAGAATTATTCTTACCGATTTTTACAGTCCCTAATTTTTGATCTTTTAATCCTATAAAACGATCACGTTGAGACCAATCTGTACCATCGCCGTCAGCATTAAATGACCATTCAATTTGATAGATGGCGCTAAGACGTTCTGTTAATTTTTCTTCACCCTTAATACCGAGAAATGAGCTATTACTGTTAACTTTCCACACATCACGATCTGACTTAGATGCATTATTTTCAGGTAGATAGTCGAGACTAGCATCAATCTCGCCGTAGAATTTTGGGGCAGCAATTGCTGAACTGGTAATAACCGTTAATATACTGGCAATTAAAAAATTAACTTTCATTTATGTCATCCTAACAATTTAAAATTATGAATAAGCAACCATCATTTCATTTGAGTAAATGAAATATAAAATAGGCCATGCGCTTGAAATAAAATATATTTCTTAACTGTGAGTGATATAAATTAATTGAGCATCAGCCTTAAGCTGTATTTTCATAATTAAATACCTCAACTTAAGTACTAAGTTTAAGTATTTAAGCAATCCTTCGCTAAAGAATAGATTTAATACACAAGACGTGGCCTGTGAACTTATTCAGTGGTGATTTTATGGCATTTAAATTGTTGTAGGTATTTAATTTAATTATAAGTTTTTTTATGGTATTTAGTTTAATTATAAGAGGTTTCATATATATTATTATCTTGCTCTGGGTAATTAGACTTTAGTCTAAATTTAGTGATGCTAATATAGAATATTTAAATGATTTATAGAGGCTGATTAGAAAAAGAAGACGTTAATACCAAAAATGTTCTCTTTAATAAAAAAACCGCTGATCATATCAGCGGTTTTATATGGTTTTAAAAGGTTAGAACAAGCTTGTGCTTTCGAATAGCTGCTCAGACAAGTTCAAGCTAGGAATAGATAAATTGTCTGTGAAGTTTGTTGTTGATCCACTTGCTGAGAAGATTTGAGATGAAGACGCAGCACCGAGAACAGAGTCTAGAATATTGTCTACGCCACCATTCGAGCTGGTGCAACCACAGTTATCACCAACATTGATTGAAAGTAGACCACCAAGATTACCGAGGATGTCCCCACCAAGGATACCTGTGATTGGGCTTAATAAGCCGCCATCACCGCCACCGATACCACCGCCGATGCTTCCAAGGATACCACCACCAAGAAGATCATCACCGATGATGTGTTGGATGATATCAGCAGCAGTTGAACCATTATTGATCAGTGTGCCAATCACGCCAGTTGCATTGCCAAGCGCACCGCCAAAGTCAGCACCAGCTAGATCAGAGATTGCTTCAAGTGTACCGTTGACAGTATCACGAGAAGTTTCAAAGGTAAGCGTACCGAGATTTGCTAGATCGCTGATTGGGTGTTCACCTTGAGGGAAGACACCAAGGATTGCATCAGCCACGGTATTGATACCAGTATTGATGAGATCCGTTTTAAGGCTCTCAACGCCTTGAAGGATATCGATACCTGTTTGAATTACACCCGTGATTGGATTATTACCCAGATCACCGCCACCGATACCACCAATAATACCTGTCAAGATATCCAGAGGGCTACCGCCATCACCACCGCCGATACCGCCAATGATGCCTGTGATCAGATCAAGCGGACTACCGTCACCGCCAATGCCACCGATACCGCCAATGATGCCAGTGATCAGGTCAAGAGGGCTACCATCACCGCCAATGCCACCGATACCACCAATGATGCCAGTGATCAGGTCAAGAGGGCTACCATCACCGCCAATACCACCGATGCTTCCAAGGATACCACCACCAAGAAGATCATCACCGATGATGTGTTGGATGATACCTGCGGCAGTTGAACCATTATTGATCAGTGTACCGATCACGCCAGTTGCATTGCCAAGCGCACCGCCAAAGTCAGCACCAGCTAGATCAGAGATTGCTTCAAGTGTACCGTTGACAGTATCACGAGAAGTTTCAAAGGTAAGCGTACCGAGATTTGCCAGATCGCTGATCGGATGTTCACCTTGAGGGAAGACACCAAGGATTGCATCAGCCACGGTATTGATACCAGTATTGATGAGATCAGTTTTAAGGCTCTCAACGCCTTGAAGGATATCGATACCTGTTTGAATTACACCCGTGATTGGATTATTACCCAGATCACCGCCACCGATACCACCAATAATACCTGTCAAGATATCCAGAGGGCTACCGCCATCACCACCGCCGATACCACCAATGATGCCAGTGATCAGGTCAAGTGGACTACCATCACCGCCAATGCCACCGATACCACCAATAATGCCAGTGATCAGGTCAAGTGGACTACCATCACCGCCAATGCCACCGATACCACCAATAATGCCAGTGATCAGGTCAAGAGGGCTGCCATCGCCGCCAATGCCACCGATACCACCAATGATGCCAGTGATCAGGTCAAGTGGGCTACCATCGCCGCCAATGCCACCGATGCTTCCAAGGATACCACCACCAAGAAGATCATCACCGATGATGTGTTGGATGATACCTGCGGCAGTTGAACCATTATTGATCAGTGTACCAATCACGCCAGTTGCATTGCTAAGCGCGCCGCCAAAGTCAGCACCAGCTAGATCAGAGATTGCTTCAAGTGTACCGTTGACAGTATCACGAGAAGTTTCGAAAGTAAGCGTACCAAGATTTGCCAGATCGCCGACAGGATGTTCGGCTGGAGGGAAGGCACCAATGATTGTACCAGCAATAGTATTGATGCCAGTATTGATAAGGTCTGTTTTAAGGCTCTCAACGCCTTGAAGGATGTCGATACCTGTTTGAATTACACCCGTAACAGGATTGTTACCCAGATCACCGCCAATGATGCCAGTGATTAGATCAAGAGGGCTGCCATCGCCGCCAATACCACCGATGATGCCAGTGATTAGGTCAAGTGGGCTACCATCGCCGCCAATACCACCGATACCGCCAATGATGCCAGTGATTAGGTCAAGTGGACTACCATCGCCGCCAATACCACCGATACCACCAATGATGCCAGTGATCAGGTCAAGAGGGCTGCCATCGCCGCCAATACCACCGATACCGCCGATGATGCCAGTGATCAGGTCAAGTGGACTACCATCGCCGCCAATACCACCGATACCACCAATGATACCGCCACCAATAAAGTCTTCGCCAATAACATGCTGGATAATATTTGCAGCAGTTGAGCCGTTATTGATCAGTGTGCCAATCACGCCAGTTGCATTGCCAAGCGCGCTGCCAAAGTCAGCACCAGCTAGATCAGAGATTGCTTCAAGTGTCCCGTTGACGGTATCACGAGAAGTTTCAAAGGTAAGCGTACCAAGATTTGCCAGATCGCCGACAGGATGTTCGGCTGGAGGGAAGGCGCCGATGATTGTACCAGCCACGGTATTGATACCAGTATTGATGAGGTCGGTTTTAAGGCTTTCAGCACCTTGAAGGATATCGATGCCAGTCTGTATTACACCTGTAACAGGATTGTTCCCCAGGTCGCCGCCACCGATACCACCAATGATGCCAGTGATAGGGCTTAATAAGCCACCGCCACCACCAATAATACCTGTGATGGGACTGAATAAGCCTCCATCACCGCCACCGATACCGCCAATAATGCCTGTAACAGGGCTTAATAATCCACCACCGCCAACAATACTTGTTACAGTATTTAAAGGGTTGCTGTCGACATCACTGCTTGTAATATTTGTAATGGTATTCGTGATCGTAGTTGGAGAAAGAATGTTGGTAATTGTTGAAAGAGAAAGGGGAGCGAGAGTAGAACTGCTCGCGGATGATGTATTACTTTCAACTAAATTGGAGGTAATACTTTTAATGGGTGATAGAAGACTTTTGAAGAGCATAATTTTACCTATATTTTTAAAGTTGTGCGTTTTGACTCAATTATTTAATGATTACGTGTATTTTGTGATTTGTATCGCATTAGTCTTATTTAGTGTTGTTCTTTTCAATAATTTTGTCAATCTATGTGAAAATTAGCACTTAATTGTTAAATATGGTTTAATATTTCATAAGTTGTTGTATTTAATTAATAAATGAATTTATTTTTGTCGGTCTTCATATCTCGCTATATTGGATTGATCGCTAATTTGTATAATAAATAATCTTTATTTAGCCTTATAAATCAAAATATTGCGGTGTTTTTCACAAAGTCTTCTGAGTTTATGTCCTAGCTGAATGCTCCAATTTATTAAATTTGTTATTTGTTTGAAAATAAATATTTCATTTAAAAGTTGTTTTATTTTATTTATATATATTAATTACTTATATTTTGTTTGAGATTGGAGGCTGTGTTACTTTTGGCTTTTATTCAGGTTTTGTTAATAAAACTTACTAATTTGAACAGAGTTTTAATTCTAGAACAATAAAAAAACCGCTGATCATATCAGCGGTTTTTTATGGTTTTAAAAGGTTAGAACAAGCTTGTGCTTTCGAATAGCTGCTCAGACAAGTTCAAGCTAGGAATAGATAAATTGTCTGTGAAGTTTGTTGCTGATCCACTTGCTGAGAAGATTTGAGATGACGACGCAGCACCAAGAACAGAGTCTAGAATATTGTCTACGCCACCATTTGAGCTGGTGCAACCACAATTATCACCAACATTGATTGCCAGCAAGCCAGCAAGATTACCAACAATATCTCCACTGAGAATACCTGTGATAGGCGCTAATACGCCACCATCACCACCACCTATTCCACCAATAATGCCAGTAATTGGGCTTAATAAGCCGCCATCACCGCCACCGATACCACCGCCGATGCTTCCAAGGATACCACCACCAAGAAGATCATCACCGATGATGTGTTGGATGATACCTGCGGCAGTTGAACCATTATTGATCAGTGTACCAATCACGCCAGTTGCATTGCCAAGCGCACCGCCAAAGTCAGCACCAGCTAGATCAGAGATTGCTTCAAGTGTACCGTTGACAGTATCACGAGAAGTTTCAAAGGTAAGCGTACCGAGATTTGCTAGATCGCTGATCGGATGTTCACCTTGAGGGAAGACACCAAGGATTGCATCAGCCACGGTATTGATACCAGTATTGATGAGATCAGTTTTAAGGCTCTCAACGCCTTGAAGGATATCGATACCTGTTTGAATTACACCCGTGATTGGATTATTACCCAGATCACCGCCACCGATACCACCAATAATACCTGTCAAGATATCCAGAGGGCTACCGCCATCACCACCACCGATACCACCAATGATGCCAGTGATCAGGTCAAGTGGGCTACCATCACCGCCAATACCACCGATACCGTCAATGATGCCAGTGATCAGGTCAAGAGGGCTGCCATCGCCGCCAATACCACCGATACCACCAATGATGCCAGTGATCAGGTCAAGTGGGCTACCATCACCGCCAATACCACCGATACCGCCAATGATGCCAGTGATCAGGTCAAGAGGGCTGCCATCGCCGCCAATACCACCGATACCACCAATGATGCCAGTGATTAGGTCAAGTGGACTACCATCGCCGCCAATGCCACCGATACCACCAATGATGCCAGTGATCAGGTCAAGTGGGCTACCATCACCGCCAATGCCACCGATACCACCAATGATGCCAGTGATCAGGTCAAGTGGACTAGCATCGCCGCCAATGCCACCGATACCACCAATGATGCCAGTGATCAGGTCAAGTGGACTACCATCACCGCCAATACCACCGATACCGCCAATGATGCCAGTGATCAGGTCAAGAGGGCTACCATCGCCGCCAATGCCACCGATACCACCAATGATGCCCGTGATCAGGTCAAGTGGACTACCATCACCGCCAATGCCACCGATACCACCAATAATGCCAGTGATCAGGTCAAGCGGACTACCATCGCCGCCAATGCCACCGATACCGCCAATAATGCCAGTGATCAGGTCAAGTGGACTGCCACCATCACCACCACCAATAATACCAGTAAGACCACCAATGACATTTGTGATTGGGTTGAGTAAGCCTCCACCTACACTAGGATCTCCGATAATGCCACCAGCAATACCTGTAATTGTGCCGACGAGACCCGTACCACCATTACCATCCCCAGCAATAATACCGACGATATTGGTAACTGGGCTAAGTATGTCTCCTTCACTGAGACTATTCAGATCTAATACTGAAATTGCATTACCTGTGAAGTTAATTGGAATTGTGATTGGTGCAACGACACTTGCATCATCTCCGTTACCATTCCCAATACCGTAATTGTGTTCACCATTGCCGGCACCAATGCCATTGAGTAAGCCACCTAATAGGCCAGCACCTGTACCGAAGCCGTTTCCAGCGCCATTACTGTTATTAGTTGTGTCATTATCTTCGACATGATTGTTGGTTGTAGTTGAAGAGTCATTGGTTGAGTTTGATGTTGCAGTGCCAAAGACTGAGACAGCATTTCCAGAGAGGTTAATTGGAATTGCGATTGGCATGACAATGCTCGCATCGTCACCATTTCCATTACCGATACCGTAATTATGCTCACCATTGCCGGCACCAATGCCATTCAGCAAACCACCTAGACCGAGTAAGCCGCCACCAGAACCACCGCCTGTTCCGTTACCGCCTCCATTGCTGTTGTCGGTTGTATCATTGTCTTGAACATAGTTGTTGGTTGTGGTTGAGGAGTTATTGGTTGAGTTTGACGTTGCATTCCCAAAAATTGAGAAGGCATTACCATTAGCACTAATAGGTACAGTAATTGGCGCAACGATGCTTGCATCATCAGCAATACCATTACCGATACCATAGTTGTGTTCACCATTACCGGCAGCAATACCGTTACCTATGCCGCCACCAGTACCATTACCTGACCCATCACCAGTGCCATTACCGCCACTATTGCTGTTATTGATGGTGTCATTGTCTTGGAAATAGTTTGAGGTTGTGGTTGATGAGTCGTTAACGGAGTTAGAGGTGGCGTTGCCAAAGATCGAGAAAGCATTACCGTTGGCACTGATTGGTGTTGTAATTGGCATAACGACAGCAGCGTCGTCAGCAATCCCATTCCCAATACCGTAGTTGTGTTCACCATTACCTGCGCCAATACCATTGAGTAAGCCACCTAAGCCATTGCCAGATGAACCACCAACACCACCGCCGCTGTTACTGTTGTCGATAGTGTCGTTATCTTGGAAATAGTTTGAGGTTGTGGTTGATGAGTCATTTACGGAATTTGAGGTTGCATCACCAAAAATTGAGAAGGCATTACCGTTGGCACTGATCGGGGTTGTGATTGGTGCGACTACAGCTGCGTCATTGGCAATCCCATTCCCAATACCATAGTTTTTGTCACCATTACCTGCGGCTGCACCGTTGCCCCAGCCACCAATACCATTGCCAGCACTGCCATCACCAACTAAGCCTGTACCGCTGTTGCTATTATTGGTTGTGTCGTTATCTTCAAAGTGGTTGACTGCTGTCGTAGATGAGTCATTGACAGAGTTGGAGGTTGAGTTTCCGAAGATTGAGAAGGAGTTACCTAAAGCATTTACTGGGCTAGTAATTGGCATAACCACACTCGCATCGTCGCCATTACCATTGCCGATACCATAGTTTTGTTCGCCATTACCGGCACCAATACCATTAAGTAAGCCGCCAATACCATTGCCTGAAGCGCCACCTACACCTGTACCACTGTTACTATTGTCAGTGCTGTCATTATCTTCAATATAGTTAATGGTCGTGGTTGAGCCATTATTAACGGAGTCGTTGGTCGAATCACCGAAGACTGCAAAGGAGTTGCCTAGACCGTTGATTGGCATTGTGATCGGTGCTACGACGCTCGCATCGTCACCATTTCCATTCCCAATACCGTAGTTATGTTCTCCATTACCCGCACTAATCCCATTGAGAATGCCACCGATACCATTACCTGAAGTACCACCTACACCTGTACCGCTGTTACTGTTGTCTGTGGTGTCATTATCAAATACATAGTTTGAGGTTGTTGTCGATGCATCATTGGTTGAAGCATTGTGTGAGTTGCCAAAGAATGAGAAATCATTTCCTAGGCCATTTAATGGAGTGGTGATTGGCATTACGATACCTACGTCATCGCCATTACCATTGCCAATACCATAATTTTGCTCACCATTGCCAGATGCTGCACCGTTAAGTAAACCACCAAGACCATTGCCTGCACTACCTGTGCCGCTATTACTATTGTTGACCGTATCATTGTCTTCAACAATATTGGTGGTGTTGGTAGATGCAATATTGGTCGAGGTGTTAGTTGGTTGATCTGGATCTGAATTACCAAACCAAGAAACATTATTCCCCATTACATTCACTGGTGTAACAATTGGTGAGGTCCAGTCTGCATCAGTACCATTGCCGTTACCAATACCGTAGTTTTTGTCCCCATTACCTGCACTGATACCATTTAATAGTCCACCAATACCGTTACCAGTTGCACCATCAACGCCAGTGCCGTTATTGCTATTATTGGTGGTATCGTTATCTTGGACATGGTTCAGTGTGTTGGTAGGTGCTGTATTTGTCGATGAAACACCACCACCGCCTGTACCACCAAATGAGTTGCCTAGAACGTTGAATGGTGTTGTGACTGGTACCGTAATACCAACATCATCGCCATTTCCGTTACCAATGCCGTAGTTTTGTTCACCATTACCTGATGCTGGTCCATTGCCCCAGCCACCAATACCATTGCCCGTACTGCCATCTGCACCAATACCATTATTGCTATTATTGGTGGTGTCATTGTCTTGGACGATATTTGAGGTTGTGGTTGGAGCTGTATTGACCGAGTTTACTTCACCGCCGCCAATTCCTGCGAATGAATTACCTAGTACTTGAAATGGTGTTGTCCATGGCGCAACAATACTTGCGTCATCACCGTTACCATTACCGATACCATAATTGTGTTCACCATTTCCAGCAGACACGCCATTTAACAAGCCACCAGCATTGCCATTACCAGCAGCTCCGACACCATTGTTACTGTTGTTGATGGTATCGTTGTCTTCGATCACATTGGAGGTTGTAGTTGGTGCAGTATTTACTGAGTTTACGTCACCACCACCGATGCCTGCGACTGAGTTACCCAAAGCTTGAAATGGTGCTGTGACAGGCATAGTGATATCAGCATCATCACCGTTACCATTACCAATCCCATAGTTTTGTTCACCGTTGCCAGCACCAATACCATTTAACCAGCCACCGCCATTACCATTACCTGCAGTACCAGTTCCGTTATTATTGTTATTGGTGGTGTCATTGTCTTGAATATGAGTGGATGAAGTGGTTGGTGCAGTGTTGATTGAATTTACGTCACCGCCGCCAATCCCAGCGATTGAATTACCCACGGCTTGAACAGGCGTTGTCCAAGGCACAGTGACATTTACATCATCACCGTTACCATTACCAATCCCATAATTATGCTCGCCATTACCTGCAGCCACGCCATTGAGTAGACCGCCACCATTACCGTTTCCTGCAGCACCAACGCCGCTGTTACTGTTGTTGATGGTATCGTTATCTTCAATTACCGTGGTGGAGCTGGTTGGGGTGGTGTTAATTGAGTTGACATCTCCACCACCAATTGCAGCGAAAGAGTTGCCTAAAGATTCAAATGGCACAGTGACGGGTGTAGTGACATTGACGTCATCACCATTGCCATTACCGATTCCGTAATTATGTTCACCATTGCCAGCTGCAACACCATTTAGGAAGCCACCATTACTGCCATTGCCTGCAGAGATGCCTAAATTGCTATTGTCTGTGGTGTCATTGTCTTGAATATGGACGGAGGATGAAGTTGTTGAAGTGTTAATAGAGTTGACTGGTGATGCTTCACCAAGCCATGAGTAAGAATTTCCAAGTGAATGAAAAGCCGTTGTGAAAGGGTAAGTGAAGTTTAAACCATCACCATTGCCTACACCAACACCGTAGTTTTGATCGCCATTACCAGCTGCAATTCCATTGAATAAACCATCATCAGTCTGAGTACCACTATTACTATTGTTTGTCGTCGTACTTTCTTCGACATGAACATGTTTTATAGTCGATACTGTATTGACAGAAGATGATGTTCCTTGGCTATTGCTGCTTGCAAGAGACAGAATGCCTGTAATGGGTGATAGAATATTTTTAAATAACATGTCGATATACCTATAATTATTGGAGTTTTGTTTTATTTACCTTAATAATTATGTGACTCCTGTCTCATAATCTATATGATAGTATTTATTGGTTTACTTTGTAATGTCAATATTGTTATGTGTATCATATTTTTAATGCAAATAAATTTTATATAAATCAGTAAAGTAGAATGCAGTATTGAAAATTTATTGGGATTTGTACATATAATTAATGAATCAACCTAAACTATTTATGATAATTAAATAATGTTTAAGCTGTGTTGATGACAGTACAATATAGTTATTAAAGATAATATTAAGAATAATTTTATTAAGATTAAATTAAAAATACATATAGTTTGGCTAAAAATATGATGGGTCGATAGAGTGAAAAGTGTTTTAAAAAGAGGTAGGGGCTTATAGAAAGAGCAATCTATAGCCAGTTGATCAGGATATTGTGAAAAATAGCTTATCAAGTCAGGAAAAATACGTATAATGCCCAACATCAAATATGCGCTCATAGCTCAGCTGGATAGAGCACTTGGCTACGAACTAAGGGGTCGGGAGTTCGAATCTCTCTGAGCGCACCAATTTGAAAAAAGAAACCGCTTAAATGCGGTTTTTTTGTGCCTATGACTTTCAGAGCTTGGTCCGTATTTTTTGTACAAACACGGTATTCCCACCAACCGCTGGTAAAGTATCGTGATAAGGAAGGCTGCGCATTGCTCTTAATAAAAATGGTGCTTTTTCATCAATTTTCATCGCGGTGGTTATTTTAAATAAAGATCCTTGATGGCTGGTATCTATATTCATTTTCCCTTTGATATATCTTAAATCTCCACCATTGGCATGAAAGTTATTTTCGGTGGTCTGTGGGTAGTTAAACTGCAATTTAAAGGCGAAAGGAATGTTAATTACTCCTAAGCCAACATTGACCTGAATATCTGCATCCTGGCTTTGATTTTGAATAGGTGTGGTGCTTACTTTTTTAATTTGACGTGGAAATAACTCTTTATAGGTCACTGGTACAAGCCATTTTTGTAGTTGTTGAGGTGATTGCTTGTAAAACTGGTAGGTTGTGGTAAAGCGCATTGACTCCCGACCATGTGTATAAGCGATCGTGGTTGGGTAATGTAGAAAACTTACAGGTTGTTGAGCCGCTTGACTTAGTTGAGCAATTTTTGCGAGTTGAGCAGGTGTGAGTTGTGGAGATGGTGTCTGACCAGCAGGAAGCGCAATAGGTGCGAGTGCGTTAAAACGCTTCCTTAATGATTCTAAGATAAAAGCATTACCGCTGCTGGGAATGCCAAGTTTTACTTCTGGAATCGCAGCTAGAATTTTTTTAACTAAAAAACCTTGAGGCTGATTTAGGTCACCCCATTGGGTTAGCGTGATTAAGGTTCGATTTTCATCTAAAGCAAACCATTCAAATTTACCGACACCATAGGGTATAGGGGCATCAATCACCAAGGTTGAAATACTATTTTCAGCCAATTGGTGTTGCATGATGACATTTTCATTAAAGTTTAAAACAGGGATGGGGGTTGGTATCGAAACACGATACTTCATCTGTGTGATATTGCCTGATTTGGTCAATGTTTTCGCAGATTTCAGTGTAGGGAAAAGACCAACATATTGATTAAAGTCGGTCAGTGTTTTTTCAACCTGTTGTGCATTCACAGGAACAATCATCGCAGCTGTCGTAAAGTTTGCGGTTGGCTGGGGATTATTTTTGGGGGTAGGGACAGCAGTTTTTACGGCTGGATGTCCGTAGATAAAAATGTCATTTTGCGTATAACTTGCCAGAATTTTTGGCTGATTTTGAAATGGTTGTACAGCACTCGGAATATTATCCGACCATGTAATGATCTGAGCAAAGCTGTACTGTGTTGAACAACACAAAAAAATTGTAAAAAGGGTAATAAAACGAGACATCACATTCCTTTGATTTTCTTCTGGTGATTCCAATCACAACAATTTATAACTGTTTTCTGCTGAGAAAATAGCCCTATTATGTAAAACGAGTCTGAATGATGACAAACTGGTGTAATATCTATGCCTGTCTATGATCACCCGAATTGAAGTGTTATATGTCTGAACAGCGTCCAACCATATCCGCACGTTATTATCTTAATCTGGAAGAATCTCAAGATGGCTTTGCTTTAGTCACTTTTGGCAAAAAACCGATTACTCGTTTTCTAACCCCTGCAATTAGTATCGCAATTATCCTTTGGGGAATTTATTTGGGTTTCACCGGAGTTGGTCGTTACTATGTGGCACTCGGTGTTTTCTTCTTGATCATGCAAGCGATCATGCGCTTTTGGTTATTGCCGCTGTTGTTTAAACGTCAATTTGTGCGCTATCAATTTGGGAAAAGTGAACAAGGTATTGACCTATATCAAGACTACTTTGAGTTATATGCTGCAGGGAAGAAACAAAAAGCACAATATAGTGAAGTTCAATCTTTCGTAATTGGCAAATTGACTTATATGTTGGAACTTAAAAACCAAACAGTCGTGATCGTACCCAAACGTGTTTTTACCAATCAAGCAGATCAAAATAAATTTGAAAATAGTTTTAAAAAATAGTTGTAAAAATAAATAACGGTTCAAAACAACAAGGAGTTTTCATGAGTACGCAGCCTTCAAAAATTGTTTGTGTGGGTAGAAATTATGCTGAGCACGCGAAAGAGTTGGGGAATGCTGTCCCAGATCGTCCGATTTTATTTATGAAACCACCAAGTAGCCTTGCTACGTTAGCACAAGGTGTCGCTTGGAATCAGGCCTTAGGCGAGTGTCATTATGAATGTGAAATTTGTTTGCAAATTGCACATCCTTTATCGCAAGAAACTGATAAGAACAAAGCATTAGAAGCAATTGGTGCGATTACGTTAGGTTTGGATTTAACTTTGCGTGATTTGCAAAGTGAATTGAAAAACAAAGGACAGCCTTGGGAGCGAGCAAAAGCGTTCGATGGTGCTTGTATATTGGCAGATTGGGTTGAAGCAGATGAAATCGGTGATTTACAAGAATTAGAATTGGTTTTAATGATCAATGGCGAACAGCGTCAGCATGGTTTTAGTCGGGATATGTTGTTTGATATCGGAGCGCTATTGGTCGAAATTAATCTGTCATTTAGTTTACAAGCAGGTGATGTGATTATGACAGGTACACCTGCTGGAGTAGGTGCTTTAAATCCAAATGATCAACTTACGATGAAATTAATTACTCAGTCTGGGGAATATGATTGGGATACCTTTGTTAAAGCATAAGAATGAGTGATATGGCGCTGGTATCTAGGTATCAGCGTTTTTTTATGGAAAAGAAATGAGAAAAATAGAATGAAAATAGGGCTATACCTGACACTGTTTTTGATCACCAGTTTCGTTCATGCGAAGCAGTTGGCGTTGAGTTTCGATGATGGGGTAAATCCTGATTTAAATGTTCAAGCCTTAACGATTAATCAGCATATTTTAGAGCAACTTCATCAACATCGAATCAAAAGTATTATTTACCCGAGTGTAATCAAGATTGGTGATTATGCAGGTGTACAGTTGGTTGCTGAATGGGGGAAACAAGGTCATCAAATTGGTAACCATAGTGAGCTTCATCTTAACTTAAATAAAGACAGCATCAGTAGCCAACAATACATTGATGGAATTCGACGAGCAGAACAAGTATTTCAACCGTTACAGGGCTGGGTTGCAAGATATCGTTATCCTTTTTTGAAAGAAGGGAATACCCAAGAAAAAAGAGATGCGGTTGTTGGGTATCTTAAACAGCATGACTATCAGTCGGGCGCAGTGAGTATTGATGCCAGTGATTGGTTTTATAACCAAAAATACTTGTCTTATCAAAAGCATCATCAGAGTGATCAGCTTGAGAAATTAAAGCAAGCATACATTTATCATTTGCTAGATCGAGCCGATTATTATGATCAGCTTGCAATAGATACAATTGGTTATTCACCAAAACATGTACTGTTATTACATGTAAATGCAATTAATGCGGCTTTTTTGGATGACGTGGTTCTTGCATTTCAACAACAGGGATGGCAGTTGATTGATAGTGACAAGGCGTATACCGATCCACTGTATCAGCTATCGTCAACGGTTTTACCTGCTGGAGAAAGCATTATTTGGTCCTTGGCCAAACAGCAAGGACATGCGGACTTACGTTATCCAGCTGAAGATGCACCTTATGAGCAGGAAAATTTAAAACGGTTTGGCTTATTGTAGAGAACTGCCTTGATATAATTTTCGAAATTGATCTGGGGTAAAGTGCATCCAACGTTTAAACATATAAATAAAGGCGGAAGAACTCGCATAACCCAAATCTAATGCAATATTTTCAATGGTTTTCCCTTGATTGAGCATCGACATCGCTTTCATCACCTTGAGACGTTGTCGCCATTCATGTAACGACATGCCAAGCTCCTTTTGACTATAACGAGCCAAGGTTCTTTCGGTCATATTTATCATTTCCGCAAGCTGCTGCAGGGTACTATTATCCGCTGGATATGCATGTAAGCGGCTTAATATTTTTGATAAGGCAGGATGTTGTGTGGTAGGTAAATAACTTCCTACCAATTCAGCATGTGTGAGTGCATCTAATAATACTTGTAGTAAGCGTAAATATTCTGGATCTTGTTCTGAAAATGGGTGTTTACGAATGTGCTCAAGCAACGCTGGAACCAATGGTGCAGTCAGTAAAATACCCGCTTGTTGTGGCATCTGCTGACACAAAGATTCATGGACATACAGCGAACTGTAAGTGACATCATTTCGATTAATGCCACTGTGCTGCATATGTGGCGGTAACCAAATGCCGTAAGGTGGTGGTGTTAAATAATGGATTTGCTCAATACTCACTTCTAAAACACCATCAAAAGCGTAAATAAATTCTCCCCAAGCATGTGCATGTTCAGGATAAATTGTTGCGGCAGGTGCATCTCGAACTCTTAACCATAACGGGGCAGGAATATCTTTGATGGCAGGAATCTTTTGAAAATCCTGAATTCTTTGTGCTGTTTTTTTCATGGATTGAGAATTGTCAGAAAACACACATGTATTGTCAGATTTTCACTATATCATGAAAATCTGACAGGTTTATATTGGCTTTCTATTATGAAAATTGGGAGCTGGCAATGGATGAGCGTAAAACATTAGATGCACGAGCATCTGGTCTTATGATCGGACTCTGCATGATTTGGGGATTACAACAAGTCATTCTAAAAATGGCAGCTCCTGATATTTCTCCTCTTATGCAAATCGCGCTACGTTCGGGCTTGGCAGCAATTTTGTTATTGCCTTTATTGTATTTAGATAAAGCCGCTGAATTATTCAATCGCCAAAATCTTCAAGCGGGTGCTTTGGTTGCCTTTTTATTCTCTTTAGAATTCTTTTTGTTGGCGCAAGCATTGCAATGGACTTCTGCTTCACATGCAGTGGTATTGCTATATACCGCACCAATTTTTGTGGCGTTGGGTTTGCATTGGAAGTTACCTTCTGAGCGTTTAAGCTGGCTGCAATGGAGTGGTATTGCTCTGGCTTTTATTGGCATAGTGGTGACATTTATCCGAGGGCAATCAGGGACGGTTTCTGCGATTGAGCAACAAATGCTGTGGGGCGATTTGTTGGCATTGGCTGCTGGTATTGCTTGGGCAGCAACCACAATTACCGTACGCTTATCTTCATTGGCACAAGCTGCGGTGACACAGACTTTATTCTATCAATTGGCAGGTAGCTTTATTTTATTGTTTGGCTTGGCTGTGTTTTTGGGGCAGGCAAGTATTCATTTTACCCCATTGGTGATTGGCAGTTTGGCATTCCATACCCTCGTGGTGTCTTTTGCGAGCTTTCTAGCTTGGTTTTGGTTGCTTAGAAATTATTTAGCTTCGCGCTTAGGCGTATTCTCTTTTTTAACCCCATTGTTTGGGATCATTTTCGGAGTATGGTTGCTCGATGAGAGAATTGAACCAAACTTCATTCTCGGTTCAATTCTGGTGTTAGCAGGGATTGTGGTGGTGAGTTTACAAGGTTGGTTAAGGAAATAAAAAAGACCTCAATACGAGGTCTTCTTGCTACTTCTGTTCAAAAATAGTGGATAACGGAATAGAAAGTTTAGCCGCTAAATAATCATTGCTTTCAATCAAGGCGGGTCCGATTTTTTCCATCCATTCATCATCGGCATGAACATTGACAACATCATCTCGTAGTGGAAGCGGATATGGGAGTGCGGTAAAGAAACTCCAAAAATCAACCTGTGCTAAATTGCGAACCAAGACATACTCATCATTGTCTGTACGTTTAATCAGATTTTGTGCTTCTAATTGCAGAATATATGAGGGTAAACGCCCCAGCTCACCACGACCTACGATATCAAGTAGCTCATGCTCACTTACACTATTTCCAACTTGTTGCTTCTTATAAAATAACTCTAAAATATCTAATAACATCATGATTGGATGGCGTTTTTGTTCCTTACCTGAATGAAATGCGGTAAGTGCATAACTGATTTCCACACCGAGTAAAATAATATTCCATGACAAGAAAATCCAAAGCAGAAAAATAGGAACCGCAGCAAAAGCACCATAAACGATTTCATAGCTGGTAAAGTTGCTCATAATCCAGCCAAAGAAACGTTTTAAGACCTCAAACACTGTCGCACTAAAACATGCTGCGATCATGGCTGAGTACATGGGAACATTGCGATTCGGTATGGTCCAATACAAAATGAAAAAACCAATAATGGTTAATAAAAATGAAATTAACCATAAAAGAAAAGCGCCGTTTAGCTGATAACCTGCGAAGTTATTGCTTAAGATATTCATTGAGGCAACTGTAGAGGAGAGTACGAATGCGCTCCCTAATAAAATCGGACCCAAAGAAATAATGGTCCAATAACGCATAAAACCGACCAAGCCCGTACGCGTTTCTTTGACACGCCAAATACGATTAAAAACATTCTCAATCGATGACAGCATTAATACCGTTGTGACAAATAGGAACAAGATACCAATAATGGTTAGGTTGCTCGATTTATCGGTAAAGGCACTTAAGGCTTTATCAAATGCAATGGTACTTTTAGGTAAAAAATTACTATAAATCAATTGCTGTAATTGTTGTCGTGCTGGTTCTAATGCTTTGATGGAGGAAATAATGACCAAAAATACAGTCAGCATTGGGACAACTGCAAAGAGCGTTGTATAGGTCAAGGAACCTGCTTGTTCTCGGCAACGGTCAGCCTCGAAGCGACGCAACACAAATAAGATAAATTGAAACCATGTTTTCTCTAAAAAAGACAATTTTTTTAGATAACGGTTTAAGATCATGGAGGTATCCTAGTTATTTTTAATCAAGATCTTGGAGAGTTCACAAGATCAACAACAGCTCAAAAAGGTAAAAATGTCGTATAGTGTTATTAACTTAGCAAAATTTTGAAAAGTGATGCAACCTTACGTTCTTGTACTGTATTACAGCAAATATGGTTCTACTCGGCAAATGGCTCATTTAATTGCTGATGGAGTCGAGTCAGCAGGGGTAAATGCTCGGATTCGAACAGTACCGAATCTTGCAACTGTTGTAACAGAGGCACAACCGAGTATACCGACAGATGGCGATATATATTGTAGCCTAGATGATCTGACTCATTGTTCTGGTTTAGCTTTGGGTTCACCCACTCGATTTGGCAATATGGCCAGCGAGATGAAATATTTTTGGGATCAAACGACGAGCCTATGGCTGAATGGTGCTTTACACAATAAACCAGCATGTGTCTTTACTTCATCAGGTTCGATGCATGGTGGGCAAGAAAGTACATTATTGACGATGTTACCACCGCTATTTCACCATGGCATGATGATTTTAGGTCTGCCAAACTCGATTCCTGCACTATCGAATACCAAAACAGGGGGAACACCTTATGGTGCAAGCCATGTTAGTGGACCACGCCATGATCAGAGTCTAAGCCAAGAGGAAAAGATCCTATGTGAAGCCCAAGGTAAACGCTTAGGTGAACTGGTTAAAAAGCTCATTTAAACTAAAAAAATGGGAGCGCATGCTCCCGTTTTTTATTTTTATCTTTTCAATTGCCAATCATAGATGTTTTTACGATAAGCATACCAAATCATCCAAAGACCAATGATGATCATTGGGAAGCTTAGAATTTGTCCTTTGGTCATCCAACCAAATAAGATGAATCCTTGATCTGCATCAGGTTGGCGGAAGAATTCCATAAAGAAACGTGCTACGCCATATCCAACTAAGAATACTGCTGAAACGGCCATACGTGGTCGAGGTTTTGAGCTAAACCACCATAAAATGATGAAGAGTAATAAACCTTCACACAATGCTTGATAGATTTGTGATGGATGGCGTACCAGCCCCAAAGGGTCTGTTGGGAAAATCATACCAAATGGATAACTCGGGTCTTGAACTTGACGACCATACAGTTCACCACCAATGAAATTACCAATACGACCAAACATTAAACCTGTCGGTACGCAAGGTGCAATAAAGTCCAATGTCTGGAACCATGTTTTTTGATATTTTTTGCACCAAAATAACATGGCAATCATTACGCCAAGAAAACCACCATGAAAACTCATGCCGCCTGTCCAAACTTGGAATAGCCATAGTGGATTTTCTAAGAATTTTCCAAATTCGTAAAACAGGACGTACCCCACACGACCACCAAGTACAACACCCAGTGCACCGTAAAAAACGAGATCTGAAACCATGTCTCCTGTCCAGCCATCACGCTGCTTAGCACGATAAGAGGCAAGGCCCCATGCACATAAAAATGCCAATAGGTACATAAGTCCATACCAATGCACTTGTACTGGTCCCAAGCTCAGTGCAACTGGGTCTATATTTGGATAGGTCAGCATTGCTGTTCCTCAATTTAGAATTTGAAATTAAGTTTTGAACAGATTTTAACGGATTGAGATGAAAAATGTTGTACATTCAATGTGTAAAGATGTGAGAACAAAATCAATGTGTATTGTCGCTTTTGCATGGCATGTTCTTGAGGAGATGCCACTTTGCTTAATTTCAAATCGAGATGAGTTTTATCATCGCCCGAGTATCCGCCTACATACTTGGGAAAATAGCAGCATTATTGCTGGACAGGATTTACAGTCGGGTGGGACATGGATGGGAGTAACTGCATCTGGACGCTGGGCGATTGTAACTAACTTTCGTAATGGTCGAGATAAAAATCAATATCAAACCTCAAGAGGTCATTTGGTACAGACCTTTTTAGAAAGTGAACTAACCCCCATTCGTTTTGCACAGCAATTAGAGTTAAAACAACAAGAATACGCGGGCTTTAACTTATTTGTAGGTGATCGTGAACAAGCTGTTTATATGAGTAATCAAGGTGAAGCACCTCAAGTTCTCGCCAATGGTGTTTATGTTGTGTCTAATGGTTTGATGTCTGAAGATTGGGAAAAAACTAAACATTTACGTAAACGCTTTACTCAAGAGTTTTTACCGATGTTACAACAGCCGAATATGACTGAAGCAGCGCTGTACTATGCGGTTTGGGATATTTTGGAAGATGAGCGTAAAGTCATACCCGATTTGCTCCCTGATACAGGAATTAATCCCGAGATGGAGGCTTTATTGTCCTCGACATTTATTCAAAGTCCAATCTACGGAACACGATGTTCTAACTTTTTACGTATGAGTCAGCAACAATGGCTATGGGCAGAGAAAGCGCAACAAGGAGAGCAACAGGGAGAGGTTGTGGAGCAAAAAGTGGACTTGTTGAAATAAAAAAGCCATGCTATTCGAAAATAGCATGGCTTAAGTGAGCTTTTAAGTTTGGCGGTTATTAACCAACAATTGCACCACCATCTTTACGTGTGATCACCACTGTTGCAGAGCGTGGGCGAGATGTTGTGTTATTTGGATTGGTTTGCGTTGCAGGCCAATGGCTAGTTGGGGCGTCGTAAGTTTTTGAGTCTTCACCTGGGTGCTGTACATTGATGAAAATCGCTTTATAGTCTGGCGTCATCGTTACGCCTGTGATCTCACATTCTTTTGGACCTGTGAGGAAGCGACGCAGGTTTTCATCATTCACTTTTGCGCCAACGATGGTTTCAGTTCCGTTTGATGTTGTTGCCTTGTTCCCATCGCTGACTTGGCCTGGTAATGCTGCAAGCATCATACAGTTCGTAACATCCGTATATGCACCGTCGTCAGTTTGAATCCACAATACACCGCGTGGGTCAAACCACATGCCATCTGGTGATGAGAAGTCATTATTATCTGTTAGACCAGAAAGGTTAATGTTTGATGCCATTGCTGCTTCAGCACCAAATAAGTAGATATCCCATTTGAAGCTTTCAGCTGTGGTTTTATCTTCAGTCTCGCGGAAGCGAATGATGTGTCCATTCACATTACCTTTTTGGACTTTTTCATTATTTTTCAGATCTTCATAATTTCGAGGGTTCGCTGCATCTGTTGGATAGCTTGAACCACGATTCGAGTTATTGGTGAGGGTGACATAGACTTCGCCATTGACAGGATTGACTGCACACCATTCAGGACGATCCATTTTTGTTGCACCAACAGAATCTGCTGCTAAGCGTGCAAATGTAACAACTTCTGCTTGTGATTTGAAAGGATAGACAGGATTGCTGTCAGTCAGACCATTTTTACCGTAGCTCAATTCTACCCATTGACCAGTACCGTCAGCATTGAATTTGGCAACATAAAGTTTGCCTGCATTCATATATTTATCACCTGCACGATAACCGCCATTTACATCTTTTGGATCCCATTTTGCATCGGATACAAATTTATAGATATACTCGCCACGTGAGTCATCACCCATATAGAATGCTAAGTTTTCACCTTCAATGGCACGACTAGTACGACAGTCTTCATGAGCGAAACGTCCAAGTGCAGTACGTTTTACAGGTGCTTGACGACTATCAAATGGATCGATTTCAACCATCCAACCAAAGGTATTTGGCGCATTGCGGTAATCTTGCCCTGCTTGCTCTGCTTTTACATCTGCATTCCAGCGATCATAAAGATCTTGTGATTCAACTTGTCCAATTGCTGTTTCCCAGCCATAGCGAGTACTAGAGCCTTGTTTTAAACCATAACGTTGCAGTGCCACAATTTCTTCAGGACGACGTGCTGCATCATCGGTCGCACTTCGCGCAAAATAGCCAATAAAGTTTTCTTCAGTAGTGAGGTAAGTTCCCCATGGCGTGTAGCCATTTCCACAGTTGTTATGTGTACCACGGGTTTGTACACCCGATGGTGAGAACTTGGTGGCAAGTAATGCATGACCTGCTGCAGGGCCTGCAAACTCCATCAAAGTTGAACCAGTGATACGACGGTTATAAACAGAGTTTTTGACCAATTCAACTTTTTGAGTTTTGGTATCTTTCTTCACATGAATGATCGAAACACCATGAGCATTTACTTCGCGAATCACTTCATCTTCTGGGCGACGACCATCGACTTTACTTGGTCCTTTTGGATGCAAGAACGTTGGATTGATATATTCATGGTTTAGAACCAATAAACCATCATTTGATTGCTGTTCATCATAGCGACCTGTTGCAGTATTGAGACCAAAATAGCTCATGCCATCATGGCAGTCACCTGAACGGAATTGAAAGCTTGGGCCTGATGGAACATTGTTGTCATCCCATTCTGCATATGTTGGATTAATTGAGTCTCCTAAAGCATATAGAACGTTGGCTTCATAACCTTCTGGTACAGTGACAATATCATCTAAATTTTTTGGAACTGCTGTGAAGTCTAATTTTTCAGGTTTTTTATTGGAATCAACAGGAGGCTTAGTTCCACCATTGTTGTTATTCGATTTATTATCGTTGTCATTACAGCCTGTTAACGTTGATGCCAAGGTGAGTGCAACAGCACCGCTTGCAGTTTTTGTGATAAGGCTACGGCGGTTAATATGTTGTTCTAAAATGTCACGGAAATGAACATTTGTAGACGTGTTATTATCCAGTTCTTGGTCTTCATGATATGGCGTTGGCTGTGTCATGGAATCATCCTAAGTTTATATGTGCGATAAAAAATTTCCCGCCTTTAACTTAGTTTTTAATTGTGACGCTGCCTTGACAGTTATGTGACAAATACATTAAAAATCAATAAATAATAAAACGTTTAGTCAAAAAAACAGGTGCTAGACCTGTTCTAAAATTGGATCATTTAAGTCTAAGCTGTTGCTTTTGATTTTTCTAGAACTTTGCCTAATAAGAGACCAAGTTCAAACAATAACCACATTGGAACGGCGAGCATAATCATTGAAATAGCGTCAGGTGGGGTAACAAACATCGAAATGAAAAAACATCCCACGATAATAAATCGTCTTTTTTCAACTAAACTTTGCGTGCTGACAACACCGATTAAGATCAGTAACAAGGTAACGACTGGAATCTCAAAGGTCAGACCGAAGACTAAGAAAAGTTTTAAGCAGAAAGCCAAATAACTATTAATATCGGTCATTGGTGCCACTGTTTCGGGTGAGACACTAATGAAAAAATGTAAAATTGAAGGTAAAGCAATAAAATAAGCAAATGCAATACCCAAATAAAACAAGCAAATACTACTCACTAAGATCGGGAGAGCTAAAGATTTCTCTTTTTCATATAGGGCAGGTTTAGCGAAAGACCAAATCTGATAAATGATATAAGGCATAACCAGCATTAATGCCACGAAGAAATTTAGTTTGAAAGGTGCCATAAATGTTGCCGTAACATCCGTTGCAATCATGGATGAACTTACAGGCAACTGAGCTCGTAACGGTTCAGAGAGTATTTGATAAGTACGATTGGCAAAGGGTAATAAACAGAAAAAAAGTAATAGAATGGCAGCGACGATTTTAAATAAATGTTGTCGCAGAATCATCAAATGCTTGGTGATTGGCATTTCCTCAAGCTTAACATCTTGTTCTTGCTCACCCAAAGAAGACTGAGGGAGTTGAGAGCTAGAGGGTGAATTCATACTGCTACCTTTAATTCTGGAACCGAAGTTGTTTGTTCTAATGATGAAGTTGATACTGATGCACGCAATAGGGCAAATTTCGGAAGGTAAATCATAGACAATGGTTGATAAATATAGTGGTAGACCACCTGAATCTGACATTTTTGCGTGGCAGCTTTTTGGGGATCTTCTTGAAGTGAAACCTTTTGCTGTTCAAATGCTGTCATCTGCGCCTGCATTTTTTGTTCAAGTTCTGCGATGCGTTGCATTTCTTGCTGCATTTGTTCTCGTAGTTCGGACAGACGTAATTCGCGGTCTATGTCATTTTGAACATTACTGACCGTACGTTTAATTTTTGCGTACCATTTCCCTACGAATCGGGCAGCTTCAGGTAATTTATCAGGCCCTAATACAAGTAAGGCGATAATGCCGAACGCTAGGAGTTCGGACATTCCCAAATTCAGCATAATGGTGCTCGCTTAGCTTTTTATTGAGCTTTCAGAATTTTTTACTTGAGCGTCGATAGTACGTGGTTCATTTAAAGAAGCTGTGGTTTCGTCTTCATCTTTCATCGACTTTTTGAAATCTTTAACGGCACCACCAACATCTTTACCCAGATTTTTTAGTTTTGATGTACCGAATAGTAAAATAACCACGATTGCAAAAATGAGCACGTGCCAAATAGATAAACCTGCCATAATCATATTCCTCTTAAAATTTAGCTCTATCTCAACAGGTTGGCATGACAAAGATGTGACATTTATATTGCAATTTTAAGACAATGAGGATGGGAGATGGTTTTGCAAAAGGGGGAGAAACCTGAATAGATGCTTCAGGTTTCTATAAATATTAACTTAGACTTGCTTTAAAAAGTTGCATCGCTTGACCACGATGGCTGATTTTATTTTTATCTGTTTTGCTTAATTCGGCACTGGATAGATTAAGTTCTGGCAGCCAAAATAGTGGATCGTAACCAAAACCATTTTCACCACGCGCAGCTGCTAAAATCTCACCTTTCCATATGCCTTGGAAAATCTGCGGCAGAGGGTCTTCTGCATGTGTCACAAGTGCAAGTACGCACACGAACATACCTTCTATGCTTTCGCCATTTTTGCGGAAGGGAATGAGATCAGCCAAAAGCTTTTCATTGTTCGCTGTATCATTGCCATGTTCACCGGCATATCGTGCAGAATAGATCCCAGGTGCACCACTTAAAATTGGGACGCATAGACCTGAGTCATCCGCAATCGCTGGTTTTCCTGAAAGTTTAGATGCATGGCGGGCTTTGATAATCGCATTTTCAACAAAACTTAGACCATCTTCGATGGCATCTTCAATATCCAGTTTGCCTTGAGGAATGATCTCGATAGGTAGATTGAGCTGTTGAAATAGGTGTTCAAATTCTGCAATTTTACCTTTGTTGTTGCTTGCAAGTACAAGCTTGCCTTGGGTGAGCCATGAGGGAGTAGACATATGAATTTTAGATCAGCTTTGATTGAGTGAAATTTTAGAGTGTTTTGCATAAAGAGAATAGTCAAAAATTATTGCTTGATTCTTGATTTGATGTCTCTGAACAAAAGGTTTCTAAATCAGCCAATAGCTCCTGAAATACAACCTCTGGCTCAGAAGGTGCGTAGCCCTCTAAGGAGGAGTATAGATTAAGATCGTAAAAATTAAGCATTTCGGCAAGATTGCTAATGCTTAAAAATTTGGAAAAAATCAAAATTTTTTGCAGAAATGGAAATAGATCATTTTGAACTTTCACTAAATTTAACTTCTTTAACATGTAGTCCACTAATAAGTGTTTAATTGTAGTTTCTGTTAGATATGTATAAATTTCAGTTTGGGATAATTGCTTAAAATAGCTGACAACTTGCTCTGGCGTTGAGAGAAAGCATATTTCTAAAGCTAAATCATTAGACGGATTTTTTTCTAGTGTTTCAATTGCCCACCTTTGGATTTCTTCTGGTGTTATTGTTTCTAATTCTAGTTTTGCTTTGAATATCGCTTTTTCTATATCGCTCATTTAGTACAGTTAATATAAGAATGAATGCTATAACTATAATGAAAAAACCGACTCTCACAAGTCGGTTTTTATATTTTCGCTAAATCTAAATAAGATTATTGTGCTTGAATCCATTTATCCGCACGGTCACGTGCAGTACGGATTTGCTCTTGAGTTAAGTTTGCAGCCAAAGCGGTTTTCTTACCTTCTGACAAGCTAATCACTTTAGTATCAAGCATGCCATCACGTGTTGAAAGCTCATACCATTGATAAGCGCCAATATAGTTTTTCTTTTGTTCTTCCATCACAGCAAGGTTAAAGCTGGCACGGTTATCACCATTACTTGCCGCTTTTTCAAAATACTTGCGCGCTAACACTTCATCCTTTTTAGTGCCAATGCCATCGGCATACATACGACCAACATTGAGCTGTGCAGCGGAAATACCTTTGTCTGCGGCAGCTTTAAATAAAGCAAACGCTTGTTTCTCATCTTTTGCAACGTCCTTACCATGTTGGTAACGAGTTGCTAAATAAAACTGTGCCCCAGCCTGACCTGCTTTTGCAGCGTTTTGCAATTCACCAATACTCATCACTGAATATCGTGCTGCTTGTGCAGCAACGGATTGCGGTTGAGCAACATAGTCTGCATGCGCTTGTATGCTGATCAGACCAAATAAAAATGTGCTGATTAATGTCTTTTTCATAGAGCGCTCACTCGATAAATTGCGACTTCACCAAATAGGTTCGGCATATGCTTACTGAGCAAACTACCTTGTTGGTCACCATTAACGGCAAGTCGATTAATAATTTTAATCCGATTCTCAGCACATAAGGCTTCAAAGTCACGGAATGTACATAAATGAATATTCGGAGTGTTATACCACATATAAGGTAAAGCCTCCGAAACAGGCATTTTCCCTTTTAATGCAAGAAAAGAACGCGTCTTCCAATATGCAAAATTTGGAAAAGTAATAATTGCTTGCTTACCAACACGCACCATATCACGAAGTAATACATCAGGTGCATCTACAGCTTGCAAAGCTTGTGCCATCACCACAGAGTCAAAAGATTGATCGGCAAAGCGGCTTAAACCTAAGTTTAAGTCCTGTTGGATAATATTTAACCCCCGACTGATGGCAATTGCAATCTTTTCTTGATCAATTTCTAAGCCATAAGCACGAATATTGTGCTGTTTGCTCATATGAGCCAATAATTCGCCATCGCCACAACCTAAGTCTAGCACGCTAGAATTTGGATTAATCCATTTTTCGGCGAGTCGTTGATCTATACGCATTAGTTCAGCTCCTGCGATGTCGATTGCAACTGTTGTTCTCCACCTAAAAATGCACGTAAGGATTTTACATACAGCGGAATTGGGAACAAGAAAGAGTCATGGCCCTGTTCAGCATCAATTTCCAAGTAACTCACAGGTTTATGATTATCAATCAAAGCATCAACCAATTCCTGTGAACGGCTTGGACTAAAACGCCAGTCTGTGGTGAATGAAATTACCAAAAATTGACATTTCGGTTGACTCATTGCTTTGGTCAATGAATGCTCATACTCACGAGAGGGGTCAAAATAATCCAAAGCCTTGGTCATAATCAAGTAAGTATTTGCATCAAAATTACGGCTAAATTGTTCACCTTGGTAACGCAAATAGCTTTCAACTTGGAACTCGACATCAAAACCATACATAAACTTGCCAGATTTTAGATCTCGTCCAAATTTTTGTTTCATGGCTTCTTCTGAGAGGTAAGTGATATGACCAACCATTCGCGCCAAAATCAAGCCCCGTTTTGGATAGCTATCATTCTCTAAATAACGTCCATGATGAAAGTCTGGATCGGACAGAATAGATTGGCGTGCGACTTCATTGAACGCAATATTTTGAGCAGAAAGCTTTGGTGCACTCGCAATAATCGCACATTTCTTTAAACGATCTGGATAATCCAATGACCATTGCAAAGCTTGCATGCCTCCCAATGAACCGCCGATGACAGCGTACCATACATCAATACCAAGACGATCAGAAAGCATGGCTTGGGTCTTTACCCAGTCTCGTACAGTCACGAGAGGGAAGTCAGGGCCATAGGGACGATTTTCATTTTCAGGATTGGGTGAGATTGGTCCTGTAGAGCCACTACAACCACCGATATTATTCAGTGCAACTACGAAAAAGTGATTGGTATCAATTGCTTTGCCAGGACCGATACAACTGTCCCACCAACCTGCTTTTTTATCATCTTCATGATGATAACCTGCGGCATGATGGTGACCTGATAGGGCATGACAAATTAAGATGGCATTGGAATGATCTGCGTTGAGTGTTCCATAGGTTTCAACCATTAAATCAAAGCGAGGTAATACCCTCCCACACTCAAGTTCTAATGGTGCTTCAAATGAAAATTTTTGTGGTGTGACTAAACCCACTGAATCCGATGGAAAAGACACTGGAATCGTTCGTCCTATAAATCTTTTATCAATAATAAAAAGGATACCAACTCTGGTATCCTTTTTAAACGATTGTTTTTGTTAAACTGCAGCGGCAACCACTTGATCCGTTGTTAACACACCTTGTTCAATCAATCGGTTGGTACATGCAATAATGGCTTCGATTGATGACGTAACGATGTTGTCATGTACGCCTGCACCAAATGCGCTTTTGCCTGTGCCTTTCACTTGGAGTTCAATTAAAGCAAGGGCTTTGGCATTTGCACCAGAACTAATACTACGTTCTTCATAGTTCACAACATCGATTGGCAACTGTAAAGCATTCAACATTGCAGAGATTGGGCCATTACCTTCACCACGTAAACGTTGAATTTCGCCTTCAATTTCAATATCTAATTCAATGATTTGTGTGCCATTGATATCAGACAACTGATAGTGTTTAGTTTGATAATGGTGGTTTTTGATATCCACATAAGTCTTTTCGAACAATGTCCAAATCTCATGCGCACTGATTTCTGTACCATTTTCATCAGTATGTTGTTGAACGATCTGACTAAACTCAATCTGAACACGACGTGGTAAGGCAACGTTGTAATTCGATTCTAATAAGTATGCAATACCGCCTTTACCTGATTGGCTATTCACACGAATTACCGCATCGTAGTCACGCCCCAAGTCTTTCGGGTCGATTGGCAAGTAAGGCATATCCCAAATTTCTTCATTTTTCTGGAATTCAAAGCCTTTTTTAATTGCATCTTGGTGAGAACCAGAAAATGCAGTAAAGACTAAATCACCTGCGTATGGATGACGAGGATGAACAGGCAAGCCTGTACATTCTTCAACTGTAGCGATGATTTCATTGATGTTCGAGAAATCCAAATTCGGTGCAACACCTTGGGTGTACATATTCAAAGCGATTGCTGCAACGTCAACGTTACCCGTACGTTCGCCATTTCCAAATACACAGCCTTCAACGCGGTCAGCACCAGCCATAATCGCCAATTCAGATGCTGCGATACCACATCCACGGTCATTATGACAGTGAACAGAAATGATCACGCCATCACGACGTGCCAAGTTGCGATGCATCCATTCGATTTGATCGGCATAAACATTTGGCGTTGACACTTCGACAGTTGCAGGTAAGTTCAAAATCACTTTATTGGTTGGCGATGCTTCCCAAATTTCTGTGACTGCATCACATACATCCTTGGCAACTTCTAATTCTGTTGCAGTGAAACATTCAGGACTGTATTGAAATACCCATTCAGTTTCAGGATATTGTGCTGCATATTCTTTGACTTTATTGGCTGCATTGATGGCAAGTTGTTTCGCACCATTGACATCGACATTCAAGACTTTTTGACGGAATGTTGGTGAGTTTGAATTATAGATATGCACGATTGCACGCTTTGCGCCCACTAAGGATTCAAAAGTACGTTCAATCAAATGATCACGTGCTTGCACTAAGACTTCAATGTAGACATCTTCTGGGATCAAATCTCCTTCGATCAATTTGCGAGCAAAGTCAAAGTCGATTTGTGATGCAGATGGAAAGCCAATTTCAATATGTTTAAAACCAATTTTTACCAACATATGGAACATTTTTAATTTTTGTTCCATATTCATCGGTTCAAAAATCGCTTGGTTACCGTCACGAAGATCGGTACTCATCCAAATTGGCGCTTGGTTAATTTCATTATTTGGCCATTGACGGTTTGGTAAATCCACACGTTGGTACATACGGCGGTATTTTTTACTTGGATCTGCCAACATTTTGCTAACTCCTTGTCATAGCAGGGGTTGCAAACTCAGCGTAAATGCAACGTGCTACTTTATATATGGTGTCTATTCGAAATAATTTAAAGAGAATCTGTGTCGAGTACCTAAAAATTTAGGTCAAAAAAGTTATATGCGCGCGAGGCGCAGCATCAGGAGAGCAGCGAGATGTTTTTTATGAGACGGATGGATAAAGCCGCAATTTGTTTTCATCATCTACCATTCAACGCAGTTATTAGGTTGTGTTGCTATATTAATCACGTAATAGAAAACAGTCTAGGTGAAAATACAGGCAACTGCAAAGGTCTATCTAAATCTATAAAGCATTTTAATTTGTATGAACAAGAAATAATTTCCTATTTTTGCGCTAAATAGAAAAATAATGAAAATATTTACCGAGATATTGGCTAATCTCGGTAAATAAAATCTTGGTTAATCTCATCTATGCTCGCTGTTCCCATCAGTGCCATGGTAATTTTTAATTCTTCTTTTAAAATTTAAAACCCTTTTGAGGGTGTTGGAGTTTTTGAACTCATCCAAATCCCCAAAAGGGTTTTATCCGAAGCTGAATCTTTACAACGTGACTGAATTAGAAATCATAAGATATAGATAACCAATAGTTACGACCTGATAGGTAGGTGCCTGACATACTTGAGCTGATTTGCATGTAGTCATAATAAGAGGCAGGATTACCCTGAGCATCTATGTATGAACCATTACTGCTAAAGTCTTTGTCGAGTAAGTTGTTGACAGAACCATTAAAACGTAATTGATCATTAACGCTGTAACTAGCACCTAAGTTGAATAAATTATAGCCTTTTAGTTTGTTATTGGTTGCATTGTAAATAATAGCGGCATCGCCGGTAGTTTGCTCAGTATCGTAACGCTTACGATCTGACTTGTATTCATGCTGCAACCATAAATCAAATGCATCATTGATATGCCAAGTTGAGGTCATATTAAAGGCATTCTTGGGTACGTTACTTAGGTATGAACCTTTGTTTTTACCTTTGGTAATTTCTGATTCCATGTAGGTATATGCAGCTTTAATGTCCCATTCTGGAATAATGCTATATTTGAGGCTAAGTTCAATACCTTTGGTTTCTGCTTCATCCGCATTGATTTTTTGGTTAAAGCTATTTTGGGTAATATGTGAACCATAACTCACACAACCTGGTTGATTTGGATTTGTTGCAGAAGAACAATTTAATAATTCTGGCCCATCTGTAATCAGGTTCTTAATCTTATTAAAGAACGCTGTCGTAGTAAGGTCTAAGTTGCCATTATTATAATTAAACCCAAGCTCATAGTTGGTTGATTCTTCTGGTTTTAAGTTTGGGGACCCCACATTAAAAGAGGTTCCTTGTCCAGTGATACTGATAATACCATTGTGAAGATCTTTGGCTGAAGGTGCCTTGTAACCTGTGCTGACCCCACCTTTTAGTGTCAAGTTGTCATTTGTGTTCCAGACTAGGTAAGCACGTGGGCTAAATTGACCACCGAAACCAGAGTGATCTTCATAACGTCCACCAAGAGTGAAACCGAGATTTTCGAGAATGCGCCATTCATCTTCAGCATAGACAGAGAAAGAGTCTTTTTTGAATGTAGAGCCAAAGCCAGCTATATCATCTGCAATTTTAGCCTCTTTATATTCAGCGCCAACAGTTAGCTTATGATCAGCAATGGGTAAAACCACATGCGAGTCGGCAACAAAATCAGTATTCTTTAATGTACGATCCTGACCTGCTGAGGCATTTCCTTGGAAAGTATTATGCGGGATCGTACGCCCAATCGTTTCAGTTTTGGTTTGACTAAGGTAGGATGCCCATTGACCAAAACTATAGTCGCCGTCATGACCTAGAGCAATTTGATCACGTTTAAACTCTAATTTATCTTTATAGCCTGTAGCACCAAGTTCGGTTGCGCCTCTCGGTATGGTCGTCCAATCTTGTGTACCTAAACGGCTATCATCATTTTTATAAGTTTGACTTGAGTGAAATCCATCTATCCAAAAGCTATTTTGATCATTGAATTTGAATGATAATTTTCCACCGATATCATAGATATCTGCTTCACTTGGACGTGGGTCACGACCAGACGTGCCTGGAATACGTTCTGACTTTTTGCGATCTAAATAAGACCCACGTAGTTGTACGCCAAGTTTATCCTGAATAATAGGACCATTGACGACTAAGCTGGTTTTCCAGGAGTCGGCTTCACCTCCATGTTCCATCACATTGCCACTTACTGTGACATTGCCATTCCATTCATTGCTAATCTTCTTGGTAATAATGTTAATTACACCGCCCATTGCTTCTGAACCATAGCGTGTCGCCATTGGACCACGAATTACTTCAATGCGTTCAATAGAAGCCAGTGGGGGAAGAAAGCCATTCGCTGATTCGCCAAAACCATTTGGTGTCACGTCTGTAGAGGTAGTTTGGCGACGACCATCAATCAGAATCAGACTGTATTCATTGTCCAAGCCACGCATTTTAATATTTAAGCCTGAAGTTTTACCAATACCATCGCGGATATCGATACCAGGAATATCTGCAAGTAGATCTGCAATGCTAGTCGCATTTTTCTTTTCGATATCTTCTTTTGTTACGACACTAATAGAAGCAGGTGCATTTTTAATATCTTGCTCATAACCTGCTGCAGAGACCACAATTGTTGATAACTGATGGATGGTTGGCTCATTGTTGTTGGCATATACTGTACTTGATGCAAGTGCGAGCAGAGCGGCAGAGAGAGGGTGAGGATTGAACCTTGCCATAATTAAAAATATCCCTAAACAAAAATAAAAATCACGAGAATGTGGGTGATATACAGACATAGTAATGATAATGATAAAACTTATCATTAACAACAAAAAGCAACATTAGTTTAAGTTTTATTTAAGAATCTTATTAAATGAGTGTTAATGAAGAGAAAAAAGAAGATAAAGAGACTTTTTTATCATCTAATTTTGTATATCTGAAAAGTTGTCATATAATGTGGCACTTTAAAAAATTGTTACTACTAACTAAATATCGAGGAAGCCATGCAAGTAACGACTGAAGCGGTTTCGGGCGTTGCCCGTCGTTTAAATGTTTCTGTACCGACGAGCCGTGTTAACGAGCAATTTGAAGCTCGCTTAAAACGCACTGCCAAAACTGTGAAGATCAACGGCTTCCGTCCAGGTAAGGTGCCTTTAAATGTTGTTCGCCGTGAATATGGTGCAAGCATTTATCAAGAAGTTGTAAATGACATCATCCGTGACACTGTTTTCGAAGCAATTCAACAAGAGAAAATCAATGCTGTTGGCATGCCGAACATTGAGAAAGTGGAAAACAAAGATGATGCTTTAGTTTATGAAGCAACTGTTGAAGTTTATCCAGAAGTAGAAGTGAAAGCTTTTGCAGACTTAGAAGTTGAGCGTAAGTCATCAGAAATCAATGATAAAGATGTTGATGTCATGATTGAAAACTTACAAAAGCAACGTGCTTCTTGGACTGAAACTAAAGGCATGGCGAAAAAAGACATGCAAGTGACTTTCGATTTTGAAGGCACTGTTGATGGTGAGAAGTTTGAAGGCGGTACTGCTGAAGACTTTAAACTTGTTCTTGGTTCAGGTCGTATGATTCCAGGTTTTGAAGATGGCATCATCGGTATGAAAAAAGGCGAAGAGAAAGTTATTGATGTAACTTTCCCTGAAGACTATCAGGCTGAAAACTTGGCTGGTAAAGCAGCTCAATTCAAAATCACTGTAAAGCTTGTTGAAAAACAAAAACTTCCAGAGATTGACGCTGAGTTCTTGAAAATCTTTGGTTTAACTGAAGAAGAAGGCTTAGACAAGTTAAAAGCTGATGTTCGTAAGAATATGGAACGTGAAGTTCGCAATGGTCTTCGTAACCAAGTGAAACAAGCTGCATTTGATGCACTTGTTGCTGCTAACGAAATCGAAGTTCCAGCTTCTATGGTTGCTCAAGAAATTGACCGTCAACGTCAACAAATGATCCAACAATTCACTCAGCAGTTTGGTGCTCAAGGTGCAGGTGCATTTGATAGCAGCATGCTTCCTGATGAATTGTTCAAAGAGCAAGCTGAGAAGTCAGTTAAGCTTGGTGTATTGGTAAGCAAAGTATTGGCTGATGCTAAACTTGAAGTTGACCAAGCACGTGTTGATGCTTATATCGATGATATGGCTTCTTCTTATGAAGACCCAACTGAGGTTGTTGAATACTTCAAAAATGACAAACAACAACGTGCTCAAATTGAAGCTGTTGTGTTAGAAGATCAAGTTGTTGATCACATCCTAGCAGCTGCTAAAGTAACTGATGTTGCGATCAGCTATGAAGACTTGTTGAAAGAACAACAAGCTCGTCGTGGTTAATCTTTCAAAAGTTCTGAAGAAAGGCGCGTAAGCGCCTTTTTTTATCTGTCTTTGTATCTGTTATGAATGTGTTAATTTGTCGAAAAATTGCCAAAATTAGGCTGAAATAATCGAATAATTCAGAGTGAACCTTTTGCAATTTCATCGATTATCCCTCATATTGTTGGCATAGACCGAGTCACAATAATTTAGGAATAAATAAACGTATGTATGTTCCAACAATTGAAAATGCTTTAGTTCCTGTTGTCGTTGAGCAATCATCTCGTGGTGAACGTTCATTTGATATTTTTTCACGTTTATTACGTGAGCGCGTTATTTTCTTAACGGGTGAAGTTGAAGATAACATGGCCAACTTAATTGTTGCGCAGATGCTGTTCTTGGAGGCAGAAAATCCAGAAAAGGATATTCACCTTTATATTAATTCACCAGGCGGCTCAGTCACTGCAGGTATGGCGATTTATGACACTATGCAGTTTATTAAACCTGATGTTGTGACATATTGTATGGGACAAGCAGCATCTATGGGTGCATTCTTGTTAAATGCTGGTGCAAAAGGCAAGCGTTATTGTCTTGAAAATGCACGTGTCATGATTCACCAACCATTAGGTGGCTTCCGTGGCCAAGCTTCTGATATTGAAATCCATGCGCGTGAGATTTTATTTATTAAAGAGCGTTTGAATCGTTTGATGGCTGAACATAGTGGACAAGACTATGAGACAGTTGCCCGTGATACCGATCGTGATAATTTCATGACCGCACAAGCGGCGAAAGAATATGGTTTAGTTGATCAAGTATTAAGTAAGCGTCCGTAATTTTAAAGATTTAGAATTGGAGTAAATATGTCCGAACATCCTCAAGGACAAAAACATTGTTCATTTTGCGGTAAAACGCAGTCTGAAGTCGGGAAACTGATTGCAGGTGAGGACGCATATATTTGTAATGAGTGTGTGGATGTCTGCTTGGACTTGGTACAAACGAGTCAACAAGTTGAAGCAGGTGATTGGGCGAGTAAACCTTTGCCTAAGCCACATGAGATACGTGCTGCCTTGGATCAGTATGTTATTGGACAAGATATCGCTAAAAAAACCTTATCTGTTGCAGTGTACAACCACTACAAGCGTTTAAAAGCAGGGCAGTCAGGTCATACACACAAAGAGATTGAGATTGCGAAAAGTAATATTTTGCTGATTGGACCTACAGGTTCAGGTAAAACTTTACTTGCACAAACTCTTGCGCGTTTACTTGATGTTCCTTTTGCAATGGCTGATGCAACTACATTAACTGAAGCAGGCTATGTAGGGGAAGATGTTGAGAACATTGTACAAAAGCTTTTACAGAAAGCTGATTACGATGTTGATAAAGCGCAAAAAGGCATCATTTATATCGATGAGATTGATAAGATTACGCGTAAATCTGAAAATCCATCGATTACCCGTGATGTGTCTGGGGAGGGCGTACAACAAGCATTATTAAAAATGATTGAAGGTACGGTTGCTTCTATTCCTCCACAAGGTGGTCGTAAGCATCCTCAGCAAGAATTCATTCAGATTGATACTGCAAATATCTTATTTATTTGTGGTGGTGCGTTTTCTGGTTTGGAAAAAATTGTCCAACAGCGACAAGAAAAAGGTGGAATCGGTTTCACTGCTGATGTGAAGAACAAAGATGACAGTAAAAAAGTCTCTGAATTATTCCGTCAGGTGGAAGCGACAGATCTTGTGAAGTTTGGTTTGATTCCAGAGTTCATTGGTCGTTTGCCTGTGATTGCAACGCTAGAAGAACTCGATGAAGAAGCATTAATGCAGATTTTGACAGAGCCGAAAAATGCGTTAACGCGTCAGTATCAGTACTTGTTTACGATGGAAGATGTGGATTTAGTCTTCGAGGAATCTGCTTTGCGAGCGGTGGCGAAGAAAGCATTAGAGCGCAATACCGGTGCTCGTGGTCTGCGTTCTATCTTGGAAAATGTACTGCTTGAAACGATGTATGATTTACCGAGCCGTACTGATGTCGGAACAGTGATTGTTGATGAAGCTGTGATCAATGGAACAGCGAAGCCGAAGTTTAAGACAGAACGTTTACCTCAAACGACCAGTACAGAAACAGTTGAAAAGAAAGACTTAAAGGTGATTGATTCCAAATCAGCGTAATCCTGATCTGGTATCATTCATCTAAAAAGCATGAAAGGCCTCGCTTTTCATGCTTTTTTTATTTGCAATTAGACGTTGAGGTGTTAATCTTAAAAAATTGAAAAATCCGCATAGTATTGCGTAGTTAAAAATAAATCCAAGAAAACGCCTTGAGGGATGTCATGCGTTATTTAATATTGTCATTGTGTTGTGCAGGGGTGTTGGCTGGCTGTCAAAGTCATAAGACAGTTGAAGAAAAAACAACGACACTGACTGCGACATTACCATCTATTGACACCGAGAAAGAACCAGGTCTATTTGATCAATACCATGTTGGTGGTTTCACAGTGGGTGGTTGGGTAAATCAAAAATTAGGTCAGCATTTCAGTCCGATTAAACCGCAAAATGAGCAGGCTGCTGTGGTCTACTTATATCGTCCTGATACACGTTGGAATCGCCAAGAGATCGCCGCTGCAAATTTGTTTATCAATGGGCATCGCATTCCAAGCTTATTGCATAATCACTATTATTGGCTTGAATTGCCTGCTGGCACTTATCGTTTAAGTGTGAGTCGTCCTTTGGTTGGATTACATTTTCAAAAACCGAAGTACATCGATTTTAGCGTGGACGCAGGGCAGACCTATTTTATTAAGTATGACGAAGAGAACAAAGTCGAGCGAAGTGTGCGTTCAGGTCCATTTATGCCAACGCCTGATAAAGTTGCTCGTCAGGAAATCGCATTTACCCGTTTAAAATCGTCTAGTTATAATTTTGTGGCGCAAGAAGAATCGGGGAAAGTACGTTCCAAACCACAAGAGCTTAAACCTGAAAAATATGATGCTAAATCAGAAGTGCATCTCGTGAAGCCATTTAAATTATGGAATCCTTTGACGTGGTAATATGCCATGATGATCTATGTAGAAAGGCGCAATCTAGTTTTGCCTTTCTACATATAGGTAATTAAAGCTTAGAAATAGTAACCTAAGTTAATATTAAAACGTTGTTCAGTTTTAGAACTATCACCTGCAACGCTTCCTCCGATGAAAGGTTGATTTTTTGCGTTCACAAAGTCGATATAGCTAAAGAAATTACCCGCAGAAACCGCAACACCTGTCGTGTTCATGATAGTATCGCGGCTATTGTCAGATTTATCGTAAATCATCCCGTAATCATTATAAAATTGTAGTTGCGAAATTGGCCCTAGAGAAACGGGTAATGTATAAGCAATATTTGCACTTAATGACTTGGCCTGAGCTGCTATAGAATCATAAAAACCGTACGCACCTACAATCATGCGATCTGCATTGTTGTTGACATTGTAGTCATATTGGCTGTGCTGTAATTGGAAGTTCCAGCGCTGATAATTACTATTGAGATGAACCGCCCATGCGTGGTAATTTCCGACACGGTTTTGGTTGTCATGTAATCCACCATAAAGGGCCGATGTACCTATTTCACTGATAGCCCCACCGATATCAAATTGATAACCTAAACGACCTGAAAGCGTATTGTATTCACCAATTTTTTGTGTGGGCTCAGCATAAATATCCTCACCTTTAGTTCGTACGCCAACTACATCGTATGAGTAGCGTTTACTACGATCATCAACATAACCATCAACACCGCCTAATTCATCATTTTTATAGAAGCCTAAATCCAGTCGCCAATTATCTTTCATTTGACGTGAAATTAAGATCCCAAGATCAAAGTCATCTTCTAGACCAATATAATAATTAGGGCTGAAATAATAGCTGTGAGAGTTGTAGGGCTGATTACCAAAGCGGACAGGGGTAATACCGGCTTTAACTTCCCAATTCGGTAAGAATTCATAACCTAACCACGCATATTTGACTGTCGTCATGTAGTCATAAAAACGTAGTTCTGCACCGAGCAGGATGTCATCGACATTGCCATTAAACTTCAGTGCGATCATATCGAAATCAAAATCGCCATGACGGTCTTTATTGCCTTTTTCGTATGAGTTGATGCCTAAATTGGCACGAACTGCTCCTCCGACCTCGACTTTACTTTTTTTAGCCTCAGTGTGGGTGGTCTCTGTTTTCTCGTCTAATGCTTTGGCTTGTTGTTGGTGTAGTTTGGTTTCGAGTGCAGCAAGTTGTTGTTTTAAATTGTTGATCTGTTGCTGTAAGTCAGGTTCACTTTGAGCATAGCTGCTAGAACAAATAGCAAATGTGGATAGAAGTAAGAATCTTTGATAAAGCATAATATTGAGAGCCCTCCCTTGTTAATGTTTAAGCAGTGTAATAGAGGTTTCATCGTATTATCAAATTTCAAGCAGTTAAAAAGGCATTGAGGATAACCTCAATGCCTTTAAAGTGAATATTACTTATATTTTGTTGATATACACGGAAGCTTAAGCTTGTGCAGCATCAACCACTGGAATTTTTCCAATTTTTGCTTGCCAGATTTTTGGAGCAGTTGCGTGGATAGAAGTACCATTGACATCAACGGCAACGGACACAGGCATATCTTCAACCACAAATTTGTAGATTGCTTCCATACCTAGGTCAGCAAATGCAACGACTTCCGCTTCACGTACAGCTTTCGAAACGAGATAAGCAGCACCACCAACAGCCATCAAGTAAGTTGCTTTATTGTCTTTGATTGCTTCAACGGCTGCAGGACCACGATCCGCTTTACCGATCATGCCGAATAAGCCGGTTGCTTCTAAGACTTGACGTGTAAATTTGTCCATACGTGTTGCAGTTGTAGGGCCAGCAGGACCAACCACTTCATCACCTACTGGATCAACAGGACCGACGTAGTAAATAAATTTACCTTTTAAGTCGACTGGAAGTTCTTCACCATTATTTAACATGTCGACCATGCGCTTGTGTGCTGCATCACGACCTGTATAAATGGTACCGTTAAGAAGTAAGGTATCTCCCGGTTTCCAAGAGTCCATTTCTTCTTGTGTAATGGTATCAAGGTTTACACGTTTTGATTGAGAAGAATCCCAAGTCACAGCAGGGTAGTCTTCAAGTTTAGGCGCTTGAATGTGTGCAACACCTGTACCATCTAACTGGAAGTGTGCGTGACGAGTTGCAGCACAGTTTGGAATCATACCGACTGGCTTACCTGCAGCATGACATGGGTAATCTTTGATTTTAATATCAAGAACAGTCGTCAAACCACCAAGGCCTTGAGCACCAATACCCAACGCATTTACTTTTTCGAAGATCTCGATACGGAGTTCTTCCATCTTGTTTTGTGGACCGCGACGAAGTAATTCGTCCATGTTGATTTCTTCCATGAGCGCTTCTTTCGCAAGCATCATGGCTTTTTCAGCAGTACCACCGATACCAATACCGAGCATACCCGGTGGACACCAACCTGCACCCATCGTTGGAACGGTTTTGAGTACCCAATCCACGATCGAATCAGATGGGTTAAGCATCGCAAGTTTAGATTTATTTTCTGAACCGCCACCTTTTGCTGCAACGGTAATATCGACTTTATTCCCGGGTACGAGTTTGTAGTGAATGACCGCAGGGGTATTGTCTTTGGTATTTTTACGACCAAAAGCTGGATCAGCAAGAACTGAAGCACGAAGTACGTTTGAATTTTCTAAGTAACCTTGGCGTACACCTTCGTTCACTGCATCATCTAAGCTCATGGTTAAATCAAATTTAACGTCTAAGCCAACTTCAAGGAAAACGTTAACGATCCCTGTATCTTGACAGATTGGTCGGTGACCTTCAGCACACATACGTGAGTTGATGAGGATCTGTGCAATAGCATCTTTTGCAGCTTTGTTCTCTTCACGATCATACGCACGGCTCATCGCTTGGATGAAGTCTTGTGGGTGATAGTAAGAAATAAACTGGAGGGCATCCTTGATTGATGTAATCAAGTCATCTTGTTTGATGATCGTTGTCATATCAAAATTCTCTTGAGCGGGCGATTAGCTGGCGGGCTAAATTATATGACAAAAAGCTCGGATTGTGGGAGTTTTAAACGACTTTTGACTAAAGGTCTAAAGATTTGACTCCTTTCTCAATGATCTAATCCTTATTGGTTTTTTAAATTCAAATAATATAAGAGACTTAATAATGAACTTACTTCATGCGCATTTGAGAGGGAGAATAACCAAAATATTTTTTAAATCGATTACTAAAATGACTGCTAGAACTAAAACCATATTGCGCAGAAATTTCGGTTAAATTGAGATTGGTTTGCTGTAATGCTTGATGTGCTTGCTCTAAGCGGCGTTGCATTACATATTGGTGAGGTGGCATACGCATCGATTGCTTAAACATATGGGCAAAATGATACTCACTCAGTTGAGCTTGCTGTGCCAAGTCAGAGAGTGTCAAACTGAGATGGAGATTGTGATCAATCCACTGCAATAATTGTTTCAACACATACGGTGATAATCCCCCTTTAACTTCCGGTGCTTGCCATTGGGCGTGGCTATAATTTTTAATTAAATGGTTGAGTAAGAGTGTGGTTGCGGTACTCATTTGTAAGTGATTTTCACGATTTTGCCATGCACCATTGAGTAAAAAATGTCGGTAAATCATGGCAATGTGTGGATCAGCAACAAAAGTCTGTGGATTTAAAATAATTTGGTTGGGTTCACGATCCCAAACTTGTTCTGCGACACGTTGTAAATGTTGTTGGGTGTAATAGAGATGGACAAAAGTGAGTGAGTCACGAAGATCCCATGTTGATTCAAAATCTTGGGGCATCAAGCACATATGATCAGGGCCACCACCATTATGCCAACCTTGAGCAGTTTTTTGATAGCTTTGATATCCGCCTTGAATGTACATACTTAGTGTATGGTGATTGCTGCAAACATTGACGCGATCTTGATTGTTTTGCCACATCGCGAGTTGCATACCTGAACCCAGTTCTACTGAGTCAAGCAATTCAGCTTTATATTGTTGTAATTGATCTAGAATCTGATATTTCATCTTCTACTCAAAGGTTTAAATATGTGACTAGTGTAGCGATTTTTGATTGCGTTTGTCATTAGTAAGGATGATGTAAATATAATCGCAATTTGATGATAATCATCGCAAGAACATGCAAGAGAAAAAGATCTGAAACATCGCAAAATAGCAGCTATGTAAATGATCTGGTTAAATGAGATGAATGCGCTGTTATATGCTTTGGTTGTGTTGATTTGGGGAACCACATGGATTGCGATTAGTTTGCAACAACAAAGTGGAATCTCAGCAAATGTTGCAGTGTTTTGGCGTTTCTTTATTTCAGCGATTGTTCTCTTTGTCTTTATTGCGCTCACCAAGAAATTACAGAAACTTGCATTAAAAGATCATCTGTTTTGTGTATTACAGGGGCTATGTGTTTTTGGCTTAAATTTCGTCTGTTTTTATTATGCTGTGCAATATATTAGCAGTGGGTTGGAAGCAGTGATCTTTTCTATGGCCATGATTTTCAATGTAATCAATGCTAAATTCTTTTTTGATCAAGAGATTTCATCACGCTTTTATCCAGCAGCTTTGATGGGACTTTTGGGTATGCTGGCATTATTTTGGCATGATGTCTTTGGTACAACATTGAACTATCAGACATTGATTGGGATCGGATTGTGTGTATTGGGTACGTATGGTTTCTCACTGGGCAATATGATTAGTACCCGACATCAAAAACATGGATTAGATATTTTTAGTACCAATGCTTATGGCATGTTATATGGTGCGATCTTGATGGCATTGATTTCGGGGATTAAGCAAGACAACTTCTTTCCGAGTATGCAGTTCAGTGCGTTGAGTGCCTTATTGTATTTAGCGCTTTTTGGGTCAGTGATTGGATTTACTGCCTATTTCTATCTGATTGGACGGATTGGTGCGGCCAAGGCAGCTTATAGTACGTTATTATTTCCATTGGTGGCTTTAGTTGTGGCGACAATTTGGGAAGGTTATCAATGGCAGCTTAACGCTGTGATTGGGGTGGTCTTAATTCTTGGTGGAAATGCTATTTTCTTTATCAAAATGCCAAGAATCCAAACGATATTTACGTCTTCTAAGCAACTCTGAATGAGCTTGCCATATTTAAGGAAGAGAAAAATGCAGGCGCATTTGGCAAATCAGATTATCGATATCTATAAGAAATATGGACGTTTATGGACCGAACGTCGTGGAACCTATTTGTATGAAAAAGTTTGGTTGGATCGATTTTTATCTTTAATCCCTGTTCCATCCAAAATTCTAGATTTGGGCTGTGGTTCAGCCAAGCCAATTGCGGCATATTTGATTGAGCATGGTCATGAGGTAACGGGTGTGGACGCTTCGGATGTCATGATTGAAATGGCTCAGCAAAATTTTCCTGAACAGCACTGGATACAGCAAGATTTTCGTACTTTTCAATCAGATCAAAAGTTTCAAGGGATTTTAGCTTGGGACAGTTTTTTTCATTTGACACATGATGATCAAAGAAAAATGTTTGGGTTATTTTCAGATCATGCTGTGGCGGGTGCCGTATTAATGTTTACCAGTGGGCCTGCACATGGGGAGGCGATTGGCGAGATGTTTGGTGAACCTTTGTACCATGCCAGTTTATCGGCAGATGAATATCGCCTTTTATTAAAGCAACATGGATTTGAAGTGATAAAAATGATAGCAGAGGATTCTGAATGTGCAGGGCATACAGTGTGGTTGGCAAGATTTATTTGAAAATAGCGATTTAGTGAGATAGATGGATTTTTAATCACAAAAGCCAGTTTTAGTTTGTAGGTATTATTTTTTAGATTTAGTTTAATACAATATCGTTAACTCAATATTTTGGTTGTACCAATATCTTTCGAAAATGCTTTTGGATACATTCGGGAATAAGCACCGTGAATTTCGTTATCAGATAAAGATAATACCTGTCGGAGATTTGTACTCATAAAGGATAGCGTTGCTGCAATGATAAGAATCAGGCTGAGTAAAATCAAAGTTATATTTATGCCGAAGTTACTTATAAAAATACCTGTAATAACAACACCTATTGGGTTTGCGATACCTGTTCCAAATGTGGATGAGGCGCTGACTCTATTTAGGAAGTTATGTGGTACTGCTGCGCTACGCATAAAACTGGTATTGGTTAGAGCAACCATTAAGCCACAGCCAGCTACACACATGCTAAAACACATCAAACTAAAATAGCCAATGTGAAAAACGGATAAGACTTGGCTCATGAGCGCAAATATTAAAATACCTACACTTAACGCTAAATATCCTGAGTATGTGGTTATTGCTCGACCAAACAAAGAATTGGCGAGAGTTGCGAGTTTTGTTGCGCCTAGAAACATGCCGATTGCAAATGATGTGTCAACGATACCAAGTAGTAGAGGGGTCTTACTATAATTTTGATAAAAGTAAGTGGGTAGAGCGACACTGAAAAAAGGAAATAAGCCTAAATTTATAAAAAAAGTAATTTTAATTAAACTAATTTCTGGAGGGAGTTGTTTTAGGGTAGAAAAACCACTGCTCCACTTAGGACGTTTGAGCTTAGAGTTTATCTTCGAGCCGACATTTAAAATTTTTATTGAATTTAATAAAATGATTGAGAAAAGAATCAACCCGACGCTAAACCAAATCGTATTATGTGCACCGATGAGCGAAATTAATCCTGTTCCTAATATAGGTGAGCAAAAGGTCACAATTGTCATCGCTGCTGATCGCCACTGGATAGCACTGGAAAGTTGTTCTTTACTGATTTGAAATGGAACGATACTACTTTGGAGTGGTTCACGAATACCAATGGCTAAACCACCTAAAGCTTGGCAAATAAAAAGTAAAATTGCTAGATAGGTCTGTGTCGTTGCTAACAAGGCGATGGTGATTGCTGAGATTAGACTCATCCAATAACATAATGAAATCAGTCGTTGTTTATCATAGGTATCACCGAGTGATCCAAATATTCCCCGTGCTAAGATGTCTGCTGCTGTGCCTATCGCAACAAAGATTACAAATGCTCTTGCATCACTGGTTATCGAAAGAACCCACCATGCAAGAGCTAGATGTATACAACGTGAAGCAATACTATTCAGAATTGCGGAAAATTGAACAAAATAAAAACCTTTTCCAAAGGAGTATGGCGTCAAGCTTATTTACTCCTAGGCTAGGTTTATTGTTGCGCTGCCTGGATCGCCGTTAACGCAATGGTAAACACGATATCATCGACCAAAGCACCACGAGATAAATCATTAACTGGTTTATTTAAACCTTGCAGCATTGGGCCGACACTCACCACATTGGCAGCACGTTGCACTGCTTTATAAGTGGTATTACCCGTATTTAAATCAGGGAATATGAATACATTGGCACGACCAGCCACTTGCGAATCAGGTGCCTTTTGGCGACCGACACTTTCTACTGAAGCCGCATCGTATTGTAAAGGTCCATCAATGAGGAGATCGGGACGGCGCTGTTGGGCGATTTGAGTTGCTTCAGCGACCTTTTCAACATCCGCACCTGTGCCAGAGGTTCCTGTTGAATAGCTGATCATCGCAATACGAGGGTCGAGACCAAACGCTTTTGCAGAATCAGCAGATTGAATGGCAATCTCGGCCAATTGTTCTGCATTCGGATCTGGATTGATTGCACAATCACCATACACATAGACTTCATCTGGTAACAGCATAAAGAACACAGATGAAACTAACGAATAATTAGGCGCAGTCTTAATTAATTGGAAGGCTGGGCGGACTGTGTTGGCTGTCGTATGAATCGCACCAGAAACTAAGCCATCCACTTCATCTAAGGCTAACATCATCGTACCAAGAACAACGGTATCTTGAAGTTGTGCTTTGGCTTGTAAGGCATCTAACTTACCTTTGCGTAGTTCAACCATTGGATCGATGTAGCGATCACGGATAGTGTCAGGATCAATGATTTTTAAATCGCTTGGTAGTTGAATACCACGTGCTTTCGCAACTTCTGCAACAGATTCGGGTTTTGCCAATAAGATACATTGTGCGATACCACGATTCTGACAAATCACAGCCGCTTGTACGGTGCGAGGTTCGTCACCTTCAGGTAGCACAATGCATTTTTTAGCAGTAATAGATTTTTGGACTAACTCATAACGGAATGCTGAAGGAGATAGGCGCGGGTGTAAATTGTTTTGGGTGTGTTGATCCAGCCATTGACTGTCAATATGGCTTGATACAAAGCGTGTAACTTGTTCCGCACGTTCAGTATCATCGATTGGAATTTCATTACCAAAACGACTGAGTTTCTTCAATGCTTCTAAGGTTGTGAGAGGTGTGTGTAAGACTGGTAAACCTTGTTTGATTGCACTTTGGCAAAACTCAAGCACATTTGCTGCGGGTGGGGACGGTTCTGTGAGAACTAATCCTGCCAATGGTGTTCCATTACTGCTGGCAAGACTGGCAGCAAGTAAAATATCAGCGCGCTGAGATGCACCAATAATTAGTTCACCTGGTACAAATTTGTGAAGTTCAGATTCAATATTAGATGCAATTAAACTGGTATGTAATATACGTCGATGTTTGGCTTCACCTTGATGTAACCACGTTCCATTAACAATCGGGGCAATGTCTAAACTTCGCGGAACGCTCAAAATATTACTAAAAGGCACTAAGCCAATAATAGGTAGGGCCTCGGTTCCGATATGGCGGTTATAGCGTTGTAACTCTACTGCATAACGATCTATCTTTTCACCTAAGCGTAAGCTTGGATCGAGTGTGACAGGGATTTGAGCCGTACTTTCAGGCAAACCTTTGGTTCGCATAAATAGAATGCCAGTCGTACGTGCTGAAGCAGCGCCACCAAATTGTCTAAGATGTGCATCTATTCGTTCGGCGGTTTTGCGAGGATCTGACAAGTCTGCGGTACTGACCAAAACCACTTGAGCATCTAAAGCTTGTGCTAAGGCAGCATTGATTTCACTCACAAAATGGTCTTGGCCATTTGGAACAAGCCCTTCAACAATGATCACATCATGATGCGCCGCGATTTGGCGATGTAAAGCCACCGCTTCTTCAAGCAATTCATCTGTTTCACCGAGCGCAATCAACTGTGTTAATCGGTCATAGGTCATCGGTTCTACAGCATGATGCTGAAATAAATGGTGATATAAGGTTGTGGTGCGATCAACAGTTGCTTCAGCAATTTGAGAGAAGGGTTTTAAAAATCCTGCATTAATACCTTTACAGTCCAGCGCATAAATCATACCAAGACAGGCTGAGGTTAAACCTACACCTTCACCAGTTGGAATAAGTAAAATTGTATTCATAATGACCTTAAAATTCGATTTATTGGTTAATTAAGTTGTCCAAGCACTTGGCGCGTTTCTTTGGCAATCCTTCCTTCTTCATCGGTTGGGATGACCCAGATTTGTGGACCTGTACCATGATCAATCCGACCTTCGGTACCACGTGCTAAGCTATTATTTTTTTCTACACTAAATTGCAAACCAAAGTGTGGTAGATAGGCTACGGTTTTCTCACGAATATTGGCAGCGTTCTCACCAATACCACCTGTAAAAATTAAACCATCTAAACTAGGGAGCCCACAACTTAAAGCTGATAAAGATTTAGCGAGACGATAGCAGAAGACTTCGATTGCGAGAGTTGCACCTTCATGCCCATTTTCTGAGGCTTCAACTAGGGTTCGCATATCATTAGAAAGACCAGATAAACCCAGTAAGCCGCTTTCTTTATTCAACATATTGTCGATTTTCTGAATATCCCATCCTAGATTATTGGATAAGAACAAAGGGAGGCTTGGATCAACATCCCCACTTCGGGTGCCCATAACGACACCTTCTAGCGGTGTCATCCCCATAGAAGTATCAATACTTTCACCATTCCAAATTGCACACGTTGAGCTACCATTACCAAGATGTGCACTGAGCCATCCACCTTGATCTTTTTGACCGGCTAATTCACTTGCTCGCTCTGAAACATAGGCATGACTCGTACCATGGAAGCCGTAACGGCGAACTTGATAATCTGAGTATAAAAATTGTGGTAGTGCATAACGATAAGCACGTTCAGGCATAGTTTGATGAAAAGCAGTATCAAAGACAGCGACTTGAGGTAAATGTGGAAATAGCGCTAAGGTGGCTTCAATACCAATCAAATTGGCTGGATTATGTAGTGGTGCTAGAGGAACCGCATGACGAATACGATCAATGGTGTCTTGTGTTAAACGTTCAGCATGTGTCATGGTTCCACCATGTACCACTCGATGTCCGATCGCTTGAGGATTATAATTTGCTAATCGAGCTAAGAGTGTTTCAAGGGCTTTGGCGTGATCTGCATAGGGAATGGATAGTTCGAGTGGTTCACCACCGATGGTAATGCCTTTAATCCGTGCATCGGCCGCGCCTAAATTCTCTGCCAAACCATAAATACGATCTTCACGACGTTCTGAGATCAGGGCGTATTTGATAGATGAAGAACCACAATTAATTACTAAAACAGATATAGCCACGTTTGCACACCTAACCAATTTTAAATTTTATGATAAGCATTTTGAGTTTACGATCATCGAAGAACAGTAAAAACAAGCGCAATGTTTTAACATGAGGTGTTGCATTGGCAAAATAGACTTTAGCCTATACAACTTTTTATAAATCAACGGAATTAATATTTTTCAGTATAGTTTGTAAATAAGAAATACTTTTGATTAATCTGTTGGTTTTCACTGTTTTTTTGTATGAAAATATATAAAAACACGATAAAGATCAAATGAATGAACTTTATCGTGTCTTGGTTTAACTAGATGAGTTTTAATTATTGACGGATTTGACCATCACCAAAGACGATCCATTTCTGAGAGGTTAATCCCTCAAGGCCGACAGGACCGCGGGCATGAATTTTATCGGTAGAAATACCGATCTCAGCACCTAGGCCATATTCAAAACCATCTGCAAAACGAGTTGATGCGTTGATCATTACAGAGCTTGAGTCAACACGCGCTAAGAACTCTCGCGCTAGACTAAAGTTTTCCGTAATGATGGCATCTGTATGATGAGAGCCATATTTGTTGATATGTTCGATTGCTTCATCCATGCCTGTAACCACTTTTACAGCAAGGATCGGCCCTAAATATTCGGTATACCAATCTTCTTCTGTGGCGGTTTTAACTGACACACCTAAGATACGTTGTGTCTCTGGACAGCCACGTAATTCAACCTGTTTCTCGGCGTATAATTCGGCAATATGCGGTAAAAACTCTTCTGCAATTGCCTCATCGACCAAAAGCGTTTCCATTGCATTACATACACCATAGCGATGGGTTTTTGCATTTAATGCAATTGGAAGTGCTTTTTGCAAATCTGCTTGGGCTTCAACAAACACATGACAGTTACCATCTAAATGCTTAATGACAGGAATACGTGCTTCTTGGCTAATGCGTTCGATCAGGCTTTTTCCGCCACGTGGTACAATCACATCAACATATTCAGTCATAGTAATCAGATGGCCGACTGCTGAACGGTCTGGCGTATCAATCACTTGTACGGCATGTTCTGGCAAACCTGAAATTTGCAAGCCATGTTGAATCGCGGTTGCAATCGCTTTATTTGATTCAATTGCTTCTGAACCCCCACGTAAAATAATGGCATTACCAGACTTTAAAGCCAAAGAAGCTGCCTCTAGTGTCACGTTGGGTCTAGATTCGTAGATCATGCCAATGACACCCAATGGAACACGCATTTTACCCAACTGAATACCTGATGGACGATAAGCGAGGTCGGTAATCTCTCCAATAGGGTCAATCAGGGCGATGACATCTTTTAACCCCTGAAGCATTCCTTTAAAACGTGCGGGCGTAAGCTCTAAGCGATCTAGCAAAGCAGTGTCTAATTGTTTTTGACGACCATTTTGCATATCAATTTGATTGGCTGCTAGAATTTGTGCTTGGTTATTTTCCAGCGCTGTATAAATCGCAGATAAAGCATGGTTTTTAAGATGAGTTGATGCACTCATTAAAACACGAGAAGCTTGGCGCGCTTGGATACCCACTTGTTGCATATAGTTTTCAATAGAATCTTGCATAGCATTTTAAGGATTGCCTGTACTGATAATGATAGTAACAGTCAAATGCAGAACAATGAATAGGTGGAACTGACAATTCAAAAAAATTAAAAATGTTAATTGACGCAAATTTTTTTATTTTAATGCGATAGGGATATTGAATATAAAGTTGAGATTACATATTTTGCAAAAGATTATTGGATTAAACAAGATAAGTGGTTAAGGAAACGATTGCGTATAAAACGTGCATTTGTATAGAATGAAAAAGTATAGGATATATGTAATACAAATTTTATAAATTTGTTAACCTGCAAGTATAAATCGCTAACAATGAGGTTCTTGCATCAAAAAAATAAACAAGGATGGAGGAAGGACATGAATTCCATTATCCAAATGGACTCGGATATAAATCACACCTACACAGGGTTTGGTTTTTTCGACATCTACAATAAAAACAGTTTTAAGCAACCAGCACGTACGACGTGGATAGATGGTTGGAAAATTGAATATATGGCGATTGCAGATCCTAAAACGATCTATAACACGCCGATTGTAATTGTCGGGGGCGCATTTCAAAATTTTAACTCTTATAAATATTGTGTTGAGCAACTTTTTGAGAGTGGTCCTGTTATTTTAATCGATTTACCATCCATGGGCGCAAATCAACAAATTCGTAATGTTGATACGGGGGAATCCGCTGGTATTTTAGAGTTACCAGATCTATCCAAAATGCTTGGTCAATGGCTCGACATCGTTGGAATTAATAAAGTTTCTATGATGGGAATGTCTTTGGGATCCGTCGTTGCTTCCTCATTTGCACATCAACGCCCAGAACTGATTGATCGTATGGTGTTGATGGGGGTGATGCAAAAGACGCGTAAAAGTTGGCGTATGCTACTCGAAGAGTCATTGCATCTTATGCGTGAGAATCGCATGGAGGAGTTTGGGCAAGCTGTTATCTTGTATTTGGTTAATCATGCCAAACTGGACAAAACACGTATGTCACCGACGGCAAAGCGTTTGTTTTTTAGACAGATGGCTGAGTTTAGTGCAACAGAGCGTGAACGTTACGAGATCAATTGCAATCGTTTGCTTCGTCTAAGTGATGTACCTGTACCGCAATGTAAAACATTGGTTGCAGCAGGGCAGTACGATAGTTTTACTTTACCTCATGAAAATGCGGACTTTGCACTTCAATGCCAAGATATGCAGTTTGCTTTGATTGCTAACGCAGATCATGTGCCACAATTACAACGCCGTAAAGAAACAATGAATTTGTTTACTTCATTCTTGAAAGGTGAATCCATCGATGACCTTGATGGCATTATTACCATGACACGTGAGGAAATGAAACAAATCGAACGTCGTGGTGAAGAACGTATTCCTGTCTTGCAACCAGAAACTAAACTAACACATCGTCATTTAGATACTGAAGTTTTGGTTAAAGTTGTTGATATCACTTTCTTTGGTGTGTATTTAAAACTTGATGATTTAGAGCAGCTTAATTTTGTTAGCCAACATCCGCGTGATTTAGCATTGCATTTGGTTGATGAAGAAGGCGAATTTAAAATTGAATGTTTAACTTTTGATGCAACAGCGCAAGGGTTACGTATTTTGTTTAAACATGGCAACTTTGACATAGCTGATCGTTTAACACGCTATATTCAACGTCAAAAACAGCAGTAACTTCATTTTTTTAGTAGATGAAAGGGAAGTAGGCGATTTATGACCACTTCTCTTTTTTATTGGGGTTATTACTTACTGGCTTGAATGGTCCAGACGAGATCGCCTAAATGCTGTTGCTTATTTTTCAGCGGCTTTTGCTCGAAGAATTGTTTAGGTTGTAAGACCGTAACGTGTTTAAAACCAGCTTCATGGAAAAATTGTTCAACTTCTGTTGGTGTTTGAAAATGAAAACTAAAGGCGCTACGGGACATCCATTTAAGCAAGCGGCTGCTGTTCCAAATAATTGTTGCAAGTTTGTTTTGCGTTGGCTCTGGATAAAGATCGGTAAGATAATGAAGTGCTGTAAAACCTTCACCGTAAGTTGCAATAGATTGGATCAATTGTTGTAATAATGGCTTATCAAAATAGTTAATTAAACCTTCACTAATAATCACTAGCGGGCGTTTAGAATCAAACACAGCAAAGGCAGCTGCAAATGCCTCTGTAAATAAGTCTACCGATAAAACCTCTTCGACATTTTCTTCGATCTGTTGTAATGCTGCTTGCTTTGTTGCTGCCATATCGGGGAGATCGAGTTCGCGATAATGAATGTTTGGATAATGTTGCCTAAACCACCATCCACGAGGTGATAAGCCGCAAGCAATTTCAAGTACTTGTAAGTCTGAATGTTGGTGGATAAGTTGCTCTAAATGGGCATCTAGCATGGTGTGGCGTTGCTTGAGGGTTGTTCGCATGCTGCCGCCGACATATTTTTCGGCCCAGCTTTCAATTGGATGCACTAGAGCGGCTAATGTCTTACCTTTTGCGGTTGCAAGAGCGGGATGCGAAATCCCCATCTGATACCAAATATACCCCGTATAGTGTGCAGTAAATGAAATATGGCGGTGTTTTGAAAGTTGTTGTGTCATCTGTCCTAGACTCTATTTTTCCATAAATTTATCTTTGATATTTTTTATGCCGTAATTTTCATAGCAGAGTCATGCTGTGTTCTCATCTTATTTTAGTTATCAGCCTTCGGCTCGACCTACTTTTCTTTCGGGAAAAGTAGGTAAAACCATCTGTCATCCGTAAAACCTGAGGTGCGAATAGCAAAGATTAATAATCTTTGTCGCACCGCAAGGCGAAAGCTATGCTTGAGTATAGACTACGCACTTCGCTTGTCTTGCACTAAGTCAAAGCTTTAGTCGCTTTGACTTGCTTAGGTTGCGGATGACCTTACCGAGTATCTAATTGTTGAGAAAATCTTATGCAATAAAGATTTATCAATGACTCTGTAAAGTTAGAACGAATTCTTAAATTCTTCAATGACTTTTCTGACGTTTTGCCAGTTTTCGTCGTCTAAAGTTAAGGTTGTACCCACCTGGATATTCGGGATTTTACCGCGCATACGTTCTAATCGTTGTTGATTCGGTAACGCCAATTCTTGGATTCCATCCAAAGCTGTGCAGGCGGCATTACGATCATTGCAAACTAAGCCCATATCACAACCTGCACTTAATGCCGCTTGAATACGTGCATCGGCACCACCAGCAACACATGCAGCTTGCATACTTAGATCATCAGAGAACAGTACGCCGTCAAATTTAAGCTCTTGACGTAGAATCGTTTGTAACCAAAAAGGAGAGAATCCAGCAGGGTTTGGATCGACTTGATCATAGATCACATGAGCAGGCATCAAAGCATCAAGTTGAGGCATGAGTTTGATAAAGCTTTGCATATCTTTGTCATAAATTTCTTGATATGAACGGCTATCAATGGCAGCGGCGACATGCGAATCTGCTTTTACCGAACCATGTCCGGGGAAGTGTTTGCCTGTGGTGGCCATACCTGCTTTTTTCATTCCGCGCATAAAAGCGTCGGCAAGAGGCACAATATCTTGCATATTTTTAGAGAAACCACGATCACCAATCACATCACTGACATCATTCAGATCTAAAACAGGTGCAAAGCTGAAATCAATACCAACAGCTAAAACTTCGGTTGCCATCAGCCAACCACATTGTTCTGCTAATTCAATCGCTTGTTGTGGGTTTTCCAAATAGTGTTCACCGAGTCTTCCCATTGCCGGTAATAAGGTAAAACCTTGTCTCAAGCGTTGTACCCGACCGCCTTCTTGGTCTACGGCAATCAGAATATCAGGGCGTACTTGGCGCATATGATCGGTTAGGGCGCGAACTTGTTGAGGTGATTCAATATTTCGTGCAAATAAAATCATGCCGCCGACTTGCGGGGCTTGTAATAGTTCAATATCTTCTTGAGTAAGTTCTGTGCCAGCAATATCTAGCATCAAAGCGCCAATCATATGTATTCCGTTTGAATTTTGATTAAAAAAATGATGAAAAAAACGATAGCAAAATTGTGCAATGATTTGCTACATTTTGTCAGTACAGATTATGATAAAACTACATGATATTGATGATAAATACTTATTGTGAGGTTATTTATAGCGCCTGATAAGTATGCAGGCTGATAAAGTGTCGGATGAAATATGTTCTTAATTGCTCTATCGGCGTGTAATAATTGCCATATCCAAGGAAGTACCCAAATTTTATGAAACTTCAAATGATAGCGTGTGCAGTTGCAATTGCGACTGGTGGTTTGTTTTTCTCTCATACAATTAATGAGGCATTTGCGGCAACAGAAGCATCTGCTGTCTCAACGGTGATTAAACCTACACAAGAACAAGCATTGGTTGCACGTCAGTTAGCAACATTGGTTGATCGCCAACACTACCTTAACATGCGCTTAGATGCATCGACTTCCAACCGTGTTTTGGATATGTATTTAGATAGTCTTGATCCTGATCATTCGCTTTTTTTGAGTGGTGAAGTTGAAGCGTATAAGAATAAATATGGTTCAAATTTTGGTAGTTCACTCAAAGCTGGGAATTTAACTGGACCATTTGAAATTCACGCACAGTATCGTGAGCGTTTGAAACAGTTTTATGAGTTTATGTTGGCTGAGTTGAAAAAGCCGCAAAATTTACATCAAAAAGATGTTTACTTGGATCTAAAGCGAGAGAAAGCTCCTTACTTCCAGACCACTGCTGAGCAACAAGCGCATTGGCGTAAAATGCTGGTATCTCAGTTAATTAACTTAACTATTAGTAAAGAAGAAGAGTTAGCCAAGCAAAAGGCATTAAAAGAAAATCCATCACTTGCAAATGGACAAGACCTTACAGGACCTGAAGATCTTACACCTGTTCAGACGCTGACCAAGCGTTATACGCGTCAGTTAGAGCGTATGGCACGTCTAAAAAGTGATGATGTCTTAGAAAAAACTTTAAATGCGATGTTGGCGACTTACGATCCACATAGTAATTATTATCCACCAATTGATGCAATGGAGTTAAATCGCCAAACGACTTTACGCTTAGAAGGGATTGGCGTTTCGATTCGCCCAGAGCGTGGCAATGAAGATTACACTCGGATTGAAACGATCGTCGAGGGTGGTCCTGCAAGTAAGTCTGGACAAGTTAAATCAGGTGATCGCATTATTGGCGTTGCGCAAGACGGCGAGAAAATGGTGGATGTCATCGGTTGGCCAAGCTCTGAAATCGTTGGCTTGATTCGAGGTAAGCGAGGAACCAAAGTGGTTGTACGTTTACTTGGACCTGGTGCTCCGATGAGTCAAGCACGTAATGTCACTTTAACCCGTGATGTTATTCAGGAAGAAGATGCAGGCGTTCGCTCACGTACCATAGAGATTACCCGTGATGGGAAGAAGCATACTTTTGGCGTGATCGAAATTCCATCCTTCTATTTTGATTATCGTTCACGCCGTGCTGGAGCTGAGTATCGCTCTGTTTCCGTTGATACGGCTAAAGCTTTAGAGGCACTGAAAGCGAAAAAGGTAGAAGGAATCTTGGTTGATTTGCGAAATGATCCAGGTGGTTCTTTAGAAGAAGTTGCACGAATGCTGGGACAAGTCATCAAATCTGGTCCTGTGGTTCAAATCCGGGATGGTAATGGTAATGTCAATGTATTTGAGGATACCGATGGTGGCGCACAAATTTATGCAGGGCCATTGGCTGTTCTTGTGAATTTAGCATCAGCATCGGCGAGTGAGATTTACTCTGCTGCAATTCAAGATTATGAGCGTGGTATCGTAATCGGTAGTACTACGACAGGGAAAGGGACTGCGCAAGTTCAGTTGGATTCGTTAGCTTATGGGCAAGCCACGCTAACACAGCGTAAATTCTATCGTATTACGGGTGGAAGTACCCAGAATAAGGGTGTAATTCCTGATATTAAACTTGTCGATATTTATAACGAGGAGTTTGGTGAACGTAAAGCGAAGAATGCGTTGAAGTGGGATACGATTCCAACAGCACCATTCAAACGTGAGGGTTCTGTTCAACCTTATGTTGCTAAATTATCTCAATTTTCTGCTGAGCGCGTTGCTTTGGATGAGCAGTTTAAATATCTAGAGGCGAGAAAGGCTATTGCACAGAAAACCTCTGATCAGAAGCAGGTCGTATTGGATATTAACCAACGCCGTGCAGAATTGATTGACTTAGAGAAACAGACTTTAGAAGCTGAAAACCAGAGACGTATAGCATCAGGTCAAAAACCGTATGCAAATTGGGAAAGTTATCAAGCCTCTATTGATGCTTTAATTGAAGCTCGCGCTAAAATGAAGGCACATCAACGTCCACCTTTGCCAGAAGAAGAGGCTTTTGTAACTGAAGCGGCAAATGTTCTTTTGGATTATGCAAAGTTACAAGCAAGATAATCTAAAAGTGTTATAGTGAAAAAGCCCTATCATGTCATAGGGCTTTTTGCTTTTTAATAGATTATTTTAATCGGATTTTAGTCTGCGCGAATCCAGATTTGGTTACGGCCCAATGCTGATACACCTAGATAGCCTCGTAAATGTAAGCGTTTGCCATTTGCACTTAGTTTAGCCCGCATGCTGTAAATTTTACCTGTATTGGGATCTAAAATTCGACCATTGGTATAGTTGAGACCTTCACTATACTTTAAATCTGTCACCACATCTAAGCCTAGAATTGGTTTATTGGTATATGGTGGTGGGCAATCAACACAGATTTCTTTTGGTGTATAACCTGTGCGGGGAGTAATCTTAACGATTTTCCCTGTATAGCTGCCATTCGATTCTTGGCGAATTTCAACTAACGCTTTTGGCGCCCCCGTCTTGTCATCAATACTTTGCCAGAGCCCCGTGATATCAACTGCAGAGGCAAAACTGCTGATTGTTGATAAGAATAAAACACTTATTAATTTTTTCCCCATGATCAAAAATCCATTTAATGTTCAAGTGTTCTATTATGGTTGATTTGTAATAACTAGTTCAATATTAATATGAGATTTGTGACAAAAATTAGGATAGAGATAAAATAAATGTAGGTAACCAAATGGCTGTAAATACACCATTCACCGCCATCCCAAATGCTGCATAACGTCCTGCAACTGGACCTCGTTGCCATGCTTGTGCTGTACCAATCGCATGGGCGGCAAGCCCCAATGCTAAACCTGAAGCACGTTCATCGTGAATATGTTTTAAGATCCAAGGTGAAAAAGCTGCTCCAATAACGCCAGATAAAATCACGATTAGGGTAACCATCATTAATGGTGCATGGAGTAAAGTTGCAATGTTTAAGGCAATTGGAGTAGTGACTGCTCGTGTAGCAAAAGCCATGATTGTAGGTTCAGACATATGTAGCAAATAGGCAAGGCTCATAGGTAGGGCTACAGCACTGATGCTGGCAAAGCCTAAAATTCCAATCATGGATTTGATTGGTAAATCATCATAACGCATTGCTGCCAAAGGAATTGCGAGGGCAACTGTGACATAACCAAGTAAATGATTAAATACCCCGTTCACATTATCCATATACTGTTCATATGGAACACCCAAGATTGCTAGTAATCCAATGACAATAAACATAGCAAATACAATTAGTGGAATTTGAGGCATTTTCTTATTAAGAGGCTTAGCAATCAAATAACTAACCAAGGTGATTACGAATCCGTAAATAACCATAAACATATACGAACTCCTATAACCAACGTTTCGCCATTTTGGCGTAAATCCATAATGGCAATAAAGTACTCAGGGTAAGAATAAATAAAAATACAGGAATTTCTTTACCTAAATGAACCAGCATGATTAATGAACCAGCGCAAATCGGTAGAAATGCAAAAGAGCTTTCTTTCATGATTTTATTGTTGGTATCAATTAGGCGATTAGAAATTTTGCGGAACCTTCTCCAAATTAATAAGATAGTGAGTAGGCTAATGAGCCCCACTAAATTTCCAAGTTCGGGATGGTTGAAAAAGGTTGTGATCGCGACAGCCCCCTCACGAAATACAACAATCAATAGAATTGTGTAAAACCAAGCTGTCCAATCAATTTCTTTCATGTTCTTTCTTACCCATGTTGATAGCGATGAAGATTGATACTGTTATTACACTTGAATTGGAGCCAAGGATTGCGTGACTCATTCTTGTTTAGATTCAAACTCTTCTAAAACTCGATGAAATAAGGATGCCTTTTCTCCAACAATTTCGTCTAATGGTAAGCGTGCTTGTTTAATCAGTTGTTCTAGCTTTTGAGGGGCGATGCATATAGATAAATGTAAGTCACCCTCATCATCATAATGTTCAGATTGAATAACGTTCAAAGTGTAAAGTTGTGTGCGTAGTTTACCGTAAGCAGGTTTGAGGACTAAATCAAATTGTTGTAACTGTCCCATCAGACATTGTTGTACTGCTTGACTGAGTAAATCCAATCCTTGTCCTGAATGTGCAGATAGATAAACGCGATCTGGAAGTTCAGGTGTTTTATAAATAATTTTAGCAGTATCACCGCTCAGGTCGATTTTATTGTAGACATGTAAAATAGGTGCATCAGCTCCTATTTCTTTTAAAACAGATTCCACTGCTTCAATTTGTTCAAGCATATTGGGGCTACTACTGTCGATAACATGCAATAGTAATGTCGCTTCTAGTGTCTCTTCTAAAGTTGCTTTAAAAGATTCAACTAAATCATGTTGTAGATTACGTACAAATCCTACAGTGTCTGCCAGTACAACTGTACCGATACCATCCCAATCAAGACGACGTAAGGTTGGGTCAAGTGTAGCAAAGAGTTGGTCAGCAGCGTAAACATCACTTTTTGCTAGAATATTAAATAATGTTGATTTTCCTGCATTGGTATAACCGACTAAAGAGATTGTTGGGATAGCCGCTTTTTGTCGTGCAGCACGACCTTGTAAACGGGTTTGTTGTACTTTAATGAGTTTGTCTTTGAGTTGGGTAATTCGGACCCGAATGAGTCGGCGATCTGTTTCGAGTTGTGATTCACCAGGGCCGCGTAGGCCAATCCCACCTTTTTGCTGTTCTAAGTTACCTGTAAAACCACGAATCAAGCGAGTAGATAAATGTTTAAGTTGAGCCAATTCAACTTGTAATTTACCTTCATGCGTGCGAGCTCGTAAAGCAAAAATGTCTAAAATCAAGCCAGTACGGTCGATGACTCGACATTTAAGGATTTTTTCCAAGTTGCGTTCTTGAGCAGGAGATAATGAATGATCAAAGATCACCAATTCTGCTTCAAACTCTTTGACGGCTTCTGCAATTTCATCAACTTTACCTGAGCCAATAAAAAATTTTGGATCTGGCTTATGGCGTTGAACTAAAATATGTTCTAAGACTTTGGCACCAGCAGATTGAGCGAGTAATCGGAATTCTTCAGCATCAAGATCATCAAGAAGCTGAACGGAAACACTGACCAAAATTGCTCGTTCACCACTTTGATGCTGTTCAAAATTTTCCACGCTGTTTATAAATCCTTGGTCTTAAAGTCTTATTCTAGAACAAACTGAAAGCAAAGGGCAGAGACTGTTGGGATTTATATAATATTGCTGCGTAAAAGCTCTATAAACCCTACCAATGTTCCGAAATATAAGATTGACCAACCAATAAACATTCTCAAGGCATATCCATATGAGATCGCCGTTTGAGGTGTAGATGCTGTTGCTTGAGGTTTCATCTGTTCACCTTTTAATTTGAAAATTCGATTTTTAAATTATATTTGATCTATAAAACCATTTAAAATTGAAAAATATTATGCTTACATTCGGTTTTTGTTATGACACAAACTTTTATAAGAGGATATGAGCGTGATATAACTTGATTAATTCAATGTATACATGTTCAGTGATTTACTGACCTGATGGTTTTAATGATTTTATGACTCAAGAAGTATCAACAGCAAGAAGTAATGCACCATTAAGTTTACTCTCCAAATTTAGTTTATATAGTCGAAAATTAGCAGCAGGCTTAGAGACCGTTGGTGAAGGTTTTTATTTGATCTATCGACATGGTTTGTATAAAGATCCAAATAATCCAATTAATACCCGATATGTCCAATATTTTTGTCGAAGATTGTGTGAGGTCTTTAACTTAGATGTACAAGTGCATGGCAGTATACCGAGAGAGCCTTCACTTTGGGTGAGTAATCATATTTCATGGTTAGATGTTGCGGTACTTGGTTCGGGAGCGAGAATTTTCTTTTTAGCCAAGGCTGAGGTTGAAAAGTGGCCGATACTTGGAAGTTTAGCTAAAGGCGGTGGAACCTTATTTATAAAACGAGGGTCAGGTGATTCACTGCGTATTCGAGAGCAAATTGCAGACTTTTTAAAACAAGATATTCCTGTTTTATTCTTTCCTGAAGCAACAACTACAGATGGTCGCAAGGTTAAAAAAGTGCATGGTCGCTTATTGGGTGCTGCGATAGAGGCTCAAAAACCCGTGCAAATTTGTGTTATTTGCTATGTTAATCAACATGGTGAGCTTGATATGGTGGCCCCATTTATTGGTACGATGACTTTTGTGGAGCATGTACAACGTGTATTAGAAATGCCAAGAGTTACAGCACATTTATTGACTTTGCCAGCAATCCCCGTTGAAGGTCATACCGTTGATAGTCTCACTAAAGAAGTAGATTTACAGATGCGAGAAGGTTTGAAGAAGCTGCACCGCAAAGTTCTAAAAGTATTGCCGGATGATGATCTTACATAAAACCTTCAATAGGAAGCCATGAGATCATTTTTATTCCGGCTCTTTGCCACCATTTCATTTTAGGTTCTTTTCTATAAATGATTGGACCTTGAGGTGTTTGACGCTGCCACGTAATTTTTTTATTTGCATCCAGAACTAATTTGTATGCAAACTTTGTTAGATTTTGATCCATGGTGGTATGTACTGCTTGAGCAAGCGGTGGACTATTGAGGAGAACTCCGATTTCAGTATTTAAATATGCTGAGCGTGGATCAAAATTAAAAGAGCCAATAAAAACTTGTTTTTCATCTAAAGCCATCAGTTTGGCATGTAGGCTAGAGCGGCTTAAACCCTTAAGACTCACTTTTGCTTTTTTTGCCAGTTCTTCAGTTCGTTTATCTAGGTCGCTTTTGTCTATTGCAGGTAAAAACTCATAGAGTTGCACTCCATTTTCGAGTAACTCTTGGCGATATTTACCATAAAATGCATGTACAACAGCGACGTCATTGGCTTTGAATGAGTTGGTAAGAACTCTGACTTCGATGCCATCCTGAGCCAAATCCGTTAAAATCTTGGTACCTTTCTTCTCTGGAACAAAATAAGCAGAGATTAAATCAATATTTTTCTCAGGTTGTTCAAGATGGTTAATGAGCTGAAAGTTTAAGTGTTCTTCTTTTTTTGCTTTAGCTTTGATTTTATCTGGAGAGTCTTTGACGACTTCTGCTTTGACCCAATCGAGTGAAATTTGTTGATTCATTAAACCATTGATGGTTTGGGAGTGATTGGTAATATCTAGGTAGTTCTGTACAGTCGCAAGTTGATAATGTTCATCTAATTGTTGTTTCAAACTAGCATAGCTAAGGCGATGTGATCGCTGCTTGACGATGTCTCTAACATCGTAGGCATATTCGTGATTCCAATAGTCATCAAAGGATGCGGCAATATCATTTACCGCTGTACCAAATAACATAACATCGACATCGGAAAACTGGAAATTTTCGCTGATGTTATAATATTGATTTGTCATATTACGTCCACCAATCAATGCAACTTGGTGATCTGCAATAAAACTTTTGTTATGCATGCGTCGATTGATGCGTTTTAAGTCGAGCACCATATCGATGGCACGATATTTACGAAAACGATAGGGGTTGAATAATTTGACTTCAATATTGGGGTGTTGGGCTAAAGCCAAGAAAATCCCTTCAGTTTTTTTTGCATTGTTATCATCGATTAATAATCTTACTTTCACCCCACGATCTGCTGCACGTATCAGTGCATGTAAAGCAAGTGCGCCAACTTTGTCATTATCCCAGATGTAATATTGTAGATCTAAGCTCTTTTCGGCCTTATCGATCAGGCTTAGACGTGCAGATAAGGCTTCTAATGGTTCAAATAAAACATGAAAACCTGTGAGTTCGGGATGTTGAGCTTGCAGAGGTTGGATAACTTGAGCTAGAGATGTTTCTGCATGCTCAACAGCAACACTTATTGATGGTGTTGGTGGTGTTTTATGTTGAGGTAAAGTGCTACATCCACTTATGGTCAATGCAATTGCACAAGAAAATGCAAGCATGTTTTTATTGTAAGTACTTGTACTTATCTTTGTATGTTTGCCATTTAAATGAGAAAATTGCGTCATAATCGTTACTGATTAAAGGATGGGTTGAGTATACCATTTCATCGAAAAAGATAAATATAAGATGCAACCTATGTCCCTGTGTAAATTGAAAGAGGGCTTTAATGTCGAATTCAGATCCTATAATTTTTGGTTTTTATCTTGTTTTTGCGATTTTAGCACTCTGGGCATTTATTGAGGCGTGGGTCCATCAATCACGTACAGAAACGATTCATCCATTTAAAGCTTTTGTACATTTACTTGCTTTTTATCTCTCTTATTTACTTGTACCTTTGTGGTTTTTTAGCCTATATGCAGGGTGGTCAGGATATTACAATATTCATCAAGCTATTTTTGTTTTTCTTTTGAGTAGCTTTTTAGTTTATGCACGTTTCATTGAACCACACCAAGTTCATGTCAAACAGCATCAATATCGTTTGAATCCTGCACGGGAATTTGTGCGTCCCATTAAAGTGGCATTGGTTGCAGATTTGCATGTTGGATTATTCTCAGGGCATGAGCGACAACTTAAAAGTATTGTTAAAAAGTTAAATCAGCAGCAACCTGATTTGGTTGTCGTTGCTGGGGATTGGACCTATGAACCAGAAAATCGACTTATTTATGAACTTGAGGTCCTAAAGAAAATTAAGGCTCCTGTTTATTCTGTTCCTGGAAATCATGATGAACAATATCCAGGACCACCTATTCAAGGGCTTTTAAGTGAAGCACTGGCGCAAAACGATGTGATAGATATCGAAGGTAAAATTGTTGATTTTGACGAATTTCGTCTTATTGGTATTGGTGATCTGTGGGCTGGTAAAGCCAATATGCGCTTTTTGCCTGATCTGCCCCAAGATAAACCCTGGTTAATTTTATCTCATAACCCTGATACTGTTGATATGGTGCCCGAATTACCTATGCGTCCATTGATGCTGTCTGGACATACGCATGGCGGTCAAATTGAGCTACCTTGGGTAACCAACTATATTATGAAAAAGGTTTCAATTTTAGGACATAAAAAAGGTTTTTATTCGCATGAGCATGCTGATGTCTTTGTAACAGTCGGGACAGGGATGGTTGGGGTGCCTTTTCGATTTAGAGTGCCACCCACTATCGATATTATCGAACTCATCTAAAAATAAAAAGCCAACTGACTATGAGTTGGCTTTTTGGGGAAAGAGTGATCTAGAAATTAAGGGATAATGATCACGGCTACACGACGATTGCTCGCTCGGTTTTCCTCAGAAGTATTAGGTAGATATGGTTGGCTTGAGCCACGACCAATGACTGTTAAATTATTCTGTTTAAAGCCCTGATTGAGAAAAATCATAGAAACGCTTTGAGCACGTTCTTCAGAAAGCTTTTGATTGTATTCTGGATTGCCGACATCATCGGTATGTCCTACAATTTTGAGTTTTTGTAAATCATATTTATTGAGTTGCTTGGCAAGACGAGCAATCTCATTTGCATGCTCTTGTTTGATATCTGATTTATTAAAATCAAAGAGTAAGCGTTCAGGGAGACCTAAACTCCAACCTTCGTCAGTTAAAACAAAGCCTTCTTGTTTTAGCATTTTCACCTGACGGTATTTCAATGGACCAAAACTCAAACATCCAGCCAATGTTAGGCAGAGTAACGCAATAAATGAAATTTTAAGTGTGTGCGCGCGCATAACATATCCTAAATTTCTGGTTTATAAAGAAACCAATGAGGGTTTAAATTTTTAGCTTTATACATGGCTTGGTCTGCTTGCATGACCAAATCTTCTGGGTTTTCAGCAAATTGGGATAAGGCTATTCCTAGGCTAAAACTGAACTGAATAGATTGGCCATTAAAATCTAATGGTGCTTTGCAACTCTCAAGTATCACATTTGCAATTGGTTCGAGATGATCGGCATGATGAATTGCATGGAGAATGATTGCAAATTCATCCCCACCTAAACGTGCAATAAAATCTTCATGGCGAACAGACTGCTTTAAGCGGGATGCCATTTCAGTTAAAACAGCATCTCCAGCTAAATGTCCATATTGATCATTAATCGCTTTAAACTTGTTATTATCTAGAAATAATAATGCAGAATTGTGCCTATACTGAGGATTTTCAAAAATATTGTTCAGCTCTTCATAGAAGTAATGACGGTTAGGCAGACCTGTCAACTGATCGTGATGGGCTTGAAATGATAATTGATGATTTTCTTTTTGAAGATGAGTATGCCAAATCTGGATTTCTTCAAGTAGTTCATTAAAGACCGTGTTTAAATTTTGGAATTCACGGATACGATTATTGGGGAACCGCAAATTATATGCTTTTTGATCACTCACTAGCTGTGCAATATGAGTAAGTGGCTTTATCGCTTGCATGATTTGACGGTAAGTTAGATTGATTGACCATAATAGTGCAATCACGATAAAAAACATTGAAATTGCTAGACCAATAATAATGGTTTTAAGAAAATGCAAAATATTTTCAGAGCTACCGTAGAGTACTAATTCACCAACCTGTTTTTTATTATGAATAACGGTTAACTGAACGGGATCGTGTAAAAACCAATTATCGAGTAGATCTTGCAAAAAAGAGGTGTGTTCAATAGTTTTGCTGCTTTCAGCGAGTAGCTGTTTCTGAGCGTTATATACATGAATACTACGAATCGCATGGCTTGTCGTGTAATCTGAAAGAATTTGATCAATTGTTCCTTTATCTTTAAAAACAACAGCAGGTTGAATTCTTTCCAGAACCGTTTGGCTTAATAATTGAAGATTCTGTTTTGCATAAGTTTCCATGGTGAACATTGAAATCGTAGCAAAAGTAAATGAGCAAATAACAAAAGTAATCGCAAAGATTGTAAATTGAGACTTACGGAAGAGAGCATGTAATGAAGTTGACTGATATAAACTTGAAATCACGTTGATCACTCCGTATTTTTAGCTAAGAGTAGAACACGTGGATCAATATGAACTTTGGAAGCACTTAAAGCATCCAAATTCACTTTGAAGGAAGAAAAGGTCTGACGACTATATAAACAAAAAATACTTCCAATCTCGCATGCAGGGTTATTTGTACTTAAAGAAAGCAACGAACGAGAAGGATGGGCCTGAATAAGACTCTGTTGTTGTTGAGGTGTTGCTGTAGAAAAATATACAACATGGCAATCTGTTTTTACAAAATCTTTTGTACTTATAGCTTGTACTTGGTAATCGTATGAAAGTTGGCGGATATTTGTTTGAAATTGGGATGCTGCTTCATTGTTATCTAAAACGCAAATTGTGGGGCGTGTGGTATTGGGCCATTTAGTATAGCTTAATATAGATAATGTTAATTCATAAAAGCTATGGCTCGAAATGGCATAGCTAAACGGGCTTATAGAAATCAATCCTATTAGCCATAAATATTGAGTTATCCTAAAAATATACCGTCTTTTCAATCAAAAATGCCAAAAAATGTGAAGCAAGAAACATATTCTACTTTACTTAATTGTTTAAAAATAGCTCTTAAAGACAAAGAAAAAGCATTAAAAGTAACTGTTGCGTTCAAAAAACGTTCACTTAGGAATAAAAAGAAAGAAAAGGGGTTGTGTTGTTATGTGAATGCTGTAGAATGCACATCCATCGGCGGTGATGCGGATAAAAACTTGTTGATAAACAAGGATTTGGCTTGAAGTGGTTAGATTCTTGGTGTGGTTGATAAGTTGATAAAATATCTAAATTACCAGTTGACTTTAAAGAAATTTAGAGTAATATAGCCGACCTAGCTTGATGATGACGAATCATCGAGAAGATCATTAAGAGAATAGAAGAACAACTTGTGTGGATTTTTACTGGTTGATCGATCGAATATATTTTCATTGATTAATTGGTTTAAATTTCTCGAAGTTTATTTGAGCGAATATTAAGTCAGTAATTGATGAGCCAGAATTGGCACCTTGTCTTAACTAAGGTGCAAATGATTTTAACTGAAGAGTTTGATCATGGCTCAGATTGAACGCTGGCGGCAGGCTTAACACATGCAAGTCGAGCGGGGGAAGGTGCTTCGGTACTGGACCTAGCGGCGGACGGGTGAGTAATGCTTAGGAATCTGCCTATTAGTGGGGGACAACATTCCGAAAGGAATGCTAATACCGCATACGTCCTACGGGAGAAAGCAGGGGATCTTCGGACCTTGCGCTAATAGATGAGCCTAAGTCGGATTAGCTAGTTGGTGGGGTAAAGGCCTACCAAGGCGACGATCTGTAGCGGGTCTGAGAGGATGATCCGCCACACTGGGACTGAGACACGGCCCAGACTCCTACGGGAGGCAGCAGTGGGGAATATTGGACAATGGGGGGAACCCTGATCCAGCCATGCCGCGTGTGTGAAGAAGGCCTTATGGTTGTAAAGCACTTTAAGCGAGGAGGAGGCTTACCAAGCTAATATCTTGGATAAGTGGACGTTACTCGCAGAATAAGCACCGGCTAACTCTGTGCCAGCAGCCGCGGTAATACAGAGGGTGCGAGCGTTAATCGGATTTACTGGGCGTAAAGCGTGCGTAGGCGGCCATTTAAGTCAAATGTGAAATCCCCGAGCTTAACTTGGGAATTGCATTCGATACTGGATGGCTAGAGTATGGGAGAGGATGGTAGAATTCCAGGTGTAGCGGTGAAATGCGTAGAGATCTGGAGGAATACCGATGGCGAAGGCAGCCATCTGGCCTAATACTGACGCTGAGGTACGAAAGCATGGGGAGCAAACAGGATTAGATACCCTGGTAGTCCATGCCGTAAACGATGTCTACTAGCCGTTGGGGCCTTTGAGGCTTTAGTGGCGCAGCTAACGCGATAAGTAGACCGCCTGGGGAGTACGGTCGCAAGACTAAAACTCAAATGAATTGACGGGGGCCCGCACAAGCGGTGGAGCATGTGGTTTAATTCGATGCAACGCGAAGAACCTTACCTGGCCTTGACATACTAGAAACTTTCCAGAGATGGATTGGTGCCTTCGGGAATCTAGATACAGGTGCTGCATGGCTGTCGTCAGCTCGTGTCGTGAGATGTTGGGTTAAGTCCCGCAACGAGCGCAACCCTTTTCCTTACTTGCCAGCATTTCGGATGGGAACTTTAAGGATACTGCCAGTGACAAACTGGAGGAAGGCGGGGACGACGTCAAGTCATCATGGCCCTTACGGCCAGGGCTACACACGTGCTACAATGGTCGGTACAAAGGGTTGCTACCTAGCGATAGGATGCTAATCTCAAAAAGCCGATCGTAGTCCGGATTGGAGTCTGCAACTCGACTCCATGAAGTCGGAATCGCTAGTAATCGCGGATCAGAATGCCGCGGTGAATACGTTCCCGGGCCTTGTACACACCGCCCGTCACACCATGGGAGTTTGTTGCACCAGAAGTAGCTAGCCTAACTGCAAAGAGGGCGGTTACCACGGTGTGGCCGATGACTGGGGTGAAGTCGTAACAAGGTAGCCGTAGGGGAACCTGCGGCTGGATCACCTCCTTAACGAAAGATTGGTGACTGGTAAGAATCCACAACAAGTTGTTCTTCGAAGATGTATCTGAGGGTCTGTAGCTCAGTTGGTTAGAGCACACGCTTGATAAGCGTGGGGTCACAAGTTCAAGTCTTGTCAGACCCACCACTACTGACGAAGTGATGAATAATCACAAGCTGCTAGATAAAAAGATATATCGTTCATGATGATTGTAAGCTGGGGACTTAGCTTAGTTGGTAGAGCGCCTGCTTTGCACGCAGGAGGTCAGGAGTTCGACTCTCCTAGTCTCCACCACGTACTTTACGAAGTACGAGCTAAAGATTACAGAACTTAGTAAGTTAAACGCTTATTAACTTCTGTGATTTATCACAGTTTACTGCAAGCTGACGAGGCTGTAGTTAATCATTAACAGATTAGTAGAATTGAGTCTGAAATAAATTGTTCACTCAATTCATTCGAAAGAATGAAATTGAGAACTAGCAAAAACACTGAATCAAGCGTTTTGGTATATGAATTTAGATTGAAGCTGTATGGTGATTAAGTTCACAGACAACAAACCAGTAGCAATTAAGTTTGCAACGATAACACTCACTTGTATGTGTTAACGACTGTTTGGGGTTGTATAGTCAAGTAATTAAGTGCATGTGGTGGATGCCTTGGCAGTCAGAGGCGATGAAAGACGTGATAGCCTGCGAAAAGCTCCGGGGAGGCGGCAAATATCCTTTGATCCGGAGATATCTGAATGGGGGAACCCACCCGCTAAAAGGCGGGTATCAATAACTGAATACATAGGTTATTGAAGCGAACGAGGGGAAGTGAAACATCTCAGTACCCTTAGGAAAAGAAATCAATTGAGATTCCCTTAGTAGCGGCGAGCGAACGGGGATCAGCCCATTAAGTTGTGTGTGTTCTAGTGGAACGCTCTGGGAAGTGCGAACGTAGAGGGTGATATTCCCGTACACGAAAGGGCACACACAATGATGACGAGTAGGGCGAGGCACGTGAAACCTTGTCTGAATATGGGGGGACCATCCTCCAAGGCTAAATACTCCTGACTGACCGATAGTGAACCAGTACCGTGAGGGAAAGGCGAAAAGAACCCCTGTGAGGGGAGTGAAATAGATCCTGAAACCGCATGCATACAAGCAGTGGGAGCACCTTCGTGGTGTGACTGCGTACCTTTTGTATAATGGGTCAGCGACTTATATTCAGTAGCGAGGTTAACCGCATAGGGGAGCCGTAGAGAAATCGAGTCTTAATAGGGCGTATAGTTGCTGGGTATAGACCCGAAACCAGGCGATCTATCCATGAGCAGGTTGAAGGTTGGGTAACACTAACTGGAGGACCGAACCCACTGTCGTTGAAAAGCCAGGGGATGACTTGTGGATAGGGGTGAAAGGCTAATCAAGCCTGGTGATAGCTGGTTCTCCCCGAAAGCTATTTAGGTAGCGCCTCGGACGAATACCATTGGGGGTAGAGCACTGTTTCGGCTAGGGGGTCATCCCGACTTACCAAACCGATGCAAACTCCGAATACCGATGAGTACTATCCGGGAGACAGACTGCGGGTGCTAACGTCCGTAGTCAAGAGGAAAACAATCCAGACCGCCAGCTAAGGCCCCAAAATCATAGTTAAGTGGGAAACGATGTGGGAAGGCATAGACAGCTAGGAGGTTGGCTTAGAAGCAGCCACCCTTTAAAGAAAGCGTAATAGCTCACTAGTCGAGTCGGCCTGCGCGGAAGATGTAACGGGGCTAAAACTATGTGCCGAAGCTGCGGATTTGACTTTTAGTCAAGTGGTAGGGGAGCGTTCTGTAAGCCGATGAAGGTGTATTGAGAAGTATGCTGGAGGTATCAGAAGTGCGAATGCTGACGTGAGTAACGACAAAACGGGTGAAAAACCCGTTCGCTGAAAGACCAAGGGTTCCAGTCCAACGTTAATCGGGGCTGGGTGAGTCGACCCCTAAGGCGAGGCCGAGAGGCGTAGTCGATGGGAAATTGGTTAATATTCCAATACTTCTGTGTAATGCGATGAGAGGACGGAGAAGGTTAAGTCAGCCTGGCGTTGGTTGTCCAGGTGGAAGGTTGTAGGCATGTATCTTAGGCAAATCCGGGGTACTCTATGCTGAGAACTGATAGCAAGCTGTACTTGTACAGTGAAGTGGCTGATACCATGCTTCCAGGAAAAGTCTCTAAGCTTCAGTTACACAGGAATCGTACCCGAAACCGACACAGGTGGTCAGGTCGAGTAGACCAAAGCGCTTGAGAGAACTCTGCTGAAGGAACTAGGCAAAATGGTACCGTAACTTCGGGAGAAGGTACGCTGCTGACGGTGATGGGACTTGCTCCCTGAGCTATTGGCAGCCACAGAAACCAGGCCGCTGCAACTGTTTATTAAAAACATAGCACTCTGCAAACACGAAAGTGGACGTATAGGGTGTGATGCCTGCCCGGTGCTGGAAGGTTAATTGATGGGGTTAGCGTAAGCGAAGCTCTTGATCGAAGCCCCAGTAAACGGCGGCCGTAACTATAACGGTCCTAAGGTAGCGAAATTCCTTGTCGGGTAAGTTCCGACCTGCACGAATGGCATAATGATGGCGGCGCTGTCTCCAGCAGAGGCTCAGTGAAATCGAAATCGCTGTGAAGATGCAGTGTACCCGCGGCTAGACGGAAAGACCCCGTGAACCTTTACTGCAGCTTGACATTGAACTTTGACCTTACTTGTGTAGGATAGGTGGGAGGCTTTGAAGTTGGAACGCTAGTTCCAATGGAGCCGTCCTTGAAATACCACCCTGGTAATGTTGAGGTTCTAACTCTGTCCCGTAATCCGGGACGAGGACCATGTCTGGTGGGTAGTTTGACTGGGGCGGTCTCCTCCTAAAGAGTAACGGAGGAGTACGAAGGTGCGCTCAGCGTGGTCGGAAATCACGCGTAGAGTATAAAGGCAAAAGCGCGCTTAACTGCGAGACCCACAAGTCGAGCAGGTACGAAAGTAGGTCTTAGTGATCCGGTGGTTCTGTATGGAAGGGCCATCGCTCAACGGATAAAAGGTACTCTGGGGATAACAGGCTGATACCGCCCAAGAGTTCATATCGACGGCGGTGTTTGGCACCTCGATGTCGGCTCATCTCATCCTGGGGCTGAAGCAGGTCCCAAGGGTATGGCTGTTCGCCATTTAAAGAGGTACGCGAGCTGGGTTTAGAACGTCGTGAGACAGTTCGGTCCCTATCTACCGTGGGCGCTGGAAATTTGAGAGGATCTGCTCCTAGTACGAGAGGACCAGAGTGGACGAACCTCTGGTGTACCGGTTGTGACGCCAGTCGCATCGCCGGGTAGCTATGTTCGGAAGGGATAACCGCTGAAAGCATCTAAGCGGGAAGCCTACCTCAAGATAAGATTTCCCTAGGAATTTATTCCTCTAAAGAGCCGTTCGAGACTAGGACGTTGATAGGTTGGGTGTGGAAGCACGGTGACGTGTGAAGCTGACCAATACTAATTGCTCGTGAGGCTTGACTATACAACACCCAAACAGTTGTTGTATTCAAGATAAATTCAATACATAACTTGATTTAGTGTTAAAACTAGTTACAATACAGACTCATGAGCGAGGATAAGCAAAGATTAATAATCTTTGCCCGAGCGCAAGACATAAAGCTATGCTTTATGTTCTACTAATCCGTTAATAACTCTTTCGGTACTAAGTGGCATGAACTTAATAATAAGTTTAAAAGTAAGACCACCCAAAGCCAAAACAGTTTGCTGGCGACAATAGCAAGAGTGAACCACCTGATCCCTTCCCGAACTCAGAAGTGAAACCTCTTCGCGCTGATGGTAGTGTGGCACTTGCCATGTGAGAGTAAGTCATCGCCAGCTTTTAAATTCAAACACCCCCAACCTAATGGCTGGGGGTGTTTTTTTATGCACTATAAAAAATAAATTGGGGAAAATTACGGTATAACTATTGGGTGAAAAGATAAAACGTGATGTGAATATGCAAAATCATAATCTTGGTTCTTGGCAATCTAGCTTACAGACATTGGTTTATATTTTATTGTTTTTAATTCTCTTTGGATGGTTGTTGAAAGTTGGACAGGGTTTTCTATTACCTATCCTTGTTGCGACGATAGCGATGTATATCCTTATCACATTAAGCCATTGGCTTGTGAAGTTTCCCGTTTTGAAATCTACGCCAGAGTGGTTTAGAAGGATATTGGTATTAATTAGTTTTATCGTGGTTATGGTTCAGCTTATTAGTTTAGTAATTACAACTGGACAGAAAATTTTGGCAAAGATGCCAATCTATGAGGCGAATATTGAACAAGTTTTTTTGCATGTAAATGCATATTTAGGGTGGAGTAATAGTCCTGATTGGCAAATCTTTAGAGAAATGCTGATGAGTCAGATTAATCTTCAAAGTCTAATTACTTCGACGCTTACTTCATTTAGTGCGCTGACAGGCATGTTTTTTGTCATCATTGTATATGCCTTATTTTTATTGAATGAGCGAGATCAGTTCGTTAAAAAATTAATGATTGCATTTCCAGATGGTAAAACTGAACAAACACGGTTATTGATTGCGGATATCAATAAAAAAATTAGTGAATACCTTGTTGTTAAGACACTTATTAATTTGATTTTAGCAACGATTTGTTTTGTCATCCTTTGGGCTTGTGGTGTGGAATATGCATTATTTTGGGCTTTAATTATTGGTTTGTTTAACTATATTCCATATGTTGGTTCTTTATTTGGTGTAATTTTCCCTGTCCTAATGACATTGGCTCAAACTGGTTCGCTGCAATTAACTATTCTGGTTACGATCCTGTTAACGGTTGCGCAAATGTTCGTAGGTAATTTTTTGGAACCGCGTATGATTGGTAAACAAATTAATTTATCTCCGTTTGTTGTATTGCTCTCCTTGTCATTGTGGTCTTCATTGTGGGGAGTCGCAGGAGCGATTCTAGCAATTCCTCTTACTTCAATTTTTGTGATTGTTTTGGAGGCATTTCGATCTACTCGTCCATTTGCTATTTTACTCATGCAAAATCCTAAAAACTACGATCAAGCATAATTGCAACAATAGAGCTCAAATACTTACTTATAGAATTGGGCTCTTATTTTGAATAAATATATCAACGTTTTTAATAAATCATGACGGATAAAATTGATGCGCATTTTGCCAAGCGCTTGCTTGGTTTTTTCTTTTTTGATAAGGTAAAGCGCTTATAAATACTCTAATCGATTCAGAACTATTCAAGCCAGGAAGCAGAAAATGCAACTTAATCCGATCTACTATAATGAACAACACCAAGCTTTTGCGGACAATGTGCGTCGATTCGTGCAAAAAGAAATGGCACCATTTGTTAATGAATGGGATGAGGCTGAAACGTTTCCTCGAGAGCTTTATAAGAAAGCTGCTGAGATTGGATTATTGGGCTTAGGCTTTGGTGAAGAATATGGGGGTATTCCGGATGCGGATCCTTTTTACTCGTTACTCGCTGGTGTGGAAATGGCGAAAGCGGCTTCAGGCGGTGTGCATATTTCTTTGATGGTGCATACCATTGGCGCCCCACCAATTCAGCATTTTGGCAGTGAAGAATTAAAGGCTAAAGTTTTACCGGGCATTATTTCAGGTGAAAAAATTTCAGCGTTAGCAATTACAGAACCTGGTGGGGGGTCAGATGTTGCCGCTTTGCAGACCAAAGCAATTCGTGAGGGCGATTATTATATTGTTTCTGGTGAAAAGACCTTTATCACTTCTGGAATCCGTGCGGATTACTACACAGTAGCGGTGCGTACTGATCCCACCAAAACGGGTGCTGACGGTATTTCTATGCTGTTGGTTGATGCACATAGTGAAGGTATTACTAAAACACCACTAAAGAAAATGGGATGGTGGGCATCGGATACAGCTCATCTACATTTTGATCAAGTTCGTGTTCCTGTATCAAATTTATTGGGTAAGGAGAATGCTGGTTTTAAAGTGATTATGAATAACTTTAATATGGAGCGTTTTTTCTTGGGCGTGGTGGCTTATGGCTATGCGCTTGTCTGCTATGAAGAGGCATTAGATTGGGCACAACAACGCAAAACGTTCGGTAAACGTTTAGTTGACCATCAAGTGGTTCGTCATAAGTTGGTTGATATGGCAACGCAATTGACGACAACACGCGCTTTGCTTGAAGAAACGGCTTGGAAAATGACTCAACCACAATTACAGGGGGCTGATTTGGTTGCTCAAATTTCCATGCTCAAGAATGTCGCAACACGAACCATGCAGTTTTGTGCGGATGCTGCTGTGCAGACATTAGGGGGAATGGGCTTTATGCGAGGAACTAAGTCTGAGCGTATTTATCGTGAAGTGAAGGTCAATATGATTGGTGGTGGTGCGGAAGAAATTATGAAGGACTTGATTAGTAAGCAATTGGGTTATTAAACTTTAATGGAGCTTATTGAATTGTCTCAATCCAGTAGGCTCCTTTTCCATTTGGATGGGTTGCAATATGCCAAACTGATGAATTCTGAGTATAAATGAAAAATTGAAACCCTTGATCCTGTAATTTCTGCTTTGTACCCCGAGTCGCATCGTTTATTTTAATTGGAACTGAACCATGATCGATAAAATAGTCTAAGTCGGTTGGAGAGAAGGTAAATGAACCATGACCAATATTTAAATCAAGGTTATTTATTTCAATAATATTTTTTGTGCTTGGCGGTAAAATTGGAGGTAGCCAACCACGTTCAAAAGCATGTTCTGTTTGAGCATGCTGTAGATCTATAAATTTGGTTGTCACAATATCATTTGTACAACCGAACATTAGGCTGGAAAGTAGGATTATAATTGTACGTTGCATATATTCTGCTTATAAAATTGGCATCACTTTATTTGTTTATTTTAAAGCTTCAAATATTTCAATTACTAGAAGACTTGATATTTTTTATCTGTCCAATTCGAATTTAAAATCGCCCAACGCTCATGATCTTTCCATTCTTTACCACCAACACGTAAATATTGGCGTGAAAACCCTTCTTTAACAAAGCCTGCTCCTGCCACAAGGCGAATGGAGGGGGAGTTTTCAGGTTGGATATTCGCTTCTAGTCGATGCAGGTTCAGTGTTTGAAAAGCTTCGTGTAAGACAAGTTGAAGTCCATGTCGCATATAACCTTGGCCTATATAAGGATAAAAGGCTTCATAACCTAAATAAGCTGAATGGAAGTGACCTCGAATAATATTCGAGATATTAAAGGTTCCTACAATGGCATGATTCTCAGTTAAGCAGACAAAATAACGATGTTCTTGTTGTAGGTATTGTTGAAAATCTGTAGGAGGATATGTCCACGGTTGATGTAGATGAATACTATTTTGGTAGGCTTGTTTGATTTCAGCTAAATCGCTGAGTTGGGGTTTACGTAAATAAATATTTTCTATTTTATTCATATTGCTTTAGTTCATTTTCTAATTCTTCTTTTAAATCGAGAGGATCTATAATCCAAACGGTTGTTCCTAGATTAGGTAACACGCCTACTTTTAGACCGTCATTATTTAAATTTGGAAGCCATATTTCAAGAAAGGTATCTAACTGTATTCGTGATGGTTTAAGCGATGGATAAACTTCATGAAAAGCTAATGCATAGTCAGCATGGGACCATACAGATAAATATTCGAGGTCCTGTTGCGGAGTAATAATTAGGAAATTTTCATTATTGTCTTCTAGGATCCAAAGTTCCTCCCAATCACAAACTTTTGAAATAAAATGTTCATAACGTTGTTTGCTTGTTAACGCAAATACATTTTCCAGTTGTTTTGGATGCATTCGATAACTCATTTCAAAGCCATTTCCCAGACCATTTCCGTCAATTCATCAATTTTCACTTTACCTTCAGGTCGGTACCATGTGACTGTCCAAGAAATAGAACCACCGACTAAACGTCGCCAAATAAATGCATCATGTTTGACTTTGCCTAGAGCGCGTAATTTTTCAATCACATCAAGCCAGACTTGCTCATATTCATTACGCATTTTCAAAAGATAGTCTTGTTTTTCTTTAGATAGAGCAAACCATTCATGTACCAGTACGGCCATTGCCGCACCCGTATCACCAGTAATTGAAATTAATTCAGCTCTGATTAAATCACGCAATTGCTGTTCAGGATCATTTGAGCGTTCAGCTGCTTCTTTAAGCCGTGCAAAGTTATAAATAATGGTTTGTTCCATCACAGTAGCCAGAATGTCATCTTTACTTTTAAAGTGATGGAAGAGACTACCTGATTGAATACCAATAAATTCACCAAGTTGGCGAACCGTGGTTTTATCATAACCTTGCTTATAAAATAGATAGGCGGCACCTAAGAGCAAACGTCCACGTGGGCTATCATCAAAACATACGATTTTAGGTATTTGCTCAATTGAAGTTGCAATCATGCCTGTCCGTCTATCCCGTCTAATCAAAGTGTATTGTAACAAAATTCATTTCATGAATTGTCTTATCTTTTTATAACAAGCATTTGCTTGAATTTGTCTATTTTTGCTAACACAGCATATCATTCTGCACTTTACAAACCAAGCACTTGCTTGGTAATGTTGTATTGTTTTTAATAATAATGAGAAAGCTCATGACAAGCGTCAAGCAGGATGACCAAAAGCCAGTAAAAATTGGATGTGCTTCAGGGTTTTGGGGCGATACCAATACAGCTGCTTTTCAGTTGGTGCATCTGAGTGATATTGATTATTTGGTCTTTGATTATCTATCTGAAATTACCATGTCAATCATGGCTAAAGCAATGATGACCGATCCTAACCATGGTTATGCATTGGATTTTGTTAGTCGTGTGATGTCTCCACTGATGAATAAAATTGCTGAAAAGAAAATCAAAGTGATCAGTAATGCAGGTGGGGTGAATCCTTTAGCTTGTCGTGATGCTTTACAAAAAATCATTGATGAAAAAGGCTTGGATTTAAAAGTTGCGGTGGTACTTGGTGATGACGTATTGCCAAAGCACACAGAACTACAGCAAAAAAATATCAAAGAAATGTTTAATGGTGAGCCTTTGCCTGCACATGTGGCGAGCAGTAATGCCTATTTAGGTGCTGTTGCTATTCGTGATGCTTTGGATTTGGGCGCGGATATTGTGATTACAGGTCGTGTTGTTGATTCGGCTGTGGTGCTTGCACCGTTGTTACATGAATACAAATGGTCATTGGATGACTATGACAAACTCGCACAAGGTTCATTGGCTGGGCATGTAATTGAATGTGGTGCTCAATGTACAGGTGGTAATTTTACTGATTGGCGTTTGGTACAAGGCTTTGACAACATGGGCTTTCCAATTGTAGAAGTCAGTGCAGATTCCTCTTTTGTTGTGACTAAACCACAAGGTACAGGTGGTTTGGTGTCAACTGCAACGGTCGCAGAGCAAATCGTTTATGAAATAGGTAATCCACAAGCCTATTTACTTCCTGATGTGACAGCTGATTTTAGCCAAGTCCATTTAGAACAAGTGGGTGATGATCGAGTTAAAGTCACAGGTGCAACAGGTCGAGCACCAACTCAACAATATAAAGTGAGTGCCACTTATGCCGATGGTTATCGTGTTTTAGTCAGTTTCTTGATTGCAGGTCGAGAAGCGCCAGAAAAAGCACAAACCATTGCCAATGCCATTATCAATAAATGTGAACGTGTATTGGCTTTACGTTCTGTCCCTCCATTTACAGAAAAATCTATCGAAATTTTAGGTATTGAAAGTACCTATGGGGCACATGCACGCATTAAAGAAAGCCGTGAAGTCGTGGTCAAAATTGCAGTCAAACATGTGTTTAAAGAAGCATGTATGTTCTTCGCTTCGGAAATCGCACAAGCTTCTACAGGTATGGCACCTGCATTAGCGGGCATTGTCGGTGGTCGTCCTAAAGCTTCTGCAGTCGTGAAATTGTTCTCTTTCTTGATTGATAAAGATCAAATCAAGGTTGAGGTTGATTTTGCTGGTCAGCGACATCCTGTTGAGATTCCAACTGGCTCAGCTACACAGAATTTTGTTCCCCATCCAACTGGTGACGTCGCAACTTATCAAGGTGATGAAATCGAAGTGCCTTTGATTGAGATTGCTCATGCCCGTAGTGGAGATAAAGGCAATCATAGCAATATTGGTGTGATTGCGCGTAAAGCAGAATATTTGCCTTGGATTCGAGCAGCACTTACTGAAGCTAATGTTTCAGACTATATGCAGCATGTTTTAGATCCAGAAAAATCAAAGGTCATTCGTTATGAATTACCTGCGATGAATGCACTGAATTTTATGTTGGAAAATGCATTAGGTGGCGGTGGGATTGCAAGTTTACGTATTGATCCACAAGGTAAGGCTTTTGCACAGCAATTGTTAGATATGTCGGTGAAGGTGCCCAGAAAACTACTCGCCTGATCACATCAATATCAACTAGTATGTGAGTTTCGCTTGCACAAGAGATTGCAAGCGAAATCAATACGTCTTTTTATAGTATGTCTAGTCCACAAGAAATAAGATAGTTATAGATCGAGTCATAGTGTTTTTGAGGTCTTGTAGGGTCTTTACCATCTACAGCCGGAATAAAAATAACCATACCTTGTCGGGCCCGGGTTAATAGCACTCTATAAGCATTTAGAAGATAACTTTTCGTAGCGTCTTTCTTAATATTTTGCCACTTTGAGCCTTTAAAACTTTGGAATTGCCAACCATTTTCGTAATAAAGATTTATATCCCAGCTTACACATGTATAGTCTATTTCAAGACCTTGGATATCAAATTCGGTTGCGATATCTTCTAAGTAATAAGAGGATCGAGTGTCATCTTGGGTATTTAAAAACCAATTAGTCGGCGAGATATCATTCTTAACATAGATGCCTTCTGCTTTTAGTCTTTTAGCGCCTGAACTTGCGATAAGCCCAATTCGTTCAGTACCTCTAGCTTGATTTCTTAACCAGATTTTTGCTTTGGCTAAGTCTCTAGTGACTTTAATTGGATAATTATATTTAATTTCTTGATAAATTTTAGAAGCTTGATCATTTTGATTATCTAAAATAGATTGGATTAATGACGCAACTTTTTCACTTCGAAATGAGCGGACAGATGTCGATAAATGTAGATCACTTCTTTGATGCCCGTGTTCTCTGACCCAATTCGCTAAATCTAAATCATTCAGGTAGGTATTTGGTTCAGCCAAAATCTTATCGGAGTAATAAATATCCCAAGCTTGATATTTTGTTTTTAGCGACTCGATCCACTCTGAGACACCAGCTTCACCAGTATTAATTTCTTGACCACCGCCGATTAAACATATAATTGTGCACCAGTCATCATGTCGATTCATCACACTGATTAGATATTCTGGTTCAGACATATCAAAGTTTGGAATTCCTTTTTTCTGTTGCATGAACTTAGAGACTTGTTCTTTCTGCCAAGCTCTTTGTGCTTCATCGAAAACAACAACTTTTTCAATTGGTGCATGAGATGTTCTTAAATTATCATCTCTAAAATGATGAATATTTTGAATAAAAGCTTTTGCTTTCCGTTCAGCTTCTGTGCGAGAAATTTTTTGGCCACTTTTTTTAGTAGATTCTACGGAGTCTCTGGTTAGAGCTTCTCTTAATACATCTACTAATGGACCATTGCCAGATAAAAATACGGAATGTTCTGATTCATCGGCTTTGAGCCGTTCATTCGCGATATTGAGACCCGCAAGTGTTTTTCCGGCCCCAGGAACACCGGTTAAAAAGCAGATTGATTTTTTATGATTGGTCTTAGAATCTTCGATAATCTGATTCATTAAAATAGAGGTGTTTGATAGATTTATTGCACCGGCATCACTTCTTGAAATTTCTTTTACGTTATGGCCTTTATATAGAGCTTGAGCTGCTTCAATAATCGTTGGTGTCGGTTTATATATACTATTTTCCCAAGTCTCAATATTTAGACTTTCTTTAACTTTTATTTGGTCTAGGATTCTGATCAGTGTTACTTTAAAGTTTTCTTTATTACATAGAATACAGCCGGTCAGGTCTAGAGAGCTATCAATCTGAGAGGTCGTACTTGGGGCGTTCGTCGAGATAAGAATCGGGATAATCGTTTTATTATGACTTCCTTCATGAAAATTCTGTAAGTCGAGGCAATAGTCTATTGTCTGATTTTGAGCATAATTTGAATAATTTTTGTCACCTACTTTGAACTCTATTACAAAGATCAAGTTATTAATAATTAAAATGTTATCGACTCGTTTTCCCATTCTCGGGATAGAAAACTCAAAATATAAATGTCCACAAACATCTTTAAGCTCTTGTTGTAGAAATTCAATTTGTTCTAGCCAAGCTTTTTTCTGTAAATCTTCTAAATCATGTTGATGGTGGCGTGCCAGTTGTCCAAAAATTGTATTTTTATTTTCGTTTAAAAAAGAATCTATCGAACCTTGATAATAACTTGTATTCATTGTGAGTTTTTAAATTTTAAAAATCTTAAATTGAACAGTATCTTAGCACTATAAATAATGAATTACTTGAAATACTACGACTTCCGCCTTCAGTCACAATATGTACTTTACAAACCAAGCACTTGCTTGGTAGTGTATAGGCATTCAAAAATAATAGATGAATGGACTGTATCAACATGGGTTATCAATCAATTTTCAGAGCAGATGCATTTGACGACAAAGTGATTATCGTCACAGGTGGTGGCTCAGGTATTGGACGCTGTACAGCACATGAGCTGGCATCTCTAGGTGCTCAAGTTGTGATTACAGGTCGAAAAATTGAAAAGTTAGAAAAAACTGCAGCAGAAATTAGCGAAGATGGTGGAAAAGTCCATTTTATCGTTTGTGATAACCGTGATGAAGAACAAGTCAAAAGCATGATTGCTGAAGTCATTGAAAAATTTGGCAAGCTCGATGGTTTAGTGAATAACGCAGGTGGGCAATTTCCTTCGGCATTGGAAAATATTTCTGCTAATGGCTTTGATGCTGTGGTTCGCAATAACTTGCATTCTACATTCTATTTAATGCGAGAAGCCTATAACCAATGGATGGCTAAACATGGGGGCAGCATCGTCAACATGACTGCAGATATGTGGGGCGGTATGCCAGGTATGGGACATTCAGGTGCAGCACGCTCAGGTGTGGATAACCTGACTAAAACGGCTTCTGTAGAATGGGGTAAATCGGGTGTGCGCGTCAATGCAGTTGCGCCAGGATGGATTATTTCATCAGGTATGGACAACTATAGTGGTGACTTTGCCAAAGTGATCATTCCAAGTTTGGCAGGTAATGTTCCGTTAAAACGTATGGGTACAGAATCTGAAATTTCTTCAGCAATTTGTTATTTGCTTTCTGATGCAGCGGCTTTTGTTTCAGGGGTAACTTTACGTATTGATGGTGCTGCATCTCAGGGAACACGCATGTATCCATTGGCAGATGCAACCAATAGCCAGTCTTTTAATGGTTTCCATCGTGCTTTTATTCCAGAAATTTTTAAAGACAAAGCTGGAGAATCAAAAGAATGACCATTCTCCAATCTGAAATTGCGGTCGGTAGTGAGTACTATCAACAAAACCGTGAAGCTTTGTTGAATCAAATTGCGGAAGTACGTGCAGTACAGCAAAAGAGTATTGATAAATCTTATGCGGCTAAACCAAAGTTTGATAAGAAAGGCAAAATTTTGCCGCACGAACGTGTGCGCTTACTATTAGATGCGGATTCACCTTTTATCGAGTTATGTGGTCTAGTTGGCTACAACATGCATGATGATAAAGATGGTTCAGAAGCAGGTGGCGGTATTATTGCGGGTTTGGGCTTTGTTAGTGGTGTACGCTGCCTTGTCTCTGCCAGCAATAGTGCGATCAAAGGCGGCACTATGTCACCGATGGGTGTACAGAAAACCTTACGCTTACAGAAAATCGCACTTGAACAAAAACTACCGATTGTTACTTTAACAGAAAGTGGTGGGGCAAATCTTAATTATGCTGCCGAAGTATTTACCTATGGCGGTATGACCTTTGCCAATCAAGCACGGATGTCTGCGGCAGGGATTCCACAAATTTCAGTGGTACATGGTAATGCCACAGCAGGTGGGGCATATCAACCTGGTCTGTCTGACTATGTGATTGCGGTTCGCAAACAAACCGAAATGCTACTGGCTGGTCCACCATTGTTATTGGCTGCGACTGGTGAGGTGGCAACGGCTGAAGAGTTGGGCGGTGCTGAAATGCATACCCAAGTTTCAGGTGTAGCAGAATATTTAGCTGAAAATGATGCTGATGGGATTCGACTTGCTCGTGAGATATTAGAGCATTTGAATTGGAAGGAACAAAGCACTAGTCTAAATCAAAACTATAAAGAACCACGTTTCGCACCTGAAGAGTTGCTTGGCATCATTCCCAAAGATCCAAAGCAACCTTTTGATATGAAAGAGGTTGTAGCTCGTATTATTGATGATTCAGATTTTCTTGAGTTTAAACAGGAATACGATGCTTTAACCGTATGTGGTTGGGCGAAAATGGGTGGCGTACATATTGGCATTATTACCAACAATGGACCTATCACACCACAAGGTGCGGTCAAAGCAGCACAATTTATTCATCTGTGTGAGCAAACCAAACGACCACTTTTATTCTTGCATAACACTACAGGTTTTATGGTCGGAACAGATGCTGAACAGAACGGTATCATTAAGCATGGTTCAAAGTTAATCCAAGCAGTTGCGAACGTCACTGTACCGAAAATCTCGATTATTGTGGCTGGCTCCTACGGTGCAGGCAACTATGCGATGTGTGGGCGTAGTCTCTCTCCAAGTTTTATCTTTGCATGGCCAAATTCACATGTTGCGGTAATGGGGGCAGCGCAAGCGGGGAAAGTGTTGCGTATCGTCGCAGAAGGTAAACAGAAAGCTTCAGGCATGGAACCGAATCCACAAATGTTGGATTTCCTAGAGCAAAGCACTGCGATGAAATTAGAACAACAATCGACTGCTTTGTTTAATACAGCAATGTTGCATGACGATGGCATTATCGATCCAAGAGATACACGTAAAGTCCTGATCTTCTTGCTACAAACCATTTATGAAGCACAACAACGTGAACTTAATCCAACACGTTTTGGTGTGTCTAGATTTTAAAAATCCCTCCCGACCTCCCTTTAAAAAAGGGAGGAGTTCCCCTCTTTGTTAAAGAGGGGTTAGGGGAGATTAAATTTAAGGAAAAAAATAATGAAATTTACCGCAGAGCATGAAGCATTACGTCGTACCGCACGTCAGTTTGTAGAAAACGAACTCAATCCATTTATTCCAGAATGGGAAGCAGCGGGACGCTTTCCGATTCATGACGTGTTTAAGAAAATGGCAGATTTAGGTTTGCTGGGTATTTGTAAGCCAGAAGAAAATGGCGGTCTGGGTTTGGATTATTCCTATAACCTTGTTGTCGCTGAAGAATTAGGGCGTGCAGCATGTGGTGGTGTGCCACTGGCGATCGGTGTGCAAACCGATATGGCGACACCTGCACTTGCTCGTTTTGGTAGCAAAGAATTAAGAGAAGAATTTTTGAATCCTGCGATTCGCGGCGAATATGTGGCATCAATTGCAGTATCAGAAGTGCATGCAGGTTCAGACGTGGCAGCAATTAAAACCACTGCGAAAAAAGAGGGTGATGATTATGTGATTAATGGCAGCAAAATGTGGATCACCAATTCATTGCAAGCTGATTTCTTTTGTTTACTTGCCAATACTTCAGATGACAAACCGCATGTCAATAAATCCATGATTATTGTGCCTGCGAAGACTGCGGGTATCAGTTTTTCAGAGCCACTGAATAAATTAGGTATGCGTTCAACAACAACTGCTCAAGTCTATTTTGATAATGTTCGAGTGCCGCAGCGTTATTTGGTTGGTGCAGAAGGCATGGGTTTCATGATGCAAATGATGCAGTTCCAAGAGGAACGTATGTGGGCATGTGCCAATGCAGTAGGTGGTTTAGAAAAAGTCATTCAACAAACGATTGATTACGCTAAAGAGCGTACCACCTTTGGTCAGCCACTGATTAATAATCAATATGTACATTTCCGTTTTGCTGAGTTGATGACTGAAGTTGAAGCATTAAAAGCGCTGACTTATCAAGCTTGTGAACAGCATATTGCTGGGGAAAATGTCACGATGTTGGCTTCGATGGCGAAACTCAAGTCGGGACGTCTCACTCGTGAAGTCGCTGATACCTGTCTGCAATATTGGGGCGGCAATGGCTTTATGTGGGATAACCCTGCTTCTCAACTTTATCGTGATGGTCGCCTTGGTTCAATTGGTGGTGGAGCCGATGAAATTATGCTTGGAATTATTTGTAAGTTGATGGACATTTTGCCGAAGAAACAGAAATAAGGCAGGGGAAGATCATGACGCTTTCAACTTCTCTTACTGATCTACAAGTGGATGAAAGTATCCAACTTGAACTACAAGGCAGTATTTTAACGATTTGGCTTAATCGACCTGAAAGCCGCAATGCCATGAGTCTCAATATGGTCAATGCGATTCAACAGGTGTTTGCGCATATTACTGATGATGTATCGATTCGTGCTGTGATTTTACGTGGCAAAGGCGGACATTTCTGTGCCGGCGGTGACATTAAAGATATGGCAGCACTCCGTGTAGAGGCAGCGAATGTGGGCAGCTTACAGCCATATGTTGATTTTAACCGTCGTTTTGGTGCCATGATTGAACAAGTTGATCAAGCGCCACAAACCGTGGTTGTGATATTAGAAGGTGCGGTATTAGGTGGAGGTTTTGGCTTGGCCTGTGTTTCTGATGTCGCGATTAGTCGTGACAATGCTCAGTTTGGCTTACCTGAAACAGGCTTAGGTGTTTTGCCAGCACAAATTGCACCTTTTGTAGTGAAACGCATTGGGCTAACACAAGCGCGTCGTTTGGCATTGTTAGGTTCTCGTTTCAATGGTGAGACTGCACAGAAGTTAGGTGTAGTGCATGATGTAGTGCATGATGAAAATGAACTTGAGCAGCTACTGAGCGATACAGTTCAACAAATCAAACGTGCTGCACCATTGGCCTCTCGCAATACTAAAGCTTTATTACATCGGACTTTGAATGAGCCTTTAGATTCTCTACTCGATGATGCTGCACAGCAATTTGCACAAGCTGTCGGTGGAGTAGAGGGTCAAGAAGGTACGATGGCATTTATTCAAAAACGTTTACCAACTTGGACTGAGCAATGATGAAATTTTCAAAAGTTTTAGTCGCAAATCGTGGTGAAATCGCAGTTCGAGTGATGCAAACAGCGAAAGCGATGGGCTATCAGACAGTTGCTGTGTATTCAGATGCAGATGCCAATGCGCGTCATGTTCAAGTGGCTGATGAAGCTGTGTACATCGGTGCATCCAAAGTTTCTGAGTCTTATTTGTCGATCACCAATATTATCGAAGCCTGCAAAAAGACAGGTGCGGATGCGGTTCACCCTGGTTATGGATTTTTATCTGAAAATACCGATTTCGCCCAAGCATGTAGTGATCATGGCATCACTTTTATTGGCCCAAATGCCGCTGCGATTCATTTGATGGGAAGTAAGCGCTTGTCAAAAATTGCCATGATTGAGGCGGGTGTACCTTGTGTGCCAGGTTATGAAGGTGATCGACAAGATATCGAATATTTAGCAGAACAAGCAGAAAAAATTGGTTTCCCTTTAATGGTCAAGGCTTCAGCAGGCGGTGGTGGGCGTGGTATGCGTTTGGTTCACCAGTCTGCTGATTTACTCGAAGCTTTAAAAACAGCGCGTTCAGAAGCCGAAAATGCATTTGGTTCAGGTGAGCTGATTATTGAAAAAGCAGTGATCGCACCTCGTCATGTGGAAATTCAAGTATTTGGTGATACGCATGGCAATTACGTTTATTTATTTGAACGAGACTGTTCAATTCAGCGCCGTCATCAGAAAGTAGTCGAAGAAGCACCTTGTCCCGTGATGACACCTGAATTACGTCAGCAAATGGGCGAGGCTGCTGTTGCTGCCGCCAAAGCTTGCGACTACATCGGTGCAGGTACAGTTGAATTCTTACTTGATCAATCAGGCGAGTTTTATTTCCTTGAAATGAATACCCGTTTACAGGTTGAGCATCCAGTGACAGAAATGATCACGGGCCTCGATTTGGTTGAATGGCAACTACGTGTCGCAAATGGTGAAACTTTACCTCTACAGCAGCATGAACTCACCTTAAATGGACATGCAATTGAGGTGCGTTTATATGCAGAAGATCCACGTCAGGATTTCTTGCCTCAAACTGGAAAGGTACTCAGTTGGAAACCTGCAGGCTCTGATGGAATGTTACCAAATGTTCGGATTGATCATGGTATGTTAGAACAGGGTGAAATTAGCCCGTTTTATGATCCAATGGTGGCGAAGATAATTGCTTATGGTAAAACTCGTCAGGATGCGATTCGTCTGTTAGCGCGTGCAGTAGATGATTGTGTGCTATTGGGTGTGAACAGTAATAAACAGTTTTTGGTGAATTTATTACGTCATCCGATTGTCGTGGCAGGCGATACTAATACCGCATTTATTCAACAACATTTTCAGGATGATGTCAGCCTACATCAACAAGGGCCAAGTTTGGAAAATCTTGCGGTTGCTGCAGCATTGTTCACTCAACTGAACCAAGCGAAAGTTTCATGGCAAACAGGTATTTCTGTGCCTTTCCCATTAAAACTAAAATGTGCTGATCAACAGCTATTACTTCATGTCCAAACAGATCATGATCAACTGATCGCTATGCTATGTGATCAGCAAGTCAAGATTAAGATTCTAGCGATTCAAGAGACACAGATCATTTATGATGTAGATGGTATACGCCGTAAATTGAATTATGTACTTGACCAAAATCAACTTTATTTAGATACGGCGAATGGCAATCTCATAATTGAGAATAGCACTTACGCAGAACCTGAAGCGGTTGAAGTCATTGGTGATGGGAAGATTCGAGCACCAATGGATGGTGCGATTGTAAATCTACTGGTCAATGCTGGAGATACCGTTACCAAAGGGCAAACTTTGTTGATTTTGGAAGCGATGAAAATCCAGCAACAGATTAAATCTGATGTGGATGGTGTTGTTGATGAGCTGATCGGTCAAGTCGGTCAACAAGTGAAAAAACGACAATTGTTATTAAATGTCACAGTTGCATAAAACGTATGAATTAAAAAGCTAGGCTAGACCTAGCTTTTTAATAATTTCTCTACAGCATTGAGTGAACTTCTCGAATTTCCCTTTAATTCTTGTGTTGCAAACTCTGCCAAAGCTTGTTCATGTGCCAATAAATATTGCAGAAAGGTTTGAGTCTGAGCATCAGCGTGTTGATTCATTCTCTCAAACGTTTCCATAAACGGTTTGGTACCTTGTTTAAGCAAATGCATTGCAACTTTCCACGGAAGTTTTGCCATCGCAATTCCTGATGCTTTGGCTTGTAATTTGATATGTGCTCGTATCTTTGCAGTATGACCATTTTGAATCATAAACTGTTGTAACTTATGTAAAGTCTGGGTTTCCAATTGAGCCAAAACCAGCCATTTATATTGTTGTTCAGTCGAGCGGGTATGCTTTGCTGCATTCAGAAAAATTATTTCACCTAAGATTTCAGATTCAAGTGCAGTATTTAAGTCCTGTTGAAATTTGGGATAACTCATTCCATTGATTTCCAAAAATAAAGAAGCGTTCGTGAGTGTTATTTTTACAGCAGTATAGGTGAAAAAATTAGATGCTGAAATAGTCGCCATCTGTATATCAGATGGCATTATTTTTAAGGAAACAGATTCGATCGTAAGCTTTCAAGACGTTGTTGATACTGCTTTTGCCACTCAGTTTCAGAAAGCTGAGACTTAAGCAGTTGCATTTCTTGTTGCAGTTGTTTGAGTGCTTGTTGGTATTGATCCACTTTCTGTTGCTGCTGTTGTTCACGTTGTTGCTTAAATTGCAGGTCCAATTGCTCTTGTTGTGTGAGATAGCGTTGTTGTAACTCTTGTTTTAGACGTTGTGTTTCAGCAGTTGGCTGTTTCTCGTCAAGTAGTTGAACCGCTTGCTCATAACGACCAAAACTACTTTCTTGTTCCATCAATCGAGGGTATTTTTGTTGAAGTGTCTCTAATGCAGCCAATCGTTGTTCAGGATTCAATTGCGTATTTTGTTTAAGTTCTGCATAAGCAAAACGATAATCTGCATATTCATGTTCTTGTCCAAAACCTAAAGCCGCTTCATCTTTGCCTAGCGTCTGTTCTCTAAGTTTCCAAATTGCATCAAAGCGTTCTTTTGGTGATAGCGCTGTTGAAAGTACGGTGCTTTGCATTTGCTGTTCATATTGCGGCATACGCTTCAATAAATTCTGCACAGTTTGAGCAAATTTTTGATCAGGATAATTTTCCAGAGCTTTGGTTAAGGCTGCATCGCAGTTTTCTAGCTGGCAACTGGCTTTAAACGCATTGATAAATTGGGTGATATTTCCAGGTTGATGCTGCAAGGATTTTAATTGCGTGGACAAAGACTCTTGTAAAATTTGATCTGCATTTTTATGTTGCATGTACTTATCTTGAGTTGAATTGGGTTTTGTTGATTCGGTCCGTGCTGCTTGTTCAATTGCAGCGGAAGAGGCGGTGCTCTTCCAAACTGCAATTCCGACCAAGACCAGTAAAACAAGAAATATTGTCAGTAGTAGTCTCTTATTCATTCGGCATTCCACTTTATGGATTGTAATTAAAGTGTCCCATCACAGGGAAATGATCGGAAAGATCCCATGTCATAAACAATGGGTCAGCAGCCGAACGTAGAATGCGAACATCGTTGCGGGATTGGGTCGGTTGACGGTGATTATTTGATGAAACAACATAATCTAGATATTCAACGGTGGTTCCCCCAGAGCCAGCTGCACCAGCAAGTTTATTGATACGTGGATCAAAAGTAGAGGCCGTATAGCCTGTGCTAACAGGTGCAGTCGCATTGAGGTTAGTCAGCATGTCTTGGTAATCTTGTGGCCATAACAGCTTATTTACATTGAAATCGCCACCCATCAATACTGCATCGAAGCTTGGGATATTTTGCTGATTAATCAATTGTCGAATTTGTTGGAATTGAACCTGACGTAACGCACGAGCTTCATTGGTATCAAATGATGCCGTGTGGGTTGAAGTCACATGGTAGGCTTTACCATTTTTGATGATTTCTGCATAAATCACGCCTTTATCCGCGAAGCAGTCCGTTCCAGTGCAGTCTGGATAAATCATTTCAGCCGTTTTAACGATAGGATAGCGACTTAATACCAGTACCCCGCTATCAAATAAGTTATAGCCAGATCCAATTGGAACATGTGTTTGATATGGATATTGCTGTGCGAGTTGATTGAGCATGCCGGTTCGTGAAGATGAAAATGCTTCCTGCATCAAAATGACATCGTAACCATTTAGATGTTGGGGTAACTCAGCCAAACGCTCGCTAATTTTGCTTGCAACCATAGGTAGGGCGTAAATATTGTAGGATAAAACCTTAATTTCATCGGCATTGTTTGAGACGGGTTCAGTTACCGTATTTTGATGAATGGTGTAATGAAAATCATCATAACCCCCTGTATATTCTGCTTTCACAGCAGTTTGTGCGGCTAAACCAGCATATACAGTATTGATGCGATATACATTGCGATCCGTATACCAAGGTGAGGTTGTCGATGCGGTTTGCATACCATGTTTAATGGTGCTGCCATACCATGTTCCCGTCATGGATTGCTTAAAGGTCACTTGAGAACTGCCACTGGAAACTACGGTATCAAAATTATAGGTTTGACCAGATTTAAGACCTGAATATCGATTCATGCGAAGTACGCGTTTGGTTTCATAAGGCGCTATCTGTGTTGCCTCTTGTGCCCATTGGTTTCCATGTTGCAAAATCTGGGTGCCTGTATGGTTGACTTGTACGGATACCGTTTCGGGGGTGGTATTTGTAATAAAAACATAAGAATCTGCCAATGTATTCTGTGTGGCAAAAGCCCCCATCAGCAGTGCAGTACCGACACTGAATTTAATATTGTTCAGCCCCATTGAATGTCTCTCCTTGTTGATTGTGCATGCATAGATGATTAATAAGTTTCATCAGGCAATGGTGTTGATTTTCATTTTTGAACATTTGTGTTGTTATTTGTTCGAAAATTATCATAATGAAAAATTATTGCTAAATCATGTAATTTTTATACCGTTCATCTGATTTAAACAAAGTAATTTATATTAATGATTTTCAAATGGACATTAGAAGGTATTTCAGTATGGTGTTTGTGGAGAAGGAGATGTGTATGGAACATGGATTCGAATATGAAAATTTGAATTAGTAAATGGCTAAGTAGATAATTAAAAAATCTGGCAGGATGAGATTCCCTGACAGATTGAATGAAAAAATGGGGTAGGATTAAGCTTGATCTGCTGCGCTAATGGCTGCACTGGCTTGTTTTAAGCTATATAACAGTTGTCCGAGAAGGACATCTTTATTACTTAGCGTGACGAGAACCATCGGATGATGGGGGGCTGGGATTGCTGTTAGAATCGCTTTGCCATTCTCAGCATCTAAGGTGATACTCTGGCATCCTGTAAGTTGGATTTCATTCAAAAAAGCACTGACCATTGCCAAGATAGAACTACTTACCGCAGCCAATTTACTACTGTTATACGGATTCTTTTTATAAATTGATGCCAACTCAAAACCGTCAGTAGAACAAATCATAATATAATCAATACCTCGAATATTGAGTAGAATCTCATTGGCTTGTGATTTCGCTAACTGAATCAGTTCTTTCGGTGCGGTACGATGTTGGCTAGGGATACTAAACATAATTTTTCTCTTTATTAAAGTCGTTAATGGGTTGCTTTTAAATTTACTTCTAAAGTTGCAATCAGTGATTCAATCATCAGTAGAATATGTTCTTGTTTACGAGCATCAATAAAAAAAAGTGGATATTGATAGTTATTCTGTGTCAACCACTCTCGATACATCGCAGTAGATTGCCCTTTATTTTCATCAACATGAGTAATGCCAATCGAAATATTCTGCGTATAGTCTTTAAATGTATCTAGATATCCCTCGAGCTCTTCAATCGGCACCTTGCTGTTATGATCAACTAACAGAATTACCCCAAGGGCACCTTGACAGATGACGGGCCAAATAAAGTCAAAACGCGTTTGTCCGGGGGTACCATATAAGCCTATTTTAATGCCGTCATCTAGGGTGATTTCGCCGTAATCAATCCCTACAGTTGTTTCAGCTTTACTGTGCGCTTGAGTATCCGTGTTAAATGCTTCAGTTGCTAGCACAGGGACTTCAGAAAGAGATCGTATTGCTTCCGTTTTACCTGCGCCCATGCTTCCTGCAAAAACAATTTTATATTGTTGTAGAATCATATTATTCCTTAAAGCCCAAAGCGGCGTCTAATTTTTCCAAAAAACTTATTTAAAAAACTTTGTTGTTCAGTAGGTTGTTCCACTGTATTTGATTTTAAGTAATGACCGTCAGCAGCTGAAATAATGCTGCCATTATTTGATGCAATACAGGCGGCAATATATTGCTGCACTGTTTGAATTGGTATGTTTAAGTGGCTTGCAACGTGATTCAATTGAGCACCTTGGATGAAACAAGCAGACAGCAAAAGAATGATTTTTCGATCAGTGCTTTGCATCGGCTGAGGCCAATAATCAATTTTGTAATATTCTTCTGCAACAGGTGCTAGTGTTTGAAACTCATGCGAGTACCATATCAAGTTCCATAGCCAGTCTTGTAAATTGTAGTCAACTTTACGAGAAACTTTGGTGAAATCAAATGTTGTCGCAAATGCATAATTAAAACTGTGATTGGTATGTGTATGTATACGTGTAGGTTCTAGCCAAGCAACGTGGCTGCGTGTATCGATAATTGCCAATGTGCCGTGATCGTCAAAAAGATGTAGACGTGCATTTTCAGGATCTAACATATCCGTTAGAAACTTTGCATCTACGGCATTGTGCGTTGAAACTGTTTCTGTTTTAGGTTGCTGTGATTGTTGATGTGATAGATAGCTTAAAAGACGGAGTTGAATCCAGTTTTTCAATGCATCAGTTTGTTGAAAAGGTAGGTATAGAGTATTATTTTCTTCGATGTTATAGCTACCTTGTCCCTTTGAAACTTTTAAACAAGGAAGTTTCTTCTCTTTTAAAATACGCTGAATACCTTCGGTATCAAAAAAATTTTCATTTATTAATAATAAGTCTATATTTGGATCCGCAATATTAATCCAGTTAATTCCAAAATCATTGGGTATGGTTTTTCTAAGCTCTATTTTTAATTCATCTGAAACTTTTAAACTTATACCTGAAATTGCGATATTAATGCAATGCCCATTCATAGTATCACTTTAATATTGGTAAAATATTGGACTGCAGGATAATGGTCTTTAATATGGATTTTATAAAGACTATTGTTAGACCTTTTATATTGTTTTTGAAGATACTAATATAAAAGGTCTAATATAAAATATTTTTAGTCTTGCTAATAGTTAAGCAAAGTCTAATTCTTTTTCAAAAGTTTTAAGTTCGTGACGAGCCATTGCTAAGTTGGATTTACTTCGATCCAGTACAACGTAGAGGAAAAGGTTGCCATTGCTTTCTAAGGGACGAATTAAGTGGTATGCCTTACCAAGCGTGATTAAGATATCTTCGATATCATCATTTAATTTCAGTGAGTTAGCGACACGGCGTTTTGCTCGTATAACTTCAGTATTACCTGCTGCCGCTAGCTCTAAATCAAGTGCCCCACCACCTTGTGTTGCGAGGGCTAAACCACTTTCTGTGTCTACTAATGCTGCCGCAACGAAACCATCGATGTTTGATAAGCTTTCTAATGAAATTTTAGCCATGATATTTTCTCTACTAATACATTGTTGTTTATAAGTTTATATAACTTACTTTTGTTTTAATTGGTTTTCAAAAGTAGTTAATTTTATTATAGGAAACTATTTTATTTAATCAATCATGCTTTTTAATAATAGAAATATATAAGGTGTTAATAATTGACAATTTTTGTCAAGATAAGAGTTTAAAATATTAATTGTGGATGCTATTTAAATGTTAATGTGATTTTTGTCACTTTATTTTTGGCGCTTTAAATCTTGTTGTTATTGTAAGTAAATGTAAAATTATTATTAAACTATTTGAAATATAATATTTATATAAACTTTATTTTTTGTAAGTATGTGATAAAGAAAGAGATAAACTCTTCTTTATCACATGGCTGTTTAGGCAATAACAAGTTGAGTATATGAGCAATACAAGATGCCTAAAATGATGAGTGCAACAAAAGGTGCCGTAATAGAAGACCATGTTGGAATATGTGGTAGTTCAACATTCGTTGTTTCATGATGATCCAAATTAGGTTGGGCTTGATGTACCATTTTATTGAATTCTTGCATGGTTTCTTCTAGTGAGACATCTTCTTGTTCAATCGGTTTTGAACCTAAGAGTTCGGTCAATTGGTTGGTTGACCAGACCCAATCCTCAGCTTGACCGGATAAGTGTTCTACTTGGCCCAAAAGTAACTCTGTGAGGCCCGTTTGACCAAAACTTCCTGTCTCATCCAATTGTTTTAGTTCAGCAAGTTGTAATGATAAAACTTCAGTTAAGCTTGTTTCTAATTCTGTTGCATTCAAGGCCGACTGGTTGTGTGGCGATGTAGTTAGATGGCGCGTAATTTCTTGGATGTAAAGAGGATCAGAGGTTTGAACTTCTTGGTAATGCTTTTGAGGATTTTGTTTCCAAAGGCTAATCAAGCGACCAAGCGCGAGTGCATTGATTTCATCAATATAAACGATTTTTTCAGGTTGAGAATATTGACTAAATAGTTGCGGTTTTTGAATTTTAATTTGTTCAGCAAAATATTGAACTAAGTCAAAGGCCATTATATATATCCTCAATTAATCTAAAATTCTAAGCGAAGGTTTTTTCTTAGTTGTTTCGGCTTTTTGTTGTACTTCCTCTGAGTCATTGCTGATAACTTCTTCAATATCATCATATTCAGAAGGATCGAAGAATAAACCTTGACCATTTTCTTTTGCATAAATGCCGAGTATAGCTCTGATCGGCACATAAATTTCTTTGGCAACACCACCAAAACGTGCAGAAAAAGTAATTGCTTCATTGCTTATATGCAATTGATGAATTGCATGAGGTGCAAGATTTAAAACAATTTGGCCATCTTTAACAAATTGTTGTGGAACATCAGTATGGGGTTGTGTTGCATCAACCAATAAGTATGGTGTGAGTTGGTTATCGCAAATCCATTCATAAATGGCACGAGCAAGATAGGGGCGTGTAGGGGTTAACGTTATTTGCTCAGACATAATTAAAAAACTTATTAAATCGTAGAAATCAATTTATTGTAGCTGTTTTTTTCTTGAGCTGTCATTGATTTAATGAAAGATGGACGGCTAAAGATACGATGACAATACAAGAAAATTGGTCGACAGTGTTGTTCGGGTAAATCTATTCCCATGCTTTTTAGTCTTAAGAAGATTGGTGCAAGCATGCAATCTAAGATGGAAAAGGTTTCTGACATAAAAAAAGGATAATGCTGGAATAAAGGGGTAAGTGAAATCAAAGTATTCCTTAACTCCTTCTGGGCTTTTTGTTTTTGTGCTAAGTCGAGTGTATCTGCATGTCTAAGCATATGATCAACGAGTTTGAACCAGTCTTGTTCAAAGCGCCAGATATATTGGCGTTGCTCAGCTCTTGCCATAGGCGCATCCGCATAAAGCTTATTTTGACGATAGCGGTCATCTAAATATTCGGCGATTACATGCGGAGAGAAGAGCTTAAGATTCTGCTCAATCAACATTGGAAGTTGATTATAGGGATTTAGGTCAGCCAAATCCTCATCTTCATGGTCTGTGATAATAAGTTGGTATTTAATTTGTTTCTCAGCAAGCAGAAAACGAATCCAGTGTGAACGGAAATCATCTGCATGACTATAAAGCGTAATGCCTTGGACAGGGCTTGGGGGATTTTCTAAAGACATAAATCCAAAAAATTCTGATTGACTGTTTAGAATACTAAAATTAACGTTGGAAAGCACTTAAATATTAATAATATGGTTCTTACAGAAGAGATTCATTGCTGAGTCGGATTAATGAGAGATAAGAATGAAACGAGATTATTTGATTATGTTGAGTGGTGTGTTATTTCTCAACGGTTGTATTAGCTCATCTGTTGTAACACAACAAGGTAATATTACATCTTTAGGGGAGGAGGATATTGAGACTAGTATGGCAATTACGATGACAACTCATCAGGATAGTTCACGATATGGTGGAATAAAAAAACAGTATGTGGTCAAAGGCTGTAAAGTGACGATTTATAACGATGGACCAATCCAGATGGTGAATGAAAAAACAGACCAACCCTGTAATGCACCGATTCCTAAAGATCATCAATTTACCAAGATGAGTCGAATCTATCAGGAAAATGGTTGTAACATGACTGAGTCAACTGCTGCGGATGGGATTAGGGATGTAGTGATGGATTGCCCCCAAAAGAAGTGAGCATATTTCAGCCATAAAAAAACCTCGGAATTTTCCGAGGTTTTTTTGTCCAATTCGTAAAACGATTAACGTTTAGAGAATTGAGGACGTTTACGAGCTTTACGTAAACCAAGTTTCTTACGTTCAACTTCACGAGCATCACGAGTAACGAAACCAGCTTGACGAAGAGCAGGTTTTAAATTTTCGTCTGCAGCGATCAACGCACGAGTAATACCGTGACGGATTGCGCCAGCTTGACCACCGATACCACCACCTTTAACAGTGATGTAAAGATCAAATTTTTCAGTAACTTCTAAAAGTTCTAAAGGCTGACGCACAACCATACGAGCAGTTTCACGACCGAAATATTGCTCTAAAGTACGATTGTTGATTACGAGTTTACCTGTACCAGCTGATAAGAAAACACGTGCAGTTGCGGTCTTACGGCGACCTGTACCATAATTAGTAGCCATGTGCTGTATCCCTTAGATGTCCAAAACTTGTGGCTGTTGAGCAGTATGAGGATGCTCGCTACCAGCGTACACTTTCATTTTTTTGATCATTGCATAACCAAGAGGACCTTTTGGCAACATACCTTTAACTGCTTTTTCTAAAACAGCTTCAGGTTTGTGAGCGATTAACTTCTCGAAGTTAGTCTCACGGATACCACCAGGGAAACCAGTATGGCGATAATACTTTTTATCAAGTGCTTTGTTACCAGTCACTTGAATATTCTCAGCATTGATAACAACGATGTAGTCACCAGTGTCAACGTGAGGAGTATAAGAAGTTTTGTGCTTACCGCGTAAACGACGAGCGATTTCAGTCGCGAGGCGACCTAAAGTTTTGCCAGAAGCATCAACAACATACCAGTCATGTTGAACTTCAGCTGGCTTAGCGCTGAGAGTTTTCATTAAACCACTACCTATTATAGTTGGTTTGGACGGTGAAATCTGTCCAAACAAAAGGAGACCGAATTCTACATTAATTTATAAAACGGCACAACAAAAAATCATGCAAGAGACATTATTTTGCTGCAAAGTGACTGATTTGGTCAACAACGAGACCATAATTTTAGTTTGTATGGTTTTGCTTGTGGTAGAGAGGTGTTTGACTTATTATTTTTATTAATTAATTGAAATAAATAGAAGTATTTACATGTTTTCTTGGGGATCTTGATGAGATTGTCGTTTTCTACAAAAATTGTTGTAGTCACTTTATTAATAGGTGTTTGTGCTACACAGACAAATGCACGACGACTTTATAAATGGGTTGACCAAAGCAGTGTAACTAACTATTCAGAGTTTCAACCTAGAGAAGGGACTACTAAAAAACTAGAAGTATTAGAGAGTCGAGGCAGCGACTATGTTGATCCAATGATGGCTGTCACGGCCGAGATGAAAGCAATCGAAATACCTGTAGACCTGATTACACCACAAGACCAAGTAACAACGCGTCCATCGACCACTCTTCCGCAATCTCAACAACCCTCGACTCAAACAGTAGTGAAGCAGGGAATGTTAGCTCCGACATATACCCAGCCTAATACCACAGTTGCTGTAATTCCTGTGACTGAGAAGAAAGAGATTCAAGTTGCACAAACAATAACTGTGATTGAGAAAAAAGAAATTACGATCAATCCTACACTCGATAAAGTAAATAATGCAGGGGGAATTGCAGAGAAGAAGGCGGATTTGGCAGTAAGTGTACCCGTTGAAAGAAAACCACAGGCTACCATTAATCCTTGGACACGTGCGCCAAGCTTTGTCCCGTCAAATTTAGTGCCTCAGAATCTCACTAAAACGGCAACCAACCCTTAACTTGAATATAAATAAAGGCTGAAAAACTACAGCTGATTTTAGATTTTCGCTACACTAAGAAAAGTATCAAATGATCGGCGAAAAGTATGCTTCCTTTATATGTCACTTCTGGTGAACCTGCAGGAATAGGACCTGATATCTGTTTGGACTTGGCCGAACGAGTAGATGAGCGTCCTATTGTCGTTTTAGCTGATTTTAAAATGCTACAGCAGCGTGCTGATCGATTAGGTATTGTCGTCGAGCTTATTCCATACCAAGGTCAATCTACATCTAGTCGAAAAGGACAGCTATTCGTTGAACATGTCCCATTGATAGAGCCTGTAATTGACGGACAATTAAATCCAATAAACTCAGGTTATGTCTTAGAACAATTACGACGTTCAGCTGATTATGCCATGTCAGGTCGAAGTGTTGGCGTGGCAACAGCACCTGTGCAAAAATCCATTATCAATGAGGCTGGCATCGCTTTTAGTGGGCATACCGAATATTATCAGGAGTTCGCCAACGTTGATCGAGTGGTCATGATGTTGGCGACTAAAAGTTTACGTGTCGCTTTGGTAACGACTCATTTGCCGTTACGTGATGTGCCTGATGCAATTACTCAAGAGCGTTTACATCAAGTGATTGATATTTTAATTCACGACTTAAATACAAAATTCAAAATCGCGCACCCCAGAATTTTAGTCTGTGGTTTAAATCCGCATGCGGGTGAGGATGGCTATCTTGGACGAGAAGAAATTGAGGTGATCAATCCTGTGTTGGAAGCGTATCGCGCGCAGGGTGTGAAGATGAGTCTAAGTTTGCCCGCAGACACCTTGTTTACACCCGAAAACTTGAAAGATGCAGATGCAGTTTTAGCGATGTATCACGATCAGGGCTTACCTGTGCTAAAATCTCAAGGCTTTGGTGAAGCTGTAAACATTACATTAGGCTTGCCATTTATTCGAACCTCTGTCGATCATGGTACAGCACTTTCTCTTGCAGGCACTGGACAGGCTAAAGCTTCAAGCTTACATGTTGCAGTAGATTTAGCACTAGATTTGGCTCGTTAGTGACTCACGAGTAAATTATTCACGTTGGAATTATTATGTATCAAATTAATGCCCTAAACCCTAAAGATGAAGGGCATCAGGCTCGAAAACGTTTTGGTCAGAACTTTTTACATGATCAGCGTGTGATTGCCAAAATTGTACGCTCAGTGAATCCGCGTGCGGGCGAAAATATTGTGGAAATTGGTCCTGGATTGGCTGCATTGACATCTCCTCTGATTGGTGAGTGCGATGCTTTGACTGTGGTTGAGCTGGATCGGGATTTAGCGGCAGGTTTGCCAGGGCGGGTACCACATCCTGAACGTTTGACGATTATTGAAGCTGATGCTTTAAAGTATGATTTCACCCAGCTCTTTCAAGATGGTCGTCCATTGAGGGTAGTGGGTAACTTACCATACAACATTTCAACGCCATTATTATTCCATCTCTTAGAGTTTGGTGACAAAGTCAAAGACATGCATTTCATGTTGCAAAAAGAAGTGGTTGATCGTATCACGGCAGTGCCTAACACCAAAGAGTATGGTCGTTTATCGGTAATGATTCAGTATTATTGTAAACCGACATTTCTATTTGAAGTACCGCCGGGATCATTTAACCCGCCACCTAAAGTGACGTCAGCAGTTTTCCGTTTAGAACCATATGAAACTAAGCCAATTGTAGCGAAAGATGAGAAAGCGTTGGCTCGTCTTGTGAGCCATGTGTTTACACAACGTCGAAAAACCTTGCGTAACAGTTTAAAAGGCATGCTGGCTGAGGATGGTTTTGAAAAAGCAGGTGTTGATCCGATGGCGCGCCCAGAAACTTTAAGCTTGGCTGACTTTGTTGCTCTCTCTGATCAGATGGTGTCTTAATGTCAAAACGCTATAACTATGTGATTGGTGATGTGCAGGGATGTTTTGCTGCGCTCAAAGCTTTACTGAAAGAAATTCGTTTTGATCCTGACCAAGATTTTATCTGGTTTACGGGAGACTTGGTTGCACGTGGTGAAGATTCGGTTGGTGCTCTACGCTTTATAAAAAAACTGGCGGATCGTGGGGCTGCTGCAACGATTTTAGGAAATCACGATCTATCATTAATTGCTTCTGCACGTGGTTTCAAAAAAATCAAAGCCAAAGATCGAGTTCAGGATGTGATTGATGCGATTGATGGGGATGAACTAATCGATTGGTTGCGTAAACAACCATTATGTTTATTTCCAAATGCTGAAACGATGTTGACGCATGCGGGAGTACCTTGTATTTGGTCAGCAGAAAAAACCTCTGAACTTGCACAAGAGGTACAAGATGCGGTTGGTCATGAAGATTTGATGGTCTTAGATGCATTCTTAGCTGAAATGTTTGGTGCTCAACCTGATCTTTGGTCTGATGATTTGACGGGTATGGCTCGTTTGCGTTGCATTACCAACTATCTAACCCGTATGCGTTTAACGACCGCAGAAGGTCAGTTAGAGTTTGAGTTTAAAGAGGGCTTGGATGCACCAATGCCTAAAGGTTACAAGCCGTGGTTTGATTATGAAAGTCAAGCTGCTAAGACACATCACCTCGTCTTTGGTCATTGGGCAGCTTTGCATGCAAAACGCATTAGTGATGATATTCAAAGTGTTGATGGTGGGTGTGTTTGGGGACACCAGTTGGTGGCTTACCGTTTAGAGGATCAGCAGTTATTCGCTGTTGAAAATCCATGGATTGAGTCGTGAGCATATGATGCTTAGGCTCAATTGAAATATCGATAGAACCTGATCTGGTTGGGATGATCAAATTGTGCTTTGTCTGAATAGGGTGAGGCATTTTTTATTTTAGGGTTGTCAAAAAACTGTCATCTATTGATCATTAAAGTGTCAAAAAATATTTTTATGCTTAAAGCATGAAAATAACGACACAAATGGATGGCGATATGCAAAGTACATACGCGACATCTCTATTAAAGCAAGAACAGTTTCCTGAAAATTTGAAATTTTACTTTAAAAGGAAACATTTCAAAGATCAACAAGATCAATTGTCTGAACTTCAAGACCTTGTTCGCCCTCGTTTGAGAATTGCAATTGTGACTGAAACGTGGCCACCAGAAATTAATGGTGTCGCGATGTCGATGATGCAATTGTGTCAGGGCTTACAGCGTCTCGGTCATAAGATTTTACTGGTTCGTCCTATACAGGAAAATGTCTGTACTGAGTTCCATCCTGATCAGGAATGTTTGGTCTTTTCACAACCTGTGCCGAAGTATCCAAGTGTTCAATTTGGTTGGCCTCAATATCTCAAAGTGTCCAAAGCATTTGAAAAATTTGCGCCAGATGTGGTGCATATTGTGACGGAAGGACCTTTGGGTTTAACTGCATTACAAGCGGCAAAATCTAAAAAAATTGCTGTATCAAGTGGTTTTCACTCCGCTTTTCATGATTTTAGTCGATTTTTTGATTTGGCATTTTTAGTCAAACCCATTCAACGTTATCTCACTTGGTTTCATAACAGTACAGATGTGACGTGTGTACCTAGCCAATATACAGAGCAAGCTCTGCGTGGTTTTGGTGTGACTTGTCCATTGGTCATTGTTGGGCGTGGGGTGGATACAGCAAAGTTTTCACCCAAACATCGTTCGCAACAATTGCGTCAGCGATGGGGTGTAGATGCTCATACGCGAGTCTTATTATATGTTGGGCGTCTCTCACCTGAAAAAGAAGTAGATGTCTTAATTAAGAGTTTCCATGCATTGCAGGCTCAACAGGGTTATAACTCAAAATTTGTGATTGTTGGCGATGGTCCAGATCGCGCTCGCTTAGGGAAATTAGCTCAGTCCAATGATGTGATCTTTATGGGAAGTCTAAGTGGTCGTGAGTTATCAGAAGCTTATGCCAGTGCCGATGTTTTTACCTTTGCTAGCCAAGCCGATACCTTCGGGAATGTTGTGCTTGAAGCAATTGCGAGTGGACTGCCTGTGGTCGCTTATGACTATGTCGCTGCTCATCAACATATCAAACATGATGTTACAGGATGGTTGAGCCCACTAGGACATACCACTGATTTGATCCAATCAATTTGTCATTTACCTGCTCTCCCACAACTCAGACAAATGGGGTTGCTTGCCAGTGAAAGTGTGCAAGAAAACAGTTGGCAGTTTCCTGTACAACAATTAGAACAAGCACTTTATCAAGTTGCCAAGGAGTCTCCAATGACTTCTAGCTAACGATTCTCATATAGGAGAAGATTATGAAATTTGAAAATGCAAAAATAAAAATACTTGATCTTGATTTAAAAGGGTGTTTATACCTAAATCATCTCTCACATTCACAGCGTGTTGCCTTGTTTTTTAAAACGATCAGTCGTTTAGGTGATGGGCCATTTTGGTACGTTATGTTGCTATCTGTGTGGGCAACACAAGGTCTAGCATACGGCTTACAGATTTTGTATTTAATTCTCGCAGGCTCCGTTGGAACATTGATTTATAAGTTTTTAAAGCATAAAACCACACGTCCAAGACCTTATCAGGTTCATCAGGTCATCGTACTCGGTGAGCGACCATTGGATCATTTTAGCTTCCCATCAGGACATACTTTACATGCGGTGATGGTGACGATTGTATTGGGCTATATCCAGCCTGTATTGTTGATTTTAATGTTGCCATTTGCGATCTTGGTTGCCCTATCTCGAATGGTGTTAGGTTTGCATTATCCAAGCGATGTAATTGTTGGCGCAGTCATTGGTGCCTCGGTTGCAAGCGCGATCATTTTACTAGCACCGAGCTTGAATATCATTTTGTAGTGAATCTAGAGAAATAGGGCTATCGTTCAAATCAAATGATTTGTTAAAGTACGAGATAATCCTATTTTTTATTCAGGTTGTCATATGGGCTTACGTTGGACGGATACGATTGATATCGCAATTGAATTGGTAGAGGCACATCCTGATGTTGATCCGCAGTGGATTCGTTTCACTGATCTACATGCATGGGTTTGTGCATTACCAGACTTTAATGATGACCCAAACAAGTCAACTGAAGGCTTATTGGAAGCGATTCAAATGGCATGGTTGGACGAAGTTCGTTAGAAATTCATCCGAAATCGTGGAACTTTTACAGATTCCAGCTGATTATTGGCGATGACATCGGTATAATGCGGCAAATTTTTTAATGTTTAGACCATAATGGGAGCCAATCATGGCGATTGAACGTACTTTATCTATCGTAAAACCAGATGCAGTTTCTAAAAACCACATCGGTGACATCTTTGCTCGTTTTGAAAAAGCGGGTTTGAAAATTGTTGCAACTAAAATGAAACACCTTTCTAAAGCTGATGCTGAAGGTTTTTATGCTGAGCACAAAGAACGTGGTTTCTTTGGTGACTTAGTTGCTTTCATGACTTCTGGTCCAGTTGTTGTTTCAGTTCTTGAAGGTGAAAATGCAGTTCTTGCTCACCGTGAAATTTTAGGTGCTACAAATCCTAAAGAAGCTGCGCCTGGTACGATTCGTGCTGATTTCGCTGTAAGCATTGATGAAAATGCTGCTCACGGTTCTGACTCAGTTGCTTCTGCTGAGCGTGAAATCGCTTACTTCTTTGCTGATAACGAGATCTGCCCACGCACTCGTTAATCCAAAGTATTCAAGCCAGATAAGTGGTATACTACTTATCTGGTTTTTTATTTTTTATAAATTGTGTTGTGTAAAGAATACACAGCATCTTTAGCGCTGATATTGTTTAGGTAAATGTTCATGAGTTCTGCAGTGGTCGTTTCATCCGAAAATTTAGATGAAAAACAACAGTCTGTTTCTATGCCTGTGGTTCATGCTGCCGACAATAAAGTCAATTTACTAGGCATGTCACGTGCAGAATTAGAAAAGTTCTTTGAAGACTTGGGTGAAAAAAAGTTTCGCGCTGGTCAGGTGATGAAATGGATTCATCAATATTTTGTTACTGATTTTGCTGAGATGACCAATATCTCAGGTAAGCTACGTGAAAAATTAGAAAAAATTTGTGAAATCAAGGCACCTGAAGTGGTGCATCGCAATTATTCAAAAGATGGTACCCGTAAGTGGGTGTTCCGTGTCGGTGATGGTGACGGTTCTTTAGTGGAAACCGTCTTGATTCCTGCTGAAGATAAAACGGGTGCACGTAAAACCTTATGTATCTCGTCACAAGTTGGTTGTGCGCTGGATTGCTCATTTTGTTCAACGGGTAAACAAGGTTTTCAGCGTGACTTAACTCCTGCTGAGATTATTGGTCAACTTTGGATGGCAAACTATTCCTATATGGAAGAGGTGCCTGTTGCTGAGCGCGAACGCACGGTGACCAATGTGGTGATGATGGGCATGGGTGAACCTTTACTCAATTATGATGCGGTATTGAGTTCAATGCAGTTGATGTTGGATGACTTTGCTTATGGCATGTCAAAACGTCGTGTAACCTTATCTACATCTGGTGTAGTGCCAAAGATTGACCAATTGGCGCAAGATATTGATGTGGCATTGGCAATTTCATTACATGCACCGAATGATGAGCTGCGTAATGAATTGGTACCGATTAATAAAAAATATCCATTACAACAATTGATCGCTGCATGTCAGCGTTATTTAGCAAAAGATGGCAATGAAAGCGCGCGCCGCCATGTCACCATTGAATATGTGATGTTAGATGGGGTCAATGACCAGCCAGAGCATGCGCAACAGCTACTTAAATTGTTAAAAAATTTACCAAGTAAAATCAATCTGATTCCATTTAACCCTTTTCCACATGCACCATATGGTCGTTCAAGCAGAAATCGTATTATTGCATTCCAAAAAACTTTGTCTGATGCAGGATTTGTGTGTACGATTCGTCAGACACGTGGTGATGATATTGATGCGGCGTGTGGTCAATTGGTAGGGCAAGTTGCTGACCGGACTCGTCGTGCTGAACAATGGAAAAAGAAAGTGGCGCAGCGACAAGAAATTTTGCGCACACAAGGATAAAACTTGGGGACAATGCGTTGAATACAACTCGACTAAAAACGACCATAGCGATAACAGTTGTACTTATGGCAGGTGGCTTGACAGCTTGCCAATCGACACCATCTACGAAAGATCCAGAGAAAGCTGTTCAGGTTCGCACCCAATTGGCTGCGGAATATATTCGTACGCGTGATTTGGACTCTGCAAAACGTTCACTTGACCAAGCATTGAAACTTAATTCCCGTGATGCAAATGCCAATATGATGATGGGTATTTTGCTGCAACAAGAGGGAAGTAAGCTCAATATGGAAAAAGCAGATGCTTATTTTAAGCGAGCGATTTCATCTGAGCCAGACAATGCTCAAGCGCGTAATAATTACGGTACATACTTATATCAGATGCAGCGTTATAATGAAGCAATTGAGCAGTTCACGCGTGCTGGTGCAACCTTAGGTTATGATCAACGATTTCAATCACTGGAAAACCTAGGGCGAATCTATTTATTATTGGGCGATGTGACGAATGCTGAAAAATCATTCAAACAGGCGCTGCAAGCAAATCGAAATGCAACCATTTCAATGTTAGAGTTGTCGGAAATTTTCTATTTGCAACAAAACAATAGAGATGCATCCCAGTTATATGAACAATATGTTCGTAGCGTGGGACAGCGCAACCAAGGTGCTAGAGCACTTTGGATCGGGATACGCATTGCTCGAGCGAATGCGGATCAGTTAGGAATGCAAGTGTTAGTCAACCAATTACGCGCTTTATTTCCTGATAGTCCAGAATATCAACGTTATTTGCAATTACAGTACAGTACTGAGGCCGTATGGAAATAAATCCAAATTCACATCAGCCAACTGGCTCAACCTCGCCATCGTCAACATTGGGAAATATTCAACGACCTGGTGAGTATTTGCGTCAAATTCGTATTGCACAAAAGAAAGAACTTGAAGAAATTGCAAGCGTATTGAATATGCCAGTCAAAACGTTGACAGCATTAGAGCAGGATGAATATACCGCTTTGCCTGAGGCGACGTTTATTAAGGGCTATTATCGAGCATATGCGAAATGTTTAAATGCTGATGCGAGCGCGATTATTCAACGTTTTGACGAAATATATGCCAATGATACGGGGCTCAAAGCAAGCCATGCCTTGAATAATTCACCAATTAAAACCATGGGTAAATTGGCGGGTTCAAAAAGCGTACGTAATCGTAAATGGTTAAAACGTCTGGTGATTTTGGCTGTTGTTTTATTGCTGGGTTGGTTGGCTGTTATGGCTGTACAAAACTGGTCATCGAGTAGCAGTAAAGATGATGTCGATATTCCTAAGATTACCAATTCAGATATTGAAATTTTACCGATGGCAAACACATCTGTGGCATCGGGAGATCAGTTAGTATTGAACTTTAGCCGTCCGACATCCATTAATATTGTTGATGCAACAGGTAAAGTCCTTGCGACAGGTCGCCAAGCGTCAACATTAAATTTGAGTGGCGAATCACCATTTCAAATTCGCTTAGATGATGCGACTGCCGTAACATTAAGTTTGAATCAAGAACAGATTTCATTGCGTCCTTATACAGTGAATGGTAAAGCTGAATTCCGTTTATCTCGCTAATGCTAAATAGGTAGCTATACGATGATCGTGAACCCAATTAAGCGTCGTCCAACACGAAAAATCCGTGTGGGGTCGGTGTATGTCGGTGGTGATGCTCCCATTAGTGTGCAGAGCATGACCAATACTGAAACCTGTGATGTCGATGCAACGGTTGCACAAATCCAGCGCTGTGCAGATGCAGGTGCGGATATCATGCGTGTTTCTGTGCCATCGATGGAGGCAGCAGAAGCATTTGGTGCTATTCGTAAACGTGTTTCTGTGCCTTTAGTTGCTGATATTCATTTTGATCATCGTATTGCGTTAGCGGTCGCTGATTATGGCGCTGATTGCTTGCGTATCAATCCAGGAAACATTGGTTCGGATCAAAAAGTACGTGAGGTAGTTGCAGCGGCAAAGCATCATGGGATTTCGATTCGTATTGGTGTAAATGGCGGCTCTTTGGAAAAAGACTTGCAAATCAAATATGGTGAACCAACTGGGCAAGCGTTGCTTGAGTCTGCGATGCGCCATATTGATATTCTAGATCGCTTAAATTTCCACGAGTTTAAAGTGAGCGTAAAAGCATCAAATGTGTTTTTAACCATGGATGCTTATCGTTTGTTGTCACAACAGATTGATAACCCATTGCATCTCGGTGTAACTGAAGCAGGGATCTACCGTACCGGTACTGTGAAATCAGCGATTGCGCTTGGTGGGCTGTTGATGGAAGGCATTGGTGATACCATGCGTATCTCCTTGGCTGCTGAGCCTGAAGATGAGATTAAAATCGGTTTCGATATTTTAAAATCATTGAGCTTACGTTCGAATGGCATTAACTTTATTGCTTGCCCAAGCTGTTCACGCCAAGAGTTTAATGTGATCCAAGTGATGCAAGCTTTGGAAGAGCGTTTAGAGGACATACGTACTCCGATGGATGTATCGGTTATCGGATGTAAAGTGAACGGTCCTGGTGAGGCTAAAGAAGCTGATATCGGGATTGTAGGTGCAGCACCACGTTCGCTGGTCTATCGAAATGGTGAAAAAAGTCATTTAATTGACACCAATCAGTTGGTTGATGAAATTGAAACAATGGTTCGTCAACGTGTTCAAGAGCTTGAAGAAGCCAAATCTAAAGAAATTATTCGTAGTTCATCATGAGTTCAATCGTCGCTATCAAAGGTTTTAATGACATCCTTCCAACGCAAACTGCGGCTTGGAGAAGTCTAGAACAACAATTGGCATCTTTAATGGATGCTTATGGTTATCAGCAAATCCGTTTGCCTATCGTTGAGCAAACAGGTTTATTCAAACGTGCTATTGGCGATGCGACTGATATTGTCGAAAAGGAAATGTATACCTTTTTCGATAAGGGAACACCACCAGAGTCATTGACCTTACGTCCAGAAGGGACAGCGGGTTGTGTACGTGCAATGTTAGAACACAACTTACTTCGTGGCGCTGCGCCACGAGTATGGTATGTGGGACCTATGTTCCGTTATGAAAAACCGCAAAAAGGGCGTTATCGTCAATTTCATCAATTCGGTGTAGAAACTTTTGGTGTTGCAACGCCTGATATTGATGCTGAAATTATTCTCATGACTGCACGTTTGTGGAAACGTATGGGAATGGCGGAAAATGTGCGTTTAGAATTAAACACTTTAGGTGAAACGGATGAGCGCGCTGAGTATCGTGCCGCATTAGTTGAGTTTCTGAATCAACATAGAGATCAGTTAGATGAAGACTCACAACGTCGATTAACCACAAATCCTTTGCGCATTTTGGATTCTAAAATCGAATCAACACAAAAGATTTTAGAAAATGCACCTAAATTGCATGATTTCTTAAAAGAAGATTCGCTCAATCATTTCCAACAACTACAGCAATATTTAACTGATGCTGGCGTTGAGTTTGTGATTAACCAAAAGTTAGTACGTGGTTTAGATTACTACAACAAAACGGTATTTGAGTGGACGACCACCATGTTGGGCTCTCAAGGAACAGTATGTGCAGGCGGTCGTTATGATGGTTTGGTTGGTCAGTTAAAAGGTAAGCCAGATCAATCCGTACCTGCGGTTGGTTTCGCGATGGGGATGGAGCGTTTGCTGTTATTACTTGAGCAAGTAGCGCAGAACAAAGATACGCGTGATTGTGAAGTGTTCCTATTGGCAGAGCCAGCATATCAAGCTAAAGCATTGGTATTGGCTGAGCAAATCCGTGACCAGTTAGAAGCTGCGAATAGCACGATTCGCCTCAAAACTGGTTCTCAAGGTAGCATGAAAAGCCAAATGAAGAAGGCGGATCAATCGGGTGCTGTTTATGCTGTGATTTTGGGTGAGCGAGAGTGGGATTCACAGCAGCTTCTGGTGAAAGAACTTGCAACGGCTGAACAGTCTCAGGTTTCCTTAGCTGAGTTGGCACCATTTTTTATCGAAAAATTTAAACAATAAAACATTTAGGAAAAGGACAATCACATGAGTTTAAGTGATGATGAACAACTCGACAGTTTGAAGTCGTTTGCTAAAAAATACGGTTCCGCAATCATAAGCGGGATTCTCATTGCCTTGATTGCCTTTTTCGGATGGGAATATTGGCAAAAAAAGACTTTGGCTGAAGCACAAAGTCAGACGGCTAAAGTGCAAAAGTTAATGGATGAGGCCAAAGCAATTTCTGGCCAGCCAAATGCATTTGAGACGATTTCTGAGGCGGCAGATAAGATCGTTAAAGAAGATGCCAATTCTGTGCATGCAATTCAGGTTCAATTGTTATTGGCAAAGTTGGCTTATGATAAAGATGATTATGCGGCAGCTGAAAAGGCATTAAAGAAAGTTGAAAACTCGACTGTAAAAGATGCAGGTTTGATGCAAATTGTTAATTTACGTTTAGCAGATGCACAGCTGGCACAGAAAAAATATGATGAAGCTTTGAAGACGCTAGATAAAGTGACTGAGCCAACGTTCAAAGCGACTGCAGATGAAATGCGTGGTGATGTTTATGTTGCAAAAAAAGACACTGAAGCTGCGCGTAAAGCCTATCAAAGTGCATGGGATAATGTAGTCGAACGTAAGTTAGAGCGTCAGCTTTTACAAATTAAACTCGAAAGTGTTGGCGTTTTAGTGGATGATCCTGAAGTTGAGCGCCCGATCTTAGATACCAATGTGGATGAGTCTTAATGCAGAATAAACTAAAACTACCATTGGCAATCGCCATTGCTTCAGCTTTATTTGTAGGTTGTTCGAGTAATAAGGTAAAGCCTGTAAAGCCGAACCCATTACCTAAAATCACCCAAGAACAGAGTTTAAATCTTGTATTTTCACAAAGTGTTTCCTCAACGAATGCCGCTGATGCCTTACGTTTGCAGTTAGATACGGATAATGGTGTAATTTTCACTCTAGATCCAGATGGTCAGGTATCCGCTTATCAAGGTAAACAACGACTTTGGAAAAGCAAAATTACTAAACAAGAGCTGACGGCTGGTGTTGAAGCTGGTGAAGGTGTTGTGGTTACAGGTAATCGTAAAGGTCAGTTATTTGCACTGGATCAAGCAACAGGTGAGCAGAAATGGACTGCACAATTGTCTGGTGCGATTTTAACACCTTCTTTGATTCAGTCTGGTCGCGTGATTAGTTTAGCGAATGATGGAACTGTATTTGCACATGATGTTGCTACAGGGCAACAAGTTTGGGCATATAAGTTACCCAATGTACAATTCAGCTTACGTGGTCAAGCCGCACCTGTTCGTTTAGATGATCGTACAGTATTAATCGCTTCAGCAAATGCATATATTTATGCAATTGATGTGATTAGTGGTATCCCAAGATTTCAACGTCGAGTTGCAATCAGTGAGGGACGTTCTGACATTCAACGTTTGAATGATATTAATGGTGATCCTGTTGTTGCGGGGCAGTACTTGGTAACCACAAGTTTCCAAGGGCAAGTCACTGTTACTGACTTAGCAACACAACGCGTGGTTTGGAGTGAAGACGCAAGTAGTACCAATCGCCCTGAAGTTGCTGAAGATAAAGTTTTTGTTTCAACTGTGGATGGTAAGTTAAATGCTTATGATCTCTCTACAGGTGAAGTTGTTTGGCAGAACGAAAGCTTGTTAAATCGTAAGCTTAGTAATCCAGTTATGCTTGGACAAAACCTTGTAGTTGGTGATTTGGATGGTGTTTTACATCTGATAGAACCTGCCACAGGACGTTTGGTTGGTCGTGCTAAAACACGTGGAGATGTTCGTAAATTACGTGTGATTAATGATCAGCTTTACGTTTCCACTCAAAAAGGTGCATTAAGCATTTGGCAGAATCGTTAATTTTATCCAAGCTTGTGGTAAAATTAGAAAATAGGGCATGGCAAAATACCATGCCCTGCATTTTTTATAGAATTTAAATTTCAACATAAATTTTTCAATCCGAATATGATACTCGTTAGGGGCATCCGCAACCTGAGCGAAGATACACAAAGCACTGCTTTGTCTGGGTGTAAGACGAGTAGCTCTGCTGTGAATATTGTATGCGAATTGAGTCTTGTAGTATGGATAACTGTCTTTGCCTTTACGAAGCTTCAAGTGCTTGTTTGGGTAAAAAGAAAGTCAGTCTAACTGAAAGCTTATCCAAGTATTGGGTGATAAATCAGCAAGACACCATTATGATGATTTTAAAAATCTAACTCAGATTAAGGTAATTTATGAAACCCGTTATTGCGCTCATTGGTCGTCCAAACGTCGGAAAATCAACGCTATTTAACCAAATCACTAAAAGTCGTGATGCTTTGGTTGCTGACTTCGCTGGTTTAACTCGTGACCGCAAATACGGAGATGCGGTATATCAAAATAAATCATTTATCGTCGTCGATACCGGTGGTATCGGTGAAAATGAAGGTGGTATTGACTCTTACATGGCGGAGCAGTCAAAAACCGCGATACATGAAGCGGATATCATCGTTTTCGTGGTAGATGCGCGTGCTGGCCTATTGGCATCAGATGAACAAATTGCACGAGAACTACGCACATTAGGTAAGAAAGTTTATTTAGTTGCTAACAAAGTGGATGGCGTCCATGCTGAAGCTGCTTTAGTCGAGTTTTATAAGCTCGGTATGGGTGAGCCATTGCAAGTAGCTGCAAGTCATGGTCGTGGCGTACAGCAAATGTTAGAAGATGTACTTGCAGAAGTACCTGAAGATGAAAATCCTGAAGAGCATAATAAAAATACGGGTTTGCGTTTAGCGATTATTGGTCGTCCAAACGTGGGGAAGTCAACACTCGTTAACCGTTTATTGGGTGAAGAACGTGTGGTGGCTTTCGACCAACCAGGGACAACCCGTGACTCGATTTATATCCCATTTGAACGTGATGGTCGCCAATATACTTTGATTGATACGGCAGGTGTACGTCGTAAAGGTAAAGTGGATGAAATGATTGAGAAATTCTCAATTGTTAAAACACTACAAGCGATGAAAGATGCAAATGTGGTTGTAATCGTTGTAGATGCTCGTGAAGGTATTGTTGAGCAAGATCTACATTTGATCGGTTATGCACTTGAAGCAGGTCGTGCAATGGTGATTGCCATCAACAAGTGGGACAACATGACCGAGTATGATCGTAAGCAATGTAAACTAGATGTTGAGCGTCGCTTTGATTTTATTCCATGGGCGAAAATTCATTTAATTTCGGCATTACATGGCACTGGGGTGGGTGAGTTATACCCATCCATCCATCGCGCTTATGAATCATCGAATTTGAAAGTTTCACCAGCAAAACTCACTCAAATTCTAAATGATGCAACAGAAGCACATCAGCCGCCAATGATTAGTGGTCGACGTATTAAAATGCGTTATGCGCATATGGGGGGGCAAAACCCACCGACGATCGTTATTCATGGTAATAAGGTCGATAAGACACCGGCAGACTATCGCCGTTATCTCGAAAATGTATTCCGTAAAGTCTACAAGCTTGAAGGAACACCCGTTAAGATTGATTTTAAAACGTCTGAAAATCCATTTGAAGGTCGTAAATCTCAGGTGGATGAGCGCGTTGCAGCACGTAAACGCCGTTATGTTCAGAAATTCAAAAAGGCTGAAAAGAAATTTAAGCGTTAATTTAAACGGATATAGATTAGCCCAGAGTTCGCTTTGGGCTTTTTTATTACTATAGGTGGATAGTTACATTTAATAATCATTAAATTTATTAAGTTTAATTTGATAATAAATGATTTGCAGTCTTAGTTTGATTATTGATTAGTATAAGTGTTTGAATTTTAATAAAACCTATTTTTTGTTAAATTTCGTACCAGTGCTATAATGCCACCGCAAAATTTTTATAAATTTTTTTAACAATATTGGATTGTGCATTGCATGTTGAAACTCCATCTAACGCAGCCTCAGCTTATTGATGCACAGCAAAACTATGCTGCGTTGGACTCTATCCCAGCGATGCAACGTCGCCGTCTATCTGCATTGGCAAAAATGGCATTAAGCAGTGCCTTGACGACGCTCAATGGTCAAGAGGTGGATTATATTGTCTGGGCTTCTCGATATGGAGATGAACAAAAAACCTTAGATATTCTGCAAGATGTCTTACAACAACAAACGCCATCCCCAACACAGTTTTCAACCTCAGTTCACAATGCGATTGCAGGCTTGTATTCGATTTTATGTCAGGATGCCACTCCCTCTACAAGTTTAAGCTGTGAATGGACGGAAGCATTAATCGAGGCTTATGCAATATTAAAATCAATACCCACAGCACAACGTGTGTTGGTGGTGGCATATGATCAAGCCTTACCGGGTATTTATACCGACGCGGCTGAGTTCTCAGCATTTGCGTTGGCGACCATTGTCAGCTTAGAGCATCCTAATTTGGAAGTTTTGAAGCTCAGCGGCTCGGAATCCTTAGAAAGTTTGGCTTTTTATCAGTTTTGGCAGGCTGCAGAAGTAGGTCAATCGGTGTTGAGATGGAAAAAATGTTAAAGCTGAATCAGATTAAACAGAAAGCCAATTATGCTTGGCGTGTTGCAGTAACAGGTTTCAGCTTTGCTAGTTTCGGTGTGGGTGGAGTTGGGATTGCAACAATTGTGGCACCTTTGGTTCACTTAAGCAGCCGCAATCCAGTTGTCCGTCAGCAACGTGCACAGAAAGTCATTCATTATAGTTTTAAGGGTTTTACTGAAATGATGGTCAAACTTGGTGCGATGACCTATTCAGTTGAGGGGCTGGAAAAACTGCAAAATAGTCGCCAAGAATTGATCATTGCCAATCATCCGACTTTAATTGATGTCGTAGTGATGATTGGATTAATGGAACAAGCAAACTGTGTTGTTAAACAGTCATTATGGTCTAATCCATTTACACGTGGTCCGGTGCGGAGTGCGGGTTATATTTTAAATGAAGGTTCACAACAGTTTATTGAGGACTGTGTCCTTCGATTAAAACAACAGGACGCAGCTTCATTACTGATTTTTCCCGAAGGGACGCGAACCGAAAAAGGCGAGTGTTTAAATGAATTTCAACGTGGGGCCGCAAATATTGCGATTCGTGCCAATGTGCCCATACGTCCAGTTTTGATCACGTGTACGCCATCTACCTTAACTAAAAATGAAAAATGGTATCATGTGCCCGCACAGCCTTTTCATATCGAGATTAAGGTGCTGGATGCAATTGAGGTCCAAGATATTTTGGAAGATTCAGAAGTTTCACCGAAGCAGGTGCGTCAGTTGAATCAAGGTTTTTATCAAATTTTTAATAATGAGTTGTCAAAAAATGAGCAATCTTGCTGATGAATTAAAGCAAATGATTATTGATGTTCTTGCGCTTGAGGATATTTGCATCAGTGATATTGAAACTGAAGCACCACTCTTTGGTGAGGGGTTAGGCTTAGACTCAATTGATGCGCTCGAGTTGGGTCTGGCATTGAAAAAGCGTTACAACATTCATTTGAATGCCGAGTCAGATGAGACCAAACAACATTTTAAATCAGTTCAAAGCCTGGTGGCTTTGGTTGAAGCACAGCAAGCAGTTTAAGGAGTAGATCGATGTTAACTCAAGAACAGGTGCTGGCAAAATTAAGAGAATGGATGCAGGATTTATTTGAAATTGAGCCTGATGAAATTCAGCTTGATTCAAATTTATATGAAGATCTCGACGTCGACAGTATCGATGCGGTGGATTTAGTGGTGAAAATTAAAGAACTGACCGGCAAGCAAGTCAAGCCAGAAGACTTTAAGGCGGTCAGAACAGTACAAGATGTTGTTGTTGTCATTCAGAACATGACGGCTGAATGAAGCATCTGTTAAGAGGGGGAGTAATCACATTTTTTGTATTATACCCCTTTATTGTCGGATGGAGTCTATCACATGGTCAGTTTCTCTGGGTTAGTGCTTTACTCGTCGTTCTTGGTATACTTCGTTTGGTCAGTGCGAAAAAAGACTTGATGTTGCCTTTGACCGGATTGGCCATTATCTGTGGTGGTTTGAGTCTGATTTTAAAAGATCATGCTTGGCTTAAGCTTTATCCAATCGGAATGAGTTTAGGGGCTTTGGTTATCTTTGCCCTGACTTTGTATAAACCACCTTCTATGATCGAGCGTTTTGCCCGTTTGATGGAACCCGATTTACCTGCATCGGGAATACAGTGGACACGTAAAGTGACCGTGGTTTGGTGTATATTTTTTAGTATAAATGCCCTGATTGCATTGGCAACCTGCTTTGCACCAATGAAGGTGTGGGTGATCTATAATGGTTTTATCTCTTACGTTTTGATGGGAATTTTATTATTGGGTGAGTTTATCTTGCGCAAAAGACATCAACGTTTAAATCAAACAACATCTTAAAATACTATGCCTATTTCTTTTTATAATGATATTGATTCAGCTAATACATTGTGTATTACTTCTGAGTTAAAAACAATTTCTTATGCTGATTTTTGGCAAGACGTCGCTGAACAAGCTGCTGCAATAAGAGGATTGAGCCAAGAGACATGGGCATTGTGGGAACAAGATAGTTACCAGTTTTTGCTATTATTCTTTGCAGGCTTATTGGCCAATAAAAAAATTATTTTACCCCCCAATCGTGTCCGAGATTTAGAACAACAATTTTTACAGCAAGATATTCATTTTCTTGAGCGTCAGTTTATTCATGCGTCTTTAAATAGCAGTGAACATGAAGCGAACTTGATCAGACTACAAAAGGATGAATTCCTCGATCAGGCGGAAGTGATGTTTTTTACCTCTGGCTCAACAGGGGAACCGAAAAAAATTGAACGTACCTTAAAGCAGCTTTTAAATGAAGTTTCAGGCTTGGCCAGCAGTTTCCAGCTCAATGCAAAAAGTGCTGCAATTGCGACGGTTAGCCATCAGCATATCTACGGTTTATTGTTCAAGCTACTGCTGCCATTGGCAACGGGTCGCCCTTTTTTCAATACGCAACTGGCATTTCCCGAAGATGTTATTCAGGTGCAACAGCGTTTAGCCGAAGCGGGTTGGATGCATTATGTGATCTCAAGTCCAGCTTTATTAAAACGCTGGAGTCCAGATCTCGCCTTACAACATTGTGAAATGATCTTTAGTTCAGGTGGAAAGCTGGATGCAGGTGTTCGTCCGCACCTGAATGTGCCGATTATTGAGGTTCTGGGCAGTTCTGAAACAGGGGGCATCGCACACCGTCATCAGGATGATGCAGCGTGGACAGCATTCGATAATGTCGGGATTCAGATTTCAGCGACTACTCAGCTTATGGTGCAAAGTAACCATGCCGGTGAGTCTGGCTGGATTATTACCGGCGATGCTGCTGAATGGATCGATATCAATCTTAAGCAATTTAAATTATTGGGACGACTGGATCGCATTATCAAACTCGAAGAAAAGCGTTTAAGCCTGGATGCCATTGAATATCAGATCAATCGCTTGGTTGAGGTTGAACAAAGTCATGCTTTAGTGACGGAACATCAGAATCGCCAAATGCTGGCGTGTATTGTGGTGCTGACAACAGAAGCCCAGCAGCAACTGATTGAGCTGGGCAAAATGGTATTTGTGAAGAAGTTAAAGCAGCAACTCCAGTTTCAGCTTGAAAGCATTGCAATTCCAAGACAATGGCGTTTCCTGAGCCAGATTCCACAAAATGCGCAATCAAAACGAGATAAAAACTATTTAAAAGCGCTGTTTGCACCGATGTTGCAGCCCGTGGTTTTATCACAGTGGCAAGTGCAGGATGAGCATTATCTTCAATTGGAGTTTCCTCCTGAGCTGGAATGCTTTAAAGGACATTTTCCGAAGCAAGCAATTTATCCTGGCGTTGGGCAGATCAGTTTTGTTCAACAGTTTGCCAAGCACAGATGGTCTGATTTAAATGAGTGTCAGGGATTGGAGCAGATCAAGTTCCAGAATCTGATACGTCCTTATGCAGTGATACAATTAAAATTAACGCGTAAACAGTATAAAATTAGCTTTGAAATGACCGCCGCTGAACAGACTCTGGCTTCTGGTCGTCTTTCGTTTGCTGTTGATGAGGGGTAGGGCCAGTTATGTTGGCATATAGCATTGTGATTCCTGTTTATAATCATCCGCATTATCTGGCTGATCTGGTGCAGCATTTATCCCAATTCCAGTATCCGGTCATCTTGGTTAATGATGGTAGTGATGCGGCTTGTACAGCGATTCTGCATCAACTGGCACAACACAATGCTTTGGTCGATTTGGTTGAGCACACTCAAAATTTAGGTAAAGGTCAAGCTGTGATAACTGGTTTGCAACATGCAGCACAACGTGGCATGAGCCATGTATTGCAGATCGATGCAGATGGTCAGCATTGCTGGGATGATGTGGCGAAATTTATTGAGCTATCGCAACAGCATCCCCAGGCGATGGTGATCGGTCAGCCTGTTTTTGATGCATCTGTACCGAAAAAGCGTCTCTATGGTCGTTATATCACGCATTTCTGGGTCTGGCTGAATAGCCTGTCTTTTGAAATTAAAGACAGTATGTGCGGTTTCCGCATCTATCCATTGGCGCAAACCATGCCAATCCTGAACACGGCCCGATTCCAGCCGCGAATGGGCTTTGATAGCGAGATTCTAGTGCGGTTAAAGTGGGAAAATATCCAGTTTGTAAATGTGCCGACCAAGGTGATTTACCCTGAACATGGTATCTCTCATTTTAATGTATGGCGGGATAATCTCGGTTTAAGCAAAGCGCATGCAAGATTATTTGCTGGAATGCTGATCCGTTTGCCGAGATTGGTTTGGCATAAGATCAAGGCTGACTAATCCTATGGTACAGCACAAAACAGATCGGACCTGGCACGATATTAAAGAACGTGGCGGGCTCTTACCGCTGATGCTCATGCTTGGCTTTTATCGTTGTGGCGGGCGCTGGTTATGCCGTGTCTTGCTGTACTTTATTATTATGTGGTATTGGCTATTTGCAGTGACTGCACGCAAGGCATCGTTGCAATATCTACAACGTCTGCACCAGTTTGCAGGAGTACAATCGCCATTTGAAACGATGCCGAACTGGACAAATAGCTATACGCATTTTATGCAATTCGGTGAATGCATTTTAGATAAAATTGAGGGCTGGTTGGGGCATATTCCTGAACAACAATTACAGTTATTCGGGCATAAGCATTTTCAGCAACATTATCAGAAAGGTGCCATTATTGTGGTGTCGCATTTCGGCAATATTGAATTGTTGCGTGCGATAAAGTCAGAACATCCACAAAAGATCAACGTGCTGGTCTATCAAAAACACGCGTCTCAATTTAACCGGTTTTTAAAAAAAATTAATGATAAAGCCGATGTGAATTTAATTTCTGTCGATGAGTTAGGAATTGAAACCGCCATCCTGTTGCAGGAAAAAATGCAGCAGGGGGAGTGGGTCATCGTGGCCGCAGACCGTGTCCCTGTACAATCAGATCGTGTGCAAAGCGTACAGTTTTTAGGACAAGAGGCAGCTTTACCCCAAGGCGCCTGGATTCTGGCCAATTTACTCAAGGTCCCCGTACTGGCTGTATTTTGCTATCGTGTCCAGCAAACGTTTCAGCTCCATATTCATGCTATTGCTGAACAGGTTGATTTACCGCGTAAAAACCGTTTAAGCAGCATGCAACACATTACCCAATCCTATGTCACCGTATTAGAACAGCATTGCTTACGTGCCCCGTATCAATGGTTTAATTTTTATCAGTTTTGGACAAAATAACGTGAATGCAAGTCAAATTGAAGCAAGGGGCAAGCCGGTTCTGATTGTGGGGGAACAAGCGCTCAGTATCGAAGATGTGGTCGCGGTTGCCCGACAAGAGATGCAAGTGGCTTTACCTACATCAGCGGCTTGGCGTGAATTGATTCAGCGTGGTGCTGACTTTTTAGATCAACTCTTGCTGGATGAAGGGGTGATTTATGGCGTGACCACGGGTTATGGTGATTCCTGTCTGGTTGAAATCCCCATGCATCAGGTCAATGAGCTGCCTTTGCATTTGTCCCGTTTTCATGGCTGTGGTTTAGGTGAAAATCTGGACTTGATCACGGCACGAGCGGTTGTGGTTACGCGTCTGTGTTCTCTGGCACGTGGTTATTCAGGTGTCTCTCTGGCATTGCTGGAGCGTCTGGTTTGGATGCTCAATGAAAACATCATTCCTGTGATTCCATCTGAAGGTTCTGTCGGCGCAAGTGGTGATTTGACCCCTTTATCTTATATAGCCGGTGCTTTGGTCGGGGAGCGCGATGTCTATGCGCAAGGCAAGATTGTACCGATTGCCCAGATCTACGCCGAGAAAGGCATTCCGCCACTCATCTTGCGTCCGAAAGAAGGGTTGGCACTGATGAATGGCACCGCAGTGATGACGGCGATCGCTTGCTTAAATTATAAAAAAGCTGAACAGGTGGCATTGGCCAGTACCTTGATCACGGCCTTAAATGTGTTGGCACTTGAAGGGAATCCAAGCCATTTTGATGAAGTCTTGTTTGCACAAAAACCTCATCAGGGGCAGCAACTGATTGCACAGCAACTACGTGAATGGCTGAATAGTGAAGTACAAACAGCACATCAAAGTCCACGTCTGCAGGATCGTTATTCCTTACGTTGTGCACCGCATATTATTGGAGTGTTTGAAGATTCTAAAATATGGTTACGCCAGTTTATTGAAAATGAATTAAATTCGAGTAACGATAATCCGTTGATCGATCCTGTGAACTTAAGGGTATTGCATGGTGGACACTTCTATGGCGGGCATATTGCACAGGCCATGGACAGTTTGAAGATCATGATTGCCAATATTGCGGATCTGATGGATCGGCAAATTGCACAATTGGTCGACCATAAAATGAATCATGGATTGCCACGTAATCTGACCGGCTCTGGTGCAGACCGCTTACCGTTAAATCATGGCTTTAAAGCCGTGCAAATCGGGGTATCAGCCTGGACTGCCGAAGCCTTGAAGCATACCTTGGCCGCCTCTATTTTTTCTCGTTCGACCGAATGTCATAATCAGGACAAAGTGAGTATGGGTACCATTGCAGCACGGGATGCAACACGTGTGATTACTCTGACTCAGCAGGTTCTGGCCGCTTTATGTTGTGCCAGTGTACAGGCAGTGTATTTAAAGGGTGGGGTCTCACAACTGAGTCCAACTTTAAAAGCCTTTGTCGAATGGACCTTACACAGTTTTGCATTACTTGAAGAAGACCGTCCATTACAAACTGAACTACAACAGATTATTGATCGTTTCGACAACTTTGAATTGTTTAATCAGTTTCAGGAAAAGGCATAGGAGCGCACAATGCAGACAGATGTAATCATTGAGATTCCTTTTCATGATGTCGATACCATGAATGTGGTCTGGCATGGGCATTATTTAAAGTATTTTGAAATCGCACGTTGTAAGTTGCTGGAACAGTTTAATTATAACTACAACCAGATGAGAGCATCAGGCTATGCATGGCCCGTGATTGAAAGTCATGTACGTTATGTACAGGGCATTGAGTTTGAGCAGAAAATCAAAGTCCGTGCCATATTAAAAGAATGGGAAAACCGCTTAAAAATCGAGTATTTGATTTTGGATGCTGACACAGGACGCCGTTTAACCAAGGGTTATACTACACAAGTTGCGGTGAACATTGCCACTCGTGAAATGTGTTTCCAGTCACCGCAAATTTTACTGGACTGTTTGAATGCCTGGGATGCATTTAAGGAGCATCATCATGATTAATCTGCTCTCGAGCGTGCCGCAAGTGCTACTAAGAAAACGTTACCAGTTGATGTTGCACAGTGTGTTGTGGAGTGTGTTGCTCTGTTTCAGTGTGGCAGCTTCTGCCAATACCGAACAGGTCTCATCGATTTTTAAGCAGCTGTCTAAAAGTGATATTGTGCGCGCCGATTTTGAGCAGCAAAAGAAACTGGCCAGTTTGAATAAAACCTTTATTTCCAGTGGGTCATTAACCTTTGCCAAAAATAATGGCGTGCTGTGGCAAATTAAGCGTCCTGTTCAGGCAGATCTGATCGTTACGCAAAAGAGACTCGTCCAGAAAACACAAAGGACCTATAGCCAGATCCAGATTGATCAGTCACCGTACAGTTCGGTTGCGACTCTATTTTTACAGTTGATGTCGGGTGATGAAAAGGCACTGGCGAAGAATTTTAATGTCGTGTCTGCTGATTATCGTCCAACAGGCTGGAGCGTTGCCCTGACGCCTAAATCAGGATTATTTAAAAAACTGTTTGTGCGAATTGATGCACAAGGGCAGCAATATGTGAATAAAATTGTGATTCAGGAACAGGCCAATAACAGCACCACGATTTTATTCCGTAATCAAATGACTCAACCGAATCAACTCACGGCTGTTGAAGATGCGCTTTTCCAATTGGCAAAATAAATTTACTGCCATCTGGTTAGTTCTTTTAACCATTGTTGGACTTGCGCTTGCAGGGGCGTGGTTGAAAAAGGATATTCATATCCAGACCAATATTTTTGCTTTGTTGCCTGAAACTCAGCAAAATCCTGAGCTCGCGCAAACCCAGAAATATATAAGCGACCAACTGAATGAGAAAGTTTTTGTCGTTTTAGAGAGTTCTAATCAACGGGCCTTAGTGCAAGCAACTCAGCTGTTCCAGCAGAAACTACAACAAAGTGATTTGTGGCAGCCGCTGAAACCACAACTTGATTTAGAACAATTTTCCAAACAGTTGTATCAGCATCGGGCAGGCTTACTGAGCCAGCAAGATCAGCAGTTTTTACTGCAACAGGATTATGAAGCACTCATTGAGCAAAGCTTAATGCAACTCATGAGTGTCGGCATGCCAGTCACGGCAACTTCATTACAGCAGGATCCGTTGCTGTTATTTCCACGTTATATGTTAAATGCAGTGAGTCAGACTGGAAGTCAGGTTGAGCTGGAAGATGGTTTTGCAACCATCCATGATGAGCAAAAAACTTCACGGCTATTGGTTCTAGAATTAAAACAGAGTCCCTATAATATTGATTATCAGGAACAGATCAGTGCTTGGATTGAACAGTTACAGCCACAGTTGAAAAAGTTGAAGGTCCAGTCACATTGGACTGGGACAATTCTATTTTCTAATTATGGAACGCAGTCAGCCAAGCAGGAAATTTCAACCATTGGTCTAGGCTCGACATTGGGATTAATCCTCTTAGTCTGGTTTGGTTTTCGTTCATTTCGTCCTCTCATCACTGAATTTATCGCTGTATCCACAGGCAGCTTGCTGGCATTTGCAGTCACCCATCTGCTGTTTGGGGAAATTCACCTGATGACGCTGGTATTTGGGGCCAGTCTGATCGGGGTCTGTGTCGATTTTTCTTTCTATTTTATGGCGATGCAATCTCAGCATCGTAAGTTGGATGGATTTAGGGTTCTCAAGCCGCTGTTGCCAAGCTTATTTATGGGCTTAATGACCACGGTTGTTGCCTATATTTTTCTGAGTTTTACGCCATTTCCTGCCTTTAGGCAAATTGCGGTTTTTTCAATTGTTGGTTTGGTCGCTGCTTGGATCACCAGTGTGTTGCTATTGCCGCGCTTACCTCCTCTCAATGCTCAACCTGCAATTCGACGCTTGGTTTGGATTGGAATAGTAAGACAATGGTTTCAGCAACATCAAAAACTGCGCTATAGCTTTATTTTGAGTATCTTGCTGATCGGAGGGGGCAGCCTTTTTGTTTTGCAATCCAATGATGATATTCGAAATTTGCAAAGTATGGACCCCAAGCTGAAACAGGAAGATCAATATATTCGTTCGTTGTTTGCTCAGCAGCAAAGCAGTGATTATTTTGTTGTTCGCGCACAATCTAGTGCTGCACTTGAGGAGCAGGAGGCACAATTGATTGATCAATTGCAGCAACTGCAAGCTCAAGGTCAGATTGAGGGTTTTCAAGCCTTAGGACAATGGATTCCTCCTTTGGCCCAGCAGCAACAAAATGTACAGCTACTTCAGCAGATTCCAGCTACGGCGCTGAAAAAATATGCGGAGAGCATGGGTTTAAATTTTGCAAATATTATGCAATGGCAACAACAATTGCAGAAGCAACCTTTACTTACAGAACAGGTGTTTCAACAACATCCCTTAGCATTTTTACATCTCAGTTCTACTGAGCGTCTGGTTATGGTCCGTGGAGTCAAACAGGCGCAGCGATTGCAGCAACTCGAATCTGCACAGATTAATTTCCAACAACCTGTCAGCACATTGTCTAGTGCTTTTGCACAATATCGTCAGCAAGCACAGCATTTATTGATCTATGCCTTATTTGGACTGGCATTGGGTTTGGGCTTGGTTTATGGCAAGCGTTCGATTATGCCTCTGGTTTTGCCAGTGACTTTGGCACTCATCAGTACCTTTGCTGTACAAGCATGGTTGGGTGTAGAAATTAACTTATTCAGTATTATGGGAACCTTCTTGATCATTGGGATTGGTGTGGATTATGCGATTTTCTATCGGCATGGACATGACCATCCGCAGGTGGTTGGCATGGCGTTGTTTTTGTGTATGATGTCGACCTTATTGGGCTTTGGGCTATTATCATTGAGTGATACTTATGCGATTCGTTGTTTTGGTCTAACCGTTTTATTAGGCGTGATTTTTTCATTTGTTTATGCAACTTTGCTGACGCCAGCTGATCAGCACCATATTGTGAATTTAGAAGAGGATTAAAAGATCTAATTTTTAGGGGCAATAATGAATACGATACAAACAACTGATGTGGTGATTATTGGTGCTGGACCTTCTGGAAGTTCTGCTGCAGCCTTGCTTCGTCAAAAAGGCTATGCTGTAACGGTGATTGAAAAACAATATTTTCCACGCTTTTCGATTGGTGAATCTTTATTACCGCAGTGCATGGTATTTTTGGAAGAAGCGGGTTTATTAGAAACGGTTCGAGAACATGTTCAAGCCCGTGCATTTCAGTTTAAAAATGGTGCGGCATTTTTGTGTGGTGAAAAACGTAGCTATTATGATTTCACTGAAAAATTCAGTACGGGCCCTGGTACAACATGGCAAGTTCGCCGTGCTGACTTTGATCACTTACTGGCTCAAAAAGCGAAGCAATATGGCGCGGATATTCGTTTTGGACATGAAGTTGTTGCTATCGATGTTGAGGTGGAACATCCTGTTTTAACCGTTTTGGATGAGGCACAACAGCAATATCAGATTCAAGCCAAGTTTTTATTGGATGCCAGTGGTTTTGGCCGTATCTTGCCGAAGTTTCTAGACTTAGAAAGCCCATCCAATTTCCCAGTGCGCCGTGCTTTGTTTACCCATATTGAAGATGGGATTGGAGATCAAGCTGGTTTTGACCGTGAAAAAATTTTAATTACCGTGCATGAAAAAGACCGTCGTGCTTGGTATTGGCTGATTCCTTTTGCCGATGGCCGTTCATCATTTGGTGTGGTGGCAGAGCAGGATTTCTTTGAGCATTATCATGTGGAAGATGTCACACAAAATGAACCAGAAGCATTATTGAAACGGATTTTGGCAGATGATCCCGCATTATCTCGAGTATTAGAGCAGGCAAAATTTGATACACCGGTACGTACCTTGGTTGGTTATTCGGCAAACGTCAAGCATTTGGCTGGTAAGAATTATGCCTTGTTAGGCAATGCTGGAGAGTTTCTCGATCCTGTATTTTCATCAGGTGTGACCATTGCATTGAAATCTTCGAGTCTAGCAATTCCTTTAGTTGATCGGGTGTTGCAAAGTGAACAGGTGGATTGGATGCAGGAGTACGAATTACCGCTGCGTAAAGGAATTAAAGTATTCCGTGCTTATGTCGAGTCTTGGTACGATGGTGAGTTTCAGGATGTGGTGTTTGCTCGTCATCAAAATGATAACGTTCGTCGCATGGTTTCTTCATTGTTGGCAGGTTATGCATGGGATGATCAAAATCCGATTCATAAAAATGCCAAACGCCGTTTAAGCGCGCTGGCAGAGTATTGCCGTGAAGGTGTTGCGCAAGAGAAAGCCTTAGAGGTTTAATATGCAACGGATCTGGATAAGCCTATTGTGCTGTAGCATGTTGCTGTTAAGTGGCTGTCAACTGATGCCACATGCACAGGGGCTGAAAAGTAGCCATTGGTCAGCACAACAATATCAACGACAAGACCAAGTTGAAGTGGAGTGGAAGGATAAAAGCTTTAGCTTTTTGCTGTATCAACAACAGCAAGGTCAACAGCTTAGTCTAGTTGCTTTGGGTTTAACGGGACAGCCTTTATTTCAGCTCCAGTTTGATGGACAGCAGGTCAAGGTACAGCAACGCATTGACCAGATGCGCTTACTCCCTTTTGAGTTTGTGGTTCGGGATATTTTATTTGCAACTTATCCTGAATTTTCGGCCTTGGGCCAGCGGGGTGTCACTGTTGAAAATAGTACACATCAGCAACGGGTATTGATTCATCAGAAAGTTATTTTACAGATCCAGAAAAATGGCAATTCAATTGAGCTTAATAATGTGCAAGTTCCTTATCAGATGACCTTAAGCCCCATTGAAAATACCTTAAATAGCGATCAACCTGAGCAAGGGATTCAGCCATGAGTCAACTTTTATCCCAACAAGTATTGTTGCAAGCGGTTGGTATTCCCATCAGTGTTGGGCTGTCCGCATTAGGTCAGGATATTCAGCACATTCGTAATTGTTTAACTACTCCTGACAATACCTTGACACTGGAAGCAGGATTTTTAGCAGATCGTCCAGTTTGGGTAGGGCGTTACGCAGATGCGTTAATTGAGAAAGTGCCAGAAGCATTAAAGAAGTTTGACTCACGTAATCTACGTTTTGCTTTAACTGCTCTGCAAAAAATTGAAGATGAACTACAACAGCAGATTGCGGGGATTGATCCAAAACGTCTAAGTATCGTGATGGGAACCTCGACCTCGGGAATATCCGACAGTGAGCTTTTACTGAAACAGTATTTTGATGGGAATGTCACCATTGAACTTATGCATCAACCACAGGAAATGGGTAGTCTAGCCAAAGCTTTGCAATGCCATCTCGGTTGGCAGGGGGCAGCTTATACTATTTCGACGGCTTGCTCATCGAGTGCTAAGGCATTTGCCGCAGGGCAACGTTTAATTCAGGCCGGCTTGGCTGATGCAGTATTGGTCGGTGGGGTGGATAGCTTATGCCAACTAACCTTAAATGGTTTTAACAGTTTAGAAAGTTTATCTGCTGATATTTGCCAACCCTGCGGCATTCACCGTGATGGTATTAATATTGGCGAAGCTGCGGCCCTATTCTTACTGACCAAAGCCTCTGCACCAATCATGTTATATGGTGTGGGCGAATCGATGGATGCATGGCATATTTCTGCACCGCATCCTGAGGGTTTGGGTGCAGCAACTGCTATGCAGCGCGCGCTGGACAGTGCGGCAATTCCAGCTCAGCAGGTGGGGTATATCAATTTGCATGGAACTGCTACCCCACAAAATGATGCGATGGAAATCAAAGCTATTCGGCAAGTTTTTCAAGGGGTGAATGTGCCCTTAAGTAGCACCAAGCATAAAACGGGACATTGTTTGGGAGCAGCAGGTGCGATAGAGGCTTTTATCTGTACCCAGCTCTTAAAAGATCAAAATGGGTTGCCCTTGCATCAATATACAGCAATTGATCCTGAACTTGCTGATCAAAACTATGTAAAAGATGCTCAGCAGACAGATCGCATTCGCTATGTGTTGAGTAATTCCTTTGCCTTTGGTGGGAGCAATATTAGTTTGTTATTTGGGGTGCAGTACTAAATGAAATTGGATGCGATTCAATATATTCCACATGAGCAGCCCATGGTCTTTATTGATCATCTGCTAGAAGTCAAAGAAGGTTATGCCATTGCCGAATTGACCATTCGCCCTGAATTAATGTTCTGTGAGGCAGCAGGTTTACCGACTTGGGCAAGTATTGAAATTATGGCACAAACCATTAGTGCCTATTCAGGTTGGATGGGGCAACAATTACAGCAAACGCCCAAGGTCGGGTTCTTGTTAGGAACACGAAAGCTTCAATTGCCTTTTGCCTATTTTTCACTTGGACAGACGCTGAAAATTCGGGTTGAACAACAATATCTGCATGAAGGTTTAGGGCAGTTTTCTTGTGAGATTGATGGTGCTGAGCAGGTGATCAGCGCCTTACTCAGTGTTTATGAACCGACTGATCAATCGACATTAGCATTATAGTTTTAGGAACAACAATGAATAGAAGAGTTTTAGTTACGGGTTCAAGTCGTGGCATTGGTAAAGCAATTGCATTGCACTTGGCACAGGCAGGTTTTGATGTGACCATTCATGCTCGTTCACGTGAGGCCGAAGCAATTCAGGTGGTTGAACAGATTCAAAAGTTTGGGCAAAACAGTCATTATTTATTATTTGATGTCAATGAACGTGAGCATGTCAAAAGCCTATTAGAACAAGATGTTGAAGAGCATGGTGCTTTCTATGGTGTGGTGCTGAATGCCGGTCTTACCCATGATGGTGCATTTCCTGCATTAACTGATCAGGATTGGGATGAGGTCATTTCGACGTCTTTAGATGGTTTTTATAATGTACTTAAACCACTGATCATGCCAATGATTCATTTGCGTAAAGGTGGACGTATTGTCACGCTGTCTTCGGTATCGGGCATTATGGGCAATCGTGGACAAGTGAATTATAGTGCAGCAAAAGCAGGCCTGATTGGCGCGACCAAAGCATTGGCTCTGGAATTGGCCAAGCGCAAAATTACAGTGAATTGTGTTGCACCAGGCTTAATTGAAACGGAAATGGTCACTGAGGAAGTTAAGCAACACGCCCTAAAAATGATTCCAATGCAACGCATGGGGCACGTCGATGAAGTGGCTGGTGTAGTCAAATTTTTGTGTTCAGATGAAGCCTCGTATATTACCCGTCAGGTGATTTCGGTCAATGGAGGACTGATCTGATGAAGCGTGTTGTGGTTACAGGCATGGCTGGTATTACCTCATTAGGCGAAACCGCAGATGAAATTTTTGCACAATTCCATGCAGGTAAAAGTGGCATTTGCTATATGCCTGAGTGGGAGCAATATCCAGATTTAAGAACCAAGCTCGCAGGTCCTGTGACAGATTTTCATATTCCCAAGCATTTTAATCGCAAAGTGACGCGTGGTATGGGGCGTGTCGCGTTAATGTCCGTCATTAGTGCTGAAAATGCCTTACAAGATGCTGGGTTAATCGGTCATGAGATATTAAGTAGCGGTGAAGCTGGCGTGGCCTTTGGTTCATCAGCTGGTAGTGTTGATGCCGTTCGCGAGTTTGGTAATATGTTGATTGATCAGGATATGAGTAAGATCAATGCGACGACCTATATCCGGATGATGTCGCATACCAGTGCAGTGAACATGACGGTTTATTTTGGTCTGAAAGGGTTAACCTTACCAACGTCGAGTGCATGTACTTCTGGTTCTATGGCGATTGGTCAGGCTTATGAAGCGATTAAATATGGCAAACAGACGGTCATGATTGCTGGAGGCGCAGAGGAACTGAGTGCCGCAGGTGCCGCCGTGTTTGATGTGCTGTTGGCGACCAGTGGCATGAATGATCATCCTGAAAAATCACCACGTCCATTTGATACGCAACGTGATGGCTTGGTGATTGGTGAAGGTGCGGGGAGTCTGATTCTTGAAGAATATGAACATGCCAAGCAGCGTGGAGCCACAATCTATGCTGAAATTATTGGTTATGCCAGTAATACCGATGGACAGCATGTCACCAAGCCTGATACAGAAAGAATGGGGCAATGTATGCAAATGGCGCTGAAAGATGCCAAGCTAGATGCTAGCCAGATTGATTATGTCAATGCACATGGTACTTCAACCGATCAAGGCGACATTGCAGAGAGTCAGGCCACTGCACGGATACTGGGACGTAAACCGATCAGCTCCTTAAAAAGCTATTTTGGACATACGCTAGGTGCTTGTGGTGCCATTGAGGCATGGTTAGGAATTGAAATGATGCAACGTGGACAATGGATTCCAACCCTGAATCTGGATGAAGTTGATCCACAATGTGGTGATCTGGATTATATTACTCGACAGGTGAGAACGGGTGATATCAAGATCATGATGAGCAATAACTTTGCTTTTGGCGGGATTAATACCTCACTGATTTTTAAATGTGTAACATAACGAGGGGCATAATAATGTCAATGAAACAATTATTTCTAGCAACAATTCTAAGCACAGGCTTTGCTGCATCTGCTCAAGCTGCCGATACGGTACATAATTTTGATTTCAAAGCGGCAGTGGATCGTGCGGTTGCTGATGGTACTTTAGATGGGACCGTAAAGTTCTATCTGAAAGGTAATAAAGCTGGTGGCAAGGTGTTAGAACAAGATATTGTGACCAACCAGAAGACCAATGGTTTTGGTAAATCGGCTGAAAAGTCATGTGACTGGGTGCTTCGTTCTGCATTGATACAATTAGACAAAGCAGCGAAAGCGCGTGGTGCTAATGCCGTGACCAATATTGTGAGCTATTTCAAAAAGAATGAAGCACAAAGCTCGACTACCTATCAATGTTATAAAGGTATGGCTGTAGCGAGTGTTGCGCTCAAAGGCGATCTTGTTAAATTTTAAGCATAGATGAGATCGGGTTAAGCCAATGACTACACATAAAATTGAAGTACATGTACGCGCATTGGCTCAACTGCTGAAAAAAAATAAAACAGATTTTGCTGATTTAAGCAGCTTTAATTTTTATAAACAACAGCAAATAAGAACTTACCGTGACCAGCTTTTGGCTGAGCACTTGCAGAGTGGTATTGAAGCGCTCAGCTTTGCTAAACATGAACATGGTAAGCCTTTTTTAAGCTCTCACGCTTTACATTTCAACCACTCACATAGTCGACATTATTATGCTTTGGCAGTGAGTGAACGTGTCCGAGATATTGGTGTTGATGTCGAGGAGTTAGACCGAAAAGTTCGATTTGATGCGCTTGCTCGACATGCTTTTCATCCTGATGAATATCAAATCTGGAAACAAGAGCAGAACAAAGAATATTGGTTTAAGGTGTGGACGACGAAGGAAGCAATATTAAAAGCTTCGGGCTTGGGGATTCGTTTAGATTTAAATAGTTTAAATACACAGGTTCATCCTGAACAGACTGGGGGAGTGTGTACGCACCCCCTGATCGGAACATTTGCCTATCAAAATTTTATCTTAAATCGTATTGTGATAACTGTGGCATGGCGAAGTGAGCAGTCATGCCGTGGGTTCCAGTTTCCACAGCTTCAAATTATTCAGCACTGATGTGAATAAAAAAATGCCAGTGGTTACACTGGCATTTGGTTTGAATCTAGAGAAGCCGAGATTTAAGGAATCTGATCATCTTCAAATTCAGGTTTGACTTGCACGATAAAGTCTTGACGGCTTAGACCACGCCATAAAGCATAGGCTGTACCAATGTAAATGGATGAGTAAGTACCAACAAAGACTCCAACAATCATCGCTGCTGAGAACCAATGTAAGCCATCACCACCCAAGATAAACATGGCAACGACAACCAGTAATAAGGTTGCAGACGTATGAATGGTACGACGAAGTGTTTCAGTCAAAGCAATATCAATAATTTCTTGAGAACTTGTGTCACGGATCTTGCGGAAGTTCTCACGAATACGGTCTGAAACGACGATGTTATCATTCAACGAGAAACCGATAATCGCAAGCAGAGCTGCTAAAACGGTTAGATCGAATGGCCATTGGAATAAAGCAAATGCACCAATAATGATGACAATATCATGGAACAGTGACATCACTGCCCCCATTGCGAGTTTAAACTCAAAACGAATGGTGACATAAATCAGCATTAAAATGAGTGCAAGCGCAACCGCACCGGCTGAACGCACATAGAGTTCATTTCCAACTGCACCACCAACAGCATCCACTTTATGTACATTCACCGTATTATTCGGTAACTGAACTGCTTGAGTGATACTTTGGCTAAGATCTTCTACTACTAGATCATCTTGTACAGGCATACGAACAATCAGATCAGTATTACTTCCTAAAGTCTGAACTACAGCATCTTTAAAACCAGCTTGATTGAGCGCTTGGGTAACCTGTGAAGGTTGAACTGGATTTTGATAGTTCAATTCAGCAGAAACACCACCGGTAAAATCTAAGCCAAGATTGAGTCCTTTGGTTGCAATAAAGAAAATACTCGCAATCGTTAGTAAGATCGAAATAATCGCAGCAGGTTTGGCGATCTTCATAAATGGGATGATTTTTAAATCATCTGGACGACCGTATTGTTTTGAGTCACGTTGAGTCAGATCTGACATATCAATCTCCTTAAATACTCAACTTGGTCAAATTACGGCGTTTGCCATAAATGAGTTGTACGATTGCACGCGTCACTGTAATTGCAGTAAACATCGAGCAAACAATACCGATCATCAAAGTGACAGCAAAGCCTTTGATCGGACCTGTACCTATTGCAAATAAAATAAATGCAACAAGGAATGTGGTTAAGTTGGAATCAACGATGGTGTTATAAGCGCGATCATAACCTGCAACAATGGCTTGTTTCGGTGATGCACCCCATCGCATTTCCTCTCGAATACGTTCGCAGATCAATACGTTCGCATCGACTGCCATACCAATGGTAATGACAATACCTGCAATACCCGGCAAGGTGAGGGAAGCACCTAACCATGACATGACCGTTAAAATCATCGCAAGGTTAAAAATCAGGGCAAAGTTTGCAATCAAACCAAATAGACGGAAGAACACTACCATCCAAATTGCGACTAAGATAAAGCCAATAATGGTTGACTGAACCCCTTTTTCGATATTTTCTTTACCTAAGCTAGGACCAACCACACGTTCTTCAACGAAATACATTGGCGCAGCAAGCGCTCCCGCACGCAACATCAGTGCAAGTTCAGCAGCTTCTTGAGGTGAATCTAGACCTGTAATACGGAACTGTGAACCCAACACCGCTTGAATCGTTGCTGCATTGATGACAACTGATTCAGTGTAAGGTGTACGAACTTCGGTTTGTGCCCCTGTTTCAGGATCAGTGACGTAGCTAATGCGTTGTTTATTTTCGATAAACAAGACCGCCATACGTTTTCCAACTGCATTACGTGTGCCATCTGCCATGAGCTTGCCACCCGCACTGTCCAAGGTAATATTTACCTCAGCACCACCTGTATCTTGGCTAAAACCAGAGCTCGCATTTTGTACACGTTCACCCGTTAAAATACGATTGCGGTTAAGCAATAAGTCACGGCCACTGTCTAGAGATTCAAAAGCAAAAACTTCTGTTCCTGGAGGCACAGGTTGTCCATTGTATTTACGTGTATAAGGATCGATATATTGATCGTTACTATCTGCAACCAAACGGAACTCTAGGTTGGCTGTACGACCGAGGACACGTTTTGCTTCAGCTGTATCTTGGATACCCGGTAACTCAACCACAATACGGTTGCTACCTTGAGTTTGAACCAAGGCTTCAGCAACCCCTAATTCATTGATACGGTTGCGTAGAGTCGTTAAGTTTTGGTTGACAGCATAGGATTGGATTTCCTGACGACGAGCATCAGTATAATTCAATCTTAATGTTGCACCAGTCGCTGTGGCAATGGATTGCTGATTAAACTCATTACCATTACGACGTAAGAAATCAGCCGCTGCATCACGATCTGCATTGCTGGCAAATTGGATGGTAATTGTATTATTGTTTAAAGCGAGGTTATTGAACTTAATTTTGTTGTCACGGAATTGACGGCGTAAATCAGTTGCGGATGTTTCCATACGCTGACTAATTGCCTTATCCATATCAACTTCGAGTAAGAAGTGTACACCACCACGTAAGTCCAAACCGAGTTTCATCGGTTTCGCCCCAATCTTTTGCAACCATACTGGTGTTGTTGGTGCAAGGTTGAGTGCAATCACATAGTCGTCGCCTAAATCACGACTGAGGATGGCTTTTGCTTTGAGCTGTTCTTCAGATGAGCTTAAACGGAGTAAAGCCGCATTATTGGAGAAACTACCATCATGACTGCTAATATTGGCCGTTTTTAAAATCTGCTCAGCTCTTTGCACTACGCTCTGATCAATTTGAGTACCTGCTTTGGCGCCCGAAATCTGGACTGCAGGTTCATCAGGATACAGGCTTGGAAGTGCATATAACGTACTGATCACAAAGACAACAAGGATCAGTAAATATTTCCATGCAGGGTAACGCATTCGCTTTCTTCTTAAATGAAAAAGTCGTGCTTAGGCACGACTATCTTATGATTAAAGGTTATTGAGTGTGCCTTCAGGTAAGACTGAAATAACACTTGCACGTTGGATTTTTACTTCTACACCGCGGCTGAGTTCAACTGTTGCAAAGTCGCCATCCAAACGAATGATCTTGCCCATTAAGCCGCCAGCAAATACGATTTCACTACCAACACCTAAGCTTTCAACCAAGCTACGATGCTCTTTGGCACGTTTTGCTTGTGGACGCCAGATCAAGAAATAGAAGATCGCAACAAATACAGCGATCATCAATAAGTTTGCCATCAAGCTTGGGCCTTGGGCAGCTGCATCAGCAGCATGGGCAGTAGAAATGAAAAAGCTCATTTTAATTTCCTAAAGTTTAAAAGGTCAAAAAATTGACATTAAGTTCCAATTCGTTTTGCAATGTACCTTGTCTTGGCGTTGCGTGCAAATCCTGATGGGTTAATTTGGACAAGGTGGCACATCTAAACCACGACGTGCATAAAAGTCCTCAACATAGGCATCAAATGTGCCATTATCCAAGGCATCACGCATGCCTTGAGTTAAGCGTTGGTAGTAGCGTAAGTTATGGATTGTGCCTAGCATGGATGCCAGCATCTCACCACACTTCTCTAAATGATATAAATAGGCACGAGTAAAGTTTTTACAAGTGTAACAATCACAATGTGGGTCTAATGGCCCTTTATCATGACGATATTTACTGTTGCGAATTCTTACAAGCCCATCGGTGACAAAATAGTGACCATTACGTGCGTTTCGTGTTGGCATAACACAGTCAAACATGTCGACACCACGACGAACAGCTTCAACGATATCTTCTGGTTTTCCTACACCCATTAGATAACGTGGTTTGTCTTCTGGCATTTTGTTTGGAAGGTAATCCAATACCTTGATCATTTCTTCTTTAGGTTCACCTACGGATAAACCCCCAATGGCATAACCATCGAAATCGATTTCTAGTAAACCTTTGAGTGATTCATCGCGCAGGTCTTCGTACATTCCACCTTGAATAATGCCGAATAATGCATTTTTATTTTTGAGTTCATCGTGATGGTGCGTTTTACAACGTTTTGCCCAGCGCAATGAAAGCTGTAGTGATTTTTGTGCTTCTTCACGAGTGGCAGGGTAAGGTGTGCACTCATCAAAGATCATCACGATGTCAGAGTTAAGCACATGTTGAATCTCCATTGAAATTTCTGGAGATAAGAACACTTTTGAACCGTCGATCGGTGAGCGGAAAGTCACACCTTCTTCTTTGATCTTACGCATTGCGCCCAAGCTAAATACTTGGAAGCCGCCAGAGTCAGTCAAAATCGGCTTATCCCATTGGATAAACTCATGTAGACCACCGTGCTCTTTAATAACTTCTAAGCCTGGGCGTAAATATAAATGGAAGGTGTTACCTAAAATAATCTGTGCCTGAATTTCTTCAATATCACGAGGCAACATGCCTTTTACCGTACCATAGGTACCGACAGGCATAAATACAGGTGTTTCAACAACACCATGTTCTAAGGTAAGTCGACCACGACGGGCGCGCCCCGACTGGCCTAATTTTTCAAATTTCATGACACTATCCATCAAGGCGAAAAAACAGTTCGCTGATCAAAAGCGAGTATTTTCCTTGATTATGGCGTGTAGTTCTACTACTAAATGTAGCTAGCGTTAAAAATTTGGTTTGTAGTCAAAATTACGGTCAATCACTGGATCGCGAAAAGGACGAATCGCTTTCTTTGCTAAGGTCATGGTATTGACTAAGTTGTTTGGAAAAATCTGAATGTGATTATTAAATAACTCGACATTACGGTTAAATATGGTGATTGCTGCACCGACATTTTCATTTTGTTCTTGGATATCATCCATCATTTTGCTGTATAGCGTGTCAGCTTTTAGTTCTGGATAGTTTTCTACAACGACATTTAGACTACGCATCAAATCGGTATTTAATTTTTCAATCTGCTGCAATTTAGCAATATCGGTGTCATTTACATTCAAATTCATGATTTGCTGACGTAAAGCCGTAACTTGCTCTAGAGTTGATTTTTCAAACACAGTGTATTTACTGAGCGTATCTTCTAAAGCCTCTAAGGTTTTGACTTTCTGGCGTTCGAAATTGGCAACTTCTGCCCACGCACGTTTGGTTGCATTGAAATATCGCACAATCGTATTGCGGATATGAATTCCCCAAACAATTAAGACAACGAAAATGCCTAAGAAAATAATTAAGCCTGTCATCGCCATACCCCTTTATTTTGTCCCTTTCGACTTATGCTATGTATGAGCCGTTGAGGGAAATTTTATCGAATTAAGTTAAGCATCAATTCTTGAAACCTTTGATATTGAGGCATGGTCATGGTGCGTAAATGTCCACGTAATGCAGGAATATCATTGATTTGATCGCGCTTACTGGTTGTTTGTAATAGGTTTTGTTCCCCAACATAGCAAAGTATTTGCTCTTGATGATGATAAATTAAATCACCTTTAAAATGTTGAAAAAAATCATGTAATTTTAAGGTCATACTCGGACTAATGCTTTTAGCCAGTTCATGTTGACTACAGCCAAAAATTTTTAGATTACGATTCACCGAAATATCACTACTTTCCCAAACACTACCATAAGGTTCAAAAAAACGAGTGCGTTGATTGCTGACAGCGATACCTAAGTTGGGCATTTGAAATATGAAAGCCCCCCACAAATCTTTGTGAATTTCCTTGACGATTTTTTTATCACTCGTTTTATCTTGTAGGATCGGCATTTCACTGACATAGTGATATTGAAATATGAGAACTTGATGCTCAGTTGTTCCATCATGCCACGTCGTAGATGCATATTGGGTAATTTGATTGGATTCAGTACCACGATAAAACAATGGAAAGAGTTGTCGTAGTCGGCTGATGACTAAGCTGGGTTGTGCTTGGATTGGGAGATAGGTTGGGAGTTGCTGGAAATTTAACTGATAACGTAGCGTCATCATGCGTTGTTCGAGAAACTCGGTCACCTGAATTAAAGGTTGTTTCGACTCATAGAGAAGATAGGCTAAAAATCCTGCCAAAAATGCAGCTAAAAAACTCCAAATGAACTGAATATGCGGATGAATAAAGTAGCCAAACACTAAGCAACAGACACTAAAGATGGTGAGAAGCAAGGGGAGTACATTAAAAAAATGTAGATCATGTGCTTCACCCCACGGATGTAGCTTGTCGAGTAACTCTTGATCATTGGTTGATTTGTTTCCAATATCCCAAAGCCGAGCGATATTACGGAAAACCTGAGCATTTTTTTTACGTCTTATATGAAGCGCTTGTTGTACAGTATCGATCGGCATGGAAAGGATCAGTTCATTATAATAGGTCGATGATGAGTGGATTATGCTTTAAATTTCAGAAACTAAGAAGTGCAGATGTAAAATCTATTGGCTTTTTTATTTGAGTTGGTTTTATTGGATAAAAATAGGCTAAACCATGATTTAGCCTATGGAGATATATTTAAGCAAGTTTATCAATCAACATAGCATCGCCATAACTAAAGAAGCGATAGCGTTGCTCCACGGCATGTTTATACGCAGCCAATATGTTATCTCGATTCGACAACGCTGAAACCAGCATCAATAAGGTCGATTCAGGTAAATGGAAGTTGGTAATCAAACGATCCACGATACAGAACTGATAACCTGGATAAATGAAAATCTGAGTGTCGCCTGTCCATGCTGCGATTTTGCCATCATTTGCTTGTGCTGCACTTTCCAGCGCACGGGTCGCCGTAGTGCCTACTGCAATAACTTTATTACCACGTGCTTTGGTTTCCAAAATCAGGTCAATCGTCGCTTGCGGTACATCACACCATTCACTATGCATAATGTGATTGGTAATATCCGTTGTACGAACAGGCATAAATGTCCCTGCACCGACATGTAAAGTGACAAAAGTTTTTTGAATGCCTTTTGCTGCCAATTTTTCTAATAAATCTTGGTCAAAGTGTAGACTTGCTGTAGGGGCAGCGACGCTGGCAATTTTTTCAGGATTGTGAAAAACGGTTTGATAACGTTCCGTATCAATTTCTTCGGCTTCACGATTGAAATAAGGTGGAATTGGTAACTGACCATATTGATCCAGTACAGATAAAATTGGCTGTGAAAATTCGACCACAAACAAGTTCTCATGACGACCTTGTACAGTTACTGGTACTGCATCTTTACCCACATAGAGTTCAGCACCTGCTTTCGGTGAGTTACTTGATTTGATATGGCAATGTGCTGTATGCGTGTCGAGCATTCGTTCAACCAAAATCTCGATTGCTCCACCTGTAGCACGTTTGCCTTTTAAGCGGGCTTTCATGACCTTCGTGTCATTGAGTACCAGTAAATCACCTTCTTCAAGTAGATCGAGAATATCGGTGAAAGCATGGTCGTGATACTGACCTTGAGCATCGATATGGAGTAGGCGTGACGCGCTGCGGCTTTCTAATGGGTAGCGAGCGATAAGGTCATCTGGGAGATCAAAAGAGAAGTCGGAGAGTTGCATATTTTTCTTTACCACATATGAAAAAACCCCAAACTTTTAGTGCTAGTTTGGGGTTTCGAAATTTTGGTCCCGAGGGTCGGACTCGAACCGACACGTCATCTCTGACAGCGGATTTTGAGTCCGCCGCGTCTACCAATTTCACCACCTCGGGAAGAGTGCGATGCTTTGTGTTGCGTATAATACCTTGTTTAAATCACTTGTCAATCATGCAGATTTAACAGTTGCTGAATTTTAGAGCAATTTATCGTTTTTTTAGGTTTTTTTATAAGAATTGTTCAAAAATTACTATTTTTATAAAAATGAAATAAATTATTGTTGAAATTTCACGTTTTGTTGCGAAATTGTCGGGAGCAGCAATTGCCTTTTATGTAAAAGTTTGTTAGTTATAAGTGATGGTTTTCACATTTTTCTTAATAAAACGTAAATAACCAAATAATGATAATATTCGAGAGGCGGGCATGGCTATTCAATTATTAGAATTACATCAAGCCGATAAGCTAAGTGCTTGTAAAATTTCACTTTCATTGGGTCTTAACTCAGAGCAAAACTTGATTGAACAATTCCTGCAATTTAATCGTAAATTGATGCAGGCAAGTACCGCATTGCTCGCATTCCACCAAGAACCCTATTTGTGGCATCGTTGCCCAGAAAAACTACAAGCAATTGATTCTGCAAAAATTGCAAAAAGTTTAAATACCTTGTTTGTCAATGATGACCTGATTGACAGTGCTCATCCACGCTACCCACGTTTGATTGCTTTTCTCAATGTTTTCAAGAAGAAGGTACAACGTGCTGTTGCATTACATCTAAGACATCCTGACCAGACATCGCTGGGGTATGTGATTTTATTTGATGAAGAGGCTGAAGCTTTTACAGAACTGCAAAAAGAGTTACTGCAAGCCCATTGTTGTAACTTTATGCAGCAGCTTGAGTTGAAATTTAATCATGACGAATTAAAAGAACTGTATGAGCAAGAAGCCGCACTCAATGTCAGTAAAACTAAGTTTTTCTCGATTATTTCCCATGATTTAAGAGCACCATTTCATGGTCTATTAGGATTTTCAGAGATTCTTGCAAAAGAGCGTGAAACCCTAGACGAGTCGAGTATTCAAAACATCGCAGATTATCTGCATGATACTTCACAATCAACTTATAATTTATTAGAAAGTTTACTCAATTGGGCGATGGCTGAAGGAGGACGTTTTGTTTATCACCCAATTAATTTCAAGTTACGGCAAATAACCAATATTGTGACCGATATTTTAAAAACCTTGGCTTTGAAAAAGCATATTGAACTGGTGAATGAGGTGGATGAAAACCTTAAAGTTTATGCTGACATGAATATGATTACTTCTGTCATCCAAAATCTGGTTTCAAATGCATTGAAGTTCACCGATGTGGATGGTTCGGGTAAAGTTTATATTCAAGCAAAAGCTCATGGTGAGGTTGTGGAGATTTACGTTAAAGATACGGGTTTAGGTATGACTCCTGATCAGCTTAAAGATTTGTTTCAACCGCGTATTACAATTAGTTTAAAAGGGACTGCAGGAGAGAAAGGTGCAGGGCTGGGGTTGGCGCTGTGTAAGCGTTTTGTAGAAATGAATCATGGGAAGATTAGTGCTAGTTCAAAAGAAGGAGAAGGGACTTTGTTTAAAGTGGTGTTGCCTGTTGCGCGAGAGCATGTAGATTTGTGCGTTGAGCAAAATAAAAGTCAGGAAAAATTAGTCTAAACAGATTTTAATCCTTGGTCAGTAACTGATATAACTACAATGGTGTTATAGATCTTATTACGATGGCATCAGTTGAGCTTTTTTTATATGAATGTGGAACAGTTAGAAAAAACCTTAGTCGCAAGTCAATATGCAGAACAAGTTTTAAATTTATACACATTACAATTAGAACAAGATTATGCAGAAGATCAATTTCTTCGCCCACTCTCGACGGAAAATATTTTTGACAAGGTTCAACGTGCTGTTGCGGATATAAGTGATGAACAGGCTTGGATGAAAGCCTTACGTATCTTACGTGCTAGATTGATGTTCCGCTGGATTTGGCAGGATGCCAATCAACTTACAGATGTTGTGACATTAACTCGAGAGTTATCAGACTTTGCTGATGCTAGTATTTGTGCGGCAAAGGCATTTGCATTGCCTCCTTTGATTGCCAAACATGGTGAGCCGATTGGATATTCAGGTCAGTTTCAGGATTTGATTGTGATTGGTATGGGGAAATTAGGCGCACAAGAGCTGAATTTATCCAGTGACATTGATTTGATTTTTGCTTTTGACGAACAAGGTGAAAGCAATGGCCGAAAATGTATCGATGTACAGCAATTCTGTATTCTGTGGGGGCAGAAACTGATTTATTTGCTGGATCATATCACTGCTGATGGCTTTGTTTTTCGTGTCGATATGCGCTTGCGTCCATGGGGGGATGGCTCGGCATTAGCCATTAGTCACAGTGGTTTAGAGAAATATTTAAGCCAGCACGGACGAGAGTGGGAACGTTATGCATGGATTAAGGCACGGGTCATCATAGGGGGGCAAGCTGGCGATGATCTGATGGAAATGTCACGTCCATTTGTATTTCGCCGTTATGTGGATTATTCCGCATTTGCTGCAATGCGTGAAATGAAAGCCATGATCGAACGTGAAGTCATGCGCCGTAATATTGAAGATGATATCAAGTTGGGTGCAGGTGGGATTCGCGAAATCGAGTTTATTGTTCAAGTTTTTCAGTTGATTTATGGTGGTTCGAGACGTGAGTTACAAGATCGTCAATGTTTGGTGAATTTGCAACACCTCGGACAAGCTGAGTTGCTGGATGAGCAAGCGGTTATTGATTTAGAAGATGCTTATTTATTTCTAAGACGAGTTGAGCATGCCATTCAGGCACTGAACGATCAACAAACCCAGTCTTTACCAACAGAGCTAGATCTGAGACAGCGGATGCTGGATACATTGGGCTTTGCCGATTGGTCCGCTTTTTTAGCTGAGCTCAATCAGAAGCGAGACAAAGTTAAAGTTCAGTTTAAACAGTTGATTCAGGAAAAAGAATTCTCTGCGCCGATTGATGATTTTATCCAACTGGAACAGCAATTGAATGCAGTGCTAGATCCTGATGCGCAAAATTTGATTCAGAATTTTTGGCATGGACAAGCATTACGCAAGATTCCAGCCAGTGCGCTAGAACGATTAAAGAAGTTCTGGCCACATTTGATAGAAGCAATTTTACAGTCAGATCAGCCTCAAGTGGCATTATTACGTTTAATGCCATTGGTGGAGTCGGTGTTACGCCGCACTGTGTATTTAGTGATGTTGATGGAAAGTCGTGGCGCTTTGCAGCGACTCGTAAAAATGGCAACAGTGAGTCCGTGGATTTGCGAGGAACTGGCACAATATCCGGTGTTGTTAGATGAATTTTTGTCGATGGATTTTGGTTTGCCACAGCGTCAAGATTTGGAAGATTCGTTACGCCAACAGTTATTGCGCATTGAAATTGATCAAGTTGAAGATCAGATGCGAGTGTTGCGACTCTTTAAAAAGAGTAATGTCTTAACGGTTGCTGCCAGTGATGTATTGGCAGAAAGTCCGCTAATGAAAGTATCTGATGCCTTAACTGATATTGCAGAAGTTAGTGTACAGGCCACATTGAATTTAGCTTATGAAGCAGTTGCACAGCGTCATGGTTATCCACTCAGTAATACGGGCGCACGTTGTAGTTTAGATGCCAAAGGCTTTGCTGTGATCGGTTATGGAAAATTGGGTGGCATTGAACTTGGTTATGGTTCTGATCTTGATTTAGTGTTTATTCATACCTTTGAAGAGCAAAGTGAAACGGATGGACGTAAGTCAATTAGTGGCGCTGAATTTGCAATCCGTGTTGCACAGAAGTTCATGTCTTTGATGACTACGCAGACATTGGATGGTCGTGTCTATGAAATTGATACACGTTTGCGGCCTTCAGGTGAAGCAGGAATGTTGGTGACAAGCCTCAAGGCTTTTGAGCAATATCAACAAAAAAATGCATGGCTGTGGGAGCATCAGGCACTGGTTCGTGCGCGATCTATCGCTGGTGAGAAGGCATTATGTCAGCAGTTCGAAAAGGTGCGTTGTCAGATCCTAACCCAAGTCCGTGATGAAAATATGGTACGTGAAGAAGTGATCAAAATGCGCCAAAAAATGAAAGATCATTTAGGTTCATCTTCTGAACAAAAAAAACATGGGATTTTTCATTTAAAACAGGACTCAGGTGGTATCGTTGACATTGAATTTATGGCACAGTATGCGGTACTTGCATGGAGTGGGACGAATCCAGATCTCGCCCATTATTCCGATAATGTAAGAATTCTAGAAGATGCTGCTAAAGCAGGCTGCTTATCCAGTGAAGATGCCACAGCATTAATCCACGCTTATCTCCGTGAACGAGCTGAGAGTCACCGTCTAGCGCTTGCAAATCAATCTATGCAAGTCAATGCTGCGGATTGGCACGATACCCGTGAGATCGTTTGCAAGTTATGGCAAAGATTAGTTGATCCAACTGCAATAGCATTGGAAAGTGAATAATTGTGTAGAAAAAAATGGAGTATGTGCGATGAGTTTGGCTGATCGTGATGGTTTTATTTGGCAAGATGGAAAATTAGTTGATTGGCGTGATGCAAAAATTCACGTCTTAACGCATACACTGCATTATAGTATGGGTGTCTTTGAAGGTGTTCGTGCTTATGAAACACCAAATGGAACAGCCATCTTCCGTTTGCAAGATCACACTAAGCGTTTATTAAATTCAGCAAAAATTTATCAAATGAATGTGCCATTTGATCAAGCGACATTAGAACAAGCACAAATTGATGTTGTTCGCGAAAATAAATTGGCATCTTGCTATTTGCGTCCGCTTATTTGGATTGGTTCAGAGAAGTTAGGTATTGCTGCGACTGAAAATACGATTCATGCTGCGGTTGCTGCGTGGGGGTGGGGTGCATATCTTGGTGAAGAAGCAATGGCGCACGGTATTCGTGTAAAAACCTCTTCATTTACACACCATCATCCAAACGTGACCATGTGTAAAGCAAAAGCATGTGGTAACTACACTGTTTCAATCTTGGCGCATCAAGAAGTGGCGCGTGCAGGTTATGACGAAGCAATGTTGCTTGATCCTCAGGGCTTTGTATGCCAAGGCGCGGGTGAGAACGTATTCTTGATCAAAGATGGTGTGTTACATACACCAGATTTGGCTGGTGGTGCATTGGAAGGGATTACTCGTCAAACCGTGATGACCATTGCGAAAGACTTGGGTTATGAAATCGTTGAACGCCGTATCACGCGTGATGAATTCTATATCGCAGATGAAGCTTTCTTTACGGGTACTGCTGCTGAAGTCACGCCAATTCGTGAATATGATGACCGTCAAATCGGTTGTGGTTCACGTGGTCCGATCACCACTGCAATTCAAAAGACATTCTTTGATGCCGTACAAGGTCGTAACGACAAGTATGCACATTGGCTAACTTATATCAAATAAGTTTAATCTATGATTAAAGCGAAGCTTAGACTTCGCTTTTTTTATGCTAAAACTGTCAATAGATTGCAACCAAACGATCATCAATCTTTCATTTAACTCAATTAGCTTAATCTATAAGCAAAATTAAAAAATAGAGTAACAATGAAAATTACGGTGGTTGGTGCTGGGTATGTGGGCTTATCGAATGCCTTATTATTTTCCAAACAACACGATGTGATGATCTTAGATATTGATAAGGCTCGAGTGAAGCAAATCAATCAGAAAGTATCTCCGATCAGTGATACCTGTATTCAAAATTATTTATCTGAATCTCACGTTGAGGCGACTTGCGATAAGACTTTGGCTTATCAAGATGCTAAGCTGATTATCATCGCAACACCCACCAACTATAATCCTGAAACGAATTATTTCGATACTTCAAGTATCGAAGCCGTGATTAATGATGTGCAGGCTGTCAATCCCAAAGCGTTGATGTTAATCAAATCAACAGTTCCTGTCGGTTATACCCAAGAAATCTCGAAAAGACTCAAATTAAAAAATCTGATTTTCTCCCCTGAGTTTTTACGGGAAGGGCAAGCTTTGCAAGATAATCTCTATCCTGCTCGTATTATTGTTGGTGAGAAATCGAAGCGTGCGGAGAAAATTGCTAAGCTGTATCTAAAAGCAACGATTAAAAAAGATGCAGTATTGCTGTGCGTAGAGTCCACAGAAGCTGAAGCAATTAAATTATTTTCTAACACCTATTTGGCGATGCGCGTTGCTTTCTTTAATGAGTTGGACACCTATTGCATAAAAAATAAATTAAGCGCGCTAGATATTATTAAAGGTGTAGGGTTGGATCAGCGAATTGGCGATCACTACAATAATCCGTCTTTTGGGTATGGTGGTTATTGCTTACCGAAAGACACCAAACAGTTGCTCGCCAATTATCACGAAACACCACAAGAACTGATCTCAGCAATTATTCGATCCAACCAAACACGCAAACAAGCGATTATTGAAGATATTTTAAGCCGAAATGTTGCATGTGTTGGGATTTATCGATTAACCATGAAAGCTGATTCAGATAATTTTAGAGAGTCTGCGGTGCATGATGTACTTCAAGGTCTCGCTGATCATGGGATCAAAATCGTGATTTATGAACCGACGCTGGATGTGAAGGAATATTTAGGTCATCCGATTGAGTTTAGTTTGCAAAAGTTTAAAAACCAGTCGGACTTGATCATCGTGAACCGAATGGTGCCAATGTTTGGGGATGTGATGGAAAAAATCTATACACGTGATTTGTTTGGGGTGAATTAGTTTAAAAACAAACCTAGGGTGATACTTGTTGTTTGACGAATTTATAATAATCAATTTAATCATGCCTATGCTAAGATAGTTGATATTCGGTGCATATTATTTAAAGCTTGCGATTTGGATGTGCCAAGCAATAATACGATTTCAGGCATTCAAGGTTATCAAATGGTCGATATTCAACAAAATTCAGAAACACACGAAGAAAATATTATTTTGTGTATGAAGTGGGGAACCAAATACGGTGCTGAATACGTCAATCGTTTGTATAACATGGTGAAGCGCCATCTTACATTGCCATTTAAAATGGTATGTTTGACGGATCGTACTGAAGGTATTGACCCTAATGTCCAATGTTTTCCGATTCCATCTTTAGATTTACCTGAAGGTGCACCAGAGCGTGGCTGGAATAAATTATCTACTTTTGAACCTGATCTTTATGGTTTAAAAGGCAATGCACTTTTTCTCGATTTAGACGTGGTGATTGTCGACAACATCGATGGTTTCTTTCAGGCACCAGGTGAGTTTTTAATTATCCACGATTGGAAACGCCCGTGGCGTGTCACGGGTAATAGTTCCGTGTATCGCTTTAAACTCGGCGAGTTTTCTGGGATTTTGCCTTATTTCCGTGAAAATTTTGATGAAATCCGTGAAAAATTCCGCAATGAACAAGAATATCTCTCTTGGTTTGTACACAAAGAGGGGAAGCTGAGTTATTGGGATAAAGATTGGTGTAAGAGTTACAAATACCACTGTTTAAGAAAAGTACCATTTGCGTATTTCCAACCGCCAATCAAGCCGAAAGGTGCAAAAATTATTATTTTCCATGGTGAGATTAACCCACCTGACGCAGTTTCTGGTGGTGGTGGTAAGTGGTATCGCTATGTATTGCCTTCTGATTGGATCAAAGAGTCTTGGCAGTAAGCAAGACGACATCATTACAAGAGTTTGATTTATGAAAGATACAATACAACCTATTGATATCGTAATTGCTTGGGTGGATGGAAATGATCCTAAGTTAAAAAACAAGCGTCAACAATTTATAAATCAAACTGCACCGTCAAATGCTTTAGACGCAACGCGTTTTGCGAGTAATGATGAAATTTATTTCTGTATTGCCTCCATACTCAAATTTGTACCGTATTGTGGGAAAATTTATGTAGTCACTGATCAACAAACACCCCAATGGCTGGATCAGTTTGAGCAGCAGAATCTCTGTGAGAAAGGCAAGATTAGAGTGGTCGACCACACGGAGTTGTTTAGAGGATACGAATTTGCATTGCCGACGTTTAATTCTTTAAGTATTGAAACGATGCTTTGGAATATCCCGAGTATTTCAGATTATTTTATTTATTTAAATGATGATTTCTTCTTTAATCAACCCTCTGATCCACAAGACTTTTTAATTGATAGTCAAATGGTGATGTATGGGCATTGGGAAAGTAATCTAGTAAAAAAAATCAAATATATTGTTAGAAAGTTTGTGCAAAATAAATTTGGAAAACTGGCACAACCCTCATATACAATGGCGCAAATGTTAAGTGCAGATTGTGTTGGCATGTCTCAATATTTTGAGATTCACCATCGTCCGCATATCTTGAGTCGGATACTTCTATGCAATTATTTTGAAAAAAATATGCAACAATTACAGAAGCAAATTAGCTTTAAATTTAGGAATATCGATCAGATATTACCTGTAGGTTTATCTAATCACCTAGCGATTAAAAATGACCAAGCAATTCTCAACGATGATGTTGAAATCGCTTATTTAAAAGATCATCGTGATTTAGAGTCGTTTACTCAGGCTCTATCAAATCCTGATATTAAATTTGGTTGTATCCAAAGTTTGGACCAACTGCAACACAATGATGAACAGCATATACGCCATGCACTTATTCATAAATTTAAAGATGTTTTGCCTAGTCAGATCCAAGCGACGATAGCAGGATAAGCAAAGGAAGATCGGATGAAAGTTGTTACTTATCTCATAAATCTAGAGGGTAGTGATCAGCGTTTAGCAAATGCGACAGCTCAGTTGCAACAAGCGGGTTGGGCATTTTCTCGTTTCCCTGCTTATGATGGACGTGGCAAAGCTTTATCGGAGTTTGAAGATTATGACGATGTTGCGGCCCAAAAAATATTAGGTCGTAGTTTAATTAGCTCTGAGTTGGGGTGCTATCTCAGCCATTATGGTTGTGCTAAAAAATTTTTAGAAACGGATGCGGATTATCTTGTTGTTCTTGAAGATGATATTCAAGTGTTGCCGAACTTTAAACAAAATCTTAATTCATTAATAAATTATCTTGATCAGCATAAAGAACTCGAATGGTATGTGGTTAATCTTGCTGCAAAAAAGAAGAAATTGGCAAAAGACATTGTTCAGATTGATGGTTATACAATCTGGCATGCTTATTACTTTCCCATCCGTGGTGTAGGATTAGTATGGTCAAGAGCAGGTGCTGAGGCATTTGTTGAGCTTGGTAAAACCATGCAAGTTCCTGTCGATATCTTTTTTCAAAGCTGGTTAAGTAAAAATGGCAAAGGATTGGGGGTGTGGCAGCCTTTTGTTCAGCCTGCTGGGATTGATAGTGATATTTTAGGCACTGTGGCAACACAGGGTATTAAGCGCAAAGCACTGGAAAATAGAAGTGCTTCACATGGTTTTAAGAAGCAGAAAAGAATGTGGCGTGACCGTTTTTACGCAATTCGACATTTACTCTCTTAAGATTGTGATTGAAGTGACTAAAAATTCTATTATTGTATTCACTTTCAATTGAGTGTTTGGATGAAAATCTTTAAGAAGCTATTTTATATCTTGAAATTCTACACGATGTATTCGAATGAAACACGTAGGATCAATGATGATATAGATAATTATGCCGATATTATTGTTCTCAATCCAACAGAAGTGGATACAACTATCCCAAAAATTATTTGGATGTATTGGGAAGGGAAATTACCACAGTTTGTTGAGAAGTGTGTCGAAAATATTAGAAGAAAAAACTCTGACTATGTGGTTAATTTTTTGACTCCTGACAATGTTAAAACATATTGTGATATTGACTATCATCGTTTAGAACATGCGACTCCTCAGCAAAAAGCTGATCTCATCCGTTTTGAACTGATTTATCAGTACGGTGGGATTTGGCTTGATGCGAGTACTATTGTTTATGAAAATCTTGATTGGATACAAAAACTAGTTGTCGAAAATCAAACGAATAGTTTTGCTTACTACCGCAAGAAAAATACCACTTGTCCAAATTTTCCAGTTTTAGAAAATTGGCTGTTAGCAAGTCCCCCTAAAAATATTTTCTTTAGAAAGTGGTTTGATGAGTTATTTAAGGCAATTGAGTTAGGCCCAAAAACTTATATTCAACAGATTAAAAGTACGGATACTAATGCAGGGGATATTTTTCAAGAAATAGGACGTCTTGAATATTTAGTGGCATATGTCGCTTGTCAAAAGATTATGAGAGAACATTTACCAAGCATGACATTGGTTAATTGTGATAAAAATGCTTTTTTTTATCAGGTAAAAAATCAGTGGGTAAAAGAAAAGGTGTTAATTGATATGGCAATTCATATAGCTCCCTCTAGACCACCTAAACTCATTAAACTAGCAGGCAAGGAAAGAGGGATTTTAAGTCGTTATTACGAAAAAGGAATGTACTTTAAAGGTTCATTATTAGATATTTAACCATTTAAATTGATCTAAAACTAAACTGTATTTGGGTCAATTTTTTGGAATGATTCAACAGCACTATCTTTGGATAGATTGAAAACTTCAATTCCATTTTCTTTAAAAAATAATGCGGCGGTGTCAAAGGCACTCAAGACAGTTGTTGCGTGAAGGTCCAATAATGTTGGTTGTTTATCATCTAAGGTTTCATAAAAGCGAGGACTATTAAAATTATTCATATCTAAGCCCGCAATGTAAATTTCTTTATAATTTAATGAATTTATAACCTGTAAAGCAACATAAGCAACTGTAAAATAATCAAAAGTTCCTTCGAAAATGTCTTTAGAAAAACCGAAATTATTTTGGATGTAAAAGTTTTTATTGTGTTTATCTACAAAGGTTTTCTTTGATAAGAATACTTCAACCATATCTCGCGTAATTGTTTCTATCGTTTTGATTTTACATTTGAGATCATGAAATTCGATTTGTCTTAAGATCATATCGAGGCAACGAGGAGTGGTATAAAAAGTACAATTTGTCATCAGAACCTTTTTTACTAAATCGAAGCGACATTCAATAAAATTATGATCAATAATAATATAGTGTGAGAAATGAATGTTTTGTAAAGAAATAGCGCCATTTACTCCAATATAATCAATATCCTGTCTTTGTAATGTATCTGAGCTAATTTGATGTATAGATGGTCCTGTCGCAATCAACATGCATTTTTTGTTTTTAGTTTCTACTGGTCCTAAATTATCTGAAATGAGTTGTTTCTTAAAAAAAATTTTTTCTAAACGGCCTTGTGCATTACGTTGTGCCCGATAAAGTGGCCAAAAACGACGATTATGTTTATATTCTTTAGGAAAGAGAATCTTATAAACGAATTTATAGATATTTCTTAAAAGTTGACTAGAAAAAGAATGAAACATGTAAAAACTCAAACTACAGTAGAGGGAATTGCTTGCACTATTATTTTAAGATGATGGTTATCATTAAATAACGACAACCATCACCATTAACTTAGCTTAATCATCTAATGAGAATCTTTTTTTTCTAAATTTCGATTTTAGATTTTCAATAGAGCGTGTGAACCAGTTTTTATCATCCGCAGGTCGAGTCACTTTATTACCATGGTAATTTATCTGAGTAGCTTTAGAAAAATCTCCAAATGGTTGAATGATATAGTTTTCAGGGCGATAACCAGCAGATAAAGCTTCTTGATAATATTGGTCAAATAATTCAGTTAAGTCTTGTCTTGGATGAGGCATGATTTTTCCATCAAACCAATGTTTTTGGCCAGAAGCTTCAAGTCGGGGAAGTGAATATTTGTGACTAAACTGTGTTCCCATATCAGAGTAATGTAAAATTTTTATTTGTTCGATAGGAAGATCTTCACCATCAATATTATTATAAGAACTTTGATAAGATTGAACTAATTCAGGTTTATCTTTCAACAACTGCATTAGTTTTTTGTGAGCATCGGGGTCTGCTTGGATATCTTTTAATGGGGGTAAATAGTGTTTTGCCTTTTCACAATCCCAAACACAGGTACATAAACGAGCTGAATTCTTGCCTCCTTTTGCAATTACAATAGCTTCATCTGTTTTAGGGTGTGCCCATAACTCTGCAATATCACATAGAACAACGACATCTGCGTCCATATAAATCGCGCGGCCTTGATAGTTACATGATTCTGGAATTGCCCATCGAAAACCTGAAAAAGGAGTCGCCCATTTCTCTGTACGCCAACCTTCCTTGCTATCTTGATTAGTATACCATGGGCTCTTTGGATCATGGCTAAGCTGCATCCATGTAATTTGGACTTGATGTTGAGTATGTTTATGGAGGCTATAGTCTAGAACCATCATTTGTTCTAGGTCGCAGTTATTGGGATCACAACCTACAAAAACTTTTATCACTTCATTATTCATAGTTCACAACACTTTTACAAATTAAGAATTAATGCAACAAAGGAGATCATTTATCTTTGATGGATTGCATGCCGAGTTTTATTTCATATTGTAATTATAGCGCTTAAACTTAGCTAGTGTATTAAGGAATCGTATATCTTAAGAAACAGATAAATTCAAGAGAGGTGGCAACTAAGTATAAGTAAATATAATACTTTTTAGAATGAATTTTACAGATAATATGGTGTGTTTTGTAGATGTATGATTATTATTGAGAAATTTTTTTTGTTTAAGGATAACAATATCTTAAATCATGTATACATCAAGATAAAAAACAAGTATCCTATGCGCCGCCTAGCTCAACTATCACAGTTTTATTTGTTGAATTAATACTATGAAAAATTATGTTATTAGTCTTGTATCTGCAAATGAACGTCGTGAACATATCACCTCAGAATTTAGTAAACATGCGATAAAATTTAGTTTTTTTGATGCAATTACACCAGATTTAATTTCTTCTGTAGCAAAAGACCTTGGGCTAGATATTGTAAATTCAGATTTGAGAAATAGTGAGATTGCTTGTCTGTTAAGCCATGTTGTTTTATGGCAGAAAGCTATAGATGATAATCTAGATTATATTGGAATCTTTGAAGATGATATTCATTTAGGTGAACAGGCTAATAAGATATTATCCAATACTAATTGGATTCCTGATAATGCACATATTATAAAGGTAGAAGCTTTTTATCCTAAGGTTCTAGCATCAATACGTTCTTCATTTATACCAACTTCTAATCGAAAACTAGTGGCCCTTAAATCTAAGCATATGGGAACAGGTGGTTATATATTATCAAACTCAGGAGCGAAAGCATTACTTGCTTTTATAAAAGAGTATAAGAAATTAATTCCAATTGATCATATTATGTTTAAAGAGTATTTAGTAAAAGGTGAATACAAGGTATATCAAATGATGCCTGCTATTTGTATTCAGGATTTTATTTTGATGCGTAATAATACAACTTTGCCGAGTTATTTAGCTGAAGATCGAAAAGCAAGAAAAGGTAGCTGTATTAAAATTGAAGAAAAACCTAGTTTACATAAAAAAATTACAAGAGAGTTAACACGTTTCTTTACGCAGTTCATAAGGCTGTTAAAAGCTGAAGCTATAGTTAAGGTCAAATTCAAATAGAACTAATTATCTGATTTTTCAAGTTTAAACATTATTTGGATTGACTAAATACTAGCGAATATTTAAGATTAATCTCTTGTTTTATATATTGTAGGGCTTTCATGTTAACAATTTTTGGCTTCCATACAGACGATAATTTGTATAGAAAGCATGCCCAAATTTTGCAACGTTCAGCCGAAAAATTTGATATAAATGTACACTTTAGCGAGTTCTCGAAAGACGATTGGCAAAAAATCATTGCTTTTAAGCCAGTCTTTATTGCGCAAATGCGCCGAAAGCTTGAGGGGCCTATTCTTTTCGTAGATGCTGACGCAATTATTTTGAAAGATATTCGCCCTTTTTTTGAATCTATTCAAGAAGATATTGCAGTACATTACATTAATGGTAATCGATTAATTAGTAGTACAATTCTGATTAATGATACTCCAAATGCTAGATTATTAATTAATGAGTGGGAGCGTCGACAATTAGAACAACCTGAGCGTTGGGATCAAGTTGTACTCCAAGAATTGATTGATGAATGGGTGGAAGAAAAAAAGGTAACTTTGAATAAATTACCACCAAATTATACATTTATTTTTGACACATCTCGACGAACTTATGGGGATAGTGTTGAGCCAATTATTGAGCAGCTACAAGCTAGCCGTGATAAAAGATGGATTGATAAATACAGAAGCAGAAATCGCTTTCATCAGTGGTTAATGCGGATACCTTATTTACTAAAAAGTACACGTAAAATTGTAAGTCGTCATAATGTTGTTAATAATCGTGCCGAAAAATTAGGGATTGATGTTCGGATTTCAATTGATGATTTAATTTAATATTTCAAGATGATAAAAATAAAAGGCTCTAATTATGATTAGAGCCTTTTATTTTTATTTAAATTTGGAGCGAATGAAATATCGAAGAATAATAAAGAGCTGTCTTAAGTTTAATTGCTGGGCTATATTTTTTAACTGTCTTTTTTCTAATAAAAAACAATCTTCTACTTGATTTAAATAATATTTATTATGTAGCTGCTTTTTGTATGGCTTCTTGCCGCTACTGCCATCTAACCATGAGCCTATAAAATGATGGGTGGCATAATTTTGGGGAAGATCTAGACAGAAATAATTGGAGGAAAAAATATGTAGTGTATTTTCTCCATTAGATCCAGATTGATTTATATCCTTGGTTTTATCAATGTTGAATTTAGTGGAAATGATTTCTGAAATAAATGATGTATTAGGTGGTTCTTGATCAGAATAAGACTTATTCTTGTAATACGCTAAAATATCTCTAGTTAGACTGTGTTTAGGAATTGCTCCCCATACCGCAGTAAAAGGTAAATTAGTTGACTCAAAACCACTAAAAGCTTCATATTTCAAAAAATTATCGATTGGTTGCTTCAGTTCAACATCTGTGTCTAAGTATACCCCCCCAAACTCATATAATGCCCATGCACGAACATAATCAGAAACAAAGGCATATTTTTTTTGTTGGTAAGCTGTGCTCGTGAAAATATGGCTATCGATATCAAAGCTTTCCTCATTCCAAAGAACTAGTTTCCAATCAGGACATTTCTCTTTCCAGCTATTGATATATTGTTGCAATTGTTCAGGAATAGGTTTTCCACCGAACCAGCAATAATGAATAATTTTAGGAATCATATTAAATAAGATATTGAACAATATTCGTAATATAACATTAAATTATCGATATTTTAATGCGCTATTTATATCGGATTATTTATAATGATCTTTTTCTAATCCACCTCTAAACCGTTTATACCCCCACATATATTCTGTAGGAAAGCGGTTGATCATCTGTTCAACTGCTTTATTCAGTGCAGTCGTTGCAACCTCAATATCTCGATCATAGAGTTGAGGATCATTAAGATCATCACAATAGACTTCAAAACCTTCATCATCTTCGCGACGAAAACAGCTTAAGCCCACTAAACGGCATTGAGTTTTTTGTGCCATTTTACTCGCAAGTGTACTCGTGAGGCAGGGAATTCCAAAAAAAGGAACCACAACACCACCTGAAGGTTGGGGTACATGATCGGGCAGAATCACACTAAATCCGCCTTGTTTTAGGTTTTTAAACAAGGCTTTTACCCCATTGGCATCTGTTGGAACCAACGTTGCATTAAGTCGCTGTCGAGCATGTAAAGCAAAAGCATTAAAGCCACTATCTTTCATTGGTTTGTACATGATGGTTGGAATACCGTATTGGTGTACCCAAGCATTCATCATTTCCCAAGTTCCGAGGTGTGGTGTAATGATTAAAGCACCTTTAGGATCGTTGAGTGCATCAGTTAAGACTTTTAAGTTATGCACAGTATGAATTTGCTGGATGCTCCACTCAGGAGGCATTGCCCAACATTTTCCAGATTCGATATAACTGAGACATTGTTTGATAACACTTTCTCGAGCCATTTTTTCTTTTTGTTCAGCCGTTAGCTCAGGGTAGGCGAGAGCTAAATTGACTCGAGTTTTCCATAACATACTTTTGTTGGGGTTTTGATTGATAAAGTATGCCGCCACTTTTGCAATACTGCGTAAAAATGGTAAAGGTAAAACCCGAAGCAAGGTACGATAAAATGACATGTGAATTAATCTTGCTTATCTGCATTCCCTTTGAGCACCATATAAATCAGTGCTGCAAAAATCAGTAAGGCGCCAGCTAAGCTACTGATACAAAAATATAAGATGCGTTGATAAGTGGTCATATTGAAGAGTTCATTCGACAAGATGTAACGCATGAGAAACCATTGTGCGAGAGAAAACACAATAATAACAATGGTATGTCGACGAACATCTGGGCGCATAGCCATGGGCAGTTACCTTCAATAGAAAACAGGCTTATTATGCCACTAGCGAACATGATCTCAAAGTATAAATTACCTTGCCTAATAGCTTCCAAAAGAAGAGCGATCATATCGATATAAAAAACCCTGCAGAGTGCAGGGTTCTTATCGAATCATAAACTCAAGGTTTATTTTTCTTCAGCTTTTGGCTTTTCACGTAAACGAATACCTAGGTCACGCAATTGATTTGATTCAACTGGTGCAGGTGCTTGTGTCAATGGACATTCAGCTGTCTTGGTTTTCGGGAATGCAATCACATCACGAATAGAAGATGCGCCTGTCATCAACATGATCAAACGATCAAGACCAAATGCCAAACCACCGTGCGGAGGTGCACCGTAACGTAATGCATTGAGTAGGAAGCTAAATTTCTCTTCAGCCTCTTCTTCACCAATACCTAGAGCCTCAAAAATTGCTTTTTGCATCTCTAAAGTATAGATACGAAGTGAACCACCACCGATTTCAGTACCGTTCAATACCATATCGTATGCAACAGAAAGTGCTTCACCTGGATTGTTTTTCACTTCTTCAACACTTGATTTTGGCAGTGTGAATGGATGGTGAACAGAGGTCCATTTGCCATCATCTGTTTCTTCAAACATTGGGAAGTCAACCACCCAAAGTGGTGCCCATTCACAGGTTGCAAGATTCAAATCATGGCCGATTTTGACACGAAGTGCGCCCATTGCATCGTTTACGACTTTGGCTTTATCCGCGCCAAAGAATACGATGTCGCCGTTCTCAGCACCAACACGTTTTAATAGATCAAGTACGATTGGCTCGATGAACTTAACGATTGGTGATTGTAGACCTTCGATGCCTTTTTCAAGCTCGTTAACTTTAATATAAGCCAAGCCTTTTGCGCCGTAGATACCGACGAATTTGGTGTATTCGTCAATCGCACTACGTGGTAGCGAACCAGCACCAGGAACGCGTAACGCAACAATACGACCTTTAGGATCTTTCGCAGGGCCAGCGAATACTTTGAACTCAACGTCTTGCATTAAGTCTGCAACGTCAACCAATTTCAATGGAATACGCATATCCGGTTTGTCAGATGCATAGTCACGCATTGCGTCCGCATAGGTCATACGTTCAAATTTATCGAATTTTACATTCAACAATTCATCAAACATTTTAACCGTTAAGCCTTCCATTAAATCCATGATGTCATCGTCACTCATGAACGATGTTTCAACGTCGATTTGGGTAAATTCAGGCTGGCGATCCGCACGTAAATCTTCGTCACGGAAACATTTAGCGATTTGGTAATAACGATCAATACCGCCAACCATCAACAATTGTTTGAACAACTGTGGTGATTGTGGAAGTGCGTAGAAGCTACCATTTGAAACACGGCTTGGAACCAAATAGTCACGTGCGCCTTCAGGGGTTGCACGCGTCAAAATTGGTGTTTCAACGTCTAAGAAACCATGATCTTCAAAATAGTTACGGATCAAATTGGTTACTTTTGAACGGAAGCGTAAACGTTCTAGCATTTCTGGACGACGAATGTCCAAGAAACGATATTTCAAACGAATTTCTTCAGAAATATTGGTGTTTTCATCATTCAATGGGAATGGAGGTGTTTCAGAAGCAGCAAGTACTTCGATTTCTTTACCTAAAACCTCGATTTGACCACTGACCATGTTGGCATTTTCAGTACCAGCATAACGACGGCGAACACGACCTGTAATTTTTAAAACGAATTCAGAACGCGCTTTATCAGCAGTTTCAAATGCTTCTGGGGTATCTGGGTCGATAACCACTTGTACGAGACCATCACGGTCACGCATATCAAGGAAAATTACACCACCATGGTCACGGCGACGGTGGACCCATCCACATAGAGTAACTGTTTGATCGATTTGGGCTTCAGTAAGAGAGCCACAGTAATGAGTGCGCATCATATTGAATTATATATCCAAACTATATTGGCTAGAAGGTGAATGCGTAAACAGCGCAGCACCAATGAAGGGGAGATTATGCCTTGTTGAGCGTCTTGTCTCAAGTCTTAATATATGTAAACAGATGCTTTGAGAGAAAACTAAGCCTTATAAGCTTTACGATCTAAAAATAATAACAAGAGACATGCAACCGTAAACAAGATGAGTCCGGTCTGTGTAAATTCATTGATCGATTTTCCAATGAAAAAATAAGGTTCACTCAACCAGATTTCAGACGCAATATGACGGCTATAATCCCAAATGGATAATAGTCCGCCAAGGATTGAAATGATGCAGCTTACAATCACAAAAGTTTTAATATTTTGAGGAACAAAGTTATTTTGTTTATGACTTTGATAGTAATGCCAACACATCCAAAAAATAAAAGGGAGGGCGACAATAGAGGAACCAATTTGTAAGATAAAATGCAATGGATAAGTAAAGCCGAACAATGAGATTTGTTGAGCAAGTACAGTTTTAAATGCAAACGTGCGAAAGTCGAGGTGGGTTAGTCCATCCCAAATCAAATGTGTTGCTGTTCCAATGATAATCGCAAAGCAACTCATTAAGCTAAAAGCAATAAAACTGTCAAATGAGTGGATATTTAAATCATCTCGAATTGTAAATAGTCGATAAAGGACCGGACGATAAATTAAATACCAAAGTAAACAAAAGAATAGTCCAATCGGTAGGTTTGGAAATAAAACACCAGCCCATTGATGAGTAAGAGTAATATTTTCAGGTGTAAATAAACGATATAAATCTGGTGTCATACAGCCGATTGCCAATGCTGCAATCGGTAAATGACCTTTGCTGAGTCTGGATAATGGAGGGGCAAGAACAGCATGGGACAAGGTAAAAGGCATATTGTTATAAAACAAGTTTTATAAAATCATGGAGCCACAGTGTAGCAAATGTTTTTTTCAACTATGTTTTTTATTGCAAAATAAATGAAATGTTATAGTATAACAATCAATATTTGAGCTGATCCGAGACACGGTATGTCATTTTCAAAAAATATTTTAACCTTATCTATACTTGCTGCTGTATCTGTATCGGCACTTGCAGCAGAAAATCAAAAAGTCCAAACGTTAGAGACGATCAGAATTAAAGCACATCCACTTGAGCAAACTTCACAAGATTTTGCGGTTGCAGATACAGTGGTTGACCAAAAAACTTTGACTGAAGGTGCTGTTACGATTGGGGATGCACTTGCTAGCGAAGTTGGGATTCACTCAAATCAGTTTGGTGCGGGTTCTAGCCGTCCTGTGATCCGTGGACAAGATGGTGCGCGTGTTAAAGTACTTCAAAACTCTTCAGAAAATATTGATGTCTCTACCTTGTCACCTGACCACGTCGTAACGGTTGATCCTGCGCTTGCAACGCAAGTAGAAGTAATTCGTGGACCATCTACCTTATTATTTGGTGCGGGTACTGTGGGTGGTTTGGTCAATGTAAATGACAGTAAACTCCCAACAAAAATGCCAGAAAAAGGCTATGAAGGTAATGTAGGGCTACGTTACAACACAGGCAGTGACGAAAAATTAGCAAGTGCTGGCGTAACTGTAGGATTGGGAGATCAATTTGCATTACGTGTTGAAGGTTTAAAGCGAGAAGCTAATGATTATATTGCACCGAACTATTTCCATGAGGGTGAAAAAGAGCGTCGTGTAGATAATACTTTTGCTGAAGGACAAACGGTAAATGTAGGATTATCTTGGATTTATGATCGTGGTTTTACAGGAATTTCATATAGTAACCGTCAAGATAAGTATGGTTTACCTGGGCACAGCCATGAGTATGAAAGTTGTGATGCACATTTAGTTGGTCGACCACATTTACATTGTGGAGACCATGGTCATGACCACGGACATGATGATCATGATGACGACCATGGACATGATGACCACGATCATGAGCATGCACATGGTGGGCCATGGATTGATCTAAAATCTGAACGTTATGATTTCCGTACAGAATTAGATGATCCGTTCGCAGGCTTTAAAAAGATGCGTGCTCAAGCAAGCTACACTGATTATCGTCATGATGAAATCGAAGAGGATACCATTACGACTCGATTCAAAAATAAGGGTTATGATGGACGTTTTGAGCTGGTTCATAATCCACTTGGGGCATGGGAAGGGGTAATTGGAACCCAATATAGCCAACAGAAGTTGACTTTAACTGGTGAAGAAGCTTTCTTGGCACCGAATACCACGAAGAAATGGAGTGTATTTGCTTTAGAACATGCGCAATTCAATGATGTCCATGTTGAACTGGCTGCACGTGCGGATCAACAAAAAATTGATATTGAAGATTCTAGTAAGAAAGATTTCGATGGCACTGCATTCTCTGTGTCAGGGGCTGCGAATTGGGAGTTTGCTCCGAATTATAAACTTTCATTTGTGACATCACATCAACAGCGTTTACCGCTTGCACAAGAGTTATATGCAAATGGTAAGCATTTTGCGACCAATACCTATGAATTGGGCAATGATCAGTTGAAGAAAGAGACGTCAAATAATGTAGAACTAGGTTTCCATTATGACGACAATACATTTGATTACCATGTTCACGTTTATCATAACTGGTTCGACGATTATATCTTTGCACAGACATTAGATCGTTATGAAGACTTCCGTTTGGTTGAATACACTCAAGATAAAGCTCGTTTCTATGGTGCTGAAGCTGAGGCTGGCTATCAAGTATCGCCAATCTATAAAGTGAGCGTATTTGGTGATTACGTTCGTGGCAAGATCGACAATGAGAACGCGCCTCGTGTACCAGCCGGTCGTTTAGGTACTAAAGTCAAGGCTAACTTTGGCGACGGATTTAGTGGTTCTGCAGAGTATTATCATGTATTCCAACAGGATAAGATTGCTGCATATGAAACCGATACGCAAAGCTACAATATGGTTAATCTCGGTGTAGCTTACTCTGGTCAATACAGTAAAGCGGCTGACTATCGCGTATTTTTGAATGCGAACAACGTGTTAGATGAAAAGGTTTATCAACATGCGTCTTTCTTATCAACAGTTCCTCAAGTTGGGCGTAACTTTACAGTCGGTGTAAATTTTAACTTCTAATTTTTCACTTAAATCTTATTGAAAAATCAAAGTATAAGCTCTAGCCTTAATCCATTAGGCTAGGGCTTTTTCTTTTTATATGCGTATCTTCCAACGAATCCATCAAAAATTAAACTGGTCAGGTCGGCGTTACATGGCAGTCATATTAAGTATTTTGGTGATTGGGTATCTTGCTTCTGCAATTTACCACACAGTAAAACCACTTCCGAAAGGATTGGATTTTACTGGACAAATTCGCCATGCCAATGTGAAATTTTTAGCGGATCAAACCTATCTAGATACGCAGGGACAGCAACAGGTTGATCAACACATTTTTGATGAAATGTTGCAACTGATTAACGAGGCTAAAACCACCATTGTGCTGGATATGTTTCTTTTTAATCAGGAAGTCGGAAAGTCAAAAGTCCAGCAGCGCCCATTAATGCAACAATTAACAGATGCCTTGGTTGCCAAACGTCAAGAAAACCCACAAATGCAAGTGGTGCTGATCACGGATCCAATTAACTCTGTTTATGGTGGAATTGCTCCAGAGCATTATGCTCAATTACGCCAAGCGGGTATCCAAGTCATTGAAACAGACTTGAAACCCTTGCGCACCTCAAATCCATTATGGTCTGGATTTTGGTATATCTGTTGTCAGGACTTAGGGAATAACCCAAATCGAGGATGGTTAAACAATCCATTCGGTGAGCAAAAAATAACTTTGAGTAGTTATTTGTCTTTGTTTAACTTTAAAGCTAACCATCGTAAAACATTAGTGGTGGATACAGATTCAGGTTGGAAAAGTTTAGTCACTTCGGCAAATCCACATGATGGCAGTTCTCGACATAGTAATGTTGCATTGGTCGTGGAAGGCGCAACAGCAATAGATATGCTGCAAACAGAGCAAACGGTTGCACAGATGTCACAAGGAGGAAGCCCGATCGTGATTATGGGCGGTCTAACCGAAGATAAAAGTCTCCCTCAAGTTCAAGTACTGACTGAAAAAGCAATTTACACTGCTGTTCTGAAAATGATTGAAGGCACTAAGAAAGATGAATATTTAGATGTTGCAATGTTTTATTTGTCTGAAAGAAAAATTATCAATGCGTTGAAACAGGCACAACAACGGGGCGCCAAGATTAGGATTATTCTTGATCCCAATAAAGATGCTTTCGGACGTCAGAAGAATGGCATGCCTAATCGACAAGTCGCTTCTGAATTGAATGCTGTTGATATTCCGATACGCTGGTGTGATACCCGTGGCGAGCAGTGTCATAGTAAAATGTTATTAAAATACGATAAACAACATGCTGAATTGATTTTGGGCTCTGCAAACTTAACCGCACGTAATCTAAAAAATTATAATCTCGAAACCAATATGCGAGTGTTGGGTTCTGCACAAGCGCCAGTGTTTAAAGATGCTCAGCAATATTTTGATTCATCGTGGGAGAATCAGAATGCACGTCAAATCACGGTTGATTATGCAAAGTATGCGGATGAATCGAAAGGAAAATACTGGTTGTATCGCTTTATGGAGTGGTCTGGTTTATCGACTTTTTAATGCCTGTACCCCCCCTTTTTGATAAAGAGGGGATATTTCTTTAGGCACTCGGCGGAATCAACTGATCTAAATCTTTATCTGCAAGTTGCTCTAATTCACTTAGGTCTGTTTGAATTTTCCACTGACTTTCATCATCAACTGGATTGGGTAAACGCGCTTCTAACCAATCACAAATCACGTCTGGATTAAATTCAGGATGATTACATTGAATCACCCAAGCCAAAAAATCTTTTGGCTCGCCATTCATATACGGTGGGGGAGAGACTGGGAAAAATTGGGTAGGTAAACGCTCGTTGGTCGATAAATAGTTCAATACATGTCCGAGTTCCTGAACGGTTTGCCATGCGAGTGGATGTTCTACATCGATATTAAATTTAAACCACCACGTATGTTGACCATCTGAGCCATGCGCAACAATACGGGATTCTTGAACGCTAGGAACTTTACAAAAAAATTGATAGAGGCGATCAAAGTTCATTTCCGACACAGCTATTGACTCAAAACTCAAAAATAGATTTTAGCACATTCTAAAAGTCAGCTAAAAAGTGTCTCCTTATTTCATCCTAAATCAAATTGAAATGGCAAACAATGTAACAGTCTCTGTAGATTTTTTGTTCTAAAATATTGTAATGATAGTCCTTATGAGGATAGGGCAATGCTGCAATCAAAATATTATCGACATGGTATGATCAGTTTGCTGAGCTGCTTTTCAGCGATGACTTATGCTGATAATGCATGGGGTGGTTATAGTGGTGTAGAACGTCGGTCTTATCATCAAACTACACCTTCTTATCAGCAACCTGCACAAGATCCTTTTGCATTCTCTAATCAGCGTTATACACCAACAGCTCCTCCCAAAGGGTATTATTATCAACCTTATCAAAACAGTCATCCATATCCTCATTATCAACAGCCTCGTGTTCGAATAGAGTATTATCCTGATGCAAAAACAGAATATCGCTATCGCCGTGATTCGTTTGTTGTAGGAAATGCATTACCCGTTGAATTTAGAAATGAACGCTATGTGGTAAGGGATTGGGGATATTATTCATTACGAGAACCACCACGAGGCCGTCATTGGGTTGTGGTCGATGGTCGTTACTTTCTTGTGACGGATGATAATTACACGATTGAGATTATTCGTTGATGAATTTTGCAATGCTAAATGTTGATATCTTCAGGAAGTCTCCATAATTTCTTGGATATGATTACAAAGTTTTGCAATGTACTTTGTTTTGTTCATGGTTTCTCCCAGAGTTTCTTTTAATCTGAGTTCAGGTCAAAGAACAGAGGATCAAAGAATGAAAAAGACATTAGTAGTACTTATTTCAACGATCATGCTTGGGATGTCTGCATGTGCAGTTGCAGAGCCGTCAAGCCGTTGGAAACATGATCACAAAGATCGTTATGATCATCGTTACGACCGTTATGACCATCGTCATGATCAACGTAAGCCACCACATTGGTCAAATGCGGATCGTGGGAATCATTATGGGCAACGTATTACATTTAAACGTGGTGAGCGTGTACCTTCTCAGTTCCGCAATAGCCGTTATGTGATCTCTAATTATCGTCAACATCGTTTGTATCAACCACCACGTGGTTATCAATGGATGAAGATACAAGGTCGTTATATCTTAGTTGATTCTAAATACCGCGTGTATCGTGTCGCATAAACTAGAGACAAAATTCAAGCAGGCTGTGGCCTGCTTTTTTTATGCTAACTCATCATCTTGGGGTTTAGGGGTTCTATTCGCTGCTAAGGATTGTTCTTGGTCTTTACCGCGAAGCACAGATGGATAATGCCATGATGCAAAACGAACCACGAGAATTGCAAAAGCTAAAATGAGAATTGAACCAGTAATAATCACAAGATCTATTGATGCTTTATGATGGTGCTGAATGTCGGCAATCAATAAGCGAGTCAGAGCGGTAATGGCAATATAAATTAAAAAGCGGACAGGCATATGATTGGTTTTGAAGTAAATGCCAACCATTGCCCCAAGTTCAAGATAAATAAATAGTAGAAGAATGTCATCGATGCTTGCATATTGTTTGATGGTGAGCATCTCAATCACAGTATGCACGGCTGACCATGCGATCATGCAGCCAATGATGAATAAGGCAATATAATGAAAAGCCTCAACCGCATAATGACCAAAACGATCAGATAAGCGTTGTAAATTTTCCAGTTTTTTATCTTTTTGAGTAGGCATTAGAGTCGTGACTCTCAGCATGATGATAAGCCTATCATGCAATTTTTATGCTGTTTTTCAGTTAATAGAGAGAACTGCCTAAATCAAATGAGTTCGGCAGTTCTGTTATTAGAAGCAATGATTATTTGAGATGTGGATACTGTTGGAATATTTCTTCAAGAGATATATGACCTAAAAAGTTACCAGAACTCTTTGCTAGGTGTTGTTGTTCAATCGCATGTGTAAATTGAACGGCAGCTTGATTTTGCAGTTCTTGATAAAGACGGTGACAATTAGGAAAATGATGAATATCAATAACGTTGTGATATTTTAGCCATCTTGTGATGCCAGCATAGTAGCCATCGACAAAAGATAGTTGTTCTCCCATTAGCCAAGTTTGGTTTGTCAAAGAGGCTTCTAAAGCGGTAAATGCTTGTTCAACTAATTCTTTTCCATAATCTTGTAGTACCTGTTTTGAGTCCTCTGATAGAGCGTGTTCAATGCGATACCATAATGGGGCAAATGCATTGAATAAGGTGGTATTCAAAAATGCGAGTTTTTGATTAAACAGATTAAATGCTTCAGTTCCTTGTTGATAATGAAAAGCTGTATTTGAGCTTTTTGCTGTTATATGGTTCAAGATAGCCATTGTTTCGGTCACAACTTTACCATTATCGTAAATAAGTGCAGGCGTTTCACCTAGTGGATTGATTCGATAATATGCTTCAGTATGGCTCTGAGCTGGCATTTCGATTCTACAGAGTTGATAGGGTAATCCTGACCATTCCAATGCTACGATTGAACCAAATGAACAGCCTGAAGGGATACCATAGAATAAAGTTAAAATTGACATGATGATTACTCTTTTATGCGATGTAAAATCATCATAAAACGACAGGAAAGTTTCGAATAGTCAGGTATGATGCAACTTATTGTCTACATATATGGACATTGGTGTATGTTACTCAGACAAAATCTAAATGATGTTTTTCTATTTGTTGTCGCCGTAGAGTATCAAGGATTTTCTGCTGCAGCCAAGCAACTCAATTTGCCAAAATCAACGATAAGTAAACGTGTTGCTGCACTAGAAAATAAGTTGGGTCTCACCTTGATTCATCGTAGTTCCCGAAGCTTTGTATTAAGTGAAGCTGGAAAGCTGTTTTATCAGCATGCTAAAAATGCTGTGGATGAGTTTCGCTATGCTGAGGAAAGCTTATTAATGCAGCAGCAGGAACCGAGTGGTGTAGTTCGGTTGAGTGCTTCGGTACCAGTCGCACAGTATATTTTATCGGATTGCTTACCTGAATTGGCAGAACGTCACCCAAAGTTATTGATACAGCTAGAAATTACTGATCGTTATGTTGATGTGATGAGTGAAAATTTTGACATTGTGATCCGAAGCCATTTTCAACCTTTGCCCGATTCAGGGTTGATTCAACGTGTGCTTACAAATGAAAAGATCATTGCAGTTGCATCACCTGCTTATTTACAGAAAACCCTAGCAATTAATACGCCAAACGATTTGGTTAGTCATGATGGCTTATGGGCTGATATGCAAATGGCACCATGGCATTTCCAACATATGACTGGTGAAAAAGTCATGGTACAGCCGAATATTCGCTTTATAGCCAATGAATCTGAGGTGTTAAAAGGGGCTGCAAGGCGGGGAATAGGAATTACTTTGTTACCTGAAACCTTTTGTACTCACGAACTCAAAAATGGAAGTTTGGTCAATGTCTTACCAGAATGGTCTGCAGGTCGGGTAACAACAAGTTTGTTGATGTTAACTAGGCGTGGTTTATTACCGAGTGTAAATATTACAGCAGATTTTTTAGTGGAAAAAATGAAAAAATAAAATGATTTTATTGGTTTAAAAAAAACGCCTGAATCTTCAGGCGTTTTTCTTTTACTTCAATTAAGCTTGATTTGTGAAATAGTCTTCACTAAAGCTCATGATTAAGTCAGAACCGGCTTCAACTTTCTTAATACGTGATTCTAGTTCAGGTAAAATACGTGTTACGAAATATTGAGCTAAAGCAAGCTTGCTTTGGTAGAAATCACCAGACTTGTCTTTCGCAGCAGCAGCGATTTTTGCGAACATATAGGCAAAGCTGAGTAAGCCTACAGCATGTAAATAATCAACCGCAGCTGAGTTCGGGAACTCTACATTTTCAGCAGCTTGTTCAATGATAAACTGAGTGACCGCTTCAATTTCTGTCGCTGCATCTAAAGTTGCATCTTTGATGAAGTTCAAATCTGCGTCTAATGTATTGGCAAAGTCACGGATTTCAGTGATGTATTCAGTGATAAATGCACCACCATTTTTAATCACTTTACGACCAATTAAATCTTGAGATTGGACGCCGTTTGTACCTTCGTAGATTTGAGCAATACGAAGATCACGAATACATTGTTCCATGCCCCATTCACGGATATAACCGTGACCACCAAATACCATTTGTGCATCTAAGGTTGCTTGGAATGCAGTATCTGTGAGGTACGCTTTTGCGATTGGTGTTAACAGCGCAACACGATCATTGGCTTTCTTAACCGCTTCAGCATCAGTTGAGAATTTGGTGATGTCGAGTTGCTGACCTACGTAAACTGCAAATGCACGAGATGCTTCGTTGTTGGCACGAACATTGAGCAACATACGACGTACATCACCGTGGACTAAGATGCTGTCAGCCGGTTTGTTTGGTGATTGAACGCCAGCTGCGCTACGGCCTTGTAGACGATCAGTCGCATACTGTGCTGCATTTTGGTAAGCAAATTCAGAAGCGCCAAGACCTTGGATACCCATCGATAAACGTTCGTAGTTCATCATCACGAACATCGCTGCAAGACCTTCGTTTTCTTTACCAACGAGGTAGCCTTTTGCACCGTCAAAGTTCATGACACAAGTCGCAGAGGCTTTGATCCCCATTTTGTGTTCGATTGAACCAGGACCTACTGGATTGCGTTCACCTAAAGAACCATCCTCATTTACAAGGTACTTTGGTACGATGAATAAAGAAATACCACGTGAACCAGCTGGCGCATCAGGGGTTTTTGCAAGTACCAAGTGAATGATGTTCTCAGCTAGGTCGTTGTCACCGCCAGTAATGAAGATTTTAGTACCAGTGATGTTATAAGTACCATCTTCGTTACGTTCAGCTTTAGTTTTGATAATCCCTAAATCTGTACCTGCATGTGGCTCAGTTAAGCACATGGTACCAGACCATTCACCCGAGTAAATTTTAGGTAAATAGGTTTCTTTTTGCTCTTGTGAAGCATAGCTATTTAATGCCATACCAGCACCCACAGAAAGAAGAGGGTAGAGCATGAATGATGGGTTGGTTGCGAATAACATTTCATCAGAAAGAACGGTGAGCATTTTTGGCATGCCTTGACCGCCCCATTCCTCATCCGCACCTAAACCGATCCAACCGCCTTCAGCATATTGACGGAATGCTTCTTTAAAACCAGCAGGTGTAAATACATCACCATTTTCCCAACGTGCGCCTTCTTCATCACCTGTACGGTTAAGTGGATGAGTGACATTTTGGGCAAATTTTGCCATTTCTTCTAAAATTGCTTCTGCGGTTGCAGCATCTACATGAGCAAGTTTCTCATTAGACTGCCAAAATTGTTCTGCTTTAAATACATCATTTAAGATGAATTTCATGTCTGCTAAAGGAGCATTGTAAATTGGCATAATCGTTCCCTTCTACGCACAGATTATGTGCAAAGTGATCTAATAAAACGAACAAATAAATGAATAGTGTAAATTTAGCACTGATTAAACAAAAAAAGGACGGTCAAAACTGACCAGTCCTTTTTTTGTGATGAACGTTGCATCTCATTCTAAACTATGTTTAGAAAGCAAAGTGTTCCGCATCAAGTTCAAACAATGGCTCAACACCTGTTGAAAGAACATCTACGTGAGAGCGAATACGCGGCAAGATCTTCTTGAAGTAGAAGCGCGCAGTCGTGATTTTCGCATTGTAGAAGTCAACTTCAGTCGAACCTTCAGCCAATTTCTCTTGTGCAACAAGTGCCATACGTGCCCATAAGTAAGCAAGCGTTACATAACCAGCGAAGTATAGGTAGTCAACCGCAGCTGCGCCTACTTCATCAGGGTTTTGCATTGCACGCATACCGATTTGCATGGTGATGTCGCCCCATTCTTTGTTAGCAGCAGCCAATGGTGCAACGAATTCTTGCATAGCAGCATTGTCTTTGTTTGCTTCAACAAATTTATGGATGATCTTGGTGAAGTCTTTTAGCATTGCACCTTGAGTTTGCAATACTTTACGACCTAACAAGTCAAGTGCTTGGATTTCAGTTGTACCTTCATATAGGCAAGAGATACGTGTATCACGTACGATTTGCTCCATACCATGTTCAGAAATAAAGCCGTGACCACCAAATACTTGTACACCGTGCTTCGCAGATTCAGAACCAGTTTCAGTTAAGAATGCTTTAGCAATTGGTGTTAACAACGATAAGATGTTGTCAGCAAACTTACGCTCTTCTTCTGTTTCGCCTTTTTCAACGATATCAGCATATTGCGCTAATAGGTAAACTAGTGCACGACCACCTTCAGCAAATGACTTTTGAGTTAAAAGCATGTTGCGAACAGCAGGGTGAACAATGATCGGATCAGCTTCTTTTTCTGGTGCTTTAGGGCCAGAAAGTGAACGCATTGCTAAACGATCTTTCGCATAAGCCAATGCACCTTGGAAAGAAGATTCAGAAGCAGATAAGCCTTGAACTGCCGTACCAATACGTGCAGTGTTCATAAATGTGAACATGCAGTTTAAGCCACGGTTTTCAGGTCCGATTAAGTAACCTTTTGCTTGATCAAAGTTGATCACACATGTCGCGTTACCATGGATACCCATTTTATGTTCAATCGAACCACAACGAACAGCATTACGTTCACCAATAGAACCATCTGCATTTAAGTTGAATTTTGGTACGATGAATAAAGAAATACCTTTAGTACCTTTTGGTGCGCCTGGTAAACGTGCGAGTACGATATGGATGATGTTTTCAGCCATGTCGTGTTCACCAGCAGAGATAAAGATTTTCTCACCAGAGATTGCATAGCTGCCATCAGCATTTGGTTCTGCTTTGGTACGAATGATACCAAGATCTGAACCTGCATGTGATTCAGTTAAGCACATGGTACCTGTCCAAACACCTGAAACAAGGTTTGGTAAGTAAGTTGCTTTTTGTTCATCAGAACCATGATGTTCTAAAGTACGTACAGCACCATGAGAAAGACCTGGGTACATACCCCATGACCAGTTTGCAGTACCTACCATTTCAGAAATGGTAATTCCTAATGAGTTTGGTAGTGCCTGACCACCAAATTCTTCATCAGCAGAAAGTGATGGAAAACCGAGTTCGATATACTTTTGATATGCTTCTTTAAAGCCTGTTGGCGTAGTAACAACACCGTCATTCCAAGTACAACCTTCGCGGTCGCCTACTTGGTTTAATGGAGAAAGTTCATTCTCGCAGAAATCAGCCGCTGCTTCTAAATATTGATCAACCAATTCACGGCTTACGGTGCCTTGAAATGCAGGAAGTTTCGCATAATGTGCTTCAGCGTTTAATAATTCGTGCAATACGAACTGCATGTCACGTAAGGGTGCTTTGTATTGTGGCATAGCGGGTTCCTCAATACTGGTGAAACCAGAGTTATAATCTTAGTCAATGATAAATGTGCCCAATGGCACCATTTTGTACCGCTAATCGTGCAACAAGTTATAGTTCGGTACAAGCTGTTACAGGTCATTTCTTAGTGACTGTGAAGTCAAAGATTGTTATGCAGCCTGTTTAAGCACTGAGATTGTATGTGTTTTTTTTAGTTTTTACTCAAATTCGATAGGTAAAATCGTAAGCAGCTGTGTAAAGCTGCAAAAATGTGATTTTTATACTAAATTCCACCACTAAAAAAGGCGCATTAATGCGCCTGTATCAACGGTGATTTGAATTAAGTTGTTGCATTACTTTGTCGTTTAAATTGTGATTTATCAGGGGTGAAGCGAATTTCACATGTTCCCTCAATTATACGATTATTCAACTGAACATTGGCACGCTCACCAATCTGTTTTCCTTGACAAGCCTGTTCTATTTTAGCCCGTTCAGCTTTATGCTTTTCTCGCATTTGCTCACGGTGTTCTAGGCGTTGTGCTCGTTTGGCTTGCCATTCGGCGCGTTGTTCTGGTGTCAGTTCGCGTTTATGATGTGTATGATGTTGATCCGCTTCCATCGATGGTTTTTGTGTTGGTGTTGATTGGCAAGCTGTTAAACCCATTGCAGCCCCAAGGAGTGCCGTCATCAATACAAGTTTGGTTTTGTTCATTGTTTTATCCAGTATCATCGATTGTGATTTGATGAATAAAGATTAGATAATAAAGATGAAGAAACAATGGAGAGTTTTTTTCAAGCATGTTGGGTACAATTCATAAGTAGAACAATATTGAGACTTAAATTTTGAATGTTCGTCGTGTTCCGATCGCTTTACGCTTATTTCTCACTGTGTTGCTAACGACTTTGCTAATCGCAACGATTAGCTTAGGCGTGCTGCATTGGACGATGCAAAAAAACTTTGCACGTTATGTTGCAGATGTTGAAATGCAGAAATTAGATCGTTTGATTGCCAACCTCGGAAATGTGTACAGAATATATCATGACTGGGGCAATGCGATTCAGGCTCAAATTCTGCAAATTGAAGGTACTGCTGCACCAGATGATTATGATCGTCTTTCACAGTGGTGGTTACGTAGACAATATGACATCGCCTTACAGCAACGATATTTTAATGAACATACTTTGTTAAATTTATCACCAACATTGACGCAAAATAATGCGGAGATCAGAAGTCGTCAGATCTTTAATGAAGAAGAATTACAGGTATTAAAACAGAATTTACCATCAGAATATCAACCTTTTGAAGGGTTACGTTTTCCACTCAGTCCAAGCCAATTTCGTTTGAAAAAAGAAGGAGCAGAGGATGAGCGAGAAAATAAATTAAATACTTCAAATGCAAATCAACAAGTCAAAAAACGTTTCGTGTCGATACCTGACCGTTTAGGATTAAGTTCTCGTTTATCTCTATATAATGAAAATCATCAGTTTATTGTAGGTGAACCATCTTCTGATCAGTTGTCCTATCGTCCAATTATTGTGGGAGACAAAGTGGTCGGTTATCTGGGATTGAAGCCTGTCCTAGATCAGGATGATGCATCGAGTATCAACTTCTTTAGTAATCAAAAGCGCTATTTACTTTTAGTTTATGCACTTACACTATTATCGAGCCTTGTTGCTGCTTTGTTAATGGCAACTTATTTTAAAAAGCCAATTCAACGTTTGCTGCAAGCAACTTTGGAGTTAACGCGTGGTAATTATCAACATCAGGTGATGATCAAGCGAAACGACGAACTCGGTGATCTATCAAATCAATTGAATCATTTAGCCGATATTTTACATCAGCATGAGCAATCACGCCGTCAGTGGGTAGCAGATACTTCACATGAGTTGAAAACACCATTAGCGGTATTGCAGGCACAAATTGAGGCGATGCAAGACGGAATTCGTAAAGCCACACCAGAACATTTGGATGCGATGATGCGTCAAGTATCGAGTTTAAAGAAATTGACTCAGGATTTGGCTGATTTAGCACAGGCGGAAGCACAACAACTGAAATGTTATTTTGCTGAAGTTAATCCTTGGGATGTTGTGTTACAAGAGGTCGATAATTTTAAATCGACTTTTGAACAACATCAGTTAGAGGTTGAATTATCTGGTGAAGAGGCTTTGTTATCTCTGGATCGAGATCGCTTTAAACAGATTATTGTTAACTTACTTGGAAACTGTGTTCGCTATACCGAAAAAGGTGGAAAAATACAGATTCATACTCAACAAGATCAGCAACAATGGATATTGTATGTAGATGACAGCCCATTAGGGGTAAGTGATGAACAGTTGGCACGCCTAGGTGAGAGATTTTATCGTGTTGATGATTCTCGTACACGAAGTACAGGGGGGACTGGTCTTGGTTTAGCCCTCTCAAGAAAATTAGCACAAGCATTAGGCGGTGCACTAACGTTTGAACATTCTCCTTTAGGGGGATTACGCTGTGTACTGACTTTCCCAAAACAAATTAAATAACGTCGTAGTCCTCAATTTGAGGATCGTAAAATAGGATGAAAACCATGAAACATATTATGTTGGTGGAAGATGAAGTTGAACTAGCTCAGTTAGTTCGGGACTACTTAGAAGCGGCTGGTTTTGAAGTCAGTATGTTTCATGATGGTCAAGATGCATATACTCAATTTCAACAACGCAAACCAAGCCTCATGATTTTAGATTTAATGGTGCCACGTATGGATGGTTTGACCATTTGCCGTAAAGTGCGTGAGCAGTCAGATTTACCGATTATTATGGTAACAGCACGAACTGAAGAAATTGATCGTGTTTTAGGTTTGAACATGGGTGCTGATGACTATATTTGTAAACCATTTAGTCCGAAAGAATTAGTTGCACGAGTACAAGCAGTACTACGCCGTTTAGAGCGTAAGGCGGAACCAGAGCAAAATGACTTATTCCGTATCGATAAGGCTCAGCAACGTATTTGGTATCAACAAAAAGCGCTGACTTTGACACCAACCGAGTTTCGTTTACTGGAGTTGTTCTTAGAGCACTTAGGGCAAGTATACTCACGTGCACAATTATTAGATCATATTAATCCTGATAGTTTTGATGTGGCAGATCGAGTGATTGATAGTCATATTAAAAACCTACGTCGTAAGATCTCAGAAGCGGCGGATACAGGTAATCGCCATGAATGGATTCAAGCGGTTTATGGTGTGGGTTATCGTTTTGAATATCCTGATGAATAAATAAATGTTTATCCTGTGGATAACCACAAGTTTATCCACAGAAAATGTGGATATTTTTTTAATTTTATGTTGCTTATATCTACAGTTGGTCTAGATTTTTTAGCGTACTAAGGGTGGATTACGATTTGAGTATTGTTATCCACCAATTGCCAGATTTCATCCATATCAATATTTCTAACCGCAATACAACCGAGTGTCCAATCTCCCTGAGGAAAATAAGTCATACTGGTTGGTAAATTAAGATATTCCTTTGGCACACTACCATGAATCATAATATCTCCACCTGCTGATCGTCCTTGTTGTTTAGCATAAGCGGCATCTTGTTCATTTGGATAGGAAATATGCAACGATTTATAATAGGCGCTATTGGGATTGCGCCAGTCGATGCTATATGTCCCTTCAGGTGTTTTTCCATCCCCCTCGAATTGTTTATGACCCAAAGGATTAAACCCTAAGCGCATTGGATACTCACGAATAATCTCGTTGTGATGCTTGAGTTGTAAGATCCGTTGATGCTTAAACACTTCAATCTTGGTAATCGGGGTGTTGTCTCTAATGTATATGATTTCCTCGTCGGATAATGATTGTGGCATGACAGAGCCTGTCGGCATCATTGTGCTTGGAATATAGGCTCTGTAAACATATAGCCCTATCCCAATCAGCAAAATAATGATACTGGCACATATTGCTATCCAAGGTTTCATTGTTTTTATTCCTTTTGTATCTTGATCCTTTAGGATGAACAACTGACAGAAATCTCAGGGACGTCACTCGGCAAAGGAGCAATATCTTCAGCCGTTTCTAGATCAGGTTGTTTGCTATAAGGTAGATTCAGTAGCTTAAACAAACGATCAACTTCGCTAAAATCTCCACGCTCTGCAAGCTCGATGGCTTTTTGCGCCATATGATTGCGTAATACATAGTGTGGATTTGCTTGTTGCATAGCGTGATCTAATGCGTCGATATCCTGATGTTTACGTATTTCTTGATATTGTTGGAGGAAGGCATCAAATTGACGTAAATCCAAACAATCATCGCGTAGTATTTTATATTCCTGATTTTGTAAGCGAATAAAACTTTGAGTGTAGTCGAGTTGTTCTGTTTGAAGAATTCTCAAGAATGCAAAACTACAATCCAGACTATCTTTGTGGAAATGAGGCAATCCCATCTTTTGACATAAACCTTGGCCGTAATGCTCCAAGAAAATAGGCTCAAATTGTTCCAGACATTTTGCTAAATCTAGTTTGAACTGTTCTTTATTTTCAGGTGTTGCGAGAGGGATCAGATTATTTAACCAAGTCCAAAGATTCCAATGGCCAATGCTTGGCTGATTTTGGTAGGTGTATCGACCTTGATAGTCTGAATGGTTATTGATCCAGTTTGGACGGAAGCGTTCCATAAATCCATAAGGACCAAAATCTAAAGTTGAACCTGTAATATTTAAATTATCGGTATTCATCACCCCATGCGCAAAACCAACCAGTTGCCATTTTGCGATCATGATAGCGGTACGCTCAATCACTTTTTGGGCAAAAGCAAGAATTGGATTATCTGCATCTAAGCATTCTGGATAGTGCCATTCGATACACTTCTGCGTGAAATCAGCTAAAAGTGCTGGTGCGTATTGGTTAATCCACTCGAAATGACCGAAACGAATATGGCAGTCAGATGTACGCAATAGCATTGCACCGAGTTCTAATGTTTCACGTTGTACGCCTTGGGATGAGGTGGTGAAACCCACAGCATGACTCGATGCGACACCGAGTGCATTTAAGGCATGTCCTGCAAGATATTCACGAATCACGGAACGTAATACAGCTCTTCCATCACCCATACGAGAGTAGGGGGTAGAGCCAGCTCCTTTTAGATGTAGGTCTATGGTTTGTCCATGCTGATCTAGGATTTGTCCGATCAGCAATCCTCGTCCATCACCCAATTGACCTGCCCACTGTCCGAATTGATGCCCTGCATAAACCATAGCTAAAGGAGGAAACTCAGCAAAGGTTTTTTGTCCACTACAAATCTCAACCCAGTTAGCTTTATCCTCTGCACTCCATTGTAATTCATCGGCTAAGGCTTCATTGAAATGACCTGCTTTAGCACCGCGTAATGGGCTTGGTTGCTGTTGATGAAAAAGCTTTGTATCGAGAGAGGAGTAGCGTGGATTAAACTGCATAAGAGAAGCATTAAAAGTATGAGCGAAGAATGACTATAGCAAATTTTCAGCTCGGCAGCGATGAGAAGCAGGGGCGGATTTGCACCCGATAGATATAAAAAATGGCCTCTTTAAAGAGACCATTTTTTATCATTTATGTTTACTCAGAAACAGGTGCTTTTTTGATATTACGCATCAAAGTTTCTAAGCATTCACGATGATGAGTAAGACGATGCTCAAGTAATTGGAAATCAACTTTTAATTTATGGTCGATTTGATGAATCTTTTCTGCCATCGCTGCTTTCTTAGCTTGTAGCTCTTGCTCTTTAAGCTTTGCCCAATCATTTAATGTATGGGTAAATGCTTCGTATTCTTGAGCAATACGTTGCTTCATTTGCACGATATCTGTGTTTACATCATGCCCATAAATGGCCAAGTCTTGTTCAGCATATTTAAACTTCATCGCCAACTCAGCTTTTTGAATATTAAAGCTAGGAATACGACGTAAATTTTTAGCTAGACCTAATTTAGAGCTGGTCCAAATTAACCATTTTGTTGGGTCATATTGCCACCATTTCACACCATTGCGATAGTCGTATTGGAAGATATGATGGTAGTTGTGATAACCCTCACCCCAAGTGAAAATCGCTAAGACGAAGTTGTCTCGTGCCGTATTTTCATCAGTATAAGGACGTTTGCCCCACATATGACAGAGGGAGTTAATAAAGAAGGTAACATGATGACTGATAATCAAGCGCAGCAGACCACCTAGTAGAACTACGCCCCAAACATCACCAACAGCCCAGCCAATACCACCCAATAAACCAACATGGACCGCAATGACCATCGGGACATAGTACTTGTGTTGGAACATCACGAGTTTGTCATTGAGCAAATCTGGTGCATTTTTGAAATCAGGTTGAGACGGTGAATGATCGCGGATCATCCAACCTAAATGTGCGTACCAAAAACCACGTTTGATCGAGTATGGGTCTTGATCTACATCATCGACATGACGGTGATGGGTACGGTGTCCAGAAGCCCAGAACAAAATACTATTTTGAACGGCAAAAGTTCCACCAATCATCAACAGAATTTTTAAGGGTAAAGATGCCTCATAAGCACGGTGTGCCCATAAGCGATGATAACCCGCAGTAATGCCTAGACTACTTAATGCTAAGAGAAAGAATAAACTTACCCATGCGCTTACACTAAAATCATAAAAATAAGCGTATAAAGGAATTAAAATAGCAGCAAGAATTGGGGTTCCAATTAAGGTAATGCTAGCAGTCCAGTTAATGGGTGCTTTTTTGAGTGGGGCGGAATTCATATCCGGCAGCGCTCCTAACGACCTTGTTTGCACAAGATAATAAAACTAAACGAGATAGCAAGACCAATCTTCACGATATATTGCTATTTTAGCCCCGATATTAGCATGCTCAAATCAATAAGCACTAGTATTATTCTACAGTTGTATCGAAAGAACAGTAACAGAATTCGTTTGCCGAACTGGCTAATTTATTAAAAGGTGAAATAAATCAATGTCTGAGCAAATTATCGTGAAAAATCCTATTTTCTCTATAAAGGCATTTGTTCACAAAACTTTAATATTTTCTACTGTTTTGATGGTGGCTGCTTGTCAGAGTCAACCACAAAAAGTGCAAAAAAATACCTTACAACCTAAACCGGCTAATACACTTCCACCGATGCAGGTTCGTAAGAGTAGTGATGGAGTTCAAGATGTAGACTGGCAAATTACCACCATCCAAAACAAGCGGGCGTTATTCTTTAACCAATATCCAAGTTTTACTTTAAACTCTGTGAGCAAAAGTGTATCTGGGCATACGGGATGTAATAATATCTATGGGCGTTATCGCTATGATTTCGCTCAGCGTAAACTTGATTTTGATGTAAGAGCGGGGCATTACAGTTGTAATAAGGCCTTGGCACAAGAAGCAGATTTGATGGATGCGCTTCAACGTGTTGAGCGTTTTCAATATGATGGAACAAACCTCTATCTATTGGATGCTAGAGGACAACGCTTAATACAAGCACAACGTAAGAAATAATGTTAGAAGGTGGAGTGGTCTCCACCTTTTTTATTATGATAAATGCTGCAACATTGTTTGGGGAATATCCGTAATCAAACCTTGAATATCAAGTTGTTGTAAATGAATTGCACGTTCAACATCATTTACTGTCCAAACACTAATATCTAATCGTGCTTGTTGGGTGAGTTGAATGATTTCATCTGTTGCGAGCTGATCTTTCCAACCGATTTGATGACATTGATATTGATGTGCAAGTTCGATTGCGTATTCACCGATCGGAGCTTCGACCAAGAGTCCTCGTTTAAAAAGACTTTGATGTTGTTGTAATGCATCTAAAATTTTTATATCAAAGCTGGTAATGGTTGCTGTTTTTTCAAAACCTTGTAGTTCTTGCTGTAGTTTTATAATCAGCCGTTCAGCCGCAGCCTCATCAACGACTGATTTTACTTCAACTTCGATATGCTCAAAGTCGATTAAACAATCCATAACCTGTTTTAAACTCGGCGTAAATTCCTCAGTTTTCCAGTCTTGCCACTGATGGCGATGATCAAATTGTTGGGCTTCTAGCAGATTACAACTTTCTACATGTTGTAAGCGACCAGCAGTACGAACAAAATCATCATCATGAATTACGATGAGTTGGTCATCTTTAAGCTGACGAACGTCAAACTCGACTGCACGAATGCCAAGCCCATGCAGATAGTGGAATCCACCTAAGGTATTTTCAGGTGCTTCACCACGCGCACCACGATGACCAATAATTCGCATCTTTTATTCACCTTGGCAATGGTTATGCTGGATCGATACTGTCATTAATATTTTTTTGCCACAACACTTCGCTACCACCTTCAGCACGTTGCAAGGCACGTGAGGCAACAAACAACCAGTCGGATAAACGATTCAGTAATTGTAAGGCTGTTGCTTGGATATTTTTGTCACGATTGTGTACCGACAATAAAGCACGTTCAGCACGACGACATACCGCACGGGCTTGATGGGCATAGCTACATGCCAAACTTCCTGATGGCAAAATGAAGTCTTTTAACATCGGTAAAGACTCATTCATGTGATCAATTTCTTGTTCCAGAAAGTCGATGCATACAGGTTGAAGTAAATGATAGTTTGGAATGCAAACTTCACCACCTAAATCAAATAACCAATGTTGAATCAAGCTTAAACTTTTATCCCAATCCGCTTTATTTTCAATTTGGCTGGCACTGATTTGTGCGCGAAGTACACCAATGGTTGCATTGAGTTCATCGACATCACCGAGCGCAGCAATGCGTAAATCATCTTTGGCAACGCGGGAACCATCTCCCAGACCTGTGGTACCTGAGTCACCTGTACGTGTATAGATTTTACTTAAACGATGTCCCATAGTTTTGTTTCTCTGATCCTGAAAATAAAAAGGGGATAATGTCGGTCAGAACATTACCCCGAAACTGGAGTGAAGAAAATGTTTTTATTATTTTAGAGCACGATTAATAACGGAATGTGACACCGGCAGAAGCTAAACGACCACCGTTGATGTAGTAAACATCACTACCGTTATAAGCAGTTTTGTAGTTTACATCACCGATATTTTCGATATTAGTAAAGATTTTTATCATTGGTGTCGGCTGCCAATATGCATTTACGTTAGTCGTAACATAACCTGGTGTTGTGGTTGGTGTTGTGGAAGGCCAGTCTGCAAAATCTTTAGATTTAGATTTAGCAACGATAGATGCTGAAATACCGTAGATTCCATCATCCCAACCAGTGGTTAAAGTCAAACTTTGTTTCGGGCGACGATTTAACTCTTTATTTGTTTCGTCATCTTTGGCTTGAACGTAGGCATATGTTGTATTTAAAAACAATTCATCCTGTTGCCATTTAAATGACGCTTCGCCACCTGTGAACGTTGCCTTGTTAATATTGATTAGCTTACCTGCTTGGAGGCTAATTAAATTATCAACTTTATTACGGTAAACAGATAAACCTAAATCAATACCGTAGTTTAGTTTTTGATCCACACCAATTTCATAAGAAAAACTTTCTTCTGGTTTTAGGTCAGGATTAGCACCCCAAGACATTGCATATAAATCATTTGTGGTTGGAGCACGGAATGCAGAACCAATATTCGCATAAACACTTGTAAGTGGTAATATTTGGTATCTGATCGCACCTTGACCTACGGTATGTGAGCCAAACTTTTCGTTATCTTCAACACGAACACCAACTTGAGTTTCTATACCATTTTGTTGATATTGATGCTGGAGAAAATAACCGACGGTATCTACAGATTCTTTGTATTTAACGTCTTCTCCCCCCCAAAGATTTTTTGAGTACACATCACCTTTAATATCTTTGTATGTTGAACCCACTAAAATATTTTGAGTAGGGGTCATTTGCCATTTCGTATAAAGTTCAGCTTCTTGTGTAGTGCTGTAAACGTAGTCTGGTGAGTTATTTTGGTTCAAATCATCTTTGAACTGAGATAAGCGAGCGTGAATAGCTACATTATCAAGAATATTTACACGACCTTTTATGTTAATCACTTCATTTTTGAAGTCTTGAGAAACTAAGTTGCCATAGTTGTCATAGTCACTATAGCCTTCGTTTTCACTATAGTCGACAGACGCTGCAAATTGCTCTTTTTCAACACCAAATTTTGCACTATAGCCTTTTTGATCAAAGCTCGCTTTTTTATTGTCTTTTGCATCAGTCACTGGAGTGCCATCAGTTTCTAAGCGTTGCCCACGAATTTGAGCATAAAAACCATTTTCAGCAAGATCTGCGCCAATGACTGATTTATACGTTTTGTTCTCACCAATTTCACCTGTTACAAATGCTGAAGTTTTTTCAGGTGTTTTTGAAATTAGTTGTACCACACCACCAATTGCATCGGTTCCATATAAAACAGAGGCTGGGCCTTTTAATACTTCAATCTGTTTAATATCTGTTGTATCAACAAATGGCAGTGAAGCAGCTCCTGAAGAGCCTGTATTTAAGCGGACGCCGTCACGTAGAATTAGTGTATGGGTTGAGTTTGTACCACGTGTAAAAATTGATGCTGCTTGGCCGTAACCGCCAGTCTGTACCATATTGATTGAAGCATCGGTCTGAAGTAGCTGCGGTAAAGAAGCAATAGGAGATTGTTCAAGAATTTTAGGTTCAATAATATTGATACGTGCAGGAACCTCACTAATTTTTTGTTCACTACGAGATGCCGTGACAACAATCGTATCAAGCGTTGTTACTTTATTTGTTGATTGATCTTGAGCAAAGGTAGTAGAGGAAAACCCCATCGCAATAGCGATAGCACCAACGAGGCGAGTTGGTTGAAAGACAGTAGACATGCATGCTCCAGACATTCACCCGTCGTGAATGATAATGTGGAAATAAACAACAAGCAGGTCTCCGGACTTCACTATATCATCACAAGAATGATGCTATTAATCATCTTCCCACATCATTCTGATGCAGTGATTTGGCGTAGAGCTAAGATTAATAATACGGTGTTACCGTTGCGAGGGCAGTGTTAGAATTCCACCAACTTCCCTATAAGCAAAAGAATTTGCTTTAGACTTGTTGCAAGATTACGCAAAGTATAAAGTGTTAACGTTTTTTAAACAATTGCATTTCGAAATCAACTTTTCCCCAATCAGGTCAAATTGCTTTACAATGCGAAAGTTTTAAAATATTCAAATTAAAATTGGATAGAGCATGCGCCAACATCAACTGCGAACTCGCGCCAAAATTTGTGGTATTACTCGACTACAAGATGTTCAAGCTGTAGTACAAGCAGGGGCGGATGCAATCGGTTTTGTATTTTTTCCGCCAAGCCCTCGTCATGTCAGCATCGAACAAGCAAAAGTATTGGCAAATGCAGTACCCGCTTATGTTCAGTTGGTTGGTTTATTTGTAAATGCAAGCGTAGAAGAAATACAAACAGTGCTTGATTCAGTTCCTTTGGATGTATTACAACTGCATGGAGATGAAACTCCTGAACTGTGCCAACAGATTGCTCAGCAATGTAAACGTCGTTGGTACAAAGCGATTCAGGTTAAACCTGATTTAGATATTTTGACCGAAATTCAACGTTATCAAGCTGTCGGAGCTAGTGCTGTTCTCTTGGATGCATGGCATCCTGAATTAAAAGGTGGCACTGGTCATTGCTTTGATTGGAATAAATTCCCTCAAATTGAAATTCCACTAATCTTGGCAGGGGGCTTAACCCCTGAAAATGTGAGTGAAGCTATTGATACTACAGCGGCTTTTGCTGTAGATGTCAGCGGAGGCGTCGAGTCCGCAAAAGGTATAAAAGACCAACAACTCATTGAAAAATTTATGCAAGGAGTCCAACGTGGATCAGCAAAACCTTAGTCAACAAAATCAGGCGATTGACTACACCCAGTTTCCAGATGCCCAAGGGCATTTTGGTATTCATGGTGGGCGTTTTGTGTCAGAAACGCTTATGGCTGCACTTGAAGACTTAGAAAGTCTTTATGGTCGTATGAAAAATGATGCTCAGTTTCTAGCAGAGTTTGATCGTGATCTTGCGTTTTATGTTGGTCGTCCTAGTCCTCTTTATTATGCTGAGCGATGGTCTCAGCACCTCGGCGGTGCGCAAATTTACCTGAAACGTGAAGACCTGAATCATACAGGTTCGCACAAAGTGAATAACACCATTGGTCAAGCGTTATTGGCAAAGTTGTCAGGTAAGAAGCGTATCATCGCGGAAACAGGTGCAGGTCAACACGGTGTGGCGACAGCTACAATCGCCGCACGGTTGGGCATGGAATGTGTGGTATATATGGGCGCTGAAGACGTAAAACGTCAAGCCATGAATGTATACCGTATGCGTTTGTTGGGTGCGACCGTAGTTCCAGTGCAAAGTGGTTCAAAAACATTGAAAGATGCCATGAATGAAGCGATGCGTGACTGGGTAACCAATGTTGATAGCACCTATTATGTGATTGGAACGGTTGCAGGGCCACATCCATATCCGCAACTTGTTCGCGATTTCCAGTCGATTATTGGTCGTGAAGCACGTCGTCAAATCCAGGAACAGGCAGGGCGTTTGCCAGATGCTTTGGTCGCTTGTGTAGGCGGTGGTTCAAATGCGATGGGCTTGTTCTATCCATTCTTGAATGATCAAGATGTGAAAATGTATGGTGTTGAAGCCGCAGGTTATGGCATTGAAACGGGTAAACACTCTGCGCCGTTGAATGCAGGACATGTGGGTGTATTACACGGTAACCGTACTTATTTGATGTCAGATGCGCAAGGTCAGATCATTGAAACACACAGTATTTCTGCGGGTCTGGACTATCCGGGCGTTGGTCCGGAGCATAGTTTCCTCAAAGACATGAACCGTGTGGAATATGTACCGATCAATGATGATGAGGCCTTACAAGGTTTCCGTGATTTGACTAAGATTGAAGGGATTATTCCTGCACTAGAAAGCTCACATGCGATGGCTTATGTCACCAAACTTGCGCCAACCATGTCAAAGGATCAGATCATTATTGCAACGGTTTCAGGCCGTGGTGATAAAGACTTGATGACGGTTGCACGTATTGATGGTGTTGAAATGGTTGAGATGTAAATCTCACTGAAAAAATAGGGAGGCATTTGCCTCCCTATTTTTTGTAGAGCTATGGGATTAGTTTGATTCGATCTGTCTTTGGTGCGGTCAGTGGAGAGTTCTGGCTGATATAACGCTCTAACACGTCAATATCTTGACCTCCCCCAATAGGATTTTTACCCTGTTTTAAAACCGTGAAGTTATCACCACCATCGGCAATAAAGCTGTTCACAGTAACGCGATAAGTCTGGGTATCGACCAATGCTTGTCCAGCAATCATAATATTGCTAGCACGAGGTGATACTGAAGCATCTTGTTTATAGGAATAACTCAATTCTTTCGATGGTTGTAGTATTCGAGGAGTGCCTGCATTTGCCCCAGACCATTGTTGTTCTAATAGTTCACGGATTTGTTTGCCTGTTAAGCTGAGCGTGACCAACGAATTTCCAAAGGGTTGGACACTGAATACATCTCCGAAGGTAATTTCATTGTTGTTATTAATCAATAAATCTGCGCGAACGCCACCTGAATTCATCAAGGTAAAATCTGACCCTTGGTTGCTGGCTGCAAGTGCAGCTGCTTGTTGCGCATCTGCGATCAAATTACCCAACGCAGTTTCACCACTTTCAGTACGATTGCGATCAATGACACTGGTTGCTGAGCCGACCACACGTGAAGAAATGGTCGCTACCGCAGGGCGATATTTATCTAAAATTGCTTCAATGCTCGGTGTTTTGCTAAATTTTTGATAAAGATCTGTGAGGTTGACTGTCGTTGTACCAGAGGTATAGCTTTCACTTTGTACAGGAACTTGAGAAGCATCTTTTTTGATGACATCACCAGTTTTTCCATCGAGTTCAAGTTGGATATTGGTAATGATCGTGCCGTATTGACCTGCTGAGGTGAGTAGAAAAGGTTTGGCTGGATTTTTGGTTGCATAATCACATATATAGGATTGATGGGTGTGACCAGAAACAACGACATCTACGGCTGGATCGAGACGTTCAAGCACGTCGATCAGTGGCCCACTCAGACCTTCACATGTTTTTTGATTAAACTTGGTACTAGGAGCCACCCCTTCGTGTACCACCATCACAATTGCTTCAATACCTTGTTTTTTTAATTCTGGAATCAACGCATTGACGGTATCTGCTTCGTCATGGAAATTTACATCGGTAATACCTGCCGCAGAAACAATACTTGGTGTCGCTTCGAGTGTTAAACCAATGAAGGCGACTGGAATACCACCATAAGTTTTGACTTTATAGGCAGGGAACAAGGTCTTTTGGGGATCAGCTTTCATCGAAACATTCGCTGCCAAAAATTCAAACTTTGCCCCAGAGAAGTTTGGATTAATTTGACAAGGTTTTGTGGTGGTGTATTGCTGGCAACCACCATTTTGTAAGCGGCGAAGTTCATCTGTCCCACGATCAAACTCATGGTTTCCAACCGCATTGAAATCAATTTGAATATCATTCATTGCTTCAATGGTAGGTTCATCTAAAAATAGTGATGAAATTAATGGTGAGGCACTAATCAAATCGCCAGCAGAAACGACCGCATTATTTGGATATTGGGCACGAAGTTTCTTAATTGCATCGGCAAAATAACTGACACCACCAACGGGAATGCGTACTGTTTGACTATGATCATGTGGATCTTCAGCTTCAATAAACCGCTTCGGTGGCTCTAAATTTCCATGGAAGTCGTTGAAAGCAAGCACGTTAATCGTTTGATTTTTACGTTCAACTTTCGGTGACTGTTTATCATCATTGTCATTACAAGCAGTGAGTGCCAATAACATGACGCACAATGCATTTACCTTAAAAATAGTACGTGTTTTCATGATTTTTTGATCAAGTGGTATAAGATTGTTTTTAAAGATAAAAGATCAGTATGAACCTTTGATGAAATAGTGAGCGATGATAGCTGTGCGTAGGTAGTACATCGATTGGGGGTTACATCCAAGGAATTAATATTGATGCAAAAATGATAGTCAATTGTACAATTTACCGTCTATTATTGGCGTGGATGTGATTAAGCAACACGAAGCTGCAAAATCAAGGAACGAAAAATGGATTTGATACAAGCCAATGGTCAGCCGCGTTATGGGCGTTTCGATCAAGTACCATCACGAATTAATATCGACGACTATATTTATAAAACACCTTATGGTCAGGTGCTGAAAGGGTGGCGTAAGCACCTTAAGTATAAAAAATTCAAATTCTGTGGTTTGCAACATGCGCATTTTAGTATTGGAATTGCGATCGTTGATTTATCGTGGGCTGGACACGGCTTTTTCTATGTTTATGATCATCTATCAGGCAAAGTCATTGAGTGGAATGCAATTCAACCTTTGGCGATCAATACACAACTTGATGAACAACCCTTATTTAGCCAAAGTCATTTTAAAAAATCAGCCTATCAATTTGACATACAACATGCCAATGGCGTGCGCTATATTCAGGTCACGAAATACGGTGAGATACAACTGAAAGCGCGTATTTTTTGTGCTGGAACAGATGCACTAAGCTTGTGTAGCCCGACAGGAATAAATGGTTGGACGTATACCCAAAAGCAAACAACGCTGGCGGTTGAGGGATTTTTTATCAGTCCTGATCAGCAACGGATAGAGTTCGATGCTCAAAGTCTGGCTGCATTAGATGATACCTGTGGTTTTTTACGGCCAGAAACGGCTTGGTTTTGGTTATCCTGTCAATTTCGTGATGCGCAGGGGCGCCGGATTGGGCTTAATCTTGCATCAGGTGTCAATGAAAGTTTTGGCAATGAAAATGCCTTATGGGTGGATGGGCGTTTGTATCCACTCACAGATGTTTTGTTTGAACAGCAGAATGAAAAAACATGGTCAATTCGTTCTTTGGGGGGCTGTTTAAACTTAGTTGTCGAAACAGGTTGGTGTCGTTTTGAAAATATTAATCTACGTTTAATCGGCAGTCAGTTTAATCAATGGCAAGCCAAAGTCAGTGGTACGATAGAACGTGAACAAATTGAATTGGTGCAGTTGGATCAGCAATATGGCTTGTTAGAACAGCATTATGCGAAGTGGTGAATACAACAGTTTTTTTAATGGTAATGATTTGACTTACTACCTCTTTTTCCACAACAGTATGTTTTGTATACAGAATGTTCTGGATCGTATAAAATATAGTGCTGATTAGGGATGATTTGATATAATATTATGATTTTTAATATTTTAAATTTATTAGAAAAAATAGGACTAACCGCACAAAAACGTGCAATTCATATTCAATTTTCAAATCCTGCTTTAGCCAATCAGGTGTTTTTACAGCGTATTGAAGGTACGCATCGTCTGAATGACGGAGTTAGCTCAGAACTCATCTGCCTATCAACGGACGCAACGATCCCCTTAAAACAGTTTATTGGTTCTCAAGCGGCTGTTGATTCCGTAACAGACACAGGTGCTCTATTTAGAACCACAGGGATCATCACAGAAGCCGTACAAGGACAGTCTGACGGTAGTCTCACACTCTATAAACTCAAACTCCAAGATACAACCGCCCTGTGGCATAAACGTCGAAATTCTCGTGTGTTTATGAATAAAACCGTGGTGGACATCCTTCAAGTATTGTTTAAGGAATGGCAGCAACGCAGCCAGTTGTTTGCATCGAGTTTAACTTTAGATTTAAGTGGTTTAACCCAGGACTACGACATCCGTCCCTTTGTGATGCAAGCCAATGAAAGCGACTATGACTTCATTACCCGACTGCTCCGAAGCGAAGGCATCAACTGGCTGATCGACGAAGCACAGCTCACTGTTGCCAACAGCAACAGTCCAATCCAAGCCCAAAAACTGCGCTTGATCGATGACAACAGCCAATACCAAGCCCTAGAACGAAGAACAATTCGCTACCATCGTAGCAGTGCTACCGAACAATACGACAGCATGACCAGCCTCATTGCAGAACGTTCGCTACAACCGACCGCAGTCCATATCCAACGCTGGCAAGCTGATGCCTTAGAACAAGAAGATGGGGCAGGTAGCGTCCAAAGCAAACACCAACATAGCCAACAATACGACAACGCTAGTCTAGGACTCGAAGATGTATGGCACTTCACTCCAGCATGGATGCAAGACCTGAATGGTGAAGATGGTGCAACCGCTTCAGGCAACACCCAAATCGAAAAACTGAACCAACACCTCAGTCACTACCACGATGCCCAAGCCAAACAATTTATCGCCAATACTACCGTACGAGACACCCAAGTGGGTTATTGGTTTAAACTCAACGAACACCCTGAAGTTGATCAACATTCATCTTCAGATCAGGAGTTCTTAATCACGAAAAAGGATTGGTTTAATCAAAACAACCTTCCTAAAGATTTGAATGATCAAATCAACCAATTAGTAGAACAAAGCCAATGGCAGCATTCAAGCAAGAGTGAAGAACGCCAAGCCAACCAACTGACGCTACAACGCCGTAACATCAAAACCGTACCCGAATACCACCCACTGCAACACCGTCCAACTGCTCACCCACAACGTGCAAGAGTAGTGGGACCCGAAGGCGAAGAAATCCATGTGGATGAATGGGGACGAATCAAAGTTCGCTTCCTATTTACCCGCAATGACGACCATAGCCACGATGGTGGCGCAGGCAGCAACAACAACGATACCGATTCAGCTTGGGTGGACGTACTAACCCCGTGGGCAGGCGAAGGCTATGGCGCACGCTTCCTACCCCGCATTGGTGAAATCGTCGTCATCGACTTCTTTGATGGCAACATCGACCGTCCCTTTGTCACAGGACGACTCCACGAAGCACAACGCAGTCCAACAAAATTCGATGACCAAGGCAAATTACCTGATACCAAAAAACTAGCAGGGATCAAATCCAAAGAATATCAAGGTTCAGGCTACAACCAACTGCGCTTTGATGACACTACTGGACAGATCAGTGCACAACTACAAAGCAGCCATGCAGCCAGCCAACTCAATCTCGGTAAGCTGAGCCATCCCAAAGCCCAAGCAGAAAGCGAAGACCGAGGCGAAGGCTTTGAACTACGCACAGACCAATGGGGTGCGATCCGAGCAGGGGAAGGCTTACTGATCACCACCCATGCACAAGCGCAAGCCGAAGGTGAACATCTCGAAGCACAAACAGCCAAACAACAACTGGAAGGCAACCAAAACAATGCCAAAGCCCTGAGTGAAGTGGCAAAGAACCAACAAACGGATGAGTTGGAATCAGTAGAGCAATTAAAAGGGTTCTTTGAACAGATACAACAAGACATTGCTCGCTTTGAGGAGGCTGTACTTTTACTCAGCTCACCCAATGGGATTGGACTCAGTACATCAGAGGACATCCATCTATCCGCAGATGGACAACTAAACCAATTTGCAGGGGACAGTATTAACCTGACCACACAGAAGAACCTGATTGCCCAAGCCAGTCAAAAGATCAGCTTATTTGCCGCACAAAATGGAATCAAACAAGTTGCAGGCAAAGGTAAGGTTGAGATACAGGCACAAGGGGATGGTTTAGATATATTGGCGAAAGCGGGAATACAAATTATCTCGACAGAGGATGCGATTTATATTACCAGCCCGAAAGAAATCGTCATGAAAGCAGATACCTCTGAAGTCAGGCTGAATGGTTCAGGTATTTTCCCGACTACAGGTGGAAAGTTTGAGGTCAAGGCGGGGCAGCATTTATTTATGGGAGGGGCTAAGATAAAAACAAAAATTCCATTCCTTCCAGAAGGGACGACATATAATTTAAGATATTTATTTACGGATGATGAAGGAATGCCTTATAAAAATACACCTTATATTGCTATCTATCCTAATGGAGCTGAAATCAAAGGTATGACAGATGATCAAGGATACTCATCTACATTTTTTTCGAGTGAAGAAAAAGATGTGAAAATTCATTTGGAGCTAAAATAAAATGGGGATTCCACCAAGACAGATATCAAATGCTAGAACTTCCTCTGAAGAAAACAATACACACCATATTCGGATTACAAGAAAAAAACAGTTATTTCTTTTATTCTATACTACAGATAATCACAGAGGCGATGATTTAATGTATTTCTCTGCAAAGACTAGGAGGTTTAATATTCAGAATTCCTCATGGTATAAGAAAGATGAACATTTAGTTTTTAATATACCTATTCAAGATATGGCTGAAATTATTGCTACAGTCACAAGCTCGATTCACAGAAGAGGTGGGGTAGGGAAAGTTGAAATAAAGGAAATTAGTATTTTTTCTCATGCTTGGTATGATGGTCCAACGGGCTCAGCTCCTTGTACTGTTGATCCGGTCAGTGAAAAGCAAATGGGATTATATGGATGGTCTAATATTGATGCAAAATGGGCTCCTAAAGCTCGTTTTGTAATGTTTGGTTGTAATACAGCTTCCGATAATAAAGGAGCTAGAGTTTTTGCTAAAGATATTTCTGAGTGTGAGAATTTTAAAGGTGTAGAGGTTTGGGGGCAAGCTGGTCCTGCCAAACCCTCATTTTATCCAGATAGAAGAGATAGTAGTGTATTAAGAAATATGGGGACTGGTTGGTCTGTAAATCACACATATATGGTTGCATCAAAAAGAGGTGATGGTTTAGCCGCGACACGGGGGATTCCAATGGTTTCTCCTCCAGCTTTACCAATGAAAAAATTTATGAATGGCATATTATTAGAGAGAGCCTTTCAAAGTCAGTTTAATGATCATAGGGAAAATTGATTTGAAAAATAAAATCCTGATTAGTATTATTTTTATAGGTTTAATTATTATGTTAGTTGCTAAGTTCATGAAAACTTATGATACAGAGGTAGATGTTATACTGAATGATAAAATTAATAAAGGAGATTTGAAAATCATAATCAATACACATGGCTACTTACTTGATGGGTATGAACCAGATAAATATATTGGAAAAACAAATATATTTTTTCCAATATATAAGAATGGTGCTTTGCAAAATTACAAAAAAACTAAAATAAATAAATATAGCGATTATTATATTTATGCGAGGTATAAAGATAAGTATGCAAAAATGACTTACACCAATACTTTAGTATTGGGGCAGAATACAACAAATATAAAAATCTTTATAAACCAGTTTAAGGAGTTTATATATCTATCTTCAAGTGAGATAGTTCCTAGCATTGAAAATATTACCCAAAGTTCTTTTCAAGATATAGAAACATTTAAAGATGATCAGCATGATATGAGAATGTTTAAGTATTTAGATCAGTTTTAATTTACTGATGAGCAATCGAATCCTGTAGGTTTAGTGTTAGAAATTCTCAAATCATGGTTTCATTTGTATCCGTTTTAATGGCAAAGTGACTGAGGTTTATCCAAATCGAGATTTCCTTGCTCGTATTTTGGTTGTTTTAGATTATGACCATTTTTTGATGACTACTTTGCACATGAATTGTTAAAAGACAGAAATAATTTACGGATTAGTTTGGGACGCTTACAACCAATGATGGTTTGGCTTAAAGCTGAAGTGTTGGCAGCCTAACGTTTTGAGAACTTGCCTAAAGACAAACAATGTTGTTATAAAGCGATTGCTCTAGCCGTATATAAATCTAATGCGGCGATGCCGTTACAGTTGTTTTCGGATTTGTGGTTGATTGAACCCCATAAGGGAAAACATATCGTAGGAGTTTATCGTCCTCAAGAACATATTGATAATCCTCAAATGGAAAAGGATGAGCGTCGTCCTGTAGGTGATCCCCGTTATGCTGATTATGAGGACTTTAATGAAGCGCCAAATCAAAAAAGTCATCAAACCAATAAGTCGTTGGCATCACCACACTACAACCTAAAAAACTATATTGCGGATAGTACGCCTGAAAATACTGATGATAGTGCTTTTCCAACTGCTTTGGAGTATTTACTGGAGCAGCTTGAGATCAGTATGTCGGGCGATATAAAATCACGCCATGTATTAAGAGCTTTGGGCAATGCTTTTCATGTATTGGAAGATTTTTTTGCGCATACCAACTTTACCGAAGTGGCATTGATTAAACAAGGCTATCAAGTAGATGATCATGTTCAACAGTCTGATAGTGACTATCGAAAGATTCCGATTGTCTCTGGAACCTTTGGACTTTGGGATACTTTGGCAAGTATCGGACCTAAACTTGGTGATTTGGTTGATCCATTAAAGAGCATGGAAGAATACAAAGGTTTTATGTATGGTGAGCGTCGCCTAGAAGACTTTATTATTACTGCCATCGTTGAATGGATTAATATTGCGGAAATTAGTCGGATTTGGAACACTTATTTGAGCTTGCGAGATCAGTTAGCTGGTTTAAATGAGGCGTTATACGCAGATAAAGCGAGAGAAATTGCCCAATTTGTTCGGACCGCACGGACATTGGCATCGGTGATCAAGCCAATTATATCTTTTATGCTTAAATTTGCTGGTTCTGGCATTTTACAGCATAGTCATGGAGCGATTCGCTTAGTACAAGGGTGGGGCAACTATGGTGAAAACCCGACCCATACCCAATTGGGCAAAGATGATCATCATAATGCTTTACACATGTTAGCAGCAAAATTGGCAATTAAAGCTGTAGAAGATGTTGGGCAACGTTGGATTGCTTATCATCATAATCCAACCGCATCCAACAAACAGGCAGTTAAAGATACGGTTAAGCGTTATTTTGTTCATCCAGCTCGAACTAACTGGATGGATGGGGATATACGTCAGTGGGCAAGAGCAAATCCTCAGGCAATTCGGGCAGCAAGATAAAGGATAGTAGATGAAAAAAGTTATATTCGGTTTATTGGTCTTGAGTCTAAGTGCCTGTTCTGATGCCAAGCAGCAAGCTACACTTACTAAAGTCGAAAAGAAGCTCAATGCACAGCATCAGATCAAAGTTGATGGTTGCCATATTTCTTATAACAACAAGCCAATCGATTTTAATGCGCCCTTGGCAGATTGGTTAAAAGTCTTTGGTTCTGATTATAGAAAGATTGACTATTTACCACCATGGGGGAAGGTAAAGACGCCTAAAGAATATTATATCTATGATGATGCAGGTATTCGTTTAATCTATGATGTGAACAATAAAAAAATGGAACATGTTGGTCTTTGGGTTGGTCAATCTGAGTGGAATAAAGACTTTGCATGGGAAACAGAGGAGCAATACCAGACACGGATGGAGAATCCTGATTCTTTTCAGGCAAAGCAAAACTTTAAGGATGGTATCCAAGTTGAAGATGTGATTGTAGGTGCCTATCCGATGGATCAAGAGCTACGTTCGATTTCTAGGCATCGTCGTGGAACCAGCTACTATATCTGGGCAAAGTGCAAGAGTGGTCAAGCAGGTGAATCATTTGATATTAATCTCAGTACCAGTTATGAAAATGATCCAGAAGTGATTGATGGTATTAGTTTTTATGCAATGCGTACTACAGCAGTCCCAGAGGATATTTCTTTAAAAGAAGAATATGAGGATTGTAAAAATACACCTGAGAATGAGGTTTTGTATGGTAAATACTGTGTAGATATACGTAAACGTTATCATGAGAAATTTGGTAAAGAATAATCAGAGTCGTGAAGAGTTGACACATAGTTGCTATGTAAGCTCTTATATTACATTGAGTTAAAAATAGATTGACTCAATGTAATATATTGTTGATCTAAATAATCAATTTGAAATATTTAATAATAAGTCATAACCCCGCTTGCCAAAAAGCTTCACCCGCAGCAATTGGATCATTGGTCTTAGCCAAAGTATCAATCCAGACATCGTATTGACGAATAACAGGGTGTTGATTTGGATGGAAATCTTTTTTAAACCAATCGCTATATTGTGATCTTTTTGCCGTTAGAATACCGTTACGACCAAAGAACCAAGGTAAGCCTTTACGTGCCATATCAAAGCGTTGTTTTAAGCTAAAACCATCGGTTTTGAGCATGACATCGGTACGGTAGAGTGTAAAACCAAACATGAGTACAGTGGTAAATACTAAAGCAAACCGACGAGTTGCTTCAGGCACTTCACCAACTTCACGCATCACATCAAAAGCAACATCTCGATGTTCCATTTCTTCAATCGCATGCCAAGCAAAAAGTGCTCTTACAAAAGGATCCGCCTCTGCCAAAGTTTCTTTTTTGCTATAGAACGTTTCTGCCATTAGTGCAGTTAAATGCTCTGCAGCGGCAGTCATGGCGATGTTGTATTGAGGAGAGCGATACTTTAATTCAAACTTAAAAATTTTCTTTAAACGATCAGTGAACTGATCAACAGGCATACCCTGTTGTTTCATGATCTGATTCATTTTGTCATGAGCGATACCGTGTTGAGCTTCTTGACGGATAAAATCAGCAACACGTTCTTGTAAGTTTTGATCTGTAATCTTGTCACGGAATAGACGAACACATTCAATAAAATAGCGCTCACCATCTGGAAAAGTGAGGCTCAATGCATCAAACATACGGGTACGAAATGGATCGCCACCAAACCAAAAGCGAGGAGCTTGGTCTAGATGGAAATCTAATTTTGTTCTAACGACTGGATCAACCTGATAGGAAACATGTGCATTCATTTGTACGATTCCTTGCCTTTTTCATAGATTCAGTATGGAAAAAGTCCGACGAAAAGTTTTGACAGTTTCAGCCAAGTTTTATACAAATAACGACAGATCAGGATGAGACCGACATATGTCAGTTAAAATTATCATTGGATATTTACGATTGTTGAATCGTGTTTTACAACAGGAACATATTGATTTGTCCAAAGTGGCTGCTCCTGAACTTTGGCAAGACTTCTATGCTTGTTTAGAAAATCCAGACCAACAAGACTTTGATGTGGAACGTTATGCTCAATTATTACAGGGGGTTCAGCCCTATTTCTCTCGTCCAATTACCTTAGTTCTTGCAGAACGTGCCAACTTGCAAGATTTGGGCTTAATGGGATATTTGGCGTCAACCAGCTTAGACCTGCAACAAGCATTGCAACTTCTACAGCGGTATTACTCTCTGATTTTTAAGCAGACCAATTTAGAGGAACTCAACGTTCAACAGTTTTCGGACTTCATTCAAATTGTTTGGAGTGCTTCTTATCCAGATTATCGTGAAATGTATGAGCTGAATTTGGCGTTGATTTTTAAAATTGCCCAATCCATCGTTCAAGATACTCTACATCCACCACAAATGATTCAATTCGGCTATGCGCCACATACCGCTTTGTTTCATTTCGAGAAATTTTACGGCTGTCCGATACAAGTTCAAACAGGACAATATGCAATACGTTTTTCAAATCAAATTTTGAAAGCGAAAAGTATTGCTGCCGATCAGCAATTGAATCAGGTGTTATCAACTCAGGCGCAGCAATCGTTAAATCATGTCACGTCTTTCGATATTCAACAGCAGCAGTTGAGACAAAAAATACAAAGCTTTATTGAGCAGGGGCTATTACAACAAGAAGAAGTTTTATTGAGTTATGTCGCACAACATTTGCATTGTTCTGAACGGACTCTACAGCGTCAACTTAAATCTTATCAATTGAATTTTCAAGATATTTTGGATCAATACCGTTTAGAACAAAGTAAGCTGTATTTGCAGCAAGGTAAATCATTTTCTGAGATTGCTGAGCGTTTAAATTACGCTGATCAAAGTGCATTTGGACGAGCATTTAAGCGTTGGACCGGTGTTACTCCGAAACAGTTTTTAAAGACTCTTTAGCGTTAAGCCCTAAAGAGTCTCATATGAATTTTACGATGTTTTTAAGCGAGGATAATGAAAGACAATTGCGAGAATTGCAAAAATTGCTAATACCCAACAGTAGTAAATATGCCCAATCAGCTCAATTGGCGAGATCTTGGCAATTGAACAAGCCAATAATAACTGTGCACCATAAGGAATGATCCCTTGAGTTACACAGGAAAAAATATCGAGCAGGGCAGCACTACGTTTAGGATCAATCCCATATTCTTTGGCAACTTCACGCGCCATATCACCTGATAAAATAATTGCCACGGTATTATTGGCAACAAATAAATTTGAAAATACCACCAAAAAGCTGATTCCAAACTCACCTGCACGTTGGGTCCCAAATTTAAATAAACGTGTGATGGCATAAATGCGCTGGATCAACCATTGTAAGCCGCCAGCTTTTTGCATTAATGCAGATAAGCCTCCCAATAACATGGATAACAATGCAACTTCAAACATACCGACGAAGCCGTTATAGATCGAGTTATTGAGTTGCAGCAAATGGAAGTCAGGTTTATTGAGTAAGCCCATCATGCCTGACAACACCACGCCAATCATCAGCACAGCCAGTACATGCAATCGGGTAAAGGCCAGAAAGAAAACTGCGAGGTAAGGTAATATCAACCAAATATCATAAGGTTTGGTTTGGATTGCTTCAGACTGGTGACTGAGAGAAAAATAAACAATTAACGTTATAATTGCGGCAGGTAATGCAATCCAAACATTGACCTTAAACTTATCTCTTAATTCAACGTTTTGACTGCGTGTGGCGGCAATGGTCGTGTCGGAGATCATGGATAAGTTATCGCCAAACATGGCACCACCAACCACTGCACCAATTGCATAAAGGGGCGTAATGTCCGTTGCTTGGGAAAAGCCAAAAGCGATAGGTGCACATGCAGCAATGGTCCCCATTGAGGTTCCCATGGCGGTTGCGATAAAGGCAGCGATGATGAACAGCATAGGTAACACGAATTGTGCAGAAATCAATGAAAGTCCAAGTTGAACCGTTGCATCGACACTACCAATTGCCCCAGAAATACTGGCAAATGCGCCTGCCAACATAAAGACCATAAACATCAGAATCAGATTGGGATGACTCGCACCTTGTAAAAACTCCTCAATAGCTGTATTGAGTTTTTGTTTATACAGTAGTAAAGCTAAGATGATTGCTGGTATAGCTGCAATTGGTGCTTTAATTTGATAGAAGGCAAATTCGGTCCCGATGATTGAATGATAGATACCACTCCCGAGAAAGATGATCAAAAATACCAATAGCGGTAGCAAAGCAAGTGCATTGCTTTGTACTTTTTCCTGAGTGTGGGCAGACATAAAATCAAAAGAAAATTTAAAAAGTGGGCATAGTATAAAGGAGCTTGGCTCATTTCTAAAATTTAGAAAGATTGGCTCGAAATTAGGAAGCTTTGATCATTGAGAAAAAAACGAAAATATAGATAAATGTGTAGGGGCTGTTGTTGGTGACGACAATCAGCACTGCAATCACGTCAAACTCTGTTCAATGAGCAAAAAATAGCGTTACAATGCAGTGTTTTTGTCTAACTACAAACAACTCCTCAACTTAGGGGACTGTAAAGTGCATCTGTAAAATGTCAAACAGGCCTCAATATAAATCAAGGAAAGCATAATCCTATGTCACGTCTTGCCACTCGTTTTGAACAGCTTAAATCTCAGCAACGTAAAGCGCTTGTTTCTTATGTTATGGCAGGTGATCCGCATCCACAGGTAACTGTTCCATTGCTTCATCAAATGGTTGAAGCTGGGGTCGATGTGATTGAGCTTGGTTTACCATTCTCTGATCCTATGGCTGATGGTCCAGTGATTGCTTTGGCTGCTGAGCGCGCTTTGGCTGGTGGAACCAATACACTTAATGCCTTGGATATGGTGAAAGCCTTTCGTGAACAAGATCAAACAACGCCAGTCGTTTTGATGGGGTATTTAAATCCTGTTGAAGTGATTGGTTATGAAAAGTTTGTTGCCTATGCGAAAGTATGTGGTGTAGATGGTGTCCTTTTGGTGGATTTACCACCAGAAGAGTCAAAGCAGTTTGGTGAAGTCTTAAAACAAAATGAGATGGATCAAATTTTCTTGCTTGCACCAACTTCAACAGATCAACGTATTCAACATGTGGTCGATCAAGCGAGTGGTTTTGTATATTACGTATCTCTCAAGGGTGTGACTGGTGCGGCGACATTAGATACTTCTGAAGCAGCAGCACGTATTGCGAAAATTAAAACCAAAACCAATGTTCCTGTGGGAGTTGGTTTTGGTATTAGTGATGCAGCGTCTGCAAAAGCAATGGGGCAAGTCGCTGATGCCGTGATTGTAGGAAGTGCTTTCGTTAAATCTTTTGCGACATTGCCAGCAGATGAGGCTGTGCAACAGACGGTGAATAAAGTGAAGGAGCTTCGAGCTGCGCTCGATGAGTTAGTATGAGTCAAGAATTAACAGCAGGGACGGTTCTGAACCCGTCAACGCCTTGGACTGAGCGTAAAGTTCCAGGTATTCAGGTTGCGAATGAACAGCAGATTTTCAAGGCGACCTTTACTGAGCCTACGATCGAATGTCCAGAATGTCATGCTTTGGTGACACGTACAGCAATGTCATTTAATGCCTATGTTTGTCCGCAATGTGATGAGCATTTACGTATGCGTGCACGAGATCGCTTGAATTGGTTTTTTGATCAAGTGGATACAGAACTCGGCCAAGAATTCAATGCTAAAGATCCGTTAAAATTTGTGGATAGTAAACCTTATCCTGATCGCATGCGTGAAGCACAAGATAAAACGGGTGAGACCGAAGCGCTTGTAGTGATGCAAGGTTCACTCAAAGGACTAGATTTAATTGCATGTGCCTTTGATTTCGATTTTATGGGCGGTTCGATGGGTACTGTTGTAGGTGATCGTTTTGTACAAGCTGCTGAACGAGCAATTGAACTACATCAACCGATGATTTGTTTTGCTGCATCTGGTGGTGCACGTATGCAAGAAGGCATGTTGTCTTTAATGCAAATGGCACGTACAGCTGCTGCAATTCAAAAAATGAAAGAAGCACGGGTTCCTTATTTGGTGGTATTGACTCACCCTGTTTATGGTGGTGTAACTGCATCATTGGCAATGCTAGGCGATGTTCATATTGCTGAACCAAAAGCCATGATTGGTTTTGCTGGTAAGCGTGTGATCGAACAGACCGTGCGTGAAAAGTTAGAAGAACCGTTCCAACGCGCTGAGTATTTGCTTGATCATGGTGTAGTCGATCAAATTGTTCATCGTCACGCATTACGTGATACTGTATATCGACTTGTTGCTAAGCTGATGAACTTACCTTGAAAGCACAAACTCCACATTCAACAGATACATTAACAACATGGCTCGATTATTGGAGCCATGTTCATGTTACAGGCATTGATTTAGGGTTAGAGCGCGTTATTCCTGTCGCTGAAAAGTTGGGGGTGATGCGACCTAACGCAAAGGTATTTACAGTTGCTGGTACCAACGGTAAAGGTTCAACAACAACGACTTTGGCTGCAATTTTAAATGCACAAGGCTATAAAGTTGGTTTGTATCAATCACCACATATTTACCGTTTTAATGAACGAGTAAAATTAGCGGGTATTGAGGTTGATGACCAAAGCTTGATTGATGCTTTTGTTGCTGTAGATCAAGCACGCCGTGATTGTGGTTTAAGTCTATCTTTCTTTGAAGCTACAACTTTAGCTGCTTTTGTAATCTTTAAGCGTCAACAGTGTGATGTCTGGGTGCTTGAGGTTGGTCTTGGTGGTCGTCTAGATGTGGTGAATGTTATTGATCCTGATATTGCGGTCATTACCAATATTGGATTGGATCACACCGATTGGTTAGGCGATACCATTGAAAAAATTGCTTTCGAGAAAGCGGGCATTATTCGTCCTAATATTCCTGTTATTTTTGCGGGGCATCAACAACTCCCTCAAGCCATTCAAGCGAAAGTCTCGGAAACACAAGCCCAACTATATGTGTTAAACCGAGATTATTTTTACCAGCCAAATGAAGATGGTGAGACATGGTCATTTGCCTCCTCAGGAACAACATTAAAACTTCCAAACGGTCAGTTGGCACATGAAAATATTTCTACCGCTGTGGCAGCGATATTGGCGAGTGGAGTTGGCATTTCCCAAGATTCAATTGCAACAGGAATCCAGCAAGCTGCATTGCAAGGGCGTTTTGAGATTCGTCAGATTCAAGGCCAAACGGTGATTTTCGATGCAGGGCATAACGCGCATGGCGTTGAATTTTTATTGAAGCAGTTGCGAAATTTTCTAAAATACAATAAACAGTACACAGAAGTTGTTGCAGTATTTTCAATGTTGGCAGATAAAGACATCGCATCGGTCACGAATTTACTAAAAACAACAGTAAAAAATTGGTTTATTGCTACTTTAGATGTGCCTAGAGCCGCACCAATGCAACAGTTACAAGATGCATTGCAAGGCCAACAGGTATGTGAGTTTGGCAGTATCCAGCAAGCATTTGAAACTACGCTGAAGAAATGTAATAACAATCAGCTGATTTTAGTCTGTGGTTCGTTTCATACCTTAGAAGCGGTCTGGGAGTATTTAGACAATGTCAATGAATAACAAACAACGTTGGATGGGTGGCGTTGTTTTACTTGGAGGTGGTGTTTTATTGGCAGCATTACTTCTCAAAGGTAATGAGGAAATAGAGCAAGACAAAGCTCAAGCAAGAACAGCCCAACAAAGTATTCACACTGAATCCAAATTGGCACAGCCAGCGCAAGATAATGAGATGGTATCGTTACAACCTTTGGCGGTTGATGTTGAAACAGAAAAACGGTTACTTGAGGAGCAGCGGCATGCTCGTGAGAAAGCTGTCGCAGAACAGGAGGCTCGTGCAGCTGAGTTTTTGAAAATGCAGCAAGAAGCAGAGGCTGCAGCTGCGCGTAAAGCAGCAGAAGAGTATGCGGCAATTAATGCAAGACGAATGGCGGCACAACAAAGTTCAGATAATATTCCTCCTGAGTTAATTGAAGATGATGCAGCAAAAGCGCAGAGGATAGCAGCAGAAAAGCGAAAGTTAGAAGAGAAGCGTAAAGCAGAAGCAGAAAAGAAAGCTGCTGAAGAAAAACGCAAAGCTGAAGTAGAGAAAAACGCTGCTGAAGAGAAACGTAAAGCTGAAGCAGAGAAGAAAGCTGCTGAAGAGAAACGTAAAGCTGAAGCAGAGAAAAAAGCTGCTGAAGAGAAACGTAAAGCTGAAGCAGAGAAAAACGCTGCTGAAGAGAAGCGTAAAGCTGAAGCAGAAAAGAAAGCTGCTGAAGAGAAACGTAAGGCTGAAGCAGAGAAAAAAGCTGCTGAAGAGAAACGTAAAGCTGAAGAAGAAGCCAAGAAGAAAGCAGAAGCAGAGAAAGCTCGTGAACTTATGGAAAATGGTGATAAAAACTGGATGGTTCAAGTCGCCTTGGCTGCTAACCAAGCCAATGCTGATGCCGTTGTATCTAAGTTAAGAGCCAAAGGCTATAAAGTCACGACTAGCCCAACTTCTAAAGGTATTCGTATCATGGTGGGGCCATCTAAAGATAGAGAGACTGCAGATGCTACACGTAAAAAGATTGCAGCAGATGAAAGCCTGAATATGAAATCAGCATGGGTGATTGATTGGGTTCCACTCGATCAGCGTTAAAATAAAACAGGGGGCTTTGCCCCCTGTTTTATTTCTAAGTTAAGATGGATTTAACAGTTGTTGTTGAATCCACTTTATATTGTTTGGTGTGAATAAGTGCTCAATATTTTTCCAGATAACATGGTAGCCATAGCCGCCTTGTTTCATTTCTTTGACGGCATCTTCGATTGACCAATTTTCAAAAATAATTCGATACATCGCAATGGTTGCTCCCGTGCGATCAGAGCCATGATAACAATGGACTAAAACCTTTTGATTTTGTTGTCTTGCAGTTTGGATTGCCCGCATTGCAGTTAAGAGGTCATCACGATTAATTGCCCAGGTGTAGATTGGGATATGTATCAGATTAAAACTTTGATCTTTAAAAACATCAGCATCTTTATTTCGTGCTCTGAGATTGATTACCGTATGGATTTGATGCTGTTTTAAGCTACCCATCAAATCGGCATCAGGTTGTTCGCTTCGATAAACGTCTTGGCTAACTTGATAGAAGTTATGGGTATTAGAAATCAATGTTCCCCAATTGCTTGGACGTTGTTCATCATTGAGGCTGGGATATTTCATACAGCCACTCATGCTGAGTGTGCTAAGGAGAATAGTGCTGATCAATAATTTTTTCATTGTAAAGGTCGCGATTGGATCTAGAAAAGTTGTGTGCACAAATTAACTGAATGATAAATGGAAGTTAAGTGGGAAACTACAAAAAGCGAAGTATATGTAAAAATTGGATGCTTTAAATTTTTTCTTATCTTAAACCATCAGTAGACTAAAAAGCCCTTAAAAACGCAATGCTTCAAGGGCTTAGATCCATCACAAATTTTCTCTGTTTTTGTTATTCTGGTTGGGCTGTCACTCTTAAGTAAGGTTTCACCGCCTTATAACCTTTAGGAAAACGTTGTTTGATTTCTTCTTCATCTTTAAGCGAAGGGATAATCACCACATCGTCACCTTGTTGCCAATTGGCTGGTGTTGCGACCTTGTGATGATCTGTCAATTGTAGCGAGTCTATGACACGTAACACTTCGTGAAAGTTTCGTCCTGTAGAGGCAGGGTAGGTAATGATTAGGCGAACTTTTTTATTTGGATCAATAATCACCAACGAACGAACTGTTAAGGTTTCGCTGGCATTGGGATGGATAAAGCCATAGAGCTCGGATACTTTACGGTCTTTGTCGGCAATAATAGGAAAGTTGACTGTCGTATTTTGTGTCTCATTGATATCTTCAATCCAACGCTGGTGTGAGTCTACGTCATCAACTGAAAGTGCAATTGCTTTGACACCACGCTTATTAAATTCATCTTTGAGTTTTGCTGTAAACCCCAGTTCGGTTGTGCAGACAGGAGTAAAATCTGCTGGATGTGAAAATAGAACTCCCCAACCATCCCCCAAGAAGTTATAAAAGTCGATTTTGCCTTCACTCGATGCTTGTTGAAAGTTTGGTGCGATATCACCTAAGCGTAATGTCATGGCTGTTCCTTAAATCTGTTTCTAATAATGTGATGATTCAATATGAAGCATTCTCTTTATAAATAAAATTATTGTTTTTTCATTTTATTATCATTTTAAAATATATATGTGCTGGCTTTATGTTATAAAAATGATCAGAAATTCACATTTAAATCGATGTAACGGAAAAGCAAATTTGCTACATTAACGATCTTTGGTTGCATGATGTCAGAATCATTTTGCAGGTTTTTTTAGCTGTTTGGATGTAAAGCACTTGTAGTTCTTATTTCTGACTCCATAATAACAGCTAAGAAAAAATTAACCGACCTAAGGTTTGTTGATATTTCCAAACCTTATAACAAACAGGATTAGAGAGTTTATTCATGTTGGCAAGTCTGATCGGAGGTATCTTCGGTACTAAAAATGAGCGTGAGCTCAAACGCATGCGTAAAATTGTTGAGCAAATCAATGCGCTTGAACCGACGATATCTACTCTTAACGATGCAGACCTCTCTGCAAAAACTCCAGAATTCAAACAACGTTATCAAAACGGTGAAAGTCTAGATAAATTACTGCCTGAAGCTTTTGCGGTCTGTCGTGAAGCCGCTAAGCGTGTCATGGGTATGCGCCATTATGATGTACAGTTAATCGGTGGTATTACCTTGCATGAAGGTAAAATTGCTGAAATGCGTACAGGTGAAGGTAAAACCTTGATGGGTACCTTAGCGTGTTATCTCAATGCATTGAGTGGTCAGGGCGTTCACGTTATTACCGTAAATGACTACTTGGCACAGCGTGATGCGGAGTTAAATCGTCCATTATTCGAATTCTTAGGTTTGAGTATTGGGGTAATTTATTCTATGCAAATGCCTGATGAGAAAGCGCAAGCTTATCTTGCAGACATTACTTACGGTACCAATAACGAATTTGGTTTTGATTATCTACGTGACAACATGGTGTTTTCTCTACAAGAGAAAAAACAGCGTGGTTTAAGCTATGCAATCATCGATGAGGTTGACTCAATCTTAATTGATGAAGCTCGTACACCATTGATTATTTCAGGGCAAAGTGAAGATTCTTCTCAGCTTTATCAATTGATTAATAGTATCCCGCCAAAATTACGTCCGCAGAAAGAAGAAAAAGTTGCGGATGGTGGGCATTTCTGGGTAGACGAAAAGCAGCGTTCAGTTGAAATGACTGAAATCGGCTATGAAACTGTTGAACAAGAATTGATTCAAATGGGTTTGTTGGCGGAAGGTGAGAGCCTTTATTCTGCAACCAATCTAAATTTGGTTCATCATGTGACGGCAGCGATTCGTGCACATTATCTTTACCAAAAGAACGTGCACTATATCATCGGTATCAATCCACAAACGCAAAAAGAAGAAGTGATTATTGTGGATGAAAGTACTGGTCGTACCATGCCAGGTCGCCGTTGGTCAGAAGGTTTACATCAAGCGGTTGAAGCCAAAGAAAACATGGAAATTCAACCTGAAAACCAAACACTTGCAACGACGACATTCCAGAACTATTTCCGTCTATATAAAAAGCTTTCAGGTATGACAGGTACTGCTGATACTGAAGCAGCGGAAATGAAAGAAATTTATGGTTTGGATGTGGTGATCATTCCAACGCATAGACCAATGGTGCGTATCGACCATAATGATTTAATCTATTTAAATCGCAATGGTAAATATAATGCCATCATTGAAGAAATTACCAATATTCGTCAGAAGGGTGTAGCACCAATTTTGATTGGTACTGCAACAATTGAAGCAAGTGAAATCCTGTCTTCAAAATTACTACAAGCAGGTATTCATCACGAAGTCCTAAATGCGAAACAACATGAGCGTGAGGCAGATATTATTGCGCAAGCAGGTAGCCCGAATGCGGTAACCATTGCAACCAATATGGCAGGTCGTGGTACAGATATTTTGCTTGGTGGTAACTGGAAAGCTAAGCTAGCTAAAATTGAAAATCCGACACCTGAAGATGAAACACGTTTGCAAGCACAATGGGAAAAAGACCATGAAGATGTATTAGCATCAGGTGGTTTACATATCATTGGTTCTGAACGTCATGAATCACGCCGTATTGATAACCAGCTACGTGGTCGTGCAGGTCGTCAAGGTGATCCTGGTGTATCTCGGTTCTATTTGTCGCTTGAAGATGACTTGATGCGTATTTTCGCTGGTGATCGTGTCGTTGCCATGATGCGTGCGATGGGCTTGCAAGAAAATGAAGCTATCGAACATAAAATGGTGAGCCGTTCGATTGAAAATGCACAACGTAAAGTTGAGGCACGTAACTTTGATATTCGTAAGAACTTATTAAAGTATGATGATGTTAATAATGAACAACGTAAGATCATTTATTCACAGCGTGATGAAATTCTTGCAGAAAGCACATTGCAAGAATACATCGAAGAAATGCATCGTGAAGTCATTAAAGGCGTGATTGCAAACTTTATTCCACCAGAGTCAGTTCATGACCAATGGGATATTGAAGGCTTAGAAAATGCATTAAAAGTAGATTTAGGTATCGAGTTACCAGTACAGCAGTGGCTAACTCAAGATCGTCGTTTGGACGAAGAAGGTTTGATAGCTCGTATTTCAGATGAGGTTGTGAAGCGTTATCGCCAACGCCGTGAACAAATGGGTGTTGAATCCGCTGTGATGCTAGAGCGTCACTTTATGCTAAATTCACTTGACCGTCACTGGAAAGATCATTTGGCAGCAATGGACTACTTGCGTCAAGGGATTCATTTACGTGGTTACGCACAGAAAAATCCTGAACAAGAGTATAAGAAAGAAGCTTTTAATCTGTTTGTGAATATGTTGGGTGTGATTAAGTCCGATGTGGTAACGGATTTATCTCGTGTGCATGTTCCGACAGCTGAAGAGCTAGCAGAAATGGAAGCGCAGCAGCAACGTCAAGCGGAATCGATGCGTCTTTCTTTTGAGCATAATGAGGTTGATGGTTTAACAGGAGAAGTGACGAGTTCTGAGGAAGCAGAGCCAGTAACGAATGTCGCATTCCCAGTACCAGAAAGTCGTAATGCACCTTGTCCATGTGGTTCAGGTTTAAAATATAAACAATGTCACGGTAAAATCTAGATCTCTCTTATTTTGAGTCGTGAGCCAAATCTCTCTTTGTAAAGGGAGATTTGGGAGATTTATTTTTACGATAAACTACTTGAGTCTAATCAAGCTTTGTAGTTTGATTATTGAACTTACAGTTCTTGATTGAATTGATATTAAAAGCGGGAAGACAATGAAAAAACCATTACAACTTTTAATTTTGGCAAGTGCAGCGGTATCAAGCTTTGCGTTTGCAAAAGATGCTGCACAAACTACGACTGTGGAAAAAGTGCAGGCGGCTAAAGGTGAGACTTCAGCTCAGGCACAAGTGAAACATGATGTGACGACAGTGATTAGTCCTCGTACAGGGATTCGTTATACTTTAGGTGATACGGGTAATCGTCCAATTGTGTTGCAAACAGCTGCGATTGCACCAGCAAACTCTGCGAATGTCGATCGTATTGTGGCATCGAATCCAGCATTGTCTGAAAAAAGCCAAGAAAAAGCCAAGATTGCTTTAATTGGTGAGACGGCTGTGCAAGCTGCAAATGCTCAAGCATTGCAAACAGCAAGCGCACAAACCGTAAAAAGTAACTAATATTTTTAAATAAAAAAAGAGATGCTTTAGCATCTCTTTTTTTATTTAATACCGTATTTATAGTAGGCTTGGTAATAAGATTAAAGCAATAATAATTGCGAATAATAGCCACTTAGCAGTGTAATACAGTGGGCGATTGCGTGCTTTTAATCCACGACCATAATGATGAATAGCATAGCCATACTTAAAAATGCGATTGATAAATCCTGTTTTATCTTGATCATCATTGGGTGAGCTGGCAGCTGACATCACATTACGACCAAACCAATGATTGAATTTTTGCGCCCAGCCCCATTTCATTGGGCGTTCGATATCACAGAATAAAATGATACGGGTTTGATCTGTTTTATTATGTGCCCAATGTACATAGGTTTCATCAAAAACGGTTGCTTCACCATCTCTCCAGCTATAACGCTCTTGATCAACCTCGATAAAACAGTCATCACTATTCGGAGTGACTAAACCCAAGTGATAACGTACTGAACCAGCATAAGGATCACGGTGTTTGCCTAAGTAACTTCCAGATGGCAACTCAGTAAACATTGCTGCTTTAACGGAAGGAATACTTTCAAGTAGTGCTACAGTCTTTGGACAAAGCTGTTGCGCTGATGGATGGCTATCTTGGTACCATTTTAAATAGAAACGTTTCCAGCCACGTTTAAAAAAGGTATTAAAGCCTGCATCATTATTTTTCTCAGACGCTTTGATTTGATTTTGTAGTTGAATGGCTTCTTCCCGAATCACTTGCCAATTATCTTGTAATGGCTTGAGTTCAGGAAATTGCGCCACGTCAAAAAATGGCTGGTTTGGGAGTTTAGAGAAACCAGTCATAAACATGTTTACAGGCGCTAAAAATGTAGAATGGTCAAATAGTTGCCGAGATATTTTTAATCGCTCTTTACCTCGGAAATAGGTATATAAGAAACTGACTAAAAATACGGCAATGATAATCACTGCGTACATAAGCACAAAAGTCTAAAAATGGGAGGCGGTTAGTTTAGCACAAAATATATTTGGACGAGTATTGTTATAAAAGCAAGTTTAGAAGATCATCATGGAGCGAATAAACAGCATCAGGTGAGCATTACTTGATGCTCACCTGATGTTTTATAAGAGATTAGATTTGGTTATTTACATCGATGTTTTTAGTTTCTCGAATCAATAAAAAAGCAATCAGAGATAATAATGCTGCGGCACTGAGATAATAACCGACTGCTTGTAAACCAAAGTTTTCAGCAAGTTTGGTGGCAATATAGGGTGCAAAAGAAGCACCAAAGATACCTGCTAAATTAAAGGTGAGTGCAGAACCTGTGTAACGTACAGATGTCGGGAACAGCTCAGATAAGATCGTGCCAATCGGACCGTAAGTTAATCCCATGATGGATAAACCGATGCATAAGAATAAGAACACCAAGATTGGGCTACCAGAGTCCAGTAAGCTTGCGAATACTAAACCAAACAAAGCCGCTAAAATACAGACAGCGATGGATGTTGTTCGACGACCGATTTTCTCAGCAAAAATTGCGGATAAAGGAATAAATCCAGCAAAACATAAAGTAGCAACAAGCTGTAACTTTAAAAACTCAGTTCGAGTATAACCGAGTTGTGTTGTTCCCCAAGTGAGTGCAAAAACAGTGGTGAGATAGAACACAACAAAAGTACAAATTGCGGCAACTGTTCCAAGAATCAGTTTAGGCAAGTGCTTGGTCATGACTTCTTTAAATGGAACGTTTACTTCTTTTTGTTTATCCAATACCTTTTGAAAGGCTGGTGTTTCATGTAACTTCAAGCGAATGTATAAACCAACTAAAACTAAAACAGCACTCGCGATAAAAGGAATACGCCATCCCCAAGTCATAAATGCTTGTTCAGTCATGAATGCACCAAGCAAGAGGAATGAACCAGTTGCGAGGATGAATCCAATTGGCGCACCTAATTGAGGGAACATGCCATACCATGCGCGTTTACCTTCTGGTGCATTCTCTGTTGCGAGTAATACAGCACCGCTCCATTCACCCCCTAAACCCAGTCCTTGTCCCAAACGGCATAGGGCAAGTAACAGTGGCGCAGCAATACCAATCTGTGCATAAGTCGGTAACAGACCAATACAGACCGTTGAAATCCCCATGGTCAATAGTGCTGCAACTAAGGTTGCTTTACGTCCTATACGATCGCCTAAATGACCAAAAAGCGCAGCGCCTACTGGTCGCGCAATAAATGCGATTGCAAACGTGGCCAAGGACTGCAGTAGTGCAGCGCTACCACTACTTGCGGGAAAGAACAGATGAGGAAAAATAATGACTGCGGCAGTGGCATAAATATAAAAGTCAAAAAACTCAATTGTAGTCCCAACGAGACTAGCAAACAGTACACGTGTTTTTGAATTGCTTGCCACCTCACCAGTGGCAGCCATAGAGTTTGACGACATAGATGACCTTAATTCTAATGATCTAAGACAAAATACAAAGCGTTTGTCTCAGATGTTCCTTATTAAATGCGGGGCTTACTTAGGAATTGAATGTAATGAATGCTAGCAAAGTGCTTGCTTACAACACATACCAATAGATCGCTAGAAAATGTAAACCTGCTCCTACTAGCACAAAGATATGCCATATTGCGTGGGTATATCTTACCTTTTTTAATGCATAAAACAATGTGCCTATGGTATAAGCCAGTCCACCAGCAATCAGCAGCTGTAGTGCATCCTTGGATAAATAACGTTGCATGTCATCCATCAATAAAATAGCTAACCAGCCCATTACCAGATAAGCAACTAATGAAAGCTTTTGAAAACGATGAATAAACACTAATTTAAATAAGGTACCGATGAACGCAATGACCCAAAGTGCAATCAAAAGATAGTCTGCTTTGGCAGTAGGTATGGCAATGCTGAGAAAGGGGGTATAGGTGCCTGCAATTAGATAATAAATCGCGGTATGATCCAGTTTCTTGTACCAATATCGTCTGGTTTCATCTTGTGCGAAGTGATAAAGCATTGAACTGCTGAGTAGCAATACTAAACTAAAACCATAGACCCATAGACTGATCCATTGACCCAAGGGAAGATAGCTCCCTTTGATAATCAAGAAAACAGAGGCAATTAACGCTATTATTGCACCAATACCATGACTATATGCATTGAGTCGTTCTTCTTTTGGATCATAATTCAACATTGAGTTCATGTTCATCGCAATAAGCTTTGCATAAAAATACAACTGTATCGTAATGCAATTTCCCTTTTAAAGTAAGACGCTTTAAAATTTAGTTTCTATTTGTCAGGTTTTCACTATGTTTGCGCCGAAATTTTCTTTTGAACAAGAACAACAGTTTTTCTTGGATATCCAGCAATCGATTGAAAATAAAAGCTTTGATCGTCTGATTTTGAGTCAGTATAAAGGTGAAATGACAGATTTAGAAAAAATGACATTTCGGATTATTGAGTTGCAGGGGCAAGCCACTTTATCTTGTTTATATCATCATAAAACCCAAGACATTACTAAAAACTATTCGATGAATGAAGGGATTGAGAAAATTGCCGAACTATTGGCACACTCTAAACAGGCTAATTTATTCGCGCTTGATCAAGAAGCCCAACTCAAGAAAAATAAAAAGAAAGCAATGCTCAATGTGCAAAAAAGAAAACCCTTGTCGAAGGAGATAGAGCAACGTCAGCATAATCGTGCAAAGCATCGTTATGTAGAGCAGCAAAGCCCATTTTTAAAACATCTAGGTATCACGGATGAAAAGGGGCAAGTCATTCCAAGCATGGCGCGTAAATGGAAACAGATCAATAAATTCATTGAAATATTTTCCAACGCTTATGCTCAAATTGATGCTTCTCAACAAGAACTGAATATCGTTGACTTTGGTTCTGGCAAAGGCTATTTAACCTTTGCTTTATATGACTATTTACAAGCCCAACAAAAAACGCCTTTGATTACAGGTGTGGAATTACGCTCGAATTTAGTTGAGTTTTGCCAGAAAGTTGCAGATGACGTCGGGTTTAATCATCTTGATTTTTTCGAAGGGGATGTGCGGAGCTATCAACCTGAAAAGTTGGATGTCATGATCGCATTGCATGCTTGTGATATTGCAACCGATTTTGCGATTCATACAGGGATTCGTCTCAATGCCTCGATGATTATGTGTGCGCCGTGTTGCCATAAAGAATTAAGACCTCAACTTAAGAGTCCAGAAGTGTTACAACCGATGCTGCAATTCGGTATTCATGCTGGACAGCAGGCTGAAATGCTCACAGATACTTTGCGGGCTTTATTGCTCAAAGCTTACGGTTATGAAACTAAAGTCTTCGAGTTTGTCTCATTAGAACATACTAGTAAGAACAAAATGATTTTGGCGACCAAGCGCAAAGATATTCAGCAGCCTGATGCCAAAATTTTGCAGCAGATACAAGCATTAAAAACGATGTATGGCATTCAAAAGCAAAGTTTGGAGTTGCTATTAAAGGATCAAATGCCTATCGAAAATGTAGGTTGTAAGTGCTAATGGAAAATGAAATGCATCTGTTTTGTATTAAACATGGTCAATGGAATCAATTACAACTACAGCACGATGCCAAGCGTATTCGTGAATTGGTATTTATCCGCGAACAAAATATTTCTGAACAGGATGAGTGGGACGATCAAGACCAAGTGTCGGAACATTTTGTCGTCTATGAACAAGATCGAGCAATTGCGACAGCTCGATTATTACCTGATCATCATTTAGGGCGTGTTGCCGTATTGCAAGAGTATCGAGGTCAGGGCATTGGGCAATTGATCATGTTGGAAATGATTGCTTATGCTAAATCTCAAAATCGACCATTTCTACAGCTTTCTGCACAAACGCACGCTACTTCATTTTATGAAAAATTAGGCTTTGTGGCTCAAGGCGATGAATATGATGAGTGTGGTATTCCACATATTGAAATGATCATGCCAATCACAGACAAGATATAACCTGTAAGATTGGCATTTATCGATCTGACTATTGTTTAGATTGTGCAGCCACTTCAGAGCTTGCAGAAGAGGTTTCCTGAGAAAGCTCTTGCTGTGCCTTACGTTGCGCGCCAGGCATATAATCAGGTTCTTGGGTCATCGCTAAATAGAAAAAACTTAAAAAAATAGTGCTGAGTACCCCAACAATAATGACAAACTTCCATCCCAATACTGTTTCATTTGAGTCTTTTTGTGGAGATGGTTTATTGCTCATGAAAAAATCCAAAAAATAAAGAAAACGTAATTTTGCGCCTTTTGGACTTAGCTTGCCAAGTATAAATATATAATTCTTTACCGCTTACGCTTGGATAAGATGGTCAATCAGACTCTTTATATTTGAAATGTTGCTCTGGCGAGTGACTGAAAGAACAGTACGATCTCGCCATCTTATACATTTGATTGATTTTCACATTACAGTTTATGCCAGTCTTCAATTGCTTGTAGACCAGTTTCAACGCCAATATCATAACTATAGCGAATTTTTGCTTTATTCTTGGTGAGTCGACCTGCCATATTTTTTAAATCAGGTGGGCATACTTCCAGAATTTTTTGATCAGATGGGGTGCGGATAAACTGAACTGAATCATTGTAACGTTGAGTTCTTGTTAAAAGACTATGTGCAAAACCATGTTGCCGTTTAAATAAGTATTTAGCAAGAAACTGGTCACCTTTACTGTTGGCTTTGTAATAGTTTTGAGGACGAGTACGCAATACCATGAGCTTTGAAACATGATTCTGTTGAGCAGCCCAATGTACTGGGAGAGCATCCGCAACGCCACCATCGAAATAAGGCTCACCAAACACCTCAACCGCTTGACGTGTCAATACTGGAATCGAACTCGATGCCCTTAGACCATCTAAAATATTATCTTTAGAGGCTTTAATATAAGTCGCCTCACCAGATATGGCATGAGTGAGTACCATATAAAACTCAGGGTGATTGGCAAATAGTTGGGTTTGATTGAGAGGATGTTCTTTTTCCACCACATCCCACATCCATTTTAGATCAAGTAAATCACCGCCTTTAAAAAAGCGTCCATAATGAATGAATTCAGAACGAAGTGAGTGATCTAAATAAATTTGTAGCGTTCGACCTTGTTGAGTAGCTAAGTAGTTTGCAACATTAGTCGAGCCAGAGGAGACACCAACACAAAGATCAAAAGGATTAAATTGTTGCTGTAAAAATGCATCTAAGACACCGCTGGTAAATGCACCACGCATACCACCACCTTCAACGACCAGTGCTTGACGATTTTGTTGAAGCATTGAAAATCTCGAATACCATGATAAACCCCTGTTTAACACGGATTTATCATGTTCGACAATAGCACTTTAGTGTTGGTGAGACTCTGCATCAGTAGTTGTGGTTGCCGTTGTTGTATTGTTTTTAGCTGCCTCTAATGCTTCTGGCGACATCGCTGGTGCAGTTTTAAAAGCATGTTGTTGGCTGCTGGTTTGCTTTTGACTTGGCATATAATCAGGTTCATTGGTGATGGCTAAGTAAAAAATCACCATAAAAATAAAGCTTAGAATGATCGTGATAATCAGCGCTTTCCACCCCCAAGGTGAAGTTTCTGGGCATAATTTCTCAGACATAAGACAAATTTCCAAAGGACAAAAAAGAAAGCAGAATTAGGGAGATTTATAGCACAATTTGTGATGAGTTAGGCAGAAGTTTTGCATCGATTTTGTCGAATAGTAAAAAGCTCATATCGGTAATTAATATCGATATGAGCTGTAAGTTTTTAAAAAATAAGTTATTGAATGACTTCTTTGCTTTGTGCTTTGTCTTTCAGCAGTTGCGGTGGAGTGAAACGTTCACCATATTTAGCAGCCAATTCCTCTGAACGTTGTAGTGATTTTTCAATCCCATTTTGATTTAGGAATTGAATTGCACCACCAGTCCATGGAGCAAAACCGATTCCAAAAATTGAACCGACATTGGCATCAATTACTGATTCTAGAACACCTTCTTCATAGCAGCGTAAGGTATCGAGTGCTTGAACAAACAAGAAACGATCAATCATATCTTGTTCAGAAATATCATTCGCTTTTGTCCAACGGCTGAGCCCATCCCACAAATGTTTTTTGCCATTTTCTGGATATTCATAGAAGCCTGCACCTGCTGCTTTACCTTTACGATTTAGCTCGTGAATCATGGTGTGAACCACTTCATCTACAGGGGTTTTCGGTAAGTCTTTCCCTTCAGCTTGCAGTGCTTTGCGCGTTTCGCTTGCAACATGCTCAGTCAGAGTTAAAGATACTTCATCCTGAATCGCAAGAGGACCTACAGGCATGCCTGCTTTGAGTGCTGCCATTTCGATTTTCGCTGGATGAACACCTTCAGCAAGTAGACGCATACCTTCTTGAATGAACGTACCAAACACACGACTGGTAAAGAAACCACGACTATCATTCACTACGATTGGTGTTTTAGCAATTTGTTGAACAAAGTCATAGGCTTTAGCTAATGTTTCAGCTGAAGTTTGTTTACCTTTGATGATTTCGACCAATTGCATTTTGTCTACAGGGCTAAAGAAATGTAAGCCAATAAAGTTTTTGGCATCTTTACTTGCTGTTGCTAGACCTGTGATTGGTAGGGTAGACGTATTCGATGCAAAGATTCCACCTTCCGCTAAATACTGTTCAGCTTCTTGAGTCACCTTGGCTTTGAGTTCTTGATTCTCAAATACTGCTTCAATGATTAAATCACAGCCTTGTAGATCAGCTGCATCAGCAGTAGCCGTAATAAGTGCCAACACTTGATCACGTTTTTCTGCTGTCATACGACCTTGTGAAACACGTTTATCAAGTAACTTTTGCGAGTAAGCTTTGCCTTTCTCTGCATTTTCTACAGACACATCTTTGAGTACGACAGGAATACCCTTGATTGCGGTTGAGTAGGCAATCCCTGCACCCATCATACCTGCACCTAAAACACCGACTTTCTTCGCTTGCCATTTAGCAACTTCAGTAGGACGACTCGCACCTGATTTAATTGCATTTAGACCATGCCAAAACGTACCGATCATGTTCTTCGACACTTGACCGACAGTCAGTTGTGTAAAGTAACGTGATTCAATACGAAGTGCGGTATCGACATCAACTTGAGCACCTTCAACTGCCGCCGCCATAATCGCTTCAGGAGCAGGGTAGCAACCTTTTGTTTTGTCACGTAGCATGGCAGGGGCAATTGCAAGCACTTGTGCAACAGCAGGCGTTCTAGGGTCACCACCGGGGATTTTGTAGCCTTTCACATCAAATGGTTGCTGTGACTTTGGATTAGCTTTCACCCAAGCAATTGCTTTTTCTAACAGCTCTTGTTCATTCTCAGCCGTGTCATGTACCAAGCCGAGAGATTTTGCTTTATCGACACCAAATTGCTTACCTTCCATGAGGAACGGGAATGCATTTTGTAAGCCAAGCAAACGTACCATACGGACGATACCACCACCACCAGGAAGTAGTCCTAAAGTCACTTCAGGTAAACCAAATTTAGTTTTTGGATCATTAATGGCAATACGATAATGACAACCTAAAGCGATTTCCCAGCCACCACCAAGCGCAGTCCCGTTTAAAGCTGCAACAACAGGCACACCTAAAGTTTCGATTGTGCGTAAGTCACCTTTGAGTTTTTCAATCATCTTGAAAAATTCAGTAGCGTGTTCAGGTTGTACCTGAATCAGCTCATCTAGGTCACCACCAGCAAAGAAGGTTTTCTTAGCTGAACGGAAAATAATACCTTTCAGATCAGTTTCAGCTTTGAGTTTTTGACTGACCTCATCTAAAGCATCACGGAACTCTGCATTCATGGTGTTTGCAGATTGACCAGATGAATCAAGCGTAAGAATTACAATATTGTCAGCGTTTTTTTCGTATTTAATAGCGCTCATGTTGTTCTCCTTACACCAACTCGATAATGGTAGCGATACCCATACCACCACCGACACATAATGTTGCTAGACCACGTTTTTTACCTTGACGCTCTAATTCATCTAGCAAAGTTCCTAGAATCATGGCGCCTGTTGCACCCAATGGATGTCCCATCGCAATTGCACCACCATTGACGTTGACTTTCTCAGCAGGAACTTTCAGTTCTGTAATAAAACGCATTACCACCGCTGCAAAAGCTTCATTTACTTCAAATAAATCAATATCGTCGATGCTCAAGCCTGCTTTTTCTAATGCTTTACGTGCAGCAGGGGCAGGACCAGTCAACATAATGGTTGGATCTGTACCGACCAATGCAGTTGCAAGTACTTTTGCACGAGGTTTTAAACCCTGCTCTTTGACTGCTTTTTCAGAAGCCAATAACACCACCGCAGCACCATCAACGATACCTGATGAGTTACCCGCATGATGGACGTGATTGATTTTTTGAGCTTCAGGATACTTCTGTAAAGCAACAGCATCGAAGCCCATTTGACCCATCATTTCAAAGCTAGCATTCAGTTTTGCTAAACCTTCAACTGTGGTATTTCCTTTGATAAATTCATCTTTTTCTAAAATTGTTACACCTGCATGATCTTTCACAGGTACAACTGATTTATCGAAATAACCATTTGCCTGAGCGGCAGCAGCCTTTTGTTGCGAACCGACCGCAAATGCATCTACATCTGCACGGCTATAACCATCTAAAGTTGCGATTAAGTCTGCACCCACACCTTGTGGAACAAAAGAAGATTTCAAATTGGTTTCTGGATCAAGCGCCCATGGACCACCATCTGAACCCATTGGAATGCGTGACATTGACTCCACACCGCCAGCAACCACAACATCTTCCCAACCTGAACGAACTTTTTGTGCTGCCAAGTTCACCGCTTCTAAACCAGAAGCACAGAAACGATTGATTTGTACGCCTGCGACATCATCATTCCAACCTGCAGCAATCGCAGCAGTTTTGGCAATATCCCCACCTTGATCACCAATCGGTGTCACACAACCGAGAACGATATCATCGACTTTAGATGTATCGAGTTGATGGCGTTGTTGTAATTCATTTAATAATGTTGTGAGTAAAGTAATTGGTTTTACTTCATGTAATGAGCCGTCTTTTTTTCCTTTTCCGCGTGGTGTGCGAATGGCATCAATAATATAGGCCTCGCTCATAGCTGTTCCTTGTATTGCCTTAAATTAAAATCATTGTGCTTCGAGTGTACTCAATTTAAGAGGTAGTGCAATGATGATAAACATTGGCAGGTTTGATGTTTTTCGCCAATTCAGTTGACTGTTGAAAAGATGAAATATTCAGTAAAATATATGGTCATAATTCAACAAAATTATCTTGATGAAATTTATTAATGTTGTCGGAACATCAGCTTCTGGAAAAACGACCTTTGCTCGCCAACTTGCTAAAAAGTTAGGGTTGATTCATATCGAAATGGATGACTTGTTTTGGTTGGATAATTGGCAAGAAACGCCAGATGATGAATTTTTTTCTAAATTACAAAATCGAATGGATCAAGCCTCTAGTGGGTGGATACTTGATGGTAATTATTCTCGAACGCAAGATTTGAAGCTTAGATATATTGATACGATTATTTGGTTAGATTACTCATTTTCATTCAACCTTTATCGATCAATCAAACGAGCAATTACTAGAGCTGTGACACAGAAAAAATTATGGCCAAACTCGAATAATCGAGAAAGTTTTAAGTCCAGTTTTCTTTCTAAGGATTCCATTATTTTATGGATGATCAGTCATCATGCTAAAAATAGAAAAAAGTATCTCGCAATGATGGAAAATCCCGAATATCAACATATTCGCTTTATTCAATTAACTTCTCCGAGAGAAGCAGCCGAATTCCTTAATAAAATGAATGGATCGCCTAAATATTATTAAACGATCCATGCTGTGAGTTTTATGAATGATGGCCGTGTAACTGACGATATAAACCTGGTGTTACACCTGTCCATTTTTTAAAGGCACGGTGGAAAGTACTGGTTTCACTGAAGCCCACTTGTTGAGCAACATCTTCTAAAGTGAGATTCGGTGTTAACAATAAGTGAATCGCAGCATCACGACGCAGCGCATCTTTGACACCTTGATAGCTTTTACCTTCGGCAGCTAAACGACGACGTAAGGTTTGAGGGGATAAATACAACATCGACGCTACATCATTGAGTGTCGGCATTTCTTCACCGATTTGGCTCTTCAATACATCACGAATTCGTGAAGTCAAAGAGTTGGTGTTTTTGAATTTCACTAGAAGCTGCGCTGGCGCTGCTTTTAAGAACTCTTCTAAAGTATTTTCATCTTGGCGAATTGGTAGATCAAGATAATCTGCCGCAAACGTAATCTCTGTACGCGGTGCATCGAACTGCATGACAGGTGCAAAGAACAATGCATCATATTCATCGGCATGGCTTGGACGCTCATAACCAAAATGTACGCGTTCTAAGGGCAAACGACGTTCAATCAACCAAGATGCAAGACCATGCCAAATCATCAGCATACTTTCAGTAATAAAATGATCTGGATCGAGTGATTTTGGGATGTGAGGAACTAAGCGCGCTTCATGTTTGTCACGCTCTAAACTTACAGACCATTCGTCACCAAACAGTTTGTAGAATTGTGATGAAAGCTCAAGTGCCTGACCGAGTGTTTTTGAATGAATAATCAATTGGCACATGATTGCGAATGTACCTAAGCGACGAGGTTGGATATCAAAACCGACATGTTCGTCTTGGGTCACCATCCATAACATTTTAACAAAGCGAGTATATTGTTCAGGGGAGATTCGAGCTTTAGGCTGGCGCAGGAGTTCTGCTTCTATACCGACATGTGAAAGTAATGTTTCAACGTCCATGCCTAGGCGTTTCACACCTGTTAAAGCCGCATTCACGAAGTGGATGCTGATCGTATCACGGCTCATATTGAATCCTTCAGTTTCTTTACTATTCACGATAATTGACCTAAATAACCGTCTAAAATATCAAATTGGGCAATTGACAAGAAAAATAATTGCTCAATGTGTACATGTTAAATTGCCGAAACTATCAAGGTAAATGGCTGAACATGACATTGTTTTTATGTTTATCCCTACCTAGTATAAAAGAAAATTTAAACAAAATGAGTAAAAATTATCATGCCATCTGCATTAAAAGGATTGAAAGTTCTCGATTTTTCTACTTTGTTACCAGGTCCATTCGCAAGTATGTATCTTGCAGACATGGGTGCAGAAGTTATCCATATTGAATCACCGACTCGCCCAGACTTAGTAAGGATTATGCCGCCCTATGCGAACGGTCAGGCCACTGCACATAGTTATCTGAATCGAAATAAGCAGTCGATTGCATTAGATCTTAAAGATCAAGCAAGTATTGAGCTCATTAAAAATAAAATTTCAGAATTTGATATTGTGTTGGAGCAATTTCGTCCTGAAGTGATGCGCCGTCTAGGTTTGGATTATGAAACCTTAGCAGAAATCAATCCACGTTTAATTTACTGTTCAATTACAGGTTATGGTCAAACAGGAAGTTATAAAGATCGTGCGGGACATGATATTAATTATTTAGCCCTTGCTGGCGTTTCCGGTCATAGTGGTCGTCAAGATAGTGGGCCACCACCACTTGGAATTCAGATCGCAGATGTTGCTGGTGGTTCATTACATGCAGTGATTGGTATTCTCGCAGCAGTGATTGAGCGCCAACATAGTGGTATCGGGCAATATATTGATATTTCGATGACCGATTGTGTAGCAAGCTTAAATAGCATGGCTGCTTCAGCGAGTTTAGCTGGACAAACCCCGCAGGGGCCTGAGCAAGGGATGCTCAATGGTGCGAGTTTTTATGACTATTATGAAACAAAAGATGGTCGCTATTTTTCAGTTGGAAGTTTAGAACCTCAATTTATGGCAGGCTTAGCTGCTGCTTTAGACTTACCAATACTTATGGCAAAAGGTGCATCTTTCGATTCAGAAGATCGTCAAGCTGTAAAACAAGCTTTAAAGGATAAATTTAAAACTCAAGATTTTGCCGCATGGCAGCAGGTATTTCAAAACTTAGATATTTGTGTGGAACCAGTACTCAATTTAGACGAAGCTTTAGTATCACCAATAGCAGAACAACGAGGTTGGGTGGTGGATGTCCCTTTATCAGAACATACTGATCAAACTGAACCTCAGTTAGCTTGTCCAATTAAGTTTTCTCGATCTCAAATGGTATATACATTTATAGGGCAGGCGTTAGGAGAGGGCAAATGGTAGAAAAAATGCGCATATAATCACTAAATGTTAAAATATTGTACAGATTGTTAACATTTTGAATAAATTGTAATTTAAAAATAAGAGTAACCTTTTATACACAATAACATAAAAGGTTACGTAAACATGACAATCTCTAAATCTATGATTGTTTCTTGTTTATCCGTTCTATCATTGAGTCTTTTTACACATCACACTCATGCAGCCTCTCCCGCATTTGATCCAAATGGTCAATGGTTGTTTGGTGATTGGAACGGTCAACGCACAGCGTTACAAGAACAGGGTTATAACTTTTCTGCGAATTACACAGGCGAATTTGCAGGGGTTCTAGATTCGAAACAGTCTTCTAGTCGTGGAAATGAATACACGGGTCAACTGGCTCTAGGTACTCATTTTGACCTAAATAAAATTTTAGGTTGGCAAGATACAGAGGCCCAGATCACTTTAACTTATCGTGATGGTCAATCTCTTTCTCAAACTGCAGATGGCTTACAAGGACATTTAAGTTCGGTACAAGAAGTTTGGGGGCGGGGGCAAACATGGCGTTTAACAGAGCTTTGGGTTAAGAAGAAGTTTTTAGATCAAGCACTGGACATTAAAGTTGGTCGATTTGGTGAAGGTGCTGACTTTAATAGTTTTGACTGTGATTTCCAAAATTTAGCATTATGTGGTTCACAAGTTGGTAACTGGGTCGGCGATCAATGGTACAACTGGCCAGTCAGTCAGTGGGCATTGCGTGTCAAGTATAACTTCCAACCAGACTTGTATGCGCAGATTGGGGCGTATGAATATAACCCCGAAAATTTGCAACGTGGCAAAGGTTTCAATCTAAGTACTGATGGATCACATGGTGCCATTATTCCAACAGAATTGGTTTGGACACCTAAACTTGGTGCACAGTCACTTGCTGGTGAATATCGCTTTGGTTATTACTACAGTACAGCTGATGCTGTGGAAATTGCTAACCCATCGAAAACCTCACATAAACAAGGTGGCTGGTTTACTGCAAAGCAGCAATTGACACGTCACGACGGTCAGTCTGATCGTGGTTTAACTGGCTTTGTGAATGTGACGGTGCATGATTCAAAAACCAATACAGTCAAAGATATGCAAAATATTGGTTTGATTTATAAGGGTTTATTGGATCAGCGCCCACAAGATGAGTTGGCGCTTGGTGTAGCGCGTATTCATGCCAATGATAAAAATAATAGTTTATTGGATGAGGAATATAACACTGAGTTGTATTACGGCATTCACGCTACGAATTGGTTGACGATTCGTCCAAATATCCAATATGTCCATCACGTCGGTGCACTTAAAAATGGTGACAAAACTTGGGTTGGTGGAATTAAGTTCCAAACAGTCTTCTAATTTTTGATTTGAATAATTTTGCAGATTTAGTTCATTTCAATGGATTACATCTGCAAGTTTTCATTGTGATTTGAATTTGACGATGAGGTGAAGTGATTTGCTTCATCGTATCTAAAATACTAAAGATGCAAGGGTGATCGTATGAATCAATCTGCTTCAAAATCTGGGCTTAGAACATTGACGGTAATTATCATTGCCCTCATTGCATTGTTCTTGCTCGTTGGCGGTATCTGGCTCGCAGCAATAGGCGGGTCTTTTTATTATATAATTGCAGGTGTGCTGTTACTTATTGTCGCAGTTCAACTTCATAAACGTGCTTCTGGTCCATTATGGGTCTATGCGGCTCTAATGCTAGGGAGTGTAATTTGGGGTGTTTGGGAAGTGGGTACAGACTTCTGGGCACTTGCACCACGCCTTGATGTGTTAGGTGTTTTAGGCTTGTGGTTGTTAGTACCAGCAGTTACACGTGGTATAGACAACTTAACCTCAAGTAAAGTGGCTTTATCATCTACTTTAGCCATTGCAATTGTGGTGATGGTGTATTCAATATTTAATGATCCACAAGAAATTAATGGCGTTATTGAAACGCCACAGCCTGAACAAGCGAAAGCATTAGAGGGGATCGCACCTGAAGATTGGCCTGCATATGGTCGCAGTCAGGGCGGTGAGCGTTATTCACCACTCACACAGATCAATGATAAAAACGTTAAAGATCTGAAAGTGGCTTGGACTTTCCGTACCGGTGATTTTAGAACTGAGAATGATTCAGGCGAAACAACGAATCAGGTCACTCCAATTAAAATTGGCAATAATCTGTTTATGTGTACTCCGCATCAGCATTTAATTGCAATTGATCCTGCAACAGGTGAAGAGAAGTGGCGTTTTGATCCAAAGCTGAAATCGGATAAGACTTTCCAACATTTAACCTGTCGTGGTGTGATGTACTACGATGCGGATAATACGACTAAGTTTGCAACCAGTTTACAGGCTAAAAAGTCAACCTCTACTGAGTGCCCAAGAAAAGTCTTTGTTCCTGTCAATGATGGTCGTTTAGTTGCTGTAAATGCTGATACGGGCAAAGCATGTTCAGATTTTGGTGAAAATGGCGAAGTGAATTTACAAGAATTCATGCCATATGCTTATCCAGGCGGCTACAATCCGACTTCTCCTGGTATTGTGACTGGGACGACTGTAGTCATTGCAGGTTCAGTAACAGATAACCATTCAAGCCAAGAGCCATCAGGTGTGATCCGTGGCTATGATGTGAATACTGGTAAATTGTTATGGGCATTTGATACAGGTGCTGAAGATCCAAATGCTTTACCTGGTGAAGGTGGAACATTCGTTCATAACTCTCCAAATGCATGGGCACCACTTGCTTATGATGCGAAACTTGATATTGTTTATGTTCCAACTGGTGTAGGTACACCTGATATTTGGGGCGGAGATCGTACCGAGTTGAAAGAGCGTTACGCAAATTCAATGCTCGCCATCAATGCAACCACAGGTAAACTTGTCTGGCATTTCCAAACCACACACCATGATTTGTGGGATATGGATGTACCATCACAACCATCTTTAGCTGATATTCAAGATAAATCTGGTCAGACTGTTCCTGCGATTTATGTACTAACAAAAACAGGTAACGTATTTGTGTTGGATCGCAGAACGGGTGAGACTGTTATACCGATTACAGAAAAGCCTGTTCCACAAACAGTAAAATGGGGACCACAGACCAAGGGTGAGTTTTATTCACCAACACAACCATTTTCTGATTTCAATTTAGCACCAAAAGATAAATTAACCGATAAAGACATGTGGGGTGCCACCATGTTGGATCAGTTAATGTGCCGTGTGAAATTTAAACGTCTCAATTACGATGGTATTTATACACCACCTTCTGAGAATGGAACCTTGGTGTTCCCTGGTAACTTAGGTGTGTTTGAATGGGGCGGGATGTCAGTGAATGCTGACCGTCAAGTGGCTGTGATGAATCCAATTGGATTACCTTTTGTGAGTCGTTTGATTCCAGCAGATCCAAATCGTCAAGCTGTTGCACGTGGTGCGGGTACGGAGCATGGTATGCAACCAATGTATGGTACGCCATATGGGGTTGATATCAGTCCATTCTTGTCACCATTTGGTTTGCCATGTAAACAACCTGCGTGGGGCTTTGTTGCTGGTGTGGATTTGAAAACTCACGATGTTGTATGGAAAAAACGTATTGGTACGATTCGTGACAGTTTACCAAATCTGTTCCAATTACCACCTGTGAAAATTGGTGTACCTGGTTTAGGTGGACCGATTTCAACGGCTGGTAATGTAATGTTTGTTGCTGCAACACAAGATAATTATATTCGAGCATTTAATGTGTCGAATGGTGATAAATTGTGGGAAGCACGTCTACCAGCAGGTGGGCAGGCAACACCAATGACCTATGAAATCAATGGCAAACAATATGTCGTCATTATGGCTGGAGGACATGGTTCGTTTGGTACCAAAATGGGTGATTATTTAGTTGCATATGCTTTACCAGATTAATTCCTTTTAGATTCAAAATGCTCACTTCGGTGGGCATTTTTTTTTATTATCGATTTGAAGTGGTGATTAAATACGTCACTTTTCCATCAAAATAGACAGATCTATCTGGCTTGTATAAAATTTCGACCTAATAAAAAAAGGAATACCATAACAAAATGCTTTTAAATATATTCCATGTACTTGAAAAGTTGGGGTTAAATGCGCAAAAACGTGCAATTCAAGTTCAATTTTCGCATCCGATGCTTAATGCGCAAGTATTTTTGCAATCGATTGATGGAAATCATCAACTGAATCAGGGGGTAATGGCTGAGCTGATTTGTCTGTCAACGAATGCCGCTATTCCATTAAAAGCGTTTATAGGGTGCCAAGTTGCTGTAGATCAGATCACAGATACAGGGCACTTGACCCGCACAACAGGAATCATCACTGCCGCAGCACAGGGACAAAGTGATGGTGCTTTAAGTCTTTATCGACTGACGCTACAAGATGCCACAGCGCTTTGGACAAAGCGTCGTAATAGCCGCGTATTTATGAATCAATCCGTGGTTGAAATTATTCAAACCTTATTCAAGGAATGGCAAACACGTAGCCCATTATTTGCTGCAAGTTTGACATTAGATCTGAGTGGGCTAAGTAAAGACTATGATATACGTCCTTTTACGATGCAACACAATGAGCTAGACGCTGATTTTATCCAGAGATTACTGGCTTCAGAATCTATAAATAGTTTGATCGATGAAGCACAGCATATTGTTCCTCACAATACTGCGCCAATCCAAGCACAAAAATTGCGTCTGATTGATGATAATCAACAATATCAGGCACTCGAACGTCGAAACATTCGGTATCATCGGAGCAGTGCAGCAGAACAATATGACAGTATGACCAGTTTGGTTGCTCAACGGAGATTACAACCCACAACGGTACATATTCAAAGATGGCAAGCTGATGCATTGGATCAAGAAGATGGCGCGGGCAGCGTTCAAAGTACACATTCTCATAGTGAACATTATGACAATCTCAGTCTAGGATTGGAGGATGCTTGGCATTTTACACCTGCATGGATTCAGGATTTAAAAGGTGATGATGGTGTCACAGCATCAGGTAGTCAACAAATTGAACGTCTAAATGAGCACCGTAATCAATATTATAATGCTGCTGCTAAACACTTTATTGCGCATACAACGGTTCGTGATGCCTATGTCGGTTATTGGTTTGAACTGAGAGAACATCCTGAGATTGATTTACATACTGCTCAAGACCGAAATTTTTTAATTACAGCAAAGCATTTTTATCATCATAACAATCTACCCAAAGAGCTAAATTTACAAGTTAGACAACTCTTACAAAATAGCCAATGGCAAGTTAGAGATTTTAATAACAACAATGAACGCCAAGCCAACCAACTTACCTTACAGCGTTACCATGTTCCAATTGTCCCTGAATATGACCCGATCAGGCATCGTCCGATTGCATATCCTCAACGAGCAAGAGTGGTCGGACCTGAAGGTGAGAGCATTTATGTCGATGAATGGGGACGGATTAAAGTCAGATTTCTGTTCACGAGGAGTGAAGATCATCAGCATGATGGGGGTGCTGGCTCTAATAATAATGATAGCGACTCTGCATGGATTGATGTCCTGACACCTTGGGCGGGCGAGGGCTATGGTGCACGGTTCCTACCACGAATCGGTGAAATCGTGGTGATTGACTTCTTTGACGGTAATATTGATCGTCCGTTTGTGATGGGACGTATCCATGAAGCACAGCGTTCACCGACCCGTTTTGATATTAAAGGACAATTACCTGATACCAGGCGACTGAGTGGTATTCGTAGTCAGGAGATTGGTGGGCAAGGATTTAACCAACTACGATTTGACGATACGTCGGGACAAATCAGCACGCAATTACAAAGTAGTCATGCAGCAACACAATTAAATTTAGGTCATTTAAGTCATCCCAAAGCCCAAGAGCATAGTGCTGGGCGTGGAGAAGGTTTTGAGCTGAGAACGGATGCTTGGGGTGCTGTCCGGGCAGGCAAAGGCATGCTGATCAGTACCTATGCACAAGAGCAAGCGATTGCAGATCACTTAGAAGCAGCACAAGCGCAGTCTTTACTCAATCAAGGCTATGAAAGCATGAAAATGCTCAGTCTTATTGCTGAAAAACAGCAAGCGGATGCATTAAATGTCATCCAGCGACTGCCTAAATTTATTCAGTCGTTAGAGCTTAATAGCAAAACTCAAGCACTGAATAAGACCGTAAATCTGTTTAAGAATGAATTGAAAGACGATCCATTACATGCCTTGAAAGACTGTGGAGGTTTTATTAAGGATATCAGTGGCTTTGGTGGAGACACAAAAACAATTGTTGATGAATTTAATCAATTCTTTGCCGATAGCAAAGATGCAATCAATAACTTAAAAGATTTCATTGAAAGCGTTGAAGCACACGGGGCTGATATTGTTAAAGGACAACTGGCCAGTTTAAAAGCTAAAATTAAACAAAATCCATTTGAGAGCCTTCAAGAAGTTGGACAAGTGCTGGCAAACGTAGAGATCAAAGATTTTGATTTGATGAGTACCTGTGGCACCTTCAAGAAAGGGAGTCAACTCAATGTTAGTCCTTTACAAGCGTTAAACTCCTTACAAGGTTTCATGGAGGGATATACACAAAACTTAGAAAATAGCGCTGATGCCAAACAACAAGAACAAGGAAAAATATTTAGACAAGCTTTAATGCTCCTCGCATCACCGAATGGGATTGCATTGACCACACCTGAAAATATTATTCTTCAAGCCTCACAAGACATAGCGGAAAGTGCTAGCGGTTCGATTAATTTGAGTGCTCAGAAAAATATTATTGGTCATGCGCAAGATAAAGTGAGTTTATTCGCTGCCACGAAAGGACTTAAAGCCTTTGCTGCAAAAGGAAAAGTTGAATTACAAGCACAAGATGACATGATCGAAGCAATTGCCCGTCGTGTCGTAAAGATTATATCGACCGAAGAAAAAATAGAGATCACTAGTCCTGTTGAGATTGACCTAAAAGCTGGTGGTTCACAACTCAAGATAAATAAAGAAGGGGTTTTTATAAACACAGGCGGATACTTCAAAGTGAAAGCAGGACAACATGTATTTGAAAGTGGCACAACCGTCAATGCAGAGTTACCGAGCTTACCGAAAAGTGGTGTTTACAGTCGACGTTTTGATTTTAGTGGTTTGGTTTCACCTGAATTATTACAAGAGGGTTTTCTATACAAAGTAATTAATCGAGCCAAAAAAACTGAATATGTTGGTGTTTTGGATGAAGACGCAAGGACTGAGCGAGTTTTTAGTGATAACCCGGATCAAATTGAAGTTGTTCTGTTAGGAAAAAATAAAGAAAGTGCCGATAAGCTTTTGTTAGTGGAGGAAACTATAACTGATGATGGGTCTTTGGAAGAAGCATGTTGTGGTCGTGATGAGCACCACCATGACGATTGTGAACACTCTCAAGCAGAGACAATGGATGAGTCAGATTTAGAACATGATTTTAAGCATTTTGGATGTGGGGAATAAGAAATGAGAATAGCGCAAGTATTGATAGGTTCACTGGTTTTATTCCAAAGTGTGAGCTTATATGCCGAGAGTGCTAAACAATGTTTGAAATATTGGAATGAGCCAGTAGTTCAATTTGAGTTGCTAAAAGATACTCAATGTCCGCATGTATGGGAGGATAACTTTAATCCGCATGGTAAAAAAGTGGTGGAGAAGATAGGTTTTAATCTTAAAAATAATAATTGGATGTCTGCAGGGATATGTAGTCATATTAAATATAAGAAGAATAATTATTACATTTACTGGGCGGATATGAAGCACAATAAAACGGATCTTATTATGATTTTTAATGATAATGCTGCATTTTCATATTCTAGAGAAATAGATAGAACTAAAATTAGTGATAGTGGATATACAGATAAAGATGTTCTCGATGTAAACTTGTCATGTGCGAAGGTGGGGAGTGATTCTGATCTGATATCTGTCTTAAATAGCTATATTTTAAAAGAAACGAATATTAAGAATATTTATAAGTATCAGATTGCTGATTGGTTTAAATAATGAAAAAGACAATTAGATTTTCAGATAATGATGTTGTTGAGTTTGATTTTAATCGATCTGGTTTTATTCAGGCTGTAAGTTATAAAGAATCATCTTCTGATTTAAGGCAGCCTTTGAGTGTAAGAAGAAATGTATTTTCTGCAGCAAAAAAAAATGATAAAGGATACGTTGGGTTATTCCAGTTCGGTGAAGCTGCGTTAATAGATTTGGGTTATTATAAGCATTGGGATAATAACACAGATAAAACAAAAGCAAATGACTGGACTGGAACATGGACAGGTAAAGCTGGGATTAATAGTTTATCTCAGTTTCTAAACTCCCCTGAGAAGCAACTTCAAGCTATTCATGAATGGATTGATCTTTTATGTAATCGATTACGGAATCGAAATTTCAATGAGTTTTATGGAAAGACCATCAACGGTATAGAAATTACTGAGTCTGGAGCTATAGCTGGTGCCCACTTAGTTGGAGACGGTGGCTTAGGTTCATTTTTTGGTATAAACGGTTTTAAAGGTAAATACAAAGAATCTGATGGAAATGGTGTCCATATCAGTAAATATATCGAAATGTTTAACCATTTTGATTTGGAAAATTGCTGCCAAAGAAAAATTTATATTGGTTTGACGGATGCTGAAAAAAATGCTTTAGCAAATAAAGAGGTTATTGTTGTTTCTCGCTATGATGGAAAATATGTATCTGGTGAAACAAGAGTTAAGTTAAAGAGTGATGAGCAGGGAAATCTCCCAGTGATTGTGCGTCATCCAAATACTGAAATAAAAATTTTAGCAGATGGAAAAGAGTCGAATAGTATTGTACAGAAAGCCAATGAAAAGCAGAGAGCAACTTTAAGCGACTTTCCAATTTCTAGTTACGCTGCAACTTTAGAAACAGAAAGTACACCTCAACCAAAACCACAAACGAACAAAACTCCTCAAGAATTGAGAAGTGAACAATCTCAAACAATGCCATCCACACCAGTTGAGCATTCTAGAATATTAAGAGATATCCCATTTAATATTCAGATTGTGGAAGGAGATTCTGGACGTCCTATTCCTAATATGACCTTTTTTCTGACATATAAGGGGAATATAAAAAAACATACTGCGGATGGTACGGGGACTAGAAAAGGAGTAATTGCTGAAGAAGGGCAAGATATTGAACTATCAGTGGAAGGAGATGGTCATAAACAAGTGATTCATCATTTCAAAGTGGATGCAGCACTCAGTAATCAAACCTTAAAAGTACGGTTACCTGTACATAGCTTTAGTATAAGAGTCACCCAAAACGGTCAACATGTAGCAAATACATTGTTTAGTATTTTTTATAGAGGACGGGAGATTCCGAAAAGAACAAATGCATCAGGAATTATTACTGTAAAAATGCTCACAGGCTTTGTTTTTGGCTTTGGAGTCAAAGGTAAAAGTTTGGTATTAAGTCGTGTTGAAAAATCTGCTGCAATCAAAGGTTTTATTGTGAATGCAAGTGCAGTAAAAGCATCAAAACTACATGAAACAGCGGACGAGCAACGGAAACGACAACAACAAGCAGAAACAGCGAGATTACAACAACAGCAAAAAGAAGCTGCTGCAAAGAAAGAAAAAGAAGCTGAGGAGGAAAGAAAAAAAGCTAAAACTGAAGCTGATAAAAATAATCAAGCACGACAAAATAATGGCTATACTCAGAATGGTGGTCGACCAATCACCACAGTGAGTCGTCAAGCACCTGTAACCAGTGATACAACTCGCTATCATATTTATCATAATGGAAAAATTAAAAGAGAGAATAAAGCTGCTACAGGATATGCAGAGTTTATTTATTATGATCAGCAAGGTAATGCTTATAATTTAGGGAAGTCGAGGTATGTTGTTGCGTTGAAAAGAGGAAAAAATAATATAACTGTAGGTGGTAATGTTTATCTTATTGATCAAAGAAAACATACATATTATAGAAATGGTACTATTAATTATAAGTGGACTATAATAAGTAGTAGCCATAGATACTATTTAAATGGTGTAACAATGGCTGCAGTGTTAGGGGCACTTATTGATTATGGTAGTGAAGAGTTTATTGGGAGTGGTTTTAGTACAGTTGATGCTAAATCAGCTAGACCAAGTACTAGTCATATTAATGGAGAAGCTGGCGATTTTAGATATTTAGGTATTAATGGAGCTCATAAGAATGGGGCTGTATGGACTAATTATCCTACTTTTGATATGGCCGCGAATACAAAATTTGTACAGGTACTAAGGAAGTTTGGGTTTGGTACTTTTTTAACAGGTACTAAAGAAGTTGGTGGTACAGCTAAAGTCCCTGGTACTAGTTATTGGGATGGACACCATCATCATTTACACATAGGAAGGCATAGTTATAATGTTGAAGATATTTAAATGGGGCTGGTTGATTTTAGTGGGAGTATTACTTATTTCCTGTAGTGATGATATAAAAAAGGAAGCTGATATAAAGGTAAAAAATATTCAATTTGAACTAGATGGTGTGAATGGTATAAAAGTAAATAGTTCTTTTGATAGTGCTAAATTAGAGAAATATACAGAAGAGATTGATGGCTGTTTTTTAGCTAAAGAAGTAAATTCTGATAATGGAATAAGTTATGAAGTTAGTGATGGTTTTATTAAAACTATAAGAACTTCGGAGCAAGGTATTTTATCTCCTTATGGTGTTGCTGTAGGGGATCATGTGGATCAAATTTATAAAAAGCATCCTTCAAATCTGAAACCTAAAGTTGAAGATAATGAAAATGGTTTAGCCGGTGAAAATATTTTTATCTATTTTTGGAATGAACCAAATCAACAGTCAGGTTTAAAATACAGTGTTGATTCAGATATTGTTACATCAATATCTATGGGAAGTTTAATGGATTGTATATAGGTTTCCTAAGAACTTATCTAGTGACTTTGTATGAGGTTGTTAGATAAGCGTCCTTTCAATACCTATTGATGTTTTTGTTTAGATAGAGAGGAGAACGATACAATTTTAAAGTTCTCTTTTTTATTGATGTCATCTGTTACTGAGCCCCATCAAGCTTATCAATAAAACCGTTATTAAATATGCAAAAAAAGCATTTTATTGATGATAAAAAGCTCGCTATGCTAACTGCCTTTATCATGAATTTACTAGCCGTACGCCATGTATTTATATACTGATTTCGATCAACAACTGATTAATCAACGTGTTGCTCAGTTCCGTGATCAAACAGAACGCTATTTAGCGGGAAAATTGACTGAAGACGAGTACCGTCCTTTACGTTTGCAAAATGGTTTATATGTGCAACGTTACGCACCTATGTTGCGTATTGCCGTGCCGTATGGCTTGATGAATACAAAACAACTTCGAAAAATTGCTGAGATTGCGACTGAGTACGATCGTGGATATGCACACGTATCGACTCGTCAAAATATCCAGTTGAATTGGCCTGCGTTGGAAGATGTGCCAGATATTCTTGAGGAATTGGCAACGGTGCAAATGCACGCGGTTCAAACATCTGGTAACTGTATTCGTAATACGACAACAGATCAGTTTGCTGGCGTTGTTGCGGGTGAGATTGCTGATCCACGTCCAACATGCGAATTGATTCGTCAATGGAGTACATTCCATCCAGAATTTGCATTCTTACCACGTAAATTCAAAATTGCAGTTTCTGCACTCGCTGAAACAGACCGTGCTGCTACAGCATTCCATGATATTGGCGTGTATATCGTGCGTAACGAGGCGGGTGAAATAGGCTATAAAATCATGGCTGGTGGGGGCTTGGGCCGTACCCCAATCATTGGTAGTGTCATTCGTGAGTTTTTACCGCGTGAAGATTTAATCGCTTATCTTGAAGCGACATTGCGTGTTTATAATTTGCATGGTCGTCGTGATAACAAATATAAAGCACGTATTAAAATTCTCGTAAAAGCATTAACACCTGAAGTATTCGCACAGAAGGTTGAAGCTGAATTTGAACACACACGTGAGGCTTTGAAGATTCAGCCTGAAATCTTGAAAAAGTTAGATGAAGAATTTACCCCATTTGATTATCAAGATTTAGAAGATCAAGATTTTACGGCATTATTTGCTGAATATCCTAAATTTAAGCAATGGTTCAATGTCAATACCAATGCGCATAAAGTCAAAGGTTATCGTATCGTGACGATTTCCTTGAAGCGTGCGGGTATTGCACCGGGCGATATGACGTCAGAGGAAATGAACTTAATTGCAGACTTAGCTGATAAATATACTTTTGGCGAATTCCGCACCACACACGAACAGAATATTTCGTTAGTGGATGTGCCTCAAAAAGATTTATTTGAGTTGTGGCAAACACTTGAGCAAAACGATATGGCTCGCGCACATATTGGTTTTATCACGGATATTATTTGCTGTCCTGGCGGAGATTTCTGCTCATTGGCAAATGCCAAATCTATTCCAATTTCAGAAGCGATCACACGTCGTTTTGAGGACTTGGATACCATCTATAACTTAGGTGAGCTAGATTTAAATATCTCGGGTTGCATGAATGCATGTGGTCATCACCATGTAGGAAATATTGGTATTCTCGGTGTAGATAAAAAAGGTGCTGAGTTCTATCAAATCACATTGGGCGGTAATGCAGATCATGACGCCTCAATCGGTGACATCTTAGGACCATCTTTTGCGGCGGATGTGGTACCTGATGTTATTGAAGAAATTTTGAATACTTACCTAGATTTACGTACAGAAGGTGAGCGTTTCATTGACACATATCGCCGTGTTGGTATTCAACCATTTAAGGAGCGTGCTTATGCTTAATACTTCGCTACAAGTGCTTTTTAAAGACGGTACAATTGCTGATAATACCTATCAAGTCATTGCTGAAGATGGCGTGATTCCACAAGGCGATGTCGTTGTTACTACAGCACAATTAGACCAATTAGCAAATATACAAGGTAAAAAAGCGCTGTATATCACTGTGAATGATTCGCCTGAAGCACATCAATTTCCATTAAATGAACTTGATGCGATCTTTATTGAGTTTGCCGGTTTCAATGATGGCCGTGGTTATTCATTTGCGGCTTTATTGCGCCGTCAGGGTTACCAAGGTGAGTTGCGTGCGGTCGGTGATATCTTCAAAGACGTTTTAAATTATTTAAAACGTTCTGGCTTTGATACTTTTGTGGTTAAAGAAGGTAAAGATATCCATGAAGCTGCGGCTGGGCTTCAAGATTTTACCAATCCTTATCAGGCTTCTACAGCTGTACCACAAGCAAGTTATCAGACAGGGGCCTAAGTCCTGTCTGAAAAAAAGCTGAACATTTCAATGTTCAGCTTTTTTATGCTTCAGTGGTAAGTTGACAGTTGATCATCCATTTAATACCAAACTGATCAGTAAATGCTCCGTATAGAGCACCCCAAAATGTTTGTTCTAATGGCATCTCTATTTGCCCATTTTGTGAAAGTGCGGCAAATAAACGTTTGGCTTCATCTATTTCATCTGCATCTAAATTAATTGAAATATAATGGTTGTTGCCTTGGATAAACACACTATTTGGAGTGCAAAATTGATCATTCACATCCGATGCCATGAGCACTGTAAATTCATTAATTGGTAATGAAACGTGAAGTACATAATTTTTCTCTGCTTCTGTAAGTGTTACGCCTTCTTCTGGAGGTAAGTCTCCATAACGACTTAACATTGAAAACTCGCCACCAAACACGGATTTATAAAAGTTGAATGCTTGTTCAGCTTGTCCTTGAAAATTTAAATAATGATTTAGTTGCATGGGAAGGTCCTTGTTCTTTTTTTACACAATATAAATTATCGGTATTTTAACGAATGGTGCATTATTTTTTGTAATTCTAAAAAAGAATCCTGCAAATGCAGGATTCTTAAGTGTAGATTTGAAGTTTAAATCAATTCAACAGCAACTGCGGTTGCTTCACCACCACCAATACACAGCGCTGCAACGCCTTTTTTACCACCTGTACGTTTAAGTGCATGGATTAATGTAAGAATGATACGTGAACCTGTAGAGCCTACTGGGTGACCGAGGGCACATGCACCACCATTAATATTTACTTTTTCAGCATCAAGTTTGAAGTCATCAATTGGACACATGGTTACCATTGCAAAAGCTTCGTTGATTTCCCATAAATCTACGTCTTGTGCATCCCACCCCGCTTTTTTCAACACTTTTTCAATTGCGCCAACTGGTGCAATAGTAAATTCTGATGGGTGTTGAGAGTTAGATGCTGTTGCAACGATTTTTGCCAAAGGCTGTAAGCCTCGTTGAGCTGCGACATCACTTGAAGTGAGTACAAGTGCAGAAGCACCATCAGAAATTGAACTTGCATTGGCAGCGGTAATTGTCCCATCTTTCGCAAATGCTGGTCTTAGGCTTGGAATTTTATCAATTTTAGCATTCAAAGGTTGTTCATCTTGGTCGACAACCACATCTCCTTTGCGAGTTGAAACAGTTACAGGAACAATTTCATCTTTAAAGTAACCTTCAGTAATCGCTTTTTGGGCACGTTGTAATGAGCGAATCGCAAAATCATCCATTTGTTGGCGGGTATAACCACGCGTATTTGCCATATCTTGTGCAAATGAACCCATTAAACGACCAGTTTCAGCATCTTCTAAACCGTCGAAGAACATATGATCTTTGATTTCGCCATGTCCCATGCGATAGCCAGCACGTGCTTTTGGTAATATATAAGGTGCATTGGTCATTGATTCCATGCCACCAGCAACTACGATCTCTGCACTACCTGCCTTGATCATATCAGTCGCTTGCATGACGGCTTTCATACCTGAACCGCATAGTTTATTGATGGTGACCGCGCCTGTTGAGTCTGGTAAACCTGCTTTACGCATTGCTTGGCGTGCTGGACCTTGTTTTAAGCCAGCAGGTAATACGCAACCCATGATAACTTCTTCTACATCTGTTGGTTGTAAACCAGAGCGAGCAATTGCTTCTTTAATTGTGATTGCACCTAATTCTGGTGCAGTAGCGCTAGATAATGCGCCTTGGAAGCCGCCCATTGCTGTACGAGCGCCGTTGACAATTACGATGTCAGTCATTATGTGTCTCCAGACTTTATAATTTGCAGGAAATGTTCAAAACCTATGCAGTATAGTAAAAAAAAGCAGTGAAGAAAGTGTTTTACATCGCTTAAGCTAGACTGAACAGTTCTTAGCAAGTCACTAAAGGTTCTGAAGTGAGGTGTCCCATTTGACTCAACTTTATTCGCGTATGGTATTTGGGAGAGTTTGAACAGTAGAAAAAGCTACCGTTTGATCCGCGAGGTAATCCTGTATCTCCTTGAAATGTAACTGAGTTTATTCGTAAGGTACCTCTCCATTCTAACTTGCCATGTTTGTAATTTAATGGCAGTGCATACAATAAGGTTTCCGACGGATCTCGTTGTCGATTGTTATTTGTATCTATGAAACTGATGATCCCTTGATTCCAGTTATTTCCACAAGTTTGTAAATCAGGACTTGCGCACACGGTCACATTTTTTTGATAGATTTGTGCGTCAGATTTGGATTTTTGTATGTGAATTGTGATGGTTTTTCTTAATTTTTTTGCTTCATTTGAGCTCATTAGATCATTGAAGTGAGGGATACTAAACGTAACTAAAATTGCCAAAATAGCCACACAAGTAATTAATTCACTGATTGTGAATCCTAAATTTTTAAACATTTTTTTACCTATATAATGTTTCTGTAATTTTTTTATTAACAAAGTGTTAAGTAAAGATCATATTTATTAAATTAAGTTTAGTATTTAGACAAACTAATGATTACTTCCTTCACTAAATGCTGCTAAAATTGAAGAAAGTGTACAATAAGCTATTCATTCTTTTACGCCGAATTAAAATTTACTGAACTACAACGGAAATTGTAAGAAAATTTGTCAATAATTTGCGAGGTTAAAGTTATCAAGCACTTGGAAATTTCATCAAGTGTTTGTATGATTCAAAGTGAAGTGAATAGCTTAAAAAAAATACTGTAGGGCAGACCCTGTTCGCAGTGGCCAAAAATCATAGGCTAAGCTTGAACAACAAACAATTGTTATCTCTGGAGGATATCCATGAAATTGAGTCGTATTGCACTTGCTATGCTTGTTGCTGCTCCTTTAGCTGCTGCTAACGCGGGCGTAACAATCACTCCATTATTGCTTGGTTACACATTCCAAGACACTAAACACAACAATGGTGATAAGCACTTAACTAACAGTGGTGAATTACAAGACGATTTATTCGTTGGTGCTGCTATTGGTGTTGAATTAACGCCTTGGTTAGGTTTCGAAGTTGAATATAACCAAGTTAAAGGTGATGTTGACAGCGCTGCTGCTAACTCTGAATATAAACAACAACAAGTCAACGGTAACTTCTATGTTACTTCTGATTTGATCACTAAAAACTATGACAGCAAAATCAAGCCATATGTATTGTTAGGTGCTGGTCATTACAAATATTCATTCACGGATGCTAACGAAGCACAATTGGGTCGTACTGGTCGTGGTTTGAAAGAAGAAGGTACTCTTGGTAATGCAGGTATCGGTGCTTTCTGGCGCTTAAACGATGCTTTATCTCTTCGTACAGAAGCTCGTGGTACTTATAACATCGATGAAGACTTCTGGAACTACACAGCACTTGCTGGTTTAAACGTTGTTCTTGGTGGTCACTTGAAGCCTGCTGCTCCAGTAGTAGAAGTTGCTCCAGTTGAACCAACTCCAGTTGCTCCACAACCACAAGAGTTAACTGAAGACCTTAACATGGAACTTCGTGTATTCTTTGATACGAACAAATCAGACATCAAGCCACAGTACAAGTCTGAAATTGCTAAAGTAGCAGAGAAGTTAGCTGAGTACCCGAATGCGACTGCTCGTATTGAAGGTCACACAGATAACACTGGTCCACGTGCCTTGAACGAACGTTTATCTTTAGCTCGTGCAAACTCTGTTAAATCAGCGCTTGTAAACGAATACAATGTAGATGCATCTCGTTTGTCTACTCAAGGTTTTGCTTGGGATCAACCGATTGCTGACAACAAAACTAAAGAAGGTCGTGCTATGAACCGTCGCGTATTCGCTGCGATTTCTGGTAGCCGTACTGTTCTTGTACAACCAGGTCAATAATTTCAAGTCATTGAAATGATCTAAAAAAGCGACTCAATTGAGTCGCTTTTTTTATAACTATAAAAATTATCTTGGATTGATATGAATAAGAATGAGAGCTCTTTAAGACTGAAAATTATGTTTTAATCTTGAATAAATTGTGTGAATTATTTAGTTCTATTGATAGGATTTAGAGATATTGTTAAGTTTTTGATTAAAAAGTGATAAACTCTCGAAGCTTTAATAGATATTGCTAAAATAGGTTTTTCTAGATTTTGGGGCGAGAAATAAGCCATTGTTAGTAGATTGTTAACTCAATACTTGTAAAATTAATCAGGTATTTTGTAATACTCTACAAAATAAGTAGCTAAAATGATGCGATAAGGCTATTTCTTTGTATTCAAAACTATTAAAGTTTACAGGGCAAACATTTTTGTTTTAGGAAGATATCCATGAAATTGAGTCGTATTGTACTTGCTATGCTTGTTGCTGCTCCTTTCGCTGCTGCGAACGCTGGTGTAACAGTAACCCCATTAATGCTTGGTTATACAATGTTTGATACTGAACATAACAACCGTGGTGATAAAGGTCAATTAACACCAAGTCCAGAACTTAAAGATGATTTATTTGTTGGTGCTGCTATCGGTGTCGAGTTAACTCCTTGGTTAGGTGCAGAGGTTGAGTATAGCCAAATCAAAGGTGATACAAGTACGAATAACGATTATAAAGGTCGTAATATCGCTGGTAATGCTTATGTAACTTCTGATTTGATCACTAAAAACTATGACAGCAAAATCAAGCCATATGTTTTAGCTGGTGCTGGTCATTATAAATACGAAGGTGATGACATTTATGGTGGTAAACAAGAAGGTACATTAGCGAATGCTGGTGGTGGTGTATTCTGGCGCTTAAACGATGCTTTATCTCTTCGTACAGAAGCTCGTGGTACTTATCATTTTGATGAAAAATTCTGGAACTACACAGCACTTGCTGGTTTAAACGTTGTTCTTGGTGGTCACTTGAAGCCAGCTGCGCCAGTAGTAGACGTTGCTCCAGTTGAACCAGCTCCAGTTGCTCCACAACCACAAGAGTTAACTGAAGACCTTAACATGGAACTTCGTGTATTCTTTGATACGAACAAATCAGACATCAAGCCACAATACAAGGCTGAGATCGCTAAAGTAGCAGAGAAGTTAGCTGAGTACCCGAATGCGACTGCTCGTATTGAAGGTCACACAGATAGCACTGGTCCACGTGCATTGAACGAGCGTTTATCTGTAGCTCGTGCAAACTCTGTTAAGTCAGCGCTTGTAAACGAATACAATGTAGATGCATCTCGTTTGTCTACTCAAGGTTTTGCTTGGGATCAACCGATTGCTGACAACAAAACTAAAGAAGGTCGTGCTATGAACCGTCGCGTATTCGCTGCGATTTCTGGTAGCCGTACTGTTCTTGTACAACCAGATCAACAAGAAGCTCAATAATTGAGTTTTTTGAATGAAAAAAGCGACTCAATATGAGTCGCTTTTTTATTGAGTGTTATGTTGTAAGTATTCATCTGTTTCTCCTTATTTTGGGTGATTTGATCAAAGCAGGCTAATTTACCAAATACCTTTATTCAACTGCTGTTTGGTCTGTTGGCGATTACGGCGGTGCTGTGCACGTGGTTTTTCAGTTTCGTGAACTCCTCCCTTTTTGAGTAATGGGGATATTGCAACGAGATTACGAACTTTGACTCTTGGCATATTTTTAAGTTTCATTTGATTATCCTTTAATACATAGAATTTGCTTCAGTGTGTGTACGACTTCAATTAAATCAGATTGATTGGCCATGACTTCGTCTATATCTTTGTAAGCGCTGGGAATTTCATCGATAACACCTAGGTCTTTACGACACTCAATACCTTGAGTTTGTTGAATGAGATCATCTTGGTTAAACAATAGCTTCGCTTTATTGCGACTCATTTTCCTTCCTGCGCCATGTGAACATGAACAAAAAGATTCAGGATTGGCTTTGCCCCTAACAATATAAGAGCGAGCGCCCATTGAACCAGGGATAATGCCGAATTCATCTTGACCTGCCCGAATTGCACCTTTACGTGTAATGAATAGTGTTTCACCAAAATGATTTTCCTGACTGATATAATTGTGATGACAATTGATCGCTTCTTTCGTCATTTGAAAGGGTGGTAGAAGAGGGCGGATTGCTTCTAGTATCAAACGCATCATTTCACGACGATTTTCAAAAGCATAGGTCTGTGCCCATTCCACAGCTTCAACATAATCATCAAAGCTATTTGAACCTTGAGCAAAATAGCTCAGGTCTTTGTCTGGTACATGTCCAAAACGATGTTGGGCTTCTTTCTTGGCAAGCTCAATAAAATAGGTGCCAATGACATTGCCTAAACCGCGACTGCCAGAATGGAGCATGACCCAGACATCCTGATTTTCATCAAGACAGAGCTCAATAAAGTGATTGCCTCCACCTAGTGTTCCCAGTTGTTTTTGCCATGTTGCATCAAACTTTCTTAGCATTCGAATTAAACCAGAATGCTTTTTGATAATCGGTTGCAAGCTTTTTTCCAATGGAATAATAGTTGAAGCTTTTGCTTTGACTTGTTTGTGTATCTCAAAACCTACAGGAACCTTGCGTTCAATCGCATGGCGTATGGGAGCAAGATTGTCAGGTAGTTGATCCGCTTTGAGGTTTAAGCGGATCGCATTCATGCCACAACCAATATCCACTCCAACAGCTGCAGGGATAATAGCTTGTTTTGTGGGTATGACGCTGCCAACGGTTGCACCTTTACCCACATGTACATCAGGCATCACCGCAATATGTGAATAAACAAATTGAAGTTGTGCCATTTTCTTGAGTTGTTCAATGCTTTCCTGATCAATATCGCGAGTGAATATTTTCACTGGAACGCCATATTGAGCATCTGCATTGAGTATTTTTTGTATGCCCATAATATTCTCTTTTATTTTATTTAGTATGTCCGAATAGGCATAAAAAAACCTAGCGAATGCTAGGTTAAGTAGACATTCGGACAAGTGAGGTTGGATTTGTCACTTGTCCGTGAGCCGACAACGTGCCAAATCTTAGTAAGTTGTTCCTGGTAAAGTTGGCATGCTGTCGTCCTCCTAAAAAATGTTGCCGTTAAAATATGAGCAGTGATTTTACTCATATTTAAATTTTGGTCAAGTTTTATTCTCTTGATTATTCACCAGGTTTAACATTCATCTCCTGATATGGGATTAACTTACTTTTGTGTTTCCATTTATAACCTAACCAAATTGCTAGGAATAATGGGATACTAATATACGTTGAAAGTAACCCTAACCAGTCAATTTTTCCGCCGAGTACAGCTTGATAGTTTTGTCCAAGAATAATGATAGAGCATAGAATAAATGCAAACCATGGTGCAAACGGGAAGAATTTGGCGCGATAAGCAAGATCTTCAAGACGATAACCTTGGGCTAAATAGCCTTTGCGGAAACGATAATGAGAAATTGCAATTCCAAGCCAAACAATAAAACCGCACATGCCAGACATATTGAGTAACCAGTTAAAAACTTGTTGCTCACCAATAAAAGTGGTTAAGAAGCATAATGCAGCGACTGCAGTGGTTGCATATAGGGCATTCATAGGAACGCCACGCGGGTCAAGTTTGGCAAACCATTTAGGTGCACGTCCTTGTTTGGCCATATCGAACAGCATGCGCGTTGATGAGTACATGCCTGAGTTACCCGCAGATAAAATTGCAGTTAAAATGACCGCATTCATAACACTAGCAGCAAAGGCAAAACCTGCTTTTTCATACAATAAAGTAAATGGTGACAGCGCAATGTCTTTACTTTCTGCTGCGTGTAATAGCAGTGGGTTGTCATAACTAATCAATGTACCAATAATGAAAATACATAAGATATAGAACAACAAGATACGCCAGAAAATCTGTTTAATTGCTATCGGAATTGTTTTCTTTGGATCCTTAGATTCACCTGCGGCAACCCCAACCATTTCTGTACCTTGGAATGAAAATCCTGCAATCATCGCAACGCCAATCATAGCTTGTAGACCACCAACAAATGGAGCATCACCTTTGGTCCAATTGCTAAAAGCGGAAACATCTGGTGTTAGCATGATTTTTACAATCATAAAAATACCAATGATGATAAAAATGACAATTGCTACAACTTTGGTCATTGAGAACCAGAATTCACTTTCACCAAAACCTTTTACTGTAAGTGCATTAATTCCGAATATCACCGCAAGGAAAATGGCACTCCAGTAAAATCCAGGGATATCGGGAAACCAAAATTTCATGATGAACTGTACCGCTACAAGTTCAAATGCAACTGTAATTGCCCAGTTGTACCAATAGTTCCAACCTAAAGCAAAACCGAATCCGCTTTCTACGTAACGGCTACCATAAGTAAAGAATGCACCTGATGTTGGTGTATGTGTTGCAAGTTCACCTAAACTGGTCATTAAAAAATAAATCATCAAACCAATTAAGGCATATGCTAATAACGCACCGCCTGGGCCTGCACTGGCAATGGTTGAACCTGAAGCTAGAAATAAGCCAGTGCCAATGGAGCCACCAATCGCAATCATATTGAGGTGGCGGGCACCAAGCTTACGCAGAAGCTGTTGGGGAGCAGCTGTATCGCTCATAAAAAATCCTTAAACAGTTTATTTCGTACAGGCGAATAACACCTTAAAACCTTGTTGATCTGCTTTCACCGTACATTCTCCAAAGCTTTGTTCAATCAATGGAGGATAATTTAAGAAACGATTCGCCACGATCCATAATTCACCTGAACGTTTTAGGTGTAATTTTGCTTGTTGGCATAATGTTTCACTAGCATCGTAATTCGTATGAATCCCTTGATGAAAAGGTGGGTTACTTACGATTGCATCTAGATCTTTTGGTGCATCAGCAAAACCCGTTACAGGCAGAAGATGTAAATGAGTCAAGTTCAGCCTATTACGTTGAAATGTCATCTCAGTCGACCGTAATGCAAATGCATCAACATCAAGTGCAAAAATTTGTTGATTGGGATTAAGCTTGGCTAAATAGGCACTAATAATGCCTGCCCCGCAACCAAAGTCGGCAATCTTACCCGATTTTACCTGTCGAAGGTAAGGGACTAATACAGCCGTTCCAGTATCTAAATGATCTTGACTAAACACACCTGGGAGGGCACATACCTCTAAGAGGTCGTGATTGACATCAACTGTGTAAGTTTTTACCCAGTGATCAAGTGATTTTAATTGTTCAGTTTTCTCGATTTGCATTTGCCATAACTGACAATGCCTCGCGCTATCTAATTTGAGTGTTTTTCCAAAGGCTTTTAATTGTTTGGCAGCCCGTTCAATGCCACCTTTTTTTTCACCGACCAGAAAGACATGCTGTTCAAGTTTTAGGTGGCTGACCACAACATGCAAAATATAATTCAGTAACTCTTTTGATTTAGGAACAAAAATAACAACCTGATCAAAGCTGGCTTGTGGAAACTCAACCGAAAAATGTGAGTGAATGCCAGTATTTTGAAAAGCCTGATGATCAGCATAATTCCAGGTCCATATTGAAGTTTGAACTTGGTCAGGCATATTTTGGGCAAGTTGATCATTTGGGGCATTGATCAATAACACATGCCCATTTAAATAATCTTGTTGACGTAAGATAACTTCGCTACGTGGATCCATATTGATCTCTCATCAAAACAAAACCCAGTGGTCAAACTGGGTGTTTGCTATAGTTGGATGATTATTTGTGAGTTTCAGGTAAAACAAGATTTAAAACTAATGCGGTAATACCGCCAGTTGCTACACCTGAACTAAAAATATTTTTGAATAACTCAGGTAAGTGCTCCAAAATCTGTGGTACTTGAGCAACACCTAAGCCAAGTGCTAGAGAAATCGCAATAATTAAAAGTGCGCGACGGTCTAAGTGGATTCCCGATAAGATATTAATCCCAGAGGCTGCAACTGCGCCGAACATAACCATTACAGCACCACCTAATACAGCTTGGGGTACGGCTTGGATTACTGCTGCAACAGCTGGAAATAAGCCTAAAAGGATCAGAAGTGCAGCAATCCATATACCAACATAACGACTTGCTACGCCAGTAAGTTGAATGACGCCATTATTTTGTGCAAAAACAGAACTTGGAAAGGTATTGAAAATACCAGCTAAAAAGGAGTTTGCTCCGTTCACTAATACTCCACCTTTGATACGCTGCATCCATATAGGACCGTCAACAGGCTGATTGGATATTTTGCTGGTTGCAGTGACATCACCAATCGCTTCTAGTGATGTCACTAGATAAATAAATGCCATTGGGATAAAAAGACTCCAAGAAAAGCTCAAGCCAAAATGCATTGGCGTAGGAATTTGAACCAGTGGAGTTTCATTTAGTGCTGAAAAATTAAGATGTCCCATGAAGCCAGCAAGGATATATCCAATAATTAAAGCAATTAAAATTGCTGAACTTTTCACCCAAATAATGCGAATACGGTTTAATAAAATAATGATACCGAGTACGGTACAAGACATGATTAGGTTGTCTGCATTGGCAAAGGTATTGTCTTGCATAGCAGTATACCCGCCACCCATGCTAATCAGTCCTTCTTTAATCAAAGTAAGACCAATTAAAAGTACAACAATGCCTGTAACCAAGGGGGTAATCAGTTTTTTCACCCAAGGTAGGATCCGTGAAACGCCCATTTCGATAAATGAGCCTGCGATAACAACACCGAAAATTGCGGCCATCACTTGTTCAACAGGCGTACCAGCGGCGACCATGGCGCTGCCAATACCAATGATAGGGCCAATAAAATTAAAGCTTGTACCTTGAACAATAAGAAGTCCTGCACCGAATGGTCCAACCTTTTTGCATTGTAGAAAGGTGGCAATTCCCGAGATAATTAATGACATTGAAAGAATCATGTTGGTATCTTCGCGAGATACGCCTAATGCCAAGCAAATTAATAAACCAGGGGTAACAATTGGAACCAGAATTGCTAAAAGATGTTGAAGTGCGGCTAAAAATGCAACAAAAGGTTTCGGACGATCATTAAGTCCATAGACTAGATCAAGCTGTTGTTCGGGTTGGGGGTTAGACATGGGAGTATATAAAAACAGGTAAGCATTAGTGGAATATTCTAATAGACTTAGCTTACTTTACCAACGATTCTGTAACGTTTCGTCAGAAAAAAAATCACATGTCAATAAACTGTCACTACTAAACTGTAGTATTTTTCTGTATAATTTGCCCTCAAATTTTAAGCGTTTCGAATTCTATGTCTGATATTAAGAATCTCCGCAATATCGCAATTATTGCGCACGTCGACCACGGTAAAACCACACTTGTCGATAAACTACTTCAACAATCTGGTGCACTCGGTGATCGAGCAGGCGAGATTGAGCGTGTCATGGACTCGAATGCGCTTGAAAGTGAACGTGGTATTACGATTTTAGCAAAAAACACAGCCATTACTTGGTTAGATAAGCGTACGGATACTACTTACCGTATCAATATCGTGGACACCCCGGGACACGCCGACTTCGGTGGTGAAGTGGAACGTGTAATGTCGATGGTTGACTGTGTATTGCTTCTTGTAGATTCACAAGAAGGCCCAATGCCGCAAACTCGTTTCGTAACGCAAAAAGCGTTCGCGCGTGGTTTAAAACCAATCGTGATTATCAATAAAGTAGACAAGCCAAGTGCACGTCCAGACTGGGTTATTGATCAAGTATTTGATTTGTTTGATAACTTGGGTGCAACTGACGAACAGTTAGACTTCCCAGTTGTTTATGCTTCTGGTCTTCGTGGTGTCGCTGGTCCATCGCCAGAAGAGTTGGCTGATGACATGACTCCATTGTTTGAAACGATTGTAGACATCGTTGAACCACCAGCAGTTGATGTTGATGGTCCATTCCAAATGCAGATTTCATCACTTGACTATAACAGCTTCGTTGGTGTTATCGGTGTTGGTCGTATTCAACGTGGTTCTGTAAAATTAAATACACCTGTTACTGTAATTGATAAAGAAGGCAATACACGTAACGGTCGTATCTTAAAAATCATGGGTTATCATGGTTTAGAGCGTATTGATGTTGAATCAGCATCTGCTGGTGATATCGTATGTATTACAGGTATTGATGCACTTAACATTTCTGACACGATCTGTGATCCGAAAAATGTTGAAGCATTGCCTGCATTGTCTGTAGACGAACCTACAGTATCTATGACTTTCCAAGTAAACAACTCTCCGTTTGCTGGTAAAGAAGGTAAGTTCGTAACTTCACGTAATATCCGTGAACGTCTTGATCGTGAATTAATTCATAACGTAGCTTTACGTGTTGAAGATACTGATAGTCCAGACCGTTTCAAAGTATCTGGTCGTGGTGAGCTTCACCTTTCAGTATTAATTGAAAACATGCGCCGTGAAGGTTTCGAAATGGGCGTTTCACGTCCACAAGTAATCATCAAAGAAATTGATGGTGAAAAACAAGAGCCTTACGAAAACGTAACTTTTGACGTTGAAGAACAGCATCAAGGCGCTGTCATGGAGCAAATGGGTCACCGTAAAGGTGAAATGACCAATATGGAAGTTGACGGTAAAGGCCGTATCCGTATTGAAGCAACTGTACCTTCACGTGGCTTGATTGGTTTCCGTTCTGAATTCTTAACGATGACTTCAGGTACAGGAATCATGACTTCAAGCTTTTCTCACTACGGTCCTGTAAAACAAGGTAGCGTAGCGAAGCGTCAAAACGGTGTGTTGATCTCTATGGTTCAAGGTACGTGCTTGGGCTATGCATTATTTAGCTTGCAAGACCGTGGTCGTTTATTTGCGAAACCACAGTTGGAAGTGTATGAAGGTATGATCGTGGGTATTAACTCTCGTTCTGATGATATGGTGGTAAACCCAACTAAAGCGAAGCAATTAACGAACGTTCGTGCATCAGGTACGGATGATGCGTTGACTTTAACCCCTGCAATCGAATACACGCTTGAACAGGCGCTTGAATTCATTGAAGATGATGAGTTGGTTGAAGTAACACCAAAATCAATTCGTATTCGTAAGCGTTACTTGACTGAAAATGAACGTAAACGTAACCGTGATAAATAATTTTTCCTAATTGAAAAATGGAAAACCGCTAATGTAAAATTGGCGGTTTTTTTATTACACTCTATGCTTGGCATTCTGCGGAAATAAATAAATGATTAGAAAACTAAGCTTGAAATTATTCTTATTGATTTGCCCATTGATTCTGATGGCTTGTACTTCAACCGTAAAAACATGGCAAAATACGCATCCAACGACACCATCACTTACAATAGAAAAAGGTGATCAGTTGAAAATAAAAGAAGAATTTTTTTTGACAAATTGTGAACAAGCAAAATCTACTTTGGGCGTATTATTTGGTGGTTCAGATTCAAAGTGCTTGTACTCACTTCAAGTACAGGTGGGAAATAGACCAAATCATACTGTTATTCCTAAAGATACGATTTTTACTGTACGGAAGATTAAGAAAATTTATGATTATGACCGTATGTATACAATCTTATATGTTCGTTCATCGGCTTGGAAAGGTGTGGCAATTCTACGGGCAGGTTCACATCTGACTGAGAAGGTAGAAAAGCTGTAACAGTAAATAGCAGTCATTGATCTTGGTGTTTTGGGAAATATGAATAGACCCTTCGATTTTTCTATCATAGAAAAATTTAAACATTGTGCTACATAGAATTGAGGAATTTATTGTGAGTATTATTCAAGAATTTAAAGAGTTTGCTGTCAAAGGCAATGTTATGGATCTCGCGATTGGTGTGATCATTGGTGGTGCTTTTGGCAAAATCATTGACTCTATGGTTAAAGATCTCCTTATGCCAATTATTTCATGGATCTTGGGTGGTGATGTGGATTACACCAACTGGTTTGTTGTACTGGGTGATAATCCAAATAATTTAAGTAATTTAGCCGCAGCACAAGAAGCGGGCTTAAATGTATTTGCCTATGGTAACTTTATTACAGTATTGATTAATTTCTTATTATTGGCTTGGGTGGTGTTCTTATTAGTGAAGGTGATGAATCGTTTACGTAAGCAAGAAGAAGCTGCACCAGCAGAGCCGGCGCCAACGCCAGAAGATGTTCAATTATTGCGTGAAATTCGTGATGAGTTGAAAAAACAAGGATAAATATTCGTAATACCGAAACGGCATCAGAGTATGCCGTTTTTTTATAGCTAATCAATCGGTCATATTAGTACATTCATATTTTTTATGCCTTTCATCTACATAGAAAAATTCTAAATTTCATTCTAAGATACAGCAAATATGATAGGGGGCGTGGAGAAATGAATCGTCTTTTTGTTTATGGAACCCTGTGTCCAAATCGAGAAAATGCCCATATTCTGGGGGCGATTGAGGGGACTTGGCAGCAAGCACATGTGCATGGAACTGTTCATGTTTTAGATTGGGGGCCAGATAAAGGATTGCCAGCGATCATCCTTAACTCACAAGACCCTTTGGTTGAGGGGTACTTATTTAGTTCTGAAAAATTAGATGAGAATTGGCAAATGCTAGATGATTTTGAAGGATTTCAATATCAACGTGTACAGACAGAGGTGATTCTGACTTCAGGTGAGCGTATAGATGCGTGGACGTATGTGATGAAACCAAAGCAAAACTAATTTGCTGACATATTGAGTTGATCTTTATAAGTTGAATGAGCTTAAAATAAGATTTAAGCTCATCTTGGATTATCTTAGTCCATCCATCCGAAACTTAATTTCTAACAAGTGGAAACCGAATTGGCTTTTGATTGGACCGTGTAAGACACGTTCCGCAGCACTAAAAACCAGTTTGTCTATCACAGGAACGAGTTGCCCTTTTTTGACTTCGCCGAGTTCACCACCGCGTTTGGCTGAATTACAGGTCGAATATTGCTTTGCAATTTTTGAAAAATCAGCACCAGATTGGATGCGTTTTTTCAATTGTTCAGCCATGTCTTTATCTTTTACTAAGATATGTCGAACAATAGCAGTTTTCATGCGTTGTTCTCCTTTTTAAAACTATGCTTTTTTCAGTTTCAATGGTTGGCATTGTGGGCAAAATACACTTGCTCGTTGACCGAGTTTTAGATTCTCTAATGTGGTCTCACAGTTAACACACATCTCACCAGCTCGACCATAAGCCAATAGGGTTTGTTGGAAATACCCATTTTCACCCATTGCATTGCTATAATCACGCAAAGTGGAACCACCTAAATCAATTGCTTGCTTCAAGATTCGTTTAACCTCTATGACAAGCTTCTCGATCTGCATTTGAGTTAACGTTGAAGCCGGCTGTGCAGGATGAATGCCTATATTGAATAAGCTTTCAGTTGCATAAATATTACCAACACCAACCACCACATGATTATCCATTAAAGCAATTTTAATGCCGACATTCTTTTTCTGTAATTTTTCTAAAAGGTACGCAGCGTTAAAATCCTCACTGAGTGGCTCCGGTCCAAGTGTGTCAATCAGTTTACTTTTGCTTGCCTGATCTAGCCAAAGAATGCATCCAAAACGCCGAGGATCATGATAGCGAAGTTGCTGATCTTCAAAGTCAATGATGAGGTGATCATGCTTTCGCAATTCATCATTCGGCTCACATAACCGAAAGCTCCCGGACATACCGAGGTGCCATAACATCTGATCTTGTTCAAATTCAGCCAATATATATTTAGAGCGACGTTGAAGTGACATTAGGTGCTGTCCAACTAGCTTTTCAATATCATTGGGAATTGGCCAACGGAGACTGGCATTCAACACCTTAACCGATTGAACACGTTGTGTGACTAGCGGCAATAGACTGGTTTTCGTAGTTTCAACTTCAGGAAGTTCAGGCATAAAAAGCTCAAGTTGTTTCAACAACAATACAATGAGGGTAAATGTTTAACTTACAATTATGAGGGTATTTAATTTTATTTTCCAATCCAGATCGATAACGGTATTGCTTGTTTGGGTTAAAGTTAAATCGGTAAGATAAATATAAAATTAATTAAATGCTTACTTTTAAAAGTCTTTTTTGTATTGTTGAGAAATAAGGAATCTTCATGCCTTCAATGAAAATTAACCTTTTATACGGTTGCATCGCGATGTGTATGGGGCTTGGTTGCACCGCAGTTTGGGCTGCAGAATCTGATTCAAAGTATATTGTACAGCTTCCAACCATTACTGTTGAAGCAACTCGTATGAATACAGACTATTTACATACGCCAGCATCCGTCTTTCGGGTGGATACATCTGATCAACAGCAATCCGCTCAAGTTAATTTAACAGAATTGGTAAAAGGTGTACCGAGTCTGCAATTGAATAATCGTGAGAATTACGCACAAGATTTACAGTTATCTATGCGTGGTTTTGGTGCGCGCTCTACTTTTGGGGTGCGAGGGATTCGTCTTTATGTTGATGGTATTCCTGCGACGATGCCTGATGGGCAAGGTCAAACCTCAAATATTGATTTAGGTAGCTTAAGTCATCTTGAAGTCTTAACTGGACCATTTTCTTCACTCTATGGAAACTCTTCTGGAGGGACGTTGTTAACCACAACCAAAGAAGGTCAAGGCAAGGATTCAATTGAATTAAATTATACTGGTGGTAGTCATGATAAAAATCGTGCGGGTATCATTTTGCAAGGTGGTGCCAAAAATCAAAATGAACCAAGCTATATCATTAGTTCATCTTACTTTGATACAAATGGCTACCGACAACACAGTGATGCAGATAAAGTTCAAAATAATGCCAAGCTAACTTGGAATTTGGAAGATGGCTCCAAAGTGAACTGGATAACCAATTACGTCAAAATCAATGCCAATGACCCACAAGGTCTAACTCGCGAACAATGGCGTGAAAATCCACGACAACAAGTTCCCTTTCTCAAGCAGTTTGATGTGCGTAAGGATATAGAACAGATTCAAACTGGGGTAACTTGGTCAAAACCAATTAATGAGCAAAATGAGCTTTATATGATGGGGTATTGGGGGAATCGCCAAGTCACGCAATATCAATCCATTCCAAAATCTACTCAAGAAAATCCGAGACATGCAGGTGGTGTAATTGACTTTGAGCGCAACTATTATGGTGCTGACTTCCGTTGGACAGGCAAGGAGCTATTGCCAAATACAATAGTGAGTTTCGGTGTAGCGCTTGATGCAATGGACGAAGATCGTAAAGGGTATGAAAATTTTAATTTAGTAAACGGTCAACCCTCTTATGGTGTTAAAGGCAAATTGCGCCGTGATGAAGATAACACCTTGTGGAATATTGACCCATATTTACAAGCTTCTTGGCAGTTCTTACCGACATGGAGATTAGATACTGGGGTACGTTATAGCAATGTACACTACAAATCCAAGGATCATTTCATTGTTGGGGTCAATGGGGACGATAGTGGCAAAACAGATTATTCTAAGTTACTTCCGTCGGTTGCGTTAAGCTGGCAAGTCTTTCCAGAGTTATTGACCTATGTGAGTTACGCTAAGGGTTTTGAAACGCCAACATTTACTGAAATGGCATATCGTCCTGATGGATCAGGTGGATTTAATTTTGATCTAGAAGCATCAAGTAGTGATACGTATGAATTTGGCTTAAAGTCACAAAATATGTTGGGTGATTTTACGCTGGCTGTATTTCAGACTAAGACTAAAGATGACATTGTTTCGGCTGGTGCAAAAGATGGACGCAATACTTTCCGCAATGCTGATAAAACTTTACGTGAAGGTGTAGAGTTAACATGGAATAAAGCACTATGGCGTGATTTGATTGCAAATGCTAGTTATGCATATTTAGATGCGACTTTTGAATCGGATGTGCCTGCGATTGGTTCAGTTTCCAAAATCGAATCTGGTAATCTGATTCCAGGGATCGCAAAACAACGAGCTTATGCTTCATTGGCATGGAAACCTAAAGCTGGATTATATGGTGGAGTAGATGCTCAATATAGTGACAAAATATATGTCAATGATATTAATACTGAAGTAGCGCCAAGTTACACCACCATTTCTGCTTATACTGGCTATGTATGGAATGTGAGTGACTGGCGTGTAAATACTTATGCACGTATTGATAATATGTTGGATAAAAACTATATCGGTTCAGTGATCGTAAATGATGGTAATGGGCGTTTCTATGAACCAGCAGATGGGCGTAACTGGAGTGCGGGTTTTTCTGTAACTAAGCAATTCTAACGATATGAATCACCAAATACCTTGTCTTGAAAGAATAAGGTATTTGGTGAATTTTCATGATATTTATGGTTTTACGGCAGATGTTTTAGCTTGTTTCTTTTGAGCTTCAATCTGTTCGACTTTCGCTAAAGACTCTTTAGCCTGAGGTATGCCTTGTCTCGCAAGCTCAGTAAAAATCTTTTTTGCCTCTGGGAGATTTTGCTGAATAATATCCCCATTTGCGAGCATATTACCCAAAGCCATCAAAGAAGGGGCGTATCCTTTTTCAGCAAGTGATTGGATAGATCTAATCGCTTGTCGACGCGTCACGGGATTTTTATTTTTAACCCCTTGCCCAAGATCGTATATTGCTCTGATGTGCATCGCAGGGTAGTAATTCTTCTGAATTAATGGTCTGAGTTGACGAATCGCAATTTGATCAGTTTCAGGTTTGCCTTGTGCAAATAATAATGTTGCGATTTCAACAATAGCTTCTTCAGATCCTTGTTTAGATGCTTTATCGAGGTACTCTTTAAATTTTTGGGTGTCTTTGTTTAAACCTAAGCTACCTTGACGATAGGCTTGAGCAATCACGAAGCTTGCTTTCCCGAAGCCTTTATTTGAAGCGTCTTGATAATATTGCAGTGCTTTCTTTTCATCTTTATTGGTTCCTTGACCATGTTGGGTCATTGAACCAAGATTATAGATTGCTTGGGCATTTCCAGATTCTGCAAGACGTTGCATTTCTGCAAATGCTGCTGGGTAATTTTTTGCTTCGTAAAGTTGAGTTGCTTTTGCAAAAATATCTGGTTTGTTGGTTGCTTTGTTGTCTGCTGCCAATGTTGAGTGGCTTGCAATGATCATTAGACTGGCAATGAGCAACTTTTTCATCTTTTTTTCCTTTCCTTCATTTCTGCTCAAATCCTTTGTAATCAGCAGAAAATAACTTAATCCCCACATCATAAAAGTTTCGCAGAGAATGTAAATAATGATTTTGTATGTATCGTGCCAGAAAAAAGGTTTTTTAATTTCTATTATTGTGCCATTAAAATTCATAAAAACAATGGTATATGGCTATTCTTTATGGAATTGCCATGAAGAATATATGGAGAGAAAGCGAATGAGGCAATAAACGCTAACGTTATTCTATATAACGTTGCATCGTGAGTTGTAGTAATTCAATTAGATCAGAATCCATATATTGATAATTATCAAGGATATCTAAAACAAACACTTTCTTATTCATGAGCTGTTTAGAGAATTTCTCTTTAATTTGTTGCTTATGTCGTATTTCCATTACAAAGATTTGATCAGCCCAAAGTATATCTTTGATCGAAACTGTATGTTTAGCGTGGCGGCTGGTACCAGCTGATCGGGTATGGAGACCATACCCTTGTGCAAAGATGCGTTCAGCAGTTGGACTACGCCATTGATTACGACTACAGATGAATAAAAAGTTCAGGGTTATAGTGTCCAATAATTAAAACGGGATTCAATTAGATTCTTCATTTTAGAAACTCGAGGATATTCAATTCCTAATTTTTTTGAGCGAGCGAGTTTATCTTGACGGGTACACAAGTACTTCCATTTTTTCTGGGGTTTCCACAAAAGAGAAGTATGCCGACAGTCTCGACCTCTGAAATGAAATTTTTTCTTTCGTCTCCAAGCTCGCGTGCGTTGTTGCGGTAAATCATCCATTATTAAAAAACTCATGAATTAATCGGGTTCAGCAGCCGCGATAACACATGAGTTTTGAATTTTAGCTTACAGTCCTGTTTTTAACAATAGATTAACTTGGTCTCGCCACATCACCACTTAGTGCTTCTGGCAAGTCTAACACTGTCAAATCAAGCTCCTCTAGAGCAGTTGGTTTTGCTACCACAAGTGCGATATAACCATCTTCAAAAGCAATACTATTGACTACCTCAACATCTTTGTTGAGCTGTGTTGCAGGGGCAGGTGTTGTCTCTTTACCCTGAATTAAATGTAACCAATGTTTCGGTTTAGCCTTAAACCAAAGGCGAGCCACAATTTCTTGCCCGAGATAACAACCTTTATCAAAGTGCACACCTTCACGTTGATGTAGACGCAGCTCTTGAGGTTGGAATAGATGTTCAGTGGTTTGAGTAATCCATGCTTGTCCAGATTGAATTGCTTGAATTTGCCACGCATTGATATCGGTTTCAGATTTAGAAAACTCAGTTTGAATACCATTTACAGTTGGAAAAACTTGACCAATTTCTTCTAATTTCATTTTAGAGAATGCACCGAACTTACGAATATGTTTGGCAAACTCTTCTGCTTGATCCTGTGTTGTCACCAGCTCAAAACTTTCAGAGTTTATTTTTTTGAGCCATAGACCAAAGTGGATACGTCCCTTTAAGTCACAAATTGCAGTATAACGGCTTTCATTCTCAGTCAATCGTTCAACATGAACAGTAACTTGACCTTGTAAGAATTTTTGTGCATCTACACCATTTAAGCTAAAAGCAGTAAAAGCAAGTTGGTTCATAGATCAATCCTAAAGCTGCATTCTGATCGTAAAAATAAGGGATATTATTTTGCGCCATTTTTCACAAAAAAGCAGCTTTTGAATGTTGTGATTCATGCTGAAATGAATAATTGGTTGCATCATCTTTGTGAAACAATTGTGATGAGTAGCCTACAGAAGAGAATAACAGTGAGATTGGAGAATAAAAATGACAGGTACAGTGAAATTACATCGAGTGTTTAGTGCACCTTCAGAACGAGTCTTTAAAGCTTTTCTAGATCCAGATGCTTTAGTTAAATGGATGGCACCCCATGGATTTACGGCCAAAGTTCACCATTTAGATCCGCAAAAAGGCGGAACATATAAGATCTCATTTACAAACTTTTCAACGGGCCAAGTACACTCATTCAGTGGCACTTATCTTGAGCTTATTCCAAATGAATTACTTCGTTACACTGATAAATTTGATGATCCAAATCTAGCTGGAGATATTCAAGTCACGATCGAAATGAAACAAGTCATGGTAGGAACTGAGGTTTATATCACTCAAGAAGGTATACCTGATGCGATCCCTGTTGAAGCATGTTATTTAGGTTGGCAAGAATCATTATATCTATTAAGTTTATTGGTCGAAGCGAATATTCCAGATGAGTAAGAAGTACGAATCATTGATCTGTTGATGAGATTATTAAGTGTAATAGCAGAAGAAAATAAACAATTCGACAGCATTTTCGAGTTAAACAATCTAGGATCAATTTGCGGAGAGGTTTTCATAATGATGTATATGAAAAAATGATTGAAGTTTAAAGTTTTGAAAAATAGCAACTATGGCTCATAATAGCCTTTTTGAGATTTTTTTATGTCTTTTCCAAATTGTCCACAATGCCAATCAGAATATACTTATCAAGATGGCGATTTATTAATTTGCCCTGAATGCTCACATGAATGGAAAGAAGGTGAGAATCAGGCTGTGGAAGTAGAAGAAATTATTAAAGATGCAAATGGCAACGTTTTAGCAGATGGCGATAGTGTAACGGTCGTAAAAGATTTGAAAATCAAAGGTTCATCTTCAGTTGTTAAAGTTGGAACAAAAGTCAAAAGTATTCGTTTAGTGCCGGATGCAAGTGATGGTCATAATATTGATTGTAAAATTGATGGTGTAGGAGCAATGAAACTTAAATCTGAGTTTGTGAAAAAAGTTTGATTTATTTTCTGATGTGGTAAGGGAGCATTTAAATGCTCCTTTTTTATTGTGAAGTGAATTACTAAAAAAGAACAAAAAATAAGCGAATGTGGTTCTACGCTGTTCTATATTGTATTGAACAATAAGATGAACCTAAATATTAGAAAAAGAGGTGTTTATGGCAGGGTGGTTTGAAGTGAGCCAAGCAAGTGATGGTCAATACCGTTTTGTTTTGAAAGCCGGTAATGGTGAAGTGATTTTAACGAGTGAGTTGTACAAGGCAAAGGCCTCAGCGATGAATGGTATTGCATCTGTGCAAAAGAATAGCTCAGATGAGGCGCGTTATGAACGTTTAACCTCTAAAAACGATAAGCCTTATTTTAACCTTAAAGCAGCTAATCATCAGATTATTGGTACGAGTCAATTGTATGCAAGTGAACAGTCGCGTGATAAAGGAATTGAATCGGTTAAAAATAATGGTTCATCGGAAACTATTAAGGATTCCACTGTTTAACGTTTAAATAAAAAGCCGTTTCAATGAAACGGCTTTTTACATCTTGAATTAAAGTCAGATTAGCGAACAAGTTTTGCGAATAACTCTTCTTTATTGAGATTGCTTGCCTCTGCATCACGACGACCTTTGTATTCAAAAGTGCCTGCATCTAATCCTTTTTCACCGATCACAATACGATGTGGGATGCCCATCAGTTCAAGATCAGAGAATTTAACGCCTGGACGCTCATTACGGTCATCAAGTAACACATCATAACCTTGTGCTTTTAGTTCAGCATAAAGTGCTTCAGCAGCTTCTACGGTACGTGGTGATTTGTGCGCATTCATTGGAACAATTGCAACATCGAATGGTGCGATTGCTTGAGGCCAAATAATCCCTTTCTCATCGAAGTTTTGTTCGATTGCTGCTGCAACAACACGAGTTACTCCAATACCATAACACCCCATAGTCACGGTAAATGGTTTGCCATCTTCACCAAGTACTTTACAACCCAAAGCCTCTGAGTATTTTGTACCAAGTTGGAAAATATGCCCCACTTCGATACCGCGCTTAATTTGTAAAGTGCCTTTACCATCAGGAGATGGATCACCTTCAACTACATTACGAAGGTCATAAACTTCTGTGAATTTTGCATCACGATCCCAGTTGACACCAGTCGCGTGTTTATCAACTTCATTTGCACCAGCAATGAAATCAGATAATACAGATGCAGCACGATCTACGATCACAGTTAAGCCCTTTTCAACTAAACCTTGCGGGCCACAGAAACCTGCCGTTAAACCATATTGTTGTAATTGTTCTTCAGTTGCAAAAGTTAAAGGTGCTGCAATCAAAGGGTGTTTCTCTGCTTTGATTTCATTCAATTCATGATCACCACGTAGAAACAGTGCAATGATTGGTGTATTACCAGCTTCATCAACGTTACCTTGTACGAGTAACGCTTTTACAGATTGTTTTGCATCAGCATTGAGGAATTGGCAGACATCTGCAATGGTTTTTTGATTTGGTGTATCGACTAAAGCAAAATTTTGGGTTGCAGCGGCGCGTTCACCTACCAAAATAGCTTCTGCCATTTCAACGTTGGCTGCGTAATCTGATTCAGTTGAAAAGGCGATATCATCTTCACCGCTTGCAGCAAGTACGTGAAATTCATGGGATGCTGAGCCGCCGATGGAACCCGTGTCTGCTTGTACAGGACGGAAGTCTAATCCGAGGCGGCTAAAGATACGACTATAAGTGTCATACATTACATCATATGTTTCTTGTAATGATTCTTGAGTTGCATGGAAAGAGTAAGCGTCTTTCATAATGAATTCACGAGAACGCATTACGCCGAAACGTGGACGAATCTCATCACGAAATTTAGTTTGGATTTGATAGAAGTTTAGAGGGAGTTGTTTATAACTCTTTAACTCATTACGCGCTAAATCTGTGATAACTTCTTCATGTGTTGGACCAAGCACAAAATCGTTATTGTGACGATCTTTGAAACGAAGCAACTCAGGGCCATATTGTTCAAAACGACCAGATTCTTCCCATAATGCCGCAGGTTGAGTCACAGGCATAAAGACTTCTAATGCGCCTGAACGATTCATTTCTTCACGGACAATCGCATCGACTTTCTTTAAAACACGTGTTCCCATGGGCAACCAAGAGTATAAGCCAGAAGCGAGTTTACGAATCATCCCCGCACGTAACATGAGCTGGTGAGAAATAACCTCAGCATCATTTGGGGTTTCTCTTAACGTTGCAAATAAAAAGCGGCTTGCGCGCATGGAAACTGTCCTAAAGTTAAGTGTAATTAAAAATGATTAGCGTAGGTCATATGGTTCACCTACATTCGAACTGACCGGCATTATGACATGAATCAAGGGGTTTAGCGCAGTAAAAGTCGTATAATAATAGAAGGATTTTTAAAATCATTAAGCTGTCAATTGAGAGCATATCAATAATATTTTGGAAATTATTATTGATATTATTCAAGTTTTTTTAATCTATTGATGATGTCAGTATACTCAAATTCTGTTTTTTGATAGCTGTTGCGCAGACTTTCAATTGTCTTTTTTACATTTTCAATGTTTTGAGTATTGTGGGTGAGATTGCTTTTAAGCTGGGGGGGGACAGTTTGACCTTTACGATGATATTCCATTTCTTGGCGTTTAAATCGAATTTTGTCACTTTGTAGCTGCTGTAATTGTTCTTGTTGATAATTGAGTTGTTTTTTTAAGTTTTCTAATGTTTGATTTCTTTTTGCAGTCGCAATTTGTGCGCTGCCATAAGCTCTTTTTAACCGTAAATCTTGTTCTCTTTGGCGTGCAAGAGCTTCTCGTTGTGCTGACTGTTTGGCATCTAAAGTTGCATTGTATGGCTGGTTACGCTTAATCACTTGCATGTTCCGATCAAGTGCTTCGTAGCCATGACGAATATGATCAGGTGATACAGATGTACTAACGTTGGCAACGCCATTACGATCATAATAACGATACCAAACTGCTTTTGTTTGATCTGTAGAGGCAAAGGTGGGCGTACAAATAAGCAACAATAGAAAGCATAAGCAAATGTAAGTGCAAGTCATCGTTTTAAGGTGGCTAACGCAGAAAGCGCACTTTAACGAACCAGTCATTACATCTCCTGTAAAAAGCTAACTAAGTCGCTTATTTTTAAATAATAATCAGTTGTATATTAGTGGTTATTTATACACTTAAAAATAGTTCGAATGCAAAAAAAATAGGAATTTAATTAAAAGTGTGAACTACTTAAGATTGTACTAAGAAACTGATAGGTTGGTTCAAAAAACTTCATTGATAATGCAAGTAAAGATATGTTAAAAATATGAAACTGTATAAAACAAATTAAACCAACCATAATTTGTATTGAGTGAATGGGGCGGAACAATTAAATGGAAGATAAATTTCAAAATTTAAAGGTGATGGTAATTGACGATTCGAAAACGATTCGTCGTACAGCAGAGACTTTATTACAACGCGAAGGTTGTGAAGTAATTACTGCAGTTGACGGTTTTGAAGCATTATCAAAAATTGCTGAAGCAAATCCTGATATAGTTTTTGTGGACATTATGATGCCGCGTTTAGATGGTTATCAAACCTGTGCATTGATCAAAAACTCATTAAATTATCAAAATATTCCAGTCATTATGCTTTCTAGTAAAGATGGTTTATTTGATCAAGCAAAAGGGCGTGTTGTAGGGTCTGATGAATATTTAACTAAGCCATTTAGTAAGGATGAGCTATTGAGCGCAATCCGTAATCATGTTAACGCATAAAATTTAAATTGAGGAAAAAATGGCTCGTATTCTTATTGTAGATGATTCACCTACTGAAACATTTCGCTTTAGAGAAATTTTAACTAAACATGGTTATGAAGTTTTGGAAGCAACCAATGGTGCTGATGGGGTGACCATGGCACAGGCTGAGCTACCAGATCTAGTGCTGATGGATGTCGTTATGCCAGGAATGAATGGTTTCCAGGCAACACGTCAGATTAGTAAAGCGAAAGATACACAACATATTCCAGTTGTCATTGTAAGTACCAAAGACCAAGCGACGGATCGTGTATGGGGTAAGCGTCAAGGGGCTAGTGACTATTTAACTAAACCTGTTGATGAGCAGCAGCTAATTGATGTAATTAAACAATTATTAAGTTAATTCAATTCGCTCAATATGGGTCTTTGATGACGCAATAACGGGATAAAGTATGGCAGCAAATGGATTTATCGAGTTGCTTCGTTTATCCAAGCGAGGTAACAAGCAATATACTGCAACTCAAAATGAAGTCAGCCGTTGGTCTGGTATCGCATTTGAGATGTTAGGGCAATATTTTGTTGCGCCCTTGGGGGAAATTTCAGAGGTAATTTATCCCCCAAAATATACACCTGTACCAAATACTCAGGCATGGGTACGTGGTTTGGCAAATATCCGCGGACGATTGCTTTCAGTGACTGATTTATCTCATTTTATTTCAGGTCAACGAAGCCAGTTTTCTCCAACACAAAAAGTAATTTGTATTAGCCATCAAGACCATTATGTGGGGTTGGTCGTTGATCAGGTTTTGGGAATTCAACACTTCAACAAAAAGAGTTTCTTTTCTCAAACCAGTGAGCTAGACAGTAAATTAAGAGACTATTGTCAGGGATATTTCCACCAACATAATCAACAATGGCATGTGTTCTTACTGAGTCGATTATTAAAAGATCCTCAGTACATGAATGCATCAATAAAGTTTATAAACTAATTTAATACGCTGCGGAAAGATGAACGCGTATTCAGGGGAGAAGCTGGAATGGGCTTTAAACTTAAAAAGAAGAATGGTAGTGACGGTGTTGGATCAAAGAAAGGCAGCGTTTTTTTAGAAAAAATGCGAACGCAACTTGATCAGTTCTCTCGTTTATTTGGTGAGACTGAAAAATCAAAACCGATTATCTATCGTGCCTTAATTGCTTTGGTTCTTGCAGTTATCCTCTTAATTTATTTATTCGTGAGCTTACCACGTTCAAACCAATTAACACGTAGTTTGGGTGAATTGCGTTTACTTTCACAAATGATTTCGCGTCAAGCAACTGAAGCAACAGCCTCAGGTACTGCTGAAACGATGAGCAACTTGGTTGCATCTGAAAAACGATTTGCAGAGAATTTAGAAGTTGTTGAAAATGTATATGGCAAGGGTTCTGACGAATATAAAAAGGTGGATGAATTGTGGAGCAATGTCTCCAAAAACATTGATTTGATTGCTTCTCAACAAGCAATTATTAATCAGCTTTATGATACCAATATCGCTATCAGTGAAACGATTCCTGAGATTCAGGCTGAATATAATTTGATGGTTGATCAAATGGTTCGTGAGAATATGCCAAGTAGTCAGGTAATTATTACAAAAAACCAAGTGTTTATTGCTGAGCGTATCTTGCGCTCTATCAACTCGGTTTTGGTCGGGACAGATAATTCCAATGCTTCTGCAAATGACTTTGGTGCTGATATTGATACCTTTGGTATTTATTTAAATGCCCAATTAAACGGAAGCTCGGAGTTGGGGGTTGATCGTATTCGATCACCAGAATTACGTGAGTCTGTTGACAGTATTAAATCGGATTATGATGCTGTATTGAAGTTGGCGGCTGAAACGGTTCTCAAAAATGCCAATCAAATTGTCCATGTTCGTCAAGCATCCTCTGAAATTTTTACTCAATCAGATGCTTTGTTAAGCTCATTAAATGCTTTATCAGATAAAGCAGAAGGCGGTTGGGGGAATGTATTAGCTGGTATTGCATTAATTCTAGCCTTAGGTGTCTTAGTTTTCTCGGCACTTCAGTTACTTGCATTGCGTAGTAATACAGATAAAGAGCGTGTGACACGTTTACAAGACGAATATGACCGTAACCAAAACGCGATTTTACGTTTACTTGATGAGATTGCTGACTTAGCTGATGGTGATTTACGTTCATATGCGACTGTATCAGAAGACTTCACTGGTGCAATTGCTGACTCGATCAACTTTGCGATTGATCAATTGCGTGATCTTGTTTCTCGTATCACAGATACATCACAAGAAGTTGCGCGTTATACTCAAGATACACAAAGTATTACCAACCAATTAGCAGAAGCTTCGGAACATCAGGCTCAAGAGATTGCGGGTGCGTCTGCAGCAATGAATGAAATGGCATTGTCAATTGACCAAGTATCTGCCAATGCATCTGAATCAGCAGAAGTAGCAAAACGTTCGGTACAAATTGCAACTAATGGTGCGCAAGTTGTAAACCGCTCGATAGAAGGAATGGACCATATCCGTGAGCAAATTCAAGAAACATCTAAGCGTATTAAACGTTTGGGTGAATCATCTCAAGAGATTGGTAACATTGTCTCGTTGATTAACGATATTGCGGATCAAACCAACATCTTGGCGTTGAATGCTGCTATTCAAGCATCGATGGCAGGTGAAGCTGGACGTGGTTTCGCTGTCGTAGCGGATGAGGTTCAACGTCTTGCTGAACGTTCTGCATCCGCAACTAAACAGATTGAAAGCTTGGTTAAAACTATTCAAACAGATACCAATGAAGCCGTTATTTCGATGGAACAAACGACATCTGAGGTTGTACGTGGTGCAAACTTGGCAAAAGATGCTGGTATTGCTCTGGATGAAATTCAAACCGTATCAGGTGATTTGGCAAAATTGATTGCTAGCATTTCGGATGCGGCAAAACTTCAGTCTGCATCTGCAAGTCATATTGCAACGACGATGAATGTTGTACAGGAAATTACCTCACAAACGACAACAGCAACGTTTGATACAGCACGCTCGGTTTCAGAGTTAGCAAATATGGCTGAATCATTACGTGAATCGGTAACCGACTTTAAGTTACCAGAATAAGCAGCAGTATTGGAAAGACAGATGGGGGTGTCTGTCTTTCCATTTTTAGAGATGTAGAATATCTTTACAAGATGATGGCGAAATGGAACGACATCTTGTGTGATTGATACTCGTATTTTTTACCCACAATTGGTGGATAAAAACGAAAGAAGCCGCTATGAAAGAAATATTAAAAACGTTAGTTGAAACGATGACGCTTCCTGAAGATAGTTATCTCGAACAAGATGCTGAAATTCTTGAGATCTTTATTGAAGAATTAGATGAAATCTTTGTTGAGTTAGACCCATTATTGGTTCAATGGATTGAACAGCCGAATCAACAGAATGTGTTGACTGATATTCGCCGTCATTTCCATACGCTAAAAGGTTCTGGCCGGATGGTTGGTGCAAAATCTTCTGGTGAGTTGGGGTGGACGGTTGAAGATACACTAAATCGAGTTATAGCTGGAACTATTCCACTCACAGCAGAAATACAACGTTATGTGCTTGCGATTTTTAATATTTATCGCTTTAAGCTCATTCTTGATTTCAAAGCAGCTCAAAAGCATCAAATTGACTTACGACCATTAGTATTATTGGGACAACAATTACAACAACAGAGTGTAGAACCAGCTCTTTCTGACTTATTGATGCTTGCTGATCATTTAATAAGTGAGGACATAAGTACGGGATTAGAATTAGTTGAAGAAACGACTTCTGCTGAGCATGAGATTCAAGCTGAGCGAGATGAATCTGGCGCTCAATCTGTAGAAAATGAAATTGAAGTGCTAGCAGAAGATGAACTACTTGCTAAAGAAACTTTGGCTATCTTCTTGGAAGAGGCTGAGGAGCACTTGGCGACAATTGATCAATTTTTACAAAATGATCATCCGACCAATGAGCATTACAATCATTTAATCAGAGCCTTACATACACTTCGTGGAAGTTCGGCAATGGCGCATATTGATCAGATTTTTGATGCTAGTTCAAAAGTTGAAAATTTATTCAAAACATTACTGCATGATGAGTTGGATTCGAATTCAAATGAAACTGCATTATTGACCCATTATGCGCAATTTGTTCGTGACTATTTATATAGTTTGAGGCAGCAAGATACAGAGCAGAAAACTGATGAAATTCATGCGACTTTCAATACTGCTTGGGACAGTTATGATTTCCGGTTGGAAGAGCAACACAGTGAAAATCTAAGACCACAAGGATTGGTTTCACAATTATTAGAGCTCAATATTCAAGATTTGTTAGATGTCGAATCTGATTTTGAGCAGCGTGCAAGGACTGAGTTTCCACAATATATTCAGCAGCTCAGTCAGCAAGCTGAAATTTTGTTACAGCATACACATCATCATGCAACGATTGGTATGTATCAATATACAAGCTTATTGAGATCAAGTTATCAGGACTTAATTTATAAGCCAAGCTTACTTAATCTTGAGTATGGATTTGAGCTATATGATCAAGTTCATCAACAGTTTATTCAGTTATTTGATACATTGGCAGCAGGGCAACGGGTTACGTTGACGAAAGAACATGAGCGGATGCTTAATGAACTAAGTACATTTACTCAACAGAATATCGAGTTATTTGAAGCTGAAACGATTGAGACAAATCGTGATCAAGAGACTTCATTGAATGAACCCGAAATTGTATTGGATTCAGTCGTTGATACAAGTGATTTAGCCGCTCGGTTTGCATTAGACAAACAACAACTGTCTACGAGTGAATCAAATCGAGATTTCGATCCTGATTTATTGGACATTTTCCTTGAAGAGGCTGATGAACTTTTAGTTGGTATTGATGCGGATCTCAATACTTGGGTTGCTGATCTACAAAATGTGAGTGCACTTAAAAATTTAATGCGGTATTTGCATACCTTAAAAGGTGGCTCAAATATGATTCAGGCGCGTCATATTGGTTTGATTGCGCATGAATTAGAAACAATTTATGAAAAACTGATCAACCAGCAAATACAAGCGACGCCATTACTTATTTCTGTGATTCGCTCAGTACAGGATGATATCGCAGATCGTATCCAAACGATTCGTGATCAGCAGGTGGATTATCCATCTACGCATGTGTTAGCAGTGCTGGCTAACTTGATGCAGTCAACGGCAATGACGGCTGTTCAGCCTGATAAATCTATTGTGTCAGAAGATGCTGATAAAGTTGTAGATTTTGATAGTGCTAGTGAAATAGAAATACCAACTCATTCAGAGGTTCACGAGCCAGCAATAGATGTTACCAGTTTTGCTGCTCAATTGGCTTTGGATAAACAACAATTACAATCAGAGCAATCGAATCGAGACTTTGATCCTGATCTCTTGGATATTTTCCTTGAGGAAGCTGATGAGCTAATGGTGGGTATTGATGCTGATTTAAATACATGGACGACGGATCGTTACAACGTAAATGCGTTAAAAAACTTGATGCGGTATTTGCACACCTTAAAAGGCGGTTCAAATATGATTCAAGCGCGTCACATCGGTTTGATCGCGCATGAGTTAGAAACGATTTATGAGAAACTGATTAATCAACAAATCCAAGCTACACCTCAGTTGGTTGCAATTATTCGCCTTGTTCAAGATGATATTGCAGATCGTATTCAAGTGATACGTGATCAACACATCGACTATCCTTCAACGCATGTGATTCAATTGCTACAACATGCAGATCAGGCTGTAGATGTAGAGCTTTATAAGCCTGCAACTGAGATAGAGGATATTTCAACTGAACTTGCCATTGCAGATTCAGAAATTGTTGACTCATCCCTCGAAAGTGATGAACAACAGATTCTATCAGCTGAAACAGAAATTGATTTTGCAGAGACAGAGTCACAGATTCAAGTCGCTGATTCAGATTCAGAGAAAGATGAAGTTGCATCAAGTCAAAAGCAGGAAGCTGTTGAGAATGTGGTAGAAGAAGATGATGTTCGTTCGTTAGTAGAACAAACATTCCTCGAAGAAGCGGAAGAATTGCTACAACAAGCTCAACATCTATTAAAACAGTGGTTTGAACAACGCGGTAATCGAAGTTTATTATTACAACTTCAGCGTAATGCACATAGTCTGAAAGGCGGTGCACGTATGGCTGAACTGGATGCAATCGCGGTTATTGCATACCATCTAGAAAATGCATTTGAGCAATTCGGTTTACATCATTTCAGCTCAAATGTTTATGATAATTTATTGAATACCGCGTTAGCATGGCTCCATAGTGCGATCTTTAAACGTCAATATGCTAATTTTGATGGCTTAAAACAAAGTCTTGAAAATATGGAGTTTATCGATGTAGCCGCGCAGCTGCCGCAAAAACTTTCGGCACGCGATATATTTACTCCAGAATATACAATGGAGTTTGTGCAAGGGGATGGCACAGAACCACCATCAATGTTTGGTGAGTGGGAAAGCACTGAACGTATTGAACAAAACAATGAAATGATTCGTGTTTCAGCTGAAGTCATTGAGAAGATGATTGATTTATCAGGTGAGAATGCGATTAACCGTTCACGTATTGAAATGGACTTAGGTCAGTTAGGCGGTACGTTGACGGAAATGGAATTGGCGATCAAGCGTTTAGCAGATCAGTTACGACGAATGGAAGGTGAGCTAGAAAGTCAGATTATCGCCCGCCATGGTGGTGAAGATGCACGCTATGCAGACTTTGACCCATTGGAAATGGATCAATATTCTTCTTTAAATCAGTTATCAAAATCTCTCGCAGAATCTGCATCAGATTTAGTTGATTTTAAGACGACGCTATCAGAGAAGATTCGTGATACAGAAGGCTTGTTACTACAACAATCTCGTATTCAGGCAGAAATCCAAGAAAGTCTAATGCGTACACGATTAGTACCATTCTCACGTTTGTTGCCTCGTTTACAACGTATTGTCCGTCAAACAGCTTCGACACTTAATCGCCCAACTGAGTTAGTGGTGAATAATACTGAAGGTGAGTTAGATCGTAGTATTTTAGAGCGTTTAGTTGCACCATTTGAGCATATGCTACGTAATGCGATTGACCATGGTATTGAAGACCGTGAACAACGCTTACAAGCGAAAAAATCAGAAACGGGACATATTGTTTTAAATATTGGCCGTCAAGGTACAGATGTCGTTGTTACTTTCAGCGATGATGGTAAAGGAATTGATGTCAATCGTATTAAAGAAAAAGCAATTCAAACTGGCTTGATGACCAAGGATCAGAAACTTGATCAAGATGAGATTCTACAGTTTATCTTCCACCCAGGTTTTAGTACAGCGGCACAAGTAACGCAGATTTCTGGACGTGGTGTAGGTCTAGATGTAGTACAAAGTGATATTAAGGCTCTAGGCGGGCATGTGAGTGTGAGTTCGACTTTTGGGAAGGGAACCACATTTACCATTCGTGTACCAACAACAGTAGCGGTAAGTGATGCCTTGATGGTAAAAGCGGGCGATCAACAGTTTGCGTTCCCATTGGCACAGATTGACCGTATTGTTCGTATCTCACCAATGGCGTTAGAGCAATATTTTGAAAGCCAAGATGATTACTTCAAAATTGATCAAGAAGAATATCGTTTACGCTATTTATCGGAGTTTGTTGCTGGACAGCCTATACCTCGTTTAAGTGGTATTGTTCACTCACTGCCTGTGTTGTTGATCAAAGGTGCCCAAGGTCAGATGACGGCATTATTGGTTGATCAACTGATTGGTTCTCGTGGTCAAATTGTTGTTAAACCTGTTGGCCAACAATTCTCAAGTATTGGCGTGATTGCTGGAGCAACAATTCTTGGTGATGGGCAAGTTTGCTTAATTTTAGATGGCCAAAACTTGGCTAGACAGGCTCAGTCAACTGTACGCAGTAAGCAAGTAGATGAAACCTATACCAAACAGCGTTACGATGAGCGCCGTTTGATCATGATTGTTGACGACTCGGTGACTGTACGTAAAGTGACATCACGTTTGTTAGAGCGACATGGTTATGATGTGGTCACAGCAAAAGATGGTGTTGATGCGATGGAGCAGCTTGAAACTGTGAAGCCTGATTTGATGTTACTAGATATCGAAATGCCACGAATGGATGGCTTTGAGGTGACGAATCTTGTACGACATCATGAAATCCATCGCGATTTACCAATCATTATGATTACGTCTCGTACTGGTGAGAAGCATCGTGAGCGCGCATTATCTTTAGGTGTAAGCCAATATATGGGTAAACCATTCCAAGAGGAAATGCTCTTAGAAAATATTGAAAGCTTACTTGCAGTGCGCTGATTAAGGTGAACAAAAAATGATAGAGAAAAGCGTTAATACAGCATTAGGACAAATTGATCAACAAGAGTTACAACATCTTATTACGGTGTCTACGGGATTTATCGATGCTTATATTATTCGGTGTCATCAAAAAGTTCCGATGCTTCTACCACAAAATATTGTTTTATCTGCAATGGATACGCCTACCAATGTGGAGCATATTGAGTGGCATGATTTAAAATTACCTATATTTGCTGTACATGATCCAATACAAGAACAAGGTGTTGCATTGGTTGTGGAAGGAGAGGATGTTTCACAACGTTTTGCACTTATTTGTGATGAAATGCCTGAATCGATTCGTTTACGTATTTCTGAGATTGTGGATGAAGATGGAGATGTTGAGGATCAAAAAGTTTTTAAATACGTGAAAATGGGTGAAAAAAGATACTTTGTTCCGAACTTACAAAATATAGAAACCCAATTGGGATTATAAAATAAAAGGAACTCTATTTTGAGTTCCTTTTATTTTCAAATCATAATTTTAGGCAAGTAGTTGCACTAAAATTTGTTCGTAAATCTCAGCTAATGGTTCTAGGTCATCGACATTAACATGTTCATTAATTTGATGAATTGTTGCATTTAAAACACCAAGCTCTAAAACTTGTGCGCCTGTTGGGGCGATAAAGCGGCCATCAGAAGTACCACCACTGGTTGAAAGTACAGTTTCCACACCAGTCACACTTTTAATTGCAGTTTTTGCTGCATTTACTAACTCACCAACTGGGGTTAGGAATGGCAAACCTGAAAACGTCCAGCTAATATCGTAATTTAATTTATGTTTATCCAATATTTCTAGAACACGTTGTTGAAGGATTTCTGCAGTAACTTCAGTTGAATAGCGGAAATTAAATGTGACTTTGAGGTGACCAGGAATAACATTGGTCGCACCTGTACCTGCTTGAATATTCGAGATTTGGAATGAAGTCGCTGGAAAATATTCATTACCATTGTCCCATACAGTCTCACACAATTCATTTAGAGCTTTAGAGGCAAGATGAATAGGGTTTTCTGCCAAATGAGGGTAAGCAACATGACCTTGTTTACCATGAACAGTCAAAACAGCATTCAGTGAACCACGACGACCATTTTTTACAATATCACCTAAGCGATGTGTACTCGAAGGCTCCCCAACTAAGCACCATGTCATTTTTTCATTGCGAGCTTCAAGGGTTTCAACCACTTTAACCGTACCATTAATCGATGGGCCTTCTTCATCAGAGGTAATTAGAAAAGCAATCGAACCTTTATGATCAGGATGTTTAGCAACAAATCGTTCTGAAGCGACAACCATTGCAGCTAAAGCTGTTTTCATGTCGGCTGAGCCACGACCATATAGTTTTCCATCACGGATCGTCGGTTGAAAAGGATCAGAGTTCCACGCATCTAAGTGACCTGTTGGAACTACATCAGTATGACCTGCAAAACAGAAAACCGGATTTTCTGTACCTCGACGAGCCCATAAGTTATCGACATCTTCAAATCGGAGCTTTTCGATATTAAAACCAATTTTTGCCAAACGTTCTGCCATGATGTTTTGACAGTCATGGTCAACGGGAGTTACAGATGGTTGGCGGAGGAGTTGTAAACTAAGTTCAAGCGTATCGGAGTGGTTCATGCGAGATGGGCTAAATCTGGTGAAATCTGAGCCGATATAATAGGGGAATATTGCCAAGAAAGGTATGTAAAAATAAACCTTATCTAGGGATAGATAAGGTTTGATAATAAATTTTCGGTAAAATTACATTTTATTTTGTGTTTTTTCAGCTGTTTGAGTAACTTTATCGCCAGCTTTGGATACATCTTGTCCAAAACCTTTAAATGTATTACAACCAGTTAAAACAAAAGCAGTCATGAGTGAAGCAACTAAAACTTTTTTCATCATCTTCTCCGTTTCAATTTAATTTTGATGTATTTAAGAGGCTAAAAAAAATAGGAGAAAATGAACATAATGGTTTGATTATAGATGTGTTATGAAATGTTATTTAGGTAAGTTAATTGCGATTAAATAATAGGGCTGGTTGGCGGAACATATAAAATGATGGTTCTGATTCAGTCGAGTGATATAAGCCATCTGTCCACCATGTTGGATGAGATGAGGTGGCAATTTGATCAGGACAAAGCCATTCATGGCGTTGAAGGCGGTAATATGGTTGCTTAGGAATAATTGTTCCCCATTGCCCTAATCTTCGAGATGAATTGATCCATATTGGTAAGCATAGATTGTGTTTTTGAAAGGGGAGATAAAGCTGTCCTTTCATGACGGCAAACTTACGTTGAATGTTATAATTATTGGCTTCTGAAAATTGAAATTGGCGATCAGTAAAATGTGCTAGCTTTCGATGTAGCGTGTCTTCTCGATTTAGCCCAAACCAGTGTGCCAAATTTAAATGTCCTTCACCAAGATAATATTTTAAAGCGACTTCCCAATGTTCAATTTCTTGTGTTTGTTGATTGAGTATAAGAAAGTCGATTTCGCCTAGGGTGCGAGCACCAGAAATTTTCTGGATGCTGTGTCCAATTAATTTATATGGGTGATATGCATCATCTAATAGCCAAAACCAGAGCAAGTTCTCAAAGCGTAAACCTAGACGAGTACTTTTAAGCCGAGCTAAAAAGTCATATAAAGGTTGAGGTTGTTGATCTAATTGGAATAAACGTTTTTCGTAGTTTTGATACAACATTTGCCAAGTCGCATTATCATGCAAGCAAAAATAATTTTTTATGATTAACTCATCGGGGATGACAGATAAAATATTTGGACTTGCGATAGCGAAAGCCAGTTGCCGTACAATTGGATTCTTAAAATTTAACCATGGTTCAAACAAACAAGGCTGATCATCAACACTAGGCATGAAGTAACTCGATCATGGAAATAATAGGTTAAGTTTAAGAAACAACAATAAAAACACTTTATACTAGCACGGTTGTTTTGACATGTTGGTGAATTGCTTAATGAAGATACTATTCTGGCGTAGTTTAGTTATCCTGTTTGTGACTTTAGGAATCATTGGGGCAATTTTACCAGGTATGCCAACAACTGTTTTTCTAATAATTGCTGCATGGGCGGCATCAAAAGGCTGGCCACAAATGGATACGTGGTTACTTAATCATCCGAAATATGGGCCAACGCTACGGAATTGGCGAGAGAATGGAACCGTACCACGCAGAGCAAAGTGGCTTGCCAGTATTATGATGTTGATCAGTGGCGTTTTAATGTTATTTACCAATGCTCCTTTTTGGGTAAAGGTGTTTACCAATACAACCATGTTCATTGTTGCTGTTTGGTTGTGGTTTCGCCCAGAGCCTGAGCGAGGATAAATAAAGCAACGCTTTGTCCGAGTGCAAGACGAGCGGCTATGCCGCAAGTGGCGAGTTAAGAAAAGCAACGCTTTGTCCTGAGATGCGTTTTAAGCTTTGTAATAAGATGAGCATCTGAAAAAATCAATAATCCTTGTCTTATATCAAAACTACAGAAATCTGATTTTATTTATGTTGAAATAAAGCAATTAGATGAAGAATAGAGATTGAAAATGCCTTACTCCCTTGAACAGGCCGATATCTTAATTGATTTAGCAAAACAGACCTTGTACTTACCTAAACTTAATAAATTCTATGTTATTTCTTCGGGTAAGAATGGCATTGGTGAACAAGAAAATACAGGGAAAACACCAAGAGGATGGCATTGTGTTGCCCAAAAGATTGGTACTAATGCACCTAAAAACTCGGTGTTTATTGCTCGTCAAGCTACAGGTGAGATATATGATCAAGATCTTGCGCAACAGTTTCCAGAAAGAGATTGGATTCTTTCTCGGATTTTGTGGCTAGCGGGATTAGAGGTTGGATTTAATCAAGGGGAAGGCTGTGATACGTTCAACCGTTATATCTACATTCATGGTACACCTGAGACTGAACCGATGGGAATTCCGATGTCGCATGGTTGTATCCGTATGAAGAATGATGAGGTGATAGAGCTTTTTGAACTGATTCCAGAACAGGCATTGGTATATATCTCTGAACATAGTCTAGATGAATCGATCTTAGATTCAGAAAGAAGTGTTTAAATAAAATACGAAAACATTGGATTTATCAAAGAATTACTTATTTTTTAATCACTCAGATGGTTTTTTCGGAAAAGTATATGAAAAGCGTTTGACAGTCTGTAAAGATTCTCTATAATGCACCTCACAAACGATGAAGACGTTAAGGGCGCTTAGCTCAGTTGGTAGAGCGTCTGCCTTACAAGCAGAATGTCGGCGGTTCGATCCCGTCAGCGCCCACCAAGCCTTTACGTTAAAACTCAAGTGCAGCGGTAGTTCAGTTGGTTAGAATATCGGCCTGTCACGCCGAGGGTCGCGGGTTCGAGTCCCGTCCGCTGCGCCACTTAAGTTTTAATAATTGTTTGCCATAATTGCAAAATTATCGTGCAGCGGTAGTTCAGTTGGTTAGAATATCGGCCTGTCACGCCGAGGGTCGCGGGTTCGAGCCCCGTCCGCTGCGCCACTTTAAGTTTGCAAGATTGGAAATACCTTGGAATACAAGACTACGTATTTTTTTTGTCTTGCGTCATAAAAGTTGGTTGTCAATCAATTTTTGTTCCTTAGGGCGCTTAGCTCAGTTGGTAGAGCGTCTGCCTTACAAGCAGAATGTCGGCGGTTCGATCCCGTCAGCGCCCACCATAATTTGTGATATTTGCTTCTTTGTGGAAGTAATTTAGTGCAGCGGTAGTTCAGTTGGTTAGAATATCGGCCTGTCACGCCGAGGGTCGCGGGTTCGAGCCCCGTCCGCTGCGCCATTCTCTTGATATCGGTTTAAGAGAATGTTAGTTTAAACAAGTATTTTTATACTTGATCTCTGATACGAGATGCCATTAGAAAAATCGAAGATTTTTCTCTTTCGCTCAGACAAATCCTGAAAGCGATGCTTTAGGTTTGTTGATCCTCGCTCAGGGCGCTTAGCTCAGTTGGTAGAGCGTCTGCCTTACAAGCAGAATGTCGGCGGTTCGATCCCGTCAGCGCCCACCATATCCTCCTAGTTTAAGTTTCAAATCATTGTAATCAATATCAAATTATTTTATTATTAGCCTTAATAATGATTCTAATATTGAAGTAATTTATGAGAAACCCTTATCAACGTAAGGCCGCGTCAAAATCTCAAACAACGACATCGAATCCATCATCTAAAGACGCTTACCGCCAGTTTATTGAAAATATTATTTTGCAACGTCAGGTTATTGCACTCTATCATGATGGTTGGGCATTGTGTTCGACCCCGTCTGGGCAACATGCACTATCAGTTTGGCAAAATAAAAGTTTAGCTAAGTTATTAATTAAAGATAATTGGGCGCAATATAGCGTGCAAGAAGTGCCTTTAATCGATTTCGTTGGCAAAATGATCCCTTTTTTGAGAGAAAATAATACAATTTTATCTTTGGATTTAACTCCTGAAGGGAATAACTTGTTGGTAACACCAGATACCATGTTGTTAGATATTAAGAATTTTCTATATCAAATCTACTTACAGCGTCCTGATATTTTTGCTGAATTAAAGTTACCATTACCTCGTGATATTCGCATACATCAATAAAGTTTTAAGATGTTGTAATCACATTTAGAAATATTGATTGGGTCTAAACCCAATCAATATTCATCAAGTAACCAACCGCTTAGATAGGCAAAATATTCCCTTAACCATGCGTTATATCGTGTTTGTAACGGTGTTGTTGCACCAATCATTACAATGTTGCTATAACCTTGTTTTTTTGCAATTGCGGCAGCACGTAGCGTATGAAAATCACTGGTGACAATTGCGATGGGTTGTTGAAGTGAAATATTGTGAGCTCTTAATAGCGGTTGGCTATTTTTGAGATTTAATTCCGTACTGGTACTTTTATCTTCCAATATTATTTGTGTTGCTGGAACATGATGCTGTTGTTGTAGATAACGTGACATCACAACCGCTTCACTTTCTGTTTCACCAAAATCAACACCGCCTGTGAGCAATAATTTAGCGTTTGGCTGGGTGAGGGCAATTGGGGCAGCATGATCTAAGCGTTTCGCAAGTGTAGCCGATGGTTGACCATTTTCGATACCACTGCCTAATACAAGAATGGCAGCGACCGAAGAGGGGACTTCTACTTGGCTATTATTTTTATTTAGATAGTTAAAGAAATAGCCTAAGCTAATCAACCATACCCAAAAGCACAGCCAGCCAAATCTCCAAACTGAATGTAGGCGAAAATGGTAAAAAAAGAAACGTTCTAGATGATAGTAGAAAATTGAATATAGGCAGAAAAAAAGCCCAAGTAATAAAGGTAATACTGTTCCGATATGAATTTTCTTAAGCGCGATGAGCACTGCGCCATCGATTAATAATATAAAACCGATAACCGCAAAAAAAATGCGAAGCCAAGAACTTATTTGCATACTCTGAATCGATGTCGATTTAAACTTGCTAAGTGTATGGAAAAAAAGTCGAAAGGCAAATCTTTTCATTCATCAAATAAAAAACGAGTGGTGAACCACTCGTTTTTTGCTTTTTAAATATGGACTAATATACATCCCGTCGATAACGTTGGGTTTGTCTTAATTCATCAACAGCGTCTTCACCTAAAATATCGTTTAGCGCTTGATCTACACCAGTGGCCATTCCTTCAATGCTACCACAGACATAAATGACAGCCCCTTGCTCAATCCAGTTTTTCAACTCATCAGCATGTTCGCGTAATACGTCTTGAACATATCGACGTTGCTCCTGATCTCTAGAAAAAGCTAGATCAAGACGTTGTAAACTTCCCATATTTAGCCATGCTTGAATGGTTTCTTCATAGAAGAAATCACATTGATGCTGACGCTCTCCAAAAATCAACCAGTTAGCCGTGTAGTTTTGTCGGTTCCGTTGCTGTAATAAACTCATCAGACCTGCAATGCCTGTACCGTTGCCAATACAAATAATTGGACGGTTATCGTCAATGAGATGGAATGATTCATTAGTGCGGATACGTAATGCAATGGTTTGTTTTGGTTGAGCAAACTCTGTAAGCCAGCCCGAACCTAATCCGAGTTCACCATTTGCATCGTACTTTTGACGTACCACAAGTCGTAGTAATTGCTGGGAAGGAATACTGGCGATTGAATATTCACGGGTAGGTAATGTTGGCAACTGTGCAACTAAAGTTTCGAGATCGTCGATTTGATCAATCTCAATACGTAAATTCTTATTCCATAGTGCTTGTTCAATCGTAAGATTGAGTGATTTAATTTTTGTTTGCGCTGGAATTTGATGTTTAAACAAGAAGTTGTGAATCTCAGCTAAACTGTTTGCTGGCTGGATTTCTGCGATATCACCTGCATGCCAGGTTATGTCGTAAGGTGCTCTAAGTTCAATATTGTAAGCTGCATCTCCCAAACTGTTCGGATTTAATAACGTGCGTTCAGTTAAAGTCCATTGATCAAAGACTTTTTCAATGTTTATTGCATGTAATTCACGTTTAGTCACAGTTGATAAAGCTTGGTTCCACTGTTGAATATCATCATTATTGGCATTGTCAACTTCGATAAGATCAAACAAGGTCTGAGCATTACACTGCTTTAACCAAGCATCAACAGCATAACCAAAACGACAGTAACTATCAGGATATTCCTTTGAACCAAGTGCTAATACAGCATATTTTAGATGAGCAAGATCAAGTGATTGCTGCATGAGCTTTTTACTAAAACTGGTCGCAAGATCAGGGGCTTCACCTGTACCATACGTGCTCACGACAAATAAAACCTGTTGTGCCTGTTGTAGATCATGTTCAGTAAGTTGTTGGATAGGTTTAACTATTGTAGGTTGTTGAGCTTCTTGTAAGCTGGTCGCAGTCCGCCATGCTAGTTGTTCAGCCACACCCGTTTGCGATGCATAGCTAATTAACCATGGCGTTGCATTGGGGGCCATTTGTTGAGGGAGTAGTGATTGGCGTGCTGCCTGCGTGAGTTTTTTCTGTTTTCGTCTTTTGAGATAAAGTATCCAACCTGTCACAAAAAATAACGGCATAGCCAGTGAGGTCAGCATCGCAATAAACTGATAGGTTGAACCAAAGAAGCTACCCCGATGCACTGGAAGCATACTGCTCATGATTTTCTCATTGAGCTTTTTATCTTCATAGAGTTCTAGTTTTTCAAATTGATGATTCTGATAATGATAAACCGCCTGATTGCGTGCACGCTCGTGTTGTGGGGTAGGATCAACAAAGGTTAACTCAATTTTTTGATCAGCGAGCTTAGGAATATTGAGGGTCAAACTCGAATATTCACGACCAATATTGGCATTCACTCCAGTCCAAGCTTGGGTCAAAATCATATTTATTTGTTGATTTGATAAGTCGGGTTGTTCTTTTTTGTTTTGGTCATGATTTTGTTGATGACGTTGTGGTTGCTCTACACCCATGACTTTGAACATACCTGCACGCCACCAATCATATGACCAATAGAGACCTGTACAGGCAAAGAGGAGATAGAAGACAACCACCCAAGTACCAACGACTGCATGCAAGTCCCAAATAAAGTTACGACCTTTTAGCTTAGGTTTAATGAAAAGCCATTGTTTCAAACTATGTTTTTTAGGAAAGCGTAAATAAAGTCCACTGAGTACAAAGAAAATTAGCATCAATGTTGATGCACCAGTGATTTGTGCTCCATATTCACCTGCGGTGAGATTGCGATGTAATCGTTGGATGAATTGAAAAAACTCACGACCTTTTACTTCTGGTAATACCGCAGCAGTATATGGATTGACCATCATGTTATAGCCACGACGAGCACCTTCTTTTTTGATATTGATAGTAGAAGATGCCGTTGGGTCGGCAGCGATGGTAATGCTATTTATTTCAATTTCGGGTTGCTGTTGATTAAAATGCTGATAAAGCTGAGCTGGGGTTAATTTGGGGGTATTTGCTACTTCAACGACGTAGCTTTCTTTGTTGATCCATTTTAGGATTTGTTGGTCGTAGGAGTATATTGCACCTGTTATCCCCATTAATGAAAGAATTAAGCCCGCTGTAATGCCTAAAAACCAATGAATTTGGAAGAGAGTTTTTTTAAACATGGTTGAAAAATGAAAAGATAATGAAATTCATGTAAAAAATTATAACTCAAGAATAAGTACATAATGTGGATTTTGTAGGTAATATTGATTTTGATTATCATTTATTTTTTATGACTATAAAAAAAGCCTCTCAATTTATCAATAATGAGAGGCTTTTAAATAAGAGAGAGGGGGCTTAGATAGACTTTGGTGCACCCACAGTTTCATTTAAATGTCTATGGATGGTTTTAAAAGAGAAATTCTTTGAGTCCATGCGCTTTGGTAAAATATAAGCACCTTGTTGCTCATCACCTTTTGGCGTTTTTACTTTAAAGTTAACTAAAATAAAGTCTGGTGATGCATACCATTCATAAATATCTTTCCAACCAATGGTTGCAGTACCTTCTTGTAGTCCTACTTTTTGGCGCATTACAAGACCATGCGGTTGTACACCTAAACGAATCCCTTTAATTTCTTGTACTGGGAATTCTTTCATTTTACGTTTTACGTACCATTCCAAACCGAATTTCTTGGTGAGGTAGAAAAAGACAACTCCAATGATGACTACCCAGCAAATCACTGTCGAGTAAGTTGAGTAATATTTGATAAGTCCTGCTGCAACGAGGGAAAGCACAACAAGTGAGATCATAATGATCCAAGCTTTGCGGCTAAATTTGTTGCTACTGCGCCAAATCATCAGTTGAGCTTGACGTTGTTCAACTTCAGAAACTTCATAAGGAACAGGTTGTAGCGTATAAGCGTAAGGGGTTTTGGCGGTCATAGTTTAAAAAATGAGTTTAGAACTGAGTTAAGTTTAGCATTAATAGAGGGTGTTGACACGTTATAAACCCTCATAATCAAAGATATTCTACCAATGTATCAAGTACTGTGAAATCCAAAGGATAGTTCAAGGTTAAAGTGACGCAAACTCTGTACCATCTTCACTTGGCTCATGCCCTAGACTTTGTTTGAGCATACTTAAGCGTGTCAAAATGCTAAGCATAAGTGACAGCTGCTGTAGAATAATCAATGACTTTTGGTCATTTTCGTTACTTTCTTTTTGGGTTAAGCGCTGTCTGATGGTTTGTAGCATGTTTTGTGCTGAAAGGTCCGGGACTTCATCTCTAAGTAATGCGCCTTGAATATCATCCAAAGCTTGATCTAATAGGTCAAGAACTTCTTGGTCCTGTATTTGTTCACGATGTGCACCGAGTGCTGCGATATAACTTAAAAAAGTATGGCTTAGACATAAGAATTCAAAAGCTTGGGCTTTTTGAGTGCTGTCAATATTAGGCTCCGTAGCCAACGTAGAAATTAAAGAAGCAACTTCAGCATCGGTATTATGTGCTGCGCGTCGAACCACTCGATAATTGAGGGCATTGTTGCGACCTTGGTGGTATTGGGTGACGACTTCAGCTAAATATTGGCATTGAGCTTGTAAAGCACGTCGAATTGAACGTGGAAGTCTACGGAATTTCCAATCTGGCCAAATAAAGCTGACACCAAACCATGCCAATGCACAGCCGATAATTGTGTCAATAAAACGAGGAAATCCTGCGGCAAATGCTGAACCATCCAAGTTGAAATTAATTAAAGCAAGGATGGTAATAAATGCAGTGGCTTGAGCATATTGTTTACTTCGTAATTCAAAGAACAAAATGCCGCTCAACACCAGCATGACCAGTTGACCTTCGAGTGAAGGAATAAAATAGATAATGGCAAGACCGACGATGATCCCAACCAAAGTACCAATAATTCGTAAATACAATCGACGTTTAGTCGCATTAAAGTTAGGTTGGCAAACAAACAGTGCTGTCAATAAAATCCAATATCCATAAGCAATATTGGTCATTTGGATAAAGACATAACCTATAAAAAGTACAATCGATAATCGAATGGCATGTCGGAATAAAACAGATTCAGGGGTAAGGTTTTGTTTAATACGAACAACAATATCTTTCATGCCTTTGAGATCATCATCTTTGAGTTGATGCTCAGGCTGTTGTGCATTATCTAAAACGAGATTTCGTTCGGTTTCTAAGTTTTGTAATTGTGCATCGATCGATTTAAGGTTTTGGTAGAGTGCAAACAAGGCATTGATCCGAACTTGATCATATAATCCATCTTTACGAAGCTTTTCCAAGGACAATCTTAAATTTTCAAAGCTATGTTTAAAGCGTTTGTTATGCGTGTAGCGAGTACGACTTAATATGGATTGAGCTAAATCCTGACAAGCCTTACCTTGAATAGATAGAATTCGTTGAAAGCGGAATAAAATATCACTGTGTTGGAAGACTTTGGTCAGCTTTTGATAGTCAATATGTGCTGAATCTGCACGTTCATGAATGTCTTGTGCAACAAAATAGTATTGGAGACTTCTACGTGTATCTTTTTGTCCTCGGTCGCCTTTGAGTCTGGTTAATAGTGCAACGCGTAAGTTGTTGAAAAGTCCAATGAGTTTACTGTTCTCCATGGACAAATCAATCATACTTTGTTGATAACTGGATGGCGTCATATCTACATCAAATAAGTTTGACTTAGCATAAAGGAAACCGCCTAAAGCATTATAGGACGCAGCAAGTTGATCTTGTAATTGGCGAACCGGAAATAATAAAAAGCTAATGGTGGAAAGCAAACCATACCAAGCAGCACCGACGACCAAAAGTGCAGGTTGCAGATACCACTCTTCAAATAGATCTACACCCAACATGGTATAGACAGAGATTACCAGACAACCATAGGCAATCGTGGCATAGCGGCGCCCAAGTGAACCTAATAGAATCCAACCGATGCATGAGGCGATTAAACCAATTGCGAAAGCAATTGGATAAGGGAAGAGTAGTTGAACTGACGCCGCGGTAATAAAGAAACCGATATAAGTATAAATCAGGTTCAGTAGACGAACTGAAAAGCGATCGTCAATATCACTAATTGCTGCGGCTACGACACCCAGCGTAAGTGGTATGGTCGCGAGTTGGTAGTCGAGCAAATAAGGAACGAAAGCGGTTCCTGTAAAAGCAATTAACATCCGTACGTTATACATAAACGTGGTGTTGTAGGTCGCTTGTCTTAAGCGTTTTAACCCAGAATTCAAGGTTGATCCTTCTTGTATTTTGCAATCAAATTATTCTGCGTGCTATGAATGTTTATCGACGATTAACAGACAGTATTATTATGCACAAATTCATGTGAGAGTGTTAAGCTTGCACATGAATAAACTTGAATAGTAGAGCATTATGCAGATAGAGCAAACCAATCAACGTCAATATTCAACAACATGGATTATGTTACTTGCTTTATTAACGGCTTTGGGACCTTTATCTATTGATATGTATCTGCCAGCCTTACCTCAAATGGCGGATGAGTTTGGGGTAAGTACCCAAATGGTGGCCAATACTCTACCAGCTTACTTTTTAGGGCTTGCCATCGGGCAGCTTTTTTATGGACCTGTTAGTGATCGTATAGGTCGAAAAACACCCTTATATTTTGGGTTGACTCTCTATGTGATTGCCAGTTTAGCCTGTGTATTAGTTACGAATGAATGGGCGTTGATCGTTGCACGTATCTTTCAGGCGTTGGGGGGCTGTGTTGGCGTCGTGATTGCTAGAGCTGCGATTCGAGATCGTTTAGATGTGCAAGGTTCAGCGCAAGCTTTTTCGAGCATGATGATTGTGATGGGATTGGCACCGATTTTGGCACCGATTTTTGGCGCATGGATTTTAATTTTCTTTCCATGGCAGTTTATTTTTGTTTGTTTGGCTGTGATTGGGGTAATTTGTGGATTATGTGTGCACTTTTTCTTTAAAGAATCACTACCTGTAGAGCGCCGTTTAAAGTTATCCACTTATCAAGTGACTACACTTTACGCTGCTATTTTTAAGGATCAAAGTTTTAGAATCCCGATGTTGGCTGGATGTCTGACAGGTGCAGCATTATTTTGTTATATCAGTTCTGCTTCTGCGGTATTCATGGGGCAATATGGGTTGTCACAACAACAGTTCTCATATGCTTTTGCCTTTAATGCCGCAGGTATTATGTTGATGTCCTCGCTGAATAAGCATTTGAATACGCGAATGGGTGTGTTTCCTCGTTTAGTGCTTGGTGGTTCAATCCAGTGCTTTGGAGCAGTTTGCGTGGTGAGTGCTGGTTTGATGGCTAATGCGCCATTGTGGTTTTTAATGTCAGGCTTATTTTTGGTTGTTTCTGGTATAGGTTTGACTGGTCCGAATGCAATGGCATTGGCAATGTCTGAACAAGGTGCTCGCGCAGGTACGGCGAGTGCGATTATGGGCAGTATGCAGTTTGCATGTGGTTTGTTGGGTGGGGTTATTTTAAATTTCCTGCTTTGGAAAGCATCACTCAACATGGGGGTGATGATGTTGATGTTTACCAGCCTTGGATTATTGATGATTTTTAAAGTAGGACAACAACAACGAGCTTCAGTTTAGAAGGCTATAGATTTCTATAGCCTTTAACTGGGATTGTTCTGAGCTTTAATTAATCATCAAGAAACACAGTGAAATTTTCAACTGGCTCACGGGGGGTGATGAATGTATTCACAATATGTTCAGGATCGGCATAACCAAGAGCAACAGCACAAACAAGCTCTTCATCTTCTGGGGCACCCAAAACATCTAAAACGATTGGGTGAAAATGATTCCATGCAGCTTGGGGGCAAGTATCCAAGTCTCGTGCTTTAGCTGCAACCATGACATTTTGAATCATCATGGAGATATCCATTTTTGAACCAATACCCATTGCTTTATTTACGGTGAAATATAGACCGACAGGTGCATCAAATAATTGGAAATTACGCAATTGCTGCGCAGCCATCTTTTCTTTTTCACCCTTTTGAATACCTAATAAGCCATAAAGTCCCCAACCATTTTCACGACGGCGGTCAATGAAAGGTGAAATCCATGTTTCAGGGTAATAGGCAAAAGTTTCTTTGTACTGAGATGCAAGTGCAGGGTTTTGTTGTGATTCAACTTGGGCAGTACAAACACGGTCAATCATTTCCGCACGTTTTTTTCCAGTGATGACATAAACCTTCCAAGGCTGAGTATTGGTGCCTGATGGGGCACGACAGGCAACATCAAGGATATCTTTGATAATTTGCTGCTCAACAGGGCGGTCTAAAAATGCACGTACAGAATGACGAGATCGAATTGCCTCATCCACGTAACGGACTTGTTCCATGTTCATAAAAAATGCCTCTTTATTTTCGAATCTTTCTCATGTGATGAGACTATAAAGCAATATTTCTATTTTGCGGATGATTTTTTGAGCATGGTTAATGTGTTGGGTGAAAAATAGACGCTCTTGTGTTGTGGTTAATGATTTGAGCACGTTTTTTGAGCTGTTCAATATTTGCATGAAAAAGAATTTTATTTATAACATTATGAAAAAGATAAATTATTTTTGTTGGGGTGTTAAGTGTGCTGTGTTTATTCGCATAAAAAAGTACACACGATATCCTAAATTTATGCATAATACGCCCTTTTTAAAAAACCGATTAGACTTTCCTTGCTGATTTGAGTGGGGGAGATTTTCTATACAAAGCATTTTAATTTTTGAATTTTATGCTTTGGGAAAACGTGGAAATATACACTGGATAAAGGAGCTTCTTATGAGTTTAACTCTCATCCGCAAGCCGTTCGTAATACAAGGTTTAGCAATTGTTGTTGCGACCTTAATGATGGACACCGCTCACGCCATGACTGAGCAAGAGCAAATTCAACAACTTCGTGCTGAAGTGAGTGAATTAAGGGCTTTACTAGAACAATATGTTTCACAACCAAAACAAGAAAATGTTGCCCCTCAAGTTATTGCACAATCTGCATCTGTTACAACACAAAATCAAAATGTTAAAGTTGTAGATACAGAGCTAGCAAAAAAATCTCCACTCGCAATGCAAACTGCCTCTGGTGCGCAAGTTAAACTCTATGGTTTTTTACGTGGTGATGCATCTTATCAAGTAAAAGGTGGTGATGGGATTTTTAACCGCATCAATAAAGTAGACTTGGAAGGTGCAGAAAAAAATCGTGACCGTTTCTATAGCACAGCCACTGTAACGAGACTAGGTCTTGATTTTAAAGCGCCTGTTGAAGGTGCTGATGTGGGTGGAAAGTTAGAGGTTGATTTTCGTGGGGGAAGTAATAATGACACGATCCGTATTCGTCATGCCTACTTAACCATGAATGATTGGCTATTTGGTCAAACCACATCGACATTCTTAGCAACTGATTTACAGCCAGAAATGCTTGATTTTAACTCGCCATTAGGGATTGGTACTTATCGTACGCCAATGGTGCGTTACAGTAATAAATTAAATCCAGATATAAGTTATGCCATTGCTTTAGAAAAAGGCAATGATGATAATCGACTACCAGCGCTAAGCTCTAAACTGAAATATGATTTTGCAGAAGGGAAAGGTACGACTTCTGTACGTGCTTTATTGACAGAAGCACGTAGTAAAGTTGCTTTTAACAAAGATAACATGCAAATCAGCCGTAATGATTCAGATTTAGGCTGGGGTGTTGCAGTGGGTGCAAAATATAAATTCACAGATGCATTACAAGCGATGGTTGACTATTCGCATGTCAAAGGTGACAGTAAATTTTTACTGTATACCAACAATGCTTTTAATGTGAATCCAAACAATATGGGTTTAAATCTGAATGAGTTTGATGCATTGACTGTCGGTACAAGCTATCAAATTACGCCTAAATTGCGTAGTACTTTAGCTTATGGCGCAATGTTTGCAGATGATAGCAATGACTTTGCTAAACAGGCTGTAACAGATGAAACCCAAAATAAGACTTTGCAACAAGGCTGGTGGAACATCATGTATTCGCCTGTCACACCTATTACGTTTGGTCTGGAGTATATCTATGGTGAACGTAAAACCTTTGATGGACAAAAAGGTAAGGATAGCCGTGTAGGAGCAATGGCACGCTATAACTTCTAGCCTATCCTATAGGTGTAATCATCCGTGAAAATGAAACAACTTGATCAATACGACATTCTTACAAAGAACTGTATCGTTTTATTAAGTTGATGAAGTTTTCACTCATTTTGAGAGTTACTATTTCATTGTTTATAAGATGGGAAAAACGTCTAAGAGCAAATGAAATAAACGGAAGAAGATATGGAATTTACTTTTAATGGTTTTTATACCTTAATTTCAGCGGTTATCGTTTTGTTATTAGGGCGTTTACTCGTCAACAAAATTGATTTTTTAAAACGTTATAATATTCCCGAGCCAGTCGCTGGTGGTTTGGTTGCTGCAGTATTGTCATTGCTGGTTCATTCATTCTTTGGATACAGTATTACCTTTAGTAGTCAGTTGCAAACGAGCTTTATGTTGATCTTCTTTGCTTCAATTGGTTTGAGTGCCAATTTTATGAAGTTAAAGGAAGGGGGGATCGGCTTAGTATTGTTCCTTGGCTGTGTGGCTGCGTATATCGTTGTACAAGATGCTGTAGGAATGAGCTTGGCAACCTTATTGGGGGTTGATCCTCTGATTGGTTTGATCGCTGGTTCTGTAACCTTAACAGGTGGTCATGGTACTGCGGGTGCTTGGGGTGAGATTTTTGAAACCCAATATGGTATCCAAGGTGCATTGGCATTGGGTATGGCGAGTGCGACTTTTGGTTTGATTATCGGTGGTATTATCGGTGGACCATTGGCGAAATTATTGATTAACCGTCATAGTTTAGCGCGTGCAAAAACACCAGCACAGATCGAAGATCGTGATACTCATCCAGATCCACATCCAGAAGATTTAGCACCTTTTGAAAACCCGCATCAAGTTCGTTTGATTACTGCTGATAATGCGATTACCACTTTAGGTATGTTTGCTGCCTGTCTTGCATTTGCAGAGTTTATGACGGGATACAGCAAAGGCACATGGTTTGAATTACCAACTTTCGTTTGGGCATTAGGTGGTGGTGTTATCCTACGTAATATTTTAGAAAGTGTGTTGAAGGTCGATATTTTTGACCGTGCAATTGACGTATTCGGTAATGCATCACTTTCTTTATATTTAGCAATGGCCTTGCTGTCTCTCAAGTTATGGCAATTGGCTGACTTGGCAGGTCCATTGGTGATTATTCTTGCTGCACAAACCTTGGTGATGGCACTGTATGCTGCATTTATTACCTTCCGTATCATGGGTAAAAACTACGATGCAGCAGTATTGGCTGCGGGTCATTGCGGTTTTGGTATGGGGGCAACACCAACGGCTGTTGCAAACATGCAAGCGATTACCAATATGTACGGACCATCACATAAAGCATTCTTAATTGTTCCATTATGTGGTGCTTTCTTTGTCGATTTAATTAACGCAACTGTAATTCAATTGATCTTGAAATTCTTTGCCTAAGTCGGATCAAAAGCCCCAAATGGGGCTTTTTTGATTCATCCATTGTTAATCGTCTATGTAGATATTTACATAGCATATGCAAAAGCGAATAAGTGATGAATGAACAATTAAATGCCACACTCATGTCGTGGGTACAATACTTGAATGATCCGCTGTGGAATTTCTTGGTTATTTTACTCGTTGCAGTTGGTTTGTTTTATACCTTGATCACAGGTGCAGTACAGTTACGCCTCTTTTTACACAGTATTCGTGTGATGAAAGGGAGTCGCAAAGAAGGGAAGGATGATCACGGTATTACCCCTTTCCAAGCCTTTGTGACAGGTTTGGCTAGTCGTGTTGGGGTAGGGAATGTTGCAGGGGTTGCGATCGCGATTGCGATTGGTGGGCCTGGAGCTGTATTTTGGATGTGGTTGACTGCATTTTTAGGGATGAGTTCGGCATTTGTTGAGTCGTCATTAGCACAGTTATTCAAAGTCCGTGATCACCAAAATAAACAATTCCGCGGTGGACCTGCTTACTACATTACCCAAGGTTTAAAACAAAAATGGCTTGGTGTGGTGTTCGCGCTTTCACTTATTCTTGCTTATGGTTTTGTTTTCAATGCGGTACAAGCAAATGCAATTATTGGTGCAACTTCACATGCTTGGGGTTGGGATAAAGCAAATCTCATTATGGGATTAGGTGGACTCGATTTAGAAGTTTCATGGCTTGGAATCGTACTGGTCATTATGACAGGATTGGTCATCTTTGGTGGTATCAAGCGTATCGCTAAAGTTGCTGAAAAAATCGTTCCTTTTATGGCGCTACTTTATATTTTAGTTGCGTTATACATTGCGATGATTAATTTCCCAATGTTGCCTGAAATTTTCAAATTGATTTTCACCAAAGCATTTGAATTTGAAGCGGCAGCAGGCGGTTTCTTTGGTGCAATGATTTCTATGGCAATGATGATGGGAATCAAACGTGGTTTGTTCTCAAATGAAGCTGGTATGGGTTCTGCACCGAATGCCGCAGCAGCATCAGATGTTAAACATCCTGTAAATCAAGGCTTGGTACAAATGCTGGGGGTATTTGTTGATACGTTCGTGGTTTGTTCGTGTACAGCTATTATTATCATGGTTTCAGGTTTGTATCATGAGGCTGGGTTTGAAGGTGTGACCTTAACTCAAAAAGCCTTAGAGAGTCAGATCGGAAGTTGGGGCGGTGGTTTCCTAGCGGTGCTGTTGTTCTTATTTGCGTTTAGTTCGATTATTGGTAACTATGCTTACGCAGAAAGTAACGTACAATTTATCAATAACAATCCAACAATCATGTTCATTTTCCGAGTATTGGTGTTGGTCATGGTGTACTTTGGTGCAATCACCAGCGTTCCATTGGTTTGGTCAATGGCTGATTTATCTATGGGACTAATGGCAACCATTAACTTGATTGCAATTTTATTGCTCACGCCAATCTTATTGATTTTATTAAGAGATTACCTATCTCAGCTTAAAAAGGGTGTTAAAGAACCTGAGTTTAAGCTGGATCAGTATCCAGAATTGAAGAAAAAAGTCGATTCGGATATTTGGTAATGTTCTAAGTCGTAAAGCTCCTTTCGAGGAGCTTTTTTATGCCGTTTTGCTGTCAAAATACAAAAAATTGCTACAGTATTTTCACAATCGAGCCGTTAAAATTTGCTCGGAAATTGCGTGGAAATGGCCCAGATTGCGTATGAAACAGCTTGGATTATGGATGTTTGTTATACTGATGATAACCTTGGTTGGTTGTCAAACAACTGCACATATATCTCCAGTTGTGGAAGACGCTCAAACGCGTGTTGTAGAACAACCCTTTGCTCAAATTAAACAACAAAAACGCCCTGTCGTCGCATTGGTTTTAGGCAGTGGCGGTGCGCGAGGTTATGCACATATTGGTGTGATTGAGGTGTTAGAGCAACATGGCATTCGTCCTGATTTAATCGTAGGAACCAGTGCTGGAAGTATTGTAGGTTCAATCTATGCCAGTGGAAAAAGTGCTGCTGAGTTACGTGAGATTGCACTCAAATTAAAAGCCAATGATGTACGTGATGTGAGTGTCAGTTTAAAAGGTTTCTTCGATGGGAAAAAAGTTGAGGATTATGTCAATGAGCAAGTCCAAAATACACCATTACAGCGCCTTAAGATCCCGATGTATGTGGTCGCAACTGAACTGAAAGAAGGAACTAAAACTGTCTTTAATTATGGCAACACTGGGCAGGCAGTACGTGCTTCGGCTTCGATTCCAAGTATGTTTGTTCCGATCAAAATTGGTCACAACGAATATGTTGATGGTGGTTTGGTAAGTCCTGTACCTGTTCAAGTTGCACGAGATTTGGGGGCGGATATTGTCATTGCGGTGGATATTTTGGCGCAACCCGTCCATACAGAAACGACCAATGTTTGGGGGCTTTTTAACCAAAATATCAATATCATGCAGGGACGATTGGCAGAAGAAGAACTTAAATACGCAGATATTGTGATTCAGCCAGACCTACGTGAGAAAGTTCATATTTTTGATGTGAAAGGTCGTGAAATCACCATGCAAGCTGGCGTTGATGCTGCGCAAAATAAACTTGCAGATATTCAGTTGGCAATTCAAACCAAGCATTATTCAAAAGAACGTGTGAATGCGCTATTACCTTAGTCTCGGATGATGGGGGAAGAAAAAGATCGAAAGATTTTCCCTATAGTGATCAAAACAATAAAAAATGCCTGATAAAACGCTATGAAAATAATGAAAAAACAGGTAAATAACTACATTAGCAATCCATCAGACTGATTTAAGTTTGAGGTTATAGCATACAACCATCCGTCTATTGCAGCACCACAAGGATAGTTCAGTACGATGTTTAAATCTTTTTTCCCAAATCCACGTTATTTTTTTGCTTCATTGTTACTGTGGGTCATCATTAACATGTTGTTATGGTATTCAGGTGGAAAAGAATGGGGGACATATCTTGGCTTTTCAGAGGGATATCATGAGGCAGCTTTGCCTATTGATGTGAGTCGTTTTTGGTCTCCAACATTTCTGTGGTTCTACCTTTGGTTTTTTGTGGCGACAGCATTATTTGCTGGTTTTTGGCGATTTTTCTCAGACAATAAGTGGCAGCGCTGGTCAGTCTGGGGTTCGGCATTTATTTTGTTTAATATCTGGTTTGGAGTACAAGTCAGTGTCGTGATTAATGCGTGGTATAACCCATTCTATAATCTCATTCAAACCATGTTATCTAGTGGTGGTGGTAATGTACAAGAGCTCTATTCAGGTGTCATGACCTTCCTGTATATTGCAATGGTTTATGTGACTTTTGCTGTGTTTAATTTGTTCTTTGTGAGCCATTATGTTTTTCGTTGGCGTACAGCGATGAATGATTTTTATACCTCACATTGGGAGCGATTAAGACATATTGAGGGAGCTTCACAGCGTATTCAAGAGGATACGATGCGTTTTGCGAAGACGACGGAAACACTTGGGGTTAACCTCGTCGAAGCACTTTTAACCTTGATTGCTTTTTTACCGATCTTGGTACAATTATCTGTACATGTAAAAGAGTTACCTATTGTTGGAGAAATTCCACATGCACTTATGATTGCTGCAATCGGTTGGGCAGTGTTGGGTACAGTTGTATTGATGGTTGTTGGTTATAAGTTACCAGGTTTAGAATTTAATAATCAAAAAGTAGAAGCGGCCTTCCGTAAAGAATTAGTTTATGGGGAAGATCAGCATGATCGGGCACAACCGCAGACACTCAAACAGCTTTTTTCCAAAGTACGTCAAAATTATTTTCGTTTATATTTCCATTATGCCTACTTTAATTTAGTGCGTATTTGGTATTTGCAGTTAGATAATATTTATGGACTCTTTATTTTATTTCCATCGATTGCTGCGGGTGCAATTACCTTAGGATTGATGATGCAAATTTTAAATGTCTTTAATCAGGTACGTAGTTCATTCCAATATTTGATTAGTTCATGGCCAACGATTATTGAGTTAATGTCGATTCATAAACGTCTCAAGGCTTTTGAGTCTACATTAGAGAAATAAAGAGTAAATCTGATAGTGAAGACCTTTATTGATGAAATACAGGTCTTTTTTTATGAGAATTTATAGGAAGCAAACACCTAATCCTGCACCCAATACCATGACCCATAAAGGATGTATCTTCTTAAATAACCCTAGAACTGCGGTCAAAATCACAATCAAAACGAGCAAGATATTTTGTACAGATGCATCGGCAATCAGCCATGCGCTGACCAACACCAAACCGACTGTAATTGGTCTCAGTGCTTGTTCAAAGCGTGCTCGTAGAGGATGATCTTTAAAACGTTGCCAAAACTTCAGTGCATAGATGGTTAAGACAGAAGATGGACCAAACTTGGCAATCGAGGTTGCAAGTAGTCCTGCTGGTCCTGCAACATGCCAACCCACCAAAGGGACAATCATCATATTGGGACCGGGGGCTGCCTGCGCCATCGCAAATAAGGAGCTAAATTGCTCTGCTGTCATCCATTGATGTACAGTGACAACTTGATGCTGCATTTCCGGCAAGATTGCATTTCCTCCACCAAAAGCAACGATAGAAAGCTGAGTAAATACCATTGCGAGCGTAAGCAATATCATGATTTTTTCACTCCTAAGATCAACATATTCATTGCCAGTAAAAGGATGAGAGTGAGGATTAATGGCAGTTTGATCCAAAGCATGAAAACTGCGGTCAGCGCAATCGTGATCAGGGTGAGATAACTTTTAAAAATGGGCTGCAGCATGCGTAAACCTGTTGCAAAAAGTAAGCCTGCAGCAGCAGCGGCTAAACCTTGGATTAAATGCTTGACGCTCGATAAATGCTGGAAATGCACGTAGGTTTGATAAATTAGCAAGACAATCACTGTTGGAGCAGAAATCAGACCTAATAATGCACTGATTGCGCCTTTAATGCCTTGAAACTCCATTCCAATCGCAACGGCCATGTTAATGATATTGCCGCCGGGTAAGATCTGACAGATTCCGAGTAGGTCGGTAAATTTGTTTAGGTCAATCCATTTTTGCTCTTCAACGATCACCCTTTGCGCCAGTGGTAAGACTCCGCCAAATCCCATTAAGCCCAGTCTCATAAATCCCATAAATAGCGCTTTACAATCTGGGGTACTTGATTGTGTTAGATTCGCTACGGATATGACTTGAGCTTTCATTGGGGATTATCCTCATCAATCTGACTCATGATAGGATGGTGGAATAGTGGTATATTTACAAATGCTTTATTTCTCCTTATCTATACTCTTAAGGTATGTATGATTGATATTCATAAACTCAAGGCATTTATTGCTGTGGTGGAGGAAAGTAATATTTCCAAGGCTGCTGTGCGCTTGCATATACAGCAACCGCCATTGACGCGACTTATTAAAAGCTTAGAGAAAGATTTAGATACGGTATTGCTTAAACGTCTACCACGCGGTGTAGAGGTGACTGAAGCAGGTAAAGCCTTATACCAAGAGGCAATCACGATTTTGGATCATGCTGACTCCATCCCTCAAAGAGTACGTAATATTGCACAAGGAAAGGAGGGACAGATCAATATTGGATTCACTCATTCTGTAGGACTGCATCCTTTTTTACCTGCACTATTGCGCCAGTATCGGGAGCGATTTTCTGCTGTGGCGATTCATTTAGAAGAAGACAGCAGTAGCTCTTTGGTAGATGCTGTGATCAACGAAAAATTAGATATCGCCTTTTTACGTAAACCTGCTCCTATTCATGCTGATTTGCATAGTTTTTATGTGCTCGATGAACCACTCATCGTGGCTTTGCCGAGCAACCACCCTTTGGCAGAAGAAAGTGGAGCAATTCATTTGCCTGACTTAGAAGCTTATGAGTTTGTGTTATATCGCCGTTTAGGTGGACAAGACTTGTTTGATAATATTTTGGCAAATTGTTATCAAGCTGGTTTTAGTCCCAATATCGTGCAGGAAGCACCACGTTTAACGTCAAGTCTGAATTTGATTGCAGCAGGGATTGGGCTTTCGATTGTTCCAGCATCGATTCAAGGTTTTTGGAATAAGCAGGTTGTGTATCGTCCGCTTGTAGCGGATCAACCTAGTATCGCTCCCATATATGCGATATACCGAGCCAAGCAAAAGAGTGTACGCATAGAACATTTTCTAGATCTGCTTAAAAGGAATTATTAAGCATTAATATTCTTTTTTAAGGTATAGTTTTAAGGTGTAAGCAAATTAGGCGCATACTGAATAAGATAAAAATGATGTGTATGCGTGCGTTTTGATTAAGGAGGGAGTGATATGAAAAGTGCATTTAAGATGATCTGTTTAATTTATAGCAGTTTGATGCTTTCCGGCTGTGCGGGTTCACCAGTGGGAAAGTTAATCGGTAATGTTGAAGATAAAAAAACTAAAACCTTACTTCAAAACATGGTTGGGCATCCTTTAAATGATCTTGTTGCTCAAATCGGACGTCCAAATAGTTCAGTACAAGATATGCTGGCAAAAGATAAAGTCTATATGCATACGTGGACGATCCAAAAGTATGCGCGAGATCGGTTTGTTAAAACTGGTACAGAATATGTTGGGAGTTCAATGGTTGGTGTAACGCCTGCAGGAAATGGTGTCGCTGCAACACCTATTTATCAGGGGCAATATCGAGATAAAGGCTATAACACACCGACATATTACACTTGTATGATTACGGTATATACCGATGCCAATGGTATTATTCTTGAAAAAGGACATGAGTTGAAAGTTGGGCGTCATCGACCAATCGTCTATAAAACGAAAGCGGTTGGTGGTTTTTGTGATGAGTTTTTGGGGTTGAAATAAAATGGTTTTAGGTTTGAGCGCATAAGATTTTCATTCACTTAATATCAAAAATGAAAAAGAATCACGACTTAAGCCAATTTAAATAACAAAGAGAAATATCAATGCTAAAAAATATACTTTCAACCTGTTGCTTATTTGTGATCAGTTCTTTTGCAATTGCGCAGGAGATGAAAGGGGTTTCATTTTCACATCAAGATTGGGAAATCTATTGTAGTAATACTGGGACATGTCGTGCTGCAGGTTATCAAGCTTTAGATGGAAGTGAAAACCCTGCATCGCTTTTATTAACGCGCCATGCAGGAGCGAAGCAAGTTGTAAATGCTGAATATGCGTTGTCGCTTTATGATGAAAGTCCTATTCCAGCCCATCGACTCCGAAATATTCATTTTTATGTCAATGGAAAAGACTTAGGTCCAGTCGGTGTCAATACGAAGGAAGCACCTTTGATGGGGAAATTATCTACCCAACAAGTGAATGCCTTATTACAACAGTCTAAACAGAAAAATGAGATTGTATTTAAAAACTCAGCTTTCCAATGGCGAATTTCTGATGCAGGAATGACGGCTACATTATTAAAAATGGATGACTTTCAGAAACGTGTTGGTACAGTCGGTGCACTGGTAAAAAAAGGTAAAGCAGACGAGTCAAAGGTGTTGGCAGCTCGTCCTAAAATCGTAGTGAAACATGTTAAAACGGCTGCAAAGCCTTACCTAGTTCTGCAACCTAAAAATAAGCAATTTCAGTCGCTTTACTCACAATTAATGACTGCATCATTTTCGGCGAGAGATGAGCATTTTTGTGACGGTGTATATGACTATACCAGTGGCGGTACAAAACCTCAGCCGATCGCACTTTATAAACTGAGCAATAAAAAAGTATTGGCAATGAGTCTGTGTTGGCGTGCAGCCTATAACGAGGGTTATGGTGCATGGGTATTGGATGAATCCTTAAAGGGTAAAGCGACGTTTGTGACTGAAGCTGCATCATATTTTAATGAGGGTGTGATTAGCAGTTCGCAAAAAGGTCGAGGGATTGGGGATTGCTGGTCGAGTTCGGAATGGGTGTGGGATGGTCAAAAGTTTGTCCAAACCAAAGATATGTGGACGGGTATGTGTAAGGGATTAGCCGCTGGTGGGGTATGGGAGTTAGATTTGATCGAAGCTGTTGTGAAATGATACCTACCGTTACACAGTCACACTGATGAGCATACTATGGCTATGGTACAAAGAAGCTGATTGCTTTTTGGAACTTGTGCTTATGTCTCGTGTTTATATTTCTCCCCTAGGTAAATTTTCTCGTTTAAGTCGTTCTGTGTTGATGGCTGCGGCTGTTTTGGGTACAACGCAAGTGGCGATGGCAGGACCTACAGTTGATCAACTCAGTGATTGTTTAGTTAAAGCGACCACGGCAGCCGATAAAACCACGGTATTGCAATGGACATTTACGGCTTTAGCGGCACATCCTGATTTAAAGAGTTTTAGTAGCGTTACACCTGAGCAAAAGAATCAGCTGGATCAGAAATTGGCACAAGTTTTACAGCGTGTGATTGTGGAGCAGTGTTCGACTCAGACTAAGGCGGTGATTCAGGCTGAGGGGATTCAAGCTGTTGGTGAGGCTTTTCAGCAGTTAGGTCAGAGTGCGGGTGAGGATATTGTAAAAGATCCAGCGGTTAGACAGCAGTTGCAAGGCACGTTACGTTATATTGATTTAAATAAATTGGTCACGACTTTTTTGACACCTGATATTTGGAATAAGTTGGGTGTGTTAAGAGGGCAGTAGAGAGTTTAACAGTCTCTAAAAATAATTGAGAACTATATAAGAGAAGTCGTTATTGGTATGTTGAAACAAGTTGGTAACGACTTTTTGATGTTTTAGTTAAATAAAGTTTATCTAATTTCAAAGCAATTAGCATGTAAATCTAATACAGTATTCTATTTATTGGGCATAAAATACTAATTCAAGTTATATAAATACGTGGTTTAATTTTAGCAATGTAGACTAAGGTAGTTTGTAATTCGATTGATTAAAGTGTGAGCTATTTTCGTGCTATAAAAATGGAATAAAATTATGCATTCTAATAAGATAAGAAAAAAACCAACTATCACTCTTATGGCCTTTTCTAAAAAAGATGTAATTCGTGCAGGTGAAGCTTTAATCAATGATGGGTTATTAGATGATCCTAAATTGTTAGATCAAACAATGGAAATTCTAACTTATTGGAGAGATAGCCATATTATGCCTTTGAACTCAGCACATGAACTGCTGAATCGTTTCATACATAGGATTGATAAAAAAGCCTTTATAGCAAAGCGTTTAAAGCGCTTTGAATCAATAAAAAGAAAACTTAAACGCTTTGATGGAATGCAATTAAAAAATATGCAAGATATTGGGGGCGTAAGAGTTGTTGTTTCAAACCTAAAGCAAGTAGACTCTATTTATAAAATATTAGCTAATGAATATTGTTTCTATAATGGTAGTAAGTTTATCAAAATGGATAATTATATTCTACATCCAAAAACTGATGGATATAGGAGTCTACATATTGTTGGGAAGTTTAACAATGAATCAAGTGATGAAAGAAAAATTGAGTTTCAGATAAGAACAAAGCTTCAACATAGTTGGGCTACGACGCTAGAAATAGTCGATATATTTACTGGACAAAATTTAAAAAGTGATGATGGTTTTTATGATTATAAAAAATTTTTTAAAGATGTAAGTGATCAGTTTCAGATAATTGAAAATCTACAAGGTTTTATTTCTGACAACAAAGCTCAATTAACTAAAGAGTATTTAACTAAAGTGGTTCAAAACCAGCAATTGATAAGGCAATGTGTAAGTATTAAAAGTTTTGTAGATAGAGGAGATGGTACAATTACAGTTGAGAAACAATTCTCAGCATATTGTACTTCCTTGAATGATCTGAATAAAGGTATTGTCGCTAAAAAATACACAGAAGGTTTGGTACTGATAAGGCTTAATGTACAGACAGGTAAAATCGAGGATGAGTTTTTTAAAAAATCAGAACAAACTCTTGCGTCTCAAAGATATAGTCAATATGAACAATTATTATCTAAAGATAAAAAGTGGATTGTTGCACTTCTTTCAACAAATGCAATAGGAGGTTTAAAAGAGGCTTATCCGAATTATTTTGCTGATTCAGAAATTTTTTTATCTTATATCGGTTTAATAAAAATTGCCGCAACTTTAGGTAGTGCACAAAGAATCAAGCAGATGTATACCTAAATATTTCTAAAGATAAAGATACGCACTGAACTTTGGACTAAGATATGAATACTATTTCCTATCAAAAACTATGATTATTTTATTAATTATTGCTCTCTGTAGGAGAGTTTAATTTTTCATCTCTAGTAGATAGTTCTCTTGTAGGGAGATTTATTAATTTTAAGAATTTTAGTGCTTCATGCATATCATCCGCAGTTCTTAAACATGCTATCCCTAAAATTAAATTTGCGATACCAAAAAAATTATTCAACCATTCTGCATTGAATAAATCTATTTTTCCTAAAAAAATAAAGATACCAATACCTATAAAAAAAGCATATAAAAAATAATTTATTGAACAAACCCTCTTTGATAAAAATCTTTTTGGCTTGAAAATTATAGTTGAGCCTTGATCCTCGATGAGGATGAAGCGATTACCCCAATGATAATGTTCAGTGACTTTATCAAAATTAACAAGATTTTTTTCGTGCAAATTAATAAAGTAATTCACTAAGTATGCACTTGTTTCTTGTGTTCTAGTAATATTTTGAGCTGCTTTATCTTGTAGTAATTTAGGATAAATATTCTTTTCACAATTATAAAATTTTTCAAAATATTCTTTATAGTTTTCCAACTCATCTTTAAATTTTTTTCGTCTAAATTCATTGATAGAATGTAAGGACTTTGGTATAGAAAAAATAGCAACAATTACTGCAATGATTGTTGATATAGGGTTTATAAATTCCATCTCTACCTATTGGTTTTTTGCAATGAAAAACATTATACAAAAAAGCCTCGATTTATCGAGGCTTTTTATTGATTTAACTAGTTGAATCAACCAATCAATTTCTTCATCAATTCATTCACTTGTGCAGGGTTAGCTTTACCTTTAGCAGCTTTCATGACTTGACCAACAAGACCGTTAAAGGCTTTTTCTTTACCAGACTTGTACTCTTCAACCATTTTTTCATTGGCTGCAAGTACTTCTTTGATAATCGCTTCAATCGCACCTGTATCGGTTTCTTGCTTTAAGCCTTTCTCAGCAATAATGTCATCCGCAGATTTTCCTTCTGCTTCCCACATAAAGCCAAATACTTGCTTCGCGATTTTGCCGTTAATGGTGTTATCCACAATACGTGCGATCATGCCACCCAATTGCTCAGCAGAAACAGGAGAGTCTGCTAAATCTAGGCCTGCTTTGTTTAAAGCACCTGAGAATTCACCCATCACCCAGTTTGCTGAAACTTTACCTTGCTTCGCACCACCTGCGGCAGCCACAACCGCTTCGTAGAAGTCCGCCATTTCGCGTGACAGCGTCAATACATGTGCATCGTATTCAGTCACACCGAAGTCAGCAATAAAGCGCTCACGACGTGCAGCTGGCAATTCTGGCAGGGCAGCGCGTGCCGCTTCGATTTGCTCATTTGAAATGATCACTGGTAACAAGTCAGGGTCAGGGAAGTAACGATAGTCGTTCGCTTCTTCTTTTGAACGCATTGAGCGAGTTTCCATCTTGTTTGGATCGAACAAACGAGTCTCTTGATCAATCTCGCCGCCGTATTCCAAGATTTCCATTTGACGCTCAATTTCAACATTGATCGCTTGCTCAATGAAACGGAATGAGTTGAGGTTTTTTAACTCGCAGCGTGTACCGAAAGGTTGACCTGGGCGACGCAATGATACGTTACAGTCAGCACGGAAAGAGCCTTCAGCCATGTTCCCGTCAGAGATACCTAACCAACGCACTAGGGTGTGAATGGCTTTGATATAAGCAACTGCTTCTTCAACCGAACGCATATCAGGTTCAGAAACGATCTCAAGCAATGGTGTACCTGCACGGTTTAAGTCAATCCCTGACATCCCTTCGAATTGGTCATGGATCGATTTACCAGCATCTTCTTCAAGATGAGCACGGGTCACGCCGATGCGTTTTACAGTGCCATCCTCAAGTTGGATGTCGATATGACCCAAGCCGACAATTGGGTTGTCCATTTGGCTGATCTGATAGCCTTTCGGGGAGTCTGGGTAGAAGTAGTTTTTACGTGCAAATACGGATGCTTGATCGATATACGCATCGATACCCAAGCCAAAGCGAATGGCTAAGTCAACAACTTCGGCATTCAATACAGGCAATACACCCGGCATCGCCAAATCAACAAGGCTGGCTTGTGTATTTGGGTCTTGGCCAAATTCAGTTGATGAACCCGAGAAAATTTTAGATTTGGTTGCAAGCTGAGTGTGGATTTCAATCCCGATAACGACTTCCCAACCGTCAATTAACTTTAACTTTTGAGCTTCAGCCATTATGCATTCTCCTCAGCAATTGCCGCACGTTTGGTATGCCAGTCTGTGTTTTGTTGATATTGATGCACAATTGAAAGCAATTGTGATTCAGACCAATAGTTACCAATTAACTGTAAACCGACTGGTAAGCTGTCTTTATCGAAACCAACAGGAGCGTTGATGGCTGGTAGACCCGCTAAGTTCACAGCAAGCGTATAGATATCGCCTAAGTACATTTCAGTTGGACTGAGGTTCGCACCGATTTTGTACGCAGTCGTTGGTGCAGATGGCGCTGCAATCACATCGACATTTTCAAATGCTTTGAGGAAGTCTTGTTGGATTAAACGACGTACTTTCTGTGCTTTCACATAGTAAGCATCGTAGTAACCTGCAGACAGCGCATAAGTACCGATCAAAATACGGCGTTGTACTTCAGCACCAAAACCCTCTGAACGTGAACGTTTGTAGAGGTCTAAAATGTCTTTTGGATTTTCACAACGGTAGCCATAACGAACACCATCGTAACGTGACAAGTTTGATGACGCTTCCGCAGGTGCGATCAAATAGTAAGTCGGAACGTAGGCTTCAGTCATGTTGAGATCAATCTCAACCAAAGTCGCGCCCATTTCTTCAAGTTTTTTCAATGACTCTTCAACACGTGCTTTTACGTCTGCATCTAAACCAGCGACATTGAAGTATTGCTTTGGAATACCAATGCGTAAACCTTTCACCGCTGTGCCGTTCAGGTTAGCCACGTAATCATCCACTTCTTTGTCTACTGAAGTTGAGTCTTTGGCATCATGACCTGCAATCACATTCATTAAATACGCACAGTCTTCTGCTGAACGTGCCATTGGACCGCCTTGATCCAATGATGAGGCATAGGCAATCATACCGAAGCGCGATACACGGCCATAGGTCGGTTTTAAGCCCGTTAAGCCACAGAATGAAGCCGGTTGGCGAATTGAACCGCCTGTGTCTGTGCCTGTTGCGATCGGCGCAAGATCAGCCGCTACAGCTGCAGCAGAGCCACCTGATGAACCACCCGGGACATGATCTAAGGCCCACGGGTTGCCGGTTGCACCAAAGTAAGAGCTTTCAGAGGTTGAACCCATCGCGAATTCATCCATATTCACCTTACCTAAAGTCACAAGACCTGCGGCTTTAGCCTTGGCAACCACGGTTGCATCATAAGGTGAAATGAAATTGTCCAGCATTTTTGAACCAGCTGTGGTTTTAATACCTTGGGTACAAAAAATATCTTTATGTGCAAGTGGAATACCTGCCAACGCATGTGCATTGCCTGATTTGATTGCTGCATCAGCCACATCCGCCTCTACCAAGGCTTGCTCTGCGGTCACCGTCACATAACTTTTTACTTTTGCGTCAATTTTGGCGATACGTTTTAAATAATGTTCAGTCAATTCACGTGATGAAAATTGGGCTTGTTTTAAGCCTTCAGAAAGTTCACGAATTGATAAGCGATGTAAATCTGTCATATGAAAAATTTCTTTACATTCTAAATATAAAATAAAAGTTAATTGAATAAAAATTATTCAATTACACGAGGTACAAGGTATAAACCAGCTTCGGTTGCAGGTGCGATCGCTTGATATTCATCACGGTGATTGCTTTCAGTAACTGCATCTGTGCGTAATGGTTGTGGGTTATCAAATGGGCTTTTCAAAGGCTCAACATCATCGGTATTAATGCCTTTCAAGCTTTCCATCATGCCCAGAATTTTATTTAAACTTTGAGCATATTCAGCAGATTGCGTGTCGTTTAGCGATAAGCGTGCCAAATTTGCAATTTGCGATACAGTTTGCGCATTTAGATCCGCCGTCTGTGGAGCATCGGATGATGTAGACATAACTTTACCTAATTCAGTATCAAAAAATTTCAAAATATCGTGCGTTATAATAAGCGATTGACTTGTTCAAATCATCACATTTAGTTAAAGTTGCCACCTTGTATTCACACAAAGTTTAATTGAGAACGCCCCCGTGATTCTAAAACGACTAATTGGCTTGTTTTCGCCGGATTTAGCCATTGATTTAGGTACTGCTAATACGCTTATTTATGCACCAGGCCGTGGCATTATTTTAAATGAACCAACTGTCGTGGCAATTCGCCATAGTGGTTCACAAAAAATTGTTGCCAATGTTGGACTTGATGCTAAACAGATGTTAGGTCGTACCCCAGCGAATATTTCAGCGATTCGTCCGATGAAAGACGGTGTGATTGCTGATTTTGAAGTAACTGAAACCATGTTGCATCAGTTTATTGGCAAAGTACATGAAAAGCGTTTATTTCCACCTGCACCACGTGTTGTCGTTTGTGTACCGTGTAAATCTACTTTGGTAGAACGCCGTGCAATTCGTGAAGCTGTATTCAACGCAGGTGCTCGTGATGTCCGCTTGATTGAAGAGCCGATGGCGGCAGCAATCGGTGCGGGTATGCCTGTAGAGCAAGCATGTGGTTCGATGGTGGTCGATGTGGGTGGTGGTACCACTGAAATCGCAATCATTTCATTACAAGGTTGTGTTTACGCTGATTCACTACGTATCGGTGGTGATGTTTTTGATGAGCAAATCATCAATTATGTACGTAAAGCGCATGGTTGTGTGATTGGTGAAACCACAGCTGAAGTGATCAAAAAAGAAGTTGGAATGGCGGTTGCTGATGGTAAAACATTAGAAATCGAAGTTCGTGGTCGTAATTTAGCTGAGGGTGTTCCTCGTGCGATTACCGTGACTTCTGATGAAATCACGCAAGCGATTGCTGATCCATTACAAAGCATCGTCAGTGCGGTGAAGTCTGCACTTGAACAAACCCCACCTGAGTTGTCTTCTGATATCGCTGAGCGTGGTATTGTATTGACGGGTGGTGGAGCATTATTGCGTAACTTAGACAAGATGCTTGCGCAAGAGACTGGTTTACCGGTTGTGGTTGCTGAAGATCCGTTGACTTGTGTCACTCGTGGCGCTGGAAAAGTATTAGAGTTCTTTGACAATCCAAATCACGACATGCTTTTTGTTGGCTAAACCATAAGGACTAGGCGGTGCAACCGAATCTTTTTTCAAGACAACCGCCATCTTTTCGCTCATTTGTTATTGCAGTGATCACATGTTTGGTAGTGCTATTTTTTGATTGGCGCATGCCACATGTGATTAAACCAGCAAGGGATGTCTTGTACGCCGCGTATAATCCGATTTATGCGTTGGCAAGTTATCCAGTACTGTCGCGAGAATGGCTGAATCAACAAACCAAATCTGAAGCCCAATTGCGCCGTGAAAATACCGCGATGCAAGCAGAGCTATTGCAAGCACGTGTCCGACTACAAAAATTATCTGAACTTTCTGCTGAAAATAACCGTTTAAGAGGTCTATTAGATACGCCATTGATCATTGATGGACGTATGCAGATTGCTGAAGTGATTGGGACGGATGCGGATCCATTACGTCATATCATTATTATTAACCGTGGTTCTGCTGATCAGTTGAAAGTTGGGCAAACAGTTTTAGATGATAAAGGCATCATGGGACAGATCATTAATGTCTATCCACATAGTGCGCGTGTGATGTTGTTATCTGATAAAGAGCATTCTTTATCTGTACGTTTAGAACGGACAGGAATGCGTGCAATTGTGTCAGGTACTGGTGATTTAGGTCAGTTAAAAATGGACTACGTAGCGACCAGTGCGAACATCAAAGTTGGGGATAAGGTGTTCAGTTCAGGTTTAGGCGAGCATTTTCCTGCAGGTTACTTAGTTGGCACAGTGTCAAAGGTGAGTCGTCATAATTCTGGTGAATTTGCCGAAATTGATGTGGTTCCTGCAGCTCAACTGGCAAGCGGTCATCATGTCGTGGTTCTGTTCTCAGAATCTTTGGCAAAGGAGCAACCTTATGCCAATCGCTAAGTTAAGTTATAGCAAATCCAATAAAGATCCTTTGTTGATGATCATCATCTCGATTGTGATTGCATCGGTGTTGATGGTCTATCCATTGGCTTATGAACTATCAGGATGGCGGCCTTCAGTAATGTTGATGGTGATGCTATTTTGGATTCTCTACCAGCCTGTTTGGTGTGGGATATGGTTTGCTTTTGGCATGGGGATTTTTGTAGATTTACTTTTAGATGCGCCATTGGGGTTGAATGCATTAAGCTTTGTGTTAATCTGCTTTGCAACACGCTATTTTATCCGTGAGCGGCGGATTCTAACTTTTGGTAATTCGTGGGTAATTGCGAGTATCGCAATTCTTGTGCATATTACTTTCTTGTGGATATGTCAGACGCTTGCAGGTACGCATTTTTTGATTGCTCGACATTGGCAACCGTTAATTACAGGTGTATTAACGTGGCCGATCCTTTATTATTGTTTGCATAGATGGCGCATATAATTCTTGCATCTAGCTCGCCACGTCGGCAGGAGCTTTTATCGCAACTAGGGTTGGTCTTTGATGTTGTCAGTCCAGCTATTGACGAGACGGTACAGGATGCTGAAACAGTTATAGATTATGTCGAACGGCTGGCGAGAGAAAAAGCACACGCCGTTTTAACACAATTTCCTGATGCAATTGTCATTGCAGCAGATACCAGTTTAAGTTTTGCGGGTAAAATTTTAGGTAAGCCTGAATCCAAACAACATGCTTTTGAAATGTGGTCACAGCTTTCAGGGCAGTGGCATGATGTGTTTTCTGGAGTATGCGTTGCAAGTCTTACCCGGACTTGTAGTACCGTTGTAAGAACTCAGGTTGAGTTGCAAACGCTTAGCTATGCAGAAATGGAAAAATATTGGGCAACAGGTGAACCAATGGGCAAGGCAGGTGGATATGCCATTCAGGGAATTGCCGCACGATATATTCCTCAGATCAGAGGAAGTTATAGCAATGTGGTGGGGCTGCCTTTGCATGAAACAGTACAGTTACTAGAACGTGTTAAAGCATAAATTGCATTAACGCTTTCGGATATAAGAATTTTTATAAAAAGTTTTGAGTTGGTTATGGCAGAAGAGTTGCTGATTAACGTTACACCGATGGAGTGTCGTGTGGCGTTGATTGAAAATGGTACGGTCAACGAATTATTTGTTGAGCGTACAGCAAAACGTGGTTTAGTGGGTAATATTTATAAAGGCAAAGTTGTCCGAGTACTACCTGGTATGCAAGCTGCTTTTGTCGATATTGGTCTATCTCGTACGGCATTTCTACATATCAATGATATGGTTTGGCCTCGCTCACAACCGACCCCCAATGTTTTTGAACTCTTACATCCTGGGCAAATGCTTACCGTGCAGGTCATGAAAGACATGCTCGGAACTAAAGGAGCACGCCTCAGCACAGATCTTTCTATTCCATCTCGTTATTTAGTGCTCATGCCTTATGGTAATCATATCGGTGTATCACAGCGCATTGAGGCAGAAGATGAGCGTGATCGCTTGCGTGGGATTATTGAGCATATTCAGGCAGAACATAATCTACCGGGCAGTGTAATTGTCCGTACAGCTGCAGAAGGGGTGGATGAGGACGCAATTGCGCAAGATATGAATTACTTGAGCAAGCTTTGGGAGTTTATTCAGCGTAAACAAAAAGAAGTCTCTACACCCGAATTAATTTTTGAAGAATTACCCTTACCGCAGCGTATTGTTCGGGATTTGGCTAGTGATGAAACGGCTAAAATTTATGTCGATTCAAGAGAAATCCACGGCAAACTCAGTGAGTTTGTAAATGAGTTCGTACCGACGATTCAAAATCGTCTACTTCATTATCCGGGTGAAAAGCCACTTTTCGATTTATATAATGTTGAAGAAGATATCCAGAAGGCTTTACAGACACGTGTTGCACTTAAGTCTGGTGGCTACTTGATGATTGATCAAACTGAAGCGATGACGACCATTGATGTCAATACTGGTTCTTACGTTGGTGGGAGAAGCTTAGAAGATACGGTTTTTAAAACCAATATGGAAGCCACTCAAGTCATTAGCAGACAGTTACGTTTGCGTAACTTGGGCGGTATTATCATCATTGATTTTATTGATATGCAGGAAGTGGGGCATCGTGAAGAAGTGATGCGTCAGTTTGAGAAAATGCTCGAACGCGATCATGCCAAAACCAAAATCACTCAAGTTTCCGAATTAGGTTTGGTCGAAATGACCCGTAAGCGGACCCGTGAATCTTTAGAACATCTGCTTTGTGAATCATGCCCAACTTGTCAAGGACGTGGTTATGTGAAGACTGCAGAGACAGTATGTTACGAGATATTTCGTGAGATCATGCGATATGCACGTGCATTTGATTCCAAGGGTGGCTTTACTGTCGTTGCCCATCCAGCAGTGATTGATCGGCTCTTAACAGCAGAAGCCCCAGCCGTCGCGGATTTGGAGCATTTTGTGAACCGTGTCATAAAATTCCAAGTGGAAAATTTATATACGCAAGAGCAATACGATATCATTTTAAGCTAAAGTTGTAACAAGATTTCGCTTAATCCTTGTTACAACTGAAATTTTACTTTCGATCATGAATTTTAAATACTAGAACCATAAGATTAGCCATAGGCATTTTTCAATGTCTTAGCAAATATAATGAGGTATATAATGATGAACGTAAGTAAAAGATTAGTGAGTCACGGTTTTAAACATGTGTTAGACAGTAACCCTGTGAACACCTGTTATATGGTAGATAGCCAAGGTAAAGAAGTTCCAATTACTACGGCAATGATTCGTTCAGCCTGCCATCAACTGCTACAACGTTGTCGTGCAATTAAAAAATAAGGGGCCATTGAAAGCCCCTTAATTTTTCTCTACGAATTTACAATCTTCTCTTTCGGTAATTCTTGAATTTTTTGTTCAAATCGTTGAATTTCTTCTTCCAAATGAGTCAGTAAGTTTTGCATTTTAGGTAGTGCATTGCGACACGCGATCAAACCAACTTCTAATTTATCCAAATAACTGGTTAAAGTAATATTGAGTGCCTGACCATCCATCACGATTGATGCTGGGTAGAGCGCATCGAGTTTTGCACCATTCCAATATAAAGGTTCACGTGGGCCTGGTACATTAGAAATAACAAGGTTAAAGGCTTGGCGTTTAGGTAACATTCCTGAAGCAATATTTAAACCCGCCGGTCCATAAACAACTGCGCTATAGTTCAAAATTTCATTGGCGGTCATACGACTAAAGCGTTGTTTCGAGTTCTGTACGCTGCGACGAATAATATCCAGACGTTCAATCGGATCTTCGATATGAGTCGCAAGATTGGCCAAAATCATGGTGATACGGTTACTTACATCTGAGTCATCTGTACGGAGGGATGCTGGTACCATTGCGATTAAAGGCTTTTTCGGTAAGCTGTTATGACTGATGAGATATTCACGTAATGCACCAGCACATACAGCCAAAACGACATCGTTTAAGGTCACGCCTAGGGTTTTAGCAATCATACGGAAACGATCTAATTCGAATGATTGCGCTGCAAAACGACGGGCAGAACTAACACGTTGGTTTAAGATTGAAGGGGGGGCTTGGAAGGTCGAAACGTAATCTGGGTTTTTTCCCATCTCTTTAAAGATGGTTTGTGATAGTTCTTGCATCACTTTAGGTGCAACTTCACACTGAGATTTAATTGTATCCCATACACCTTTGATTTTGCTGACACTTGGTGGTTTTGGAGCTTTCAAACGTTTAGCGCGTTTACCTTCTACACACCAGAGTGGAACAACATGTTTTTCATTAGGATCTTTAGAAAGCGATTTTTCAATTAAGCGCATGCCAGCTACGCCATCTACCATTGCATGATGGATTTTGAAATACATGGCAAAACGGTTGCCTTCGATTCCTTCAATAATGTCACAAGTCCATAAAGGTTTAGCACGGTCAATAAGAGAACTATGTTGCTGTGAGATATAAACCAACAATTCACGAATACGTCCAGGGTTCGGTAACGCAATATGACGGAAATGATGGTCTAAATCGAATTCATTGTCTTCACCCCAAAACAAACCATTGAGTTGGTTGTTGAAAGGAGGTACTGGAATGCTTTTTGATTGACGAATTTCTTCAACTAAATCATGGACAAAGGTTGGAGAAGCGTTCTCAGGTAGTTCAAATAAAAACAGCCCACCTACATGCATAGGTTGCTGTCTTTTTTCTAATGAAAGAAAAATGAAGTCGATCGGGTGTAATGGGCGCATAGCAGATATAGCCTCTCATCGCATTTTTTATAAGATACTCTTGGAGCTCTTATTAGTATTATTGAACCGTAGAGATCAGTATATACGCTTTCGTCTGGTTAAAATATGACTTTGTACACAGCAGTCAGAAAAAATAAAACCACTGACAAATCAGTGGTTTTTATATACCAAAATTGTTACAGCTTATTTTTTGAGATTTCCAGCATGCAAACCACACTCTTTGTGAGTCGCTTCTTCCCACCACCAGCGACCTTCACGCTCATGTTGGTTAGGTAAAACTGGACGTGTGCAAGGTTCACAACCAATTGAGATAAAACCGCGTTCATGCAATGGATTATATGGAATTTCCATCATACGGATATAACTCCATACATCGGCACTACTCCAATTGGCAAGCGGGTTGTATTTGATCAATTGCTTACCTTCTCCTGAAAAACCAACATCGGCTTGAACCACTGGAACATCACTACGTGTTGGGCTTTGATCTTTTCGTTGACCCGTAATCCAACCATCTAGGGTTGCTAATTTTTTACGTAACGGTTGAACTTTACGAATACCACAGCATTCTTGGTGGCCATCTTCAAAAAAGCTAAACAAGCCTTTCGCATTCACAAATTGTTGAATAGCAGTAGACTCAGGAAAGCAGATTTCGATATTGATATTGTAATGCTTACGTACCGTTTCAATAAATTGATAAGTTTCAGGGTGCAGCCGTCCTGTATCTAGACTAAAGACACGAAATGGTTTGCCAATACGTGAAGCGATATCGATTAATACCACATCTTCCGCACCTGAAAATGAAATGGCGATTTCACCTTGTTGACTTAAAGCAAGTTCTAAAATTTCTCGTGGTGATTTCTCTGCATATTCAGCAGCGAGCGCATCCACAAGGTCAATAGTCGGGATAACAGTCATGGGTGTTCCTGGCGATAGGCTTGGGCACAATTGTAAATCATTCTAAGCAAAGCAGTTTACTTGCTCTCAACTTTAATCTTGCAGAATAAAGCTGATTTATTCAACAACAGCGCAAAAATTGAAAATGTTAATGGTATGATACAGCAATTTTTAACCAACATTGGAAGCATTCATGGAAATCGTATGCCTAGATCTTGAAGGGGTTTTAGTTCCAGAAATCTGGATTAATTTTGCAAAAAAAACAGGGATTAAAGAACTTGAAGCAACGACTCGTGATATTCCAGACTATGATGTACTGATGACACAACGTCTGAATATCTTAAAGCAACATGGTTTGGGTTTAAATGATATTCAAGCAGTGATTGCGGATATGGGACCTTTTGAAGGGGCGAAGGAGTTTGTCGATTGGGTACGTACTCATTTCCAATTAGTTATTCTTTCTGATACGTTTTATGAGTTTGCACACCCTTTAATGCAACAATTGGGACAGCCGACAATTTTCTGCCATAAATTAGAAACAGATGAAAAGGGCATGATTACCGCGTATAAACTGCGTCAACCTGATCAAAAGCGTCAAGCAGTTAAAGCATTACATGGTTTGAATTTCCGTGTAATAGCGGCAGGTGATTCTTATAATGATACGACGATGTTGGGCGAAGCGGATCACGGCTTTCTATTTGATGCGCCAGACAATGTTATCGCTGAGTTTCCTCAATTCCCTCCATTGCATGGCTATGAAGCATTAAAGCAAGCAATTCGTTCAGTGTCTCAACGCCATATTCCAGAATAATGAATCTACGCTGAGAACTTACTTTTTGAGATTGCTCAAAAAGTGGTGCTAAAAGTAACAAAAGGCGCATAATGCGCCTTTTGACTGATTAAACAAGATTAAAATTTATAACCAATTTTTAAACCGTATGCGATAGCATCATTGTTTTTGAACTCTGCAATATAAGCAGGTGTATCAAATTGAGAACCGGATTGTGCTTTGGCATCACCTAACCAGAAATATTTCACGCCACCTGCGATGAAGTAGTTTGGAGCAGGGCTGTATTGAACACCTAGGCCGATGTTCCAATAACCCTCCGTTGGTCCAAGTGTGGTCACAGGGTTACCCGCACCTGAGTCCCACCCTACAGAAAAGTTACCCGCCCATAAATCATTAAATTTACGTCCTATGCCAGCAGTTATCGAATATTGATCATCGGTATAAGCAACAAGATCAAAGCCATCTTTTTTGCCAGTACCATTTACAACAGGAGCGAGTACTGATGCAGCACCAAACTTATATGGACGAATGGCAAAGTCTTTCCAGTTGACCCAACGAATGTTAGCAAAGGCAACAGTATTTTCCATGATCCCTGTTTGTAGATCGAGATTGATCGATTGTGGGGTAGTAATTTCTGTGATGCCTTGAGCATTATTAACTTCGGTTAACATCGCATCAAATATTGGGCTGCCAGTCATACCCGCAGCATTATGTTTTTCATAAGCATTCATTTCATGCTTAATCTTGGCACGATAGGTGAGAGATGCTTTCATTGCGATTTCTGGAATTTGATAAGCGACACCCGCTAACCAACCTACAGCCTCATCTCGACCCGTTTTAAAGTCATAGCCATTATAGGCACTGTAACTTGTGCCACGTAATAATACGTTAGCATCCAAAGTTTGATAAACGGCCCCTGCATAAATATTCCAGTTTTGAGTGGGTTGGTAGCCGAAAATTAAATTTAAATTTTCAGTACGGACCTTAACGGAGGTATTCCCTTGGAATGGGACAGGGCGATTTTCTACAAAGTTATTTTGACCATGATATTCAGCATCAGCACCATATGGATGGTCATAGAGTAAACCAATGGAAAATTGCTCATTAGCTTGGATTTTTAAGGCTGCGCTTGGTGAATAATAATGATTCGCCATGTCTCCGGTATTATTTTGAGATGTATCTTTTCCTGATACATCAGCACTTAGAAAAGTAATACCTGCTTCAAAATAATTGTTTGGCTGTAAGAAGGCTGAAATTGACTGACCAGAGCGATCTAAGGCTGCTGCAAAAGCAGAAGTTGTTGGTAATAAACTGAGTAAAAGCGCTGTTTGAATCGCATGCAGCTTCATTGATATTTTCTCTCATATCAGGTGTAACTAGAATGCTGCGAAAAGTAACATAGTTTTTGGATGCTAAAATATTTTTACAAATGTCCATAAATGAACTGATAAAGTCATGGAAAGTTGTTGAGTCATAGGATGTTATAGATTAATCACTCTAAAAAATTGATTGGTTGGTAAATTAAGTCAAAAAAAAGACCGTCTCGAGACGGTCTTTTTTTGAGATGGATTAGAAGCGGTAACCGATTTTTAAACCATAAGCGAGTGCTTTGTTGTCTTCGAACTTCGCAACATAGTCATCGCTACCTGCTTGTGCACCAGTTTGAGCTTTAGCATCGCCTAGCCAGAAGTACTTCACACCACCAGCGATAAATGTGGCTGGGGTAGGGCTGTATTGAACGCCAACACCAACATTCCAATAACCTTCTGTTGGGCCAAGTGTCGTTACAGGATTACCTGCACCAGAATCCCAGCCTACAGAAACATTACCAGCCCATTGTTCGCTGAGTTTACGACCAACACCAGCGTTAACTGACCATTGGTCATCAGCATATTCAACAAGATTAAAACCATCAGGGCGACCAATGATAGGTCCAACTAATTTTGATAATTCACCAAATTTGTAAGGTTGGATTGAAAAATCTTTCCAATTCACCCAGCGTACATTCGCAAATGCAACGGTATTTGCCATGATACCTGTTTGGAAATCAAGGTTAACTGACTGTGGTGTGGTAATTTTAGTTTTCTTATCTTCACTTAGGGCATTAAGCTTTGATGCATCAAGACCTAAACCTGCTAAAACATCTCCGATCACTGGAAAGCCCAACAGTGCTATGTCTTCGTTGATATTGACCTTATGATCAATTTCAGAGCGATAGGTGATCGATGCTTTAAGTGCAATTTCTGGAATTTGATAAGCAGCACCCGCTAACCAACCTACACCAGTAGTTTCTTTAATATCAGCATCATAACCATTATAAACGCTATATGCTTCGCCACGAAGTTTGACATTACCCTTTACTGTTTGAAGGACTGGGCCTGCATAGAAGTTAAAGTTTTGATTGGGTTGGAAACCAAAAACCATTGATAAGTTCTGTGTATCTACTTTAACTTGAGTGTTATTCGTATCAGTACTAGAACCAAGGTAACCTTTTGCTGCTTCTAAAGCTGTTTGAGTTTGTTGAAGCTGTTGAAGTCCACCCGCTACAGTTGTATTACCCCCCTGAGCAACTTGTTGTAAAGCACCCAAAATTTCTTGTTGAGTTGGATTCGTTGGATCCCCACCAGTCACACCTGTTACAGCTTGAAGCGCAGGTGCAAAACTAGCTCCAGCAGCATCTACCAATTTGTTAATAGATTGGGTAGCTAGTTTTTGTATAGAGTTTTGACTTAGAACGCCATCATTTGGATTTGATACGAATGCATTTTCCCCAGTATATTTCGCATCGGCACCAAATGGTTGATCGTAAAGTAAACCGAATGAGAACTTGTCAGTGAGTTGAAGTTTCAAGGCTGCACTTGGGAAAAAATAATCTCCTCCCATGTCATCAATTTTTCGATTTGTTGAAGTTGTACCAGCTTCTTGTCCTTCAACCGTTGGATCAAGAACAGAAATCCCCGCTTCAAAATAGTTACCTGGTTGTAAGAATGCAGACATAGACTGACCTGAACGGTCTAACGCTGCTGCAAAGGCTCCAGTTGCAGGTAACGTAGCTAAGATCATTGCAGTGCTAAGGTGTTTTAATTTCATTTTAAATCTTTCCTTGAACTTTTAAGATTCTTAAGTTTAGAAGCTATGAAATGACGACAAAAAGTCATTGAGATTCGATTGGCTATAACTTCATGTAACAAAAATACCATAATTAAAATAAGAGTAAATGTTCTAAATGAACTAGTTAGTACGATTGGTTGAGTGAAATTGAACAAAAAAAATGCTATTAATATTTATATACATATGTGTTTTTATTGGTAGAATTATGAAAAATATAAAATATTTTAAAATAAATTGTTTTGCATTTTTTAGAAAAAAATTTTTTTTTAGGTCAAAGATTTTTTGTAAAAAATTAGATCTTATCTACAGTATTAGCTAAAAATGTATATTTTTACGATCAAATAAATATTCATATAAATTTTACAGAAAATTTACGCGTTTCATTTTTTCTTACATAGAGAATTTACGCCATCAATTTCCATACTAATGCTGACTTATTTCTTAATGGCATGTGTTATGTGGGAATTCATTTCCGTATTTATTCTTGCAATGGTTTTCGCTTATCCACTTGGACGCTATCTTGCAGATGTAATGCAAGCTCAACCCATGAAAAGCGATCTTATTTTTAAATGGATAGAACGACCAATTTATGCAGTTTTAGGTGTGAAGCAAGTCGGTATGAATTGGCGGCAATATCTTGGCGCTTTTATCATCAGTAATGTTTTGCTCTTAGCCACAAGTGTTGCAATCTTGATGACACAGGCTCGGTTGCCATTAAATCTAGATCATATCCCTAACATGAATTGGGATTTGGCGTTACACACCAGCATTTCATTTTTGACCAATACCAATCAGCAGCATTATTCAGGTCAAGCTCAATTGTCTTATTTGTCGCAAATGACAGTGATCGTTGGTTTGCAATATTTATCTCCAATTATGGGGTTGGCTTTGTTAACAGCCATGTTAAGAGCTTTATTTTTGCAATCCAAAGATCAAACTTTGGAAAATGTTGAACCTAAAAATGCGTCACAAATTAATCTTGGAAATTATTGGATGGACATCATCCGTCCATTGTTCCGATTCTTTATTCCTTTGGGTTTGTTTTTTTCTCTATTGCTGACATTTCAAGGTGTGCCATCAACACTTTCTGCTGGTCCAACCGTCCAAGTTTTGGATCAAGCAGTAGAAGTACAAACACAACATATTCCACTTGGACCTGTTGCACCAATGGTCGCGATCAAGCAATTAGGGAGTAATGGTGGTGGTTGGTATGGTCCTAACAGTAGTGTGCCTTTAGAAAATCCAACGCCATTATCCAATGTGTTAGAGATGCTTGCGATCTTACTGATCCCAATGTCTGTGGTGTTTATGCTTGGTCGCTTTATCCAACGCAAAAAATTGATGTGGATGATTTTGGGGACCATGTTGTTGATGTCATTGGCTTCTACTTTATTCACTTTGTGGACTGAAAAATCCTCTTTGATTCCTAATATTGCATTAATGGAAGGTAAAGAAGTCCGTTTCGGAGCTGAAGCCTCTGCATTGTGGGGGAGTTTAACCACACAGGTGAATAATGGTTCGGTCAATATGATGCATGACTCAGCTTCACCATTAACGGGTTTGGTTGAGCTATCCAATATGCTGATCAATGCCATTTGGGGTGGGATTGGTTGTGGTTTATTACAGTTCTTTATTTATCTATTTTTAGCCGTATTTATCGCAGGTTTAATGACAGGCCGTACGCCTGAGTTATTTGGGCGAAAAATTGAAGTTACTGAAATTAAGTTATTGGCACTGGTCATTCTTTTACAACCTGTGGTGATTCTTGGTTTGACTGCGATCGCTATCGCTTTTCCATCTTTAACAGGTAATTCGAATCCTGCATCGCATGCTATTAGCCAAGTCTTTTATGAATATGTGTCTGCGTTTGCCAATAATGGTTCTGGTTTTGAAGGCTTAGCCGACAACACTTTATGGTGGAATCTCAGCGCCAGTGTTGCGTTATTAGCAGGTCGTTATAGCGTGTTGATCATTCCCGTTTTAATTGCAGTCAGTTTGGCAACTAAACCTAAAGCAGATGAGACTAAGGGTTCATTACAGATTGAATCGCCTACATTTGCACTGACTTTAATCGGAATTGTACTGATTTTAACGCTTTTGCAATTTATGCCAGTGTTGGTGATTGGACCAATTGCTGATTATTTATCTGTAAAGATCTAGTGGAGCAAGTACCATGAATCACTCTAATGCGACACAAATGGATATCTTGAATAAAGAAATTATTCAGCAAACCTTTTATAAGTTATTACCACAGCATGCCTTTAAAAATCCTGTGATGGCATGTGTATGGATTGGAACGGTGTTAACCATCGTGGCAACGTTGATGGGTAGCACCAGTTTTGGATTTGGTATTTTACTAAGCTTGATCTTACTAGTAACCGTTTTGTTTGCCAATTATGCAGAAGCAGTGGCAGAAGCTAAAGGGCGTGGACAGGCATCTTCTTTACGCCAAGCCCGTGAAAACTTAATGGCAAATAAAATTGCTGATCTAAATGCTACGCCAACTGTGATTTCTGCCAACTTATTAAAAAAAGATGATTTAGTGATCATCAAAGCAGGTGAAATCGTGCCTGCAGATGGTGAAATCATTCAAGGTTTTGCCACCATTAATGAGTCGGCGGTGACAGGTGAATCTGCGCCTGTATTACGTGAGGCCAATACGGATCGGTCAGGTGTGATTGGCGGTACCAAGGTTTTATCCGATCAAATTATTGTTCGTGTCAGTAATGAGGCAGGCAATAGTTTCTTAGATCGAATGATTGCCTTGGTTGAAGGTGCAAATCGTCAAAAAACACCGAATGAAATTGCACTCAGTATTTTGCTGAACATCATGACCATTACTTTTATTGTTGTGGTTGCCACATTACCGTTTATTGGTTCTATGGTGGGAATCAAAATCAGTCTTGTAATGTTGATTGCATTATTGGTCTGTCTCATTCCAACAACGATTGGCGGCTTGTTACCTGCGATTGGGATTGCAGGGATGAACAGAGCCTTAAAAGCCAATGTGTTGGCGAAATCAGGTAAGGCAGTTGAGGTTGCAGGTGATATTGATGTGTTGCTGTTAGATAAAACAGGCACGATTACCTATGGTGATCGTCAAGCAACGGTCTTTTATCCTTTAACGGGTGTGAGTCCGAGTGAATTGCGTCAAGCAGCAATGCTAGCGTCTTTTGCTGATCCAACCCCTGAGGGTAAGTCAGTGGTGAGTTTAGCTAAAGAAATGGGAGAAAATATCCATGAATCTAAAGATGCTGAATTTATTCAGTTCAGTGCTTCAACACGCTTATCAGGGGTAAATTTAGCTTCTGGAGATCAGATTCGTAAAGGGGCAGTAGATGCGATTCTTAAATTCACCAATCAAACTATTAAAAATAATATTGAATTGAATGTTTGTGTTGAGCATGTTGCCTCAAAAGGTGCAACGCCATTGGTTGTCGCACTGAGTGATAGAATTTTAGGTGTAATTGAACTCTCCGATGTGATTAAGCAAGGCATTAAAGAGCGTTTTGCATTGTTGAGAGAGATGGGGATTAAAACCATCATGGTTACGGGTGATAATCCTTTGACCGCAGCCGCAATTGCTGCCGAAGCAGGCGTGGATGATTATATTGCTGAAGCTCGACCAGAAGATAAATTGGCTTGTATTCGTAAAGAGCAAGCCGCAGGGAAATTGGTGGCGATGGTTGGAGATGGAACCAATGATGCACCCGCTTTGGCGCAAGCCGATATTGGTTTAGCCATGAACTCTGGTACGCAAGCTGCGAAAGAAGCGGGGAATATGGTTGATCTGGACTCTGATCCAACCAAACTGCTTGATGTTGTGGAGATTGGGAAACAGCAGTTAATTACTCGCGGTGCCTTAACCACATTCTCTTTAGCAAATGATGTCTCTAAATATTTTGTGATTTTGCCTGCATTATTCGCCGTTGCGATTCCTCAGCTTGATGCCTTGAATATTTTGCAGTTGGGTAGTCCAAGCAGTGCCGTGATTTCTGCATTGATTTTTAATGCACTGATCATTCCGATGTTGATTCCTTTAGCGCTGAAAGGAGTGCAATTTAAACCTGCCAGTGCGTTGCAATTGTTGCGTCGTAATATGCTGATTTATGGTGTAGGTGGCGTGGTTTTTCCGTTTATTGCCATTAAATTGATTGACCTTGTTGTGTCGTTGTGGATTTAGGAGTACATCATGAATACATTAGAAAATTTTCCGCTATCTTCTGAGCCACAACTACTCTTTCGTTCTAGTTTTGGTTTAATTGTGGTTGGATTTCTGATTGCAGGCGTATTGTATTGCAGTGTGAGTGTATCTTTGGCCCAGTTATTATTTCCAAAGCAAGCCAATGGTAGTGTCATCGAGTTAAATGAAAAAATGGTGGGTTCTGCATTGGTTGGACAAGCTTTTGTGAGTGATTACTACTTTCACGCTCGCCCAAGTGCCATCGCGTATGATGCGGATGCGGTTGGGGGAAGTAATTTGGCACTCTCCAATCCTGAATTACAACAACAGATTCAGGAGCGAGTGATTCAATTTGCAGACAAAAATGGAATTTCAGTGCAGCAAGTTCCACATGATATGGTAACTGCATCAGGAAGTGGAATTGATCCAGACATTTCACCTCAAAGTGCCTTATTACAAGTGAAACGGGTAGCGCAACAACGCCACTTGTCAGAGCAACAGGTTCGAGCGTTGGTCCAACAGCATATTCAACCGGCTCAATTGGGAATATATGGAAAGGCACGGGTCAATGTGCTTCAACTGAACTTAGCTTTAGATCAAATATCATCAACTTCACGTTGATAGAGCTTAGCCTATGCAGATCGATCGAAATAACAAAGCAGATGCATGGTTGGCGCATAGCCAACGTGAGCAATCTGGGCGTCTGACCATTTTCTTGGGTGCAGCACCAGGCGTAGGTAAAACCTATGCCATGCTCACTCGAGCACATGAGTTAATGCAGCAAGGGCATCATGTGGTGGTGGGCGTGGTTGAAACACATGGTCGAGCTGATACGCAGGCTTTGATACATGGGTTAAATGTGATTCCGAGAAAAAGTGTTGAGTATCAAGGACGTTTTTTGGATGAAATGGATCTAGACCAAATTCTCAAACTGAAGCCGGAAATCGTGTTGGTGGATGAGTTGGCGCATCGCAATGTACCAACGAGTCGGCATGAGTATCGTTGGCAAGATGTGAATGAACTGCTTGATGCAGGGATTAATGTATACAGCACTTTAAATATTCAGCATCTCGAAAGTTTGAATGATGTGGTCTATCAAATTACGGGCATTCGGGTAACAGAAACAGTGCCTGATGTTTTATTGAAAAGATTAAAAGATATTCGGCTGGTCGATCTTCCTGTACCTGAACTATTGGAGCGTATGAATCATGGCAAAATTTATTTAGCTGATGTCGCTCCACATGCCTTGCAAGGTTTTTTTAAACCAGCCAATTTAACCGCTTTACGTGATCTTGCGATTCAAACGGTTGCAGGGCAAGTCGATATTGATTATCGAGAGAAATTTGTAGCTCAAGGTCAAATTATTCCGATTCAAAATCATATTATGTTGGCGATTGACGGTACCGAGTTTTCGGAAGACTTAGTCCGTCGCGCACATCGAATTGCAGAAAGACGCAATGCGACGTGGAGTGTGATTTCAATTCAAAAAAGCAAAATTGAAAATACTCAGACTTTTGCAGTGAGCAAAGCATTCAACCTAGCGCGTAAGCTCGGTGCTGATACCCATTTACTCTATAGCAATCATATTGCAGCTACAATTTTACAGGCAGCATATGATTGTGGCGCATCCAATATTTTATTGGGTAAAAGCCCACAAAAATCATTTTGGCAACGTTTGTTTTCAGATCATATTGCGGATCAACTTTTAGAAAAACAGCATCCCTTTGAGATTACTTTTGTTCAACCGCTAAAAACCAAACAGCAGGATAGGAAAAAGTCTTTAGATGATTCGTCAGAGCGAGGACTTGATCTTCATCAACGTGAAGTGATTGAAAGTAGTTTAATCATACTTGCTGGATTCACCGTGGCAGCGGTCAGTGATCGTTTCATCGGTTATAGTGATCTCGCTTTAATCTTTATTATCACCGTACTTTTGGTCGCCATTCGGGCAAAGATGCTGATTACCATTACCAGCGTATTGATTTGTTTTCTTTTATATAACTATTTTTTTATCGAACCTCGGTACACATTTTTGATCAGTGCAGAGCGTGGGGTGATTACGATCATCACCTTTATCATTTCAGCACTTTTGGTGGGACGGTTAGCAAATCAGTTACGCGCTCAAGTGCTGAGCTTACGAGCTGCGAACTCAGCATCACTTCAATTGCAAGAGTTAGAGCGGAAGTTATCGATTTGTGTTGATATTGAACAAGTTTTAAATATCACGAAGTTACATTTGGAAAGTGCATTGAATGTACAAGTCTGGCTAAGTGTTGGTGATCAAGAGGTGGGAGAGAGATCTGTTCTCAGCGATAAAGATCAAATCGCAGCAGATTGGACACAAAAGAATGCTAAACCCTGTGGACGTTTCACCAATACTTTAACAAATTCAGAATGGTGGTTTAACCCAATCCACCCCATTGAAGGATGTGGCGTAATTGCTATTCGCTTTAGTCCAAAACTACACACCATTAGTTTTGCGCAACAACGTTTGGTTGAGTTGATGATCGAAGATATTGCACAAACGCTTTCCCGTATTCAACTTTCCTTACAATTGGAAAATTCAAGAGTGGTGGCTGAAACAGAAAAATTGCGTTCAGCTTTACTTTCATCGGTATCACATGATTTACGTTCGCCGTTGGCTGCGATGATTGGTTCAGCAGATACGCTCAAATATTATGGCGAGCAAATGCCTAAAACAGATCGTGATGAGTTATTAGATACCATTCATATAGAAGGTGAGCGCTTAGATCGCTATATCCAAAACCTTTTGGATATGACCCGTTTGGGACATCAAGGCTTAACGCTCAGTCGAGCTTGGATTGGTGTGGATGAATTAATTGGCTCCGCCACTGAACGTCTGAAACGTTATCAACCTCAAGTCAAAATTCAGGTTCAGTTAGCAGAAGATCTGCCCCAATTGTATGTCCATCCTGCTTTAATTGAGCAAGCCATATTTAATGTATTGGAAAATGCAGCAAAGTTTTCACCCGAAGATATTCCTATCGAGGTAAATATCCAGCAACAAGAAGCCTTGTTACAAATCGAGATCGAAGATCAAGGTATTGGGATTCCTGAAAATGAACGAGAACAGATTTTTGATATGTTCTATACCATGCAAAGAGGTGATCGGGGTAAGACAGGAACAGGCCTTGGCCTTTCGATAGTAAAAGCGATTATCGGTGCACATATGGGGTCGATAGAAGCATTGAGCGGCAAGCATGGTCAAGGCACTTTAATTAGAATACGATTACCATTACATCAGGATTAAAATGATTTCATGCCTCATACATTAAATACTCAAGCTTCAATTCTTATTATTGATGATGAACCACAAATTCGAAAATTCTTGGATATTGCTTTGCGTGCACAAGGTTATCGAGTCCAGGTGGCTGAAAATGGTATGAAGGGTTTAGAGATTTTAGCTACACGAGGCGCAGATCTTTTAATTCTGGATTTGGGGTTGCCTGATATGGATGGTCATGACGTACTTAAAGAACTGCGTCAGTGGTCTGATGTTCCAGTCATTGTGCTTTCTGCTCGACCTGATGAAAACCAAAAAATTAAATTACTGGATGCGGGGGCAAATGATTACGTTACCAAGCCTTTCAGTATTCAGGAACTCTGCGCGCGTATGCGTGTCTTGTTTCGTAATAAAGCGCCAACATTAGAGCAGAAGACAATGTTTAACGATGGGAAACTATTTGTTGATATTGCTGAACATATTGTTCGAGTTGAAAATGAAGAAATCATTCTAACTAAAAAAGAATTACAGCTTTTGGCATTACTGATTCGCCACCAAGGAAAGATTGTTACCCAAAAACAAATCATGACTGAGCTATGGGGTGTTAGCCACGAAGAGGATACCCACTATCTCCGCATCTTAGTCAAAAAACTTCGAACCAAAATTGGAGATTCAGCACTCGCGCCATCTTATATTTTTACAATTGCAGGTGTTGGATTACGTTTTTTAGATCCAGACTAAGGAAATAGCTTGTTCAATCAATTAAAAAAAGAGAGTTTTAAACTCTCTTTTTTTTTCGATTTTATTTGAGATTTGGGTCGCCTTTTTTCAAAAAGAAATGCAAAGCGAGTTTTTGTATCCATGTACCATAAGGTGGATAAAATAATTGGGTTGGGAAAAATCGATGTCGAATAAAGACTGTTTTTGCATGTGAAAGTTCTCGGAAACCTTCTACACCATGATATGTGCCCATACCTGAGTTTCCAATACCGCCAAACGGTGCATCATGGTTCACGACATGCCATCCCCAATCATTGATTGTGACGCCACCTGAATGCGTTTGTTTTAAGATATGATCGCGTTCATTGGCATCATGGGTAAAGCAATAAAGTGCCAATGGACGTTCACCTGCTTTGATATATGTAATCGCATCATCTATTGCATCATATGCAACTACCGGAAGAACTGGGCCAAATAACTCTTCTTTTAAAATCCGCATATCTGGTGTGCAATTTAAGACAATGTGTACAGGCATGCGACGCCCATCTTGGTCTGGAACATAGTCCCCGCATGTGATGATCTCTGCACCTTTTGCTTTAGCATCTTCAAGTATTTCGAGTAATCGTTTTAAATGCCGATCATTGACGATAGACGTGTAATTGGTATTTTTTGAAATATTATCGCCATACATCGATGAAAAATATGATTTACATTCTTCCACAAAGGCATTTATTTTTTCCTTCGGTACTAATGCATAATCAGGTGCAACACAAATTTGACCACAATTGGTTGCTTTACCATGTAAGATTCGCATTGCTGCATCAGCCAAAGGATAGTGACGACTCACCAAAGCCGGTGATTTACCACCAAGTTCTAAGGTAACTGGAGTTAAGTTTTCTGCTGCGGCACGCATCACCACGCGGCCAATCGCTGGTGATCCAGTGAAAACAATATGGTTGAATGGAAGGGTTGTAAATAGTGAAGGGTCTGTGATTTCTTCACCAAAAATAGCAACTTCGTCTTCAGCGAAAACCTCAGCAAGCATGCGTTTCATGACCGCATTTGTTGCAGGGGTAATTTCTGGCAGTTTAACCATGACTCGATTACCTGCTGCAATCGCTGCGATTAATGGCCCTAACGCCAAATAAACGGGGAAATTCCAAGGCACAACGACGCCGACTACACCTTTGGGTTGATATTGCACACGTAAATGGTTAGATAAAAATAGTAATTCTGTACGACGTTTGCTTGGGCGCATCCATTTACGTAAATGTCGAATTGCATGTTCCGCTTCGAGTACTGAGCCAAGTAAATCTAATAGTTTTGATTCATCGATCGAGCGAGAGCTAAAGTCAGTATTGATTGCAGCAGCAATTACATCTTGATAGCGAATAATTTGCTTTTTGAGGTTGAATAACTTACTGCGCCGTGTGTCTAAATCTGGGTAGGGTTGAGCAGCAAAAGCAGCAGATTGTTGAGCGAAAATAGCATACATATGCTCGTGAGCAGGTGACTCAGATTGTTGTGAATGCGCTTGATTCATATTTTACCTTCTATGTTTTTATCTTTGATTTCAAGGAGTCTTAGTAATCTATATCTATCAAAGTATGTCGGTCAGTGCTGGATTCATAATTCTTTCATCAATTTTATATACATTGCGATCAAATAAGTGATCAAAGATTGATGAGAGATGATTTTGAACGATATAAATATTCATTTATTTCATAGTATCAATGCTTTTGCTTTACAAAATCCAATCTTAGATCAAATTGTGATCTTCTTGGCAAATGATTTAAACACAGTCTTTATTAGTTTTCTCGTGTTTTTGTTATTACTGCAATGGAAAGCCTATCATTTAATATTTGCAAAAACCCTGTTTATCGTACTTATATCATTATTATTATGTGATTTAGTTGATTATTTTTATCATTCACCGCGGCCATTTCAACTCGGTTTAGGACATAAACTGATTGGTCATGGTTCAACTTCTTCTTTTCCTAGCCAACATACATTAACGATTGTGATTATTGGGTGCTCGTACTTATTGGCAGGTTTTAAATTGATTGGTGGTCTTGGGTTAGTGTTTAGTCTAATCGTGGGATTATCACGTATTTTTGTGGGTGTTCATTTTCCTTTCGATATTATAGGAGCCTTTCTAATCGGTTTAATGTTGGTATTATTTGTGAATTATAGCTTACCAATATTAGCGTTGAGATTACGCAAGGCGATACCTTTGCTAAATTGAAGCTAAAAAAACGGAGCAAATGCTCCGTTTTTTATGGTTTATTTTGCAGGTTGAATATCAAACTCAAAGGTCCATGTCATTGTGCTGTTATAGTCCGTTGGATCTGCATAACGGATATCGGTGAGATGCATACGTGCATAGCTGTTGCCTTTGTTACTACGGATCATACTTGCTCCAGTAGAGTCTGCTTTAAGCGTATGCATTGCTTGTAATCCATCTGCTTGAGCAGCCGCCAATGTTGGATAGTAGTTATACCATCCATACGATAGTTTTTGTGGATAAGCCCCTTGATATGCTGGGTTCAGGATAGAGTTAATGGTATTAGAACCCCAACGCGTTATTTTTGTTGAAATCGATGCTTTAAGGTCTGCTTCGGTGCTTGCATAGGCATTGGTATCTTTGAATTTATCTAAGATGGCATTGCCTTCAGTGGTATAAAAACCTTCTGGCTGGGAAGCAACGGCACTGCCAATGTTTTGATTGACTTGTACATAGTAGCGATTAAATGCAAGTTGCCATTTTGCTTGAGTATCTTTGGTTGTGGTGCCGCTGACAAGGTCAACATAGTTCCAGCCTTTCGTGGCATCAACGGTTAAGGTTTTGACATCATTCGGATACTGGGTGTTGATATAACGGATTGAAATATATCCTGATGTGGTTCCTTGGTAGTAGTTATAGATTTGTACCGCAAATACAGGTTGATCTATGGTACCAATTACCTTGGTGGAAGCAGTATCGGTTGTCACTAAAAAGGTTTTAAAATTGGGTGACATGCGATGATCACCAAATAAGTTATATTCTAAGAAGCTATTATAACCATTTGTCGTCGCCATAAATGCATTGCTGTAGGCATCTATATTCCACGCTTGACTTGGTAAACTGCCACCTTGGATTGCATCCAGCTCTTTTGAGAGTTGTTCCCATGTTGCAGAGAAGGGTGAATAGAGCGCACCACCATTACCCGATCCACTTACTCCACTGTTGGTGAATAACATTGGCGTACGTGTACCCATTGCAAATTGTAGATCCCAATCGGATGTTGTACATGAGACCTCCGCTTGTGTGTCAATGTCATAGCAATACGACGAATTTGCACTTGGTGTAATCGTCCATTGCGCTGATTTGATCGTAAATTGGTCGGTATTGTTTGAGCCGTTATTTGATGTATTGTTATTGCTACCACTTCCGCCACCACCACCGCATGCGATCAGTAAAGCGCTTAAGGTACTTAATGTAAAAAGTTTGCAGAAATGTGTGTTTAGATTAGACATACTGTGTTGATCCTTTAAAAATTATTCCAGTGAAAACGCACACCCATGTAGCTATATCGGCCAGCAACAGGCCGATAATCGACAGGGGCAGAGAAATCACGTTGTTCATTAAAAATGTTGTCGATGCCGACAAAAGTACTGATCATGGGGTTGATTTGATAATCAACTTGAGTGTCGATGCTGAACCAATCAGGAGAACGAAGTTTGTTGTTATCGGTGTATTCTTCACTTTGATAACGGGCACGTATGGTCAAATCAAGCTGATCATTTAATGCAAAATCGCTACCTAGACGTGCGATATGCTTTGGTCGGCGTGTTAAGGACGTACCAAGGGTTTTGTCTTTTGCTTCGGTGTAGGTATAAGCACCGTTTAGTGACCAAAATGGGGTTATTTTCCATTTTGCTGAGCTTTCAATACCTTTGGTTTGAGCTTTTGCAACATTGCTATAGCTGTATTGAGTAATTCCGTTGTTGCTCGTTGCATTGTCATAGTCTGTTTGGATGAGGTCTTTAACATCATTCCAAAACAGGTTAATGTCAGCATTCCATACATCATTTTGAACAAGGCCAAGCCCGAGCTGGTAACTATCCGATGACTCTGGTTTTAAGTTGGGATTGCCAATCACTACATAACCTAAGTGACTGTGATCAAAAGAATAAAATCGTTCTTTTAAATTAGGTACACGATAGCCCTGACCGTAGCTAAAGCGCAGATCAACCAAAAGATTATTTTGCTCATAAGCACGATATTTGGTGCTGAGTTTAAATGCATTGTGGTTGCCAAAATCATCATCATTTTGAAAGCGCCAGCCCAGTACTGCATCTAGATTTTTAAGTAGATTGAGGTCATTTTGTAGATAAAATTCATGGCGATCTCGATGTACTTTGCCGCCTTGCATTTCAAATTTACCATTATTGTTTTGTTCTAGTTTTTCTTGGTGCCAATCATATCCCAATTGCCAGTTTTGCTTGTGCCAAGTAGGAAATGAAAGCTGTGAACTAAAATGGTTATTTTCTTGCTTTGAGTTACGTAGTGCAGATAGAAAACCATCTACAGTTTGAACTGATGTCGTGTCATAGGTTTCATGGACAGCCTTTAAATCAAGTTTCCCTAAATCTAAGAGTTGTAGTTGTGAACCTGCACTAATGCGCTGGCGTTCAATGTCTTCAACTTTGTATTGTTTTAAGTTGAAAGGGGAGACAAAGAGGAAATCTTTTTGATGATCTTTTTCTTTATATTGATTGAAATCGGTCCATAACATGAACTGATCACTTGGCTGCCAAGCACCATAAAGTGTGTATTGTTGACGTTTTTGTTCATCACCTTGCAATGGATAATCACTCGGTTTCACTGCAAAGCCATCACTGCTCAGTTGGTCTGCTAGCAAACGACCTTTCAATGTTGCGCTGGCTGCTTCAATGCTGACTTTTTGATGGTGGTTGTTGATTGATGCGGATTTTCCATTGGCATTTTGTTTACCATAAGAACCGATATCGATTTGTCCTGAAATAGATACGCCTTCTTGGACTTTTTTAGTGATGATGTTGATTACACCACCCATTGCTGATGAACCATATTGTGCTGATGCGGCTCCTTTAATCACTTCAATATGATCAACACCCCCGATTAGATATTGGCTTAAATCAATGGTTGAGCTTGTGCTTGCTGCTAAGGGGAGTCCATCAATGAGTACCAGTACCTGATCGCTACTCAGACCTTGTAATGAAATTTCATAACCTGATTTACCATGGATTTCTCGTAATAAAATTCCAGGAATATTTTTCAAAGCATCTTTTAGAGTCGTAGCATTGGTACGTTTTAACTCGTCTTGGTTGATGATTTCTGTCCGAATCGGACTATCCAGTAAGTGTTTTTCTGAACGTGTACCCGTAACCACAATGGTATCTAACACATGTGTAGATTGTTTCGATGGGAACGCTAAGTTCTGATCTGCATATACGTGGGCAGAAAAAAGTCCCGTTACAAGCAGTGAGACAAATAATGTGTTTGGCTGAAAACGGAATGGAAGAGATTGAATAGTCACAATGTAATCGCTAATGAAAATTATTTCACAATGTAAATAGTAATGATTCTCATAATAATTTACAATACTTCGCATGTTTATTTCAAAAAGAAACAAACATGCACATAGTTGTCTAATTTTTACTTAACTAAATCAGTATCTTAAATTGTATTGGAAGTTTTTATGAAACTTAAGCTATCTTATGTTCTAGTCACGCTGTTGGCTTTTGGGGGAGTAAATGCAAATGCTCAGCAACAACCAACGAAACTAGCAGAAGTATTACAGTATTCATCTTTGCATCAAAACTTAACCCAAGAACAAGCTCGTCAAGCGATTTTAAAAATGGCTGGTGAGTATCGTGTTAATTTTCGCTTTGAAGAGCTATATGCATTAAAACAAGGCTATGAAATCAAAGATGATGATTTATCAAGTGGCTATGAAACGGTGATTGTGCTTGAAAACACCGCAAAAAAGGTTTCTCTACAGCATATTCTGGTTGCTGGGGGACATGTTGTTAAGCATTGGCGTCAAGATTGGGAATATGAGCCTAAACAAATGTGGAGTTACATTGGTGATTACAAATGGCAAAGTATCCCATTAAAGAAACAAGAAGTTAAAGGGATGTGGTTACAAACTGTTTGGCAAGTTGACGATTCTCCACGTTATGCTGGACTGGGTAAATGGAGCCAAAACAATGGTGCTGTCGAATGGGTTTCCAATGAGACCTACCGACCATTACCTCGTCGTGAACATACAACTCGTAGTGATTATGATGTGATTATTGGTGTGAATCGTCATGCTTTAACTGCAACGGGTTGGGTGCATGAACAAGATAATATTAAATTTGATAGCAAAACCAAGACTGCGCTTGCACGTGAGCTAGGTGTGAATCAGTACAATAAAGTCGGGAGTTTTGATTTTAAACCTGCCTATGACTATTGGAAAGAAAATGCAGCTTATTGGAGCGCAGTAAGAGATGTATGGAATCAAGCATTCAATCAAAATAAAGTGGTTGCATTAAAATTTGCTCAAAAAGATGAAAAATCTCATTTTAGCTATTTTAATGATGAGGCAGCCTCAGTTGCAGGTAAGGCTATTCAGGTTGAGCAATTACAGTCAAAAGCAAAAATATTACTTAATCAGCAACTTACCGAGGGTAAGATTAATTAATTATCATAAAAAAAGCTTGAATACCCTATGCTCTATCAGGATAGGGTGTTTCTTCTCTATCATTTTATAGATGAAGTTGTTAGCATCAAAGATCGTTTTAGATAGTGTGTGATTAAGCATGTCTTCAGGACAACAAGTTTTAATTAAACTCAGAAAAATGATCATTGCAGGGGAAATTGAAGGTGGTAGTCGAATTGCTGAGATTCCAACAGCAGAGTTGCTTGGTGTCTCAAGACAACCAATTCGAATGGCATTTCGTTTGCTTGAGCAAGAAGGTCTGTTAATAAAAAATCCAACCCGTGGTTATACGGTACGAGAGATTTCAGGAAAACTGATTCATGATGCGCTGGAAGTACGTGGTGTGCTTGAAGGGTTGGCAGCAAAAACGTTAGCGGAACAAGGGCTAACAGATCAGCAAAAGACCACCTTGCAGGCGTGTATTCAAGAAACAGAACAGCTTTTTAATGAGCATACTGAGTTTAGTGATACTGAATTAGAGCGTTATCACCACTTTAATGTAATTTTTCACGATACGATTATTCAAGGGGCGCAAAATATAGCACTGTTACAAGCTTTGGCAAAAAACAATCAATTGCCTATGGCATCAGCGCAAGCAATTACCTATGACCAAACAAAAGCGTTATCGGAATATCGTCGATTACACTATGCACATCTTCAACATTGTTCAATTTATGACGCGTTATTACATCGCCAAGCCGGACGAGCTGAAACATTGATGCGTGAACATAGTAGTGTGGTGATATTAGGTGAAACCTTGACAAATGTTCTAAGTGATTAAGATGAACGAGTTCCTTTTGATGATGTTATGAAAAGGAACTCGAAATAATTATAATTCAATGACGAGTTTTTCTGATTTTGCACGAGAACAACAAGGTGTAAACTGGTTATTAAGTGCATGTTCTTCATCGGTCATAAATACATCACGATGGTCTGGTGTGCCTTCGATTACACGAGTAATACAAGTGCCACAGATGCCTTGCTCACAGGAAATTGGCACATCAAAACCATGTTCAATCAAAGCTTGGGTGGCAGTCTGGTGGGCTAACACCTTGATTTGACGATCTGTCCCTTTAACTTCAATAGTAAAATCTTTATTGTTTGATGTGTCTGTGATTTGAGCAACAAAATGCTCTTGGTGTAGCTGTTCAGTTTGCCATCCAGCTTGTATTGCAGAGTTAGTCACAAACTCCATAAAACCTGTTGGACCACAGACATATAGGTGTTTGTCGGGTGTATTCTGATGGAGTGCCTGTGACATATCGCAACCGGTACCTGGTTGGTCTTGAATATGGAAATGAATATTTGACCCAAAATGTTCAGTTAAATTGCCGTAGAAAGCAATCATGTCATGGCTACGGACGAAGTAATGTAACTCGAATGGAATTCGTGCGGATTTAAGCCGATATGCCATGGATAAAATAGGTGTAATCCCAATGCCGCCTGCAAATAAAATAGCTTGTTTCGTTTCAGGATGAATTTTAAATAAATTACGGGGTTCCCCGATTTGTAGAAGATCACCTTCATGGTATTCGGTATGGATACAGCGCGACCCGCCTCGTGAATTGGCGTCATGTAGTACACCAATGACATAACGATGTCGTTCACTGCAGCTATTTGAAATTGAGTATTGGCGAGTTAAGCCATTCTTAAGATGCACGTCAATATGTGCACCTGCTTCAAAAGTAGGGAGCGTTGTATCATTCGCTGACACCAGTTCAAATGCACGAATTGAGGGAGTGAGTTGATGAATTTTATGAATCATTACGTCCATGTTCATCTTCCTTTAAATCACATGAATATTTGGAAACTTATGTTTAGATATTTCAGGAGGCGTTGTGCTTTCTTCAGTAAGTAGACGCTCAATGACTCTACGTGACTGAACTCCACCAGCATCGATGTTAAGCATCAATAACTTTCGGTGAGGATTGCTTAAAATATTTTGTTGTTGCTGTTCCAACATTTCTAAATCTTCAGTGAAAATTTTGCCTTGACCTTCACGAATTTGATCGGTGAGTGCGGCATTTTCTGGTTGGAAATTACGGGCCATTCCCCAGAAATACCAATGCGAGGTTTCAGTTTCTGGTGTAATGAAATCTACGACGATAGAGGACACTTTTTTATCTTTTGGTGCGTCATAGCCACCATATCCAGCATGTGCCACACCGACTTCAATATGTACATTGCTTGGGGCGAAGAAATGACATCGTTGCCAACGATCTACAGGTACATCATCTGCCAAATTGTTGCCACGAAGTGCCATTTGCCAAAAAGGCGGTGCAATAACATTTTCCATATAACGCTCAGTAATGACGTGATCGCCATCTACTTTCGTTACAGGTAGGGCTTCATCAATTTCTTTTTGACCAATACTACTTGAGTGAACATAGGTTTCATGGGTTAAATCCATGAGGTTATCGATCATTAGGCGGTAATCGCACTGAATATGAAATAATCCTCCTCCATAACTCCACTCTGGATGCTCTGCCCATTCTAAAACAGGAAGTTTCGACTCTGAAGCTAAAGCCTTTTCTCCAGGCCAAACCCAAATGAACCCATACTTTTCTATCACCGCATAGGCTTTGTTACATGGGAAACCATGTGTGCGTTGTGCAGGCATAGACACTGTTTTTCCGTCACATCCCATCACTAAACCATGGTAACCACATACGAGGTTTCCATCTTCAACATAACCTAATGACAGGGGGGCACCACGATGTGGGCAGAAATCTTCCACGGCAGCGACCTGATTTTCTTTGCCACGATAAAAAACGATCTTTTCACCACAAATTGTGCGACCAAGAGGCTTATCTTGAATTTCTTCTGGACGGCATGCGACATACCAAGCATTTTTAATAAACATGTGTGACGTCTCCTTATCACTTATTGGATCCAATTTATAATAAATAATTAAGTTGGTCAACCCATGGTTTTGGGTTGACTGTAACTTTAAGGGGTGATTTATGCTTAATTAGACTTGTTTTTGTTTTTTTAAGTGATTTTTTTGTGGGGTGGTTTGAAATAAAATTATTAATTGGATCCATATTGTGGTGTTTTAAAACTTTACCGTATAGTGAATCATCATTCTTTGCTCATCTAGGCTTTTGCCATGTTTTGTATCATAGTTGATGTTCAAGAATAGGAGTTTTAGGTTTTTAACCCAGTGATTTAAATCATATTGGATGAGTAAATCACTCTCTTGTTCGAAGTCATCTTTATTTTTCGTTTGAAATGAATCGCCATATATGTATTTGTAGGTAATCTTCAGTCCTTTGATATAGTCTTTAAAATCATAACTACTTACGAAGTGATAGGATTTTTCATTGGCTTTAGTAAATGCCCCTAATGTCCAGTTCATCATGTGTGGAATGGGTAATCCATCGAGTTTAGGTACCCCATTTTTACCAAAGTTCTCTTGATAACCTATACCAGTAGTAAAGTTACCATGTTGTATAAAGTGCATTGCGCCTAAGGATGTGTTGTTATATTGACCTAATTTTGCATCTCCAATGTCGGTATGTTGAAACATGCGGAATTTTGTATTGTGTTGGTCTGACCACTGGTAATCAAAGGCCAAGTAACTTTGATTAATGATATCGGTTAAATAGCCATTGTAGAATTTCCAACTATATTGTGGCTTTTTCCCATTCCATTCAAAAAAATACAAACCATCGGACTCTTGTTGCGAAATAGCCAGTTTCCTATAGTCCTCTTCATTTCGTGGTGAATACCGATTGATAAATCCGAGCGTGAAATTTTGTTGTTGTTGATGATATTTAAATTCAGCACCTTTGTAATTAACTCTTAATTGGTGGGTGTCTACTTGTGGTGTTAGTGGTGTATTCGGGATGATTTCGCCAATATTGATGCGAAAGTCTTTGTACTCAACCCCCATGCCTAATCCATATTTGCTGTAGTGCTGGGCTTGTTGTTTTGTGTCTGCATCAAATGGTAAGGTAAAGTCATTTGAATGCTGATCGGAACTGAGTCGATAGGCGTATTGTAAGCTTGGCATAAGATGAAGTTGGACGTCATTCAATTTTACTGACCAGTCACCACGATAAAGCAAGCCTTGGCTCAAGCTGTTTGAATTTGCACTTGGATCATCTTTGTAGTCGCGTTCAAAACTAAAGGTTTTAAAACTAAGCTCATTTTGAAAATTAAAAGTTTCGGTTGCGTATGCAGAACAGCAGGCAATAGTGATCCCTGGGATAAGCATCCCATAAGCTAATAAGTATTTCATGTTAATTCCTTTTTACGGTTCTAAATCCAACGTGACTCGTTGCTAAATCTAGCTCTTGAGGGTGTCTCGCAGCAGCGCGATAACGTGCGCAATAATTACTTGCACACAGATAAGAGCCTCCTTTGATGGTGTATTGCAAAATGCTGTTGGGGTCATGTCTATAAGTGGCTGGATCTCCCATATGATGGTCTCTTACTCCGGTATAAGGGGTTTGAGTCCATTCCCACACGTTTCCGATCATGTCATATAGACCAAAGGGGTTTGCCTTAAAACAGCCAACGGGGGCAACTTCATTGAAACCGTCTTGTTGGGTGTTTTGATAAGGAAACTCACCTTGCCAGTAGTTTGCAGTAGTATGTCCTTGATGGGTGGGGCCGATATCTGATTGTTGTTGAAATCCTTTGGCGGCATATTCCCATTCAAGTTCTGTTGGTAGGTCGTGTCCTAACCAATGTGCATAAGCATAGGCATCATTCCATGTGATTAGGCGTACAGGCTCACTTGGAAGTGGGTGCTTGTTGCTATTTGCCCCCCATGGTTGCTTCCAATTGGCATCTGGCTTAAAAGCCCACCATTGCATTTCTGCTACAGGGGCGGTGGGCTGAATGAATACGGCTGCACCACCTTGTTTTTCTGCATCTGTTATATATCCAGTTTGCTGTACAAATTCAGCAAACTGAGCATTTGTTACTTCAGTTGCATCAATCCAAAATGATTTGACGGAGGTGAGTTCTTGTTTGAAAGGTTTTTCATCAGCATAACCCTCTGTTGTACCTAGTTGTATTTGACCTGCAGGTAGTTGAACCATGCCTGCAGTTTTGTCGTTTGACCAGTTAGGAGGCATGCCAGAATAATTTAAACATTTTGACGTGTCGCCTAGATTTAAAGTCATGTGTTTGTCAGGTGTATGCTTTTGACATCCAGATATGAATAGGAGTGGTAAGAGCATGATGATTGTCTTCATCAGCAAACTCCTATTGTTTTATATATTGTTCGAAATCGACAACACCATTTTCATCGGCATATTTTAAGTACTTATCATTTAAAATTTTTACAATATCTGGGTGCTGGGTAAAAACATTATGCTGTTCATTAAAATCTTTTTTTAGGTTGTAGAGTTCCCAGCCTTGACTGTTAAATTTCGAAGGAGAGTTTTCTACGAGTTTCCATTCATCATTCTTTGCATAGCGACTGCCATGCAGTTCTTTGAAGTCGTAATAGTTTACTGGTCGGATACGTGCATTGTTGCTTTTCAAGGCTGGAATTAAGCTAAAGCCTGAAGGTTGGATTTTTTTGTTTGATGCTGGATAGAGGTGATCAGATTCAATATTTGCTAACTCCATTACGGTTGGAAAAATATCGCGAACAGTTGCAAAATGATTATTAATTCCTCGGTCTTTGGAGAGGTGTTGTGGATATTTGACTATGAATGGAACTCTAACACCACCCTCTGAAGCTGCTGATTTCCAATAGGTGAAAGGGGTGCTACTCACTTCTGACCAACGTGAACCCATATATACATAGGAGGTGGCTTTGCCAATATTTTCGTAGCTATTGTCTGCTTCACCCATTGGGAAATTATGATTTCCTCCTTCGGCACCATTATCTGACATGAAGATAATGAGTGTATTTTCATATTGATTATGCTTTTTTAAATACTGGATAACATCGCCAATACGATCGTCCAATTGGGTGATCATCCCTGCATACACTTCCATTTTTCGAGCTTCATATTTTCGCTCTTCTGGTGATAGTTCTGACCAGCTCTTGGTGTTGAGTGCTTGATTGCCTTGTTGTGTTGGGAGTTTTGTATTAACAGGAATAAGTCCTAACTTTTTTTGCTTTTCGAAGCGTTGTTTCCGGATAGCATCGTAACCTTGGTCATATTTCCCTTTGTAGAGATTTAAATACGCATCAGGTGCTTGAATTGGCCAGTGAGGTGCGGTGTATGCAAGGTATGCAAAGAAAGGTTTTTTTTGTTTGTTTTTATCGAGGTATTCAAAAGCTTTTTGAGTAAAGTAATCAGTAGAGAAGTAGCCGTCAGGCAATTCGGTCTTTTGACCATTCTCGGTATATTGAACTTTGCGTGGATAGTTTTTAGGTTGATCTTTGAAGTGTAAGTCGAATCCATCTAGTAGAACAAAGGAGTGATCAAAACCACGTGCATGAGGATTATGTTCTGGCGCATGACCTAAATGCCATTTACCCACCATGAACGTATAATAATTTTTGTGCTTAAGAATCTCAGCTAGTGTGTAGGCATTTGGGGTTAAATGCCCAGAATAACCATCGACTTTAAGTAGCGCGCGCGGGCTATTTTCACCTACCCGTGCTGTTTGGCGTTTAGAGGTTTCATACATAGCGCCTAAACCCACGAGATGATTGTCAGCACCAGTCATGAGTTGTGCTCTAGTTGGTGAACACATTGATGAAGCGTGGAAATTAAAAAGCATTTTTCCTTGTTTTAGCAGGCTGTCAATGTTTGGTGTTTTGATTTCACTACCGTAAGCACCAATATCTGAAAAACCTAAATCATCTGCCAAAATGATCATGATATTCGGTGTTTGAGTCGTTTTAGCATGAGCTATTGGAAGGGTGTGTCCAAGAAGGGTGATCCCCAGTGTTAAGTGGGCTAATTGTTTTAGCTTCATATTGCAATCCTTTGGTGTGGTTGGTGCATCTTGCACTCAAAAAGCTATCTTTGTTTAAAAAATAGGCTTGCTAAAAGCATAATTTATTTTTTTAAATGGATCCATATTTAATTTTAATAATTTTAATGTTTTTTTTATATTGGTGATTTTTATATTTAATTTTATAAAATACATATATTTAATTTTATATCCTTAAATTGTTTGTTAAAAACCATTGATTTTTTGGATCCATATATTCACTATAAAAAAAGCAGGATGCTTAGCAAAACGTATCGACAGCATACGGTTTGTGAAATCAAACAATGTTAATAAATTTTTGGATAGGGATATGCATGATCAGCCATCGCACGCTTTTGCGTTGATGTATGTGTATTTTATCCAGTGTTGGAGATATACACATGAACCGAGATGTTCTAAGTGAAATAAACCAAAATAAGATGAGCCGTTATCAATGGTTCGTGATTTCAATTTGTATTTGTCTAAATATTATCGATGGTTTTGATGTCATGGTCATGGCATTTACGGCGCCCTCAGTGTCTATGGAGTGGTCTTTGTCGGGGGCACAAATCGGAATGCTATTGAGTGCAGGCCTGTTTGGAATGGCTGCTGGTTCAATATTTTTAGCGCCTTTTGCAGACAAAGTGGGGCGTCGTTTATTGATCTTATCTTGCTTAGTTATTTCTGGTCTAAGTATGTTGGCTTGCGCATTTGTAGACAATCACAATACCTTAGCATTACTTCGTTTTATCACGGGTATTGGTGTCGGTGGAATTTTGGCAAGTAGTAATGTTTTAGCAAGTGAGTATGCGAATGGGCGATGGAGAAGTCTTGCAGTGAGTTTAATGTCTACTGGTTATGGAATCGGTGCGACGTTAGGAGGTGTATTATCACTGGCTTTGATTGAACAGTTAGGATGGCGTTCAATTTTCTTGGCAGGTGGGATTGCTACAATCATGATGCTATTTGTGAGCATCTGGTTGCTGCCAGAATCACTGGATTATTTGTTGGCAAAAAGACCGAAACAAGCACTCAAGCAAATTAATATGACGATGCAGAGAATAGGCGGAAGTACTCTGTCTGCTTTACCACACCAAATAAAAACCAGTACTGCGGGAAATAAAGGGGAATTAGTAAAGCTATTTGACGGTCATCTTCGCTTCCAAACACTTTGCCTTTGGTTTGCTTTTTTCCTAGTAATGTTTGGTTTTTATTTTGTGATGAGCTGGACACCTAAAATTTTACTTTCAATGGGAATGTCTGCTGATCAGGGTGTGACGACTGGGATTCTGATTAGTATCGGTGGGATTTTTGGAGCCGCAATTATTGGATTACTTGCATCACGTATCAAAATTTTCTATGCATTAAGCCTCTTTTTGGGACTAACGGCAGTTTGTGTATTTTTATTTGTTGCGGTTTCAGCGCATGTAAGTGTGGCTCTGGTTGTCGGTTTACTACTAGGAACGCTTATTAATGGTTGTGTAGCAGGCTTATATTCAATTTCCCCTACGATTTATGAGGCTGACATTCGTAGTCGTGGAGTCGGGTATGCGATTGGTTTTGGGCGTATTGGTGCGATTCTATCACCAACGGTTGCAGGCATATTTCTTGATAAGGGCATTGCTCCAGCCACGCTCTATGCTTATTACGGGGTGGTATTTATTTTCGCAATATTTTTGATTCTGAGTTTGGGTAGTGCTTTTTATCGGAACAAAAAAGAGCAAAATTACTCATTTGAAACAGCACCTTAAATTTTTGAAAATTAAATAGTTGAGATAGGAAAATGAAAAAGACACCATGGTGGGTGGGGGTATGTTTGTGCCCGTTATTTAGTCAGGTTGTGCATGCAGAGTTCATTGAAGACAGTCAAGCTGAGCTGACATTTCGAAATTTTTACTTTGATCGGGATTATAAGAAGGATCCATATCCATATACAGCCGCGAGAGATTGGGCACAAGGTTTAATTTTTAAAGGACAGTCAGGCTATACAGAGGGAGTCGTTGGATTCGGCGTCGATGTGTTGGCAATGACAGGCTTTAATTTGATGGGCAATCGTGCAGATGATTATGCGCGTAGCGGTTTATTGAAAGTCAATGCAGATAATTCTCGTGATGACTATTATGGAAAAATTGGGGTTACTGGAAAGGCTAAGTTTAGAAAAAATGAGCTTTTTGTGGGAGACCTTGTTCCACAATTGCCAACCATATTTTCATCGCCAGCACGTTTATTCCCATAGACTTATCGTGGTATTCGCTTTGTTTCAAATGAAATCCCAAATCTTCAATTAGAAGGGTTTTATGTGGATGAAGTGCGACAACGCGATTCGATTCGCTATACAGATGTTGGTACAGATAATATAAACCATCGTTTTGATAAAGCGGCAACGACTGAGCATTTCTATAGCTTTGGGGGGAGTTACCAATTCAAAGATTACCGTTTACGTGCTTATCATGCTGAACTTAAAGACATTTACCAACAACAATTTTTGGGCTTTAACGGAAAACAGGCTTTAAACGAACAACTTAATTTTCTAAGTGATGTACGTTTTTTTAATAGTACTGAAACTGGAAGCAAAGAAATTGGAGAGGTTGATAACCACCATATTAGCGGTTTATTTGGTTTGAACTATAAAAACCATACAGTTTCTTTGGGATATATGCAGTCGTTTGGTTCAACTGGATTACCTTTTTTGTCAGGAACTGAAAGTCCTGTTGTGCTTGATTTTATGAGTTCGGATTATTCAAACAAGGATGAAAAAGTTTATTCAGTTCGTTATGAGTATGATTTTAAAGATGCACAATTAGGTGATCTGCCGTTAAATGGGCTTCGCTTTATGACACGATATGCGAAAGGCGAGGATATTGATTTGCTCCAATATGGAAAGCAGCGTTTTAAAGAAGAATCAATTGAAGTCGATTTAGGATATAAAATCCCTGAAGGAAAATTACAGGGGTTAGGTATGAGGGCGCGTTTTTCCCACTATCGTAATGATATGCCAACGCATATGACGTTCCACTCGACGAATGAAATGCGCTTCAATGTTGATTATAGTTTTAAATTCTGATTGGTGCGCTCAGCGGGACTCGAACCCACGTCGGTCGCTTAGGAGGCAACTGCTCTATCCAGTTAAGCTATGAGCGCATAGTGCAATGATTATAAACAAAAAAGTGATTGCCGAAGCAATCACTTTTTATTAAATAATTTAATCTTTAGGTTTTAGATTAAGTACTTTATATAGCGCAAGCATGAGTATGATCCAAATAGGGATCATCAACACTGATTCTTTAAAGCCTTGTTGCCACATGATATAAAGAACGACAGCGATGAATGCTAACACCAAATAGTTACTGAAAGGTGCCCACAATGCAGGAAAGCTGGTTTTTAAATCTTTTTGTTTTACCATCGCCTTAAATTTTAGGTGCGTTAAGCTGATCATCGCCCAGTTTAGAACCAAAGCACCAACCACTACGTACATCAAATGACCTAGTGCTTCTTCTGGTACAAAATAGTTTAAAAGTACACAACCAAAAATTAATAAAGCGGAGAGTAAAACAGCAGGGATTGGTACGCCTTGTTTATTGGTCTTTGTGAACACTTTCGGCGCATTGCCTTGCTGAGCTAGGCCATAAAGCATACGGCTATTCGCATACATACCACTGTTATAAACAGATAAAGCCGCTGTCAGGATGATGAAGTTCAGTAAGTGTGCTGCCCAACCGATTCCCATTTGACTGAAAATCATCACAAATGGGCTTTTATCTAGACCACCTAAATCAAGTTGATTCCAAGGGACCAATGATAGAAGGATCGTTAATGAACCAATATAGAAAATCAGAATACGAAATACCACTTGGTTAATGGCTTTCGGAATGGTTTTCTTCGGATCTTTCGCCTCTGCAGCCGCCATCCCAATGAGTTCAATACCACCAAAAGCGAACATCAAGAAAGCTAACATGAAGAACAAGCCTTCAAAACCATTTGGGAAGAACCCACCATGTGTCCAAAGGTTGCTAAAAGATGCGGTTGAGTTAGCATCAGCTGTTGCTAGTAAGAAAAGACCAAACAAAATCATAGCAATAACAGCTGTGACTTTAATGATCGCTAACCAAAACTCAGATTCACCATAGAATTTTACATTGGTGAGATTAATTGCCGTGATCACAATAAAGAAAAACAATACTGATGACCATGCTGGAATATGAGGCCACCAATAATTGATATATTTTGCGACAGCAGTAAGTTCTGCCATAGCGACTAAGATATAGAGGACCCAATAGTTCCAGCCAGATAGGAAACCTGGAAATTTACCCCAATATTTATATGCAAAATGGCTAAATGAACCGGCAACTGGTTCTTCGACGATCATTTCGCCGAGTTGACGCATGATTAAAAATGCGATCAAACCGCCAATTGCATAACCCAAAATAATAGATGGTCCAGCAGACTGGATCACTTGTGCAGAACCTAAAAATAAGCCCGTACCAATTGCCCCACCCATGGCGATGAGCTGAATATGACGGTTTTTTAGTCCACGCTGAAGTTGAGAAGTATCGTTGTTCAAAGGACTGAGCTCGACGAGGAATAAGTGGATTATTCTAATAGATTGAAAGATTTTCGCCTAGTAAAACAACAGTTAGGCTATGACTGGAAAGTAGTGTTAAAAAATCTTTTAAAATCTTATATTTGAATCGCTGGTAAAATAATCAAAGATTAATGTTTAAACAACTAGAAATAGCTTTTGCTGTTTAATTCACAATTTTTTATTTTGTTGCCATTGTCAAACACAATCAATCCACTGAATATACAGAGCATAATTTAAGCATGATATTTGGCTTAGAAAAATAGGTTATAAAGTATTTTGGCTTGTTGTACAGTAATTTAAAATGAAATCGCTATTGTACGAAAAACACGATAAAAGGATGAAATGAAATGAGTTCAGTCCCACAAATTAAAGTTCCTGCTACCTATATGCGTGGGGGGACAAGTAAGGGCGTTTTTTTCAAATTAGATGATTTACCAGCATCAGCACAAGTGGCTGGTCAAGCGCGTGATCAACTCCTTCTCCGTGTGATCGGCAGTCCTGACCCATATGCTAAGCAAATTGATGGGATGGGTGGGGCAACTTCAAGTACCAGTAAAACTGTAATTTTGGCAAAAAGTTCTGAACCAGAACATGATGTGGATTATTTATTTGGGCAAGTTTCGATAGATCAACCTTTTGTAGATTGGAGTGGTAACTGCGGTAATTTAACTGCAGCAGTTGGATCCTTTGCGATTTCAAATGGTCTGGTCGATGCGGAGCGTATTCCTGAAAATGGTATTTGTACAGTACGTATTTGGCAGAAAAATATTCAGAAGACCATCATTGCTCATGTGCCGATCATTAACGGAGAAGTACAAGAAACTGGTGAGTTTGAGTTAGATGGTGTGACTTTCCCCGCAGCAGAAGTTCAGATTGAGTTTTTAGATCCTGCTGATGATGGTGAAGATGGGGGCGATATGTTCCCTACAGGAAATGTGGTGGATCAACTCAATGTACCTGATATTGGGTCATTCCAAGCAACCTTTATTAATGCGGGTATTCCAACCATTTTCTTAAATGCTGAAGATATCGGCTATCAAGGGACTGAGTTACAAGATCATATCAATGGTGATGCGACAGCGCTGGCTCGTTTTGAAAAGATTCGTGCTTATGGTGCTGTGCAAATGGGGTTGTTTAAAGATGTTTCTGAAGCCGCATCCCGTCAGCACACGCCGAAGATCGCTTTTGTATCTAAACCAAAAACATATACCTCTTCAAGTGGGAAATCTGTTGAGGCAACTGAGGTGGATCTGCTGGTACGTGCACTTTCTATGGGCAAATTACACCATGCAATGATGGGTACAGCCGCTGTTGCGATTGGTACAGCGGCTGCGGTTCCAGGCACCTTGGTTAATTTGGCTGCTGGTGGAGGTGAACGAGAGGCTGTACGTTTTGGTCATCCTTCGGGAACATTGCGTGTCGGTGCGCAGGCAGAATTGATTGATGGTAAATGGTCAGTAAAAAAAGCCATTATGAGTCGGAGTGCACGTGTATTGATGGAAGGTTGGGTGCGTGTTCCTGGAGATAGTTTCTAAGGTCTGCATAAATCCCTTTGTTATAGGGGGACTTCCTTGAAATTGATGATATGATGTCGGCATTCCGACAAATCTTGTCATATCATCTCTTATTCAATATTTCGAGGCAATTGTGTCATCTATTTCTCCAGTTAATGCGGATGTTTTAAAACAAGCTCAACAACGTATTCAACAAGATTTATTGACTGCATTAGCTGCATTTTCTATTCCAGAACCGTTAAAAGCAGCAGTTCATCATGCAGTCATGCTTGGGGGGAAACGTGTTCGTCCAGCATTGTGCTACGCCACTGCTTCGTTAAAGCCAAATCATAATTTTGCCGCAGTTCGCCGTGCTGCCGTTGCCGTTGAATTAATTCATTGTTATTCCTTGGCACATGATGATTTGCCATGTATGGATAATGATTTATTACGTCGTGGTCAACCAACGTGTCACGTGGTATTTGGTGAAGACACAGCATTGTTGGCAGGTGATATTCTGCAATCAATGGCATTTGAGATTTTAGGCAGTCGTTTATTTGACGACCAGGCACAAGGTACAGATGCAGCTATTGTTCTTAAGCAAATGCAAATCTTAGCTACAGCAAGTTCAAAGATGGTTTGCGGTCAGGTTTTGGATCTGCAAGCTGAAGGTAAACAAGTTGATCAAACTGAATTAGAAAATATTCATCGCAATAAAACAGGTGCATTGATTCAAGCTGCGATCATGATGGGGGCGGTTACTGTTTTCACAGGTACGGATCCAGCGATTCCGAAATTACGTCAATTCGGGCAAACCATTGGTTTAGCTTTCCAAGTACAAGATGATATTTTGGATATTACAGCCAGTACTGAAACATTAGGCAAGACTGCGGGTAAAGATGAGCAAGTGCAAAAATCAACTTACCCAGCATTGATGGGGTTAGAAAAAGCCCAAGCTTATGCTCAAAATTTACATGATCAGGCATTTGAAGCATTGGCATATTTTGGTGATCAAGCGCAGGAGTTAACTGCTATTTCACATTTTTTGCTTGCTCGAAAAAGCTAAAAAATAAGATAAAAAAAACAAAGCGGCAGATCTGCCGCTTTGTTTTTTGAATGATGGTTTAGTGTTTGCCCATCAATCCACGAATTGTATTGAGTACATCGGCTGGTAACACCACTGTTTTCGCATTACCTGATTTTGATAATTCTTGCATGGCTTTAACATATTGTTCACCAAGTAAATAAGCAACAGGTGTTTCTTTATCACCCACTGCACTTGTCACCATTTCAATCGCACGTTTAGATGCTTCAGCAAGAACAACTTGTGCCTCTGCATCACGGCGCGAAGCTTCTAAACGACCATCTGCTTCAAGGATTGCAGCTTGCTTTTCACCATCAGCTTTGGTGACAGTTGCGCGACGCTGACGTTCAGCTGCTGCTTGTGCTTCCATTGCAGATTGCATGGTGTGAGAAGGTTGAATATCTTGGATTTCAACAGTTTTAAGGGTAATACCCCAGTCGGCAATATCATCAGAAATCGCAGCTTTAAGCTTCGCTTTGATCTGATCTCGAGAAGATAAAGCATCATCTAAAGCCATTTCACCAGCAATTGAACGCAGTGAAGTTTGGACCATATTTTGAATTGCCCAGTTATAGTTCTCAATACCATAGACTGCTTTTTCAGGTGTTGTAATATTGATATATGCCACAGCATTCATCACTAATACAGCATTATCACTGGTAATCACTTCTTGCGAAGGAATATCCAAAACAATATCTTTGGTGGTGATTTTATAAGCGACTTCGTCGATATAAGGAATAACGAAATTCAAACCTGGTTGTAGAGTGGTATGGTATTTACCTAATCGTTGAACAATCCATTTATAGCCTTGGGGAACGAGACGAACCCCTTTAAAAATAGTCGTAGCGATAAATGCGATAAACGCTAAGACAACAATAGTTCCGACTGACATTTGAAACCCTCTTTTCTGTTTATGAAGTACAATGTGGTTGAACGACTAAATCATTACCCAAAATATCAATTACGCGTACGCGATCACCGACTTGAACAGGTGTCACACAGCGACAATGCCATTCATCTGAACCCAATACGGGTAATGAAAAACGAACTAAAATTTGTTCATGCTCAAGCCCAGTTTGAATCACCATACCAACTTGACCAATTGTGGCTTCGCGAGAGAGGCCTGCTTTGGTTTTGTCCGTAGATAACGGTTTGATAAATTTGAACCAAAGAAGCGTACATAGAATAGATAAAATTCCCCAAGTAATGACTTGAGTTGGAAATCCCATCATTGGGAAGAGCCATAATAAAATGCAGACCATGATGGCAGCTATGCCGAACCACAGCGCGGCAAACGCAGGTATAATTAGCTCTGAAAGAATGAGTACAATCCCTAATACAAACCAGTGCCAAGGCTCAACTACAAATTCCATAGATTTGCTCGCATTATAAAAATTCAGGAGATGAAAATTTATTCATCTCCTGTACTCTAGCAGATCATTAACTCTATGAATATACAGGAGCTGTCGATATTTGAAATATCGATAGCTGCTGTGGTCTTTTTTTAGAATTTAGGTGTGGGTGCAGGTTTTAATGCAGCAGGTGATTTCTTAAATGCAGTAATTGCATTTTGTATCGCAACGATCTTCGCTTGAGCTGCTTTTTCACCTTCAAGAATGGCTTGATTACTGGATTTTAAATCAAGTACACCAAGGTGCCCAACTTTAGGTTGAATTACAATCGTGGCTTGATTGAGTTCCTCATTGATACTGTGTTGCCCCATGATGTTTAGGGTTTGATCAAGTAATCCCCACATGCTGACTGGTCGATCAGCTGTTGGTCGAGCAGAGATATCTACCGCAATTACGATATCAGCCCCCATATCTTTTGCAGTTTTCACTGGAATCGGGCTGACCAGTCCACCATCGACATATTTGGTATTTCCAATGAGGGTAGGAACAAAGACGTTTGGAATGCTACACGATGCTCGAACTGCTTGTCCCGCATTTCCTTTAATGAATTCAGCCTTTTTACCATTATCTAAACGTGTCGCCACAGCTGCGAAACGAATGGGAAATTTTTCAATTGGCTTGTTTCCAATTTGTGTGTTGACGTAGTTTTGCAGCTTTTGACCCACAATGAATCCTTGACTGTTTATGGTCAAATCACGAATATCCGATTCTTGTAGTTTCAAAGCAAGATTTTGCATTTGATAAGGTGTTTGTCCGCTAGCATAAATACTACCGACAAAACTACCGGCACTTGTACCTGTGACAATTTTAGGTTTAATCCCATGTGATTCTAACACTTTGATCACACCAATATGAGCAAAGCCTTTCGCACCTCCACCCCCTAAAGCAATTGCAATCACAGGTTCACGCGCTTGCATCGTTGGAGTAGGAACAGTTTTCTTTGCAGTGGGATCACAGCCAAATAAAGTGAAGCTAACCAGTGCCAAACAAGACAGTCGAGCAATATTCATATCGAATGTAGATTAATTAACCAATTGGAAGGGCACATCAGATCAGATTTGCCCTTATTTTTCTAGTCTTTTTTCACTAGTTTTTGTAATGGCTCTGCAAGCCATTCGGGGTTTTTAGGTGAGAAATGGCCAACATAGTGTTGCATGATCTGCTCAAGATCTTGCTGATAATGCCCTGTTGGTGTGAAAGCACCTAAGCTATAGATCGTCTTATGATCATAATCAAATGCAAACATGACAATTGGAATACCTGCTGCATGTGCAATATGATAAAAACCGCTTTTCATTTTCTCGGCTTTTTTACGCGTTCCTTCAGGTGCCATACCGACCCAAATCCGTTCGTGTTGGTGTATGGTTGCAACAACTTGTTCTGTCAGCCCGTATGAGCTATCGCGACGTACTGGAATCAGTCCAGCCCAGTTAAGAAAAGCTTTGAAGGGTGGTTTAAATAACGTATCTTTTCCCAGCACCGTTATTTTTAGCCCCAAGCCACCAATCGCGAGAAAACCATACCAACCATCAATATTTGAAGTGTGTGGTGAAATAATGGCCACGGCTTTAGGAAGATTGGGAATTTCGCCGACGACCGTCCAACCTTGGCTTAAAAAGAGTTTTTTATACAACTCTCGGCTATAAAAGTTTCCACGTTGTGGCACTAATGGCGGTAAATCAGGAAAATGTTGTGGCATAAATAAAGATTTAAAATAACAACCTCTTATTATGTTAAGCGGTCATACGATACACTGCATTGGCAAAAAATAAGATTTTATGATCTTGAAAATGGAATGAATAGATACTTCGACATGTGGATTGCAGATTATAGGAATCGTTCGTATGCCTAATATTCGACAGGTTTATCTCCTGCTATTTTCGTTATATTGGGCGCAAGGTCTACCTGTTGGCTTTATGACGCATGCTTTACCTGTAATTTTAAGAGCACAAGGTGTGTCTTTGGCGCATATCGGTGGTTTTGGATTATTGATGTTGCCTTGGGCGATTAAAATCTTTTGGGCCCCATTTGTGGATCGAGTTGCATTGTCACGGTTGGGGCAATACCGCAGTTGGATTATTCCAACGCAATTATGCAGCGTGACCATTTTAGTAATTCTATCTTTTTTCCCAATTCATGCGCTTGATCAACCTAGTTATTTGTTGATTTTCTTTGGGTTATTGTTGTTTATGAATCTGACTGGCGCGACGCAGGATATTGCCACGGATGCCTTGGCAGTAAATTTGCTAAAAAGTGATCAACAACACTGGGGGAATACGATCCAAGTGATTGGCTCACGACTTGGATTTATCGTAGGCGGTGGAGCCGTGTTGTGGTGTTTGGATTGGTTACATTGGCAAGCAACATTTTTGATTTTGGCGCTATTGGTTTTTTTGAACACCTTACCTGTACTTTTGTTTCAAGAACCGATTCATGCCAAAGTGCAAACCGCGCATGATCAGCCAACTCGCTCTATATTTAAAACGATTACTGCATATCTGGATTATTTTAAATCTTCTTCAGAATTAAAAGCATGGCTATTGGTATTGGTCAGTTTCAAAATTGCAGATGGGTTGTCGGGGCCCTTACTCAAACCTTTAATGGTTGATATGGGCTTGAGCTTCTCACAGATTGGAATTTACATCACTATGTTAGGTGCAGTCGCAGCTTTGGCTGGGGCAGGAATAGCAGGTGTCTTACTGAAATATATTGCTAGACCAACTGCATTGATTACATTTTCATGGTTAAAAATCCTGAGCCTGCTAGGGTATGTTTGTTTAGCTTTTATCTATGAACATGGTTATCAGATGAGTCCGTTGTGGCTATATCTAGTCAATGCATTTGAAGATGCGTGTTCTGCTATGTTGCTGGTAGTGATGTTGACTTTGATCATGCATTACAGTCGTAAACAATTTGCAGGGACTGATTTTACCTTTCAAGTTTCAATTATGGCGACAGTCAGTGGCTCACTCTACATGGTCAGCGGTATATTGGGAGATGTATTAGGTTACTACTTTTATTTGATGATTATTGTGATTGTTGGGATGTTTACATTAATACCAATTTATTCATGGAAACAGATGAAATTTATAAAAAAGCATTAGTAGATAATTGAAGTAAATGGGTTAAATTTTTTCACATACACTTTTCTATTATTGAAAAGTGTATTTTTTTGCCATTCTAATAGGTATTTAATTATACTAAATTTATGTGAATATGGTATTAAATATGAGCAGGAGTGGTGTTTTACTCTTATTAAAATTACGTGAATAATGAATCAAACAACAGGAAAAAGGATGTGGGTATTAGCCTAAAGTCTAAATAAGAATAATGAAATATTTTTTTAATCGTTCTGTAAGATAAAGGTGCTGTGTAGGATTTGTTACCAAATATAGTAAAGAGAATAGCTTGGTAAATTGGAAGGATGGTTTCACCTCATTTCGATTCAAGTTTCAACTTTATTTTATATATAAATCATTTTTTTAGATGTAGTAACCAAATTCATGCACCTCAATACATTGGAAAATGTTTGATCCTTTTAGTTCTTAGTAAAAATACGGATCAATTTCGCATGGATAGGCAACATAAAATATAGATTAGGAGTTTTCGATGCAATTATCACTAAATAGTAAATCATTTGTAATTAAAGGATTAGCGCTAACGGTCACCGCTTTGATGATGAGTGGAGCACATGCGGCAGCTTCAGATAAGGAAGAAATTCAAAAGCTTCGTCAGGAAGTTGAAGCATTAAAAGCTTTAGTTCAAGAACAAAGACAGGTGCAACAACAGCAGCAAGTACAATTAGCGGAAGTTAAAACCCAGCCTCCAGTAACTGCACCTGTTTCACCATTAGCATCTTTAAAGTCTAAAGCCGGTGCTGATGTAAATCTGTATGGTTTCGTTAGAGGAGATGCCAACTACATTATCGAAGGTGCAGATGAGGATTTTAACGCTGTAAGTAAATCTACTGGTGAAACTAAAGATAAATTACGAGCAACGGCGAAAACAACACGTCTTGGTTTAGACTTTACCACGCCAGTCGGTGATGCAAAGGTTGGAGGGAAAGTTGAAGTTGATTTTGCTGGTACGAATGATGGATTACGCATCCGCCACGCATATTTAACTTATAATAACTGGCTATTTGGTCAAACCACGTCCAACTTCTTGTCAAACCATGCACCTGAAATGATCGATTTCTCCACCAATATCGGTGGTGGCACAAAGCGTATTCCTCAAGTCCGTTATAATTACAAATTGAGTCCGACCACACAATTATTTGTTTCAGCAGAGGAAGGTGATAGCTCAGCAACTGATGATAAACTTAAATATAGATTACCTGTGTTGACCGCTAAAGTGACACAAGCTTATGCAGAAGGTAAAGGTTCTGCTTCAGCACGTGCTTTAGTTGAAAACTATAAGTCAGAAAAAACAGGTGATGATAAGACCGGTTGGGGTATCGCTGTAGGTACAGATTTTAAAGTTGCTGATCCTTTAAAACTGTTTGCTGATGCATCTTATGTGGTCGGAGATAATAGCTATCTATATGGCAGCAATACAGCCTATACCGTCGTAAATAATGATATTGAGCAGAATGAAGTCATTGCTGTGCAGGTCGGTGGAACCTATAAGATTTTACCTAATTTACGTTCAACATTGGCTTATGGAGCTCATTTTGCTGATGATGGTACTGACTATGCCAAAGCCAATGTCACAGCTAATGAGAAAGTTCAACAAGCTTGGATCAACTTTATTTATACACCAGTAAAACCAATTGATTTAGGTGTTGAATATCTCAATGGTAAACGTGAAACTTTCGAAGGGAAGTCTTATAAAGATAATCGTGTAGGCTTAATGGCAAAATACAGCTTCTAAAGCAAATTACACACCAGCTTAAAATCGAGGGTCACGCCTCGATTTTTTTTATTTATAAAACTTTTGAAGTGCGATTGAGGAGGTGAGGGGATTTTATCTTTAAGTCATTTTTAAGTTTATTTTAGTAAGGTTTCAACACTCCAAAATCGATTGGTAGAGTGTGATTTTCATGCTGCTGCAAAAATTCAAGATCAAAGTCATTTCACTTCTAACCTTTAATCTTTTGTTGGCAATTTGGTTAGGTTTTTTTCTCAATATTAGCTTTTATGAACGGCTTCGATCACTCACACCCTATACAGGAGTGAAGGCAAATTTATTTATTTTTGCTTCTGTTGTGGTTGTGATTTCACTATACAGTTTTATCTTGCAGTGGGTGAGTTGGAAGTGGAGTGCAAAACTGGTTGCGATTGTCTTAATTGTGATTGGCGGGCTGGCTTCTTATATGGTGACAAGTTTGGGGGTGTTGATCACTGCCGACCAAATCCAAAATATCATGCAAACAAATTTTGCAGAAGCCCGAGATACATGGTCATGGAATTTATTGCTGTGGGTTCTGGGAATGATTGTCCTTCCTATTGCTACAATACTCTTTGTGCAAATCAAGCCTGAACCGATCGCAGGTCAAATTTTAAGTAAATTTGTGGTTTCTGGATTATCTTTGTTGATTGTAGCTGGGGCATTATTTATTTTTTATGTTGATTTTGCTGCGATTTTTCGTGAGCATCGTGATTTAAAACGTATGATATCACCACAAAATATGCTTGCGGCTTCGGTTTCATATTATAAAAAGAAAGTACCTCATCAAAATTTACCTTTGCTTGGTTATGGTTTGGATGCAACGATTGACGATCAAAATACAGAAAATTTACCTAAATTAATGGTGTTAGTGGTCGGTGAAACTGCACGTGCTGAAAGTTTTGCTTTAGATGGTTATGCTAGAAACACTAATCCAAAACTTGCTCAGCAAGAGATCATCAATTTTTCCCAAGTGAGCTCTTGTGGTACAGCAACGGCAGTTTCTGTGCCGTGTATGTTTTCAGGTATGCCAAGAGCGGATTATGATGAGCAGTTGGCAAGTCACCGCGAGGGGTTATTGGATATCGCTAAGCGAGCGGGTTATCAAGTGACATGGATTGATAATAACTCAGGTTGTAAGGGGACCTGTGATCGTGTTGAACAGTTTCAAATACCGGATTCTATCCAGCAGAAATGGTGCAAAAATGATGAATGTCTTGACGGAATTTTAGTCGATAGTTTAAAAGCTTATCTAGCAAGAGTTCCAAAACAAGATACTCGTCCACGTTTGATCATATTACATCAACTTGGAAGCCACGGTCCTGCTTATTACGAGCGTGTACCGGCTACCTTCAATCAGTTTAAGCCAGCTTGTGATACCAATGCAATTCAAGGCTGTCGTCATGATCAATTGATCAATAGTTATGACAACACGGTGTTGTATACAGATCATATATTGGATGCATTAATAGAAACATTAAAAAATACAACGCAATATCGAAGTGCAATGTGGTATTTATCAGATCATGGTGAGTCTACTGGTGAACATGGTATGTATTTACATGGCGCGCCTTATGCAATCGCACCAACACAACAAACTCATATTCCGATGCTGATGTGGTTTTCTAAATCATGGCAACAACAGGCAGAAGAACAGGTGCACTGTTTGTTTAAACAACAGGATAAGAAACTGAGTCAGGATAACTTATTTCCAACTATGCTGAGTTTATTGGATGTGAAAACTAAAGCAATCGACTCAAATAACAACATGCTAACCGCATGTACCCGTCTATAAGGTGAGATGAACTTATGACCAAGATCTTGATGATCGAAGATGATTTTATGATTGCAGAGTCAACCTTAACCTTATTGCAGTTCCATCAGTTTGATGTTGAATGGGTCAATAATGGTGTAGATGGCTTGGCTCTACTAGGAAAGCAAGCTTTTGATTTGGTGTTACTGGATTTGGGTTTACCTTTGATGGACGGTATGCAAATCCTTAAACAAATTCGTCAGCGTACGACAATTCCTGTATTAATTATCTCAGCACGTGATCAACTACAGAATCGTGTCGATGGCTTAAATCAAGGTGCGGATGATTATTTGATTAAGCCCTATGAGTTTGATGAACTGCTGGCACGTATTCATGCTTTGTTGCGCCGTGGCAATACTGTCATGAATCAGAATAAAGGTACTACCCAACTTCTTAAAAGTGGTGATCTTATTCTCGATGTGGAACAGCATTTAGCGACGTTTAAAGGGGAGCAAATCGAACTCTCGAACCGAGAATGGGCGATTCTGATTCCAATGGTGACACATCCTAATAAGATTTTTTCAAAGGCAAATCTAGAAGATAAGCTGTATGATTTTGATAGTGAAGTCACCAGTAATACAATCGAAGTGTATGTTCATCATTTACGCGCAAAACTGGGTAAAGACTTTATCCGAACAATTCGTGGATTAGGCTATCGACTAGGGCAACCTTAATAATGCTAAAGATATCTAAGCAGTTTTCACTGAAAAAACGACTGATTTGGGGGACTTCACTTTTCAGTCTTTTGCTTGGATGTCTGTTGGTATTTACTGCTTATAAAATTGCATTGTATGAAGTTGATGAGATTCTAGACACGCAAATGCAGTATATGGCTGAAAGATCTGTCACGCAGCCGATGACTACGATCGCCAGTAAAGTTGAGTTGCATCGTAGTTATCATGAGGAAGATTTGCTGGTTGATATTTGGGCATATAAAGATCGTAGCCATTTATCACATCATACCCATTTGCTTATTCCGCCAGTCCAACAAGCCGGTTTTTATAGCCAAGAAACCCCTCAAGGTAAATGGCGAGTATATGCGATCCCTTTGCAAGACTATCAAATTCAAGTCAGTCAGCAAGAAAGTGTGCGTAAGAATTTTGCATGGGAATTGGCTGGGAGTATGTTTATTCCCTATGTGTTGCTTTTGCCATTTGCCATCATTATTCTCGCATTCATTATTAGTTTAAGTTTAAAACCTTTGGATGATTTCAAAGAAGAACTAACACAGCGTGATTCAGATGGTTTAGATCCGATTGATAGTGGAGAGTATCCTCAAGAGTTGATACCGACCATTGAAGAAATGAATCATTTATTTGCACGCATTCAGCATGCTCAAACTGAACAAAAACAATTTATTGCAGATGCAGCACATGAACTCAGGACTCCTGTGACTGCGCTAAATTTGCAGACGAAAATTCTGATGAGCCAATTACCAGAACAACAGTCATTACAAAATTTAAGTAAAGGTCTGGCGCGTATTCAGCATCTGGTCACCCAATTACTGGCGTTGGCAAAGCAGGATGTTGGCTTAATGTTGGTGGAGCCGCATAGCCAATTTCGTTTAAATGATGTTGTCTTGGATTGCATTGAACAACTGGTTAGTTTGTCGATGCAAAAAGAAATTGATCTAGGATTTGAACGCAATGATATCGTGGAGATGCAAAGCCTTGAATCCACAGTACATTCGATTATATTTAATCTGATTGATAACGCGATTAAATATACCCCAAATCAAGGCATTATCAATATTTCTGTATATAGTGACGATAGAGATTTTGCCTGTATTCAAATCGAAGACAGTGGTGCAGGGATCGATCCTGAAAAGTATGATGAAGTTCTTAAACGTTTTTATCGTGTCCATCACCATTTGGAAGTGGGTAGTGGATTGGGATTGTCCATTGTTGATAAAGCCACGCAACGTTTGGGAGGAAGTTTAACTTTGGCTCAAAGTAAAGATTTGGGTGGATTATCCGTGACTGTTCGACTTCCCAAAACCCTTGAACGACATGTTTAGCATTAGTTCTATAAAATATAAATCAAGTGCTGCTATTTACTTCTGATTGTTCGTTTAAATAGCGTAGAAATAAAACACATTTTTGGATACGTTTACCGTCATTTCCTACTTTTCTAACATTTAGGCGTGATACCCAATTGAGGCGTTTGCCTACTTTGCAAATGTCCTTATAAACTTGTGGTTCAGCCAACAATGCTTGATAAAGTACTTGGCTTGCATCAGTTAATTGTTCAAACTCAAAGTGATAAGCAGTCGAGAAAATAAAGAGTAACCAATCTCTGACAAAGCAATCATGTAGGCTAAGTACATCTCTTGGATCTGTTTCAAAATCAATAAAACTAAAGTGATTTTGCTCATCAATTAAAATATTACGCGCAAAAGCTTCGCTTAAATAGCCTTCTTTTAGATGAATGTTTTGGATTTCCTGTATCGCTTGTTTGAATAAAGAAAACTGCATCTCAGGTTTTTTTCTACGACCGGCGAGAGCCTGATCAAGCTGTTTTACTTTACCTTGATGTTGTACGCCGAGATCTTCTAATAAAAGCCCATTTGCAGAAACAGCTAAAATATTGGGGGTAGAAATACCAAGTTGTTTGAGTTGATTAATACGGTTAAATTCACACTGGATTGCTTTGCTGCCGCCTTGGTTTGGAACGGGCATAATGGCGCCCAAATTAAAAATTTTTGCGAGCCATTTCAGAGGGGTATATAACCATAAGCCATGACGTTCAGAAGCTTTCTTTAACCATACTTTACCGGTGCTTAATTCATATGCTTGGATTGAATTTTGTTGAGTTGTAACCGTGGTTTCTAAGAATTTTTGAAAGTCATCCATGTGCAGTTATCTATTCCTAAGCCATCATACTCATTTCAATGAGGGCCCACTTTACCATATTGTTGCTCAATTGAGGAATTGAATATAGCGGCCTGGGATAGCGAAAAAGAAAATTAATGACTTATATTTCAGCATAAAGCAACCAAGTCGGCTGCTTTATGCTTGCGATGAACTTAATGCAAAATTTTATCTAGAAACTGCTGAGCACGTTCCCCGCGTGGTGTATCAAAGAACTCATCCTTGGAACAATCCTCAACAATTTTTCCTTGATCCATGAAAATAATGCGATTCGCAACCTGACGGGCAAAGCCCATTTCATGGGTAACACACATCATGGTCATCCCTTCCTTGGCAAGTCCAACCATCACATCAAGCACTTCATTGATCATTTCAGGGTCAAGTGCAGATGTAGGTTCATCAAACAACATCGCAATCGGATCCATACTCAACGCACGGGCAATTGCAACACGTTGTTGTTGTCCACCTGAAAGCTGTGCAGGGTATTTATTGGCTTGTGCACTTAGTCCAACGCGGTCGAGATAAGCTAAACCTTTCTTGTTTGCTTCAGCCTCTGAACGACCTAACACTTTAATCTGAGCAATGGTTAGATTTTCGGTAATACTGAGGTGAGGAAATAATTCAAAGTGTTGAAACACCATTCCGACTCGACTGCGTAATTTGGTCATATCGGTTTTGGAATCATGAATCGGTACACCATCTACAAAAATTTTACCCTGTTGAAATGGCTCAAGACCATTTACAGTTTTAATCAATGTCGATTTTCCTGAACCTGATGGACCGCAAACGACAACCACTTCACCTTGGCGGATTTGAGTAGAACAGTCGGTCAGTACCTGAAATTTTTCATACCACTTACTGACATTTTGGAGGTCTATCATTACTTTATTGTCACTCATACACGTAACCTCCTTTGTAAACGTTTCACTGCAAATGTTGCGATGGCACTAACGGTAAAGTACACCAACCCTGCAAATAAAATATATTGGGTGAGTAAGCCCATTAGATCCCCACGGACATAGTTTGTTCTGAAAAAATCCAGTAGACCAATGGCATATACCATGGTGGAATCCTGAAATAGAATAATAGTCTGTTGAAGTAATAGCGGGGTCATTTTTCGAAATGCCTGAGGCAAAATTATCAGACGCATAGACTGCCCATAACTCATGCCGAGTGCGGCTGCAGCAGCAACCTGACCTTTTGGAATCGATTGGATACCAGCACGCACAATTTCAGAGAAATAAGCCGCTTCAAATAACATGAACGCTACGATACTAGAAACCAATGCAGTATCAATGGTCAGATATTTACCTGTGATCGAGGTATAAATAAACGGTACCGCAAAGTAAAACCACATCAGCACTAGCAGTAGTGGAATGGAGCGAAAGAGGTTCACATAAGCTTGTGCGATGAGGTTCAAGACTTTAATTGAAGATAAACGCATTAGCGCAAGCAGCGTACCAATCAAAATACCGCCAATTGTGGCAATCACGACCACTTTTATGGTGATGCTGAAACCGTGCCAAAGGGCAGGACCAGATTGTTGTAAATCATTCAGAAAAGAAGTTAGCCATTCCATACTACTTACCTCCTGAAATTAGACCAGGAATACGCAGACGTTTTTCCAGTAGGTTCATTGCAGAAATCAAGCAGATGTTGATGACGATAAAAATGATGGTGACAATGGTGTAAATTTCGATGGTATTTTGCGTGTATTCACTGATAGTTTTCATCTGTGAAATAATTTCCGCAACACCGACAAGGGAGGCCACAGAGGTATTTTTTACACAGTTCGTTAACTCTGAACTCAGTGGGGGTAAAATTGTACGAAACGACTGCGGTAGAATCACATAACGATACAGTTGTGCCGTAGAAAAACCCATTGCATAGCCTGCATTGATTTGACCTTGGGGTAAGGCTTCAATGCCCGTTCTTACTTGTTCACAAACCCGTGCAGCAGTGAATAGCCCGAGTCCGATACTGGCAGAAATCAATGCGGTGGTATTGGCACCAAGATCACTCATCCACCAGTTTTTAATTGGCGCAGGGAGAAAGTTTGGAACCACATAAAACCAGATAAATAACTGAATGAGTAAAGGTACATTCCTAAACAGCGTGACGTAGGCGGTGCCTATGGCTCTGGCTGTTTTATTTGGAAGTGTACGCATAATGCCAAGGATACTGCCGAGAAGCATGGCAATCGTCCACGCTACCACAGCAATAACCACCAGCCATCCTAGACCCGTTACAATCCAGTTTATGTAAGTGGTATCACCCACACCCGTTGATTGCCACAAAACTCCCCAGTTCCAGCTATAAGTCATAATAACTCCTGAGAAGAAGCGGGAGAACATCCATTGTTCCCCGGTTCCGCAATAATATTTTCGTTATAGGGGATTAGATTATTGATCCCGATCATGCGGATTGCTGATTAACGCTTTAAGTTGATCAGACATAGCAAAGTTCAGGTTAATATTTTTAGGTGGAATTGGTTGTTGGAACCATTTTTCGTACATTTGGTTAATTTCACCTGAAGCGTAGGTGGCTTTAATGGCATCATCGACCACTTGTTTAAATCCGGTATCGCCTTTGCGCAACATACAGCCATAAATTTCTTGGATAGGTGCAGTGCCCACGATCTCCCATTTATTCGGATCTTTGGCTTTTGATTTTTCACCCGCAAGTAAAATGTCATCCATCATAAACGCAACCGCACGGCCATTTTGTAACATCAGGAATGATTCAGCGTGGTCTTTGGCAGAAATGATTTCACCAATGCCTAATTCTTGTTGATGCTGACGGATGTAACGTTCTGAAGTCGTACCTGCGGTAGTCACCAATTTTTTGCCCTTGAGGTCGGCAAAATCTTTAATTCCAGAATCTTTGGCTGTTAACAGTCGTGAACCAACTTCAAAGAAACCCACTGAGAAATCAACTTGTTGTTGGCGTTCTTTATTATTGGTGGTGGAACCACATTCCAGATCTACCGTACCATTTGATACGAGGGGAATACGGTTTTGGCTGGTGACGAGGTTATAACGGATTTTCAGGTCAGGCATATTCAGTTTTTGCTTAACAGCCTCAACCACTTTCAGCTGTAGATCATGGGCATATCCTTCAGGTTGATTTGGATTGCCAGCAATGTAAGAAAATGGAATAGAAGAATCGCGATAACCCAGCACGATCGTGCCAGAGCTTTTGATTTTATTTAAGGTACCTGAGGTAGAGACATCACCTTCAGTTGCTTTATCACCTGCGGCTGGGGCTTTATTATCACTACAGGCACTTAGGCCGAACATTAAAGCGCTTGCGCAAAGCAAAGAGGTCATGGTGCGTTTAGGTGTCATGTACAAAACTCCTTTTGTATCGTTATGGACGCATTCGTAATTGTTACTATTGAGCGGTCAGTTTTTATGAAAAATAATATCTTTTTTCATGTATAAAAATACATTAGTTTTCATATTAATAGACTTCAACACGGTTGCTCAAGCGATATTTTTTACGGTTTTGTTAAATGTATCTGTGAATGAATCACGCAATTTAAAAATGAATGAATTACAGTAAAAATTGCAGGAAAAAGAAAGCATAATGCATGCCATAACTTGTATTTTTAGCGGGGATAAATTTCAGCGTAAATTTTAGGATGAAAAACCATAGATGGCTTTAAAGCTAGGTTTTGTTCTAGATGTTGTATGTCCTCAAAGACTAAAATAAGCGCCGTGATTGATCGGTAATTCTTTAAATCCGTATCATCGTCGAAAAAAAAGCGGCTAGATTGCCGCTTTAAATAATTGAAAAATTAGAACATTGATTGCTCTGAGTTCGCTGAAATTTTATGAACAGATAGGTCGGCACCGCGAAACTCATCTTCTTGAGACAAGCGAATACCCATGGTGAGCTTTAAAAGACCGTAGACGATGAAACCGCCGATTAAAGCCACACTGATGCCCAATCCTGTGCCGATTAATTGTGAAATAAAAGATACACCACCTAAACCGCCAAGTGCCTGTTGACCAAAAATACCTGCAACGATGGCGCCGAATGCGCCGCAAATACCGTGTAAAGGCCAAACACCAAGTACATCATCGACTTTGAGTTTATTTTGAGTATAAGTGAAGAAGTACACAAAAATCGCACCTGCACTTGCACCAATCACTAATGCACCAATTGGATGCACAATATCGGAGCCTGCACAGATTGCCACAAGTCCTGCCAATGGGCCATTATGTAAAAAACCTGGGTCATTTTTACCCATGAAGTTGGCTGCCAACGTACCACCCGCCATAGCCATGAGTGAGTTAATGGCGACGAGTCCTGAGATGGCCTCAACACGTTGCGCGCTCATTACATTAAAGCCAAACCAACCCACGATCAAAATCCATGAACCCAAAGCAAGGAAGGGAATAGATGATGGTGGATGAGCACTCACGCGTCCATCTTTATAGCGACCATTTCGTGCACCCAATAACAAGACTGCTGCAAGTGCGATCCAGCCACCCATCGCATGGACGACGACTGAGCCAGCAAAATCATGGAACGGGGCACCAAACTGATTTTCCAACCATGTTTGTACACCATAATTGCCATTCCAAATCATACCTTCAAAAAATGGGTAGATCAGTGCGACCAATAATAAAGTGGCCAATGCTTGTGAGCGCATCTTCGCGCGTTCTGCGATACCACCTGAAACAATCGCTGGAATTGCCGCTGCAAAGGTAAGTAAGAAGAAGCAACGCATGAGGTCATAGCCATGATTGGCAGATAATAATTCGCCAGTCACGAGGAAATTTTGACCATAAGCGATCCAGTAGCCGACAAAGAAGTAGGCAATTGCAGAGATACAGAAGTCGGTCAGGATTTTACTAAGTGCATTGACTTGGTTCTTATGGCGTACTGTTCCTAGTTCGAGGAAAGCAAATCCAGCGTGCATAGAGAGGACGAGTACAGCACCAAGTAATAGAAAAAAGATATCTACGTTTTGCATAACATGCTCGATATAAGTGCTAAACCCAATTTTGGTGCAAATAAAACGATCATTTTTTGCACCAAAATGGATTTAATTCATCTAAAAACTAGAGCGATCTATAAAAAGCTCATTTTGATGCACTGAGATATGCAAAAAACGCACCAATTTAGAGGTAATATTTTATTTTTGGTGAAAAGTAGTGCATTTGGGCTTTTGGGTAGAAGCCTAAGCGATTATTTGATATTAAATGGAAAATGAGCATGCATGATGGTGTGACAGAGCTAGATGCTTCTAATTTATAAAGTTCATATCGTACTTAAGTGTAATAACGGGTTTAAAACAAACTGTAAATCATCTTTAATCGATACCAATAAGTTGATTTTTGAAATATCCAAGCACTGCAACATTAAAAGCTGAGTAAAGTAATGAATAGTATTATTCTGGCCCTGTTTCCTTTGGTGGCATTGATTGCATCAGGATATCTATTTAAAAAATATCATTTCCTGAGTCAAGATTTTTGGGCTGGTGCAGAAAAGCTAAATTACTATATTTTATTTCCTGCTTTATTATTCAATACCTTATCGACCACAAAGGTGGACTTTCAAAGTCTGAGTACAGCGATATTCGCTATGTTCTTTGTCGTGCTGCTCGTGACGGCTTTTATGTATGTATTGCGAATGTTTTGGAATATTCAACCTGCTCGTTTTGGTGTACATGTCCAGAGTTTGGTTCGTTTCAATACGTACATTGGTTTAGCGTTGGTTGCTTCTTTATTCCAAAAAGAAGGAATGGCGATTTTGGTGATTTTACTGGCGCTGTGTATTCCATTGGTCAATGTGATTTCAGTGCTGGCTTTAACGTCTAAAGAGCAGATGGCAGTTAAACCTGTTTTGATTGCGTTACTCAAGAATCCGTTGATTGTTTCTTGTATTGTGGGTGGTGTGGTTAATGTCTTCAATATTCCGATTTGGGATGGTCTTTCTGGTTTGATCAGGCTATTTTCAGCATCGAGTTTGCCACTGGGTTTGTTATGTGTTGGCGCGGCTTTACAGTTTATGCAGATGAAAAAAGATATTGTGGTGTTAGTTGCAGATACATTTGCTCGACTTTTAGCGGTACCAGCTTTGGCATTTGCGGTCTGTACATGGTTAGGTTTGCCAAGCTTACAAACTCAAATTTTAGTGGTGTTTTTTGCTTTGCCAACGGCATCCGCTGCTTATATTTTAACGAAAGTCTTGGGTGGGGATAGTCAATTGATGGCTGCGGTGATTAGCTTTCAAACTTTATGTGCGGCTGTAACGCTACCAGTAGTGATTTGGTGGGTATCTTGAGCTATAAATCGAGTGACAAGTTACTCTTCATGCTTAAAGATAAGGATATTATTCTATACTGATCGAGGTTTAATTCCTTATTTGTCTTATTATTCAATTCTTCTTTTCAGGTAGATGAACATGTCCTTTGATCTCAAAGTCAGTTTTAAACAAAGGTCTGAACCATCTGCACAGCAGAAAAAGCTGAATCGTTTGATTGCTCAAATTGAACAGCAAAAAATCAGTCTTGCGACATGGAAAAATGCGCAAGACGAGATTCAACAACATACCCGAGAAAAGTTAATGCCAGTGTACCGTGAACTACACGAGGTATTGTTTTTACAATTAGAGCAACTTTGGCAAATGTTGCAATCACATACTTTTTCTAAAACTGACCTACAACAACTCGATGAAAAAATCGCTCAACTTGCCCGTATGGTGAAACGTTCACAAATGCTGAATGAAGAACAGCTTACTCTTGTGAAGCAGATCGATACCTTTTATCAGCAACACGTACAACAATCTGTTAAAAAGCCTAAAAAATCACAGTCAAAAAAGTTTGAGTATCAAGCATTATCTGAGCAGGGCATCGAACAACATGCAGAACAAGCAAGCGAACTAGAAGACGACTTTGAGCAATATGCGGCGGAGCAACAACAAGCTCGTGAACAAGCCAAACAACTGAGACAACAGCAGAAACGTGAACAAGCCGAGCAACTGGCAGCACAGTCACTTAAAACGGTGTATTTAAAAATTGCTGCGATGATTCATCCTGATCGTGAGCAAGATGAATCTAAAAAAGCAGAAAAAACCGAATTGTTTCAGCAAGCCAGTCAGGCGTATGAACAGCAGGATTTGTTTTATTTACTGAAACTTCAATTACAGCTTGAACAGAATAAGGGGTTAGGGGCGAAAGAATTATCTGCTGAACAATTGAAGTTTTATAGACTGGCTTTGGATGCACAGAGTCAGCAGCTAGAAAGTCAAATTAGCGAGATTTTAGATTCTTTTCAGTTGGCAAAGAAAGTAAAATTGGAACATGTACATATTGGTGATGTATATAAAGCCATAGATGCCGATTGTGCTGAGTTAAAGCAGCAGTTGAAGTGGGAAAAGGAACGTTTAAAGCATATGAAAAAGGTGAGTGGGGTGGAGATGTTGTTGGGGCATGGGGTTTTGTAAGCCTTAAAAAGCACCTCTCCCTAACCCTCTCCTAAAAGGAGAGGGAACACCCACTAAAATATTGGTTTTCATGAAATTAGATGCTACTCCCTCTCCCTCAGGGAGAGGGCTGGGGTGAGGGTAATTAAAATGGAAAATAAAAAATGAAATTAGACCCACAATTATTAGAATTCGCAAAAACCATGCGTAGTAATGCGACAGATGCCGAAAATCTTATGTGGCAATTGCTTCGTGCTAAACGATTTATGAATCTGAAATTTCGCCGTCAGCATGTGATTGCACCATATATTGTAGATTTTTACTGTCATGAATTAGGTTTGGTGATTGAGTTGGATGGCAGTCAGCACGGTACTAATGATGGAAAAGAATATGATGCTGAACGAACTAAGTTTTTAGAGGCTTTGGATTTAAAAGTAGTGCGGTATTGGAATCATGATGTGTTGGGGCGGAGGGATGTGGTATTGGAGGATTTGTGGCGGAGATGTTCTGAATTGAAACAGACCTCTCGCTAACCTCTCCTAGAAGGAGAGGGAATATTTAACTAATTCAGCTCAGTAATTTGAGTATTCTAATTAATTATTAAATCAGCAGATTGCTCACTAGAATCTAATTTTTTATTAGCTATTCCGAAAGGAATGTGAACAGAAGCGATGCTATCTGCTGTTTTTTCTAAATGGGTAACTTGATCATCAAAGAAAATATGAGGATTTAATATTTCTAAAACTCTACGTTTTTCAATGCCACCTAAGAAAAATGCTTCGTTTATTGTATCTATTCCCCATGCTCTCAAAGAGTTTATGACTCTTTTATGGGCAGGTGCATTTCTTGCTGTAACAATTGAAAGTCTTAATCTGCTTTTATAATCAGAATTTTGAGACTGATATTTAATTTCTTCTTTTTGTAAAGTTGAAAGTTCTTTTAATAATTTATGTAAAGGACCAATATTTGCAGGTTGATGAGCTAAATTTTCTTCATTTTGAATAAATGCTGAAAGTCCACTTTCTTTATAGACTTGTTCTGAGGAATCATCTGCTATGACACCATCAAAGTCGAAAGCGATTCGTAATTCTTCATCATGTTCAATATCAAAGATATTGCCTTTTAGAATTAAGCCAGCGGGATAACCAGCAGTAATTGCTTGGTTTACATCAGTCTCATTAGCAGACAAAAATAAACTGATATTCAGAGCATCAATATATTTATGGGGGGTTCGACCTTGTAAAAAAATTGCTCTTTTTATATTTAAGCCATAATGCTCGATAGAGTTCATAACCCGTAAACCAGTGTTTGGGTCATTTCTAGAAAGTAAAATAACCTCTACAAATGGCTTATCTTTAGGAAAAATACTATTTAAACTTAGAAGGCGCTGAATAAAAGGGAATGCGACGCCTAAGTCTAGAATCACATTTTCATTTTTATGCTGGTATTCTCGGTATACAAGTTCACCTTTTGTTCTAAATACTTCATCGGATTCTTCTAAGTTAAATAAGGCGCTTGAAGCTAATCCAATTACTAGTTTTTGGTCTAAGTTGTATCCACTCATTTTTTTGTCTCTAAATCGGAATCTGATATCTTATAAGAGGTTGTTGCATTTCCATTTTTATCAATGTGTATATTTAAAAAAATCTCATTATTTTGCGATAAATTATGTAAACGACCTAAGTCAACTTGTAATGGAATAGTTGAACCAGAAATCGCATTGTCAGTATTTCTTTCGTGGTCATTTGCAAGGTATAAGGGAGATGTCTTATCTTTATCATTTGAAAGATAAATTTCTTGCTTAATTGCTTCTTTATGTGTTGGAAATTCTCTTAGAGCTATGTCATTTATAGGCTTCCACTCTAGAATTTGATTATATACACCTAAACAAGAAAGCATTAAAAGTGCCCAGGTAATAATTAAGCATTGTCCAACATGGATAGGAATTTTACTTACAGAAGGTTTTTCTAAAATTAATTTGTTTGTTGAAAAAATACTTGGTTTTAGTGTTTCTCCTGAAAATAATAATTTTATATAACGGTTAATTTTTATAGGTGGGGCTGTAATATATAAAGGTGAAGTAGTTTCGGTAGTTGGAGAGGTTTTTAGTAATCTTTCTGATACTTGAGAATATACTTGTTCTTTAGATTTTATAAATAATGGTATAAAACTTTGTAATTGAAAGTTAGTATTTATCTTTTTTCCTTCAAGAAGAGAATTGTTTTTATAAAGAGCTTCTAATTGTTTTTCTGCTTTATACACCTCTGATTCCCAATATTCCTGCCAAAATTTAGCACCAGCAGCTACTTTTGTTTGGCAATAAGCAATATAGAAACCTGCGCATGAAATGATAAACTGTACAAATGGAACGGTATCTTTTGAAGAAATGACACAAGCGAGTAGAACTCCTTGGAAAATCATAAAGAAATTATTTCTTTGAATTAATTGGGCGATTTCGAAGTTACGAGTTTTAACTGTAATCTCGTAAATTTTTTTTAATCTTTTCTCTTTTTCTAAAAAGTTACTTGATTCTTGTTTTTCAGAAACATTGAGAGTAAAAAAATCTAATTGCGGATAAGTCATATAAAAAAGGCTGAATAATCAGCCTTTTATATTACATATTAATTTTAAGATTACAATACTTTACAGAGCAGCAATTTGCTCCATACTTGCTTTAATTTTACTTAACTGATCAGCAAATTCAGCCAATTTCACCTTTTCACCTTCAACTACGGCTGCTGGTGCTTTAGCGACAAAACCTTCATTTGCAAGTTTATTGGCAATTTGATCATGCTGCTTTTGAACCTTATCCAAGTCCTTCTGCAAACGACCCAATTCAGCTTTAGGGTCAATTAAGCCTTTCATCGGTACAAATACAGAGGCATGGCTTACAACACTTGAGCATGAAAGAGGTGGCTCTTGATCATTGGTCAAGAACTCAATGCTTTCAACTTTTGCGAGTGCTTTGAACAACGCTTCGATACGGATGATTTGCTCACGCTCTGCATCAGAAATGTTCTTGAGTAATACAGGCAATAAACGTGCATTACCTAAGCCCATTTCACCACGAATATTACGTACCGCACCGATCAAACCTTGTAACCACTGCATATCTGCTTCAGCTTGATCATTGATCTTCGCTTGATCAGGAACAGGGTATTGCGCAGTCATAATCGTCGCACCACCTTTGCCTAACATCGGCGCAAGGGTCTGCCAGATTTCTTCAGTCAAATACGGCATGAGTGGATGTGCTAAACGTAGTGAAGATTCCATCACCGCAAGCAATACACGGCGAACTTCAGCTTTGCGCTCTTCAGATACATTGGCATCATTCAGAACAGGCTTAGTTAACTCAACGTACCAGTCGCAGTATTCGTTCCAAATAAAGTCATAGATCGCTTGTGCAGCAAGGTCTAACCGATATGTTGCAAATGCTTGATGTACCGCAGCTTCTGCTTTTTGCAAACGGCTGATGATCCACTGTTCTGGAAGTTCCCAAAGATCAGGGCGCGCTTCTTGACCAACCGTTTGACCTTCAACATTCATCAGAACGAAACGAGTTGCGTTCCAAATCTTGTTACAGAAGTTACGGTAGCCCTCAACACGCTTTAAGTCGAACTTGATATCACGACCCGTGTTTGCAAGCGCGCAGAAGGTGAAACGTACTGCATCTGTGCCATAAGCATTGATGCCGTCTGGGAATTCTTTACGTGTTGATTTCTCAATTTTTGCAGCATCTTTTGGATTCATTAAGCCCGTTGTACGTTTCGCAACAAGGCTTTCTAAATCAATACCGTCGATCAAATCTAATGGATCAAGGACGTTCCCCTTAGATTTCGACATTTTCTGACCTTCACCATCACGTACTAAGCCGTGAACGTAAACCGTCTTGAACGGAACTTGTGGTGAACCATCTTCATTCTTCATAAAGTGCATGGTCATCATGATCATGCGTGCAACCCAGAAGAAGATAATGTCAAAACCAGTCACCAACACATCTGTTGGGTGGAAGGTTTTAAGGAAATCATTCGCTGCATCTTTTTGTGTGTCACCAGTCCAACCTAAAGTTGAGAATGTCCAAAGTGCAGATGAGAACCATGTGTCCAAAACGTCTTCGTCTTGTTTAAGTTCTACATCAGCAGCGATGTTGTTTTTGCTACGAACTTCTTCTTCGTTGCGACCCACGTAAATGTTGCCTTCTACATCATACCAAGCAGGGATACGGTGACCCCACCAGAGTTGACGAGAAATACACCAATCTTGAATATCACGCATCCAAGACATATACATGTTGGTGTATTGCTCAGGAACAAACTTGATACGACCATCTTGAACTGCTTCAATTGCAGGCTCAGCAAGTGGTGCAATTTTCACATACCATTGGTCTGTCAATAATGGTTCAACGATCACACCTGAACGGTCACCGCGCGGTGCTTTTAAGTCATACGGTTGGATTTGATCTAACCAACCTTCAGCTTCCGCTTGTTCAACCAATTTCTTACGTGCTGCAAAACGCTCTAAACCGATATAGTCAGCAGGTGCAGGAAGCAGTTGTGAAATTTGCTCACCCGCTTTAGCGATGTATTCAAACTCGGCCAAAACTTCTGCATTTTTGTTGAAGATATTGATAATCGCTAGACCACAACGTTTACCTACTTCATAGTCATTGAAGTCATGCGCAGGCGTGATTTTTACACAGCCTGTACCGAAGTCTTTTTCAACGTATTCATCAGCAACAACAGGAACTAAACGACCTGTGATCGGTAGAACAATGTTTTTACCAATGAGGTGTGCATAGCGTTCATCTTCAGGATGTACTGCAACGGCAGTATCGCCCAATAATGTTTCAGGACGTGTCGTTGCAACCACAAGGTAGTCATTGCCATCTTTGGTTTTTAGCGATTTATCTTCAAAGAAATATTTGAAGTGCCACAACGAGCCTTTTTCTTCTTTGCTTTCAACTTCAAGATCAGACAGGGCTGTTTGTAGTTTTGGATCCCAGTTCACCAAACGCTTACCACGATAGATCAAACCATCTTCGTGAAGTTTAACAAACACTTCTTTCACCGCATTGGATAAACCTTCATCCATCGTGAAGCGTTCACGTGACCAGTCTACTGATGAGCCTAAACGACGGATTTGACGCGTAATCGTTCCGCCTGATTGTTCTTTCCATTCCCAAACTTTGTCGATAAACTTTTCACGACCCAAGTCATGGCGGTTAATCCCTTGTAGGCCCAGTTGACGCTCGACGACCATCTGCGTTGCAATCCCCGCATGGTCAGTTCCTGGTTGCCATAAGGTATTTTTACCCATCATACGGTTGTAACGGGTGAGGGCATCCATAATGGCATTGTTAAAGCCATGACCCATGTGCAAGCTACCCGTGACGTTTGGTGGTGGAATCATGATACAGAATGATTCACCTTGACCTGATGGTTTGAAATAACCGTTTTGTTCCCAGATTTGATACCATTTTTTCTCGATCTCGGTTGGATCGTAAGTCGTTGCGATATTTTGAGCAGATTGAGCGTCAGTCATAGTACAGAAGATCAAAAATGAATAAAAAATTGCATCTATTGTAGCAAAAATCTATCGAATCTGTTGGCATTTCACCGCTGGCAAAGCGTATCTGCTTAAATAACTTTACAAAGTTTTAATAAGCCGACGAAATGCGTTGGTTTTTTGATAATAAAAAGTTAAATTTATGTGTATTGGATCACATAATTAAATAATGCTGATGCATAAAACAACAAAATAACAATGCTAAAACTAAGAAAAGGATGATTTCAATGAGCTATTCAATCCTATTAAAAATTAATACAACGACCTATAGCCAGTTTGAGGTGATACGCCAACGATTAAATACAGGGAGTGATGAAAATCAATCGCGTGTATTGGGTGAGGTGTTATCCGAAATCGCTTGCGATATTGTGGAACAAGTTTTTTCAGTACTGTTGATCCAAAATCGAAAACCAACCCATTTAACTCAGAAATACACCGTAGAATCAGAAAAAATCATTCAACAAATTATTGCTGCAGTTCGAAAATACATGCCGTGGTCGATTGCATTATTTGGCAATGAACGTTTATGTCCATTCGTTAATTATTTTTCCAATATGATTAAATATCATGATGAACAAGTATATGTATCGTATCCCATTGATCATCATTTGGTCCAACAAGCACATGCTTTGGTTGAGCAATTAAAAAACAATGAAACTCAAGACATGATGGATGTATTTCAAACACTGATTCAAATCGTGGATTTGGGGGTCACCAATCTGATTCGTGAACCGAAAAAATGTCTTAATTTTAATCGTGTAGTCGATAAAACACTCAATGGTGTCATCAATCTCACTGCAAATTTAAGTTATAAGCGACTTGAAAAAATGGGCGAGCAAGTGGATACAGGGGCTGCTACAGCGTGCGTTAACCATTTTTTGGCATTTATGCATACAGAACCGAATTAGGTTGTGCTACATTCATGAAGTAAAAGCCAAAATGATAGAATAGATTTTTACTTTGAAATTTGAAAAGGCTTGTTTTAACAAGTCTTTTTTATTTACGGGACTCGAAAATTAAGGTTGTGAGGATGAAGACCGCTGTTTATTTAAGTATTCATGCAGATACTTATGCAAGGTTTGCGCATATTCGAACGCAATTATTGCAAGGTAATAAAGAAAGTCAGGCCAATGCGTTGGGTAATGTATTGTCTGAAATGGCTTGTGAGGTGATTGAACAAGTTTTTATGGTGCTATTACAAGAAAACCAACAGCACTCAAAAACAGGCGAGTCTGAAAAAGTGATTCAACAAATTTTAGAGGCGATTCGTAAATATATGCCTTGGTCAGTTTCTTTTTTTGGAAATGACCGCCTCATTCCTTTGGTTGAATACTTATCCAAAACTTTACAAATTCAAGATGATCATATTTACATGACTTATCCTGTAGAGTCGCAACTCGCTCAGCAAGTTACAGCATCAGCACAAAAGTTAGCTGCAGGTGATCAGCAAGAAATTCAGCATGCACTCAAGCTTTTAACAGATGTGATTGATGTTGGGGTAACCCATTTGATTCGAGAACCGAAAAAATGTTTAAAATTTAACTTTGTGGTCGATAAAACCTTAAATGGCGTGATCAATATGACAACGCATCTTGGTTATAAGCGCTTAGAAAAACTGGGCACTCAACTTGATCAACAGATGGCATCGACTTATGTTGATTATTTTCTAAAGTTTATGCGCCAGCAAGCATAGGTAGGGAAGAAATATGGCAAAGCTAAAGAGTCTTGAAAATAAAGTCGTTTGGATCACGGGCGCATCTTCTGGTTTGGGGAAAGCTTTAGCTCGTGAATGTGCATTACAAGGTGCGCAAGTTGTTTTGACATCGCGTCGTTATGAAGAATTGGAGTCGGTTCGTATTGGCTTATTGAAACCAGAACAACATATTTCAATTGCTGCCGATATCACTGATGAAGCCCAAGTCCGACACGCGTATGAGCAAGTATTGGCATGTAAGGGACGTATAGATTGGTTAATCAATAATGCAGGTTTAAGTCAGCGTGCTTTGATCCAAGATACAACGATGCAAACAGAACGTGCAATCATGGAAGTGGATTACTTTTCACAAGTGTTTTTGACTAAAACAGTACTTCCAACCTTCCTGAAACAGAAATCGGGTCGAGTGGTATTTGTTTCGAGTGTTGCTGGACTATTAGGGACACAATATCGAGCCAGTTATTCTGCGGCAAAAGCTGCGATTCATATGTGGGCGAATAGTCTGCGTGCCGAAGTTGCAAAAGAGGGTGTTGAAGTTTCTGTCGTATTCCCTGGTTTTGTGAAGACCAATGTTTCCTTTAATGCATTAAACGGAGAAGGAAAGCCACAAGGGCATCAAGATGAAGCGATTGAGAATGGATTAGATGCTGATATTTTTGCAGAACGCGTGGTTGCATCATTGATGGCGGGGGAGGAATATATTGTTGTTGGTGGTAAAAAAGAGCAACTCGGTGTTCTCGTCTCTCGTTTGTCACCAAGTTTGCTATACAAAATGATTCGTAAGAGTAAAGTGAAGTAATGGAGACATAAAAAAGGCTTTAAAATGGAAGATGATTTGAACCCAGCACATTCGCCTGCAAAAAGACAAGTATCGATTTTATCTATAATCGTTTATCTCTTGTTTGCTGTCCCTGCCAGTATTCTTATTGGTGGGTTAGTCGCTTTGTTGTTGGTGATGCTAACCAATGCATCCCATCTTGAAGGGGCAAGCGGGTATGCTTGGGTTGGATGGTTGATGGTCATTGCACCTTCTATTTATGTATTGTGCTTGATTACATTGCCAATCATGATAAAGAAATATCCAAAAATATTATCCGTAATGAATTGGATATTTGCCGTCTTGACGCTTTGCTTAATTTTATCTTTAACCATCTTATAATTGATCAGATAAGCATAGAATAAAATCTCAAGCATAAAGTACAAGACGGCAAGTTCATAAAGACATGCCTTTTTATCTTGGTGTTATAATCACCGTTCCATAGGCAAATACTTCAACCATACCACCTTGCATTCCCATTTCAGTGGTACTTAAACGAACTCCTAAAATTTGGTGACCGCCCATTGCTTTTGCTTGTTGTTTTAAACGTACAATCGCTTCTCGGCGTGCACGTTCAACGATACTTTCATAACTGATTAAGCGACCACCTAAAATATTTTTAATCGATGCAAGGATGAATTTAAAATAATCATGTGAGATCACGACATTACTACTAATTAAGTGCCCTGGATGTTCACTACTTGCAAAGCGACGACTATCGATTTGGATATCCGCCAATAGACGTTCATTTTCGTCCAGTTCTCTTAAGTGTTTTTGTTCGTTATAACGACCAAATCCCCAGCCTACAGAGAATAAAATCAGAAAAATGACAATCTGAAAAATTAAGCCATCCATTTGGTATTCCTATGAACTAAATGGATCTGGGAGTTTAGGTGTCATCGGTTGTACCACGACGGCGGTGCCATAGACAAACAACTCAGATGCACCTTGTGTAATACTCGAGGTTGAAAAACGAATACCTACGACTGCATTTGCACCTAGACTTTGTGCTTTATCGATCATACGTTGCATGGCTTCTTGGCGAGATTCTTCTAACAGTTCGGTATACGCAGTTAATTCGCCACCAACAATGTTTTTTAAGCCGGCAAGAAAATCGCGCCCCACATGTTTACTGCGTACCGTGCTGCCATAAACGACGTCTAGTTGGCGTAAGATCGTATGACCGGGTACAGATTCTAAATTGCTCAATAACATTATTTTTTGACCATTAAAAATTCTTTTTGAAGATAAGAAATATTGACTCAACTTGCAATAAAAAAGCTCACTGATTTGCAGTGAGCTTTTTTAAAACAATTGAAAGACTACTTATTGTAGTGTTTTTCAGAACTTGATGGTTGAAGTGTAACCGTTTCATTGGTTGAGGCTTTTAAACCACCGCCCAGTGTTTTGTACAGTTCAACTTGATTGTTCTGTTCAGCTTGTTGCAGTAACAATAAACCTTGTTCTGCTGCGTATGCTGATCGTTGCGCATCCAGTACTGTTAAATAACTATCAATCCCAGCACGGAAACGTGCATTTGAAAGTTTATAAGTAGTATTGGTGGCTTCAACCAAACGTTGCTGTGCTGCAAGACGTTCGCCAATGTTAGCACGTGTTGCAAGAGCATCGTTCACTTCGCGGAAAGCAGATTGAACTGACTTTTCGTAGTTAGATAACGCAATTTTTTGATCCGTTTCTGAGATTTTGACATTGGCACGACGTGTACCCCAGTCAAAAATCGGCATATCAATGCTTGGACCAATTGACCATACGCCGTTTGCTGATTTAAATAAATCACTTAAATCAGTTGAGGCATAACCTGCTGAACCAGTCAAACTAATGCTTGGGAACAATTGTGCTTTGGCTGCACCAATATTGGCACCTGCAGCACTTAATTGATATTCAGCTGCTTTGACATCTGGACGGTTGTTCAGTAAGTCACTTGGCAAACCAGTAGCAAATACATTCTGCTGAGTAACACGTTTAACAGGTTGCACAGGCAACAAGTTTTGCGGTACAGGTTGACCTACTAAAAGATTCAGCAAGTTTGCTGCTTGTGCAATTTGTGTCTTGTAATTTGCAACGTCATTGCGTGCTGTTTCAACAGAGATCTGAGCCTGACGTAACGGGACTTCACTGTCGATACCAACATCAAAGCGTCGTTTGTTTAGATTATAAGACTCTTGTTGCGCTTTAAACGTTTGCTCAGCAAGTTTTAAGTTCGCTGTTGCAAATGAATAATTTAACCATGCTTGAGTGACTTGACTAATCAAACTGATTTGGGTTGAGTCACGTGCACTTTGAGTGGCTAGATAGTTATCTAAGGCGGCATCTTTTAGGCTGCGAACGCGACCCCAAAAATCAAGCTCATAGGCAGTGACACCCAAACCTACTTGATAAGTTGAATATGGATTGTTTGGATCACGTGTAGGAGTAACCTGACGAATCGCACTACCACTCGCACCAATCGTTGGAAGCTGATTGTTTTCAGTAATTCGATACTGTTGTTGTGCACGTTCAATATTGAGCGCTGCAGTACGCAAATCACGGTTATTGGTCAATGCTAAATCAATCACCTCAATTAAACGAGGGTCAGAAAAGAATTGCTTATAACCTTGTTCTGCAATAGAAGAACCAGAAGCGCTGTTATATGCATAGCTTTCTGGAATATCGGTTTTCACGACCGGTTCTGGGCCGCGCATGCTTTGACATGCAGTCAAAGCAAGCGCAAGTGCAGATACCGCAATGCTACGACCTGAAATAGACCATACTGTTTGCATCACGATTTATGCTCCTGAATGTTTATAGTTTTTGGTTTGTACTTAAAGATACTACGAATCCACACGAAGAATACAGGGATAAAGAAAATACCTAGAAGTGTTGAAGAGAGTACGCCACCCAAGACACCGTAACCTACCGAATGCTGACTGCCGGCACCTGCACCAGAAGATAATGCTAGTGGAAGTACACCAAAGCCGAAGGCAAGTGTGGTCATGATGATTGGACGTAGACGCATTTTCGCAGCATGCAACGTTGCTTCTAGTAACTCTTCACCTTGTTCCTGCAAGTCTTTTGCAAATTCTACAATCAAGATCGCATTCTTTGCCGATAGACCAATCACAGCAATAATCGCAACTTGGAAGTAGATGTTATTTGAAAGATTTGGATCATCTTTCAGTACCATACCAAAGTAAGTTAAGAGAATCGCACCAATAATACCAAGTGGAACTACAAGTAAGACAGAGAACGGGATAGACCAGCTTTCATATAATGCTGCTAAGCATAAGAATACGATCAACAAAGAAAGTGCATAAAGGAATGGCGCTTGAGCACCAGACTCACGTTCTTCGAGTGATAAGCCTGTCCATTCATAGTCGAAACCTTGTAAGCCCATTGATGGAAGTTTTGCAATAATTTCTTCCATGGCTTTCATCGAGTCACCAGAACTTGTTCCTGGTGCAGGTGTACCTTGAATGTTCACCGATGACACGCCGTTATAACGTTCAAGACGAGGAGAGCCATAGGTCCATTTACCCGTTGCAAACGCAGAGAAAGGAACCATTTCACCTACATTATTACGCACATACCATTTGTTTAAGTCTTCAGGCATCATACGGCTATCCGCTTCACCTTGAACATAAACTTTCTTCACACGACCACGATCGATGAAGTCATTAATATATGAACCACCCCATGCCATGCTCATGGTGCTATTGATGTCAGCAATGCTAACACCCATTGCACCCGCTTGTGCTTGGTCGATCATAATTTGATATTGTGGTGTATCTTCTTGACCATTTGGACGTACGCCAACCAGTCGTTTGTCTTGAGACGCTAAACCTAAAACTGTATTACGTGCAGCAATCAGTTTCTCGTGACCTTGACCTGCTGAGTCTTTCAACTGTAGGTTAAAACCAGCAGTAACACCTAATTCAGGCATTGCAGGTAGTTGTAATGGCATGATGTATGATGCGTCTTTGACGATCATATTGAGTGCCATACCACGTTGAATCAGTGCGCCAATTTGCGTTTCCGCAGTGGTACGATCCTTCCAGTCTTTTAGCTTAATAAAGCCGATACCTGCATTTTGACCGATCCCTGTAAATGAGAAGCCTGATACAGTAAAGATTGATTCAACTGTATCTTCTTCCTTCATAAAGAAGTTGGTCATGGTATCAATAACTTTATCGGTACGATCAAGCGTTGCATTTGGCGGTAGTTGTACTAATGTCATCACAACACCCTGATCTTCTTCTGGTAGGAATGAAGAAGGGAGTTTTTGGAACATGAACACCAATAAGCCAATCACAACAGCATAGAGCACGCCTGAAAAGATTTTGGCTTTCAGCATACGACTTACGCCGTTCTGATAACCATGTGACACGCGGTCAAAGCTATGGTTAAACCATCTAAAGAAGCGAGCAAAAATATTGTTACTCGGTGCTTTATTTGGATCATGTTGCTTTAACAATGTTGCACAAAGGGCAGGGGTAAAGGTGAGTGCAACGATCAATGATAGAACCATTGCTGTAACGAGCGTAATCGAGAACTGACGATAAATCACCCCAGTTGTACCACTGAAAAATGCCATTGGTACGAATACCGCACTTAATACACTGGTGATACCAATCAGCGCACCAGAGATTTGTTTCATGGATTTTTCAGTTGAAGCAACAGGATCAGTATGTTCTTCTGACATAACACGTTCGACGTTCTCAACCACAACAATGGCGTCATCGACCAATAGACCGATTGCTAGAACCATTGCAAACATGGTTAAAGTATTGATCGAGAATCCAAAAATGTTAATCACTGCAAATGTACCGAGTACAACCACAGGGATCGCCAAAGTTGGAATAATCGTTGCACGCCAGTTCTGTAAGAATAGGAACATGACGATGAAGACCAAAATCACCGCTTCAATCAGCGTATGTACGACACTTTCGATTGAGAGCTTGATAAATGGTGTGGTGTCATAAGCCAGTTTATCTTCAAGACCAGCAGGATAGTTTTTACGTAACTCAGTTAAGCGCTCTTCAACAGCAGCAGCTGTATCAAGTGCATTGGAACCTGTTGCCATCTTGATCGCAAGACCACCAGCAGGTTTACCATTAAACATAGAGTTAAATGCATAAGTATCTGAACCTAGTTCTACTCGAGCAACGTCCTTTAAGCGAACTTCAGCACCAGAAGCCGTGTTTTTTAAGAAGATATTCTTAAACTGTTCAGGCGTTTGCAATAAGCTTTGCGCATTCACCGTAGCATTGATCACTTGATCTTTTACGGCAGGTGCACCACCGAGCTGACCAACAGCAACTTGAGAGTTTTGAGCTTGTAATGCACGAGCAACATCACTTGGTGTAAGTTGATAGTTGGTCAGTTTTGCTGGATCAAGCCAAATACGCATCGCATAAGAACCACCAAAGACTTGGACTTCACCAACACCAGCAACACGACTAATCGGTTCTTTGATTGATGAGTTTACATAGTCTTTAATGTCAGAGTCAGACATGCTGTTATCTGGTGAATAAAATGCAAGAACTTGTAAGAAACTTGCGCCAGATTTAGTAACAGTTACACCTTGACGTTGTACATCTTCAGGCAAAAGCGCTGTTGCGGATTGCAATTTATTTTGTACTTGAACTTGTGCAATATCAGGATCGATACCTTGTTCAAAGTTAAGTTCGATCGATGCTTGACCATTACCAGAACTGTTCGATGAAATATAACGTAAACCATCCAAACCATTCATCTGTTGTTCAATAATCTGGGTTACTGTGTTTTCAACAGTTTCAGCTGACGCACCCGGATAAGTCGCAGAGATGGTAACGGTTGGCGGAGCAATCGTTGGATATTGGGCAATAGGCATCTTTGACAAGGTTAATATCCCTGCCAGCATGATGACTAATGCGATCACCCACGCAAATATGGGGCGATGGATAAAAAATTGAGCCATTCAATGTGCCCCTTATGCTTTTACAGTTGCTTTTTGCTCTGCTGGAGCAGGTTGTGCAGCATTTTTGTCATTTGCAGGTTGAGCTTGATAAGGTTTTGCAGAAACCTCTTGCCCATCTTTAACTTTGGCAACACCGTCTACAATTACTTTATCGCCAGCTTTAAGACCATTGGTAACAATCCAGTTTTGGCCTTGAACACCAGCTGTATCAATAGGACGTGTTTCAACAGTTCCTTTATCATTGACGATCATGACGGTTGCTTGACCTGTTGGTAAGCGAGCTACAGCCGCTTGAGGAATCAGATAGGCATTTGGTACAAGACCTTGCACGATCTGTGCTGTTGTATACATACCAGGGAGTAGCAAATGATTTGGATTTGAGAACACTGCTCGCAAAGTTACAGTACCTGTGTCTTGGTTCACGGAGGCATCTGAGAAGGTTAATTGCCCTTCAATCGGATAGGTTGAACCATCTTCAAGTTTTAACTTTACTTTGGTGTTATTGCTGTTGCTTAAACTGCCCTTGCTCAGTTGTTGGCGTAAGCGTAAAAGTTCCGCACTGGATTGATTGATATCAACGTAGATTGGATCAAGTTGTTGAATTGTAACTAATGGTGCAGTTTGGTTTGCGGTCACTAACGCACCAGCCGTCACGGATGAACGACCAGATTGTCCAGAAATCGGTGAACGGATGGTTGAGTAACCAAAATCAACTTCTGCATTTTTTACTTGCGCTTGAGCAGCTGCAACTTGAGCTTCAGAAACTCTTACTTGACCAAGTAAGTCATCATATTCTTGTTTAGAGACTGCGTTGCTCGAAACAAGTTGTTGATAACGATTTAATTTGGTACGTAATGAGCTTAGGTTTGCTTGTTGCTGCAAAAGAGCAGCTTTTGCATTGTCTAAAGCTGCACGATTTGCACGTGAATCAAGCTCATAAAGTGCTTGACCTTCAGATACATAACTGCCTTCTGTAAATAAGCGCTTTAAAATTACACCACTTGTTTGTGGACGAACTTCTGAAATTTGATATGCAGATGTTCGGCCCGAAAGTTCAACGTTTTGTTCAATACTTTGCGGTTGAGCTACAAGTACACCAACCTCAGCAGGTGGCATTTGTTGTGCAGCAGCAGCTTGCTGTGCATCGTTTGTATCTTTGCTACAACCAACAAGTGCGATGCTTGTTGCTAATGCGCAAGCAGTCAGGGCAGGAGCCCAAAGCTTAGCCGACATCATTATTCCACCTCAATTTAGATTTTGATCTAAAAACAAATTGTTGTTGAAGTTGCTTTGATACAGCCATAACCAAAGCAACGAAGTCCAAATTAGTCCAATTCCCCAGCCTGAGAGTACATCTGTTGGGTAATGTACTCCTAAGTAGACTCTTGATATGCCCATCACCATAATCCATAACATTGCAATTAAGATGACAAAGGGGCGATATCGATGTTGTTGATACAATAACAACGCTAAGCTCGCTAGGGTTGCCGCGTAAAGGCTATGACCGCTTGGGAATGAGGCGCCATAGCTTTGGACCAAATGATAAAACTCTAAAGGTCTAGGTCGATCAATCCCCCATTTTAGGAGCCAACCAATAGCAATACTTCCGATTACACTGAATGCGATAAAAGCTAAACTTTTATAATTTTTCATCCAAGTTTGATATATGCATAAAAATGTAATCAAAACGAGTAAAAAGGGCATGCCGCCCAATTGAGAAAGTAAGATCGCCACATGATCAAGCGCAAAGAAGCGGTGTTCAAAAAGCATTTGAACACTCAGAATATCTAAGTTTGATGCAGAGGGGTGAATTAGCCCAATCACACCTAAAACTAAAAAAATGCAACCAATACAAAGTAGTAGGTACGGCATGCGAACCTCATTTTTTGCTTAACCATTTTCAGGGTTGTAGAGTGTTTTGAAGTGTACTCAAGAGTACACTTTTGGTCAAGCATTGAAATTTTATGATAATTTCATTTTTAAGTTTTTTTAAGGTTTAGTAAAAAAACATAACAAAATTTGATTGATATCTCATTTTTTATCGGAGGTACCTTTTTCCTGTACTTCAACAGGTTGTTTTGGTGGCCAAAAAAAGTCACTCGGTCTAGTGAGAAAATGCGTCATGACCAAATGTGCGAGTGGTTTCCATTGCGCAAAACGAACACGACGTGCACGTAAAGCTACAATAATGGTTAAAGTGAAACTTACAAATAAGTTAGTCAGACCAATTAATAACACGCCTAAGAATGAAACAATAATTAATGCAATATCAGGAGAACCGATCGTCATTAAACCTTGAATAAAGTTTGCTGCTGCGAAAGCAATGTGACGAATATCTAAAGGTAGGCCTAAGATAAAACCTATAGTTCCCATGCTACCCAGCATAATACCGAAAAGAAAATTACCTGCTAAAGCACCTAAATTGGTTTCTATATAGTTGGCAAATTTATCTAGGCGCTCTTGGCTCATCCAGCGTTTCAGGCGCCGATGTTGCTTGAGTCTTGGCCCCACTTTACGATAAACAGCTAGGTTATCAAAATAGCCTGCAATTAAACCCGAAAGGAATAAACACACACCTGCGATTGCTGCATGTGGAACAGCGAGGGACGTGAAGGGATTGAGGCTATGCAATAGCGCTGCTGATTTAGCATGATTTAATAACGGCTCATCCAAATAAAATTGCCATGAAAATGTAATCAACGCTGCGACAGGTATCGCAATCGAGATATTACCTAAGATGGCAATAAATTGTGTTCGGATAATATTAATAATCAGCGCAGCTAACTCTGCAATTTGGGCTGTTCGGCTACCTTTTTGTTGTTGTACGGTAGACGCTAGTGCAGCCGCAGTCATCGCTGGCTGTTTGGTTGCAACGGTAAAGTGCAACACATGGATCAGCATAAAACCGAGCGAGTAATTCATGCTATATAAAAAAGCATGGGTAAACGGCGCCAATACTAAACGTGCAGTAAGAATTTTTAAGGTTGCCATGGTGGCAATAATGGCACCAGCACCAGCTGCAGCTTTGTACATCCCAAAGAAACCAGCTTTGTCAGTACTTACGTAGTGTTCGCCAGTTTTGCTTGCATTTTCTGTTACTTGGAGAGCGATCAATTCACTTGTTGACGTGAGTAGATGACGAACACTCCGACTTTCATAATGCGCCTTGGTTAAGTCTATGAGTAACTCACCTAGAGCGATATATTTTACTTCATCTTTACTGGCCAATAAGCTCAGCAATAATTCAATACGGTCTAAGGCTTGTTCTAATAAGGATAATAAATAAGTCAAACTGATGCTGACGCCGATTCGCTTCGTTGCACGGCGGATTTTCATTACTACATCACGACACTGATCAAGCATTACAAAGGCTTGTGATGCATCAAGTGGTGGAAGAACTGCTATAGCATCTTGCTGATCAACTTGTTGTTTATACTTTTCTATAAAATCAACAATTTCTCGGTTTTGAACCAAGAATGGTGATTCGTATTCAGTAATATCAGGTTGTGCATTAATAAATTCAGGATATAGACCAATACCACTAATCCGATAGGATAAAACCGTGATGGCTTTAATCAACTCATTACTTGAAACTTGTTTCTCAGGGCTACTGTTTGAGCTTTCACAAATTAGATTGAACAGCGTAGACCAGTCTTGGTTGTCGATTAAATCTAACCACTCGCTGTCAGTTTCTTGATGAAAGACTTTGCCTACAAGCGTTGTGAGTTGTTGCCCATCTTCAACTAATGGCAGAAAATGTGCACCTAAACGCTGCCCAAGCTGATTCCAGAAACCATCAAGTGACAAAATACCGCTATCTGCATATAAGCTGATTTGCTTATATTGGCTCATCAGCTTTAACAAAAAACGCTGAAGTAAATTTGCCGATGTAGGAGTTAATAATAATGTTTTGATGAGATGATGAATTCTTTGCTTAACTTCATCTGCATCATTTGGGTTTTTTGGTCTTAAGCGATTGACCAATTCAATGAGGAGATTTTCATCAAGAACAGCTTGAGATTGTTCAAGCTGTTCCTGCATTTTTACAAATAAATCAGATAAATTAAAATGCATAAGCAGTCAGACATTATTGTAGTCGATGTAAGGCCATTAAGGTCAAATTAATCAATGCTTGACGATATTCATTGTCAGGCAGTGCTTTCAATGCTTCTAAAGCCGCGTCAGTTTCTTGTTGAGCACGTTTTTGGCAATAGTCTAATCCACCAGAGTTGTGAACAATCTCAATTACTTTATCTAGATGCTCAATCCCACCAGTAGCGATACTACGACGTATGATTGCATGATCTTCACCTGTTGAGTGTGCCAGTGCTGAAATTAACGGTAAAGTTGGTTTACCTTCCATTAAATCATCACCAATATTTTTACCTAATGTTTCTGCATCAGAAGTGTAATCTAAAATATCATCAATAATTTGGAATGCATTGCCGAAATGCCCAGCGAAACGACGCAATGGTTCACGATATTCTTCAGTACCTGCCAATATTGCTGCACCTTCAGTCGCAAGTTCAAACAGGCGCGAAGTTTTACCATGAATAATGTTTAAATAGGTTTCTTCTGTGGTATCAGGTTGATGTTGAGATTGAAGTTGTAAAACTTCGCCCTCTGCAATCTCACATGTTCCTGTTGAAAAATCTTTCAATAGCGTCATGTTATTTAAGTCGACCAGTAGGTCAAATGCACGTGCAATCAAAAAATCACCGACCAAAACAGCAGTTTGGTTATTCCACGTCGCATTTGCAGTCGGGCGACCTCGTCGTAAATTGGATTCATCGACGACATCATCATGCACAAGTGTCGCAGTATGCAACATTTCAATGACAGCGGCTAAGTGTTGGGCCTGCTGCATGTTGGTTAATCCACATGCACGTGCGGCAAGTAGGCACATAATTGGGCGCATACGTTTGCCGCCAGCTTCAACCACATGCTTGCTCACGGACATCACTAAGCCGACTTTAGAACTGATTCCTTCATTGATGAGGTGATCCATCGCAGCAAAATCTGTCGCAACAGGGGAGAGAATGTCTTGCTTGAAATCGATGACCATATGAAGAAGAACCTCGTATAGATGAGTGAGTGCGTTAAGTGTATCAACTAATCTGTTGCTAAACATTGATACACATATGGTTATTTGCCGTTTAGAACAGGGTAATGTGTTTTTTGGTCTTATTTTAGGCAGAAAGTTGACTTTCTGACTGAGACAAAGACTGTTTCTATGATTTTGTTAAAACACAGTTTGTTATTGCCAAATGGGTTGGTTAAAAATGTATTGCAAATCACAAAAAGAATCAATCAAAACAATGTGGGTTTAATCTATTTGATTTTATTGAAAAAATAAAATAATACGTATATGAGTATACATTTATGCAAAATCACTTGTTGTTTGATCAATTTTCACTTAAAATTTGTCGCCTTGTATAACCCCCAGTGGCGTTCGTTTTAAGATCGGTATATCCCTTTATCGACACGACGACACGGGCATGTTGGAGTACATTATGTACGCAGTAATCCAAAGCGGTGGTAAACAGCACCGTGTTGTTGAGGGTGAAACCCTTAAAGTTGAATTGTTGAAAGCTGAAACTGGTGCAACTATTACGTTTGATGACGTATTAATGCTTGTAAACGGTGATAGCATTCAAATCGGTGCTCCAGTTGTAGCTGGCGCAAAAGTAACTGCAGAAGTAGTTGGCCATGGTCGTCACGACAAAATCCGCATCATCAAAATGCGTCGTCGTAAACATTACCGTAAACAACAAGGTCACCGTCAATGGTTTACCGAGTTGAAAATTACTGGTATCGCAGGCTAACACGAGGAGTAAATAGACATGGCAACTAAAAAAGCCGGTGGATCGACGAAAAACGGTCGTGATTCGAATCCTAAGATGTTAGGTGTTAAAGTTTACGGTGGTCAAACTGTAACTGCTGGTAACATCATCGTTCGTCAACGTGGTACTGAGTTCCACGCTGGTGCAAATGTTGGTATGGGCCGTGACCATACTTTATTTGCTACTGCTGACGGCGTAGTAAAATTTGAAGTGAAAGGTCAATTTGGCCGTCGCTACGTAACTGTTGAAGCTTAAGCTTTTATGGTTCAAAAAAGCCCGCGTTAAGCGGGTTTTTTTATGGATATATATTTTAAAAGATTTCTAGTTTGAATAGTGACCGAATTTTCCAGTTTTAATATCATCGTAAGCCTGTAAAATTTCATCATAGGTATTCATTACAAAAGGACCATGTCCATTGATTGGTTCGTTTAAAGGTTGGGCGGATAAAAATAACAAGTCACAATCCTCAATCGCTGTTATTTCAACATCGCTACCTAAACTCGACATCACGGCTAGAGCTTGTTCTTCAAGATGGTCTTCATCTGCTGTCAACATGGCTTTGCCTTTGCGCAAGTAGATTAATGTTGTGGTTCCTTCTTCTGCGGGGAGGGTAATTTTCTGGTTCTTTTTTAAATGAATGTCAAAAATATTCATTGGGGTAAAGGTTTTGGCGATGCCTTGCGTAGTTCGATATTGACCAGCGATTACACGAATATAACCTGCTTGGTGATCAAGCATGCAGTTAGGAATTTCACTATTGGATAGGTTTTGATAGCGTGGTGCTGACATTTTGTCTTTAGCTGGCAGATTCACCCACAGTTGTACCATTTCAAACTTTCCGCCTTGTTTACGAAACTCTGGGCTAAATTGTTCGATATGTTGAATACCTGCAGCAGCGGTCATCCATTGCACATCGCCTTGCCGAATAATGCCACCTTGACCTGTAGAGTCCTTATGCCCTAATTCTCCTGCAAAAACAAAGGTGACGGTTTCAAAACCACGATGTGGATGTTCATTGACACCTTTTTTATTGCTTTGTGGTTCTAATCGCCCAGGACCAAGGTGGTCGAGTAATAAAAAAGGTGAAGTAGTATTTCCAAGTTCATGATATGAAAATACTGATAAGGCAGGATAAAAATCACCAATAGCAAAACGAGTATCGTTACGATGAATAAACGCAAGACTTTTCATGGTTCGGGCTTTTTGTGTCATTAGGCTTAGATTATCAAACTGTAAGCTATGGTCTAGTACATTATTTATCAATAATTTCTGTCTAAAGTGTCATAGTCTCAACCTCATAAATTGTGGTCGAGGAATAGAATTTTTATTTATTACAATTTCTACATAAAGGCTGTAACTTCATACATAATGCTGAACTTTGCGACACGAACTACACAAAACCGCTGCTTTTCTTCATTTTTTTAGTGATTAAAAACAGTAAGATGTCGTCATAACAGTAGGACTCTGATAGAAGGTTCATTTTATGAATTTTATGAAAAAAATAGCTTACGCGACAACTTTAAGTGCAATTACGCTTGCGCCAGTTGTTAGTATTCAGGCGTCTGCTGCACCTGTGGCGGCATCGGCTCAACAGGCAACCACGAGTTTGGTTCAACAATTATCAGGTTTGCAACGATTCACTGCAGATTTTGAACAAACAACGAAAGTAAGCAACAATAAAGCTGTACAAAAACGAGGGCTTACGGCTCAGCATATGAATCAAACTTTTAAAGGTGTGATGAAGGTTGAGCGTCCAGGTAAGTTTTATTGGGAAACTACTAGTCCAGCAAAACAAACCATTGTGACATCTGGGAAAACAGTGTGGATTTATGATCCTGATTTACAGCAGGCAATCCGCCAAAACCTAGATGATCAAGTAGCCAATACACCTGCATTATTGTTGTCGGGAAATACGAGCCAAATTATGCAGTCTTATCGCGTGACACAACCTGATCGCACAAAGTTGTATTATACCTTGTACCCGAAACAGGATGACAGCACGTTCCAAAGCTTGACAATTAGCTTTGGTGCAAACAAAGCGCCCAATTTGATGATTTTACAAGATTCATTGGGGCAAACTACTTATGTCCGTTTTAGTAATCTGAAGGTCAATCAAGCAATTCCAGCTTCTGTATTTAATTTTGAGCCACCAAAAGGCACAGATATTATTGATCAGTAATCTTTTCATTCTTGCTAGCCTAAAGCCGCAGATATTTCGGCTTTAGGCTAGATACATTTTTTAATTTCATCTGTGAGCAAGGCTTTGTATAGTGAAGAAAAACATTAGAGACTTGCATGACAATGAATAGCTCAAAATCATCAATATTGATTCCACTGATTCCTATACTGACCGTTTTTGCATTAGCAGGTTGCCAACCGAAATCAGATACAGACTCAACAGCCAAAGTTGAAAAAAACAATATCCCATTGGTTCAGGCTCAAGTCGTAGCCGTTGAGTTACCTAAACAGAAAGTATGTTTAGAGGATGGTTGTACCAACTATGATCTGCAAACGGTAAAAACCAATCTGCAATGGATTGATGATTATTTTGTGGCACGCATGAAAAAAGCAGAGCCGAATGCTTTTTCAAATTTAAATGATCAACAAGTGAAAGTTCCTGAGGGTGAACCTGTACTGAGTGAAAGTAGTACCTATGTTCGCTTTGTTGGTCAAAATTACAATTTGGCGACTTTTGCGATTCAGAGCTATACTTATCCTGCGGGTGCTGCACATGGAATGTACCATCAAGAATTTGTTAATTTTGATTTAAGCAATAAAAAACATATTCGTGTAGAGGATTTAGTTAAAGATGGTATGGATCAAAAGCTGCGGGATGAGTTGTATGCTGCAAATCAAAATTGGTTAGATGAGCACAATATCAAGAAAGATCAACTACAAGTCAGCGATAATTATTATTATGGGGTCAATGGAATCGTATTCGTTTATCCACTTTATGAGCTTGCATCTTATGCTGAAGGTATGAGTGAGTTGACCTTACCTTATTATGCAGCAAAAGAGTTTATCAAGGCAGAATACTTGCCAAGCCTACCGAAAGTCCCTAATTAATCTTAATCTAGATACAGCATCTGCAATTACGAGGTAGATGCTGTATTTTTTCAGGTTAAAGCCTTACACTATAGCCAGTTTTTTCTCTATTCATGATTGATTATGATCGACCCAAAATTACTTAGAAATAATATCGAAGTGGTAAATGCTGCTTTGGCAAAACGTGGTATTCAGCTCAATGTACAAGAATGGGCTGATTTAGAAGCTCGCCGTAAAGATTTGCAATCTAAAGCAGAAAATTTACAAGCTGAACGTAACGCAGGTGCAAAGCAAGTTGGTCAAATCAAAAAGTCGGGTGGAGATGCGTCAGAAATTATGGCGCGTATGGCTGCGATTGGTGATGAAATCAAAGCGGCTGAAGTCGCTTTGGCTGAATTGCAAACTGAACTTGAGCAGAAGTCTCTTGCGATTCCAAACCTACCAGATGAGTCTGTTCCATTTGGTAAAGATGAAAGCGATAACTTAGAAATCTTAAAATGGGGCACACCACGTCAGTTTGATTTTGAAATCAAAGATCATACTGATCTTGGCGAATGGATGGGTGGTCTCGAGTTTGAAACTGCGACTAAGCTCACAGGTTCACGTTTCAGTGTATTGAAAGGCCCTTTAGCGCGTTTACAACGTGCTTTAACCCAATTTATGTTGGATACCCATACGCTTAAAAATGGTTATACCGAAGCTTATGTTCCGTATTTGGTGAATGCGGATACCTTACGTGGTACAGGTCAATTACCAAAATTTGAAGAAGATTTGTTCAAGCTGCAAGGCGAAAAAGAATATTATTTGATTCCAACAGCAGAAGTGCCAATCACGAACTTTGTACGTGATGAGATTATTGATGCGGATCGTTTGCCACTTAAATATTCAGCACATACACCATGTTTCCGCAGTGAAGCAGGTTCTTATGGGCGTGATACGCGTGGCTTAATCCGTCAACACCAATTCGACAAGGTTGAAATGGTGCAAATCGTCAAGCCAGAGCACTCTATGCAGGCACTTGAAGAGTTAACTGCACATGCTGAGGGCATTTTGCAGGCGCTTGGTTTGCCGTATCGTAAGATTTTGCTCTGTGGTGGTGACATGGGCTTTGGTGCAGTTAAAACATATGACCTCGAAGTTTGGGTACCTAGCCAAAATACGTATCGTGAGATTTCAAGTTGCTCAAATATGGGGGATTTCCAAGCTCGCCGTATGAAAGCACGTTACCGAGTGGATCAGAAGAAGATCGAATTGGTGCACACTTTAAATGGTTCTGGACTCGCAGTGGGGCGTACCTTACTTGCAGTGATGGAAAACTACCAACGTGCAGATGGTTCAATCGAGATTCCTGAAGTTTTACGTCCATATATGGGCGGTGTAACTTATATCGATTAAGCTTTGCATCGAATTTGTGCACAGTTTTTGCTTTATCTCAATCAGATTGAAAATATAGAGGCATGATGTGGAAATTTTCCCAATCTCTTTAAAGTTGCAGCAGCAACGATGTCTGATTGTCGGTGGTGGGCATATTGCTTATCGCAAAGCAAACTTGTTGGTCAAAGCGGGTGCAATTGTTGATGTGATTGCGCCTGAGATCGAGCCAGAATTAACTGCTCTGGTTGAAAAGTCAGCAGGGCAGTGTATTTACAAACCTTTCTCAGAAGATATTCTTGCAACTCCTTATCGACTGGTTATTGCAGCGACCGACCAACCTGAGGTCAATAAAACGGTATTTGAGCAATGTGAACAGCGTAATTTGCTGGTCAACAGTGTTGATGATATTCCACATTGTCGTTTTATGGTCCCCGCAATTATTGATCGTTCGCCTTTGGTGATTTCAGTTGCATCTAATGGTGCATCACCTGTTTTATCTAGACAGCTTCGTACTCAAATTGAAACGATTGTGCCACATGGCATGGGTAAACTTGCTGAGTTTTCAGGAAAATGGCGTAAGCAAGTCAAAGAAAAAATCACCAATCCAGATGAGCGTCGTATCTTTTGGGAAAATTTGTATGCCAGCCCACTTAAAGAGCAGGTATTCAATGACAATATTGATGTTGCCAACGATTTGATTCAGCAGGCACTTAGTGAATGGATTGCACCCAAAGGTGAGGTTTATTTAGTGGGTGCAGGGCCGGGTGATCCAGAACTTTTAACGTTAAAAGCATTGCGTCTCATGCAGCAGGCAGATGTCGTGATCTATGATCGTTTGGTATCTGCACCCATTTTGGAATTATGCCGCCGTGATGCAGAAAAGATCTACGTGGGTAAAGCACGTTCCAATCATTCTGTGCCGCAAGATGGTATCAATGCTTTATTGGTGGAGTATGCGCAAAAAGGTAAACGTGTTTGCCGTTTAAAAGGGGGAGATCCTTTTATCTTTGGGCGTGGTGGTGAAGAAATTCAAGAATTGGTGGAAGCCAATGTGACTTTTCAAGTGGTGCCGGGGATTACCGCTGCTTCAGGTTGTTCTGCATATGCGGGTATACCACTGACACATCGTGATTATGCACAAAGTGTACGTTTCTTGACAGGGCATTTAAAAGAAGGCTCACCAGAGTTACCTTGGAACGAACTGGTCTATGAAAACCAAACTTTGGTACTGTATATGGGCTTAGTCGGATTAGAGCGGATTTGTGAGCAACTGATTGCACATGGCCAGCGCCCCACTATGCCTGTAGCGCTCATTTCTAAGGGAACGACTCCTGAGCAAAAAGTGGTGGTCGGTACTTTGGCGGATATTGCAACCAAAGTATCAAAGCATCAAATCGTAGCACCGACTTTAACCATCATTGGTGAAGTGGTGAGTCTACGCGAACAGTTAAAATGGCATGAGTGAGGGGATGCAGCGATTGACTATCGCTGCCCTGAGGAGTGAAAATTCCGCAAGAAGGATATCTGCCTGAGGGACGCTCATGACTATATTCCCGACTAAATTAGGGTCCTGTGCCAAGCAAAATAATATATGTATAAGTGAGTAATTAAGTGATTCATGTCGTCCTATACGAGCCTGAGATTCCTGCGAATACAGGTAATATCATTCGTCTATGTGCCAATACTGGTGCACAACTACATTTGGTCAAACCTTTGGGTTTTGAGCTAGATGATAAAAAGTTGAAACGTGCAGGTTTGGACTATCACGAATGGGCGAGAATGCAAATTTGGGATAATATTGAATTATGCCTTGCTGATCTAAAAGCTAAAGGTGTGGAACATGTTTTTCCACTGACAACAAAAGGAACTGCAACACCGCATACAGTTGATCTAAATCGTCCTGTTGCGTTGTTAATGGGACCAGAAACTCGAGGTTTACCTGAACAAGTCCGTTTGATGTTCCCTCAAGATCAGTGGATTCGCCTGCCCATGGCTGAAAACTCTAGAAGCTTAAATCTATCTAACGCAACTGCAGTTATTGTATACGAGGCGTGGAGACAACAAGGGTTCAAACAGCTCTGATTGTATTGGACTTTTATATATCACCATATGGACTAGCAACAACGAGTGTATAACCATTTAGGTCTTTAAACCAAATTTCGCGATGGTGTGCATTCGGGTTGTATTTTGGACCTTCCAATATTTCAACGTGGTGGGCTTGCAGGCTTTTGACAATTTCATCAAATTGCTTGCTTTCAAACCACAACAGAACACCATTGCCAATCACATATTTAGGCTCTCCAATATATGAGTGGTCATGCGCTTGCCATTGATGTAATTGCAACACCATGGTTTGCTCAAATAGCAACTGTTCATATTCTTTGCCGCCATGTCCGCTTTGCAGGCCAAGCACAGTTTGATACCACTGACTGGTTTTCTCGACATCTGTAACAGCAATTAAAGGTTGTGGTTGCATACGGACCTCATCGGATTATTCTATTTTTTCTTGTATAGCATCAAAACGTTGTTGAGCAGAAATGATTTGTTCGATATTACTCTCAGCCCAATCTTTCAACTGAAATGCCATTTCAGCAACCTCTAAACCTAAAGCCGTCAAAGAATATTCCACACGAATTGGTGAGGTATCTTGTACTTGCCTTTCAATAAAACCATCTCGCTCAAGCATTTTTAATTTCTGTGAGAGAACCTTTGGCGAAATCCCTTCGATGTTCTTTTTTAGTAAATTGAAGTGCTGACTCTCTTTAGCCAAAACATTGATGATTAATAAAACCCATTTATCTGCAATTTTTTCAAAAAATAATCGAGCAGGGCAATGCTGTTGATAAATATTATATTTCAAGCCTTTAATCATCTTTGGTACTCTCAATTTTTCATTCAAAGTTCAATAGTTACCTATTGGTAACTAATTGACACCTAGTTTCTAAAATATATCATTAAATCGAACTTTTAAAAACACTAGGTGAACTCATGACAAAAATTGCAGTGGTTTATTATTCAGGCTATGGCCATACCAAAGTTGTGGCTGAAACTTTTGCACAAGCAATTGATGCAACATTAATCGAGATTGATCAAAATGGTGAAATTACGGAACAAGACTGGCAAACTTTAAGTGATGCGCAAGGAATCGTTTTTGGGGCACCAACTTATATGGCTGCTGCACCTTGGCAATTTAAGAAATTTGCTGATGCATCATCAAAAATTTGGTTTACACGTGGTTGGCAAGACAAAGTTTTTGCAGGTTTTACCAATAGCGCAAGTTTAAATGGTGATAAGCAAGTGACACTCATTCAACTACAAACTTTGGCTTCACAGCATGGTGGAATATGGGTGAGCTTAGGCTTACTTCCTGCCAATACCAAAGCCGCCCAACGGGAAGATGTCAACAACCTAGGCGGATCGGTTGGCTTATTGGTGCAATCACCTTCGGATGCGAGTACTGATGAAATTCCATCTGGAGATTTGGAAACCGCTAAACATTATGCACAACGTGTCAAAAATGTTGTGGAGCGTTTGGCTCAAGCATAAGAAGATAATCTAATTAAAAAAACACCGTAAGATGTCGCTCATATTACGGTGTTTTATTATGTTATTTGTAGAATTGCTAAATTAATTCAGCGTTAAGAATTTATAGGTTACGGTAATTTTATCGTTGGCTTTAGGTACCGCTGCTCCATAAAAGACCAGATTAGCGCCTGTATGACTATAGATGATATCAAAACCATTTTGGTGAGTGGTATCTCGGAGTACGGTATTACTATTCACTTTGACGGTTACAGTTGATGGAATTGGAACTTGTGAAAGGGTAAATTGGCTTGCGAGACCGGTAGCAGACTTGATGATTTCATCGAACATGACACTCCAGCTATTGGCATCAGCACAAATAGATGCAGAGCTACCACCTGTTAAACGTGAGATTTCTTTAAAGTGCGCACCACCTGTTGCATATCCACCTTGACCAGAACAAGTAAATTTTTCATCATAAGGCGCAGGAGTACCCTGAGTTGGGCGAATCAGTTCAGCCGTTCCAACGATGGAAAAATAGGTGGTATTTTGCTGTAAGAAAAAATCTTTATAGTCATTAAAATCGCGTGCAACTGAAGTTCCAGCAGGTGAATAGCCGTAATAGGTTTCATTTTCTGGCTCATCTGAAACAAAAACAACCAAGTTTTTCGCATTGGGACGATCAAAATTACTTAGGTTCGCTTCACGGACACAGAAGAAGCCAGTCTCTGTACCTGATTCCATTGTTCCTGGCCGTGCTAAGGTTTGCCACTCAGTTTCTGCATTAGCAGTTTGAGCATCAATAAATTCAGCACCGGTACTTGTCTTCCTTAAACTTTTACAGCGTGAGGCATCATGTGTATTCACGGCTAAGCGATAGTCAATATTTGCTTGATTGAGTGCGGTAAAGAACTGACTTGCACCATTTGCAAGATTGGTTTGTTCTTCGGACATTGAACCTGAAGCATCAATATTCCATAGAATATCTACAGCATTGGAACCAGTTGCATTTTGTGTAAACTCATTTGTGGTTGATTTGACGATTAATTGTGGGCTTAAGCTTGCAAGTGCAGTTGCTAAGTCAAGGTCGCCATATTTTTGCTGTACTTGGGTACTATTGGTCTCAGGATAAGCATTTACCCAGATAAAGATAGTATTTGATGCGGTACCTTTCCAAAAAGAAAGCTGTAAACGCATTTTTTGTGTTGCAGTAACTGAGGCTCGTGTTTGAAATGAAGTTGTTGTAGCCGGTTGGTTGAGTGAGTTTAAGAGTAAATCACGTAATTGATTTGTGGTTTGGTTATTTTCTGCATCTACATCTAATGTGATATTTACCACTTCAGACTCAGCATTTTTTGAAGTTTTATTTACGAGTACATTGCTTCCCATATTATTTTCAATCAGCAATGCGGTAAATTTTGATAAGTAATCTTGGCTTGTATCAGCCAATGATTGACTACTTTTGCTGTCTATAGCAAAACCATAGCTTTTAATATCAGCATCATCTAGCAATAGTGCTGTTTGGGTTGCATTAAGTTTTTTCTCTGAAAAATGATCAGTAGAAACATCTCCAAAAACCGCAACTTTAGCTGATTTACTAGATACACTCGCTTCGGCTTCGATGCTATTTGTCGGTGTCGGTGTCGGTGTCGGTGTCGGTGTCGGTGTCGGTGTATGGCGATCATTATCATTATGACATGCGGGTAGTATTGCGAGGTTGGCTACAATAAAACTGGCAAATAAAAGGCGTTGATTTAACATTTTTGTTCCCTCAAGTATTTTAAATTATGCTTCATCATATATGTTCTTTTTTAACATATGTTATATTTTAACATTTTGTTTAAATTTATTGGTTTTATCAAAAGGAATATCAAGAAGGATAGAATGAGTACATTTTATTGCTGACAAAAAAAGGTGCAGTTTAAAAACTGCACCTTTGTTCGGTAGGCTAAACAAGAAGCAAATTAATGCTTATCATCAAACTCATTATATTGAGGAGCAGTATATTTAAAGCCTTTGGTTTTATAACCTAAATATAAAACCCCAAACATTGCCCACCATAAGCCGTATTTCAATGCAGTTTCTTCAATTTCTAGCCATAGCGCAAAGATACTGATAAAGCCGCACAATGGGATAACGACATAGTTGATGATTTCTTTGAATGTCTTCGTGCGGCCGTCTCGAAGTGCATAACGAGAAATAACCGATAAATTTACAAAGGTAAATGCGGTTAAAGCACCAAAACTAATCATCGAAATCACAATATCTAGATCCATAAAGCCTGCTGATAAAGCAACAAGACCAACGATCAAGATGTTATACGATGGCGTAAAGGTTTTTGGACTAATATGACCAAAAATCTTTTTGTTGATAATACCATCGCGACCCATGACATACATGAGACGTGACACACCTGCATGGGCTGAAATACCTGAAGCCATTACTGTAATAATTGCGAATGCAAGTACGTAAGACTGGAACAGTGACCCACCAACCAGTAATAGGATTTCTGGTTGAGTTTCAGCAATATCTTTAAAGTAGCTGCTTGGATTACCAGGGAAATAAAGCTGAATGAAATAGGTACTGATAATGAAGATGACACCTGCAAATAATGCAGTTAAGAAAATTGCTTTAGGTAGCGTTTTCTCAGTATCTTTGGTTTCTTCAGCAAGTGAACTTAGAGAGTCAAATCCAGTAAATGAGAAGCACAGTAAAGTTGCACCTGTGATTAGGGCACCAACTGAAGTGAGTTCATTCCAAAATGGCTCTAAAGTCCATAGTTGATAACGAGTTTCTGCGGTAATCGGACCATCCGCATTCATTCCCATTTGTAACTTGCTATACACTAAGTAGGTAAATGTTCCAATAACAAGCAACTGTACTAATACGATCCAGCTGTTAAAGTTCGCAACAAATCGTGCGCCACGTAAGTTAACACCAGTCATAAAAGCAGTCAGAACTAAAACCCATACCCAATGGTTGATATCAGGAAATAGTGCAGTCAAATAAATGACGGCAAGAATGATATTCACCATAGGAGAGAGTAGGTAATCCAACCATGATGACCAGCCCACCATAAAACCGACATTTGGGTGAATGGATTTTTGCGCGTAAGTATAGGCAGAACCAGACGATGGATAACGTCGGATCATATGCCCATAGCTAATTGAGGTGAGCAAAATGGCAACGAGGGCGAAGATATAAGAAGTTGGAACATGGTGATTACTTGCTTCCGATACTAGACCAAAAGTATCAAATAACGTCATTGGTTGGACATAAGCCAGACCAATAATTATGACGTGCCATAGACCTAATGTTTTTTGCAGTTTAGCTGCTGATTGAGTCCCAGAGATGTTTGTCAACGGCGTTATCCTCATTATCGTTGATCAAGGATCAGCTATGGTTTAAGGATCATTTGAGACAAAAATGATCCCCCCTACAGAAAAAAAAGCGAAGTGCGCCAATCTATCCTAATTTGGCGTAAATTGTCAGCACTTTTCTGCATTTTTTAGCAATTTTTTTGCCAATTTTGGTGAAAATTCGATGAATTATGGGTTCATTTAACATAGAAAAGCTCCAACTCTTAAATTTACGCCGAGGATGATGTAAAGCTAAGTTATTGGAGCTATTTGATTAAAGATTTATGTAGCTAGCTATAAGCTATAAAAGCTGTATTACCATGCTTTTTGTAAAATAGCACGGAGATCCTTGAGATTTGCCTCTTTAGGATTGTAAATGATAGAGCCATCATTCAGTGCTTTTTCTGCAACTTCATCTAGTTGAGCTTCTGTAATTTTACCCGTTTCTCGCAAAGTGCGTGGGAGTTTGGTCAGGCTATGCAAACGATCACGCATGGTCAAAATCGTAGCAATTGCCTTTTCAGCACGCTGATTTGCAGGAGTTTGAGAATAGATATCAGCACCTGCAAGTGGGAGCAATAATTCACCAATCTTTTGACCATTCACTTCTTTGTTATATTCCAATACATATGGCAGGAATAGATTCATGCAAAGTCCATGGGGGAGGTGGGCAACTGCACCCAAAGCATGACCAAGAGAGTGAACAAGACCAACCATTGAATTTGAAAATGCGATCCCAGCCATCGTCGATGCTTGTGCAAGTTCTAAGCGACCTTGAGCATCACTTGGATTGTCTAGTACTTTGAATAGATTTTCGCTGATTTTTTTAATACCCGCACTTGCATAAGCATCACTGAGAGGGTTGGCAGCTAAACAAGTATAGGCTTCTACGCAGTGTGTTAGGGCATCCATACCCGTCATTGCAGTTAAATGCGCTGGTAAAGTCATGGTCATACGTGGATCAAGGATCGCTGCATGTGGCATTAAATAATAAGATGCAAATGCAAGCTTCACGTTCCGTTGTGTATCAGAAACAACGGCAACCATAGTCACTTCAGAACCTGTTCCAGAAGTCGTTGGAATCACGAAAAATGGTTTAAGTGGTTTTGGTAAGTTGTGTGCACCTGAATACTGCAACAGGTCATCACCACCTTCAGATACCAAGATATTGGTTGCTTTAGAGGTATCAATCACTGAACCACCACCAATGGCAATAATGGCATCACAGTTTTGTTTTCGATAAGTTTCCGCTGCTGAGCGAACTACTTCTAGACTTGAGTCAGGTGGAACATCATCGAAAATTGCACCAATTACCGCATCTGTAGTACTAAAAGCTGCTTCAATTGGATTGAGTAATCCATTTGCACGAACACCTTTATCCGTAATAATCATTGGGCGTTTTGCACCTAAAGCTGCAAGTTCAAAAGGAATATGCTCTAACGCAGCGTTACCAGCAATGACTTTTACAGGACAGAAAAACTCGTAATAAGGCTTAGCCATGTTATGCGCTCCGTTTGAGATATGATTTAGCGACTTTAAGATAAATATTCTTTGCACCCGTGAATTTTTCTTTTAATGTCAATTCAGCTGGGTAGCGTTTTACCGCAAGTGAAGCAACTAATTTTGGTAGGATTAATGCTTCCATTTTATTTAAGCAACGAACTAGACGAATTGCATTAGATAGATCACCATCAGCAATCATGCGATCGTTAGCAAAAGCTTGTGCTGTACTTTCTTGAAATGAAAACACCAGAAATGCATGGGTCAGATGCTTAAAGGTAATGGTTAAATCAGGCTTGCCTTTATAGTTTGACAACAGCTCTAATTGTTTTTCTTCAGTCACTCGTGCAACAAATGCAGGTCCATTTGGAAAAACATTCATTGAAAGGATAAAACCAACAGGAAACTTGGACACTTCCTCTTGTACTTCACGATCCACTTGGCTTGCCATTACGAGGCCACGACCCACAACGTCCATCATGAGTTTGACATAGGCAAATTGCAAAGTGGGCTTCACTGCTTTGGTTGAGATCACTTGCTTGTCCCTTGTTAAAATTATGCACTAGCTAATTTAGAGTATTTACTCTAATTTATTTCATTAGAATTGAAAAGTAAATTATTCTGATTTGACTACAAGGTCATTAAAGAAATTTGTATTTTGTAGGTATTGCACCAAATCCTTACAAAGTTGCTCAAAGCTTGGATAATCTTGTAGTAAGTCTTGCAAGCGTACCATTTCTAAACCGGCATATCCACAAGGGTTAATGGTTTGAAAGCCTGTTAAACTACAGTCAATATTCAGTGCGAAGCCATGATAACTACGACCTCGGCGAATTTTAAAGCCAAGTGAGCCGATCTTACGTTCTTCTACATATACACCTGGTGCATCTGCTTTGGCGTAGGCTGTGATACCGTATTTTTTGAGTAGGTCTATCATCGCTTGTTCAGCGAAACTGACTAAGGTGCGAACATTCCATTTTAAGCGATTTAAATCAAACAAGAAGTAAGCCACTAATTGTCCTTGACCATGCCATGTCACTTGGCCACCACGATCTGTTTGCACAATTGGTAGGTGGCTGGGGGTTAAAATATGTTCTGCTTTGCCTGCTTGTCCTTGGGTGAGTACATCATGATGTTGTAATAACCAAATTTCATCAGAGCTATCCGCATCTCGATTTTCAGTGAAATTTTTCATCGCTTCAAATCGATCGGTATAATCTTGTAGGTCTTTGAAACAGCGAATGATTAATGAGGGCTTCTCAAAGTTCATTACAGCATTTTTCCTTTGATTTGTGCAGGTTTATCTAAGCTTACGATCTAATTATTCCGACAAGATAAACAGAATCTTTCGTTAAAACGTTTGATTGTTATCTTTTTACTAGAGGAAAAGAAAAAATCCAAAACACTTTCGTATTTTGGATTCTTCTATTAAAGCGCTGTCTTAATTAAAGGACATGCTGCAAGGTCAGCGTAAAGCGCATGAACTTGTTCTAACTCTTCAAAACGCAATTGTGCAGTCAAAGAATGGTATTTACCTGTGCGTGAAGGCTGTACTTTAACTGAGTCGCCATCAAAATCAGGGAAGTGCTTCTGCAAAATATCAACAACAGCTACTCGAAGTTCATCCCCTGCATTACCAATCAATTTGATTGGATAGTCCATCGGGAAAACCCAAAGATGTTCTTGCAATTCACGAGAAGGAGTGCGGTCTAACATGAGCAACCTCTTAATTTGAAACGCCTGCATCAGTGCAGGCGCTTATGATCTAATACCTAAATGGGGATAAAGTATTAAACTTCAAGTCCTGAGCTAGAGCAAAGCATTGCTTTGCTTTTACACAGGATTTTCCCAATATTAGTCGTTTTCCAAGAATGAACGTAAGTGTTCTGAACGTGATGGATGGCGCAGCTTACGTAATGCTTTCGCTTCAATTTGACGAATACGTTCGCGTGTTACATCAAACTGCTTACCAACTTCCTCTAAAGTATGATCAGTTGGCATATCAATACCAAAACGCATCTTTAATACTTTCGCTTCACGTTCAGTTAAGTTCTCAAGTACTTCACGTGTTGCTTCTTTTAAGCCTTCAGAGGTTGCAGCATCTACTGGAGAAGTGATGTTTGAATCCTCAATGAAGTCACCAAGATGCGAATCTTCATCATCCCCGATTGGTGTTTCCATCGAAATCGGTTCTTTTGCGATTTTAAGTACTTTACGAACTTTAACTTCGTCCATTTCTAGACGTTCGCCTAATTCCTCAGGGGTAGGCTCACGCCCCATTTCTTGAAGTAGTTGGCGAGACACACGGTTGATCTTGTTAATCGTTTCAATCATGTGAACAGGAATACGAATTGTACGTGCTTGGTCTGCAATCGAACGAGTAATGGCCTGACGAATCCACCAAGTTGCATATGTCGAGAATTTATAACCACGACGGTACTCAAACTTGTCTACGGCTTTCATCAAACCGATGTTACCTTCTTGGATTAAGTCAAGGAATTGTAGGCCACGGTTAGTATATTTCTTCGCAATCGAAATCACCAAACGTAAGTTTGCTTCAACCATTTCTTTTTTGGCACGACGTGCTTTTGCTTCACCTACAGCCATACGTTTAGAGATATCTTTGATATCTTTCACGTTTAAGCCAAGTTCTTTCTCGATATCTGCAATCTTTTGTTGGAATGCCAGTACATCAGGGCGAACTTTTTCTAAATGTGCTTTAATTTCCGCAGGCGCTTTAGCGATTTGCTCATCTAGCCAAGCTGGATTTGATTCTTGTTCAGGGAAGGTGGTACGGAAAGTTGTACGATCCATACGACCACGACGAACTGCATAACGCATGATTTCGCGTTCATTTGTACGAATTTGATCATGAGTGCCGCGAATCATTTCAGAAATGATATCAAATAAACGTGGGGTAAATTTGAACATCATAAATACAGCAGCTAAAGATTCTAGAGCAGCTTTTGCTTCTTCACTGTTACGACCATGCTTTTCTATAATTGCTTTTGTGTCGTTCCATGCTGTTTCTAATTCAGAAAAACGGACTTTGGCAACTTCTGGGTCTGGGCCAGAATCACCTTCTGAATCATCATCACTCTCAGATTCTTCTTCGTCATCATCGTCGAGTTTGACTTCTTTTGCTGTTGATGTAGAGCCTGCTTCCTCATCGAGTTCAGCCTCATCCTCAAGCACCTCAGGAATTTCTTCGTCAGTTTCTGGATCTAGATAACCTGAAAGAATATCTGCAAGACGACGCTCACCTGTTAAAAAGTCATTATATTCTTGTAAAACTACCTCGACAGCGTTTGGCCAATACGCAATCGAATGTAAAACATCACGAATACCTTCTTCGATGCGTTTTGCAATGCTGATCTCGCCTTCACGGGTAAGGAGTTCAACAGTACCCATTTCACGCATGTACATACGTACAGGATCCGTGGTACGACCTGGCTCACTTTCAACCGATGCTAATACAGCAGCAGCTTCTTCTTCGGCAACTTCATCTGCTGCTTCAGTCGATTCACCAAACATAGTGTCATCAGTTTCTGGTGCGCGCTCATGCACAGGAATACCGACGTCTTGGAGCATTTGAATAATATCTTCAATCTGCTCACTTTCTGTAATCGAGTCTGGTAGATGATCGTTAACCTCAGCGTAAGTTAAGTAACCTTGTTCTTTGCCTCGGCTAATCAGAGCCGCTACTTGCGAAGTAGGGGAATGCATATCGCTCATCTTTGCTTACTCTTTTGTTGAATCTGTGGCGGTGAAAAACCGTGCATGATAGCACAATTCACAGGGAATGTTTGGGATTTGATCCGTTTGCACTAAATAAAAAATAGGTTTCATTTTCTGATGATTTTTTGAATATGGGGGTATGTCATATTTTTTCAAGCCTAAAATTCCTAAAGATGTTTTATACCTAAAGTTCTTAGATTATAAATACACAAAAAAAGTGCTGAAAAAAAGTACAAAACTACGTTTTATAGTAAAAAAAACAAATAAAACTTGACAAGAAATTCTAAGACAGATAAATACCGGCTAGGCCCATTAACATTTTTTCATTTGAGGTACTTAGTGTCTTCTACAGATTTTGAACTAGATGATGATAACTACGGTGAAGACGACGCTGGTTTTGATGAATCATCAGGTAAGCTCAGCGCTAAAGAATCATTAGAAAAGCGCCGTTTAATTGATGATTTGTTAGCGCAACGCCGTTTAGAGCGAGAATTGAAAGATTTTGATTATGATTTCGACGATGATGATTTTGATGACGAAGATTAAGCAAAATTAATAAGACTTTAGGTCCTAAAATGTTATGCTGTTGACGATATATTTTTAGAATTGGATAGAGAATGAGCACGTTGGATTTAGACTTATTGAGTAATTATCTTGACGGTGATCAAAACGAATACGGTCTAGATTTTGCCGCAACTCATGGTTTTTTATGTGCGATAGCTGTAGGTCCAAAATTTGATCGATGGTTAGATGAGCTCTTTGAGAGCAATCAAAAGAAGGTTCCAAGTGATGTGATTGAGCAAATCAAACTTTGGTTGGAATCTATTCGTCAGAATCTTGCCAATGAAGATGGAATTGAATTTCCATTTGAAATTGAAGAAGCTGATGTTGATTCTAGCCTAGGCGATTGGAGCGTTGGCTTTGTTGATGCAATGTTCTTAAATGAAGATGCTTGGTTTGCACCTGAATATGGAGAACAGTTAGTTGATCTGACCCTGCCGATTATGGTGTTTAGTGGTATTGATGAGGAAGATCCACAAATGGAATCTTTCCGTCGAAATGGCCAACTTATGGATGAATTAGCAGAAGAAATTCCAGATAATTTAAATGAAATTTATCTCATGTATCATACGCCTAGCTAAACGAGTAGCTTGAGTATCATAAAAAAAGCGTAATTAAAACGTCCGTAATGGACGTTTTTTTATGATTTTTGCTGTCTCGTTTTTATACTTAACCTTTTTGATTTACAGGTTTGTGAATAACAAACTCAGACCTAGTCCACTGAGTATCATGCCAATTAATCGGTTGAGTAGGAGCTGTTTAGCTAAAATTTTGTGTCGAATTGCTGGGGTTGAGCAGAAAATCGTAATTAAGCTAAACCAGATCAGATGGCTACTGGAAATAAAGATACCATAAGCAAGGAGCGTAAATAGTTGGTTCTCTATCGTCATGATCTGAGAATAAATACTCATCACAAATAAGGTTGTTTTGGGATTTAAACTATTGGTTAAAAATCCATGTTTGAATGTTTGCCAACTAGTGATGTTTGTCTGATTGTCATTTAACTTAACAGCAGCTTGGGTATAAGTCTTATAACCGATATATATGAGATATGCTGCACCAATATATTGGATAAGTTGAATAAAATCTGGAAGATGGCTCTTCAAAAAATTTAAGCTGATTAAACTATAGCTAATATGAATCCAAACACCACATGCAATCCCGTAAGCAGTACAAATACCCAAATTTCGCCCATATAAATAGCTATTTCGAGTAACGAGGGCAAAGTCTGCACCAGGGCTGATGACTGCGAGTAGGGTAATCAAACCAACTGTTAATATTTCATTCACTCATCTATTCCTAATAAAAATTTGTATATAATTTTTATATTTTTCATAATCTTGCTATATTTAAAATCGAAAATAATTCACATACATAGATGAGTTTTTGGAATGGTTGAGCGTCTATCACTGAATTCATTAAAGTTTTTTTATTTTGCAGCACGCTATGAAAGTGTGACGGTTGCGGCTGATCGTTTATTTGTAACGCAAGGTGCTGTGAGTAAACAAATTAGAAATTTAGAAGATGCTTTGGGTTTTGCTGTATTTATTCGATCATCTAGAAAGCTAAGTTTAACTGCTAAAGGGGAAATTTTATTTGATTGCTGCCAGCAAGTTTTTCAGCAAATTGATCAATGTTTAATGCAATTAAATCAACAAACTATAGTGCAAAAAAATCTGGTTCTTTCATGTGAGCCAACTTTAGCGATGAAATGGCTAATACCACGTCTAATTCATTTTAAGCAGCTTTATCCTGACTTTGAGGTTACTCTTTTAACAGGAGGAGGGAAGGTTGATTTCAAACAGCAAAATATTGATTTAGCTTTGAGACGAAATGATTTTGATTGGGGAAAATCAATCTATAGTGAGAAAATTGCTGATGAGCAAATGCTGTGTGTAGCATCTAGTAAGATAACTCAGCAAACCAAGCAAATATTTATTTCAACTTCACGGAATAAATTATGGCAGCAATTTCAATATAAGCATTCAGAACAATTCAAAGGCTATTCTAAAACAGAACTAGAACACTTTTATTTGTGTATCGAGGCTTGCTTGGCTGGTTTAGGTGTAACTTTAGTTTCGACCTATATGATTGAGCGCGAGATTAAACATCAACTATTACAACCTATGAGCTCTATATATCAGGATGAATCGGCCTACTTTCTATTGTCTGCGGAGCCTTTTGAGGAAGATGTACGTAAAGTATTATTTTGTGATTGGTTAAGGGGGCAGATGCAAGCCAGTCAGTTAGAGTTTGGTTTGAGCTAAACAATAGAATTGTTGTGAATGGACCAAACATATTGATCCATTCAGCAAGAGGTGTATGTCTTATTTTTAAATTAAGCGTTGTCGCTAGTTGAATGTTTAGTTAAATGCCAAGCATGTTCATAGGCAATCAGTTTCCCTTTCAAATTTTCAGTATTGGAAGCCAGTAATTTAATATCGTAGTGTGTTGCGTAGTGTGCTGTTAATTCATATTCAGGAACTGAAAATGGTGGTCCTGCTAATAAGGACTGATCGTATTCTATGCTGATGAGAAGTTGAGGTGCCTGATTGGTAATTTGCAGTAGGTGTTGTGTATATGTGGAACGCATTTGTTCTGGTAAAGCAATGAGCGCTGCTCGATCATAGGTCGCATCTATTTTGCCAAGTTGTTTGGCTGTTAATTTAAAAAAATCGCCAATAAATAACTCAATTTGAGCATGCTTAAAATAAGTCAAATCTCCTATCTGAGATTCCTCAAAACTAAGTCCTAAGTCTAGAATTAAATCTTGAATGGCAATTGGGCTAAGATCTATGCCAATCACATGATAACCTTGATCGATTAACCACGCTAAATCTAAACTTTTACCGCAAAGAGGAACAAAAACTCGCGCATTTTTATCTAGATTTAGGGTGCTTAAATATTGTGTTAGTAAGGTATGAGGCTGATTTTGATGAAAGCCGATGTTATTGGTTTGCCATTTGTCGTGCCAAAAATCATGTTGCATAACTTTATACCTTAGCTTTTTTCCAATAATAGAGCAGATATGATTTCATTTTGGTTTAGATTTTATTATTTTCCATGGTGATTAAGCGTAATAATTGTTTAGACCGCTACAATGATTTATTGGTTAACAAACTAAAAAGCCTCAGTTTGAAACCAAGGCTTTTGATTGGTAAGTTGCAATGAACTTATAGGCGTTTACGCTTTGCTGCAGCAATTTGCGATTGGCGCATACGGAATCCAGCTTTTTGTTTATCCGTGGTTTTATCGATACAATAAATGCATGATACGCCATGTTCATAACTTGGTAGTTCTGCTTCTTCTTTGGTTAATGGCCAACCACAAGCATGGCATTTGATATTTTCACCTTCTTCGACGCCATGTGTAACAGCAGTACGTCCGTCAAATACAAAGCACTCACCCTCCCATAGACTTTCTTCTACAGGTGTTTCTTCAAGATATTTGAGAATGCCGCCTTTGAGATGATAAACCTCATTAAAGCCTTCTTGTAAAAGTAAGGAGGTTGATTTTTCGCAACGAATACCACCTGTACAGAACATTGCAATTTTTTTATCTTTATGTTGCTCAAGGTTTTGTTTTACATATTCAGGAAATTCACGGAAGGTTTCTGTTTTAGGGTCAATTGCACCTTTAAATGTACCAGCTTTATATTCATAGTCATTACGTGTATCTATAAGAATGACATCCTCACGACTAATGAGTTCGTTCCACTCTTTAGGATCAAGATAGTGACCGACTAAATCTCGTGGTTTAACTTCAACACCTAGAGTTACGATTTCTTTTTTTAGTTTGATTTTCATTTTACGAAATGGTTTGTCAGAGCTGAAAGACTCCTTGTATTCCATTTCAGTAAAGCCTTCATTGATTAGAAATTGATGAACAGTATCAATTGCCGCACGATCACCTGCAACTGTACCGTTAATTCCTTCTGGAGCAACAATCAGAGTTCCGCATAAATTGATGCTATTCACTAAGTCTAAAAGACGTTTTTGCAGATCGGCTGCATCTGAAACTTCTTTAAATTGATATAGTGCCGCAACAACCCAATTATTGGTCGCTTGCTGTTCTACAGGTGCAAGCTGTTCTACAGTAGCGTTCATGGATAACTCCAAATGTATTAAGATAGGAAATAAAGGCGCATATTTTAGCGCGAAATTTTAAAATAAGCGAGAAAACCATAAAATAAATATGGTTTTATAGGAGTTGATTTTGAGTAATGATCGTCGAATCCCATCATTGACGCCATGTGCAGGGCGTTGTTCTACGGTATTTGGTGATCTGGTCTGTCGTGGATGTCGCCGTTTTAATCATGAGGTTATTCAGTGGAATACTTATACATTAGAACAGCGTTTAGCGGTGTGGGCGCGTTTGGATGCGCAGTTAGATCAAATTTTAGTTCCTTTATTGCCAAATGCGAATCTTCAACATGTCGAAGGCTTTATTCAGCACAAAAGAGTTCGCATTTTAGAAACGGCGAGTAAAGGACGTAAGCTTTACCATGCTTTGAAAATTTGTGAAAAAAACAAGCATTTGGCTCAAGAAAGTGGGTTGGGAGTTGTTGATGTACAAGTCAAACCGATTTGGGATGAATTTGAGCGTCGTGTACTGGCTTTGGCAAAAGCAAGTTATGAGTTGGCATGGTTAAGGGCTGATGGAATTAGCTACAACTTAATGCGGTTGATCGAAGACGATGAGTGATTTGACTTTAACGCTAAAGCAGAAAAGCTGCCATTAGGCAGCTTTTCTAACATTAATTTTCGGAAAATTAACGTTTGATGTCGCGCTGAGTTTCGCCTGTGTAAAGCTGACGAGGACGACCAATTTTGTAAGGTGCGCTGTGCATTTCTAACCAGTGGCTGATCCAACCTACTGTACGTGCAAGAGCAAAGATCACTGTAAACATTTCTGTTGGGATACCAATCGCTTTTAAGATGATACCAGAGTAGAAGTCTACGTTCGGGTAAAGCTTACGTTCTACGAAGTATGGGTCGTTAAGCGCAATACGCTCAAGTTCCATTGCAAGCGCAAGTTGTGGATCATTAATGCCTAATGCTTCAAGTACTTCGTCACATGTTTGTTTCATGACTTTCGCACGTGGGTCGAAGTTTTTATACACACGGTGACCGAAGCCCATGAGTTTAACTTCTTTACGTTTTACTTTTTCCATGAATTCAGCAACGTTTTCTACGCTACCAATTTCATCTAACATTTTAAGAACAGCTTCGTTTGCACCACCGTGAGCAGGTCCCCAAAGCGCAGAAATACCTGAAGAGATACATGCGTAAGGGTTTGCACCTGTTGAGCCTGCAAGGCGTACTGTTGACGTAGAAGCATTTTGTTCGTGATCAGCATGAAGCGTGAAAATACGGTCCATTGCACGAGCAAGAACAGGATTTACCTTGTAGTCACGATCTGCTGGTGTAGCAAACATCATGTGCAAGAAGTTTTCAGCGTAACCTAAATCGTTACGTGGATAAATAAATGGTTGACCTACAGTGTACTTGTAGCTCCATGCCGCAAGGGTAGGGATTTTAGCGATTAAACGAATCGCAGTAATTTCACGATGGTTAACATCTTCGATGTCAAATGCATTGTGATAGAACGCTGATAATGCACCAACAACACCAACCATGATTGCCATAGGGTGAGCATCACGACGGAAACCATTGAAGAAACGGCTGACTTGATCGTGAACCATAGTGTGGTTACGTACTTTTGCGTCAAATTCTGCTTTTTGTTCAGCAGTTGGAAGCTCGCCATTTAATAATAAATAACAAGTTTCTAAGTAGTCCGCTTGAGTTGCTAATTGATCAATTGGATAGCCACGGTGTAATAAAACACCTTTGTCACCATCAATGAATGTGATCTTAGATTCGCAAGCAGCTGTCGCCATAAAACCAGGATCGAAAGTAAAGTGACCTGATGCTAATACATCTTTAACGTCAATTACATCTGGGCCCAATGTGCCGCTGTAAATTGGTAATTCAATTTCTTTGCCATCAAGCTTTAATACGGCTTTTTTGCCAGTTGCTGCAGACATTCAATAGATCTCCTGTCCTGGTGAATGATTATCTGACTCGAAATCCTAATCTTGTCATGTGCGAATCAGACGGTGTCAAAATTTGCTATAAGAGTAGTGGCTACTAAAATTTTGTCAATTATACTTAGGGATAAAAAATGACGTTGCTACAGTCAATTAGTCATCCTTTATCGAAGAAAAACTGAGTAAAATCACAGCACCGGTCGAGTATAATATGTCAAATCAAGTTTTAGGTGCATAAAAAAAATGAAGCATCAGTACAATTGTAAGTAAATTTTTATTTCGGCAATGTTTTGGTGCTTATAAAATAAATACTTAGGAATAGCATAATGTTCATATAACTCAAGGGTTGGATTTAAATAAGAGTTCAAAAATAATACTTGAAGCATATTTTTGTTTGGCATAATTGATTCATTGTGGTGCGTTTATTTGTATAAAAAATGACTTATTTCTTTTTTTTATTATAAATAGGGAGATAGATTATTACTTATTTATATTTAATATCAAAATGAGGGGTATTATTTTTGACAATATTTAGAATTGATAGGTTTAATGCAAATGTATACTCGGAATTGTGAATGTTTGATGAAATAAAATAGAAATTTTTTTGAGAATAAAGTGAATCGATGAAATTGTGTATATTTTTAAAAGTTTATAAAAAACAATAATATATTTTATTTTATGGATGCTTTTTTGTGATGATGATATAATTATTTTTGTTAATGATTCTTATTTATAGTTTTTTTAGACTAAAGCGAAAGTTGATTGTTTGTATTTTGATATTTCACGTCTTATAATTCGGTGTCGTTATATAGGTTAGGCATGTGCTGTGCTTGCCTGACAATGCCAGCTTTCCTTTGAATTAATTCAAACAAACTCCAGTTGGAGTTTCTACCTACAGGATGCCCGCTGTGAAAAGCAACAGACCTGTCAATTTGTCCATGGGTCAGGTGTTAGCGGTAAATTTACGCTCACCCGTGGCTATTGCATCAATTCTACACCGTCTATCAGGTGTGATCGTTTTCTTATTAGTCGCAGTTCTTTTATGGATTTTGGATAAATCTTTATCTTCACCAGAAGGATTTGACTACGTTAAAAATGTCGTATTCGGAAATATCTTTGTACGTTTCATCGTATGGGTATTTGTAGCAGGATTACTTTTCCACTTTATTGCAGGGATTAAACATCTTCTTGCAGACCTTGGTTTTGCTGAGGAGCTACAAAGTGGTCGTATCGCGGCTACAGTTTCATTGATCTTATCTGTGATCAGTATTGTCGCAGCTTTTGTATGGATTATGTTCTAATGAAAAGTGCTACAGGTTTAACAGGTTCAGGTTCTCGCGATTGGTATATCCAACGTGTTAGTGCTGTGGTTTTAGCTGCATACACCGTCGTGATTCTAGGCTGGATTCTATGTAACAGTGGATTCGGTTACGAACAATGGGCAGGCTTTATGCTGACTTTGCCAATGAAGATTTTCTCTTTATTAGCCGTTCTATCACTCGTTGCTCATGCATGGATTGGAATGTGGCAAGTTTTTACTGACTATGTAACGACTCGTCAAATGGGGCCTTCGGCTTCAGGTTTACGCCTTGTATTGACTTCTGCTGTCATTATTTCAGTGTTCGTGTACGCAATCTGGGGTATCCAGATTTTCTGGGCAAATTGATAGGAAGAGATCATGGCAACTACCCCTAAAGAAAATTATTCAAATATTCAGACCTTATCATTCGACGCTGTGATTGTTGGTGGTGGTGGTTCTGGTATGCGTGCAGCTTATCAACTTGCTCAAGCAGGTTTAAAAGTTGCAGTATTAACTAAAGTATTCCCAACACGTTCACATACTGTTGCTGCTCAAGGTGGTATTGGTGCGTCGTTAGGTAACATGCAAGAAGATAACTGGCACTATCACTTTTATGACACCGTAAAAGGTTCTGACTGGTTAGGTGATCAGGACGCTATCGAGTTCATGACGCGTGAAGCGCCAAAAGTTGTTTATGAGCTTGAGCACTTAGGTATGCCGTTTGACCGTAACGAAGATGGTACGATCTATCAACGTCCATTTGGTGGTCACTCTGCAAACTATGGTGAAAAAGCGGTTCCACGTGCTTGTGCTGCTGCTGACCGTACTGGGCATGCATTGCTTCATACGCTTTATCAAAGCAACGTGAAAATGGGTACTCAGTTCTTCGTTGAATGGATTGCATTAGATTTAATCCGTAATGAGGAAGGTGATGTACTTGGTGTAACGGCGTACGATCAAGAAACAGGTAATATTGCAGTATTCCAAGCGAAAGCAACATTATTTGCTACAGGTGGTGCGGGTCGCGTGTACCGTGCATCAACAAATGCTTATATCAACACTGGTGACGGTCTTGGTATGGCTGCACGTGCGGGTATTCCACTTCAAGATATGGAATTCTGGCAATTCCACCCAACAGGTGTTGCAGGCGCAGGTGTATTGTTGACTGAAGGTTGTCGTGGTGAAGGTGGTATCCTTCGTAATAAAGACGGCGAACCATTCATGGAGCGTTATGCACCAACTTTAAAAGACTTGGCACCGCGTGATTTCGTATCGCGTTCAATGGACCAAGAGATTAAAGAAGGTCGTGGTTGCGGTCCTAAAGGTGATTATATCTTATTAGATATGACACACTTAGGTGCTGAAACGATTATGAAACGTCTTCCATCTGTATTTGAGATTGGTAAGAAGTTTGCAAACGTTGACTGTACCAAAGAGCCAATTCCTGTTGTACCAACAATCCATTATCAAATGGGTGGTATTCCAACCAATATTCATGGTCAAGTGGTTGTGCCGCATGGTGTTGAAGAAGGTGAATTCTCTGCGCATTATGATAAAGATACTAAAGAGTATTCTTATAAAGGTACGCGTGACTATGTGAAGCCTGTAAAAGGTTTCTATGCAATTGGTGAGTGTTCTTGCGTATCTGTACATGGTGCAAACCGTTTAGGTACGAACTCTTTGCTTGACCTTGTAGTGTTTGGTAAAGCTGCTGGTGAACATATCATTGATTATGTAACTAAGCATCACGGTGATGATTATGCACCATTACCAAACGATGTGTTAGAAAACACATTGGCACGTGTGCGTAAATTAGATGACTCTACATCTGGTGAAAATGCACAAGAAGTTGCTGATGCGATTCGTGACATCGTACAAGATCATGCTGGTGTATTCCGTACACAAGCGTTGCTTGATAAAGGTGTAAAAGAGATCCTTGCAATTGAATCACGTGTTCGCAATATTCACTTGAAAGACAAATCTAAAGTATTTAACACTGCACGTGTTGAAGCATTAGAGGTTGAAAACTTGTATGAAGTTGCTAAAGCAACCTTGATTTCTGCTGCTGCTCGTAAAGAGTGTCGTGGTGCGCATACAGTTGTTGACTATGAGTTAGCACCTGATCACCCAACTTATTCTTACGGCCGTCGTGATGATGAGTGGATGAAGCATACATTATGGTACTCATCAGACAACCGTCTTGAATATAAGCCAGTACGTTTCAGCCCATTAACGGTTGAAGCAATTGAACCAAAACCACGTACATTCTAATCGGGAGAACAAAGATGAGTAGAGGCACTCGTACATTCGAAATCTACCGCTACGATCCTGATAAGGATAAAGCGCCGTACATGCAAACTTTCAAACTTGAGTTAACGGATAAGCATCGTATGTTGCTTGATGCGTTACTTGCGTTGAAAGTTCAAGATGAGACATTGACATTCCGTCGCTCATGCCGTGAAGGTATTTGTGGTTCGGATGGTGTAAACATCAATGGTAAAAATGGTTTGGCTTGTTTATGGAATTTAAACGACTTACCAGAGAAAATTGTGATTCGTCCTTTACCTGGTTTACCAGTGGTAAAAGACTTGGTTGTAGATATGAATCAGTTCTACGATCAATATAACAAGATTCAACCATTCTTGATTAATAACCAGCCAGCTCCAGCTAAAGAGCGTTTACAATCTCAAGCTGAGCGCGAGCATTTAGATGGTTTGTATGAATGTATTCTTTGTGCATGTTGTTCAACATCATGCCCATCATTCTGGTGGAACCCTGATAAGTTCCTAGGACCATCTGCATTGTTAAATGCATATCGCTTTATCATTGATTCTCGTGATACAGCAACGCAAGAACGTTTGGCTCGATTGGATGATCCATTCTCTTTGTTCCGTTGTAAGGGAATCATGAACTGTGTATCTGTATGTCCTAAAGGTTTAAACCCGACAAAGGCAATTGGTCACATTCGTAATATGTTGTTGGATCAAGCGGGTTAATTCGTTTTTCTCGCGAGAAAAAAAGAGGCTTTTTTAAAGGCCTCTTTTTTATTATATGGGGTGTTTTGTTAAGTTGGGAGGTGTGGAAGTCGTTATTAGTTTTAGTGTTAAACTAAATGCATAAAATGAATTGAATTGATTTTTGCTTTATTTTTAATCGGTGTGCGTGAAGTTTGTGCAAGAATTGTAGCGATTGTTAAACTTTGGTCGATAAAAGCGCAACTTTCATAAAAAGGGCGGTATATTAGAGCATAATTTGTTGTATGTATTTCGCTGCTTTATAGATGGTATGTGTCAAAAAAATCAATCCGAGCTTGATAACATGTTAGCATTTCTGCCACAGCTAAAAGCCAAAAATGAGCGTATCCTTGATATAGAGGAAATTGCTTAATTTAGAGCTTAAATATTTTTGCGGAAAAGTTATTTTAGAAAAGTTAAAAAAATATTTAATTTTTCTAAAATGATTTGCAAAAAATTGCTCGATTCTATCGAGTATAAGAATGAGTTATGTGCCTTGCGTTCAGAGGTGCATAGCTCATTTATTACATCAAAGGATTACTCCTGATGTGTAGTAATGATGACCTAAGGTCGAAAGATCTTGGGCGGTAGTGTCTTGTTACCAATTTGACATTATGAATCATGGGTATGCTTAAAAGGCAGCCCTAATTATTTTTTGCAATAGGAAATGGGTCCAAAAATGCAAGAAGTTGCTGACGCGCTGCGTCTTGACACTGAACTTTCTGCTGATAGTGCAGCTTATATTGAAGATCTTTACGAGCTGTACCTATCATCGCCAACTTTAGTTTCTGAAGATTGGCGTGAATACTTCGACAAATACCCTAAAGGTGATCAACCACACGGTAATGTACGCGAACAGTTCCTTTTGTTAGGACGTAATGCGAATCGAGTACAACCAATGGTACAAAGTACCGTAAGTACAGAGCATGAGCGTCGTCAAATTGGTGTTTTACAACTCATCGCTGCTTATCGTAACCGTGGTCATCAAAAAGCTAAACTCGATCCATTAGGTCTTGCGAAACGTGAAGAAGTTCCAGACCTCGATTTATCAGCTCACGGTCTAACCAAATCAGACCTAGATACAGTATTCAATACTGGTAATCTCGCAATTGGCAAAGCAGAAGCAACATTGTCTGAAATGATTGAGGCAATGGAAGCGATTTACTGCAGTTCAATTGGTGCAGAATATATGCATATCGTTGACACGAAAGAAAAGCGTTGGATTCAACAACGTTTAGAAAGCGTGCGCGGTAAATTTAATTTCACCAATGATCAGAAAAAAGGCTTCTTAGAGCGTTTAACTGCTGCGGAAGGTCTAGAAAAGTATCTAGGTAACAAATTCGTTGGTGCGAAGCGTTTTGGCGTAGAGGGCGGTGAGTCTTTTATCCCAATGATGAACGAAATCATTCAACGTGCGGGTAGTGTTGGTTGTAAAGAAGTCGTGATTGGTATGCCACACCGTGGTCGTCTCAACCTTCTTGTCAACATTATGGGTAAAAACCCAGCTGACTTATTTGGTGAGTTTGAAGGGAAGAGCCTGCATAAAAAAGGTTCTGGTGATGTGAAGTATCACCAAGGCTTCTCTTCGAATGTCATGACACCAGGCGGTGAAGTTCACTTGGCACTTGCATTTAACCCATCACACTTGGAAATCGTTGGTCCAGTGGTTGAAGGTTCTGTACGTGCGCGTCAAGTACGTCGTAAAGACATTGGTGGTGATGATGTACTTCCTGTGATTGTTCACGGTGATGCGGCATTCGCAGGTCAAGGTGTTAACCAAGAAACCTTCCAAATGTCACAGACACGTGGCTATACAGTCGGTGGTACGGTTCATATCGTGATCAACAACCAAGTTGGTTTTACCACATCTGATCCACGTGATACACGTTCGACTGAATATTGTACTGACGTTGCTAAAATGATTCAGGCTCCGATTTTCCATGTGAATGGTGATGATCCTGAAGCTGTTATTTTCGCGACTCAACTTGCACATGATTTCCGTCATGAGTTCCGCAAAGATGTGATTTTAGACTTGTTCTGTTATCGTCGTCGTGGTCATAATGAAGCTGATGAGCCATCTGCGACTCAGCCATTGATGTATCAAGTCATTAATAAAAAAGCGACTACACGCACTTTATACGCTGACCAATTGGTACAAGAAAAAATTCTTGATCGTGCAAGTGCGGATCAAATGATTGAAGATTATCGCTCTGATTTAGAAGCAGGTAATCATGTTGCCAATGCATTGGTTCGCCAACCAAACAAACATATGTTTGTTGATTGGACACCTTATTTGGGTCACGAATATACTGATGTTTGGGATACAACATTCAATATTGATCGTTTGAAAGAGCTTGGTAAAACGATGAATACATTGCCTGAAGGCTTTGTGTTACAGCGTCAAGTTCAGAAAGTGATTGATGATCGCGTTAAAATGCAAACTGGTGAAATGCCACTCAACTGGGGTGCGGCTGAAACTTTAGCTTATGCAACTTTACTTGATGATGGTTTCTTGGTTCGTATTACAGGTGAAGACGTTGGTCGTGGTACATTCTCTCACCGTCACGCTAAGTTACATAACCAAGTGGATGGATCTGTTTACATTCCACTGTGTCACATTAAAGAAAATCAACCACGTGTTGCGGTTTATGACTCTTTATTGTCAGAAGAAGCTGTACTTGCTTTTGAATATGGCTATGCCACAACTTTGCCAAAAAGTTTAATTGTTTGGGAAGCGCAATTTGGTGACTTCGCAAACTGTGCACAAGTTGTAATTGACCAATTCATCGCTTCTGGTGAAACCAAGTGGGAGCGTGTATGTGGTTTAACGATGTTGTTACCACATGGTTATGAAGGTCAAGGTCCAGAGCATTCATCTGCACGTTTAGAGCGTTTCTTGCAGCTTTGTGCAGAAGACAATATGCAAGTGATTACACCAACAACACCAGCACAAATTTTCCATGCGTTACGTCGTCAGGCTGTTCGTCCAATCCGTAAGCCGATGATCGTGATGTCACCGAAATCTTTATTACGTCACAAACTTGCTGTTTCATCTTTAGATGAATTGGCAAACGGTTCATTCCAAACTGTGATCGATGAAGTGGATCAAATCAACAAAGCTGATGTCACTCGTTTAGTGCTTTGTGGTGGTAAGGTTTATTACGATTTACTCGAAAAGCGTCGTGAGCTTGGTTTAAACCATATTGCGCTTGTTCGTATCGAGCAATTGTATCCTTATCCAGAACAGCGCTTAGCTGAAGTGATGGCTCAGTATCCAAACATCGAAGAACTTGTTTGGGCACAAGAAGAACCGAAGAACCAGGGCGCTTGGTTATTCATCGTTCCTCGTTTGTATGAAGACGTTCTTAAATCTGGTAAACAAATTCGTATTAGCTATGCTGGTCGTGAAGCATCTGCCGCACCTGCTTGTGGCTCGCCTTACCTGCATGCAAAACAACAAGCTCAGCTTATCAACGACGCACTTGCGATTGAAGTTGAACAATCAGGAGATTCTAAATAATGGCAACCGAAATTAAAGCACCGGTATTTCCAGAGTCAGTTGCTGACGGTACGATCGCAACTTGGCACAAGAAAGTAGGTGAACCTGTATCACGTGATGAAGTGATCTGTGACATTGAAACCGATAAAGTTGTTTTAGAAGTGGTTGCTCCAGCTGATGGTAGCTTAGTTGCAATCGTTAAAGATGAAGGTGATACCGTTCTTTCTGACGAAGTTATCGCACAATTCGAAGCTGGTGCTGTTTCTGCGGCTGCTCCTGAAGCTGCTGCACCAGCAGAAGCGGCACCAGCTGCACCTGCTGCTGCGTCAACTCAACCAGTTGATCAAAACCAAGCGCCTGCAGTTCGTAAAGCGTTATCTGAAACAGGTATCAATGCTGCTGATGTCCAAGGTACTGGCCGTGGTGGTCGCATCACCAAAGAAGATGTTGCAAACCATAAACCAGCTGCATCAGTTCAACCATTAAGCGTTGCTGTAGGTGAGCGCATCGAGAAACGTGTTCCAATGACTCGTTTACGTAAGCGTGTTGCTGAACGTTTATTGGCTGCTACACAACAAACTGCAATGTTAACAACGTTCAACGAAGTTAACATGAAGCCAATCATGGAAATGCGTAAGCAATATAAAGATGCTTTCGAAAAACGTCATGGTGCTCGTTTAGGCTTTATGTCTTTCTTTGTTAAAGCAGCAACTGAAGCGTTAAAGCGTTACCCAGCTGTAAACGCATCTATTGATGGTGATGATATCGTTTATCACGGTTTCTATGACATCGGTGTTGCTGTATCAAGTGACCGTGGTCTAGTTGTGCCTATCCTTCGTGATACTGATCGCATGAACTATGCTGAAGTTGAAAGCGGTATCGCTGCTTATGCTGGTAAAGCACGTGAAGGTAAACTATCGATTGAAGAAATGACAGGCGGTACGTTCACAATTACTAATGGTGGTACGTTCGGTTCATTGCTTTCAACGCCGATCTTAAACCAACCACAAACTGCGATTTTGGGTATGCATAAAATCCAAGAACGTCCAATGGCTGTGAATGGTCAAGTTGAAATCTTGCCAATGATGTACTTAGCACTTTCTTATGACCACCGTTTAATCGATGGTAAAGAAGCTGTAGGTTTCTTGGTAACAATCAAAGAATTGTTAGAAGAGCCAGCTAAACTCATTCTTGATCTTTAATACTACAAATATTGCCTCCCATATAAAGTGATCCTTTATATGGGATTTTGGAGATAAAAATGTCTCAACAGTTTGATCTTGTTGTTATTGGCGGTGGACCTGGTGGTTATGAAGCAGCGATTCGTGCTGCACAACTAGGTTTTAAAGTTGCATGTATTGAAAAACGTATTCACAACGGCAAACCGTCTTTGGGTGGTACGTGTTTAAACGTGGGTTGTATCCCTTCTAAAGCATTACTTGACTCTTCTCACCGTTACGAAGCAACTGTTCACGAACTTGCTGAACACGGCATTACGACAGGTGAAGTTAAATTTGATTTAAACACTTTGTTAGCACGTAAAGACAAAGTTGTTGATCAATTAACAGGTGGTGTTGCTCAGTTACTTAAAGGTAATGGTATCGAGTGGTTACAAGGTACAGGTAAATTACTTGCAGGTAAAAAGGTTGAATTCACGCCATTTGAAGGTGATGTACAAGTTTTAGAACCGAAATATGTCATTCTTGCGACGGGTTCAGTACCTGTAAACATTCCTGTTGCTCCTGTGGATGAAGACTTAATTGTTGATTCTACTGGTGCATTAAAATTCCCAGAAGTTCCTAAGCGTCTTGGTGTTATCGGTGCAGGTGTTATCGGTTTAGAGCTTGGTTCAGTATGGCGTCGCCTTGGTTCAGAAGTTGTTGTGTTTGAAGCATTAGATGCATTCTTACCAATGGCTGACAAAGCATTGTCTAAGGAATATCAAAAAATCTTGAAAAAACAAGGTTTAGATATTCGTATCGGTGCAAAAGTTTCTGGTACTGAAGTCAATGGACGTGAAGTAACTGTTAAATATAACCAAGCTGGTGAAGATAAAGAGCAAGTTTTTGATAAATTAATCGTTTGTGTAGGCCGTAAAGCATATGCAGAAGGTTTATTAGCAGAAGATTGTGGCATTAAACTCACTGAACGTGGTTTAGTTGATGTGAACGATCAGTGCCAAACATCTGTTGAAGGTGTTTATGCAATTGGTGACTTAGTACGTGGTCCAATGCTTGCACATAAAGCAATGGAAGAAGGCGTAATGGCTGTTGAACGTATTCACGGTCATGCTGCTCAAGTGAACTATGACACAATCATCAGCGTTATTTATACACATCCAGAAGCAGCTTGGGTTGGCTTAACCGAAGAGCAAGCGAAAGAAAAAGGTCACGAAGTTAAAGCAGGTCAATTCCCATTTGCGGTGAACGGACGCGCATTGGCTGCAGGTGATACTGCCGGTTTTGTTAAATTCGTTGCGGATGCAAAAACTGATCGTCTTTTAGGTATGCACGTTGTTGGTCCAAATGCGTCTGACATCGTACACCAAGGTATGATCGCACTCGAATTTGTATCTTCAGTTGAAGATTTGCAATTGATGACTTTTGGTCACCCAACATTCTCTGAAGTTGTACATGAAGCGGCGCTTTCTGTTGATGGTCGTGCAATCCACGCAATTCAACGTAAGCGTAAATAAACAAAAAGTGTGGCTTGCCACACTTTTTTAAATGATGATGATGGTCTTATTTAGACTTTCATTTACTCAATATGTAGCAGCCCAGCTCTAAAAACAACTGGGCTGTATCACACCAAACAACATAGTAGGTAACTAAATGAACTTACATGAGTATCAAGCTAAAGCGTTATTGAAAGAATACGGAATGCCAGTACAAGAAGGTATCTTGGCAACCAATGCAGACGAAGCAGTTGCTGCATTTGAACAGCTTGGTGGTAAATTCGCTGTAATGAAAGCGCAAGTTCATGCGGGCGGTCGTGGTAAGGCTGGCGGTGTTAAAGTTGCAAAATCTAAAGAAGATGTTATCGAATTCGCGAACAACATCATTGGTACTCGTCTTGTAACGTATCAAACAGATGCAAATGGTCAACCAGTAAACAGCATCATTGTTGCTGAAGACGTTTACCCAGTTGAGCGTGAGCTTTATTTGGGTGCGGTTGTAGACCGTTCTAGCCGTCGTATTACTTTCATGGCTTCTACCGAAGGTGGTGTAGAAATCGAGAAAGTTGCTGAAGAAACTCCTGAAAAAATCATCAAAGTTGAAGTTGATCCATTAGTTGGTTTACAACCATTCCAAGCACGTGAAGTTGCGTTTGCTTTGGGTTTGAAAGACAAGCAAATCGGTCAATTTGTAAAAATCATGACAGCTGCTTACCAAGCATTTGTTGAAAATGATTTTGCTTTATTTGAAATTAACCCACTTTCAGTTCGTGAAAATGGCGAAATTTTATGTGTAGACGCAAAAGTAGGTATCGACTCTAACGCGCTTTACCGTTTACCTAAAGTTGCTGCTTTACGTGACAAATCTCAAGAGAATGAGCGTGAATTAAAAGCATCTGAATTTGATCTTAACTATGTTGCTTTAGAAGGTAACATCGGTTGTATGGTGAACGGTGCTGGTCTTGCAATGGCAACTATGGACATCATTAAACTTTATGGTGGTCAGCCTGCAAACTTCCTTGACGTTGGTGGCGGCGCAACTAAAGAGCGCGTAATCGAAGCGTTTAAAATCATCCTTGCCGATACTTCTGTACAAGGTGTTTTAATCAACATCTTCGGTGGTATCGTACGTTGTGACATGATTGCTGAAGCAATTATTGCAGCGGTTCAAGAAGTAAATGTAACTGTACCAGTTGTTGTTCGTTTAGAAGGTAACAACGCTGAGTTAGGTGCGAAATTACTTGATGAATCTGGTTTGAAATTAATTTCTGCGAACGGTTTGTCTGATGCCGCAGAAAAAGTTGTAGCTGCAGTTAAAGCGTAAGGAGTATCAATCATGAGCGTATTAATTAATAAAGACACTAAAGTATTGGTACAAGGTTTTACTGGTAAAAACGGTACTTTCCACTCTGCACAAGCTTTAGACTACGGTACAAAAGTTGTTGGTGGTGTTACTCCAGGTAAAGGTGGAACAACTCACCTTGACCTACCTGTATTCAACACAATGAAAGAAGCGGTTCGTGAAACTCAAGCTGATGCTTCTGTTATCTATGTACCAGCTCCATTCGTTTTAGATTCAATCGTTGAAGCGGTTGATTCAGGTGTTGGCTTGATCGTTGTGATCACTGAAGGTGTTCCAACAATCGACATGCTTAAAGCTAAACGCTACTTAGAAACTAACGGTAACGGTACTCGTTTAGTTGGTCCTAACTGCCCAGGCGTGATCACTCCGGGCGAATGTAAGATTGGTATTATGCCTGGTCACATTCACCAACCAGGTCGTATTGGTATCATCTCACGTTCAGGTACATTGACTTATGAAGCTGTTGCTCAAACAACTAAGCTTGGTTTAGGTCAATCTACTTGTATCGGTATCGGTGGTGACCCAATCCCAGGTATGAACCAAATCGAAGCACTTCAATTGTTCCAAGACGATCCAGATACTGATGCAATCATCATGATCGGTGAGATCGGTGGTACAGCGGAAGAAGAAGCAGCTGAATTCATCAAATCTAACGTGACTAAGCCTGTAGTCGGTTACATCGCTGGTGTAACTGCGCCTAAAGGTAAGCGTATGGGTCACGCTGGTGCGATCATTTCTGGTGGTCAAGGTACTGCTGAAGAGAAATTCGCTGCATTTGAAAAAGCAGGTATGGCTTACACTCGTAGCCCAGCTGAGCTTGGTTCAACAATGATGCAAGTATTGAAAGAGAAAGGTTTAGCATAATTCGTTAGATTTTAATCTTTAAAAAACCCCAATGGAAACATTGGGGTTTTTTAATAGATCAAAATGCTTATTCAGCTTTTGGTTTCAACCCTTGAGTCAAACCATTGATATCACCACCTTGTAAACCAAGTTCATTCATTAAGCTATCAATAAGTGGTGCTTGTGAACGATAGCGTAGGGCACTATTCACCACCTGATCGGATAATGAAGCAGTTGTACCGTGTTCTACATTTTCACCTGACGCAGCAGAACCACCAGCAAAACCATTTAAGCCATTAACTTGCAAGATTTTGATGTCATCAATATTTTCCATTGGTTTAACGCTTTCACGAATAATATCTGGTAAATGTTTGAGTAAAGCCAAACGTATCTGCATTTCAACCTGCTCAGCAGAAAGGACATTTGCAGCTTCATTGACTGCACGTGTACCTTCAGCATCCACTTGGTATTGTTTCTCTAAGGCTTGAGCAAGTAATACTTTCGCATCAGCTTCACCTTTAGCTTTTAAACGCACTTTTTCAGCTTCAGCCTCAGCAGCAATACGTACAGCTTCAGCCTCATCCGCTGCTGCCTTTTTACCTGCATCAGCTGCTACTGTGATTGCAATCGCATCTTTTTCTGCGGTTTGTTTTGCAGCAACCAATTCAACTGCTTTTTGACGTTCTGCGCGCTGGGTTTCACGTACAGTCACAACTTCTTCTTCGGCTTTTACTGCTTCAGCACGTGCTTTATCTGCTTGTGCTTTTGCTTCAGATTCAGCACGTGACTTTTCTGCAATCGCGATTGCTCGATCTTGTTCCGCAAGCTCAATGGTTTTCTTTTGTTCAACTTGTGCTTTTTCAATCAATTGTGATTTTTGGATATTCTCATTTTCGACATCACGTGCAGCAGCAATTCGTTTCAATTCAACTTCACGTTCTGCAGCAATACGAGCTTCTTCAGCCTCACGTTTTTTTTCAGCTTCTTGTGATGCAATTTCAGCAAGTTGTTCAGCTTTACGAATTGAAATTTCGCGTTCTTGTTGCAATTTAGCATATTCTTCTTCACGAGAAATTTCTAATCTTCTACGCTCTGCTTCTAAGTCTTTTGCACGAATAGCAAGATCTGTATCTTGTTCGATGTCATTACGTTTTTTACGACGATCTTCGATAGTTTCTGTAAGTTTGGTTAAACCCTCTGCATCGAAGGCATTTTGTGGATTAAAAAACTTAAAGCTGGTTTGATCTAGACCTGTTAATGATACGGTTTCAAGCTCTAAACCATTTTTTGATAGATCTTCGGAAACCACTTGTTGGACTTTTTGCACAAAATCGACACGTTTCTCATGTAATTCTTCCATTGCCATTTCAGCCGCAACAGCACGAAGTGAATCGACAAATTTACCTTCAACTAAATCTTTTAGCTCAGGTGGGGACATGGTTTTGCGACCTAAAGTTTGTGCTGCAGTCGCAATCGATTCTGCAATTGGTTTAACACGAACGTAAAACTCAGCCATTACATCAACACGCATACGATCACGGGTAATAAGTGCTTGATCTGCAGCACGTTTAACTTCTAGACGTAAAGTGTTCATATTTACTGGAATAATTTCGTGTAAAACAGGAAGTACAATTGCACCGCCATTTAAAATCACTTTTTCTCCGCCCCAACCTGTACGAACAAAAGAGACTTCTTTACTAGAGCGTGTATATAATCTAGCAATCACCACCCCAATAAAGATCAGTACAGCGAAAATAATACCGGTAATAATTAAAATTTCAGTCAATGCTGAAGTAAGCATTTAAAAACCCTCTATGTAAACACTTTAAAAAAAGATTATGTAGCAATGGCTTGAAAGCCGATTTTGGTTTTTTGCGTTAAAATAACGTCTTGGCCTTGATAAAAGATAGTATCAAGTTCTGGTTCGACTAAGACATAATGTGTCTGACCAAATTGATCTTTGACTTTGGCTTGAGCAGGGGAATTAGGCTTTGCATCACCTAAAACAATATGTGCAGTGAGGCCAATTAAATCATCACTATGAATGGCTGTAGTTTCATCTTTAGGAATAATTCTTGCGATGAATTTTGCACTAAATCGAACGATTGGCATACACAAAAATAAGCTGGCTGGTGCAATTAGCCATGCTGAAAAATAATGTTCAGTCAGGTGGTAGAAAATATCTTGAATGATTAAGCCTGTTAATCCATAAGCCGCTAAGAAAATAATCAGCCAAATGAGTAATGGAACTTTGCCTAAATAGAGCCATTCGAGAAATTGAATAAAAACATTGTTTGAGTGTTCAATTGAGACATCTGCTTGATTTACATCGGATAGGCTATCTGGTAAAAATTGCTCAAAAAAACTAGAGCTACCACCAAGTAAGAGTAGGATAATTTCAAGAACACCAATAAATAGACATAGCAGGAGTGCAACACTAAAAATAAAATTTGAAGGGTGTGCCAGGAGATCTAAAATCATCGAAATTACTCTTATTTCTTTTTGAAATATTTAATAGATTTTTATATAAATAAAACAGTTATAAGATAAATCTAAGTCAGCCTAATTTCAACTGATATTAATCACAATATTATAAGCAAAAAAACGCAATGATTGGGGTGATCATTGCGTTGAACAACGAATCTGTATAGAACAGTTTCGGTTGAAAAGGAGAAATGTCATGAGATTAGTGCTTGCTAATCTACATCGCTATATTATTTAAAAACATGACCTTGTTCATGCGTATTCGTGTTAATTACTGTTAATAGATGTTAATAAGTGACAAAAAGTGCCAGTTTTTATTTTTTTATATCAGTTCTTAAATTAGACTTAAATCAAGTGCTTACAATAAAAAAGCCCAAAAATGGGCTTTTTTGATTTATATCAAACAGAATTAAAATTTAAATAACCCAAGACCTGATTTTACTTCATCTAATGTTTGTTGCGTGATGTCACGACATTTTTCCGTACCTTGCTTAAGAATATCCATGATGTAATCTGGATCTTTTTCAAGTTCTGCTCGACGCTCACGAATTGGTGCAATCAACTCTTGTAAAATACCTTCTAAGCGTTTTTTTACTGCACCATCACCTAAGCCACCACGGCGATAATGTGCTTTTAATTCCTCAACTTCTTCTTTATTTGGGTCAAAAGCATCAAGGTAAGTAAAGACAATATTGCCTTCCACTTGACCAGGATCTTCAATACGCAGATGATTTGGATCGGTATACATTGCATTTACAGCTTTCTTAATATCTTTATCAGAAGCATTTAATACAATGGTATTGCCCAATGATTTTGACATTTTCGCTTTACCATCAAAGCCTGGTAGACGAGCCATGTTTGATAAAAGTGCTTTGCACTCTGGTAATAGGTCATGACCTATTTGACGATTAACACGACGGACGATTTCGTTTGTTTGTTCAATCATTGGTAGCTGGTCTTCGCCAACTGGAACAACCGTTGCCTTAAATGCAGTAATGTCTGCAGCTTGAGCGATTGGGTAACACAAGAAACCTGCTGGGATATCTCGTTCGAAATTACGTAATTGAATTTCAGCCTTTACAGTTGGATTTCGCTCTAAACGTGCCACTGTGACATAGTTAAGATAGATCATGGTCAGTTCATTGAGCGCAGGTAAGCATGATTGTACACAAATGGTGGTTTTGGTCGGATCGATTCCAACAGCTAAATAGTCTAAGGCGACTTGTAAAATATTATTACGAACTTTATCTGGGTTATCTGCATTATCTGTAAGAGCTTGAGCATCAGCCAAGAGAAGGTGTTGGTGATGACTGTCTTGTAAACCTACACGAGAGCGTAATGAACCGACAAAATGTCCGAGGTGAAGTTGGCCAGTAGGGCGGTCGCCTGTCAAAATAATTGGGCGATGATCAGCATTACTCATGATATGTTCCAAGATTTAGTGATTTCATCAATATAAGATTGGCGTTATTGTACGGGAAATAAATTTTTTTCGTCAGCGATTGCTTCAAATTTTTTTCTTAAAAATAATCTTGTGAATACTTAAAGCAATTCTACAATACGATAGATAAATATAAATTAGGACAAGAATATGGCAAGTGGTTTATTAATGCTGCTCGATGATATCGCAACTGTGTTAGATGATGTTGCGGTGATGAGTAAAATGGCAGCAAAAAAAACAGCAGGTGTGTTAGGTGATGATTTGGCTTTGAATGCGCAGCAAGTGAGTGGTGTGCGTTCAGATCGAGAGTTACCTGTAGTTTGGAGTGTTGCCAAAGGGTCATTTGTTAATAAATTAATTCTCGTTCCTTTGGCACTTTTGATCAGTGTGATTGCACCGTGGCTAATTAATCCTTTGCTCATGGTGGGAGGTCTTTTCCTTTGTTATGAGGGGGTAGAGAAAGTTGTACATTTACTACACCATAAAAAAGCTAAAACATCTGATGAGGCAGCAGAAAATTTAAAAGAAATAGAAGTTGATTTGGTCAAATTTGAAAAAGAAAAAGTGAAAGGGGCTATACGCACAGACTTTATTTTATCTGCTGAAATTGTGGTGATTTCGTTAGGCACCGTTGCAACAGCAGCATTTATGACTAAAGTTACAGTATTAAGTCTAATTGCACTTGTAATGACGGTTGGTGTGTATGGCTTAGTCGCAATGATCGTTAAAATTGATGATCTTGGTTTATATTTGACTCAACAAACTTCTGAATTAAAAAATAAAATAGGTCGTGGTTTACTCAGTTTTGCTCCCATTCTGATGAAAACCCTGTCAATTGTTGGGACGATTGCAATGTTTTTGGTTGGTGGTGGCATCATTACGCATACTGTCCCTTTACTGCATCATTTTACTGAAGAAACGGTTGATCATTTAGAACTTATTCCGAGTTTTGGTTCGATTATTGGTGCTTTAACGCCTACTCTAATCAATCTTGGCGTGGGCTTACTTGCAGGAGCCTTTGTGTTAGTTATTATAAACTTGATTCAAAAATTACGATCAAACGTATAAACCTAGAAGCCAGATCGTCATCATTGAAAATAGAGAGGTAGTTATGCGTTGGAAAGGTCGTCGGGTCAGTACCAATGTTGAAGATCGTCGTGGTGGTGGCGGAGCAAAGGCAGGTGGCATTAGTATATTAGGATTAATTGTGGCTTTTGTCGCATGGAAGTTTTTTGGGGTCGATCCTCAACAAGCTTATCAAGCAACTCAAGCTGTAACGAATTCACAATCCTCTCAACAGACATCAGCGCCACAAAATTTAACTGTGGATCAGAAAGAGGCGAGTGATTTTGTTGGAACTATACTCGCTGATACAGAAGATACGTGGACACCTATTTTTCAGCAACTAGGAATGACATATCAGCCACCACGACTGGTACTATTTAGTGGTGTGGTGAGGTCTGGCTGTGGAACTGCTCAAGCTGCGATGGGGCCATTTTATTGCCCAGCAGATCAAAAAGTATATATCGATACTTCTTTTTTTAGGGATATGCGCCAGCAGATGGGAATTTCAGGTGAACAAAATCAAACTGAGCTATCTCGTCAAGATCAGGCTGGGGACTTTGCTCAAGCTTATGTGATTGCACATGAGGTAGGCCATCATATTCAGAATTTGCTTGGTATTTCAGGTCAAGTACAACAAGCACGTGCGCAAATGAGTCAAACGCAGGGTAATCAATTGTCTGTGCGTTTGGAGTTACAAGCGGATTGTTTTGCGGGGATCTGGGCAAATAAAAACCATCAGCGTACCCAATTCCTTGAACAAGGTGATATTGAAGAAGCGATGGATGCTGCTAAGAAAATTGGTGATGATTATTTACAACGCCGAGCAACAGGCCAAGTTGTACCTGATAGTTTTACACATGGTACGAGTGAACAACGCATGCATTGGTTTCAAGTAGGATTAAAATCAGGTGATATTAATCAGTGTAATACATTTGCATGATCTAAGAAATTTTATTGATTTTCGTACTAAATTTAGAGATGAATTTTAATATAAATTAAATTGTTTTGACATCATTTAGGTTGATTGAAGCATAATGTTTTTAATACTCGAAAATAAAGAGGTTGTATGGGTAATTATTTTCTACTACAGGCACTAACGGTTATTTTTGCATTATCCATTGCGACCACTATTTTTAATAAGAGGATATTGGGTTTTCCACAAGCAATTGGTGTTCCAATTGTATCGGCTATTTTTGTTTTTATATTGCAGTGGGGGGCAAGCTTACTGCATGGTAATCAGTTTATTTCAATCAATATTCAAAATATAGAGTCAGCGGTTCGTGATATTGATTTTTATGATTTTCTAATTAATGGTGTAATTTGTTTTATTCTTACTTCATCTGCATTAAAATTTAAAATATCAGATTTAAGAAACTACTGGAAACCAATAGGTATCTTAGCAACCATTGCATTAGTCCTTTGTGCTGGGTTTTATGCAGGATTGCTATATTTATTTCAATGGATTGTTGGATATCCTGTCCCAATCACAGTGTTGTTATTACTTGGTGCTGCTCTTGGAGCAACAGATCCAATTGGGATTAAAGCAGTTTTAAGTTCGATACGAGCACCACATCATTTAATGGTTAAACTTGAAGGTGAGTCATTGTTTAATGATGCAATGTGTATTGCATTATTCATGACATTGCTTAGTGTAATTCAAGGTGAGCATTTTTCATTAATTGCAACATTAGAAACTTTATTATATGAAATATTTGTTGCAGTGATCATTGGCTTTGCATTTGGTTTTGGGATATTGCGTTTATTACGTGGTAAGCATGAAATGGAGTCACTAATTTTAACGACAGCTTTGTTGGCGAGTGGTTCTTATTTAGTTGCATTGTTTGCTCATGCTTCAGCACCGATTGCTTGTGTCATAGGTGGTTTGATTGTCGGAAATAAATGGCAAGAATTTCGAGAACAGCGGGAAATACGTGAGGTAAACCATTTTTGGCATACAGTTGAAGGTATTATCAATTCATTCTTATTTACTTTAATTGGCTTAGAGTTATTTATCTTAGATTTAAGTGCAAATTTGATCATTGGAGGAGTGATCGCCTTTATTATTCTTCATCTATCACGTTTTGCTGCAAATTTTCTTGCTTTCTCCGCTTTTCCGTCATTTAGGAATAAAAGTTATAATGGTAGCTTAACAATTTTATCCTGGGGTGGGGTGCGCGGTGGAATTTCTCTTGCGTTGATTTTAGCAGTTGCTAATATCCCTGCACTCAGTGCATATAGTAGTATTTTGATTGGATATACTTTTATTAGCGTATTATTGTCTGGAGTGGTCTGTGGTTTGGGATTGCCAGCAGTGATGAATGCTTTTTATTATAACCCTAATGAAGAAAAAAATGGTTTAAAAGGTCTTTATCAGCAAATGTGTAATAAGATGAATCGAAGAGGATTTAAATATATCGTTGGTGAGGATAGTTTGGGTCAAGAAACAATAACAATTTATAATCCGGAGGTTTTATTGGATCAGAAAACTGAGGATGGTGTTGCAACAATGCATCATCCAAATAAGAGGGATGAGGTTAGACGTTTGGAAAACCCTGATAATTTTTAATACTAGTGTCTTTAATGGGTGGTTTAAATTTTATTTTAAATCACCTGCTAAAATAATAATATTGATAAATTACTTGAACTTTACTTTATTAATTAAAATTTAAAACAGTTTTAATAAAGATTGATGCATAAATGTAACCAAAAATAAACCCCTTAATAAAAAATTTTTAAAAAATAAAAGCTTGGAAGTTTTTATTTATTTTGCACTATCATACATTACTAGAATTTTGTGTGGGCTATTTAACATTTCTCTGAATTGGTTTAGAGTAGAGCTGATAACTGTACCTAATCAAAACAGAAATAATTACGCGAAAGCTTAACACTTGAATCGATAAACAGTTGAAAATTAATGAATTATAATTGAGGAACAAGGTCATGTCTGAAATACAAATAATTTCCAAGGAAAGCCATAAAACGCTTTTAAATACAACGGATAGCACTACAGCATTATCCCCCTCCCAACCAGCGGTTGTGCTTATAAAAATACCAATTGAGGATGTTGCGCAAGTCAAAAGAGATGGAACTAATGCAGTTGTTTTTTTGAAAAATGGAGAACAAATTGTCATTCAGAATTTCTTTGCGAATGATAATAGCCAAAACCTTGACAACAGTTTGGTTTTCCAAGGAGAGGACGGAAAGCTAATTTGGGCACGATTTAAAGACTCTGAAAGTGATTCAGATGCTGATTCAGATGCCGATGCTGATGCAGATGCTGATGTTGAACCAGACATGGAAGCCGCTGTTTATTTAGAAGAGACACCTGTTGCAATTCCTCCTGTAGTTCAAGCACCTGTTTCCGACGCTGTTTTTCAACCAATCGATTCAATTACACCATTACTTTATCATGATGGTGGCATAAGCCCTTGGCTATGGGGTGTTCCTCTTGTAGCGGGTGGAATTATTGCGGCTGCTAGTGGTGGCGGTAGTAAGAAACGTAGTAACGATGAGAGTGATTCGGACGCAGACAGCGACTCTGACTCCGACAGTGATTCTGACTCAGATAGCGACTCTGATTCCGACAGCGATTCAGACAGTGACTCTGACAGCGACAGTGATTCTGACTCTGACAGCGACAGCGATTCTGACTCTGATTCCGACAGCGATTCAGATAGTGACTCTGATAGCGACAGCGATTCTGACTCTGATTCCGACAGCGACTCTGACTCTGATAGCGACAGCGACTCAGACAGCGACAGCGACTCTGACTCTGATAGCGACAGCGACTCTGACTCTGATAGCGACAGTGACTCTGACAGCGACAGCGATTCTGACTCTGATTCAGATAGCGACTCTGACTCAGATAGCGACAGCGATTCTGACTCTGACTCAGACAGCGACTCTGATTCCGACAGCGATTCAGACTCTGACTCAGACAGCGACAGCGATTCTGACTCTGACAGCGACTCTGACTCTGACAGCGACTCTGACTCTGACAGCGACAGCGATTCTGACTCTGATTCCGACAGCGATTCAGATAGTGACTCTGATAGCGACAGCGATTCTGACTCTGATTCCGACAGCGATTCAGATAGTGACTCTGATAGCGACAGCGATTCTGACTCTGATAGCGACAGCGACTCAGACAGCGACAGCGACTCAGACAGCGACAGCGACTCAGACAGCGACAGCGATTCTGACTCTGATAGCGACTCTGACTCTGATAGTGACTCTGACTCAGACAGCGACAGCGACAGTGATTCTGACTCTGATAGCGACAGCGATTCTGACTCTGATAGCGACTCTGACTCTGACTCAGACAGCGACAGCGACTCTGACTCTGATAGCGACAGCGACTCTGACAGCGACAGTGACTCTGACTCAGACAGCGATTCAGACTCTGATAGCGACAGTGACTCTGACTCAGACAGCGATTCAGACTCTGATAGCGACAGTGACTCTGATTCCGACAGCGACTCTGACTCCGACAGCGATTCAGACTCTGATAGCGACAGTGACTCTGATTCCGACAGCGACTCTGACTCCGACAGCGATTCAGACTCTGATAGCGACAGCGACTCTGACTCTGATAGTGACTCTGACTCAGACAGCGATTCAGACTCTGATAGCGACAGTGACTCTGACAGCGACTCTGATAGCGACAGCGATTCTGACTCTGATTCCGACAGCGATTCAGATAGTGACTCTGATAGCGACAGCGATTCTGACTCTGATAGCGACAGCGACTCAGACAGCGACAGCGACTCAGACAGCGACAGCGACTCAGACAGCGACAGCGATTCTGACTCTGATAGCGACTCTGACTCTGATAGTGACTCTGACTCAGACAGCGACAGCGACAGTGATTCTGACTCTGATAGCGACAGCGATTCTGACTCTGATAGCGACTCTGACTCTGACTCTGACTCAGACAGCGACAGCGACTCTGACTCTGATAGCGACAGCGACTCTGACAGCGACAGTGACTCTGACTCAGACAGCGATTCAGACTCTGATAGCGACAGTGACTCTGACTCAGACAGCGATTCAGACTCTGATAGCGACAGTGACTCTGATTCCGACAGCGACTCTGACTCCGACAGCGATTCAGACTCTGATAGCGACAGCGACTCTGACTCTGATAGTGACTCTGACTCAGACAGCGATTCAGACTCTGATAGCGACAGTGACTCTGACAGCGACTCTGATAGCGACAGCGATTCAGACAGTGACTCTGATTCCGACAGCGACTCTGACTCTGACAGTGATTCAGACTCTGATAGCGACAGTGATTCTGACTCTGACTCTGATAGCGACAGCGACTCAGACAGCGACAGCGATTCTGACTCTGATAGTGACTCTGACTCTGATTCCGACAGCGATTCTGACTCAGACAGCGACAGTGACTCTGACTCAGACAGCGACAGCGATTCTGACTCAGACAGCGACAGCGATTCTGACTCAGACAGCGACTCTGACTCTGATAGTGACTCTGATAGCGACAGTGATTCAGACTCTGATAGTGACAGCGACTCTGACTCAGACAGCGACAGTGATTCTGACTCTGACAGCGACAGTGATTCTGACTCTGATAGCGACAGCGACTCTGATTCCGACAGCGACAGCGATTCAGACTCTGACAGCGACTCTGATAGCGACAGCGATTCTGACTCTGACTCAGACAGCGACAGTGATTCTGACTCTGACAGCGACAGTGACTCTGACTCTGATAGCGACAGCGACAGCGACTCTGACTCTGATAGCGACAGTGATTCAGACTCTGATAGCGACAGCGACTCAGACAGCGACAGCGATTCAGACTCTGATAGCGACAGCGATTCTGACTCAGACAGCGACAGTGACTCTGACTCTGATAGCGACAGCGACTCAGACAGCGACAGCGACTCTGACAGCGACAGCGATTCAGACTCTGATAGCGACAGCGACTCTGACTCTGATAGCGACAGTGATTCAGACTCTGATAGCGACAGCGACTCAGACAGCGACAGCGATTCTGACTCTGATAGTGACTCTGACTCTGATTCCGACAGCGATTCTGACTCAGACAGCGACAGTGACTCTGACTCAGACAGCGATTCAGACAGTGACTCTGATAGCGACAGCGACTCTGACTCTGATAGTGACTCTGACTCAGACAGCGACTCTGACTCTGATAGTGACTCTGATAGCGACAGTGATTCAGACTCTGATAGTGACAGCGACAGTGACTCTGACTCAGACAGCGACAGCGATTCTGACTCAGACAGCGACAGCGATTCTGACTCAGACAGCGACTCTGACTCTGATAGTGACTCTGACTCAGACAGCGACAGTGATTCTGACTCTGATAGCGACAGTGATTCAGACTCTGATAGTGACAGCGACTCTGACTCTGACAGCGACAGCGATTCTGACTCAGACAGCGACAGTGATTCTGACTCTGATAGCGACAGTGATTCAGACTCTGATAGTGACAGCGACTCTGACTCTGACAGCGACAGCGATTCTGACAGTGACTCTGATAGCGACAGCGACTCAGACAGCGACAGCGATTCTGACTCTGATAGTGACTCAGATGTCAATTTACTAGTTGATATCACGATTGTTGCAGACGTTGATGGTGATAACATCATCACTGGTAGTGAGTTAAATGGCAGTGCTGACCTTGAAGTTCATGTTGGATTAGCTGCTGATGCTTATGAGGGAATGGAGGTTGAGCTTAATGTAGATGGCGAACTTTCTACTCATATTGTCACTGCTGATGATATTGCAAATGGTTATATTGCTACGACAATTACCACAACTGGTAGTGGTGTAATTAATATTGAAGCAACAGCGACGAATGCTGATGGCATTACTGACACTACATCTCTTGTTGTTACGATCGCACCACAAGATCTCATCACCACGATTGAAGTTGTTGGTGATGTTGATGGTAATGACTTCATCACCGCAGATGAGCTAGATATAGATGGTAACTTTACTGTTCATGTAGGCTTAGGTGATGGTGCTTACGAAGGGTTGGTGGTTAGTGTAAATGGCAGTGATTATGTCGTTACACAAACTGATCTTGATAATGGGTATATCGTTGCCACAATTGCTGGTACTGATGGTTTAGTAAATATTACAGCCGAAGCATCAGATGTTTGGGGTGATACAGATTCAACCTCTATTTCGATAACCGTGGATACAACAGCACCAGTGGTTGGTCTAGATGATGTGTTAAGCACACTTCCATCACCAGAGTTAACCGGTACGATTGATGATCCAGAAGCAGAAGTGGTTGTTACTGTAGATGGTGTTGACTATGTTGCGATCAACAATGGAGATGGCACATGGACCTTACCAGCAGGCGAATTGCCAGAGTTAGCAGATGGTGATTACACCGTTACTGTGACAGCAACAGACCCAGCAGGTAATACATCGACAGTAGAAGGTAGCTTCGGAATCGATACAACAGCACCAGTGGTTGGTCTAGATGATGTGTTAAGCACACTTCCATCACCAGAGTTAACCGGTACGATTGATGATCCAGAAGCAGAAGTGGTTGTTACTGTAGATGGTGTTGACTATGTTGCGATCAACAATGGAGATGGCACATGGACCTTACCAGCAGGCGAATTGCCAGAGTTAACAGATGGTGATTACACCATTACTGTAACGGCAACTGATCCAGCGGGTAACACGACTACAATCGAAGCAGGTTTAACAATCGATACAACAGCACCAGTGGTTGGTCTAGATGATGTGTTAAGCACACTTCCATCACCAGAGTTAACCGGTACGATTGATGATCCAGAAGCAGAAGTGGTTGTTACTGTAGATGGTGTTGACTATGTTGCGATCAACAATGGAGATGGCACATGGACCTTACCAGCAGGCGAATTGCCAGAGTTAACAGATGGTGATTACACCATTACTGTAACGGCAACTGATCCAGCGGGTAACACGACTACAATCGAAGCAGGTTTAACAATCGATACAACAGCACCAGTGGTTGGTCTAGATGATGTGTTAAGCACACTTCCATCACCAGAGTTAACCGGTACGATTGATGATCCAGAAGCAGAAGTGGTTGTTACTGTAGATGGTGTTGACTATGTTGCGATCAACAATGGAGATGGCACATGGACCTTACCAGCAGGCGAATTGCCAGAGTTAGCAGATGGTGATTACACCGTTACTGTGACAGCAACAGACCCAGCAGGTAATACATCGACAGTAGAAGGTAGCTTCGGAATCGATACAACAGCACCAGTGGTTGGTCTAGATGATGTGTTAAGCACACTTCCATCACCAGAGTTAACCGGTACGATTGATGATCCAGAAGCAGAAGTGGTTGTTACTGTAGATGGTGTTGACTATGTTGCGATCAACAATGGAGATGGCACATGGACCTTACCAGCAGGCGAATTGCCAGAGTTAGCAGATGGTGATTACACCGTTACTGTGACAGCAACAGACCCAGCAGGTAATACATCGACAGTAGAAGGTAGCTTCGGAATCGATACAACAGCACCAGTGGTTGGTCTAGATGATGTGTTAAGCACACTTCCATCACCAGAGTTAACCGGTACGATTGATGATCCAGAAGCAGAAGTGGTTGTTACTGTAGATGGTGTTGACTATGTTGCGATCAACAATGGAGATGGCACATGGACCTTACCAGCAGGCGAATTGCCAGAGTTAGCAGATGGTGATTACACCGTTACTGTGACAGCAACAGACCCAGCAGGTAATACATCGACAGTAGAAGGTAGCTTCGGAATCGATACAACAGCACCAGTGGTTGGTCTAGATGATGTGTTAAGCACACTTCCATCACCAGAGTTAACCGGTACGATTGATGATCCAGAAGCAGAAGTGGTTGTTACTGTAGATGGTGTTGACTATGTTGCGATCAACAATGGAGATGGCACATGGACCTTACCAGCAGGCGAATTGCCAGAGTTAGCAGATGGTGATTACACCGTTACTGTGACAGCAACAGACCCAGCAGGTAATACATCGACAGTAGAAGGTAGCTTCGGAATCGATACAACAGCACCAGTGGTTGGTCTAGATGATGTGTTAAGCACACTTCCATCACCAGAGTTAACCGGTACGATTGATGATCCAGAAGCAGAAGTGGTTGTTACTGTAGATGGTGTTGACTATGTTGCGATCAACAATGGAGATGGCACATGGACCTTACCAGCAGGCGAATTGCCAGAGTTAGCAGATGGTGATTACACCGTTACTGTGACAGCAACAGACCCAGCAGGTAATACATCGACAGTAGAAGGTAGCTTCGGAATCGATACAACAGCACCAGTGGTTGGTTTAGATGATGTGTTAAGCACACTTCCATCACCAGAGTTAACCGGTACGATTGATGATCCAGAAGCAGAAGTGGTTGTTACTGTAGATGGTGTTGACTATGTTGCGATCAACAATGGAGATGGCACATGGACCTTACCAGCAGGCGAATTGCCAGAGTTAGCAGATGGTGATTACACCGTTACTGTGACAGCAACAGACCCAGCAGGTAATACATCGACAGTAGAAGGTAGCTTCGGAATCGATACAACAGCACCAGTGGTTGGTCTAGATGATGTGTTAAGCACACTTCCATCACCAGAGTTAACCGGTACGATTGATGATCCAGAAGCAGAAGTGGTTGTTACTGTAGATGGTGTTGACTATGTTGCGATCAACAATGGAGATGGCACATGGACCTTACCAGCAGGCGAATTGCCAGAGTTGGCAGATGGTGATTACACCGTTACTGTGACAGCAACAGACCCAGCAGGTAATACATCGACAGTAGAAGGTAGCTTCGGAATCGATACAACAGCACCAGTGGTTGGTCTAGATGATGTGTTAAGCACACTTCCATCACCAGAGTTAACCGGTACGATTGATGATCCAGAAGCAGAAGTGGTTGTTACTGTAGATGGTGTTGACTATGTTGCGATCAACAATGGAGATGGCACATGGACCTTACCAGCAGGCGAATTGCCAGAGTTAGCAGATGGTGATTACACCGTTACTGTGACAGCAACAGACCCAGCAGGTAATACATCGACAGTAGAAGGTAGCTTCGGAATCGATACAACAGCACCAGTAGTTGGTCTAGATGATGTGTTAAGCACACTTCCATCACCAGAGTTAACCGGTACGATTGATGATCCAGAAGCAGAAGTGGTTGTTACTGTAGATGGTGTTGACTATGTTGCGATCAACAATGGAGATGGCACATGGACCTTACCAGCAGGCGAATTGCCAGAGTTAACAGATGGTGATTACACCGTTACTGTGACAGCAACAGACCCAGCAGGTAATACATCGACAGTAGAAGGTAGCTTCGGAATCGATACAACAGCACCAGTGGTTGGTCTAGATGATGTGTTAAGCACACTTCCATCACCAGAGTTAACCGGTACGATTGATGATCCAGAAGCAGAAGTGGTTGTTACTGTAGATGGTGTTGACTATGTTGCGATCAACAATGGAGATGGCACATGGACCTTACCAGCAGGCGAATTGCCAGAGTTAGCAGATGGTGATTACACCGTTACTGTGACAGCAACAGACCCAGCAGGTAATACATCGACAGTAGAAGGTAGCTTCGGAATCGATACAACAGCACCAGTGGTTGGTTTAGATGATGTGTTAAGCACACTTCCATCACCAGAGTTAACCGGTACGATTGATGATCCAGAAGCAGAAGTGGTTGTTACTGTAGATGGTGTTGACTATGTTGCGATCAACAATGGAGATGGCACATGGACCTTACCAGCAGGCGAATTGCCAGAGTTAGCAGATGGTGATTACACCGTTACTGTGACAGCAACAGACCCAGCAGGTAATACATCGACAGTAGAAGGTAGCTTCGGAATCGATACAACAGCACCAGTAGTTGGTCTAGATGATGTGTTAAGCACACTTCCATCACCAGAGTTAACCGGTACGATTGATGATCCAGAAGCAGAAGTGGTTGTTACTGTAGATGGTGTTGACTATGTTGCGATCAACAATGGAGATGGCACATGGACCTTACCAGCAGGCGAATTGCCAGAGTTAACAGATGGTGATTACACCGTTACTGTGACAGCAACAGACCCAGCAGGTAATACATCGACAGTAGAAGGTAGCTTCGGAATCGATACAACAGCACCAGTGGTTGGTCTAGATGATGTGTTAAGCACACTTCCATCACCAGAGTTAACCGGTACGATTGATGATCCAGAAGCAGAAGTGGTTGTTACTGTAGATGGTGTTGACTATGTTGCGATCAACAATGGAGATGGCACATGGACCTTACCAGCAGGCGAATTGCCAGAGTTAGCAGATGGTGATTACACCGTTACTGTGACAGCAACAGACCCAGCAGGTAATACATCGACAGTAGAAGGTAGCTTCGGAATCGATACAACAGCACCAGTGGTTGGTCTAGATGATGTGTTAAGCACACTTCCATCACCAGAGTTAACCGGTACGATTGATGATCCAGAAGCAGAAGTGGTTGTTACTGTAGATGGTGTTGACTATGTTGCGATCAACAATGGAGATGGCACATGGACCTTACCAGCAGGCGAATTGCCAGAGTTAACAGATGGTGATTACACCGTTACTGTGACAGCAACAGACCCAGCAGGTAATACATCGACAGTAGAAGGTAGCTTCGGAATCGATACAACAGCACCAGTGGTTGGTCTAGATGATGTGTTAAGCACACTTCCATCACCAGAGTTAACCGGTACGATTGATGATCCAGAAGCAGAAGTGGTTGTTACTGTAGATGGTGTTGACTATGTTGCGATCAACAATGGAGATGGCACATGGACCTTACCAGCAGGCGAATTGCCAGAGTTGGCAGATGGTGATTACACCGTTACTGTGACAGCAACAGACCCAGCAGGTAATACATCGACAGTAGAAGGTAGCTTCGGAATCGATACAACAGCACCAGTAGTTGGTCTAGATGATGTGTTAAGCACACTTCCATCACCAGAGTTAACCGGTACGATTGATGATCCAGAAGCAGAAGTGGTTGTTACTGTAGATGGTGTTGACTATGTTGCGATCAACAATGGAGATGGCACATGGACCTTACCAGCAGGCGAATTGCCAGAGTTAGCAGATGGTGATTACACCGTTACTGTGACAGCAACAGACCCAGCAGGTAATACATCGACAGTAGAAGGTAGCTTCGGAATCGATACAACAGCACCAGTGGTTGGTCTAGATGATGTGTTAAGCACACTTCCATCACCAGAGTTAACCGGTACGATTGATGATCCAGAAGCAGAAGTGGTTGTTACTGTAGATGGTGTTGACTATGTTGCGATCAACAATGGAGATGGCACATGGACCTTACCAGCAGGCGAATTGCCAGAGTTAGCAGATGGTGATTACACCGTTACTGTGACAGCAACAGACCCAGCAGGTAATACATCGACAGTAGAAGGTAGCTTCGGAATCGATACAACAGCACCAGTGGTTGGTTTAGATGATGTGTTAAGCACACTTCCATCACCAGAGTTAACCGGTACGATTGATGATCCAGAAGCAGAAGTGGTTGTTACTGTAGATGGTGTTGACTATGTTGCGATCAACAATGGAGATGGCACATGGACCTTACCAGCAGGCGAATTGCCAGAGTTAGCAGATGGTGATTACACCGTTACTGTGACAGCAACAGACCCAGCAGGTAATACATCGACAGTAGAAGGTAGCTTCGGAATCGATACAACAGCACCAGTAGTTGGTCTAGATGATGTGTTAAGCACACTTCCATCACCAGAGTTAACCGGTACGATTGATGATCCAGAAGCAGAAGTGGTTGTTACTGTAGATGGTGTTGACTATGTTGCGATCAACAATGGAGATGGCACATGGACCTTACCAGCAGGCGAATTGCCAGAGTTAACAGATGGTGATTACACCGTTACTGTGACAGCAACAGACCCAGCAGGTAATACATCGACAGTAGAAGGTAGCTTCGGAATCGATACAACAGCACCAGTGGTTGGTCTAGATGATGTGTTAAGCACACTTCCATCACCAGAGTTAACCGGTACGATTGATGATCCAGAAGCAGAAGTGGTTGTTACTGTAGATGGTGTTGACTATGTTGCGATCAACAATGGAGATGGCACATGGACCTTACCAGCAGGCGAATTGCCAGAGTTGGCAGATGGTGATTACACCGTTACTGTGACAGCAACAGACCCAGCAGGTAATACATCGACAGTAGAAGGTAGCTTCGGAATCGATACAACAGCACCAGTGGTTGGTCTAGATGATGTGTTAAGCACACTTCCATCACCAGAGTTAACCGGTACGATTGATGATCCAGAAGCAGAAGTGGTTGTTACTGTAGATGGTGTTGACTATGTTGCGATCAACAATGGAGATGGCACATGGACCTTACCAGCAGGCGAATTGCCAGAGTTAGCAGATGGTGATTACACCGTTACTGTGACAGCAACAGACCCAGCAGGTAATACATCGACAGTAGAAGGTAGCTTCGGAATCGATACAACAGCACCAGTAGTTGGTCTAGATGATGTGTTAAGCACACTTCCATCACCAGAGTTAACCGGTACGATTGATGATCCAGAAGCAGAAGTGGTTGTTACTGTAGATGGTGTTGACTATGTTGCGATCAACAATGGAGATGGCACATGGACCTTACCAGCAGGCGAATTGCCAGAGTTAACAGATGGTGATTACACCATTACTGTAACGGCAACTGATCCAGCGGGTAACACGACTACAATCGAAGCAGGTTTAACAATCGATACAACAGCACCAGTGGTTGGTCTAGATGATGTGTTAAGCACACTTCCATCACCAGAGTTAACCGGTACGATTGATGATCCAGAAGCAGAAGTGGTTGTTACTGTAGATGGTGTTGACTATGTTGCGATCAACAATGGAGATGGCACATGGACCTTACCAGCAGGCGAATTGCCAGAGTTAGCAGATGGTGATTACACCGTTACTGTGACAGCAACAGACCCAGCAGGTAATACATCGACAGTAGAAGGTAGCTTCGGAATCGATACAACAGCACCAGTAGTTGGTCTAGATGATGTGTTAAGCACACTTCCATCACCAGAGTTAACCGGTACGATTGATGATCCAGAAGCAGAAGTGGTTGTTACTGTAGATGGTGTTGACTATGTTGCGATCAACAATGGAGATGGCACATGGACCTTACCAGCAGGCGAATTGCCAGAGTTAGCAGATGGTGATTACACCGTTACTGTGACAGCAACAGACCCAGCAGGTAATACATCGACAGTAGAAGGTAGCTTCGGAATCGATACAACAGCACCAGTGGTTGGTCTAGATGATGTGTTAAGCACACTTCCATCACCAGAGTTAACCGGTACGATTGATGATCCAGAAGCAGAAGTGGTTGTTACTGTAGATGGTGTTGACTATGTTGCGATCAACAATGGAGATGGCACATGGACCTTACCAGCAGGCGAATTGCCAGAGTTAGCAGATGGTGATTACACCGTTACTGTGACAGCAACAGACCCAGCAGGTAATACATCGACAGTAGAAGGTAGCTTCGGAATCGATACAACAGCACCAGTGGTTGGTCTAGATGATGTGTTAAGCACACTTCCATCACCAGAGTTAACCGGTACGATTGATGATCCAGAAGCAGAAGTGGTTGTTACTGTAGATGGTGTTGACTATGTTGCGATCAACAATGGAGATGGCACATGGACCTTACCAGCAGGCGAATTGCCAGAGTTAACAGATGGTGATTACACCATTACTGTAACGGCAACTGATCCAGCGGGTAATGTTGGTACAGCTCAAGCAAATCTGAATATCGATACATCAATTCCAATTGTCGCATTTGATAATGTTGATGATGCCTTTGTAAATGCTCTGCCTTTACAAGTAGGTGATGATATTTCTGTTGGTAGTCATACTTATTTAGCACTTGCTTCCTTAGCAGGTCTAAATCTACAACTTGGATCAGCAGGTATTGGCTTCAATATAGATGAAGGTCATACAGGTGATATGACATTCAACTACAGTGCATTGATCAGTGCAGATGCATTAGCTGATTATGTACTTGTTCTTCAGAAGTTTGATGAAGCGACAGGACAATGGACTGCAGTTACAGGTCCAGGTGAAGCTGATCTATTAAGCTTGTCATTGTTCGGCGGTACAACAGTCACTGTTGATGGATTGGAAGCTGGTCAATACCGTGCCTTCATGGCCTTTGATGGATTACTTGGCGTTGGATTGCTAGGTACGTTATCTGGAAGCATGGATCTTTATGACCCTTCACAAATTGGAGGCTATGAAGTCGTCGCTGCTGAAGGTAATGTAATTACTGATGAAGGTATCAATGGCGAAACAGACATTATCACTGATACAACTGTTGTTAGTGTTGTGAATGGTGTTGAAGTTGTTGAAGGTGGAACAACCATAGAAGGTACATATGGTACCTTGGTGATCCATCCAGATGGTAGCTATACCTATACACCATTTGATGGTGATGCAGGTTTAGGTCAAGTGGATCAATTCGCTTATACCTTACTTGATCCAGTAACAGGGCATACTGCTAGTGCAACCTTGTATCTACATATAGATAGTTACGATGTAGATATGATCTGGAACCCAGCAGATCCATCACAACCTGCAACTGTAGACATTGTTGCGAGTGATGACCTTAATGTTGCAGAGATCAACCCACAAGCGTTGCTTGTTGGCGATGATGTTGATGCAGGAAGCCATACTTACTTATTACTTACTTCTCTAGCAGGTCTAGATTTACAAGTAGGTTCAGCAGGTATTAGCTTCAACATTGATGAAGGTCATTCAGGTGATATGACATTCAACTACAGTGCATTGATTAGTGGTGATGCATTAGCAGACTACGTACTGTGCATTCAGAAGTTTGATGAAGCAACAGGACAGTGGACTTCGATTACAGGTCCAGGTGAAGCTGATCTGTTAAGCTTGTCATTGTTCGGTGGTACAACAGTCACTGTTGATGGATTGGAAGCTGGTCAATACCGTGCCTTCATGACCTTTGATGGATTACTTGGTGCTGGCTTATTAGGTACCTTGTCTGCAACAATGGATGTTTATGACCTATCACAAATTGGTGGTTATGAAGTTGTTGCAGCGTCAGGTAATGTCATCACTGATGTAGGTATCGATGGCAATACGGATGTAGCAACACCGTTTACTACAGTAAGCAGTGTGAATGGCGTGGCAGTTACTGCAGGCGGAACAACCATAGAAGGTACATATGGTACCTTGGTGATTCAGCCGAATGGTAGCTATACCTATACACCATTCAATGATAGTGAAGGCTTAGGTCAAGTGGATCAATTCACTTACACCTTGTCTGATCCTATCGGTGGAGCAAATGCAGCGACTGGTACCTTGTACTTCCATATCGATAGTAGTGCTGTGGATATGACTTGGAACCCAGCAGATCCATCACAACCTGCAACTGTAGACATTGTTGCGAGTGATGACCTTAATGTTGCAGAGATCAACCCACAAGCGTTGCTTGTTGGCGATGATGTTGATGCAGGAAGCCATACTTACTTATTACTTACTTCTCTAGCAGGTCTAGATTTACAAGTAGGTTCAGCAGGTATTAGCTTCAACATTGATGAAGGTCATTCAGGTGATATGACATTCAACTACAGTGCATTGATTAGTGGTGATGCATTAGCAGACTACGTACTGTGCATTCAGAAGTTTGATGAAGCAACAGGACAGTGGACTTCGATTACAGGTCCAGGTGAAGCTGATCTGTTAAGCTTGTCATTGTTCGGTGGTACAACAGTCACTGTTGATGGATTGGAAGCTGGTCAATACCGTGCCTTCATGGCCTTTGATGGATTACTTGGTGTTGGCTTATTGGGTACCTTATCTGCAACAATGGATGTTTATGACCTATCACAAATTGGTGGTTATGAAGTTGTTGCAGCGTCAGGTAATGTCATCACTGATGTAGGTATCGATGGTAATGCAGATGTAGCAACACCGTTTACCACAGTAAGCAGTGTGAATGGCGTGGCAGTTACTGCAGGCGGAACAACCATAGAAGGTACATATGGTACCTTGGTGATTCAGCCGAATGGTAGCTATACCTATACACCATTCAATGATAGTGAAGGCTTAGGTCAAGTGGATCAATTCACTTACACCTTATCTGATCCTATCGGTGGAGCAAATGCAGCGACTGGTACCTTGTACTTCCATATCGATAGTAGTGCTGTGGATATGACTTGGAACCCAGCAGATCCATCACAACCTGCAACATTTACATTTGTTGCAACAGATGATCTTGATACATCATCACTCGTGATGGTGAATGAAGTAGATGATAATTACTTTAATGCATCTTCTTCACTCGTTGGTCTCTTAGGTACTACACAGACCTACACTTCAGGCACATTCACATTAGATTCTAATATGGATGCCTCTGGATTGATTACAGTGAACTCTCTGGCTACAGCTGGAAGTGCTACGATTAACTTGAATTTGCAAATCCAAAATCCAAATGGTACTTGGACAACAGTCGCAAATGATAGTTTCTCTGGCTTAATCTCGTTGCTTGGAACATTGGCATCACTCGATCTATCAACTTTAGATCTAGCTGCTGGAACGTATCGTGTACAGACAACATTGCAACAACCATTATTAGGTGGATTGGCTGCATTGGTTGGTGTCAATACAGACGTTAATGTTACTTATCTCGATCAATATGTAGTATCGAACACTATTGAAGCGGAAGGTAATATTTTCGGAAATGATTCAACTGGTTCTACGTTCACGAAACTACAAGTAACAGATGCAAATGGTGATGTAATTGATGTTTCTTACGGCACAATTATCCAAGGTCTACATGGTAGCCTCGTGATTAGTGCAAATGGAGATTATAGCTATACACCATCTTCTAGTACTGGTGGTGGTAGTGAAAGCTTCAGTTATACATTGACTCACTTGAATGGTGAAACTGTAACAGCAACATTGAATATCAATGTTGGTTACACAATCCAAGGTAGTGCTGGCAATGACATCATTACCGATAGTGCTGGTGATGATCTGATCCATGCTGGAGCAGGTAATGATACGATCAATACTGCAAATGGTGGTTCAGATACATTAATCTTTGATCTGTTAAATGCTACAAATGGCACTGGTGGAAATGGTCATGACACATGGTTCAACTTCCATGTTGGAGATACTGCCACTGATAGTGAAGCTGATAAGATCGATATTAGTGATCTATTAATTGGTTACACTGGAGATGGTAGCGCAGCTTCCCTCAGCGCTTATGTAAATGTAAGCTTTGATGGTACAGATACAATCATTAGCATAGATCGTGATGGTGGTGCTGGAGTACATAGCTCTACAGAACTTCTTACATTGAAAAATGTAGATACGTCTCTAGAAGAGTTATTACAAAACAACCAACTCTTGTTCTAATCTAGGTTGAGAAAAAAAGAGAGCTTTAGAGCTCTCTTTTTTTATTAAATAAGTAAATACACATATTCAAATAAAAGTTATATGCTATATTTTGTGGCAGGATAAATGTTTATAATCAATAAAGTGGAAGATATGGGCGTTCAAACTTACAATGAATTATTAGACTTTAAAAAGAAATTAGAGTGCTGGATAGACAAAGAAATTGAAGATAAAAAAATAAATGAAAATGTTTTTTGTATTTTTCTATCCTACGGTGGAAAAGATCAAAGATGCAGTGTTTGGAATAATGCTGATCAAAATGTACACTTAGTGAAGAAAAGATTATTTAACTTTGTCGATAAAATCTTTGAAAAAAATAAAACTCTGCTTAACTTTATAAAAGTAGATATTGCTTACCAAATTGAACAACAGGCATGGCCAAGTGTTGTTTATCAAGTAATCAATCAAGAACATAATAATCATTATCGGAAAGGCATTAGTTTAGATGAAAACTTTAATATTGCATTTCTTGAACAAGAAATTTATGGACGAGCAATAATAAGAGGTCTGAGATATGACCAACCTAACTTTTTCGATGAGCAAAATTTAAATAATGCGATTAAGAAGAAATATCCTAATATTCAAAAGAAAATAATTTTAGACCAACTTCAACTCGTATGGACTTTTGAAACATATGGTGCAATATATGAAAATAATCAATTTATTGCATTACAAAGTGGTGGTTGCCAAAATGGTGTTAGAGAACTTCTAAAAGATAAAAAAGAACATTTAGAACATTTGATTGAAAAAAATGCAGAATTCTTGGAGCAGCAAATTCAAGAAAATGGCCGGTTTATTTACGGTTATTTTCCTGCCTTTGATCGTGAGCTAAAAAGCTACAATACGGTTCGCCATTGTACATCGGTATATGCATTAATCGAAAGTTTTGAAGTTAAAGAAAAACAAGCCTATTGGCCAAAAGTTTATACTGCAATTCAGTATGCTATTGATACTTTTTATAAAGAAAAACAAAATAATATTGCATTTATGATAGATGGAGAAAAAGATCCAGAAATTAAGCTGGGATCAAACGCTGCTGCTATTCTCATGCTTACAAAATATCAAGAACTTACCCAAGATGACCGCTATTTAAAATATGCTGAAGCGATTGCAAACGGGATTATGGAAATGGTTGATGAGAAGGGTGAAACAACTCATGTCTTGCATTATCCAAGTTTAGATGTGAAAGAAAAATTCCGCATCGTGTACTATGATGGAGAAGCCGCATTAGCATTGTTGAGACTTTATCAAATCAATTATGATGAACGACTTCTTTCAACCGTAAAACGTATGTTTGAGCATTTTATTGAGAAGAAATACGAAAAATATCATGATCATTGGTTAAGTTATTGTACGAACGAACTCACGAAAATTTGTCCTGAAGAGAAATATTTTCAATTTGGTTTAAACAATTATTTAAAACATATGAATTTTATTAAAAATAGAAAAACAGCGTATGCAACATTTCTAGAAATGTTAATGTCCGCATATAAAATGGTAAATCGATTAAAAGAACAAGGTTATGATGAGCTTTATGCCAAAGCTGAATTTGATAAGCTAAAAGAATTGATCGAAATCAGAAGTGAATTTCAAAGAAGTGGTTTCTTCTATCCTGAAGTTGCAATGTATATGGCAAGACCAGATAAAATCTTAAATGCTTTTTATGTACGTCATGACCGTTTTAGAACACGTATAGATGACCAAGAGCATAACTTATCTGGATATGTAGCTTATGTAAAATATTTTTAAGTTTAAAATGGCGGCAACATGTTTTATATAAAATTAGATTCCGACCTCAATATTACTTCTAAATATAATGCAGATGATAGGTTGAAAAATAAGTATTGTTATGAAATTAGCAATATATTTGAAGATGAAGTATCTGAACTTATAAAAGGAAGAAAAAATTATACAACACAAATAATTTTTGAGCACTGTATTGATTTTAAATGTGGTATAAGAGGGAGTGGGTTTTATCTATCACAATATTTATATTTTTTGAATAGCTATGTAGATAAAGAGGTGCTGTCTAATATATTACTTAAAAATATGAGCAAAAAAACAATTCAAAGTATTATTGAATTTTATAGTACCTTACCAAGTAAATATTTTTCATTATTTCGACCTTTAAGTAATGAAGTTAATGGTTTAATTTTGGAGCCATTTACTGATTTAAGAGATAATAGTCTTATTGATTATATAGTTCATTTGTCTGTTTTAGAAGAAAGAGTATTCTTGATTAGATATTTTCTAAATGGGAGAGTGAAATACATGGTTGTTGGAGGTCAATTTGAAGATAGAGAATATGATAGTTTAATTCCTTATTTATTTGAAAATGAAATATCAGATTTAAATATTCAGGAAATATATGTTGAAAATCCAGTTATTAATTTTGCTGGTGATACATATTTTGGTGAGCGTTATACAGAGAAAAGAAGAATTAAGGGGGAAGAAGATGGTTTGATGAAATATGGATATTGTCACTCATTTTCAGATATTAATAATTTTTTTGGAAAAGATGAATTTAATATTGTAAATTTTGAGGCAAGTTTCAATACTAGCCAATACTCGCCATTTATTAAGCAAAAGGGATACTTACTTTTTGCAGAACCTATGGAAACAATAAAAGAGCTAAAAAGTGTGGGTTTTGACTGTATTTGTTTAGCTAATAATCATACTTTAGATTTTGGTGAAAATAGTCTTACTAATACGTTGAATATTTTTAAAGAAAATGGGTTTTATGTGATGGGGGCGGGTGAGAATCAAAAAGAGGCAAATAAAATTATAGAAATTAATTATAATGATAAAAAAATAGCAATATTTAATGGTTATTGGCGAAATCACCATTATACTAAATATGGGTTTTATTCTTTAAGTAATAGAGCTGGTGTAAATTTATTGAGTGGTGTGCTATTTCATCAAATAAATTTATATAAAAAGAAGAATCCGAATGCTATAGTTTTTTGTTTCTGTCATTGGGGGAGGGATTTTGAACCAGTACATAAATATCAAAAATATTTGGCTAGAAGGTTGATAAAATCTGGTGCTGATGTAATAGTTGGACATGGTTCTCATTGTATACAGAATATTGAGGTCTATCATAATAAGCATATTCTATATGGTATAGGGAATTGTGTTTTTAATAGTGATGGAGAGTATAATGAAAAAAATGTGCTACCCTACGGGTTACTTATTAAATTAGATATAAAAGATCTAACGATGAAATTATATCCTATTTTTATAAATAATTTAAAAAACTTTTGGAAACCTCGGTATGTTTTTGAGGACGAGTTTGTTGAATTGAAGAATTTCTTTGAAGAAGGAAAAGATATTAATTTTGAAAAAGACTGTCTTGGGAATTTTTTTAAAATTAAAGTAGGTACATAAAATGTTAATTGGTATTCTAAAACCAAATAATAAATTAACTGATGTTGAAACAATATTTATTATGGTCGCTCAAAACCGTGGGCATAAGGCATTTGTTTTTTCTGCAAGAGATGTAAATTTTTCAGAAAGAAAAATTTTTGGTAAGACAATTGAAAAAGGAAGAGTAGTTGATGATCATTTTTCATTTCCTGATATAATACAGAATAGGCTTTCAGTTAGTGAGTATGATATACCGACATACGTTAGATTAGCAAGAGAAATTTATTTTACGACACATCATATTGAAACTAAATTAGATATTTATAAAAGGATGAAGGATCATGAGTTAATGAGAGAGTATGTTCTGGATTCAAAATATTGTCGTGACTTTAGTGATTTAATTTTTTATATTAATAAATATGATTATGTTATAGTGAAACCTCTATCAAGTAAGCAAGCAATTGGTATTTTTACAATAAAGAAAAATGGTGATTTATTTATATTTAAAGAATTAGGGGTAAATCTTAGTTTAAATGAAAAGGATTTGGAAAAAGTTTTTCATGAAAAGACTTTTAATCAATATTTTTTAGTAAGTCCCTTTTTTTTTAGTCAAACTAATAATGGTTTAGCATCTGTCTTTCGGTTACATATGGTATTAGGAGGAGATGGAAAGTGGGAAAGAATAAAATTTTTCCCATATGTGAATTTAGATAATAATCAAGATATAGCTAATGGATTACAAGGAGCATTAATTTCTACAAGAGAAGAGCTTTTTTTACAACAATTTTATCCAGGAAAAGATAAAGATATTTTATTAAAAGTTGATAAAATTTTTCATCATATCTCCTCTTTTATGACGGATCTTTATGATTGGCCCATAGATGCTATTGGTGTGGATATTGGTGTAAATCAGAATGGAGAAATAAAAATATTTGAAATAAATGCAGGACCTGGGGTAGGTTTTATGGCTTATCCAGTTGCTGAAAAACAAATTTTATATTATGAGTGGGTTTGCGAAAACAATAAAAAGGTAAAAGTTAATAATTTTCTACCCAAAAGATATAGGAGGTATTATAATAATGTTTATTGAAAATTTTTAATTAATTTCTTGCTTTAATATTTTTTTAAAAGAATTTTTTTTATTATATTCTTTGGGGTTTTTCTCTAACTTCCTATGTAGCACAGAAAGAATATTTTTATTATAAATATGAGACTTTTGTGTACTATCTTTCCAATTATATGGCTCCCAATTGTTTTGCTGAGAAAGGCGTTTATCTTCTTGACCTAAATCTTTTAGAAATTCATGTATAAAAACTGTTCCTTTTAGATAGTGATCCTGAAATACTGGTTTGCCATCAATATATTTTGTTTGTAATAAGCCTTTTGGGAGAGGAAGCTTTTCATTTGATTGATCTACTAAGAGGGTAATTGAGCTCCATACTTTAGAAGCCTGATAGCTACTTTGTATAAATGTTTGTTCAAATTTTTCTTTTGTTTTAGGTAGAGAAATCGTTCCATAAGCACCTGTTTGCCCTTTAGTTATAATTCCTTCAGACCATGCTGCAAGTCCCTCATTTAGCCACTTAGGTTTGAACATGGTATAGCCATAAATATAAAGATGGAAAAGCTCATGTGCAGCTACAGAGGATCGGGTCGTAAAATTGGGAATGTTATTGCTTAAGCTTATAATTAATGCACATTCATTTTTTTTCAGTGGGTTGTTGGTATGTAAATGAGCTTTGCTATATGCTATTCCAAGGCCACTAAGTTTTTGTATATGGATGTCTATATATTTTGCAGATTTGTAACGTGGACTTTGCAATGGATTTTGATAACCAAGAGCATCCCATGCTTGCATTACAGTATTTATTTGAATTGCAATATTTTCAATGTAGTCGGGTATATTATTGTGATTATGATCAGCTTTATCGCTAATTGCATTTTCACCTTGAGTTGTATAGAAAATACGAATATTGTTTTTTCCATAGTAGACTTGATTTAAGTGTTCAAGGACTTCAGGGGTGCTTTTCGGACAAATTTCCGGTGTATTAGTAATACAAGCTGTATTCATAAAGCATAAAATAGGAATATAAATTTTTAATTTACTCATTATCTTATCTCTTGAAATAGTGTCTTCCACTTATCAGCAAAGAGCTTATGATCAGATAATTGCGTAGATGCATAGGCTGCTTTGCTAAATGCTTGTCTTTTTTTATGATCTCTTAATAATAATATCACTTTTTCAGAAAATAATGTCTCATTTTCAAATGGAATTAAATAGCCATTTTCTTCATGCTTGATCATATCTGATGGCCCATAATTTATGTTATAACTGATACTTGGACAGCCATGACATAAAGCTTCTAGAATAGCCATCCCAAAGCCCTCAGAGCGGCTTGAAAATAAAAATAAACTTGCTTTTTTATAGAGTTGATCCGTATTTTCAGTGTAGCCCATAAGTTTGATATGATCTTCAAGATCATACTTTTTGATTTCATTTTGTAAAAAATCCTTTTCAGAGCCAAAGCCATAAATATGTAGATATGCATTTGGAAGTTGTTCAACCACTTTTTTAAAAATACGAATCAGACTATCTAAATTCTTTGCTTTATCATACCGTGCAACTGTAAGGCAGAATAATGGATCTCGTTCATGAAACTGCGTTAGTTCGATATTTTTTTCATAAATATGTGGAATAACAAAGAGTTTATTCTCAATATCGAATCTTTGAGCAATATGTTCTTTTTGCTTTTTTGTTAATACAACAAGTGCATCTAGATCATGGTGATGATTGAAATATCCACGATAATGTCGATTAATACTTGATTTTAAAATGTCGGAACCATTCAGATGAGAAGCATGAATAGTTCCTATTAAGCGCATATTTTTTTGTTTGATTTTACGAAGTAAAGCAAAGGAGTGTATCGCCCGATCGATAAAAATATAAATAAGACGGTCAGCATATTGCTGATGAATTTTTAAAAACCAATATTGAATAAGTTGCTCTTCACTATCAAATATTTCATCAATAACACCCTGGTCGTTTATCAAGAATATATTAGAAACAATGCTTTTGCCTTCACTATTAGTTTGATAGTTTTTAATGATCACAGGGTGACCAGAAACATGGTAGTATATTTCTGTGCTTATGAGTTGTGTTGTTGGGGAAATGACTTGTATGCAGCTCAAGTAACCGTATGTATCATAAATAAGCCGCCCATTTTTGATCCCATTTTGGAATGTATTTATATGACGTAAAACGGGCTGATCATCTCGATAAACTTCATAAATTATATTTTTATTTTGTTGATCATGAAAGCGCCGATCAAATGATTCAGGATGTTGACTCAGTTTTATATTCCGGTTGAATTTCTCTTTATTTGTTTTTGTGATCCGTGGATGAGCAAGTCTCAATGAAGTGCCTTGAAAATATCCATATAGATTCAGGTACTTAGTTTCTATTGGAATAATATTGTTAGATATCAATTGCCAATAATTTTGGGCAAGGTTTCTGTCATAATCTGTTGTGACAATAATAGGTTGAATATTTAGCTGTTCATGCAGAATTTTTGCTCGTTTTAAAAGTGCGAATATAAGTCCATTCTTTTTTTCATCTATTTTGGGGAAAAAGAAAAAATATTGATCATTAGTCATTAAAGTATCTCGTTAAGTAAAGCCGTAGATTTGAGAATTTATGTTAGAGTATGTTCCATACATTGGACAAAGAATATGCTAAATTTATCATAAAAAGTCACGAGGAACTTTTAAATTTTAGGTACTATGTAAAATAGATTTTGATAAAAAATTAATAAATTCATTGTTTTATTTTGGGTGTGGATTTTATTTTTATTTGTATGTATGCTTAATGTGCATCTATTGATCTGAAATTTATTAAAATAAAAGGTAAATTATTATGAAAAAAATATCCTGCACTATATTTAAAATGTTTTTGATGCTATCTGGCTCATCATCTGTTATGGCGGATACATCTTATGAGACTTTCGATATCCATTTTGCGGTATTAACATCCAACCCTTCTGCTCACTTAGTAGCTACCTTAAGTCAATTTCAAGAGGAAGTTAATATTTTAAATACTTATTTTGTTAAAGAAGATCGATCACCAATTATTAAGTTTAAATTTAAAAGTGCATCGTTTTATAATGATATTAAAAACTCTACATGTTCATTCATTGGGTTGGGAGATACAATGAATCAAAATGATACAGATTGGGCTACACATTTTAATAGTTGTAATGATCCTTTTGTAAAAAACAAAAATGCTTTAAATTTTTATGTCTTTGATAGTTATAATGAAAGTTATGGTTATAATCATAAAGATGGTTTTGGTAAGAGGAATTCAAACCGTCCTTTTATAGTCTTAGATTGGCAAAGATTGAATCATAATATTCAGGCTCCAGAAGAACATGAAATGGGGCATGCTTTTGGGTTAAGTCACTTTTGTGCATTAGGTGCTAGTCCCACATCTTCAACAAATATTATGTCTTCTTCTTGTCAAGGTGGCTCTACAGGAAAAAGAGACATCGGTTTTAATAACGAACAAGTAAATACAATTATGTATTACGTTCCTTTAATTAAAGCTAAATTAGCATTACCGTAATATTAAGCTAACCTTATCATTATCTGAAGTACAAATAGCGAAGTTGATATGAGTTTTATCTTATAAAATCTGAGATGAAGATAAGAAATTGACTTGAAAAGGACCAGAGCTATCAGTTGAGCTACCATATCAAAACCACGACTTTAGTCCTTATTTTCGATAGTACCCAATTATTCTACTAACTGATGATTTCTTTCTAAAATTTTAATCAATTTATTGTGGATTTTTAAAGCAGAACCTTATACACTAAAAAATCCTGCATAGCTTAGTGTTTAAAAAAATTATTAAAATTAGATGATTATAAATACTCTAATTTAAACTCGACTTTAATAAGGGAAATTCGTAATATGATATATTTTCAGTACTGAGTTTTCATCTAAGAATTATATTTCTGTATAAGCCTATGCAGATAAGTTTGTGCAATTACTATCCAAAATAACTGGAGGCCAACTTAAAATTAATTGGATTTTACATATATAGTTACGTATTTTTATTTAATAGAATAAAGTGACAGAATAACTTTAATTCTGTGATGTTGAGAGGTTTGATTAAAGTTTCTATTAAATAATAATTAAATATAGAGAAAGGTAAAAAAATGATTGCTAATAAAAAAAAGTGTATATTTTTTGTAGGGTTGTTATTGAGTGCTTGTAATGATAGTGCTGAATCATTAATCATGACAGATAATAGTAAACCTATAATATTTGAGCAGTGGACTAAGTTTAATTTAGTAGAAAGGGAACCATATTTACCACCAATCTCAGATGATATTTTGGGTGAGGGGGCAGATGATGGTTCTGCTATAGTTTCATCTTCTAGAATAACATTAACATTTTATGGTGACGATTTATATGAAAAGTCTGAATTTTTTGATATGCATTTTCATCATAAAATCCAATTTAAAAGTTATGTTACTGCTAATGGAATCTTCCAAAGTGATGCTATACACCAACAGTATGGTCGACATTTAGGAAAATTGACTTTAATTGATCAAAATAAATGGGTATTATCACCAACTTTAGTGAGTGGAGCTGGTACTTTTTCTCAGACTACAAATTATAAAGTTTTAGATATCAGTGGGCAAAAAGTTTTTTATACAATGGATCCTCAGACTGCAATAAAATTTAATGGTATACCTTATTTCGATCCAATTTATGGCGTTGCAGCCACAAGACTTTATAAAAAATTATCTTCTTCGACTTTTCCAAGTGGGTCAAAATGTATTCAGATTAACACTGTCTCTCAAGATCAAGATACTTTAGATTTAATACATTATCCAGAACCTGCATTTGCACCTTATGACCAAGTGAGTATTCAAGCATTGTGGGAAAGGTATAAAGCAGAATCTAAAAGGGAAATACTTTTTAAAGATACAGAAGGATATGTTGAAGAACATAATAATTCAGGAGCAGCTAGATACAATGGGACATATTACTATTCATATTATTATCCTAAAGGAGAAGTATTTTCGTTTGAGAAAACAGTGAGCGAAGTAAAAAAAGAGTTTGATTATATGGATGATTTAGCTCCATCAGACATTAATTATGCAAAGTTATATATTGATTTTTCTAAAAAATCTTGCCACTTTTTTAATGCTCAGGCTACAGAGTTAATTAATGACTTAACTGGACTTATTTAATTAAATGTTTGGTTTATATATTGGCATAATTTTTAAATAAAACCATTTTAAGTAGATTTTTACAAATTTTAAGATGAAATTTTACGCTATAATTTTATTTAAATAGTATACAGTTTCTTGGGTAGATTTTTTTGTTCTAAGTCAAAAAATAGCAAGGAAATAATTATGAAAACAAAATTGATATTCTCAACTCTAGTAATTTGTGCGATGACTACATCAAGTACTTATGCTGACCCAGCTTATGAAACATTCGATATTCATTTTGCTGTATTAACATCTAACCCATCTGCACAAATGATAGCCACTTTAAATCAAATGAAAGAGGAGGTTAATATTCTTAACACTTACTTCGTAAAAGAGGATAGGTCACCAATTATTAAATTTAGGTTCAAGAGTGTTTCATTTTATAATGAGATTAAAAACTCTACATGTTCTTTTATTGAATTAGGAGATACAATGTATAAAAATGAAATTAACTGGGTTAGTCGTTTTAATGAGTGTAACGATCCTTTAGTTAAAGATAAGAAAGCACTTAATTTTTATGTGTATGATAGTTATACGGCTGCTGCTGGTTATAATGACAAAGATAGTTTTGGTTATAGAAATTTCAATAGGCCTTTTATTGCACTTGATTGGCAAAGATTAAATCATCAAATTCAATCTCCAGAAGAACATGAGATGGGACATGCTTTTGGGTTGACGCATGTTTGTGTATCGGGTGCAACACTTTCTACATCAACGAATATTATGGCCTCTGCTGGAGGATGTGATGGCTCAGGAGGGAAGCGCGATATTGGATTCAACGATAGTCAGGTTAATACAATTATGTATTACGTTCCTTTAATTAAAGCTAAACTAGCATCACCATAATATTAAGATAAATATATCATTGTTACATTATATAAATAAAATAGCGAAGTTGATATGAAATTTGTATTTTGTATACAATTATTTAGCTCGATGATAATAATCCATTATTGTGGAGAGTTGTTCACGATTAAATCCGATATTACGTTGGCCACCACTGCCGAGCTTACAATCAGCGCTGGTCATGATATTTGTTGAGTCTTTTAATTTTGCACCTGGTGCGCAGACATGCTTTAAGCCAAAAGCATGTCCCATTTCATGTGGTGTAGCTGCTTGAATATTATAATTTAATCTTTTCCAGTCGATTAAAATAAAAGGTTGACCTGTGTTACGAAATCCCCAACTTGTGACATCTCTGAATTTTAATCTATCACTATATGAGTCGTATATGATAAAGAAAACCTCTTTAGACCTACGCTCTGGGAAGCAACGTTTTACAGCATCAGGAATATTTTCGGTGATTATTTTCCGAGGTTGGTTAAGTTGATAAGCTAAATCACACTTACGCTTGCTAAAGTTCTCATAAGAATAATAACGATATGGCTTAAACCTGAAAATTTTTTGGTTATTCTCATCAACAAAGTACTGATTTAAGATATTAATTTCCTTAATCATTTGATTTTGATTATCAAAGACTTTAGCTTGGGGAGTATTGGTTGTATAGACAAAACTGACATAAACAATTGGTAATTTTTTTTCTTCTTCTTTGTGCAATTGGATCGGGTATTTTTCTAATGTGATATAGTTTTTTTCTTTAGTACTGCATGCCACACAGACTAAGCTGATTAGAGCTAAGGTTGTAATTTTTTTATATGCCATCGTTATGTCTCGTAGAATCCATTTCTCGTATTCTGGAATTTTGTGTGATTTTAGGATCATAATAACAATCTTTTGAGGTTTTTTCACGTTGAATGAGCATGAGTTACATCGTCAAATCCTTGAGGTTGTTAATCTGATTCCTTATGGAAAAGTAGCCAGTTATGGTCAGGTTGCAAAATTAGCGGGATTACCAAAACATGCACGTTTAGTGGGATTTGTTTTAAAGCATTTAGACCGAGAAAGTAAAGTACCTTGGCATCGTGTCATCAACTCACGAGGGCAGATCAGTATTAATAAAATAAACAACAAGGGAGAAAATGTTCAGCAATGTTTGTTAGAAGCTGAAGGCGTTTATTTTATAAACGGAAAAATAGATTTTAGAGTTTTTGGTTGGAATATTTGATAAAAATCATACAGATAAATAATGAATAGATTGTATGTGCTTAACGTTTTGGGTGCAATAAATATACATAATGTTACGTATATATTTTAGTATCTAAATGGAAAAAATTTCTTTGATTTTTGGGGTTGCTGTTCTTAGTTTATCTGGATGCGCAAGTATCATGTCTGGTCGTACTCAAACGATGACTTTTGCAAGTACACTAGAATTAAGTGATATTACTATCTTTAATAAAGCAGGAAAAAAGGTCCATGTGGGGCAGGCGCCTGTTACTGTAAATTTAAAACGTAGCGCAGGATTCTTTGTTCCTGAGCGTTATACCGTAGTGTTTGAAAAAGAAGGTTATGAGAAAAAAACGATTAATGTTTCTGCTCACGTAAATGGGTGGTATGTAGGTAATATTTTGCTTGGTGGTTTAATCGGATTGTTGATCGTTGATCCAGCAACAGGGGCAATGTATAGCTTAAGTACAAAAGATACGAGTATTGTGTTGGATGCACTCAATAAAGGAGAGACCGTCGATACTCAGTCTTTAACGATTGTTTCGACTACCGAAGTGCCAAATGATATTCTGAATAAGGCTAAGCCGATTCATATGAATTAAACTTTTGCTAGTAAAAAAGCATGGTAGTTAAAACTCCCATGCTTCTTTTTGTGGCAGAGTTAGAATTTATCAACGAACAATGAGTACAGGAAGTTGGCTTTCTGCCAAAACTTTCTGAGCAACACTTCCTAAAACAAATTGTTTAAATCCTGTGCGTCCATGTGAACCCATAATAATTAAATCACTACCAAGATTTTGAGCAGCTTTAATGATTTCTTGGTGTACTGAAAGACCCTCAAGTGTTTGAGATGCAACACTCAAGCCTAAACTCTCAAACTTTTGTTCTGCTTTGTCTAAATTGTCCTGTACATAGCCTTTAACGCGATCAATGAGCTCATTACTTTGTCCAAAGCGCAGGTAGGTATCTGCGAGATAAGGGTCTAAAGTGACTACGCCCACCACAGTTATTTGACTGTCTAATGCTTTTGCTAACTGAGCTGCTTCACGGATAACTTTGTCCGCTGTTTCTGAGTCGTCGATTGCGACTAAGATATTTTGATAGGTCATGTTTGTTACTCCTTGTTTTTACGATGTTCTATTGAATTAGCTTATAAAAATTTTGTTTAAAATATTATCCTACTTCCATATTAAACTTATTTTTTATTAAATAAAACCTAGTAAATTTATAGGGATAGTCGTTTTTTAAGGTTTATACAAAATAATATTTATGTTTAAAAATAAATGAATTTTCTTCAAAAATAGAATTTTGTTTATCAGTGACTTACATTCGTTAAGATAAATTTTTTTCAAAAAAATTTAATAGTGAATCAATGTCATTTGTTTGCAACTGTTCTCGAATTTTTAAAATTTGTTTTTCATCCAATTCATAGAGTTTAAGTGAAAGTAATTTTTTAATATCAGCTTCAGGAAAACGAGATTTGATTACTTTGGCTGGAACACCGCCAACAATCGTGTAGGGAGGGACATTTTGAGTGACTACTGCACCTGTTGCGACGACTGCACCTTCACCGAGTGTAACCCCTTGCATAATCATGGCTCGACTGCCGATCCAACAACCATCTCCAATGATTGTATCTCCTGCAGGGAGAAAGCTGCGAGTATCAAAGGGAAAAGTTGATATCCAATCAGTACGGTGTAGTTGATTACCACCCATCATGATCACGCATTCAGCACCAAAGCAGACAAAATTACCGATATAAAGTTGATCAATAGGTTTCTCTGTTGTTGAAGCTTTATCATGAAGATAACGCACCACACATCGTTCAAAACCTTGATCCCAAAAAGCAGAATAATAGGAGTAGTTACCTTTGATATGGATATTTGGATTTTTCACCGTTTTAGAAATAAATTCGAACTCACACCAGTGTTTAACAGGAGAGTTGATTAATGGATCCATGACTGAGATAAAATATTAAATGAAAGCTTGGATCATTATAGCTTTTAAAGTAGGAGAGAATGCTAATTGGAGAAAAATTTCCATAGCCAACTAAACAGACGTTGAATTTGATTGGGAAATACAAAACCGAGAACAGCACAGAGCAAGGCTGTATTTACAATAATAAGTATAGAATTAGTAGCGGGATTAACATGAAATGCCCATGTGATGGCAACACCAATACCAAGAATAATTCCTGCAAAGGTGTAGATCAATGCACTTATCAGCCGATCTTGCATTGCTATCTCTCATTTTTATTCTATTTATAAACAAGATGCCTGAAACAAAAGAACTCTTCAACCAATGAAGAGTTCTTTTGTGAATGAACCTATCGCTAGATTAGAGATATTCCACGCTCACGATTTCATATTCAACCTCACCTTGCGGTGTTTGGATTTTTGCTTCGTCGCCTTCACTTTTACCTAGAAGACCACGTGCGATTGGTGAGTTCACTGAGATTTTGTTGATTTTAAAATCTGCTTCGTCATCACCAACGATTTTATAGGTCTTACGTTCTTCTGTATCTAGATTTTCAATTGTCACCGTGACACCAAATACAACACGACCATTTTGCTCAAGATCTTTAACATCGATCACTTGGCAAGCTCCTAGCTTACCTTCGATATCTTGAATACGGCCTTCGCAGAAACCTTGTTGTTCGCGTGCTGCATGGTATTCAGCATTCTCTTTGAGGTCACCATGCTCACGTGCCTCAGCAATAGCCTGCGTAATACGTGGGCGATCAACTGTTTTTAACTGTTGTAATTCTTTCTCTAAGGCAACCTTGCCTTCGGGAGTCATAGGATAACGTTGCATTCTGGTCCCCTCTAAATTGGTTGGGAAAATACAGTTTAAAAAAAGAAAAAGCCCGCCACCGATAAGGTGACGGGACTTTATCGGTAGAGAATTAACCTACAGTTTGTAAATCTTGCAAGCGGTATACATCCATTGGCAATTTCACAGCAAATGCTTGACATACGGCTTCAGCGCCATTGATGGTCGTGGTGTAATACACTTTGCCTTGGAGGGCTGCACGACGAATCATTGCTGAATCATATTGAGCTTGTTTGCCTTCAGTGGTGTTGACAATAAGATGAATTTCACCATTTTTCAAGCGGTCAACAATGTGTGGGCGACCTTCGGTTACTTTATTTACAGATTCACACTCTAAACCTGCATCTTTAAGCACTTGATATGTACCATTGGTTGCAACAAGTTTGAAACCATAGTCAATCAATTGTTTTGCGATATCTGCAATGTATTTCTTATCGGATTCACGAACAGATAAGAATGCATGTTTGACTTCGCCTTCAGTTGGTAAGCCTGGTAAACGTTCGTTAGAACCAAGAACCGCCTTGTAGAATGCTTCACCAAAAGTTTGACCAACACCCATCACTTCACCTGTAGATTTCATTTCAGGTCCAAGCATTGGATCTACGCCAGGGAATTTGGCAAATGGGAATACTGCTTCTTTTACCGCAAAGCGTGTTGGGATAATCTCTTTAGTAAACCCTTGAGATTCAAGTGATTGACCTGCCATACAGCGTGCAGCCACTTTTGCTAAAGAGTCGCCAATACATTTCGATACGAAAGGTACAGTACGTGATGCACGAGGGTTTACTTCAAGAACGTAAACATCATCGCCTTTAACAGCAAATTGAACGTTCATTAAACCAACGACACCAAGCTCTTTTGCCATCGCAACTGTTTGACGGCGCATTTCATCCTGAATTTCTTTTGATAAAGAATAAGGAGGGATTGAGCAAGCTGAGTCTCCAGAGTGAATACCTGCTTGTTCAATATGCTGCATGATACCGCCGATTACGACATCTTTACCATCAGACACACAGTCAACGTCAACTTCTGTTGCATCATCAAGGAAGTGGTCTAGTAGGACAGGGGCTTCATTTGATGCCTGTACAGCTTCACGAAGGTAACGTTTCAGTTCTTCCTCGTTGTATACAATTTCCATTGCACGGCCACCTAATACATAAGATGGACGTACAACCAGTGGATAACCCACTTTTGCAGCTTCCGAAATACCTTCTTCAGCAGATTTTACAATGCTGTTGTTTGGTTGACGAAGTTGTAAACGTTGAATCATTTGTTGGAAACGTTCACGGTCTTCTGCACGGTCAATTGCATCTGGAGATGTACCAATGATTGGTGTACCAGCTTCTTCTAAAGCACGAGCTAATTTAAGTGGAGTTTGACCACCATATTGAACGATTACGCCTTTAGGTTTTTCGGTACGAACGATTTCAAGTACATCTTCTAATGTAACAGGTTCGAAGTACAAACGATCTGATGTGTCATAGTCAGTAGAAACAGTTTCAGGGTTACAGTTCACCATGATTGTTTCGTAACCGTCTTCACGCATAGCTAATGCAGCGTGTACACAGCAGTAGTCAAATTCAATACCTTGACCGATACGGTTTGGACCACCACCAATCACCATGATTTTGTCACGATTTGATGGGTTTGCTTCACACTCTTCGTCGTAAGTTGAATACATGTATGCTGTGCCAGATTCGAATTCTGCAGCACAGGTATCAACACGTTTGTAAACTGGATAAACACCCAAGTTCCAACGTTGTTTACGGAATTGTTTTTGAGAAATACCCATCAAGTTGGCGATACGAAGGTCTGATAAACCTTTACGCTTGAATGAACGAATATTGTCAGCATTCAAATCACCAAAACCTAAAGTTTTTACTTGAGCTTCAGTTTTGATGATGTCTTCGATTTGGATCAGGAACCAACGGTCAATTTTAGTCGCTTCAAATACATCATCTAAAGAGAAGCCATGGCGGAATGCATCAGCAACATACCAGATACGTTCTGGACCAGGAACTTTCAGCTCTTTTAAGATAATGTCTTTGGCATTAACTGTACCCGCTTCAACTTTTTCATCAAAGCCACATACGCCAACTTCAAGACCACGAAGTGCCTTTTGTACAGATTCTTGGAAGTTACGGCCAATCGCCATTACTTCACCCACAGATTTCATTTGAGTGGTAAGAACAGGCTCTGCTTGTGGGAATTTCTCGAAGTTAAAACGTGGAATCTTGGTAACGACATAGTCAATCGATGGTTCGAAGCTAGCAGGAGTCACACCACCAGTGATGTCATTTTTCAATTCATCAAGGGTGTAACCAACAGCAAGTTTTGCTGCGATTTTAGCGATTGGGAAACCTGTTGCTTTAGAAGCAAGTGCAGATGAACGAGATACACGAGGGTTCATCTCAATTACCACCATGCGACCGTCTTTCGGATTAATACCGAATTGAACGTTCGAACCACCTGTTTCTACACCAATTTCACGAAGAACTGCAATCGATGCATTACGCATGATTTGGTATTCTTTGTCAGTCAATGTTTGAGCTGGCGCAACAGTGATAGAGTCACCTGTGTGAACACCCATTGGATCGAAGTTTTCAATCGCACATACGATAATACAATTGTCGTTTTTGTCACGAACAACTTCCATTTCGTATTCTTTCCAACCAATCAAAGATTCATCGATCAATAATTGGTGAGTAGGAGAGAGGTCGAAACCACGTTCACAGATTTCAAGGAATTCTTCTCGGTTATAGGCGATACCACCACCAGAACCACCCATCGTGAATGATGGACGAATAATGACAGGGAAGCCGAAGCGAGATTGAATTTCTAAAGCCTCTTCCATGGTTTCAGCAATAGCAGCTTTAGGACATTCTAGACCAATTTTACGCATTGCTTGGTCAAAGAGTTTACGGTCTTCAGCTTTTTCAATCGCTTCTTTGGTCGCACCGATTAACTCAACATTGTATTTTGCAAGAACACCGTGTTCATCTAGTGCGAGTGCACAGTTGAGGGCTGTTTGACCGCCCATCGTTGGGAGGACCGCATCTGGGCGTTCTTTTTCAATGATTTGTGCAACCGTTTGCCAAGTAATTGGTTCAATATAAGTTGCATCTGCCATTGAAGGGTCAGTCATAATGGTTGCTGGGTTAGAGTTCACCAAAATAACGCGATAACCTTCTTCACGAAGTGCTTTACATGCTTGCGCACCTGAATAGTCAAACTCACACGCCTGACCAATGACAATAGGACCAGCACCAATAATTAAGATGCTTTTAATATCCGTACGTTTAGGCATTATTCGCTCCTTAATTACTTCTTAGCTGCTTCAATAAGTTCGATGAAATGATCGAACAATGGAGCGCAATCATGTGGACCTGGGCTCGCTTCAGGGTGTCCTTGGAAGCTGAATGCAGGTTTATCAGTGCGATGAATACCTTGGTTTGTACCATCAAACAACGAACGATGTGTTACTTTTAAGTTTGAAGGTAAGGTGTTTTCATCAACTGCGAAGCCATGGTTTTGAGACGTGATCATCACTGTACCATTTTCAAGATTTTGTACAGGATGGTTTGCACCGTGGTGACCATGATTCATTTTCATGGTCTTTGCACCAGAAGCAAGTGCTAAAATTTGGTGACCTAAACAAATACCAAATACAGGTAATGTGGTTGTATCAACAATCGTTTTAACTGCTTCAATTGCGTAGTCACAAGCCGCTGGATCACCAGGACCGTTTGATAGGAATACACCATCTGGATTTAACGCAAGTACTTTTTCAACAGGTGTTTGTGCAGGAACGACAGTCAATTTACAACCACGGTCTGCAAGCATACGTAAGATGTTGGTTTTGACACCATAGTCGTATGCAACGACATGATATTTTAGTTCTGGTTGAGTAAAACCTTGACCTAAAGTCCAAGAACCTTCAGTCCATTCAAAACCTGTTGGGTCACAGCACTCTTTCGCAAGGTCTAAGCCATTTAAACCGCCAAACGCGCGAGCTTTAGCGATAGCTTCTTCTTCAGTAATGTTTTCACCCGCAAGGATACAACCATTTTGTGCACCTTTATCACGTAAAATACGAGTGAGTTTTCGCGTATCGATATCAGCAATAGCTACAACATTTTGTGCTTGTAAATATTCACTTAAGGATTGTTCAGAACGGAAGTTGCTATGTAATAAAGGAAGATCACGAATAATTAAACCATTCGCCCAAACTTTATGAATGCGACCTGATTCAACGTCTTCACTATTACAGCCAGTATTTCCAATATGAGGATAAGTCAGCGTCACAAGTTGTTGCGCGTAACTTGGATCAGTCAAAATTTCTTGATAACCAGTCATGGCAGTGTTAAAAACGACTTCACCAGTCGTACTACCCGGTGCGCCAATGGACGTTCCTTTAAAGATCGTTCCATCTGCGAGGGCTAAAATGGCGGGGGTGCTCAAACCAAAGCTCCTGAACTAAAACCACAAAAAATAGGGCTGTAAAAAAGCGAGTAGACATAAAAAAAGGCAGGCTGTTTCTAAAAAAACATGCCCTCCTTTTGGTCTGCTCGCTTATAACTTAACAGAGCATTATACGCATGAGTGAGTTAGAAGTCTATGTGTTTTAATTATTAAATACATAAATATGCAGTTTGATAGATAGTGATAAATCAAATATGGTCTATTGCTAAATATATCAATTTCATGACAGCTTGATGAGATATTATGCAAATTGTCTAACAATTTTTTAATGGTTCTTCGGCAAAGCGATTTATCTTATATTTAGCCAAAAAATCAACAATCAATATAGAGGGGAATTAAAATGGCTGAAAATCAAACTGCGTCTACTGTTGAAGATGTTAAAGAAACTGTTACGGCAAAAACTGCGAAAGCAAAAGAAACTGTGACAGAGAAAACAGCTGAAGTGAAAGAGGCTGTTGCTGTTAAAACTGCGAAAGCAAAAGAAGTGATTGCAGAAACTCAAGAGCAAGCAAAAGAAGTGATTGCAGAAACTCAAGAGCAAGTGAAAGAAGTGATTGCTGAGACTCAAGAAAAGATTGAGACTGAAGCAAAAGAATTGAATCAAAATATTCAAAATCAACTTGCGCAAATCAAACAAGATCTTCTTGAACGTATTGAGGTAATTAAAACACAACTTAATTCATCTCAAGGTAACTTACTTGAATTGAAAAATGCACTTAAGACTGAGTTAAATGCTTTAATTGAAGATTTAACGAAAGTCAGTAAAGAATTGAAAGATGACATTAGCCAGATTTCAGTAAAGCACAAAGAAACTTTAGTGGGGAGCTTGAAGCGCACTAAAGAGCAAGCCGTTGAAGCTTGGAACAAAGTTCGTGCAAGCTAATTGTAGTTGTTAGATTGAAAAAGCGAGAAAGAAATTTCTCGCTTTTTTTATGTCAAAATTGATGTAACCAGTCGCGTTTGTTATGAAAGTCGGCCTGAGGACTACTGTGTTGCATGGCAAAATAATGCATACCTTGTGTGGTGTTGAGTACAGCAGTTAGACCGAGATAAAGGTCAGACCATTTGAGTTGATGCTGTCGCATAAACTGGGAGAGATCAAGACTGACATTCAAACCATAATGTGTGCGCTGTAAATGGTTTAGCTCAATATCCTTGGCAGCGATAGGCGGCATATCTTCTGGAAAACGATATTCTTCAAATTGATAAGCTTGCCAAGCTTGAGAAGGGGAAAGATTAATTTCTCTATAGAAATCCTCATCTTTCACACCTATAAAAATTTCAAAACATGTGTTTTCCCATAGGAAGTCATGGCGTGGGTGCGCAGTAACTTGATCTGGGTAAATTAAAAATTGATTTGGGTCACGAACCCAAAAGCCAACATTCAAGGTTGCTGGCGTTTGTTGCTCAATCGCTCCAACCACCGTAATGGCACTAAAGCGATCAAAAGCAGACAGTTCATAACTTGCCATAGTGATTACTTATTACTTAAATGAGCAAAACGGACTAAGTTTGAAAGGTGTTGGTTTTGTTTTGCTGCTTTTTTATAAAGCAAAACAATTTTACCGATTTTTTGTACAGCTTCAGCACCTGTTGCTTCAACAATCGCATCAATCACTGCGGCACGGGCATCACGATCTTCGCCAGCAATTTTAACTTTAATCAGCTCATGGTCATTCAGCGCACGTTGAGCTTCCTCAATAACACTTTCTGTAAGACCTTGACCGCCAATCATAACTACAGGGTTTAGTGCATGACCAATTTGACGTAAACGTTTACGTTCATGGATAGATAAAGCCGCCATTAAAAATACCTGATTCGAAAAACGACCTAGTATAGCAAAACTTGGTTGCGCTTGCGGAATTTTAATTGATGCTTTATTTGGATAAAAAGACCAAGGCTATTTTGTTTATAAAGCTTTTAACTTGAGGAAATCTGCGTTGATTTCTTCAATCACGATAATCAAAAAAATCTGTAAAAGATCGTATGAACGAAGTGGAGTAATACTGTAATCAACATAATTTTCACGTACAATGACCAATCAGAAGTTTTTTGAAATTTAGTGAGTTATGGCGACACGCATTACCAATCAAAAATTGTCGAAAAGCAGTCGTGCATGGATGAGAGAGCACTTAGATGATCCTTTTGTAAAAAAAGCACAGAAGGAGGGTTATCGTGCACGTGCAGCTTATAAACTGCTTGAAATCCAAGAAAAATATAAAATGATTAAACCTGGTATGACGGTTGTGGATTTAGGTGCAGCTCCTGGAAGTTGGTCTCAAATCGCAGGTAAACTGGTCGGCTCGAATGGTCTCGTAATTGCATCCGATATTTTAGAAATGGATGCACTTCCAGATGTCACTTTTTTACAGGGTGATTTCCGTGAGGAAGAAGTTTTCGAAAAATTGTTAAATATTTTAAATGGACGTCAAGTAGACGTTGTAATTTCGGATATGGCCCCCAATACATCAGGTAATAGGGCTGTTGATCAACCACGTCAAATTTATTTGTGTGAATTGGCTTTGGACTTTGCTCAAAAAGTACTTGGACCGAATGGACAGTTTGTAGTTAAGGTGTTCCAAGGTTCTGGTTTTGATGAGTTTAGAAAGCAAGTGGTCGATAGTTTTGATGTATTAAAGACAGCAAAACCTGCGGCATCCCGTGCTCGATCAAAAGAGGTTTTTTTGATTGGTCAAGGTCGCAAGAAAGCGTTGCGATAAAAAGTATACTTGCCAAGTTGCTAAAAATTGTGCATTTTGTACCTTTTAAGTTTTTTGTAACGCAAATCCATTGCTGTTTTTGTGAAGGTCAGCCAAGATTAGGTATGATCAAATTAGATTGATATGGGAATAAAGCCTTGAGCGATTACTTCAAGAATGCCGTATTGTGGCTCGTCATACTCGGTGTTCTGATTTTGATTTTTAGCAACGTCAGTGACCGAAATAAACCTGCGGCGATGAAATATTCCGATTTCGTTGCAGCGGTGAATGCTGGACAAATTAAACAAGTTACGATTGATGGTTTAAATATCAGTGGTGAGAAAACAGATAACTCTTCATTTGAGACTGTTCGTCCACAAGTAGAAGACACTCAGTTGCTACCAAGCTTGAACAAGCACAATGTCGTAGTTGAAGGTATTGCACCACAACGCCAAGGCATTTTGATGCAACTTCTCATTGCAAGTTTCCCTATTTTATTAATTATTTTGTTGTTCATGTTCTTTATGCGCAACATGGGTGGGGGAGCCGGTGGAAAAAATGGTCCAATGAGTTTTGGTAAATCAAAAGCAAAAATGCTGTCTGAAGACCAAATCAAAGTGACCTTTACCGATGTTGCTGGTTGTGATGAAGCTAAACAAGAAGTGGTTGAGATCGTTGACTTCTTAAAAGATCCTGCCAAATTCAAGCGCCTTGGAGCAACTATTCCACGTGGTGTATTGATGGTAGGTCCTCCTGGTACAGGTAAGACTTTATTAGCAAAAGCAATCGCAGGTGAAGCCAAAGTTCCTTTCTTTAGTATTTCTGGTTCTGACTTCGTAGAAATGTTTGTCGGTGTGGGTGCTTCGCGTGTTCGTGATATGTTTGAACAAGCTAAACGTAATGCACCGTGTATTATCTTCATCGATGAGATTGATGCTGTTGGTCGTCATCGTGGTTCAGGTACCGGTGGTGGTCATGATGAACGTGAGCAAACCTTAAACCAAATGCTTGTTGAAATGGATGGTTTTGAAGGCAATGAAGGCGTTATTGTGATTGCAGCAACCAACCGTGTTGACGTATTAGATAAAGCATTACTTCGTCCTGGACGTTTTGACCGTCAAGTGATGGTTGGTTTACCTGATATTCGTGGTCGTGAGCAAATCCTCAATGTACATTTGAAGAAGTTACCATCTGTTACTGGTGTGGATGTTAAGATCCTTGCACGTGGTACACCTGGTTTTTCTGGTGCACAATTGGCAAACCTCGTCAATGAAGCTGCATTATTTGCTGCTCGCCGTAATAAAAACACGGTGGATATGCATGATTTTGAAGATGCAAAAGACAAGATCTACATGGGACCTGAGCGTAAATCAATGGTGATTCGTGAAGAAGAACGCCGTGCAACAGCGTACCATGAAGCAGGTCATGCGATTGTTGCTGAGATCTTACCGGGTACTGATCCTGTGCATAAAGTAACGATTATGCCACGTGGTTGGGCATTGGGTGTCACTTGGCAGCTTCCTGAACAGGATCAAACCAGTCACTATAAAGACAAGATGTTAAATGAACTATCTATCTTGTTTGGTGGGCGTATTGCTGAAGAAATCTTCATTAATCAAATGTCAACTGGTGCATCAAATGACTTTGAGCGTGCGACAAAAATGGCACGTGCAATGGTCACTAAGTACGGTATGTCTGATGCGCTTGGTGTCATGGTTTATGAAGATGAGAATCACAATGGCTTCTTTGGTAACGTTGGTAGTCGTACTATTTCTGAAGCAACTCAACAGAAAGTGGATGAAGAAGTTCGTCGTATTCTTGATCAGCAATACAAAGTTGCACGTGATATCTTAGAAAACAACCAAGAAATTGCACATGCGATGGTAAAAGCGTTGATGGAATGGGAAACCATTGATCGTGACCAAATCCGTGACATCATGGAAGGTCGTGAACCACAACCACCAAAAGTCTATGTTGCTGAGAATCCTGTGGCTGATTTTGAACCACCGAAAGATGGTCCATCTACACCACCACCATTGCCAGCGATGAGCTAATGTAGCGATCCAATATAAGAGCGACTTCGGTCGCTCTTTTTTTGTTTAACTTTTCGATGAAGCTGAAAATAAATCAACTTTGAGTAGGTGGCTGTCTTGGTAAGATAGTCTGATTAAAATGTGGAGAGTTTTGATGCAGTTAATGCCATTACCACAATCTCAATTAAGCTGTGGACGTTTTACTTTAGATTTATCCCAGCCACAGATTATGGGTATTTTGAATGTTACACCTGATTCATTTAGTGATGGTGGATTGCATTATCAAAAAGACCAAGCGATTCAACGTGCTATACAAATGATGGAAGATGGTGCAAGTATCATCGATATTGGAGGAGAGTCAACACGTCCAAATGCATCCCCTGTTGCAGTCGAAGAGGAAATTCGCCGTGTAATACCTGTTGTTGAGGCGCTATCTCGATATGACGTGGTGATGTCGATTGATACCAGTCAGCCAGAGGTGATACGAGCCGCTATACAAGCTGGTGCTCATATCTGGAATGATGTGCGTGCTTTAACACGTCCTCATGCATTGGAAACTGCAAGTGAGCTTAATATTCCTGTGATATTGATGCATATGCGCGGTGAACCAACCAATATGAACCAATTAGATCAATATCATGATGTAACTGAAGATGTGATGCTTGAGTTACAACAACGACTTGATCAAGCCTTAGCAGTTGGAATAAGAAAAGAAAATATTATTATTGATCCAGGTTTTGGTTTTGCTAAAAATGCCCAACAGAACTTTCAACTGTTGAATGAGTTTTGGAAGCTAAATCAGATGGGCTATCCCATCTTATCTGGGCTATCTCGTAAACGTTTTATTGGTGAGGCGTTAAATGGTGTACCTGCACCAGAACGTGCGGTAGGAAGCGTGATGGGACATATGTTGAGTATTCAGCAGGGGGCAAGCATTGTTCGGGTACATGATGTGAAAGCGACCCATGATGCGATCAATGTATGGAAAATGATGCAAAAAAATTCGGGGCGTGGTTGAAGTTTCAACAGATCTTAAATCGTATAGGCAAGTTAATCGCATTGGCCATGCTATTGACTTGCTGGGTTAGATTAAATATAACAAAACTATAACTGGGTTGAGTGAAATAAAAATGGAAAATAAAACAATAACATATAAAAGATTATGGGTTTTTGCATTCATTCTGAGTTTAGGGTTTGTCATTTCAGCTGCGGTAATGGGATATTCACTCAAACAGTTTAATAGCACAAAAAATTCAATTACAGTCAAAGGATTAGCTGAAAAACCAATTCAGGCAGATTCAGCACGTTGGGAAATTCATTTACAAACAAATAACACCTCAAATACGGTTGCGGAAGCTTATCAATTACTTGATGAGCAGATGAAAGCTGTGCAAAAGTTTTTTGTTGATCGTGGATTTAAAAAGGAAGATTTGCAGTTAGGCAATAAAAGCTCTCAATCTTATTATGAAGATGTTGAATTTGGTGATGGCAGAAGCAAACGGGAATTTAAAGGCTATATTGCAATGCAAACAATAGTCTTGAATAGTCAAGATATTGCAAAGATTGAGAATGCTGCCAAAGATACCTATTTACTCGATGAAAAGGGAATTAGCATTCAGCAGCGACCAGACTATTTGGTCTCCAATTTAGAAGAAATAAAAATGTCGCTAATTGCCAATGCAACCCAAAATGCCTATCTACGTGCGAATGAGTTTGCAAAGGTTGGTAGCGTTAAAGTAGGCGCTATGCGTTCAGCCAGTCAGGGTGCTTTCTATATTCTGCCAGAGAGTGGCTCAGATAGTGATAGTGATTATGGTGGGGCTTATGATAAAACGACAATTAACAAAATTGCTCGTGTTGTGGTGACTATTAATTATGCGATTGAATGATTAAGTTAAAAAAAATATTGAAGATCAATTTGAATATGGTGTCTTTTTATTTTCTACATAAAATAATTTGAATTATACCGTATGTTTGGAAACACAATAAAATTAGGAATATGACTAAATGCGGCATTCAGCAAAAATATTGACCTTGAGTGTACTCAGTTTTGTAGTGATAGGATGTAGTTATCCTGTTCAACAGCATAGCATTCAAACAAGCGATGTCATTATGCCAGCACCTATTGCTGCGCGGAGTCATATTGCACATCAAGCAGCTTATAATGCTGTGATGCCTACAATGGAAAGACCACGTCTAGAACAAGATACTGAAAAGTATCAAAAAAATGAGGTTAATCCAGTTCATCGTGTTACAGATCAGGCAGTTTCAACATTTAGTATAGATGTGGATACGGGAAGTTACACCAATACGCGTCGATTCTTAAACGATGGTCGATTACCACCTGTTGATGCAGTGCGAATTGAAGAGATGATTAATTATTTTGATTATCAATATCCACAGCCAAATGGTGTACATCCATTTTCTGTTACCAGTGAGACAGTTGATTCCCCTTGGAAAGAAAATGCAAAACTGATTCGAATTGGTATTCAAGCAAAAGATCTTGCACTTCAACAATTACCACCTGCGAATTTGGTTTTTTTGGTGGATGTTTCTGGCAGTATGAGTGCTGCTGATAAATTACCTTTAGTGAAACAAACTTTGCGAATATTGACTGAACAATTAAGAGCACAAGATAAAGTCACGATCATTACCTATGCGAGTGGTGAAAAGTTGGTGCTTGAACCGACGTCTGGCGAACAAAAAGAAAAGATCTTGGCTGTGATTAATGGTTTACGTGCTCGCGGAGCAACAGCTGGTGAACAAGCAATTCAATTGGCATATAAACAAGCTGAAAAAGCTTTTGTCAAAAATGGAATTAATCGAATTTTATTGGCGACAGATGGTGATTTTAATGTTGGTATTACTGATTTCAGTACCTTAAAAGGGATGGTGGCTGAAAAACGTAAAAGTGGAATTTCTCTAACGACATTGGGTTTTGGCACGGGCAATTATAATGAACAGCTCATGGAACAACTAGCCGATGCTGGAGATGGGAACTACAGCTATATTGATAATAAAAATGAAGCAAAGAAAGTGGTACAACGGCAACTTTCTTCTACGCTTGCCACTGTTGCACAAGATGTCAAAATTCAAGTGGAGTTTAACCCTGCGACCGTAAAAGAATATCGTTTAGTAGGTTATGAAAATCGTATGTTGAAGCAAGAAGATTTTAACAACGATCAGGTTGATGCTGGAGATATTGGGGCTGGACATAATGTCACTGCACTATATGAAATTATTCCTGTTGGTCAACAAGGTTGGCTCAACGATTCACGTTATCAAACCTCAGTTAAAATAGACAGTACGAAAAAATCCGAATATGCCTTTGTGAATCTACGTTATAAGTTGCCGAATCAAGAGAAGAGTATTTTGTTGAATCAGCCAATAAAAGTAGGGAGTAAAACACTTGCTCAAGCGCATGGAGATACTCGTTTTGCCGTGGCTGTAGCGGCTTATGCTCAGCAATTAAAAGGTGGACAATATAATGGCTCAATGGGGTGGGATCAAATTATTCAGTTGGCGCAGCAATCGTCAAAACCAGATCCTTATCAGATGAGAGAAGAGTTTATTGAACTTGCTAAAATTGCAAAGAGTTTAAGTGCAAACAAAGATTAACTTTTTACAGTGGGCGGTCGGAAAGACCGCTTTTTTTTATGCCTAAATATCGTGATTTATGCCGGAGTATGTTATAAGCAAGGCGTTTTATTGGCATATGATTTTTTATGTTTGAAAATTTACTTCTCCCGATGTTTGACGACGCATATTATCCCGATATTTTGGTTGCAGAAGTCAAACAACATATTCAACAGTTTGCAAAAAAAGTGGGGCGCACAGATTTATCTGAGTCTGAAATCTATCGTTTTGCTCATCAAACCATGATTGAAATTAATGAAATGAAGCCGCAATTTGAAGATCTAGACTCGAGTTTGGATGATACGGCAGCGGATTATATTGCTGAAGCTATGATGATGGTAGTGCAAGATGTTGGGCATTTAGAAATTGAAATGGAAGAATTAATTGCAAATCGAGAGTGGTGATATATCACTCTCGACGACTTGGCTAAGTCATTATTGTACTGAATTTTCTATCGACCAAAGCTTCGGTAAAATGATTTCTCCTGAAATCCCCGCTTCAATTCTTGGCTGTTTAATTCTTTTATAATAGATACTTTCAGTATTTATGAATAATCCAAAAGTGTCTCCGACCTCTAATCTTGTATTGATGCTTGATAGTTCAATATCTTGAGTTACTCCGTGTTGAACTGAGCCTAATACGATTTGGTCATATTGATGCTTTTTATCAAGGTTAAATGGTGTGGTTTGTTCATTTACGATTTGATATTCACCTGTTTGTTTAGACTTGATGGCTAGAGATATGAATAGAGTAGGTGATGTCGTTTGCTCAGTTTCAACTTTCAATTTTAATAATGGGCTACCAGTAATATGCCGTGTATGTTCAGCAACATGAATAGGTACAAAAACGGCTTGGGTTTTTGTCGCCGTAATTTTTGTTGGCGTGATTATATATGCTGTATTTGCCATGAGGTCTTGCAAAGAACGGACTGGACTGTTATCCACACACAGTTCATCGAGATTTGGTTTTTCACTTCGATCTTTGAGCTGATGATTCAACCAAGCAAGGATCGTGTCTTGTAAATTATATTTCTGCTTATTGCTACATTGTACTGTTTTGCCAATGTACCAAAACGGTGTTTGACCTGACGGTGAACTTTGCGCAAAAGGTTGTAAATGCCCACCTTCAACACCGATCAGATGCACATCTTTTTGCGCATTTTTAATACATTTTGCTGCTTTTACACCTTCATTAAATGGAAATAATACATCTCTAAAACCTTGAATAATCAATGCATTGGCCTGTGGTTTTTGATTGTGTTCGCAAAACCATTTTGCCTGATGTCGTTGTAAGAAGTGGTAAGAAGAAGGATCTAGTTGTCCTTGTTGAGTAGATCTATAGGCCTGTTTGAGTTCTGGATCAAATTTATTCCAATTCCACCAATCCCCAATTAAGTTTAGAAAACTGATCCAGTTACTTTTAGGGACGCCATTGGGAGCCAGACTGTTTACAATGTCGTACCAGGTGGTAATCGGTACAATCGCTTGCAAGCGCGGATCCAAGGCTGAGGCTAGATATTGTACGCCACCAGCATAGGATTCACCGATCATGCCCGTACGCACGCCGTTTTGATTGATTGCTAACTGAGGTAAATTCTTTTCTGCCCAGTCCATGATGGTAATGATATCTTGAGCTTCTTTTTCAGGATCAGTCAGACGAATTTTGCCTTGGCTGTTACCATGTCCACGTTGGTCGTAGCTAATCACCCAATAACCTTGTTTCCATGCAGATTTTGCGACTTGTCCTGTAGGTAATAAAAAACCGTACAAGCTCAGTTCGGGACGTTTCATGCGTGATAAACCGAAACCATGGGTATGCAACAGTAATGGTGCTGTTTGATTGGTCTCTAATTTAGGTTGGTATACCGTAAATGTCAGCACGGTGCCATCGGCAGTGATCGTTTTAGCTTGATAATATCGCTGTTTTAAAACGATTGTTTTTTGTGGGTGTAGGGTAGATTGATGGGTATGGTAAGCACAGCCTTGTAAAACCAAAGCAAAACTTAAAATAAACCACAAAACGTAAGTACGCATCGATTTTTCATCCTTGAATAAATCTTTGGGAAGTCACGCTATAAATCAAAAGGAACTGATCTGTTTAAGCATCATTTCAGTTCCTTTCCGTGAGTCTATGCATAATATAATACAAATGTTCTGATCATTTATCCGACTCAGCAGTTTTTATATCTTATCTAGACCATTGTTTTGGATAGACATACATGAGTAAACCGATAGCTAAGCAGACTAACCCCATAAATAAGTGTGAGCTAAAAGGTTCGTGATTTAGCGTTATTCCCCAGAGTGTTGCCAAGGCTGGGGTCAAAATTGTGGTGAGCATTACCGTTGTGGGTTTGAGTTTCTGTATCAAATGAAAATAAAACATCATCGCAAGAACAGAGGAAAACAAAGCACTATATATTAAAGCTAACGATGTTTGTAAGTTCGGCAACTGTGTCGGCACTTCACTATAAAAAAAAGCGATAAGAACGAGATAACCTAACCATGACACTAAAGTCGATCCAGCTGTTTGTACGATTGGATGTATCTCGGCTTTAATTTTGTTTACTGCAAACATGGACAGTACATACAGCAAAACAGCAATAATTTGGTAAGCAACACCAAGCATATCCAGTTGAATCTCTTCTGTTGCCAGACCGAGTGTCAGTACGAGACCAAAGATGGCTAACAGCAGACCAACCCATTGCAGGATTAAAAAACGTTCTTGTTTTAAAATAAATACCGCGATTAATCCTGACCATAATGGGGCTGTTGCATAGATAATTGAAATCATACTTGAAGGTACGCGTGTTGCGCCCAGATAGCAAAACGCCATAGACCCGAATAATCCAATTGCACCAGCAGCATAGCTGAGCAGTGCTTTTGCATTCCATATCAGTTTTAGTTTGAAATAAAGCAAACAGATGTAAACTAAAGGAATGGCGAGACTAAATCGTAGAAATAAGCCCCACGCCCAATGCAGCTCATTGACTGTCCATACCGCCGCTAAAGGGGTAAATGACCAAATCAGAGTCACTGCAATAAATTGACCGACTGTTGCGAGGCGAGGGTGTGTGGACACAACAGCCGGCTGTATCTGTGTGGTGGACAGTAAACTTTTTTCATGTAGCTGAGACATGGGTAAACTCCAGTGATGACGACGTCATCTTGATTTTTAGGCAACAAAAAAGGCCACGCTTGAGGTGACCTTGTCATTTCATATGATGTTTTATTTATAGATATTCATGAGATGAAATCGATGGATAAAGTCTCCTCGCAATAAAATGCAGACACGTCGCCATGCGGCACTGACGTGAGTGCAATCAACGATGTGATTTATGCGAATTGAGGAAACTTGTAGTGTGAACATTGATAGATCATAAAAAATAGTTGTGTATTTTTATAACATAACTATTGGTGAAGAAATAGTCATTTTAAAAATTAAATTTGCTTTCATAAAACGTTATTGCTCACCATAGCTTAAATATAAAAACGTTAATAAGTCATTCAGGGGAAACAAGAGATTAGATATACAATTAGCATGGCATTTTGAGATTTAGCTGTTGCTTAAATCCAGGATTTTTTCATAATGTCACGATCGAATATTCAAAGAAGTTGTCTTTTGTCTGCATTAGAAATTATTGCCGTCATCATGAGTGTGATAGGGGTAACATTAACCATACAACGGAATATGTGGTGCTGGTGGTTTAACATTTTGGCTTGTTCATTATATGCTTACCTTTTTTTCACCTATAAATTGTATGGTGAAACCATCTTACAGTTTTTCTTTATCGTGTTTAATTTCTATGGTTTTTATTGTTGGTTAAAGGGGCAACGTCAAGATCATGAGATTCGGATCGAGCCGATCAATCGAACGAGCGCATTGGCCCAAATATGTTTAGCTGCAATTGGCGGTTTAATTTTTGGTATGGCTTTGAAGTATTTTACGGATGCTTCACTCCCTATGCTGGATTCTCAACTTGCAGCCTTTAGTTTACTTGCAACCTATTGGACCAGCCAAAAGCATATTGCTACTTGGTTACTTTGGATCATCATCGATATTGTTTATGTGGGAATGTTTCTCTATAAAGAGTTATTATTGACGGCAGGACTTTATGCAGCTTTTGTTGGTTTGGCAACTTATGGTTGGTGGCAATGGCAACAAGTTCGAAAAAAACAGTTAACAAATTAAATGACAGTGTAGGGGAGCACCATGTGGTTCTCCCCATCAATGATAAAACTTATTTGCTTTGACCTAAATAATTTTGGACTGCTTGGCGGGCAATTGCTGGATCATCAGCAAAAATACCATCTACTCCTGCTTTAAAATATAACTGCATTTCTTTAATTGCACCATCTGGGCAGCGTTCAGAAACATTTTCTTTATCCGTACACTTTAACGTATCGGGCATATAATAATTTTCTGGGCGGAAAGTATAAGGGTGAACTTTCAAATTAACTTTATGTGCGTCAGCAACAAAAGTCGTGGTCTCTTTCATATCGTTATCTTTAAAAATGTAAACTTTCCATGGACCCACGCCATTTGCATAAGCGGCAACATCATTTAGGCCTTGAGCAGTCGCCATATCGGCATAAGTTGTTTTAATATTTTGCACCACATAATCTGCAGGACTTGCGGTTGGCTCATCATAGAGTTGAATGAGTTGTGCATGTTTAATGCTTTTATGTTGGTCGAGCTGTTGTTTTAAATATTTAAGATTTCCCACTTCAAATGACTGTAAATAGACTGGTGCGATATCTCTTGTGTAGCGATATTTTGCTAGGGTTTTAAGTAGCGTATCTTCCATAGCAAGGTTTTGTTGTTGGAAGAACGTAGGATGTTTGGTTTCAATATATAGACCAATAATTTTACCTGTCTTTTTATAGTGTGCCTCAGCCAGCTCAATAATTTGTTCTAATGTTGGGACTGTATATAAATCATTATATTGTTGATTCGCAGGTCGATATTGCGGAATACGTTCACGTGCTTTGAGTTGTTGTAATTCTTGTAGCGTAAAGTCTTCAGTGAACCAGCCTTCATAGCGAACTCCATCAATCACTTTTTCTGTTTTTCGGTCCGCAAACTCAGGAAGACTGGCAATATTCGTTGTTCCACTGATTTCATTTTCATGACGAGCGACCAAAACGCCATCCTTAGTTGAAACGAGATCTGGTTCGATAAAGTCTGCGCCATCATCAATGGCCTTTTGATATGATTCTAATGTATGTTCAGGACGGAGTGCGCTCGCGCCTCGATGCCCAACCACTAAAATTTGGGGGAGTTGATATTCTTTTTTGCTTGAATTTGATTGATCGTTGTTATCGCTGTTGCAACCAACAAGCGTAAAAAGGCAGAGACTAAGAACGGATTTTTTTAACATCGTAAAACTCATGTATTTTTATCAAAGTGGGTATGGGTATAGCTAAAACTTCCCTAAACGTCGTTATAAAATGGGACAAGGAAGTCGCTATTGTCTGCGTTTCATGCCTTGTGTATGTCGTTTTCGCTAATAACGCAATGCATGACTGAAATGTCACAGCCCTTATTTTGCAGATAAAATTTATCAAATGGATGACAGTTTGATGATTATTTTATGAAAATAAAAAGAAAATTGCGGTGTAAAGCTTATTGGAAAGGCAATAAGCTTTATTATTTGGTAAAAATGTTCGATCAACAGTGTTTAGATATTACTAGGCTAGGTTCTATTAAAATCGATGACACTTAATGCTTCTTCTGCCAATAAGGCCAATTTACTTCAGGGTTAAAATGATAGTTGGCGTCAAACCAGTATGATTGAGGAGGTGCATATTTATCTTTCAATCCCATAATTTTCATGAGGTTGTTGTCTAATTCAGCAGTATTTAAGGTCGTGGTCAGATCGACACCAGTCGATGGCATATGGTCATACCACATGATGACAGGTACTTGATAGCCTGCTTTAGTATTTGGACTGTGTCCAGCATAGTCAAGTTCATGGCCAACCTCATTACCATGATCGGACACGACCGTAAATGAGCGTTGATCTAAATTCTCTTCAGCAGTTAAGGCATCAAAGAATCGAGCCAATAAAGTATCTTGATATAAAATGGCATTGTCATAATGGTTGCGCATTGATCGAATCCACGGATCAATATCATTTTTCTTGAGTAACATCTCTACAGCATCATCACTATTACTATTAAATTTATTAAAAGCAGTAGGGTAGCGCTCTTTGTAATTAGGATGTGTACCAATCATATGCAAAATAATCAGTTTTTTAGGATCTGGGTCAGCTAAGGCTTGTAAATAGGCGGGAAGTAATTTCTCATCTAAGGAGGTACTGCTGCGCCCAGAACGTGTATTTTTATAGATGGCTTTATCCGCATAAGCACCAAATAGCGATGATAGATAAATATCATCTTGATTGCTAATCCAGTAAATTTTATAGCCAGCGGCTCGTGCATAAGCCAGAATACTTTCTGGAGAGTATTTTTCATGCTCTGCAGCAGGGCTTTCAGTCAGTAACACACGCAAAGCATTAATGGTGGATGGTGATGGTGAAAACGCATTACAAAAGACTTTAAGTTGATCAATTCTTTTGCTGAGCTCAGGGGTAGTATTCCTGCTATAACCACAAAGGCCTAAATCAAGACTCGTGATACTTTCAGAAAGTACTAAAACATGGGTCTGTTTTAGTTTGCTTGGATCTTGAATAATCAGGTTTTGTTGTGCACTTTGATCCCACTGTTGATGAACATTCTTGTGTTGTTTGATTCGATCACGGAAGTCTTGAATTTTTTCATGATAATTCGTCCAAAATACTAGGGGGTGTACTTTGCGAGAAGGTTTCATGAGATAACTGGTTAAGGTTAATAGCACCAAAAAAATGATACAAATACGATAGAATCGACTATTCCAAAGCTGTTTGAAGCTATTTTCTTTTAAATATTTAAAGGCAGCAATGTTATATCCAATCGTCAATGCAATGAGACCAAACAAGACGGATAGGATGGTGAGCATATGAAGTTGGAAGAACTCCCATGTCTCTGCATAACTGGTATTCGCAATCGCTTCAATAATAAAATAAGCTTCATTATCACTACTGAACAAGATCCATGTACTTGATCTAAGCAATGAATCAAACCAGAAAATAAACCACCAAAGGATAGAGAGGAGATACCAATAAAATTTTCGTTGTGTTGCAGCTAAAACTAAAAAAATAACGCCAGGTAATGATAAAAAGCCAAGTCTTAAACCATCGGATAAATTGCCTGAAAAAACTAATAAACCACCAGTGATGAATGCTGGTAGCAAAATTAATAGCAGAATATTAAAGTTTTGCAGCGTGGTTTTCATAAATGACGAATAAAATAGGGGTGGCAATAAGCGTGCTACTATCGTTTTTACTTAGGCAACTGTCAATCTGTATTTATGAAGTAATTGATAGCAAAGTGATTTAAATTTAATACTTTTAAGTCATAATGATCTGTAGTAAATCGACGGAGATTTGGTCGATATTAAACCGTAAAAATCCACGATTTCTCCTTAATTACGACTTTTTGCAATGATATGTTAATAGGGATGGTGTTTCGAGAATGACTTAGAGATGATCAAATTGAAAATGTCTTAATATTTTGATTGATCTTCCACCTATCTTTTTGAAAAATTGACTGTTTCTGGAACGGAATGAACAGCCATGTTATCTAAGTTTTTTATTCATCGTCCCATTTTTGCTGCTGTTTTAGCAATTATTGTCATGGCTGTAGGTATACTCGCAGTATTAAACTTACCTGTGGAACGATATCCAGATATTGCACCTCCACGTATTACTGTAGCAACAAATTATAGTGGTGCGGATGCACAAGCTGTAGAAGATAGCGTTACCCAAGTATTAGAACAACAAATTAAGGGAATTGATCACTTACTTTATTTTAGTTCCAGTAGTGATGCCAGTGGTAATAGTCGTATCAGTTTGTTTTTTTCGCAGGGAACTGATCCTGATCAGGCACAAGTGCAAGTACAAAACGCGATTAATGGTGCAATTAATCGGTTACCTGAAGATGTACAACGACAAGGAGTAACCGTTCGAAAATCGCTCAGTGATTCATTTATGGTCGTTGGTTTGGCTGATGCATCTGGTCGTTCCACTAATATTGATATTTCTGACTATTTAACCAACCATTTTGAATTAAATTTGAGCCGTATTGAAGGTGTGGGTGAAATCAGCGTCTTTGGTTCGCAGTATGCGATGCGAATCTGGCTAGATCCTAAAAAATTACAGCAATATCAACTAAGTGTCAGTGAAGTCAGAACAGCTTTAGAAAGTCAAAATGCGCAAGTAGCTGCTGGGGCGATTGGACAGTTACCAAGCATCGAGGATCAATATTTAAATGCAAGGGTTACTTCCGGTTCTTTACTACAGACACCTGAGCAATTTGAACAAATCATTATAAAAGCACATCAAGATGGTAGTTTAGTCTACTTAAAAGATATTGCGCGTATTGAGATTGGTGCGGAAAACTATCAAATATTGAATAGAATCAATGGTTATCCTGCGTCAGGACTTTCAATATCATTGGCTGTGGGTGCCAATGTCATGCAAACTGCAGATTTGGTCTATAAAGAAATTGCAAAATTAGAGAAAGATTTACCCGAAGGATATTTCATTGTTTATCCTCGAGATGATACGCCTTTTGTCAAAGAGTCAATGTCTCAGGTGTTTGCAACATTAGTTGAAGCAATCATTTTGGTTGTTTTGGTAATGTTTCTCTTTTTACAGAGTTGGAGAGCAACACTGATTCCTGCAGTAACAGTGCCTGTCGTGATTTTAGGGACTTTTGCTGTCCTTGCTGTTTTAGGGATGAGTGTTAATACTTTGACTTTATTTGCCATGGTGTTGGCGATTGGTTTACTCGTCGATGATGCGATTGTCGTGGTTGAAAACGTTGAACGTATCATGCACGAGCAAAAGCTGGATGCCAAACAAGCCAGTATTCAATCCATGCAAGAGATCAGTGGGGCATTGGTGGGTATCACTTTAGTGCTGACTGCTGTATTTATCCCAATGTCGTTTTTTACAGGCGCGACGGGCATTATTTATCGTCAGTTCTCGATTACTTTAGTTGCAGCGATGTCATTGTCATTATTGGTTGCATTAATTTTGACACCAGCCTTATGTGCAATTCTCTTAAAACAACAACATCAAAAAGCGAAGTGGGCTCAAAGCTTTGAGCGAGGCTTAGACCGAGTTAGAACAGTTTATTTAGCGCTTGCAAAAAAGGCGATTCAGATAAAGTCGGTGGCGATTGTTACATTTATCGTGTTAATTAGTGCTTTTGCTTGGGTGTATCGCGAATTACCGACCAGTTTTTTACCACAAGAGGATCAAGGGCTTTTAGGGGTTCAATTTCGTCTCGCAGAAGGGACGCCCATGAGCCAAACCCAACTCGTGGGTAAGCAGATTTCAGATTATTTTTTGAATGAGGAAAAGGATAATCTCAATGGCATTATGGTGATTCATGGTCGTAATTTTTCAGGTACAGGGCAAAATCTTGGACAAGCTTTTGTATCTCTAAAACATTGGGATGAACGTCAGGGAAGTGAAAATAGCGCACAAGCGATTCGTGCACGAGCAATGAAACATTTTGCACAAAACAATCAAGCAAGGATTATGGTGGTCATGCCAGCTGTAATTCGTGGTCTAGGTAACTCCGATAAAATTGATTTTTGGTTGCAAGATACTCAAGGAATGGGGCGGGATAATTTACTAACTTCTTTTAGAGAACTGCAGCAACAAGGCAATGCGCTGGAAAGTATAGAAAATCTAGATAAAAAGACCAATGACGATCAGGCAGTTTTAAATATCAAAATTGATCATCGAGCAGCAATGCTACATGATTTAAATGTGAGTGAAATTAATCGAACGATTTCGACAGCGTGGAGTGGCAGTTATATTAATGACTTCATTGATCGTGGCCGAATTAAGCGGGTTTATTTACAAGGTGACGCACCATATCGCTCAAAACCAGAAGATTTGGGCTTTTGGCATGTAAAAAATGCACAAGGTCAAATGATCCCATTTACCCAGTTCAGTCAAGTGTCTTGGCAGGGTGCACCGCCATCTTTACAACGTTTTATGGGCTATCCTTCGATAGAGTTAGAAGCTGATTCCGCGAATGGCTTTAGTAGCGGTCAAGGTATGCAAGCATTGACAGAACTAGCGGATAAAATGCCTGGTATTGACTTGGCATGGAGTGGTTTATCTTATCAAGAGCAACAATCTAGTAATCAAGCAATTTGGTTATATGTGGTTTCCATTGCCTTTATTTTTCTATGTTTGGCTGCTTTGTATGAAAGCTGGTCGATACCATCTGTGGTGATGGCTGCGATTCCGTTAGGAATTGGAGGAACAATTTTATTCAGTTATTGGTTTGGTTTTGCCAACGATATTTATTTCCAAATTGCTTTGCTGACGACCATAGGACTATCCTGCAAAAACGCTATTTTAATGGTTGAGTTTGCTGCGAGTTTGCAACAGCAGGGAAAATCTTTATTAGATTCGGCTTTGCGTGCGGCGGGTTTAAGATTGCGTCCAATTTTAATGACATCAATTGCTTTTGGTGCTGGGGTGATCCCATTAATGTTTTCAACAGGTGCGGGAGCTTTGAGCCGTCAAGCAATCGGTTATAGCGTTTTTGGAGGTGTTGTATTTGGTACGATATTAGTACTTATCTTTATTCCATTAATGTATGTGTTGATTCGCTCTATTTTTAAAGCCAATACTATTATTCAACATTAAATTGCTATAAAGGTTATATTGGATCGCAACCGTCTAAATTGAAACAAAATAAGACATATTTCATAGAGATAGGGCTTGAGCCATTGGGTTCAAGCCTTTATTATTCATGCGCCGTATAAACGGTTCAATTGAGAGTTTATCTAAAAAATGGACACACAGAGTTGTAGGTCTCGATCAAGTACTTACTACCTTAAATATTCCCCAAATACGCTAGGTTTTTACGCGCACGTTTAATCATGTATGCGACCTAGCCGAATGTGTTTGGGCTAGGAGATTCGCATGTCAAGAAATGAATTAATCACACTACTCAACGAAACTGTTGCAAACCATCATATCGATCAAGCACTCGCATTACTCAAGGGTGTTCCTTCAGCTGACTTAGCAGAATTATTACAACAAATGACTCCAAGCTATGCGGCCTATTTACTTGAGCATTTACCGCAACGTGCTTATATCTTTGCTGAGTTTCCAGCAAAACAGCAAATGCTGATTGCACAGGAAATGCCACGTCAAGTACTGGCGAAGATTGTAAGTGAAATGCCATCAGATGATCGCGCTGATCTTTTTAAGCGCTTAGACCCGAGTGAGCAGGAAACTCTATTACCCGCATTAGCCCAAGCCGAAAGAGAGGATATCCGCCGTCTTGCTGATTATGTCGAAGGCACAGCGGGTGCGATCATGTCTTCGGATTATGTGACGCTAAAACCCGAATTTACTGTTGCTCAAGCAATAGAGGCATTACGTAAGGATGCTCCAGACGCAGAAACGATTTATCAAGCCTATATTATTGATGAACAACGACATTTGATCGGTGTTGTGTCTTTGCGTGAACTGGTTTTGGCACAACCAGAAACACGAGTTGCACAATTGATGGTACGTGATGTGATTAGTGCGCGCGTTGATGACGATCAAGATCATATTGCCAAAATTATGGCACGTTATGATTTACTTGCTTTACCGATTGTGGATGTACAACAAGCTTTAGTGGGGATTATTACTTACGATGATGCTATGGATGTTGCCAGTGAAGAAGCAACAGAAGATTTCTTAAAAGTAGGGGCTGTCAACGCAACCACTAAATTAAGTATTAAGTCAGCACCTATCTTACAGTTATATCAGAAACGTGTTTTTTGGCTGGTTTTTTTAGTATTTGGCAGTCTGTTATCGGGTATTGGAATCGCACATTATGAAGATGTGATTGCGCAACATCTTGTTTTAGTATTTTTCTTACCACTTTTAGTTGGGAGTGGGGGAAATGCAGGATCTCAGTCATCAACATTAATGGTGCGAGCATTGGCAACGGGCGATGTGCAATTTAGAGATTGGTTTTATTTGTTAGGGCGTGAAAGTTTAGTCGCGTTATGCTTAGGTGGAACGATGGCAATTGCTGTTTCACTCCTTGGTTATGTACGTGGTGATGCATTAGTTGCATTGGTTTTGGCATTTAGTATGGTTGGAATCGTACTCATGGGATGCTTGATTGGTATGAGTCTGCCTTTTATTTTAAATCGATTTGGTTTTGACCCTGCCAGCGCATCTGCGCCTTTGGTTACTTCGATTTGTGATGCAATGGGGGTACTGATCTATCTCTTTATTGCATCGATGATTTTGTTCTAATCAAAGAACAAAATATACCTAAAAAATTGTTATGCTAATTCATCATCAATTCAATTATGTATCTTAGGCTGACTGAATGACCCAACAAAAAAAACTAACGCAACAGCAGGCGATTGCAGTAGAGCGTGATTTAGCAAAATTTGCCAACACCATGGATAGTTTGGTACGTATTCCATTTACCAAACAAGGGGTGGGGGCCGATGCGGCACTGAGTACCATTCCCTTTGCAGGTGATGTTGCAGGATTCATTTTAACGTTATATGCATTTAAAAAAGCCAGAGAGGTTGGTGTTCCACAACATAAATTGAATGGGGTGGTGAAACTGGCAATTTTGGATATGCTCGTTGGTTTTGTTCCAATTGTCGGGACAATATTTGATGTATTTATTCGCCCCAGCCGCAAGACGTTGGATATTGTACATGATCATATTCGTGAAGAATATCAGGTACGTAGTGATATCCACGTAGTACATCCATTTTTACATGAAGCGTTAGAACAAAAGCAAAAAACTTCAGCATTTTGGCGTAACCCTATTGTGAGTTGGATCTGGTTGCGGATACCTGATTTATTGGGAATAGCCATTCTGGTTTTATTGGTTATGGCTGTATGGGCTGGATTTAGTTTTCTATGGCAATGGTATCAGTCCTTTAATTGAGCGAGATATTCATAAAAACAAAGCCTCCATATTGGAGGCTTTGTTTTGAATCTGTTTGATTTAGTGAACATTCAATTGTTTGAGCGCAGCAACACGTTGCTCGATGCTTGGGTGAGTTTGGAATAAAGCAGCTAAGCTAAAGCCTTGTTCCTTACCTTCCGTAATTGCAAATGCTTTCATTTCTTTTGGCATTTGATCCGGCATTTCTGACTCAGCTTGTAAGCGAAGTAGTGCAGAAATCATGGCATCTTTACCTGCTAAACGAGCACCAGCTTCATCTGCACGATATTCACGTTGACGAGAGAACCACATTACGATTGTGGATGCTAAAATACCAAACACAATATCTAATACGATGGTAATGGCGAAATAAGCAAGACCAGGTGCTTCCCCATCTTCACGACCAAAGACGTTGCGGTCGATAAAGTCACCTGCTACACGTGCAAAGAACATAACGAAGGCATTGACTACACCTTGAATCAAGGCAAGTGTAACCATGTCACCATTCGCAACGTGTCCGATTTCGTGTGCAAGTACGGCACGAAGTTCATCTTTGTTCATGCGTTCTAATAGACCTGTCGAAACAGCTACCAGTGCGTCATTTTTATTCCAACCAGTTGCAAATGCATTTGATTGATAAGATGGGAAGATCCCCACTTCAGGCATTTTAATACCTGCACGTTGAGATAATTGAGAAACTTCTTGCAACAACCACGCTTCAGCCTGATTACGAGGTGCATTCGGGTCGATTAATTCAGTCCCAGTGGTTTTTTTAGCCATCCACTTTGACATGAAGAGGGAAATAAAAGAACCCACCATACCAAAGACAAAACAGAAGACTAATAGGTTGCCTAGATTTAAGCCACCCGCACTACGGTAACTACCGACACCGAAGAGTGACAAAATAATGCCAGCTACAACCAGTACCGCGAGGTTGGTTAGCAAGAACAAACCAATCCGCATCATTGAGAAAACCCTCTTATAAAGAAAAAGTGATCTGATTTATAAATATAAATCATCCCCATAATATGCAGGTTGAACCCTAAAAATTCAAGAAAAAAATGGATGGAATTGTATTTCAGTATTAAAACGATGAATGAATGAAGAAACAACAACTTAAAATCATTTTAATATAGCAAATAAGTACATATTATGAAGATGTATCGTTGTTTTAATGTACAGTTTAATCACTCAATCGTATGTGTGCAGATGCGGAAGCATTTGCAGTTGAATAGGTGCCTGCAGGTGCATCTGTAAATGTTCCGTCTGCCAGTGTAATAATTTGGCGGTTATACTGTTTTTTGGGTGGACTGCTAGTAGATAGATTACTTGGTAAGTCTGCATTTGAATAACTGGCGGGTTGTGCCATAAGCTCATTGTTCATCGTCACATTGCCTAGACCAGAAGCATACAAGTTTTGATAACGGCTGGTTACGCGACGTACATAATCTTGCGTTTCACGGAAAGGTGGAATACCACCATACTTATCGACATTACCTTCGCCTGCATTATAGCCAGCCAATGCGAGTTCAGTATTGCCATTAAAACGTTTTAGCAACCAACTTAAATAGCGAGCACCAGCAAAAATATTTTGTTGTGGGTCATATGCATCACTCACATTAAAACGTCGAGCGGTCGCGGGCATTAATTGCATTAAACCCTGTGCACCAACAGGGGAGCGGGCACGAACATTAAATCCAGATTCAGTATGCATGACTGCTTTAATTAATCCTTCAGATACGCCGTGTTGTTGCGCTGCTTGTTTGATGAGGTGATCAAAAGCATTTCTGTTACGACTATAGCTGGGAAGCACAGAGGCCTCTGTTTTACCCCAATTGCTATAGGTGTGAATATTACTATCAGGATAATAAGTCGCTTTAACGACTTTTAAATGGCTATATTCCGCTTTCTTCTTGTTGGTGAGTAAGGTTGTGCCGTTAGTATCTTTGAATTGATAAATGGTCTGCCCCGCATGAACATGTGCAGAGTTATAAAAAAAACCGATTATTCCCAAACAGAAGGTCATCAAATACGTTTTTTTGTTCATCGTTATAATATTCACAATGGATGAGCTTTAATTCCTTAGCGCAGTGTAACAAAAAAATGCAAAAAATGGAGTTTTGCTACAATTTTTTTATTTTTACTGTCTAACAAAAAATCAAGTCATTTTGTTCGAATGTTCAGCAAAAAAAAATTTAATTTTTTTTTAAAAATGAAGTATTGACTTATATAAGTGATTGATTATTAATGATTAAAATAAGTGGTTAAAAAATGATCAATTTGATCAAAAGCCTTATTATCTGATTAAAACAGTTTGTCAATAGCTAAGAAATCCACAATTTTATCCACAGTTTTTGTGGAAAACTGTGGAAAAGTTTGAAATATAAGCAATCTAGGCAATTTAAACATTTTTTGATCAGAATTTTATCAGTATGAAATCTGAATATGACGATAGAAAGAAATTGAAAAATTCTTTTGGTGCGGTTTTTTTCGAATTCGGATAAAATCTCGCAGTGTTTTTGTTTATGAGTTAATCACGTCTATGTACGCGCCAGTGGAGTCCAACCAAGGATTTAATTTCAAGCCAGAACTTCCAACCAGTTCGGCCTATTATCGCCTGTTGAAAAAACTGCGTCGCCAAGTGGGGCATGCAATCCGTGATTATAAAATGATCGAAGATGGCGATAAGGTCATGGTGTGTGTGTCTGGTGGTAAAGACAGCTATACCTTGCTTGATATTTTGTTGCAGTTTAAACGTATTGCGCCAATTAATTTTGACATTGTCGCGGTCAATCTTGACCAGAAACAACCAGGTTTCCCAGAAGATGTCTTACCGCGTTATATGGAAGAAAATAATATTCCATATTACATTTTGGAAAAAGATACTTATACCATTACCAAACGTTTAACACCTGAAGGTAAAACCTATTGTGCGGTCTGTTCTCGTTTGCGTCGTGGTTCATTATATGGTTTTGCACAAGAGATTGGCGCAACAAAAGTCGCATTAGGTCACCATCGTGATGACATCATGGCGACATTTTTCTTAAATTTATTCCATGGTGGAAGTTTAAAGGCAATGCCGCCAAAATTGCTTTCATCAGATAAAAAGAATATTTTGATTCGTCCTTTGGCATATGTCGAAGAAAAGGACATTATCAAATATGCAGATTTACGGAAATTCCCAATTATTCCTTGTAATCTGTGTGGTTCTCAAGAAAACTTACAACGTGCGATCATTAATGACATGTTGCGTGAATGGGATAAACAATATCCAAAACGTTTACATAGTATTTTTGGCGCTTTACAAAATGTATCACCATCACAATTGGCTGATCGTGAATTATTTGATTTTGAAGCGTTAGATGGACAGCGTGAGTTTGACTTAAAAGATCCTGAAGAACTTAAAAATCGTTTAGATGTGGTTAATTTAAGTTTTGCAGCGGATTAAAATGTAAAAATTTTTAAAAGGCACTTTGTTAAGTGCCTTTTCTTTATAATTTTTTAAAAAATTGAATCCTACGTACAAAAAGTCATAGCCTAAAATAAAATTTACGTGCTATAACATGGCACGAGCAAATTGCTTCATGTGATGTTGTCTGGATAGATGACACAAGAAATTGAACAAATACATTTGAGGAATAATCATGGCTGCATTTTTAACTGATGATTGGTTTGCAACAGTTGATAAACTTACTGCTGAAGCAGGTGATTTAAACTTACCACCAGCGCTTGCGAATTTAGCGATTAACTTAGTTGTAACAGATGCAGCTGGTAATACTGAGCTAGCTTTAGATGCAGGTAAAATCCAAAAAGGTTTATCTTCAAATGCTAAAACAACTTTAAATATGGATGCTGAAACTTTACGTAAAGTATTCTTAGAGTTTGACATGGCTGCTGCAATGCAAGCATTCATGACAGGTAAAATCAAAGTCCAAGGTGATATGTCTCAATTGATGGCATTACAAACAGCCAAGCCGAGCCAAGAACAAAAAGATTTATTTAAAAGAGTTCTTGAGCAAACAGCTTAAGTGATCATCAGAAAAAAGCTTACCAGTTGGTAAGCTTTTTTTGCTTTAGACATTGATCAAATTGCTGGTCTTGATATGTTCTAAGTAAGTGCGGATACGTTTTACATATTGTACAGCTTGTTTGTAACGACCATTTCGAGCTTGGTTACGTTGTAAATAATCATACAAGTTCACCCATTGGTTAGGATCTTTACCTTGGGCTTGGATGCGCTTTTGAATCTGGCCAACGGCGCCTGGTCCCATATTATATGCCACGAGAGCATACCAATTACGATCAGGATAAGGAACATGAGCAAATTGATCTAACATCAAATCATAATACTTTGCTCCACCTTGGATGCTTTGTTCTGGATCCGTACGATTAGTAACACCCATTGCTTTCGCTGTGTTATTGGTGAGCATCATAATTCCACGAACGCCTGTTGGTGAAACAGAGGTTGGTTTTAAATAAGATTCTTGATAACCAATAGCAGCCAATAAATGCCAGTCCAGATTGTATTTAGAAGCACTCTGCTTAAAGCTTGCTTTATAGATCGGTAAACGTTGATTTAAGTCTTTTTGAATTGTTGACCATGATTCAGGCTTAACTACATTACGATTATAAAAAGAAGCAAGTTGTTGAGTCGTACCGAGCTGTTTACTTTGGCACACAAAACCACTGGCAGTGAGTGTTAAAGGATCATCAGCTTGCTTAAATACCCAATTTAATTGGGGATTTAAACCATTATTACTTAAACTTGCTTGATCGCCACAACTTGCTGAGAATGAAACTAATTGTTTCTTTTCAATATCTGCAATTGTTGACGTTGTCATTGCGAAATTGGCTTTGCCCTGTGCAATCCATTTCAATGCAGTTGCATTGTCTGGGACTGTTTTAAAATCAAGTTTTACATTTAAGTTTTGTGCATAGTTACGTGCCAAATCGTAACCGAAGCCATGTAAAAATTGATCTTCTTTAAATACGATGCTTGGGTTTTCAACAGCAACTACAGTTAAAACATTTTTTGCTACAACAGTATTATACTGATGTGATTTCTCTGCGCTTAAGCTATTAAATGGAATAATTACAATCCCTAGAGCTAAAGCTTGAAACGGAAGTTTGGAAGATAAAGAGTTAAGGCAAAGCCTAGACCCAGAACTTGAATTACTGTGCATGTTGTCTCCGCTACAGGTAATTTATGCCCTAAAAGTTCAGCAAAATACTGCCTTAACTTTTAAAAGTTGATAAATTCAATAAGGGTGGGCAAGTCATGACGTCATTCAAAATGACATTGGGTTAATCGGGAAAATGATGCAGATGTTACACATCATTCACAAAGTGTATAAAAAATAAACAAAAATCTAACTTAGGGGCGCATAATAAGCGTCAAAAAACAGATTGTCAAATTTTGAGCAATAAAATAATGATAAATACATCACAAACGCATGATTTAAAAAAAGAATAAAATTTATACACTTTAGTGATGGTGAAATAAGGAATACAATGCAAAAACTTGTAAACAGATTGTTATCTTCACGTATTTTCAACTTATGAAATCAAATTTAATTACCCGTACGGGCCATGATTTATTGGTCGCAGAACTAAAGAGACTCTGGCATGATGAACGCCCCGAAATCACTAAAAAAGTGAACTGGGCGGCGAGCTTAGGTGATCGTTCTGAGAACGCTGATTATCAATACAACAAACAATTGCTCAGGAAAATTGATCGACGAGTACGCTATCTTGGTAAACGTTTAGAAGAGTTAAAAATTGTAGACTATGTACCTGAGCAAGAGGGAAAAGTTTACTTTGGGGCTTGGGTTGAGATTGAAAATGAAGAGGGAGAACAAAAAATCTTAAGAATAGTCGGTGTTGATGAGATTTATGATCATCATCCCCAGCATATTTCAATCGAGTCACCCATGGCTCGTGCATTATTAAGTAAACAAGTTGATGATGAGGTTGAAGTGCATACACCTTTAGGAAAAAAGGTTTGGTATATCAACTCAATTCGCTATAAGAAAGCTGAAAATCCATAAAAATTCAGTTTGTTGAGTTTATTTTGAGCATTCAGTGCGTGAATTTGAATAAAATATTTGCCAACTTGCACTTTTATTTATATGATAGCCGCCATTGGAAGCGTGGCAGAGCGGTTTAATGCACCGGTCTTGAAAACCGACGAGGGTGTGAGTCCTCCGTGAGTTCGAATCTCACCGCTTCCGCCAAATATCGAAATAAGCTCTTGTTATTACAAGGGCTTATTTTTTTCATTATCAATAATTTGATAAGCGATCAAAGTTTTAAGTCAAAGAAAATAAATATATTAATCAAATGAATGAAATAGAAATTTTTCTGATTTTATACGGATTTTTATCTAGAAAATTATCTTCTTTATCTAACATCTACACCACTGACCAACATCAAAAATATGCATTATTTGCATGAAATATTTAATTTTTGCATTGTCGTTTTTTTTCAAAAGCAGTAACACTTGCCACTGCTAATTGTAGCGTCAGAGGTTTCCTGTCTTCAAAAAGACATTGAGCCGATGAAGTCAATTTGGCATGGAATTTCAAGGTGAATAGCTTAACTGCAAAGTGCAATAGGGAAGGAATAATTATTATGAATCAAAAGAAGCTGCTCAAATATATTCTGGTGGCAATGATCACAGGGATATTAGTCGGGTGGGCATGTCATAGCACTTTAAGTACGGCGCAAACGACAGACATCGCAAGCTATTTTAAAATCGTCACAGATGTTTTCCTTAGATTAATTAAAATGATTATTGCACCGCTGGTGTTTGCAACAATTGTTTCAGGCTTAATCTCAATGGGTAAATCATCCTCACTTGGATCGATTACTTTAAAAGCCATGGGCTGGTTTGTGGGGGCATCTTTTATCTCGTTATTGCTCGGTATGGGGCTTGCGAATTATTTCCAACCTGGCGCAGGAATGAATCTAAGTGTTCCTAAAGAAGTTGTTGATGTTGGAGTCAGTGCATCGAGTTTAAGTTTACAGACATTTATTACTCATATCTTTCCAAGAAGCTTTGCCGAGGCAATGGCAAATAATGAAATTTTGCAAATCCTTGTGTTTTCAATTTTCTTTGGTTCTGCATTGGCTTATGTTCAACATCAGACCGGTGCGACAGTGATTGGAAAAATCATCGATGAGTTATGTCACGTCATGTTTCGTATCACTGACTATGTTATGGCTGCTGCACCAATTGCAGTATTTGCAGCTATTGCATCAGCAATTGCGGTGCAAGGTCCTAAGTTAATCTTGGATTACAGTATTTTTATTGGTCAATTCTATATTGGTTTATTGATCCTGTGGATGATTTTAATTTCTTTTGGTTATATCTTCTTAAGAAAAGACGTTTTTCGTCTGGTGCGAGCTGTACGTGAACCAACAATGTTGGCTTTTGCAACAGCGAGTAGTGAATCAGCATACCCAAAAACGATGGAAGCATTAAACAAATTTGGTGTTCCAAAACGTGTTACGAGCTTTGTTCTACCTTTGGGGTATTCATTTAACCTCGATGGTTCAATGATGTATATGGCCTTTGCGGTATTGTTTATCGCTCAAGCTTATAATATTGACCTGAGCTTTACTCAACAAGTATTGATTCTTTTAACCTTGATGATTACGAGTAAAGGCATTGCTGGTGTTTCACGCGCTTCTATTGTTGTCATTGCATCAACACTTGCTATGTTTCAGCTTCCTGAAGCCGGCATTCTTCTGATTTTGGCAATTGATCAGTTCTTGGATATGGGACGTACAGCAACCAATGTGATCGGGAATAGTATTGCAACGGCAGTGATTGCACGTACAGAAGGTGATAAGCATGATGTCGAAGAGACTGAAACTGATGGGGTTGCTGTTGACTCGATTGTTCCAGTAAATCGATTAGCTGATAATACTTAAATAAATCATCAGAGTTACTTAGCTAAAATAAGTATTATATTTAAGATAACGGTTTGTATATCGATATTGCATTCAAGTCAATTTAAGTTGCAAGCCGTTATCTTATTTTTAAATATTAATGCTAAAGTTATAGTTTAAAATAGAAGTTTATTGGGGGACATTATTTGTTAATAAATTCCATATGTATTTTATCCGTTCAGAAAGGATCATTTTTCTTCTTATAATATATACATCCTGAGAAGTATGGAAAATTTGTTCATCAATGACTTTTAGTTTATTTTCGGATAGCTCTTTTTCTACGAGCAATTTAGGTAACCATGCTATACCTAGACCTTGTAAAACTAACTCTTTTAAATCACTGGCATTATCAGTTTCATATAGTGTTCTATAGTTTAAATTATTCTCAATAACCTCATCTACACATTTTCTTAAATAGGCTTGTTTGCTATAGGCTAATAAAGGAAAGAGCTGATTAAATGAGTATTTAGGTTCATTATTATATACAGCAGTTACAGGGAGAATATCCATTTTCACAATTTTATGAAAAATGAAAAGTGAGGTATCCAATTGCTGTAAGGTTTTTTGATCACAGTAACAAATTAAGAAATCACATGATCCATCAGTAAGTAAACGCATACCTTGTTTTAAATTTGCGGCAATAATTTCTAATTTAAGGTCTTCTAGATTTAGAGATAGATCATGAATAAATCGAGGGAAAAATTGAGTGATAAGAGAATGAGATACAGCAAACTTAACATTTAATTCATTGTTTTTAATGTTTTTTTCTAGGTAGCTTATCGTTGAGTTAAGTTGGTTCTGTATACTTTTTGCAGATGCTAATAAAATTTGTCCGGCCTCAGTGAAATCGATAGCTTTGCTATCTCTTTTTAGAATTTGGAAGCCTAATGCTGTTTCAATATTTTGAATTCGACGCGAAAATGCGGATTGGGTGACATGACGTAGTTCTGCTGCTTGGGAGATGGAATTTTCCTGTTCCAGTGCAAGTAAATCTTCAATCCATCGAATTTCCAAGGTCATAACCAATCCTTCATATGTGCGTATAAGCTATTATAATCTATTATGCAAAAAATGCATGTAGTAATATTTTTTTACATTAGAAAAAAATGATGCTGTCTTCTAATATGAATTTATTGAGATCTAGAGTCTATTTAAATGAATATTAAGATTAACACGCGTACTGAAAAGGATTTATTGGGCTTAAAGGAAATTCCAGATAGTTGCTATTATGGTGTGCAAACGTTAAGAGCAATTGAAAATTTTAATTTAAGTTCAAGTAAATTAAGTCAGTTTCCTCATTTTATTAGAGCATTAGCAACTGTAAAATCAGCTTGTGCACATTCAAATTTTAAACTAAACAAAATTGATAATAACAAGAATAATGCAATTCAATATGCATGCCAACAAATTATTAATAATCAGTATCATGATCAATTTATTGTTGATATGATTCAAGGTGGTGCTGGTACTTCTACAAATATGAATATAAATGAAGTGGTTGCTAATGTTGGTTTAGAGTATTTGGGACACTCAAAGGGTGAATATCAATATTTACATCCCAATAATGATGTGAATATGTCTCAATCAACCAATGATGTCTACCCAACAGCAATTAAAATTGGTTTAATTTCAGCGATTGAACAGTTGAATACGCCATTTAAGAATTTAATTGGAAGCTTTAAAGCGAAATCTGTAGAGTTCTCAGATATTTTAAAAATGGGGCGTACACAGTTGCAAGATGCTGTGCCAATGACGTTAGGGCAAGAGTTCGGTGCATTTGCTGCGACTTTACAAAGTGATCTGGATAAACTTAACCGTATTATGCCTGATGCCTTGAGTGTGGTGAATTTAGGTGGTACTGCGATTGGTACAGGAATTAATACTGAAGTTCAATATCGTGAATATGCTATTCAAGCATTATCAGAAATCACGCAGCGCAAGATTAGCAGCGCACCTGATTTGATCGAGGCAACATCTGATATGGGTGACTTTGTTTTACTCTCAAGTTTCCTAAAGCGGACTGCGACGAAACTATCCAAAATCGCCAACGATTTACGTTTATTATCAAGTGGCCCACGTGCTGGATTGAGTGAGATTTACTTAGAACCACGCCAACCGGGTAGCTCAATTATGCCTGGTAAGGTGAACCCTGTTATTCCTGAGGCGATGAATTTAGTTTGTTATCAAGTGATTGCTAACGATTTGGCGATTACTTTGGCAGCTGAAGCAGGTCAATTGCAATTAAATGCGATGGAACCATTGATTGCATTTAAGTTATTTGAATCAATTGAGTTGTTGGGCAAAGCCATGCAAATGTTCCAGCAAAAGTGTATTGATACAATTCGTGCCAATGCTGAGCTGTGCCAATCTCAGGTTGAAAACTCAATTGGGATTGTGACTGCACTTAATCCGTACCTAGGTTATGAAACAACGACACGTATCGCTAAACAGGCCAATGAAACAGGGCAAAGTGTATTGGCTTTAATCAAAGCAGAAAACTTAATTTCCGATCAAGTTTTGGTAGATATCTTGGCTGTAAAAAACATGGTACATCCAAAGCAATCTGCATAATCAAGGTTGGTTTGTGTCATCAAACTGATATAAATGAATCGATTGGATTCAGTGGCGTTAAAGGTTAAATTCTTTAACGCCATTTTTGATTTCTATGCTTGATGAAATCAAGCTATTCCTTCCCCAAGCCGTGTTATCAAAGTTGATAAGAGATCACGTTATCTGTGTTTCATACCTTGTTTGCATCGTTTGAGCCTATGATTCAAGTCATGGCTGAAATGTAAGTAAACACTAAGAAATAGTGTTATTGAGTTGACCTTCTGAAGTAAGCAATTCAGCCATTTCTTTGGTTTTCTTTAAACCAGGCATACGATATTCAGTGTGTCCATAGTCTTTGATTGATTTCCAACGTCCGCCCCATGTTAAGCCGACAGATTCAGCTACTTGACCGTAAAGTTCATAGCCTCGCATTGCCCATGGGTCACGTTCACTGATTACCACTTTACCGTTACGTTTGAACGCAACATCCGCAGCTAAACCAAATTGATGATAACTTTGGTAACTTCTCGCACGTGTGGTATTGGGATTTCCTGCTAGCATATTCTGTCGAGCGGGGCTGCGATAGCCTTCGAGTAAGACAAGCTCATAGCCATGTTGTTCTTTCATAATTTTAAAGACCATGAGTAAACGTTGTTTATAGCGTGGATTCATCTTGTCCCACTTACGATCAACTAGACTACTGTCAAGTGCACCATGTGCATGTGCAACAGGACTCTCGATTTGTGAGGCATCTATCGAACCACTATGTTGAGCATGATATTCCTGTTCGATTCTAGTTGCTTCAATTAATGCATCTTGAATAAGTGTTTCATCAACTTCGGGTGGTGGGCTTAGGATCTCACCATTCAACAAAGCATAAATTTGAGGGTCCGTTTGTTTTAAATACTCTGCTTCAATACGGGTTGAATTAATTGGTCGTGTAAAAGCAAAAATTAAAATGCTGGAAAATAAAAAGAATCCGGCGATTAAAATCCACCATTGTTGTATATGCCAATGCGATTGCAGCTTTTCAGGTGCAGCCGCTTGATGCATGTTTTCAGCAAATTGCATGGCATTTGCAATTTTCCTTTTGCTCTGTGGAAGTACAGAGCGTAATAAATGAATACACTTGGAGCGTAATTCATAGGACATCAGTAACGTCAATACAATGATGACAAGCAAAAAGCTAATCGAAATAAACCAAATCATTCGTTATTTGAGTTCATTTACAGTAAATGGTCGTTGAGTCACATTAATTTGTACTGATGCTTGTGGTGCTTCCGCCTCTGGTTCAGCTTCTTTAGGCGTTGTTATTTTCTTTGGTTCAGCTTCTACTTTTTTCGTTTTATCAGGTCCAGTTGTTGCTATATTTTTTTGTTGAGCTGGTTTAGCAATTGCTGTTGGTGCAGGTTTATTGCCATTCAATTCATTTGCGAAAGGAGAACTGCGATGTGCCGGATCTGCTGAAGCTGTTGTTGAGTGCTGGAAAAATTTATTTAAATCACTACTTTGAGGTTGAGCGAAATTACTGTCTTCATCAGACTCGGTATTTTCATTTTGAGTTAGCTCAATAACATTATTTATATTTTCTGTGGAAGTTTGAGTGTTGGGTGCCTGTATTGAAAGCTCTTCTATCTGTTCTGGTGATTCAGCTAGAGTATTGGATTGTGTTTGGAACAATACAAAAAAGATAAATAAGCTAGAAATAATGCCTAAAATAAATCCGACAAATACATAAATTACAGGGGATAAACTCTTTTTTTTATTCGTCTGTAATATGCGCAAAGAAGTTGGTCTTTCCTGAATCATGCGTTATCCACTACGGTAAATGAATTGTGATATGTGCTTCTTCAGCAGGTGCTGAAATTACATTTTGATAAGGTGTGAGCGCACTTTTATTTTGTTGAGTGAGCATAAATTTCAGCCCAGCAAAGGTGAGTGCAGCAAACATCAATAAGAAAATTAAAATCCAAAAAAATGGCAATTCATGGTGGATAATATGTTTGATTTGATCTGGAATCGCTGCGAAGGGTGAAAATGCAGCTTTTTTACCTTTGAGATAGTCAATCTCATCGCCTACACGAGCTACCAAATGGTTGAGACTTTCGACAGACTCGAGTCGATATTTCCCTTGAAAACCGAGTAGTAAACAGTAATGAAAAACTTCTAATGCTGCTAAACGATCTTTGCCGCGACTACGTAATTGCTCGAGAATCTCAAAAAAGCGATAACCTGCTAATTGCGAACCAAATAAACTCAATTGTAATGGACTGATTAACCACGTATTTTGCAAATTGAAATAAGCAGGGTCTTGTTGTGTTGCAATTGTTTCATCAATCAAAGCACAAAAAGCATATTTAGCATCGTGGATGTCATCTGCTGAAAATTGCAGTCGTTTTGCTTGCTGTTCAAAACGATTTAATAACTCCAAAATTTTGCTACGAAAATCACTTGGGTTAGAAGGAATATAGCGATTACGAATTAAAAAAACCAAATAGAATCCGTCGTGTAATAAATCGATGAGATTCGTTGTTTGGGACTTATTTTGCGGTAGATTAGTTGTGGGTAGGCCAGAACCAATTTTACCATCATCAAATAAAGAGGGGATGCCTGTCGGATGTTGAGTCATCATTCTTCTCTTAGCTATTCATTACAGCAATAAGTTCGATACTGATATCTTGGAAACCAGCGGGAATGTAAACACAGATAGACTCTGATTCAAGCATCTGTTGATAGAGCTCATGATGTGGCTCAATTTCGAAATAACTTACACCAGAGCGCACAGGAATTGCCGTTGGAACCTGCATTAAATGATGAATAGGTACCGCTGGTAATGCTGCAACGACGCGTTGTTCAACATCAATCGTACTTCCCACTTTAAATCGTAGCGGCACGATTTGGATAAGTTCATGGGTTTGCATCATGCTGCTAGAAACTGCGATGTAAAGACGAGTGTCACGCGTAATTTTGTCTGACTCAAGACTTCCCACCCAATAAGATGGACGAGTTTCTTTTAAGGCAATGCTGAAATAGCGGCTTGAAATAATGGTATCTAATAGATCCCGTAAAATTACATCGAGTTGCTGAAAGCTATCTTGCAGTTGATGATGTTTATAATGTGGTAAATGGTCAACATCATAATTGCTGGAGAACGTCAGCAGGGATCCTGCTAAGCGTAATAATTCCGAAAATAGACGTTCTGGGTGAATTTGAGGATACTGAAACAGATGATTTAATCCAGCATAAGCTGTATTTAATGCATTTATTAACCAGAAAGAAACGATATCACCAGAACGAAACTCAATGAGTTTCTGCTCATTTTCTCGGTTGTTACTCTGAATCGTTTTTATCTTTGCTTTAATCACATTCAGTGTACGCTTGAGATTACTGGTCAAGGCATCTGAGGCTGCAACATGTAAAATAGGAGGAATAAACTTAGGATCCAGCTCAAAAGTACCAGAACTTTGACGTTTTATTTTGGCAATTGGTAAGTATAAGAAACCATCTAAAGTTTGACTTGGCTGAATGTGCTGTTCAAGTAATTTGAATTCAGCGCGGCGGCGTAATAGGCTAAGATCCGCAGGACTAGCATCGGTAAATAAATCATGAGTTTCTGAGAGATAATTATGATAGCGGCTAGAAAGTGAGCCTTTATCATCTGCAATGTTTTTTTTGTTTGCTTGAAGAATTGGTAATGCTAAATAAACAATCATCTCACCTTTTAGGTTGAGATCATCTAATAATAATGGTTCAGGGAGTAAGTCTTGTGCAGGTGCGTGATATATTTCACCATCTTGCCAAATGATCTCAACTTCTTCTAAAGCTAAAATATGAGTTGAAAGTTGGACCTGATCGAATTTAAGTTTTTGTACACCATAAGCATAAGGGACGAGTGCACGGATTGTGTGATTTAAGCGTTGTTCATGATAGGTATCTTGGATTTGGAAGTGTTGCGGACGTAAAAATAGACCCTCACCCCAAAGAACTTTTTCTGCTTTAAACATATCAATTTACCAGTAATTATTCATATTCATTCTTGGGTTGAACACCGAGCATATCTTGTACCATTTGTAATGGATGCTCATCTTTGATGACCTGACCTAGCCATTCATGCAAAGGCATTTGACTCCATTTTATGGTTTTTTGAAGCATATAGCTGACAGGGCTATGTGGTTCATTTTTTTGGAAATAAGTTGCAATTTCTTGCAAAACGCGCATGGCTTGTTCACGATTTTCAATATGAGACTGAACTTGAGGTTGAAAAGACATGGCATTATGCACCGTTGCAGTTTGGGATATCGCTGATTTTTCAATTGGCGCGTCTTGAGTTTCAATTTCAGCATTTTGTTGTTGAGTGGATTGGCCGAAATATTCAGTTTTGTATATCTTTTTCAGTGTTTGATGAATACTGTCCAAGCTGGAATCAATAGCTGCAAAACTTGGTGAATCCAAACCTAATAAACCATCTAGCACATTTTTAAGTACTGACCATTGCTGTAAAATTTCATTAAAATATTGATAATTCTGATATTGAAATGCTTTATCTGTATTTAATAAAGCTTGTTCAAACTGCTCAAGCTCATTATTACTGTTTGAGCTTTCATAATCATCGCTTTGTTTACGACGTATATTTTCATGATAGAGAAAATTGTCATAATCTAATAAATGATAAAAAGGTGTAGTATTGATTAATGGTACTTTTTTAATCAGCTGTGGTAGCTGATTGATCAAACCTTGCAGCAAACCAATGCGTTGGTCTAAATCATCATCCTCAACTTCAGGGTGTAATGTTAACCAATATTGTTCAAGTAGGCGATGACTTAACTCAAGGCTTTTTGCAATACCCTCAAAGCCATAGAGATTGGACCAAGCTTCTGAAAGCCATGTCAGTAATCGTATGTCTTTACTTTTGTATTGAAGTAAATCGATGGAGGTCGAAGCGACATAATCCCAATCTGCCTGTTTAGGCTCAGTGACCCAATCACCTTGATCGAGTAAAAGATCATCTTGAGTTCTCGCTTTTTTTATCGTGTGGAACTCATTTGAAAAAGAATAATCTTCACCACAAGGTGACTGTTCATGAATTGGTGTCAATAATGAGGATATGTCCATATTCATAACAATTAAGGCTCAATCTTAAAAATATTAAACATCAGCTTTAGGTTTTTTACTCGAACGTTTTCTAGTTCCTTTTGCAACAGGATCTAATTGATAGCTAATATCATCATCTTTAGTATCAATAACGATTAATTTCGGCAGTTTGTGATCAGCTAGCGCAACTAAAATTTCGGTTGCTAGTGATGGTAAAACAGTTGAGTTCAAAATATTGTCTACGTTTCGTGCACCGCTATCAACTTCTGTACAGCGATTTAATAACAACTCTACAAGATCATCAGAATACTCAACTTTTGTGGCATATTGTTTTTCGATTCGAGCAACAATTTTCCCAAGTTTATGCTTAATGATTCTGACGAGGAGTTCGTCATGCAATGGGAAGTATGGAACAACTCGCATACGACCAATGAAAGCAGGTTTGAACTGTTTATAGAGACTTGGTTTTAAATGATCAAGCAATGCCTCGGCCGTTGGCCATTCTTCAACTGGTTGGTTTAAACATGCTTGCATAATTGCGCTGGAACCAGTATTAGAGGTCAGTAAAATCGTTGTGTTTTTAAAATCAATCACACGACCTTCGCCATCTTCAAGCGTGCCTTTGTCAAATACTTGATAAAATAATTCTTGTACATCACTGTGCGCTTTCTCGATTTCATCCAGCAAGACAACACTATATGGATTACGACGTACAGCTTCTGTTAGAACGCCACCTTGGCCATAACCAACATAACCAGGAGGTGCACCTTTTAAAGATGAAACGGTATGAGCTTCTTGGTATTCAGACATATTAATTGTGATTAAGTGCTGTTCACCGCCATAAAGTTCATTGGCTAATGCAAGAGCAGTTTCAGTTTTGCCAACACCGCTTGGTCCAACCAGCATAAATACGCCTTGAGGTTTGTTCGGGTCTTCCAATTTTGCCTTAGAGGTTTTAATACCCTGAACTAATTGGTGAAGGGCGTAATCCTGACCCATTACACGTTCTGCAAGCTTATCTTCAAGCGTTAAAATTTGTTTGATTTCATCATTGACCATATTCCCAACAGGGATACCGGTCCAGTCAGAAATGATTTCATTCACAATTTGAGGTGTTACACGCTCAAAAACTAAAGGATTTTGCCCTTGTAATTGAGCGAGTTCAGTTCTTAGATCAGAAATTTTTTGTTTCAGTTCAGGTTGTTCTTCTTGCTGATTGAGCTGTTGGATTTGTTTAACTAAATCAAGCTCTTGCTTCCAGCGCGTTTCTATTTCAAGAATTTCGGTTTCTAATCTTGAAAGTTCTTGATCGAGTGCTTCTAAACGCTCGTGATGGATTGGGAATTGTTGATGCTCTTGGGTAATAATTTGCAGTTCAAGTTTTAAGTTATGATGTTGAGCCTTGAGCTGATCTAGGATAACAGGTTGTGCATTTTGGGTGAGTGCTACTCGTGCTGAAGCTGTATCTAATACGCTTACTGCCTTGTCTGGTAATTGGCGGCCACTAATGTAACGATGAGAAGCTTGAACAGCAGTAATAATCGCCTGATCATCAATATTTAAATTAAAATGATTTTGCATGACAGGAATCATGGCACGTAACATGTCGATCGCAACTTCTTCAGTTGGCTCTTCAACTTTGACCACTTGGAAACGACGACTCAGAGCGGCATCTTTTTCAAAATATTGCTTATATTCAGCCCATGTAGTTGCTGCAATAGTTCTTAATTCACCACGTGCCAATGCTGGCTTGAGCAGATTGGCTGCATCATTTTGTCCAGCTTGACCACCAGCACCAATCAATGTATGTGCTTCATCAATAAATAAAATAATAGGGTGGGTTGAGGCTTGAACTTCTTGAATAACTTGCTTCAAGCGATTTTCAAATTCACCCTTGACGCTTGCACCAGCCTGTAATAAGCCCATATCTAACACATGAAGCTGTACATTCTGTAAAGCTTCAGGGACTAAGCCTTGTGCAATTTTTAAAGCTAAACCTTCTACGACTGCTGTTTTACCGACACCAGGCTCACCTGTCAAAATTGGATTGTTTTGGCGGCGACGCATTAAAATATCAAGCATTAAACGTATTTCAAACTCACGTCCAATAACAGGATCTATTTGTCCATTTTGTGCTTTCGTAGTTAAGTTAATTGTGTACTGATCTAAAGCAGGTGTTTTTGCTGGTATTGCTGAAGAGGTTTCTACTGGTTGAGCACTCTCATCAGTTTTATTATTTTCAACGGGTGTATGTTCACTACTATTTCCACATAAGTCTAAAAACTTATGTTTCATTGTATCGATTGGGAATAACTCAAATAAACTAGATGCTCTAAAGGCAATTTGTTGTAGATCTGGTTCAGTCAATAAAGCAATGATTAAATGGCTACTACGAATAACAGGTGTTTGTTCCGCAGATGCTAATAACCAAGCTTGTTCAAATAATTTTACAATTGATTTTGCAAAAATTGGTGTACGGGTATTTCCTTTAGGTAATGAAGCAATTGTTTCTTTTAAATCGTGAATTAAAGCTTCATCAGAGATATTATTTTTTTTTAATAAAACTTGTAAATCATTTGCAGGTGTTTGATTTAATAACTCTACAAATAAATGCTCAATTTCAATTTCATAATTCAATTGGTTAATGCAATAATTTGCAGATTTTTCTAATGCGGAACGAGTAGGAGATGACAGTTTTGTGATTAAAACTTTTAAATTACTCATTTATTACTCACAATAATTTTGAATACCAAGCCCAGCTAAGTAAGTTTTGACTTGATATTGTTGTTATATCTAAAATATATTTTCTGAATAAAATCAAAAACTTAACTAAACACTATTTGAGTGTACAGATTATTCTACAATAAAAATTGTTACTTTTAAACAAAAAAATTCTGTCTATTCATAAAAAAATAATTGCATAATATAATCAAATTAAATTGTATATGTTATAAAACGTAAATAGTATTGACTTTCTATGTCGTTTTTTTGTTAAATTCGCGACAATATTCTACGTACGTAAAATTGATGAGTGAGAGGGTTTTTTAACAATAATTGTCGACTCTATCAATTAAATAAGTTAAATAATGACGAGGCATATTTTGAAAAAAGCTATTGTAGTATCAATTCTTTGTGTAGCAATAAGTGGTTTTGCTTATGCAGAAGAGCAAGATGCAAAATTGGCTGATCAGGAATCTAAACAAGTTGATCAAGAGACAAACCTGACTGATAAAAAAACTAAGCCAGTTAAGCCGATTAAATTAAAAAGAAAATGTATTAAACAGAATCCCTTAGTGGAAGGACAAACTGATCAAGAGTTGCTTCAAATTTATCAACAAGTTTGTGATAAGTCGAATGCGAGTCAAGTAAATGATTTACTCGCTCAAGCAGCAAAGCGTATGTATGAGTTAAAGCAGCCAATGAAAGCTTTGACACTTGCCAATCAGCTCAATGAGAAAAATGTTCAGGGTGCATTATTAACAGATGTTACTTTTTTGGCTAGCGTAGAAATGGCGAATAATGCATTGCAACAAATGCGCTCCCAAGAAGTACGTTATTTAAGTAAAGATCTAACCTATCCACCAGCTAAAGAGTTAAGTGAAAATATTCGTATGGCGATGCCAGCTTCAGTAATCGCTGCAAAAAAGGTTGTAGAAGAAGCACCTAAAAAAGAGGTTAGAAGTACAAGTACTGCGAATCGTCGTACAGTGAGCCAAGCAAGAACTCGTACTGCACCACCACGTAATACAGCAACACAGACAACTGCACCAGCAAATCGTCCAACAACCACAACAACGCCAAGTGCTGTTCGACCAACAGGTACGAATCCATTTGCTTCGTTGAAAAAGTAATCAAGGGTAGAACATTATGGCTAAAAGAGAAAGCGTACAGAAGAAGTTACAACGCATTCGTCCACCTCGCGTGCAGCTAACTTATGATGTTGAAGTTGGAGATGGGAAAGAGTCGAAAGAATTACCTTTTGTTGTTGGGGTGATGGGGGATTTTTCGGCAGCATCTGAGCTTGAAAAGACTAAATTAAAAGATAAGAAATTTATTAATGTTGATTTGGACAACATTGATGAGGTGATGGAATCTTTAGCGCCAAGAGCAGCGTTTCAGGTAGACAATACGTTGACCGAAGAGGGGGGACGTATGTCTGTTGATTTGACTTTCAACTCAATGGAAGATTTTAGACCTGAGCAAGTCGTACAACAAGTTGATCCTTTACGTAAATTGGTTGAGGCGCGTGAGCGTTTAACAGATCTTCGTAATAAAATTTCCAATAGTGAGCGTTTAGAAGATTTGTTGGATGAGGTGCTTAAAAACACTGATCAAGTACGTCAATTAAGCGCGGAGGCAGAAAATGAGTAATTTACAAGCTGCAACTGCATCAAATGTAGAAACAGAATCTGCTAACTTGCTTGATTCAATTGTTGAGCAAAGTCGTATTGCACGTAATGATGATGAGCATGTGCGTGCAAAAAGCTTGATTGGCGAGTTGGCGAAAGAAGTGATGGCAGGAACAATTACTGTTTCTGAAAATATGACTCTATCGATTGATAAGCGTATCGCAGAGATTGATGCTTTAATTTCTAAGCAACTTAGTGAAATTATGCATCATGAGCAGTTCCAGAAGATTGAGTCAACTTGGCGTGGTCTTTACTATTTCTGCCAAGAAACACCTTCTAACTCAATGATTAAGATTCGTATGTTAAATACGACCAAAAAAGAGTTGGTTAAAGATTTTCAAGGAGCAACGGACTTTGATCAAAGCACGCTCTTTAAAAAGATTTATGAAGAAGAATATGGTTCATTCGGTGGCGCACCTTATGCTGCATTAATTGGTGACTTTGAGTTTGATCGCACACCATCAGATATGTATTTGTTAGAGCAGATTTCACATGTAGCTGCTGCGGCTCACGCCCCATTTATTTCCGCTGCCAGTCCAAGCATCTTAGGGCTGGAGTCATTCACTGATATTGATCGTCCGCGCGATGTTTCAAAAATCTTTGAAACTGCTGAATACGTCCAATGGCGCTCTTTCCGTGATAGTGAAGACTCTCGTTATGTTGCACTCACCATGCCGCATGTACTTGGTCGTTTACCATATCATCCAAAAGAGGGGACAGCGACAGAAGGTTTTAACTTTATCGAAGCAGTAACTGGCGAAGATCATAATGATTACCTGTGGATGAATGCAGCTTATGCTTTTGGTACACGTTTGACCAATGCCTTTGATGCGCATGGTTGGTGTGCGGCTATTCGTGGTGTAGAAGGTGGTGGTTTAGTTGAGGGCTTGCCTGTTCATACCTTTAAGACATCGGATGGCGAAGTTGTATTTAAGTGTCCAACTGAAATTGCGATTACTGACCGTCGTGAAAAAGAGTTAAGTGATCTTGGTTTTATTCCTTTGGTGCACTGTAAAAATACCGACTATGCGGCTTTCTTTGGCGCGCAATCTACTCAAAAACCGAAGAAATATGATAGTGATACTGCTAATGCCAATTCAGCATTGTCAAGTCAGATCCAGTACATCATGGCTGTCTCTCGTATCGCACATTACCTAAAAGCAATGATGCGAGATAAGGTGGGAAGCTTTGCATCAGCAGGCAATGTTGAAGCCTTTTTAAATGAATGGCTTTCTCAATATGTCTTGCTTGATGATGGTGCATCACAAGAAGCGAAAGCACAATATCCGCTTCGTGAAGCATCAGTAAAAGTTGTAGAAGATCCTGCTCAGCCGGGTCACTACAAATCAGTGGTCTTTTTAAGACCACATTTCCAGCTGGATGAGTTGTCTGTTTCCTTACGACTCGTGACTGAACTTCCGCAGTCCTCAAATTAAACAATGAGATCAGCTAGATAATAACTTTAAATAAACAGAGGTAATTTTTAAATGAAAGACATATACGTTGAGTTTCGTGGCAAATACAAGGTAGATGGAGAATCTCGCGATTCAGAGCACAAAGGTTGGCTTGAAGTTAACTCTTGGTCTCATAAAATCCGTCAACCTAAATCTGCGACCTCAAGCAGCGTAGGGGGTCATACAGCTGAGCGTGTTGAACATGATGATATGATTTTCGTTAAAGATTTGGATGCTACTAGTCCAAAACTTTGGGAAGCTTGTTCAGCAGGTTATACATTTGATGAAGTACAGATCGATTTTTATCGTGCAAACGGTGACAAGCGTATCAAGTACTTGCAAATCAAATTGAAGCACGTTCTTGTATCAAGTGTGACTCCTGTTGTAAATGAAGAAGGTGTTCCAACTGAGCAGTTCGGCTTGAAATATGCTGCAGTTGAGTGGACTTATAACCAACAAGATATTAACGGTACTGCGAAAGGTGCTGTTACTAAGAAATGGTCACTATCTAACAACACAGCTTCTTACGCTGCGTAATTGGAATTGTGATTTTTCTATAGAGGCTAATGGTTTATTAGCCTCTATTCCTCTTACTTTTCTGTTTTATCATCATGAATTTAGATCATTTATATCCATACGGGTTTAGGTCAACATTATTTGATCGCTTATTGCCTGAGCATGAAGATTATTTAAGAGGGTTGTCAATTCAGCAATTACGGGAGTCTGTTGCTCGTGATTTGGAAGATCTCCTCAATAGTCGAATTGCACAGTTTGATGTGGATATGAGTGAATACCCGCTCGCACAAAAATCAATTTTACAGTTTGGGATTATTGATTTTGTAGGGCTTTCCACTGCAAACCCTTTGGATCGAGACAAAATTTGTCAGTCAATTGAGCAATCGATTGCAGCACATGAGCCGCGATTGAGGCAGATTAAAGTTGAGATGCTATTGGATGGACATAATATGGGGGCGTTGTGTTTAAGTATTCAAGCTTATTTGAATATTCATCCTTTGTATGAACCTGTTTTCTTTGATGCTTTACTCAAACCTACAACACAACAATATGTTATTTCTGCCAGAGCCTAGTGTGAGAGAACTGTGATAGAACAACTTCTACCGTATTATGAAAAAGAATTACAAGAATTCGGTCAACAATCTAGAGAGTTCGCACAGAAGTATCCTAAGATTGCGCAACGTTTATCGCTGAATCAAGAACAAATCGATGATCCTCATATTGAGAGATTAATACAAGCCTTTTCATTGATTGCTGCACGTATCGATAAAAAACTTGCTGATAGTTATGATGTCTTTACCCATTCCCTATTTGAGGTGATGTTTCCTCAGTATTTGAGACATTTCCCTGCATGTACCGTGGTTAGCTTTGAAGATATTAATAAAGTTAAACAGTTAACCGAAGTACATAGAATCCCGCAAAAAACAGCATTGCGTTCACGCAGTTTTAAAGGGGTGCAATGTGAGTTTAATACTACCAATGAGGTTCGATTATTACCACTTGCTTTAACTGGTTTGGATTTTCAAACTTCACCTAGTACGCATATGCATTTGAATCAAAATGCAACTTTAAGTTTGAAGTTTGAAATCTTTAATGATGCGCATTGGGTACTAGAAGAAAAGTTACCTATTTATTTGGATGCGATTTCAAATTTTCCATTACAAGTTTTGGATAGCATTTTTAAAAAAGAAACAGGTTTTGCTGTTCGTATTGGGCAACGGACCATGGAAATTGCTAATCCATTTACAGCGATGGGGTTTAGTGAACAAGAAAGCTTATTGCCAGTTGATCAGCATACACATCATGCCTATCGCTTATTGATGGAATATTTTTGTTTTCCAGAGAAGTTTAATTATCTTAATTTGGATCTGGGCGTACTTAAGGGGATGCTGCGTGAACACGAGCAGAGCTTTGAGATACTCATTCATCTTAAATTAAACCTGAATGATCAAGCGATTGTCCGTAATTATTCAGAGTTGAATATTGCCAATTTTAAACTATTTACCACGCCTGCGATTAATCTGTTTGAAAAACAAGCAGAGCCACAAAAAATAACGCATACACAGTTACAGTATCCGTTGATCACAGATGCCCATCATCCTGAGCTATATCAAGTGTATTCTGTGATTGAAATGAATATGGTGCGTGAAAAGACTAATCAGGAGCAAAGCTATCTTCCAGTTTTGCCTTTTTTTGCTATGAGCCATTATCAGAATGATAAAGTTCAGTTTTTCTATTCCTTAAATTATCAGTCGTCAGCAACTCAAGCGATGCAGATGGGCTATTCGATTGTTTCTAAACATCTTAAACCCTATGAAATAAAATCTGATTTTATTAGTACTAAATTATTGTGTTCAAATGGTGATTTACCACACGAGGCTTTAGGGCAAAGTAACAATATTTTAAACCTGAATGATAGTAGTTTGGCGAGACGTGCTTTAATTTTAAAACGTCCAACATCACCTTTTGAGTTTGATAAGAATAAAAATGAACAATGGCGGATTATTTCGCATTTATCTTTAAATACGTTAGCTTTAATGAAAGGGGATGCCCTAAGTCATGTGAAAGAATTATTGGCCTTATATAACTTACCGCATTCGAAAGAAAATATTTTATTGATTGATGCGTTGAAAACTTTAAGTTTTTCAACGGTCAATAAATTGGTTAATGTGAAACCATTTCCCATGTTTGTTCGAGGTGTAAAAGTTGAATTGAGTGTGAATAGCAGTGTATTCCGTGGGCATAGTCTGTATATTTTTAGCCAATTATTAAGTCATATTTTTAACCTTAAAGTACAGATTAATAGCTTTGTCGATGTCATTGTTAAAGATAGTAGCAGTCAGCAGGAGGTATACCAATGCGTTCAGAACGTTGGTGGCAAGATGCTTCTGTAGTTGATCAGCTTTTTCAGCAAGCAGGTTCTTTTGAGTTTATCCAATCAGCTCGATTACTGCGTCATGTTCCTCATTCTTCTTTGCCAAAAGATTGGTCAGAGGATTTTAAGTTTGAGACGTCATTCAGTTTAAGCTTTCCAGCAACTGAAATTGAAGCGTTGAGTTATCAGGATGAACGTATTTATCTCACCAATTTGGTGGTGGGGTTGACGGGTACTCAAGGTGCGTTGCCTTATACTTATACCAATAAATTGAAACAAAGTCCGAGACAACAGCGCCAAGAAGTTAAACAGTTTCTTGGTCTGTTCAATCATGCTTTAACAGCAAAATATGTAGATGCAAGTCTGGTCTATAATTTGCCAATCCGTTATGAAATCGAATCAGAAAATCATTATCTGAATATTCTGCATGCCTTAAATGGCTATATCCGCTCTCAGCATGAACTACAGGATTTAGAAGAATACTTTGCAGAGTTTTCGGGGCTAATGCAGGGGCAAAATAATACTGCTCATGCATTAAAAACAGTATTAACCTGTGTGTTTAATGAACGAGTACATATTCAAGAATTTGTGAAAGAAAAATTTAAGCTGGGGGATGAGCAAAAAACCAGTTTAGGTGGAAGTACGCCAAGTTTATTGGGGTTAAATACGTTTTGTGGTGATACGGTACAACAAATTGATGGAAAAATTGAAATCCAAATTGGTCCATTAAAGCGAGCACAATATTTAGCCTTTTTACCAGAGCAACCTTTAAATAAAAAACTCAAACATTTAATTCAGACATGGTGTAGCCCAACTTTGTTTATTGATGTGCGTTTGATTTTAGATAAAAGCGAGATTGGGCCGATGAGTTTAAATTCGACGCATGAAAATGGTCTTGGGCAAGGGGCATTTCTCATGCCATCTGAACAATTACAACATAACACCGAAACTCGTTATGCATTATTAGGGGCAGCATAATGATTAAGAAATTTTTACTGCTCTTTTTAAGTTGTTTCTTTATCGTCAGTTTTGTTGTGATTTATTTCTGGCGCGACACTCAATTTCAACCTGATGCTAACGATCTGCTCCACTATTTTGTTTTTTTACCATTGTTGATTAGCACGGTACTTATTTCGCCGTGGTTGATTTATCATTTATATCAGAGGCATAAAGAAAAAAAGCAGCAAGCTTTGACTGCAGAGCAAAGTGAAGAGCATGAGTTGACTGAAGTGACTGATCCGCTGGAAAGCACCTGGTTAACCCTTAATCTTTATGCAGCGGGTGCTTATAGTGCACTTGGGGAAAATGATGCAATTCTTGATGGGATTAGATCTCTTGCGAGTCCTCAGTTAGATTCTAAATTATCAGATGTAATTGGATTGCCCGTTTTGTCCTATCGTATTGAAGATTTAGATCAAGTATTGAGTCAAGATGATTCAGAAGAGGCGCAATTTATCACGACTCAGCAGCAGCGAATCATGGCATTGATCCAGCATCAGCTTCAATCTCACCAATCACTTTTATCTTCCGTCGCTGATCATTTAAAGCAGTCTAGTCTGTTCTATGAAAGTCAGAATTTGCATGAATATCGTATGCATCCTGCATGGATTGACCCTACGCATTCAGAGGGTGACGAAACAGAAATGAAACCCGTTGAACGGGTTTATCGTTTAGATAAGTTAAATTTGCATATTTTACTGTCTGAGGACGTGATTCATACGTGGAATGATTTGAGTAGTAATGAAATCATTCAGGCATTTTTTTATGGTTTAGGAATCATTCCCCAGAAATTCCATATCGAGTATCACTTTGTTAGTGGGACATCCGTTGTTCAGCAAACGGTTGAGTTATTTGAACGTATTCAGAAACAACCAAATGAACTGAGCTTAATTATCACAGCGGATTCCGAAATCGATCAAGATATCTTGGATGAGCGCCTGTTAGGGAAAAAAACTTATATACCAGCTGAGTTTGTGAGTAGTTGTTGCGTTGCACATCCCGCCGTACAAATAGAGCAGTTGCAACCTTTGAAAACATTAAAGCTTGTATTAAATCAAAATAATTTAAATCAAATTTTTGAAGAGCTAAATATCCATGATTTACCACAATACGACAATGAAGAGCCTTTCGTTTTGCTCCTCGAAGATGGGGAAAACGTCAAGGTGGTTAAAAAGCTTGAACAATTTTTTGCCCAAAGTCCGATAGAACCGCACCATTATCTTTATTGTAAACCGATGTTCGGTGAGACTAAAAACCTTTCAAAAGCCTTTGGATTAATGTTAGGTGCGCAGTTTCCAGATCCTCAGGTCGCCTTTGTTTATGGCCAAGATTTAAAAGCATTTATTCAAACTTTTTCTGAATATCCGATGGATCAGGAAAGTGTAGCAATTGCTGATTGATTAACTTTTTTAAGAATTCGAGAACTCAATGTACATCATTTTAGGTTATCTGTGGCAGTACATCACCAATCCTAAAGCAATCATTGCCTTGTCTTTGTTTGTTGCTCTGATTTCGTCATATTCAGTTATTCCGCGTCACATTTTTTTTGCTTTAGTCGCAGCTTATGTGCTCGGTTTAATCATCTATGGCATTTATTGGTTAATCCAGAGAAGACGTCATGCTGCACAGGGTGAAGAATTAGCCAATGCAATTGAGCAAAATACGGGTGCTGAACAAGCTCAACAAGCTCAACAGAAAGATAAAGCTGAACTACAGTTAATTCAGCAGCAAATGAAAGAGTCAATTCAATTGATTCGTAAGTCAAAGCTTGGCGACAAAAAGGGCAATGCTGCGCTGTATGAGTTGCCGTGGTATATGGTCATTGGTAATCCTGCGGCAGGAAAAAGTTCTGCGATTTATAATTCTGGTTTGAAGTTCCCATTTGAAGAAACGCATCAAAAAATGGTGTCTGCAGGCTTAAGCGGCACACGTAATTGTGATTGGTTCTTTTCAACAGAGGGGATTTTATTAGACACGGCTGGACGTTATTCTGTTTATTCAGAAGATCATTCTGAATGGTTGGGTTTTCTTAATATTTTAAAGAAAAATCGTTCTAAAGCACCGATTAATGGTTTGATTGTCATTGTCAGTATTGCGGAGTTAGTCAGCCAAAGCCCAGAAAATTCATTAAAATTAGCCAAGAATTTACGCGCACGTATTCAAGATTTAACGGAAAAACTTGAGGTTGTGGTGCCGGTTTACTTGGTCTTCTCGAAAATGGATTTGATTGCAGGTTTTACTGAGTTTTTCGATTGCTATGAATCACAGGAATATAATCAAGCTTGGGGTGCAACGTTACCTTACGATCAAAGTTCATCGCACAATGCAGTAGAATTATTTGAAAAACATTACAGCATTTTGTATGACGGTCTAAAAAGTGTTAGTACAACTCATTTAAGTCGCCGTCATTCTCAAAATATTTCACCAAGTGTCATGACTTTCCCATTGGAGTTTAAGACATTAAAGCCTGCATTAAAGAGCTTCATTAGTACTTTATTTGAAGAAAATCCTTACCAATTCCAACCTGTATTCCGTGGTTTCTATTTTACCAGTGCATTACAAGAAGGCGTAATTGAAAGCCCAATGACGGAAAATATTGCCCAAGAATTTCAATTGGAGCAAATTCCAAATAGCAACCAAGAAGGGACATCACACTCCGTTGCACCAAATCATGGTTATTTCCTACAAGGTCTTTTTTCCAACGTCATTTTGCGCGACAAAGATTTAGTCAAGCAACATATCAATCCTGCGAAAAAGCGTCAGCGTTATATTGCATTTATTGGGGCTTTGGTGGGTGTTTCTTTAGTTCTAGGCGTTTGGGTTTGGTCATATCGAAATAATCAGCAGTTAATTGCAGATGTTCAAGCAGATTTAGATAAAGTTGTACATTTAGAAAAAGCATCTGGGCAGCAATTATCGACGCAGCTTGAAGCTTTGTTAATTTTACAAGAGCGTTTGCAGCAGTTGGATGAGTTCGCTGATAATCGACCACTCAAATTTAGTTTTGGCTTGTATCAGGGCAATCAACTTCGTGAAAGCTTAAAAACTGAATATCTAAAAGGTATTCAGCAGATTGTATTGACTCCAACCCAACAGAATATTGCTCAATATTTACAACGTGTGAAAGGTAATGAAGCAACTTTAAAAGAAAATCACGTTAATGTTGAAATTAAGCAAGTCGCGAGAACTCAACAATACTTAGAGCCATCCGATAGTAATCCACAAGATGCTTATAATGCACTGAAAGCGTATTTGATGATGAGTAATCCTGAATATATGGATAGTAGTCATCTAAGTGATCAGGTTTCACGTTTCTGGAGATCTTGGTTAGATGCCAATCGTGGACAGATGCCTCGTGGTGAGATGATTCAAGATGCGGAAAAAATACTTTCCTATGCGATGACTTTAGCGAATCAAAGCGGTTTCCCAGTATTGGAAACAGATGCTCAAGTTGTTGATCAAACGCGTCAAGTTCTATTATCTGTGATTCGCGGTATGCCAGCACGTGATCGTGTTTATAACGAAATCAAAATGCGTGCAGCAGTTCGTTATCCAGCGGTTACTGTTGGGCAAATCGTCGGCGAACAAAATCGAAATATTGTTTTAGGCAGTTATGCATTACCGGGTGTATTTACACAAAAAGCTTGGGATGAGTATGTTGAGCATGCGATTGATGATGCAGCGAATAAACCAACAGATAGTAAAGACTGGGTGCTAAATAGTCGCCAATCGGATGACCTAACTTTCTCTGGTAGTCCAGAGCAGATACGTAAGCAATTGGTTGCCTTGTATAAGCAAGAATATGTCGCGGAATGGAAGAAATTCCTGAATGGAATTTACTATGCCAAAGCTGATAAGTTTGATCAGCAAGTGAAGCATATTGATGTATTAGGTGAGCCGCAAAACTCGCCGATCCGTGTTTTATTGCAACGTATTGCAGTTGAAACCAACTGGGATAATCCAATTGTGCAAGCGGAACTCGCCATTCCAGAAAAAGGTTTCATTGCTTGGTTTAAGCGCAAAGTCTTGAAGAGTTCTGATGATCAACGCACTATTCAAGCCATGAATAATGCTCAAGGTGCGATCTCACAAGAGTACCAAATGTTCTATCAGTTGGTACGTAAACGTGATGATTTACAAAACAAATCCTTGTTTGATGAATATATGAATAATCTTGCGCAAGTGCGTAGTAAGTTCAATGATCTGAAAACAGCTGGAGAAATTGGGCCAAGTGCTATGGCATTGGTAAAACAAACCATTACTGATCAAACATCTGTATTTAATATTACACAGAAATATGTTGATGAGAAAATGATGGTGGGTATGAAAGAAGCTGACCAACAAGTGGCTCAGAAATTATTGATGAGTCCGTTGACGCAGGCCTTCTCAAGTTTGATTTTACCAACACAAGATGAGTTAAATAAGTTGTGGGGTATCCAAGCCTATCAACCATTCCAAGCAAATCTTAGTCAGAAATATCCATTTAATAGCAGTGTAACCTTACAAGCTACCAGTAACGAAATTGGTCAGATTTTTGGGGAAACAGGTAGTATTTCTCGCTTTGTCAAAGAGGCTTTAGATCCATTTGTGATTCGTCGTGGCTATGTTTTGACGTCTAAAACTTGGAAAGATTTGGGTATTAGTTTAAACCCACAGTTTGTGATGGCATTCCAACAGTATGTTGCACCGATTAATGGTATGGCAACAGGCAGCTTAGATCAGCCTGCGGCTGCGCCAGCATCGAATCAATCTAATTTCCAATTTTATCCATTACAAAACCCACAATTTTTGTCATATACCATTGATATTGATGGGCAACGTATGGTCTATGAAAACGGAATCCAGCAATGGGTGAACTTTGTATGGCCGAATAAAGGTGCGATACCAGGTGCACGAATCACGGCGGTTGATTTAGAAGGACAAACGCATACTATTTTCGATGAGCCAGGTGAATATGGTATTAACCGCTTAATCGATGCTGCACAACGTAAAGAACAAAATGGTAGCTTTGAAATGGTTTGGAAGAGCAAAGCTGATCCATCATTATCATTAAAAGTGAACTTTAGATTAATTAGTGGCAATAGCTCAGGCAATATTGGTTCGAGTCGCGGCTACGCAGGTCTACAACTGGTCGATAAGGTTGTGACTGAAAAAGCGGTTCGGGTCGTTTCTGCTCAAACCACACCAACAAATGCACAACCAGCAGCAACCCCGCCATCTCAAGGAGGCGCACGTTGATGATTAGGAAGATCTCGCAAGACCTGAGGGAGAGCGTATGCAACATGTAAGAACAACACCGTTGTATTATGGAAAGACGCCAGCCCGAGGGGATTTTATTAAATCTAAAGGGCAATATGCCTTAATCCAAGTGCTGGATCAGTGGATTACAGAGGCCTTAGAACATGCCATGTTAAGGCCCGATTTTAAGCAACGTTATGAAGCTCTACCTGCACTGGATTTTTTTATTGGTAATCCTTCAGAATCGATGTTTTTGGCTGCAAACTTGATTGCGAGCCAAGATAGCTCTGGTCGTCCATTTCCAATGGTACTGAGTCAACTTTTAGAAGTTGAGCAGCCTTATCAAAATTTATTGCTTGCGCCGTATTACTATAAGTCAGTATTGGTCGATTTATTTCAACGTAATCGTGTTTTGCGTAGTATCCGTGATACTACGATTATGTTGGATAAACTTAATAATTTGCCCAATACCGTACAGTTATTTACAGCATCTGAATGTAATGCCTTTTATGAAAATCATACGCTGCATTCTTTTGCGCAGTTGATGAAAATTAGCGTCTATAAACTCGCGCAAAGTATGATTGGCTTAGGGCTTTTATTGCAACCGATCTTAAAAAATGGTACCAGTCGATTAAATAAAGTACTCATTTTGCCGATCAATAATCATATGTATTGTTATGAAATTGCTGCATTTTGGGTTGGGATGATTGGTCGATTCTTGCAAAACAGCAATACAGAGCTTTTGATTGGTATTTTGCATCGTGAAGAGCCGATCTTATTTATAGGCTTTCAAGGGGCAGATATCATGGCATTAAGTGATCTGTTTACCCAAAACATGCAAAGTGAACATTGGGTTTCTCTCATTCAAGCAGAATGGATCGATGCCTATCTTGAGCAAAATGCAGGTCTTGCAACTTTGGAACAATCTCTGTGTCAGCGTCAGCTAAGTCTGAATCAAGGCTTAAAACTTTTCCGACAAACTTTTTTAGATGAATAAATATGAGAAATAACCGTAAAGTTCTACTAAGTACATTCATCATGGCTTGTTGTGGTTTGGTGCAAAGCCATACGGTGCTGGCTGCGCCAATTGTTGTTGAGGGCGTGGTTCCAAATGAATCAAGTAAACAAGCAATCTTAGTTAAAATGCAATCTGTATATGGGGCTGATCAGGTTGTGGACAAGATTCAGGTCCGTCCTGTTTCTGCTCCAAATGGGTGGAGCGATTCTGTAACTCGTGTTATTACACCTGACCTTAAGAAAGTGAAGCAGGGGCAATTGCGTGTTCGTGGTACGCAGATTGAGCTTACAGGTAAAATGAGCAATCCAAATGAAATTCAGCCGACTGCTTCGAATTTTCAGTCTTTGGTTCAGCAACCGTATCGTTTCAATGCTCAGCTTTCGGTCAATCTAGCTGAGCAGAAAGTGATTGATGATGCATTAAAAGATCGTATCATTGAATTTGAGTCTGGTAGTGCGATTCTGACTGAGACGGGTAAACGTATTTTGGATGAAATGGCAGTTGCCTTAAATAAAGTGGGTGGAAAACAAGTCAAAATCATTGGACATACAGATAGTTCAGGCGATGCCAGTCGAAATGTGATCTTGAGTAAAGAACGTGCTGTTGCAGTGCAGGATTATTTAGTCTCGAAGAATATTGCAACTGATCGTTTGAGTACTGAAGGTAAAGGGTCGAGTGAGCCGATTGCAGACAATGCGACGGCTGATGGTCGTCGTAAAAATCGTCGTATCGAGTTTGAAGTGCTTTAATTTTTTTAGAATATGAGAGGGATGTGATTATGGCAACACCCTATATCGTACTAGGTTGCCCAACCACAGGTGGTGGAAAGGTGATCTCGGGTAACAGTAGTTTTTTGATCGAAGGTATTGCGATTGCATGTGTTGGAGATAAGGCCACTTGTCCAAAGCATCAGACTGTTGCAACGATTATAAGTGGCGACCCTTGTATGTTGGTAATGGGTAAAGCCGCGGCAAGAGTGAATGATAGTTTGTCCTGTGGATGCAAACTGTTGCCAAAACAAAATTTAGCAGTTCAGGATAATGGTGGTGGTTCAGCTATTAATACAAGTCCTGCTAGTAGTAAATTAAATACTAAAGAAAGTTTTTTAGAAAAAAAAGATAAAGAGATTACAGCACTTTACTGGTCATATGGTAGTGAATTAACTGTTTTAAAAGATAAATCTAGGTTTTTTAATGATTTGAATCTTCATGTGGAGACTAGAGGATACTCTGATGGAGAACAGGTAAATATAACTATTGAATCTCAGGAAACAGAAATAGATGCTTTCGAATTATTTACTGTTTCTGTAAAAGTTAATAGTAATGGTAAGGGCATAATTAAAAATGTCTTTAAGGGTAAAAAAATATTAATAAACACAGGATATTAAATATGGGGACAAATATAAGAGCTTCAGCTGGTGGGCAGTCATCTAATATACAAACCAATAGACCATTATTTAACGAACTTTGGGAAAATTATCCTGTAAAAATGCCAGCTGGTGAAGTTTATGAAATGGTTGGTGGAAATGCTTATGCATTATATACGGAGAATCCTGTAGGTTATGCAAATGCATGTGCTTTGAGGTTAAGCAGATCGTTTAATTATGGGGGTATGCCAATCAAAAAAACAACTAAAGGTTATAAAGTTTCTGGAGGAGATGGCAAGTTATATCTGTTAAGAGTTAGAGAGATGATTAATTTTGTAGAGAATAATTTGGGTAAAGCAGATATTTCGATCAAACCAAATAATAATGAAGATGTGTCATCTCAAATACAAAATAAAAAAGGAATCATTATCTTTAATGTAACTGGTTGGGGGGATGCAACAGGTCATGTTACATTATGGAATGGTAGTGATTGTGGAGATAGTTGTTATTTTATTCATTCACAACCAACGGTTAGAACAACTGATGTATTTTTTTGGGAGTTGAAGTAATGAAGCTGATCTGTATTTTATCTTTTATTTTTTTAACTACAGCTTGTCATGCAAAGAGTTACAACTTAACTCAAGAACAGATGCAAATAAAGAATTTTGGTTTTAGTTATTGCTTAACAAAATTTAATAGTAAACCTTTGAGTGATGAAGCTTCCAAAGCAATGGGGGGGTATTTTCAAAAGGGTAACCATGATGAAAATGCGTATAAAAATATTAAGGAATTTATTAATAATTATGTGGTGAATGATAATAATGTATATAAGGATACAAATGATAAATCTATTTTGATGACTTGCCTAGATTTATATAACTTGAAAGAATACAATGATATTGTTAAGAAGCAAGATAAATTTATTTTTAGATAAAATTTATGATTTATTTTATATGGTGTTAATTGAAAACATAAGAAGATAGTTTAATTTAATAATGCTTTTTTCTTTATTTGAAGAGGGTGGAATGTGGCTTTTTTTTATTGATAAGGGCATTAGGTTTTTTTAACTTGTTTTGATCACTATTATTGTAGGTTGCAAAGAAAATAAAGCAGAAAATTTTAAATATGAGTATTCTGATCGTAAGCTTTGTGCTCTAAAATCGAATCATATTAAATCTGCAAATGAATTTGGTATGTTAGATAGCTCTTTTAAATATAAAGAGATTTTAGAGAATTTGTCTAATAAAAATAGTCATTATATTTTTTGTTTTGATATATCAAAAGTAAAATCAGATAGTTTGGAAACACAAATTAGATTAGAGATAAAAAAAGGAAAGTATCTTAGACAATATGAGTTCATAAATTACTCTTGCTTATCTACCCAACATACAAGATTGAATCTATCTAAGAGCGAAATGATGAAAATATGTGGTTAAAGAACACAAAGTCTTTAATTTTATAAATAGAATCGCTAGTGAATAGATGCATTAAAAATTTAAGTCTCAGTTGATGATAAGATATCAATAAAAGAGCTGAATTCACATCCAGACTGGCTAATTTTTGCTTTTGGTGTATCTTTACTGGGCGGTATGTTTTAAAAATATATCGAAGCAGAGGAATATAAGAATGCGGGTAAAGATCAAAGCAATATGTATAGCTGTAGTGGTGGCAAGTGGTGGAGTGTTTACTCCACAAGTTTTTGCCAAGAGTACCGTGACTGTATATGCTGCTGCCAGTATGACTGATGTGATCAATCAATTAACCCAAGACTATCAACAAAATAATAATGTTAAAATCAAAAATTCATATGCAGGTTCTTCAACTTTAGCTAAACAGATTGAAGCTGGGGCGCCAGCTGATATTTTTATATCAGCAGATCAAGAGTGGATGAATTATTTAAAGAATAAAAAGTGGGTCAAAATACAAGATCGTGTGAATCTGCTCGAGAACCGTTTAGTGGTGATTCGTCCTAAAAACCAATCCCTCACACTAAAAATGGAAAAAAACTTCGATCCAACGCTAAATCACAAAGGTCGATGGTGTACTGGAAATACTCAAAGTGTGCCCGTTGGTCGATATGCAAAACAGGCTTTAACATCACTCAGTTGGTGGAACAAAGTTGAACCCCATATGGTGGAAACCGAAGATGTTCGTGCAGCGCTTAATTTTGTTGCACGTGGAGAGTGTCGAGCAGGTATTGTTTATGCAACAGATGCGGCGATCAGTCGAAATGTCGAGGTTGCAGGCGTATTTCCAAAAAATAGTCATACTCCCATTATTTATCCAATAGGTTTACTAAAAAATAATCCTGAGGCCGTGAAATTCTATCAGTTTCTACGTAGTGATCGTGCAGCTTTGGTCTTCAGAAAATATGGTTTTAGTGTTCTTGTACCATGATGATGCTTAGTCCTGAAGAAATCGAGATTTTAAAATTATCCTGTAAGGTGGCGGCAACTTGTCTCATCTTTAGTTTGGTCCCTGCAACCATTATGGCGTGGGTACTGGCTCGAAAAGAATTCTGGGGTAAGTCTTTATTAGAGACTTTGGTCTTTTTACCTTTGGTATTACCGCCTGTTGTACCAGGCTATTTACTCTTACAGTTGTTTGGCAATCGTGGTTTTTTTGGACAATATCTGGCACCGTTGGGAATTGAATTTGCATTTAATTGGAAAGGGGCTGTACTCGCATCTGCTGTGATGGGTTTTCCACTATTGGTTCAGTCAATTCGACTAGCAATCGAATTGGTTGATCAGCGTTTAGAAATGGCTGCCAAAACCTTAGGTGCTTCTTCTTTTGGTGCTTTTATGCAGGTGACTTTGCCATTGGCAAGTAGTGGGATTCTGGTAGGGAGCATTTTGTGTTTTTGTCGAAGTCTAGGTGAGTTTGGCGCAACCATTACCTTTGTGGGGAATATTGCAGGCGAAACCCGTACTTTACCACTGGCAATGTATAGTTTAATGCAGCAACCTGACACTGAAGCTGCGCTGTGGCGACTCATTATTTTGTCATTATCCGTGGCATTTTTTGCTTTATGGTTTGCGCAATGGTTCAATCGGTATCAGAAAAATAAGCGTGGTTATTCGATATGATCGACTGTCAGTTACATGTTCAACAGGGGCAGTTTATTTTAAACCAAACTTTCCAATCTGATCAGCCTGTAATTGGTTTATTTGGTGCTTCAGGATCGGGAAAAACGACTATTTTGCACAGTATTGCGGGATTGATTACTCCGCAAACAGGTTGGATTAAAATTCAAGATCAACTGTGGTTTGATCAATCTCAGCGAATTAACTGGAGCACCCAACAACGCCGTGTCGGTTTGGTTTTTCAAGATGCCCAGCTTTTTCCACATAAAACAGTGATGCAGAATTTAGTGTTTGGATTTAAGCATATTCAGCCACAACAACGCCGATTCGAAGTGGACTACATCGTAGAATTACTCAAACTAGATCATTTACTGCATCGAATGCCGATTAAACTTTCAGGAGGGGAAAAGCAACGTGTGGCATTAGGCCGTGCATTGCTTTACTCGCCAAAATTGTTGTTATTGGATGAGCCTTTATCTGCTTTGGATGCAGCTCACAAAGCTGAAATTATTCCTTTTTTTCAGCAGGTGATACAGGAGATTAAAATACCGATGCTCTATGTCAGTCATGATAAATCTGAAATTGAACAACTGACTCATGAGATTTGGTACCTATAAATAACGTTGCAATAAAGTTAAGAATTTCTGTACTTCTTCATCATTCACCTGTTCTGGATCTTTGAATACATGTTGCTTTAAGTGCTGTTCAATCAGTTGATTCATTAAACCATTGACGGCACCTTTAATCGCGGCAACTTGTTGTAATACCTCTATACAAGATTGGTCGGGAAGGGTTAATGACTTTTCAACCGCATTGAGCTGACCTTGAAGTCGTTTTACCCGATTCAAAATTTTTTTGTCGTGATGCAGATGCGCCATTCCTTTTCTCCAGAAAAATAATATACTACTGGGGAGTATATTTTAAAGTCTCTCAATATGCAGCATAGTAACCTTAAACGTCGTCATTCTCATCAGTTTGATCAGGGAAATCCTCTCGCCCAGAAAAGAATTTTGATAGCAACGCTACTGACAGCCTTCATGATGGTCTTAGAAATTCTAGGTGGGTGGATCTTTAACTCGATGGCTTTGCTGGCAGATGGTTGGCACATGAGCTCACATATGTTGGCACTAGGATTGGCTTATTTTGCTTATCGTATGGCTCGACGTTATGCACGTGATCCGCGTTTTAGTTTTGGGACTTGGAAAATCGAAGTACTCGCGGGCTATAGCAGTGCGATTTTGTTGATGGTTGTAGCTGTATTGATGGCCGTTCATTCGGTTGAACGATTATTGAATCCTGTGACGATCCATTTTAATGAAGCGATTCCGATTGCAATAGTTGGCTTAGTCGTTAACCTGATTTGTGCGTGGTTATTACACGATGATGGTCATCACCACCATGACCATCACAACGGTCACCACCATCATGATCTTAATCAGAAAGCGGCATTCTTACATGTGGTTGCCGATGCGGTGACTTCGGTATTGGCTATTATTGCCTTGTTTGCGGCAAAGTATTTTGGTTGGAACTTTTTGGATACGGTATTGGGAATTGTTGGTGCATTGTTAGTTGCTCGATGGTCTTGGGGCTTGATGTGTGAAACTGGAAAAACCTTACTAGATGCAGAGATGGCACATCCTGTGGTTGAAGAAATACGAGAAGTCGTCGCACAATTTCCAAAAGTTGAAATGACTGATTTGCATGTTTGGAAAGTGGGGAAAGGTAAATTTTCTTGTATTATCGGATTAGAAACCAATGGCACAGAGCTAACGCCTGATAGTGTGAAGGCTAGTCTCGCAATCCATGAAGAAATTGTGCATGCATCGGTGGAAATCCACTATATTTAATTCAGATTAAGTCGCGTTGTCATTTCTACAACAGCGCGACGATCAACGCTTAAATAAGATATAAAGCTAGGCCACACAATGCTGAAGCAAAAATCAGATAAATCACATTGATTTGGAATTTAAACAGCGCAATTAATGCCGCTATAATCATCAGCGCTGCTTCAAAATTAAAAGCTTGATCAAATCCATTCGGCCATAGAACATGATAACCAAAGAACAAGGCGAGATTTAAAATCACCCCAACGACAGCAGCCGTAATGGCTGTTAATGGGGCGGTAAACTTGAGTTGGTTATGCGTTGATTCGATCACAGGTGCACCTGCAAGAATAAAAACAAAAGAGAAAAGGAAGGTAAACCAAGTCACGATGATGGCTCCGAATGCACCAGCGAGAAATAAGTGTTCACTTCCTAGCAAAGAGGCATTAAATGCACCGAGGAAACCAACAAAAGCGACTACCATAATCAGTGGACCAGGGGTACTTTCGCCTAAAGCAAGTCCATCGATCATTTGTGTTGGGCTGAGCCACCCATAATTCTCGATCGCACCTTGATAAACATAAGGCAAAACAGCGTATGCACCACCGAAAGTAAGCAGCGCTGCTTTGGTGAAGAACCACGCCATTTGGGTATAGTCGTGCTGCCAGCCGAAATACATAACCAAAGCGATTAAGGGCACACACCAAAGTAATCCAGCAATGAGCAAAATTTTAATCAGGTGCGCCCAACGGAAAATCGCATGTGCTGGAGGCGGGGTATGATCATCAATCACTGCTGCTACGTGATTTGTTTGACTGCTTTGATGTGTATTATTTGATGCAAAAAAACTAGGATACTTTTTACTGAGCAGATAGCCGAGTGCTGCTGCGGTTAAGATAATTAAAGGGAAGGGCAACTTTAAGAAAAAGATCGCCACAAAAGCAGCTGCAGCAATTCCCCATAACATTTTATTTTTGAGTGAACGGCTACCAATACGATAAGTGGCATGGAAAACAATTGCCGTGACCGCAGGTTTTATGCCGTAGAATAAGCCGGCAATGATAGGAACATCACCAAATTGTACATAGATCCATGATAATGCAATCAACAGAAATAAGGAGGGCAAAACAAATAAAATGCCGGCAACTAAACCGCCCCATGTCCGATGCATCAGCCAACCAATATAGGTTGCAAGTTGTTGAGCCTCTGGACCAGGAAGTAGCATGCAGTAATTTAAGGCGTGCAAAAATCTTTTTTCTGAGATCCAGCGTTTTTGTTCGACTAGTTCTTGATGCATTAATGCAATTTGACCTGCAGGGCCACCAAAACTGATAAATCCTAGTTTTAACCAGAATAAAAAAGCTTGCCAGAAAGGGATAGATTCGATTGATTGATCAGTTCTACTGATCGATTGCTGTTCCATAATTATTCTCTTAAGAAATTGGCGTATAACCCATCAAAAATATAGTTAGATAGTTCAAGTAGTTGGTCATCATCAGTAATTTTGTTTCTTAAACCTTGAATGACTTTTTCAATGCCAGAGGCTTCTGGTGGTTCTACCCCACCAACATCTAGAAAATGGACAATTGCTGCAATTTTATTTAATGCTTTCTGTTCATGTAATGAAAAGCTATGCAATAGCACTTCAAAAGTCACTAAATGTTCAATATGGCTAAATTTAGCTCCATCGAAGTCAAAACCTAAAGCTGATTTAGGGCAATCGCTGGGTGTTTCTAACCATAAAAAATTAGCATTTGGATCAATAAAATTTTGAATCAGCCATGCGGAAGCTAAACGGTCAATCCATGGGCGTTTTCTTGTTGCCCAAATTTGGTTTTGAAAATTGTCTATATGGAAGGTTTGAAGATGGCCTTGTAGATTGTTGGGTTCGTCTATTTCCCCAAAACGTAGAATTGCTTGTTCAACTGTATTGAGTTCTCGAAGTGTTTGTTGTTTAGCTTCAGTCGGAAAATAATCAATATCAATTAATGCATCGAGCTGCTTACGTAATTTACGAATCTGTTTGAGAAGTTCTTTTTTATTGCTCTGATTCAACTCTTGTCGCAGTTGGCTGATTTGTTGATAGAGCACATCGTATTCTTCTTTTCGGTTGAAAATTTTAGCGATATCAAGATCTTCTACAGCAACGGTTTGGAATATATAGGCGTTGCCATTTTCTGAGATTAAATCATCAGCAATTGCATCAAATTTTTTTGAATGTTCAGCAGGCAATATATAAACGCCATCCCGAAGTGTTACAGCACCACTTGCTTTGAGTGCTCTCCACACACGCATTCGTGTTGTTGTGTTTTGAGTGGGGAGTGATGAAATGAGTAAGGATATATTCATGTAATATACTCAACATAGATGTTATATATGCTACATAAATAAGTTGTAGTTTGAAAAGTTAAAATTGTTTATATGCTTATAGGTTTTATACATAATGGTTTTTAAGGAAATATGAAAAAGATTGGGTAGTTTTCATATCTTATAAAAGAATAAACAACGCACTTTTTCTTATTTTTAATCATAAAGGCTCAGGCATACCATAAGTGGATATTATTGAAAGATCATCTCATTATGGGCCTCAAAAATACTAAGCCACTCCTTGTTACAGCAATCGTCCTTGTGGCGATTGTTGCTTTTATTGTCTATCAAAATCAAAAAGATGTGGCATCTGTTTTGTCTAAAAACAATAAAGCAGTAGTGATTGCTTATCAAACAGGTGTTGATCCAACCAAGGTTGCGCAGGCCAATGGTGATTATGAACGCGACAGTGGACAGGCAATTCAGTGGCGTAAATTTGATGCAGGTTCAGATGTGGTCAATGCATTGGCTTCGGGCGATGTGGTGATCGGCAATATTGGCTCTAGTCCTTTAGCTGCCGCAGCAAGTCGTGATTTACCGATTGAAGTATTCCTCGTGACAGCAAAATTAGGTGGTTCAGAAGCTTTAGTGGTCAGTGATAAATCAGGGATTAAAACCCCAAAAGATTTGATTGGTAAAACCATTGCTGTGCCATTCGTTTCAACCACACATTACAGCTTATTGTCAGCTTTACAGCATTGGGATATTGAGGATAGTCAAGTCAAGATTATTAACTTACGTCCACCTGAGATCACAGCTGCTTGGGAACGTGGTGATATTGATGCGACCTATGTTTGGGAACCTGCATTAAGCAAAGTTAAAGCCAGTGGTCATGTATTAACAGACTCAAAACAAGTCGGCGAGTGGGGTGCACCAACATATGATCTTTGGGTGGTGCGCAAAGACTTTGCTGAAAAAAATCCTGAGTTCTTAAAAGCCTTTGTCCAAACCAGCTTAAAGCAGATTGATAGCTATAACCAAGATCCCAAAGCATTTGAGAAAAATGCAGACAATATCCAGAAAATTGCACAATTGACTGGCTCAGATGCGAAAGATATTCCGTTGCTTCTTTCAGGAAATATTTACCTAGATCGCCAACAGCAACAAGCCACCTTATCAGGTGAGTTTGCCAAGAATATTTTCGATACCGCAACTTTCTTAAAAAGTCAGGGCAAAGTGGATCAAGTCAAATCGGATTATAAAGCAAATGTCACCACTCAGTTTTTACAGCCTTAGGAGATCGAAATGAGCGTATTAGCTGCTGAGCATCTTCATTTAACTTTTCCAAACCAGACCGTGCCTGTATTGCAAGATATTAATCTCCGAATTGAAGAGGGCACTTTGACGGTAATTTTGGGTGAGTCGGGTTGTGGAAAAACTACATTGCTCAATATTTTGGCTGGTTTTCAAAAACCAAGTTCAGGACAGATCAAACTCGATGACGAAGTGCTAACGGCACCTGATGCTCGCCGTGCAGTGGTGTTCCAAGATCATGCGCTATTACCTTGGTTAAATGTCTCTGAAAATATCGGTTTTGCTTTACAGCTTAAAGCTTTAAAAGAACAGCATATTCATCAGCAAGTAGAATCCATCCTGAAAATAGTGGGTTTAAGTCATGTGGCTCAAGCTAATATTTGGGAACTGTCAGGTGGTATGAAACAACGTGTCGGTATTGCACGTGCTTTGATTAGTCATGCAGCCTTTATTTTATTAGATGAACCTTTCGCTGCGCTTGATGCATTTACTCGTGAAACCATGCAGCAGTTGGTATTGGATTTATGGATTGAACAAAATAAATCTTTTTTCCTCATTACCCATGACATTGAAGAAGCGTTATTGCTCAGCAATCAACTGGTATTGATGACAGCTCGCCCAGGAAAGATCGTTGAAACTTTAAAACTAGATTTTGCAGAGCGCTATAAGCAGGGTGAATCGATTCGTACGATTAAATCCGATCCAAAATTCATTCAATTACGTGAGCAATTGTTTGAACGTTTGCGTGTGCAGAAACAGGCAGGACATGAGGTGGCTGTATGACAGGTCAAGCAAAAAATACAGCCTATGAGCTAAGTAAAACGACCGAGTTTGCACAAATTGAGCCGAAACAATTAGCTTCAAAACGAAATGTTGGAGGTGATTTTTTCGTTCGTCATCGTAGTTTGGTACTCAGTCTTTCAAGTGTACTTAGTGTATTGGTGATCTGGTATTTAATCACGGCATTAAAAATTGTCCCGAGCCTGTTTTTACCAAGTCCACAAGCAGTATGGCAGAAGTTTCTCGAAGTCATTCAACAAGGCTTTATGAAAGCGACTTTATGGCAACATTTAGCCGCGAGTATTTCTCGTGTCTTATTGGCTTTAGTTGCTGCAATTGCGATTGGTGTGCCTTTAGGTTTGTGGATGGGCTTGAACAAATGGGTGCGCGCCGTGCTTGATCCTTTGGTTGAGTTATTGCGTCCGATCCCACCTTTGGCTTATTTGCCATTATTGGTGATCTGGTTCGGGATTGGTGAAACCACCAAAGTACTTTTGATTTTCTTTTCGATACTTGCACCAGTCATTATCAGTAGCACTCATGGCGTAATCAGTCATCAGCTCAATCGTGAGCGTGCTGCCTTATCTTTAGGTGCAAGCCAATCGCAAGTGTTTTGGCATGTGATTCTGCCGACAGCCTTACCACATATCTTAACGGGTATTCGTATTGGTTTGGGTGTGGGCTGGTCGACCCTAGTGGCTTCGGAATTGGTGGCAGCAGATCGTGGTATTGGTTTTATGGTGCAGTCAGCAGCTCAATTCTTGATTACCGATACTGTGGTTCTCGGCATTATTGTGATTGCGATTGTCGCAGTGAGTTTTGAATTGTTTTTACGTTGGCTACAGAAGCAACTCTCTCCTTGGTATGGTCAACAGTTATAAGTGCAAATTGTAGAGAATAGAGCGTTAGAAATGACTTTAAATATTGAAATTATTAAATCAAGCATTGGTGCGATTATTCACGATGTTGATTTAAATACGGTTGATGAAAATACCACACAACAAATTCAACAGGCTTTGCTGGATCATCATGTAATTTTCTTCCGTAATCAACAATTGGCACCACAAGCTCAAGCTGAACTTGCTCGTGGTTTTGGTTCTTTACATATTCACCCTATTTTCCCGACAGTAGAAAATGTGCCTGAAATTATTGTACTCGACAGTTGGAAACAAGACTTACGTGACAATGAACTTTGGCATACTGATGTAACTTTCAGTAAAAATCCGCCATTAGGGTGTGTCTTGCAAGCCATCAAGATTCCACCTGTAGGTGGTGATACGCTGTGGTCGAGTGGAGTAGCTGCGTTTGCTGGGTTGGATCAAAGCTTGCAACAAAAGTTAAAAGGTTTAACGGCAACGCATGATATTCGTCAGTCGTTCCCAATTGAACGTTTTGCGCACAATGATGTGGAGCGTAAAAAACTGGAAGAAACCTTTAAACGTAATCCGCCTGTCGTGCATCCTGTAGTCAGAACGCATCCTGTCACGGGTCAGCCAATTTTGTTTGTGAGTGAAGGGTTTACCATGCGTATTAATGAGTTGGATGAAGTAGAAAGTGCTGAGTTGTTGCAATATTTATTCGCCCACGCGACTCATGAGCAGTTTCATTTGCGTTGGCAGTGGCAAGAGGGTGATGTGGCGATTTGGGATAATCGTTGCACACAGCATAAGGCTTTATTTGATTATGGTGATGCGCATCGGATTATGCACCGTGCCACGATTAACGGTGATGCGCCGTTTTATCAGGCGGCAAGCTGAGTTTAGATTTAATAGCCATGAAATGGGGAAAAACTCGATGGAATATGATACTTGGAAAGTCATCCGCAACTGTTTGAGGCAGGACTACATTAATAAAGTGATGTTTCTGCGATTCATTAAATTAGTTGAGGGTAGTCAACGAGTTTTGCGGATGAAAGTGGTTTTGCCTACTTTTCCCGAAAGAAAAGTAGGGCGAGCCGCAGGCTGATCCTGAAATGGGATGAGAACACGGCAAGACTCTGTAAAAGCCTATCCTTTAATAAATTAATTCAATATTTAAACGGCCTTTAGTGGCTGATTTCATAGGTCTGTTTATAAACCGAAGGTGCTTGTCCAGTCCAGCGTTTAAAGGCGCGTCGGAATTCTCGTAATTCACTAAAACCAAGTTGTAGGCTGATCTCACTCATGGATAGGTTCTGTTCAAGTAGTTGTTTTGCTTTACGCTCTAATACAGTTTGCCGAATTTTCTGAAAACTCCAGCCTTCTAATAATAATTGCCGTCTTAAGTGGCGTTCGCTGATGTGTAATTGCTGTGCGGCTTGTTGCATCTCAAAACGCTCAGGTAAATGTTGTTCAATCAAATGATCCAGTAAATCGACAAAGTTACTTTGATTAAATAGATCAATTTGTATTGATGCCTGTTCACAGATTTGTATTGCAGTTGCATAGTTGGCTGGACTGTAGTTTTTTAAGCGTCGCTGCAACATACTTGTTTTAAAACGCATGATGTTTTTATCGCTATTAAATTGAACCGAGCAGCCAAAGATATTGCGATATTCTTGTTGGTTGTCAGTTGGTAAATAGCTAAGTTCGAGGCTCATCACATCATCATGATCGCCTAACATTGCGTTTAAGCAGGCGATGGTACTACTAAATAACTCATCAAAGAAAAAGGCTTTGAGATCGGACTCTGGGTTGGGTGTTGTCACTTCGAGTTCACAGATTTCACCTTGAATCCTAAATGCTAAATTCAATACGCTTCCTGAAATACGATGATAGCGAAGCGCAATCTCCAAAGCCTCTGCGACAGTCTTACAGGATTGCATGGCAAAACCCAAAATTCCCATTGAAATCAGACCTTCACTGCTTCCTAGCTTTAAACCAAGACAGGGTTGTTGATAGGTTGAGATCGCTTGACGCACGACATTGCACAGTTGGTCAAAGTGAATCAAATGATTTGTTTGCTGAATTTGTATGAAATCCAATCCTGAAGCTTCAAACCATTGTTTATAGTTCCATTTTTTCTGTTCAGCATAATGGATTAGGCTGGCTAGAATAGTCGGAGGTACAAACCTTTGTAAGCCGATCGAATGCGTTATTGCTGTAGGCATCTGTCCGTTTTGCCCCCCAAGGTATCGTTTATTTGACCCTTTTGGGTATCGCATAATTTTGATTAACTTTCAACATGCTTCATCGCAATTAGAAAAAGAATTGAAAGGAAAGTACCAATGTATCAGGTTGGTTGGAACAAGCAGGAAATCAAAATTGTGCCTAAAGGCTATGCTATGTTCGGTTATGGGCAATGGTCACATCGAGCCTATACAAAAAGAACAGCGTTATATGCACGTAGCTTTAGCATTGTCGATCAACACCACAATCGATTGATTATTTGTTGCCTAGATTTAGGCTGTATTACACATGCGATGCGTAGCAAAGCTGTTGCTCGTTTAAGAGGGATGTTAGGTTCAGAATTTAACGAGAATCAGTTGGTGTTAATGGCAACGCACACGCACTCAGGACCTGGGGGCTGCGCGCATGAAGCTTTATACAATATGCCAACACCTGGTTTTGTACATGAGCATCTCATAGCGATTTTAAACGCAATTGTTTTAAGCATTCAGACAGCAATTGAAAATGAACAACAAACGGATATTTTTCTTACAACGCAAGCTTTTACGGATGACACGCCAGTAGCATGGAATCGTTCGATTCAAGCCTATAATCGAAATCCTGAGGTGAGATCACACACCGAAGCTGAAACCCATTTAGCATTAAACCGTGAAATGCAACTCATCGGATTTTATCGAGAACACAAATTACAGTCTTTTATTTCATTGTTTGGTGTACATGCCACTTGCCTTGGTAATAAATTAAATGCGTATGATGGTGATAACAAAGGTTATGCTGCTGCATTTTCAGAACAAGCTTTAGTTCAACAAGGCATTCAAAATCCAGTGGCGATTTTTGCACAAGCAACGGCAGGCGATGTATCACCACATTTTCACGGTAAAGATCAACTCAAGATCCGAAATCAGCTTAAAGGAGAAGCTGAATATCAATATGCACAACAAAACGGACGTTATCAAAGTGAGTTAGCTTTGATGGCATTGCAACAAACAGCCCCAAAAAATATGCAAAAAGTCGCAGGGGAGATTGATGCAGTACTGTCTTATGTTGATCTCAGCAATATTGAGATTCCACCTGAGTTTTCAAATGGACAACTTGATGCAAAAACCAGTCAGCCTTGTCATGGGACTTCATTTTTTGCAGGTACACCTGTCGATGGATTAGGTGCGCCCAAACCGATAATCAAAGGCATGCAGTTTTTAGCAGATCAATTTAGAAAACAAAAAATGAAACATTCAAGGGCTGATGATTTTACTGAATATCATCGGCTTTATGCTTCACAAGGACCCAAACAAATTTTACTAGAAGCTGGAACTAAAAAGATTTTGGGTCAACCAATTGGCTTCCCACCGAGTATTCTTGATCCATTGATTGCGGAGATGAATCGACAAGTGAGGGCGGGTGCGATCAAGCAAAGCCCACTGGTTCCGAGTATTGTACCTTTACAAATTATTCGTTTAGGAACTTTAGCACTTGTTTGTTGTCCTGGAGAATTTACAACGATTGCAGGGCAGCGTGTTATTGAAACAGTGAGACAAAACCTGCTCGAAGCATCATCATTTGATCGAGTATGGTTGGCCTCTTATTGTAATGATTACATGGGCTATGTAACCACTTATGAAGAATACCAGCAGCAAGCTTATGAAGGTGGTCATACATTATTTGGACAATGGACTTTGGCTGCATGTCAGAGTAAATTCAAAGACTTATCTCAACAATTAATATTGGATAAAAATAAACGTAATTACGATCAAATTACAAGACCAGCACCAATTCCAGAACATGAATTGGCGAAACGCAGTAATCATGGCAATTTGAAAACGGCAGTAAGTCAGGGAGAGCTTGTGTGAATCATCCTGTTCAATGCGCTTGGTCAAATTGGTCTGGTTTGCAAAAATCAATGCCACAGCAGATTCTCCAACCCGCGAATATTCAAGAATTACAGTCCATTGTCTCTGAACATCAAAAAATACGGGTGGTCGGTGCGGGGCATTCATTTACGCCTTTGGTCTGTACGGATGCAACTTTATTGTCTTTGGATCACATTGCAGGAATTGCATCCACTGATACCAATCGATGTCAGAGCAGCATTTATGCAGGCACACGTTTATATGATTTAGATCAACACTTACAGCAGCAATCGATCAATCAGGCCTTGATGAATCAGGGCGATATCGATCAGCAAAGTCTAGCGGGTGCTGTCTCTACAGGAACACATGGCACAGGCGCAGATTTGCATTGTATTTCTGCTTATGTTGAAGCTTTTGAGTTGTTAACGGCTTCAGGTGAAATCCTGAAATGCAGTCGCACAGAGCATCCTAAAATCTTTGCCGCAGGACGGGTTTCTTTAGGCAGCTTGGGAATTTTGACTCAGATCACCATACAGAATCGTCCACGTTATAAACTCAAAGAACATATCGAGCTATGCCGTGTCGAAGATATGATGCAAAACATTCAGCAATGGAAGCTTCAACATCGACATATTGAGTGTTTTGTCTTTTCTTATGGCAAACAGTTAATGCTAAAAACCTTGAATGAAACGGATGAAGAGATTTTAGCTCGTAAAGAGAACTTCCCCTCAGATGATACTTTACTGACCTTATGTTCAGAACTGACCAAAACCTTTCCTTCACTGAACCCTTATTTACAAAAGCTATTAGGCATCTTTGTTAAACCGACGACTTATGTGGATTGGTCGAGCAAAATATTTCCAACGCCACGCAATACCAAGTTCAATGAAATGGAATATCAGATTCCTGTTGATCGAGGAATTGAGTGTTTAAATGAAGTATTACATGCTTTACGTATGCATAAAGTAGCAACCTTTTTTCCGCTCGAGTTTCGCTTTGTGAAGGGAGATGATATTTGGCTCAGTCCGTTTTATCAGCAAGACTCTATTTCGATCTCGGTGCATCAATATCATAAACAAGATCCACAATTGATTTTTGATGTGGTTGAACCAATCTTACAGAAATATCAGGGGCGTCCGCACTGGGGGAAAATGCACAGTATGAGCTGCATGCAGCTTCGTGATTTATATCCAAAGTGGGATGATTTTATGGCTTTGCGTCAGCAGCTTGATCCAGAGGCCAAATTTTTAAATCCCTATCTGGAAAAGTTATTTTTAGGTTAGTTTTGATATCAAACCCTTCTCATTATTTTGATACTCGAAAACGACATCTGCAATTGTTTGATAAAGGACTCCGTAGGGTCAGCATATCCCTAATTAGATAAAAGGATGAAAAGACATGTTGGATCATTATTTTAAACAACTTAATTTAGACCTAAAGAAACAGGGGATTGCGACCCCGCAACTGATCGTTGATGAAGCTGCCTTAAAACAAAATATCCAGCATGTTCAGATTCGCCTTGCGCATGCCCAGCATTTAAAAGCACGCTTAGTGGTGAAATCTCTAGCGAGTTTAGATTTGCTCAAATTGTTATCTGCACAGATCAACACCCAGCGTTTTATGGTGTTCCATCAGCCACATATCATTTCGATTTTAGAGAATTTTGCTGACGCGGATATTTTGTTAGGTAAACCAATGCCAGCCCAAGTCGTCCATCAATTTTTTGAACAATATATGGAGTGGTCAACAGCGAAAATTCAGTGGCTGATTGATACCAAAGTACGTCTACAGCAATATCTTGAAATCGCCAAAAAATATTCTATTTGTTTAGATATAAATATTGAAATTGATGTTGGTTTACACCGAGGCGGAGTACAGACCACACAGCAATTCACAGAAATTTTGGCGTTGATTCAGCAATATCCGCAATATTTAAAACTGTCTGGCTTGATGGGCTATGATGCACATGTCACCAAAGTCCCTGCAATTATTAAGAAACCTGAGTTGGCTTATCAAAGTTCACAACAGACTTATGCGAATTATCAAAAGCTTATTCAAAAACAGTTTCCAACACTGTGGCATGATGAGCTTTGCTTTAATGGTGGTGGCAGCCCAACTTTTAGCTTTCATACCACAGAAAGTGTTTGTAATGACTTGTCCTTTGGTTCAATGCTTTTAAAACCAAGTGACTTTGATCATGACTTTCTACAAGCGTTACAACCTGCTTTATGGATTGCGGCACCTGTATTAAAAGTTTTGCCTTTTACCCAGCTTCCATCTATGGCTGTGTTGGATAAATTACCGCATAAATGCAAGGCTCTATTTATTTATGGGGGGTATTGGATGGCAAATTATGTTTACCCTGATCAAGCACATACTCATGTTTTGTATGGACGAAGTAGCAATCAGGAGTTGATCAATGTACCCAAGAATTGTGATACGCAAGTGGATGATTTTGTGTTTTTGAGACCGACCCAAAGTGAGGCAATCATTCCTCAATTTTCAAACTTAATGCTATATAAGAAAAATAGGTTTGAGTCATGGCAAACTTTTCGAGAATAAAGTGCAATAAAAAAACCTTGTACGGTATGCACAAGGTTTTATTCAATTGGCTGATTATTGCTTGACGATAAGAACAGGAATATGTGATTCGGTCAGAACTGTACGCGCAACACTACCAAGCAATAAACGTTTTACCCCTGTGCGTCCTCTTGAACCCATAACGATCAAATCTGCACCGATTTCATCCGCAACGAAAAGGATACCGTCTGTTGCAATACCATGATGAATTTTGGTTGTGACATCGACACCATTTTCAACAAAAGATTGAGCAATTTCTTGTAGCTGATTTTTGGCATGTGCTTCTGCTTGCATAAAATGATCTGTAATCGCAGGTGCAACTTGATAAAAATCAACACCGACAAAAGGATCGACAGCAACCACACTCAGTACAGTCACTTTTGCTCCAGATAATTTGGCTAAGGAACGTGCGTGCTCAACAGCCGCATAAGAAATTGGAGAATCATCGACAGGAACTAGAATATTTTGGTAAGACATGTATTTACTCCTTATAATTTATCGTTGTCATCATTACTATGTTGATAACATATTTCAGACATCTCAAGCAAATAAAAATAGGAAGGTTTGTGTTAATCAGCTTAGAAAATTATAAACAGCAAAAATTTGATCAGATGGCTGCCAAAATAGTGGCGGATCCAGAAACATATTTGGCTTTTGATACAGTTTCAGACTTTTATAAAGCAATTTGGTTAGATGAGTTTCCAAAGGGGACGACATGGTCGGCAACTGGTCTTGATGATGGGGCTGAACAGTTTTACGCGGTGATTGAGTATGGTCATCAGTACCTGTCGATCAGTCGTACTACCTCAATTGCTGTAAAATTAGGCACAAGAGAAAATCACAATAAAAATAACTAATCCGAGCAGTCACCCTTTTTTGTTGCGTTGGACTTTGCGATTGAGATGAGAATGATATACTTCGGGCGGTGATGAGTTCCTATATAAAACGAAACGGAAATTTAAATTATGGCACATCAATTTACGGTTAATGAAACAATTCATGGTGTTTCAATCGAAGACTTTTCAAGATTAGTCGCGGATACAGCATTGCATGAAGCAGTGTGTAAACGTATTCCAGGTGAAAACTTAGAAATTATTGAATCTGCAATTAATGGGGATGTTTATACGCTACGCCGTGAATATAACCTTGATGTAAATATTCCTGATGTTGCTAAAAAATTATTAAAAAATGCATTTCGTTTAAAACGTTCTGACATTACTCATTTGAAAAATTTAACTTCAACGGTTGAGTTAGGCGCAAACTTACCATTAGAAGCAAAAGCGGAACGTAAAGTAACTGGAAATAGTGACAAAGTAGAAATTACTTTAACTTGGAATGTAAAAGTAAAAGTACCTTTGATTGGTGGAATGCTTGAAAAGCATGCTGAAGGTGAAATTCGTAAGTTTAGCCAGCTTGAAATTGAAATTGTTGAGGATGAATTAAAGAAACAACTTTAATTTAACCTTTTTTTAAAACTCTCCTTCATGGGGAGTTTTTTATTTTTGCGTGAAAATGATAGAAGCAATAGAAAATATCCAATACTATGTTAAGCACGATTTGATCAAAATAAGGTCATGGGTATGAGTGTGGTTTTGCCTGTAGCGCAACGTGGTGAAGCAATATTAGAACTTAAGGCAGCATTTGTTGCAGATGGGGAGTTTAATAGTGAGTGGCTATTGCAATTGGCTTCTGCGATGCATGCGACTATGCTTGAACGGAATGGCGTGGGAATCGCAGCACCACAGGTTTATATTTCTAAACGTGTGATTATTGTCGCATCTCGTCCAAATCCTCGTTATCCAGATGCACCTGAAATGGATGCAGTGGTAATGGTTAATCCTGAGATTTTGGAGTTTTCTCAAGCTACTTGTTCGGGGGAAGAGGGATGTTTAAGTGTTCCTGATGAGCGTGGGCAAGTGCAACGAGCACAGAGTGTCAAAGTGCGTTATCACACTTTACAAGGCGAGGTGATTGAAACAACATTTGATGGTTTTCCTGCACGTATTGTGCAACATGAAGTTGATCATTTAGATGGTGTGTTGTTTGTGGAACGGCTGAGTGCTTAGAAGTTAAATTAATAATGAAGCCTTACAATAAAAACTTAAAACTTCTATCACGAGATTTACGAAGCAACATGACTGATGCAGAACAATTGCTATGGTCAAGATTGCGCCGTAAACAGATTTTAGGATTACAGTTCTATCGACAGAAACCTTTATTAAATTATATTGTGGATTTTTATTGTCCAGCAGTGAATTTAGTTATTGAATGTGATGGTGGACAACACTATACCCAAGATGGGCTGGAAGCAGACAGAAGTCGAGACCGTGCTTTAAACGAGCTTGAACTTGAGACATTAAGGTTTAGTAATCATCAGATTTTGACCGAAATAGATGTGGTAGTAGAGCAGGTTTATTGGATTGCGAAACAGCGATTGGATTCCTCCTTTTATGAAGATTAGTTTCTCATCTTTGGGAAAGTGGAATTTAAGGAAATTTAATGACGTTTTTGGATTCATGATACTCCCTCCTTTTTTAAAGGAGGGTTGGGGAGGATTAAAAGTTATAGACTATTTGTATTTTATTCGGTCTAATTTGTGTGAGTTTGACTTTAGATAAAAAATTAAAATTTGAGAGGATATTGTGTTTACGAAAATTATTAAACTAGAGAATGTAAAACAATGGCAACATACTGGTAGTAAAGGTGGTTCAGAAAATGATTTTGGTCAGTTAAATTTAATTTACGGAAGGAATGGAGCTGGAAAATCAACACTAACAAAAATTCTAGATTTGATTAATAAAAGAGATATAGAAAAGATTAAGAAATTAGCTCCCTTGGAGAACGAAAAAGAGCCATTTTTTAATTTTATGATTAAAGGTAACAGTATAACTTTAGCTACCTTAGATAAAGCACCAGAATTTCATATTTTTAATCAAGACTTTGTAGACGAAAATTTATATTCTACAAATGGTGTGGAAAGCTCTCAGTTAGTCAACTATTATGATTTTTGTTTGGGAAAAGTATCAGTTGATAAACAAAAAGAAGTTGATAGGTTAAAAAGTGAAATAACTGCTTTAACAAGTTTAATACAACCATTGGAAGCAAAACTAAAGACACAATTTAATAGAACAATTGAGCAAATCAAAAAGATTCCTAGTACGGATAATGTGGATGAAGAAATTACTAAATTGAATGAAAAACTGATAGATCAAAAGTCAGTTAACTTATATCGACAAAGAAAAAAACTGTCATTTTTAAGTTTGGTTAATCCTAAATTTGATAAAAGTATTTTTGAGACTAACTTAGAAGTGATTTCGAAAGAAGCTCAAGAGAAAGTAACTCAGCATATAAAAGAACATTTTGCAAAAGATGATGAAAATTGGATTAAAGATGGTATAGAGCTAGTAACACATACAAACAATTGTCCATTTTGTGCCCAAAGTTTAGACAACTCACCAATTTTTAGTTTTTACAGTCAGTTTATAACGGATTCTTATAAACAGGCTTGTGATGATTTTGAATTAAAGAAATATTCAAACTTCGAATCAAAAGCTTATGAAATAGGTATACGTCTTGATGAGTTAGTTGAGATAATTGCCTCAAATTGTGATTTGATTCAAACATGGTCTGATCGGATTGAAAAATTAGACTTGATAATCGAATTAAAGGATTTGAAGAATGCATATAAAATTTTCTTTCATGAGGTCAGGGGGTTAATAACGAAGAAAGAAAAAGATATTTTAGCATCCATTAATTTTAATAAATTTGATGAACTTTTAAACTTAATCTATCAGAATGCTAATTTTACTGATTATAACGATAAAGTCTTAATGTTTAATAAAAGAATTGATAAGTACTTGGAAACATTATCACAAGATCAAAGTCAAATAATTAATCAAAAAATTTCAGAATTAAAATTAATAAAATTGCGGTTTTCTAAAGAAGTAATTTCTGATCTTGAAAGTTTTAGTAAGTACAAAAATGATAAAGATGAAAAAACGAAATCTATGACTGAATTACGAGATTTAATTCTAGAAGAACAAAAGATTCTTATTGAAAAGCATAAAGACGGAATCAATGAATTATTAAAGAAATTTAACTCAATGATTAGGCTTAGCTCATTTGAAAAGGATAATAAAGGACATAGAGGTGTGAGCCGTATATCTTACGGTATTACATTTTTGGATAAGGAATTATCAATTTTGAATCATAATGAGATAATTTTCGAAAGAGTTTTAAGTTCTGGAGATAAATCAGCCTTAGCCCTCGCTTTTTTCCTATCTAAGTTTAAGGGTGAAAATTTTGAACCATCAATTATATTTTTTGATGATCCAATGAGTTCATTAGATGAGCATAGAAGAAAAGCTACTATTCAAGAAATTCAGTACTTAGTTGAAAGAGAGTTTCAAATCTTTGTTTTAAGTCATGATCCATTTTTTCTTTCAGACATAAGCAAATTAAGTGCTATTTCTAAAAGTGCGAAGTGTTATGAAGTTGAAACTAAATTAATAGACTTTGATCCTTTTGATCCAAATAGTAAAAAAGTCTGTAATAGTAAATTAACTGTACGTCAAAATTTTGATTCTTATGTTTTACATTCTTATTATCAGGAATATTACAAGCTTTGGGATTTTGTTTATGCCGGAAAAGAGGAACAAAAAACTGAAATAGCAAGATCTTTACGGCCAATTCTTGAAGCATATTTAAGATTTCTATTTCCAAAGATTTTTACTGAGGATCTCTGGTTAGGAAATATGATTACAATGATTAGAGAAGAAAAAAATGTAAAAAGTCCTTTATTCGACAAAAACCAAAGGTTGGCTGAAATTCAGTCAATCAATGAGTTTTCGAAAACTTATCATCACGCTGATGGCTTTGATACTTGTATTCAAGGTATAGATTTTTCGACTTTACATGGTTATGCAAAAGATACCTTGAGATTTATAACTGGAATTAATTAGCAATCCCTCCCAACCTCCCTTTGAAAAAGGGAGGAGCAGTCACCTAATTCGATTAATTATATGATATCTCTCTCTTTTTAAAGAAGGCAAACGAGATTCAATTCAAAAAAATCCCCTCAATCGAGGGGATTTTTTATCACATGAGTTTAACCAATCGAATCATCTAAATTCGGTGCTAACCAGCGTTTCGCTACATCCAGTGTCCAGCCTTTACGTTTTGCATAATCTTCAAGCTGATCTTGAGAGATTTTGCCCACATTAAAGTATTCACTTTGAGGATGTGAATAATAGAAACCACTGACAGAAGAAGGCGGCATCATGGCAAAGTGTTCAGTCAGTTTGGTACCAATCTTTTCTTCTGAGCCTAACCAATCAAATAATACTGCTTTTTCAGAGTGTTCAGGACAAGCAGGGTAACCTGGTGCAGGACGAATACCGACATACTTTTCTTTGATCAGTTCTTCATTGCTCAACGTTTCATCTGCTTTATAGCCCCAGAACTCTTTACGAATACGTTCATGTAAATGCTCAGCGAATGCTTCTGCAAAACGATCCGCTAAAGACTGAATCAGAATCGCTGAATAGTCATCACCTTTGGCTTTATATTCATTTGCCAATTCTTCAGCGCCAAAGATCGACACCGTGAAACCACCGAGATAATCCTCAGGCTGTTCAGAAGGCTTAATATAATCCGCCAAAGACAAGTTTGGTTTACCTGTCACTTTGTCTGATTGCTGACGTACATGCTCAAAGGTGTGAGTGCGATTTTGACCTGATTCGTCAAATACGCTGACGGTATCTGCACCAGTACGCTGAGCAGGGTATAAGCCAAATACAGCACGGGCATCGAAACGTTTATTTTCAATGATGTCTTTCAGCATCGCTTGCGCTTGATTATAAAGATCAGTCGCTGCTTCACCGACCACTTCATCTTCTAAAATTTTCGGGAATTTACCCGCCAAACTCCAAGAGATAAAGAATGGTGTCCAATCAAAATATTCAACTAAGGTTTCAAGCGGATAATTCTTAATAACTTGTGTACCCAAAGTATTTGGTTTTGGTGGGACATAGTGATTATCTATTTTAAAACCATTTTCGACTGATTCTGCATAACTCAATTTTGCAGCTTTAGGTTGCTTGTTCGCTAAGCGTTCACGAATCTTGGCATATTCCGCACGATGCTCTGCAATAAAGTTACCGCGCATTTCAGGAGAAAGTAGGGTAGTTGCCACACCCACTGCACGAGAGGCATCAGCCACATAAATTACTGCATCATTTGAATATTGAGGATCAATTTTAACTGCGGTATGTGCTTTGGATGTAGTTGCACCGCCGATCAATAAAGGAATGTTAAAGCCTTTACGTTGCATTTCTTTGGCTACAAAGACCATTTCATCCAAAGATGGAGTGATCAAACCAGACAAACCAATGATGTCACATTTCTCATCAATTGCTGTTTGCAGAATTTTTTCCGCAGGTACCATCACGCCGAGGTCAACGATGTCGTAACCATTACAACCTAAGACAACACCCACAATATTTTTACCAATATCGTGTACGTCACCTTTTACTGTTGCCATCAGGACTTTACCTTTAGACTGTCCTTCTGATTTTTCTGCTTCAATGTATGGGTTGAGCCATGCCACCGCTTGTTTCATGACACGTGCAGATTTAACAACTTGAGGAAGGAACATTTTTCCTGAACCAAACAAGTCACCGACCACGTTCATGCCGTCCATTAATGGGCCTTCGATCACATCAAGCGGACGTTTTGACTTTAAACGTGCTTCTTCAGTATCTTGATCGATATAAGTGGTGATACCTTTAACAAGTGCGTATTCAAGACGTTTTTCAACAGGCTCATTACGCCATTCAAGATTTTCAGCTTCTTTGGCTGCACCACCTTGACCACGATACTTTTCTGCAACTTCCAGTAAGCGTTCAGTCGCAAGCTGACCTGATTCACCTTGATTTTGGTTCAGAACAACATCTTCAACAGCGTCTTTTAGTTCTTTTGGAATGTCGTCATAAATTGCCATCTGACCAGCATTCACGATACCCATGGTCATGCCTTGTTTGATGGCATGGTAGAGGAACACGGAGTGAATCGCTTCACGTACAGGCTCATTACCACGGAATGAGAACGAAACGTTAGAAACACCACCTGAAATCATGGCATGTGGTAAGTTTTGTTTGATCCAACCAGTCGCCTCAATAAAGTCTACGGCATAGTTATTGTGTTCTTCGATCCCTGTTGCCACTGCAAAAACGTTTGGATCGAAAATAATATCTTCAGCTGGATAGCCAACTTCATTGACTAAAATGTCATAAGAGCGTTTACAAATTTCGCGCTTACGCTCTGCGGTATCTGCCTGACCAACTTCGTCAAAAGCCATGACAATAACTGCTGCACCGTACTGACGGCAGAGGCGAGCTTTTTCGACAAACTCGTCATAACCTTCTTTTAGGGAAATCGAGTTTACAACCGGTTTACCTTGAACACATTTTAGACCTGCTTCAATGATTTCCCATTTCGATGAGTCAATCATGATTGGTACACGAGAAATATCAGGTTCTGAAGCGACAAGGTTCAGGAAATGCACCATCGCACCTTGCGAATCGAGCATCCCTTCATCCATGTTAATGTCGATGATTTGCGCACCAGCTTCCACCTGTTGCTGAGCAACTTCTAAAGCTTCTGCAAAGTTCTCTTCACGGATCAAACGTAGGAATTTTTTTGATCCTGTGACGTTGGTACGTTCACCGACGTTCACGAATAAAGAATCATCATAAATATTAAATGGTTCTAAACCACTTAAACGGCAAGCATGAACTGTTTCTGGGACTTGGCGAGGTGCAATGTCTTTTACTGCATTGGCAATGGCACGAATATGATCTGGTGTCGTACCACAGCAACCACCTGTAATATTGATTAAACCGCTTTCAGCAAATTCTTTAATAAAAGCAGCAGTTTGTTCTGGGGTTTCATCATACTCACCAAATGCATTCGGTAAGCCAGCATTTGGGTGAGCAGATATAAAAGTATCGGCAACGTCAGCAATGGTTTTAACGTGAGGGCGCATTGCATCTGCACCCAATGCGCAGTTAAAACCAATTGACAGCAAGTCACCATGACGTACTGAGTTCCAGAATGCTTCAGCGGTTTGACCTGTCAATGTACGACCTGAGGCATCTGTGATCGTACCTGAGATCATCAATGGAAGTTCATAACCGATTTGTTTAAATACTTCTTTGACTGCAAAAATTGCAGCTTTACAGTTCAAGGTATCGAAAACTGTTTCGATCAACAGGATGTCAGCACCGCCTTCAATTAAGGCATGCGTTGCTTCGATATAATTTTCTTTTAGTTCATCGAAAGTAATATTACGGAATGCTGGATCATTGACGTTTGGTGAGATTGAACAGGTACGAGATGTAGGGCCGAGTACACCTGCCACAAAACGAGGTTTTTCTGGGGTTGAATATTTATCACATGCTGCTCTGGCGAGACGTGCCGCTTCACGGTTGATCTCTGGAACAAGGTCTTCCATGTGGTAGTCAGACATCGAAACACGGGTACCATTAAAGCTGTTGGTTTCAATAATATCTGCACCAGCATCCAAATAAGCTTCATGGATGCCCTGAATAATCTGCGGTTGAGTCAATACTAAAAGATCGTTATTACCTTTAAGATCAGAAGCCCAATCTGCAAAACGTTCACCACGATAATCTTCTTCTTCTAACTTATGGCGTTGAATCATGGTTCCCATTGCACCGTCAATAATCAGGATACGTTGGGCGAGAAGAGATTTTAGGGTGGCAAGCGTGGACATAAGGAACCCCAGTAATGGCAAAGATAAAAAGCAGACGCATTGTAGCAGAAGCAATGCTGAAGCGCTTATTTTCCATCTAAAAGGCGGTGAACCGCGCATTCAAATTGAAAAATGTCATAAAACTTTCATCAAAGTGCAACAATTCGAGGTAATAATGCTTAAAAATAAAGCAAAACGTTCGCAGTATGACCAATAAAAGTCATATTTTTTTGCGTTTGTTGCAAAATCAGACAACGATTTATTCTAACCCTGATATTGCTTTATTTTGTTGAAAAATATGGATTAATTTTGATTTAACGCACTGTTTCGATACAAAAAATTGGTGTGAAAGTGATGAAATGATGAAAATTTGAGTTCATGTGACAAAGCTTTGTCATATAATTGTCATAATTTAATTAAACAATATGGGGGATTTTTTTATCCTCCAGCCGTCTACATGAATTCAAATCTACCTCCTGCTTCGGATTCACCAGTTGCGACAGAATCGCAAGCCCAATCGACGAATGTACATGTACCAACACCTAAATTTTTTATGCCGGTGTTCTTAACAGTCATTGTTGCTACACTGATTTATATTGGTTTTCAGGTGAGTGCTGATTTATCACATGTGCCACCATTAAGTTTATATTCAGTTATTTTATTATCTACGGCACTATTTATTGCCTTGGCATTCGAATTTGTAAACGGTTTTCATGATACTGCAAATGCTGTTGCGACGGTGATTTATACCAATGCGCTTCCTGCACCAGTAGCGGTCATGTGGGCAGGCTTCTGTAACTTCTTAGGGGTTATGGTGGCAAGTGGTGCAGTTGCTTACGGTATCATTGCATTATTGCCTGTCGAAATGATTATGAATGTTGGCAGTGGGGCTGGTTTTGCCATGGTTTTCGCGCTGTTGATTGCAGCGATTTTATGGAACCTTGGTACTTGGTTTTTGGGTATCCCAGCGTCGAGTTCGCACACTTTAATTGGTTCGATTTTAGGTGTGGGGATCATGAATCATCTGTTAAATGCATCAACTGGAGCAACCAGTGGCATTGACATGGATCAGGTATTAAAAGTCGGTAAGGCGTTATTATTTTCTCCAATGATTGGTTTTGCTTTTGCAGCCGTTTTATTCTTATTGGTGAAAAAAATCTTTAAACGCCAAATGGAGTTGTTCCAACCTCCTGTTGGAAATAAGCCACCGCCACCACTCATCCGCGGTATTTTGATTTTCACTTGTACAGGTGTGAGTTTTGCTCACGGTTCAAATGATGGTCAAAAGGGGATGGGGTTAATCATGTTGATCTTGATTGGCTTGGTTCCATTGGCTTATTCATTGAATAAAAGCTTAGACGAAAAGCATTTGCAATCTTTTGAGCAATTATCAGCTCAAACTGCATTGGTATTGAATGCTGATCAACAAGAATTTTCTGATGAAAATGCCCGCGATATCCTCACAAAATATATTCAAACCAAAGAACAAACACCTGAAGTTTTACCTGCATTGGCGAGTATGACTGGACATTTAGGTGAAAAAGTTGCCGCTTATGGTGATCTTAAAGATATTCCAGAAGCTGGGGTTGCTGAGTTGCGTAATGATATGTATTTAAGCACCACGACGTTTAAGCGCCTAGATAAAGCAGATGCTCTACCTGCAATGACCACAGAACAACAAAAAGTAGTGAAAGACTATCGTAACAATATGGATTCATTCCTACAGTACATTCCTAACTGGGTAAAAGTTGCCGTTGCATTGGCCCTTGGTCTAGGAACAATGGTGGGTTGGAAACGTATCGTTATTACAGTGGGTGAGCGTATTGGTAAGAATCACATGACTTATGGTCAAGGGATGTCTGCTGAATTGGTTGCGATGAGTACGATTGCTGCTGCTGATGGTTTTGGTATGCCCGTTTCAACAACACATGTTTTAAACAGTGCGGTTGCAGGTACGATGGTCGCAAATAAATCAGGCTTAAACTTTGCTACGATTAGAACGATTCTTTCGGCATGGGTATTTACGTTACCAGCAACGATCGCATTATCTGGTGGTTTATACTGGTTGTTCTTGCAATTTGTCTCTTAATTTGAGCTGATTGAAAGATGATAAAAGCTTTGCTACGGCAAGGCTTTTTTATTATTCTAAATTACCCGACTTCTGTTTAAGCTATGATTCCATTATTCGGATGGTTGGCTTGTATTGATGACATCATTGGTAAGTACAAAAATCGGGTTAACTACTATTTTGAGAATATAAAATAAGCACCAAAACTTTAATTATTATGAGGGTGTTTTATGATAAACAAGGTATTTGTTAATGAGTATTTTATGTGATTTATGATATTCCTCTGATTCTTTTATTGGGTATTGTCTTAGGTGTATTATGGGTGGCGTATTATGAGGTGTTACTCAATAAATCTTCTTCTATTCTTTATTCTATTTTTCTTCAAATAGGCTTTAGAGTACAAACTGCTCAAATATTTTCTGTAATTTTTGCATGGTTATTATCATTTTCTTCTTGCTTATACATGTTAATTTTTGCTCCTTTCATCTCTGATGATCTATGGTCATACTATTCTACATCCTACTTTGTGGGGATAGTCATTGGCTTGTTTTTTAATAAAGTTAAATTTTAAAATGACATTCTAGTTGGCATGATGCTTACATAGAACATAATAATACGACTATCACTGTCTATAAATGAAGGATGCCACACAGGGTATAGTGGTGCTGCCTAAGTGGCAATGAATACTAGGGCAAGACTCAAGTCGTTAGTTTATTCTGATGACAAAAAAGAGCTGTCGAAACAGCTCTTTTTATCTTTTTAACTACAGTGCTTTAAGCTTGTTGAATCCCAGCAACAACCCAATCTTGCTGTGAACCAACATCTTTAACAAAATGCCAAATCTCAGTAAATGGTTGTGGCAAACTATTTAGATCTTCACTTACAGTGCCAGTAAAGCGCACACTCACAATATATTGACCATTTTCGGTTGTACTTTCCGCAACCATCGCATTGAGATTACTAAACTCAGCTACGTCTTGGTCTTGGTTTGCCATAATGTCTTGATACATTGATGCATATAAATCAGGCGTTAAATAACGGCGAATTTCCTGAATATTACTCGCAGTGTTCATGGACTGAATATGGTTAAAGCGTTGACGAGCAATACGTAAAAAGGCTGCAGGTTCAGTGCCATCTGGTAATTGATTACCACTATTCATGGTTGCACTACCGAATGGAGCTTGAGTTGGTGCATTTCCAAAAGGAGACTGTGTTGCAGCACCACCGCCAACTGCTTGACCAAAGATATTGGTGTTGTCACCTGTTTGGCGAGCAGTTGGTTGTGAACTTTGGCGGCTAAACTGATTTGGGTTCGGGCCACCATTGTTTGGAGCGTATGGGTTATTGGCTGCTAATTTTTTTTTTGCGCCTAATTTGCGGAACACAAAGAAAGCGGCAGCTGCTGCAAGTAAGACCCATATCCAGCTTGGAAGCCCTTGTTTCTCTTCCTCCGCTGCTACAGCTTGCTGCTCAGTTTGAGCAGGATCTTTATTATCATCAGCCATTGCATTTGCTGCTACTGCACCAAGTGCTGCACCAGCGACACCAGCAGCGACCATACCACCTACACCAGGACCAGATTTCTGTGGTGCTGTAGCAGGCTGTTGTGCCGGCGTGGTTTGACGTGGTTGCTGATAAGACTGATTATTTGCTGGCTGTGATTGACTTGAACTAGAACGGCTCATGCCATGACTTTTACCACCACCTGCACGCTTCGCTTCTGCAAGGGGTGCAGCAACCAAAGTTGCCATTAATAAAGCTGCCATCAAGCCACGCTGGTGTACTTGCATCGAAAATTCCTATTCAATTCCAATATGTAAGTGTATTTATGCAGGTATTTGTGCAGAATTTCAATCAAAAAAGTATATTTTTTTATGTCAATTCTTCACTCAGTTGCATTGCTTCTGTCAACGCTTCATGCAAACGTGCGACAGCAATTACTTGAATCCCATCTATTGCTTTTTGAGGCGCATTGGCACGCGGTAAAATGGCATATTTAAAACCATGTTTTGCGGCTTCTCTTAGACGTTCCTGACCATTGGGAACAGGACGGATTTCACCCGACAAACCAACTTCACCAAATACAGCGAGTTGTTGAGGCAGTGCCTTCCCCCGTAGACTTGAAGCACAAGCAAGTAGAACAGCTAAGTCTGAACCAGTTTCGGTAATTTTTAATCCGCCTACAACGTTGACATATACATCTTGCCCTGCAGTTTGTACTCCACCATGTCTGTGCATCACCGCAAGCAACATATTTAGGCGATTTTGCTCTAACCCTAGTGCAACACGACGTGGTTGTCCGTGAGCATCATCGACCAATGCTTGAACCTCAACGAGTAGGGGGCGAGTACCTTCACGACTAATCATCACGATAGAACCTGGAATCGCTTCATCATAACGGCTTAAAAAGATTGCAGAAGGATTTGCAACTTCTCGTAATCCTTTATCGGTCATTGCAAAGACACCTAACTCATTCACTGCACCAAAACGGTTCTTTACCGCACGAATCATGCGATAACGTGAATCAGATTGCCCCTCAAAATACAAAACACAATCTACCATGTGTTCTAATACACGAGGACCAGCAAGAGCACCTTCTTTCGTTACATGCCCTACGATAAATAAAGCAGTACCACTGTTTTTGGCAAAACGTGTGAGTAGCGCAGCAGATTCTCGGATTTGTGAAACCCCACCTGGTGCCGATTGTAAAGTCTCAGTATATAGGGTTTGAATGGAGTCTAAGATGGCAACAGCAGGGCGTTCCTGTGCCAAAACTTCACAAATACGTTCAACACAAGTTTCTGCCATCACTTTAAGTTGATCAGTAGGTAAATCTAAACGGTGTGCTCTTAAAGCAACTTGAGAAAGAGATTCTTCGCCAGTGACATAGAGTGCAGAACTGTTCTTGCTAGCCATGTGAGTAGCTGTTTGCAGAAGAATTGTAGATTTTCCGATACCTGGATCACCGCCGATAAGTACGACTGAACCTGTTACTAGGCCTCCGCCTAAGACGCGATCAAATTCGCTTACACCCGTCGCTAGACGTGTTTCATTTGATACAGAAACTTGATTAAGTGTTGTAATATTGGCAACTTGCCCTGCATAGCCTCCGATTTTAGGCTGACCACGATGAGAGACAGTCGGTTCGATACGTACTTCGACCAAACAGTTCCATTCACCGCATTCAGTACATTGTCCAGCCCATTTCGGATGATCAGCACCACATTGTTCACAACGGTAAACAGTTTTAATTTTTGCCATATTTAAAATTGAAAAATTTGTGTAAATTAGTTAAAAAGTAAAGTAAATACGAAAACGATGCGTCGAGTCCATTTTTTCTTGAATAAGGATAAAGAAAAAGGGCGTTTTTTCGTATATTACTGGTTAAAGGGAAGTGCTCAGAAAAATAACATGATATAAGACTTTTACAAGTAAGATACAGTGTGTTTTTGAGTCTAGATATTTCTTCAGTTCACTTTTTCCATGGAAGGTCTTTGAGCATTTGTTCAATTCTTGTCGTGAAGCTTAAGTTGAATGGCATAGATATTGCTCTTGCTCAGACAAATGGGAATATAACAGTTGTTATATTTTCAACATATATAAAGGTTGATTTTTATGAGTGCAGCAGAAATTGTTGATTGGTTTAATGGTGTTATCTGGAGCCCAGCGCTAATCTATTTATGCTTAGGTGCAGGTTTATTTTTCTCTATTCTTACGCGGTTTGTTCAAATCCGACAACTGAAAGAAATGGGAAGATTATTAATTAAAGGAACATCCTCAGCACAGGGGATTTCATCTTTCCAAGCGTTATCCGTTTCGCTTTCAGGTCGTGTCGGTGTGGGTAATATTGCTGGGGTTGCAGCAGCAATTGGTTTTGGTGGTCCAGGTGCCGTATTTTGGATGTGGGTTGTTGCATTTTTAGGTGCGAGTACAGCTTATGTGGAATCGACTTTAGGTCAAATTTATAAAGTTGAATACCAAGGTCAGTATCGTGGTGGTCCGGCTTTCTATTTTGATAAAGGCTTAGGGCAGCGTTGGTTAGGTATTTTATTTGCGATCGCTGCGATTATTTCTTGTGGTCTATTCTTACCAGGTATCCAAGCGAATGCTGTAGGGAATGCTTTTACGCAGATTACAGGTCAGGGAGCAATCGTATTTGGCGATGTTGGTGTATATAAGCTTGTCGCGCTTGTTGTGATCGTAACGTTATTATCGATCATTATTTTCGGTGGTATTAAACGTATCGCTCGATTTGCTCAGGTTATTGTTCCATTTATGGCTCTTGGCTATATCATCATGGCATTAGTCATCATTATTATGAACATTCAAGAGCTTCCAAATGTCATTCGTATGATCTTCGCTGATGCTTTTACACCGATGGCGGGTGTTGGCGCTGCAATTGGCTGGGGGGTAAAACGTGGTGTTTATTCAAATGAGGCTGGTCAGGGTACTGGTCCGCATGCGGCAGCTGCTGCAGAGGTACAGCATCCAGCTCAACAAGGGTTAGTGCAGTCTTTTTCTGTTTACGTTGATACTTTATTTGTCTGCTCAGCAACGGCTTTTATGATCTTGATCACAGGAATGTATAATGTTCAAGGGACTTTAGAGGCTGGTCAATTCATTGTACAAAATGTAAGTCCAACGGTTGAGATTGGCTCGCCAGCCTTTACTCAAATGGCAGTCAGTACTGTTTTTGGTGGTTTTGGCCAAATCTTTGTAGCGTTGGCAGTATTCTTCTTTGCCTTCACGACAATTATTGCTTACTACTATATTGCTGAAACCAACATTACTTACCTCAGCTATATCACAAAAACGCCTTCATTAATGTTCCTCACAAAATGCTTCATTATTGCAGCAGTTGTTTATGGTGTAATTAGTGCAACTGGTTATATTTGGGGTATCGGTGATATTGGCGTTGGTTTAATGGCATGGATTAACATCATTGGTATTATCTTGACTTACTTCATCTGGAAGCCGACGATTAAAGCATTACGTGATTATGAGAAACAGCAAAAAGCTGGTGTAACAGAATTCACATTTGATCCAGTTAAACTTGGTATCCGTAATGCAACATTCTGGGAAGATCGTCTCAAGAATAAATCGAAAAAAGATTAACTCTTGATGCTATAACTTTCATGTTCTACTTAAAAGCAGCCAAAATGGCTGCTTTTTTGATTTTTACTTGAAATATTAATGAATATAGCGATGAATTGGTAAGTGGTCAAAATCGTTATTGATTTAGAAAATCGGGTGTTTCAAAGCGACTTAGTGTATTTTGAATAGCAATGAAGAGATGATGGATTCATATCTTATGAAGCACAAGAATGAACAGAAATGGGCTTTTTTTATGTTTGGACTTTAGCCTGTCGATTGATCACGCTATACTGCTGCGAATCGTAAAAGTTAGGTGCTCAGATGCGTCCAGTCATTTGTTCTATCAGTGTGTTACTGAGTTGTGTTGTATTAACAGCATGTGGTCAGTCCGGTGCATTGCAATTACCGTCTGATCCAAATCATGATAAACGTGCAAAATACTTACTTTACAAGAATGAGGCATCTTCAGCCAAAGCTTCTTCTGATGTAAATGCGGATGATGGCAAGGTGGAAAACCAAACCTCACAACCTTCGACCCAATCTCAGACCACTTCACCTTAAGTTTGTAAATAAGGACATCCTCATGAGTTTCACTCGCATTAATGGAGTATTGCATGCAGAGCAATGTTCATTAGATCAGCTCGCACAGCAATATGGCACACCTTTATATGTTTATTCCAAAGCAACCTTGGAAAAACATTATTTAGATATGGATCGTGCTTTTGATTTTATTGATCATCAAATCTGTTTTGCAGTGAAGTCAAACTCAAACTTAGCTGTTCTTAATGTCTTGGCAAAGTTAGGTGCTGGTTTTGATATTGTGACGGGTGGAGAGCTTGCGCGTGTCCTTGCAGCAGGTGGTGATCCAGCCAAGATCGTTTTTTCTGGCTTGGGTAAATCAGAGGCAGATATTGAGAAAGCATTAACCGTGGGTATTGCTTGTTTCAATGTAGAGTCATATGCCGAGTTAGATCGAATTCAAAAAGTCGCAGCGAAACTTGATAAAAAAGCGCCGATTTCGTTGCGCGTTAATCCTGATGTGGATGCGAAAACCCATCCATATATTTCGACAGGTCTAAAAGAAAATAAATTCGGTATTCCGAGTGATGCAGTCGATTCAACATATCAATATGCAGCATCCTTACCAAATTTAGAAATCGTGGGTATCGATTGTCATATTGGTTCACAATTGACAGAAACCAAGCCTTTCGTTGATGCACTTGATCGCGTTATTTTAATGATTGAGCAGTTGAAAAAACTTGGGATCAACCTCAAACATATTGATATCGGCGGTGGTTTAGGCGTTTGTTATAAAGATGAAACACCACCAACGGTGGCTGAATATGCAAATTCAATGCGTCCTGCTTTAGAAAAACTAGGCTTGAAAGTTTATATGGAGCCAGGGCGTAGTATTTCTGCCAATGCAGGTGCTTTGCTGACAAAAGTTGATTTGTTAAAACCAACCAATCATCGTAACTTTGCGATTATTGATGCTGCAATGAATGATTTGATTCGTCCAGCATTGTATGAGGCGTGGATGGATATTCAACCTGTTAATCCAAATCCAGATGTTGAAGTAAAAACGTGGGATCTCGTCGGTGCTATCTGTGAAACAGGTGATTTCTTGGGTAAAGAGCGTGATTTGGCTCTACAAGAAAACGATGTATTAGCTGTTTTAGGTGCAGGTGCGTATGGCTTTGTGATGAGCTCAAATTATAATAGCCGTGGTCGAGCTGCTGAAGTAATGGTCAATGGTGATCAAGCCTATTTAATTCGCGAGCGCGAAACCATAGAATCACTCTGGGAAAAAGAGCGTTTGTTGCCTGAGGAGTAAATTGGATGTTTTTAGAATTTACCAAAATGCATGGTTTGGGCAATGATTTTATGGTCGTTGATCTCATCACCCAGCGAGCTTATCTAGATACCGTGACGATTCAACGTTTAGCAGATCGTCATTTTGGAGTGGGGTTCGATCAACTTTTAATTGTTGAACCACCCGATTTTCCAGATGTAGATTTTAAATATCGAATTTTTAATGCGGATGGTTCCGAAGTTGAACAATGCGGAAATGGGGTTCGTTGTTTTGCACGTTTTGTGCATGAACGCCGTTTAACCACGAAAACTAAAATTCGTGTACAGACCAAAGCGGGTATCGTAGAGCCTGAGTTGGGTGCCAATGGTTGGGTTCGTGTGAATATGGGGCCACCCAAATTTCTTCCAGACGAGATTCCGTTTGTAACTCAAGTCGATGAAGATATTGAGGGGTTATATTCCTTAGAGCTTGCTGATGACAAGAGCATCAATATTGATGTGGTCAATATGGGTAATCCGCATGCAGTGACGATTGTTCCAGATGTACTAACCGCTGATGTAGCTGGAATTGGTCCACAAGTTGAATCGCATGTACGCTTTCCAGAGCGAGTCAATGCAGGCTTTATGCAAATTTTGGATGAAAAGCACGTGCGTTTACGCGTGTTTGAGCGTGGTGTTGGTGAGACCTTAGCTTGTGGTACAGGTGCATGTGCTGCAGCTGTAAGTGGTATGCGTCGTGGTTTACTTGCGAGTGAGGTTGAAGTTCAACTTGCAGGTGGTAAGTTGCATATTGCATGGCGTGAAGGTGATGTCGTCTGGATGACGGGTCCAACTGCATATGTATATGAAGGGCGTTTGGATTTACGTTATTTCCAATCTTAATGCACTTAAGAGCACTAGATTATGGTGCTCTTTTTTATTTTAATAGTTTGAAGTTACTGATGAAGAATAAAATTATTTTTTTACCGGGTGCATCTGGCGATCTAAATTTTTGGCAACCTGTAAGTGATTTGTTGCCTGATAGATATGACAAAGAAATTATAGGTTATCCGTCATTTGGTTGTGTTGAAGCAGATAAAAATATAGAAAGCTTCGAGGCATTGATTGATTATGTGATCGGAAAAGTTCAACAAGAATGTGTGATTGTCGCTCAATCCATGGGTGGGATTTTTGCAGTGGCCTCTGCTTTAACGAAACCTGAATGGGTAAAAGGATTAGTATTGGTTGCCACGTCTGGTGGTATTCCGCTGGAGCCTTTTGATGTTCAAGATTGGCGTGAAGGGTATAGCCAGCATTATTTACAATATCCAGATTGGTTTGTGACAGCCAATATTGATTTTGATGCTGAGTTAGGTTCAATTGATATTCCAGTATTGTTATTGTGGGGAGACCAAGATCCATTGAGTCCACCCACTGTCGGGGAATATTTAAATCAATGCTTTCCAAATGCTGAACTGCACATTATAAAGGATGGTGATCATCAGTTTGCTCATACACATGCACAGCAGGTAGCAGCATATATTGATATTTATTTGAATCGTCACAATTCAAATTAACGTTTACTAAACGCAAGTTTGAGTGCAAACAGAATAAAAATACTACCTGTAATTCGATCCATATAGCGAATAAATTTGGGTTGTTTCAAGTAATGAGAAACCGTTTGCATGGCATAGATCAGGAACATCGACCAGATAAAACCAATGATTACATGAATCATTACTAACCCCATCGTCCAAGCAATTGGTGAGGCGGATTGTGGAATAAACTGGGGTAGAAATGAAATATAAAAAATACCAACTTTAGGATTCAGTAAATTACCTAAAAAACCTTTAACAAACCAGTTCTGAGTTGAGTGAGTAGTTTCTGTATTTGTAAGTTGTGCGCGAGGTTTTAGGAGCATATTGAGCCCAAGCCATGCAAGATAGAATGCACCCATCCATTTTAAAATGTTAAAAGCCAGATCAGAAGTCATTAATAATGCCCCTAAACCGCCAGCCACGATGAGTCCCCAAGCAATACACCCTAAGTTAATTCCCAATGCTGCTTGAAAGGCTTTTAATTTACCTTCGAGTGTTGCAGTACGAATAATCAAGGTCGTATCTAGACCAGGAGTGATCGTGAGGAGGGTAATTGCGATTAGATAAGGGATTAGAATTGTTGTCATGGCAGTGGGCTAAAGTCTAATGCTTGAAATTTATTGTATTACAAATAAGCGATGATCTTCGAGATTTGTATAATACAAAGAACAAAGATTGCTAGAATATCACGATGGAGTAAATAGGATGGAGAATGACTTGGAAACTCCTGAAAAGCTGTTGTCAATGTGGTTAAAAGAAAGAGTGATTCAAAATCAGTCAGCGCATACGATTTCAGCTTATCAACGTGATCTAGCTGATTTCTTTAAATTTTGTGAATATAAACAGTTACAGTTAGAAGATGTTGAAGCATCCGATTTAAGAGAGTATTTGGCATCTCGGGTAGAGCAGGACCAATTGAGCTCTAGTAGTTTGCAACGACATTTGACTTCTATTCGTCAATTTATGAAATGGGCAGCGCAAGGACGATACCTACAGCATAATCCATCCGCTGATTTTAAGTTAAAGCGTCAACCTAGACCTTTACCGGGTATGGTTGATATTGAAACGATCAATCAAATCTTAGATCAGACTGCACCAGAGAAACTGATTGACCAACAACTATGGCTACGAGATAAAGCCATGCTGGAACTTTTATATTCGAGTGGGTTACGTTTGGCTGAATTGCAAGGCTTGGCCATCAAAGATATTGATTTTAATCGCCAACTATTGCGTATCACAGGTAAGGGCAATAAAACCCGAATCGTCCCTTTCGGACTCAAAGCAAAACAAAGTTTAATTGAATGGCTGAAAATTTATCGCATTTGGCAAGGTGGTTTTATGGCGGACTCGGCGGTGTTTATCTCACAGCAGGGACGTGCCTTGATGCCGAGGCAAATTGAAAATCGAGTGAAATTACAAGCTCAGCGCGCAGGGGTGAATGTTGACTTACATCCACACTTGTTAAGACATTGTTTTGCGAGTCATATGCTTTCAGCAAGTGGAGATTTGCGTTCTGTACAGGAAATGTTAGGGCATAGCAATTTATCTACTACACAAATATATACCCATGTAGACTTTGATCAGTTAGCAAAAGTTTATGATCAAGCTCATCCTCGAGCGCAAAAAAGTTAATTCTTGATATATTATGTTGCAAAATTGCTTATTTAATAGTCGATGAATTTTCCACTTTCTCTAGAAAGTTTCTTAAATCATGACGCTTACTTTATTGCCAATTTTTATATAAAGTTGAAGTCTGTTTAACGTGATAAGAAATGATCCGTCACAGATCATTATAAATTGAAGAATAAAGTTTGAATTAGGTCTTTGAATTATTTAAAAGATTATAAAAATCAATGTGTAATATTTATTATATTGATAAACTAAAACCAATAAATGAATAGTTGTTTCAAATTAGTGAACTGGGCATTTCATCTTTTTTATTGCACTAGCGGAAATTGTGACTTGACCGAAATGCCAAATACATTGCAAGATAGGGCACCTAAAAAGTTTCATTCGAAGAGTTAGAATACTCTTTACTACATTTACTTGCTTAGAACAGCCGAGGATTACATGAAGGCTCTTGTTGCTGTAAAACGTGTGGTTGATGCCAACGTTAAAGTTCGTGTTAAGCCGGACAATAGTGGGGTTGACCTTACTAACGTTAAAATGTCTATCAACCCATTCTGTGAAATCGCAGTTGAAGAAGCGGTTCGCTTAAAAGAAAAAGGGACGGTTACAGAAATCGTTGTTGTTTCAGTGGGTACTAAAGATGCGCAAGAACAACTTCGTTCTGCAATGGCTTTAGGTGCTGACCGTGGTATTTTAGTTGAAACTGCTGATGAAGTTGGCGCTTTAGAAGTTGCTAAAATCTTGAAAGGCGTAGTAGATGCTGAGAAACCAGAACTTATCCTTCTTGGTAAACAAGCGATTGATGATGACTCTAACCAAGTAGGTCAAATGCTTGGCGCTTTACTTGGCGCTGGTCAAGGTACTTTCGCATCAGAAGTTAAAGTTGATGGTGGTAAAGTTCAAGTAACTCGTGAAATCGACGGTGGTTTACAAACTGTTGAGCTTGGTCTTCCAGCAATCATTACAACTGACTTACGTTTGAATGAGCCACGTTATGCTGCGCTTCCAAACATTATGAAAGCGCGTAAAAAGCCGCTTGATACTAAGTCTCCTGCTGATTTTGGCGTTACAACAGGCACTAAACTTAAAACAATTAAAGTTGAAGCACCTGCTGAACGTAAAGCTGGCGTACAAGTGAAGTCTGTGGACGAGCTTGTTGAAAAATTGAAAAATGAAGCGAAAGTGATCTAAGGGAGTAAAATCATGAGTATTTTAGTTATCGCAGATCACAACAACCAAACTTTGAATGGCGCAACATTAAACGTTGTTGCGGCAGCTCAAAAAATCGGTGGTGATATTACTGTATTAGTTGCTGGTTCTGGCGCTCAAGCAGTTGCTGACGCTGCTGCTAAAGTTGCTGGCGTAAGCAAAGTATTACTTGCTGACAATGCTGCTTATGCAAACCAACTTGCTGAAAACGTTGCTGGCTTAGTTGCTGACATCGCGAAAGGTGGTTACAAATACGTATTAGCTGCTTCTACAACAACTGGTAAGAACCTTCTTCCACGTGTTGCTGCGCTTCTAGATGTAAGCATGATCACAGACATCATTTCTGTTGAATCTGCAAACACTTTCAAGCGTCCTATCTATGCAGGTAACGCAATCGCAACTGTTCAATCTGACGAAGCAATCATCGTTGGTACAGTTCGTGGTACTGCATTTGATGCGGTTGCTGCTGAAGGTGGTTCTGCTGCAGTTGAAGCTGTTGCTGAAGCAAATGATGCTGGTATTTCTAAGTTTGTTAGCGAAGAAATCGTGAAACTTGATCGTCCAGAATTAACTGCTGCACGTATCGTTGTTTCTGGTGGTCGTGGTGTAGGTTCTGGTGAGAACTATCACAAAGTACTTGATCCATTAGCTGATAAGCTTGGTGCAGCACAAGGTGCTTCACGTGCTGCGGTTGATGCTGGTTTCGTACCAAATGACTTCCAAGTAGGTCAAACTGGTAAAATCGTTGCGCCTGACCTTTACATGGCGATCGGTATCTCAGGTGCAATCCAACACTTGGCTGGTATGAAAGATTCTAAAGTTATTGTTGCAATCAACAAAGACGAAGAAGCGCCAATCAACAGCGTTGCTGACTACTGGTTAGTTGGTGATTTGAACACTGTTGTTCCAGAGTTGGTTAGCAAGCTGTAATTTACAGTCTGCCACTTATTCAAGAAAACGCCCTTGTGCTATAAATTGCGCAAGGGCGTTTTCTTATGGGTTTTCGGATGAATATTGATTCTGCTGGTGAAATACAGGCACAGCATTTACATCGCTCTCTAGTCAGATTGGCCTTAGCTGATATGGCTCGTGATTATCTGTGCATTCGAGCGAAAAATCAGCATGGACTTTCAAATATTCAAGTGAATCAGTTGCACATGGGGATAATTTTGTATGGGCAACAACAAATAAAGCTGTATAGCCAGCAGGTGAACCTTAGTGCAGGTGATCTGTTTATTATCAAGCCAGATACAGTGGCTGATACAGTCAATATACCGGACCCGGAAACAGGCGAATATTTGACGATTCTGTTACCTATGTGTGAAGAGGTCATTCTCGCTGCGCAAATGATTTGGGCTAAACCAGTTACCGATAAAACCGATACGATTCTCCATTTTTCAATTAATGATTTTTCTCCCCATTTGCATGAGTGGCAAGCTGCTTTATTTGAGCAAGATCTAGTAAAAGCACGTTTATGTATAGCGGCAATACTGGTGCAGCTATGCCAGCAGCAGTGTTCAGATGTACTTATTGTTCCTCCTCCAAAACTCTCCCAACAGATTTACCAGTGGGTATTCGAACATCCACAGCATCAATGGCAATCTAGTGAAATTGAAGCTCGCTTAGGGGTAAGTAGTGCCACATTACGCCGTAAACTTAGTCAGGAACACAGCTCTTTAAGAGAAATTATCACTCATGCGCGTCTCGCCTATGCATTGGAACTGTTATATACAAACAAGTTACCAATGAAGACCATTGCAGCACGATCAGGCTATCAATCGGTTGCGACCTTTCGAGAGCGCTTTATACGGCGTTATGAGGTTGATCCTGCTATTTTATCTTTGTATTAAGCTAAATTGAGCGATTCACGTCGATGATTGAGCGATTTTGATCACTAAAAATAGTTAGATTGAAAACAATCTAATATCGAGGTGATAAATATGAAATTATTGAAGCCAATCTTGATTGCATTACTTTTTAGTGCCGTTACAGTACATGCGGAATCTAGCTCACAGCTAAAGCAGGTGCCAGGTTATTTCTTACAACCGATTGGCAATTTGAAAGTCACAGCTCTATTTGATGGTGAGTTTGGCTTGCCCCGTAGTGATTTACTAGGAATTTCATCAGAAAAAGCCAATCAGTTATTTGCAGAAAGTTTTGTGCCTGTCGATGAGCATAATCAGATTGTGACCAATTTTTCCGCTTATCTGGTGCAAACCCCGACTCAGAACATTTTAATTGATGCAGGCACTGCAAAATGTTTTGGTCCAAGCTTGGGTCATGTCCCTGAAAATTTAAAAAAGGCCGGTGTACAACCTAATCAGATTGATACGGTTTTAATTACCCATGCTCATCCTGATCATTTATGTGGAATTAGCTTAGATGGAAAAATGCTTTATCCTAATGCCAAAGTCTATCTGGCTAAAGAAGATGTGGATTACTGGACATCTACCCGAAATGAAGCAAAAGCTAGTAACTTCTTTAAACCTTTATTCAAAATGACGCGAGATGCATTAAAACCTTATCAGCAAGCAGGGCAATTGGTTGCTTTTAGTAAAGCTTCTTTTAATGTACCGAATGTGCAATTGATTACAACACATGGTCATACTGAAGGTCATTCTTCTTATCTGGTGGACGGACAGAATGGGCAGAAATTTTTAGGCTTAGGTGATGTGGTACATTATGCCGCCGTACAATTTCCATACCCTGAAGCCAGCTATAAACCAGATACTGATTCTAAACGTGCTATAGCAGTGCGTAAAAATATCTTTGAGCAAGCTTATCAAAACCAATGGTGGATTGGGGCTGCGCATGTGGCTTTCCCTGGGATTGGTCATATCGGTAAGAATGCCAAGGGGTATCAATGGATTCCAGCACAGTATCGTTCAGAAAATTAATGAGGACAGGGGTAATATAGGGCTGTTTTTAAGTTGAGTCCTCCTGTTGAGTTCAAAAGTTTTGAGATTGATCATTTCTTTTATAGAGCTATATTTTTATTTTAAAGTATTGATTTATATTGAGTCGATTTGAATTATCCTTCATGGAGATATTTCAATTAAGTTGAAAAAGTGTACTTTATAGTACACTTTTGTTAAAATAGAGACTTCGATCCGTATTGGATAGGTTTTCTCCCCGAATGAAATTTGATTTTCGCTTTAATTCTGTAGCGCTGGTTCTGTGCACGCTTTTGTTGGCGATTTTATATTTTGCTTTGACTCATGTTTCAGTATTAGCAACTTTGAATGTGCACTTTATTGAAAATTTTCAGGCAATTTTATTGCTGATCTGTGTGCCATTTACTTGGTTTTATATGAAACCTAAAACACTCACCGAACAGAAGAAATGGTTCTGGCTGTGGGCGATGGCATGGTGGTTGATGTTCTTTGGACGAAGTATTAGCTGGGGGCGTGATTATTTCCCTGAAGTTCCACATTTGTATTTTAGAATGATTTCGATTGTCGTGATTGCTCCCGTAGTCTTTATGTTGTTTTCATCAAAATTACGCGCTGAAATTAAATACAAATTTCAATCGGTCAAATTTCCATTCTGGTATTTAATTATCGCAGTTACCTCGTTACTCTTTGCAGATAGTGTTGAACATCATCGTTTCATTGATACGTGGCTGTTTAATAGTGCGATTAACCCAGATATAGTAGAAGAACTATATGAGTTGCCATTTATTCTTGCCTTATTTTGTTCAGCTTTTTATTTTATGCAAAAAGATAAAAAATCTGTCGTTAAGATCTCGATTCCACATCTGGAGTCGCGACAACTTTCTCAGTAAAACATTTATATTTAGCGTTTTAAGTTGATTGTTTGCTGACTCTTGTATTCTGTTGAAAGGATGACGTATCTGACAAGGATTGTTGATCTTTTATCCAAAAAGGTATTTTTTCTTTTTTTATCGTGATTTTTAGAATCTAGTAATTTTAAGTCTTTAATATCTATATGGTTTTTATTGTAAAAAAATGCTAATTTCACCAAGCTAAATTCCCTGTTAATCAGTTGTCTATGCTATAATTCTCCGCTGTATTTTTTATTTTTGGTTCAAGTTTTTTGAACTGAATTTTTGCAAGATTGAAGACATAAAAACAGGTAGAGCCTTCTACTTGTAAACAAGGAGTATGCATGAGCGTATCGGAAATCAGACCGATTGCCATTGAGGACGAACTCAAGCATTCATATCTAGATTACGCAATGAGCGTAATTGTATCTCGTGCATTGCCAGATGTTAGAGACGGTCTAAAACCTGTTCATCGTCGTGTATTATTTGCAATGCATGAATTGGGCAATGATTATAACAAAGCGTACAAAAAGTCTGCCCGTGTTGTCGGGGATGTGATCGGTAAATATCACCCTCACGGTGATAGTGCTGTATACGAAACGATCGTCCGTATGGCACAGGACTTTAGCTTGCGCTACATGTTGGTTGATGGTCAAGGTAACTTTGGTTCTGTCGATGGGGATAGCGCGGCAGCCATGCGTTATACCGAAGTCCGTATGCAAAAGTTAACTCACGAGATCTTAGCAGACTTAGAAAAAGATACGGTTGACTGGGAAGATAACTACGATGGCTCTGAGCGTATTCCTCAGGTTATGCCAACACGTATTCCAAATCTTTTAATTAATGGTACCACCGGTATTGCAGTTGGTATGGCGACCAATATGGCGCCACACAATATGACTGAAGTCGTGAATGCTTGTTTGGCTTATGCAAATAATCCGAATATTTCTGTTGAAGGTTTGATGGAGCATATTACGGGTCCTGATTTTCCTACAGGTGGTATCATTTACGGTAAATCAGGTATTGTGGACGCCTACCGCACAGGTAAAGGTCGTTTGCATATCCGTGGTAAGTATCATTTCGAAGAAGACCAGAAATCAGGTCGTACGACGATTGTCTTTACGGAAATTCCGTATCAGGTCAATAAAGCAAAAACCATTGAACGTATTGCTGAACTTGTCAAAGAAAAGAAACTCGAAGGTATTTCTGAGCTTCGTGATGAATCAGATAAAGAAGGGATGCGTATTGCAATCGATTTGAAGCGTGGAGAAAACGCTGAAGTCGTTGTGAATAATTTATTCTTGCATACTCAACTTCAAAATTCGTTCAGCATCAATATGGTTTGTCTAGACAACGGCCAGCCTAAATTGATGAACCTAAAAGATATTATTGCGGCATTTATTCGTCATCGCCAAGAAGTTGTGACGCGCCGTACTATGTTCGAATTACGTAAAGCACGCGAGCGTGGTCATATCTTAGAAGGGTTGACGGTTGCTTTAGCCAATATTGATGAGATTATTGAAACCATCAAAACTTCAGCAAACCCTGCTGAAGCGCGTGAGCGTTTACAAGCAGGAGAGTGGGCTGGCGGTGGTGTGGTTGCTTTGCTGGAAAAAGCAGGTGCAATTTCAGTTCGTCCAGATGAAATCGAAGGTGAAGATCCTGCTCGTCCATTTGGTTTAACTGGTGATGTTTATCGTTTATCACCGACACAAGTTGCAGCAATTCTTGAGCTTCGCCTACACCGTTTAACAGGTTTAGAACAAGATAAGTTACATGCTGAATATACTGAGATTTTAGGACAAATTGCAGAATTAACCGCAATTCTCAATGACTTTAACTTATTGATGAATGTGATTCGTGAAGAACTTGCTCTAATTTTACAGCAGTATGGTGATGGTCGCCGCACTGAAATTGTTGAGTCAGGTGTTGACTTCTGTCGTGAAGACTTAATTCCTGAAGAGCAAGTTGTATTGACTGTATCTCAAACGGGTTATGCAAAAACTCAACCGTTGTCAGATTACCAAGCTCAACGTCGTGGTGGTCGTGGTAAGTCCGCTACTGCAATGAAAGATGATGACATCATCCAACATTTGATTGTGGCGTCAAACCATGCAACTGTCTTGTGCTTTACTGATGTGGGTAAAGTTTATCGTTTACGTGTCTTCGAAGTACCTCAAGCATCTCGTGGTGCCAAAGGTCGTCCGATCATTAATTTATTACCTTTAGATGCGAATGAAGCTGTAACTGCAATCTTGCCGTTGACAGAGTTTCCAGAAAATCACTATGTATTTATGGCAACGGCCTCAGGTACGGTGAAACGTGTGGAATTGGCACAATTCAGTAATATCCGTGCCAATGGTTTACGTGCAATTGAACTGAATGAAGAGGATACCTTGATTGGTGTTGCGATTACTGATGGTAATCAGCAAATCATGCTGTTCTCGAATGAAGGTAAAGCAATTCGTTTTGCTGAAACTGATGTACGTGCAATGGGACGTACTGCGAAAGGTGTTCGCGGCATGCGAGTAACTTTAGCGGCTGCGGTGGATAGTGAAGACACAGATTTGGACAATGATGATTCGGATGATAATGATGATTCGTCTGATTCAAATGTATTGAGCCGTATCGTATCTCTCGTTGTTGTGCCTGAAACCGGTGAGGTGCTGTGTGCGAGTGCCAACGGTTATGGTAAACGTACTCCAGTGAATGACTTCCCGACCAAGAAGCGTGGTGGTAAGGGGGTAATTGCGATTAAGACCTCTGAACGTAATGGTGAGCTTGTCGGTGCGGTGTCAATCGATGAAACCAAAGAGCTTATGTTGATTTCTGATGGTGGTACTTTAGTCCGTACTCGTGCTGCCGAGGTCGCAATGACTGGGCGTAATGCACAAGGTGTCCGTTTAATTCGTCTCAGCGATGCAGAAACATTGGTTGGTGTTGTTTCAATTGATGCTGTTGAGGTAGAAGATGAGGATGAATTAGAGCTGATCGAAGGTGTAGAAAATCCAGAGGTGCAAACAGCAACTTCAGAGGAAGCTGCCGTAGAACCGAAAGATGATACGCCTGAAGCGTAAATCTATTCATCCTAAAAAAGGAAGCTATTTAGCTTCCTTTTTTATTGGCTTTATGATGACTAAACGGTAATAGGATAGTGCTAATAAGACTGCGCCAACTGTGCTGAGGTAAATAAGTTTGGGTACAACGATCGAGGTGGGTACACCCATTTGATTGAGTTGAACGAACATTTGGACACCGTGTGTAGATGGTAAAGTCCATGCAAACCACTGCATCCATTCAGGCATGGCTGCATGTGGCCATGCAGCGCCAGTCAATAAGAATAAAGGAATAGAAGTGACGACTACCAAATGTCCAACGCGTTCAGGCATATCGACGAGTGAACCAAGTAACATGCCAAGACCGATAACACAACTCACATAAATAGGAACTGCGAGGAGCATGCCCCAAAAGTTCCCTCCATGTGGATATTCATATAGCCAAAACGTGAAACCATATAAATAAAGGCTTCCTAAACCACTAATTGTAAGGATGGTTGCAAATATTGCCCAAAACTCAACGGGTTGAGCAGACCAGCCTTGCTCGCGATAACTCGCAATAAGCATGGCTAAACCAAGCAAAATAGTTTGATGAATGATTAGACTGGCAACAGCAGGGAAAATATAACTGCCATAACCTGATAAAGTGTTAAATAATGGAATATCATGGATTGGCATTTCAATTTCAAATTGGGAGGCTTCTCCAAATTTTTCCAAATGCTCTTTCAGTGTATATTCGATCGAGGTCGCAAGACCTGTAGCCGCTTCTTTAGTTTGTAAAAAATATGCCGTACTGAGATAAAGCCCAATCCCTCCCATTTCCCCGCGTCTGAGGCTTTGACTTAGATTTTCTGGAAGTAATAAGATCGCTTCAGCTTTTTGGTTTTTCACCATTTGTTCTGCTTCAAGGAAGTTCCCTGTGACAGCCTGTATCTGGATATGGGGGCTATTAGCAGTTTGACTAATAATTTTAGAGCTTAAAACACTTTGTTCCTCATCAACGATCACGATCGGAATATTTTCTGCAACTTGCGCTTTATAGGCGGTTGGATAGAAAAAGCTATACATGAGGATAGACGCAATCAGTGTGGTAAACACTGAATTATTCTTCACAATATTTTTGAAAGTTTGTTTGTAATAAAAGAAAAATGATTTCATGAGTGAATCTCCTGAACATTTTTCTTCAATAAACGAAGACTTAATAAGCTAAATATCACTGCAAAAACGAGCAGAATAATGAAGGGTATAACTGAAATAATGACATCACTTCCAATGACCCACTGCTCGGTTTGTAGTTTTGCATAGGGGGTAAAAGGAATAATCATTGACCACAATTGTGTAAATGCAGGGGCATTATTTAAGGGAAGTGTTACACCAGCGAAACTCATGGATGAGCCACCATAAAGTGCGATAAGACCAAAGCTTTTAGGCAGGTCTTTGGTTGCTAAAATAACGCTACTGCTCATCATGGCATAGGCAAAATAAAAGACAAACTGAGCGCTCAAAAGAAAGCTAAGTGAGCCTGCGATAAAATAGCCTTTGACTTGGGTGAGCCAGAACATCCAGCACCATGTCCAGAAACAGAAAATCAGCACATAAAATAAAATTTTTCCGAAAAATCGAGAAACAATCTGTGTTGAACCTAACCATTCTGCAAAGGTATGACGCTTAAATTCTTGCCCGATCGCAAATGCAATACAACAACATAGCAATAAATGGAGTACTGCAGGAACAATGAACGGTTCTAAAAATAGCTCATAACTCATGCTGGGGTTATACAGCATAGAGACTTTGACATGTGGTGTGGGAAATTCAGCATAAGGGATTTTATTAGCTAAATAACTATTACCTAAATAGTCGCCAATGGCATTGAGGGTACTACTTTGCATTGCTGAAGCAATGGTATTACCAATACTAAAAAAAGATTGGTTATACGCCATACTAATTTGAGTGTTTTTCGCCTGAACAAGCCGCTGCTCCGCACCTTCAGGAATGAAAACAAAACCCCAAACCTGAGTATTATTAATCATATGTTCAACTTCATCTTGACTTGAACTGATGGTTTTTACGCTTAGACTTGGGTTAATACTGAGGTTGTGAATGATTTGTCGACTTAACTGGCTTTGATCTTGATCAACAATGGCAATCGGTAAGTGCTCAGCTTTTCCAGCCGAAAGCATGCTGGTAAAAAAGATGATGATCAATAAAGGCATAATGATTGCCATAAATGCATCTACTTTATGGCATTTTAAATAACGCAACTCTCGAAGCATTGCAGCAAACATTGGTTATTTTGCCTCTTTAATTTTAAAGAGTACGCTCATTCCAACTTTAAGATCTGGAATAGATTGCTCTGGTACTAAGTGGAATTTAAAGCTGCGAATATCATAACCACCGGTTTGACGTGTGGTTTTAATAGTTGCAAAGTCACCTTCGACATCAATGTTCTTCACTTTAAATGTAACTTTTTGATTTAGTGCTGGTACGAAGCCTTCTAAAGTTTTGTTTTGATATACACTTTCATACATATCTTCACGGACATTTAAACTGACCCACATCTCATGATCTTCAATAATGCTGACGACAGGTACACCAGTTGCAACTAATTCTGTCGGTTTGCCATAGGTTTTCGATACTGTACCGTCGATAGGTGAATAGAGCTTGGTTTCTTCTGTCAATGCATTCGCTTCTTTGACCGCTGCTTGTGCCATGGCGACTTGTGCATCGGCTGTTGATTTTTGTTGTTCGGTGCTACCACGTTTAGCACGTGCATATTGTTGGTAAGATGCCTCGGCAGTTTCACGGGCAGAGGTTTGTGCCGCAAGCATTTCATCACGGCGTTGACGAGAAATCACACCTTGTTGATATAGGTTTTCACCCCTTTTATAGGTTGTTGCTGCCAGCTCTGCCTGCGTCTTTAAAGCTTGCCAGTTGGCATACAGAGTCTCAATATTTTCCTGTTGCGAACCACGATAAACTGTTGACTGGAATGCCATTGCACTTTGTAAGGCTGCTTTAGCTTGTTCTTTTTTTGCTTCAAGTTCAGGACTCACAAAGCGAATAAGCGCTTGTCCTTTTTTAACGACTTGCCCTTCAGTCACATAAAATTCTTCGATACGGCTTGGTACTTTGGTGCTGATATGTATCGTTTCAGCCTCTACACGTCCTTGCAATTCGACTGCTTGAGGTTGATATGCTTTCCACAAACCATATGCAATTAAGCCAAACAAAATAAATAGAATAATGAGACCAATAATTTTAGCTTTACCTTTCTGAGGTGGTTGCGCTGGTGGTTCTTGCGTATTCGATGGCGTAGTATTCTCAGTAGTCTTGGTTTGTTCTGTTGACGATGCTTGCTCATTTACGACGTTAGTTGTTTGAGTTTCATCCACTTTTTTCACGTTGTCTGTATCGCGTTCTGAATTGGATGGTGATTGATTTTGGCTCATAAATGTCTCCAATTAACGGATAAAGTCGGTACGTGGTTGATTAACATAGAGCTTAAACTCGTCAATCGAGCCATAGCTTTGAAGTAAAGTTGCTAAAGATAAAATATATTTATACGCATTGATTGCCATTTCACTTCTCAATGCATTCAATGCATTTTGTGCATCGATGACTTGAGTTGCAGTTCCCATACCTTCTTTAAAGGAAAGTTGTTGAATACGTAGATTCTCTTGTGCTGCTTTGGTGTTTTGAGCCAATAGTTGATGACTCGTTTGCGATGCATTCAATTCGCTATAGGATTTATACAGCACATTTTCAATTTCTTGCTTGGTACGTTCGGTCATGAGTTCTGCCGCATAACGTTTTAGTTCTGCTGCATGTACGTTTTTATTTTTATCGACACCAGAGAACAAATTGTATTTTGCCATAACGCCAATGATCCAATTTTCTTTCTCATCTAAACCATATTCACCAAAAGCAAAGACACTTGGCTTTTTAGCTGCTTGCTGAATTCGGACATTCTCATTGGCTAGTTGTGTGTCCATTTGCAGTTTTTTTATGAGGCTTGAATTCTGGTCGTAGTTTGCAAGTAGTTTGTCTAAGGAGTGATTTTGATCTGTATTTACGAACAGAGGAGTGCTCAGACTTAATGGTGCTTTAGTTTGCAATAAATTTTGTAAACTAAACTGACTTGCTTGTAGATTTGACTGTGCATTTTGATAGGTACGTTGCGCATTATTACGAGCAACTTCAAATTGCATGCGTTGTCCTTTATTTATAAAACCCTGCTTTTCTAACTTTAATGCATTGTCATAATGTTCTTGCATTGCATTTAAATTGAACAGACTGGTATTTAGTAATTGTTGTTGTAATTGCACATTAAAATAGGCTTGGATCATTTCAAAACGCTGAGAATCTTGTTGCTGCTTCTCACTGATGTCTGAACGCTTGGATTGAATACTGGCAATTTGTTTAGCACTATTAATTTTTCCGCCTGTATAAAGTGGCATGACCATAGAGACAGATGTTCTAACATCATGATCTTTAATAGTCACATCCAAGTTATTCGGTACTTTATTTAATCCATCACTGACGGTTTGATCAAAACCTTGGCTGACTTGATCAATGACTTCTGGGGGGAACACATTTTCCCATTGAGATAACTTGTCATCAAAACCACGTGTAAGTGAGTTTTCTAATCGGCGTTTACTTGACTCTAAAGGAACACTTGTTTCACTATGAAAAGAATAAGCACGTGCATTTAAATCAATTCGCGGAAGCCCTAAATGTTTGACAGCTTCCATCTCTAAGCGAGATGCTTGTTGAAGTGCCTGCTGGGCTTGAGTTGAATATGCATTTTCTACGACAAATTTCTCTGCTTCACTATAGCTGAGTGTCTGAGCAAGTGTAGATGTAGAAAATAAGGCATAACTGATTAAACTAATACAGAGACTTAGCTGTTTTGGAAACCGTGTGACCTTAGAACTCGGTCGATTATGTCGCTTCAACATTATGGTATGTCGCACTTTAATAATATCCTGAGTGAGTCTAAATTCTTTTTATAAAATTAAAATAATATGTTTTTAATTAAATAGTTATATTGCCGATGTTGGTGTATCAAATTTGTAAAAAGTAGAGTTTTTAATCTAAATAAATGTCCTTAAAATTGGTTTGTTGGGTTATAAATAAATAGAAAAAAGGGGGGAATTAAAATCTTAGAGACGCTCAAAGATGATTGAAAAAGTAATACGATTTAGATAATTAGATTGAAATATTTATTAGATAAGCTGCTGCAAGCTTCGCCAATCTGTGCTTAAATTCCTATCTCAATTTGTTTCACTTTGACAAGGGAAAATTCATGCGTGCTTATAATTTCTGCGCTGGTCCTGCTGCATTACCTACTGCCGTTTTAGAAAAAGCTCAACAAGAAATGTTGGATTGGCAGGGTAAGGGGCTGTCGATCATGGAAATGAGTCATCGTAGCAATGACTATGTTGCTGTTGCTGAGAAAGCTGAAGCAGATTTACGCAAGCTTATGAATATTCCTGATAACTATAAAGTGCTATTCTTACAAGGTGGTGCATCTCTCCAGTTCTCGGCAATTCCACTTAACTTGTTGGGTAAAAATAACAAAGCTGATTATATCCATACTGGGATTTGGTCTGAGAAAGCATTAAAAGAAGCAAAGCGCTACGGTGATGTGAATGTTGTAGAAGCAGCTACTTTGCTTGATGGTAAACATGCGATCACAGAACAAAGTACTTGGAATCTTTCAAATGATGCAGCATATGTACATTATGCTGATAATGAAACCATTGGTGGTTTACAGTTCGCAAATGTTCCAGATGTAAAAGCACCATTAGTTTGTGATTATTCTTCTAGTATTTTATCTGCGCCGATAGACGTAAATAAATTTGGGCTCATTTATGCAGGTGCACAAAAGAATATTGGTCCTGCTGGATTAACTATTGTGATTATCCGTGATGATTTGCTGGATCAAGCGAAACCAGAAATTCCTAGTATTCTAAAATATGCAGACCAAGCGAAGAATGGTTCAATGGTGAATACACCTGCAACTTATGCTTGGTATTTGGCTGGTTTAGTTTTTGAATGGTTGCTAGAACAGGGTGGGGTAGAAGCGATTCATAAAGTGAATCAAGAAAAAGCAAAACTGCTCTATGGTTATATCGATGCTAGTGATTTCTATAATAACCCGATTGCAGTTGCAAATCGTTCAATAATGAATGTCCCTTTCACCTTGGCAGATGAAGCATTGGAAAAGACCTTCTTGAAAGAAGCTGAAGCAAATCATTTGCTAAATTTAGCGGGACACCGTTCAGTGGGTGGTATGCGTGCAAGTATCTACAATGCTGTTCCATTGGAAGGTGTGCAGGCACTTGTGAACTTTATGGATGAATTTGCTAAACGTCATGGTTAAGTAATAAAGTTTATTTAAAATAAAAGCCCTCTAAACTGAGGGCTTTTATTATTTTACATTACGAATATGGTCAAAAATTAGAACAAGCCAACTTGATGAAAAATAAGTGCTGCTAAAAACATACCGAGTAGAAAAAAGCAATAAGCACCAACATCAAGTTTAAGACCTTGATCACTTGAATGAATAAGACTGGTGGTCGTTTGTTCTGGTATAATTTTCATTAGAACGCCTAAAATGCCATTTATGTGATTTTTTGTCACTTTAAAGCATTTTTAGCATAAATATTGGCCTGAATCCATAGGTTTCCACGAATATATTCGCCAATGTTAAAGTTTTTATACAAATCATTTTTAGTTGCGATACGAATGAGGATTGCAGGTAAATTATCTTCTAGAACTAAAGTGACATCATAAAGGGTATATTCATCTTGCATAAACTGCGTTGTAGTTTTACCAACAATATTACCTTGGAACCAGGCTTCATCTTCCTGACCTAATGTCTCACCAAATAAATAGGCGACCATTTTAGAAAAGTCAACAGTTACAGGTTCTTGATCTTCAGGTGTTTTTGGTTCCCATTCATTAATTAATTCTTGTAAGTTTTCAGGTGCAATTCCATTATGCTCAGCAAGAATTGCATTTAATGCTCTGTGATGTTTAATAGAAGCTGGATCATCAACAATGATTTTTTCATCTTCAGAAACGGCTTCTAATTCATATGCCCAAGCATTAAATTGGACTTGATAGGTGTGATTTTTATCATATTGACAGCGATTTACACTAAATAAATTATCAAATGCATAAATCACCGTATTTTTATTTAAATTTAAACGTAGTACTGCTTGTGTTGCTGAATTGCAGGTAATAATTCGTTCAATCTGTGCATCATATTTATATGGACTTTCAAAACTTGGAAATGCTGTTTTTAATGCACGAGGTTTTTGATCTTCTACTTCGATAATTTGATTAATTGAAATATTTTGATTACTTGGTCCTCGAATCAACCAAAATGATTGATCCATTTCTTGTTCATTTTCACAAAGTCCCATCGGCATGATGGGTGCATCAAGTGCTAACCCTAACCATTTGGGAACATCCGTTTCGGGTGTTTCAGTTAACAGATTCCAATGCTCAGCATGATTACCGAAATTTTGATCTTGAATTGTAATAGTTTCTGGACTGTTTTGATTTTTCATAAAGCACGATGCAAAAAGATTGAACTTAATCTATTTAATCGAGTGCAACTGTCATATTTCAAGTCTGGATATGTAATTCTACGAAAATTTATTTGTTTTATCTTGCAAGACCATAATCAGACGTGGAGGAGAGTAGGTTTATGATCATCACTCTACTTTTCCTGTAATCTGCTAAACTATATTTTTTTATTGTTGTGAGCGCTTATCAACGTGCTGCCATTTAAATTGTGGGTAGATGCGGATGCTTTACCCAAGATTTTACGTGAAGTAATTTTACGTGCATCGGATCGTTACCAACTTGAAGTCACTTTTGTTGCCAATCAAAATGTAGGGATCACGCCTTCAATCAGAATTAAATCAATTCAAGTGATGAGTGGAGCAGATCGAGCTGATCAGGAAATTGTAGATCGCATGCAGGAGAATGACATTGTCATTACACAAGATATTCCGCTTGCAGCTCAAGTGATTGAAAAGGGAGGAATTGCAATTCATCCGAGAGGTGAGATTTATACAACTGTGAATGTTAAGGCTCGATTACATTTACGTGATTTTATGGATACTTTACGTGGTGCAGGTGTACAAACGGGTGGACCGCCACCAATTTCAGAGCGAGATAAACGAGAATTTTCGAGTGCTCTAGATCAAACAATTCTAAAACAAAAACGCAAAACTGCTTGTTGAGCAATCTATGCCATCTCGTCTTAACTTAATGCTAACTTATGGGCTGCTGGTCTTTATTTGGGCTTCAACGCCATTGGCAATCGTTTGGAGTGTATCTGATTTACATCCAATGTGGGCATTATTGTTACGTTTTTTGATTGCATTGCCATTGGCCATTACGGTTCTACTTTGTTTGAGTGTCAAGTTCCCCATGCATAAGTTAGCGTGGTTAAGCTATGTTGCAGGGTCTCTGAGTTTGATTGGTTCGCAAATTTTTACTTATGCAGCTACAACTTATCTGAGTTCGGGGCTGATCGCCTTGATGTTTGGTCTAGCACCGATTATGGCAGGTCTAATTGGACGATTTGGCTTTCAGCAAAAATTAGCAACGCCACAATGGTTGGGGATGGGGACGTCGATTATTGGGTTAACGATGATCTGTCTGAGTGGGAATCAAAAACATGTCCAACCACTTGGAATCCTATTGATGTTGCTGAGTGTTTTTTCTTATTCGCTCTCTATTTTTTGGGTGAAAAAGATTAATGCGACGGTACAGCCTATGGCACAGGCAACAGGTTCGATATTCGTTTCGACATTTTTTGCCTTGTTATTACTTCCTTGGATCTGGCAATTTGCACCTACAGAGATTCCTTCCGCAAAATCGTTATTGGCGTTGACTTATACGGTAATCATGGCCTCGTTGATTGCAATGTTTTGTTATTTCAAACTGGTTCAAAACTTACAAGCAACGACATTATCTTTAACGACTGTTATGACGCCGATGCTCGCGATTCTGATAGGCGCTTATTTGAATCATGAACAATTGTCAGCCCAAGTCTTTATAGGCGCCAGTATTATTTTATTTGGTTTGTTACTTTATTTTTATAAAGATCTACGCGTATATCGGCGTTTTAAAGTATGAGTCTTGATTTGTTGATTAATTATGGACTTCATTCTTTTTAGCTTGCTGAATACTCGCAGCAAGTTTTGCGCGGTCTTGTGGATTTAACGTAATAAAATATGCTCCGATACGAAATTTTCCTTGTTCGTCTGCTGTGCTGTAGACCACCTGCGCAGTAGCAGCGATATGAAAGAAGTTTTCAGGATGGCTTAAGGTAATATGAATATAAGTTCCTTCGTTAATATCTTGAGAACTAAAAAAACTTAGACCATTCTCAGAAAAATTGACTTGTTCGGGTACAGGGAGTTGAGATTGTACGATATTGTCGTAAAAAGAGCCTGTAATGAGATTTAATTTCTGATTAAAAAGGGATAGGATGCGAGCAATTTGTTGATCTTTTTCATTTAATTGTTCTAATTCGTAGCGAAATGCATGATCAAATTGATCTAATTCAGCAAGTAGTAGAAAATAGCGCGGTAGTACAAAATGAGAGTCATACGGATCATTCAGTGCAACATCATCTGGAATGATTTGATAGTTGATTCTCAACACAGCATCAATACGAGACATCACACGACGTTCAGTGTTGTCGTCAACAAGATGATGTTGTGCATTTTCCATAATAAATCACCTCGGACTAGATGGTATGTTTAAGCCAATCTCGCTGTATATAGGGTTGAGATACACTCGTGCTCGGCGGAGTAATCATTTTATTTCTTTTATCGCCTTGGTTTCCATGATTGGTTTGACTCTCGGCGTTGCTGTTCTCATTACAGTTTTATCTGTTATGAATGGTTTTGATCGAGAATTAAAAACTCGTGTCCTCGGAATGGTACCACAAGCTACTGTTTCTTCTACTCAAATTTTAACAGATTGGCCAGAACTTGCAAAAAAAGTTGAGAGTCATCCACATGTCACGGGTGTGGCACCTTTCACTCAATTGCAGGGGATGTTGACTGCTCATGGGCAGGTCGCGGGGATTATGGTCACGGGTATAGAACCTGAATATGAAAAACAGGTTTCAATCATCCAAGATCATATGGTGACAGGTGATTTAAATGCTTTACAAAAGGGCGAGTTTGGTATTGTTCTTGGAAAGGACATGACTGATGCACTTGGTTTGGGACTAAATGACAATGTTACTTTGGTTCTTCCTGAAGCAACACCATCACCGGCTGGTGTGGTACCGCGTTTTAAACGTTTTAAGATTGTCGGTATCTTTAGTGTGGGTGCAGAAGTGGACTCAATGGTGGGTTATATTGCGTTGAATGATGCTTCAACCTTATTACGTTTACCAGATGGTGCACAGGGTATTCGTTTAAAGTTAGATAATATTTTTGCAGCGCCTAAAGTAGCAAATGAAATAGTTAGTGAATTACCGAGCAATTTTTACGCATCTAATTGGACATATACCCACGGGAATCTGTTCAATGCGATTCAAATGGAAAAAACCTTAGTTGGTTTGCTTCTATTCCTCATTATTGTTGTTGCGGCATTTAATATCGTTTCATCTTTGGTGATGGTAGTGACTGATAAGAAATCAGATATCGCTATTCTAAGGACTCTTGGTGCTTCGCCGTCCATGATTACTAAAATTTTCATGGTGCAGGGTACTGTGATCGGTGTCATTGGAACAATTGCAGGAACAATTTTAGGGGTGACTTTGGCATTAACCATTAGTGACATCATTTCTTGGTTTAATACGGTTCTAGGACTAAATCTATTTGATGCATATTTTGTTCATTACTTACCGTCATATCTCAGATGGCAAGATGTGGTTGTGATCGTGATCGTGTCACTATTATTAAGTTTCTTGGCAACGATTTACCCTGCATTACGTGCAGCTAAAGTTCAACCTGCTGAGGCGCTGCGTTATGAGTAAGATTGTTTTAGAAGCTAAAGAAATTTATAAGCATTTTGATGATGGCAAAAGTAAAGTTGAAGTCATCAAAGGTTTATCACTTCAAGTCAATGCGGGTGAGTTTGTCTCAATTGTTGGAGCGAGTGGCTCGGGTAAGAGTACTTTATTGCATGTTTTGGGTGGCTTAGAGCAACCTTCACAAGGTCAAGTATTTTTGCAAGGGCAGCGTTTCGATAATTTGGGTGAAGCCGATCGTGGTTTCAAACGGAATCAATATTTAGGTTTTGTGTATCAATTCCATCATTTGTTACCTGAATTTTCAGCCTTAGAAAATGTAGCGATGCCACTGATGTTCCGTGGTGATGTGCAATATAAGTCTGCTAAAGCTCAAGCAGAGTATTTATTGGACCGCGTGGGTTTGTCACATCGTATGGAACATAAGCCTGGTGAGTTATCTGGTGGTGAACGTCAACGTGTGGCACTTGCTCGTGCTTTGGTGACTAAGCCCGCTGTTGTACTCGCAGATGAACCAACAGGTAACTTGGATCGGAAAACAGCATTGAGTGTTTTTGAATTATTGACGGACTTGAAAAATGAACTCAATATGGCGATGTTAATTGTGACCCATGATGAGCAATTGGCACAATCGGCAGATTCAATTTTACATATGCAAGATGGTTTATGGATTGAACAACCATAAATTATTGATTTAAGCTCTTGTTAAAGCCCTGAAAAAGGGCTTTAATTTTGCCCACAGAAAAATCAAAATTAAATTCATCATTGATGCTAAAAATTATTTTATTGGGGTGGGTTGCGGGTATCGCACTTATGGGAATGCATTTCCCGATCATTACATCTACATGGTGGCTTTGGCTGATTATTGCATTCGCGATCTTTGGTTTCGGATTTTATTGGAAAAAGCAGTATTTTCATTATCCTACTTATAAAGCCTTGCTTTTAATCAGTGCGACTTGGGCATTATTTTGCACAGGTTATCATTATGCTGATATTCAATTACAACAACGTCTTATTTTTAAAGAACAAAATGTTGAAACATTTGAAGCGATTGTTTATATCAAAAAGATCAGTGAACTGAATGAAAATGGCGAGAAACAAGTTGCTGAAGTTTTGAATCGACATGCGCAAAGTGTGAATTGGTTTCTTCATTTAAGGAAAGAGAAAGACACATTTAAAGTAGAACCAGAATTTCAATTGGGTCATTATTATCGTGTATCTGGGCAGATTCGACCCGCCCATAGTTATGCCGTCCCTGGTGCATTCGATCTGGAAAAATGGTTTTTACAACAAAATGTGCACTCGGGATTTTCTGTACGAAATATTCAGCCTATTCATGAAGATGAACTCTATCAGCTGGGTTATCATCATCACTTGCAGCAACAACAATCTCATTGGGCCATATTCTTATTAGCTGTTGAAAAAAAGCGTCTGGCTTTTCGACAAATGCTACAGGCATCAGCATTCCAACATAAAGGGTTGCTATTGGCTTTGCTCACAGGGGATGAGAGTCTGTTATCTGATGCCGTAAAACAACAATTTCAACACCTTGGGATTTCACATTTATTGGCTATTTCTGGACCACATGTGTTGGTATTTGCATTGATACTGACTTGGTCATTACAAAAGTTGATTCAGCGTTACTGCCCAAGCATCTATTTGAAGCAACCTCGACAATTACTACTATTGTTGCCCTTTATCTTTAGTGTCTTGTTATATGTGGCATTTGTTGGGTTTGAAATTCCGGCAATGAGAACATTATTAACAGTCAGTATTGTCAGTGCTTTTATGTGCTTAAGACAGTCGATTCAGGCATTTAGTGTGTTGGTTTATAGTGCGAGCTTATTGTTAGTTTTAGATCCATTTAGCATTTTATCTGCTGCATTTTGGTTATCTTATGGCGCGTGTTTTATTTTGATAAGAATCTATCAGACGATTATACAGTTACCACAAAATGTAAATTTGACATTTAAACAAAAAATGATCTGGGGCAGTCATATTTTGATTGAATCTCAATGGAAAATTTTTGTCGCGTTATTACCTTTGGTTTTGATTTTCTTTCAGCAAGTTTCATGGTTTGCCCCCTTAACTAATCTTATTGCTATCCCATTGTTAGGTGCTTGTATTGTTCCTTTAGATATTCTAGCTGCATGTGTGTGGTTAATTATTCCTACATTGGGGCAGTGGTTATTTCAAATGAATGATGTGTTTTTGTCATTCTTGATGCTGATTTTAGATGTGCTTCAATCGGTTTCGCCGCAGTTATATGGAATAAGCTTCACCCCTTGGATGATGGTAAGTTTAATCATTGGTATTTTTCTATTGTTTTTGCCTAGAGGGATTGTTCCAAATTTTTGGGCTGCTGTCTGTTTCCTACCGATATTATGGGGTATAAAAACTCAACCCGAAGCATTGCACGTATTAGATGTTGGCCAAGGACAAGCAATCTTAGTACAACATTCCAAAGGTAATCTCCTGATTGATACAGGTGGGTCATTTGATGAAACCAAATTCAGTATGGGGGAGCGAGTGGTTATTCCTTTTCTACGTCAGCAAGGTATTCGGCGATTGGAACACGTTGTGTTATCTCATTTGGATCAAGATCATAGTGGAGCATTTACGTCGATTCAGAATAGTTTTGAAATTGATTTGGTTCAATCGAGTGAAAAGCATGAAAAAATGCAATTTAAGGAGAATTTTTCATTTTGCCAACAAGGACAACAGTGGTCATTCCCAAACATCAACATCCAAATTTTATTTCCTCGAGCCAATGAATTGAGCTATGCGAAATATCAGAAAAATGAATATTCTTGTGTGCTCTATGTGCAATTTCTAGATGCTCAACCTTATCAGAACTTTTTGATTATGGGGGATGCAGGCTGGGAAACCGAATATAAATTGTTACAGCAGTATCCAGATTTAAAAGTAGATGTGTTAATTCTTGGTCATCATGGCAGTAAGCACAGCTCTGCTTACGAATTTTTGGCAAGCCTCAAGCCCAAACTTACAATCGCTTCTGCGGGATTTAATAATCGTTACGGACATCCTAGTCCTGAGGTTTTAAAACGATTGCAGCACTTAAATATTCCAATATTAAATACAGCAGATGCGGGTACGATTAGCTTTATGATGAATAATCATGATGGGGTGTTGCTACAGCATCGACAAAAAAGAAAATGGTTATCCAAAAATAGCCTAAGTAATTGATGCTTGCTGAGTTAAATGGCGAACTTCTGCAACTTTGGCTAATGCTTGATTTTCATCTATATCGTAAATTCTTTTTAATTCTTGATTGGCACTAAAGCGTTTGTAACTCCAGTGATAATGATCAGGATAGCGTTTAATTAATTGTTCTAAAGTCTGATGAATAATTAATGTTCCATCTTCGGCACTGCCTTGGTAAATTTGAGGGTCAATCGGCTCAATATACATATCAAAGCTATCTTGATCATTACGCATTGTATAAATGAGTAGTGCCTTTGCCTTAGTTTTTTGAATTAACTTTGCACTCAAACTACTTGAAGCGAGAGGAATACCAAAATAATTGATCATTTCTCCGCCATGATCAGGTGTGTGATCAGGTAGGATAGCAGTTGTGCCGCCTTGTTTTAATGCTTTAAAGATTTGACGAACGCCACTTTCATCTGTTGGTACTAGATGTGCCTGTTCACGACTGCGCGCTTCTCGCACAAAACGATCTGCATCAGGATTTTTAACAGGTTTGTAGAGAATCGTCATTTCTGTGTATTGAGAAAGCCAGGCATTCATGACTTCCCAAGTTCCGAAATGTGGAACGATCAAAACAATTCCTTTTTTTTCTGCTAAAGCATCATGTAAATATTGCTCACCAGATACATTTTGAATGCGTTGAATATTTCTTTGATTAGAAGAACCCCAAATACTTAAAAATTCAAAGTATGAGGTTAATTCATTTTGAATTGCTTTTTTGGTCAACTGTTGTCGTTGCTGTAGATCCATATTCGGGAAAGCAATCTGTATATTCAAACCAATAATTTTTGATATCTTAGAAAGTTGAAAACTCGTGAGAAATCCAGCAAGCATACGTGCAAAGAAACGTCCTAGTTGAATCGGCTGGCGACTCAGAAATTTGATTAGACGGTAACTAGTGTTGCTAGATTTTGATTGAGCCATGTATTTTAAATGCGAAAAATTACAAAGTGAGAGTATAAGGTAAAAAATAATTATAAGTTAAAATAAGTTATTTAAACAGTTTTGCTCAAATCAGCGTATATAATAAAGCCACTTTTAAAATATATTGGATTGGAGTCTTATGTCCGATTGGCCACCAAAACCACAAAATGAACCCACAAATCCGAATAATGTGACAGGCAAAGAATGGCAGATTTTAGAAAAGGCCGTATTGGCTTCTGTCGAAGAGCAGCGTCGAAGCCGACGTTGGAGTATCTTTTTTAAATTCCTAGGTTTTGCATATTTACTTTTCGTGTTGATTGCAATGGGTAAAGGGTGTTCGACGTCTTCGACGAAAACAACGACCAATATTACCAGTGATCATTTGGCAGTTGTGGATATTATTGGAACGATCGACTCTTCCAGCGGTTCTTCTACTGTAAACAGTGATGATACAAATAAGGCACTCAAACGTGCTTTTGAGGCAAGTGGTAGTAAAGCAGTTGCCTTGAATATCAACTCACCAGGTGGCTCTCCTGTGCAATCTGATGAAATTTGGCAAGAAATCCGTTACCTGAAGAAACAACATCCTGATAAGAAGGTCTATGCTGTGATTGGCGATATGGGTGCGTCCGGTGCTTATTATATTGCTTCAGCAGCAGATGAGATTATTGTCAATCCATCGAGTTTGGTGGGATCAATCGGTGTCATTATGCCAAATTATGGTCTAAGCGGATTGGCTCAAAAGCTTGGGATAGAGGATCGTACTTTAACCTCAGGTAGTAATAAAGATATTTTGAGTATGACTAAACCTCTTGATCCGGCACAAAAACAGCATGTGCAATCAGTATTGGATAATGTGCATGCTCATTTTATTAATGCGGTTAAAGAAGGTCGTGGCAAACGTTTGAAATCGAATGATCCTGCGATTTTCTCAGGTCTATTTTGGACAGGTGAACAGGCAGTTGCCTTAGGTGTCGCGGACCGTAGTGGTAGTATGACGACATTAATGCGTGATCTAAATGTGAGTCAAAAAGTTGATTATACTGTTCAACGTAATCCTTTCGAGTCTATTTTAGGGCGTATGGGGGCAAAGATCGGCGAGGGAATTAGTAGTTCACTTGCAGATCAACTTCAGGCTCAACAAAACGCAAAAATACAATAACGCCGCTAAAATATTTTAATCTTCAGGGCTGTACTTCATTGCAGCCCTAGTTTTTTCAAAAATAACTACTCAGTTCTTCCTTTTTGGTTGCTACACTGTTTAAGTGGAAGATACTTTATCAATCTATACGCTTAAAAAGACTGTTATGAAACCTATTATTCATTTTGCCCATGCCAATGGGGTTCCATCTAAAGTTTATCAAAAGCTTTTTCAGCAATTGGAAGATCAATACGACATTATTTATGTTGCTGAGATAGGAACAGATAAGCGTTATCCCATCACAGATGGCTGGTCACATTTGGTAGACCAAGTAATTGATAGTGTTGTGCAACAAGCACAAGGGCGACAGGTGATAGGTTTAGGACATTCTTTAGGTTCGGTGCTGACATTGATGGCAGCTTATCGTCGTCCTGAGTTATTTTCTCAAGTGATTATGCTGGATCCACCTTTAATTATTGGTAAGGCTTCTTTTGTTTTTCATCTGGCTAAAATTTTTAAGCCTAAACTAGTCGACAAGATCACTCCAGCAGGTCTATCGGCTCGCCGTCGAGATCATTGGGAGTCACGTGAACAAGCTGCCGAATTGCTTGGTTCAAGAGGTTTCTACCAACATTTTGATCCTGACTGTTTTCAAGCATATATTGACTATGCATTAACCAATGATCCACAACGAGGTGGGGTGACATTAACGATTCCTAAAGCAGATGAAGTTGCATTATTTAGAACCACACCTTCAATGTGGTGGTTGCCGATGCCAAAACCACCCGTTCCAGTTCATTTAGTGGTTGGTCGTGATAGTGTTTTCTTAAAAGAAAAATTTCCTCAAGCCGCACAAAAGAAATTGGGAATTCCTTTTTCTGTGGTTGAGGGTGGCCATATGTTCCCACTGGAATATCCGTTGGAAACAGTAGATAAGGTCAAAAGCTTAATTGTTAAGAGATGATGGAAAGCATTAACCAGCAAATCGAAATTTGCTGGTTATGGTTAAATTACCATTGTGCAAACTGAATGGGTTGAGCCAATGGTTTTTGATTGAAGTGGGCTTGACCATTTTGCCAAGTTAACTGCCCCGTACAAAACCACTGTACAACTTGAGGGTAAATGAAATGCTCAAGTTGGTGTACCCGTTGCGCTAAGCTTTCTACCGTGTCATTTAGACTGACTTGAATTGCAGATTGCGCAATGCTTTGACCAGCATCTAATTCTGCTGTTACAAAATGAACCGTACAACCATGCAGGCGATCTCCTGTATTTAAGACACGTTGATGTGTATTAATACCTTTATAGAAAGGCAACAGAGATGGATGGATATTCAACATCTTACCTTGCCATTTGCTGACAAAGTTTGGGGTTAAAATCCGCATAAAGCCCGCAAGGATCACAAGATCAACTTGCCATGCGATCAATTGTTGATGCATTGCTTCGTCAAAGCTTTCTCTAGTTGGAAAGTCTTTATGTGAAATGACTGCGGCTGCAATATTGGCGTCTTTGGCACGTTGTAATGCATAAGCATCAGCTTTGTTAGATAAGACACCAATGATTTGCCCTGACAGATTTGTATCTATCAGGGCTTGTAGGTTGCTACCGTTGCCAGAGACAAGGACCGCAATTCTCATTATGCAAAGATCACACGAATTTTTTCGTCAGCGCCTTCAACAGATTCAGCATTTTCTTGGATATGACCAATTTTCCAAGCTTTTTCACCTTGAGCATTTAAGACTTCAACTGCTTTATCTGCTTCACTTGGATCAACTGCAATGACCATACCAACGCCACAGTTAAATGTACGATACATTTCGAAGCGCTCTACATTACCTTCGCGTTGTAGTAATTGGAATAACTCAGACCATTCCCAGCTTGATTCATCAATGACAGCTTGTGCGCCATTAGGAAGAACGCGAGGAAGGTTACCTGGTAAACCACCACCTGTGATATGTGCCATTGCATGCACGTCAACTTGTTTGCATAACTCTAAAACAGGTTTTACATAAATGCGCGTTGGTTCCATTGCAACATCAGCGAGTGGGCGACCATCAACGATTTGAGTTAAATCTACATTCTTAACATCTAAGATTTTGCGTAGTAATGAATAACCATTTGAGTGAGCACCACTTGATGCTACACCGATCAAAACATCACCGGCTTTGACTTTAGTGCCGTCAATGATCTTACTTTGTTCAACGACACCTACTGCGAAACCAGCAAGGTCGTAATCTTCACCTTCATACATACCCGGCATTTCAGCAGTTTCACCACCGACCAGTGCGCAACCAGCAAGCTCACAACCTTTACCGATACCCGTTACAACGTTGGCTGCAACATCTACATTCAAATGTCCAGTTGCATAGTAATCTAAGAAGAATAAAGGTTCTGCACCACAAACCAGTAAATCGTTTACACACATTGCGACAAGATCTTGTCCAATTGTGTCATGACGATTGAGATTGAGGGCTAAGCGTAATTTTGTACCTACGCCGTCAGTTCCTGAAACCAATACAGGCTCTTCATAACCTTTTGGAATTTTGCATAGTGCGCCAAAACCACCTAGACCGCCCATGACTTCAGGACGAGTGGTGCGTTTTGCGACAGATTTGATACGATCGACCAGTGCGTCGCCCGCTTCAATGTCGACGCCCGCATCTTTGTAGCTTAAACCAGTATTTGGGGTAGAAGTTGAGTTGCTCATAGTGAAGTCTCCGCATTGGCGGCAGATTATAACCTGAATATACGAAACTCTTATGTTATTTATGCTCGAAAATGCTATCTTTATTAAAAATTTTTTCCATTTATAACGATTACACGAACAAAGGTTAAATTTTATGCAAGATTTGGTACTCCGCCGTATCTTTATTCTCGCTGGGCTCGCATTATTGATTTGGGTAATTTATTTACTCAAACCGATTGTGATTCCTTTCGTTGGCGCTTTTTTGATTGCATATTTTTTTAGTCCTTTGGTTGATGTGTTAGTCAAGATCAAGTTACCTCGCTGGTTGGCGATTAGTGTGGTGTTTATTGGTATTGGTGTGACATTAACTGTCGTTTTATGGTTCCTTGCTCCGCTCGTTTGGAAGCAATTGATTTATGCTCGGGATAGTATTCCAGCGGGTATTCACTGGATAAATGCGACATTCTTACCATGGATGTCTGAAACTTTTGATTTGGTTCCAATGGAAATTGATACTGATCAAATCTCAAAAGTCGTGATGGAATATGTGCAAACAAATTATAGTTCCGATAGTATTCAGACCTTTGCATTACGTCTTGCGCAATCGGGGTTGAATTTTATCCAGATTGGTGGGGTTATTATTTTAATTCCGATTATTTCTTTCTATTTCCTTTTAGACTGGGAAAGAATGCTACAAAGTTTACGTCGTTTGATTCCACGTCCTTATGAAGCATCTACTTTAAAAATTATTCGTGAATGTCATAGCGTGCTAGGTGCCTTTGTAAAAGGGCAGTTTTTAGTCATGCTTTTATTAGGTGTGATTTATGCGGTTGGTTTGCAACTGATTGGTTTAGAAGTAGGGCTGATTATAGGGATGGTCGCAGGTCTTGCAAGTATCATCCCTTATCTTGGTTTTGCCGTTGGAATTATTGCTGCAGTGGTTGCGACTTTATTCCAGTTTGGATTAGATTGGACACAGCTACTTTTGGTTGGAGCGGTCTTTCTTGTTGGGCAAATGGTGGAAGGTTATATTCTACAGCCTTTCTTATTAGGTGATAAAATTGGTTTATCTCCAGTTGCAGTAGTATTTGCTGTTTTAGCAGGTGCACAGCTCGCAGGCTTTTTAGGGATGTTGATAGCACTGCCTGTAGCAGCAGTGATCGTTGTATTGCTAAGACATGCTAGAGATGGTTATGAAAAAAGTCGTTTCTATGGTTTGTCTCAAGAAATGATAGTTGTCGAAAGTACCCCACAACATCTCAATGTTGAAACTGATCAAGTAGAGCTTGATCTTGAAATAAAAAACTCTCAAGATACAGAGACTTCAAACTCAAAAGATGATTCCAAGTAAGCGGGGAACAAATTAACTCTATGCGTCAATTACAACTGGATATTGAACCACAACTGGATGCCCGAATCAGTGATTTTTCGGGGCCAGGTTGGGGGCCTGTGGTTGATGCTGTGAGACAACTACATACGGGGTTGGTTAGCCGTCTGTATATTTATGGTGGTGCTGGTACAGGTAAAAGTCACTTATTATCTGCAATTTGTGATTCATATTTAGAACTAGGGCGCCCAGCAATAAAAGTTTCTTTGTTGGCTTTATTGGATGCGCCAATTGAAGCAATTACCGCCTTAGAGTTTTATGATTTAGTGGCATTAGATGATATTGAGGCAATTAGTGGGGTGCCTCATTGGCAGAAAGCAGTTTTTCATCTGATGAACAACCATGAGGGACAATTGGTATTCTCATCTAGAGTTGCTCCGATTGAGTTGAAATTGGAACTTCCTGATTTGCAATCAAGATTGACACAGGCTGTGAGCGTAAAAGCACCGAATGGAAGCTCTTTTGTTGATCGACAGGCATTATTACAATCTGTGATGACACGTAGAGGGATTCACTTTGATCAACAAATTGTAGATTATTTATTGCATAATGGCCCTCACCAAGCCTCAATTCTTTTACAGACATTGGCTCAACTAGAAAAAATGTTAAAAGGTGAAAAAACCAAGCTATCTAATACGACATTAAAGCAAATTTATGCCTTGATTGATGAATATCGCCAATAGCATAAAATTTCTTGAGTAATTTTGAGAGCTGTGACAAAGTACGCACAAAGGATGTGGTTGCAAAATAGGATTTTTGCAATACCTAGAAAAATGAAAAAATAGAAGGAGAACGGTATGCTCAAGCGGACGCTTGCCTGTGCTTTGTTTGCGATTACTGGACATGCATATTCAGCTGATATTCTAGTTACAACATTAGTGGATGAAGACAAAAATGATTCCGTTTGTTCATTACGTGAAGCTATATTCTTTTTAAATAATCGATCGCAAGATCAATATAAAAATGGCTACAACGGATGTGGTGATGAAAACTCTAGCTCGACAATTATATTAAAGCGAGATCAAGAATATAAATTAAAGAGTCAGTTAGAAATTAAAGCTCCAATGACTATTGCAACAGCCAAAAGTACGGACTTTAACGATCAAAAGAAAGGCTTGAATAATGCGACAATCAGTGTCACAGGGAAAAATCGTTTATTTGTCATTGATGATGGTAATGTTGAAAATGATTTAATCGCTGTTAGTTTTAAAGAACTTAATTTAAAAGGATCTTCTGAGCGTCTCTCCAATAACGGTGGGCTCATTTTAAATCGTGAGGATTTGAAGGTTGAACACTCTCGTTTTATTAATGGACATGCAAACCAAGGCGGCGCAATTTATAATGCTGGTACTCATGCACAAAAGACAGCAGGACGAATCAGAATACAAAACAGTATTTTTGAATATAATAAAGCTGATCAAGGGGCTGTAATATATAGTGAAATACCTCGTTATTTAATTTCACATTCTGTTATTCGTGATAATGAGGGGACTGCTAGTCCAGAAGGGGCATTAATATATATTCAAACAGGTTTAAGTGATCAAACGATTGGAAGCTTTCCTGCTACTGGAGAGACAGGAATAAGAAATAGTACAATTTTCCATAATAAAGGTGGATATGTTGCTAATATTCGAGAGGGAATGGTTTTTAATAATCTAACGATGATTAAAAACGCTGCAGGTCTGTATTTACAAGCATTAAAAGAAAAAGTCACAACAGTCGTTAAAGAGGATGGCACGACAGAGGAAAAAGTAACGCCATATCCTAAATCATATGTTTCGAACAGTATTATTGTCGAAAATGGAAATAAAAATTGTACAGCGACAACAAATGATACAACTGTAGTTCAGAGTAATTTGACAACGGTTGAGTGTGATCATAACTCTGCTGATCGTTTACCTAACTTTATGATAGGGAATAATAAGCTGATTGCTGGAAGTGAAGATGTCGGAGTCTGTAACGCACCTCCAGCGGATGGTTTATTGTGCCCATATAATACGCCAAAGGATAAAATGTTAGGCTTTTTTAAGCCTAGATTATTAGCTTCATATAACAGTTTGTCTGATTCACTTATTGTGAATAAAGGACGAATTTATAGTGATGGAACAAATTTTAGTTTGGCGAGTTGTGAAGCAACAGATCAGCGAGGCATAAGTCGTAGTGGTTATACTGAACTATGTGATATGGGCGCGATAGAGTTGGTTGTTGATCGCAGTAATATTCCTATCGCTGGGCAGGATATTTATTTTAATGAAGTCGCAAAGTTTAATATTACTGAAAGTTTAGTCGATGGTGAGCTACTTGATCCTGTAACTTGTGAAAAAGTATTAGGTAAACGCTCTGATGGACAAGCTTGGCAGTTTGGTTGTTTGGACGTTGTTCAGAATCAAACACCATCGAAGGGAACTTTGACTTTAGATCAAGACGGAAATGTTACCTATGTTCCGTATAGTAATTGGCATGGTGCAGATATATTTAAAATGCGTATCGTAACAACAACAACGCGCTTTAATGATATTTCAAATAATTATATTGAGATTCCAACAACCATTGTACAAGATCCTAAGAATAATTTTAAAAGTAAGACTGTAAATGTTGGTGGAGGAAGTATTGGATTTGGCGCAATTATTATGTTATTCGGCTTACTAGGGTTACGTCGGTTTAAGTCATAATCAAGGATGATGAGATGAAAAATTATAAGAAAGCGTTATTGGCATCAATGGTGTTGGCCTCAATGTCTCTGATAGCAGAGACAAGTGATGAACCCATTAAAGTTACGACATTTGTGGATGAAGATGGTGAAAATCTAAAAGCTTGTTCACTTCGTGAGGCACTTGAAACTGCAAAACGCCGTACTTCCTATGGTGGATGTGTGGTAACAGATACTCGTTCAAGTACACAAAAAAAGATTCAACTTGAAAAAGGTGTTTATACATTAAAAAGTGAACTTCAACCTCAAGTTAATGTATCAATTTTGGGTGCAGGTCCTGTGGATTGGGAAAATAAAAATGTTTTATTAAATGATGTGGTTAATCAATACCCAGCACAAATTCCATTGCAAACGACAATACAAGCAGAAAATTCTCGTATTTTTAATACCACTGTTGGTAAACAGAAATTAGTGTTGAGTAACCTGATTTTAAGAGGTGGATACACATCTGGGTTGGGGGGGGCGATTTATGCTGGTGATGATGTTTCTTTATTGAGTAGCCAAATTTTAGATTCGAAAGCAGAGCAGGCCGGTGGTGCGATTTATTTGGCTGGAAATAGTAGTGGTTTAACTATCTCTAAAAGTTTAATTCAAGGTAATCAGGCACCTATCGGAAGTGTGCTTGCAATGCATGATAAGAATGACTTAGGGTATACTCAGCGCAATATTACAATTAACTCAAGTAGTTTAGTTAAAAATGGTTCAACTACTTCCAAGAGTATGTTTGAGTTTGTCGGAGAACCAACAATTGTATTGGAATCTAATACGATTGCTAAAAATATAGCAAATTCTACATATGGTAATCTTATCAAGTTCACTGGGGATACAGAGGCTGGACAGGGTACAGGTAACCGCTCTAGTGTATTAAGTACGTTGAGTCGTTTAACGCTAGAAAATAATACCATTGTTGAGAATAGTGCATACACTACATTCTTGTATGACAAAATTGGGCTAAAACGTATAACTTTTAATGTGTTAGCTTATAATGGTGAGATTGGGACTTATGCTTGTCGTTATTTGTTAGGTTCAGCTAAAAAGCAAGAAAATGTCGGACTTCTTTTTGCATATAACGCTTTTGTAAAAAATGAAGCCAGTGCAAATTATTGTGATTTGCCAGAAGAGGTTTTTGTTAAAAATGAAAGCAATATTGACGTAAGTGATAAACCAATCGGTACATACTTAAGTGCGTACATCCCTGCTTCAGTCCACACGGGATTTTTACCCTTATATTATCCTATCGATAAGAATAGATTCGAGCAGGATGAAGATAAAAAAGTTAAGGATCTAATTAATACAGGGGTGACTGATTGCAGTACAATTGATCAGCGAGGGTTGTCTAGAATTACTGATGGTGCTTTAAATCTAGATCCAGACGCGCGAAATACTTGTGATATTGGTTCTGTTGAGTTAATGCGTTTAACTGCTGGTGATATTTTTGATCTATCAAATAGTTCAATTAGTAAAATGATCGATAATTATCAAGGTAGTTACGAATTATTTGAAAATTTAGTTAAAAACCCAAATAATTCAGAATTCCTTACGTATTATAAATTCCGTTTAGCGCAATACAAAAAAGTTTTAGATGTGTTTGCTGACCCAGAAAAAAGACAGGATGCCTTAAAATATCGTGCGATTTATGTAGATTTACGCAATCAAAAGCTACCTTTGCCTGAAGAAGTTCTTACATCTGATGGAAAAACACATGCTTTACAATTTTTTAGTCCTGAGCACTATGATATTGAGGTTGAAGCATTAGGAAAAGGGCAGATTGATGGTGCGATTGCTGGTATTGAACCAGAAGAGGAGCTTGTCTGTAAGTGGAATGCTGCCCTAGAACAGATTATGATTTATCGTACTGATGATGAAATAACTCAAGCTGGTGACAAGTACTATTGTAAATATACCATTACATCTATAGCAAATCGAAAAATCACTTCTACTGGATTGTTGCAGGCAGCTTTTGTGAACATTGCACCTGTAGTCAAAGATACCTCAGTAACATTGAAGTATCAAAAAAATGAAACTGCTACTTTAAATTTACTAGATTTTGCCAATGACGATGGGGATACAGGTCCTAATGGCTCAGGTCCTGAGTTAAAGCCAAATAAATCTGCTTTTTGGCATAATGAAGAAGGTGTAGAACTGCCGATCCGTTTATCCAATGTTTCTAGTAATTTAATTATTACTGCTGATCGAGTGGGGAATTGTCCTGCTCCTGATCAACAAGAAAAGTGTTATGGTGGTAATATTTATATTAAAGAAGCAAATGCTTTTAACCAATTTAATTTTTCATTTAATTATCAAGTTTATGATAATGAGCTTCCAACACCTGCAATTTCAAATGTAGGTACGGTTAAGGTTATTAGCACTGCTAATACGACAGATAATAAACGTAATGCGAAGAGCGGTGGAGGAAGTACAACACTTTTATCATTGTTTGGTCTACTTGGCTTGTTAGCGTACCGCTGTTTAAGAAGAAAGTAAGATCGATGTAAAAAATAGCGCCTTATGGCGCTATTTTTACGTTAGTCAATAAGTAATTCTAGTGTTCAGAATATTTGGTCAAATACTCTTCTCTGATATTTACTCGTTCTTCTAAACTTGCATTTTGCATGCGCTTACGTAATGTTGTACGTTCTTGTGTACTCATTCTCTGCCATACATCACGCATTTTCTGTTTTTCATCATCGGGGAGTTGGGTAAACCATTCCATGCGTTGCTGTAGCTGAGAACTCTGATCATTGGGAATTTCTTTAAGGGTTTGATAACGCTTGATAAGTGCACGTTGTTCTTCAGGGGATAAATCGTCCCATGCTTCTTCAGTTGTTGTTTTAACTGGCTTGGAAAATGGCCAAAAGCGGTCTGAACCAGCGAAACTAGTCTGTAGTAAACCGATTGTGCATACAACAAGTGCTAATCTTTTAGCTGCCATGTCGAACCTTATCCTCGCCCAAGACCATTAACATTTCCATATCTTCAACCATTTGTGGGGAGAGTTTTGGATTGATCACAACTTGGTTTTGTGGTTTATCCGTCAATTGTAAAGAGTTCGGTAAAATCACAATACCTGTAATTGCAGCGGCTAATGCAAAACCTGACATTTTCCAAATACTGTAATAGGAAGTCGGTTTCTTTTGGACGCTATCCAAAACATTATTCATCACCATGAGCTTATTGTGATGCTGTTCTTTTGCAAGTTGATCAAGTTTGGAAGTCACTTGTTTAGTGAACTCATCTTTATTCATCTGATGATCCTCCCGTATGTGGATTTAAATGCGCGAGAGCAACTCGTAGCCCCTGAATTGCACGGTGATAATGTGTTTTTACACTACCTTCACTACAGTCCATAATTTGAGCGGTAGTCATCGTGTCGAAACCCTCCCAAGCTCTCAGCATAAACGCTTGTTGTTGGCGAACTGGTAATTGATGAATGGCTTCTTGAATTTCATCCATTGTGACTTCTTGATTAAGAAACTCAAATGGATTCGGTGTAGATTCATCAATGATATCAGTAATTTCGTCATCATCATCTAAATTAATTTTTTTGAATAATGAAAATGGGTTTGCTCGCCGCGCTTCTTTTCTTCTCCAATCCTGCAATTTATTGTTGAGAATCGTATAGAACAGGGGATACCATTCTTCAGTACTTTTTTCGGAGTAAGATTTATGCAAAGCAATAAATGCCTCTTGCACTAAATCCATTGCGATTCCTTGTTGTCCTTGTGTTGCACTCTCCATCATCACAAGCGCACGACCAGTTACATCTTGCATAAAAAAACGAAGACGTTGTTCAACAGTACTGACATCAGTACTGTTGTTGGTTCGAGCCTGTTTCGGTGCTAAATCCATAGAGATGGAAAATCCTGTCATGGAAACCCACCATTATTATCAATTCATTAATCATATAACGTTGAAAATGGTGGATGCGTTGACAACTTAAGCAATTATTTTTTGTAGTGTAATAGATTTTTCCAACAAAAAAATCGGCTTTAATGTAATTTAACGTTTTATAGACGTTGACGGACCATCTCGAAAAAGCAGATTGAACCTGCGATTGCAACATTTAAAGATTCTTGTCCCCCCGGTTGAGGAATCGTTACGGCTTGGGCGTGTTCAAGCGCATAATCACTTGCACCTTGACCTTCATTTCCTAAAATCCATACGCAAGGTTGAGTCAAATCTTTCGAGTATAAACTCGTAGATTTGTGGGAGCTGGTCACAAAAACAGGAATCTGAAATTTTGGAAGAATGTCATTGAGTTGAAAATTTTCAAAGCAATTTAAACTAAAATGAGCACCCATGCCTGCTCTCAGTACTCTTGGAGACCATAGTGTTGCAGAGCCTTGCGTACAAATGACTTGTTTGATATTTGCTGCGGCTGCTGAACGTAATAATGTTCCTACATTGCCCGGGTCTTGGATATTTTCCAAAATCAAGGTATCAACACCAAAGTCAATTGTTGATGCTGTTTTAGGTAGATCAATAATGGCTAAGCATGGAAGTGTCGTACCTAGAGTACTTAGATCTTTATAGAGTACCTCACTAATCACAAAAATATGGCCTTGGTGTAGCTCTATCACTTTTTGTAGGTCTGGATGGGCTAACGCCTGTTCAGTCGTAAATAAAGAAAATATTTTTTCCTGTTGCTGTAACCACGCGATACAAAGATGAGTACCTTCTAAAACGGTTTGTTGATGTTTTTTTCGAGCACTATTGAGTTCAATTAAGCCACGCAAATGTTTAATTTTTGCATTGTCTTTTGATTCTAAAAAAATAACCGCCATAATAAAAACATCCGAGAGGGCATCAAGATTACATGATGCCCGAAGTAATTAGGTTATGAATGATAGCTCGTTACACGTTGAACTTCATTTTTAGAGCCAATAATGACAGGGACACGTTGATGAAGCTCGGTTGGTTGAATTTCCATGATACGAACTCGACCAGTTGTAGAGGCACCACCAGCTTGTTCAATTAACATACTCATAGGATTGGCTTCATACATAAGACGTAAACGTCCTGCTTTTTTCGGATCTTTTAAATCATATGGATAAAGGAAAATACCACTACGACATAAGATACGATGAATATCACCTACCATGCATGCAACCCAACGCATGTTAAAATCTTTTTCTCGTACTGATGTTTTTCCCGCTAATAGCTCATCGATATAACGTTTTACAGGATTTTCCCAATGACGTTGATTTGATGCGTTGATTGCAAACTCTTGGGTATCTGCTGATACTTGTACATTTTCAGTGGTTAATAAGAAAGTTTGTGAGTTTGGATCTAAAGTAAAGAACACCACACCTGCACCGACTGTAAGCGCCAGCATGGTTGATGGGCCATAAAGTACATAGCCAGCAGCGACTTGTTCAGTACCTGCTTGCATAAAGTCTGCAGACTGAGTGACTGCATTTTTTGCAGGTAAAATTGAGAAGATTGTACCGACACACATATTGATATCAATGTTACTAGAACCATCTAGTGGATCAAATAACACTAAATATTTTCCATTTTCTTGAGCAGGGGTGAAATCGTCTAACTCTTCAGATGCTAAACCACCGACTTGAGGGTGTACTTTTAACGCATCGATTAAATAATCGTTTGAAATTACATCTAATTTCTTTTGTGTTTCACCTTGAACATTTTCATTGCCTGCGCTACCAAGAATTCCTGCTAAAGCGCCTTTTTGTAGAGCCTGGTCAATTGTTTTGCAGGTTTCAGCAATTGTTTCGATCACTTGAGCCAATTCTGGAGTCAAATTCCCATTTTGTTGTTCTAAATATTGAGACAAAGTTAGGTTTGACATATTCAATAGCTCCGGTTTAGCTGTGTCGAAAAATGGATAAAAAAATAATGTGCCTATTCTAGATGAGATCGTTTTAAAATAAAAATTATCTTACTTTATTTATGTTGCTTTTATGATTACAAATATGGCATTACATGCTATGTTGAATAGATATTGAACAGGACGTTGGAGAATGAAAATGTCAACTAAGACTTTTGATGCGACACCGACAGCAGGTGAGCCGATTAATTTAGATGAGATTTCTAAAGAGAGTGTCAAGGATGCTTGGAAAGAGTACGAGGCTAAACCCGAGTATAAAAAATTTAATAAGCATGATTTGATCGAATCAATGCAGCCCAATGAAGATGATGTTTCTCAACAAACATAAAAAATGCTCACATGATGTGAGCATTTTTTATTAGGGCAAGCTTATTTCAGTAAAGGTGGTACAGCTTCATAGTTGATTTCTACACGACGATTTTCTTTCCAAGCTGCTTCATTATGGCCAGTATTGATAGGTGACTCTTTACCGTAGCTTACAGCTTCAAGTTGTTGAGGGTTTACACCATTGGTTACTAAGAAGCTTTCAACTGCTTTCGCACGACGCTCACCTAATGCCATATTGTATTCACGAGTACCGCGTTCATCAGTATGTCCTGTTAAGGCAACGCGTGAATTCGCATTTGCAACTAAGAATTGTGCATGTGCTTGTAATGTTTGGTAGTCTTCGTTTGATAATTCACTACTGTCATAGTCGAAATGAACAACGCGTTTTGCCAAGAATGCTTTGTTTGCAGCAGTCACACCTTTAGCAGATGCACCAGCTAAATTTTGTGCATTTAGTGCAGCATCTTCGCTTAGACCTTCAGTGCTTACAGTAGCGCCTGTTGGGGTACTTCCCGTTGTAGCGTCAGTTGCTGGTTTGCGGCTCGCACAACCTGTAAAAACTAGTGTTGCAGCAATAAGTGAAAGACTAAGATACTTCATATTCATGTGATTCTCCAATCAAGTAAATTTATTTTGGTGCCCAAGCAGGTTCACGAACTTCACCTTGCTCGCTTGGTAAATTCATACGGAAACGACCATCAGTAGACATGATTGACAGCAAGCCACGATTGCCTTCACGTGTTGCATAAACAACCATTTGACCGTTTGGTGAGAAGCTTGGTGATTCATCCAAGCTGGTTGGGGTCAAGATATTTGTAATCCCTGTATTAATATCTTGGAGTGCAACTTTATAGCTGCTTCCACTTGGGCGATGGACTAGAGCGAGTCTTTTACCATCCGCACTTATGGTTCCACGTGCATTGAATGCACCACGGAAAGTTAAGCGTCGTACAGATTTATCAGCAAAGGTATAGCGATAAATTTGTGGTGAACCGCCGCGATCAGAAGTGAAAATAAATGATTTACCATCTGGTGCATAACGCGCCTCAGTATCAATCGCAGTATCATTGGTCATACGTTGTACTTGACGTGTATTTAAATTCATTTGGTAAATTTCAGGATTACCATGCATCGATGCGGTAAATAACATCGATTGACCATCAGGTGAGAAACTCGGCGCGCCATTTAATCCTCTAAAGCTTGCGAGTACTTCACGTTGACCTGTAGATAAATCTTGTAGATAAATGGCTGGGCGTTTGGTTTCAAAAGAAACGTAAGCGATTTTCTTTGCATCAGGCGTCCAGGTCGGAGAGAGGATAGGATCACGTGACGAAAGTACGGTTTTCGGCTGCTCGCCATCTGTATCAGCAATTTGTAAAGTGTAACGTTGAGCTGGGTTTGCTTGATTGCGGAGTACATAAGCAATACGACCACTAAAGTCACCTGGAATGCCAGTCAATGCTTGATAGATAGCATCACTGATCATATGCCCAGCTTGACGTACACGGCCTGCAGGTACAGTCAAAACCTCATTAAGTAAGTATTGTTGTTTTTGTACATCATACAGCTGATAGTGAATTTCAAAGGTATTGGCATTGATCGCCTTACTTTGACCAACCACAACATACGGAACACCCGCGTTCTGCCAATCACTTGCCTGAATCTGATTCATGCTGGCAGTTGCAGGTAAGTTTTGTGAGGCACTAGTAAAACGACCAGAACGATTCAGGTCACTTTCAACAATGGGGTAGATCGCATTGTCATTTGTAAATGGAACAATAGCGATTTTGGGTGCTTTTTCAGGTGCTTTTGCAATCTCCAATTGAAGCTGCGCAAAAGCTGTCATTGGAATAGCGGCACTAATTGCAGTAAAAACGGCAATTGCGATGAGATGCTTACGAGTCTTTTCCATAGTTACAATTACTTGCTCTCGTTTTTTGTGGCTGTTGATTATTTAACATAGTTACATGCTTTGTGCTATTACAAGCATGTAACGTTAACCATTTATTACTATTTTGCTGTGAAATTTGAAGTAAAGCTTCGAGCCTCACGTCTTGCATCTGGATCTTCTGGCATCGGGTAAGGTGCTGCTGCCCGTATCGCTGCTTCAACACTGGCTTTAACATCAGGATCACTTGCTGTTACAACAACAGATAAGACCGCACCACTATCACTTAATGTTACACGGGCACTAGCTCTTTGACCTGATGAGCCTAATGGCATATTCCAAGCACGGTAAATTTTCTGTTCGAAATCACGTTTAGCTGTTGAAGCAATACGTCTAGATTCAGCCTTTTTCTGTGCAGCCTCTTGTTCCGCCTGTTTTGCAGCTGCTGCTTTAGCATCGGCTTCAGCTTTTGCTTTAGCATCTGCCTCAGCCTTACGTTTAGCGTCAGCCTCGGCTTTTGCTTTGGCATCTGCCTCGGCTTTGCGTTTAGCGTCAGCCTCCGCTTTTGCTTTGGCATCTGCTTCGGCTTTGCGTTTAGCATCTGCTTCGGCTTTGCGTTTAGCATCAGCCTCGGCTTTGCGTTTAGCATCAGCCTCGGCTTTTGCTTTGGCATCAGCCTCGGCTTTTGCTTTGGCATCAGCTTCGGCTTTGCGTTTAGCATCTGCCTCAGCCTTACGTTTAGCGTCAGCCTCCGCTTTTGCTTTGGCATCAGCTTCGGCTTTGCGTTTAGCATCTGCCTCAGCCTTACGTTTAGCGTCAGCCTCCGCTTTTGCTTTGGCATCAGCTTCGGCTTTGCGTTTAGCATCTGCCTCAGCCTTACGTTTAGCGTCAGCCTCCGCTTTTGCTTTGGCATCAGCTTCGGCTTTGCGTTTAGCATCAGCCTCAGCCTTACGTTTAGCGTCAGCCTCCGCTTTTGCTTTGGCATCTGCTTCGGCTTTGCGTTTAGCATCAGCCTCAGCCTTACGTTTAGTATCTGCTTCGGCTTTGCGTTTAGCATCTGCGTCAGCTTTTTGTTGTTGTGCAGCTAGTTTTTCCCGTTGGATTTGTTCTACCCTTTGTTTTTCAGCTGCAAGTTCATCTTCTGTCGGCTGTGATGGTGTTGCTGGTAAATTTTGTGGCAGCGTTTCATCTATAATAGGACTTTGAATTTCTTCGGCTTGATTTTCAGCTGTCGTCTCAAAATCCATTGTTTGAGGTAGGTCATCTGGATTAACCAAAATCGTTTTTACTTTTTTTGGTTGCTCAAGAGGTTTGCTCATACCTAAATACAATAGGCCAACAATAGCTACAGCATGAATACCAAGCGTAAAACCTAGCGCGATCGCATTTTGTTTTTGTTTAAAAGGTGGCTTTTGAAATCTTTTCATAGCTTATTCTAACGGCTTAGTCAGCAAGCCTACTTCAGTTAGACCAGCATTTTGTAAACTTGCCATTAGAGCAATCACATCACCATAAGGGCGTGATTGATCACCATTGACCAAGACGGTTAGCGTTTTATTTTCTTGCTCAGCCTTGGTTTGAGCATCATTTAAAATACTTTCTAACTCCTGAAATGATAGAACCTGACTTTTATCATGATCTTTGTATTCTAAATAAATATTGCCATTACTACCGAGCGTAACGATAGGAGGGCGTTCTTTTGACTCTATTGGATTGTTATTTGCTTGTGGCAAATCAACCTTGATTCCACTAGTAATCATTGGTGCTGTAACCATAAAAATGACTAACAGCACAAGCATGACATCAATATAAGGAACGACATTCATATCGCTTTTGAGAGGCTTTTTAATGCGTTCAAAGCGCCCTGATCGTTGAATCGCCATTATGCATCTTCCTGTGCCGTTCCAATCGATTGACGTTGCAACAGCGCCACCATTTCTTCAGCAAAAAGAGCACGATCTGAATAGATAGCTTCACCTTTCGCTGTAAAATGGTTAAAAGCAAGTACTGCAGGAATCGCAGCAAATAGACCAATTGCAGTTGCAATCAATGCTTCCGCGATCCCTGGGGCAACAGTGGCTAAAGTCACTTGATCAACTGCAGCAAGACCAATAAAGGCATTCATGATGCCCCAAACGGTACCGAATAAACCTACATATGGTGCAACGGAACCAATACTTGCTAGTACGCCTAAGTTTTGCTCTAAATCACCTTGTTCGCGACTTAAACCAACACGTAACATGCGCTCAGTGCCCTCAATGGTTTGGCTCGTATCTGCCTTGCGTTTTTTTAGTTTAAAAAACTCAGACAAACCTTGGTAAAAAACATCTTCTAAGCCGCGACGTTTGGTATTGAGTTGAGCATTGTTATATAAGGTGTTGAGTTCAGCACCTGACCAGAACATTTTTTGAAAATGCTCATCATCTTGTCCAGTTTTTTTAAAGCTCATATGTAATTTAGCAATCACATACCAACTGTATATTGAGGCAAGTAATAAGATCAGCATGACCAGTTGTACAACAGGGCTTGCTTGTAAAATAAGGTCAGAAATGTGCATTGAAGATTCTAAATTAGTTGCCATAAGTCACTGTGCCAAAGGTTTATTTTTCGTCCTGTGCTAATTCTTTTTGAATCAGATCACGAATCTCTTGAGGGAGTCGTCGAGGCATTAATTCTTTGTTTAAACATGCCAATACGACCTCACCAGAAGCCAGCAAGATTTCACCACGATATATATTTTGTTGCAATACAAAAGATGCAGCTTTACACGAAATAACACGTGCTGTAACGGTAATCAAATCATCCATTAATATAGGGCGTACATATTTGACTTGAATTTGGTGCACAACGAAGTTGTAGTCTTGTTGGTGCCAGTAGTGATCTACACCGGCTGCGCGTAACCATTCGGTACGTGCTCGTTCCATGAAGCGAATGTGATTAGCATGGTAGACGATACCGCCTGCATCTGTATCTTCAATATATACACGGATGTTAAATTCAAAATGATTCGCCATGAGAGTATTCCGTTTTAGTTCACTATGGAGCTTTGTATTTAATATATGACTATTGAATAAAACTTTGGTTCTATTCAATATCATAAACCAGCTTTAAATACGGGGCAGTTTAGCAGATTGAATACTAAGTCCTATGGCACAACCTTTCAATTGCGATTGCCGTATTTATTGTCTAAAACGGAACATCCTACGCGGTAGGTGATTTATTGCTTGGGTTGTTTCCAAGCTGCTTGAACTTGCTTAGATATATTGGGGTAATCCAACACAAATCTTATATGTAACTCTGTTCCTGTTTTTAATGTCGCATCATCTACAATAAAATAAGGGTTGTGATTCGGAGCTGCCTGCTTTAGATCTTGATTCTCTGGTGTTGCACCTAAGAAAACAAAGAGTGAGGGCATTAATTTTCCATAATAGGCGAAATCTTCACTTGCGCTCTCATTGTGATCTAAAACATGCAGTTTAGAATCTCCAGCAACTTTAGCTAATGTTGGTTGGATCAGTTGAGTAAGTACTTTATCATTCATGGTTACCGGGGCATAAGGTGCAATTTCAACTTTAGCTGTTACATCATTGGCTTGAGCATTATGTTCAACTAGCGATGGTAAACTTTTTAGGATATTGTCTCGTATTTGTTCGTTATTAGAACGGATAGTACCTACCATATTGACTTGTTCAGGAATGACATTACCTGCTGTACCACCTTGAATATTGCCAATACTGATTACGCCCATACCTTGAGTTAAGTCTGTTCTTCGGCTAATAAGACTTTGTAAATTATTAATCATTTGAGCCGATGCATAAACTGGGTCTCTGCCTAACCAAGGCGTTGAACCGTGAACTTGTTTGCCATTGACCTGAATACGTAAGTGATCAGCGCTGTTTAAAATTGCACCATCTTTATAATAAAGGTGACCACTTTTCATGCCAGCAGCGACATGTATTCCAAAAATTGCTTCGGGTTTATAATCTTTAAATGCACCATCTGCGATCATTTTTCTTGAACCTATTTGATCACCGTGTGTGAAGTTGTCTATATCTGCACCTCCTTCTTCGGCAGGTTGAAAAACAAAGATGACTGTGCCTGATATTTGATTTTTATGGGCAGCCAAAATTTTTGCCGCACCTAACAGCATTGCAGTGTGTGCATCGTGGCCACAAGCATGCATGACATAACTTTCCTTACCTTGATAAATTGCCTTTTGTTTACTGGCAAACGGAACACCGCTCTTTTCTTCCATGGGTAAAGCATCCATATCAGCTCGCAGCGCAATGATTGGACCAGGTTTATCTCCTTTTAATATGCCAATAACACCAGTTTTTGCATAACCTGTTTTGACTTGAATACCATAAGACTTTAATTCTTTTTGAACTAGGGCTGATGTTTTAAACTCCATATTACCTAGTTCAGGATATTGGTGAATGTGTTGTCTTAATTGAATTACGTGATTTTCATTTTGCTTTGTAGCATCTTTTACCCAATCAGCTAAGCTCAATTGGCTTATTAAGGTAAGTGGAAGAAGTAAAGCAACTCTTTTATACATATATTTATCCTCAAAATATAATTGTTGATCAAGTTTGGTTTGTTATAGGTTTCTTATAATTCAGTTTTTTAGAATATCAAAAAATCAATAAGGTATAAAAAAATACTTAAAAAGTATGGAAGTTTTATTTGATTGATAAGACGATATTTATTCTTTTAAAAAACAAAACTGAAATTTAACAAGGAAGAGAATTTTCTCTTCCTCTGTTTAGTTTTTAGGCTCAGGCGGTGTCATACCAAATTGTAAATAAGCCATATTGGTTGCAATACGACCACGTGCAGTTCGCATCACATAGCCTTGCTGAATCAAATAAGGTTCAATCACATCCTCCAGTGTTCCACTGTCTTCAGCCATTGCCGCAGCCAAAGCCTCAACACCAGTTGGTCGTCCTTCAAAACGTTCTAAAAGCATAGACAAATAACGGCGGTCTAATGTATCTAAGCCATCTTTATCAACATTTAACATATCTAAGGCGCGTTGCGCCATGTCTTGAGTAACCTCACCAGTCCCTTTGACTTGAGCATAGTCACGAACTCGACGTAATAGGCGGTTAGCAATACGAGGTGTGCCACGTGAGCGACGTGCAATTTCCATTGAGCCGTCATGCGTGATTGGTACATCCATGAGGTTTGCTGAACGAGTAACAATATGAGTTAAGTCTTCGACAGAGTAAAACTCAAGACGCTGTACAATACCGAAACGATCGCGTAGAGGAGAGGTCAGTAAGCCAGCTCGTGTGGTTGCAGCTACGAGTGTAAATGGTGGTAAATCAAGCTTAATTGAACGGGCAGCAGGACCTTCACCAATCATAATATCGAGTTGATAATCCTCCATTGCCGGATAGAGAATTTCTTCAATTACGGGTGAAAGACGATGAATTTCGTCAATAAACAGAACATCACCTTCTTCAAGATTGGTCAGCATTGCTGCTAAGTCACCAGCGCGTTCCAGTACTGGGCCAGAGGTTGACTTTAAATTGCCACCCATTTCTCGCGCGATAATGTTTGCCAGTGTGGTTTTACCCAAACCTGGTGGACCAAAAATCAGGGTATGGTCTAAGGCCTCACCACGACCGCGAGCTGCGCCGATGAAGATTTCCATTTGCTCACGGACTACAGGTTGACCAATATAGTCAGCCAATGACGTAGGGCGAATGGCGCGATCAAAATGATCTTCTGGTTTTTCTGTTCCGCTAATAAGACGATCTTGCATATATCTATTACTTCATCATGGATTTAAGCGCAGCACGAATAATATCGGCAGACTCAGTATAGTCTGCTTTCACAGCAGCTACAGCTTTTTGTGCTTCAGCAGGTTTATAACCCAACGATTGTAATGCAGCTTCTGCTTCGGCAACAGGTGAGTTTGCCATAAATTGAATTTGAGCGGCTGCCGTATTTGTTGTGCCGCCAGTTGAATTTGCCAAAGCTTTAAAACGATCACGTAATTCAATCATTAAACGCTCGGCAGTTTTTTTACCGACACCAGGAACTTTAATCAGTGTATTGATATCATCATGCTCAATGGTATGAATCAGTAACTCAACACTCAATGTTGATAGGATACCTAAAGCCATTTTAGGACCAACACCATTGACTTTTAGTAAGGTTCGGAAAATTGTCTTTTCCTGTGCATCACTAAAACCATAAAGTTGTTGGGCATCTTCACGAACCACAAGATGTGTCCATAAAGTCACTTTCTGTCCTTTTTGTAATTGGCAAAATGTTGAAAGTGGCGTGTCAATTTCATAGCCAACACCATTTACATTGAGTAAGACGGTTGGGGCTTCTAAGGCAAACACTTCGCCAATTAAACATCCGATCATTGAGTCTTTTCACTTAGTTGTTGATGGTTGAATAGTAGATGCCATTTGTTCTAAACGCAAAATGGCTTTCTGAATTTTGCGTGACTATTATGCAAATAAAACAGTATAAAATAGCCTAAGTAAGTTCTTTGATTAAAAGAATCCAACTTTATTGCCTTTCAACTCTTGCGCCAAGCTATAGGCTTGGTGATCAGAGAATTTACTAATAATATCCAAAACCTGCATGATATTTTGATAATGGTTGCTTTGGAAGTTTGCGCCTGAGTGCTGCAAAATAGAAAGTAAACGCTGCTCTTTAAAACTTAATGTTTTATGAGGCATTGTTAGTGGAACAAAAGCATCCAAAATGGTTTGCAAACTTTGATGTGCAATAATTTCTAAGCCAGATTTTTGTGGATGTTCAAAAATACGGTCGCGTGCAAGGTTTTTTGCCGTTTGAATGCCTACTTCAATATCTGGTGAGCAATATTGTAAAAGACTACCTTTGAGTTGACCTGTAATAATCTCATAATGATGTTTTGCAAAAGCAGTCGTTACTTCGTCAACTAAGCGTTTCATGACTCGCCCACGCAAAGCGGCAATTTTTTGTTGCCAAGTGGTATGTGGTAAATGCAGTTCTTCTGGGCGACCAAAATCGGCGATTAAATTCAGAAAGATAGGTTCAACTTCATCATAATCCAACATATTAAGAATAATGCCATCTTCTAAATCAATCAGTGCATAACAAATATCATCAGCAGCTTCTAATAAGTAGGTCAATGGATGACGACAATAATGATAGTCACCGAGTTGAATCAAACCGAGTTGTTCCGCAAGCTGTTTTAAGATTTCTTTTTCGGATTGATAACAACCGAATTTTGCCCGTTGATGTGAAGGTGTGTCACCTTGTTCATTAATGGTTTTGGATAACCACGGATATTTGAGATAAGCACCTAGTGTGGCACAGGTGAGGCGCATACCACCATCATTAGGGTGATAATCAATACGACTGAGTAAGCGTAGCCCTTGAGCATTGCCTTCAAACTGTCTTACATCAGCTTCTTCTTCTGGAGTCAGTTTGGTCAGAAAGTCTCGATGTGAGGCATCATCAAACCATTCACGAATGGCATATTCACCTGCATGACCAAAAGGGGGATTTCCAATGTCATGAGCTAAACATGCTGCTTGAATAATTGCACCAACATCGGCAGGGGAAATCCACATCGGTAATTCATCTTTGATTTTTTCTGCAGCTAGCATACCGAGTGAACGACCAATACAAGAGACTTCAAGTGAATGAGTCAGACGTGTATGAATCCCATCATGTTGAGTCAGAGGGTGAACCTGTGTTTTTCTATTCAGTTGACGAAAACTTTGGGAAAATATAATTCTGTCGTAGTCTTTGTGGAATGGGCTTCGAGCCAACTCATTGCTGCTTTTTTTACTACCTAAACGAATTGCAGATAGCAATTCCAACCAACGCATTTGTTCCATTTATCATTATTCAAACTAAGTTCGCTTCATCATGCCAAAAAAAAGATTAAAGCACTAGCTTAGCGCGACATAGATTGTCTTGTTGATACAAAACTAAATCAGAATAATCACTAAAATAATCGGTCAAATATTTAAAAAACTGAAATGTGATTTGTTCTGCAAAATAAAAGAATTGTTACGAATAAAGTAAAATAGATCAGGCGAGACAGAAATAGGGCATTCATCGTCGAAAACTCTGATTTTTAAGTTGGATATGGCTAGCTGAAAAGAGGCTTTCACAGTAGAATATGCGCTCTTTCATAAGTCACATTGCGGTGGGTCTGTTCGATCTGCCCGTGGAGCCAAAGTCAACATGTTTATCGTGGCCGGTGCATCAGCACATTCTTCTTTTAAGAAAGCTCAACTCTTAAACCGTTTAGCGTCAATGAGTTCTGTTCAATCTTTTGACAGCCAGTGGGTTTATTTGTTTGATCAAGCGCTCAACGAGCAGCAACATCAATCGGCATTACAACTTTTAAACGATGGTCAATCTTTCGAACTTCGCCAAGCTGCAAGTGATGAAATCCAAATTTTAGTAACTCCACGTGTTGGCACAATCTCTCCGTGGTCGTCTAAAGCAACTGATATTTTCCAAAACTGTAATACACCAGTACACCGTTTAGAACGTGGTCTTTTATTCACGTTAAAAGGTGTGACTGAAATTACGAATGAAGTGAAACAAGTACTTCATGACCGTATGACGGAAACAGTTTTTGCTCAAATTGATGAGGCAAAAGCTTTATTCTCAGAAACTGCGCCGAAGCCACTCAACTCAATTGATATCTTGGGTCAAGGTAAAGAAGCATTAGTTAAAGCGAATAATGAGTTTGGCTTTGCTTTATCTGAGCAAGAAATTGATTACTTAACCGAAGCATTTACTAAGCTTGGTCGTAATCCAAATGACATCGAATTGATGATGTTTGCTCAGGCGAATTCTGAACATTGTCGTCATAAAATCTTTGGTTCTGAATGGACAATTGATGGTGAAAAACAACCATTATCATTGTTCCAAATGATTAAGAATACCTATAAAGAATCTCCAACAGATGTATTGTCGGCGTATAAAGACAATGCTTCTGTGATCGTGGGTTATGACACGATGCGTTTTTATCCAAAAGCGGATGAAAATGGTCACTTTGTTTATAAATATAAGAGCCAAGCCGCTCATATTTTAATGAAGGTTGAAACGCATAACCACCCAACCGCAATTTCTCCATTTGCTGGTGCTGCAACTGGTTCAGGCGGTGAAATCCGTGATGAAGGTGCAACAGGTCGTGGTGGTAAACCCAAAGCAGGTTTAACAGGCTTTACGGTTTCTAACTTGAATATCCCTGGTTTCGAACAGCCTTGGGAAGAAAACTACGGTAAGCCTTCACGTATGGCATCGCCATTACAAATTATGATTGAAGGTCCATTGGGTGGTGCGGCGTTTAACAACGAGTTTGGCCGTCCTGCATTGAATGGTTATTTCCGTACCTTCGAACAGAATGTGAATGGTGAAGTTAAAGGCTTTCATAAACCAATTATGATCGCTGGTGGTTACGGCAACATTCGTCCTGACCATGTAGAAAAAGATGCAATTCAACCAGGTGACTTACTCATTGTATTGGGTGGTCCTGCCATGTTGATCGGTCTTGGTGGTGGTGCTGCATCATCTGTAGATAGCGGTACCATGGGCGAGAGTTTAGACTTTGCTTCGGTACAACGTGAAAATCCAGAAATGGAGCGCCGTTGCCAAGAAGTGATTGATACGTGCTGGCGCTTAGAAGACTTTAACCCAATCGTGTCTGTACATGACGTAGGTGCGGGCGGTCTATCAAATGCGATGCCTGAACTAGTGAATGATCATGAGTTAGGTGCTGTATTGAACCTTCGTAAGATTCCATCTTTAGAGTCAGGCATGAGCCCGATGGAAATCTGGTCAAATGAAGCGCAAGAACGTTATGTGTTAGCGATTCGTCCAGAATCTTTAGAACAGTTTGAAGAAATTTGTGCACGTGAGCGTTGTCCGTTTGCTGTATTGGGTGAAGCGACTGAAGCACGTCATTTGACTGTTGAAGATCCATTGTTTGAAAACAATGCAGTCGATATCCCAATGCAAGTGATGTTGGGTGGTACGCCTCGTATGCAACGTTCATATGAAACGATTGAACGTAAAGGTAATGACTTTGATGCATCAAAAGTTGATTTGAAAGATGCAATTTTCCGTGTATTGAAAAATCCAACAGTTGCATCTAAATCATTCTTGATCACGATTGGTGACCGCTCGATTACCGGTATGGTTGCTCGTGATCAAATGGTTGGTCGTTGGCAAGTTCCTGTTGCGGATGCAGCAGTAACAACGACAAGCTTGCAAGGCTTCACGGGTGAAGCAATGGCGATGGGTGAACGTCCACCAGTTGCTTTGTTAAATCCTGCAGCATCTGCACGTTTGGCAGTTGCTGAAGCGATTACTAATATTGCATGTGCAAACATCGAACAAATCAGCGATATCAAACTTTCTGCAAACTGGATGGCTGCTGCTGGTCAAAAAGGTGAAGACCAAGCCTTGTTTGAAGGTGTGAAAGCGATTGGTATGGAAATGTGTCCTGCATTGGGTATCGCCATTCCTGTTGGTAAAGACTCACTTTCAATGCGTACCACTTGGAATGACGGCGAAGATAAAGCCGTTACTTCTCCAATGACAGGCGTGATTACTGCGTTTGCACCTGTTTTAGATGTACGTAAAACATTAACACCTGAATTGAAGGACTTAGCAGACTCAGTACTGGTTCGTATTGATTTATCTAAAGGTCAATTCCGTTTAGGTGGTTCGATCCTTGCGCAAGTATATAAAGCAATCGGTTCAGTTACCCCAGATGTTGATAGTTTTGATGACTTCAAAGCATTCTTTGCCTTGATTCAAGACTGGAACAATCGTGGTTTGATCAAGGCTTACCATGACATCGGTGATGGCGGTTTATTGGCGACTGTTGCTGAAATGATGTTTGCTTCGCGCTTAGGTGTGGCTTTAGAAAATCAAACCACTGAAAGCTTATTTGCTGAAGAAATTGGTGCAGTACTTCAAATTACGGCTACTGATTGGGCACAGTTAGAAGTTGAAGTTGCAGCATCTAGCTTGAAAGATGCCATTGCAGTGGTAGGTCGTGTGAATACAACTGATCAATTGGTTGTAAATGGTTTAACACTTGAGCGTGCTGAACTACAACAAGCTTGGGCTGAAGTATCTCACCAGATCCAACGTTTACGTGACAACGTTGAAACAGCTGATCAAGAGTTTGCCTTAATTGCAGATAAAAACCACAAAGGTTTAATTGCTCAACCAACTTATGACTTAAATGAGCCAGTTGAAGCGCCGTTTATCAATACACGCCGTCCAAATATGGCAATTTTGCGTGAGCAAGGTGTAAATGGTCATGTGGAAATGGCTGCTGCTTTTGACAAAGTGGGCTTCAATACCATCGACGTACACATGAGTGACTTGCTTGCAGGTCGTGTGAGCTTAAGTGACTTTGAAGGCTTAGTGGCGTGTGGTGGCTTCTCATACGGTGACGTGATGGGTGCTGGTGGTGGCTGGGCGAAATCAGTATTGTTCAATGCGAAATTACGTGATCAGTTCGAACAATTCTTCCATCGTGAAAATACATTCAGCTTAGGCGTATGTAACGGTTGTCAAATGATGTCACAACTTGCACCACTGATTCCGGGTGCAGAGCATTGGGGACGTTTCCACCGTAACATGTCAGAAGTATTTGAAGCGCGTGCAGTGAACGTTCGTGTAGAGAAATCTGTTTCTGTGTTGCTTGAAGATATGCACGGCTCGATTTTACCGATCGCAGTTGCGCATGGTGAAGGTCGTTTAGTTGCAACTGAACAACAACTTGCAGCTTTAAATGCTGAGAACCAAGTGGTGTTACGTTATGTAGATAGCTTGGGTAATCCAACTCAACATTATCCGTTGAATCCAAATGGATCACCTGAAGCGATTACAGCTCAAACTTCTAAAGATGGTCGTGCAACAGTGATGATGCCACACCCAGAACGTAACTTCCGTGCTTTGCAGCATTCTTGGAAGCCTGAAGATTGGGCTGAAGATGGTGCTTGGTTGCGTATGTTCCGCAATGCACGTAAATTTATTGGTTAATGTGACTTAACCATAAGAGCCACCGAAAGGTGGCTTTTTTATTTTTAATGCTGATGTGGTACTTAAAATGAATACTTCGCACAGTGTAGTTATAAAAAATGATGTTGATCAAGAGGATATGAAGCTTTTAACGTCCTTTATATTCGATACTCCTGAAAGTGATATTCTGATTTTTAATATTTACGATGATGTAAATTTAGATGAGAACTTGTTATTTTGCATGGTTTCTTTATTGAAAGGCGATGTATTTTGTGAATTGTTTTTTACAAATACACCAAATACAAGTCCTGATATTTTTTTGAGTAAATTAAAGAAATGGACACTTGATAATGAAATCATATTTTATGTGAGTGATTTTAATTCTGAGTGCGATGATGGTTGTTTTCATAGGATAGAAAATGGAAATGTGACTAGAGAGTATCTCAGTATGGATGGTGATGATAATTGTTTTTTTAATTAATTAACTGAACGTGTGTAAATATTATTTTCGAGTAAGTATTAGATGATAGTAGATATTTTATGTATAAAAAAATTATTGATGACTAACAATTTTAGTGAAATATTTTTGGATCAGACTAAAGAAAATATCTTAAAAATATTTGGTAATCCTATAGATTCATCACCACAAAGAAAGAATAACAAAGAAATATTGTCTTATGGCGTGTTACAGATTTATCTGTTCAATAGTTTAGTAAAAGGTTTCACATTTGATTATCAAAAGGAAAAATATTTCGATGTTGATTTTACTTTATTAAAAATTCATCAAGATGAAATTGTTAAATTTTTAATGACTACTGGTATTGAATATGTAGAAGATATACAACTTTCTTTTCAAGTTGGTAGTATATTAAAAGTGAATAAAGTTTACCTAGGTTTTTCTGATGGGTTTTTAACCATATTTGGTATGTGTGAATAGTCTTTTTGGATAAATTTGGAACGTAACAATCTTGTATTTATTTAATCAAACTGGTTCAATTTTTGCTTTCTCAATAATGATCATAAAAATCGGAGAACAACATGATGAAAAACGAAAATTACATGAGGACGATCCATAGCAAAGGAAAAGGCTGGTTTTGGTTTGGTTTAACTGTGGTTCTCCAAATCTTATTCATAAGTTTGAGTTATGTCCTAATCAAGATTTAACTTTGATTCTTAACCTTTTTTAAAGCTATGATTTGAGTACAGCTTAACTTACTCAGCCATTCAACTTATGCTAAAACTTATTTATTACGTGCCAGAATCACATCTTGAATCAACTAAACTTGCTATCTTTGAAGCCGGTGCAGGTGGGATAGGGAATTATGAACAATGCGCTTGGCAAGTGAAAGGCATCGGGCAATTTAAGCCGGTTAAAGGTGCAAATCCATTTTTAGGGCAGTTAGATGAACTAGAACAATTCGAAGAATGGCGTGTTGAAACGATTGTGCCTGAAGAAAAAGCCAGTGCTGTGGCAAAGGCATTAAAGGCAAGCCATCCTTATGAAGAACCTGCCTTTGAGCTTATCCAAATATTAGATATAGAGTAATTTAGACTTTTTGAATAAATAAATCACGATCAAAACGATATTGAGGGAAGAACACGCCATCATTGGCACGTTCGCCCGCACCAATTACCATTACAGGATGTTGTTGATCATTGAGTTTTAAGATTTTTCGCACTAAAGGCTCATCAAAACCTTCCATCATACAACTATCAAAACCATAGGCACGTAACGCCAATACTAGGTTTTCACAAGCAAGCGCTGTGGTTTTAGTCGCCCATAATTTGGCATCAGCAGGGTTAAATGCAGTCACAGGAAGTTGTTTATCGAGTGTGCGGGCAACTTTAAATGCAACTTTTTTAAAGTTACCTAATGCGTTGAGATAACCTGTCTTATAGTTGTATGGGATAAAGCGGTAGTACTTTTGAATCGCTGGTGGTGCTTCGGGAAATGGAAACTCACTGATATTCAATTTTGCCATTTCATCCACACGATCCGTTCGAGCAACACAGACGATCAACTCAGATGCTGTTTTAGCAGCAAGTTGCCCTAAGCACGCCTTAACAAGTTGCTTTTTCTTGGCTGGGTTTTGTACGACATAAAATGTCCAAGGCTGTAAGTTTGATGAGTTGGGTGCAAGAAGTGCCAAATCTAAACATTCATCTAAAATCTCACTTGGAATCGGTTTATCAGTGAATTTACGTACTGAACGACGGCTTTCAATGACTTTACGGAAATTGGCAACATCAATATCTTGTGGGGCAGGTTCGTAGTAGCGTTTCTTTTCGACGGTTGCATTTGAAGTGGTCATGAGTCCGATATTTTCCAAAATGTTTATTCTTCTATTGGGATGTATCTGAAAAAACCAACTGATGAATCGAAAAAGTTACTTTTCTATAAAGTTTATAGTTATTCGATTTTTAGAATCAAAGCTCATCTAAATAGAAAAGCAAGTTACTCAATGGGAATAACTTGCTTGTAAAATCAGAATGTAAGGACGATTTAGGCAGGGGCGGTTTCTAGTTTCTGCTCAGGACGTTTGAGTAATGCATAACTAATGCCTGTAATACAGCTACCTGCTGTAATTGCAGCGAGATATAGCCACGCATGATTAATTGCATTTGGAATCAGTAAAACAAATACGCCACCATGTGGTGTAACCAGTTCACAGTGGAATAAGGCAACCAATGCACCTGTAACAGCACCACCTAAAATACAAGCAGGAATCACACGCATCGGATCTTTAGCTGCAAAGGGAATTGCACCTTCCGAAATAAAACATAGACCTAATACAAAAGCAGCTTTGCCAGCATCTCGTTCACTTTGATTGAATTTATTTTTTGCTAACAAGGTTGCAATCGCCATACCAATGGCTGGAACCATACCGCCAGCCATGGTCGCCGCCATTGGCATATAGGTATTTGTCGTGAGTAGTCCTACGGTAAAGGCATAAGCTGCTTTATTAATTGGACCGCCCAAATCAATACACATCATTGATGCGAGTACAACTCCCATTAAAACAGCATTGGTTGTGCCCATATTGTTGAGGAAATCTTTCATCATCTCAAAGATATGTGCGACTGGCTGTCCAACTACATAGTACATAATCAAACCTACCGATAATGTGCCTAAAAGCGGAACAATCAGAATAGGTTTCAATGACTCCAAACTGGTTGGTAATTTGATTTTTTTGGCGAGAAATAGGGCAATGTAACCTGCAAGGAAACCTGAAACGATACCACCGAGGAATCCAGCTTCAAGTTGTGTGGCAATTAATCCACCAATCAAACCTGGCGCTAAACCGGGACGATCAGCTATTGAATAGGCAATATAACCCGAAAGCATTGGCACCATTAAGGTAAATGCTGCTGCACCGATTTGCTTTAATATATAAGCTAAGCTTCCTGTTTCTTCTGCTGCATTCAGCCCGAAACAAAGTGATAGCGCAATTAAAAGACCACCTGCCACGACCATAGGCAGCATGAAAGACACACCTGTTAGTAGGTGCTTATAAACGCCAGTTTTTTCTTGGCTTTTATTTTCTGCCGTTTGTTTACTTTGTTTGGATGATTCAAGAACGGTTGCTTCACTGATTGCTTCGGCAAATGCTTTATCTGTTTGCTTGAGGGCAAAGCCTGTACTGCAGCGATAAACACGTTTACCTACAAAACGATCGGTATTTACTTCAATATCAGTGGCTAGAATAACAATGTCAGCTGCAGCAATGGCTTCATCTGTGAGGATGTTTTTTGCACCTACAGAGCCTTGTGTTTCAACATCAATCTGATAGCCAAGTTTATTTGCACCTTGTTGCAATGCTTCGGCAGCCATAAACGTATGAGCAACACCCGTTGGGCAAGCGGTAATCGCAACAAAACGTTGCGCTTGCTGTGTGTTGTTCAATTGAGTTTCAGCTTTGAGTTGATCAATCGGTTGTGCATGCGTTAAAGCGTATTCAAAGGCCTGCTGAATATCTTGGTTCGCTTGTTCCAGTGAAATGGTTACAACAGAATAGGCTTTAAATGGGTCAAGTTGAGTCGGTGTTTGACCAATAAAAACAACTTTACTAAATGCAATGTTAGGAATTTGATCTTTTACTGAAATAGTATGACTTTCAAAACCTTGTTGTTTCGCAAGTTGCGCTAATTTTTTTGTCAGAATCAATGCATCAACAGGATTTTGAGGATGATTGATGACCAATAAGATAGAGTTAAGGGTTTGCATCAGATTCACTCAAGGTTTTGATCGTGGTGTGTTGTTTTAAATCAGCTAAAAGTTCAGGGGGGGAACACGAAAGCCCACCTGAGTTACGGCATGACTGGCAATCGCCGTTGCTGTTGCTAGGATATCGTCTGTCGGTAATTGGCATGCTAATCCATGAATCATGCCTGCCAAAAGAGAATCTCCAGCACCTACTGTACTTTTCACATGTACTTGAGGGGGGTGTGCAGCATAAGCTTTGTTTTGATGAAGCCAATGTACGCCATGTTCACCCATTGAAATGACGATATGTTCAATTTGAGAATTGAGTGATTTAAATAATTGTTGTTGATCGTCAAGGTTTTCAGCTAGCACGCCAAAACTTTCTTGTAATTCATCGGTATTGGGTTTGATCATCCACGGATTCATAGCGATCGCTGCAGTTAAAGCCTTGCCACTCGTGTCTACAGCAACAGGTTTGTTTTGTAGGTGTAGAATTTGAATGAGCTGTTTTAAATCATCCACGCCAAAGCCCAACGGTAGGCTACCCGCAATCACCACATAATCTACAGAGTCACTACATTGTTGAATACGTTTGAACAATGCTTGTTTATCTTCAGTAGACACCTGAAAGCCTTGACCATTAATATCGGTCATTCGTCCAGACTGTTCAGCAATTTTGATGTTTTGGCGGGTTTCACCTTCGATATAAATAAACTGGTCATCAAACTGCATAGTTTGAAAATGCTGTTTAAAGAGCGTTTGATTTTTTGTACCTAAAAAACCAGACACAATTAACTCATGCCCTAAATCATGTAGCACTTGAGCAACATTGAGCCCTTTACCTGCGGCGTGGTACTGAATGTTCTGCTGACGATTGACTTCGCCAATACGTAACTGTTCAAGTTCGATGGTGGCATCAATGGCAGGGTTGAGAGTAATGGTTAAAATTTTAGCCATGTGTTTGCTCCACGAATGATCGAACGGCAAATGCACTTTCACATTTGAGTGCTTGTTGGGCAAGCTGTTGGCAATCAGCAAAATTAAGCTGACGAATTTGTGCTTTCACTAGCGGAATACTGGACGCTGACATACTGAGTTCGTCCACACCCAAACCCAGTAAAACAGGCACAGCTTTGGGATCTGCAGCAAGCTCACCACAGACGCCGACCCATTTTTGCTGTGCGTGAGCTGCACGTACAGTTTGATCAATTAACATTAAAATACTTGGGTGGAGCCCATCAGCTTCGCCAGACAAAACTGGATGTCCGCGATCGATCGCTAAGGTGTATTGGGTCAAGTCATTGGTACCAATACTGAAAAAGTCGACTTCTTTTGCAAGCAAGGGCGCGATTAATGCAGCTGATGGAACCTCAATCATAATACCGACTTCGAGATTTGGGCAGGGATGCTTGAGCAAAACCTCATCTAAAATTGCTTTAGCAGCGCGCCATTCTTCAATACGTCCGACCATCGGGAACATGATTCTTAAAGGACGATCATCTGCAGCACGAACCAAAGCAGTGAGTTGCTGACGTAATAGTTGTGGTTTACGTAAGGTTAAACGGATACCACGCACGCCCAAGAAAGGGTTTTCTTCGGCATCGATTGGTAAGTATGGTAATGGTTTATCACCACCGACATCTAAGGTACGTACCACCAATGGTCGACCAGCCAACGTATCTAATACATGACGGTATTCTTTTTCTTGTACATCTTCATCTGGTGCTTGGCGATGCGCCATAAAGACTAATTCAGTGCGCAATAAACCAATTGCTTCTGCCCCATAGTTTACTGCTTTTTCAGTATCTAAAATTTTGCCGAGATTGGCCGCGACTTCGACTTGGTGCTGGTCTAAGGTAATCGCTGGCTCGTGACAATGTTGCTCAGCTTCATGACGACGTTGTTGTTGTAACTCACGTTCTTGGATGGCATCGTCAATCTGTGCTTGAGATGGATTGATTTCGAATGCACCCGTATCACCATTAATTAATACCGTTGTATGAGGTGTGATGTTAAGCACCGCGTCACTTGCACCTACAATCGCCGGAATTCCCAAAGCACGGGCAACAATCGCACTATGCGCACTTGCACCACCCACAGCAGTCAGAATACCTGCGACACGGTCTTTATTCAGGCGTGCTACATCGCTTGGCCCTACATCATGCATGATTAAAATATAGGGTTGCTCAGGTTCTTGAGCTGCAACCTCATTACATAAAACAGCTAAGACCTTGTCACCAATATCACGTAGATCAGCGGCACGTTCTGCGAGCAGACGATCGGGTAGAGCAGCTTGGGCTTGAGCTGCTTTTTCAATATATTGATGCCATGCTGCAGGTGCACTTAGATTTTGATTCAGAGACTGGTGAACTTGCTGAATGAGATCAGGGTCATCCAGCATTTCCAAATGTGCCATAAAGATTTGTTTGATTTCATTGGCTTCAGTTTTGGCTATGAGTTGATGGAGTGTGTTTTTTACACTATGTAGTGCAATTTCTAGTTTTTCCTTTTCTGCTTTTACATTATTTCCAAAACGTTCATATTGGAAATGTTTCGGTTTGATTACATGAGCTGGGCCAAAAGCGAGTCCTGTGGATGCAGGAATACCTGTTGTTGGTGTTGTAATCTCTTCTTCAAACTCAAGAGTATTGGTCTGTTGACTGTCAATTTTATGTTCAATTGCTTCGACCTCTTCACCTAAACCTTGTTGAACAGCTTGGATAATTTTCGAAAGGCCTTCTACAGCATCTGTATCCGGTTCAGCAATGAAAGTAAGTGTTTGTCCATATTTGCAACCCATTGCGAGTAGTTTGGTTAAGCTTTTTGCAGAGATGAATTGTCCATCATCCACAGCAACTCGAATTTCGCCTTGATAAGTTTTGGTAATATTAACCAGTTGAGTTGCAGGGCGGGCATGTAGTCCATGCGCATTTGCCAACACAATACGTTGTGATGGCCAATCTGGGATCGTTTCCGCGCCAACCAGTTTGGCAATATCTTGACGATTATGCTGATCATTGAGTTGTTGCTGGATTTGTGGTTGGAATAATAAATCGAGTAAGCGTTGTAATTGTTGGTAATCTAATTGTTCGTGCTGGGCAATACAAATCAAGGTTTGAATTTGTCCGTTTTTAAAATCGATGGTTTGATCAGCTTTGACGATACTCACTGCAGATTGTGAAACATAGTTTTTTGCAGAAATAGACCAAAGCGTATCTTGAATTTGGATGAGATTTTTAGGATCAAGTTGACTGATGAAACCAGCCTCAACTAATTTTTGTTGTTTGAGGAGTTTATTTGCTGACCATAAAAAATCGTCAATATCAGTAACTTGAATTTGAGTTTCAATTAGGTTTTCATGTAAAACTAATGTTTCGGGTTGAGCTTGTAAAATCTCAATAATTTGCGCTGCATTTTTAGCGTGTTGGACTTGATCTGAAACATCTTGAGAAAGTGCACGAGTCAGAATTTGCAAAACTTGTAAATGTTCATCAGACTTTGCTGCAATCACAACAGCTAAATAAACTGTATTTTCGCCGTCCCAAACCACACCTTTTGGGAAATGTGCTAAACGAATGCCCGTTTCTAAAATAAATTCACGGGATTGCGGAGTGCCGTGAGGGATTGCAATCCCTTGACCCAAATAGGTTGCACTTTGAGCTTCACGTGCATGTAATCCAGATAAGTAATCTGCTTTGACTAATTGATCTTGAACCAAAATATTGGCTAAACATTCGAGAGCTTCTGCCTTATCCTTAGCAGATTGATTCATATGTACATGTTGTGGCTCAAGTACAAACATAAAACATCCTTTAATGATGAAAATAATAATCTCTGTTAAGTCTATACTTCGATATAACAGCAGAGATATTTTTTTAAATTAACCGTATATGTCGCAGGCAATTGCAAACGATCAACAGCACACGTCAAAGATAAAAAAAAGAAGCTAATTTCCATTTCATGTCTCTGACAATCATGGTTTAGCTTCTTAATTTAAACTTTAACAGATGCTCAAAAAGATATCGAGGTGAAAATCTTACAAATTCCTCTGAGGATACATTTTATAAACATCTATGCCGTTTATATTTGCTTAATTAAACTGTGAGAAGTCCGGCTTACGCTTTTGCATAAAGGCTTGAACTGCTTCCATCATCTCAGGAGAGCGTACGCGTTGCATAAAGATTTCAGCTTCTTCATCAACACATGCAATGATTTCAGCTAAGTCTTTTTTCATCAAAGCCTTACTTTGCTTAATTGACGCCAATGGTAATGCAGCTAACTGTTGAGCCGTTTGTTGAGCCGTTGCATATGCATCTTCAACAACATCATTCACTAGATTTGCTTTCACTGCTGTTGCAGCATCAAATTTCTTGGCAGTAAACAATAACTCAGCAGCTTTTTGATAGCCAGCCTGTTTCACGAGTAAACGACTTGCTGCACCTTCTGGAGAGAGACCAAGGCTGACAAATGGAATTTGGAATAGGGCAGTGTTGTCAGCATATACAAGATCAGCATGGAGTAAGATCGTTACACCAATACCAATTGCAACACCTTTCACTGCAATAATCAATGGTTTAGAAAAATGAGCCGCAGCTTTTAATAAAACAAATGGTGGTTGATCACCTGCTTTGCCCTCATGTGGCTTTTGAATAAAGCCCATGAAGTCCTTCATGTCATTACCCGCAGTAAAGTCTTGTTCTGCTCCACGGAAAATAACCACACGAACTTCTTTACTTGCATCTGCCTCATCTAAAGCTTTTGCGATCCAAAGATAAAGTTCGCCGTAAAGTGCATTCTTGGCTTCTGAACGGTTAATGGCTAAGGTGAGTACGCCATCTTCTAAATTTGCTTGCAAATGTTGATGAGGTTGTTGAATACAGCTAAGTGTCATCGTACTATCCTTGCTTTAATCCAGATTGATTTTTAAAGTGGTCTCATTATGTCGCATATTTATTTTTATAGTGCAACTGATGAGTTCACAAAAAGTGAAATTAAGCCTATGTACACATTTGACTATCTCGTTTTTATTGGACGTTTCCAGCCTTTTCATTTGGCACATATGCTGACCATTGAAATTGCACTGAGACAGAGTCAGCATGTGGTACTTGCTTTAGGCTCAGCACAACCAGAACGAAATACCAAGAATCCATTTTTGGCTACGGAACGCGAGCAGATGATTCTTTCTAATTTTTCTGAGGAAGATCAAAAACGTATTCATTTTGTGCATGTTATTGATGTTTATAATGATGAAAAATGGGTAAAACAAGTCAAACAACTGGTAAATCAGGTTGTTCCTGCGCATTCCAATGTTGGCCTAATTGGTCACTTTAAAGATGAATCATCTTATTATTTAAAATTATTTCCAGAGTGGACAATGGTTGAACTTGAGAGTTTAAAAGCCTCAATGTCAGCAACACCGATGCGTGAAGCTTATTATCGCGGTGAAATCAGAACTCAAGCTTTTCCAAAAGGCAGTATTCAATTTTTAGAGAACTTTCAAAAAACGCCTATTTATGCAGCGTTACAACAAAAGTTTTTGGCAGGTGACACGAGTAATTTAGACCTTACGGAATAAAGTGAGTTGATGAACCTTTAAAGAACGTCTGTTTTTAAATGTGTTATTAAAAAATCAATGAAGGTACGAATATGTGCTGATGCATATTTTTGAGATGGGTAAACTAAAGAAAATGGACGACTTGCTCCAGCAAATGGATGCAACAGTTCTACGAATTGTCTATTTTGAATGTCTTGCGCAACGATAAACCGATAGGTTTGTAATAATCCTGCACCATGTTTCGCAAGCGTAACTGTCCCTAAGATGTCATCTAGACAATGTAATGATCCCTTGGTGGTATATTCATGGATCTGATTGTTGACTTTAAACAGCCAAGGAACACTTTTCCCCGTGCTGGGTAAGATGAATTGCAAGCATTCGTGCTGATCTAATGCTGCGATATCTGTTGGTCTTGTATGTGAATCAATATAGCTTGCTGCAGCAACCACAACTAATTCAGCATGTTCTAAGGTACGAACGATTAGATTGGAGTCTTTGAAGTATCTGCCACGAATTGCTAAGTCAAAACCCTCCGCAATGAAGTCGACATTTTTATTGGTTAATTGAAGATCAATCTGAATGTTTGGGTATGTTTGTTTAAAAATTGGAATTAGCGGTAATACTCGATAATGTCCATAAGGAGTAGGGAGGCTGATGCGAATTCTACCATTGAGTTGCTGACTTTGATTTCTTAATAATTGTTCTGCTTCAATAATTTGGGTTAAGCCTTGTTGACATTGTTGAAAGTAAATTTCACCTGCATGGGTCAAGCGAACTTGACGTGTACTCCGAACAAATAATTGCGTATTGAGACGTTGCTCTAGACGAGCAATAGAGCGGCTGACAGCAGCTGGTGTCAGGCCAGCAATTTTGGCTGCTTGAGTAAAACTTTTATGCTCAGCGACAGCACAGAATAATTCAACACTACTCAACATCACATTTTTTAGTTGTTGTGTCATTTATTACACCATGTAAAAAATGATTTGATCTAAAGGCTATTTAATCACATTGATGTAAATAATACGATGAACAATAACCCTAGCCAGTTTATTTCAACCAATAATTTCTAAATGAGGAAATAGCGATGCCTTATATTTTGATTCAAGTCACTAAAGAAGGTGTGACAACAGCACAGAAACAACAATTGATTCGTGGTGCAACCGATTTGTTGGTCAATGTACTGGATAAAGAGCCAGCCACGACCTTTGTCGTGATTGATGAGGTTGAAACAGATAATTGGGGAGTAGCAGGTGAATCTGTATCCGTGATACGCCAAAAGTACTTACAAAGTTTGGATCAATAAAATGAAGAAACATGCAATATTTGATATTCAGCAGCAAATAGAAAAATATTTTGATGCTTTATATTTCTGTGATCTGGCGCTTTTAAAACAAGTTTTTCATGCTGATGCGATTTATATGAATGTAACTGAACAGCCCATATTACGATTGGATATGGCTGAGTATTTTTTGATTGTTGAAAGCAGAACTTCTCCTGATTTAAAAAATCAGATTAGACAAGATAAAGTGAAATCTATTGATTTAATCCATGATCAGTTAGCAATCGTACATGTTGAATGCGTGATTGAGCCTAAGTATTTTTATGATGCACTCACATTTACCTTAGATCATGATCAATGGAAAATTATCAGTAAAGTTTTTAGTTATCAATTGCTTGATTAGATCAGCAGTCTAGGCATCTTCCCAAAAAATCAGCCGATTAGAGAATGGATCTGTAATGCTTAACTCAAGTGTTTCCCAATCTGTTTTTTCAACTTGTGGTTTTGCATATTTATAATCTTTTTGAATTAACTCTGTGTGCAGGGCATCTAGATTTTCCCAATAAATGCGGATTGCACTATGCGGACTGGCATCACCAAAATGTTCAGATAGGTGAATAATGCAGTCACCTTTTGAGATCTGTAGATATAAAGGAAAATTATCTGCAAATTTGTGCTGCCAATCGATATGGAAACCGAGATATTCCATATAAAAATTATGAGCTACATCAATATCAAAAATACGTAAAATAGGGGTAATCGATCCAGAGTACATAGTTTAACCTTCTAGCGGATGCCAAATTGCTGAGTCCAGTAGTGACGTTGTTGAGGTGATTGATCAGGAGTACAAGCGATCGCATAATCTGTAAATTTTGGGTGCATCATATTGCTGCAATGTGTTGGGCTTTTAAGCCATGATGCTAGAACCTCTTCAAGATTTTTCTGTCCACGGGCGACATTTTCGGCACCACCGCGACTGTTAAATTGGGATTGCTTTAAGCGAGTTCTTAAATCTTGCCCCGTCGAACTGACATGACCTAGAAAGTTGTGTGTTGACATGTCTTTGGAGTGCGTTAAGGCTGTTTTATATAAATGTTGATTCCAAGCTAATGGCTTTGCAGCAGCATAATGTTGTTGTCCGCATTGGCGAGATTGACTGCGTAGATGGTTGATTGCATTCATGATTGCCTGTTGATAGGCTGGATTTGATAGATCCTGACAAGTGATATTTATACTTGCTTTTGTTGTTTGTATTACAGGTGTTTGGCTAATTTGATTGTTTGGCAGATGAGGAGTGCCAGAATTGCTACAAGCTGAGATTAGAATTCCAAATGGTATCAATATAGATGGTTTAGAAATATTCATGTGATTGCTTAGACTTTAATTATTATGATTTTTTAATAATACTTTATGGCATTAAGATTGAATATGCTTCTTTATGTAAAAAGCGGGATTTAACCCCCGCTTTATGAAGGCTTGAAATTACATTTCAGCCTGAAGTGCTTTTAGATCTGCTAACACTTGTTCTGCATGGCCAGCCGCTTTGACTTTTCGATAGCTTTTAACCAATTTTTGATTATGGAAAATGAATGTTGAGCGTTCGATCCCCATCACTTGCTTACCATACATGTTCTTCTCTTTGATCACATCAAAATGCTTACAAAGAATTTCTTCCTTATCGCTGATAAGATCGATTGTCAGTGCTTGTTTCTCAGTAAAATTTTGATGTGCTTTTACAGAGTCGCGTGACACCCCAATTATTTGACAATTCAAGGCGTCAAATTGATCTTTTAGGCATGAAAAACCTACCGCTTGAGTCGTGCAACCTGGCGTTGAATCTTTAGGGTAGAAATACAAAATTAGCCATTCATTGGTGAGTTCAGTGAGGTTTAACTCACCATGTGTGGTCGGGAATGTTTGATTCGGTAGTTGAATATTCTCAGACATATTTCATCCTTCAATCTATTTGATCTAATTCAAGTGGTAAAAAAGCATATTCTTCATGATAAACAATATCGCAGCGACGTACAGGAATAGCTTTGTTAAAAATTGGTCCATCAATCACTGTTGTATGAAATTCACCACTTTCGCCACATGGATCAATCCCACGATTTTCAAGTTCTTGGATATATTCTAGAGTTAAGGTTTTGCCTAAATCTTCTATCTTCATTCCCAATTTAAGATTTACGGTGACGATTACACTTTGAAATCCGAGATTAATAAATTCTTCAACCACTTCACGATGTGGGCGCAACCATAAAGGCATACCTAGTTTTAGCCCAACTTGTTGAGTTATACGATCATGCCAGCATCCATGTTCAGGCATATCTAAATCGCCTGTAACTAATACTTCTGCATTTTGCTGTTTAGCTTGTTCAAGTAGTGCAATAAATTTAGTTTCATAATCAGCCCAACTCGAAGAAGCCATAAACACGGGTAGACCAATTGCATTAGCTTGAGCGTGGATGATATCAAGTGGCATCGCATGTGAACGAGAGCGTTGTCCTTGCTCTTCCAGCATTACAATTAGCCCGATGACAGTACCAGCTTGCATAGCATGATACAAAGCGAGAGTGCTATCTTTACCTCCACTAAAAGAGACGACTGATCGGCTATTGGTTGCATTATTTTTCCATTGATCATACATGGGGGTTATTCAGCCGATTTAAATAAAATATAAGTTCGATTTTAACAGAGTTACAAAAAAGCCTGCATAAATGCAGGCTTGATTTTAAGCAATATCAGCTTATTTCTTAGGAGCTTGCTGTTGAGCAGCTTTCATCGCTTCTTCAGTTAACTTTTCTAATTTGTTAACCAGTGGAGCACCTAAACAAGCTTGTAGATCTTTATTTTGTTGCTGTACAAAAGCTAAAGAACTTGGGCTTTTCTTGGCGTTAATTGCGCTTTGGATTTCCCATTTTTGAGCTTCAGTTACTTTACCTTGAGCATCAATTTGGCAACCGCAGAATTTGCTTACTTCTGCTGCTGTTAATTTACCGCCTTTAGCCGTTTGGTCCTTACATACGTTGACCAACGCTGCTTTTACATTGGTACTTTTATATGCAGCTTCGAGTGGATTGGTGTTTGCCTGAGTTGCCGTTGCAACTAAAGCAGTCGCCGCCATCATTGTAGAAAGAATAAGATTTGATTTTAAAAACTTCATATATATGTACCTAATTATTACCCTAATATCGTCTAGTTGGTATAACGCGTAGGATCCGCAATACCTGCTTCGATAAAACCTTGTTGACGTAAACGGCAACTGTCGCATTTGCCACATGCACGTCCTTGAGCATCTGCTTGGTAGCAGGATACCGTTTGACTATAGTCTACGCCATGTTCGATACCTAAGCGTATAATATTCGCTTTGGATAAATGTAACAAAGGTGTTTCAATTTTAAGAGGTTTTCCTTCAACGCCAGCTTTTGTTGCAAGACGAGCCAAATTGGCAAAAGCGTCAATAAATTCTGGACGGCAGTCAGGATATCCTGAATAATCAACAGCATTGACCCCAATCACGATGGCTTCAGCATCAAAAACTTCGGCTGCAGCGAGGGCATAAGACAAGAAAATTGTGTTACGTGCTGGAACATAAGTTACAGGAATACCTTCTTGTAATTGTTCTGGTACATCAATGTTATGATCTGTAAGTGCAGAACCACCAAGATTACCTAAATCAATATTAATAACACGATGCTCTACACCAGCACGTTGTGCAAGTGCTTTGGCCGCATCTAATTCTGTTGTAGAACGTTGACCGTACATAAAACTGATAGCGACACAATCATAACGCGCTTGTGCCCAAGCGAGGCATGTTGTTGAGTCTAAGCCACCAGACAATAATACGATGGCACGAGAACGCATATTATTTTCCATGATTCAACCTAAAAATATTGATTAAGAACGGATGTGACATTCACACAAACCAATTCTGAAATTTTAACGACCTGATTCATCATTCCAGAGCAGTTTATGTAACTGGAGTTGGAATCGAACAGGGAGATGGTCGTCTAAAATCCACTGAGCCAAATCACGTGCTAAAGCAGGAAGGGCAACAGCACCTTTTTCAACAGCAAAAGCAGGAGAGAACCAAACTGTACTCACTTTATCTTGCAGTTGGAATTGTTCAAGTTGTTGTTTAGACCATTCATAGTCAGCGCGATTACAAATCACAAATTTGATTTGATCATGTTGGGTTAAATAGTCGAGATTGGTTAGCAAGTTGCGATGATCTTCTTTAGATGTTGGTGTTTTTAAGTCAAGAACTTTAGAAACACGCGAATCAACTTTTGATACATCCAACGCACCACTGGTTTCAAGTGATACTTGAAACCCTAAATCACATAAACGCTGTAACAATATTAAGCAATTGGGTTGAGCAAGAGGTTCACCGCCAGTGACACAGATATATGGTGTTTTGTATTGGCTTGCTGTTTCGATGATATGTTCTAGTGATAAACGTTCACCTCCTTCAAAGGAGTAAGTGGTATCACAATAACTACAACGTAATGGACAGCCTGTTAAACGAATAAAAACTGTTGGTAAACCAAAAGTATTCGCTTCGCCTTGCAAAGAATAAAAGATCTCAGTGATACGTAAACCAGCCGCAGGATCAGAAACAGGGATTGCAGAAGAACGTAAGGACGCCATAATAGTTACCACGAAACAGTTGCTACAGAAGCAGCAGGCTATATAAAAACAAAATCTCTACGATTAGTGATAACCGTAGAGATGAGGAGCGATTGAAGCGACGAAAAGCTCCGAGAAGCGATCACTCCGCAGAATAAATTACAGCTTAGTCAGCGCGTAATAGATCATTCAAGCTCGTTTTAGCGCGAGTTTTTGCATCTACTTTTTTCACAATGATCGCAGCGTAAAGACTGTAAGTACCACATTTTGATGGAAGGCTGCCCGCAACGACCACAGAACCAGCTGGTACACGACCATAATGAACTTCACCAGTTTCACGATCATAGATCTTAGTCGATTGACCGATGAATACGCCCATAGAAATTACAGAACCTTCTTCAACGATAACGCCTTCCACAATTTCAGAGCGCGCGCCGATAAAGCAGTTATCTTCAATAATCGTTGGATTTGCTTGTAATGGTTCTAAAACACCACCGATCCCGACACCACCAGATAAGTGAACATTTTTACCGATTTGAGCGCATGAACCAACAGTTGCCCATGTATCTACCATGGTACCTTCGTCAACATATGCACCGATATTGACATAAGACGGCATCAATACAACATTTTTTGCTTGGAAGCTACCACGACGAGCAACAGCTGGAGGAACAACACGTACACCAGCAGCTTTAAATTGTTCTTCAGTCCAACCAGAGTATTTGGTTGCTACTTTGTCATAGAACTGTAGATCACATGCTTCGATTGGTTGGTTATCATTGAGTTTAAACGAAAGTAAAACGGCTTTTTTTAACCACTGATGAACAACCCATTCACCATCGATTTTTTCAGCAACGCGAAGTGAGCCATTGTCTAAACCTGTTAATGCTTCTTCTACAGCTTGACGAATTTCTGTAGGGCAGTCCGCAGCGCTAAAGTTGGCACGGTCTTCAAATGCTTGCTCGATGATTGTAGAAAGCTGAGACATGATCTTCCTTCTTCCAAAAAAAAATTTTTAAAGATTTTACACTAATTTGATCGAAGAATCTTTGAAAAAAGTCGTTACAATAAATTGTTGGAATTTTATGCAATAAATTTGTCATAAAATGAAATATGTTGTTTTTTATAAATTATTTCCGAATACACAATTACGTCTAATTTGTATCAGAAAATAACAAAAAGTAATCATTTTCTGTATAAAAAGTTATCAGGCATTCTTTTAATATGAGTTTACAGAAACAATTATATTGAAATTGAAATAAAAGTATTTTTTAAGGAGACCTCAATGAAAACTTTGCGTGTTATTCTTGCTGCGGGTGTGCTAACTGCAATTGCAGGTACTACATTTGCTGACGAACAAGTCGTTAGAGAATCAGCTTATGCATTTCCTTCTTTCTTAAATCCAGTTTCAGTACGTGCTGAAGTCGGTACTACTGGTTATGGTGGTGCGATTTCTTATCGTGTTAATCCATACGTTGGTGTAACTTTAGGTTATAACGGCGGTGATATCTCTTGGTCTGATGAGTTAAAAATCGATGGTACCAAGTATGATATGGACATGGACAATAATAACACGTATTTGAATGCTGAAATTTACCCATGGGGTACAAGTCAAAATACGTTTGTGCGTTCACTCTATGTTGCAGCAGGTGTTGCTTACTTAGATAATGAATATGATTTGAAAAAGCGTATTGGTACCAATAGTTTAGTGCGAGTTGATGGTGAGCGTTTTACAACAGACAACACCCAAAAAGCGCAAATTGATGGTAAAATGAAATATGATAACAATATTTCACCATACTTAGGTGTGGGTATAAACGCGCCTGTATATAAAAATATTGGTTTGTTCGGTGAAATGGGTGCCTACTATACAGGTAATCCGACTGTAAACTTAAAAACTTCTGGCGATGATCAAATCATTGGTAGTAAGGGCAACACTTTAGAAAGTGCTGTAGCAAAAGAGCAGCATAATATTGAAAACAAAGGTAAGTATGAGTGGATGCCAGTGGCTAAAGTAGGTGTGAGCTTCAAGTTCTAATCCATACATTTACCATAAAAAAACGAGCACTATGCTCGTTTTTTTATGTCTTATTTTTCCCAATTACAAAATATTTATACAGATTTACTCTTCGGGATAAGCAACTTTTTTTAGTGCTTTAATATCTGTAGTTGGGGAGCAAAGCGAGATAAATTCATAACCATAGCCACGTAGTAGATGGCCTTTGCGAACGGCGATCCAAGTCGTATTTACGCCAAATACATCTGTTTTAATTTGTTGAAGGCGATAATCTCGTTCTGCATCATAAGCGACATCGTTGACAATACCGACGCCCATATTGAGTTCAACATAGGTTTTGATTACATCTGCATCCAAGGCAGACATCACAATATCTGCATGTAAATGTGCATCTTCAAATGCTTTATCAATTTTAGAGCGACCAGTGAAGCCACCATGATAAGTAATCAATGGATACTCAGCTAACAACTCTAAACTGATGTGATCTAATTTACTCAAAGGGTGGTCTTTAGGTGTGATAATACTATGGTGCCATTCATAATAAGGAACACTCGCTAAGTTCTCTTCTGTGGTTAAAGATTCAGTGGCAATACCAATATCGGCTTCACCTTGAAGAAGCATTTCAGCGATTTCTACAGGACTTGCTTGTTGTAAAACCAAATGAACCTTAGGAAATAGTTTTTTAAATTGATTTACGATCGGCGGGAGTACATAGCGTGCCTGTGTATGTGTAGTGGCAATGGTAAGAGTTCCCTCATCCACTTTGTTAAAGTCATCCGCAAGACGTTTGATATTGTCTGCGTCAACTAACATACGTTCAACAATATTCAGTAAAGATTCTCCGGGCTCAGTTAAGCCTAATAAACGTTTTCCTTTACGTACAAAGAGCTGTACGCCTAATTCATCTTCCAGATCTTTAATATGTTTACTCACGCCTGATTGTGAGGTGTAAAGTGCTGCTGATGCTTCAGTGAGATTAAAGTTTTGACGAACAGTTTCTCGAATAATTCTGAGTTGTTGAAAGTTCATAAATATTTGTTCCTTGCAAAAGCATGGTAATTCGAAAGCATTTTATCTCTATATTTCCCTAAATCCTCATTTAATAAAGGGAAAATTCCACAAAAGCATGGAATTTATTGCTTTTGTGGACACCTTCCTTTCAACGGACGGTGGGGAGAGTGATTCTTAAGCAACTTGTATGCTTGTTTGATCTGCAAATAAATGAAGCTGGGCAGCACTAATCCAAACCGTTTGATTCGGTTTGAATTGATGTAAGTTTGCTTCCTCTACACTTAATAAAATTTCGATAGTACGTCCACTGCGATCTTGTAATTCAGCGATGACTTTACCTGCAATCCATACTTCGCGTAAAAATGTTGCTTCAATGGTATTTGCTTGAGGTTGAGCGTGAATATGCAATTCATTTGGTCTTGCAAATGCAATCACTTTACCTTGAGGTGCTTGTACCGCTGTTGGTAGTTGAATGCGATCATCACCGATACGGATAATACCGCCAGTATGTTCGCCTTCGAAGCGATTTGCTTGACCCAAGAAATCAAATACAAAAGGCGTCGCTGGTTTTTCATAGACTTCACGGGGAGAACCAATTTGCTCAACATCTCCTTTGTTCATGACGATGATTTGATCAGCAACTTCTAATGCTTCTTCTTGGTCATGGGTTACAAAGATAGACGTGATATGTAGTTCATCATGTAGGGTGCGTAACCAACGACGTAGTTCTTTACGAACTTTAGCATCTAAGGCACCAAAAGGTTCATCCAGTAATAACACACGAGGTTCAACTGCAAGCGCACGTGCAAGAGCAATACGTTGGCGTTGCCCACCCGAAAGCTGAGCTGGATAACGATCTGCCAAAAAGCCCAGTTGAACGAGGTCGAGTAAACGCGTTACACGCTTTTTAACTTCGGCTTCTGATGGTCGAGTTGCTCTTGGGCGGACACGTAAACCAAATGCGATATTGTCAAAAACAGTCATGTGACGGAATAGCGCATAATGTTGAAACACAAAACCTACTTGGCGTTCGCGTACGTGGATGTCGGTTGCATCTTCACCTTCAAGTAACACTTGACCGCCATCTGCTGACTCTAAGCCTGCAATAATGCGCAATAATGTGGTTTTTCCACAGCCTGAAGGACCCAGTAATGCAACTAATTCACCTTCAGGAAAATCTAAAGAGATATTTTTTAGCGCATGGAATGCACCAAAGTGTTTTTCAATATTTTTAACTTGAATACTCATGTGTTCATTCCTTAATGGGTTGGCTGTTTGCTTGTTCTTGGCGGATTTCCAACCAAGTTTTCAAGATCAAGGTGATGATTGCTAAAAATGCCAGTAATGAAGACACAGCAAATGCAGCACTAAAGGTATATTCGTTGTAGAGAATCTCAACGTGTAGAGGCAAAGTATTGGTTTCACCGCGAATATGTCCTGAAACAACAGAGACTGCACCAAACTCACCCATCGCACGGGCATTACACAGAATGACACCGTAGATAAGACCCCATTTGATGTTCGGTAGAGTCACTCTCCAAAAGGTTTGCCAACCAGAGGCACCCAATACGATTGCAGCCTCTTCTTCTTCAGTACCTTGGGCTTCCATTAATGGAATGAGTTCCCGAGCCACAAAAGGAACGGTAATAAAGATTGTGGCGAGGACAATTGCGGGTACGGCATATAGAATCTTAATGTCATGATCCATGAGCCAACCACCGATCCAGCCTTGTGAGCCAAAAATTAAAACAATCATTAAACCAGCAATGACCGGTGATACTGAAAAGGGCATATCGATAATGGTGGTTAATATGGCTTTACCACGAAACTGAAATTTAGCGACAGACCATGCTGCAGCAACACCAAATATTACATTAATTGGTACGGCAATCGCTGCTGTCAATAAAGTTAATTTCACTGCTGATAAGGTATCTGCATCGGTTAAAGCATTGATATAAACGGCTAGACCTTGCTTAAATGCTTCTGCAAAAACCAAAATGAGTGGCAAGATTAAGCAACTTAGAAAAAAGATAAGTGCAATGCCAATCAAGCTATAGCGGACCCAAGTCGGCTCACGAGTTGCATCTCGAGCCTGTAATTTGAGTGCTAAAGCATTGCTATTGTTATTTAAACTCATTGTGCAACTCTCCCTGTGCGACGGCTCGCCCATGCCTGTATTAAATTAATTAAGAATAAAATGGCAAAAGAGAGAATCAGCATGACTACAGCAATGGTTGTTGCACCAGCATAATCATATTCTTCTAAACGAGAGATAATCATTAAAGGCGCAATTTCAGTTTTATAAGGCATATTGCCCGCAATAAAAATCACAGAGCCATATTCTCCTACGCCACGAGCAAAGGCCAGAGCAAAACCAGTCAGTAAGGCAGGAAATAAGATAGGCAAAATGATTTTGGTAATGGTTTGCCAACGATTTGCACCCAATGCGGAAGCAGCTTCTTCTAGTTCTGTTTCAATATCACTCAAAACGGGTTGTACAGTACGAACAACAAACGGTAAACCAATAAAAATCAATGCCAACGTGATACCAATCGGAGTATAGGCAACCTGAATTCCTAATGGTTCAAGATATTGTCCAATCCATCCATTTTTAGAATAGAGTGAGGTGAGCGCGATACCTGCAACTGCTGTAGGTAAGGCAAAGGGTAAATCGACTAAAGCATCTACTATTCTTTTACCAGGGAAGCTATAGCGAACTAAGCACCACGCTAGGAGTAAACCAAAGATCACATTGACAAAAGCAGCGATCAGCGCAGCGCTAAAGCTGAGTTGTAATGATTTTAAGATTCGCTCTGACGTTAGAATTTCCCATAACCCGTCCCAACCAATTCCAAAAGATTTGATAAAGACGGCTGATAAAGGGATCAGTACGATTAAAGACACGTAAGCGAGGGTAAAGCCTAAGGATAGGCCAAACCCAGGCAGCACTCGGGAACGCTGCGACATGATATTTCCTCAAAGAGAAATGTTTGCTAAACAAGCAAATAAGCTAAATATAAAAATATAAGGAGCGAGAGTTAGGCAAATTTCACATTAAAATTTGCCTGAGGCATTCGAGTTCGCGGTTGCATGTTTTTTTCAGGCAATAAGTAATTCAGGATTTCTGGAAACGGACCAAATCCTGATGCCACATTGACATGACCAACAGCACCTAAATTGATCGGGGTGAGCTCCCATGCTTGTGCGAGTTGTAAAGCATCGACATAACCTAACCATGGGTCATTTTCACTGATCAATAAAGTCGTCGGTAAATCAATTTGAAGTTGATGAAAATATTGTTTGTAGTCAGTTAAACTGTGGCGTGCAAAACCACTTTCACCAAAACGTGCAGGATTTGCTGGAGCGACTAGCACTAGATTTTTTACTTTAGCTTTCAATTCAGGATGTTCTGCAAGTGCTGCGACACTGGTTAAGCAACCAAAACTATGTGCAACAACTTGGACTGGAGAGTTGATTGCTTCTAATGCGCTGAGAAACTCGGTAACCCATTCACTTAATACTGGTCGATCCCAATATTTTTGTTGTACACGAGAGCTAGACACCAGTTGTTGCTGTAACCAAGACTGCCAATGCTGTGCTTCGCTACCACCTACACCCGGAACAATTAAAGTGTGAACCATGTCTGCTCTCCTGAGAATTTCTTCTAAAAGTAATTCTTATCGGCTGTTTGCCTTAACAATCTGATCAAAGATTCCGCCATTATCAAAATGCTGTTTCTGCACTTTGGTCCAGCCGCCAAATTCTTTGTCGATGGTGATTAGTTTGAGCGGCTTAAATACGCTTTGGTATTTTTTCAGTACATCGGCATTACGTGGTCTGTAAAAATGACGTGCAGCGATTTCCTGACCTGCTGGTGAATAGAGGTAGTTCAAATAACCACGTGCAATTTGTAGGTTGCCATTTTTAGTCGCATTTTTTTCTACCACTGCAACGGGAGGCTCTGCCAAAATCGAGAGCGAAGGAACGACAATTTCAAATTTGTTTGGTTGTTCACGTATTGCAAGGAATGCTTCATTTTCCCAAGCCAATAAAACATCACCAATGCCGCGCTCAGCAAATGTGGTTGTTGCACCACGTGCACCAGAATCAAGTACTTTGGTCTGTTTATAGATTTGGCGGACAAATTCTTGTGCTTTGGCATCGTTACCATTGGGCTGATGTTTTGCCCAAGCCCAAGCTGCTAAATAATTCCAGCGAGCGCCACCTGACGTTTTTGGATTCGGCGTAATAATTTCTACGCCCGGCTTAATTAGATCACCCCAATCTTTAATTTGCTTAGGATTATCTTTTCGTACTAAAAATACGATGGTAGACGTATACGGCGTTGAGTTATTTGGTAATTTTTTCTGCCAATCATTAGGTAGCAATTTTGCATTTTTGGCAATTTCATCAATATCCGCAGCTAAAGCTAAAGTTACGACATCGGCATTTAGACCATCAATAACGGCACGTGCTTGTTTACCAGAACCACCATGTGATTGTTTGAAATTAATATCTTGTCCAGTACGTTGTTTCCAAAAGCTACCAAATTGTTTATTAAAATCTGTATATAGCTCGCGTGTTGGATCATAAGAGACATTTAAAAAGTCTTGAGCAGCCAAACTGGATGCTGAAAGTAAAGCAGCCAAAAGACCAACTTTGAGCTGAGATAAACGCATAAAAACCCCTTGAAATTACATAAGCATTTAGAATATGGATGCAGCATAACGCTGGTTTTTTTGCAAAAAAAATAATAAAAAAAGCATTTGTTATGAAAAAAAGAGAAATATATAAATGTGATAAGTTATGCTGAATCGTTGATAAATAATAAATTTTTATTTCAGTGTTTTAGTTGTTATAATTTTTCAAAATCAAAGAGTTATTCGCTTTTAAACTTTGATTCTGATAAACTGAAAAGGTGCTTAGATCATGCAATGCTATAAAAATGGACAGTTAATTGATTCCATTCCTTTACTTGATCGGGCATTTCATTATGGAGATGGTTGTTTTACAACTGCGCGTATTTTTGATGGGTGTTTTGAGTTAAAGGAACTGCATTTTGCACGTTTACAACTAGCTTGCCAGCATTTGAGTTTAAAAACTGATTTATCCTTGATCGACAAGGTTTTTGAACAATTACAACAGCAATTTCAAAGCCTAAATGGCACACTCAAAGTTGTGATTAGCCGCGGTGAAGGTGATCGTGGTTACAGTCTACCTTTACATGCTGCTGATCTTTATGTGTGGTATTACCCCAAAGTAATGCAAGCTTTTCAGCCTGAATGGATTGAGAGTGGCTTACTCAATCATGCCTTGGGTTTAAACATGCCACACCTTGTAGGTTTAAAAACATTGAATCGTCTTGAACAAGTTTTGCTTAAGCAAGAAGCGGATCAACGGGGGTGGCTAGAAGCCTTAGTCAGTGATGTGCAGGGTTATATCGTAGAAGGGGTGAGCAGTAATTGTTTTATTCGTATAAATGATCAGTGGATTACGCCTGAACTTCGTTATAATGGCGTCCACGGTGTGATGCGAGCCAAAATCTTATCTCGAATGCAACAATACAATGTGTCATGCGAACAACGTTGTATCGGCATGGATGAGATTGATCGTATTCAAAACCTGTTTTTTTGCAATGCATTGCATCCGATGCGAGCGGTTGTACGATTGAATGATCGCGCGTTAGCGCAACAACCATACCTTGATTTATTTGAAACTTTAAAACTTAGCCAGATTGATTAATATGCCAAAGCCACCAAACTCAAGCAAAAGTAAGAAAAAACTAAAAGCAAAGCCGAAATCAAGATTTACCTTTAAAGCATTTCTTGTATTTATCTGTGTTTTTACGATGGTGGTCTTTGGCGTGATATGGGCAAATTTATTTAAGCCTTATCCAATGGAGAATAAAAAACAATTATTAGTGATTTCATCTGGAGATACATATTCTCGTTTCATTGATCGATTGGCTGAAGAACAGAAGGTAAGTTTCCCGATCATTTTAAAGCTCTATCAGAAATTTATGATACATGACAGTATGAAAGCTGGTGTATATGAGCTAACTAAAGGGATGAGTGTTCGTCAAGTGCTGGATATGCTTGCCAATGCAGATAATGCTCAAATGAATCGAATATTGGTCATCGAAGGGACAAACTTCAAGCAACTTGTACAGAAGTTAAAAAATGATCCGAATGTGACCAATACAATTTTAGATTTGCCTCAAGATCAATTACTAAAAGCTTTAGATATTTCCTATGCTCATCCTGAAGGATTATTTGCACCGGATACTTATTTTTTTGCGAAAGGTGAAACAGACAAGAAAATTTTGACGGATTTATATCGTCGTCAAATGAAAGCATTGGATGAAGCATGGGCTAATAAGGCGGCTAATCTGCCATATAAAAATAAATATGAAGCATTAATTATGGCTTCGATTATTGAAAAAGAAACTAGTTTGGATAGCGAGTTACAGCAAGTATCAGGTGTGTTTGTTCGTCGACTAAAAATAGGCATGCGCCTGCAAACTGATCCAACCGTCATATATGGTATGGGAGACAATTACAAAGGTAATATCACACGTAATGACCTACGGACACCAACAGCATATAACACCTATACCATTTTCGGTTTACCTCCAACACCGATTGCTTTGCCAAGTAAAAAAGCAATTGAAGCGGCGATGCATCCTGATGATTCGCAGAATCTTTATTTTGTTGCAACAGGCACAGGTGGGCATAAATTTACAACCAATTTGCAAGATCACAATCGTGCAGTACAAGAGTATTTGGCGGTTTTACGTGCCAAGAAGCAGGAGCAACAGTAAATGTTTATTAGCTTTGAAGGTACCGAAGGCGTAGGTAAAACCACGCTGATTCGTAAAATTCATCAGTATTTTGAACAGCAAGGTAAAGAAGTCGTATTAACCCGTGAGCCGGGTGGTACACCTTTGGCGGAACAAATTCGCTCTTTATTATTGGCAGTGAATCATGAAGAGCAAATGAGTCATGATACCGAGCTATTATTAATTTACGCTGCCCGTGCACAGCATTTACAGCAAGTGATTTTACCTGCATTAGAAGCAGGCAAGATTGTGCTGAGTGATCGTTTTACTGATGCCAGCTTTGCTTATCAATGTTCTGGTCGTGGCTTAAGTCAGGAAAAGTTGCAACTGTTAAATCAAACCTTTGTCGCGAAAATGCCGAATATCACCTTTTGGCTGGATGCGCCGATTGAGTTGGGAATGACCCGTGCACGAGAGCGTGGTGCATTGGATCGTTTTGAGCAAGAGAAATTGAGTTTCTTTGCTAAAGTTCGTGCAGGTTATGAGACTTTATGGCAAGCAGAGCCGGAACGGATCAAACGTTTGGATGCAACACAGAATGCGGATGTTGTGTTTGGAGAGGCGCTGCAATATTTGAAATAGACGTTAAGCAATAGTAAATCTGAAAATAGCCTGATTTTTAGTATTTGAATTCAAGTTGTTATTCACTATCGAGATCGGCGGCATGGATGCAGCCAGTTGGACAGGGGTAACAAGGATGTACCCTCTGCCCAACAATGGATTTTGATTACTTTGATCCTTCAAAGTAATGTATTGCCTATACAAACGAGATCTAATTATTCTGCTTATATGAGGCAGTGCCAATTAAAAATAATAGATGAATAAATTGGGTGTTATTCATTCACCAACGGTTGTTCCACCTTAAAATTTGGTGGCGTTAACACTGTTTTACGAATTTCATTAGAAAGCTCAGGATAATCCAGTGTGTAATGCAAACCACGTGATTCCTTGCGTTCCATCGCACAACGTACAATCATTTCCGAAACTAAAACGAGGTTACGCAATTCGATCAGGTTCTTACTGACGCGGTAATCTTGATAGTATTCATTGATTTCACGCTTCAACATTTCGATACGGTGTAAAGCACGTTGTAAACGTTTCGTCGTACGAACGATGCCGACATAGTTCCACATCGTTGAACGTAGTTCATCCCAGTTTTGCAGGATGACCACATCTTCATCTGCATCGGTGACTTGAGATTCATCCCAAGATGGTACATCTGGAAACTCAAAGCTTGTGTTGTATTTGCTCTGAATATCTTCTGCTGCACTCATGCCGTAGACAAAACATTCAAGTAATGAGTTACTCGCCATACGATTTGCGCCGTGTAAACCAGTATAAGAGGTTTCACCAATCGCATATAAGCCATCTAAATCAGTTTGGCTATGTTCATCGACGACGACACCACCACAGGTATAGTGAGCCGCAGGAACCACAGGGATCATGTCTTTGGTAATGTCGATCCCAAGCTCAAGCAAACGTGCATACAGTGTAGGGAAGTGTTCAGTAATAAATTCAGGTGATTTATGCGTAATGTCTAACCAAACGTGACGAATACCTAAGCGTTTAATTTCATGGTCAATAGTACGTGCCACAATGTCACGCGGTGCAAGTTCGGCACGTTCATCAAAACGCAGCATAAAACGTTCGCCATCTGGTAAACGCAGATATGCACCTTCACCACGCATTGCTTCGGTAATTAAGAAAGAACGCGCTTTCGGGTGATATAAACAAGTAGGATGGAATTGGTTAAATTCCATATTGGCTACACGGCAACCTGCACGATAGGCCATAGCAATACCATCACCTGTTGCAATGTCAGGATTTGAAGTATACAGATACGCTTTCATTGCACCGCCACAGGCGAGGGCAGTAAATGGTGCTAAAAAGGTATGAACTTGTTCGCTATCTTCATGCAGTGCATATAGACCAATCGCACGATTCTTTTGATTTTGATGACCCAGTTTGTGCAGGGTGATTAAATCAATCGCAATGTAATTTTCAAATATTGTAATATTTTCACGCTCTTTAGCGCGCTCAACCAAAGTGGTTGAGATAGCTTTGCCTGTAGCATCAGCAGAGTGAATGATACGACGCTGAGAGTGGCCACCTTCACGAGTGAGGTGAAGTTGTTCATCATCGTCTAAAGTAAACTGCACACCTTGCCCAAGAAGGAAATCAACAGAAGGTTTTCCTCCTTCAACTGTATGTTTGACAGCATCTAGTTCACATAGATGCCCGCCTGCAATCATAGTGTCATTAATATGTTGTTGAATGGAGTCTGTTTCGTCTAATACCGCAGCGACACCACCTTGCGCGTAGAAGGTACTGGCTTCTGTTAAGGCTGCTTTTGCTAAAATCGCAATGTTGTAATGACTTGGTAAAGAGAGCGCAAGACTTAAACCTGCACCGCCACTGCCCACAATAATCACATCAAAATGGTGAATTGTTTTTAAATCAGGCATGTCAATCTGCTTCAGTTTTAAACGTTTGCTAATGACAACGCTTTTTTATCAAAAAGGCAAGGGCCAATCTGCCTAGAATTGAGTGATTTTTTAGCGAATGAAATGTGAGATAGTGGTTTATCCAATACAGATGTTTTGAAGTAAATCGAGAAAAATTAAGAAATTGTTTGGGTAGATCGCTGATACGTATTCGTAAACTTAAGGCTCTTCATAATTTCTTCATATTTTATGGGAGATTTCTATTCTATGCCTTGAAAATATAAACATATTTTTACGAAAATTATGTTGGGCTTATGCTAAAAACATAGTCTTAAATTTTTTTTGATCATTCATCTGTAGGTTCTTGCTTCATGAAAAGTCGCTATTTACAACAAGGAATGTATGCTGCGGTATTTACAGTTGCCGCTGCTCAAGTCAATGCTGCAGCGCCAGTAGATTTTTCAAATCTGGTTGAGCAGGTAAGCCCTGCTGTGGTGAGTGTCAATGTTGTGAAAAAAATGACTCAGGAAGAGTTGTTGCAGCAACAAGTACCTGAAATTTTAAGACGCTTTTTTGGCAATCAGGTCATTATTCCTCAGCGACAAGGACCTCAAGAGAAGACTGCATTTGGTAGTGCTTTTTTTATCAGTAAAGATGGCTATCTTGTGACAAATCATCATGTGATTGCAAATGCTTCACGTATCAGTATTACGTTAAATGATCGTCGTGAATTTGATGCAACTCTGGTAGGAAGCGATGAGCGTACTGATGTCGCCGTGCTGAAGGTTGAAGGGACGAATTTTCCAGAGCTCAGAGTTGGGGATGTGAACCAGTTACGAGTAGGTGAACCTGTTCTTGCAATTGGATCACCATTTGGATTTGATTATTCAGCATCAGCAGGGATTGTAAGCGCTAAGTCACGTAATATGAGTGGTGAAACGTCCGTTCCCTTTATTCAAACAGATGCTGCTTTGAACCCAGGTAACTCTGGTGGCCCGTTATTCAATCAAAGAGGTGAAGTTGTTGGCGTAAACTCTCGTATCTTTAGTGGTACGGGAGGGTATATGGGATTGTCGTTCTCGATCCCAATCGATGTTGCGATGGATGTTGTTCAACAACTGAAAGCTAATGGTAAAGTGACTCGCTCTTATCTCGGCATCATGTTGCAAGATATTGATCGCAACCTTGCCGAGGCTTATAAGTTGCCGAAACCTGAAGGTTCGTTAATTACTCAAGTTGCACCAAAGTCACCTGCTGAAAAAGCGGGATTAAAATCTGGGGATGTGATCTTGAAAATTAATGGTTCGTCAATTTCTCGAACCAGTGACTTACTTTATACCTTGAATCGTATTTCTCCGAATCAAACCATTCGATTAGAAGTTTTGCGTGATGAGAGAGTTCGTACTGTTTCTGCGACATTAAGTACAGCGCCTGACGATACGCCTGCAGCTGGTGATAAAAATAGTCCAACGAGTGGCTTAGGGATGAGTATCCGAAATCTTACGCCCGCTGAGCAATCTCGTTTAGATGTACGCGGCGGTATCCTTGTACAAGAGGTACAGCGTGGGGGCCTCGCTTCTTTATCTAATATTGTTGCTGGTGATGTCATTCTACAAGTCAACGGTACAGCAATTAATGACAGTGCAACTTTTGCGAGAGTAATTGCTGGATTGCCAAAAGGTAGTGTTGCTCGTGTAGCGATTATCCGTCAAGGACAACGTGCGATCTTAGGCCTACGTCTACAATAACATTGTATAAAGTCATAAGAACCACTCTATTTAGAGTGGTTTTTATTTTGTAATCTTGATTTGTTTCAACTACTGTATGTTGCAACATGTTGATGTATAAGTATGACGAGAAATGAGTACGATTTTTGATTTAAGAATAAGCGTTCAACCTGAGCATATTGATGTCCTTGGTCATGTCAACAATGTGATGTATGTTCAGTGGATGCAAGATGTTGCTGCTGCACATATCGAAACTTTAGGTTTAGGTTTAGCCCAATATTTGGAGCTTAAACATGCAATGGTTGCAGTAGAACATTATGTTCAATATCGCAAAGCAGCGCTGGAAGGTGAGGAAGTTATTTTACGCACTTGGCTAGATGATATTAATGCATTGTACTCTTTTAGGCAGTACGCATTTTATCGCGAAAAAGATCAAAGCGTTTTATTTCTAGGAAAAACAAAGTGGGCTTGTATTGAAATTGCAACTGGTCGTCCGAAGCGTATGTCTCCCAGCTTTATCCAAGCTTACCAGCCGATTTCAACAGATTTGAACCCTCTTGATTTTTCTGTTCTTTATGAGCAAGTTTAAACCATGAAATCATGGCAGTTTGGTTTAGAGCGGTGAAAATTATTTTGAATACTTTGAAAGGTCGTTCTGTTATAATCCCCAACAATTTTGTTAAACCGCTTTGGCTCATAACTTTTTAAAAGTATAGGGCGATTTATTTTCTCAAGGTAACCCATGGCGCAAGCTAAAAAAACCGTAGATATCAAAAATATACGCAATTTCTCGATCATTGCACATATTGACCATGGTAAGTCAACTTTGGCTGACCGTTTTATTCAAATGTGTGGTGGTCTACAAGATCGTGAGATGCAAGCTCAGGTACTAGACTCGATGGAGCTTGAGCGTGAGCGTGGGATTACCATTAAAGCTGCATCGGTGACGTTGTATTATACGCATCCAAATGGTCAAGAATATCAGTTGAACTTTATTGATACTCCTGGACACGTAGACTTTTCTTATGAAGTATCACGTTCTTTGGCAGCATGTGAAGGTGCATTATTGGTTGTTGATGCAGCACAAGGTGTTGAGGCTCAATCCGTAGCAAACTGCTATACCGCTATCGAGCAGGGTTTAGAGGTGTTACCGATCTTAAATAAGATTGATTTGCCGCAAGCAGAGCCGGAGCGTGTAATTCATGAAATTGAGGAAATTATTGGGATTGAAGCAACTGATGCACCAACATGTTCAGCAAAAACTGGTTTAGGTGTTGAAGGGGTTTTAGAGCGTTTAGTTGATGTAATCCCAGCACCTGAAGGTGATCGTGATGCAGCACTTCAAGCTTTGATTATTGACTCATGGTTCGATAATTATCTTGGTGTTGTCTCGTTGGTCCGTATCAAACAAGGTCGTATCCGCAAGGGCGATAAAATGTTGGTTAAGTCAACTGGACAAACGCATCCAGTAACCTCAGTTGGTGTATTTAATCCAAAACATACTGAAACTGACATTTTGGAAGCTGGTGAAGTTGGCTTCGTAATCGCAGGGATTAAAGATATTTTTGGTGCGCCAGTGGGTGATACCATTACGCTTGCATCTACACCTGAAGTTGTAACTTTACCAGGATTTAAAAAGGTAAAGCCACAGGTCTATGCAGGTTTGTTCCCGATTGATTCAAGTGATTTTGAACCATTCCGTGAGGCCTTACAAAAGCTGCAAATTAACGATTCGGCGTTATTCTTTGAGCCTGAGAGTTCAGATGCTTTAGGCTTTGGTTTCCGTTGTGGCTTCTTAGGTATGCTGCACATGGAGATTGTGCAAGAACGATTAGAGCGTGAGTATGATCTTGATCTAATCAGTTCGGCACCTACTGTGATTTATGAAGCAGTCACCAAGAAAGGTGAGACGATTTATATCGATAGTCCATCAAAAATGCCTGACGGTTCGACAGTTGAAGATTTGCGCGAGCCAATTGCAGAGTGTCATATTCTTGTTCCTCAAGAATACTTGGGTAATGTAATGACATTGTGTATTGAACGTCGTGGCGTTCAAAAAGATATGAAGTTCTTGGGTAATCAAGTTTCTGTTACTTTTGAAATTCCAATGGCTGAAGTCGTGATGGATTTCTTTGATAAGTTAAAGTCATGTTCGCGTGGGTTTGCTTCATTGGATTATAACTTTGTCCGTTTTGAAAGTTCAGCCTTAGTTAAGGTTGATGTATTAATTAATGGTGAAAAGGTAGATGCTTTAGCCATGATCTGCCATCGTCAAGATGCACGCCATCGTGGTATTGCTTTAGTTGAAAAAATGAAAGACTTGATTCCACGTCAAATGTTTGATGTGGCGATTCAGGCGGCAATAGGTGCACAAATTATTGCTCGTTCTACTGTTAAAGCAATGCGTAAAAACGTTTTAGCAAAATGTTATGGCGGCGATGTGTCTCGTAAGAAGAAACTTCTTTCGAAACAAAAAGAAGGTAAGAAGCGTATGAAACAAGTGGGAAGTGTAGAAATTCCACAAGAAGCCTTCTTAGCTGTATTGAAAGTAGATAGATAAAGAAAGATCAGGCTGGGTAAGCATTGCTTAACCTAGCCCTAAGACGAGCAGTCAGACTGCGAGTGAGGGTTTGTGGATTTTGATTTTAATTTGATTCTAGTACCAGCGACACTGATTTTTTTCTTGGTATGGTTACTCGATAAGTTTGTACTTAAGCAACGTGCAAACCGAGGACGAAACCAAGAAAACTTCATCATTACATGGGCGTATGATTTTTGGCCTGTGTTAGCGGTTGTGCTCGTTTTACGCTCTTTCTTATATGAACCATTTAATATCCCTTCTGACTCAATGGTGCCAACCTTAGAGACAGGTGATTTTATTTTGGTGAATAAATTTGATTATGGGGTGCGTTTACCGATCGTTAATACCAAGATTATTGATGTTGGTGAACCAAAACGTGGTGAAGTGATCGTTTTCCGTTATCCACCGCAACCAAGTATTAGTTATATCAAACGCGTGGTTGGTTTACCTGGTGATCATATTCAGTTTAAAGATGGTCAATTGGTCGTAAACGGTGAACGCATTGCTAAAGTTTCAACTGAATTTAGTCGTGAAAAAGACGCGCTAGAGACACCAGCAGTTTCGTATTTTAAAGAAACTCTGGGTGATCATCAGTATACAGTTCGCTATTTAGATGGGCGAAATACACTTGTTGAGGCTTATCAGTTTGCTCAAGCTAAAGGCGCGGATTCTTTCATTCCATTTGTTGCGAAAACCAATGATGTGTTTATCAATACTCAAGGTCGAGATTGGGAGGTAACTGTACCAAAAGGGCAATATTTTGCGATGGGTGATAACCGAGACCAAAGTGCAGATAGCCGTTTTTGGGGATTTGTGCCTGAACAAAATTTAACGGGTCGTGCTTTTTATGTATGGATGCATAAAGAACCAGGTCTAAAACTTCCAAGTTTTAGCCGAAATGGTAAAATTGATTAATAAATAAAAAACACATAGGAAAGAAAAAATGCGTAAATCTCAACAAGGGACTTCGTATATTGCAATTTTATTTGGGGTGGTTTTATTTGCAATTGCTGTGAAAGCTGCAATTGCAATATGGCCAGCATATTGGGATGACAAAATTATTGACAGTCAGATTGAAGGTTTATTGAAAGATAGTCCGCTAAATACGACGCCAACCAAGTTTGCATCTCAGATGGATCAACGTTTGGATATGAATGGTGTACGAGATCTTCGTTTTAAGGATATCGCACAGGCTACATATAAAGATGATTTGATCGTCGTGAAAAAGTATGAAGTGCGAAAGCCTTTCATGCTAAATATTAGTTTAGTGATGACTTTTGAGAAGACTTTTGACCAAAAATCTGCCAAACAAGCTCAATGATACAAGACTGCAAGCAAGGATAGGTTATCAATTTCAACAAATTGATTTGTTGAAATTGGCTTTAACTCACCGGTCTGTTAGTCATAAACACAATTATGAACGCCTAGAATTTCTAGGCGATTCGTTATTGGGGATGATCATTGCGAATTATTTATACCATACCTATCCAACTGAAAACGAAGGTCGTTTAACGCGTATGCGTGCAACTTTGGTTCGACAGGAGGCACTAGGTAAAATTGCGAATGACTTGCAACTGAGTCGGTCATTAATTTTAAGCACTGGTGAATTAAAATCAGGTGGTCATCATCGTGAATCTATTCTCGCTGACACGGTTGAAGCCATTATCGGTGCGATATATTTAGACAGTAATGATCTCAACTTGCTGCAAGGCATTGTGTTAAAATGGTATGAACCTTACTTCGACCATATCGAACCGACGGATCAACTGAAAGACCCGAAATCACGGCTACAAGAGTATTTACAAGCACGTAAAAAACCTCTCCCAGTTTACGAGGTTGTAGATATTCAAGGTGATGCACCAAATCAACATTTCAAAGTGGAATGTTTGGTTGATGGATTGCCGAAAATTCAAGGCGAGGGCTCAAGTCGTCGTTTCGCCGAACAAACGGCAGCGGCTGAAATTTTAAAATTATTGGAGCAATAACCTGATGTCTCATTCAAATGACAATAAGCCAGAAGCAAATGAACAGCAAGATGGCAACAACTTAATTGATCAATTTTTTAGTTCTCAGGGAACTACGATTCCTTCTGATTTTAAGAGCGGTTTTGTTGCAATTGTAGGTCGCCCAAATGTGGGTAAATCGACCCTAATGAATCACTTACTTGGTCAAAAGTTATCGATTACATCGCGTAAACCGCAAACCACTCGTCATAAGATTGTTGGTATTGATTCACGTGAGAAATCACAGGCTGTATTTGTAGATACTCCCGGGATGCATAAAAAAGAAGTACGTGCGATTAACAAGATGATGAATCGTGCCGCGCACTCAGCATTGCGAGATGTAAATTTAGTCTTATTTGTGGTGGATGCTCAGAAGTGGACCCAAAATGATGAACTTGTTTTGGAAAAGCTTAAAAATGCAGATATGCCAGTCATTTTGGTGATTAATAAGCTAGATACATTTGAAAATAAAAATGAAGCTTTACCTTTGATTCAAGAACGTGCCAAGTTAATGAACTTTGCTGAAATTGTTCCTGTGTCAGCTTTGCGTGGTGCAAATTTAGAACACTTGCGTGACACCATTGAAAAGTACCTGCCTTATCAACCGCCATTGTATTCATTAGATCAAATCACCGATCGTTCTGAGCGTTTCCTTGCGAGTGAAATCATTCGTGAAAAAATCATGCGTCAGTTGGGTGAAGAGCTTCCATATGATTTAACGGTGCAAATTGAGTCATTTAAGACGGAAGAAGCCACAGTCAATGAAAAAACAGGTCGTCTAAAACCGCCTTGTACATATATTGATGCAACAATCTTTGTAGAGCGCCAAGGTCAAAAAGCGATTGTAATTGGTGATAAAGGCGCCAAACTCAAGAGTATTGGGATGGATGCACGTGCAGACATGGAAAAAATGTTTGAACAAAAAATCATGCTGACGCTTTGGGTGAAAGTGAAAGGTGGATGGTCTGATGATGAACGTGCACTCAAAAGCTTAGGTTATAGCGACATTTAATCGGATAGAATGAATATGAAAATAACAGTACGAATGCTGGCAATTCTAAGTTGTATATCCATGTTACAAGGTTGTATCCATAAAGTTGTAACTGTTCCTGCTAAAGTTGCTTATAAAACCACTAAAGGTGTTGTGAAAGGCACGGCTGCAGTTGTAGGAGCCGTGATACCTGATGGCGATGATGAGGATGAAAAGGACCATAAAAAGAAGGATTAGTATCGTCTTATGATGCGTAATGAAGTCCTACATGGTTATTTGATTCATCATCGTAGATATCGGGAAAAGAGCCATATTGTGCATTTGTTTACGCAAGAATATGGTCGGGTGGATGGAATTTTAAGACAAATTCCTCCACCACAATATCAGCCGATTCGTTTGCAAGCGACAGGAAAATCAGAGCTCAAAAATCTCACTAAACTGGAAATTCTGAATCAACCTGTATTTTTTCATGGTGATGCTTTTTTTGCAGGTTTTTATTTAAATGAGATTGTGTTGCGATTATGCCCTTTAGAGGAGGCGATGCCGCAAACTTTTCAACAATATCAGCTGATTCTTCTACAACTTCAATTATTAGCAACACATGAACATGCACCATTGTTTCTTCGTCAAATTTTACGACAGTTTGAACATGTGTTATTGCAAGAACTAGGTTATGCCATTGATTTTTCAATTGATGCTAATCAACAAGTTATCCAACATGAACAAAATTATCAGTTTCAATTGAATGATGGTTTTATGCCTGTTGCTCAAGCATCACGCTCATCTATGTCTGGGCGGCTTATTGCGACCATGCAAAATTATGAGCAAGGGCAAGATTTTACTCACGAACAATTGCAATTATTGGCTAAACTATACCGCCAAATGATCACTTCTTTGTTGGGTGATCGACCACTAAAAAGTCGTCAACTTTGGATTCAAAATACACAAACTTAATCTATTTAAAGTATTGATTGCTTTAATTTGATAAACAATAGGATATTTTTATGGCTGCAATCTTGGGTGTAAACATTGATCATGTTGCAACATTAAGACAAGCACGAGGTACCGTTTATCCTGATCCTGTACAAGCAGCTCTGGTTTGTGAGCAAGCAGGTGCAGAAGGGATTACCTTACATTTACGTGAAGATCGCCGCCATATACAAGATGACGATGTTCGCCGTATGCGTCCATTGTTGAAAACAAGAATGAATCTTGAGTTGGCTGTTACTGATGAAATGGTCGCATTTGCTCAAGAAATTCAACCTCAACATGTATGTTTCGTACCTGAACGTCGTCAAGAAGTCACCACTGAAGGTGGCTTAGATGTGGTGGGGCACTTTGAAAAAGTTAAGGCTGCAACAGAAGCATTGACAGCAATTGGTAGTGATGTGTCACTTTTCATTGATGCTGATTTTGCTCAAATTGATGCAGCGGTCGCATGTGGAGCGCCAACAATTGAAATCCATACAGGCGCATATGCAGATGCTGCAACAGATGAGCAACAACAAGCTGAATTGGTACGGATTATCAAAGGCGCAGAATATGCTGCATCTAAAGGTTTAGTGGTCAATGCGGGTCATGGATTAAACTTGAACAATGTGGCACCCATTGCCGCAATTCCACAAATTCATGAACTCAACATTGGGCATTCAATTATCGCTGATAGTGTATTTGTTGGTTTGGCTCAGGCCGTGAAAGATATGAAAGCAGCGATTCAGGCTGCTGCGAGATAAGTAAATGAGTAGTGTGAATTATGATGAGTTGATGCAACCAGTGATCAAGTTTTTAGGTTGTACTACACCTCAAGCTTGGTTAGATGAAGCCATCAATAATTTAGATATTCTCATGCAGGATCATGCGAATTGTGAGAAAAAAGCAGCGGGAACAGCAATGAATTTGATGTTTCGTTATAGCTTTTTTACTGACTTACAAGTGAAGTTGGCACAGCTCGTACGTGAAGAAATGCTGCATTATGAGCAAGTTTTAGAATTTATGACCAAACGTGGTCAAGAGTGGAAAGGTTTGAGTGCAGGTCGTTATGCGGGCGAACTACGTAAAGAAATCCGTACATATGAGCCTGAAGCTTTAATTGACGTCATGATCATTGGTGCATTTGTAGAAGCGCGTTCTTGTGAACGATTCTATTCGCTTGCGCCCATAGTCGATGATGAGCTAGGGCGTTATTATCGTTATTTGCTTAAATCGGAATCTCGTCATTTCGAAGATTATTTGGCCTTGGCTTTGGATGTTGCAAAAACAGCTAAACTTAAAGATCCAGAAGAAAATATTCAACAACGGATTGATCACATTCGTGAAGTCGAAAAGAACTTGATTTTAAGCCCAGATGATACTTTCCGTTTTCATAGTGGTGTACCAGCGAAGGTTATCGCTTAGCGACTTGTAATAGAAAATACCTCTAATTGATAGGGGTATTTTTTTGCATTAAATTTCAAGCGTAAAAAAGCCCATATCATTGATATGGGCTTTTTTGAATCTTGGCTCTCCCACCTGGGCTCGAACCAGGGACCTGCGGATTAACAGTCCGTCGCTCTACCGACTGAGCTATGGGAGAATCTGAGAGCCATTATAGGCAGCTTTTGAAATCGGTCAAGCTAAAAATGTCATGTTTCTTTCATTTTGATGCTATATGCTTTTTATTTGCACAATTGATAGCAAAAAGCAAAAAAAACTTGAACTTTGATTTGGCTGTTGCTAGATTCGAATCAGAAAGAGCGTTTAGGTAAGACCTAAACAGTGTGGATTTAACCCTACTTGCCAGCACTAAAATGGCTAAATCGGAGGTCAAAATGACTATTCTAAATATTCAAACTATTTTTTCAAACTTCTCTTTTTATCAACAAAACTATCTTGATATTTTGCAGGATCCTGAGCGTTATTACACGCCCGTAGAAAATGCATTTTTAAATACTTTTCCATTTAAGCAAAATACTTTGTATTTAGGTGATTTGTTACAGTTATGGCTTGGGAATAAGTGGAAAATTGAGGACTCTCGTAACTTGCTAAGCCAAAAGAATCCACTTTTAGTGAGTGTTCAATCTCCATTATATTTATTTCAACTTGGAGGTGAACTCATTCTCGGTGCAAATACTGCATTAGCATGGTCTGTTGCAGAGCAGAAAGTGGTTACTGTACAAGTAAAAAGTATTTGGCAATATGCTGTTTTTAGTCATTTATGTGATCGCCCAAAAAATGTGAAATGTGATAAGGCAATTGCATAATTGCCTTATCTTTTTTTTATGAACGTATAATCATACAGGTCGCGGTGGCATAAGCATAAAGTTTACCTTCTGTATCCACGATTTTTCCTTCAGAAATCCCCAAGTTTTTACTGAGGTTGATCATATTACCTGTTGCGATTAATTTCTGATTTTGGGGGATTGGACGACACATTTTAACATTAAGATCAATTGTACCGTAGCCGACCCCAGCTTCAAGAAGTGTATGAATCGCGCATCCAGTAACAGAGTCAAGTACAGTGGCGGCAAAGCCTCCATGTACTCCACCTAATGGATTAAGATGACGATGATCAGCTTGCACCCCAAATTTTATATATCCCTCAGCTACCTCTAAGGGCTGCATGGGAATGGTTTCACTAATACTCGCTGTTGGAATTCTCCCTTCACACATTGCAGTCAAAAATTCAAGTCCGTTCATATCTTTAGGGTGTTTCATCTTTTATTTCCTTATAGGTTCCAAAATAGAACTTATAGGTAAAATAGAGACATAAAAATAAAGTGTCAAGTGTATGATGGACCAAAAGTTGGATTTACAAATTATTTATTGCGAAAGAGATAAAGTGTTTTAAGCTATTTACTTACAAATAATAAATCAAACACAAGGTAAAATTAAAAATGGACGGACAATGTTTGTGTGGTGCAACCACCTTTGAGGTGAAATTAAAAAATCATGATGTTCATGTTTGCCATTGCTCTATTTGTCGTAGACAAACCAGTGGTGTAATTATGACTGTTGATGTAGAACACGGTAGTTTAGCGTTTTTAAAGCAAGATCATCTTACAGTTTATAACTCATCAGAATGGGGGGAGCGTGGATTTTGTAATGTTTGCGGCACCAATTTATTTTGGCGTACAAAGGATCAGAACTATTCCAATATCAACGTATTTTCTCTTAATGAATCTCCGAAAGATTTAAAGTTGGATCTTGAAATTTTTATTGATAATAAACCTGAGTTTTATGCTTTCCAAAATTCAACTAAGAAAATGACTGAGGCTGAGGTCATTGCTTTATTTAACGGTGAGTCTGAGGAGTAGGGCAGCAGATTGAGATTTAAACCCAAGTTGGAATATAAAAAAGAAGCTTCATTTTGAAGCTTCTTTTTCTCAACTAAGATTATTGTGTAGCTTTTTCAGCATTGATAGATGCAATTGCTGCATCAACACCATCAATAGATTCAGCTGCTTTTTTGATACGAGCTAAAGCATCGACTAGAACTTCATCAGCAGTTGCGTAAGAGATACGCATAAACCCACCTAAGCCAAATGCATCACCTGGAACAACAGCAACGCCAGTTTCCTCAAGTAACCATTCAGAGAATTCTGTGCAAGATTTTAAGCCTTTGGCACGGATTAATGGGCGAATGTTTGCATACGCATAGAATGCACCATCAGCTGGTAAGCATGAAATACCTTTGATGTCATTTAAACCATTAACAACTAAATCATGACGGCGTTTGAATGCTTCAATCATTGGTTGTAAAACGTCTTGTGGACCATTCAACGCTGCTTCAGCTGCAACTTGTGAAATCGACGTTGGGTTAGAGGTTGATTGAGACTGGATCTTTTTCATCGCGCCAATGATTTTTGCAGGACCAGCCGCATAACCAATACGCCAGCCTGTCATTGCATAGGCTTTAGATACACCATTTAAAACGATAGTACGGTCATATAAGTCTGGTGCAACGGTTGCAATGTTGTAGAACTCATCTTCCCAGCGAATTGGTTCATACATGTCATCAGAAGCAACAAAAACTTGTGGATGACGGCGAAGAACTTCAGCTAAAGCTTCTAACTCTGCTTTGGTGTAAATCATACCAGTTGGGTTAGATGGGCTATTTAATACAACTAAGCGTGTATTTGGTGTAATCGCAGACTCTAATTGTTCAGGTGTGATTTTGAAACGTTGCTCTTCACCACATTTCACGATCACTGGTGTGCCTTCAGCAATAATCACCATATCTGGATAGCTTACCCAAAATGGAGCAGGGATAATGACTTCATCCCCTTTGTTGAGCAAAGCAAGTGCTAAGTTAAAGAAACTTTGTTTACCACCACAAGAAACCAAAATCTGATTTGCTTGATAGTCCAAGTTATTATCACGTTTCAATTTTGCAATAATTGCTTTTTTGAGGCTTGGAGTGCCATCGACAGCCGTGTATTTCGTAAAGCCTTTGTTAATCGCTTCAATTGCAGCATCTTTGATGTGTTGAGGGGTATCAAAGTCTGGTTCGCCTGCACCTAAACCAATCACATTTTTACCAGCAGCTTTAAGCTCAGCAGCTTTATTGGTTACTGCAAGTGTAGGGGACGGTTTGATGGCATTGACACGATCAGAGAGACGTACGTCCACGGCATTATTCCTTCTTATGGGATTAAAAATAAAAAGCAGGTTATCTTAGCTTAATTGGAGCTCTTTGTGGTCAAAACTTGCCGTAATCGCATAAAAAGTTACCAAATTATGGGCAGGAAGAGGGCTTCTGTTTTTACATATTTTATTTTTATAAAACTCTCAAAAATCTATTACAATAGCGTTTAGAAATTTAGATTTCGAGAGAATTTTAATGAGTACCCAACCGCCTAAAGCTAAAAAAGCTTTGGTTAAATTGCCATTTCCAATGCCATCTGCTCAAAATGACTCTGAGGATGTGGCACATAATCAGGTTCGTCCAAAACCTGAGCAATATGCTGACCGAACTTGGATGCCTCCACGTGGCACGCGTCGTTCGATGGGAAAACGTTAAATCAAACCCAAAAGGATATCTTAAAGATATCCTTTTTTTTAGGATGAGATTTAAGGTGCTTTGTAAAGTAAACGATTTGGACTATTGGCTGGATCTTTGACGATGTTTGTTGTTGCTTGTTTTAGCAAATTAGTTGTAATCATTTGAGGCGTTGCAGTAGGGGTGCTTTGTAGCATTTCGGCAACCACACCTGCTACATGTGGTGTTGCCATAGAGGTGCCATGAGAGACTTTAGTGGCTGTATTGCTATCGTACCATGCTGAGGTGATTTGTGTCCCAGGTGCAAAAATGTCAACACAACTACCATAATTGGAGAAGTTGGCTCGTGTATCACTATTATCTGTTGCTGCAACGGTAATCGCCTTGCTCGCTCTTGCAGGTGAGGAATTACATGCATCCGTATTAGAATTTCCAGCAGCAACGACAGGGGTATATCCTTGATCATAAAGAGTAACAATTGCGTTATCTAAAGCTGAACTCACCTCACCACTTAATGACATATTGACTACAGCTGGTTTTTTACCATTTTGGACGATCCAATCTAAGCCAGCTAATACTCCACTAGATGTACCAGCACCATTGCAGTCTAAAACACGAATTGGAATTAATGTCACATCTTTGGCAATGCCATAAGTTGTTCCACCGACAGTACCTGCTACATGTGTACCATGTCCATTGCAATCAGTTGTTCCTTTACCGTCACTAATGGCTGTAAATCCTGATTTGACTCGGCCTGAGAATTGTTGATGAGAGGCTAATATGCCTGTATCTACGATATAGGCTGTAACCCCAGCTCCTGTTTGGGTATAGCTGTAATTGGAGTCAAGTGGAAGGCTTTTTTGATCAGTGCGATCTAGTCCCCATACTGCATTATTTTGAACGGTACTATGAATACTCATTACAATATCGGGTTCAACAGAAAGTACATTCGGATTTTTTTTCATTGCTTCTACAAAAGCATTGCCAGCATTGCTGGGGAGCGAAATTGCAAATCCTTTCAGTGCAGATTCATAAGTATGCAAAATTTTTCCGCCATGAGATTTGGCTAATGTTGTGGCTAAATCTTTAGAAGATGTTTGTGACTTATTAAAGGTTACAATGTATTGGTCTTTGATTGGACCATGTTTGGATAAAGTGTTAGGTGGGGCTGCATAAGTAAAGCTAGCGTAAGTCGTCAAAATTAAGGCAAATAAAGGCTGTTGAATATTCACTCGAATCTCCATTTTTATAGTATGTCTGTTTTTCTGTGCTGCATTATCATTTTTGTTTGCTCTATCCCATAAAGTTATAGAGTTTTGGATTTTTCCTCCTTTTTCATCATGTGGTTTGTGTAAAGTTAACGGCGATTTATTGGATGTTGAATCGTTAAATCACCGCGCCATAATTTAATGAAGTCTTGTTCGTCGATATCATAAAGTTCCATCAATGCAATAATCACGCTAACAAAAATCATTGCACCTTCAGAATTGTTTTGAAAATTAAAAATTTTCCCATTTAACTTTCCTAAAATATCTTTAATTTCATGTTCTCGACCACGCCCATAACGATCGCGTGGATAAAGTTCTTCATTGAGTACAATCAAAGCAATTGCTTTTTCATTAGCTGATAAATTTGTTTCGGCTAATGCTTCTTCGAAAGATTCATAACCATGGTCGAAGTAAAAAATAACTTCATCTTTGATAAAAGCATGAACGATTTCGGCTGTTAGATCTGGAAATTTTGATACAGCATCTTCTTCGATAAATGGACGAAATGATTCAGGGAAAATCACATTTGAATGTATCCCCTTAAATAAGGGGGCTATTTCGGAGACTTTATATCCAGCGATACCACAACCTAATGCTGTTAAAAAGTACTTCATTTTGGGATGATTCTTTGCATAAATTTTAAAATCATCAACATAATGTGCTATTTGTGACAGGGGCATTTGTTGCATATGTTCATTCAGCGTTGGAATCGCAAAGCTTTGCCCAGCCCATCCACGACCGACACCTTTTACTGCCGCAAAGTGCTGAGCCGCAACACGAGCGGCGCCACTGTCATGTCTTCCTGCTAAATCACTACCAAAAACAAATACCGTATCTTCTGGGAGTTCAGTGACAATCGTTTCATCATGATATTGGTAAGACATATTTTTTATCATAAGTAATTAAGTATCAGCTCATGTTGAAGGCGTTTGTGATATGGGTCAAGTGATTTTAAGGTGTCAATGTAAGATGACTGACCTGATTGTGATTTGCTGCATAAGTTAGATTTGTACCCGTTATATTAACCACGTTAAATGTCGTACTGGTTACATTACGAGAAAGTGTTCCACTATTTAGCTGGCACTCACCAATACTATTGGTTATGCAATTGATTGAGGAGGCGCCAACGCTAAACTCTCCAGTAACTGTGGCATTACTGACGGCTTTTTGATTTTGATCGACAACTTTAATGTTGACAGTTGCTTTCCAAGTACCAAATAACCAATTGCGTGTAGTAGAACCGATAAGTTGATTAACACTCGCTAGAATGTCGGTGGATTGCTGTGCTGTTTGGTTAGATAGGGCTGTATTATCCGATTGAAATGCAGTTGCAGTAAATAATAAACGGTTTGGGCTGCCAGATGCATTTTTGACAACATTTGGCGTAGCTGTTGTCAGAATTTGATCGGTGACCATTTTCGTAGTTGCGGTTGGATTTTGTTGTAATATGAGAGCAGCAGCGCCTGCAACGTGTGGAGCAGCCATCGAAGTCCCATTTCCTGTGCCAACTGAACTATTGCTTCTATTCCAAGCAGAAGAAACACCACTACCAGGAGCAAAAATATCAATACACGCACCGTAGTTTGAATAACTTGCACGGGTATCTGTTTTGTCTGTTGCAGCGACGGTTATCGCATTTGCTGAACGTGCTGGAGATAGATCACAAGCATTGGTATTGGCATTTCCAGCTGCAACAACGGGGATAAAGCCTTGGCTGGATAAATTATGGATTGCTGTATCTAAAGGCTCGTATGCAGGTCCCCCCATTGATATATTAACAACGGCTGGTTTTTGACCATTTTTCAATATCCAATCAATCCCTGCAATCATATTGCTCATTAGCCCTGAACCAGAGCAACCAACGACACGTACAGGGATGAGACTGATTTGTTTCGCTACGCCGTAGGTCGTACCGCCAGCAAGTCCAGCTACAAACGTACCATGCCCATTACAATCATTAGTACCATTGAAGTCAGAAATTGCCGAAAATCCTTTTTTAACTCGACCTGTAAATTCTTGGTGAGTCGCTAAAATCCCAGTATCTAGGATATATAAATTTACGCCAGTGCCTGTATGTTCATATTGGTAACTTTGGTTTAAAGGAAGTGTTCGTTGATCAATTCGGTCGAGCCCCCAAGAAGGATTATGTTGTGTTGCATTGATTTGAATGACTTGATCTTCTTCAACGTAATTGACCAATGGGTGTCGTAACATTGCATTTAAAAATGCTTCACTAGCAACCTCTGGAATGCTAATCGCGATACCTTTGAGTGCTTGATCAAAACGATAACGTGTCTGACCGCCGTATTGTGTTTGGATGGTTTGAGAAAGCTGTGTAGATGGTTCGGAAAAATCTTTAAACACAACGATATAATGTCGTAATGCCAAAGGTGAAGCTTGTGTGGAGGAGCGGATTTGTTGCAAATTTTCTGTAAGTTTGGTTTGTTTTAATAATTCGTGATGGAATTCACTAGCACTCATCTGAACATTGGTTTTTGGGGGGATTACAGGAGCTTTATTGATTGCTGCATAAGTGATAGCAGCAAGTATGGCGGTAATAGCAATCGTAGATGTGCGTTTCAAGATAAGCCTCCATGCCTATGCAATTTCTCATTTTAAGTGTGTTGTGATACTTATTATTAAAGAGATCATAAGCTGATCTAATCATGTGAAAATCAGTAATTTGTAACATTAATTTAACGTTAATGTGATTTTAGTCACTTTTTGGTAATTATTTTTTGTTAGATCAAGTTATTAGATGTGATTGATCTTTTAGTTGAAATTTTAATTAGACTCGAAAAAATCTGATGTGTGGTAAGTTAGTTTGATAAAAAAGTAAAAAATTTGGCTAAATAGCGTATTTAGGTGAATGCATCGTTGTTGGAAAATTATAGAAGTTTTTCATCACACTGAGATTTAGGGTTGTATATGAAAGATTAATCTCAATATCATAGATCGATAAGAGTGTAGCAAGATGAAAAATATGCAAGAACAACAGACTGGTCAGCCATTTGAATTAGTCACCAATTACCAACCTGCAGGTGATCAGCCCCAAGCAATTGAAAAATTGGTGAATGGTATTGAGCACGGTTTTCGTAATCAATTGCTACTTGGTGTTACAGGGTCAGGTAAAACTTATACCATGGCGAATGTGATTGCCAAAACCCAACGTCCAACCATTGTGATGGCACATAATAAAACACTTGCTGCACAGCTCTATGGTGAATTCAAAGCATTTTTCCCGAATAATGCTGTTGAATATTTTGTTAGTTATTACGACTACTATCAACCTGAAGCGTATGTTCCTTCATCAGACACCTTTATTGAAAAAGATTCGGCAATTAATGATCATATTGATCAAATGCGACTCTCAGCGACACGTGCATTATTAGAACGTCGTGATGCGATCATCGTTGCATCCGTTTCAGCGATTTATGGTTTGGGTGATCCAAATGCATATATGCAGATGCTTCTGCATATTGTACAAGGTGATCGAGTGAGCCGTGATGACATTATTCGTCGCTTAGTTGAAATGCAATATACCCGTAATGAATTAGAGTTTTTACGTGGTACATATCGTATTCGTGGTGAGATTATTGATATTTTCCCTGCTGAATCAGATCAGGATGCGATTCGTGTTGAGCTATTTGATGATGAGGTTGACTCGATTCGTTGGTTTGATCCTTTAACTGGGAAGTTAGTCCGAAAAGTACCTCGTGTAACAATTTATCCGAAAAGTCACTACGTTACGCCAAAAGATCATTTAACCCGTGCTATTGATACCATTAAAGATGAATTAAAAGATCAGCTTAAATTTTTTAAAGACAATGATAAATTGCTTGAAGCTCAGCGTATTGAACAGCGGACCCGCTATGATTTAGAAATGATGCAGCAGTTGGGTTATACCAATGGCATTGAAAATTATTCTCGTCATCTTTCTGGTCGTGCTGCAGGTGAAGCTCCCCCAACTTTATTTGATTATGTTCCAGAAGATGCTTTATTGATTATTGATGAGTCGCATGTGACCGTTCCGCAAATTGGTGCAATGTATAAAGGTGATCGTTCACGTAAAGAAAACTTGGTGAATTATGGTTTTCGTTTGCCAAGTGCTTTAGATAATCGTCCGATGAAATTTGAAGAGTGGGAGCGTATTGTTCCGACAACTGTATTCGTGAGTGCAACACCAGCATTATATGAGCTGGAAAAATCTGAGCAGGTGGTGGAGCAGGTCGTGCGTCCAACGGGATTGATTGATCCTGAAATTGAAGTGCGTCCAGTGTTGACGCAAGTAGATGACGTATTGTCAGAGATTAATATCCGTAAACAGTTGAATGAGCGAGTCTTGGTTACAACTTTGACGAAGCGTATGGCTGAAGATTTAACTTCATATTTGAAAGAGTACGGTGTGAAGGTTGCTTATCTTCACTCGGATATTGATACGGTAGAACGCGTTAAAATCATTCACGAACTTCGGACAGGCGTACATGATGTCTTAGTTGGGATTAACTTATTACGTGAAGGTTTGGATATGCCAGAGGTTTCTTTGGTTGCTATTCTAGATGCAGATAAGGAAGGGTTTCTACGTTCAGAGCGTTCATTAATCCAAACGATAGGACGTGCTGCACGTAATGTAAAAGGTAAAGCCATTTTATATGCAGATCGTATTACCGACTCTATGCGTAAAGCGATTGATGAAACCGAGCGACGTCGTAACAAACAGATTGAATTTAATGAACTTCATGGTATTACGCCACGAAGTGCAGTGCGTCAAACCATCAAGGAAATTGATACAGGTGAGATTCTCACTGATGACGAGATTGATGAAAAGGCACTGGAGCAAGCACAATCTATTAGTGCAGATGAACAGCATTTACTTTCAGATCCGAAGTTGTTTGCAAAACATATTTCTAAATTGGAAAAGGAAATGCTGAAAGCATCAAAAGAATTACAGTTCGAGCAAGCTGCTAGATTACGTGATGAAATTGTTCGCTTGAAAGCACATATGTTGCAATCTTAAATGCATTAAATTTTCTACGCAGGCTGAATATTTGAGCAGTGTTAAATACTTCTCAAATTGAGCTTAAACCAACTAAAGTAATTAAAGCTTAGTGTGTGTGAGACCGAGTAGCATTCTTACTACCCAATGAGAGCTGGGCAAGATGTTATTTTGATGATTACGATATATGAGTAGATGAAAAAACCTTTTTAGTGATACATATCGCAACAGTTTTTGCTTATAAAATAGACTATTTTTATTAGTTAACTATATGACTACTTATAACAAATTCTATTTTGAGGTTTTTTCATGCCATTTATTAAAAGTTTCCCAAAAGCAGGTTGGCGTTTAGCAAAAATTGCAGTCGGTGGCGCTATTTTGACTGGATTGGCTGTGGGGACCATAGCGTATGCACAGACAAAACCATTGGCAACTGTTGAAAGGGTGGAGCTGGATAAGTATTTGGGGGTTTGGTATGAGGTTGCTCGAAAGCCAGTCTCTTTCGAGCGAAAGTGTGCCTATAACATTACCGCAACATATACAGTGAATGAAAATGGGAATATTGTCGTCGATAACAAATGTTATGATAGTGATGGAAATTTACAGCAAAGTTTAGGGGAAGCTTTTGTTGCAAATGCACCATTTAATAGTAAGTTGAGTGTGAGCTTTTTACCCGAAGGCGTCCGTTGGATTCCTGTTGGACGTGGTGATTATTGGGTTTTGAAGCTAGATGACGATTATCAAACAGTATTGGTTGGAGAGCCTCGACGTAAATACCTATGGGTACTTTCGCGTACTCCTGAGGTACAAAAGAATGTGATGCAGGAGTATTTAAATTACGCAAAATCGGTTGGTTATGATATTAGTGATGTCATTTATCCTGAACATCGTTGATAAATAAGATATGCTTGTTGAAAACCATGCGTGCATGGTTTTTTTTATTTTATATAGTGGATAAATCAAGTTTTTATAACATGCTTTATAGTTCAGAGGTTCAAAATGTTTAAAGGAATTGCTTATTCAGTTTTGGCATCTGTAACTTTTGGGGTTTTGTACTACTATACTCAGTTGCTTGGCGCCTTTGATAGTGAACAAACTTTTGGTTGGCGTATTATTGCGACTTTGCCATTTTTAACTTTATTCATGTGGTTAAGTGGCGATATTGTTCATATCAAAGCCATTTTTCAAAGAGTTCTGGCAAAGCCCGGTTTACTGCTAGTTTTGCTAATCACCTCGATCCTAACTTCTGTGCAATTATGGTTATTCTTATGGGGGCCGATGCATGGGCGTGGTTTGCAAGTCTCCTTGGGATATTTCCTTTTACCTCTCGTCTTGGTATTGGTGGGTAGTGTTTTGTATGGAGAGAAACTCTCAAAGTTCCAAGCACTAGCTGTGTTTTTAGCAGTATTGGGTGTAGGGCATGAAATATGGCGATTGGGCAGTATTGCTTGGGAGACGGCATTAGTTGCAATCGGTTATACCGCATATTTTGTGATTCGAAAGCAAATTAAAACAGATAACTTAGGTGGATTTTGGTGGGATATGATCATTATTCTGCCTGTTGCAATTTTCTTCACTCAAACGGGCGAAACGCCATATTTCAAGTTTCTAGAACAGCCAAGTTTAATTTTGGTGGTGATGGGGCTGGGCTTATTTAGTGCAATTGGTTTAGGAAGTTATCTTCTTGCGAGCCGCTATTTGCCGTTAATTCTTTTTGGCTTATTGGGGTATTTGGAACCCGTTTTGTTGGCAATGGTATCATTTGCTCTTGGTGAAAAAATTGGTGCAGAAGAATGGTTAACCTATATTCTTATTTGGTTGGCGGTCTTGGTACTCGTGATCGAAGGGGCTATTCATCTTGTTCAACAAAAACGACGAAAACAGCAGTTTGAGTTGAATCTAAAACAATACCCAAAGCGGCTCAATAATGCGGAAGATTGACCCAAAAATCGCAATCATATTTGCAAAATGACCATCAAGCATTTTTATAGGGATGGCTATTACGATGATAGAGAAAGATTTTTACCTAAAATCACAAAAATAATTATAGGTATTTTATGAATTTATAGTCAATTGGGACAAAATCTTAGCTGGTTTAACAGCTTTTGATTCAATCTTGATGATAATTCCATTACAATTATGGCGTTTTAAAATTTCACGCCCAGTATAGATATTAAATTAGAGGACGTAACTGTGAGCAAAGACACTATCGTTGCCCTACATGCAGAACACCAAGGTCGTTGGAAAAACCGTGAAGAAATTGCGGAGCGTATGATTGCCTTGATTGGTCAATTGTACCGTGAGAAAAATATTGTTGTTTCTGTTTACGGTCGTTCTTTAATTAACCGTTCAGTTATCCAAATCTTAAAATCACATCGTCGTACTCGTATGCTTGATGTCGAGCTTTCAGTGGTTCACACCTTCCCAATTTTGGAAGCGTTAATGAAAGTTGAAAACATTGGCTCTGCTGAAGTTGATATCGGTAAACTTGCTGTTGAATACAAAAATGAAGGCGGTGATGTTAACGCTTTTGTAGCGAACGCAGTTGCTTCAATTCAAGGCAATGCAGAAGCTGCTGAACCAAAAGATGTTGTACTTTATGGTTTTGGTCGCATTGGTCGTATTTTGGCTCGTTTGATTATCAGCCAATCTGGTTTAGGCCGTGGTTTGAGCTTAAAAGCAATCGTTGTACGCAAATCATCTGATGGTGATTTGGCAAAACGTGCTTCTTTATTACGTCGTGACTCGATTCACGGTACATTCGACGGCACAATCTCAGTTGATGAAGAAAATGAAGCAATCATTGCAAATGGCCAATTCATCAAAGTGATTTATGCATCAAGCCCAAGCGAAGTAGATTACACAGCTTATGGTATTGATAATGCACTTCTTATCGACAACACTGGTAAATGGCGTGATGTTGATGGTTTAAGCCAACACTTACAATGTGCGGGTGTTGCTCGCGTTGTTTTGACTGCACCTGGTAAAGGTGACATGAAGAACGTTGTATTTGGTGTAAACCAAGCTGATATTTTAGATGAAGATAAAATCATCTCTGCAGCAAGCTGTACAACTAATGCGATTACACCGGTATTAAAAGTTTTAGATGACAAATACAAAGTGTTAAATGGTCACGTTGAAACAGTTCACTCGTTCACAAATGACCAAAACTTGATTGATAACTATCACAAAGCGGATCGTCGTGGGCGTGCAGCAACACTAAACATGGTAATTACTGAAACTGGTGCTGCTAAAGCTGTTGCTAAAGCTTTGCCTGCGCTTAAAGGTAAATTAACAGGTAACTCTGTACGTGTTCCGACACCAAACGTTTCTTTAGCAATTTTGAACTTAACTTTAGATAAAGAGATTGATCGTGAAGAGGTGAATGAATATATTCGCCAAATCTCTATCAACTCTAAACTACAAGGTCAGATTGGTTATACCAACTCATCAGAAGTTGTTTCAAGTGACTTTATCGGTTCGCGCACTGCGGGTGTATTTGATGCGCAAGCAACAATCACTTCTGGTAACCGTTTAACTGCTTATGTTTGGTATGACAATGAAGTAGGTTATAGCTGCCAAGTGTTACGTATTGCTGAGCAAATGTGTGGTGTAAGCTATGCAAAAGTTCCAGCAGAAACGAATGCATAATATTTGCTAGCTAAGATATAAAATAAAAAGCCCAGTTTTGACTGGGCTTTTTATTGACTGTACAGAATCTCAGCAGATTAAAACAAAAAAATCGAAGAGAATAGGGACAAAGGGAAAGTTGAGTTAGGAATACTTCATTGTTGCAGTTTAGACGTTTGTTTGCAGTTTTTGCTTTAATTGTAGTTGCCAACTTGTGTGGCGTTTATATCGCAATGTGGGTGTTTAAGCATTTTAATATTTACATTCCATTAAAAGATCAAAAAGTTGCGATTGATTTACAAGAACCGTTGCAGGTTCGAGTTAAAGTGAAAGAAGCATTGGATGTTGAGGTAAATGGGAGAGTTGATGCGCAGATTCCAATTAACGAACAGCTTAGTGTACCTTTAACTCAAACGCTTACCCCACATGTTTACTTTGATAGTCAAGTCCCGATTAGTACGGTTATTCCTGTTCAAGAAATGATTAAAGTTCAGCAAGAGCTTCCAATTGACACTAAGGTTCAGGTAAAAATTCTTGGTAAAGATGTGACTTTGCCTTTGAAAGGCTCTATTCCTCTACAGCTTGATGTGCCAATTAATATTAAAGTTCCACTACAACAAAAAGTACATTTAAAGTTTGATGCTCCAGTAAAAACTGTGCTGAAAGAAAATCTCAATATTCCACTGAAAACACAGCTAAATGCGAACATTCCTGTACAAGGCAAGCTAAATGTTCCGATTACTTCCGATTTAAATGCTGATGTGGATGTTAAAAATACTTTGCCTGTAAAAATCGCAGAAGGTGAACTAAAAATTCCGCTATCAAGTATGTACCTAGATCGAGTTACTTCAACGACGAGTGAAAATACGCCTCATAAAACAGAAATAAAAGTAGGTGAATGAGTCTAATGCTTAAATCATACAAAAGCGCCGTCATTAGTTTTGTGATTTTGACCACCTTGGTTGCAATCTTGTTTTGGTTTTATTTGAATATCCAAGCATCGGTGATGGTGTCGGCTCAGCAGGCGGATATACGTTTGCCTGAATCTTTAGCCACCCAAATCCAAGTTGGGCAGCATTTACAAGTAAGATCTAAAGGTGAGTTAAACACGGATTTACTCATTGATCGTACCTTAGAACTACCATTGCAAGGCAAATATTTAGCGGATTTAAGTTTTGAAGTTGAAACGCCGATTACAGTAGATATTGATTATAAAACGATGCTTAAAGTAGATGAGGTTATGCCGATAGAGACCACCACCGATCTCATCTATCAGAACAAATTATTACCCAAATTTCCTTTAAGCCTAAATATACCTGTAAAGCTAGATATACCATTTGAACTCAAACGAAGTTATACCGTTCCAGTTAAAATTGTGTTTGATGGACCTGTACATTTTGCATTTAATGAATCTATTCATTTGCCGGTGAAGCATCAGTTCTATCCACGTTTAAATATCAATGATGAGATGAATATGAGTTCGATTTCATCGTTCAATGCAATCATGTTTAACTCAGTGCAAGACACAAAAGCAAATTTAGAAATGCAAATGGACCTACCATTAAGAAATGTAAGACCTTAAAGTAAATAAAATCTGTTTTTTTAAAGCCAAAATCCTATTTGCTGATTTTTCTATTCGAGAATTTTATTAAAATGTGGCAAAATAGCCCGTTTTAAAGAATTTAGAGGATTGGCACATGCGCTTTGTTGATGAAGCAGTCATTACCGTAGAGGCTGGCGACGGTGGCAATGGCGTAGCCAGTTTTCGCCGTGAAAAATTTGTCCCTTTTGGTGGCCCAGATGGTGGTGACGGAGGGCGTGGCGGAAGTATTTACATCCAAGCAGATGATGATACCAGCACACTTGTAGATTACCGATATACACGTCGCTATCGTGCAGAACGTGGTAAGAATGGTTCGGGTGCGAACTGTTCAGGACGTGGCGGTGAAGATGTCATTTTAAAAGTGCCTGTAGGTACCACGATTGTTGATACTGAGTCTGGTGACATTATTGGTGACTTGGTTGCAGATGGTCAGCGTGTCAAAGTTGCCAATGGTGGTGATGGTGGTTTAGGCAATACACACTTTAAATCATCAACGAACCGTGCACCTCGTAAATGTACGCATGGTATCAAAGGTGAATATCGTGAAGTACGTTTAGAGTTAAAAGTGCTTGCTGATGTTGGCTTACTGGGTATGCCGAATGCGGGTAAATCAACTTTCATTCGTGCGGTGAGTGCTGCAAAACCAAAAGTCGCAGACTATCCATTTACGACGATGGTGCCAAATTTAGGTGTCGTTGATGCAGATCGTCATCGCTCATTTGTGATGGCCGATATTCCTGGATTGATTGAAGGTGCTGCAGAAGGTGCAGGTCTTGGTATTCGTTTCCTTAAGCATTTGGCGCGTACACGTATTCTTTTACACATTGTTGATGTTCAGCCGATTGACGGATCTGATCCAGCACACAATGCCAGAGCGATTTTGGCTGAGTTAGAGAAATTCTCTCCAACATTGGCGAAGCTTCCTGTGGTGTTGGTGTTGAATAAATTAGATCAATTGCCAGAAGAGTCACGAGAAGAATGGTGTCAGCACATTCTTGATGAATTGCAATGGAAAGGTCCAGTATTTAAAACTTCTGGTCTTATGTCTGAAGGAACCAAGGAGGTTGTGTACTACCTCATGGATCAAATCGAGCAACAACGCGAGCGTGAAGTTGAAGATCCTGAGTACGCAGCAGAAGTTAAAGCATTCCGTGATCAGCTTGAAGCTGAAACACGTGAACAAACCATCGCAGCAAAAGAAGCTTATCGTGCATTGCGTAAGGCCCAGCGTGAAGCAGGCCTAGAAGATGACGAAGATGATTTTGACGATGAAGATGATGATGGCGGCGTAGAAAGCGTCTACGTTCGTGATTAATTAGACTGTTAAACTCCCTTTTAATTCCTGTTGTATAGCAATCGTTGCTGTGCAACAGGAAAAATAATTTGAGGAAAAAATGATAGAAGTGGTCGATGGGCAACGTCAGCTCAATGCGTGTAAACGAATCGTTGTTAAAATCGGATCATCTTTACTGACTGCAAATGGGCAAGGTTTAGATCTACAGGCAATTTCGCATTGGGCGAAACAAATTGCAGATCTACACAATGCTGGACATGAAATTATTTTAGTGTCCTCTGGTGCAGTAGCAGAAGGGATGGTACGCATGAAACTTGCGAGTCGACCCACTGATCTACCCAGTTTGCAGGCTTGTGCTGCGATCGGTCAAATGGGCTTGATCCATACATGGTCAAGTGTATTAGATCAACATGGCATCCGCACTGCTCAGGTTCTTTTGACTCATGATGATCTTGCTGATCGCCGTCGTTATCTCAACTCATGTGATGCATTGCAAAACTTGATTGATTGGCGTGTGATTCCTGTCATCAATGAAAATGATACCGTATCTACAGACGAAATCCGTTTTGGGGATAATGATACCTTGGCGGCAATGGTTGCAGGTCAGGTACAGGCTGATTTGTTGATTATCTTGACGGATCAACAAGGTATGTTTGACTCAGATCCACGCAACAATCCAAATGCCAAACTGTTTTCTTCTGTTCGCGCACTTGATGATCGCTTGTTCGAAATGGCAGGTGGTGGTGGCGTGTTAGGACGTGGCGGTATGGTGACAAAAGTTCGTGCTGCTCGTTTAGCTGCGCGTTCTGGTTGTCCAACATTGATTGCAAGTGGTGAAAGTGAAAATGTACTCGCTCGTTTAATGTCGGGTGAGATGATGGGAACGTTATTTACCACTGACAATGATCGTGTTACCGCACACCAAAAATGGTTAGCGGCTCATCTACAAACTGCTGGACGTTTGGTCATCGATGATGGTGCTGTAGAAGCGATTAAACTGAAACATCGTAGTTTATTACCCGTTGGTGTAAAGGCGATAGAAGGGCATTTTGATCGCGGTGATGTGGTTGAGTGTGTGGATAAAAAAGGACAACGTATCGCAGTTGGACGTGTCAATTTTAGTTCACGCTCTGCTGATCTTGTAAAAGGATTGTCATCAGATAAAGTCCATCAGGTCTTAGGTGAGGCACGTTCTTTGGAAATGATTCACCGTAATCATATGGCGATTTACTGATCAAATATTGTCTCGACCCTATAAAATAAAAAAGACTTCTCTCGGGAAGTCTTTTTTATTTGAGCTTTTAAATTATTTCTGCTGTTGAATATTTTTCCCCATTTTTGCCAATAAAATGACGGGAATCAGCCCAACTAAGACGATTAACAACGCTGCGATTGCACCATCTTCATATGTTCCTCTAGCTGCTTCAGCATAAAGTTGAGTTGCCAGCGTTTCCATATTGAGTGGTCTGAGCAATAAGGTTGCAGGAAGTTCTTTCATGCAATCTACGAAAATGAGTAGAGCTGCTGAAATAATGGCGGGGCGTAATAACGGTAAATGTACACGCCATAAAATAGAAAAACGATTTTGGCCTAAGTTACGTGCAGCATCGTCAAAGACACCATGAATACGATTATAGCCTGACTCTATTCCACCGATGGCAATTGCTAGAAAACGGACGCAATATGCATAGATCAAGGTAAATGTGGTACCTAGAAATAATAAACCTGTGTGAATCCCAAGTTTAAACTCCAAGAAGTCAGCAACAGCATGATCTATTTTGCCCAGTGATAGCATGAGTCCAATTGCTAGAACGGTTCCAGGAATCGCATAGCCTAAGCTGGAAATACGGCTAAACCATGTATTTTGAGTAAAACGAGCCGCACTGACGATGAGAAAACCAATAAAAATAGTGATCACTGTTGCGATGCTGGCTAGGCTTAGCGTGTTGATTGAGGCTTGTAATAGATAATCAGAAAACCCTGCATATTGAAGTCGTTTATATGATTCTACGAGAAGGTGGCTGATCGGAATCAAAAAACCGATGCAGATTGGAATTAATCCTAAGCCTAGAAATAACCATGCTTTGCTTCCTGTGACGTGTTGTGCAGGCATCAATCGACTACGTTGGGCCGAATTCATATAGCGTTGTTTACGTCGTCCAAGTCGTTCTACGATCACCAATAAAGTAATGATGATTAGCATGAAAATAGCAATCTGTGCAGCACTGGCGAGATCGGATTGGTTTATCCATGTAGAGTAGATGGATAACGTGAGGGTTTTAACGCCTAAAAATTCGGTTGCTCCAATATCATTGATGGTTTCCATCAATGCCAAGCTTGCACCAACTGCGATTGCCGGTCGAGCTAGAGGAATGGCAACCCGTAAGAATACTTGATTGGGTTTTAGCCCTAGGCTTCGTGCGACTTCAATCAGACTGGCTGATTGCATCAGGAACATGGCACGCGTACTGAGATATACGTAGGGATATAACACAAAGCTTAAAAGGAAAATACAACCCCAAACTGATCGAATGTTGGGGAACCACCAAGGTTGTGTTTCCCAACCAAACCAAGCACCTAAGACCGTTTGTACAGGACCAATTGGATGCAGAATATCAATATAACTATAAGCAATAATATAGGTGGGAACCGCAAGTGGAAGTAGTAGTGCCCAATCTAAAAAAGCACGTCCTCGAAACTGATATGCAGTCACCAACCATGCACTACCAGTCCCGATTAAAATGGTCAGTAGACCGACTCCTAATAAAAGGATCGTGGTATCAACTAAGGTTGGTGGAAGAACATAGCGCAGCAAATGTCCCCAAATATCGCTATTGCCTTGTAATGCTGTCCAAATTAGTGCCAGTTCAGGCAAACAAGCCAGTAGGGTCAAAATACCACTAAGCGAAAATAGTAAACGAGGTGAGTCTTTCTTTTTGATCATCGAGGATATTGGGGGCTAAGTGAGAAAAAGGCAAAACAAATCAGTATACAGGCAATCTTGATGATCGCCTGTTTACGCATTGCGAGGCTTAGTGATTAAATTGAACTTTATCGACTAAAAGGTTGGCTGTTTTACGATGACGTGCAATATCGCTTAAACGAATTTTGTCAACTTCCAGTTTACCAAAGCTCGCAATAATTGGATCAACTTTAACACCTGCTTTTACAGGGTACTCAAAGCCACTTTGTGCATAAATTGCTTGAGCATGGTCAGAAGCTAAGAATTCAAGTAATTGAACAGCCTCTTTAGGGTTCGGCGCGTATTTAGCGACAGCAGCTCCTGAGACATTGACATGTGTACCGCCATTTTTAAAGCGCGGTAATACGACATTGATGGCATTGCCCCAACGTTGTTGTTCAGCATCTCCGGTACGCATCGTACCAACATAGTAAGTATTCGCTACCCCGATATCACAAATTTTACCTAGAATATCACGGGCTACATCGCGGTCACCGCCACTTGCTGGTCGTGCCAAATTTGCTTTCACACCACGAAGCCATTGTTCAGTTGCTTTTTCGCCATGATGGGTAATATAAGCTGCAATTAAACTGGTGTTATATGCATGACTACCTGAACGAATACAGATTTTTCCTTTCCATTTTGGATCAGCTAAATCTTCATAATTGATTGCAGTTAAAGGCGTGCGTTCTTTAGATGCATAAACGGCACGTGCACGCATTGATAATGCATACCAGTGGCCATTTGCCGCACGTAAGTTTCCAGGAATAGCAGTATTCAGAACCTTTGAGTTAATACGTTGAGTTAACCCACCTTCAACTAAATCAACTAAATTACCAAAATCAACAGTCAGCATCACATCAGCAGGCGAACGTCGTCCTTCCGCTTTTACTCGCTCAAGTAATCCATCTTTGATAAAAACAGTATTTACTTTAACGCCTGTTTTTTCACTAAATTCTTGTAAAAGTGGTTGAATTAAAACAGGTTCTCTAGTGGTATATAGGTTTACTTGAGCGGCATTAGCCCAGCTACTTCCTAATGCCACTAGTCCAGCTAAAGCAATATGAAGCTTTGACAGTTGTTTCATTTATTTCATCCCTAATCACAAAGTTTAAACATTGAAAGTTTGTTTGGTGCGAATATTTTCGATCGGTGTTTGATCATCTAAAGCGTAGAAGAAGCATGTAGTCAAATCTACGTGGATATACACTTGTTCAGCTGTACTAAAATTCTGTTGATAGTCAACTTGTGCCAATAAGATATTATTTTCATTCTCAATTTGTAGACGTAATTGTTGAGTATGTCCCATAAAACTTGAAGAAATGACCTTTGCAGGTAATCTATTTTCAGCGGCGTCTTTGAAAATGTGAATCTGGTGCGGACGAAAACAACATTGAATTGCTTGCTCTGTTTGTTTTAAGTGTGGAGGTGTTGGGATTGCCCCAAAAATTGTATGAAGTTGACCATTTTCTATTTGTACAGATATTTCATTGAGTGCAGAAAAATAACGTGCCGCAAATAAGGTTTTAGGTTGTAAATAAAGCTGTTTTGGTGTCCCGATCTGAATAATTTTGCCTTGATGCATCAAAATAATTTGATCCGCGATTTGCAAGGCTTCTTCTGGATCATGGGTTACGATGACGGTCGTTGTAGCTGTCTTCTTTAAGATTTCGATGGTGCTTTGGCGAATATGATCACGCAAACGATGATCTAAATTAGAAAAAGGTTCATCCATCAGTAGAACTTGCGGTTTGGGTGCAAGAGCACGCGCCAAAGCAACACGTTGTTGCTCACCACCGGATAGGGTATATGGATAACTATGTAGATGATGATGCATAGAGACGTGTTTCAATGCTTGTTCTGCAATCGTTTGTCGCTGTTGTTTTGGTAATTTTCTTAAACCAAACATGACGTTTTCCAACACACTTAGGTGAGGGAACAGCGCATAATCCTGAAACACTAAGCCAATATTTCGCTCTTCTGCCGGCACTTGTTGTTGTGCATTCCATAAAATGTCTTGTTCAAGTTGAATTGAACCACTGCTAGGCGTTTCTAAACCCGCAATCAACCGTAGCATCGTCGTTTTGCCACAACCTGAATGTCCGAGTAAACAGATAATCTGTCCGCGAGTAGCAGACCATGTTGCCTGATTGACCGCAAATCGAGCTCCATATTGCTTGCTCAATTGTTGGATGGTTAAGACATTGGCCTGAGGTGCAGTATGAGCATTCATGGTCAATTCACAGTACAATTTATTTGAGCAAATAATAACTAATAATTCTTCTCATGTAGAGTCTTTTTCTAATTTCTTTTGCGGTTGCTTTTCATTAACATGTTGTGGATATATAACATGTGGAAGTGTTAAATCTTGTCCAACCATGTAAGCGTGATCTGTCAAGCTGAACATTTCAAGATCTTCATGGCTATTACCATAGGCATAAACTTGATGGTACTCATTCAGATTGTATTGTTGCAGTACTCTAATTTTTTTCTGTTCACAGCTACAATCCAAAGACTGGTAATGGCCAGAGAGTGTGCCATTAACAATTTCTGTTTCTGTACAAATCAATTCGATATTTAATAATTCACAGATCGGCGCTAAATATAAGTCAATTGAAGCGGAAACAAGCACAACATGATCGCCACGTTGTTGGTGTAAATAAAGTTGTTGAAGTAGATCTGGATCTAATTCTTTAATAATTTGTTGTGCATAATTGATTGCGATACTTTGTATTTGCTTCGCTGTCATGCCTTTAAACATCGTTCGAAATAATCGAGGTCTCATCGCATGTGCAGGATATAGACCTAGATAGTAGGCTTGAATCCAAGGAAGGATTTTCAAGCCTTTTAAAATAACATGATGTTTCGGGAGGGCGAAAAAAATAAATCGGGTAAAACTGTCTTTGGGATAAAGTGTGCCATCAAAATCAAATAAAGCAAGATTTACAGTTTTAGTTGTTTTGCTCTTTGCATGCATGTTTCATATCGTCCATTTACACGGCTTGCAAACCAATTGGTATTATAATCACGGCTCAATTTTGGACCGGAAATTACGACTTGAGGCATGATCGCATATTTTGCATCTTTGCCTGTTTTGCTTTGATATAAATTTTGTAGCGCAGTATAAGTCTGTGTATTTTCGAATTTCTTTGATTTTTCCTTTTTCAAGTCACTTCGAATTTGACGTGGGGTAACTAAAACCCCATTTTCAGCAAATACTGAAATCAAAGCTTTTTCGGTTTGGCTTTGAGTTGGACGAACATTACCTTCTTTATTATAGATAAGTAGATCACCATCTAAATCAATTTCAATATCAGTTAATGCATCTAACATACTTTGAAATGCTGCATTACGGCTGGAATACATGCCAGAATTATAGTCAGCAAAGCGATAAATTGCGCGATCATAATCTGCTGGATAAACCATTAAACGATGGATGCCATAATATAGGCCACCGTATTGGGTATAAAGATCATTGCGTAATTCTGCAGTACTCATACCGATACGTTTATGCTCTTTGGCATAATTAATATGAACTTGCATCGATCCAAGAGTGGTAATCGGATTCATTTTCTCACTAATATCTTGGCCTACAAGTTTTGCAGCGCCAGTTAAAGCACTAATATGGTAATGCTTCGCCATGTAATCAAAAATTTCACGATAAAGTAGATCAAGCTCACGTTCTGTTTTAACTCTACGCATTTGGCGCATATAGTTGTCTTCAGGAGAAGGTTGATTTTTTAACACATCTTCGAAATAACCTGCGACGGTACCACCGATTGTCTCCCCAAGTTTTGCTTCGAATTTTTCATTTAACCGTGTATTAATTTCCTGAACTGCTTTTTCACCTAAACCTGCGACTTGTGGGTCTGCAACAAAATTTGACTCTTGATCCACCACGGCAACAATCGTGCATACATTCTGTTTAGATTGTGGGATATTAAGTTCTTGCATAATGTCATGAATATCTTGTGCCCAAGAGTCACGATCACGTACACGTGTTGGAATCACACTTTTAATCTGATCTGCTTTCAGTGCAGGTTCCTTATCATTTGCCCACCATGCAAAATCACCACAAGCGGTGAGACTGGCACAGCTGATGATTAGGCTAAGTGTTTTTAATAGCGGACGAGATGAGTATGATTTGTTCATGATCAGGACAACACCACATAAAAAGATGAGTCGAATGGGCGAATGAAGTATACTATGGTGATCAGAAATTGTAAGAAAATATATGTATATTGGTTCATATCAACTGTCAAATAATTTGATCGTTGCTCCGATGGCAGGGGTTACAGACCGACCATTTCGAACATTGTGTAAATACTTTGGTGCTGGGCACGCGGTTAGTGAAATGATGACCGCTGATAAAACCTTGCGTATGAGCAAAAAGAGTCTGTATCGTGCAAATTTTGATGGTGAATTAGCACCAATTTCAGCACAAATAGCGGGTTCTGATCCTGAGCAATTGGCTGAGGCTGCGCGCTATCAAGTTGCCAATGGGGCGCAAATTGTTGATATCAATATGGGCTGCCCTGCAAAGAAGGTTTGTAACAAACTGGCGGGTTCTGCTTTGTTGCAAGATGAAGATCTGGTTGCACGTATTTTGGATACAGTTGTTGCTGCTGTTGATGTTCCAGTAACATTAAAAACTCGTCTTGGTTTTTTAAATGGTCAAGAAAATATTTTGCGTGTGGCGAAACGAGCTGAAGAGGCGGGGATTGCTGCTTTGGCTCTGCATGGGCGTACGCGTGAAGATATGTATTTAAATCATGCTCGCTATGAACTCATAAAACAGGTGAAACAACTCATCAGCATCCCAGTGATTGCGAATGGTGATATTGATAGTCCAGAAAAAGCAAAATATGTATTAGATTATACTGGCGCAGATGCCATCATGATTGGACGAGCAGCACAGGGGCGACCTTGGATTTTCAGAGAAATTGGACATTACTTAAAAACAGGTGAACATCTCGCTACGCCTGATATTGCTGAAGTTAAAGCTGTTTTATTGGGGCATTTATCTGAACTTTATCAATTTTATGGTGAATATTCAGGTTGCCGTATTGCCCGTAAACATATTGCTTGGTACACCAAGGGTTTACGTTCAAGTAATGAATTTCGGCAGAATATGTACAAGGTTGAAAGTACCGCAGATCAGGCAAAAGTCGTTGAAGCCTATTTTGATCAATTACTTGATCTCGGTCAGAGGATGAGTGATGTACAAGTTGAACAAGTAAATTTGTTAGAGATCAAATAAGCAGAATTTGCGTATTTGAAAAAGCCTGTAATTCGATTTGAATTACAGGCTTTTTATTATGCTAAATGAGCTGTAATTTTCTGCAAGATTTGCAAAATCACATCAAACTCACTTTGAAGTGGTGTGCTTTTGCGTGTCACTAAAGCTAAAGTACGACTTGGAGCATCTTCGATGGATTTAATAGAAATCGTTTCATTACCATTCAACATGCTATTTTTAATCGCAATTTCAGGTAAAAGTGTGAAACCTAAATCAGAAGATACCATTTCGACCAATGTTGGTAGTGAACTTGCTTTTAAGCGATGATCGTTTTTGCGTTCACCAACAGGGCAGGCACTCAATGCATGATCACGTAAACAATGGCCTTCTTCAAGTAACATCAATCGTGACAGATCAAGATCATCTAAAGAGTTTGCATTGGCAGCATTGCTGTCATTTTTATTGTAAACCAGTGATAAATGCTCTTTTGCGATTTCAGCAACTTTTAAACCGCGTGTATCAAATGGCAGTGCAAGAACAATCATATCTAGATTGCCATGTTCCAATTTTTCTACAATCTTTTCGCTTTGTGCTTCATGTAGATGGAGTTGAATTTTTGGCAATTGCTGATGCACTTCATCCAAGAGTTGCGTCAAGATAAAAGGTGCAATTGTTGGGATAATACCAAGATGCAGGTCACCTGTTAGCGGCTCACTCATTTCTCGGCTTAAACGCATAAGATCTTGTGCATCAGCTAATAACACACGTGCACGAGCAACAACTTGTTCACCTAGAGGGGTTAAACGGACGTTTTGACGATCACGTTCAACTAAGACGCCACCTAGCAGACGCTCTAGTTCCATGATTCCCCCAGATAAAGTGGACTGGGTAACAAACGAACGGCGTGCTGCTTCAGTAAAATGTAATGTTTCTGACAACGTAACTAAATATGATAGCTGTCTTAATGAGGGTAATGCAGCCATAGTGTCCTAGTGTGATGATCTAAAATGATGAACAAACAAATCGCTAAGTTGCGGGATGAAATGTGCAGGAATATCATGCCCCATTCCATGAATTAATTCAAACTTAGCACCCGTAATTGCTTTTGCAACCGCTTTACCATGACTTGGTGGTAGTAAACGATCTTTTGAACCGTGCACAACCAAAGTGGGCTGAGTGGTATTCTTGTTCAATGGTAACAAAGAACCTGTACATAATATTGCTAAAAATTGTTGAAGTACACCCGCTGGATAAAAACTACGGCGATATAATTTTCGAATGGTTTGAATTGCTTCAACTTGATTCACATAACCAGGTGAACCAATAATTTGAAATACTCTTAGACTATGATTAACAATTGACTCTTCATCACGTGCTGGAGGCCTTCCCAATAAACTGAAAAGTTGTTTTGGATAAGGGAACGGAAGGAAAGGTTGATTGTTACTCGTAAACAATAGCCCAACTTTTTCTACCTTTTCAGGGTATTTCGCCGCAACGATTTGAGAAATCATGCCGCCCATCGATGCACCTAGTAGATAGGTTTTTTCAATACCCAATTGGTCAATGAGCATAGCGACATCATCTGCCATATCGTACAGTGTATAAGGCGCACCTTCATTGCCAAGCCCAAACATGAAACGTCCCATGAGTTTCATTGTATTGAGTCTTTTACCTTTATTTCTAATTTTTGAAGATAAACCAATATCACGATTATCAAAACGAATCACACGAAACCCTTGGTCAATCAGCGCTTTACAAAAGAAATCAGGCCAAAATAACATTTGTGCACCTAATCCCATGATGAGCAGAACTGTTGGATGTTCAGGGTTTCCGCCGATTTCAACATGGAGTTCGATACCATTGCCCAAACTTACTTTGGTCTCTTGCATAAATGCAGTATAAGGCGACACATTAAATTGAAGGGCACTGTTCATGCTGCTCGTTCCAAGTTGAATTATTTTTGTCAGTATTGAGTTTGCTGAAACCTCATTTTTCAACAAACTCGCTATATTTAATAAACCTTAATTTTGTGCAGGAATCAAGTCAGGCACAAGTTTGGTCAGTGTCAAACGCTGTTTTCCAGCTGTTGTACCTAAAAGTACAAAGCCTCTTAATGTGCCTTCTGCATCAACTGCTTTTGCTAACATTCCATCTTCAAAGTCTTCCATTTCCCAAGTCACATCAATATCTAATTGGGCTGGTAAAACAGTGAGTGGTGCTGCAGGAGTTTTTACTGCAACAGGCATCGCTGGATAGTGTACGGCAGTGTTTTGACCACTTAAAGTTTTAGCCAATGCTCGAGCTTGTTGCATGATTGGCATCACATAAGGAAGTAAAGTTCCGTTGACTTCAGCACAGTCACCAACCGCGTAGATATCTGCTTGATTGGTTTCTAATAAAGTATTGGTGATGACGCCACGACTTGTTTGAATCCCTGCTGATTTTGCTAGGGCTGTATTTGGTTGTAAACCAATTGCTGATAAAACGATATCTGCAACCAAGGTTTGTCCATTTGCAAGTGTTACAGCGTAATCTTCACCATCATTAATTTTGGTAATTTTTTCAACTGTTGTTGAAAGGACAAATTTAATTCCAGCTTGTTCTAAGTTGTTTTTGAATAAATCTGCAACATGACTAGGCAATAAACGTCCCAATGGTTGTGGGGCAAGATCGATTACTGTAATATCATATTCGCTATGCAATAAATCATTGGCAAACTCACATCCAATCAAGCCAGCACCTAAAATAACAACACGTTTATCTTTACGTTGGGCAAGGTTTTCACGGAAGTTACGATAGTCAATCAATGAGTTAACGACATGAATATCATCACTGCCATCACCTGAAATAGCTAGACGGATTGGATTCGCACCGACTGCAAGAACAAGTTTAGAGTAGGGTTGCGTGATCGTCTCACCATTTTTTTCTAAAACGATTTCATGTGCTTCTGCATGGATTTCTTTGACCCACGTTTCTGCTTCAATACGCATATTCAATTGAGCTGCCATTTTAGCAGCATCACCTAAAGCAATTTGCTCAGGTGCTTTATTGCCTGCGAAAGCATTGGATAATGTTGGTTTTGCATAATTTACCGCATCATCTCCACAGATCATAACAAGTTCTTGTTCTGGGCTCAGTTTGCGAAATTCACGAGCAACGGTATAACCAGCCATACCAGATCCGATGATGACGATAGGATGCATGAGATTCTCCAACATTTTTTATATAAAATTAAACTATAGAAAAAAAGACCATGTAAGCATGATCTTTTTGACAATCTTAGATTTCAATCATTTCAAAATCGGCTTTTGAAACACCGCAATCTGGGCAAGTCCAATCATCAGGAATATCTTCCCATTTTGTCCCTGCTGCAATGCCGTCTTGTGGCCAACCTTCTGCTTCGTCGTAAATCCAACCACAAACGATACATTGATATTTTTTCATGTGACTCTCCAAACTGATAGGTATGCTCAAATTGCCTTTCAGTAAAACTGTTCCATAATGTCGCTACGATCGCTGCAATATAGTACTAACTTGTGTTGATCGGGAGTTAGATTTTTACGCAGAACGACATTTAAGTAAAGTAAATGCAAGAGTTTAATCATTTATAAGAAAAGTGATATGGCAATTCAAGCCGAAAGTCTTGTTATTTGAGCAATTGCTCTAATTTTTTTAATTCATTCCTGACTAATGTAATTAAAAAATTTCTAAACGTATAAAATTGGTGTGAATAAAAAATAAACACTTGAGTGCAGAGTATCATAACTAATAGTGTTTTTTGTTAGAGAAGTATAAGTATGGAAACTTTATTATATAGTATAAAAATTCATGCCCCCCAGCAAAAAGTGTGGGGGGTACTTTGGGATACAGAAAGCTATCAAGCTTGGACAAAATTTTTTCTATGTGATGATTCAACGACGTCAAATAATGCAAGTAATTCAACGATGCAAAGTGACTGGAAAGTAGGAGGAAAAACTTATTTTTGTGATGGAAGTGGAAATGGAATGATTTCGACGATAGATCGTTTGGATGAACCTAATGTAATTGTTTTTAAGCATTTGGGGATGATCATCGATGGTAAAGAGGATTTAGAAAGTGATTTGGTAAAGTCTTGGGCTGGCGCTTTAGAAAAATATTTTCTACTTGATTTGGATGGTGATACTGAATTACATGTCGAAGTAGATGTGCAGCCTGAATATATTGAAATGATGGACAAAGGGTTTAAGCAAGGCTTGGAGGCGGTTAAACAAATGGCTGAAAGTTAAATCAAATTGGTATTGTAAATCAGTCTGTAATTACAGTGTAAAAAGCAATGAAAACTGATCAATATGTGCTTTTTTCATGATTGTTTCACTGAAAAGATACGAAAATGTCTTGCGATCTGCTATTCTATGCGCCTTTATTTTTACTTAAACCGAGGCAGAGATGACGCAACAAAACGCTCAATCGACTTCTGAACAAACACTTTCCGAAAACGATTTAATCGCACAGCGTCATGCCAAATTAAAGCAAATTCAAGAGACTGCTAAACAAACGGGTAAGAGTCCTTGGCCTAATACATTTAAACGTGAACACTATACGGCAGATTTACAAGAACAATTTAAAGATCAGGATAAAGCGCAAATCGAAGGTGCTGAAAAAGTTTATGTAAAAGTTGCTGGTCGTGTCATGCTTAACCGTGGATCATTTATTGTGATTCAGGATATGACAGGTCGTATCCAACTTTATGTTGATCGTAAAGGTTTACCAGCAGATGTTCTAGAGACAATTAAAAGTTTAGACCTTGGTGATATTATTGCAGCTGAAGGTTATATCGGGCGTTCTGGGAAAGGTGATTTATATGTGCACCTTGAAGCTTTTGAGTTGCTTACTAAATCGCTTCGTCCACTTCCAGATAAGTTTCATGGTTTAACCGATACTGAAGCGAAATATCGTAAACGTTACTTAGATTTGATCGTAAACGAAGAAACACGTAAAACTTTTGAGATTCGCGCCAAAGTTGTAGCCGGTATCCGCGCATTCTTAACAAATGAACGTTTCATGGAAGTAGAAACACCGATGATGCATGTCATTCCGGGTGGTGCTTCTGCAAAACCATTTGTGACTCATCATAATGCGTTAGACATGGAACTTTATTTGCGTATTGCTCCTGAGTTGTATTTAAAACGCTTGGTTGTAGGTGGTTTTGAGCGTGTGTTTGAAATTAACCGTAACTTCCGTAATGAAGGGGTTTCAACACGTCATAACCCTGAATTTACCATGATTGAGTTTTATCAAGCTTATGCAGATTATAAAGACTTGATGGAACTTACGGAAAACATGCTTGAGAAATTAGCAATTGATATTTTAGGTACAACTGATGTGCCTTATGGCGAAGAAGTTTATAGCTTCAAAGGCCCATTTAAGAAGATTTCAATGTTTGATGCCATTCTTGAGCATAACCCTGATTTCACACCTGAAAATGTCAATGATCGTGAATTCTTGGCGAAATTTACTCAAGAGGTGTTGAAAGAGCAAGTGAAACCAGGTTTTGGTTTAGGTAAGTTGCAAACGATCGTATTTGAAGAAACGGTAGAAACCAAGTTACGTCAGCCAACATTCATCACTGAATATCCAGCTGAAACATCACCACTTGCGCGCCGTAATGATGAGAATCCACATATCACTGATCGTTTCGAGTTCTTTATTGGCGGTCGTGAGTTAGCGAATGGCTTCTCAGAGTTAAATGACCCAATTGATCAAGCTGAACGTTTCCAAGCTCAAGTTGCGGAAAAGGATGCGGGTGATGATGAAGCAATGCATTACGATGCGGACTTTATCGAAGCGCTTGAATACGGTTTACCTCCAACAGCGGGCGAAGGAATTGGTATTGACCGTTTGGTAATGCTATTTGCTAATGCACCAAGTATCCGTGATGTGTTGTTGTTCCCACATATGCGCCGTAAAGACTAATTTTCGAGTTATGCGGAATATCAAAGACCACTTTTATAAGTGGTCTTTTTTTGCATTCTACGTTAAGAAATGTAATTGTTCAGTTTGGTGATTGAAAACAACCTGTAAAAAAACGATGATGTGCTCATAAATAAATTTGAGAACAGTCTGGATATGTTTTTAAAAAAATCGCTCTATGTCGCATTATTTGCTTCTCTCGCTTCTACAACATTTGCACAAGGTATTGTGTTAAATGATGAAAACTTACGTACGGACTTGAATTGGTTAAACCAACAAGGTGTGATTCAGATCAGTACTTCAACTTGGCCAATGAGTGGAGATGAGATTAAACGCGCTTTATCACAAGCTCAAGTAACCAATAAAGCACAACAGAAAGTTATCGATTCTGTTGTGCATGCGCTTGCTGCTGACAATGCAACTGCTAAAGTTGGATTGCATGCGGGTACTGATCTTAAAACTGTGCCTCAAGCTTTTGGTGATAGTCAAAAGTCCCAATACCAAGCTGCTTTAGAGTTCAATGCAGGAGGTGAAAACTGGGATGCAAAAATCAGAGTGAATGGCGAAAAAGATCCTTTGATTGACAATGGAGATGATGTCAATGTTGAGGGATCATATATTGCAGGAAAGCTTTGGAATCAATGGATAATTGCTGGTCAAATTCCTACGTATTGGGGGCCAGGACATGATGGTAGCTTGATTCGTGGTGATGCCAGCCGTCCAGTTTACGGTGTTACGGTTCAACGTGCAGTACAAAATGCATTTGAAACAAAATGGTTGTCTTGGATTGGGCCATGGCAATATCAGGCCTTTGCAGGGCAATTAGATGACTATGAGGCAATTCCAGATACAAAGCTAATCGGTCTTCGATTCACAGCGCGTCCGTTCCAAGCTCTGGAAATTGGTGCTTCACGTGCAATCCAATGGGGTGGGGATGGGCGTCCTGAGAGCTTTAGTTCTTTATGGGATGCAATGTTAGGAACGAGAGATAACGGTGGTCGAGGTAAACCAGATCCTGCCAATCAGATTGCAGGCTTTGATGCTCGTTTGTTCTTACAACCGTTATGGGATGTGCCAATTAGCTTGTATACCCAATTTGTTGGCGAAGATGAAGCTGGTGGTTTACCTGCAAAATATCTGTATCTAGGTGGTGCTGATTTCTCATCAAGCTATAAAAATATGCCGTACCAGTTATATGCAGAATGGGCGGATACGCGTACTAATGGAGAGGCAAAAGGCATTTCCTATAATCATCATATTTACAGAGATGGCTACTACCAACATGGTTTCCCCTTAGGGCATGCTATGGGGGGGGATGGACAAATGTATTCCGTTGGTGGAGATATTCGTTTTGATACGATGAATCGTTTAAGTGGACGAGTGATGTATGCAAACGTTAGCCAAACACAGCGTGTAGAGTTAAATAATGCAGCATTCCCTAAATCAGATAAGATCAAAGGTTTAGATATCACTTGGACTCATTATGTCAAACCAACCATCCCATTAAAAGTAAATGGTTGGGTGAGTGACTCTGATGTGAATGGTAGTGATGGTGGTGTTTCTGTTGGTGTAGAAATCCCATTAGAGAAAAATATGTTCCGTTTCTAAACATAATTGATTGCTAAAAAAGAAGCCTACATAGGCTTCTTTTTGTATGGGGTAAATCATGTGAATTGGAGAATATTTTTGGGATTTTATTATTCTCCACATATCACAATTTTGCATATTTATATGAAAAAACAAGCTAAAGAACTCATTCTAAATTATTATAATGAATAAACTTTGCTAGCGGATGAAAAAGTCTGGTTAGTAAGCATATTGATATCATGAAAAATTGGAGTTGTTATGGCACTCGTTCCTCCACACGGTCTTCCAAGTGGTGGTGTAAAACCACTTATAGATTTTATGGGTAACATGGATAAGGAGGTAAGTGTACATGACTGAGAATAGATTAACGCACCTCAAGCAACTTGAGGCTGAAAGTATTCATATCATTCGTGAAGTTGCGGCTGAATTTGAAAATCCTGTGATGCTTTACTCGATTGGTAAAGACTCAGCAGTGATGTTACATCTTGCACTTAAAGCATTTTATCCTGCGAAACTTCCATTTCCACTGTTACATGTGGATACGGGGTGGAAGTTTAAAGATATGATTGCGTTTCGCGATAATATGGCGAAAACACATGGTTTTGATCTGATCGTTCATCAAAATGTTGAAGGACGTGAGGCAGGTATCAATCCATTTGATCATGGTAGTTCTAAATATACAGACATCATGAAAACGCAAGGATTAAAACAAGCATTAGATAAATATCAGTTTGATGCTGCTTTTGGCGGTGCACGTCGAGATGAAGAGAAATCACGTGCAAAAGAGCGTGTTTATTCATTCCGTGATACGAAGCATCGCTGGGATCCGAAAAACCAACGTCCAGAGCTTTGGAATCTTTACAATGGTAAAGTGAACAAAGGTGAGAGTATTCGTGTATTCCCATTATCTAACTGGACTGAATTAGATATTTGGCAATATATCTACTTAGAAAATATTCAAATTGTTCCTCTTTATTTCTCTGCTGTACGTCCAGTGGTAGAGCGCAGTGGCACACTTATCATGGTGGATGATGAGCGTATGCGTTTGAAAGAAGGTGAAGTCCCACAAATGAAATCGGTACGTTTCCGTACATTAGGCTGTTATCCATTAACGGGTGCAGTTGAGTCTGAGGCGGATACATTACCTGAAATTATCCAAGAGATGCTTTTAGCGACGAGTTCTGAGCGTCAAGGTCGTATGATTGACCATGATGAAGCTGGCTCGATGGAAAAGAAAAAGCAGGAAGGTTACTTCTAATTTCGTTTAGGAAATCCGATTTCAAATTTTGTGGAGTTTTGAGCAATGTCTCATCAATCAGATCTTATTAGTCAAGATATCTTGGCCTACCTAAAACAGCATGAAAATAAAGACCTCCTGCGCTTTTTAACGTGTGGTAACGTCGATGATGGTAAATCGACACTCATTGGTCGTTTGCTTTACGATTCAAAATTGATTTATGAGGATCAACTGCAAGCGGTTACACGTGATAGTAAAAAAGTGGGTACGACAGGAGAGGCGCCTGATTTAGCACTGCTTGTAGATGGTCTACAAGCAGAGCGTGAGCAAGGTATTACCATCGATGTAGCGTATCGTTATTTCTCGACTGAGAAACGTAAATTCATTATCGCAGATACACCGGGACATGAACAATATACCCGCAACATGGCTACAGGTGCTTCAACTGCTGACCTTGCGATTATCTTGATCGATGCGCGTTATGGTGTTCAAACACAGACGCGTCGTCATACATTTATTGCAAGTTTACTCGGTATTAAAAATATCGTTGTTGCGATTAATAAGATGGATCTGGTGGAGTTTTCAGCAGTACGCTTTAATGAAATTCAGGTTGAATACGATGCCTTTGTGAGCCAGCTAGGTAATCGCCGTCCAGAAAATATTGTATTCGTTCCTATCTCTGCCCTGAATGGCGATAACGTTGTAAATCCATCTGCAAATACGCCTTGGTATAAAGGGCAAACGCTAATGGATATTCTTGAGTCAGTGGAAATCAAACGTGAATCCAATAAACATGAATTCCGTTTCCCTGTTCAATATGTGAATCGTCCAAATCTTGATTTCCGTGGTTTTGCCGGCACGATCGCACTGGGTGAGATTAATGTTGGTGATGAAATTGTTGCACTTCCATCAGGGAAGAAATCAACAGTTAAAGAGATTGTGACTTTTGATGGCAATCTTGAAAAAGCAGGCGCTGGTCAAGCTGTTACCTTAACATTAAATGATGAAATTGATATTTCACGCGGTAATGTATTGGTCCGTACGGGTGAGCAACCGTTAATTTCTCGTAGTGTTCGTGCATCAGTGGTTTGGATGACTGAGCATCCTTTGGTTAAAGGTAAGCTTTACAACGTCAAAATCGGCACTCAAACTGTTCCGGCGAAAGTTACGGAAATTAACTTCCGTGTCAATGTGAATACACTTGAGCATAGTCAGGTTGAAGAGCTTGAGTTGAATGCAATTGCTGACGTTGTAATTGAGTTTGATGCGCCAGTAGTATTTGACCAATATCAGGACAGTCGTTACACAGGTTCATTTATCTTTATTGACCGTTTAAGCAACGTCACTGTTGGTGCAGGCATGGTTGAGGCAGCTGTTGAATGGAAGGCTCATAGCAATCCTGTGACTGCAGAAGATCGTGCGGCGCGTTTAGGTCAAAAACCTGCGGTGATTGGCGTTTCAGCAGAGTTGATTGGGCAGGCTCAAGCTATAGAAAGCCTACTAATCCAACAAGGTATCGTGGCAATTGCTAAAGCAAATTTAACTGCTGATCAAATTAATCTATTACGTGAAACAGGTGTGGTGGTGATTACTACGACTGTTGACGATACGGATACCGACATTACAGCTGAAACTGCTGAAGAAGCTGCTGACCAAATCGTGGAGTTGGTGCGTTTGTAATTGATTTAGTTGGTTTAACAGAGCTCACCATGTAGGTGGGCTTTGTTGTTTTTGATATTCAGTTGGCGATGAAGAAATTAATAAAATAGATCAAATACGTAAGGGATTTATTTTAGAAAGAAGTTGGCCTTTTAATTTTCTTTTAAGGCTGCTTTTATGAGACAATATCAATTCATATTTTTTGTATTTGGACTCCCATGACTGAGCAATCTCCTGAATCTTTAAGCGATATCGAAATTTTAGACATTTTACAGTCTATGAAAAAAGATGAGCTAGATGTTGAAGCCAAAGAGATCATTCGTAATGGGGGGAAAGCAGGTCGCCAAGAAGCGCACAAACTGGCTTTGGTTGCATTAAATACAAGCTTTGAAGAAAAATTTGTTGAAGCTGTTACTTTAGCTTTAGGTTTAAATGCAGGTCAGGCTAAAAAAATTCGTTATAAGAAAGATCGTATCCGAATTTTAAAAGTACGTGGTATTGATTATCTCGCAATTGACGGAGCAGAAACGGCACAAGTATTGGCTCAAATTGCACAAGCAATCACACGAGAAGACGCAATCGTTACCGAAGGTTTGCATAATATTTTCCCATTTTGGAAAGAAGGCTGGCCAATGGTTCAATTTGATAATGCTTATAAAATTTTGGCTGAAGATATATTGATTCATTACCAAGCCACTTTAGATGAGTTAATCTCGCTATATGGCGGGAATTAACATACGACGATAAGTGATTCATTTAAAATAACAAGGATTGTTAACTTTATGAACTTACCTCATAAAATTCCGCCAGAAGCGCTGCAAATGCTGCGCGATGGGCAATTAATACACGCGATTAAGATCACTCGTGAGCAAACTGGACTGGGGTTAAAAGAATCCAAAGATCTTATTGATCAATATCTAAATGATCATCCCCAAGAACAAACTAGAATTCAGGAACAATTAACTCAGCGTAGTCGAAGTGGATTAAAAGTTTTTGTTGTGATTTTTCTGATACTGGTCATTTTGATTTGGTTTGTAATGCAATAACACAGCAAGCTTGGAGAAAGCTTGCTGTGCAAATGATTATTCTTCTTTTATTGGGAGATTGTCATTCTCTTGGTTTGAGAGAATTTGCGTGACAAGCAGCTGGTCAATTTTGTAATGGTCAATGTCAACGACTTCAAATTTAAAGCCTGCATATTCGACCGCATCTGCAGGGCGAGGGATTTTACGAAGACGGTACATAATAAAGCCTGCGATCGTTTCATAGTTCTCGTTTTCGGGAAACTCCTCTATCTCTAAGACATGTTTCACATCTTCGATTGGTGTGCTTCCATCGATTAACCACGAATGGTTATCGCGCTTAATAATTTGCTGGTCTTCCTCCATAGGTGTAACCCAATCACCCATGACGGTAATCATGATATCGCTGAGCGTAATAACACCCACAACCAATGCATATTCATTGATAACGACTGCAAACTTTTCTTTAGTCGAGCGGAAACGATCAAGTAGCTCAGAAAGAGTGAGTGTATCTGGAATAATCAGAACATTACGAATCGTTGATTCATTTAACTGAAGTAAGGATTGATTGTTTAAAATACGAACAAGAATGTCTTTAGTATCAACATAACCAATGACTTGATCAATGTGTTCATTACATACTAAAAATTTTGAATAAGGGTATTCTGCTAATTTTTGGCGAATACTGCTCTCATTTTCTTTGAGTGTAAAGTACACAACATTTTCACGTGTGGTCATACTCGAGGGTACAGTACGTTCTTCGAGTTCAAATACATTTTCAATGAAATGATGTTCTTGCTTTTGTAAAACGCCTGCTTGAGCACCTGCATCCATGACAGCAGAGATATCATCGAAAGTGATATTGTCATCACGTGTGGTATTCACTTTAAATAATCTAAACAATAGGTTCGCAATCGCATTAATACCCCAAGCTAAAGGCTTACAAATTTTGATGAAAATTTGTATAGGGTCAATCACGCTAATTGCAATTTTTTCTGGAGCAATCATTGCCAAGCGTTTTGGCATTAGGTCGGCAAATAAAATAAATAGTGAGGTTACAAAGGTGAAAGAAAGTGCAAAACCTATGGTTTCTAACCATGCACCTGTATAAAAACGACCAATCAAATCTACGAAAAAAGGACGAAAAGCGGCTTCACCTAAAATACCACCTAAAATAGCAACCGCATTTAATCCAATTTGAGAGGCAGCAAAAAAGTCTGCGGATTGCTCTTGTAGATCTAGTACTTTTTGAGCGCGATGTTCACCTGATTCAGCTAAAATTTTAAGTTTAACTTTTCGTGCACCTGCAAGTGCAATTTCAGTGAGGGATAAAAAACCAGCTGCAATAATCAGCATTGCGATGATAATGATATTTTGAACGAGACTCACACGTCACCTGAATTTGAATCATTATTATATTAATGTTTTAACATAAAAAAGTTGTCAAGTTAATCTTTAGATTAACTCGACATTGTTCATCTTTTATCGTTAATTTTAGTACTGTGAAAATTGAGAGTTATTTAATAAAAACTCTCGGTTTTCTTCCTCAATCATTTGGCGAGCTACAAATAAAATCAGCTGTCTTAACCAACGATGAGCTGGATGATGATGAAGTAAAGGACACCATGCCATTTTTAATTCAAACTCAGGAATATAAAATGGAGGATCTTTTATAACCAATCTTGGGTTTTGTGTTTGAAGCTGGGCCATGCGTGTCGGTAAGGTTGCAATCAAATCTACATTTTGTGCTAAGAGTGCAGGCATTTGATAATGTCGTGTAAAGACAGAAATCTTACGACGCTGCCCAATTCGTTCTAGCGCTTGATCAATCCAACCTAAACCTGCTTGTTTGTCGGGATTGACACCAAAACCAACGCCCATACCTGTTTTTGAAACCCAGATATGTTGTGCATCTAAATAACTTTTAAGATTTAAGTGCTGAACGGCAGGGTGCTTATCATTTAAAATACAGCTAAAACTATCACGCCATACCAAGACTTGGTGAAAACTTTGTGGAATTTCATTGAAGCGATTAATCGCTAAATCAACTTTACCTTGTTCCATGTCACGATAGGACACATCACTTGGGGTTAAAAAGTCGAGTACTACGTTTGGTGCTTCTGAACGTAATGCTTTAACTAAACGCGGAACTAAAGTCGCCTCAGCATAATCGGATGTCATGATGCGGAATACGCGATTACTCGTATATGGGCGAAACTCTGTTCGAGGCTCAAGAATCATGGAGAGATCAGAAAGTGCATCACGAATACGAGGTTGTAATTCCAGTGCGCGTTCTGTTGGTGTCATTCCCTCAGAAGATCGAATCAAGAGAGGATCATTAAATAAATTACGCAATCGACGTAAAATATTACTCATAGCTGGCTGAGTGACACCAAGCTGCTCAGCTGCACGGGTGACATTTTTTTCACGAAGAAGTACGTCAAGATAAATTAATAAATTAAGATCGACTCGCTCCAGATTCATAAAAAAAATACCGAAAATAAAATCCTTGAATTGTGATGAATTATGACATATCTGAACTCATTTGTGTAACTTAATACTACAAAAAGCAACAGCCAAATCTTAAAGGATAAATAACTTAAGGAGTTGGACTGAATACTGATGACATCAGATATCTTGAGTGATGTATTTGTGTCCAGTCTTATTATAGAAATGGAGGGGAAACTCAGCACCAATTCAGCATGTTTTGTATAATTATTCGCTTGGATATCGTACTAAGAATCTTTTGAAATAAAAAAATATAGCGAAAATTTAGCTAAAAAACCATGATTTTGTATTTTTGAAATTAATTTAAAAACAATGGTTTATTTTGTATTTTTTTAGGGTGTTGAAAAATGCCTCCTCATATATTTTTTAAGAAAATACCGAAAATTAAGCTAGAATATTGGATTAATCCCTTGGCAAAGACTAAGCTGTGTTCATATTGATGCATTGCTCGAAATCTCGCCGACATTAGAAGCATGATTTTCAGCGTCCAATCGATGCCAATCCCTTAAAGGAAAATATCATGACATATCAATCAGCTTTAGAGCACGTTCGTGCCGTTAAAGAAAAATTAGGTGGCACATGGGGTGCGATTCGCCCAGAAGATGCTGCTCGTATGATGGTTCAAAACCGTTTCCATACTGGTTTAGACATCGCTAAATATACAGCTGCTATCATGCGTAAAGATATGGCTGAATACGACGCTGATAATAGCAAATATACTCAATCATTAGGTTGCTGGCATGGTTTCATTGCGCAACAAAAAATGATTGCGAACAAAAAATACTTCGGTACTACAAACAAACGTTACATCTACCTTTCTGGTTGGATGGTTGCTGCTCTTCGTTCAGAATTTGGTCCGCTTCCTGACCAATCTATGCACGAAAAAACTTCTGTGCCTAAACTAATCGCAGAAATCTACACATTCTTACGTCAAGCTGATGCGAAAGAATTAAACGATTTATTCCGTGCTTTACAAAAAGCTGAAGCTGCTGGTGATTCTGCTAAAGCTACTGAAATCATTTCTCAAATCGATAACTTCGAATCTCACGTTGTGCCAATCATCGCTGATATCGATGCTGGTTTTGGTAACGAAGAAGCGACTTATTTGTTAACTAAACAAATGATCGAAGCGGGTGCTTGTGCAATCCAAATCGAAAACCAAGTTTCTGACGCTAAACAATGTGGTCACCAAGCTGGTAAAGTAACTGTTCCACACGAAGACTTCTTAGCTAAAATCAATGCTGTTCGCTACGCGTTCCTTGAGCTTGGTGTTGATGAAGGTGTTATCGTTGCACGTACTGACTCTGAAGGCGCTGACTTAACTCAAAAGATCCCTGTATCTAAAGAGAAAGGCGACTTAGCTTCTCAATACATCAGCTACTTAGACACTAAAGAAATCGATATTTCTGAAGCTTCTGATGACGAAATCTTGATCAAGCGTGATGGCAAATTACATCGTCCAACTCGTTTAGCTTCTGGCTTATACCAGTTCCGTGAAGGTACTCAACACGACCGCGTTGTACTTGACTGTGTAACTAGCTTACAAAACGGCGCTGACATGATCTGGATCGAAACTCCAACTCCAGACGTTGCCGGTATCGCTGGTTTCGTAAACGACATCAAAAAACAAGTTCCAAATGCAAAACTTGTTTATAACAACTCTCCATCGTTCAACTGGACGTTAAACTTCCGTCAACAAGCTTACGATCGTTGGGTTGCTGAAGGTAAAGACGTTTCTGCTTACGACCGTGCTAAATTGATGAGCGCTGAGTACGACAACTCTGAATTAGCTGCTGATGCTGATGAAAAGATCCGTACTTTCCAAGCTGATGCTGCACGTGAAGCAGGTGTATTCCATCACTTGATCACTCTTCCTACTTACCACACAGCAGCTCTTTCTACTCATGAGCTTGCTAAAGGTTACTTCGGTGAAGAAGGTATGTTGGCTTATGTTGCTGGCGTACAACGTAAAGAAATCCGCGGTGGTATCGCATGTGTTAAACACCAAGCAATGGCTGGTTCAGACATCGGTGATGATCACAAAGAAATCTTTGCTGGTGAAAATGCACTTAAAGCTGGTGATGCTAGCAAAAACACTATGAACCAATTCGGTGGCTAATCGCTTCTGATTGATTCAAAAAAACCCTGCTTATGCAGGGTTTTTTTGTTGTTAAAAGAAATTTAATATTTTGTCGAAAGGCTGGATATTCAGTGTTATTCAGCTTCTTTCTTTAGTTCGTATTTATCAGCTAAATCGCCAGTGATTTCTTTGCCCTCAATATCAAGTGCTTTCAAATAACCTTCTGCAACGAAGTATTTACGACCATCACCTGCTTGATCTAGTTCGATAATTGAGGTGTTAGCACTATTGAATGTAAAGTTACCTTTGCTTTCAAATGGCTTACCATCGCCTTTACCAAGATAGGTTTCTTTCAATTCGTAGGTTTTATCTGAGTTTAACTCAAGCTCTGTTTCTATCCCTTCACAATCAGCGCAAGGTAATATGCCTTTGTAGGTGCCATTCCAGTCTAAAGAGTTTTCTGCAGTATGTGCATTATCCACTGCAATAGCTTCGCTAGCAGCAGTAACTGGTGTTTGCTCCTCATTTTTTGTGTTGTCGTTTTTGCTACATGCAACTAAGAAAACAGAAGCGAGAGATAGAGCTATAATTGATTTTTTCATTTTAAATTGAACCTTATAACGAGAAATACCCGTGTCCTAAGTTATGGGCTTTTAACGTGAAAGGGTAGTTGGAGAATGTAAGTTTATTTAACCTTTGGTAAATATTCGATATTTTAATTTTTCAAATTGCTGTTGTTAAATTGGGTCGCTTTGATCGAGTGTTAATATTTTTTTAATTCGTTTCTAATAAAAAAAGCCCTAATCCATAGATTAGGGCTTTTTGAATTTTGGAGCGGGAAACGAGACTCGAACTCGCGACCCCAACCTTGGCAAGGTTATGCTCTACCAACTGAGCTATTCCCGCAATATGGTCGCATTATAGAGAGTTTCATAAAACTGTCAACTCTCTATAATGCTAAGTGTTGAATTAATCAGCACGTCGCCAGATTGTTCCTTGACGTGTATCTTCTAAAACAATCCCTTGATCTAATAAGGCTTGGCGAATACCATCAGCTTTAGCAAAGTCTTTTGCTTTTTTTGCGTCTACGCGTTGTTGAATCAAATCCTCAATATCTGCATCAGAAAGGGCAAGGGCATCTTGACCAATGTCTGATTTAAGGAAGTCATCCACATTATGTTGAACTAGACCAAGAATATGGGTTAAGTGACGTAGAGTTGAATAAAGAACAGTTGCTTGTTCAGCTTGTTCTTCTTTCACAGCACGATTTAGCTCTTTATTCAGTTCAAATAGAACAGCCATTGCTTCTGCAGTGTTGAAATCATCACACATTGCATTATTAAAGCGTTCAACAAAATTTTGTTCTAAAGCTTCAACCGTTTTTTGACCATATACTTGTTGATAGGCTTTAAATGAATGATAGAAACGGCTTAACGCAGTTTTGGCTTCTTTTAATGCAACGTCAGAGAAATTGACTGGGCTACGGTAATGTGACGAAACAATAAAGTAACGGATTACTTCAGGATGGAATTTTTCCATCACATCACGAATCGTAAAGAAGTTGCCTAATGATTTAGACATTTTCTCACCATCGACGTTGATAAAACCAACGTGCATCCAATAGTTTACATATTGTTCGTCAGTTGTTGCTTCACTTTGTGCAATTTCATTTTCATGATGAGGGAACATTAAATCTGAGCCGCCACCATGAATATCAAAATGATTGCCTAAGCAGCATGTAGACATTGCAGAGCATTCAATATGCCAACCTGGACGACCATTCCCCCAAGGTGATGCCCAAGCAGGTTCATTTTCCTTTGCGTGTTTCCAGAGTACAAAGTCAAATGGGTGTTTTTTGTCGACTTCGACGTCAACTCGTTCTGAAGCACCTGCTTGCATATCTTCAAGTTTACGGCCAGATAAACGACCATATTTTTCAAATTTACTTACTTCAAAATATACATCGCCATTGCTTGCAGGGTAGGCAGCACCTTTATCTACTAAAGTGCTGATCATGTTTTGCATTTGATCGATATATTCTGTTGCTTTTGGTGCTTCATCAGGTGCGACACAGCCCAAGTTTGCAGCATCTTCATTCATTGCATCAATGAAACGTGCGGTGAGTTGTTGAATACTTTCACCATTTTCGTTTGCACGAGCAATGATTTTGTCGTCAATATCGGTGATATTACGAATATAACGTACTTTCCAGCCTTGGCTACGTAAGAAACGTATAATGTAGTCAAATGCAACCATAACGCGAGCATGTCCAATATGACAGTAATCGTATACGGTCATACCACAGACATAGATATCGATTTGACCTTCTTTACGTGGGACAAATTCAACTTTTTTACGTTGCTCAGAGTTATATAAAACAAAAGGTTGCATAAGGGTTTTCAAACACTCTACAAAATTAGCGTTACATCATAACGTATGCATCATTTTTCATAAAGTTGTCTAGAGAAAAAAGATTAGTTTGACGGTGAGGAGTAGATTGATCTTTTACGATTGTTCGTTTTGAGAAAAGATGTCTCTCCATTTTCCTTGAAAACTTATACATTTGGAAACGTGTATAACTTACAGTTGTGCTAGAATCTCCACAATTCTTTCGATTAAAATCATCCATCATCAAGTGGATAGAGTATTACTTTGAGTCAGACTCACATGTCACAAGCTATAAATTTTCAGAAAAGTGCATTGGAAACTTTGCGTATTGAACAACAAGCAATCGAAGTGCTTGCAACTCAAGTCGATGAACGTTTTGATCGTGCTTGTGAAATTCTATTGCAATGTTCAGGGCGTGTCGTTGTCACAGGTATGGGAAAATCAGGTCATATCGGACGTAAAATGGCAGCGACATTCGCATCTACAGGTACGCCATCATTTTTCATGCATCCAGGCGAAGCTGGTCATGGTGATCTTGGTATGTTGGTACGTGGTGATGTACTGATCGCGATTTCAAACTCTGGAAAGAGTGATGAAATTATGATGCTCATGCCATTGATCAAGCATCTAGGTGTACCTTTAATTACGATCAGTCGTGATGATAAAGGGCCAATGCCACAAAATGCGGATGTTGCCTTAACTTTAGGTGCGGCAGATGAGGCTTGTCCTTTAGGTTTGGCCCCGACCTCAAGTACCACGGCTACATTGGTCTTGGGTGATGCCTTAGCTGTTGCATTACTAGAGGCTCGTGGCTTTACCGCTGATGATTTTGCACGTTCACATCCTGCAGGTGCTTTGGGTAAACGATTGTTGTTACATGTAAAGCATTTAATGCATACAGGCGCTGAATTACCAAAAGTAAAACCAGACACACCGATGAATAAAGTGTTATACGAAATTTCTGATAAACGTTTAGGTTTGACTACCATCGTAGATGATCAAGATATTTTGTTAGGTATTTTTACTGATGGTGACTTACGTCGGATGATTGATCGACAACAGGGCTTTGATGTGACTGCTGCCGTATCGGATGTGATGACGGAAAATCCACTTACAATTTCTCAAGAAGCTCGTGCAGTAGAAGCCTTGGAAAAAATGCATGAGAAGAAAATTAACCAATTCGTTGTTGTTGATGATGCTAAAAAAGTGATTGGTGTTATTAGTATGCACGATCTTATTGAAGCTGGAGTAAATTAAGCCATGGCATCGTATGCTTTACAAGAACAAGCACGTCATTTACAAGCCTTAGTGCTAGATGTGGATGGGATCTTAAGCGATGGCTTTGTGACATTGACTAATTCAGGTGATGAAATTAAATCATTCGATATTCGTGATGGTTTAGGGATGAAATTAGTCCAGAAGGCTGGTATGAGAGTTATTATCATTACTGGTCGTAAGAGTAATATTGTTGAAAAACGAATGTCTGACCTCGGTGTTGACTTAGTTTTTCAAGGTCGTGAAGATAAAGGTGTTGCGCTTAGAGAGGCATGTGCTCAGTTTAATATTCTCCCTGAAGATTGTTTATATATGGGAGATGATTGGCCTGATTTATCTGCATTTTCAATCTCTGGTATGTGTGTCACAGTGCCAAATGGCCATGAAGAAGTACGTCGTCGTGCGCACCTCGTCACTCAGGCGATGGGTGGTCGTGGAGCGGTACGAGAAGTATGCGATATGTTATTGACGGCAAAAGGCGTTTACCAAGAACTGCTTGAAAAATATCTTGCTGTGCCACATTAATACAAGTATAGAGTTCATATGCTCAAGGTTAGGTAACCCTGTTTATGGATACCAAAGTTTTATATGTTATCGCTATAGCCGTTGCGAGTGTCAGCGGCGGTTTTTATTACTTTAGCGGTAAAGCGAAAAAGTTAGATGTCGATGCTGCTAAGAATATGACTTATTCAGCACATGGTGTTCATTTAACTCAAACAGATGAGCAAGGGAACTTGTATGTTCGTGCTGAAATTAAGCAATTACAGCAAGATATGCAGCAAAAAACCTCTCAGATTGATCAACTGAGCGCAGTTATGTACAAGCAAGGGAAAGCGGATGCGACTTTTTCGGCTCGACAGGCGAATGGTTATGATGATAACCGTAAAATCGTATTGGCAGGAGATGTCATCGTAACTAATCTATCTGATCAAGGTAACATGGAGTTTCGTACGGATGAAATTACAGGTTATCCAAAAACTAGAGAATTAGAGACACAACATCAGGTCATTGTTCAATCTCCATCATCTGAGTTTGTCAGTCAAGGTTTAAAGGCAAATTTGAATGATGGTCAATATGAGTTTTTTAAAGTTCGAGGAAAGTATGCGCCAAACTCTTAATTTAAATGATCGTTTTACTTTCTTAAAGCAATTCACATGCATAGCAGTCATTGCTTTGTCTTCTGCATCAAGTTTTGCTTTGCCTTCAGATCGTAATCAACAATTGACGTTGGTTGCAGATCGCGCAACTTATAATGATAAAACAGGTATTACCACGTATACAGGTAATGTCGTGATTGAACAGGGAACGATGAAGTTACAAGCGGATTCGATTGTTGCGACTTTAAATAGCAAGAGAGAAATCCAGACCATTACTGCCAAAGGACAACCAGCAAAGTTTCAACAGCAAATTGATTCAAATCGGGGTTTAGCCCGAGGTGAGGCTCAACAAATTGTTTATAATGCTGATACAGGTATTCTTACTTTGACAGGTCGCGCCTACTTGTATCAGGATGGCTCAAGTATTCGTGGTGATAGCCTGAAATACAGTATGAATAAAGGTGATGTTGAAGCTCAAGGGTCGTCCTCTAATCGAGTACAAATTATTATCCCTCCATCAAGTTCAAAAAGTTTTCCAGGGGCGCGTGATTAATGGAACAATCGTTGCAACAACCACAAACCTTATGTATTAAGCATTTAGCAAAAAACTATAGCAAACGCTGGGTGGTTAAAGATGTTTCTTTTACCATGCAAAGTGGGCAAATTGTGGGCTTATTAGGTCCGAATGGTGCAGGCAAGACGACAAGCTTTTATATGGTTGTAGGGCTTGTTCGTATGGATAAAGGTGAGATTCATTTAGATGATCTTGATTTATCCGATCTTGCAATGCATGAACGTGCTCGTAAGGGAATTGGTTATTTGCCACAGGAAGCTTCAATCTTTAGAAAGCTCACGATTGCCGAAAATATTATGGCAATTTTGGAAACACGGAAAGATTTAAACAAGCAGCAACGCCAGCAACGTTTAAATGAGCTTTTAAATGATTTTAAAATTAATCATATTAAAGATTCATTAGGTATGAGTGTGTCAGGTGGTGAACGCCGCCGTGCTGAAATTGCGCGCGCATTGGCTGCTGATCCGAAATTTATGCTATTGGATGAACCATTTGCAGGTGTAGATCCGATTTCTGTTGGCGATATTAAAGATATTATTCAAACCCTTAAAGATAGAGGGATTGGTGTATTAATCACTGATCATAATGTCCGTGAAACGTTGGCGATTTGTGAGAAAGCTTATATTGTCAGTGAGGGGGCTGTGATTGCCGAAGGAACCCCGCAAGAAATCTTGGATAATGAACAAGTACGTAAAGTTTATCTGGGCGACGATTTTATGGTCTGAGTAAAATTGTTGTAACTTTAAAAAAGAACCGATTAGGTTCTTTTTTTATAAAAACATGATCTATAAAAGTGTGAACTAATTTACAAAAAATAAACATTTATAACTGGCTGAATTTGCATCTAAAACGTGGTGTTTTCTACAAAAATAAGAGTAGAATGAGGATGCTTTAGGCGATAATTACATGAAAAGAATATGAGTATTAATAAAGATATAGATGAGGGAACACGTAAAACATGTATGGATATTAAGTGGCTATTTTGTATAGCAACTTTGTCTATGTCAGTTACGCATGCCTCTACACCGAGTGAACAGTACCATTCTTTAAAAAACAATTTATCTCAATTGTTTTCACCTAAGAGTAATGATGAGTTTAAAACGGCGAATATGCAGAAGTTGAGTAACTTCTCTGTTAACTCGACTGTGGCTGAATTGCCCGTCGTTGGATCTGGACGTCCAATTGAGACATCGGCACCTGCAGCCGTATGGCAGAATCAAAACAGAACGTTAAAAGATGCAATACAAATTGCAGTGCAGCGTAATCCTGAAATTTCACAAACGTTGGCAACGCTTGCTGCTCAAAATGCAAATATTGACGTCGCCAAAGCTGGCTACTATCCCCAAATATCTGGTGGTGTGAATACGGGTGATTTGACTCGAAAAGGTGAAAGAGGTCGGCAAATATTAGCTTTGAATGCGACCCAGATGTTATATGACTTTGGTAAAGTCAAATCTGGCGTTTCTACAGAAGAAGCAAAGCTTATGCTGGAGCAGGCTAATGTATTGGTCAAAGTTGATGATATTTCATTAGATGTTGCACAGACCATTATTAATATTCAACGTCAACAGAAACTGATTAGGATTGCAAATCAGCAGATTGCTGGGATTAAACGTATTCAAGAAATGGCAAATTTACGTGCCAATGCGGGTATTAGTAGCCAGGCTGATCCTGTACAAGCCCAATCTTATGTGCAATCAGCTCAGTCAGCATTGATTGCACAACAATCGTTACTTAGTCAATATCAACAGCACTTGTATACTTTGTTAGGTTTTGATGCGCGTAATGTGCAATGGGCAATTACAGATGATTTTATTAAGCAATCAGATTTATATGTAGAGCCTGCATTTAATACGATTCCACAAATGATTGCTGCTCAAGCAAGTATTGAAGTTGCAAAAAATCAAAAGAAACAAACTCAAGTCAGTAATTATCCAACGTTATCAGTGAAGGGCGAGGTCAGCCAAGCATTGCATGGACGAAATCCGAATAACGATAAGAGAGGTGGTTTTGATAGTGCAATTATGTTGGAGGCAAGTAGCCAATTCTATCAAGGCGGTGCCACTACTTCGAGACTACGTGCTGCAAGTTTTGCAGAGGAAGCAGCCAAAGCACAAGTAAATGCGGTATATTTAAGAGTATTGGATCAGATCAGAACCAGTCGAGAACAAATTGAAAATAAGCAACGTCAAATGCAAGTCTTAGCTGGACAACAAGCTACGACTGTACGGACTAAAGAGCTTTATCAAGAACAATATAAACTGGGAACTCGTACACTTGTCGATTTATTAAATGCTGAACAAGCTATTCATAGCGCAAATTCAGAAGTAGAAATGGCTCGTTATGATATTTATAGCAGCATCGCCCAATATATTGCCGCCACTGGCCGTTCTCGCCAAGCCTATGACCTGAATAATATAAAAATTCAAGGTTTTGAGGTGCAACCATGATGACAAAAATAGATTACCAACCTTGGTTACAGGCGATATTAACCATTGCGAAGCACTATCGAATTGAACCATCAGAAGAGCGTGTTCGTTTGCAATTGGATTGGAATCAAAATCAAAATCTTGATGAAGTTTTGACTTTGATTGGTCGCCAAGTTGGTTTAAGTATTCGACGGGTAAAGTTTAGCAATGATGTTATCAACCCTTGGCGTTTGCCAATTCTGGTTGAGTTAGCAGATGGTCAAGTTGGTGTAATTGACAAAGCAGATGGCTCAGGGCATGTCAGTATTCAACTGAGTGGTGATCAAGGATTAGCACAAAAGTTTGCAGTAGGTGCATTAAAACATATTGTTAAAAATGTATTTATTTTACGACCAGAAAAATCAGTTCCAGATGCCCGTATTGATGAATATATTAAGCCATATGAGCCCAGTTGGTTTTGGTCAATTGTTTTAAGTGATTGGAAACGCTATATCGATATTATGTTTGCGTCCATGATTGCGAACGTATTAGCTTTAGCTACGATCGTGTTTTCGATGCAAGTTTATGACCGTGTGGTTCCATCCCAGTCGATACCAACACTTTGGGTATTGGCTGGTGGTGTGTTGATTGCAGCGATTTTTGAGTTTGTACTTCGTATTTCACGGGTGTATATCTCTGATATTATTGGGAAGCGTGCAGATCTGCGGATATCGGATCGTGTCTTTGGTCATGCACTTAGAATCAAAAATAGTGAACGTTCTAAATCCACGGGTACCTTTATTTCCCAAATTCGAGAGTTAGAGGGCGTCCGCGAGTTAGTGACTTCAACAACTTTGGGTGCAATCGCTGATCTTCCATTCTTTTTCTTATTCTTATTTATCTTCGCAATCATTGGTGGAAACTTATTCTGGGTGATGCTGGCGATTGTTCCTTTAATGATTTTACCTGGGATCTTAGTGCAGAAAAAACTAGCAAAACTTGCACAAGAAGGTATGCGTGAATCTTCAATTCGTAACGCAATTTTAGTTGAGGCCGTACAGGGAATTGAAGATATTAAACTGTTACGTGCTGAATCTCGTTTCCAAAATCAATGGAATCATATGAATGAAGTTTCTGCAGATATTAGTATGCAGCAACGTAAAATTGTAGGGGTTCTTACGGCGTGGACACAAAAACTGCAAGGGCTTACCTATGCGATTGTGGTTCTCGTTGGATGTTTCGCGGTAATGGAAGGTGAAATGACCACAGGTGCATTGGTCGCATGTTCTATTTTGTCATCGCGTATGTTGGCACCTATTTCTCAAATTACAGGCATATTGGGACGTTTGCAGCAAGCTAAAGTTGCTAAACAAAGTTTGGATGAGTTGATGCAGCGTCCAGTAGATCAGGCAGATCATGCGCATCTTGTACATAAAGAAGTATTACACGGTGACTACGAACTTAAAAATGTAGTGTTCCAATATGGCGAGGATGATCCTCGACCAAGTTTAATGATCCAGCATTTAAAAATTCGTGCAGGTGAGCGTATTGCGATCTTGGGTCGAAATGGTGCCGGTAAGTCGACTTTATTGCAAATCTTGTCTGCGATGCAGATGCCAAACTCAGGTTCAGTACATCTTGATGAGTTAGATATTAGCTTGATTGATCCTGCTGATGTGCGTCGTGATATGGGATTATTAAATCAAAATGCGCATTTATTCTACGGTACGATCCGTGAAAACCTGACCTTGGGTGCTCCATTAGCACGTGATGAGGATATTTTAAAAGCTCTAAAAGTTACAGGCGCATTAAGTTTTGTGCATGAAAAGAAAGAAGGATTGGACCATTTAGTTTTAGAAGGTGGAGTTGGTTTTTCAGGCGGACAACGACAAGCATTATTATTGGCACGTTTGCTTATTCGCCAGCCGAATATTTTATTACTGGATGAACCGACAGCAGCGATTGATGATGTCGCAGAAAAACAATTGATTGATCATTTAAGAAGCTGGTTGGGTTACCGTACTTTAATTGTTGCAACGCATCGACGTGCGGTACTGGAGTTAGTTGACCGTATTATTGTCATGAATGATGGGAAAATCGTCATGGATGGGCCAGCAGATAAAGTATTACAACAATCAGCTGTAAAACAAAAAACAGTGTAAAGAGGAAAATTCATGAGTGATCAAGAACAAACTAGCAGTCGTCCCATGAATGTGACTTATAAAGAACCAAAATTACCGAGTTCATCTATCATTGTATGGTTAATTGGGATTGGTTTAGTGGTACTGCTCGTTTGGGCATGGCTATTTAGTTTAGAAGAAGTCTCTACAGGTACAGGTAAAGTTATTCCATCTTCAAAAGAGCAGATTATTCAGTCACTTGAAGGAGGGATTTTAACTAAACTTGATGTTAAGGAAGGGGATATTGTTGAAAGTGGACAAATCTTAGCGCAGTTAGATCCAACTCGTTTTGCTTCAAATGTTGGTGAATCACAGTCTTTGCTTATGTCAGCTATGGCAACAGCAGCACGTTTACGTGCAGAAGTGAACGGTACAGCACTCACTTTCCCAGAAGAGGTGCTAAAAGAACCAAAACTGGTGAAAGAGGAAACAGCACTTTATTATTCACGTCGTGCAAATTTAGAAGAATCTATTTCTGGTAATCAACAAGCGCTGAAATTGGTACAGCAAGAGTTGGCAATGACAGAACCACTAGTGGCTAAAGGTGCAGCAAGTGAAGTTGAAGTACTTCGATTAAGACGTGAAGCCAATGACTTACAGAATAGAATTAATGACATTCGAAACCAATACTATGTGAAAGCACGAGAGGAGCTATCAAAAGCCAATACTGATATTCAAACACAGCAACAAGTTGTCAAAGGTCGAACCGATAGCTTGCAGCGTGCAGTTTTTAGAGCACCTGTTCGCGGTATTGTAAAAGAAATTGATGTGACTACTTTAGGTGGAGTCGTACCACAAAATGGTAAGTTAATGACCATTGTTCCTTTAGAAGATAAGTTGCTGATTGAAGCTCGTATTTCCCCTCGAGATATTGCCTTTATTCGTCCTAACCAAGAGGCCTTGGTTAAAATTACAGCTTATGATTATGCCATTTATGGTGGTCTAGAAGGTAAAGTAACGGTAATCTCACCAGATACAATACGTGATGAAGTGAAACAAGACCAATTCTACTATCGCGTTTATATTCGTACCGATTCTGATCGTTTATATAATAAAGCAGGTAAAGAATTTAGTATCACACCAGGTATGGTTGCTACCGTTGATATTCGTACTGGGCAAAAAACGGTATTGGATTATCTGTTGAAACCATTTAATAAAGCGAAAGAAGCATTACGTGAACGTTAATCTTCTTTTTGTATCTAAAACCTCGCTTAGGCGAGGTTTTTTATTTGCAGTAGAAGCAGTTATAATCACATTTTAAGTTTGTATCTTAGTTTTATGCCTTTCACCATTGCCTCTTCGGTAACTTTTGAAGAAGAAATTAAAAAAAGTCGTTTTCAAGCGATTGCTGCAATTGTTGAAAATGAGCAGCAAGTTAAAAAATTTTTGGAAGAAAATAAGGATCTGTCTACGACGCATCAATGTTGGGCATGGAAGATCGGGCACAATGTTCGATTCAATGATGATGGAGAACCTTCTGGTACAGCGGGACGGCCAATTCTTGCGACGATTGAAGGAAACGATTTGACCAATGTGATCGTATTGGTAAATCGCTGGTATGGTGGTATTAAACTCGGTACGGGAGGGTTAGTTCGTGCTTATGGCGGTTGTGCTGGTCAATGCTTGATGCTAGCCGAAAAAATTGAGCTGATTCAGAAAAAGCAGATTCGATTTTCTTGTTGGTTTAATGAATGGGCAATCCTTCAATATGAATTAACGCAACAACAGATTGACTATCAGGAAAGTTATAATGAAACGGGTGTATTGGTTGAAGCACGTTTGCAGATTCATCAAATTGATGCTTTAAAAAGTAAGCTTCAGGATATTACGCGTGGACGTGAGCAATTAAAAATAATAGAAGAACAACGTGATGAATGATCCTTTACTAAAATATAGAGAGCAACATAAGCAACGCTTAAATTATATGCCTTGGTTGTATTGGTCATTGAAACCAAAGCATCGTGAATGGGCTGAGGTATGGCAAGCTGAATATCAAGCTTATTTGATGGAGATGGAAACGGTTGAAATCGGGAAGAACTGTTTTATTTCCCCTTTAGCTCATATTTTTGCTGAACCAGGAAGGAAAATCAGTATCGGTGATAATACTTTTATTGCGGCAGATTGTACTCTACATGGTCCATTAGAGATCGGTAATGAAGTGGCGATCAATCACCACTGTATCTTGGATGGGGGGCGTGCCGGAATTAAATTACATGATCAAGTTAGAATCGCAGCTTATAGTCATTTATATGCATTTGATCACGGTATGGAAATGGATCGAGCCATTTATCAGCAACCGGTTACGTCGAAGGGAATTGAGGTTGGTCGAGATGTATGGTTGGGTGCACACGTTGGAATTAAAGATGGAATAAAAATAGGTCATCATGCGGTGATTGGAATGAATAGCATGGTCACTAAAGATGTTGCTGATTTTGCGATTATGGCAGGGAATCCAGCGAAATTAATTCGCTATCGGACTGAATAAAAAGCATTAAAAATCTTGTGAGATTCGATACATAAATTTAACCCATCATGCTTTTTTCTGTGTTAAGTTAAAAATAAGTAAAAGACCTAAGGTGCTAAACCTAAAGAGAGGCGAACATGAAGCGCGTAATTGCATGTATTGATTCTTCACCCTGTATCGATGCTGTTGCTGAGGCCGCGGTATGGGTTGCGAAGCAAACGCAAAGGGAATTAGTGCTGTTGCAAATCTTGGATTATTATCCTGCAAGCTATCATTTAGGTGAAATCAGCGGTGTTATTGGTTTTGAGAGCAACGCAATGCTGCTCAAAGAGCTGGCTGAATTAGAGCAGAAACAAAGCGAATTAGCGCTGGATTATAGTAATAACTTACTGAATCATATTTCTGATTTGATTGAAAAACAGTATGGTATAACCAGTAGTAAGATTCAAGAAAAGGGGGATTTCCTTGAACAAAGCTTTAACCTACTGAATGAAAATGATGTTGTAATTATTGGGCGTGTTGGGGAACGTGCGGCTGAGAAGAATAAACCGATCGGAAGCAATGTTGAAAATTTTATCCGAGGTGCAAATTGTACCGTGATCACGGTGGGTGAACATTTTGAACCCCCAAGACGCTTCATTTTTGCTTATGAATATTCACCAACTTGCCAAAAAATGTTGCAACGCATTGCACAGAGTGATTTATTAAAAAAACTGCAATGTCATTTGCTCTATGTCGGTGATCATCCTGAAATGTTGGTTGAGCCTGAGAAATACTTAACTGATGCAGGTTTAGAAGTTATGTCAATCTATCGTTATGGCGATGTTGCTCAAAATATTTTGGAATATCAACGAGAACATAACATACAGTTAATCGTATTAGGTGCGTTTAGCCATAGTAAAATCCATCAGTTTTTCTTGGGTAGTATTACGACAACGATTTTCCGTAATGCTAATGTTCCCTTACTTGTCGCTAAGTGATTCATTTTACTCCATATAGTTATCCGCAAATACTGTGGATAACTATATGGAAAAGCACTTTGGATAAAGATAATTTGTTGATATTTAATAATTAAATTAAATAGGTTGTTTTTTAATCTCTATTTTACGATAGCAATAGCAAAGCCATCATGCCCTTTAGAGCCAACTGTTTGTAATGCTGTACATGATAAAAGTTTCGGGTGATTTTTGAGTGCGGAAAAGGTTCCACGAATACCTTCAATACTTGGTTTTTTATTGTTTTCATCCAAGATGTCACCGGCACGAATCACATTATCGAGAACAAGTATCGTACCTGAATGGGCTAACTGTAAGCTAAGTTCTAAATATTCAGGATAGCTTTGTTTATCTGCATCGATAAAAATGAGGTCAAAAGGTTCACTATTCTCAGCGATGAGTTGATTCATCACATCAGCGCCGCGCCCTTTTTTAAGCTCGATATTGGTAGGCATATTGGCAAAATCGATATTTTCTTGCGCAATAATTACATGAGTGTCTCGACCTTCAACTGTTAATAAATAACCATCTTTAGGTAAAGCTTTCGCTAACCAAATCGTACTATATGCCGCAAAAGTCCCAAGTTCTAACACCCGTTTACACTGATTCATTTGAATCAACATTTGTAAAAACATACCTTGATTAGGTGCAACAGCCAAATGATTAGAGAATCCTTGTGTATCCGTATTATCTAATGCGTGTTGAAGTTTTGGATTTGTGGGAATTAAATGCGAATTGATATAGTCATCAATGTCAGTCCACAACTGTTGCATAATCAATGTTACCTTTGAATCTGTTAACTGCATTTTAAACATTTATCTTCAGAGTGCAATTTGATTGCTGAATTATTCATTGTAATCAGCAAGAAAAAAGAGATCAGATGATCTCTTTGAATTTTGGGTCTGATGTTAAAGATTACACATTGAGCTATTCCGACTCAGATCAGGTCCCCATGTTCGATATCCTTGTGTATCGATATGGATTTGACCTGAGCGATAGAGTCCAATACCGAGATTCAGACTTTGACCATGTTGTGCCCAAAACTGACAGAGCTTAAATTTCGTTTGTTCAATATAAGCATAATCCTGTGGTTGAGGATATTGAGGGCCTATGCGGAAATCGATTGCAGAATTAAATAAATGTCGTGAAGAACTTGCTCCACCAGCACATTCATTTAAGGGGAGGTCACGATACACGGAAGTCACCTCAAAATCCGTGAGGATTTTTGCTGAGATAAGGTATTTAAAAACACGTAATGTAGAGAGTGAGTTGCCCCATAATTCACGATTTGGAACAGCGTATTCAGAACGACCACACTTTTGCCAATCACGTGCGGTACGTAATAACTCAAAGCTTGGAATAATATGTGCGACTTGATTGCGAGCTAGATATTGTTCGTATTCGCGAACACGTGCGTAATTATCGCCTTGTCCTAGCCATTGACGATAAGAGGTGGGTTCGGTTTTATCTGGAACTGGACGTGTTAGAGTGACCTGCTCCTGAGGAATATAAATTCTTTTACCTTGATTTACTTGTGTTTTTGAACTCACACAACCGACCATCATCACAGGGACGATAAAGAATGATAAAAAGCCCTGTAATCTTTTTTGCAACATAAACGGTAATTCACAATCTATAAGCTTATTATTTTAATGCAAAATAGCCCACATATAATGGATCAATTGCAAAGAAATGTGTGATTCCAGTATTAAAAAAGACCAGATTAACTGGCCTTTTTTTAAATTATTTTTCGAGATATTGCAATTTATTTGGTTTGCCATTCCATTCTTCACGATCAGCAGGTTGTTCGCCGATTTGAGTAATGTTGTTGCCAGCCCATTTTTCAGATAACTCAGCATTCAGCTCGATAAAGACTTCTTGACCTTCAGGTAATTCATCTTCAGAGAAAATCGCATTTGCTGGACATTCTGGTTCACATAACGCACAGTCAATACATTCATCTGGATTGATAACAAGGAAGTTTGGACCTTCATAGAAACAGTCTACAGGACAAACTTCAACACAATCTTGATATTTACATTTAATACAATTTTCAGTGACAACAAAGGTCATGGCGACAGCTACCTAAAAATACGGTTTTTGTTTGGAATAGGCTATTGTAGGCAAAAATAGGGGGAACAAACAATTGCTTTTATTGATATTGTTTATTTATACATGTGAAAAATATGGTAACTAATTGATAAATTTAAATATGTTGTAGGGGTGTGTTGATTTTAAAGGCATAATATACAGAAGTATTGATGATGAATTGGTTTATCTTTTGCTTTAAAGGCCAAGAGAGGATATTTTTGATCAATGCTTATATTGAATAAATAAGGTGAATATCTTCTGGTTCTAACTCCCATAAATGATGATCAGCTTGTGTTAATAATTTGGCACCATGTCTGAGGTAAAAGTCCACAGTACGTTTGCTTGGTGTTGCTGAAATATAGAGTTGTTTTGCATCCAATCGTTTCGCTGACGCTATAGCAGAATACATCAATTGTGCTCCAACTCCTTGACCTTGGTGATCTGCATCGACATAAAAATATTGCAATAATTTTGCGTCTGGATAGTCTACGATCGTTTGGTTGGAAACAACTTGTACGCCAACTAACTGGTGATCTGAGTTAAATGCTCCGATACATAATCCACCTTGTTGGCCGATTTGTTTTAATAATGGTGGATCATTTTCTAGATGATAAGCATCCCAATTTTCAACATCATAAAAACAATCAATTAAACCTAAATCTTGCCCCTGTTGAACGTACATTTGAGTGATCAATTCACGGCGGCTAATCTGCTGCCAAATTAAATCGATTTCTGAAGTGTGAAGTTCTCTAAGTACAATATTAAGCATTTGTTCCTTCGATTGATGTCTTCGTCTATTTTATAGATCATATAAGGGAATTACCTTATTTGAAAAAGCTCTCAGACAAGCATTGCGGTCTTGTTCTGAGAGCTTGCTGTTTAGGATTTGAGGGCAGCTTTTAACGAATAAAGTTGTTCAAGTGCCTGACGAGGTGTGAGATCGTCAACATCGATTTGATGTAATAGTGCTAATGCAGGCGAGGCTACTTCAACCTCAACAATTTTTTCAACCACTTGAGTTTCTATCTCATGTTCGATTGAGCTAAACAAATCATTTTGAACTGTATTTTGCAAATGTTGGTGTTGCTGTTTTTCCAAGATTTTTAATCGCTTTTGTGCCTCTTTAATGACATTTGCTGGAATGCCCGCCAGTTTTGCGACCTGTAAGCCATGACTTTGACTCGCTGGTCCTTGCTGGACTTTGTGAAGGAGAATGAGATTGCCATTTAACTCTTGTGCAGTGACGTGGTAGTTATCAATACCTGTTTCACTACTTAGTTCGGTCAGTTCAAAATAGTGGGTGGCAAATAGACATAAACATTTCACGCGTTTAGTTAGATCGAGTACACAGGCCCAAGCTAAAGATAGTCCATCATAGGTACTGGTTCCGCGTCCAACTTCATCCATGAGTACCAAAGATTGGCTGGTCGCATGATGTAAAATTTGTGATGTTTCAGTCATTTCAACCATGAAGGTCGATTTACCTGTCGATAAATCATCGGCTGAGCCAATACGGGTAAAAATTCGATCAATTGAACCTAATTTTGCTGATTTAGCAGGAACGTAGCTTCCACAATATGCCAAAAGACTAATTAACGCCGTTTGACGCATGAAGGTTGATTTACCTCCCATATTTGGCCCTGTGATAATCGCCATGCGATGTTGAGGATCAAGAAAGGTATCATTTGGTGTAAATGGTGCTTTGTTAAGAGCCTCGACAACAGGATGGCGTCCTGCGTGAATCTTAATGCAAGTTTCAGGTGTAAATTCTGGTCTTGCCCAATTATTTAATCTTGCTTGGTGGGCGAAATTAGCCAATACATCAATATAAGCAATCGCTGCACTCATCATTTGTAATTGGGCAATATTTTGGCGCAGTTCATCCAATAACGATTCGAATAAAAGCTTTTCACGGGCGAGGGCACGTGATTCACTCGATAAAACTTTATCTTCAAAGCTTTTTAGTTCTGGTGTGATATAGCGTTCAGCATTTTTTAATGTTTGACGACGAATATAGTCAGCAGGTGCTTGTTCTGCTTGAGCTCGGCTGAGTTCGATATAGTAGCCACTCACACGATTGTAGCCGATTTTTAGCGTATTAATACCTGTGCGTTCACGCTCTTTAATTTCTAAATCAATGAGGAATTGTCCTGCGTGATCACGGATTTTACGTAATTCATCCAGTTCATCATCATAACCTTCTGCAATTACATTGCCATCACGTAGTAATACAGGTGGGCTTTCTACAATCGCAGCCATCAAGTGTTCATGTAGGTTTTTGAAGTCTCCAAGTTCTTGATCAAGCTGAAGAAGTAACTTAGATTGCTGTATTTTTAAAACAGGTGCTAAAGCATGGCGTAAAAATGGAATCTGTGCGCAAGCTTGACGAAGCTGTACTAAATCTCTAGGGCGTGCACTACCTAACGCAACACGACTGAGCACACGTTCAATATCTCCAATCTCTTTCAATACTAAACGGACTGGGGATTCATGATAGCCTTTGAGCAATTGTTCGGTTGCATCCAGTCGTGCGTCGAGAATTGCAGTATCACGAATAGGTTGCATGAGTGTACGACTGAGTAAACGTCCACCCATAGCTGTTTGGCAGTCATTAATCAATTGGAATAATGAGGTTCCATGTTCAAATAACGGTTCGATAATTTCTAAATTGCGGCGTGTAATTGGGTCGAGTGCAATAAAATCGGTACTTTGCTCAATTTGAATCGAACGAATATGAGGTAATGCTGTTTTTTGAGTTTCTTTTGCATAGTGAATCAATGCAGCAGCGGCAGCTTTGGCAAGAGGCAATGAGTCTAAACCAAATCCTGACAAGGTTGAAACTGCGAACTGATCACACAAAGTTTTTTGGGCATTATTGAGATTGAAATCAACATTGGGGCGTTTGGTGACAGAGCAATCGAGGTTCTTCTTAATATGTTCAATAATGTTTTGATCAATTAAATCCTCATCAATCAAGATTTCGCTTGGCATTAAACGAGCCAACTCAATTGCGAGTTGTTCAGGTTTATAGTCTTGTTGTTGTACTTTAAAGATACTGGCACTGAGATCAAGTAAAGCGATCCCGATTTGATTTTGTTGGATGCAAAGCGCGACAAGATTTGAAGATTGGTAGCTTCCGAGCAAGGCGTCGTCAGTGAGTGTACCAGGTGTTAGAACACGTACGACTTTGCGTTCAACAGGACCTTTACCTGTAACCTCACCAACCTGTTCACAAATCGCAACAGTACGACCAGCTTTAACTAAACGTGCTAGATAACCTTCTGCTGAGTGATAAGGCACACCAGCCATTGGAATAGGTTGACCATTGGCTTTCCCACGATGGGTTAGCGTGATACCTAAAAGTTTGGCGGCTAGATGGGCATCTTCGAAAAATAATTCATAAAAGTCACCCATACGATAAAACAATAACGCATGTGAATATTCCATCTTGACCTTGAGGTATTGCTGCATCATCGGTGTGTGAGATGAAAGATCAGCTATAACTGTGTCACTATTCATGCGTATTAAATCCTTAAAAGTAAAGCGTAAATTATGGCGGTGAAATTCTTGGTCTCTAATCAACCTGAATAACTTTTATGTATCTATGATAGAAAACAACAAAAAAGTATACGTTTTAGTGTACCTCTTTTATGTCAAAAAATTCTTCAAAAGAGTATGAGAAATGAGGTCATTTTCTCATGTTTGACATCTTAACAAATTGGATTGGATTCACAAAAAAGATTCCTTGTTTAGCTGAGGAAATAAACAGCAAAAGGAAAATTGCTTTGTCAGCTTGTGCAATAGATAAGATGAGCAAACAAATACGATCTATGCTGTTTAAATAAAGATAGGGACAACCATTTATTGTTTATCAATGCCATTTACACTTTATGTTATGGATCCATTGTTGTGGGGGTTAATCTTGTATTGATGGTTTTCTGTTTTTTAAGTAATTTAATTTTATTGTATATTTTTTTTAATTTTATTTTTTATAAAAAAATGTTTATTTTTTGGATCCAGTTAATCAGTATGAAGAGGGTGGGATGCTCTAAAAGCGGGTCAAATATTTGAACCCGTTTTCTACAATAAAACTATTCCTTCTGGAAAAGGGACATATTAAATAATGAAGAAACTCATATTACCATTGATGCTAGGGACGCTTATTGCAGGATGCAATTCTTCTGATTCCGATCAGCAATATACTGAATTAAGCCAAGCTCAATCTCGTTGTTCAGCCTTGCAAAACTTTGAAGTCAGTGCCAATAAAATTGGATTAGCTTCAGGGAAGGCTATTGTACAGCTGGCTGAATTCAAATTGGCCAAAGATGATAGTTTGAGTGAAGATGGGTTAAGTGTTCAAAAAGCTACACCAAATTATTGTCAGGTTTTACTTACGATAAGTCCTATTGACCCCGAAGCACCATTGATTAATGTACAGGTAAACTTACCTATCAATTGGAATCAAAAAATGTTGCAGTATGGCGGTAGTGGGTATAATGGAACACTTGTTACAGGTCTAGATCCAAGTCGTGGTGCTGGACCTGAAGTTCCTTTACCACTGATGCAGGGTTATGTTACCTATGGCACAGATTCTGGCCATCAAATTCAAGATGGGGTAGATATTCAAGCATTTGCGCTAAATGAAGAAGCGTTGATGAATCATGCTTATGCCGCTTATAAAAAGACCCACGATGTGGCCCGAGCTATAGTAAAGCAATATTATCAAAAAGATGCCGAAAAAAGTTATTATATGGGTGGCTCTGAGGGCGGTCGTGAGGCAATGCTAGCTGCACAGCGTTTTCCTGATGATTATGATGGTATCGTTGCAATTGATCCTGTGATGAATTGGACAGGATTACAAACTTTTGGAAACTGGCTTACAGGTATTTTACAAAGTCAGCCTGATGCTTGGTTGGGGGGGAAGACTCAATTAATTCATGAGACTATTGTCAAAGTTTGTGATGGTTTAGATGGTATTGATGATTATGTGGTAAGTAATTATCAAGCTTGTATCACTAAGGCTCAACCAGCATTAGATGCCTTATTGTGTTCTGATAATACTTCAGATCATACTAAGTGTTTAAGTGCTGCACAGCTTAAAGTGTTACAAGCTGCATATAAAGGGTATCAATTTGATTTTACATTGGCTGATGGCCAAAATCATTATGATGGTTTTTTATATGGTGGAGAAGGGCTTAACGCCAATTGGGAGTTGTGGATTACAGGTAATCAGGCGCCGAGCTTCCCTTATAAAGCAGGCATGTCTAGTGTATACAACTTTGGTAGTGGTTATGTACGCTACTTCATTGCGCAAGACGCTAATTATAATACGTTAAACTATAACCCATCTGATTTTAAAGACAGAGTCTTAAAAGTTTCACAAGCAATTGATGCTTATAATCCTGACCTTACGCAATTTTATGAGCGTGGCGGAAAAATTATTTTACGTGAAAATTTAAGTGATAAAGCGCAAAGTCCACAAACCGGGTTGAAGTATTGGGATCTGGTGGTCGATAAAATGGGCAAAGAGGTTGTAGAGCAGTTTTTTGTTGCTTACGTGGCACCTGGCTTACCACATACTTCAAATGGTATCAGAGCAGCAAGTAATAATGCACCAGAAAGTGGTATTGCTGGTCAAGTCGATTTATTAGCAGCCCTGGATGAGTGGGTTGTACACAATAAAAAACCTGCAGATGCATTAGTGTTAAAAAACCAGTTGGTTACTCCGCCTTATACTACTATTGTTTCAAAACCAATGTGCCGCTATCCAAATTATCCACATTTTAATGGTGATATTAGACTAGTAGATCAAGCTCAAGGCTATATTTGTAAACCAAGCCCAAATGCACATGAATGATATGATTTATGCTGTTTGATGGCATATCTACAAAATCTCGATCAAGTATGATTTTGATCGAGATTTTTAAACCATTGATATTCTCTAGAATAAATATTGGGTATTTGTATTATTGTGAAGTATGTTTAGCTTGTGAAAAGGATAGTGATCAAATAGAGAGGAATTAGGTACTTTAGGTCTACTTGATTCAAATTCTAGGATAACAGCAAGCATAGATTCAATCATGTTGAATAAATGAAAACGAACTGTATAAATTTGAGTGTTATTTAAACATTTGGATGTGATTTTAAGCTAAATCTTCATAAAGTGTACGATATAGTTTTTTATTTAAAGTATTGATTTATCTCGTTATAAAACATTCTTACACTTTTGGTTACAAGGCTTTTATCGACAAACTTATTGTATATTTGTCATATTTTGCTAGCAAAAACTTAGTACATCATTTTTATGTTGATGTAATTTTACAATGCATAATTGCTTTTACGGTAACTTTTTTACTTTGCCATACCTTTTGTGGTAATTACACCATTTTTATTTAGTGCAGTTATGTTTTTCTAATTTAGAAAAGGAAGAGTTTCAATGAATAATATACAAATTAAAGTGAAGGACCAATTTGAAACCGAAAATATTGCAGTTGCGTTTATTAAAAAAGTGAATGAACAAGACATTCCTTTATTCAAGCGTATAGAGCATATCGAAATTGAAGGGGAAATCTTAAGACCAAATATGGAATTACTCTTCGAAAATCCTAAAGATGGACGTATTTATCAATTTGTTGATATTGTTGATATAAATTAAAGTCTAACTACTTGTAAAATCCCATCTATATGAGGATGGGATTTTATGTGCCTTATGGGGCTATTTCCTGATCTAGTCTGAGATCATAAGACTTCACTTGATCTGCTCTAAACCTTGATCATCGATAATGTGTTTCACTTGTGGTGATTTCACAAATTGAATTAACTCCTTAGCCAATACTTCATTTTTAGAGTTTTTCCCGATACCTGCAGAAAATATGGTCACTTTTTGATAGGGGGCAGGAATAGGTCCTACTAATTCAACCTGTCCATATTTACCTGTAAATGGTTTGATTTCACTGATTTGTTGGAAACCAATGTCAAATTGTCCTTCCGCAATGCGTTTAGCAACTCGATCACCGATAACCTTTTCGGCTTTAGCACGAATTACCTTATATTCTACGGGCTGAAAACTTGGGAAAACATCCTTTTCAAGGTGTGTACCACTCGCACTTGCAGAATATCCAATTTGTCGTGCATCTAATAATGCTTTTTTAAAATTTTCAGCTGAACTGATATCTGGTTTTTTGGCGCCTTTAGGTATCGCCATGCCAATGCTAGAGTTGACTAAATCTACATGCGTACTTGAGTTGAGATAACCTTTGTCTATTAGTTTGTTGAGTTCAGGTGAGGCTAGAATGACAACATCGAATTGTTCACCACGCTCCAGCCGATTTGGGATAGATGTACTTGAGGCTCCCATAGATGAACCTGAGGATAGCTCAATGCTATGACCTGTTTTTTCCTCAAAAAGAGGGATGAGTTTTTCCATAGAAGAATAAAACCCACCAGAACTAATTACTTTGAGTGTATCTGCATAGACTTCAATCGGACTGAAGCTAAAACTTACTAAGCAAACAATTGTTAAGAATGGAGATTTTTTCATGTTAGATCGCTTAAATTGAGTACAGTATGGAAAATGACTAGAGCACCATATTGTTGATGGATAAAGAATTTCTTGTTTTAGATGCTATTTTCTGCGCGACTTTATGACATAGCGCTGTTGTTATGGAATAGCACAAGAAAAATAGGTGTGAGATCTGACACAGGTTGGAAATTAGCTTGGGTGTTTATATATTGGCATTTAGAAACCTCCTTGTTCTATATTCTTATGTTTTATCTGATCTGATTCTTAGTTAATTAGTTTCAACTTAGCTGAGATCAAAGATAATTTTTTGAGTAAAAGAGAGATGTTTTATGCTTAGGATGAACATGCCATCAATATTTCAATAATTAGAAATAGCTCTTTGACTCAATAAAGAATGTAAACCCAAATAAAAGCGAGGAGTGATAGGCTAAATCTAATGAGGTATTTAAAAAAACTAATGATGTTCTAGAAAATTAATTCAGAACATGGCCAGCTTTTGTTCTGTACAAGCGCTTTAACACAGGCTTTGATTGCTGATTTAGCGGCTAACGCAGCAGGTGATAATTGTTCTTCGGCGATGCTCACTAAATAATTGATACGTTCAATTTCTGGATCTACGATTTTAAGTAGCTGTAATTTATGTTTATATTCTTGTAGACAAGCACTCCCGGGACGAATACTTACAAGGTCTAGGTGAATCAGACTATCCATGAGTAAATGTAACCCATCAATCTCATAAGCAACGTTTACTACACCAATCTTATGTTCTAAGAATTTTCTCAAACTATGTCTTTGGCGAGGTAGAACTAAGGGAATATCACCAATGTATTGAGACTGAATCACACCGCTCTTGAGGCAGTCATGAAGATGATGTTTTTCTAAAATTTCTCTACGCCCCATTAAATACATTTGCTCTCGAACTAACGGTTGTATAGACCATTGCCTGTCTACTTCATTGGTAAAAATAATAGCGAGATCAAGTTGACGTGAGTTAATTGCTTGTATCAGATTGCCAGATAGGGTTTCTATCATTTCAAGACGAATGTCAGGATAGCGTTCTGACATCAATTTCATTAATGGTATGCCCAATAATGCTGTAATTGTGGGGGGTAAACCAATACTGACATGACCTGAGAGCCTTGCTGAGTGTGCTGCATCAATTGCAAAGTTGATCTGTCTTAGAATTAATTGTGAATGTTTTAAAAATGCGAGCCCTGCTGGTGTTGGCGATACTCCAAAAGCATTTCGCTGTAATAAACGGATACTTAATTCTTGCTCAAGCTTACTAATTTGCTGACTAATCGCCGAAGCACCAATATCAAGTTTCTGGGCTGCTTTTCCAATACTTCCTGCTTCAACCACCGTTAAAAAGTATTTTATTTGTTTAATTTCCATGAAAAGTTCTCTAAGCATCCATGTTAAATATTTCTAAAAATATTACTAAACATATCAAGTAATATTATTTTAATAGTGTCTACAAAATTAATGCTTATTCAAGCAAAAAATATATTGATCTTGGGTGGGGAGAGAACGTAATTCTGAGTTTTAAAGATTTAGCCTATATTTTTTTTAAATACCTTAGCAAGTGTTTTTAAGCTTATTTTAATCAAAACAATGGTTTAAATTGTTTTTTTACGTATATGCAATTTGGCGCTAAAACACTCTGAAATTCAATGCTATTTAAAATAATTAAATACCCCTTTAATTCTTCGCTATCACAGCAGCTCGCTGTTTCAACTTAAAGTAAGGAAAATTTGAGAGGAGAGAGATCGATGGACGATGTTCTCATTGTTGGCAACAGGAATGCCGCGTTGTATCAGAAATGTTTGCTTGCTTTTGAATGTTCATCATCACATGAATTGGGTTTGAATTCCCAACAGAAAATAACAATAAGTTAGTTTTGAAATGCATACGAATTTTATCGTGTTTGCTGTCTTAGATTGTGTCTAAGACCATGTAATAACTTAGGTTTTTATTGGAATGAGGCTCTATCTCACGACGCTTACATTGAAACTCGCTGTTTAGAAAAGTTTTCAAATCACCAAGGCTAAACAACGATCAAGGAGGTTCTGCAATGGTAGTAGGGAAAACTTTAATGGATCACTTAAACAATAAGGATGTTTTTATAATGAAAAAACTTTCATTTGCTCTAGTTACATGTTCGATTCTGGTTTTCACTGGATGTAATACTAATGGTGCAAAAGAGGCAGGACAACCTAAACGTCCTGAATGTATTGCCCCAGCAAAGCCTGGTGGTGGTTTGGATATGACTTGTAAATTAATCCAAGCAGGTTTGAAAGAAACTGAGGTTTTAAATGATCCAATCCGCGTAACGTATATGCCAGGTGGAGTAGGTGCGGTTGCCTACAATAAAATTGTGAGCAATGATTCTGCAAATAATGAAGCTGTAATTGCATTTTCCACTGGATCATTACTCAATCTAGCCCAAGGTAAATTTGGAAATTTCACAGAAAAAGATGTGAGATGGCTTTCAGGTGTTGCGGTTGATTATGGTTTAGTTGCTGTACATAAAGATTCGCCTTATCAAACCTTGGGTGATCTTATAAAAGATTTACAAAAAGACCCTAAGGGAATCAGTTTTGGTGGAGCTGGTAGTGTTGGTGGTCAGGATTGGATGCAATCAGCGATGCTTGCAAAAAAAGCAGGAATAAATCCTTCGGCAATGAGTTTTGTTGCTTTAGAGGGAGGGGGCGAAGTTCTGACAGCGCTTTTAGGGCAGCATGTCAAAGTAGCGGTAGGGAATATTAGTGAAGTCAGCTCAAATTTGGAAGCTGGCAGAATACGAGTACTTGCTGTATTTGCAAATGAGCGCTTACAAGGGAAGTTTTCAAACTTACCAACTGCGAAAGAGCAGGGTTATGATATTGAATGGCCTGTGATTCGTGGCTTTTACATGGGACCTAAAGTTAGTGATGATGCTTATCAATGGTGGAAAACATCATTCGATAAAATGATGGAAAACAAAAAATTTGAAACCGTTCGTAATAATCAGGATTTGTTGCCATTTGCACTGACTGGCGATCAGATCACAGCTTATGTCTACAAGCAAACTGATCAAATGCGTCAATTATCTGCCGAATATAAATTATCTAAATAATCAATGAATGAGTGCCAAATCGATGATTTGGTACTTTTCGTCGTGTTAAGGAATAACAATGAAATCAGAACGTATCCTAACGGGGATTATTGCCCTTTGTGGTTTGGGGTTGGTGATTTATGCAAGTAACTTTGATGCGCCAATCTCCTATGACTCTGTGGGACCAAAAGCCTTTCCTCTTTTGATTATGGGACTGATCACGGTGAGTGCTGTCTATTTGACTGTTAGACCCACGATCATGTTTGAACCTGTTGAGTTAGGCTGGACTAAGCATTTGCTTTTTAGAATTACATTATGTGCATTTGCGTTGACTTTATATGCAGCTTTATTTGAGTTACTAGGGTTCATTATTGCAACAACATTGATGGCAACAGCTATAGGCAAATTATTCAAAGGAAAAACAAGACCAACCATTATCACCGCCTGTATTTTGGGTGTAACAACCTACTACTTATTTGATCGTGTTTTAGATGTGCCATTACCAATGGGATTGCTGGGTTAAGGATGACAAATTTATGGACGTATTAAGTTTCTTAATGACTGGCTTTGAGGTTGCACTGCAGCCACAAAATTTATTAATTGCATTTATTGGTGCATTTGTTGGAACTATTGTGGGATTGCTTCCTGGTTTGGGGCCAATTAATGGTGTTGCGATACTTTTACCTTTTGCATATGCATTGGGTTTGCCAGTTGAGAGCGCATTAATTTTACTTGCTGCAGTTTATCTGGGTTGTGAGTATGGAGGGCGAATTTCGGCAATTTTAATTAATGTTCCAGGTGACGCTGGTGCCATTATGACCACGATGGATGGCTATCCTTTAGCTCAGCAAGGTAAAGCTGGTATTGCTTTATCACTTTCCTCAGTGAGTTCATTTATTGGAAGTATGGTTGCTTTTATTGGAATTGTTTTTTTTGCACCGATTTTAGCGAACTGGGCGATTGCATTTGGGCCAGCAGAATACTTTGCTTTGATGGTTTTTGCGATTGTGTGTCTAACTGGTTTGGTGAGCACTCAGCCCTTTAAAACATTAATCATGGCTTTGATTGGGTTGGGTTTGTCCACGGTTGGTATGGATGCAATTACAGGCGTATATCGTTTTACTTTTGATAGTGTGGGGTTAAGTGATGGTATTGCTTTTACAACCATCGTAATTGGTCTGTTCAGTGTCAGTGAAATTCTTCTACTATTGGAAAGAACAACCGTTGGAAAGGTTGTACTTGCTCAAGGCAAAAGATCTTTATTTAATTTAAAAGAGTTATTGAGCTCATTAGCAACCATTATTCGAAGTTCATTCATTGGATTTTTTTCAGGAATTTTACCTGGGGCGGGGGCAAGTGTAGCGAGTGCTATGGCGTATACCACTGAACGTAAGCTGGCGGGTGAAAAAGGTAAGTTTGGTCAAGGAGACTTGCGAGGATTGGCTGCTCCAGAAAGTGCAAATAATGCCGCTGCATGTGGATCATTTATTCCCATGCTAACTTTGGGTGTGCCTGGATCGGGTACAACAGCCGTTATGATGGGAGCTTTGACGTTATATAACATTACACCAGGCCCTCAACTGTTTGCAGAACAACCTGTATTAGTCTGGGCTTTGATTGCTTCGCTGATGGTTGGGAATATTATTCTTTTGGTTTTAAACTTACCATTAGTTGGTTTTTTTGCCAAACTACTTAATATTCCTAACTATATTCTTATCCCTGTAATTGCAACAGTTAGTTTCGTCGGTGTTTATGCAATTCATAGTACGATTTTTGATTTATTACTGTGTATTGGTTTAGGTGTTGTCGGCTATATATTAAGAAAGTTTGATTTTCCATTGGCTCCTTTAATCTTAGGCTTTGTCCTTGGTGAATTAATGGAGTCCAATCTACGCCGTGCTCTTTCTATTTCTCATGGTGAGCTAAACATTCTGTGGGATAGCAATATAAGTATAGGCTTGTGGGTGATGTCAGGATTGCTTCTGATTTTACCATTTGTCAGAAAATACTTATTTGTCAAAAGACAAATGCGGAAATAAGCTCTTTTAAAGGTCAGGATTCCTGACCTTTTTTATGATTATGGAAAAGATTGCTTTCAACTCTCTGGGTTTGTATTTGCCTACATTGGTGTTATTGCTGTGAATTATTTTGAATTACGACGGCTTTGGTTATAGATGGAGATTGTATCTAGCCGATTACTCGTTTTGATAAGAAAAATTGATCGTCACTCGATAAGTTGAATTAAGTTAGCTGCATCGATTATGGTTTAGGGGTGTACTTTTGTGTGTGTGAAACAAAGCATTTCTTTGTAACCCGATGGTTAAATAAAGATACAACTTATTTTATTTTTAAATAATAAAATTCAATGTCTTACGTGGGTTGGCAATAAAAATATAATAATTATAACTCTTGTTACAACGCCATAGTCGACAAACATTCGAAATTTTTACATAGTTCTATACAGATAAAATTGGGAATCGGGAGAATTACTCATGAATATGAATAAGGTCACGGTAAGGGTAAAGGATCAAGAAGAAAATGAATCAATTGTTATTGCGCAATTGAATGAACTTGAGGACCATGAGGTTTCATTTTTCAAACGAGTAGAGCATATTGAAATTGATGGTCGTGCGATCTTTCCAAATATGGATTTGCTGTTTGAAGATGAGTTCGATGGGAAAATTTATAAATTAGTTGCTTTAGTGAATGACAAAAGACCAGTGTAATAATGAAATGATCCATTCTAGCCCGAATAAAAATGCCCATTGATTTGTATAAAATCAGTGGGCTTTAATTTAATTTGACTCAATTGATTCGTTATCATTGTTGATTATTCTGAAGTTTATGTCTGGGAGTATTGCACGGATATACTAAGTAATCGGGTTAAGTCCTTTCACAATATCTTTAAACTCAGAACCATTTAACCAAAAAGATTTCTTTAAAAATAGCGTCGTCATAATACTTTCAGCAGCTTCACTATTTTCGTTTTCACAGAATATTCCATAGCTATTACCAAGAACAGTATTGTTCTCAATGAGACGAATAAAGAAAGCATGTTGTTCGTCAGCATAACCAAGAATAGCATCGCGTTGATTGTTCATTTTTCATGTCTCCACATCAAAAATATTTGCATAAAGCTTACTATTTAGAGATCAAATATATTCGTGAATTAGATCAATAACTTAATGTCTTAGATACAAGAGCTGTGTATTAAGTTATTCATTTAAAACAGTAATTTAATTTGTTCAACATCCTTGTCTTATTTGAACAAGCTGAAATCTGATCTATGAAATTCATTGTTATGCAAAATTAATTTTTCGTCAACTTGAATTTGTAACTTTTTCAAGTTAAATTAACTGAAAGCGTTTTTAACTTGGGTAAGGGGGAAGTTATGTCCAAAAAGACTGAATCTGAGCATGGTGGAGCCAGAGCCAATGCAGGACGAAAATCCCAATTCAGTGAACCGACTAAAGTGATTCGTGTTCCTGAATCTCAGGTCGATTTCATCAAAAAATGGTTACTGAATAATGTCAAAACTGGCGCACGGAATGATTTGACGTCGACAATGAAAATCCAAAACGTGCAGGCAAAGAATGATCGAATTTATCATATTCCACTAGCAACTGAACGTGTTGCAGCAGGTTTTCCTTCACCTGCTCAAGATCACGTCGAGCAAGCTTTGGATTTAAATGAGTTTTTAATTCGAAATGAAAACTCAACATTTATCGTGAAAGCCAATTCACTGTCGATGTTGGATGCTGGGATTGATATTGATGATCCTTTGGTTGTGGATCGAAGTATTCCTGCCAAGTCAGGTGATATTGTGATTGCTCTGATTGATAACGACTTTACTGTAAAACGTTTAATGATCGATCATCATTTCAATCCTCCAAAAGTTTGGCTAAAAGCAGAAAATCCTGATTATCAAAATATTTATATCACTGAAGGACAGGAGTTAGTGATTTGGGGCGTCGTGACCTATAACTTGAAGCCAATGAGATAAACTTATGCCATTACCACAACGTATTTTTGCTTTGGTCGATGTAAATAATGCTTATGTTAGTTGTGAGCGTGTGTTTAATCCAAAGCTAGAGAATCGTCCTGTGGTGGTTTTGTCGAATAACGATGGTTGTGTTGTTTCCCGCTCGTATGAGGCAAAACAATTGGGTATTCGAATGGCTGTACCATTTTTCCAAATTGAAGAGATCATTCGCCAGCAGCATGTTGCCGTATTTTCAAGTAACTATGCCTTATATGCAGAAATGTCTCGGCGATTTATGAATATCTTGGCAAGCTTTGTTGATCCTTGTGAGCAGGAAGTCTATTCAATAGATGAGTGCTTTTTAGAACTTACAGCTTATCAACATCATTATGATCTAAGCGAGTATGCATTTCAGATTCTGTCTACTGTAAAGAAATGGTTGGGTCTACCTTGTTGTATTGGAATTGGTTATTCAAAAACGCAAGCAAAGCTCGCAAATCATTTGGCAAAAACGCATGCCAGTTTTAACGGAGTTTGTAATCTCGTTGATGAGGATCCTTGCATCATCGAGGATTTATTAATGCACACCCCTGTAGGAGAGGTATGGGGGGTGGGACGAAAAATTCGTCAGCGTTTGGAAAAAATGAATATCCACTCTGTGATGGATTTGCTCCAAACTGATCCGAAAAGGATGGGTAAGCATTTTTCGGTGGTATTGGAAAATACGGTTAAAGAGCTTCAGGGCGTTGCATGTTTAGAAATCGAAGATGTCATTTCTGATCGTCAGCAAATTTTAAGTAGTCGTTCATTTGGACAACCGATTGAAGATAAAAATAGCCTCAGTGGTGCACTTACCGAATTTGCTTTACGTGCAGTTGAACGACTTAGGAAACAAAAATTATTGTGTAAAGCCGTGGGTATAAGTATCCGCACCAATCGATTCAATAAGGACGCGTATTATCGGCCTTTTACGGTGGTGTATTTGGTCGATTATAGTGATGACCGTTTAGTGATTATGAAAGCGGTACAACAGGGCTTAGATCGGATTTATCAGGCAGGGCATCGCTATAAAAAAGCAGAAGTTATTTTGTTAGATATTATTCCTCAACATCGTCATGCCGTTGATTTGTTCTATAACACAGAAGAAATGCTGACCCGACAAAATCTTTCGGTTGCGTTTGATGAAATTAATGAGCGGTTTGGGCGAGATGTAATGACTTTTGGACGCTTGATTGGTCCACAAGGGCGAGCGTGGGGAATGACCCAAAACCATAAATCACCAAGCTACCTAACAAAGTGGGAGGATGTGTTAAGGGTTGGCTAAATGGCCTAAAAGTAAAAAAGACAGGTCGAAGCCTGTCTAGGGTGATAATATAAAGCATAGACTATAAACTTTTTGCATAGGCTTCGAGTTGATCGACCACAGTTCCCCAGCCACTGAAAAAGCCCATGTCTTCATGTTGTTGTCGAGCTGTGGGTGTGCGGTGACGTGCAATCGCTGTATATTTGGTTGAGCCATTACCAAGGTCTTCAAACAAAATAATCGCAGTCATAAATGGATTTTCACTTGGTTTCCAGTCTTCAGTATAAGCATCAGTAAACACTAATTTTTCATGCTCAATAATTTCTAAAAATACACCGTGATTCGGGATCTGATTACCATCGACATCAAATAGCGTATTAAATTTTCCTCCCACTCTTAAATCAATTTCACAAGACACAATCGAATGAGGTTTGGGAATAAAGAAGTGTTTAATATGCTCTGGCGTAGTCCAACATTCCCAGAGTAATTCACTTGGTACATTGACAGTTCGCTCTAGTTTTAGATCTGTTTGAGGATCAAGGTTCATTTTTTCTTTTCCTTTGTAAATTGAGTGCGTAGTCTTCTAATTGATTTAAGCGTGTTTCCCACATGGTTTGTTGTTGATGTAACCAGTGTTGCACAGGATTTAAGGCATTGGGGCTAAGTGCATATGTTCTGACTCTGCCATTTTTTAGGGTTGTGATAAGTCCAGCTTCTTCTAGTTTTCTCAAGTGTTTCAGAAAAGAAGGTAATGCCATCGCATGTTCTTCTGCTAATGATGTCGTGGTCGCGTCACCATGAGACAGACGAGTCAAGATAGCTCTGCGTGTTGGATCACTTAAAGCATTAAATAAAAGATCGAGTTGCGAATCATACTTAGCCATATAGCTAAGTATTAGCTTAAAAAAAACACAAGTCAAGAAAAACTTATCCAAAAGGCTAAGTTTCCCAGTAACTCAGTTGTAGTACATGCTCATAAATAAAAAATGATGGTTTGATATTCAATGCTCAAACTCCTTAGTGAGCTCACCGAATATTTTCCCACCATTGTTTAAAGCGCTGATGATCGTTATCGAGTTCAACTAACTCACCAATCATCGGTGTCGCAAGTCGATACTTTCTCGATTTTGAATATTCTGTAATTCTAGTAATTGGTTCATACCACGGATGTTTGGCTAAACTAAACTTGGAATGATGTACAGGAATCATATTACGTGCATTCAATTCCTCAGTGGCTTGAGCAACCTCATTCGGGTGACAATGTACCGCATGCCAAGCGGCATCATATTGTCCATTTTCCATCAATGCCCAATCGAAAGGCCCATATTTTTCACCGATTTCGACAAAGTGTTTGTTATAGCCACCATCGCCTGTGTAAAAAATCTTTTTATTTGGTGATTGAATAATAAATGAAATCCATAGATTTTTGCCGCCATCGAAAGCACGTCTTGAGTCGTGATGAGTGGTCTCGGTGATGATAGTAATACCATCGTCAAACTCAATGCGATCTCCCCAATCTTTTTCAATCAGTATATCTTTGGGATAACCCCAATATTCAAAATGTTCACCAACACCGAGCCCTGTGATCACATATTTAACTTTGTTCTTTAATTGCAAAATGGTTTTATAATCCAAATGATCATAGTGATCATGTGAAATCAGTAAATAATCAATATCAGGTAATTCATCGACGGTATAGATATCAGTTCCTCGATAAGCACGAGTTCCCCAAGGCAGAGGCGAGACTTTGCCACTCATGACTGGGTCAATTAAAAACGTTTTACCGTGGAGCTGCATAAAAACAGAAGAATGCCCGAACCAGATGATGACATCCTGTTGAGGATTGAGAGTCCGTAAGTTGGTTTTAACCGAAGGGATAATATCTTTGGGGTGACGATGCGGAATGGTTTTAATAAAGGTTCTATATAGTTCAATGAAGGTGTGGGAGCAATCTGTCATGCCTCGTTTGTCGGTGAGATTGCGAAATTGACCTTGTCTATAGTTGGGAGAGTTTTGAATACGTTGTAGTCGTTCCCCGGAGGGGAGTTTTCCAAAAAGAGGGTGTCGTGTATAGAGAAAACAGATAAAAATAAGTAGGCTTAGAGCGAGAGCAAAAACAATAAGCATAAATCGCATTACCTTTTATTTGAGCATTCGATAGTCAATATTAATAGAAAGTAAAAGCGACAAAATGATGAAACATTAATAAAAAGTCGATGAATGAAAATGTCGTGATCGTGATATAGCTTATTTTTATTGTGATCATGCAAAGCTGAAAAAGTAAGTCAGCGGTGACATGATTGAGCAAAACGAAGCCATTAGCGGGAAGTGGTTTATGCTAGACTATATGTGGATAACAGTATTCATCACTGTGAATAAAATGAGTAAATAAGATGATTGGGCAGCAGAGAAACATATTAGCAGCGATGGGAATAGATGTTTGGATTCCTAGAGACGTTGTATGTCAAAAAAATACTGCGCCAAGTCTGTGGCGAGATCAGATCATTGATCAACCGACTCAATACAGTGAACCTATACCGAACAGTGCTCGTATTATTCAAGATGCTCCAATGGCATCTGTGGAAACTCAGCCAGCGACAGTCCGAGAGAGTTCACAACAGGTTGAGCTTGTTGAAAACTCCGTTGTGAAAGCTCCTGTTGTGGAAAAAGAGCAAATCGTCATTACTGCGCCAGTCCAAGCGTTTGAGTTGCAGATGTACGTTCTAGAAAATTGCGCTATTTTATTGGAAAGTAGTCAGCTAAATGATGCACAACGACAACTATGGCAAAATATTCAAAAAGCTCGACTTGGTCAGTATGCTGAATTGAAATGGCCATTTCCACTGGCTGCTTTTCAGGAAAGTCGTGGACTTTCGTCTTATATTCAAGGCTTTTTAGATGCAACAGCAAACAATAAAAAAATTCTTTGCCTTGGCCAGCTCGATTTTATTCAACATACCAATATATTGCATCTTGCAAGTTTAGAGGAAATGATTGCTCAACCTTTATTAAAAAGACGGTTATGGCAGCTTATGCAGTCGTAGGAAATGGAAAGCTCAGAATGAAGAAAGTTGTTGTATTTAGTCAAATTGATCAAGACGTTTTAGCGCGCTTACAACAAAGTTATCAGGTTGTGGTTCTCAACCCTAAACTAGGGGATATTAACGAGCAAATCCGTACTGAAGTCGTTGACGCAGATGCCATGATTGGTGCAGGACGTTTACTTAATGAAAGTAATTTAGCACCTGCACAAAAACTAAAAATCATTTCGACTGTTTCAGTTGGCTATGACAACTATGATGTTGAGTATCTAAATCAAAGAAAAATTTGGCTTGCGAATACGCCACATGTATTGACTGAAACAACAGCGGATTTAGCTTTTAGTTTGCTACTCAGTGCAGCGCGTAAGATTCCACAGTTAGATAGTTGGACCAAGCAAGGACAATGGAAACGAACAGTACCAACGGATCAATTTGGTGTGGATGTTTTCGGTAAAACCCTCGGTATTATTGGGTTAGGTCATATCGGTGCAGCCATTGCACGTCGCGGTTTTTATGGTTTCAATATGAATATTTTGTATCATAACCGCCGTGAAAAAATCGAAGTTGCTCAAGCCGTTAATGCGCAATATCGAGAGTTAGATCAATTATTACAACAATCTGATTTTGTCGTGGTTGCGGTGGATCTAAATAATGAGTCAAAAGCACTGGTGGGTGAAGCACAATTTGATCTCATGCAAAAACATGCGGTGTTCGTGAATATTGCACGTGGTTCAGTGGTTGATGAAGATGCTCTCATCCAAGCATTGCAACAAAATAAAATCTTTGCAGCAGGTTTGGATGTCTATGCAAAAGAACCTTTACAAGACTCCCCGTTATTTGAGCTTGCAAATGTAGTCACTGCACCACATATCGGTTCAGCTACTTTGGAAACACGCCAAAAGATGGTGAATCTCGCTTATCAAAACCTGATTGATGCTTTAGAAGATCGCGTACCCCGTTATTTAGTCAATCCAAAATTTGAATAATTGCTTACAACTTGATTGCTGATTAATTGTACTCAACTATCTTTTAAGCCTGCTTAATATTGATACACTTGCGCCCTTTGTAATCTGGCCTTGGGGTGCGTGTGTTCGAGAAATTAGCTGAGCAGAGTTTAGGCTTAATGGGGTGGGAGATCGACAATCATTGGGATTTGGATATTGATCAATGTGTCATGATTGCCGCACCACACACCAGTAATTGGGATGCATTATATGCGCGTTTAGCGCTTAAAGCGTTAGGAGTGAATGTTCGTCTAACGATTAAAGATAGTTATATGAAATTTCCTTTTGGCCCATTTGTACGTGCAATGGGAGGGATAGGAATTGATCGCAGTGTGAAACAACAAGATCAACAGCGACCAAGTATGGTGCAGCTCATGAGTGATTTGTTTAAAACCCATCCTAAACTTGTGATGCTTGTTACTCCAGAAGGAACTCGTGCTAAACAAGAACAATGGAAAACAGGGTTTTACCATGTGGCTGTGGCAGCAGGTGTTCCAATTGCACTGGCTTATATGGACTATGCCAAGAAAAAAACAGGGGTTGGAAAAATTGTCTATCCTTCGGGTGACTACGAAAAAGATATGACAGAGATCATGGCATTTTATGAAAATATTCACGCAAAATTTCCAGAGAAATTTAGTGTTGACCAACGTTATACATCGAGCAAATAATCTACATTTGATTGTTCGGATATAAAAGAAGACAGGAAAGCTGTCTTCTATAACACTTTGTTGCAAATTCTTCTCATTTTCGATGTTATATTAATTTTCTCCATTAGAATCATAGAGAAACCACTTGAGATCGCTGCTACTCGCATGTGGCTTAATTGCCACCACTCAAATTAGCCACACTCAGATTTTCTTGCCATCTCAAACAGCGGGACAAACAGAAGTGCCTGATATTGGCAGCGGCGTTGGTTTGCTTGATCAACAAAAAGAAAAATTTATCGGTGAAAAAGTATATCGACAAGTGCATCGTCAAATGCCAACCATTCAAGATGCTTGGTTAGAAGATCAATTTCTACAGGTTTTCTCTGGGATTCTCAGTCAAACTCAACTTGGGCAACCAATTGGTCTTATTGTTATTAAAGATCCTCAAATCAACGCGTTCGCTGTGCCAGGTGGATTATTTGCCCTGAACACAGGTTTGATTACATCAGCAAAAAATTTGGATGAAATTGCGGGTGTTATGGCGCACGAAATTGCCCATGTTACTCAACGTCATTATAGTCGCTCACAAGAAGCATTTAAGGGGCAGGGCTTACTTGCTCTCGCTGGGATTCTTGTTGGTGCTGCGATTGCATCACAGGCAGATGGTGATGTTGGGTCTGCTGTCATGATGGGAACGCAAGCCGCACTGATCGATAAGCAGCTTAGTTATAGTCGTAATCAGGAGCGTGAGGCGGATCGTATTGGTATGCAATTTATGTATGCCGCAGGCTATAACCCTCAGAGTATGGCGGATTATTTCGAAACGATGCATCGCGCGACCAGTCGAGTGAGTTTTTTACCAGACTTCTGGTTGACCCATCCATTAACCACCGAACGTATGAGTGAAGCTCGTTTACGTGCCAATCAATTACCACGAGTTAAACCTAAAATTTATGATCTCGATTTTGAAATACTGAAATGGTATACCACTGTTACGTCTAACCAAGCCAACGAAATTCAGTTATTAGCATTAGCAAATCAAAAAAATACCGCAGCTCAACTGGCGCTGAGTAAATTTTATCTTGAACAAGGTGATTATACCCAAGCTCAGGCAAATCTTGATTTGGTCAAAAATAGATTAAAGTCACATGTATTGGTGCCTTTGATCCAAACTGATATTTATCTAGGTCAAAATAAATTAGCACAAGCACATGATGCGATTAGTTCAATCCAAAAAACCATGCCTGAAAATAGAGCTTTGTCCTATAAGTTTGCTGAAGTATTGATTCGACAGGGGCAGGTAGCACAAGCGCAAAGTTTGGTACAGCGTTTCATCCATAAAAATCAGAGAGATATTCAAGGTTGGGCACTATTGCAACGTGCTGCAAATCTAGATAAAGAGTTACCATTACAAGCTGTCAATGTCTTGTGTTATCGTGCTGAGGTTGAGTATTGGTCTGGTTATGAAGAGAATGCGATTAAGTCATTGCTTCATGCGCAACGATTGGCAAAAGGTAATATGGCAATGTCTGCAAAAATTGATGCACGCTTAAAACAAATGCAAGATGACCGCCGTAGAAAAATTTAATTCTTATTAGAAAAAGTGTAATTGGGGGAGCGAATGGTTAAAGGACAATGCCTATGTGGGGCTGTGCAATATCAATATTATGCAGAGATCGAAAATAGTATTTTGTGTTATTGCCAACATTGTCAGCAAGCACAAGGTGCGATTGCAGGTTGGAATAGCCCACTAGATCAAAGCAAGTTTGAGTTTGTGATGGGGCGAGATCAACTCAAAGAATATTTCCATACACCAAATAAAGCACGCGTTTTTTGTCAGCATTGTGCAAGTCCAATTTATTCGTATCGTACGGACTTGCCCAATGTGATTCGATTGCGCCTAGGTACTGTGACTGAGGGGCATATTCCTGCGCCGACAGAAGAATTTTTTACCGAGCATAAGCCAAAATTTATTGAAGTAAGATAATATGGCAGGCTTGAGCGTTAAAGAAGTTAGAAGTTGATGAAAAAAATTATTGTTTTTATTTGTGCAATTACTTTTATGGGGATTTGTTCAGCGGCTTCAGTTGAACAATATGTGCGTACAGTAGAAAAAATAACGACAACTTACGCGCAAGATATGCGGAACTTTCTGCGTAGTTTAGATCCACAACTTTCACATTTTACGCCTGCACAACAGGCCAAATACTGTGCCATTGTGAATCAATATGTTCAAGATTCTTATGCAGCAATTGAAAAGAATAGATCACAATTACCGAGAGAGTATGCCAGTATGACCAAGCAAAATGTGATTGAGCAAGTCACTGAGTCAAAGGAAATGCAAATGCTGAAAAAATATAATATTCAGTGTGAATTTAAATAATCGAAAGACTTTGGGTTCATTGTTGCAATGAATCCAACTTTACAAAATAGGGAGTATAAATGAGGGGTTAAGCAGGATTAGCTTAATTTCGCTTTAATTTTAGCAGATACTTGTGCAGGATCGGCACGTCCGGCTATGATCGGACGTAGAGAATTCATCACCTTACCCATATCTTTCATGCTAGTAGCTTCTTGAGCAGAAATCGTTTGCTCAATGATAGAATCAAGTTCTTCCTCAGTCATAGCTGCTGGTAGAAATTGAGAAATAACCTCAACTTCGGCTTGTTCTTTACTAGCTAAATCATCTCGACCAGCGCCAGAAAAGGCTTTGATCGATTCTTTACGTTGTTTAATTTGCTTTTCAATGACCGCAAGAACCTGAGCATCGTCAAGCTCAATGCGCTCATCGACTTCGATTTGCTTAATTGCTGCTTGTAGACCGCGAATTACCGTTACTGATGCCATATCTTTGGCACGCATTGAGTTTTTTAATACGTCAGTAATTTGGTTTTTTAAAGTCGTCATAGTCTTTTCAGCAGTCAATCACAAATTAATTAGTAAAGGCGAGTAGTACGTACAGATTCGCGAGACAATTTCTTTTGGTAACGCTTAACTGCAGCAGCTTTTTTACGCTTACGTTCTTGAGTTGGTTTCTCATAGAATTCGCGCTTACGAACGTCAGCTAAAACACCCGCTTTTTCGCATGAACGCTTGAAACGACGGATAGCTACGTCTACTGGTTCGCCTTCTTTCAACTTAACTTGTGGCATGTAAAATCCTCTAAGATTATGGATAAGATCTAACGCACAATGCACTAGATCGCAAGTGAAGGTCAGTATTTTACTCATTTACAACTCAGATCACAAGTCTATAATAGCTTCGATATTATTTTTGATCGTTGTAAAGGCAGTTTAATGATAGTTTTGGGCTTAGAAACTTCGTGTGATGAAACTGGGTTAGCACTCTATGATAGCGAACTCGGCTTGCGTGGACAGGTTCTCTATAGTCAGATTAAACTTCATGCAGAATATGGTGGTGTCGTTCCTGAATTGGCATCACGTGATCATGTTCGTAAAATGATTCCTCTGATGAATCAACTGCTTGAACAAAGTGGTTTGCAAAAACATGAAATTGATGCAGTTGCTTATACACGTGGTCCTGGCTTAATGGGTGCCTTGATGACAGGTGCGTTATTTGGGCGTACTTTGGCTTTTGCTTTAAATAAACCTGCCATCGGTGTGCATCATATGGAAGGTCATATGCTTGCTCCATTACTTTCAGAAACACCACCAGAATTTCCTTTTGTTGCCTTATTGGTTTCAGGCGGACATACACAATTGATGGCGGCTTATGGCATCGGTCAGTATGAGTTACTGGGTGAGTCGATTGATGATGCCGCAGGTGAGGCTTTCGATAAAGTCGCAAAAATGATGAAGTTGCCTTACCCAGGTGGACCGAATATTGCCAAGTTGGCTTTAAATGGTGATGCTCAGGCTTTTGATTTTCCTCGCCCAATTTTACATCAAGGTCTGGATTTTTCATTTAGTGGTTTAAAAACCGCGGTTTCTGTCCAGCTTAAGAAACTTGGTGAAGAAAATCGTAATGCCGATATTGCTGCCTCTTTCCAAGAAGCAGTGGTTGATACGCTAACTAAAAAATCAGTAAAAGCTTTAAAACAAACAGGTTTAAAGCGATTGGTGATTGCTGGAGGGGTGAGTGCCAATGTGCGATTACGTGAACAATTGGAAGCTTCTCTGAAAAAGATTAAGGCTCAAGTTTATTATGCAGAGCCTGCACTATGTACCGATAATGGTGCAATGATTGCTTTTGCAGGCTATCAGCGTTTAAAAGCGGGACAGCAAGATGGTTTAGCTGTAACCACGACGCCACGTTGGCCGATGACAGATTTAGAACCGACCTAAGATGGAGCTCATCATCTTTATCGGTTGTCAGGCTTCAGGTAAATCAACTTTTTTTAAGCAATACTTTTCAGATACACATATCCGTTTAAACTTGGATATGTTGAAAACAAGACATCGTGAGAAAATATTGTTTCAAGCATGTTTAGATGCCAAACAAAAGTTTGTTGTTGATAATACTAATCCGAGTAAACTAGATCGAAAAAACTATATTCAGCAAGCAAAAAATGCCCATTTTAAAGTGATTGCTTACTATTTTGAAAGTTGTTTAGATGATGCTCTTTTACGGAATGAACAGCGTGAAGGCAAAGCAAAAATTCCCCGAGTTGGTGTGATTTCTACTTTTAAACAATTAGAAACACCAGAATTTGATGAAGGGTTTGATGAAATTTATCAAGTTTCAATTGATAAGAAATATCACTTTAATATTCGTTTGATTGAGCAATGAGAATAAAGATGCGTTTTGAAGATTTAGATACAAGGTTAAGACAATATGAAACGGCATATGATTTTTGTATTCCAGCTCAAAATTATATTGTTGTTCGTTTGGATGGACGTGGTTTTACCCGTTTAACCAAAGATATTTGGCAATTTGAAGCACCATTTGATGTACGTTTTAGAGATTTAATGGTAGAAACCACAAGCCATTTATTACAGTGTGGTTTTAATATTGTCTACGGTTATACTCAAAGTGATGAGATTTCACTTTTATTTCATTACAACGATGAAAGTTTTAATCGCAAAGAACGTAAAATCCTTTCGATATTAGCAAGTGAAGCTAGCGCAAAATTTTCAGTTATGCATGGTCAAATTGCTACTTTTGATGCTCGAGTTTGTATTTTACCCAATTCGCAATTAGTAGATGATTATTTCCGTTGGCGACAAGAGGATGCTCATCGGAACGCATTAAATGCTCACTGTTATTGGATGCTAAGAAAATCAGGTCTTTTAGTAAGCGAAGCGACTGAACAAGTTAAAGGGCTAAATCGGCAAGAAAAGCATGATTTACTCTTCTCACAGCAAATTAATTTTAATGAACTTCCTGCGTGGCAAAAACGAGGCACAGGAGTTTATTGGAAAGAAGTTGAAAAGACTGGTCTGAATCCGAAAACTGGTGGAATTACACAAACGACAAGAAGGCAGTTAGTTGCTGATTTTGATTTGCCTTTAAATGAATTCTATAGTGAATTTATACATCAAAATTTTTTGAAAATATTTTTATGAACAGTCGTTCATAATGGAGTTGTAAGTTGAAAATTTCTTATATTTTTACCTGTGGCCGATTAGAATCTTTATTTAAGATTCTATGCCTCACTCAAAAAGGTGAGGAGACGGTTGCATCAAAAGAAAAAGTAATAGAACAATATAGAAAAGATATCGCTTTAGGGCGACCATTTGAAGAAACTGAACTTTATCAATTGATTGAACAAAGTGAAGAGAAAATTGTCATCAATCGTTTAAGTAATATTCTTCGAGAAAAACCAGTTCAGCAGAAGAAAGACTTTGATGCAGACGAATATAGAACGGGCGCATGGTCTGAGTTTAATGATTATAAGTTAGCTGTTCGATTTTCTAATGCAAAAACTGAGTTAAGTGAAAAACACTTTGAAAAGACGGGTGAATACATGACCAGTCGTGGCATTGCGAAATTAACAGGTTTCAATCCAGCGAATATCAAAAATATGTTGCAGCATAAAAGAAGTGTAGTAAGAAAAATGCTGACAACTTTAGAGAAGTTAGCAAAAGAGTATTGATACTCAACTCTTATCATGAATGCAGAAATATTTTTCTGCATTCATTTCTAAGCTTTGCTTTCGACACTTATACAATTGTAGCCTATTTTTGGAAGCTTAATTGGAGTTGGGTTGATGTGCTTTGGAAAGTACGGCTAAACACAAAAAAATCAAAATCATACCTATCCAACCAATCAGTGCTAATCGCTCACCGACCAGCAATACTGCAAACAGTGCTGCAACAAGTGGCTCAAATAAAGTAAGCGTGGTTGCGGTGCTGGCAGAAATTGTTTTTAAAGCATAACCAAATAACAGATAACCGAGAAACATTGGAATAAGCATCATATAACCGACAACATAGAGGTTAATCGGTTCATCAAATAGATTAGACCCAGTAAAAAATAATGTAGGCAACAAAATTAAAGCGCCAAACCCAAATATTAAGCCCATGGAGGCTTTAGAGTCGACACCACGATCAATCATTTTCTTGGCAGCCCATGAATATAAAGAATAGGTAAGTGCTGCAATCAGTCCAAGAATAATCCCAATCGTTTTCTGATCTGTGGAGATATTTTGTGTTGATCCATGAGAATGTGATTCACCAATCGACAAAAGAAATACACCGATAACACCAAAAATGAAGCTGATAAACCATTGCTTTGATAGTGATTTTTTGTCAAAGAACTTTTCCAGGAGTGCTGTAAATAAAGGTGCTGAACCAATTGAAATGACTGTGCCAATAGTAATCCCTGCCATACGCATCGACGAATAGAAAGCCAATGGATAAATAGCGACAGAAATTACGCCAACTAACAGTAGGGGTAAATAGCTACGGATCTGGGGTAAATGACCGAGAATATTTCTATGTGCCAGTAAGGCTTGTAATAGGCCACCACCACCCATTGCAATCGCCCCAATTGCCAAAGGACTTAGATTAGGTGCATAAGATGCAGCCGTGCCTGTTGTTCCCCATAGAATTGAAGCAACTAGAACTGCGATAAATCCATAATGTGAACTTAAGTTGAATGTTGAGCTTTTCAATTTGAAATCTCTTGTTCTAATAAGGTTTGAGCCATTTGTCTAGCAGCAAAGACTTTTGTGCTTGAACTTTCCAAACCGGCGAGGACGATAGAGCCTTCTAAAAGAAAAGAAAGTAAAAGAGAAAGCTGTTTGACTTTTTCATCATCGGCAATAAATTGGCTTAGATGCTGTGCCACGATACTTTCAACTTCATCTTTATGTCTTTTCACAGCTAAACGTTCTGGACTGTGAGCAGGAAATTCTGCTGCGGCATTGAGTAGTCCACAACCACGAAAACCATTTTCGTAAGCAAATTCAGCATGATCTTGATAGGCATCAAAAACAGCGAGAATGCCTTCGATAGGTGATTGGATTGTTGCTTTTCTTTTTTCGTATAAATCTAACCATTCCTGATGACGAGCTTCGATATAGTAAGTCACCAGTTCGGATTTGGTTTTGAAATTGTTATACAGCGACATCTTGGCGACGCTAGCTTTTTCAATAATGCTATTGATCCCTGTATTGTTAATCCCATCGTTATAAAACAATACAGAGGCTGTTTCTAAGATTTTTTGTTTTGCAGATTTTGTGCTCATAAAATATCTATTAGGTATACCGATCTACCTAATATTAAGTTGATCATACATTTGAAGCAAGCATATATTGCTTTTTACTTCTGATTTGAAAATCAACTTATTGAAAATGAAGCGATAAAAATTATTGATGGGCTGTGTTATTCATTGGGTTTTTTGCTATGGATAAAAGCTAAGCCGTAGGTGGGCCATTTCTTATCTGTTTTAATGTTATTGACAAGCCAAGCTACAAGGACAAGAGCGATTGACCCTAATAACACTGGAAAAAATAGAAAACTCCATTCGTACTGGATGCTATTTGCGGTGAGTAAGATGACCAACGGATTAGCGCCAGCTGGTGGATGAACACAACGTAAAATTTGCATGGCAGCAATCGCACAACCAACAGATAATGCAATACTTATCGCTGAAACACCAAAGATTTTTAAAAAGATTAAGCCAATAAATGCTGAGACAAAATGCCCCAAAATTACGTTACGAGGTTGGGCTAGAGGGGATTGTGATACCGCATATAAGATCACACAGCTTGCTCCGAAAGGTGCCATGATAAATAAGTTATCAGTTAATTTGCTGAGCAAAATTAAGATCAAAATACTTAATGTTCCACCAATGAGGCTTCTTAAAATATCAATAGAATGAGGTAAAGGAGCGAGATGTTCTTTACCATGAAATAGTGATCGCATGTTGATCTCACAGGGTGATTGCTTTCCATCAATAATAGAACTAAAATTAAAAATGGTACAGATCTGTACTATTTTTAATTGAGTAAATTTTTATGTCAAAATCAGCGAATAAAATTTTGAATACCGCAGAACGATTATTTTATGAAAATAGTTTTGTTGGTGTCGGTGTTGACTTAATTCGAGATGAATCAGGTTGTTCAAAAACAACGATGTACACTTATTTTAAGAATAAAAATCATTTGGTGAAATCTGTGTTGCAAGCAAGAGACGAAAAGTTCCGACAGAGTTTGCTCAATTATGTGGCTGATACCAAAGGTAGAGAAGCACTGAATAAGTTAATTGAATGGCATTTGCTATGGTTTCAAGAGGATAATTTTAAAGGATGTTTATTTGTTCGGGCAGTGGCTGAGTCGCATTCAGGTGATCACGACATTATTGTAGTTTCTCAGCAACATAAACGATGGATCAGAGATTTGATTGCACAATATCTTGATGGCTCGATCCATGCTGAAATATGCATTGAAACGATCTATACCTTGATCGAGGGTTTAATTAGTCGTTTTTTGGTGGAAGGATATGATGTAAAAGTTGCTGAAGATATCAAACATGCAATCGATCAAATTATGGATGCATTTTCTCATGAAAGCCGATGAATCACCATTAAACCTTTAAGTTTTATCAATCAAAGGTTTAATGATGTTTTATATTAAAGCTAAAAGAGTTTATTCACTAAACAGCTTTTGATCTTCTACATCGATATATTCGATATAGCCACGTCCTTGAACGGGTTGACTCAAATATTCACCTGTGAAAGTGTAGGCACTAGCATAGCCAATGCCATGCCCATAACGAAATGGACTATCAATTTCAGCATAGATTTCTAAGATTTTTTGATCTGCTGTGTCTTTTACCATCCATGAGAATAACTGGGGTAAACGCATTTTCTTACCACTAGGTGAAACATAGTCATCGACTTGATGAGAGATGACCCTAAATTCAACATGGGTATAGATTTCTGCTGGTCGATCAGTGTGTCTAACATGTAGAGAATAAGCAGCAGGCTTTCCTAAAATATCCGCTTTGGTTAACAACAATTGTGTTGTCTCATTTAGGTTGATAATTTGATAGGTAAAGAAATCAAGCGGTAGCTTATACGCCTCAGGCAATAGTTTTTTAATAATACCATGTGCGCCAGCTGCACGTGCATATTCATAGGTACATAAACCTTCTGCTACAGTCGTTTCACCTCGATATTCAAGTTGACCCTTGAATTTAGCCAACAGGCTAAAATGATCATAAATAGGAGTCTTGATAAACCATGAGACTTGATCAGTGACATCTAAATCAAATTCAAAATGTAGACCATAATAATCACCTTGAAGATGAATATGAGGTAAAGTCCCTGTAATCGAAACTTCTTCACCCAATTCAATCTGAGTGCCATTTTCTAGAATCTTGGTTTCATCTGAAATGATATAGGCTTTTAAGAGATGCTTATCTAATGCCGCTGTACTTGAAAAAAACGTTGCCGTGTTTCTTGGGTCACCTAAAGTGATGTCATCATGGTCAAAAGCCAGTGCACCGGGTGTTCCCAACAAAATCATAATATTCAAATAACGGTGTGGTTCAGGCAGGAGTGGAAAGAAGATGCCATAATGTGTCCACGTATAAAACTTCTCATTGGTTCTTGGAACAATAATTTCTGGTTTAGAAAATGGAATCGTTGAGTATTTTTTAGCTTGATCCAAGGTACCTTGCGCGAGCAACAAGCTTTTGCCCAAGATTTTACTGGTCAGGGAAGTGGGTGGCAGTTGTTTTTTCATCTTTATTCCTATACTCATCTTATGCTGAGACTTAGGTTAAGAAAAACAACTGCCATTGCTAAGCGGAAATAAGGACAGCACTACAGCTTTTCAGGACATTTATTGATTGGTTTTGTTGGACAATTTTTCTAGATTCTGTGAACCGATCCAATGCTTTGAGAACTGATAGGCTGCACGCCCAGAGCGTTGGCCACGTGCTTGGCACCATTTTAAACTTTCACCACGTACGGTATGATTATATTCCAAACCTGCTTTAGTAATGTAATGCTCAACAATTTCTAAGTACAGTTGCTGATCCATTGGATAGAATGATAGCCACATGCCGAAACGGTCAGAAAGTGAGATTTTTTCTTCAATGGCTTCTTGTGGATGCAACTCTGTATATTGGGGTACATCAACTTTACGCACCGGGGTATTTTCATGCATAAATTCGGGCAATAAGTGACGACGGTTACTGGTGGCATAAATAATAAAATTGCTTGACCCTGACTGTAGTGAGCCATCTAAAACACTTTTTAAGCTACGATAATTTTCATCTTCTGCGTTAAATGCCAAATCATCACAATAGACGATAAACTTCTCAGGACGATGCTCAATCAGTTTTTGAATCTTAGGCAGATCAGATAAATCATCACGTTCGATTTCAATCAAGCGCAAACCTTGTGCTGAGTATTCTGTCAGTAAGGCTCGAACAATTGAGGACTTACCTGTACCACGCGAACCTGTCAGTAAAATATCATTTGCAGGAAAACCATTTAAAAACTGTAGCGTATTTTGAATGATTTTATCTTTTTGGCGCTCAATTCCTTTGAGATCTTCTAAATACATTTTTTTAGGTTGTTGTACGGCAACCAATTGTTGATTTTCCCATCGAAAGGCAATTGCAGAAAAATCGGTGGGTTGTTTTGGTGCAGGGAGAACTTGTTGAAGCTGTGTTAAAACACTCGATAATGATTGGAGAATAGAATCAGGTAAATTGAGGATCGCCATAATGAATACAAACCAAACTCAGTAATCAATGATTAAGGATACTAGCATTGCTTTCGCGGAAAAAAAGAAAATATCATCATAAATATTGCAATACGTCGATTTAACCCTTGATTGTTGCGACAGCTTTTTGCATTGTATAGGTGCACGATTCGAAAAATACGATTAAAAATTGGGATCATCCATGTCAAATCTGCTTTTAGGAAAAAGAAATACATACCAAACTTATCGAGTGGGTGTGTTGCAAGAGCGTTTAAGACATACAAGTAGTTATGAAGAGTGGAAAGATGTTGCTCTAAAATTAGACCAGGAAATGGGGGCTGAGGCATGGAAATATGACAATGAATCACCTTATTTCGATGCTGAAATTCTGTCTAGGCGACACAACCTGTTAAGAAAATATCGAACACAGCATCGTACATTAGATTTAATGTACGTGTTACGTGAAGGTTTATCTTATGATTTTGCTAATATCGGACATCCGATGTTGTTTGCTGAAACCTATATTGGCACAAAAAAAATTATCGAAAACTATGTGGAAGAAGTGAGTGAATGCTTCCGCTATTTATCATCAAGTGAATGTATAACGTTCCAGCTTAAAGAAAAAATCCAGTTTTTTGAAGAATGTCAAAAAGCCTATGGCCAACCTGCATTGATGCTGTCTGGTGGCGCGACATTGGGGCTATTCCATACGGGTGTTTGTAAAGCACTATTAGAGCGTGATTTGCTCCCTAAGGTTATTTCTGGTTCGAGTGCAGGGGCAATCATGACGGGAATGCTTGGTGTATCTTTACCAGACCAGATTCCAGAATTACTCACTGGGGAACATTTTTTTCATAAAGCATTTCGTTTTAGAAACATCATGGAACTGATTAAAGGGCGCGGTGGCATTGCCGATGTGATGTACTTAAAAAAATTCTTGGTACAAAACCTAGGCGATGTGACTTTTGCCGAAGCTTATCAGCGTTCAGGGTTACATATCAATATTGCCGTTGCTCCATATAATACTGCTCAAAATCCACGCATTTTAAATGCTTTAACAGCACCACATGTTTTAGTTTGGAGTGCTGTGCTTGCTTCATGTGCGGTTCCTGTCTTATTCCCACCAGTACATTTGACCAGTAAACGTTATGATGGACAACATACGCCGTATATGTCGAATACCAAGTGGGTAGATGGCAGTATGCGTAGCGATTTTCCTCAAGAGAAAATGGCAAGGCTGTATAATATTAATTACACCATTGCGAGTCAGGTAAATCCGCATATCGTACCGTTTATGCAGAGTGATACGAAACGGTTCCGTCGAGATGTATTAAATTGGCCAGAGCGGATTATCCGCCGTCAGGGCAAGGCCATCGCATTAGAAGTGATGGATCTGACCCGTAACTATGTAGGAGATATTTTCCCTATTCGTCGCGCCCTAGATCACGGTTATGGCATATTGGGACAGCGTTATTATGGCGATGTTAATATTATTGCCAAATACGGTTTAAGACATTATAGCTATATGCTACAAAATCCACGTCCGAAATTATTTCAGATCTTGCAGCAGGAAGGTGAGCGTGCGACCTGGCCTAAAATTACCTCAATAGAAACTCATGCACGGATTGGTAAAACGATTGAACATTGTTTAACATCACTGCGAAAGCAGGAAGAAAAGCAGCAAAATGAGTTCTATTACGTGGATCTTTGATTCAAATATCCAACTGGATGAATTAAAGCTCCGCACCAAAAGCCAAAGTTATGCTTATGGGCGACGACTATATACTTTTCAAATAGGCGCGGACGCTTATTGGCTTAAATTCCATCTGGCAAATACCAATCAGACGTTATACGCCGCTTTTCAACATGAGCTGAGTTTTTATCAATCTTTCTCGAAGAATAAAATTTCTTTTCTTATAGATCATCAAATTATTGACTTTGAACAGCAAGGGACAGTTCTTCGTGATTTAGGCGAGGGGAATGGTTTGGTCTTGTGGGATTCAGTCCCTTTTTTTACTGATTTGAGCACTTTCAAAACACTTGAAACGATTAAACAAATGATCCAGCAAGCTTTAAATTCACTCGGTGAATTACATCAAATGGGATGGATTCATGGGGATCTCAAGGTTGAACATTTTCGATTATATAAAAATACATGTAGATTGATTGATTTCGAGCAAAGTCTGCAATTGCATCATCAAACTCATAATTTGAATGCAACACCGCACTATATGGCACCTGAGCTATTTCATGGCAAAAATAAATCAGTGCAGAGTGATTTATATGCTTTGGGAATTATTCTATATGAATGGTTGACTCAGATGAAACTGAGAGCAAATAGCTATCACGATTGGGCCGTATTACACTGTCAGCAGCTGCAACTTCAAGTTCCGAAACAATTGGAGCCATTTTTGCCATTATTAAAAGGTTTGACTCAAAAACATTCTGAGCAACGTTTATGTTCTGTTCTAGATGCACAAGTCTTGTTAAATGATATTAATCTGCTGCAAAAATAAACATAAATAATTGATTTGAATATTATATGTTCATTTGAATGAGTTTTTTCTCAGAAAGACTTGTCATCAAGCTGCTTTCTCACTAATATGCATAGCCATCGGGGGCGTGGCGAAATTGGTAGACGCACTGGATTTAGGTTCCAGCGCCGCAAGGTGTAAGAGTTCGAGTCTCTTCGCCCCCACCAAATTTAAAAAAGCAAGAGTATCTTGCTTTTTTTATGGTTAAATCAGAAATGAATTAATCATAAAGTTATAGAGGATTGGTGTAATGGTAGCATGACGGTCTCCAAAACCGTTCGTCAAGGTTCGAGTCCTTGATCCTCTGCCAAATATGAAAGGAACTTTTTTAAAGTTCCTTTTTTTTATTGTTAATTCACTTAAACGACAAAAAAGAAATCTTATTTTTTGATATAGAATACACGGCGTATTTAATTTTGAAAGAACTATATTGGAAATCTCTCGGATGAGAATTATAAAGGGAACAAATTATTGGAGATTGCTCTCTATCATTCTGATGTTTATTATTTTCTTGGGATTATATTATTTTTTTGTTGTTTATCCTAAAGATACAGAAAAATTCCGTTTGGCAATTGCTGAAGAAATTTTTATGGCATCTTATTGGCACGATTTGTCATATAAACATGATTTGTATAAAGCAATGTTAAAACAGAACGTACCGCTAAATGAGATTAACGATGAAATTTACTTCAATGATCTGAATATGCTCAGAGTGTTGTATCAAAGTGGGGATGGAGAAAAGTTAATAGATACATTGAATAGATATTTTAGGTATTCAATTTATGAGACTAAAAGTGTGCGTGGACTATGTTTGAAATTGCAATTTCTTCAACGATATAAAAACAAAATTGAACGTGAAGGCTATAGGACTGAAAGATTAGCGCGTTGGCAAAATTTCAATGCGCAAAATTGGGAAACGGTGTCTCCTTGGTTGCAAGAGAAAGATGCATTTAATCAATTCTTTAAATCAAAGAAAATGCAAATGGATTGTTCTTTTTAAACATAAGTCAACAAGATCGTTTAAGGAGAGCCTTGTATGTCTATATTGTCTTTGATAAAACAACCAACCAATTGCATGCATAATTTCTTATAAATCATTATGGCTAAAAAATATGTACTTCATCCAATTAAAACCTTGAAAGATTGGCAAGGGGAGGATTGGGATGTTTATGAGGAAAGAAAAACTCAAATTGGGGTCATATTAAATTACGGTTGGTTATATGGTATGCCACGTAAAGGTTCTAAGGCATTAATTATTACACCTGAATTGGCAGAAACCTTTAAGCAGTATTCTTGGCGTGAGATGATTGATGTATTTGGTATGGCAAGTGCGACGGTCACGAAAATCAGACGAGAACTCAATTTACAAAAAGAGGTTGTTCGACGTGATCGAGCTTGGATCGTCCAACATCAAAATGAAATCTTATATTATAGTTTTCCGATGTTGCTGGAAAAATATGGACTCAGAAAAGGTATCGTCCAAAGTTATTCCAACTATTTAGTGGGTGAAGTGGGGGTTAAGCGTAAGTCGTCACGAAATTATGCAAGTCAGTATGCGGTAGAAAAAATTTATCAGAAGCATAAAGCTTCGATTGCCCAATGCCGAAGTTTTAGGGAATTACAAAAGATATTGCAAACTGATGATTACACGGCACGCAAATTCCATGAATTGGCATGTGCTGAACTGAATGTCGTTTCAATGAGTGAACTTCATTTAAAGAACTTAGATAAAACATGGCGTTGGCGTTATCAGCATCGAGACACAATTCTTAGCCCAACCATGACAATTCAGCAAATTGCAAAACAACTAAAAACAACAACCGATGAAATCTATAATGCCCGCAAAGCATTACGTCGCCGATTAGCGATTAAAGAAAGGATTGGACCCGTGAAAATAAACATAGAAGACTGGGTCTTAGCGCATGCAGAAGACTTAAAAACACTCAAGATCAGTCAATTGAAGCACAAATACCAAATGAGCAAATCACAGATCGGTGCTCGACGGATGCTACTGAAAAAGTTGCAATCAAAAGCATGACACATAAGGTCACAAATAGACAAAACTGTCTGAGCATAAACACACTTTTTCCTGTAAAATGCATTCACATTTAAAAAATTTCAAAAAGAAGCGATGTTCAAGACGATTTATGCCGCATTAGAACAACTTGGTTTAACTGCACAAAAGCGTGCAATTCATATTCAATTTTCAAATCCTGCTTTAGCCAATCAGGTGTTTTTACAGCGTATTGAAGGTACGCATAGTCTAAATGGTGGGGTTAGCGCAGAACTCACCTGCCTATCAACGGACGCAACCATCCCCTTAAAACAGTTTATTGGTTCTCAAGCGGCTGTTGATTCCGTAACAGACTCAGGCGCTCTATTTAGAACCACAGGGATCATCACTGAAGCTGTACAAGGACAATCCGATGGCAGTCTGACCTTGTATAAACTCAAACTACAAGATGCAACTGCACTGTGGCATAAACGCCGAAACAGCCGTGTGTTTATGAATAAAACCGTGGTGGACATCCTTCAAGTATTGTTTAAGGAATGGCAGCAACGCAGCCAGTTGTTTGCATCGAGTCTCACCCTTGATCTGAGTGGACTTACCCAAGACTATGATGTTCGTCCATTTGTCATGCAACAAAACCAAACAGATGCAGAATTTCTAACCAATTTAATGCGTAGTGAAGGCATTAACTGGCTGATCGACGAAGCCCAACTCACTGTTGCCAACAGCAACAGTCCAATCCAAGCCCAAAAACTCCGTTTGATCGATGACAACAGCCAATACCAAGCCCTAGAACGAAGAACAATTCGCTACCATCGTAGCAGTGCTACCGAACAATACGACAGCATGACCAGCCTCATTGCAGAACGTTCGCTACAACCGACCGCAGTCCATATCCAACGCTGGCAAGCTGATGCCTTAGAACAAGAAGATGGGGCAGGTAGCGTCCAAAGCAAACACCAACATAGCCAACAATACGACAACGCTAGTCTAGGACTCGAAGATGTATGGCACTTCACTCCAGCATGGATGCAAGACCTGAATGGTGAAGATGGTGCAACCGCTTCAGGCAACACCCAAATCGAAAAACTGAACCAACACCTCAGTCACTACCACGATGCCCAAGCCAAACAATTTATCGCCAATACTACCGTACGAGACACCCAAGTGGGTTATTGGTTTAAACTCAACGAACACCCTGAAGTTGATCAACATTCATCTTCAGATCAGGAGTTCTTAATCACGAAAAAGGATTGGTTTAATCAAAACAACCTTCCTAAAGATTTGAATGATCAAATCAACCAATTAGTAGAACAAAGCCAATGGCAGCATTCAAGCAAGAGTGAAGAACGCCAAGCCAACCAACTGACGCTACAACGCCGTAACATCAAAACCGTACCCGAATACCACCCACTGCAACACCGTCCAACTGCTCACCCACAACGTGCAAGAGTAGTGGGACCCGAAGGCGAAGAAATCCATGTGGATGAATGGGGACGAATCAAAGTTCGCTTCCTATTTACCCGCAATGACGACCATAGCCACGATGGTGGCGCAGGCAGCAACAACAACGATACCGATTCAGCATGGGTGGACGTACTAACCCCGTGGGCAGGCGAAGGCTATGGCGCACGCTTCCTACCCCGCATTGGTGAAATCGTCGTCATCGACTTCTTTGATGGCAACATCGACCGTCCCTTTGTCACAGGACGACTCCACGAAGCACAACGCAGTCCAACAAAATTCGATGACCAAGGCAAATTACCTGATACCAAAAAACTAGCAGGGATCAAATCCAAAGAATACCAAGGTTCAGGCTACAACCAACTACGCTTTGATGACACCACTGGACAGATCAGCGCGCAACTACAAAGTAGCCATGCAGCCAGCCAACTCAATCTCGGCAAACTCAGCCATCCCAAATCAGAAGCAGAAAGCGAAGACCGAGGCGAAGGCTTTGAACTACGCACTGACCAATGGGGCGCGATCCGAGCAGGGGAAGGCTTACTGATCACCACCCATGCACAAGAACAGGCACAAGGCAATCATCTCGAAGCACAAACAGCCAAACAACAACTGGAAGGCAACCAAAACAATGCCAAAGCCCTGAGTGAAGTGGCAAAGAACCAACAAACGGATGAATTGGAGTCGGTAGAGCAGCTCAAAAGCTTTGCAGAAGAAATTCAGCAAGATATAGCCAAATTCAACAAAGCCTTACTATTACTCAGCTCACCAAATGGCATCGGACTTAGCACATCAGAAGACATCCATCTATCCGCAGATGGACAACTAAACCAATTTGCAGGGGACAGTGTTAACCTGACCACACAAAAGAACATGATTGCCCAAGTCAGTCAAAAGATCAGTTTATTTGCAGCACAAAATGGAATTAAACAAGTGGCAGGCAAAGGTAAGGTTGAGATACAGGCGCAGACAGATGGGGCTGACTTGATTGCACGTGGCGATATTCAGATTATCTCGACTGAAGATACCATTTATTTCATAGCAAAAAAGAAAATTGTTATGACGGGTGGTAGTTCAAGGATTGAAATTAGTGGTGGTGGAATTTTCCCAACGACGGGTGGTAAGTTCGAGGCAAAAGCTGGTCAGCATTTGTTTATGGGAGGTGCGCAAGTTGCGATGCCAGATGTAAAGTTAAATAGTAAACCTTGCTATTTAACTTTTGAAATCGTGGATCTCGCAGGTAAGCCAGCGAAAAATGTGGAATATATTGCTTTTAGGGCAGATGGCAGCCAACAAATTGGTCGAACCAATGCAGCAGGTCAAACGCAAAGATTCCAAACAGAGAGTTCAGAGCAAATTTCTATCCATATAAGTGATGAAAATGCTTCTAAGTATAAGCTTGTGTCAAAGGGTTAAAAAATAATGAATAAATATAATGTCCTCGAATATACCCTTATTTTTTACAACCAAAGAAACAAAAGCTTGGCAAATGTTAAGTACACGCTTATTTTTTTTCCACAGCAAGGAGAGCGTATTACTTATACAGGTGTGACTGATGAACGTGGGCAAACCAAACCGATTGAACTTACCGCAAATGGTAAGCTTCATGTCTTTGTTGAAGGGCATCAAACCATTTTTAGTCCGAGAAAGCTGATTAAGCCTATTTTAGCTGAAGGCACAAATGTTATTGAGATTAAAGAACGTCGTTTGGATGACAATCTGAAATTCATAACAAAAGAACAGTATGAACTTCAACAAGAAAAATCAAGACAAGCTCGTGCTGAGTTACAAAATCAAGCAAAGACCACACCTAAGGGAAGTTTCTTTAATCGTTCCCAGATGCCTCCTGCTTTTCATCAGGGCGTACAAAGACTTGAGCAGAGTTTTAATATGCCCTATGAGGAATACAAAAAGAACAATACACGCTTAACCAAAGAAAGAAAGTATTTCAAATTTAAAATGTATGTTTTGTACCGTTTTGCCGATAGTCGGGGCAATGGTATCCCGAATATGAGTTATCAAATTTTTGGGGAAGGTCAGGATAAACCGTTAGTCGGACTTCGACCAACACCAACCGATCAAAATGGTTATACACAACTCGCAGAGACCTATTTAAAGAGTCAAGTTAAATACCCATTGGGCAGTACCTCAAAAAAGAGTGAGTTGTTTGAGCCTATTACCTGTGTGGATAAACAAGTCATTCATCAGATCATTTTTCCAGTAGCACGTGCAACGACTAATCCTAATATTGACCATACCGAAAATTTGGGAGAAGCACAAAAACCGCCGATTGTGATCAATCCACATAACAATGAAGTGTTGATTCTGCCGCCTGCACTTTATGCGGAGTTTGATCGAAAAACCAAAGTGTTATCAGATGCTATAAAAGATGTGCATAAAGCCAATGCTGATCTCACTCGTCAGATTCAAAGTCGACGTCTTGAAGAAATCAAGGAGCTTGAAAAAAGACTGAATATCAATCAGCAAAAAGCCATTGAAAAAATAAATGGTGAATTTAAACAAGTTACAGACTTACAAGAAGTTTGGATCGTTGAAACAACAGGTAAAAAAGGGCAGGCTGCTTCTAAATATGACTTGGGCAGACGCTATTTAAAAGTTTCTGACTATGAAAGCTATAGGCAAGAACGTTTAAATGAAGAAAAACAAGTTCAAATTATAGGGGAAAATGGAGAGGTTGCATCACCGAGCTTTATCAGAAGGGAGTTTCAAAAATTAGGACAACAGTTGCTGACCGCAAAAAAATCAGTGGGCGGTGATAAAGCTGTTTATAACCTGATTGGTGGTTTGGGCGGTGAAATTGCTGAAGAATATGTCAACAGTAATGACGTCACTGTTAATCAGGAAGCACAGTGGATGCGCATGGTTGCAGGTGCTGGTGGTGAAGGGATGATCAGTGCATCTTCCGCTGGACTCAAAATGAAAGTAAGTGGAGATGCTTCTGTTAAATGGACGCTGTTTGAGGGGGTAAAAGAATGGCGTCGGTTCTATCCGTGTGAGTCAGGATGGACGCTAGAAATTGAAAATTATGATTTAGGTACGATTCGTTTTTTAATTGGTGCCGAGTTATCAGGTTTCTCGGGTGCCAATCTGGGGATTGCAGGAAATCTATCGGTTGATATTACCCATCAAGGTACGACTCAAATGTTATCTGCCGTGGTCCGTGAGCCAGAGCAGTCGATGACGAATATGCTAAATCGTGAGCGTAAACCGATGTTTGAACCCGCAAAAGGTGGTTTAAAAGAAATTGCTGCTGATCAGAACAGTGGCAAGCCACAAGCAACCGTAGGTGTGGAGGCATTTATTGGTGCGCAAATTCAAGGCGTATTAAAAGGCGGAATAGAGTGGTTCAAACCGAGTGCAGATAGCAGTGGAGAGGGAGAATTTGTCACCATCGCTGCGGTGTCTGCTGGTGCAGCAGTCAGTGCAGGTGCAGGGGCACAAGGGCAGTTTCAGATAGTGTATCATGCGGGCTGTTTTAAGGTTCGTGCCGCAGCGCATTTATGTTGGGGTATTGGTGCAAAAGGGATTGCGACATTTACCGTAGGGACTGAGCATATCCTCAACTATATTGGTTTTATTAAATTGCAGTTATTGCAAGCAGGGTTTAGAAGTTTAGTCTATATCTCGGGACAAGCTTTCTCTTTAATGTCCCAAATTTTAGCCGTTTGTATTGGTGAGGACCATCTTTTAACTAAAGGGGCTAAGCACTTAGCTGATCAATACGCCATTTGGCTTGAAAAGCTTAATGTGGATCAAGAACGTTTAAAAACAGCTAATCATGTAAACTCCGCTAAAGGACGAGAGGAGTTAATCATTGCCCCACCAGAAACCAAAGGCATCTTACTGTATGCAGTGACCCATTGGAGTGATCGTACCGCCCCGATTTTTGATATTCGGGTGTCTTTTAGTGAGCGAGAGGTTCAGTTTTTCCCTGCACGAAAAACCGCAGTGATTAACATCTTAAAAACCTGTATCACCGTAGCAGAATGGCAAAATACCATTCAACATATTCATCCGAGAGCGAAGAAGTTAAATTCCTCTGAGTTTGGTAAGGTTGAAGGGGACTTGATTCGCTTTTTAAATTATGGCAGTGATAAAAAATATGCGGAAGATATTATTCGCTGTATTAATCAAGGCATTGATTATGCAGGAAGCAATATTAATCAGTGGCTCAAAGACTATTTGAAATATCGTAAGGGAGCAAGGGCGGTGACTGGAACTTCATGGAACTATATGTTGGTGCAAAATCAAGATGACTATCGTTTTGAGCAATTACGCATGCAGCAAGGCATATCGAGAGGGTTTGAGGAGCAGGCGTTGATGGCGAGTAACCTTGAAATATTAGCGCCTTTTGAACAGGATAAATCTGAGGAGTCTAAGGTGTACCATGTTTAAGGGTACAGTACACCTTGAAAATGATCAAGGATTGGCTGCACAACGCACTGAGTTATTTAGATTAAAATCAAAATAATATTTCTCATTTGCAGATTCTTTTACTAGTTTAGGATCAGCAACAGGATGCATGGCATGGCGTTGTATGGTTAAACCATTCCCCCCCATGTGCATATTTTGCCCATCATCAGGTGCAGAACTGCGGACCACTTTTAGAGTGCCTGTCGCTGGACCCTGCGGATTTTTCTCAGGTGATTTACTGTAGTACTCAGGATCGTACCAGTCCAGCATCCATTCATAATTATCCGTTAGCATGTCGTACAGACCTAAAGGACTTGGCGGAAATTGTTGTAATATAGAGACATTTTTATACACTCTAAATTTATCTTGTGATTGTTGTCGTTGTTCGAAGCTCCAAATATTACGACCAATATCGATTTTGCCGTTGTCTGTGGCGAAGAGAACATATTGTCCACGATTACGAGCAGCATATTCCCATTGTGCCTCGGTCGGTAAGTCCATATTTAAGTTGATCTGCTGACCGAGCCATTGACAATAATCGCGTGCTTGTTGCCAATTGATGCCTGCTGCTGAAGTAGGGATACGATATTTTTTTATAAGCTCATCAAACTTCCCTACTTTTTTTTGTCCTGTGACATCGGTATAGACATCAAAATCGGCATAAGTGGCTTTGGTGGCACTAAGATGAAAGTCATCCAAAGTGACTTTGTGTAGAGGACTGCTGTCTCCGCCAGCATAGGGAAGTTTATCAATACTATGTTCAGGACCAAAGTCACCCATCATAAAGGTTCCACCTTTGACCAAGATGAGATTCTTTTTGGTTTTTTCTAACAGTTGTTGTAATTGTTTTTGTTGTTCAGCAGATAGATTTGCTTTGGTGGTTGGTGTTTGTGCGTTTTGATTTGGATTTGAAGTGGGTTTGGCACAAGCGGATAGCGCCACACTAGAAAGTAAAATGATGGCAAGATTTTGTTTAATCATCTTTTTTTAAATCATTAGGTTGCAGATATTGTCTAAATTTTAAGGGAGTTTGCTGGGATTGAAAAGAAACATTGTGTTAAGTATTCCAAACGGAATGTTATCTGTGCACCCGAGGTGTAATTTAAAATACGGCAAGGCATATCGAGAGGGTTTGAGGAGCAGGCGTTGATGGCGAGTAACCTTGAAATATTAGCGCCTTTTGAACAGGATAAATCTGAGGAGTCTAAGGTGTACCATGTTTAAAGGTACACCTTAATAGGATTAGGAGTTGGCTGCACAACGTACTGAATTATTTTGATTATAATAAAAAGGATAGTCTTTTTTTGAGTAATATTCTACAAATTTAGGGTCAGCGACAGGATGTATGGCATGACGCTGCATGGTTAAGCCCTTTCCAGCCATGTGCATATTTTGTCCATCATCAGGTTCTGAACTTCGTACTACTTTTAAGGTACCTGTTGCAGGACCTTGTGGATTTTTTTCAGGCGATTTACTGTAGTACTCAGGGTCGTACCAGTCCAGCATCCATTCATAGTTATCGGTTAACATATCATAGAAGCCTAAAGGACTTGGGGGAAACTTCTGCAATATTGATATATTCTTTCTCGCCTTATATTCTCTATTAGATGCTTTTTTTTGTTCAAAGCTCCAAATATTACGACCAATATCGATTTTACCATTATCGGTTGCATATAGGACGTATTGCCCACGATTACGAGCAGCATATTCCCATTGCGCCTCGGTCGGTAAATCCATGTTTAAGTTGAGCTGTTGACCGAGCCATTGGCAATAATCACGTGCTTGCTGCCAATTGATGCCTGCTGCAGAGGTAGGAATACGGTATTTAATTGAAAACTCATCAAAGACCCCAACTTTTTTTTGTCCAGTGACATCGGTATAGACATCAAAATCTGCATATGTGGCTTTGGTGGCACTGAGATGAAAGTCATCCAAAGTGACTTTGTGTAGAGGACTGCTGTCTCCACCAGCATAGGGAAGTTTATCAATACTATGTTCAGGACCAAAGTCACCCATCATAAAGGTTCCACCTTTGACTAAGATGAGATTCTTTTTGGTTTTTTCTAACAATTGTTGCAATTGTTTTTGTTGCTCAGGGGATAGATTTGCTTTGGTGGTTGGTGCTTGTGCGTTTTGATTTGGATTTGAAGTAGATTTGGCGCAAGCGGATAGCGCCATACTAGAAAGTAGAATGATCGCAAGATTTTGTTTAATCATCTTTTTTAAAATCATTAGGTTGCAGATATTGCCTAAATTTTAAGGGAGTTTGTTGGGATTGAAAAGAAATGTTGTGTTAGCAGGATTTTACCATGAGGGGGATATCGTTGATTTGACTGTATAAGCGCTTTGTTAAATGTGAAACTCCTGCCAAATATGAAAGGAACTTTTTTAAAGTTCCTTTTTTTATTTTTGTATTTTTTCATTTGTATATGAAAAAAGCATTAGCCTTGAGAAGCATAGTTTTTTTATAAAAAAGGACTTGTCAGCAGAAAGGTTTATCACTAATATACACATCCATCGGGGGCGTGGCGAAATTGGTAGACGCACTGGATTTAGGTTCCAGCGCCGCAAGGTGTAAGAGTTCGAGTCTCTTCGCCCCCACCAAATTTAAAGAGCAAGCGTATCTTGCTTTTTTTATGGTTAAGTCTGATATGATTTAATCATGCATGTTCTAGAGGATTGGTGTAATGGTAGCATGACGGTCTCCAAAACCGTTCGTCAAGGTTCGAGTCCTTGATCCTCTGCCAAATATAAAAAAAAACTTGTATTGCAACAAGGGTTTTTTATTGCTTAAATTTTATTTTGTATAAGATATAGCTACTGTCTTGAGAAATTTTATTGGTTTTTCTGAGCTTATTTTTATATTAAAATGCGATATCTGTTAACAATAACGATCAACATATTCATATGCATCAATAGCTAAGAACTATATTCAGGTTGAATAATAAAAACATAAAATATGTGTAATGATTGATGATAATTTATAAAGTGTTATTAAGTAAGATTTTAAAAAGACTAATTTAGAATATCGTAGAGGTAAGTTTGTATTATGGGATAGGGTTTGATTTTCCAATGAAGTGCAATTTTTTCCTATTAAAAAAAATGGCTACTCCTACGTGCTGGAAGGAGAGGAATAGCCATGAATGGAATTTATCTATCACTCAGCATATGCTAGGCATGTGCTTGAATAGATAAATTACCTACTTTTTTCTTATTGTTATTTTGCAGAATTTTAATGAGTGGAAATTCAATGAAACTATGACATTAAGGGAATGTCTAATTTGATTAAGTATGGATTTGTATTGTTTCGAGATTTTCCTATCTCTATAAGAATCGTATCAGAAAGGATTTTTTTATTAAGATTTAATATATTGAGGTCGATTGTTAATCTTACATCCCATATATCTAGCGTACATATACCATCCTGTAGCCATATTTTGTAATACATTTTTTTTGTTAAGACTTTGTTTACAAATAGGTTAAATGGAACATAATGAATTTTTGAATAAAATGAGTTTGAATAATGAAATAGAAGACCCAATAGGTCAGAGGTTAGAGTGAGTTCATAATTTGCAAAGCATAAAATAATGCCACAGCCACCTGTTTTATATAGAGTAAACTTATATTGATCTAGATCGAAAAGTACATCGTACTGGTCAATTTCGATAGAAAGTCTATTTGTAAAATCCATTTTGAACTCAAATTACAGGTGGAAGTAGCGAATAAAAAGAGTTGTTCTTATACTGTGTAATAAGAACAACTAAAGAGGGCAGGTTTAAGCGTTATTTTCCACCAAAGACATAAGCAACGCCGACACGACCACCAAACTCATTACCACCAGCAAAGCCAAAAGCCCCACTTGCAGATAGTCTGTTTGTAAATGATGTTACAACACCAACTGATCCAGCAGTTTCACCTTCATAGTGGCCAACACCACCAAATACTGCAACTTGACCAGGTGCAACATTTGGAACAGCTTGTTGAGCAGCCAAGGCAATCGCAACACCACGATATGCTGTTTTCTGTACATCATCTATACGACGATTTAATTGACTTGCACGCGTGTCTGTATAGGCATTTGCTGCTTGTAATGTTGCCGCATCACCTTCAATCATTTCTTGGCGAATTTTTGCACGATCTGCAGTTGCATAATTAAACTCAGCTTCAACATCACGACCATTTACAACGACTTTATCAGCGATAACATCTTTAGCAGTTACTTTATCTGCGTTAACATCTTTTGCGTTTAATACATCTGTATTAATATTTTTTGCATTTACAGTTGTTGTATTTAAACCTTCAGCCGTCAACTCTGTCGTTGATGTTTCACCGTCAACGGATTTACTAAGTTTTAATGCGCTACTTGTTAATAGAGCATCTTCTTCCATACCTGATTCAAGTTCACCGTTAGCATTGTATTGCGCATTTTTTTGGCTAACGCGAACACCATATGCTCCATTTCCATCTGCATTAGTACCAGAAACAAATTCTTTGCTTTCTTCTGTACGTTCAAGTGAGTCAACGACTGAAACATCTTGATGTGAAACTGCATTACCATTTTGATCAGTTGTAGCAACGTTAGCAGTGAAAGAAGGTTTAGTTACAGTTGAGTCTTTATAGGTTAAGTTCTCATCGGTTAATTCTTTTACAACATTTGTGGTGATAGCATCGACACGTTGGTAATCTGCTGCTGTGCCACCATGTACAAATTCAGCTCCTTCTGTAGAACCTGTATAGCGTTTAAAATCACCATTATCTAAGACATATAAAGATGCAGAATCTTTATCGCCATTTGAATTGTTACCTAATCCATCTTCAATACGATAGTATTCTGTACCATCAGCTGCTTTGAATTTTTCAACAAGCTTAGTTTGAGTATCATTACTGATAGGGCTGTAAGTCGTTGATGGATTTTGAGGGAGATTACGTCCTTCACCACCATATGTGAGATCAACACGGTTAGTTTTTACATCACCATCTGCCCAAACATGTTCTTTAGCCCAAACGTCATTTTCAGCAATTACATCACGCCCTGCAGTTACATCACGTCCTGCATTCATGTCACGCCCAGCATTGACATCAATACCTGCGTTTACATGCTCAGTTGCATTCACGTTTCGACCGGCATTAACATCTTGATTGGCATCAACATTTCGAAGTGCTCTTACATCACGCCCTGCAAGTACATCGGTACCAGCAGTAACTGCATTACCAGCTGAAACATTATTACCAGCCATGATGTTTTCAGTTGCATTCACATTCCGCCCAGCATTGACGTCACGACCAGCACTGATATCTAGATCTACTTCTAGATTTGTAGTACTCAATGTTCCATCAACACGTGCATTACCTGTGATATGAGTGTTTCCATTGACTTGTAGTTCATTGGTCTCAACACGTTGTGTTATTTCAGCACGAATTTGGTTATCACCATCAATATGATGTTGGTGTTCTTCAGCTATTTTTTGATCTATATACGTGGTATTTGCTGCACCTAAATTGTTGACCTGTGTTTGTAATGTATGCAACTGTGAGCCATTAACAGCTTCTGTCGAATTTGCATTGATTGCACCTGCATTGACACCACTTAAAGTTTGGCTATTAAAATTTACACCTGTTTGTGAAAAATGAGTCGCTTTGTCTCCAGCATAAACACCAGCACCTAAATGGTTGACTAAGACGCGAGTTCCTGTTTGGTTATTAACATCAAAGTCAGATGAGTGCAAAGCAGTACCCTCCTGATCTATAAGAAGCTTAGACCCTTGATTGTTTTGGATCATACTAGAATTTCTGCCAAAATCGACTACTTGAATTTGATTTACGCCAGCCTCACCAACAAATCCTTTAATCGTATTGTATGGTCCTGTGCCACCTCCAACACCGTCATTATCCGCAAACAATGAAATATTGCCACTACCAGAGACGCAAGTTGTCCACTGACTATTACAATCCTGATTGGTAGGTGAGGCTGGGGCAGCAAAAGTACTTCCAGCAGCAACTAAAGCAATTGTTAATGTTGAAAGTTGAAATTTAATTCTCATGAAGTTTTCCCTTTTTTAAGTCTGTGATAGATGTAAAATTTGGTTGACATAAATGTGCTTATAGCGCATTCAATTGATCTTACGATATGTTGCTTTAATGTGCAATATGCGCACTATTTTTTATTTGCGCACATAGTTCTGAGTTCTTTTTGATAAGTGAGGACTCTGTCAGTAAAGAGGCTAAAATACAAAGTAGTAGTAAGATCATAAATGAAATTGCCATAATCGATTCTGTTTTCATTGGTTACCTCAATTATTTGATATTTATATTTCACCGGATATCGTTTAAGACTCGAGCTTTGTCCGTGAGACTATTTTTAGAAAATAGGTAATTTGCATAATATGTGTATTATACACATATTTTTTGTTTTGTAAATTTGCATTTATAGATGCTTTTCTCTGAGTCGTAATAGACTTAATTGGATACTTACTGAGGTTAAGTTAGGTGAAATTGATACTTTGTAATAGGTGTTGTTTTATGGCTTTTAATTATATAAAGGCCGTTATAGGGTAGCTAAACCTAAAACAGCCTTTATAAATTACAGTAAAATTATTTTATGAAACTTCTTGCTATTTCCATTGAAAACCTACTGATACACCGCCGCCCCAATTACCACGACTGTTTCCAGTTCCTGCAGCTTTGTATACCCATTTATTATTTTCTGTCACGCCACTAACGCCAATAGCATAACCCGTTTCACTTTCCCATTGACCTAAACCTGCACTTACCATACTACCTCCAGCTTCTGTGGGTTGTGGTAATGATGCAATTGCGATGCTTGAAGCTACTGCTGCTTGATAACGATTTTCTAGTTTGTTAATGCGTTGATCAGTATAGGCTTTAGATGATGCCAGTGTTTGAGCATCACCTTGAGCCATTTCTGTTCGAATCGCAGCGCGGTCAGCAGTTGCTGCATTATCAGCTGCAATACGTTCGGATTTTTCTTTAGCATCTGCGGCAGCAAACTCATCACGAATTTTTGTGCGGTCAGCAGTTGCTGCGTTGTCAGCTGCTATACGTTCAGCTTTTTCCTTCGCATCTGCATCTGCTCGAATAACAGCTTCGGCATCTATATTTGCTTGTAGTACTGCATCTGCGGCAGCAAATTCATCACGGATTTTTGCACGATCTGCTGTTGCTGCATTGTCAGCAGCTACACGTTCTGCCTTTTCTTTGGCATCTGCTGCTGCAAATTCAGTACGGATTTTTTCACGGTCTGTAGTTGCAGCATTATCAGCAGCAATACGTTCAGCCTTTTCTGTATCAATACGAGCATTTAATGCTGTATCCGCAGCTTCTCGTGCTTCTGTTTCTTTAGCAATCTGGGAGTCTGTATAATCTTTGGCTTCTTGAGTGCTATTTGCTATATCTGTTGCAATATGATCTATACGGCCATCAAGTCGTATAATATCTCCTTTAACTGCTGTCATATCTGTTTTAAGTGTATTTACGTCGCCTTCAATATTTGTGACACGTGTATCCAGCGTATCAATTCGAGTATGCGCATCATTAGCCCGAGTGAGTGCCTGATTTGCTGTTGTTTGCGCTGCGCCTGCTATTGTAGAAGCTTGGTTTGCTGTATTTTGTGCATCATCAGCTTTAGTCTCTACTGTCTTTAACTGAGCAAAATTCACCGCATCAGTATCTTCTATACCTGCTTTGACATTGGTAATTTGGCGTTCAGCACCAGTTGAGCCGACAGAAATAGTATTTGTGCGGTCTGCGATTGAACCTGACCCCAGTGCAACAGAGTTATCTTCTTGTGCTTTTGAAGCGTGTCCTAGTGCAAGTGCGGATTGACCTGATGCTTCTGCCATAAAACCGATGGCACTAGCATAATCAGCTAAAGCTTTTGATTGATCTCCTAGTGCTGTTCCAGCGACACCTTGTGTTTGTGAAAGAAAACCAGTTGCGACACCATATTGATCTGCAATAGCGCCATGTCCTGTCGCCACAGCTCCTGGACCATTTGTCGTTGCGGTTGTACCCAATGCCCAAGATTCGTGTTCAGCATTTGGGGTGCCATTGCTGCCAACAGGGTTACTTGTCCCTAAAACTTTATCGCCTGAACCAACACTTATATTGGAAATTGCTTCATTTAACTGCCCTAAATTCACCGCATCAGTATCTTCTGTGCCATTAGCAACCCCCATTAATTGCTGATCATTAAAGTGAACGCCATCTGCCATAAATCTAGTAAAGTGATTAGGCGCAACAATTGTTACACCAGAGTCCTCTACCCACATGCTTCCAAGACCTGAAGATCTTAACTTTGTAAATCCACCATTAATCTCAAGTTGAGCTCCTGTATTATTTTGAATAGTTGTTTTATCTCGATTAAATTGGAATACTCTTACTTGATCAACGCCTGGTTTTCCTACAAATCCTTTTATACTATTTAACTCTAATCCACCTACACCATCATTGTCAGCGAAAATAGCTGCGGAACCATCTTGACCATCTAAACATGCCTTAGTCCAATAAGTTGTGCAGGCTTGATTCTCTACAGGTGCAGGTGCGGCAAAAGCGCCCCCAGAAGCTAAAGCAATTGCTAATGTTGAAATGTTTTTCATGAAATACGTCCTAGAAATTTAAGATTATTGATTTTAAATGTTTGTTTAACACATTTAAATTTATATTTAAATGTTGCTTCTCACAATAGTTTTGTATATTTTTTTATATTAATTTTTTTATGTTATTGATTTTTATTAATGTATTTAAATTTATTTTTTGTTGCTGCTTCTCGTTATGTGTATTGTGTGCATTTGGTATATATAGTGTGATATCCGATGCAATATTGAAAATATTGATTCTAAACATTATTGACCATGAGAAATATTCATAGTCGACAATATTTTGATGTTTCTTTCGTGAAAGTATCCAACCATCAGGCTTTTTAATTTTCCAAGTGATAAAATAGTAATATGAAATTTACACATTTTTATGATTTAGAAATGTTAAAGTAATCAACGTATGTATTTTATATAGTCTTTGCTGGAGAGATTATGCAAAAACACGTTTTAGCAAGTAAAAATATGGAGTTATCAGTTACTACACAGCTATCTCATAATACAGAAACGACTTTGGAACATGTGCTTGATATTATGCCAGAATTGATTCGTTGGCTTGTAAAATCGGGCATTGGTTATAGTGAGTTTTCTGCGGCTTTGCGACCTTTATTTTATAATGAAGCGATTAAGGAGCTTGATAGGATTGCGCAAAAGAAAACTGATTCTTCAATTAGCATATTGTCTGGTCTCACTCGGCGTGAAGTAAATGCTTTTCGCCCACCAGATTCAAAACAACATGTTTGTATAGACATGCAGCAGTTTTTAATGCCTGTCAGTGTACCTGCAAGAGTTGTTGGGCTGTGGATTCATCAAAGATTGCCTTTTCGTATTCCAATCACGGGCAGTGAGGAAAGCTTTGAATCGCTTGTTCAACAAATATCATCTGAAAAACATCCGCGTTCTATTTTACTCGAACTCAAACGACTTGGTGTTGTAGTTGAGATCAATGATGATGTGATATTGCAGACAGGAAGTTTTACACCTTCACCACATGCTGATGAAAGTAAGAAGCTATTTGCTGAAAGTATTGTGGATCATTTAGCTGCAGGTATTCATAACATTACGGAAGGAGATGATGCTTTTCTAGAGCAGGCGATTTTTGCAGATGAATTGACTTATGAATCTGTTGTAGAGCTTAAAAAACTATGTGTAGACCAATGGCAAACCATGGCAAAAACGGTTTTAGCTCGAACGATGGAGCTGTGCCGGAAGGACGAAGGAAAGTTAGATGCAAGTTATCGCTTTAGACTAGGAGTCTTTCAATATGAGGCAATGGAACAGCATATTGTAGGAATAAACAGTAGCCGTAATTCTTGTAAGGAAAGTGGTAGTTAATTGCTCGTTATGTGTGTTATGTTTATAATGCACATAAATTTCTTTTGGAGATACTTTATTCAATCATTTATTTGTTCGGCTGAGATTTTTCTTAGAAGAGAAATATTCGTCCCACAAATGGAATTGTATGAATAAAGAGGGTGATATGGAATTACGTACTTTTTTACTTATGGGTGGTATTCTCCTGACAGGATGTGGAGGGGATGATTTTAGTGCTGGGGTCAGTTTAGGAGGGACAGGTAATGGATCGGGGATAGGTGTAAATAACCCTCAACCTCCGACAACCAATCCTCCTATTATTGGTGAGCCTGATGAAACACCAATTCCTGAACTTGAAGAGGTTGATACTAGTATTTTAAAAGAACAAGTGTATTCAGGAAAAAAAGAACAAAGTTGTGGTGGATTACATCGTTCAATGTATTTTAAAGGATTGGTTAATGGACAATATGATGAAATTGTCGAGGAGTTACGTACCCCAATTTCGCAATATGATCGGACTGTAGGTGCAATTCTACATGTAAAGGTATGTAATACAACTTCTAGTCCAGTTTATGAATATATTCCAAGTTGCCGATCTCCGATTTCATTGTTGAATCAGAATGGAACACCTATTTTGCCGCATAACTGGATGAGTTGTATTAACTCGGAATTTATTCATGTTTATCAACCTAACCAGTGCCATACATATGATTTTCGTTATACATTTGCCAATGTGATCAAACAATGGAAGTTCAGATATCAGACTGAATATGCTTTTAATTTGATTGGAAATGATAATCGAATTCAGTGTGAACCATTAGAGACATCGTTGAAAATTGTTGCAATGGATCAGGAGGAAGAAGTAACGTCACCTGATATTGATCAGCAACCTCCATTGGTTGGTGGGGGTTTTCCATCTAATGGTGGGCTTGTTGGAGTTGCACCACCACCATGATTGGATTGTCAAACATATGCTAATTTGATTCAGATGTTTAGCCAACATGCAGAATCTAAATAAATCTTAAAAAACGCCACAATATATTTATATTGTGGCGTTTTTAACTTTGCTTTTAAAAAATCAATACCTTGTATGTCTTTGATAGATTAACTTTGGTCATATTTGGATGCTGATTTCGTAGATTTGATTAAATATAGGCTAATAAAAATAGTGATAAAGGGCAAATAATTCTAAAAAAATGTGCAATTAGCGCATTTTTAATGTATAGTCCTCAACCAATTTAATGTCGACTGTTTATATTTTGTTCAGATGAAGCATATTAACTTAATCTCCATTTCTTTAGGCATAGGTTATTGCTTGTTATCCACTCATGTTGATGCTGCTAACTCAGTAATTGATCAAGAGAGAGAACAGGCAGTACAGTCCATTCGTCAAGGTAATACTGAGCAGGGAGTGGCACAACTTGCTCAATTAAGGAGCAAGTATCCAGAGGATCAGAAAATACTAGCGGATTATTTATTGGTCGAGTTACAAGCGGGGAGATTTAACGATTCAACGCTTTCACAGTTGCAGGAAATTAATGTGCATTTGTTTCCTCAATATGCACAAATGTCTTTACTCTATGCGTTGAGAGATTTAAAAAGGTTTAAGCTCGCATTGGAGCTTGCTGAAAAGTTTTATACTTATAAGTCATCTAATGATTTAGGTTTAATGCTAGGGGGGCTTTATGCAGAGGATCAACAGATCGGACCTGCAAAGTTATATTTAGATCTAGTCAGCGTTCAAGAGTTAAACGTTAGTCAACTGGTACAGGGGGCTTATGCTTATCGGCGTATTGGTGATTTAATCCAAGCATTAGATTGGGCAACAATGGCTAGGTTATTACAACCTCATTCTGATGAAGTACTACAACAATATTATCCTACACTTTTAGCTTTAGAAAGCAGTAAAAAAGCTTTAGCAGATGCAGAACAGGATCTGCTTAAAGTAAAAAACACCAAACTCTATCATCAGATTAAACAGGCCTATTTTGCTCAAAATATACGTTATGCCATTGATTATTTAAGGTATAAAAAAAATTGGACTGAGCAGCAACCTTATTTGAAACTTGATCAGGTTCTTGCTGAAATGTCAGCTTATGCACAAGATATTGATCTAAATGATAAAATGTTTAACACATTTTATTATGACTATATTTATGCTTTAAGTGTAAGAGGACATAGTCAAGAGGCGATTGATTGGTTAAATAAAACGAATAAAAATGTTGGGGAAGGATATTTCTCTGATAGAGATATTCCCAATTATACCCGTCATGCGATAGCTGATGCCTATTTAGCTTTACGAAAACCAAAACATGCTGAGCAATGGTATAAAAGTTTATTAGATGATCAGAAATATTTAAATTTTGAAGTTTATACCGGGCTTTATTATTCTTATATTGAACAAGAAGAATATTTTCTAGCTGAAAAGCTTCTCAGTGATCTTGATCATCAATTACCACGATTACAGTACAGTGATGCTAAAGGTTCTAATCCATGGGTACATCCTGATCGTGCAAGCTATATAGAATTACTGGGATTAAATCAAGCTTACAGCAATCGTCTTAAACAAGCTGAGCAATATTATCAAGACTTGTTAACTATTGCGCCAAATAATGATAGTTATATCAATCAATTGGCAATGATTCAGCGCTGGCGTGACAAACCACTACAAGCAAATAAAACTCTAGCTCGCTTAAATGGATTACAGCCTGTTTCAAAAAGTCAAAAACTTAACCATATGCAAAATGCTCAGGCATTAGGTGATGTCAAAACTTGGCGTAATGCATTGCACGAATTGAAGCAAATTGATCCAGAAGATACTGGTGTGATGAAGTCTGCCATTGAGCTTCAAGAACGAGATCGACCTAGTATTGTTCATCATAGTGAATTTGGTCGCAGTCGCACGAAACAGGGTGACTCTGTTCATGGCATACAAGGTTTAAGTGATCGTAACTCAAAAACACAGTTGTATTCACCTTGGTTTTTATCAGATCAGTTTCGTATCTTAGCTCAGTATACTACACGATGGTCCGAGTATCGTGATGGAGTCATCCATGAGAATCGTTATGCTCTAGGTGGTGAATGGTCAGCATATCGTAAAACATTGACAGCTTTATTATCAGAAAATGAATTAGGACAACGTGCTGGTGTGAATATCCAATGGTCGCATTGGTTGAATGATCATTGGAGCTATCGTTTTGGTTTTGATAGTGCGGCTGATATTCCTTTACAAGCAATTCAACAAAATCATAATGGTCAGTCTTACAGTGCTGGTTTGACATGGAAACAAGACTCATCTCGTAGAGCCAGTGCAGATTATCAGTGGGTTGATATTAATGATGGTAACACCCGTCAAGAATTGCAGCTGAACTTTAATCAAGGTTTGTGGTACACCCCTCATCAGACCTCGCAGGTCAATATTTCTGCCTATTACGGCAAGAATAACTTACCTCATGCCACTTATTTTAACCCTAGAAACCACTATAGCCTAGATTTTAATTGGTCACATGATTGGCTTACATGGCGTAATTATGAACGCTTATTTAACCAGCATTTTGAGTTGGGTATCGGAATATATAGTCAACGAGACTATACCACCTTGCCGACTTATGCCGCTTTATATCGTCATGAATGGCAGGTAACAAAAGCTTGGAAACTTCATTATGGCATCGGTTGGCAGCGGCATCCGTATGATGGTCAACAGGAACAACGTACACATGGTGTGATTGGTTTTGAGGGGAAATTTTAAATGAAAACTTTAACTTTGAGAAAGATCTTACTATCAGTTGTTATCACAGCAAGTTTGACCCCACATTTAATCCAGCCAACAAGAGCACAAAATCAATTTGTCGCACTGACTTTCCACGATGTGCGAGATGATGTGAAAAAGCAAGGTGACCATGATGTTTATGCAATTAGCACAAGAAATTTATCCAGTTTTTTCGATTGGATGAAGGCAAATGATTGGACACCTATCACTTTGAAACAGATACAGCAAGCAAAAAAGTTGGGTAATCCACTGCCTAAAAATGCTGTATTGCTATGTTTCGATGATGGTGCTTTGAGTAGTTATCTTAAAGTATTTCCTTTACTCAAACATTATAACGTACCCGCTGTTTTTGCGATTCCAACAAGTTGGATAAATGGCAATACCCAAGCTGCTTATGAAGCATATGGTGAAGGGAACTTAATGACTTGGTCGCAAATGAGAGAAATGCAGGCATCAGGGCTAGCTGAATTTGCATCGCACTCTCATGATTTGCATCATGGCATCTTGGCAAATCCGCAACAAAATCAAAAACCAGCTGCTATTAGTTACCAGTATTTTCCTGAACAACACCGTTATGAAACAGATAATGAGTTTAAACAGAGAATTTACCATGATCTTCAACAGTCAAAACAAGTTCTGGATAAAGAACTAGGTGGAGATTCGCAAGCGATAATTTGGCCTTATGGTGCCGTTACTACTGAAGTAGCAGAGGTAGCCAAGCAGGCTGGATTTTCAATGTCATTTAGTTTAGGACAGGCATTTACAAATACCAATCAACAAACTGGAACTTATCAACGTGCACTGATTATGGGAAACCCAACACCAGAGCAAATTGCTGGGAGTGTGCGTAGTGCGGGCAAATATGTGAGTGAGCCCTTATATCCGCCTTTTCGAATGATTCATTTTGATTTGATGAAGTTGGAAACTGATCTACAGGACGAGAGTGAACCAAGTTTAGGCAGGCTGTTGCAGCAGCTTGAAGTGCTAAAAAGTAATGTCCTCTTGATAGATGGTTTAGCAAAGCCTGATCATCAAGGTCCTTATCAAAAAGCCTATTTCCCAACATTTCATCTACCACAGTCAGTAGATATGCTTTCGCGAATTGCATGGCAGGCACGAACACGTGTAGGGCAATTAGTAATTGTGAATCTACCAATTTTTCCAAATGTTTATAAACCTGATCAAGTGGTTGATTTAGCTCGTGATGCTGCCAGATTTAATCCAAGTATAAATAGTATTAGTTTAGATTCTGAGCAATTTCTAGATTGTTTGTGGACTGATCAAATAACGACTTTTGAGTGTCAAAACAATGTAAAAACAGTTTTACATTTACAGCAACGAATACAGGAAGCAATTCGACCATATTTGGATATGAGTAGTCGTTATTTCCCTAGTTTAAAAGTGTCGGTTGGACAGGCACAAGCCAGAGCAATATCTCAAGCTATTCATCAATTACAGTTAGAAGATAGTCTCTTAATTTTAGAGATAGATGTATTAAAACAACCTCAAGTTTTGCACGATTTGTTGTGGGCAATTGATCAGTTAACCGATCAAAAAAAGAAACATATCGCTATTCATTTAACTACACCAGAAACTTTAAATGATGTTCAAGGCCAAATTTTAAGACAGTCATTTTTACTTTTACGTGAACATGGCATACAAAAATTAGGTATTACACCTCACCATCTTTATTCAGGAGAGGCGATTCATCGACAACTCTATTCAGTATTAAGTTTGAATGATAGTCCCATGACTTATAAGAATTTTAATCATGATAGTAATGGAGCTGCGCAATGATGAATTGGTTTTTAGGACTCCCTTGGATTGATATCTTATTTGGCTTTGCTTTCTTTTATCCATTAGCAATGGCTTGGGTATGGGTTGTTGGTGGATTGTGGTTCTTTTGGAAAAGAGAGCGAAAAGCCCAACCTTTTCCTCAACTTTTTGATGAGGGGTGTAGCATTATTATCCCTTGTTTCAATGAGGAGGCACAGGTACGTGAAACTATTCGTTACGCAATGCAAAGCCAATATCCAAAGTTTGAAGTTATTGCAGTGAACGATGGAAGCACGGATATGACTGCTGAAATTTTAAATGAGTTAGCTGAACAATATGTGAAATTACGCGTAGTACATTTAGCAGAAAATCAAGGGAAGGCTTATGCCTTGCGCTCTGGTGCTTTGGTTAGTCAGTACGAATATTTATTATGTATTGATGGCGATGCTTTACTACATCCACATACAGCGTTATGGATGATGCAGCCTTTAGTCCAGCATCCTCGTGTAGGAGCTGTGACTGGAAATCCGCGTATTCTTAATCGTTCAGGTATGTTGGGCAAGTTACAGGTTGGTGAATTCTCATCCATTATCGGTATTGTGAAAAGAGCACAGCGTACTTATGGCCGTTTATTTACTGTTTCAGGGGTAATAGCTGGTTTTCGTAAAACCGCTCTACATCGTGTTGGTTTTTGGTCGGAAGACATGATTACAGAGGATATTGATATTTCATGGAAGTTGCAGTTTGACCATTGGGATATTCAGTATGTTCCACAAGCACTTTGCTACATATATATGCCAGAAACTTTTCGAGGTTTATGGAAACAGCGCTTGCGATGGGCTCAAGGTGGGCTAGAAGTATTATTTCACTATGTACCCAAAATGTTTAAGTGGCGATTACGGCGTATGTGGCCTGTAATGCTAGAAACCTTAACAAGTATTGTATGGGCCTACGTCATTTTATTGATCATCGTATTATTTTTTGCTGGCCTGTTCGTACCAATACCAGCTCAATGGTACATCCATACGTTGCTACCGCAATGGTACGGCGCACTGCTAGGTATTACATGCATTGTACAGTTTGGTGTCAGTTTATATATAGACAAACGTTATGACGGTGATCGTTTCATCCGTAACTATATTTGGATTATTTGGTATCCAATATTTTTTTGGCTATTGAGTGTTTTTACTACGGTTTTCGCTTTGCCGAAAACATTATTCAAAAAACCTAAACAGCGTGCGCGGTGGATTAGTCCAGACCGTGGTTTCAGGGGAGGAAATGAAAAATGAATCAGCAATTTATTCGTACTATTGTGACGAACATTGAACATGATGTAAGTAAGTTAGATATTCCCAAATATATAGATAAACCTGAATATGTGACTAATCGTAAAGCTGGCTATAGTTTGCAGATGATCGGATGGTTATTGTGGATATGGTTATTATTACCTTTGTTCACAATTGTACTTTGGATGTATGAATTTTGGGTTGTTCATCAGTATGTCATGATCCCACCAATAATTGCACAAGTTTATAATTTACGTTTTATTGTATTGGGTATATCACTTCTTGTGGTGACATTGTTGTTATGGGCAAGTTATAACTGGTATCGGTTTAAAGATAATGAACGTAGGTTGAAAATGGAAAATACACCATTAGAAGAGTTTGTTCATTTCTTCGGCGTAACTTTGGCAGATCAGCAAAAGATGCAATCTGCCAAAACACTCATTTTACATTATGATGTTCAAGGGCAGTTATGTGATTTCGATATCATTGGTAGTCAAAAGCTTGTTTTATAGCATTAGCATTTGGATGCTGTTGTACAAAGTCCTCAGGATAATAGCCAATATGTTTAGCATTAAGATCTTTAAGCAATATAATATCTGCTTTAATTTTTAGGCTATTAATCGCTATATTTTTATGCCAATCGAAGGTTTGTAGTTCAAATACAGTGCGTTCTAAATTAGGATCGTACTGTTTTGAATTCTTCACAAGCTGTTGGTAGAACATTTGATGGTCTGGTGCTTGTTCCATATAAGGCATCGCCATAATGGCATTATAATCATAGTATTTAAATGTACTTTTTAACGATTGGGCAAACCATTTCTCACTTTCAGGATTAAGTGTAATTGGTGCATATGAGTTACGAGCGGTCTTTATATTGGGTTGTTTACATTTGACAATTTTTGAAACCCCATAAGCGAGTTGATCTAAATATTCTGTTTTATGTTTTGCAAAAAGGATCTGTTGTGGTTGCCACGGCTTGAAGACATAATGCTTATTAAAGCCCCATGAGTTAAAAGTGGCTAGGGCTAGGTGTTGTGTGTCCTCAAAGTCATTGAGTGTTATATCATCATGAAATAGTATGCCGTCTACTGGATTATTCGCAGCGAAGTCCTGATAAATTTCTGCAATGATTTTGATATTATTTGTATCAAACGGAGATAGACGAATATAGCCATCTCTGTTGTTTTTTGCGTGTTCAACATAAGTTAAGTTTGGTGTAGTTGGCTCCCATGCTATTAGAGGTAGCCAAGCAAAAATAGCTTGTACATCAGTAAACTGCTTTATTTGTTGAGAAACCGTATTAAAAATATTATCTCTAGTTGGTATATGGCGATTTTTAAAATAAACCGTACTCGCAGATCCATTGGCATCGGGATCTGCAAAAGCTTGTAAAAAAATAGTATTAGGGCGGATTTGGTTGATACGTGAAATCAGTGCGAGGATGTTACGTTGTTGTTGGACTTTATCTGTATCGAATACATAGTCCAAATCAACATGCATGATATTCATATTACTGGGTACTTTACTCGGCGTTGTGTTGAATTCACATTGTGTCGAAAGAGGAATATAAGACTGTATTGGATGTTTTTTAAAGTCTAAATATTCTGCAAATGTTGATGTTGAATGTAACAATGATGCTATAAATATTAGTAGTAAGTTTTTCATTAATATACACTTTATTTTTTGTTAAGGCAAAATTAACTTATCATAGATAAAGCAGAGTAAATAAAAAATAATTGTTTTAATGTGTAAGCTGAACATTTTTATTGTGAGGCAAAATAATATAAATAAGATTCTTAAGAAATTGAATGCTCTATGAGGCAGAGCATCGAAAAACGAACCTATAGCTATCACTTAAGTTCTATCTCAACTATCATAAAAATAGCTGAGACAAACAGTTTTATATTCAACTTTAATAAATAAATTTAGAAATTTTATCCGCTGTTTGGATAACCATCTCTGCAATTTCATTTCTAAAATAATCTTCCTCATACGTACCTAATGGGCAGCTGACGGATAATACGGCTGTTACTTTACCCGTGGATTGTTTAAAAATGGGCACAGCACAGGCGGCCATATCATGATTGTAATGCCCCCAGCTCACCATAGATCGCTGTGTTTTGACAAAGCTTAAACGCTGCAAAAGTGTTTTAAGATTTTTGGGGGTTAATTCGGAAAAAGTATCCCATTGATTGAAATTTTTATAGCGGTCACGAATTTCCGTTTCGGGTAAATCTGCGAGTAACATTTGCCCTATCACAGTTGCATGAGCCGGCCAGCGAGTTCCTAAACCAATGTTACTGGTGAATGTTCCATTGGATTGCACATTGTTGATAAAGACGATATGCGTACCTTCTAAAATGGATAAATGTACCGCAAGTTTGGTTTGATCACGCAGTTCTTTCATCAAAGGAGTGGCGAGATCTAATAAAGATTGTTTCGACAAGCTATTAAAGCCAAGCTCCATCACTTTTGAATCAAGCGCATAGGTTTTTTGAGAAGCTTTTCTCAGGAAGCCACATGATTCTAATGTGTAAATCAGACGGAAAGCACTAGAACGGTTTACATCTAAAATTTCGGCGATTTCCGTGATGGTCATTTCTTGGGTTTGCTGATTAAAAGCTTGCAAAATTGCCAAGCCACGTACCAAACCGGGTACTAAATAACGGTCGTCATTTTTTATGAGTTCAGATTCTTGAGAGTCTGTTTCAACACTTAAATTCATCGAATAAATATTCCTGTAAAAAAGGCTAATTACTAAATTTCATTTTCTTAATAAGCCTATTGTAACTGCAAAACAGATGTAGATGATAGTTTTATATATAAAACTTAATTTTTTAAGTAAAACGTAAAATAATGTGTAATAAAAATCAAGTTGCTGAAATTTAATGATTTATATAGTTTGACAAAAAAATAAGCATAGGAGTATTCTTAATTAAAGTTTGTTATATCAAATAATGTTTTATATATAAAACAAATGAGGATGCAAGGATGAGTTGGATCTCAGTTTGTCAGCAAGATGACGTAACCGAAGACGAGCCAAAAGCCATAGAAGTTGACGGTAAGAAAATTGGCGTATTTTTCATCGATGAAAAATATTTTGCTATCGAGAATGTTTGCCCACATGCCTACGCATTATTAACAGAAGGCTTTATTGAAGATCAGACCGTTGAATGTCCTTTGCATGAGGCGATTTTTGATATTCAAACAGGTGAGCTAAAGAGTGGACCAGGATGTCGTGATCTATGCACTTATCCTGTACGTGTTGAAGGGCAAGAAGTTCAAATTCAACTCTAGGTCTTAATGAGAAGGAAGGAATCGCGTGAAAACATTTAATGAGAAGCTAGCTAACTGGATCCATGCAGTGCCAGCAACCGAAGCAGGAATTAACAATATCCAAGTTCCAGGACAGCCAGAATTATTAATTTGGCAAACTCGTTATAAAGAACCAACGGTTTATGAGCAAGACTTTGTACAACATTTAATCAAAGCATTTTCAGCGGGTGTAACTGAGCTGAATGATCTCGTACAGACTTTAAATCAGCAAGGTTTCCGTTGTGAGTCTGGTGAGCTTTGGACTTCTGAAAGTTTTTCAGAAGAAATGCAACGTTTAGGTTATTGATTCAAGGAAGAACGATTATGAACGCAGCAGTATCAGCTACGCCGAGTGTCGAAGAATATTTAGATTTAGGTTTACGTGATCAATGGCATCCAGTGCTTGCAAGCTGGGAAGTCGCCGCAAATCCAGTGGGTATCACTCGTTTGGGTGAGAATATTGTGGTTTGGCGTGATGACCAAGGTCAAGTTCATGCTTTAGAAGATCGTTGTCCGCATCGTGGTGCACGTCTTTCTTTAGGTTGGAATCTTGGAAATCGTGTGGCTTGTTGGTATCACGGTGTTGAGGTTCGCCATGACGGTGTGGTTGAAGATGTACCAGCGGTACATGAATGTCCAATGAAAGGCACAAAATGTATTAAAAGCTATCCAGTGATCGAAGCACATGGTGCAATTTTCCTTTGGTTTGGGATCGACCCAAATGAAGAACCGAAAGCACTCGATTTTCCTGAACAACTTGCGAGTGAAGAGTGGAGTGCATTTCTTTGCCAAGCAGATTGGAAAGTGAATCATCAATATGCGATTGATAATGTCATGGACCCAATGCATGGTAGCTATTTGCATTGTACTTCGCACTCAATGGCTGAAGGGGACCGCACTGCAGAAATGAAGCACCGTTCAACTGAACATGGTTTTGTTTTTGAGAAAGAAGGTCAAATTGGTGTTAATTTCGACTGGGTTGAATATGCCAATACAGGTGCAAGCTGGTTAAGACTTTCCATTCCTTATCGCAAAGATTTTGGGCCGGGTGGTGAGTTCTGGATCGTGGGCTATGCAACACCAATTGATGCTAAGAATACCCGTGTATTCTTCTGGCGTTGTCGTAAAGTTAGTGGTTGGCAACGTAATGTGTGGCGCTTCCTTTACCGCAATCATTTAGAAAAATTGCATTGGGACGTATTGGAACAAGATCGCATTATTTTAGAAAACCTTGCACCGAATGCTCGTCAACAAGAATTCCTCTATCAACATGATGTCGGTTTGTCTCGTTTACGCCGTTTAATGAAAAAAGAAGCAGAAAAGCAGTTAAAGAAAATTGCAGCTTTGAATACCTCAAACCGTATTGAAATGCAGGAAGAAGCGCATGGCTAATGTTGCATTGTTACAAGGCAAAAAAGTCCTTGTCACAGGCGCGGCAAGAGGCTTGGGACGCGACTTTGCACAAGCAATTGCTGAAGCAGGTGCTCAAGTTGTCATGGCGGATATTTTAGATGAACTTGTTCAGAAAGAAGCGATTGAACTTCAACAACGAGGTTTAAAAGTTGAGGCTGTAAAAATTGATTTGTCTGATGCTGTTTCAATTCAGCAGGCTGTAGAACAGGCTGTTGAATATTTAGGTGGAGTAGACGGTTTAGTCAATTGTGCTGCACTTGCAACCAATGTGGGCGGTAAAAGTTTGATGGACTATGACGCTGATCTTTGGGATCGGGTCATGAACATTAATGTCAAAGGTACATGGTTGGTCACTAAGGCATGTGTTCCATATCTCAAACAGGCGAATGCTGGAAAAGTGATTAATGTCGCCTCTGATACAGCGTTGTGGGGTGCACCAAATCTGATGGCTTATGTTGCGAGTAAAGGTGCATTGGTTGCCATGACACGCTCGATGGCGAGAGAGCTTGGGCAATTCAATATTTGTATCAATACGCTTTCACCGGGTTTAACACTGGTAGAGGCGACTGAATATGTACCGCAAGAACGTCATGATTTATATGTGAATGGTCGTGCGATTCAGCGTCAGCAACTACCACAGGATTTAAACGGAACAGCACTGTATTTACTGTCGGATTTGTCTTCATTTGTGACAGGTCAAAATATTCCAGTGAATGGCGGTTTTGTCTTTAATTAAGGAGTTTATCTCATGATTACAGGGATTGAGATTTTAAAGTTTGGTGTTGAGGACAGGGCTGCTTCCAATAAGTTTTTGGCAGACTTTGGATTAACTCAGAGAAGTTCAGATATTGAAGGTACTGATCTTTATCAAACCCAAAATGGTAGCAAGATTTATTTGTTTGATTGTGATGATACACGTCTACCTCAGGCCATTGAATCAGGCTCTACCTTACGTGAAGTGACGTGGGGGCTTGATGACGCCGAACAAGATTTAGCAGATTTAGCAGATCGTTTGGCTGATGTGGATGGATACCAAGCCACCACTGATCTGGTGCAATGTATAGATCCAAATGGAATGACGATTCGTTTTCAACAAAGTTTCACGCATGAGTTACCTGCACTAAGAACTGAAGGGATCAATCAATATGGCAGTGTAAATCGTATTAATGCTGCCAGTCCTGTATACGAGAAAGGTCAACCTGTGGCGGTTGGTCATGTAGTGTTCTTTACTCCAGATTTAGAAAAAACTGAGAAATTCTATATTGAAAAACTGGGTTTCTATCTATCTGATGCCTATCGTAATCGTGGTGCATTCTTACGCTGTCGTGGCAAGGGTTTTCATCATGACCTGTTTTTATTGTCGATCCCAAATAAACCTGCTGGTCTAAACCATGTTGCTTTTGTGGTACGTGATATTCACGAAGTGATTGGTGGCGGTTTGAATATGAACCGTTCTGAGTGGTCAACTTTTATAGGTCCTGGTCGGCATCCAATTTCTTCGGCTTATTTCTGGTATGTCAATTCACCATTGGGGGGTGCATTTGAGTATTACACCAATGATGATTATTTGACTGAAGAATGGCAGCCGCGTGTTGAAGAGCATCGTTTGGAACTATTCACTGAATGGGCGATCGAGGGTGGTTTAGATGACCATACCCGCCGTCAGGTTAAACCTGCATAAAACGCGATGAAGCAGGGAGAAATGCTATGGAAAGAATCGTGATCGTTGGGGCGGGACAAGCCGCAGGTTGGGCTGTTAGTACGCTGCGTCAAAATGGTTTCTTAGGTGAAATCCATGTGGTTTCCAATGAGGATCAGGTGTTTTACGAACGTCCGCCACTTTCAAAACAAGTACTTTCGAAAGAGGCGAGTTATGAAAGCTTAAATTTGTTTTCAACAGAGCAGGTGCAAGAATTTAATATTCAATGGCATAAGCCTGATGTGGCAACCCAAGTCGACCGTCAGCAGAAGCAAGTGGTTTTAGAAAGTGGCCAAATATTGCCTTATGACAAGTTATTGATTGCAACGGGAAGTCGTGCTCGTGTGCCAGTTAACACATGGCAGTTTATTCCAAATGTTGTCACGCTTCGCAATGTACAAGACTGTGAACGCCTTGCAGAAATTTTACAACATGCTCAAAAGTTGGCAGTTGTTGGTGGTGGTTGGATCGGTTTAGAAATTGCAGCGACTGCTCGTAAACAGGGCAAAGAGGTTCATATTTTTGAATATGGCGATCGTCTTTGTGCTCGAAGTGTCAGTCCTGATGTATCTGATTTTTTGAAAGCGATGCATGAGCAACAAGGTACGCAAATTCATTTGAATAGTAAAAACTTACATTTGATTGAAGCAGGTCATCACAAAGTAGAAGTGGTGAATCACCCCAATACGACTGAACTATTTGATTGTGTGGTGGTTGGTGCAGGTGCTGATATTGCAAAAGAGCTGGGTGTCAATGCCGGCTTGGATGTCAAAGACGGTATCGTAGTGAATTGTTTTGGTCAAACCTCTGATCAAGATATTTATGCTGCAGGTGATGTGGCGATCCATCCTAGTTTAGGTTATTGCATTCAGTCATGGGCAAATGCGCAGAACCAAGCAATTGCAGCCGCTAAATCGATGCTGGGTATTGAAACTGAATATACCGATATTCCATGGTTATGGTCGGATCAATATCACTTCAATATTCAGATATTAGGGACTTATCAACCAGAAAGAACCAAGCAGACAGTGGTACGTAGAAGTACGGATGATCAATGTAGTTATCTGTATCTGGATGATCAAAATTGTTTAATCAATATGATCGCAATCAATGACTCAAAATTGGTCAAATTGGCAAAACGTTGGATGCAGTCCAATACCGTATTAGACCCAAAACTATTAGCAGACCCTGAATTTAATGTCATGAAATTAAAACCATAAACATTAAATTCTGGTTCATGACTCAATCGAAGGAATGAAGTATGAGTAATGAAGAAAAAAGTGGATTTAAGCATTGGGTGCCAGCTTTTGTCCTAATGGTGTGCGTTGTACTTGCATTTTTTGACAAGATTAGTATTGCGGTTTTATTTGCTGATCCACATTTCCAAGATGCAATGCAGATTGCGGAGAATAAAGCCAAGTTAGGATGGTTAATGACCAGTTTCTTGCTGGCATATGGCTTTTCATCTGTATTTCTCAGTTTCCTGGGGGATATTTTCGACCCTAAGAAAATGCTGTTTTGGAGTGTCGCGTCGTGGGGTGTGCTTATGCTGTGCATGGGCTTTACCACGAGCTATGCAGGCATGTTGTTCTTACGTATTTTGCTTGGATTGGCTGAAGGTCCGTTATTCGCCTTGGCTTATACCATTGTGAAACAGACTTATACTGATCGTCAGCAAGCCCGTGCTTCGACCATGTTTTTGCTGGGAACACCAATTGGTGCTTTCCTGGGCTTTCCGATCACCGCAGCAGTCTTGGCCAAATACGATTGGCATACCACCTTCTTTGTGATGGCCGCGCTCACACTTGTTGCCTTAGTCGCCATTGTCATTGGTTTACGTGGTCTACAACTTAAGAAAACCATTGATCTGGAATCGACCAGCAAACGCGTCAATTTCAAAGGTCATATCCTGAATACCAAGGTTTTATTGCAGAACCGTTCATTTTGGTTGGTGTGTATTTTCAATATCGCCTTGATGACCTATTTGTGGGGATTAAACAGTTGGGTGCCATCTTATTTAATCCAAGACAAAGGCTTCAATCTTAAAGAGTTTGGTATTTATTCAAGTTTCCCATTCATTGCGATGTTAATTGGTGAAATTGTCGGTGCATTTTTGTCTGACAAGACCGGACGCCGCGCGATCCAAGTTTTTGGTGGCTTATTGGTGGCAGGTATTTTCATGTACGTCATGGTGATTATGACCAATCCATTTTTAGTCATCGCAGCGATGTCTTTGAGTGCAATGGCATGGGGTTTTGGTGTCGCAGCAGTCTTTGCATTACTTGCACGAGTGACGACAGCTGATGTCGGTGCAACAGCAGGCGGGATTTTCAATGGAATGGGCAATTTTGCCAGTGCAATTGCCCCAGTTCTTATCGGTTACATCGTGATGCAAACAAACAGTTTTAATTTAGGAATTACCTTCTTAGCAGCAGTCGCCGTTATTGGGTCATTCTTCTTGGTTCCTTTATTGAAACGTTATTAATCAAACTATTCATCAAAAACTTAGGAGTTAAACATGTCTACTCAACAATTTGAATCATGGAAACAGCCTGAAGGCGCTAGTTTAGAAGATTGGTTAAACACACGTATCGCACGTTTCGAAACACGTAAATATGATTTCGATGCGTTGAAATTCCAAGCGGATTACGACCCGAAATATCGCCGTGCGCAAATGCGTTATATGGGGACAGGTGCAACAGGTGTGGTTAATGATGGCAACACGGTTCCAGCTGAAAACTTTACCTTTTCAACCATGGTATTACCTGCTCAATGTGAAGGTCCATTGCATATCCACCACGATGTGGAAGAAGTGTTCTTCATGTTACGTGGCGAGATTGACCTGTTCATCGAGCATAACGGTGAAAAATTTCAAACCAAATTGAAAGAGCGTGATCTGATTTCAATTCCACCGGGTATTTATCGTGGTTTGTTTAACCCTGGCCAAGAAGATGCTTTGATGTGTGTGATGTTGGGTGCTGGGAAACCAACTATTCCAAACTATCCACCTGAGCATCCATTATCTCAAATCAAACGTTAATCAACACGATTAATTGTAAAAAAGGAATGAAGTGATGACTTTGATTGACACATTAGCCAAATACCCAGTGAAAACCATTGAGATCGATGGTCAGCTGCAAGCCTATCGCGAAGCTGGACAAGGCCAAACGCTGATTCTTTTACATGGTATTAGCTCTGGTTCTGCATCATGGGTCAATCAGCTTAATGTCCTTAGTCATCACTTTCATGTCATTGCTTGGGATGCACCGGGTTATGGCTTATCTGAGGGTTTAAATACGGAACAGCCAAATGCAACCGATTATGCTCAGCGTGTGCTGGCGATCATAGATGCATTGGCGATTTCTAAAGCCATCATTGTAGGTCATTCATTAGGTGCATTACAGGCAAGTGCTTTTGCCCATCTATATCCTGAACGTGTTGAAACCTTAATCATTGCCAATGCAGCGCAGGGTTATCAACGATCGGATGAAGACACCAAAGCACAGGTTTATCAGAAACGCCCAAATCTATTGAAAAGTTTGGGCAATGCGGGGATGGCGGCAAGCCGTGGTCCACATTTAATTTATAAACAAGACCCTCAAGCACTGGCATTGGTTGGTGAAGTGATGGGGCAGCTCACTTTAGACGGTTTTACGCGAGCATCGTATTTGTTGGCGTATGACGAGATTAGAAATTATTTAACAGATATCAAAGTTCCATGTGTGGTGATTGCTGGTGACAAGGATGAAATCACGCCCGCTCAAGCCATCATGGAGCTGGCGATGGAAATGCAATTGAGCCGATGTCATCTCATTACAGATGCAGGTCATCTGAGTTATGTCGATCAACCTGATCAGTTTAACGACATTGTTTTATCGGCAAATTAATTAAACGAGAGATATGGATATGAGCTTCCAAGTTGAAGGAAAAGTAGCAGTTGTAACAGGTGGCTCGTCAGGCATTGGTTTGGCTGCTGTAGAAATTTTAGTTGCAGAAGGTGCAAAGGTCGCATGGTGTGGTCGAGATGAAGCCCGTTTAGCGGCATCAAAACTTTATATTTTAGAGAAATATCCACATGCCAATATTTACACCAGTATCTGCAATGTTTTGGACAAAGAAGACGTAAAACGATTTGCACGAGATGTAAAACAAAACTTAGGCAATGTCGACATGTTGATCAATAACGCGGGTCAAGGTCGTGTGTCGAATTTTGAAAATACCCAAGACGAAGATTGGATGAAAGAGATTGAGCTGAAGTATTTCAGTGTATTACATCCCGTTCGCGCATTTTTAGACGATTTAAAACAGTCTGCATCTGGCTCAATCACCAATGTGAACTCATTGTTAGCCCTGCAACCTGAACCGCACATGATCGCAACCTCATCTGCACGTGCGGCATTGCTGAATCTCACTCATTCACTGGCACATGAATTTACTCAATATGGTGTCCGTGTGAACTCAATCCTTTTGGGTATGGTGGAGTCGGCACAGTGGAAACGCCGTTTTGAAACACGTTCTGATCCGAATGCAACATGGGAACAGTGGACAGGCAATATTGCTAAAAATCGTGGAATCCCGATGCAACGTTTAGGTAAGCCAGAAGAACCTGCACGTGCCTTGGTATTTCTCGCATCGCCTTTAGCTTCCTATACCACAGGTTCAACACTCGATGTCTCTGGTGGATTTAATAAACATTTATAAGGTGTGCACATGAAACAGTTGATGATGATTGGTTTTGGCGCAATGGCAGCAGAAGTGTATACCCATATGCCGCAAGACTTACAACTTAAATGGATTGTGGTACCAGCACGGAGTGTTGAAAAAGTTCAGGCGCAAGTTGCTCCTGACGTGCAAGTGATTAGCTCGATTGATGAATGTCAGGGTACACCTGATTACGTGATTGAAGTTGCGGGTCAAGCTGCGGTGAAAGAGCATGCGCAAAAGGTTTTGGAAAAGGGTTGGACCATCGGGTTGATCTCGGTTGGAACTTTGGCGGATAACGAGTTTTTGATTCAGTTAAAAAATACCGCGGAGCAACATGATGCCCATTTACATCTTTTGGCAGGGGCGATAGCCGGAATTGATGGAATCTCAGCGGCGAAAGAAGGTGGCTTGGAAAAGGTCACATACAAAGGATGCAAGAGTCCAAGAAGTTGGCGTGGTAGCTATGCAGAGCAATTGGTTGATTTAGATCAGGTGAGTGAAGCAACCGTTTTTTTTCGTGGTACAGCGCGTGAGGCCGCATTGAAGTTTCCTGCCAATGCCAATGTTGCAGCGACGATTGCACTTGCAGGTTTAGGTATGGATGAAACCATGGTGGAACTCACGGTTGATCCAAACATCAATAAAAACAAGCACACCATCGTGGCAGAAGGTGTATTTGGTGAAATGACGATTGAATTGGTCGGTGTACCTTTGGCGAGTAACCCGAAAACCTCGACATTGGCTGCACTCAGTGTGATTCGTGCCTGTCGCAATAGTGTTCAAGCAATTCAGATTTAAAGGATTTGATCATGGTAAAGGAAATTTATATCGCTGGTGAATGGCGATTAGGTCGAGGCGACACGATTCAAAGTCTGTTTCCAGCAGATCAATCTGTGAATGCTGAGATTTCAACGGCAAGTTTAGATGATGTCAATGAAGCGATTGAAAAGGCTGATTTGGCATGGCGCAAGGCGGAGTGGCGCAACAGCATGCCACACGAGCGTGCGCGCATTTTGTATAAAGTAGCCGACATTATTGAAGCGCGTGTGGATGAGCTATCAAAGCTGCAAACTCGTGATAACGGTAAACCATTGGCTGAAACGCGTGCTTTAACCTTGAGTGCAGCGGCAACAGCACGTTATGTGGCAGCAGCTTGCGAGACACTAAATGATGAATTAACCACACAACGTGCGCCAGATTTTATGACCATGAGTGTGCATGAACCTGTGGGTGTTGTGGCAGCGATTACACCGTGGAACTCACCGATTGCCAGCGAAGTACAGAAGCTAGCACCTGCACTAGCAGGCGGTAATGCAGTCATTCTAAAACCAGCAGAAGTGACTTCTTTGATCGCACTGGAATTAGCGAAAATCTTTGAAGAAGCTGGTTTGCCTAAAGGTTTATTGAGCGTGCTCGTTGGACGTGGCTCAGTCATTGGTGACGCAATCGTAAAACACCCATTGGTACGCAAAATTTCATTTACAGGTGGAACCAGTACAGGACGTCATTTGGCACATATCGCCGCTGACAAGTTGATCACCACATCTTTAGAACTTGGCGGAAAATCACCAACGATCGTCATGCAAGATGCCGATATTGAGCTTGCAGCAAAAGGTGTGGCTTATGGCATTTTTAGTTCAGCAGGACAGGCATGTATTGCTGGATCACGCTTATTTGTGCATCGCAGTATTTATGATCAATTCTTAACGCGTCTAGTTGAAATTACCAAAGGCTTGCGCGTAGGACATCCTGAAACCGCAGGCGTGCATTTGGGTTCTTTGATCAATCCGAAGCATTTAGCCTCAGTAGATGCTTATGTTCAGTTAGCAAAAAAAGAAGGTGGTCAAGTTTTGGTTGGTGGTCAGGCATTGACTGAAGGTGATTTAGCAAAAGGCAGCTTCTATTTACCGACCATTATCACAGGTCTCAATAATTCAGCACAAACCTGTCAGGAAGAAATCTTTGGTCCTGTATTGGTAGTCATGAAATATGACGATGAAGCGGATCTGATTGCCCAAGCCAATGACAGTTGTTTTGGTTTGGCCGCAGGGATTTGGACTGAAAACTATCGTAAAGCTTGGCAACTTGCACGTGCTTTGGAAGTGGGAACAGTCTGGATCAATACCTACAAAAAATTCTCAATTTCTGCACCTTTTGGTGGTTTCAAAGAAAGTGGAATTGGGCGTGAAAAAGGTCGTTTAGGCATCTTGGCGTATATGCAACAAAAAAGCATTTATATGGGATTAAGCGAACAGCCAAATCCTTGGTGCGATTAATAAATTCATGGAATGAAATAAAATTTTTGAGGAATACAGTAATGACAGAACGTGTAAATGTAGGCGAAGCAATCGCTCGTGTTTTAGAGGCGCACCAAGTTGATAGTATCTACGGCGTTATTTCAATTCACAACTTGCCAATTGCTGATGCAGTCGGTCGTCGTGAAAAAATTCGTTTCGTCGCAGCACGTGGTGAAGCAGGTGCGGTGACGATGGCAGATGGTCATTCACGCTTTAAAGGTTTAGGTGTCGCCTTGACCAGTACTGGTGCAGGTGCAGGGAATGCTGTGGGTTCATTGATTGAAGCAATGAATGCGGGCAGTCCAGTATTGCATTTAACAGGTCAAGTTGAGCGTGAATATTTAGATCGTGATGCAAGTTTTATCCATGAAACCAAAGATCAACTGACTTTCTTACGTGCATCGAGCAAAGCTGCTTTTCGTATTACCAGCCCTGATAATGCAGTTGGCGTGATTCGTGAAGCGATTCGTGTCGCAACGACTGTGCCTATGGGGCCAGTCAGTGTTGAGCTACCGATTGATGTGCAAGCAGCAGAAATTGATTTACCACTGAATCTAGGTCCAGTCAAAGCGATGGAATTACCTCAAGCAGATCAAGTTGAAGTTGATTTGATCATTGATGAAATCAAAAAAGCCAAACGTCCAATTTTTTGGATCGGTGGTGGAACGCTCAATAGTGTGGATGAAGTCAAAGCGATTGCTGACTTGGGTATTCCAGTGGTGTCTTCAACCCATGCGCGTGGTGTGCTAGCAGATGACCATCCACGTAGCCTAGGTGCATTCCATAACTCAGCAGGCGTTGAACAACTTTTAAAAGATGCCGATTTATTGGTTGTTGTTGGTTCTCGCTTACGTAGTAACGAAACCAAAACCTATTCAGTGCAGTTCCCTGAAAATATTATTCAAGTTGATGCTAATCCTGTTGCACAACAACGTAATTACAAAATTCGTAATTTCATTTGTGGTGATGCCAAAGATGTGTTGCAACGTGTTCTCACAGGTTTAGCAGGCGTATCTAAAATAGATGCTGATTATGATGCAGCAGTTGTTGATTCAAAACAGGCAGCAATCAATGCTTTACGTACACAGCTTGATCAATATGCTTTGATCTGTGATCACCTTCGTGCAGCACTGCCACAAGATGGCATTTTTGTTCGTGATATTACGATGTCAGGCAGTACCTGGGGCAGTCGTTTATTCCCAGTACAAGCACCAAACCAAAATATTCACTCTTTAGCAGGGGCGATTGGTCTAGGTCTGGCAACCGCAATTGGTGCCTCAGTTGCCAATCCTGACAAAAAAGTGATTGGTTTAGTCGGTGATGGTGGTTTGATGCTCGGGATTGGTGAGATTGCGACGATGGCGCAAGAAAATACCAATATGGTACTGATGATCATGAATGATGGTGGTTATGGGGTTATGCGCGGTATTCAAAATAATTACTTCGGTGGTCGTCAGTATTTTAACGAATTACACACACCTGATTACCAAGCATTGGGTGAGGCGATGGGCGTGAAAAGCTGGAAAGTCGGCAGTGCAGATGAGTTTAAAACGGTGATTCAGCAAGCAGTTGATTTCCAAGGACCAAGCGTCATTGAACTAGATATGCATTCAATTGGACCACTCAACTTTGCAGGTCCTCCACAGAAGAAATTGTATTAATCCATCTCAGCATTGCTAGGTAGTAGCACTGCTGAAGAATGATTTGTAGGCAAAAATTTTTGTCTACAAATCGATAAAAACTATGTTTTACAGGTAAAACAAAAAACAGAACCAACAGGATGGTTGGTATCAAAGCGAAGGAACATGATATGAAAAAGACAATGATGGTCGCGATGCTTACTGCATGTTATTTGGGTACAGCATCTCATGCATTTGCACAAAGTTCGGCACTAGAATGGAAAAGTGAAGATGGGACGGATTCTGTCAAACTGGGTGGTGTAGTGCGTTTAAATCAACGTTACGAAAATTGGGAGGGGCCAAATGGTGGTTTTGGAAAACTCTATTTTGATATTTTCCGAGTTGATTTGAAAGGCAAGTTTGATGATGCCTATTTTAATGCCAGTTACCTCTTTCAAGATCAAGGTAAGCGCTCGATAGAAAAAGCTTATGTGGGTTATCATTTGGATGAAAATAACAGCATAGAAGCTGGTTTTGTCTATAAACCTTTTGCAATTTATCCTTATCCACAAAATGGTTGGACTTATCACATTCCATTTTTCTTGGGTTATGGTAATAACATTGCTCCAGGCTTGAATTGGAATTTTCAGAATAAAGAATGGGACATGAAGCTAGGCTATTATCCTGAGATGCTCGCAACCAATCTTCGTTATTCTCCTGAAAGTGCGACCTATGATGATTTAGCTGAAAATGCATTCCCAACACAACAAGGCTATCAAAATGAAAAACGTCACCAAGTGAATACACGGATTGTTCGTAAGTTAGAAACTGAATTTGGCAAGCAAGAGTTTGGTGTATCAGGTGCTATTGCTCAGCTACACAACAAGATCACAGATAAAAATGGTAAGTACTATGCTGTGGGACTGCATACAGATAATAATTACAAGCGTTTTAATTTACAAAGCTCAGTGATTCATTATCAATATGATGCAAAAAATCCTGATGGTGTAAACAATGATATGACACTGATGGGGGCGAATGGTTTAACGCCAGCATATTTCATTGCTTCTGAAGGAACCATTGCGAGTTTAAACCTCGCATATACATTACCTGTACAAGACATGGGGAAACTCAAAGCAATCCGTTTCTACAATGATTATAGTTATTTCGATAAAAAACGAGAGGACTGGTCAGCCTCACAAATGAATACCACAGGCATGATGTTTATTGCTTCACCTTTCATGGTGTGGGCGGATTATACATGGGGTAAAAACTCTAACCTTATTGGTGGTGCAACCAATGCAACGGGCTTTACTTCTACTGTTTCACCAAATAGTGATAAATGGCTTTATCGTATCAACTTAAATATTGGTTTTAGTTTTTAAACATCTTTCTTTAAGAAAAATAAAAAGCAAAGCCGGGGCTTTGCTTTTTTTATGATTGAATTTTCGGCTTAGATTTTGCTGATCAATTCATTAATTTGTTTTGCTTGCTCAGCTGCATTACCTGTATAAGTTGCAGGTGTAAGTTCTGCTAAACGATCACGTTCTTCCGCTGGAACTTGTGCTAGTTCATCGCCTTTAACGAAGTTCACCATCATGTCGCGAGTCATTGCTTGACCACGAGTAAGTGCTTTTAGTTTTTCGTAAGGTTTTTCAACGTTATAACGACGCATAACGGTTTGGATTGGCTCAGCAAGAACTTCTTGTGCTTGGTCTAAATCTTCATTTAAACGGTTCGCATTGAGTTCAAGTTTACCAATACCCTTTAAGCAAGCATCAAAAGCAATCAAGCTTTGTGCAAAACCAACACCCATGTTACGAAGCACAGTTGAGTCTGTTAGGTCGCGCTGCCAACGAGAAATCGGAAGTTTTTCACCTAAGTGACCCAATACCGCATTTGCGATACCTAAGTTACCTTCTGAGTTTTCGAAGTCAATTGGGTTTACTTTATGAGGCATGGTTGAAGAACCAACTTCACCGTCTTTTAATTTTTGCTTGAAATAACCAAGCGAGATATAACCCCAAACATCACGGTTAAAGTCGATCAAGATCGTGTTATAACGACGTAATGCATCAAACAATTCAGCCATGTAATCATGTGGCTCAATTTGTGTGGTGTATGGGTTGAAGCTTAAACCTAAAGACTCAACAAATGCTTGCGCATGTGCAGCCCAATCAATTTCTGGATAAGCAGAAAGGTGAGCATTGTAGTTACCTACAGCACCATTGATTTTGCCCAATAATTCAACATTTTCAAATTGCTTGATTTGGCGCGCTAAACGATAAGCAACGTTCGCCATTTCTTTACCCAAAGTAGTTGGGCTAGCTGTTTGACCATGTGTACGAGACAACATTGGTTGTTCAGCATGTGTTGTAGCTAAAGCTGAAATTGCGTTCAGAATTTGCTTCATGCTTGCAACTAAAACTTCACGACCATTTTTGAGCATCAATGCATGAGACAAGTTGTTGATGTCTTCAGAAGTACATGCGAAATGAATAAATTCACCTGCATTTTTTAATTCTTCGATGTTGGCAATTTTTTCCTTAAGGAAATATTCAACTGCTTTTACATCGTGATTAGTTGTACGTTCGATCTCTTTAATACGATTGGCATCTTCTTCAGAGAAATCAGCAACAATCGCATCTAAAGCGGCATTGGTTTCAGCAGAGAAAGCTGGTACTTCGATAATTTCTGCACGATTTGCAAGTGCTTGTAACCAACGCACTTCAACAGTGACACGAGCGTGGATTAAACCAAACTCAGACAAAAAAGGGCGTAATGCATCGCATTTGCTTGCATAACGTCCATCAAGTGGTGAGAGTGCGGTTAAAGCATTCATACAGATTCCTTAATCTTGGAATAAACATAAAAATAAATTCGTTGAAGCATCGGTTTAAACCACCTGATACTGCAAACGAGCGAGAGCTTGAATATCGTTCAACAACTTACGTTTTCTGAAAACCATCGTCCATGAACTACCACCGAGTTGTCGCCATAAATGCGCCAATTGTATGCCCGTAAATAAACATGCTCGGATTCGATTGGTATGATTAATATCTTTAAATGCTTCAGCATTACCACGAACGAGAATACGTGGATTGATTTGCCCAGCAGTTTCAACATATGTTTGTGCCAAACTGGCAATCACACTTGGATGCAAATAGTTGTTATCGAAAAAAGACAACTGTTTGAGGATTTTTTGTTGAGATTTTTCAATAATTTTAACGTATTCGGGGTTGCTATAAACCTTTTTTTCCAACTGCAACAATGCCATTGCATAAGACATTGGCAGTTTGGTGTTACTGAGTTTAGGGATTCTGGATTTTGGAGCAGTATTGAAAGGCTGGGTAATACAGCCTTCTAATGTTTTTAATCCTAAAGAAATATCTGCAAGCTGGTTAAAAAAATCTAAGGTCTGTTTTGCATTATTATTTGTTGGACGGATATTTAGGCTGGCTTTGACGAGGAGTTCAAAATAGAAGTTACCACTTTCCCCAATACTTTGTTGACCAGACATGGCTGTCATATGTGTCAACTGGGTTGCCTGAAAAACTGCAGCCAATGCCAAAGCACGGTTTTGTTGAACATTCAACGCTTGGTTGGGCTGAAATGGGAACTCCGCCATGCTACGCTTCCAATATCCTTAGATAAAATCGGGTTGAGGTGCATTGGTGTGGTGAATCACGCCACCACCTAAACAGACCTCTCCTGAGTAAAACACCACACTTTGCCCAGGAGTAACGGCTCTTTGTGGTTCGTCAAATTCAACACGAATACCATTTTCGTTATGATCATCACGATAAATTGTACACGCTTGATCAGGTTGTCGATAACGCGTTTTGGCAGTGCATCGGAAACCTGATGTTGGAATTTCCTGTTCACCTGCAACCCAGTCAATCGACTCGCTCCAAAGTTGCGTACTTTGCATCAATGGATGTTCATGGCCTTGACCAATCACTAGTCGGTTATTGGCAACATCTTTATGTAGTACGAACCATGCACCTTCTTGTGCACCTTTCATACCACCGATACCAATCCCACCACGTTGACCCAGCGTATAGTACATTAAGCCGTGATGTTCACCAACTTCTTTGCCGTTGTCTAAGACAATTTTTCCAGCTTGGGCAGGGAGGTATTGTTTTAAGAAATCACTAAAACGACGCTCACCAATAAAACAGATCCCCGTTGAATCTTTTTTCTTGGCTGTTGCTAAATCTAGTTCTTCAGCGATTTTTCGAACTTGAGGTTTTTCAATTTCACCAACAGGGAACAGCGTCTTGTTGATTTCACGGCCATGCACTGCATGTAAGAAATAGGTTTGATCTTTATTATTATCAACGCCGCGTAGTAATGGCGCGTAAGTTTCACCACGTGAATTTTGCGTACTCGCACCACGACGTGCGTAATGACCGGTTGCAATGAAGTCAGCACCCAATGTTATCGCATGATCAAGGAATGCGCGGAATTTGATTTCTTTATTACAGAGAATATCAGGGTTAGGCGTGCGACCAGCGGCATATTCTGCTAAGAAATGCTCGAATACACGATCCCAGTATTCCATTGCAAAATTTGCTGTATGCAGTTTGATCCCGATTTTATCTGCTACGGCTTGTGCATCCGCCAAGTCTTCAAGTGCTGTGCAGTATTCCGTACCATCATCTTCTTCCCAGTTTTTCATGAAAAGACCTTCAACTTGATATCCTTGTTGAAGTAAAAGCGCGGCAGAAACAGAGGAGTCTACACCACCAGACATACCGACGATGACACGTTGTTGCATCTAATTAAGCATCCAAATGAGAAGTTAATGAGGGAGAAAAAGGGTGCTCATAAATAAGCGATAAAGGATATTTCTTGCCAGCGAGGGCATCTTGAACAGCTTTTAAAACCAATGGGCTACGTGCACGAGCTGTTTCTTGTAGCTCATCCAAGTTCATCCATACTGCACTGACAATACCTGTATCCAGTTGCGCATTTTCTTCAACTGAAGTGACATGCGCTAAAAAGCAAAAACGGTAATAGGTACGATCTGGAAACATTGGAGGTGTATAGGTATAGATACCGAGCAAGTGATCTATTTCTACATGATGACCTGTTTCTTCTAAGGTCTCACGGATCGCTGCCTCGATAATGGTTTCACCGCATTCGACATGACCAGCAGGTTGGTTAAACACAGTATGTACATAGCCCTCACTGTGTTCTTCGACAAACAAAAAACGTCCGTCTTTTTCGACAACAGTGGCGACTGTGACATGAGGTGTCCAAGCGGTCATAGAAAGCACCATGATTTTAAAAAACGTATTCTACAAAATTTGGGGCAAGATGGCTAGGTTAAAGCCTTTTCTTGTGACTTGTATGCTTTTAATAAAAAATAACCTGAAAACAGACCTATTACGAACCCAAAACCAAATACGGGACCAAGCATGATTAAAATTTCATTATTATAAATATTTGAAGAATCACTTGTTCCATATAAAGCAGAATAAAAACAAAGGAACAATACTGGTAGAGTTGTTGATAGCCCACCGAGTACACCACTGATTAACACTATTCTAAAATGACTTTTTACTTTGGGGAAAATGATATAGTTCATCAAAAAAGAATAGATGATGGATTGAGTGCCACAAAACAGAAGTATGAAGAATAAGTACATACCTATTGCACTGGTGATGATAAACCATATTGCTTCTAATACAGTGATACTGAAAATATACCGAGTAATAACATGTTCGCCAGAGTATATTTCACTAATAGTAGAAAATAATATGATGACTAAAAATATGAGTTAAACAACAAGCGAAGGTAAAATAAAACCCAAATATAAGAGTTTTTTAGATACTTTGACCATTATTATCTCTTAATTATGCGGTTACTTGATTTTTATAATCATTCTTCACTTTCACATAATTACGCGCCGAATAAGGTAAAAATGCTTTTTCTTTATCTGTGAGAGGGCGGACTTGCTGTACTGGACTACCCACATACAGATAACCACTTTTTAAGACTTTACGGGGAGGAACAAGACTACCTGCACCGATCATCACATCATCTTCAATAATCACGTCATCTAAAATGACAGTATTAATGCCGATCAGGACACGATTACCAATGGTACAACCATGTAAAGTCACATGATGCCCAACAGTCACATCTTCACCAATCACTAAAGGTGAACCGTTTGGTTTAGATTGATTTTTATGGCTGACATGCAACATACAATGATCCTGTACATTACTATTTTTGCCAATCTGAATTGAGTTTACGTCGCCACGAATGACCGCAAAGGGCCAAACCGAAACATTCTCAGCTAATTTGACATCACCAATCACGACTGACATATCGTCAATATAACAGCTTGCATCAATATCAGGTGTTTGGTCTAAATAAGAGCGAATGTTTTTAGTCATGGGATCAACCAAGATAAACGATAGTGGAATTATAAAGTAAAAAAGCATTCAGACTAAACAGCCTGAATGCTTAAATTAACTATTCAAAAGTCAGGGCTTAGAAAAAGCTGCTAAAGAATAGCTTGATACGATCAATCATACGCGCGAAGAAGCCAGCTTCTTCAACAGGTTTGAGTGCAACCAAAGGTTTTTCAGCGATGACTTTACCATCAAGACTTGCAACTAATTTCCCAACGACTTGACCTTGAGCCAAAGGTGCGTTGAGCTGTGGTTGAACCACAAGTTGTGTTTTGATTTTATCAGCTTGACCTTTCGGCATCGTCACATTGAAGTTTTCAGCTAGACCAATTTGTACTTCATCTTGCTTACCAAACCAGACTTTTGCTTTGGCAATTGCTTGGTTTGCAGGTTGGACATTTGCGGTTTCAAAGTTTGCAAAGCCCCAAGCTAACAACGCACGTGTTTGATTTGCACGTTCGTTCATGCTTGGTGTACCAAAGATCACCGAGATCAAACGCATCGGACCACGTTTGCTTGAGGTTGTTAAGCAGAAGCCTGCTTCACTGGTGTGACCTGTTTTTAAACCATCAACACTTGGGTCTGTATAGAGCAAAGCGTTACGGTTACCTTGTTTGATCCCATTAAAGGTAAATTCTTTTTCAGAATAAATTGGGTAATATTTCGAACTATCTTTAATAATATGCTGAGCCAAGATCGCCATATCTTTAGCAGTCGAATAATGACCTTCAGCAGGCATACCCGTTGAGTTCACGAAGTTGGTATTGGTCATACCAAGACGTTTGGCTTCTTGGTTCATCATGTGAGCAAATGTACCTTCATTGCCCGCAATGTGTTCAGCCATTGCTTTTGATGCATCATTACCCGATTGAACGATAATGCCGCGTAGCATTTCCAATACAGTCGCAGTGCCATTTAACGGAACATACATACAAGATTCAGCGCTGCTGCCACGGCACCAAGCTGATTCATTCATACGCACATGTTCATCTTCAGTTAATTTGCCTTGTAATAATTTTTGTTCAATGATGAAACTTGTCATCATTTTCGTCATAGATGCGGGTGCAAGTTTTTCATTTTCATTTTTTGCAGCGAGAATCTGTCCAGTTTCATAATCCATTAATACATAGGATTTATTATTTAATTCTGGTGGAGCAGATAGGACAGTCGCTGCATATGAAAAGCTTGGCAAAAGTAATAATGCAGCAAGAGCGCTTTTTCGAGTCATTCTAGGTAGTTCCAATATCTTAATATGGTGCAGATGAGCCTAGCATTTTAGGACAAAGCAAAGCCGACTTCTATGGGGGAAATCGGCTTTTTCACACAGTATTGTAACCAGGACTTATGAAAGACAAATTCTTGCTAAGTTCTTATGAATATTTCATTTATAATTTCGAACATCTTCACAAATTTGACGATTTTGCGCTTGAGATGCTGCGCTTGCATCTTTACGTGCTTCAACGAGGAATTTTTGGAAATCTTTAGCTTTTGCGCGTGTATTCAATACATTTACAGCTTTGGATTCTTTAGGTAAGTATTCTTTGACTAAGCGTTCGTAACCTTGATCGAACTTTTTATCTTGCTCAATTAAACTTGGGCAAATTTCTGAGAGTACATAGATTGCCGCAAGCTCTTCCTGAGTAGTACTTTGTACGGTTGCGGTGACATCAATATTTTCTGATTCCTGTTTCGCATTAGCGGCAAAAACAGTAGATGCCAGTGCACTTGAAGCAATCAACAAAGACAAACTTAGTGTTTTAAAAACATTTTTCTTCATAACAAGCTAAACTCAAATCAGACCTTACATAATTTGCATAACTTAGCATAGCCGAAAAATAAAATTGTATACTTGCTGTAGGAACAATGGAGGAAATGTGATTTTAAATCTGAGCTTGGAATTAAATCTTGTCCATAAATACCAGTAAAACAAAAACAGACTCATATACAAGGAGTTGAATAATGAAAACTAAATTTAGTGGTGGAGTTGATATTGCACTGAAACTTCCACCACACCAATTTGAAGCAACTGTTGCTTTTTATCGTGATGTGCTTGGTCTTAAACAAATTACGGATAAAGGATCAGAGATTGGTTTTGAATTTGGTCCAGTAAAATTATGGATCGATACTGCACCTAAAATAAGTCAGGCAGAGCTTTGGTTAGAACTATTTACTGATAATTTCTCTGAGGCAGCGAAATATCTTAGTGAGGCAGGCATTGTACGTTGTGATGAAATTGAACCCTTGCCAGAAGGATTTAAAGGAGGGTGGATTAGCAGTCCAGCCAATATTGTTCACATGGTTAGAGAACCTGATGCTTGGTAATTGATGACGTTAGAGAATAAGATTTGGATTCAATATTTTGAATTAAATATGACTTTATAGTTATAAGTTGGTAGCTTGGTTTTAGCTTAAACTAAGCTACCACATTCATTAAAATTTAATTAACCTTCAAAATTGAGTACATCTTCACAGACCGATTTTTGCTCAGCTTGATCAATCTCTTTTGCTGCTGCACGAGCCTCTTTTAATGATATTTTAAAATCACTATCTGTTTGTAGACTTTGCAATGATGCTGATTGGTTTGAATAACCTTCTAAATATGATGCAATAATTTGATTGATATTTTGATCAAATTTAGCATTTTTCCCAATCAGTTTTGGGCACATTTCGATGAGAACTTGAGCATTGGCAATATCGTCTTTAATCAGTGCATCTGCTTCTTGAACCGAAATTGCTTCTGCAAAAATTGCTTGAGCCGTAAAAAGTGAGAAGCTAACCCCAATAATACGAATAAATTTAGATAAATGTCTCATGGCTGTATAAATTTCTAATACTATGAAGTGGTAAATATATATAATTGAAGGAATAATTCAATTATGAAAACTGAGTAGTAAAAGGGCTATTGACATATTTTACCGATAGGGGTGAAGTAGCAATCGCTCGAAATTGAAGAGATGAGAACGTAGTGAATATTTTAATAGCAAATGATGATGGTGTTTTTGCACCAGGGCTACAAGCTTTGGCTCAGGCATTAAAATCGTTAGGTCGTGTTGTTGTGGTTGCACCTGAAAGTGAGCGAAGTGGTTATTCAAGTGCATTAACATTAGATCGTCCTTTGCGACCTGTCCAGATTTCTAAGGATGTATGGGCGGTAAATGGCACACCTGCCGATTGTGTCTATTTGTCGATGAATGGTTTATTTGATTTTGAGTTTGATCTTGTCGTAAGCGGTATCAATTGCGGTGCGAATTTAGGGGATGATGTACTTTATTCGGGTACTGTGGGGGCAGCATTTGAGGGGCGTTTGATGAAACATCCAGCAATTGCAGTGTCACTTGCAGGATCGAATGTGCGCTCCTATGAGCAGCCGCAAGATTATGCCCGAGCTGCACAATGGGTGCATGATTTTATTGCTCAAGGTTTACCAATTTTACCGCCTCGTCATATTTTTAATATTAATATTCCTGATGTAGAACACATCAAAGGGACTAAAGTAACCTATCAAGGACGCCGAGGCCAATCGAAACCGATTAGTAGTCATGTTGATCCTCGCGGCCGCCAAGTGTTTTGGATTGGTTTGGCAGGAGAGGCTGTACTTGAGCGACAACCTGCATCGAGAAGTCATATTCAATCTGACTTTTTTGCGGTGTCAAATGGTTATGTAAGCATTACACCAATTCAAATGGATGCGACTAACTATGAGGTGTTAGATAATTTGCATAATCATGTGAATGGTTAGAGACTTGAATGTTATAACTTTGTGAATTTCGTGCGTGAATACTCGTTTTTTCTCACTTTTTTGGTACTCTAAGGCGAAAATAGATTAAGGATTTTTCGATGAGGACGAAGATGCACTTAAACCACGTCTCGATTTTTCAGTCAAAAAAATTGATCAAAACAATCGTATTGTCTACAGCGGTTGTTACGGCGGCTGTTATTAGCGGTTGTGCATCTAAACCTCAAGTCGCTGGAGGGGCAAGTTATGCAAATGCCCCGAATTATTATACGGTTCGTTCTGGTGATACATTGAGTGGCATTGCAAATCGTTATGGTATGAATTACCTCGATATTGCAGCTCTAAATGGTATTGCTCCACCATATCGGATTTACGTAAATCAATCTTTGCGTTTAAAAGGCTCGGCTGCTCAGCGTACAACTTCAACACAAGCGATGAATCAGGCTGCACCTATTCAGCGTCAAAGCATTAATTTGCCAACACAACAACAAGTTGCGCCACCCGTTAAACCTGTCACTCCAGTACAGCCGCAACGACCAGTTGTTCCTGTCAACCCACCGTCAACTTTAGCGAGCGGTCTACGTTGGGTAAAACCATCAAATGGTCCTGTGATTGAAGGATTTAATTTGGCGAGTAATGTGAAGGGTACTCGTTATGGTGGTAATGTTGGTGATCCAGTATTCGCAGCTGCAAATGGTCAAGTGGTTTATGCTGCTGATGGTTTAAAAGAATATGGCAATTTGGTCTTAGTGAAGCATGTGGATGGTTATATCACGGCGTATGCACATAATAGTAAAATGTTGGTGAAGAGCGGTGATAATGTGACTGCAGGACAAAAAATTGCAGAAATGGGATCATCTGGGGCTTCACGTGTGATGCTTGAGTTCCAAGTTCGTTTGGATGGTAAACCGGTTAATCCAACGACGGTTGTACCGAACTAGTTTTTTGCGGTTAGGGTCTATTAATAGGCCCTAATAAACTTTCAACAAATTGTTAATAATCACTAGTCTATCAATAGACTTCTCTGTATACTCAATGTGTTTGCTTTTATTAGAACAATAAGCATATTAATAAATTGAGAGGGAAGCATATGTTAGATCAATTGCGTGCAATGGGGGTTTTTGCTTGCGTTGTAGAAAAGAGTTCATTCAGTGGGGCTGCTAGAGACTTAGGCATAACAACGAGCGCAGTGAGCCAGCAGATTCGCTCATTAGAGCAAGAAATGGATGTTACTTTACTCCACCGTTCCACCCGAAAATTAAGTTTGACTGAGGCTGGGCAAGCATTCTTTTTAAGTTGTCAGGAAATGTTAGCTGCAGCAGAACGAGGGAAGATTAGGATCAATGAGCTGCGTGATGATCTTGTAGGTGATTTACGTATTGCGACAACACCAGAATTAGGTGCATTACATATAGTTCCAGCCTTATCTCATTGGATGTCCGCGCACAAAGGTTTAGCTATTCATTTTGAAGCTGATCATCGCTATATTGATTTGATTGCAGAGCGGATTGATATTGCAATTCGAATGAGCTTAAAGGTGGATGATCCACAATTAACAATTGTTCCCTTAGCGCGTGTGGATCAGATTTTAGTTGCGTCCCCAAGTTATTTAAATCAATCTTCTCCAATTACTAGACCAGAGGATTTAATTCATCATGAATTGCTTCCTGTGACATTAATGCAAAATTTTCAGCATTTTACCTTTCGCCATGGACTCAGCGGTGAGGTGGTGAACGTGGATATGCAGACACGTTTGGGGACAAATAATGTTTTTGTGGCTAAATCTTTATGCCAACAAGGGCTTGGGATCGCACGTATTTTGTATATGGATGTGCAAAAAGAATTAGTAAACGGTTCTTTAGTTGAGGTTTTACCTGATTGGCAATTGCCGACTTATACGTTACAAGCATTAACTTCAAAGCGTGAACAGTACCCAGTCAAAGTTCATCGTTGTATTGATGCGCTGAAGCAGTATTTTGCCCAACTCCCAGGAGGGCGTTCCTTGCAAGGTGTCGCTTAGCAATCATTGAAATTTGAGAAAAAAGCCATGTTTCTTTAGAAACATGGCTTTTTTACTTATTTACGTTTAGCTTTCACTTTGGTCTGTGGTTTGAGTGATTTTACTTCAACTGTCTCATCCACAGTTTTAGACTCGGCTTGTTCTTTTTTAGACTTTTTGCGCTTTTTCTTTTTCTTTGGTTCATCGTCCTCGACAGCATCACCGTCTTCAATAGCTTGCCAATATTCTAATTGTTCCATAACCGCTGCATAAATGGAGTCTTTACTGTATCGACCTTTTTTATCCAGTGTTCCTACTGGTCGAGCCATCAGAATCTCTAATGCTTGATCAATTGTATCAATCGCATGTACATGGAACTGTCCAGCCTCAACAGCTTCAATCACATCTTGGCGTAACATTAAATGTTGCATATTTTGACGAGGAATAATGACACCCTGTTTACCTGTTAATCCTTGAAGTTTACAAGCATCATAGAAACCTTCAATTTTAGCATTAACACCACCAATTGGCTGAACTTGACCAAGTTGGTTCATTGACCCTGTAATTGCCCAAGATTGGTCAATCGGGATTTGGCAAATAGCCGAAATCAATGCAGATAATTCAGCAACCGTAGCACTGTCGCCATCAACTTGCCCGTAACTTTGTTCAAAAGCAAGGGCGGCAGAGAAGTGAAGGATTTGTTCACGTCCGAAGTGTGCTTTAAGGAAGCTCGACATCAATAACACACCTTTTGCGTGTAAGGAGCCACCAAGTTCAACACTTCGTTCGATATCGAGAATATCTCCACCACCTTGATATACGGACGCTGTTAAACGTGAAGGGAGACCGAATTCCACATCTGCATAATGGATGACAGAAAGAGCATTGATCTGTCCTAAGCGATGTCCAGACGTTTCAATCAACTGTGTGCCGCGAGATAGATCTTGCCAATACAATTCACGTAAATAACCTAAGCGATATTGACGATGGTGTAATGCTTGATTGACATGATCATGCGTAACAATTTTATCGTCTGCTTTAAATGCATGGTGATGTGCTTCACGAATCAAATCACCCAATGTAGAAGCATGTAAGGATAGGGAGCTTTGATCCTCAGCTTGACGACTCGAGTCAGTTAATAAAGCAGCAAGTGCTGAACGATCAAATGGCAACAGTTTATCTGCTTGTACATAGTCAGCAATCAGTTGCATATATGCTTGTTCATTGCTGTCATTACGTTGTAATGTATCAGTGAAATCGGCACGGATTTTAAAGACGCTACCTAATTCTGGTTCTACTTCTAAAATTTCATAATAAATTTCAGGTTCTGCAAGTAAAACGACCTTGATTTCTAGAGGTACTGATGCTGGTTCAATTGAAATACTGCCCGTGAGGGTTAGCATGTGTTCTAGAGATGACAGTTTTAGGTGACCAGATTTTAATGCGCGTTTTAAGCCCTGCCATGCATAAGGTTGTTCGAGTAGTTGTTCTGCTTCGAGCATCAAAAACCCCCCATTCGCGCGATGTAATGAACCAGGGCGGATTAAGGTGAAATCAGTCGTGATCGTTCCGTTATGCGTGAGTTGTTCAACATGCCCGAGTAAATTGTAGTGGGTTGGAAAATCTTCAAAAATGACAGGTGCGCCACTATTGGGTTTATTTGAAATGATCACATTGGCTTGATAACGAGCAGGTACTCGGTTAAATAAGGCAGGAGTAAAGTCATCCTCTTCTTGTTCGAGAATTAACTCTACATTTTCAATAATGTCTTCAGCATATTGTTTTAAATATAAATCTAGACCTTTGACCTCTTTATTCTTATTTAAAATAGATTCTACGCGTGGCATCACAACTTGGGTTGCGATATCACGATTTAAACTGGAGACTTGATCACGTGCATCATCTTCTAAATCACCGAGATGGAGACCTAAACGTTCGAGTTTTTTCTCCATATAGCGAATATTAGAAGAGATATCAGCTCTTTCTTTATTACTTAAATTATTCAGATCGTTTTGGGTTAACTCATGATATTCATCATCTTTGAGTAACATCGGGATAAAAACATGTTTATCGTTACGAGAAACCAGTTTTAAGTCCAGTTCTTCTCCTTCTTTAGTTAGCTCTGCTAAAGCTTGTTGCTGTACCTCGCCTGTAGCCTGTCGTATACGTTCAATACGATTGTGATAACTTTCTGCACTAAAGCGCCGTTCGAGTTGCTTTAAAATGATTTGCCAAGTTTGTTGTAATGCATTTTGGAACTTTGAACCTTGTCCTGCAGGAAAGCGCAATGCAAGCGGTTGTCTAGGGTTTTTAAAATTATTGACGTACACCCAATCATCAGGTGTTGGCATCATTTTAGCGTGTTGTTGTAATAGGCGTTTGATCATGGTGCGTTTGCCCAATCCAGCTGTGCCTACTGCGAAAATGTTATAACCTGAATAAGGTAATGAGATGCCTGCCTCTACTGAAGCACGTGCGCGATCTTGCCCTAAAAAGTTATTTAGCGGTTTAATCCGTTTGGTTGAACTTGGAATTTTGGCCAAGTCGGGAATATGAGTTAGTTGATTTGGTTTTAAAGCAGTTTTGGTTAGAGTTTCTTGTATATCCGTCTGTTCAAAAGCACTTGGAATGGAGTTGAGCGTTACTGTAATCGTGTTTGTTGGTGTTAAAGATAAAGTTGTTGCAGTCATTTGATCAAGTTTTTGGGTCACTGTTGCTATCCAACAAATAAAACGAAATTTAATTAATTAAAGGTATACAGTTTTAGACCTAAAGATCAAGCGAACTTGTGTTTTTTATCGACAAAACAAAACAATGATTGCATAAAGCAACTTGCAAGCAGATGCAAGAAACGATTGAATAGGCAGATTCTCGAATATTCAGGAAAATAATAAGCAATGACGACACAAGCCTCTGGGTGGGCATCTGCATTTAAAGCATTTTTAGACCGCCGTGCTCTGATTATGTTATTTCTTGGTTTCTCAGCAGGGATACCCATTTTACTTATCTTTTCGAGCTTATCTTTATGGTTAGGTGAAGCAGGGATTGATAAGACCGCAGTCACTTTTTTTAGTTGGGCTGCTTTGGGATATTCCTTCAAGTTTGTATGGGCGCCGTTGATTGATGAGCTACCTGTACCATTTCTAACCAGGACTTTAGGACGTCGTCGAGCGTGGTTGTTAATCGCTCAATGTTTGATTATCTGTGCAATCTGTATTATGGCATTTTCGGACCCATCATTGGGGCGGAGCTATTTAGTACAAATGGCTGCTGGTGCAGTTTTATTAGGCTTTTCTGCCGCAACTCAAGATATCGTTATTGATGCTTATCGTATTGAGTTGGCAGAAACTGAGATGCAAACCATTTTAGCGTCAACTTACAATGCTGGTTATCGCATTGGGATGATTGTTGCGGGTGCTGGGGCCTTGTTCTTAGCTGCCTATCTAGGTACAGCAAAAGGCAATTATATTTACGAAGCATGGAAATATACTTATTTGACCATGGCGGCTGTTATGGTCGTCGGGATTATTACCACACTGATTGTGCGTGAGCCTAAAGTAGATCGTGTTTATAAAGATTATAAGAAGACTGATTACTATCGTTTAGTATTGGTATTTTTTCTAGCGGTCACAACTTTTGTCGTGACATATATTTATTCTGGTCAGCTTACACAAGCATTGATCCAAGCAACTGCGATCAAAGATACCGCAGCGCTTTTTGGTTTGGAAGCATTACGATTTTTGACAGCGACAGCAACCGCTATTTTTATTGGTTTTAGTCTTGTTAAAATGGGTGTTGTAAATAAACAAATGGCGCATGAAACATGGGTCGCACCTATTCTAGATTTTTTTAAGCGTTATGGTGTAAAGCTCGCATTAGTTTTATTGCTGTTGATCGGTTTCTTCCGCGTATCCGATATCATTGCTGGTGTGATTTCCAATGTGTTCTATCAGGACTTGAACTTCAGTAAAGAGCAAATAGCGGAAGCCGTGAAAGTATATGGTGTTCTGTTTAGCCTATTAGGTGGTTTTCTTGGTGGTTTGCTTGCACAACGGATGAACATTATGAAATTAATGTTTATCGGTGCAGTGCTTGCAAGTTCGACAAATCTGATTTTTATTGGTTTGGTTAAATCTGGTAAGCCATTGGATCAAGTTCAGGTTCAGGTTGGAAATCATTCTTATCAAGCAACAACAGATGAAGTTGGTTATTGGAAAGTTCAGGTCCCAACCCAAATACTAAAACAGGCAGATTCGGTGCAGGTAGCTGCACAATTCAAAAACCAAGCTGAGTCTAAAATTCAATTAGAGTTGCCATACTTAATTGCAACACAACAGCCCCAGATTCAATTATTACCGATTAGTAATGATGATCAACTCAATGTTAATGAGTTAAAGCAGAGTCTAGTCATTAAAGGGCAATTGGCGGGTATTCATGTTGACCAACTAGACATTGAGCGACCTATCGTATTGAAACTAGACGAGCAAGAGTTTATTGCGAAAGTTGATCCACATGGTCTATTTAGTGGTGTGATTAATGGGCAAATATTACAAGCTTCAGCGAGTAAAAAAATTACTGCAATTGCAAATTTGAAAAATGCTGGTGAACAAAGTCTCATAGCAACGCGACAATATCATGTTGTACCAGAGGCTTCCGTAGCGACAACTTTAGATATGGATATTCAGCCAGTGGTACCAATTGATCCAAACCGACAAGGTAATACAGAGTTATCGGGTAAAGTGATCAAGCAATACAGTTCGTTATGGTTATATTTCGCGATTATCGTGGATAATCTTGCAGCTGGTTTGGCTGGTGCTGCATTTATTGCATTTTTATCGAGCTTAACTAGCGTTTCTTTTACAGCGGTTCAATATGCTATTTTTAGTTCCTTAATGACTTTAACTCCCAAATTATTAGGTGGTTATTCGGGTACGATGGTGAGTAACATGGGCTATCCGAATTTCTTTTTAATGACAACTTTAATCGGTATTCCGATTTTAGTTTTAGTGGTGTGGGTCGCGAAATTATTACGTGACCATGAACGCCAAACAACACAGCAACAGACAGGTGAATAGTGATGCGCATGTTACATACGATGTTACGAGTAGGTAATTTAGAACAGTCTTTAAAGTTCTACACTGAGGTACTTGGTATGAAATTGCTACGTCAACGTGATTATGAAGAGGGGCGTTTTACCCTTGCTTTTGTTGGCTATGGTGATGAAGAAAACAATACAGTACTTGAGTTAACCCATAACTGGGATACTAGCAGTTATGATCTAGGTAATGGCTATGGCCATATCGCGATTGGTGTAGAGGATGCTTATAAAGCATGTGAAGAGATCAAGGCACGTGGTGGTAAAGTTGTGCGTGAAGCTGGACCAATGAAAGGTGGCGTGACCGTAATCGCTTTTGTTGAAGACCCTGATGGTTATAAGGTGGAGTTGATTCAACAGGATCAAAATGCTCGTAATAACTAATTTGAATTCATCTTAAGCTGAAGATTTCTCATTTAAAAGCGCTAGTATTATTTATACAGCCCAGTATGATGTGTCGATCAAATGGTCAACAATATCATATTGGGCTTTATCATAATTAGTGGGTGAATAGGAATAAGTTATGTTCAAAATTTTGGCATTGGATCGCTTTACACTTCTCTTGGTGGCAATGGTTGTACTCGCAACATTTTTACCAGTTTCAGGTCAAATTGCATCTTATTTCAATATCCTAACCACAGTCGCTATCGCAATACTTTTCTTTTTACATGGTGCAAAATTATCACGTGAAGCTGTGATGGAGGGGATGCTACATTGGAAAATGCATGCTTTGGTCTTTGCATTTACCTTCTTGATTTTCCCTGTACTTGGTTTGATGGCTAAACCTGTTTTAGAACCATTATTGGGGCAACAATTGTATTGGGGCTTTTTGTTTATGTGCTTCTTGCCATCAACAGTACAGTCCTCAATCGCCTTTACTTCAATGGCTAAAGGTAATGTTGCTGGTGCGGTGTGTAGTGCATCTTTTTCTAATATTATTGGTATGTTTATTACCCCGATTCTGGTTAGTTTTTTTATTCTAGGGCAGAGTCAACATGGTTTTGATCCTACCAAGTCGATTCTACAAATTACCTTGCTATTATTAGTCCCATTTATTCTAGGGCAGATATTACGTCCTTATATTTATCCATATATGGTCAAAGTGCCGAGTATAGTTAAAGCATTTGATCAAGGGTCGATCTTAATGGTGGTCTATGGCGCATTTAGTAGTGCTGTCGTTGCAGGATTATGGCAGCAGGTCAGTGGTATAACTTTACTTTACCTTATCATTGCTTGCTCAATGTTATTAACCATTGTGATGCTACTGGCATTTTATATTCCGAAATGGTTCGGATTTAATCGAGCTGATCAGGTTACGATTTTCTTTTGTAGTTCAAAGAAAACCTTGGCGAGCGGTGTGCCTATGGCGCAGATTTTATTTATTGGGCAACCTTTGGGGATGATTGTTTTACCAATTATGATTTTTCATCAGATCCAATTAATGGTGTGTGGTGTCATTGCAAATCGTTGGTCAAAATCAACACAAGAATAATTCGCTAAATTTGATTTATTGGCGTATAATGCTCGCCACTTGTTGGCTTTGCTCTGACTTTTAGGGTCTCGGTGGGTCAAAAGAAATGGTCTGTTGTCGTGTTGGTCTGCAAGTTTAGAATACTTTGCCTTCCTCATATTTGAGAGTGATCAATTGCGATAACAGCTTAAGCCTTTCTTACTATTAGGAGCATCGAGCATGCGCGCCGATATTCATCCAAAATACGAAACTTTAGTTGCTACTTGTTCATGTGGTAACGTTATCGAAACTAAATCTGCTTTAGGTAAAGAAACACTTTATCTAGATGTATGTTCTGCTTGCCACCCATTCTATACTGGTAAACAAAAGAATGTGGATACTGGCGGTCGTATCGACAAATTCAAACAACGTTTCTCTGGTATGTCACGTTCTATCAAACGTTAATATCAAGAAAACAAAAAACGGGCTTTATGCCCGTTTTTTTATGCTTTTTTTATACCTCACCTTTATCAAAAAGGTGAGGTACGAGTGTTATTGGTCTTGCACATCTGTTAGACGATCAAGCTTTTTCTGGAAATAATTTCCTTGAAGAAAGCGTGTTTCAACATTCCATGCATTGGCAAATAAATTCATATCGTTCAATTCGGTTAAGAATATTTCAATTGGTTTTTGCGCAATGAAATGTAGAACTTTTTCTTGTAAATTGGCCATCTCTTTCTCTGATGAGAGCATCTTTGAAAGGTTGGGGTGAAAGGTAATATATTGTGTATCAATTTGCTGTAGGATCGTATCGCTATATAGTGAGTTACCAAAACCACGAATAGCTACTTCCGCACCATGCTGACGTAGCAATGCGATTTGCGGTTGAGCTTGGGATAGATTCTGTTGGAGTGCCTGTTCAGAGAACTGTAAGATGATTGGATGTGCTTGTTTACTACCAATGATGGTGAGTAGTTTTGCAACCAATTCAGGTAGCTTCTTATCGTTCAGTAAAATGTGGTGGTTCAGATTGATGATTAATTTTGCTTTTGGATACTGAGTAATAAAGTTATGCAGTTGTTTACATGCCTCGACTAAAATCCATCGATCTAATTGAACTGACAACTCTGGGTCATCCTTCAAATCTTGCAGATCACTGATTTCTTGCCATTGGTTGTTATGTATAAAGCCACTAGAGACTTCATAAGTATGGGTGTATTGATCTTGTTTGTCATAGGTTTGCTGATATTTTAAATGAATATCGCCGGCATCCAGTTTTTGTTTAAGATCTTGTAGCAGCGTGAGCTGAACAGTCTTTGGAATATGCTCTGTTGTTATACCAATATTGGTATCAATTTTTGGTGTATTAAAAACAGGAAGTGTTTTTAAGAATGCTTTAGAGACTATTTGTTCGAAATGAGCTTCATCAGGAATTTGTTTGTTGAGTTCACAATAACCTAGCTTTAAATGTAATGGGAACGTAAATTGAGCCGTAGATAATAATTGTGGTTTCTGTAGGTTATTTAAACTGATTAAAAGTGAATTTAAAACGGCTTTTGATTCAGCTTGAAATAAACCGGCATAAACACCTGTATCAATTTGATAGATAGGGACGCTAACTTGTTCTTTGAGGAAGTTTGGAATGTTAGCAAAATATGTTTTTGCACCACGCCAATCCTTTTGGAAAACCTCATTTGGACAGTTATTCAAGCTAAAGAGTACTAATGCATTTGCATTGGCAGGATGATTTACCATCTGGCGATTAATTTGCTGTAATGCATTAAATAAGTTTGAATTTTTTTCTACGGCATTTGATGTTGTATTGGTCGTAGCTGTAGATTGAGTTGTGGATCCACACTCAATATTAAGTTGAATTTCATCTTCATTGCCTGAAGGTAAGAATTCAATCTGTAAAGGATTATTCTTAATCGTTGGATTTTGAGTACGAAGTTCAAATCGAGCTTGATCAAACTGACCTTGTGAAATCTTTTTAAATCGTGATTTGAACTGTGCCAAATCTTCAGGTTGTAATACATCAAGAATGGGAAGACCAACAAGATCATCTGCATTTTCAAAGCCAAAAAGGTTTGCATATTCGGTATTTACATTGATATGAATACCTTCTTGAAGCATAGCAACAGCTTTATGGCTTTCTGCAACAAGTGATTGAGCTTGAGATTGAGCTGCTTCTAACTCACTAAGTAAACGATGTTCACCTTGAACCAAACGACTATAAGAAAGTGCTCGAACAATATGAATATAAAACTTTTCTGATGATTCTAGGTTTAATACATCATAAATTCCTTTGTGAATATATGATTGATATTGATCGGGTTTGTAATCATCGGATTCAAGTAATAAAACAGGAAGACTGGGTTGAGTTGAAGCTTGAATTAGAGAGAGGGTTTGTTCAATTTTTAGATCATATGCACGACCAAAAATGACAATATCCCAAGGTAAATTGAGCTGCTTCTCAAATGTCTTGAGGTCATCGAGTAAAGTTGCGTGAACTTGATGATCTTGAGTTGCAAATAAAGCTAAAATTCGATTATAGCGCAGCTGGTTATCATCAATAATAAGTAAACGTGTTTCAGTCCGTTTTAGTTTTTTAGAGAGTAAAGAATTTCTCACTTCAATGCTTCCCATAAATCTTGATCAATTTTGTCCATATTTTTTTGTGCCATAAACTTGTGAAGAACAGGTAGCTCTTCATCATTCAGTAGTTCAAAGTCAAATTGAATAAAACTTTGGGTGATTAGTTGTGCGTTTAATAAGTACACTTTTACTTCCTCTTTCCCCAATCTTAAATGAACAGCTTGGTGTTCTCGAAAAATTTGTGAACCGGGTAATATTAAAGTCGTTTTGGTTTCATCCAGATTTTGATTTTTTAATAAAAGTGCTGGGTGATAATTGCTAATATGTCGATCTGCTTGAATGCGGACTGCACAAGGGAAGATCTCTTGTGCTAAAACTTCTAAACCAAGCTCCAAGCTTTTCTCGGTTGATTGTTTGAGCCAACGAATAACACCGCCACGCCAGTGTCCATGTGATGTTTCCTTGACTAAGATATATTCTCCTGTTCTTAGATTTTTAGGGGCTTCACCTGACCATTTAATACGATAACCATTGACACTAATGTCGAGTATATCAGCTTGATAAACGGTTTTACTTTCACGATTTAAGCGTTGAATGGCAGATTCTTGATTGTCAGTCGTATTTTTTCTATCCCATGAAGACATGAAGCGGGATTCATTTTGTAAACCATAACTATGATCTAGGAACAATGTTTCAGCAAAGTTTTTTGCTTTGGATAAATAAAAATGTGCGGTCAGTAAACCAAAGCAAATATGTAATTGTGCATTGTATTCATAACGTTCATGTCGACGTTCAGCAATCGTTCCTAGAATAGTTTGTACATGAAATTTTAATGCGGGTGTTAAATAAATTTTTTCATTTTTAGACACATACTCAGCATTTTTATGCAAAGTTGCAGTTACATGATCTAATAGGCTATGTGTACTGATAAATACATTTGGTAAAAAGCCAGAACTTTGTTTTTTATTATAAATAGGTGGGTGATCTTTACTGGTATCGATCACGTATTTGGTCTGCTCAGTTTCTTTTGATAAAACTTGAACCATTTTTGCCCAATCAAAACTACATTGAAATAACGCTTGTATCTCAGATTGACGTATTTGATTGGTATTAAAAATATCCATTAAAATCAATTGAGCATAGGCTTGAGCAATTGTGCTCAATGGATTTGGTGTGCCAAGAATTTGCTCTAGATTTGTGTGATGATATTTATAGGTTACGGCTGCATCATAGAGTTGATGAGCAATCAACCATTGTCCTGCAACAGGCTCACTATATAGCATGTGTTGCTGATAGAGCAGTTGGGTTAACTGTTGTAAGGCCTGAAAAGTGGCTAGTGTACGAGCCGTTTGCAAATTTTTCTTTTGATTCAGTGCAAAAATCGAAAATTTTTGCTGATCCAGTTGGTCGTTACTACGACGGACAATATTGATATAAACGGCTGCAAAATAGCAGCGTAACAACATTGCAAGTTCAATGATATGCTCGTTACGATCAGAACTAATCACTCCCTGATTAAAAAAGTTCTTTTCTAAGCTACCTAAGACATTCTCAATTGTTGGATGCAGGACTTGAACCAAGTCAAAACGTAATGTTTCAGAGCACTCTAATTCACTCAATTCCAATAATGCTGCAAAAAGGGCTTTGGATGTATCACCTAATTGCATAATCGATAGATTAGAAATCCATTCATTCAAACTTTTGGTATTCGTATCACAAAAGCTGAGTTTATCCCGTCGTAACACGGTTGGAATTTGAAATATATCCGAAAAAGCATTATTCATCATTGTGTTATCAATCTCAGAATGTTTGAACCCCAAAAAGCGGTGTTTTATTTTTTTCGCCCGCAATTTCCCTCACAAGTTTAGGTACTAAATAGCCCGGTAAACTTGCTAATACATCATTGTATATATGGTCTATCTCTGAAGACCTTAAATCAAAATGTTGTGCACCTTTAACTTTATCTAACACGTGTAAGTAATATGGCATTACTCGCGCATCAAATAAACGGTTACTCAACTCAGTTAAAGTTTTTGCAGAATCATTCACACCTTTGAGCAAAACCGCCTGATTTAACACGGTAATATGGTGTAGTGATAACTGTAATAACTTTGAGCAGGTGAAATCATCAAGCTCAGCTGCGTGATTTGAGTGTACCACTACTACAATGCGTAGCCTACTGTTTTTTAATATAGAAATTAGCTCTTCATCAATACGATTTGGGATTACAATCGGAACGCGTGAATGAATTCTCAATATTTTGATTTGAGGGAGAGATGCTAGACGTTCTAACCATAATGAAATTTTTCGATTGTTCAATGTTAGTGGATCGCCACCACTTAGAATGACTTCATTGATAAGGGGATTTTGTTCAATATATTGCTTGATATTGTCCCAATCATCATTTCTGGGTAGGTTTTCTTGATAGGGAAAATGACGGCGAAAACAATAGCGACAATGAATCGCACATGCGCCTGTCAACGTCAGTAAGAAGCGAGATTGGTATTTATGCAAAACACCCGCCATTTGATTAGCTGCTTCTTCACCTAAAGGGTCGGTCACAAACTCTGGGTGTTCTTCCAGTTCGAGATGATGTGGTAAAACTTGTAGTAACAGGGGATCAAGTGGATCACCGATGTTCATTTTTCCGACGAATGCACGAGGAACACGCAATTTAAACTGTTCAGAAGCGAGGATTGCCCCTGATAATAGTTGATCGATAGATAACTCAAGTAGATTTAACAGCTCTAAAGGATCAGTAATTAGGTCACTGAGTTGCGATTGCCAGTTTTGCTCTTGATGTAAATAGTTTATCATGCCATACGTTAAAATAGTGTTAGCCGCAGCTGTTTGCTTAGTCTAGCATTAATAGATTCGAGTTTTAAGTTTGGAGTGCGCCTTTCATGGCCTATTATTCTACAAATGATTTTAAAGCTGGCCTTAAGGTCATGCTTGATGGAAACCCATGTTCAATCATGGAAAATGAATATGTAAAACCAGGTAAGGGTCAGGCATTTAACCGCGTAAAATTGCGTAACCTTCGCTCTGGTAAAGTATTAGAAAAAACTTTCAAATCAGGTGATTCTTTAGAAGCTGCTGATATTGTAGAAGTTGAAATGGATTACCTCTACAACGATGGTGAAATGTGGAACTTCATGGATCCAGTTACTTTTGAGCAAATCGCTGCTGATAAAACAGCAATGGGTGATGCTGCGAAATGGTTAAAAGATGATTCAAATGAAAAATGTACAATTATGTTGTTTAACGGCGTGCCATTAACAGTGAGTCCGCCAAACTTCGTTGTACTTAAAATCGTTGAAACTGATCCAGGCGTACGTGGTGATACTTCAGGCGGTGGCGGTAAGCCTGCGAAACTTGAAACAGGTGCAGTCGTACGTGTTCCATTATTTGTACAACAAGATGAAAGTGTTCGCGTAGATACCCGTACTGGTGATTATTTAGAACGTGCATAAGCGATTCTAATTATGCGATGATCGAAGGGATGATAAAAATCATCCCTTTTTTTATGCCAAAGTATTAGATAAATCAACCTTTAAAAACGATAGACTAACGAAGATATTTCCTTAGAGAAAATATAGGTATGGAAAGCCATGTAACAACTAACGAAAAGTTATGTATTTGAGAGGTTCTGAATGGAAACAACACAAACAAAATCATCGCTTCCCTCCAAACTTTTATGGAGTTTGGTTGCCATTGTAGGTGCGATCTCATTTGGGATACTTGCAGTGAGTCGAGGTGAACATGTGAATGCAGTCTGGCTAGTGCTCGCTGCAGTCTGTGTGTATAGCATTGCTTATCGGTTCTACAGTTTATTTATTGCCAACAAGGTTTTTGAATTAAATCCCAAGCGATTGACCCCAGCGCATCGCTTAAATGATGGTTTGGACTATGTCCCGACCAATAAATATGTGTTGTTTGGACACCATTTTGCTGCGATTGCTGGAGCTGGTCCTTTAGTCGGTCCAATTTTAGCCGCCCAAATGGGTTACTTACCAGGAACGATATGGCTTTTGGTTGGTGTCGTACTTGCAGGTGCTGTACAAGATTTCTTAGTACTATTTATCTCTACTCGACGTGATGGTCGTTCTTTAGGGGAAATGGCAAAGCAAGAACTTGGGACCTTTGCTGGTGTAATCGTGATGTTGGGTACATTAGGTGTAATGGTCATTATCTTGGCCGTCCTTGCTTTAGTTGTGGTCAAGGCACTGGCGCATAGCCCTTGGGGCGTGTTTAGTATTGCTGCAACAATTCCGATTGCTTTGTTCATGGGCATTTACATGCGTTATCTGCGCCCAGGAAAAATTGCAGAAGTCTCGATTATTGGTTTTGTGCTGATGATGGCTGCTATTGTGTTTGGTGGCAATGTCGCTCAGCATCCATATTGGGGCGAGTTTTTTACGTTGAGCGGAACTCAATTGACATGGGCATTAATTATCTATGGTTTTATTGCCTCTGTGTTGCCCGTTTGGTTGCTACTGGCGCCACGTGATTATTTATCAACCTTCTTGAAAATTGGTGTCATTCTTGGTTTGGCGGTCGGTATTGTATTTGCGATGCCTGAGCTGAAGATGCCTGCGGTAACGCATTTTATTGATGGTACAGGACCAGTCTTTTCAGGAAGTTTATTTCCTTTCTTATTTATTACGATTGCTTGTGGTGCGATTTCTGGATTCCATGCTTTGGTTTCTTCAGGAACAACGCCAAAATTGGTTGATAACGAAGTCAATATTCGCATGATTGGTTATGGCGGCATGTTGATGGAGTCTTTTGTTGGCATCATGGCAATGATTTGCGCCACAGTTTTAGATCCAGGTATCTATTTTGCAATTAATGCACCAGCTGCGGTATTGGGTACAAGTGTCGAATCTGCTGCGGAGGCTGTACGCAATCTAGGCTTTGTGGTCACACCTGAAATGTTGACTGTTTTGGCCCAAGAAGTGGGTGAAAATTCTGTTTTATCTCGTACGGGTGGTGCACCGACATTTGCAATTGGTATGGCGCACATTATTTCAGAGATTTTCAATAATCGCTCGATGATGGCATTTTGGTATCACTTCGCGATTTTATTTGAAGCTTTATTCATTTTAACAGCAGTAGATGCTGGAACTCGTGCTTGTCGTTTCATGGTTCAAGATACAGTGGGTATCGTTGTCCCAGCAGTGAAAAACTCAAGTTCATTCTTTGGAAATCTGATCGGTACTTTTGTCGCTGTTGCAGGATGGGGGTATTTCGTTTACCAAGGCGTGGTTGATCCTCTTGGCGGTATTAACTCCTTATGGCCATTGTTTGGTATCGGTAACCAAATTCTTGCTTCAATGGCATTGATTTTGGGTACGGTGATTTTGTTTAAGATGAAAAAGGAAAAATATGTTTGGGTGACGATCATTCCAACGATTTTCCTTGTCATCACCTCAATGACTGCGGGTTGGCAAAAGATTTTTCACGATAATCCCAAAATTGGTTTCCTTGCTCAAGCCAATCGTTTTTCGGATGCGATCGCCCGTGGTGAAGTCCTCGCACCAGCAAAATCGATCGCTGAAATGCAAACCATTGTATTGTCGAATCAAATCAATGCTGCATTATGTGCCTTCTTTATGATTGTTGCTGTGGTTATGATTATTGCGTCAATTGGTGCAGTTCGTAGAGCCTTGGCAAGCCCAACGCCAACAGCAAAAGAAGCACCTGCGGTATTTACTGAAACCCCAATGACTGCAAATAGTCTGAAAGGAGGTCATGATGGAGTTTAAGATTGCGCGTAAAAGCGGTTCGATCATCGTAAAGATCATTAAATTTACGATCATGTCGCAAAAACAATTACTGTTATCCCCACGAAATTGGTCTCGTATTGCAGTGTTGTGGCAACGTTTGCAGCAAAGCTTTCGCTTGATGGTGGGTGTGCCTGACTATGAAACGTATTTGCAGCATATGAAAACACATCATCCAGATCTGACCCCTATGGATGCAAAAACGTTTTATCGTCATTGTGTCGATGCACGTTACCCAAGTTCGGGAAATATGAAAAAATGTCCTTGCTAGAAATTATTTGATTTCTTTGAAAAAATTATAAAACAGTGTATGTTGAATCATGCACTGTTTTATTTTTGGGGAGATAGAATAATGTGGGGTCTGGAAAAAGTTTCAGCTCAAGATCATATGCAGCAACATCAAAAAATAAAACAAGATATTCAGGGCTATGGCACTAAAATCGAACGTTTTTTAGTTGAAGTGAATCAACTGATTCTTGATAAGCCACAACAAACCAAATTGGCACTGACTTGCTTATTGGCAGGTGGTCATGTGCTATTTGAAGATTTACCGGGATTGGGGAAGACCACATTGGCGAGTGCTTTAGCACGGCTAGCGGGTCTGCATTTTCAACGTATTCAATTTACCAATGACATGTTAGCCAGTGATGTGATTGGTATTAATATTTTTAATCAAAAAGAACACGTTTTTGAGTTTAAAAAAGGACCTGTTTTTACCCAGATATTGTTGGGTGATGAAATCAATCGTTGTAGTCCCAAAACGCAAAGTGCGCTGTTGGAAGCAATGGAAGAGGGCGCAGTCACGGTTGATGGTATCAATTACGAATTGCCACAACCTTTTTGGGTCTTGGCCACTCAAAATCCACTATTTCAAAGTGGGACTTATGCTTTGCCTGAATCGCAATTGGATCGTTTCCTGATGCGTTTATCTTTGGGTTATCCATCTCGTCAGGCTGAAAAATTGTTATTACAGCAAAGTTCAAGACAATTGCTGATTCATCAATTAGATGCGGTTTTTGATCAAACCGATATTTTGCAGTTACGTGAACTGGCGCAGCAGGTTTATCTTAGTGAAGCTGTTTTAACTTATATTTTAGATCTTGCTGCTGAAACAAGAAAACAACCGCATGGACTGTCTACGCGTGGCGTACTGGCTTTGAAAGCTGCATCACAAGCATATGCATTAGTAGAGGGGCGTAGTTTTGTGAGTACAGACGATGTGCAGGCAGTATTTGTTGCTGTGGTAACGCATCGTTTAGGGGTATCAGAAGCAGAAGTGGAAAGGATTTTGCAATCGGTTAATGTGTTGTAGTCGAGAATGAACACATGCAGAACAGATTAAAGCGCAGACTACAACAGTGGGTATCAAAGCGATTTCAGGTAGAACAAAGTAAAACCTTCTTGCAAAAGGATGTTTTGGTATTTATTCATACTCATGGTCTGCTATATATCGTTCTTATTCTGATTACCTTTATTGCAGGCATTAACTATGCAAATAACCTGATTTTAGGTCTTTGTTTTTTAATGAGTGCAATTTTATGCATTAGTTTTTATCTCACTTTTAGACAATTACATGGTCTGCATGTTGAGCTAATAACGGCAGAGGTAGGGCAAGTCGGTCAGGTTTTAACACTGAAACTAAATTTTAAGCAGCCTGCAAAGACGAATCGATATTTACAAATCCAATGGCAACAACAGCAACAGATTCTTTATTTAAATCAAACTCAGCAGAGTATTGAGTTGGCATTTTTTCCACAACAGCGCGGAATTTATCAGTTTGATGCAATTAAAATTTATTCGACTTATCCTTTGGGACTGGTGCGTGCATGGACATATTTAAATTTAATGGAAAAAGTTTGGATTGCGCCCAAAGCTTATGAGTGGCAAAAAGAACATAAAAATCAGCCGAGTGCTGCGCATGATCGTTTAGATGAATTTCGTGAGCTAAGAGCATTTCAGCATGGGGATTCTTACCAAAATGTTGCATGGAAACAGGTGGCTAGAGGGCAAGGATTTTTTATTAAAATGTTTGAGGCACAAGCAACACAACAGTATTTAGAAATTGATTATCAGCATATTCCAGCACAGAACCATGAAGAAAAGCTGAGCTTTATGATGGGGTTGATCGAACAGTGTGAGCAGTATGGTGATGATTATGCCGTGATTTTGCCGCATATACGTTTGGATAGAGGTCAGGGGAATACGCAATTGATCCAAGCAAAACGCTTGTTGGCACAGGCGTAATGACATGATGACAAAGCAAAATTATTTTTCTGTTTTGACCGCATTGATTTGTATCTTGATTGGACAGCTGGCTTTTATTCCTGTCACCTTGAGTGGTTTTTGGGGAATTGTATGGCTATTAATGTTGTGGCGTTATCACAAGCAGGATTTAACACCGATATCTAAACTTATCCTTCTTGGGTTTATCGCTATCTCATTTGGTCTAATCTATTTTCATTATAAAAGCTTGTTGGGGGTGGAACCCGGTGTAGCTCTATTAAGTACGTGTTTATTTGCCAAAAGTCTGGAAGCGAAAACAACACGTGATTTATTGATTGTATTTAATTTTGCTTTATTTGTAGCTGCTAGCTTGCTGTTACATAGCCAAGCATTTTGGATGGCTTTGATTGTCCTGCTAACATTTGTTATGTGTTTGATGGGGTTATATCGTATTCAAACAGGTTTGTTTAACCAAAATAGATTATCTTCAAATCAATTAAAGCAAGATGCTAAACAAATTTTTAAGTTCATTGGTATTGCCACGCCATTTTTTATTTTGTTATTCATTTTCTTTCCTCGACTTCCGCCACTTTGGGCGATTCCAATTCAAAATGACCAAGCAATAACAGGTATCAGTGATCGTATGTCACCTGGAGATATTGCACGTTTATCGCAGTCTACGGCGTTGGCTTTTCGGATTATTGCAAATATGCAGCAGTTTCCAACACGACAAGAATTGTATTGGCGTGCTTTGGTTCTGGATGAATATGATGGTGTAACTTGGACCAGTAGTTATGTTAATCAACAGATAAGAGGGATACCTAACAGTTCACGCCGTGTGGCATATCAATATTTACCCGCAGACGAGCAAAGTAATTGGATTATGGGCTTGGAATATTCTATTCCGCAAGAAAGATATTTGCAGCTTTATCAAGATGATAGTATTCGTCCAATTAAATTGATCAAACGTAACCAACCTATACAAATGCAATGGTTGGGTCGTACAAGTGCAGAGCGTCGCGTTTTATCAGCTCAACAATTTGAGTTAAATACTCGATTTAATGAGGATTTGGATAAAAAGGCGCAAGAATTAGCAAATGAATTGTTTGAACAGAGTCAGCGTCATCCTGAACGATACGTTCGAGCAGTATTGACGTGGTATAGGCAAAATGGCTTTGTTTATACTTTAACCCCCGGTACATTGAGCGGAAATCGCATCGACCAATTCTTATTTTCTAGTCGAACAGGTTTCTGTGAGCATTATGCATCAAGTTTCGTCATGTTAATGCGATATGTGGGTATTCCTGCGCGAGTCGTCACTGGCTACCAAGGCGGACAACGTGCTCTTGATGGAAAAAGTTGGGAAGTTCGTCAGTTAGATGCACATGCATGGAGTGAGGTGTATTTAGATGGGCGGTGGCAACGGGTAGACCCAACGGCAATCATCGCACCGCAACGATTCGATACTAGTATGCAAGATTATTTAACTCAGGATCAGCGGATCTGGGGAGATCAGCAGACCAAAGCTTGGCAGGTGCAACAATTTAAATTTTTGAAAAATGTCCGTATTTGGAGCGATTATCTGGGTTATCAATGGCAGAGTAAGGTTGTCGGTTATGATGTTGATAAACAGAAAAGCTGGTTATCTAAAATAGGATTAGATACGACTTATGGTTACGTTGTCATGTTGATTTGTGGCGTAGCAGGAATATTACTTCTTTATATATTTTTCTCATTATGGCATCGAAATCAACAGCAAGCACCATACCATAGAATGATTTTAAAATTTCAAAAAACTGTTCCTAAGCATATGCAGAAAATGCCAGCTGAGACATTTCAGGCTTGGATGCAGCGTTTATCGGTTGATCTTGAAAATCAGGAAGCTTTTAAACAAGTGGTTGTGTTGTATCAGAAAATCGTATTTTTGGAGCAGGGCAATGCTAAAGAACTTGCTCAATTTAAGAAGTTGCTTAAAGACTGTGCGATTGCAATCAAACAGGCTCAAAAAAACTTGTGATCAGTCTGAAAAATGCATATCATGCTTTTCATTCTAGGTGTATAGCTCAGTTGGTTAGAGCGCTACGTTGACATCGTAGAGGTCTCCAGTTCGAGTCTGGATATACCTACCAGAATTCACTGTGAAAACAGTATATTAAAGCCCACTCAAAAAGTGGGCTTTTTTGTTTTTGGTGAGTTCAATTTATGTGAGGATGATCTGATGAGGGTTTTAGATAAAATGTGTATTAGTCACAGGTAGATTTACTAGGGGCAATATATTTAAGATTGAAATGACCATTGTCCTCAAAAATACAAATACTTCTATGATAGATTTTATTTGTTTCTAACGTTATTTCATAAGCAACATTTTTTTCAAAAATAGTTAATGGTATTTTAGTACAGGTGTTTTCATTTATAGGTAACACTCCATTTTTATAGTGTTGCTCATAATTACTTTGAAATTCTTTTGTAAAATCTATTTTACCTGTAGAGACTATAATAGTATTGTCGAATCCATAGTGAGTTTTTGGATTATTTGTGAATGCACACAAATGGTCATTTTTTAGCGTTACCTCTAAGTCTTTACTTTGGGGATTACATCCACTTATAAATATAAAAAAATTAAGTAGAAAAAATAGGCTGGGAAATTTAATTTTCATATTCTATGATCTTGTTAACATTGAAATAAAGAATCCTAAAATTCAAGGTTTATCCTCTATTTGGGTATGCTCAGGGGATATCTATAGGAAAGCATCCGAATAAAACTATTTAAAAAAGTTCTTTATGTTTTCCCAAAAACTTGGCTTTATATCTGTGCACTTGGTCCCTTGGACATCTTGCAATACAAGTTTTCCTGAACTTTTCTTAACGCAAAAATCTTTGTTGTAAGCTTTTTTCACCCCACCCAATGTTGCACTATATGGTGTATTTTCTTTTAAACCTTTAAAGTTATTTAAATTTTTCTCTGTAAGAAGAATACAATTGGTTTTTGTCGGATAGTTATTTTCAAAATGATTTTCATAAATCCAAGATTCCGTACTATCTTGAGATAAATTAAGTATGACGAGGTTAAATATACCTTTTTGCTGTGTATCATTAATATAAAAACATGGTTTATTATTTTTTAGTTCAATACTCACTTCACCACCTCTATATGGGGATGAAGTGGCCGACACATGGAATGGAAGAGATAAAAAGGCTAAGAATAAATATTTATGCATGATTTAAATATAGGTCTATATAATTTATTTAGATCATTTAATTAGCGAACTAAAAAAACTCTTAATTTTATAAAGAATTTTTTTGATTTCTAATGAAATGCTAAAAGGATTTTTGTATTCAGATTGTTGACGCTGTAATTGGCTACCTAGTTTATGAATAGATGTATTTTTCTTATCATCTACCACAAGACAGAAGTTTGCAGCATATGTCTTGTCCATATCTAAGATGAGCGAATATGGTCCTGATTCAGTAACATCCTTTAATGAAAATAGTAGGCAATCTGATTTGTGTCGAGGAGGGGCTTTTAGGTTATCAACCACAACTTCTGAAACAGATCGAGCATTACTGCCGGGTATACCTAAATTTATAAGTGCAATATTGTCATCCCGTAATTTAGAGTTGGGATTATTTGTATACAGACACAAAGAGTTTTGAGTTTTTGATAAATATAGTTGTTCATGCAATTGATTTGCGAAAGCGTGACCTGATAAAAATAAGATAAATAATCCTAACATTCTCATGGTTTATTTACTATTTAAGATTGTGTTAAATGCAAAGGTAAAACAAAAACCAATCACAAATAATTAGCTCTTTGGAATTTGTGTGAAAGCCCTCTAGAGGGCTTTAGATTGTACATGGATTAATCACAGGTAGATTTACCAGGGTCAACGTATTTAATCGATAAGTTATTGTTACGATCAATTAAACAAACATTTGTTTTAAAGCTTTTATTTGTACTTAATACAATCTCATAAGCAATATTTTTTTCGATTTCCTTGATAGGTATTAGAACACAATTTTTTTCATCTATTGGAAGAGGCGCATTTTTATAAAGCTTTTCGTAGGTACTTTTGAACTCTTTAGTATAGTCAATCTTACCCAAGTAAATTAAAAATGTATTATCAACACCATAGTAAGTTTTAATACTGTTTGTAAATGCACATAGATTATCTTGTTTAATGGTTATCTCTAATGGCCGCGGACCTTGGCTACATGCATTTAATACAATACCTATAGTCAACACAAGGCTAAATTTTAAGCTCTTTTTTATCATCTTTAGCTGCTCGGTAACAATGATTTATCATGTGGGTTTAGAATAAAATCTCTCAAGATTCTTTCAACATACCCTAAAAGCTTTAAACTTTGTATATGATGTGGTCGGGAAGGATTTACGTTCTGGAGGTAGCAAGCATCAAACCAAAACTCAATTAAGCGTCCTTGTTGTTCAAAGTTAAACTCATTAAACTTTTTACCTGAATCTCTGCCAAGTATGTCAGTGTCGTATGCTTTGAGCTCTCCACCAGAATCTGCTGATTGCACATTAGATGTATAACCACCTTTGCATAACTGTTTTAAACCTAGCCAACCTACAGAAGTACCCATTTGATACTGCCAGACATGAGTCATTTCATGTATAAACCAATGTCGATTTTCTCCAATTGTTTGACTGAAATCTGGTGTTTCTAAATATTCTGAGCGGGGTAACATTATTTCTCCCGCAGGTGTCATGGCATTACCTGTAGCGCTATGAATAAAACCACCGATATGAAGCCATACTTTTGAGTAATCAATAGCATCTTTGAATACCAACTGACACATCTTAATTTCACCAGATGTTAGTTTTCTTTTGGTTTCAATTTTTATTTCGGTGGTTGGTGGTGATTGATTATTTTTTAGTTTAGATAATTTTGCTGTTGCATTTGCTACTATTATTTTAGCTGATTGTTTTGTGGGATTTTTATCCATGTTGATGCTCCTCATAAATAATGCTAATAGTTACTTCTTCTGCACTCGTATTCGTGACTAGCTCAGTAAAACCCTGATCATCAGTCGTACCATGAATAATTTCGCCATTTTTCTCAATTTCATAGCAGATATTACTTAGAGGGTTTCCTGTTAATTGATCCTTTAATTGGAATCTATGTCCGAAGCTTTCTGAGCTTAGGAAGCTACTTAGGTTGTCTTTAGAGGATGTTGACGATGACGCACTTGAACTACCACCACCATTATCCTGAACAGCAAGATTTTGTTGTGGTAATAGCTTACAGCCACAAGATAAAGAATCATTCACTCGGGCAGCAGCTTTTCCAAACACTTGCATGTATGGATCACCACTAATAATCGTTGAAACAGTCTGGTGTTTAGGGCAGGTAGCTTTATCACCAACGCAAGCAATGGCTTTACTTTCGATTAAGAAACTACTATTTCCTGAAATAACTTTACCGCCGCCCGTCGTGGGGCAACCAATTACGATATATGGCGTTGCCAAGTTTAAAACCCTCGTTATATTTTATTTTGGCAACATGATAGCAAAATGAGCCAGGGTGTACGGACTTTTATGTATTTTTATTGCAAAGGTAGAAATCAAAACTAATCACAAATGATTAACCCTTTGGAATCTCTTCATCTTTTGGATTTCTAACATCCTTAATAAACCGTTCTTCCATTGCTCCATACTTTTTAAAGTTTTCAGGAGCTTGATTAAGTGAAGGCACGTTTGCACAGCCAGCCCAATCATGATCCTCTGATTGAACAGGGTCCTCCTCCCAGAAGCATACAGGGCAGATATCATAGTCATCGTTTGATGGTTCACCTCTGGTTAAGTAACCACAGCATAAACACGGGTAGAGCACACTATTTCTCCAAGCTTACTTAACTATTTTTCTCAGGCTTTTCAGCAAAATTAGAACTCAAATACACAACATTTTTGGGTTCAACCATTGAGACATTTTTCTTTTCATCAATCACGGCACATAGGGCAGAGCCACATAAGATACGGTATTGTTTTAAATCGGTTTCAGAGCCAGTAATTTTGATTAAAGGTAATTCATTAATATTGGCAAGAATGTCAGTACCATTTTTCTTGCCTTTATCTTGTGTATCAAGAATTGATGTAAATATTAAAACTGAACAACCTACGATTAGAGATACATAAATAGTAAAAGTTGTATAGTTTTTTCCCAATTCATCTATTTGACTTGAATTATGTGGTTTAACTTGGTGTTTTAAACGAAATTTGATTTTTCGTCTTAAAAAATCAACGATCGTTTGATCTAAATCTAGAGAAACATAGATATATCGTACAACATAGAGACCTATTCCTGTTAGGAAAATAGCGATTAAAGGGCTTAATGCTTTCAGAAATCCCCAATAGATTTTATCTTGAATGCTAAAATTTAAAACTACTGGGTCGACAAAAAAGGGACGTAATAAGCCGCCTAAATATGCTTGCCCCGATACATATAAAAAAATGGCAATTAGAGAAATAATAATTGCTGTATCCAACGAAAAATTAAACTTCATTTTATTTCCTTATTTTTTCTTCTTTGGGCATTTTTTGCCATTTCCACCCGGCAAGCAATCACATGCTTGACCATCGCCGTCACGATCCAAACTTTTCCATCCTGTTTGACCCGATTTCTTTCTTTTTTCGTACCATGATTGAGCTTCTTGTTGTGTAGTAAAGTCAGCACATTTCTTTGCATAGCTTTGAACTGAAATTAGAGCTAGTAATATAAAGGTTATATATTTCATAAATTTAATTTTGATAAATGTTTGAAAGCATTGTATCAGTGCTTAATTAAGCTCTGCAATTCTAGTTGCTGAAACTTTGTAGCTTGCTAACGAGTTTTCAGTTTTCTTTATTGGTTGACAAAATATGAAAATAGTCGCAAAATTTGGTTGACAAAGTTTATATTTAGTCCTAAGTTGTATTTAACCCACATCTCAAATTTTTTGGACTTATAATTTTATGAATGACGGTAATAAATTACATCCTCCTTCAGCCTTTGAGCCTCAGTTAACAGACGAGGTGCTGAGATACTTTGCAACACCAATGCTCGAAATTTATCATGATGTTCACGAAGTATTAAATAGTGAAAATGATGATAACTATACACGTGGTACAACAATTTTTGGTCGCACGTATGAACAGTTTAAAAAATTAATTGCTTCAGATGATTGTCCAGTAAAAGTTCATCTTAAAGATGGAACATTTAGATTTGTTTTTCAAGTTGGTTACGCTCAGATTGGTTTTTGCAAAGGAAGTTCTACTGATCCTAAATCATTAAAACTAAGAAAATATACGCCAACGAATTATGACTTATTCCAGTTTGATGACAATCAACCAGTGATATGGAAATTTATTCTAAATGAACCCAAAACTGATGAAGACGAAGCATTTGTTGAGTTTGTTGGTTTTAATTTAGCCACTGTACCAGTTGCTTATTGGAGATCTAATGACAATTTAGATGGTAATAAGTTACATTTGGTAGACCCAATTACTCCTGAATCTGTTGAGCTTAATGCTCCATTTATTGAAGATCCTGATGAAGATGATCTTTTAGATGAAGATTTAAACACTAAATTCAAATAGTCGTAACAAGCAATGTCATTATGAACACGCCTTTTAATGGATTAGAACTAAAACTTCTAAGACAGTTTAACCAACTGTCTTTGGAAGAGTTAGGTCAGCACCTAGAGTGCACACGGCAGTATGTTCACAAAGTTGAGACAGGACAAACCATTCCTAGTATTCAATTTATTCAACAAGCTGCGAATTACTTTAATGTTCCTGAAGAGTTATTCACTCATGTAAAACCTGTATTACAGGAAGAGCAAATCCATTTTAGAAGTCTGAGATCTACGAAAGTAACTACTAAACAAGTTATTATTGCGCGCGGTGAATACCTCAAGCGTTTAACTGAATATTTAGATTCTAAACTTCGTTTGCCTAAATATGATATTCAAGATTCTAGTCGTTCTGGTTCTATAGAAGCGATTGCTGAACAGTGTCGTGTTGAGTGGGGACTGGGTTTAGGACCGATCAGTAACATGATTCGTTTATGTGAGTCACATGGTGTAGTCGTTACTACTTTTAAATCATTATCGACAGAAGTAGATGCGCTTTCGTTAGCAACAGCACGTCCAATCTTTGTTCGTAATGAAGCGAAAGAGAGTGAGTGTCGCCAGCGTTTTGATCTTGCTCATGAACTCGGTCATTTAGTGCTGCACGATGGCATGGTTACAGGGGATCGTATTACTGAGTCTGAAGCAAATCAGTTCGCCTCAGCTTTTTTGATTCCTCAAACGATGATGCGTACTCATTTCCCAACATGGTTTAGAGCAGGGCGTTATGATTGGGACAAACTTAGTGAGTTTAAACAAACTTGGAAAGTAAGTAAGGCTGCAATTCTTTATAGAGCTAAATCTTTAGGACTACTCACTCAAGAGCAATATACGAGTGGTGTAGTTACTTTGAGAAAACGAAGTGAAGCAATTACTGAGAAAGAAGATCACTTAATTCCAAAAGAAAGACCTGAGCTTCTTCAAGCATGTTTTACAATGCTTGCTAAGAAGAAAATTTATGCTGAAGATATAGCTAAAGCTTTAGATATGAATGTTAGTTTTCTTGAAAATTTGGTAGGAATACAGATTCCTAAACAACCAAGAACCCCTAAACTAGTAGAAGAAAGCGCTTAAGGGCGCTTTTTTTATTTATTTTATATAACATATTGTTATTTTTGTTTTTATTTCATATCATTCCAAAAAATCTTATTGATATTAAGTATGCTTTCAAAGCAAGAAATTGTAGCATTCTCAATTTCGCCCTTAGCCGTTAAGTGGTTAGTAGGTACTGTAGGGATTGCTGCATTACCAATTATTCTTAGACTTATGGTTTGGGGGATTGCTCCGTCGCCTTACTTGCCTGGTTTTAGCTTGATCTCTATAACTGACTTTTTTTTATTTAGTCTCATTATTTATTTATCCGTATTGATGGAAGCAAAGCACATCAAGTGTTTAGGTGAAGAAAAAAATACAATAAGTTATGTATGTATATTTTTAATAATTCTAGTAAGTATTTTTTTGACATTTGCTTTTATCAATGATGCAAAAGGCATTATGAGACATTGGGTATTGTTGGGTGCTTCTCTTTTTATGGCTTTGTTTAGTTTTATAGTAGGATTTTGTTTTTTCTATTTTTTTAGTGTTAAACTAGCTGAAAGTGGTCAGGAGGAAATGTCATGATCTTTGAGGTTGTTACTTTAGTAGTCCTAATTATAGCTTTTGTAGTTTCAGGTTTTTTATCATTTTATTTGGTAAAAAAATCAAGAGTTAGAAAAGTTGAAAAGTCACTTGTTGCTAAACGCAACGAACTAAGCATAGGCATTCAACTAATAAAATATCAATCGATTTATGATGAATATGTTTATTTAACAGCAGTAAAAAAGTCCAAAAGAACATCAATTCAAGAATTCTATCTTTCAAATAAATTTGTTGAAACACTAACCCAAGATAGTTTTAAAAATTTAAGTGCAGACACTAATTTATTACACGTTGAATTGTTCCCTAAGGCTGTTCAACAAAGTTTTGGATTAGAGTCTGAGATAGGGCTAAAGAAACCGTCATATGCTGAGGCTCGTAAATTTATTGAGCCTCCTGTACAACAGTTTGTACATTAAAGTTCATCAATGTATTTAGGTGGTTTGGAATGAAATTCAGTATCTTAGATTACAAAGTATTACAGTTTGTTTTTAGAGCTGATGATCAAATAATCAGGTTTTTTAATAAACCAAAAAAATCAGATATACTCCCTGTTAAAGTTAAAATAGTTATCCCTAATGAAGAGGAAGCTTCTGGAAAAGAATTTTTATTAATTTTCAGAATTGATGCTAAAGACTTTTTGGGTGAATTAGAAGATGGTTTTTTTCAACTTCATTTTGTAGTTCGTTTTGGGGCGGAAGAAATAATACCTGAAAATTTTGATAAAACTGATTGGCTAGAATCCTCTCTAACTGAGAAAGGGTTTCCATTAGTAGTTTCATGGTTAAATAACTTTTTTGTGAATAGTGGATACAATACATATTTTACAAATAATTATCATTTCGAAGAAATGTAATTAAAAAAAAAGCACCTCACGGTGCTTTTTTAATCCCTAAAACTCTTGCTTCTAGAAGTAGAGGGCTATGTATTACCTATAAAAAGTAAGTGGTGACTTACTATCGATCATTTTTATTATTCACATTTTCCATATATTCATTAGTGTAATGGTCTTCAACTCTTAACCATCCAAGACTACCTTCGCCGTTGTCAACAACATCAATATGATTGTCGCCTTTATAGACAAGTACTTCTTTATTAAAAAACTTTAATGAATTCCAAAATGAAGAACCACTTAATACTTCAAGAGAAAGATGAATATCATCTCGAAGTTGCTCAAGTTCTTGTGTGTAATCTAGGCTAAGGTTGTTTAAAAGCTTGCCATAAACAACACGTTTTTTACCGTTTTTTAAATGAAATATCTTAACTTCTGAACGTGGAGGAACTGAGCTTTCATTTCTTAAAAAGCTTTCTTCTAACCTCGCCACAATATCCGCATTCATAGAGCGATTCAGTTCTTTCGCAGATTCTGCAATTTTATCTTTTAGTTCTTGCGGTAAACGCAAATTATAAGCAACACCTAAATGTTTACCCATGACATCTTCCTAAGAAATCCTGTTGACATGGTATCAAGTGGACATATATATTTGCAATATGTCCAGTGGACATTATTTTATAAAAAATGCCCCGAAGAATCTTGGCGGATCGCGGGGCACTTACCAATACCTATGGAGATATTGATATGGCTAGTTTATCACTAACTTTCCATGAAACAACTTTTAATATTGTCGAGTGTGATCAGCAGGCGTGGATTACTTCTCGTGAGCTTGGTCAAGCTTTAGGGTATGCGAGAGATGATGCAGTTAATAAAATATATGAGCGTAATTTAGATGAGTTCTCATACCAAATGACCCGTAACGTCAAAATGACGTTGCAGGGTCAACAGCGAGAAGTTAGAGTTTTTTCATTACGTGGATGTCATTTGATTGCTATGTTTGCAAAGACTACTGTCGCAAAAGAATTCCGCAAATGGGTTTTAGATATTTTGGATAGGGACGTGCAGCCTAAAACCAAAAATCATAAAACCGAACGTGTAGTTCTAAACGATGCGGTAAATATGCTTGTGGCAAAGTCACAACATCTCAACTTTTCTGAAGCCTACAAACTCATACACCAACGTTTTAGTGTGAAAGGTATAGACGAGATCTCACTTGATCAAATTCCTGTAGCGGTTGAATACGTCCATCATCTGATCGCTTTATTTAGCCATAGAGAACATAGAACGGCAGACATGAATACGATTGCTTTAGCTCATTGCATGATTTGGTGTTGCCAGTGGTGGAAGGAGTATGGTGATGCTATCCGTAAAATTAACCCGAATATTGCTTCATCTGTACACGACTATTTCATAGATGGTTCATTCGTCGCTTGGGGTTATGTAGATGAATCTGAGAAAGCAGCATTACGCAGAAAGTTGGATGCTCATCAATGGAACTTAACCATAAACGAAAGGTTAAAATTACTGTAATTTCACCCCCGAATTTTATAGAGCTAACTTTTATTTTTGATCAAAAAATGCTCGAAAAACTTTCGGGGAATGAATTTCTAAATGACTGATTTTATTGAAGTTAGGTAAGCTGTTTTTGACCTGATTTTTAGGCAAAAAAAGCACATAATATGCTTATTATTCAGTAGATTAGATTCACTTTGACGCAATCTTGACATCGTAGAGGTCTCCAGTTCGAGTCTGGATATACCTACCAAAATTTATCAAGGACTTATAAGCGAATCAGCAGCTTGTAGGTCTTTTTTACGGGTGTTTAACGCGTTTTTATTTTCCGACGTTGTTGTTTTTCGGCGATAATCTTTTATTTATTGGTCTACAAAAGTATTTAAGTTTAACCCACTTGACCTAATCAAATGTTGATGATAATTTAAACAATACGGAAGTCATATACGATTTGGGATTTAAGAGAAATCTTGCCTGGATAATAAACGTTATGACAAACCCGTATACATCAGCTAACAACGAACGAAACGATTGAGATCGTTTTTAAAAATGTTCAAGGTTGTAGAAAAGCCCGTAAATCGGGCTTTTTTAATGTCTACAACTTAGAAAGACCATTAAGGCAAATCAAACCAAATCATTTGACTATCTTGTGATGCGGTAATGGTTGCAGTCTCATCAAACAGTAAAGCATCACCAGCTTTGACAACATGATCAGCAATCATAACTTCACCAGAAATCACATGAACATAGTTCACTTTTTTCTTTGCACTGATCTCCAATTGTTGATCCTTTTCAAGAACAGCAGTTTTCACTTCTGCATTTTGACGAATTAACATTGGTGCAGACTCATCACCTGCAATCAAATGCCATTGGTTAGGATGATCTTTCGGATTTAGGTGAATTTGCTGATAAGTTGGTTCAGCATCTTGTACATTCGGTTGAATCCAAATCTGTAATAGATGTACCGCTTTATCATGCTTATTCATTTCACTATGGGTAACGCCTGTACCCGCACTCATCAACTGCCATTCACCCGCATTGATTTGACCCTCATTGCCCATACTATCTTTATGGGAAATGGTACCATCAAGAACACAAGTCAAGATTTCCATGTTGTCATGAGGGTGAGTACCAAAACCATTATGTGCAGCAATGGTATCGTCATTAATCACGCGGAGAGCACTGACACCCATGTATTTCGGGTTGTACCAGCTCCCAAATGAAAAACTATGATAGGTATCTAACCATCCCGCTTTTACATGGCCACGGTTTTCACTACGATGTAGATAAGCATTCATGCTGCATCTCCCAATTATTATGTTTTGCTTAATGCATATATTATTGGTTCATAATGATGATAAATAGTCCTTAATTGCGACATATTGTTCTATAAATGCAATGATTAAATATAATGTATTTTTCTGAATAGAATAAAAAAGGCCGAATAAAATATTCAGCCTTTTCAAATTAGTAAGCTAATTTACCAATTTATTATTTTGATTTATTTCCAAGTTGCGGAATTGCAGAACCTTGACCTACAGAAAGTAAACCAGTTTCTGTATAAAGACCAAGTTTTGCACGGGTATCAGTAATATCCAGATTACGCATCGTTAACTGACCAATACGATCCATTGGTGTAAATACTGAATCACCTTTCTCCATTGTTAAACGCTCAGCTTCATAAGTGAGGTTAGGAGATTCAGTGTTCATAATGGTGTAGTCATTACCGCGACGTAACTCTAGAGTGACCGTACCCGTAATAGCTTTAGCCACCCAACGTTGTGCTGTTTCACGTAGCATAAGTGCTTGTGAGTCGAACCAACGACCTTGGTAAAGCAAACGACCTAAACGTAAACCGTTAATACGATATTGTTCAATCGTATCTTCGTTATGAATACCTGTCACTAAACGCTCATAAGCAATGTGCAATAAAGCCATACCAGGTGCTTCATAAATACCACGAGATTTGGCTTCGATAATACGGTTTTCAATTTGGTCAGACATACCTAAACCATGACGACCACCGATACGATTTGCTTCTAAGATAAGTTCAACAGGATCTTCGATACGTTGACCATTTAATGCAACAGGGAAGCCTTCTTCGAAAGTGATTGATACTTCTTCCGCATCAATTTTTACATCATCTTTCCAAAATGCAACGCCCATGATTGGTTCAACGATTTTGATGCCAGCATCAAGGTATTCCAAATCTTTTGCTTCGTGAGTAGCACCCAACATGTTTGAGTCAGTTGAATATGCTTTTTCTTTTGACATTTTATAGTCAAAACCATTGTCGATGAGGAATTGTGACATTTCTGCACGACCACCTAACTCATCAATGAAGGTTTGGTCTAACCACGGCTTATAAATTTTAAGCGCTGGGTTGGTCAATAAACCATAACGATAAAAACGTTCAATATCGTTACCTTTATAAGTCGAACCATCACCCCAAATGTTTACATCATCTTCTTTCATTGCAGTGACAAGCATTGTACCCGTTACTGCACGACCTAAAGGTGTAGTATTGAAATAAGGAACACCACCAGTGCTGATGTGGAATGCACCACATTGAATCGCAGCAATACCTTCAAGTGCAAGTTGTAAACGACAATCGATTAATCGAGCTTTGACTGCACCGTATTGTTCAGCTTTCTTTGGAATCGCATCATAGTCATCTTCATCAGGTTGGCCTAAGTTTGCAGTATATGCATAAGGTTCTGAACCCTTTTGCTTCATCCACAATAAAGCTGCTGAAGTATCGAGACCACCAGAAAAGGCAATCCCAACTTTTTTGCCTACAGGTACGTGCTGCAAGATAGTTGCATTATCAGTCATTGCTTGTCCTAACGTTTATTAGTAAAGACACCGAATAGGTCGTCTTGAGAATAAAAAATCGGAGCTATTGTAACACTTTTCGTGCAGCAAAGTTTTGTAAAATCGAATCGTTCTTAGTGAAAATTAAAATTTTTATGGGGTATTCGTATTTTTTATCATTTGAGAGATCTATTGAAATCAATGCTCAAAATAGATGGATACATTTCTCATATTATAAATACCTTTATTTTTATAGTTGATGTATATGTGCTTTGAAATCGTAAGGATTGACAGGCTCAACTTTTGTGGGAAAAACACTTTCTGATGACACCGATTGCATGTGATCAACTTTTACAAAGCTCTCTGAAGGGAGCGTATATAAATAACCAAGCCGATCCCAATTGACACTACATTGATAAAGTTCAACATAAACGAAGTCATCCTCAAATTTTATGCTGAATCGAGCTTCATTGGATAAGCTGAGATATTCAATTGCAAATAATTGAGCAATTCTTTTATCTTCAACGGCATATATGCCAAAGGCATTGTCCATTTCCCCATCGCCTATAGCTAGTTTTGGTTCAAGAGATTCTCGATAGTTTGAAGAACCATGAAATAAGAGTAGGGGTTTAGATGACATATTGTTTTGTTATTCTTTGAAATTTGAAAGTTATATCGACTATATAGTTTGCCTGTATACATGTATTGACGTATTTGACCACGTTTTAGTAAAAAAGTGTCATCCACTCCAATAACAAATCAAAGTAGTATGCAACAAGTTGCAAAGCCAAAAATATAGAAGGAATACCATGACTAGCTATGCAAATATATTAAAACCACTACATTTGGGATTCACCACCATTAAAAATCGTGTGGTAATGGGCTCGATGCACTCAGGCTTAGAAGATCGTTTCTATAACTACCCTAAGCTTGCGGCTTACTTTGAAGAAAGAGCCAAGGGTGGAGTTGGTCTAATCATTACAGGTGGTATTTCTCCTAATCGTCAAGGCTGGTTATTGCCTGCTGGCGGTACTATGAATAGTTTGGCTGATATCCCTCATCATCGTCTAGTAACGCATGCTGTACATAAGCATGGTTCAAAAATCTTAATGCAAATTTTGCATTCTGGGCGTTATGGTTATCACCCATTTTCCGTTTCTTCATCTGCGATAAAAGCACCGATTAATCCGTTTAAACCGCGCCAAATGTCTGACTCTCAGATTTTGGCAACCATCGATGATTATGCACGCTGTGCAAGCTTGGCAAAAAAAGCAGGTTACGATGGTGTGGAAATCATGGGTTCAGAAGGTTATCTAATTAACCAGTTTCTAAGCAATCATGTAAATAAACGTACAGATCGCTGGGGTGGCGACATTGAAAATCGGATGCGTTTCCCAGTTGAGATCGTAAAAGCAATTCGCGCTAAAGTCGGTGAAAAATTTATTATCGCTTTTCGTTTGTCGTTGTTGGATTTAGTACACGATGGTAATACCATGCAAGAGGTGATTACTGTAGCCAAGGCATTAGAGAAAGCTGGTGTAACGTTATTAAATACAGGTATTGGTTGGCATGAAGCACGTATTCCAACGATTGTAACGTCGGTACCTCGTGCAGCATTTGTAGATTATACCGCAGAGGTTAAACAGCATCTTTCAATTCCTGTTATTGCATCTAACCGTATCAATATGCCGGATGTAGCTGAAGAGATCGTTGCATCGGGTAAGGCCGACATGGTGCAAATGGCACGCCCATTCTTGGCAGATCCATATTGGGTGAATAAAACTGCGACCAATCGTGTTGATGAAATTAATACCTGTATTGCTTGTAACCAAGCGTGTTTAGATCATGCATTCAAAAATCAGCGTGTGAGTTGTCTGGTCAATCCACAAGCATGCTTTGAAACAGAACTGGTTTATATCAAAACCAAAAAGCCAAAGCGCATTGCCGTTGTGGGTGGTGGTGTCGCAGGGATGTCTGCTGCCACTGTTGCCGCAAGCCGTGGACATGCTGTGACTTTGTTTGAAGCCAATAGTGATGTTGGTGGTCAGTTTAATCTAGCTAAAGTTGTGCCTGGAAAAGAAGAGTTTCATGAAACGATTCGTTATTTCAAAGTACAACTTCAACAAACAGGTGTTGACGTTCGTTTAAATACGCGCGTAAGTCGTGAACAATTAGAACGCGAAGGTTTTGATGAAGTCGTGGTTGCAACAGGTGTTGTACCGCGCGAGTTGAAAATTCAAGGTAGCACTGCACCACAAGTATTATCTTATGCAGAAGTTTTAAAGGGTGCTGAGGTTGGACGTAAAGTCGCAGTGATCGGTGCTGGTGGGATTGGTTTTGATGTATCAGAGTTTTTATTAAAACCACCTCATCAGCCTCAACCGCAACCTTTAGCGGAATGGCAGCGTGAGTGGGGTGTGGATCCTGAAGCAAATTATATTTCAGAAGGTGGTATGCAACGCCCTGAAGTTGAAGCACCTGTTCGTGAGATCTATTTATTACAACGTAAGACGACACCACTCGGAATTGGTTTAGGTAAAACCTCTGGTTGGGTGCATCGTGCGCAATTGAAAAAACACGCAGTGCGTATGCTTCGTGGTGTGCAATATAAAGCAGTGACTGATGAAGGATTGTGGGTTGAGCACAATGGGCATGATCAATTATTGCGTGTTGATACGATTGTTGTCTGTGCAGGGCAAGAATCTGTGAAGGATTTAATGCCTAAAGAGGGTGAGAATACCTTTGCAAACTATCATATTATTGGTGGGGCGAAGCTTGCGGCTGAGCTAGATGCTAAACGAGCGATTCGAGATGGCGCAGAGTTGGCCGCAAGACTTTAATAATTGATGAAACATTATGCATTTGAATACATTGCAGTTAAATTTTTCTTGAATAAAGGAAACAAGCTTTGTATTCTTACGCACATGGAAGCGTGGCAGAGCGGTTTAATGCACCGGTCTTGAAAACCGACGAGGGTGTGAGTCCTCCGTGAGTTCGAATCTCACCGCTTCCGCCAAATGTCTAAATAAGCCCTTGTTTTTGCAAGGGCTTATTTTTTTGTCTAATATTGTGCCCCCATAAAAGCCCCCATCAAGTTTTGGATTGGCGTGGACTAATTTAGACAAATTAGGATGGCAATAGTAAAGTCATTTATTGAGTTTAGATTTCCAGTCAAAAATATAGGGGGAGTAATTTGAGGTTGTTTTGCTTTCATGAGGAACAATTACATAGCCCTTAACAAGAACATTTCTAGGATTCTGTAATAAAACTTATGCATCAATGACTCAATCTGTGCGGATGCAAGTTTAAGCTGTTGTTGGGAAAAATATTATATTAATAATAAATTTGTTTTATTAGGGGAGTTCAATATATTTGTGGAGAAGATGAATTTTATTCCACATTAAATCCTTATGGAATTTATTTTGAATTTGTATCTCTTTAGGCATTGGGTATTAACTCATTGTTTTGTGTATACGGAATTGAATAGGGCTTACTCCACTCCATCTCTTAAATGCACGTGTGAAATTTGTAGGCTGTATGTAGCCTAGATAAAGAGCAATCTCTTGTATTTCCATATCACTATTAAGTAATAAGTTTTCAGCTTCTTTTTGTTGTGCTTCTTCAAGTAATTGCAGATATGAAGAACCGACTTGGTTCAAATGGCGCCGTAATGTTCGGCTAGTCATATTTAAGCGATTCGCAATTTCATCAAAAGTGGGGTAACCCAATTGTGGTTTTAAATTTAACTCTGCTTTTACGGTTAGGCATATATCTTTAATTTGTTCGGAAAAGCGGAGTTGTTCAGCTTCACATTGGGCTAAAGCTTGTTTGAAAGCAATCGGATCTGCCATTTTAATGGGTAAATCTAGAAGCTGTTTTTTATACCGAATTTGATTAGTCGGTTGATTAAAATGAATAGTAGGTAAGAGGTGTTGATAAGCTTTGTGATAAGTAGGTTCTGACCAGTCCACCCATAATTCAATATCAGCTAAATCATGTTCTCTTAAAAATTGACCAGCTTGAATCACGCCAAACATCAAACATTCATAAAAAAACCGTCTAAGCGTTTCTGCTTGAGCGGCTTGATTGCTGACAACAGGGTGAGTTTCTTTAATTTCAATAATAGAAAATTCATGCTCTTCTAGCAGAGCAATACGATAATCTTTTAATCGCATGTTAAAGAATTGCGTTGAAACCTCAATGGCTTGACGTAAATTGGGGCTGCTCATTAAGGCGTATCCCATTGGCCCATGGGCAGTTAAGCGCAGTTTTATTCCATATTCATATCCCAAGCCAGAATCTTTCGACAATAACAAGCTTTCCCACGCCAGTTTAGACCATTGCATAGGGGTAATTCGGGCGTCTAATTGGTCTAAAAGTGTTAAGGGAATTTTACTTTTTTTCAAAATTTCAAGCGCAGAAAACCCTTTGTCTACCATAATTTCTAATAATAAATGAGCATAAGAAATAGGAATGCTGGCTTTGGATAGCCCATAAGGATCCTTCATATTCTTTTTTTGTTGTGGCCGAAAATGATTATCAGTATGTCTGATCTACATCTCACGCTCAAGTTAAAACTTCGGAATAATCAATTTATTCTATTTTGAGCAAGAATTATGAGCCTACCTATTCCACGAGCCTCATCTCGCGTTGTGATTACAGGTGCTTCATCGGGCATTGGTGAAGAGTTAGCAAAACAGTTCGCTTTACGAGGCTATTCCTTAGTTTTAGTTGCTCGCCGTGTCGAAAAATTAGAAGCACTGGCTGAAAAATTAAAAGCTGAATATCAAATATCTGTAGATTTATATCCATGTGATTTGGGAGATAGACAAGCTAGAGCTAAGTTTCGTCAGTATTTAGAAGGTCTTGAGGTTTCCATTCTTTGTAATAACGCAGGTTTTGCAACTTTTGGACGACTTCAAGAGTTAGATGCAGATCGAGAGCGTGAAGAAGTCGAAGTCAATAGTGTGGCAATTCACGACCTGACTTTAGCCGTGTTGCCACAAATGCTCAAACGAAAATCTGGAGCAATACTGATTGTAGGCTCTACTTCTGGTCATCAACCTACTCCGGCAAATGCCACATATGCGGCAACTAAAGCATTTGCAAACTCATTTGCAGAGTCTTTGCATAGCGAACTAAGTGGTACAGGTGTGACCTGTACTTTACTTGCTCCGGGTCCTACTAAAACAGGTTTTAATGAAGTTGCTGGAATTACCAAAATTGATGGAGTCGGTGGCAATTTTGTTTGGGTAACAGCAGAACGAGTAGCTAAAGAAGCGATTCAAGGCATGGATTGCAATCGCCGTATTGTGATTCCCGGTTTTATTGCGCAGGCGCAAACTTTTGGGGGACGTTATACCCCGCGCATCATCTTGCTCCCAATTCTGAAACAAGTATTTTCGAGATTAAAATCATGAGACAACTCATCAATGATTTAAGTGTTCCAGTGGGCTTAGCCAATCTTGGCAATAAGCTGTATCACAATGCGCAGTATTTGACGGCTGTTGTTGAAGTGGATGAAAAAGCGATGGCTCGTTGGTTACCGTCTGGAATGACACTGGTTCAGCCTGCCAGAGCTGATTTGTTCTGTGCTTATTTCCCTGAAAATGTCTATACGGGTGCTTACCATGAAGCGGGTTTATTCGTTCATATTAAAGTAGGCAATAAAACAGGAATCTTTTGTCCTTGGATGATTTTAGACGATGATCGCGCCATGATTATTGGACGTGAGTTGCTTGGCTATCCTAAAAAGATGGGTGAGATTAGTTGGGAGAATGACGGCAAACGTATTGTTAGCAATGCCTCACGCCGTGGTACAACACTCATTGAAATGGAAGCTAAGCTTGGTGAAGTCATTGATGATGCACCTCCAATTTTAGGACTACCACATCGTAATATCACAGGTGGATTGGGCCTTGGTTTACCACGAGAGGTTCGATTTACTCCGAAAGAACATCCACTTGAAGTCCGTCGTGTAGAAATGAACTTACGTTTTACGGGTACTGTAAATGATCCTTTACACGATATGGGACTAGGTAAAGTCATTGAGGCAAGATTACATCGAGTTGATTTATCGGGTGGGTTAATTCCTCCAATTCAAATACCTCGTCTACGCACGCCGTTATTTTTATTGCGCCAATTTAATCCTCGCGTTTTATAACTGGAGAATAAAGATGAATGCGTTCTTTAAGTCAAAACAAACACATGATTTTTCTAAAATCTCGGCTTCAATTGATATTCCTGTAAGAACAATGGATTTTACTTTTCCGGATGAAATTCCTGAGTTCTGGTTTGATAACAATGCCTTACTTACGATGTTGTTGACTGCATTATCGAGCGCATTTCCAGATGGTGAACGTCAATTTATTCATAGTGTGCGTAATTATCAGGCAAAAATTGAAGATCCTGTTCTGCTTAAACAAGTCCGTGCTTTTATTGGTCAAGAAGCACATCACGGTAAAGAACATGACGTGCTCAATGCTGTTATGCTGAAAAAGGGTTATCCCGTAGACCGAATTTATAAGCGCTTTAAAAAAATGAATCGCTTGATGCAAGAGCAATTCTCTACAGCTCATCAGCTTGCATGCACTGTATGTATGGAACACCTTACAGCAATTCTAGCTGACTATTTTATTAGTACCGCGCCTCAAGATTTAGAGTTGTTTAATACCCATGTCAGAAAAATCTGGGCATGGCATTCGATTGAGGAAACAGAACATAAGGCTGTGGCTTTTGATGTGTATCAGTCTTTGGTCAATAGACCTTATTTCTTGCGATTGGTCATGATAGAAACCACGTTTTCTTTTCTTATCATTACCACCAGAGGAACAACCGAACTGTTACGAGCTTCGGGCAAACAACGAGATTTAAAAGAACTTTATCAAGGTTTTCGTTATTTGTTTGGAAAACAAGGTTTAGTTAGACGGATTGGTAGACATTATCTCGACTTTTTCTCCGCAGATTTTCACCCTTGGCAGCATGACAATCGGGACATGATGAACTTATTAAAAAAACAATATTTCAATGAAGAGCTGCTGAAGTAATCAAAAGTTGATGCTTGTGCAGTACTCACAGAACAAACAATTTTAGGAATAATTATCATGGCACAGTCTACATCTACAAATTCTCCGTTACACCAACCATTAAAATTGGCGTGCGGCATAACCATACCCAACCGTATTGCAAAGTCGGCCATGAGTGAACAATTGGCTGATCGGCACGGCTCACCCACCACAGACTTGCAGCAACTCTATGCAGCATGGGCAAGGGGTGGAACTGGGTTGTTAGTTACGGGCAATGTGATGATTGACCATCGTGCTTTTGTTGAGCCACGAAATGTCGTTTTGCAAGATGAGCAATTTTTACAAGCCAATAAGTTATGGGCTCAGGCTGCTAAGGCCAATGGCAGCAAAATTATTATGCAGATTAACCATCCGGGCCGTGTTGCGGTTTTGCCACTTTTGAAAAAGCCGATCGCGCCCTCAGCAGTCGGGCTTGATTTACCTGCTATGAATATTATTCGTATTCCACGAGCGATGACTGAAGCAGATATTTTAGAGCAAATTAAACGCTTTGCTACAACCGCAGAGCTTGCTGTTAAAGCAGGGTTTGATGGCGTGCAGGTACATGCAGCGCATGGCTATTTACTCTCGCAATTTTTGTCACCACTCTCAAACGTTCGAACAGATGGGTGGGGAGGAAGTCCTGAAAATCGACGCCGTATGTTGATTGAAACGGTTCGAGCTGTACGAGCTGCAATAGGCAAAGACAAAATATTAAGTGTAAAACTCAACTCTGCCGATTTTCAAAAGGGCGGCTTAAGTCAGGAAGAGTCTCTACAAATTGCATTAGCTTTAGAAGCAGAAGGGATCGACCTATTAGAAATTTCAGGCGGGAATTATGAATCTCCTGCACAGTTAGGCTATGCACCAGATCGTTCTGCTCAGCGTGATGCATATTTTATTGACTATGCCACTGCACTTCGCAAACAAAGCAAATTACCACTGATGTTAACAGGTGGGCTGCGAGATGTAGATTTCATGAATCATATTGTTGCTAATGGTACGGTCGATTTGGTTGGATTGGCTCGGCCTTTTGCAGTACAGCCAGATTTAGCAAAACAACTGTTAGCCGGAAAATCGGTATTAAAACCAGCAAAAATTCCAGCCATTGGATACAAACCCGTTGATGCCTATTTGCAACTCGCTTGGCATGCTTCGCAGTTTCGTCGTATTAGCAGTGGGCAACAACCCAAAGCGATTAAGGGCTTAGTACGTACATTGATTGCCTTTGGTCCACGTATGGGCTTTAACATTCTGACTCAGGATTAATGGGAAGCGCTTTTGATATATAAGGATTTATTATCATGAATAGTTTAATCAGACAAAACCATGTGATTGTTCCGCGGCGTCCTGTATTTAATTTTACTGAAACGCCAACGCATTGGATTTATGACGATCCAATAGTTTCTCAAATATTAAATTCAATTAACCCGATTACACCTGCACCAGAACGTTGGTTCTGTCAGACGTTTAGAGATGCATTGCCTTACATTAAAGATGAAAAAATTAAAGAGGCAGCAATTGCTTTCATTAAACAAGAGGGTGCTCATAGTTATGGGCACACTCTTGGAACACGGCACATAGAGGCGTTAGGGATTGATTTAAGTCGTTATACCAAGATTACGAATTGGATATTTAATGACATGATTGGCCCGAAACCATTAGGCTATGAATTGAAGCATCCACGCTTAAAGTCGATGTGGTTAACGACCCGATTAGCAATGGTGGCTGCTGCCGAACATCTGACTGGAGTGTTAGGACATTGGGTTCTTAATGCAGAGGGACTACAACAAGCACCTGCCGATGTAGAAATGTTACGTTTATTGCAATGGCACGGAGCTGAAGAAGTAGAGCACCGTGAAGTAGCCGATGCAATGTTTAGATATTTTAGCAATAGCAATGTACTTCGGGTTGGGGCGGCAGCTTTCACGTTCCCGCTATTTATTGTTTTGGCTTATGTTGCTGTCGAAAATCTAGTAGAACAAGATGCGCAATTACCACATCGTTTTCGTTTCAAAGATTATTTCCGAGCAGCTCGACAAGACCGTGTCCCTCGTGCTGATTATGTGCTGCGCGCATGCTTACGTTATTTTAACCCTAAACATAGTCCACTAAATGAAGGCTCAACGGAACAAGCACTGACATATTTAAATAATATGCTTGAGTTCAAATGATTTTCTAGAGAAAGATAGAAAATGAATCCAATATCGCAAACAGAACTTGAAAAACTAGATATTTCTTATCTTGAACATTTTGATAAAGCTCGTTTATCAACGCATCCTTTAACACGATTAAATAATGTAAGAGTGGCGGCTTTAAAATTAAGAGAAGATATATTGGCTGGAAATACGGTAAGTTATTACCAAACATTTGACTTTATCCAACTAAATATGAGTTACATGAATACGTGTTCGGTTCTGACACTATTTATTATGCATATTCTCGATAGGCTTTTTTTTGTTATCCAGTTTAAAACATTGTTTGATGCACTTCTAAGGAAAATACTGAGTACAAAAAACAGCTTGGTTGAGCTGGAGTAGCCTAGAGCCTCTGACAAACAATAAAGTAATAGCTTTAGATATGGATAACTCAAATTATTTTTTAAAGGTGTCATTCAAATCTTGTTGCACGGCATCCACGCGTGATTTACAGGCTTTGTATGATGACATGGATTCCTCAACGATTTTCATAAGATTATCGATGTCAGGTTCTTCTTGTGCTTCTAGCAAAGCAGCATTCTTCTTCAGCAATTCATAGCCATCTTTAAAGCTTAACTCTTTCTTACTCATTACTGATTACCTCACTGACGTTGGCGTGTATATGCCCATCCTGCATCACAATCGAAGTTGATGAGTTGGCTTGATGAATAGAACGGATTGCTTTGCCTTTATGACGCACAATAGCATAGCCTTTTGCCAGAACATTTCTAGGATTCTGTAACAAGGACTCACGCATCAATGACTCAATCTGTGTGGATGCAAGTTTAAGCTGTTGCTGAGCAAAATATTGCGTGGTTGATTTAACTAAGTCGAGATTCTTATTTGCAACATTTAGTTGATTCTGAGCATAGGTTTTAATAGTACTCATTAACTGATCATTCTGGCTTTGATAGGCGGTAATCTGATGTTGAGAGAAATTTAATCGTTTGCAGAGAATCCAATACCGACCCAAATCGGGACTTTTCGTTTACAGAGCAGCAAGCTTATAGTCATTTAAATAAGCTAAATCATTGAACTCCTTAATTTACTTCTTAAAAAATCAATAAAAACACGAACTTTTGCTGGTAGTAAACGAGTTTCTGTCAAAGCGTAGACAGGAAGAACATCACCTTGCCATTCAGAAAGAATTGGCATCAATAAACCATCATTTAGATCATCTTGCACCACTTCATAAGGGGTAAATAGAATACCCTGACCAAGAATAGATAGCTTTCGTGTCATACCAACGTTATTCAACATGAATCTTGCACCAATCTTTACTTCAACCGTTTCTTCAGATCGATACAGTTTCCAACGTGTATTGTTTGGAAAGCTCAAACATTCATGATGAACTAAATCATTTGGATGTTGGGGTATACCATGTTGTTTTAAATATTTAGGAGATGCGAAAAGTCGCCCTCTAAATTGCATTAACTTATGTGCAATTAAATTGGAATCAGGAGGATTCCCCATACGAATCGCAACATCAATGTTTTGAGCTACAAGATCCACCAATCTCGGGGTGAGATCAATTTCAAAATTTATTCCTGGATACAGCTGCACAAACTCTATCAAGATAGATGTTAAAAATACGGTTCCAAAATCAACAGGCAATGAGACCCTTAGTGTTCCACTTGGTTTAGAGAGCATTTCGCCTAATTGCTCATGCGCAAGTTTAGCTTCACCAACAATTCGTTTACAACGTTCAAAGTAGATATGACCAGCTTCTGTTAACTCAACTTTTCGGGTTGTTCGATGCAATAATCGTAAACCAATCGCCTCTTCTAAATGGCTAATTCTTCTTGAAAGTGTTGAACTCGGCATATCCAAATTCTCTGCTGCTTTTCTAAAACTCATCACTTTAGAGACTTCAACAAATAATGCCATGTCATTCAAAAGTTCCATTGTTAATTATTCCATTTATGCAGCAATCATTTCCATTTTAACGTATTTATCCCTTTTTTAAATTAATTAATACTAATCAACATCTAGAAGTTATCAGGAATCAGACTTCATGTGATTGAAGCTGATTGTAAAAAATTAAAGGCAATCCAGAATATGAACAAAGTATTTGAACCAGCACAACTTGGGCGTTATACCTTAGGAAATCATCTTGTTATGGCCCCGATGACTCGTTCTCGTGCCCAATTCGATGGTACACCAGGTGAACTCTCAACAGAATATTATGCACAACGAGCAAGCGTTGGCTTAATTATTACAGAAGGTGCCCAACCTTCAGATGATGGACAGGGCTATCTTGCTACACCTGGTATTTACACAGATGCGCATATTCAAGGCTGGAAAAAAACAATTGACGCTGTACATGCAAAAGGGAGCCATATCTTTATCCAATTAAGGTTTAGATATTGCAATGATATTAAGGAGGTTTTTATGTCTAAGAGACGGTGTAAAGTCTTAAGTTTATTAAAAGTAAATAGTATTATTAATAATCAAAATAATTTGCTGGCTGGTTACCATAGTTTTTTAAGGGAGAGTAATCGTAAGGATAAGTATGTTAGTAAGCTTATTTATATCACTCAAAATATATCAGAAAATAACTACTACTTGTATGGAGTAAAAGACTTAGATCAACTGATATCTAAACTAGAAATTTTGTATAGAAATAAAAGTTAATTATTTTAACTAAAATTTATCTATAGGTAAGAAGACTATTCGGTTTTTAAAAGAATGAGAATTCAAACAGTAATTGCAACAATATAAAACCAGCCATTGCTTCGCTAGGCAGGCATTCGCCATTTAAAGGACTTTATAGAGCGATGACTTGCGTCCTCAATCACTTTGATTCTTGGCAAATATTTCTATTTGATAGATTCTATGCAGCCAACTTGTAAAAGTCTTCCGCTATTATTTTCAGCACATATCAATTTTTTCCCGTGTGGTAGTCCTGAACAAATTCACTGAATTAGGTAGACCACACACGAGTTATGAATTGAATATGAATGAAACCTTAACATTTTAATCTTTGCGCAACAAAGTCGAAATGTCTTACACCGAGTTTTTTATATTTACTGCCTCAGATCACGCCATTCCATAGTTTTAGGGTAGCCAGTAACAGATCGACCTTCTGCAAAAGCGCTAACAAGTGCTTGACCACTGGTTGTGTTTTTAATTGAAATTGCATTTTTATTGTTTTTAGTATCTTCAATATTGATGATTGCACTATTGGGTATGGTTTTGCCCGAGGGAAATTCTATATCGCTATCAAATTTTACGGTGTATTTTTGACCATTATTATTTGCTTGCAAAAAGCCTTTTGTAATTACAGACGTGAGAGAGGATACCGGAGTAGAGCTTATTGTTAAATGATAGTCATTTAAAAGGAGGTGTTCTTTATTAGATGGTTCAGTTCCAGTTATTTCCAGTTTATTGGCGTCATATTGTATTTTATTATCAGTTACGCCGCGAAGCAGATGACCATGGTAGTTTACTTGCTCAAGATCAGAATATTTTATCGTTAGATATGTAAGGGTGATGTCATGTTTTTCTATAGATGGTGTTCCTGTAAACTTACTTTGCACTGTTCCTGATAATGTTAAATTTCTTAAGTTTGTGGCGATGTTGCCATTTACTCTTAAATTCTTACAATTATTCAGTGTAATGGAATTATCTTCATTCTTTTGTACTGTCCCAGATTCACAGGTTGCCTGATTGTCTTGTTCATTGGGGTTCGAAGAAATATAGTAAATTTCATTGATCAAATCGACCATGTAAATAAAAGGATTGCCTATATTTTTGGTAAAAGAGAAGACACGTGGTGTAATTAATTCAATGGTTTGTGACTTGCTGTAATCAACATTGCTGATTTCTTTACCAGTATAATTATCATGATCGGATCCACCGCCGCATGCTGTTAAGAATAAGGCACTGCTACATAAGATTGCTGTAAGAGTTTTAATTTCCATTTTCGTCCTGAGCTTCCTTGCAAATGAAATCATTAGAATATAACGAGCAGTATATTGGAACTCTTGCAAATTTCAAAATTTGAGTATTTATAAGTTTTGATTTTCAAGAAATCGCTATAACCTAAAGTCAGTTAAAATGAACTTACCCATCAGTGGGAGGTGAGGAGGGCTTGGAGATTATTGAGGAGTTTTACACGGATGAATCTAACTCACCGCAACCTCAACAGACGCATGAGCTAACAAATGCTCAGGATATTCAGAAAGGGTTACAACAATCGGTACAGGCTTTGAATTAAATATTCTAAAAAAGAGCATTTTATGCTCTTTTCAATCGTATTACTGGACAGAACTTATTGGTTGTTTTTAACATAACTTTATAAATTTAGTGATATTCCAATAATTTAATACGAGGGAAAAATGGATCATATTGTTCAAATCATTACTTTAGTTGTTTCAATACTTACAATTGCGACTGCTTTGTTTAGTATCAGGAAATTCTTTCTAGAAAACTCAATTAACCAAAGGAAGCAACTCCGTGAGGATTTTGATGGACTTTTACTTGCTTTGGAAAACACGTCTAAAGATGATAGCAATAGGGACAATATACTGGACTTAGCTGAAACAAAGAAATATCAGCTCATCGTTGGGATTCCAAAAATTGATCGAGGAAAAGCGCAATACCTTTTAAAGCAAAAAGATAAGACTGGTAAGATAGATCAATACAAGCGTGGTTCATCATTGGTTGAATTTTCGAAGGTCGAAGATAAATTCAACTTTGTTGATGGGTTTAAAGTTGGATGGATTCGAGCGATCAAAAAATGGGGAAGCTTGTCCTTATATGGGATCTTTTTTCTACTCGCAGCTTCCCCTGTGTTTTTTTGGAATTTGTTCGATCCAGATTTAGAAATATACAATCGCATCGTCTCACAAAATTCAGTTGAAGGTTTTTGGGCTATATTGATTACTTCGATACTGATGTTTCTATTCCTTGCTTTTACATCTTTAAACTACTCTACCAAAATATATTTTGCTGAAAAGTTGGTTAAGAATGAGATTGATAAAAAGGCTTTAAAGTTAGGGGTTAAGCAGAAAGTTAAGAACATCGTGATGCGGAAAAGAGATAAGGGATGATTTTTATTTTGTTAAATTGGATTTAATAAGAGTAAAGCCATCTGTTTTGCAAAGTTGACATCAATGTCCTTTGCAACAAAAAAAGCATGACCATACATTATTTTTTTTGTGTATTTGGTGGTCTTTCCTGTCGAAGGATTGGTGTAATGAAATTCTTCAACAGCGCGTTGAGTGTTTAATCCCCAAAGTGGACCGCCAATGCATTTAGTTTGATGGGTGTCTGTCATATCTTCCAATGGATAACTTACATTACGGCTATCTTTTTTGATATAGAATACACATCGTATTTAATATTGAAAGCACAATGTTGGAAAGGTCTCGGATGAGAGTTATAACAGGAACAAATTATTGGCGATTGCTCTCTATCATTCTGATGTTCATTGTTTTCTTGGGATTGTATTATTTTTTTATTGTTTATCCTAAAGATACAGAAAAAGCCCGTTTGGCAATTGCTGAGGAAATTCTTATGGCATCTTCTTGGCAAGATTTGTCATATAAGCATGATTTGTATAAGGCAATGCTAAAACAGAATGTACCGTTAAATACGATTAACGATGAAATTTACTTTAATGATCTGAATAGGCTCAGAGTACTCTATCAAAGTGGGGATGGAGAAAAGTTAATAGATACACTGAATAGATATTTTAGGTATTCAATTTATGAAGCCAAAAGTGTTCGCGGGCTTTGTCTGCAAATGCAGTTTCTCCAACGATATAAAGACAAAATTGAACATGAAGGATATCAAACTGAAAGATTAGCACGTTGGCAAAATTTCAATGCGCAAAATTGGGAAACGGTGTCTCCTTGGTTACAAGAGAAAGATGCATTTAATCAATTCTTTAAATCAAAAAACATGCAAACGGATTGTTCTTTTTAAGCATAAGCCAATAGCATCGTTTAGTGCGCGTGCCTTGCACATCTATACGGTCATTTGATAAAACAACCAACCAATCGCATACATAACTTCTTATAAATTCTTATGGCTAAAAAACATGTTCTTCATCCAATTCAAACCCTGAAAGATTGGGAGGGAGAGGATTGGGATGTTTATGAAGAAAGAAAAACGCAGATGGGTTTTACTTTGTATTTAGGCTGGTTGTACGGTGCACCCCGATTAGGCTCTAAATCTATCATTATGACGATGGAACTTGTTGAATATTTAAAAATGACAACATATCGACAAGCGATAAAAGAGCTTGGTTTATCAAGTACAGTGATTTCTCGAATGCGACGAATATTGGAGCTGCAAAAAAAAGTAGTTCGACGTGACCGAGCTTGGATCGTACAGCATCAAAATGAAATCTTGTATTATAGTTTTCCAATTTTGTTGGAAAAATATGGACTCAGCAAAAGTAGCGTCCTAAACTATTCCCACTATTTAGTGAGTGAAGTGAGGATTAAGCGTAAGTCTTCACGCAATTATGCAAGTCAGTATGCGGTAGAAAAAATTTATCAAAAGCATAAAGCAATGATTGCCCAATGCCGAAGTTTTAAGGAATTACAAAAGATATTGCAAACTGATGATTACACGGCACGCAAATTCCATGAATTGGCATGTGCTGAACTGAATGTCGTTTCAATGAGTGAGCTTCATTTAAAGAACTTAGATAAAACATGGCAATGGCGTTATCAGCATCGAGACACAATTCTTAGTCCAACCATGACAATTCAGCAAATTGCAAAACAACTCAAAACAACAACCGATGAAATCTATAACGCCCGCAAAGCATTACGTCGCCGATTAGCGATTAAAGAAAGGATTGGACCAGTGAAAATAAACATAGAAGACTGGGTCTTACAACATGCAGAAGACTTAGAAACACTCAAGATGGGGGAGTTGAAGTACAAATACCAAATGAGCAAATCACAGATTAGCCATCGACGGATGATCCTAAAAAAGTTGAAATAACAAAAGACATAAATCGTCACAACAAATAGACGGGACGGTCTGAGCAGAAACACACTTTTTGCTGTAAAATGCATTCACATTTAAAAAATTTCAAAAAGAAGCAATGTTCAAGACGATTTATGCCGCATTAGAACAACTTGGCTTAACTGCACAAAAACGTGCGATTCATATCCAATTTTCAAATCCTGCTTTAGCCAATCAGGTGTTTTTACAGCGTATTGAAGGTACGCATCGTCTGAATGACGGAGTTAACGCAGAACTCATCTGCCTATCAACGGACGCAACCATCCCCTTAAAACAGTTTATTGGTTCTCAAGCGGCAGTCGATACCGTAACAGACACAGGTGCTCTATTTAGAACCACAGGGATCATCACTGAAGCCGTACAAGGGCAATCTGATGGCAGTTTGACCCTGTATAAACTCAAACTACAAGATGCAACTGCACTGTGGCATAAACGCCGAAACTCCCGCGTGTTTATGAATAAAAACGTGGCGGATATCCTTCAAGTATTGTTCAAGGAATGGCAGCAGCGTAGCCAGTTGTTTGCATCGAGTTTAACTTTAGATTTAAGCGGTTTAACCCAAGATTACGACATCCGTCCCTTTGTGATGCAAGCCAATGAAAGCGACTACGACTTCATTACCCGACTGCTTAGAAGTGAAGGCATCAACTGGCTGATTGACGAAGCCCAGCTCACTGTTGCCAACAGCAACAGTCCAATCCAAGCCCAAAAACTTCGCTTGATCGATGACAACAGCCAATACCAAGCCTTAAATCGAAGAACAATTCGCTACCACCGTAGCAGTGCCACCGAACAATACGACAGCATGACCAACTTGATTGCTGAGCGTTCGCTACAACCCACAGCAGTTCATATCCAACGCTGGCAAGCTGATGCCCTAGAACAAGAAGACGGTGCAGGTAGCGTACAAACGAAACACCAACATAGCCAACAACATGATGTTGCATCACTGGGGCTTGAAGATGCGTGGTGTATGACTCCCGCATGGATGCAAGACCTGAATGGTGAAGATGGTGCTACAGCATCAGGCAACAACCAAATTGAAAAAATCAATCAAAATCTTGGTCACTACCACGATGCTCAAGCCAAACAATTTATCGCCAATACTACCGTGCGAGACACCCAAGTAGGCTACTGGTTTAAACTCAACGAACACCCTGAAATTGATCAGCACAAAGGGGCTGATCAGGAGTTCTTAATCACAAAGAAGGATTGGTTCAATCAAAACAACCTTCCTAAAGATTTGAATGATCAAATCAGCCAATTAGTAGAACAAAGCCAATGGCAGCATTCAAGCAAGAGTGAAGAACGCCAAGCCAACCAACTGACGCTACAACGCCGCAACATCAAAACCGTACCCGAATACCACCCACTGCAACACCGTCCAACTGCTCACCCACAACGAGCAAGAGTGGTGGGACCCGAAGGCGAAGAAATCCATGTGGATGAATGGGGACGAATCAAAGTTCGCTTCCTATTTACCCGCAATGACGACCATAGCCACGATGGTGGCGCAGGCAGCAACAACAACGATACTGACTCAGCTTGGGTGGATGTACTCACTCCTTGGGCAGGCGAAGGCTATGGTGTGCGATTCTTACCGAGAATAGGTGAAATCGTAGCGATTGAGTTCTTTGATGGCAACATTGACCGTCCTTATGTCACCGGGCGACTGCACGAAGCACAACGCAGTCCAACAAAATTTGATGATCAAGGCAAATTACCTGATACCAAAAAACTAGCAGGGATCAAATCCAAAGAATATCAAGGTTCAGGCTACAACCAACTGCGCTTTGACGACACCACCGGACAGATCAGCGCACAACTACAAAGCAGCCATGCAGCCAGCCAACTCAATCTCGGCAAACTGAGCCATCCCAAAGCCCAAGCAGAAAGCGAAGACCGAGGTGAAGGCTTTGAACTACGCACAGACCAGTGGGGCGCGATTCGAGCAGGCGAAGGCTTACTCATCACCACCCATGCACAAGCGCAAGCCGAAGGCGAACATCTCGAAGCACAAACAGCCAAACAACAATTGGAAGGCAACCAAAACAATGCCAAAGCCCTGAGTGAAGTGGCAAAGAACCAACAAACAGATGAATTGGAGTCGGTAGAGCAATTACAGGCATTTGCAGAAGAAATTCAGCAAGATATAGCCAAATTCAACAAAGCCTTACTATTACTCAGCTCACCGAATGGGATTGGACTCAGCACCTCAGAAGACATCCATCTATCCGCAGATGGACAACTGAACCAATTTGCAGGGGACAGTATTAACCTGACCACCCAAAAGAACCTGATTGCCCAAGCCAGTCAAAAGATCAGCTTATTTGCAGCACAAAATGGAATTAAACAAGTGGCAGGCAAAGGCAAAGTTGAGATACAGGCACAAGGGGATGGCGCTGATTTTATTGCTCGGAAAGACATCCAGATTATTTCCACCGAAGATACGATTTATATTACCAGCCCAAAAGAAATCGTATTTACCGCTGATAGTTCACAGCTCAAATTGAATGGTTCAGGGATTTTCCCAACAACAGGTGGAAAGTTCGAGGTGAAAGCAGGGCAGCATTTGTTTAAGAGTGGGGCAAGTGTAAGTGCCAATGTCCCACAATTGCCAAAAGCTAAACCAATGCAAGGGGCTTTGGAGTTATTACGAAGCTATGGTGGTGAAAACTTCTTTAAGCAAAATAGTTATAAGGTAATTGATTCGCTCGGCAAGCAAATTACAGGCAAGCTTAATGCAAATGGTTTTGCTCAGGTGACAGGTATTGCACCTGGCCAAGCAAAAGTTGTTTTTGAGAAAGATGACACGAGTGCATGGCTACAAAGTAGTGATTTTAGCCGTGATTATACGTGGGCTGAACCAGTTTCAGGCGTTGCTGCAATGATGCAAAATGCTTTGGGTTCATTGGGGCAAAATGCAATGTCCCAATTGAAAAGTAATCTTCTTTCGATGGACAAAAATAACTTTAAAGACTTAGGTAAAAATACTTTAACTAACTTAGTTGGACAAACAGTAGGACAGATTAAAGATCAGGTTACAAATAGCGCGCTCAATACTGTGTCAAAACAACTTAATCTCAATCTATCCGCCAATCAAATGAAAAGTCTTGGTCAAATGGCAATAAATCCAAATCAATCTCTTGAAATGCTCAAAGAGCAAGGCAAAGATTTTTTCACTGATCAGGCAACAGCAAAATTATCTCAATTCACAAAAATAGACTCCCCGATTAAACAGGGTATGGTCGACACCTTCTCTAGATCGAAAAAGTAGATGTAATAATAGAAAGCTCGAAGTGAATTAAACATATTGATGTAATCGAATGAATTAAAGGTTTTAATTAATGGCTACTGAAAAGACACAACAGGCAGAAACTACAAAACAACCCACTGTTGAACTTGCTGTTTTTAATTTAGAAAGTGTAACCAATGTGACCGATTTGCAAATGATTGCAAATCAAATTCAACTTTATTTACAGGTCTGTGGGAATACCACGCTAGAACAAGTCAAAAGTAATGCGAATGTTCCGACGGTTGCGAATATTTTTGCATTGACTGGTAGTGTCTTAGATTTACTTTTGTATGCAACAACACCGAAGACAGGTGATGCTGATTTGCAGCGTGGTGCTTTACTCGGAGCTAATTTAATTGGATTGTTTCCTGAACCGAATAATGAAGCCCATGCTCGTATGGCGTTACGACCAATGTTTGGTTTAATGGCAGAATGTTTATACCCTGAAAATGGGAAAATTAAAGAAGCTGATATTAAGCGTTTAGGCTTACATCTCAATGCAATGGTTGCTGGGGATTTAGAAGTATTTTTAAAAGAAACCCAAGCAAAGTTAAGTGTACTACTGACCCAAGCTGCAACTTTGGGTGCAAGTATTTTACAGAGTATGGCAACCTCGGCTGCAGAAATTAATGCTGGTGTTGTAGCTCCAACAGGTGCCTCGGCAGAGAAACGGGACCCCAAGCTTAAATTTAGCAATTGGGCCGTGCCATTAATTGATCTGATCGGAACACCGAGCCAAGCAAACCTGACACCGAAGATTGAGCCGAATATGCAAAGTCGTTTGCAGCAAGAAGCAACTCAAGCGATTAAAAGTTTAAGCCAAATGCTGCAACAGCAATCGAATGCTAGCCAAAAATATACTTTGGCATGGTTAATACAAGAAACTTTGAAAGCGATAAAAGCGTTAGAAAATAAAGGTAGCGCTAGTGTGCCGATGAATCAAACAGGGGAGTATGAACGGCATACCAAAGGAGATACTTTAGAGTTCGTGAGTTTACAAGCCGATGCTTTAAATGCTCCGCCATGTGAGGGCAAAGGGTCAGATACAGGGCAAAGTATTAGCTATTCAATTGGTGCTGAACGAGTGCAGCATGCAGATTTCTATTTGCCGAAAGTTGGTTTTTCCTTTATCCGTCGATATAACTCACAAATGAATGAGTTTGATCACAGCATGATTGGCGCACGTTGGATGATGCCATTTTCCAACATGATTCAACCGAATGCTCAAGGCTATTTATTTATAGACAGTAAAGGGCGGAAACATCAATTCCCTGCTTCAATCCCATTTGAAGCTTATGAAGTACCATTTGAAGGAATAACCGTACAACCACTCGAAGATGGTGATTTAATACTAAACTTCGGTGGAGAATGGTCTTTTCAATTTCATCAATTTTCGGCTGGTCAGCCTTATCAATTGATTCAACAATTTAATGAAAATACACAAGAAAAAGTTGTTTTAAGCTACCTTGTTTTCGATGAAATTGCCTATTTGCAAAGCGTTGATTTTCAATTAAAACATGCTCAACACCAATTAAAATTTGCTTTTAATGAGCAAGTTAAAATCATTGCGGTATTTTTTGATGAACAGGTTGAGCCTTTAGCGCGTTATCAATATGATATCCAAGGCAATTTAATTGAAGCCATTGATCAAAATGGTCATGTCCGAAACTATGAGTACAACCATTTCCATCAACTCACACGCTATACCGATCGCACAGGACGTGGGCAAAATATTCGCTATGAATCAACCGACGCCCAAGCCAAAGCGATTGAAGAATGGGCAGATGATGGTAGTTACCATACCAAACTCAAATGGCATCCTCGCTTACGCCAAGTCGCTGTTTATGACGCCTACAATGTCCCGACCTATTACTATTTTGATCTGAATGGATTTACCTATCGTACACGTTTAGCAGATGGGCGTGAATCGTGGTACAGCCGTGATAGTCAAAAACGTATTACTCGTCAAATTGATTTTGAAGGACGTGAGACACAACAAGAATACAATGATCAAGATCAACTCATCAAAATCGTACAGCCAAACGGCGGGGTAATACGTTTTGCCTACGATGAGCAAGGCAATTTGGTCGAAACAAAAGACCCAGAAGGTAATATCTGGAAACGAGAATATGATGCCAAGGGTAATGTCGGTAAAGAAATAAATCCTTTGGGACATATCACCCAATATAAATACAATAATGACAATCAATTGATCGAAGTGATTGATGCTAAAGGCGGCAGCAAAAAAATTCAATACAATGAATTAGGACAAATGACCTCCTATACTGATTGCTCAGGCAAAAGCAGTACGTGGGAATACGATGAAGAAGGTTCACTGACAGCTGAACAAACTGCAAATAATAAGGTCGTGCAGTACCTTTACAGCACTCAAGGTCGAGACAAAGGACAACTCCAAAGTATTGTTTACCCTGATGGATTAAAAGAACATTTTGAACATGATGAAGAAGGGCGTTTACTTAAACATAAAGATAGTAAAGGCTTAGTGACCGAGTATCATTACAATAAACTCGGCTTGTTAACACAGCGAATTGATGCTAATCAACATCGCATTGGTTATCAATGGGATAAACAAGGACGCATCAAAAAACTAATCAACCAAAACCAAGCAGAATATTTGTTTGATTACAATCAATATGGATATTTGATACGTGAACAAGCCTTTGATGGAGAAGAAAAACACTACAGCTATCATGATGAGAGTGGCAGGTTATCTGAAATCCGACAGCCTAATATCCTGACCCAATTTGATTATTACGCAGATGGACAAATCGCATCGAAAAGCTTTACCCATTTAAATACGGGAAAGAAACAAACAGAACAATTTGATTACAACCTGAACAGTCAACTGAGCCGAGCCAGTAATGAGGTTAGCCAAATTGATTTTTATCGCAATGCACTTGGGCAATTGGTGAGAGAGCATCAGCACTACAAAATCGCAGGGCTTCGTCCACTTACTGCGGTGTTACGTTATGAATATGACGAACTTGGTAATCTAGTTAAAACAATCCGTCCAGATGGACAGGAACAAGCCAATTTGAGTTATGGCTCAGGACATTTATATGCCATTGCCTTAAATAAACAAGACGTAGTTTCATTCCAACGAGATGACTTACATCGAGAAACAACACGCCTATTGGCAAATGGACTCATCCAGACTAAACACTATAATGACGTTGGTTTACTCAGTTCACAACTGATTCAACCTGAACAAGAAACGCAAGACTACTTACAGTACCAAGCGCATAGACATTACCATTACGACCAAAACTACCTACTTAATCAAGTTGAAGATAGTCGCTTGGGTATGCTCAACTATCAATACGATCCAATCGGACGTTTAATCACAACGCAAAGCGCACATAAAACAGAGAGTTTTAGCTTTGATCCTGCGGGTAATTTGATCGACCCTGTATCCGCATCTGGTACGGCACAAATTAAAAACAATCTGGTCAGAAGCTATCAAGGAAAACATTATCACTACGATGCACAAGGCAATGTCATAGAGGCTAAACAAGCAGGTAAAACCCTCAAACTGACATGGGACAACCAAAATCGATTGATTCGCAGTGATCACAATGGTCAAGTCACGGACTACGGTTATGACGTATTTGGACGCAGACTTTATAAGAAAACGGTAGATGCGCTGACCTTGTTTGGTTGGGATGGTGATCTGATGATTTGGGAATCCCGCAAATCAGAGCAAGACAGTTTTACCAAGCACTATCTGTATGAACCGAATAGCTTCGTTCCATTGTTACAAGCAGGATATAAAGGTTTTATTCAACTGATCGAAACACCAGACTATACTGAATATCAAAACAAACCTTATTCGGTTTATAAAGATCCTGTATGGCGCAATGATACCCGTAAAAATCGAGTGGATTTAGAGCAGATCACTTTCTACCATTGTGATCAAGTCGGTACGCCACAGACTATGACCAATGCAAGAGGTGAGTGTGTTTGGGAAATTACCCAAGATACTTGGGGCAGCACACTCGACATCAAAACAGTAAATCCAGACAATCCGTTTGAGCAGAGTAACATCAGATTCCAAGGTCAATATTACGATCAAGAAACAGGATTGCACTATAACCGTTATCGTTATTATGAACCACATAGTGCAAGATATATGAGTAAAGACCCGATTGGGTTAAATGGAGGAATGAACACTTCTGCTTATGTAAGTGATCCAACTCAGTGGGTTGATCCGATGGGGTTGATGTCGGAGAAAAATATTAAAAAAGATCCTTTTAGATTGCCCGATGATGCGCCATTGTGGTTAAAGCTTGAAAATAAGGATATACAGCAACGGAGAGAGAATCGTAGGGAAGATTTTAGAAAGATAGCCTTACGAGAGGAAGCTGCTGCACAGGCAGCCGCAGACAAAGCAAAACAACAGAAGTTTGCGGATGAGGCTAGGGCAAAAAATGCGGAAGAATTTTATAAAAAAACAGTTTGTGAAAGAACGCCTGCTTCTAGACAACCAGGAGGGCTGAGATCAAAGGCTATATTGGGGGAGAATGCATATAAAGGATATACTTGTTCACCAAGTGCTGATTATTTGGCTTGTAGTGGAGGTTTATTGGGACATAACGTAACCGTTGTAAAGAACTTATGGGCAAAAGAAAATGAAGGTTGGTATGTTGCCGGATCTAAAGGTGCATTAATTACTCAATCAGTGCCGAAAAGCGCTAAAGATTTAGTGGGTGCGAGTTGCGTAAGTGGAGTAATTAAGAATTTAGATAAAGCTACAGTTGATGAATATGGTATGCGCGATTTAACACATGAATTTATTAATGGTGCATCAGCATCAGCTGGATTTGTTGTTGGCCCTGGAATTGGTTTGGGAGCAAATTATGTTGTACCAATGGTTTCAAAAAATAGTCCTGTTTATAAGGCAAGAGCTGTTGAACTCGTAGTTGGTACAGTTGGTGTTAGTGCAGACGTTGGTGTTACAAAGATGATGTCTGATAAATAGATTTAAGAGATAAGTTATGAAAAAAACCATTTTTATATTCTCATTGCTTCTGGTTGGGTGTGGGAATAATAATGTACAAAAACCTTACTTAGATCATGTAAATCAAAAGTTTGTAGATGAAGCTCATATACTCTTTAATGGTAAAACTAGAGATTTGAGAGGGTATTCCTCTTATACTGCTAATAGGGTTTCTTATAAAATTGAGTCGAAGGATTTTAATATTAATATTTTTTTTGAAAACAAAAAAAAAGCATTGGATAAAATAGGTTGGAAGTATTATTTAAAATACAATCAAAGTTATATATTTTGTGATGGTGAAAGACAAATGGAGATTATAAAACCTAGGATTTTGGCGGGTAATAAAGATCTGGTTGAGGGGTCGAATGCAATGCAATTAAATAATGACTGGCATATAATTTTTTATAAACCGAATAACACAACTTCATATAAATGCTATAATTATAAAGAGTAAGTTGATATAAATGCTAAAAAAATATTAATGGGTTCAGCTATAAGCATTTTTGTAAGTAGCTTAATTGCTTGTACAAATTTGAATAAACAGGACAAGTTCCCTAGGCTTGAGGAAGAGTGTAAATTAGCAGGAAGTAGCAGTAAGCAGTGTGAAATTTTTAATTTAAAAGACCTATCTTTAGATGAAAAAGAGAATCTAATGGGATGGGTCTATCTAAATGGGTTAGATAATATCAAGCCTAATTATGATAAAGCATACTATTGGTTTGAAAAGGCTGCAAAAGCTAATAACCATGAAGCTATAAACTCATTAGGTATGATTTATTTTGCTGGGTTAGGAAAAGATAAGGATTTTCAAAAGGCTGAAGAATATTTTTGAGAAGCAAATAAGTTTGATATGAAAAAGCAGCTAAACATGGACATTTGAACGCAATTAATAATTTAAATATTCTTAGAAATAAATAAATGGCGAGGCTTCATTATGTGATTTTTTATCATAATGAAGCTTTAGTTTATAGGTTTCTATAGAAAGATACTGTTTAATAGGCTTTTAAATAAGTTTTTTGGAGGTGTGTGAACGATTTTTTACTAAGATAAAGGAAAGGTTGAAAGAGAAGATGAATGTTAAATAAAATTAAAAAAATCTTGTTTATATTTGGAGCATTGTTCTTTATAGGATGCTCTTCGATTGAAAGAGAATCCTGCGTTGATATTTTTAATAATAGGGTTGTTGTTCTAACGCGGGATATTCAAGTTTTTAATTCAATTACCCTTATTGATAAGAATATTTTCTGTGGTAATCAGCCTTCTAGTAATTTTTATGATAATTTAGATACGTTTCTGTCAGGAATAAATAATAATCAGAAAAAGGACTTTTATGCCACTTTATTATTTTCTGAGTTTCATAGGAACTATAATGGTGGGGAGTTTGTTGATTTCTTGTTAAGAAATAAGATTGATATTTTTGACCAATACATTGAAATTATAAATGATCAAGAGCTGTTATCGAAAATGAAATATACAGATGAAGAATTACAGAATCTTAAAGTAATAGGGAATGCATTAATAGAATAGATTAACTCAATAAATTACAATATATCTAACGACTTCATAAGGGAAAAAACATTGTCTTTGAATACACCTTACATCGCTGGTTTTTGGCGTAGATTGTTTGCTTTCATCCTAGATGCGTTACTTATCAGCATGTTTTGTGGGCTGATTGTTAGTATTTTCTCGAATTTCCTACATCAGCACCCAAATATTTCTATTCTGGCAGGGTATATATATGTCATTTTATATTTCGGTTTATTAAATAGTCATTTAAACGCTGGAAAAACTGTTGCGAAACAGCTTTTAAAAATTGAAGTCATTAGTTTGGATGGTAAACACCTTTCAGTTCCCTCATCTATGGTGCGTGCAGCAGTTTTATTTGCACCTATGTGTTTAATGTCTTTAAGTGCATATTTCTCGAATGCTATCTTTTCTTGGGGTATTGGTCTCTTATTAATCTGTTTACAAGCTCTAATTGTATATTTCTATATTTTTAACCGAAAAAATCGCCGTTCAGTCCATGATTTTATATCAAAATCGATAGTCATTAATGCTCAGCAAAATCATAATGATCCACAAATACCAAGCATGTGGGCAAAACATAAAATCTTTGCAGCCTTAACGGTACTTGTTTGTTTAGTGAGTGGAATATCTTCGGCAGTCTCTCAAGAGCAGAATAATGAGATGACGAATATGCAACTTAAAGAGATGCAACCAGAAATTCTTCATATTAAACAAATTTCTGATACGAATTTTAATTTTTTCGACATTCAAATAAATCGCCCTAAAAAGCTCAATAATCCTTTTTTTGCACAACAATTTGTAGAAAACTTACAAAGGATCAATCCTGTATTGATCGATGAGAGAAATGAGATTTTCTTAATTTTAAGAACTCAACTTCAATTTGGTCTAGTTTCAACGGGGCAATATAGTACTTACACCGTTGAGCAGACCAGAACTGGACTAAAAGTTGTAGAGCAAGCGAGTTCGGAGTTTAATCAAATATCCTTTCTATCGATCAATTTCTAATATTTTTCCTCGGCAATTCAAAAACAATTGATTCTGATGCCATGCCAGTTGCCCTGAAACAATGGTCGTATCAACTTCATAACGAAAGGTTTTTTCTTGGAATGGACTCCAACCACAATGCATATAATTTTTTTGATCTTTGACTGCAATTCTATACGTATTTTCTTTGAGTATGACGAGATCGGCCCAATAGCCCTCACGAATATAACCACGATCTTTGATCTTAAATAAATCGGCAACTTGATGAGATGTCTTACGCACCATCATTTCGATACTGAGTTTTCCATCTGCAATCAGTTCCATCAATGCAGGCACAGCATGTTGTACCAGTGGCAGACCTGAAGGCGCATTCATATAGGATTGTTGTTTTTCATCCCAAGTATGTGGTGCATGGTCGGTTCCAATAATATCCAAACGATTACTGTTTGAAATCGCATGGATCAAAGCTTCTCTATCTTGTTGAGTTTTGATGGCGGGATTACATTTTATTAAATGCCCAAGAGTAGCATAGTCAGAATCATCAAAACTAAGATGATGGATACAGACTTCAGCTGAAATATGTTTTCGATTTAAAGGCAGATCTTTAAATAAACATAATTCTCTGGCTGTGGTCAGATGTAAAACATGCAGTTGAGTACCGTATTTCTCAGCTAAGGAAACAGCAAGTCGAGAACTTTCAAAGCAAGCCTGTTTATCTCGAATTTTAGGGTGCATTGCTGCTGGAATATTTTCACCATATTTTTCCAAATATAGTTTTTCCTGTTCTTTAATCCGAGGCGTATATTCACAATGGGTCAATAAGATAGTCGGTACATTGGCAAATAAACGCTCTAAAATTTTAGGATCATCGACCAACATATTGCCTGTTGATGCACCCATAAAGACTTTGACACCACTGACTAATTTAGGATCAAGTTGTTCAATAATATCTAAGTTTTCAGAACTCACGCCAAAATGAAATGCGTAATTTGCCATGCTATGTTGCGCTGCGATCTGCTTTTTTTGTGCCAGTGTCTCTAAGTTCAATGTCGCAGGATTGGTATTGGGCATATCCATGTAACTAGTAATACCACCAATGGTTGCAGCCATAGATTCAGAGGCAATATTGCCTTTTTGTGGTGAACCTGGATCTCTGAAATGCACTTGATCATCAATCATGCCTGGGATTAACCAAGCACCATTGGCATCTATGGTTTTCGCATTGAAAACGCCCGTGATATTGCTAGCGATTTTCTCGATTCGTCCATCTTGAATCAGTACATCGGCAATAAACTGTGTATCTTCATTGACTAGGTTGGCATTGCGAATAATGATCTTGGGAAATTGTCTAAAATTCATTGTGTAATGCCTTATATCCTTTGACTAACTCGATATTGGTGCTTACCACACTTTCAGAAAATTCACTGATCGCAACATCAACAGGCGGATATTGGCTTAAATCCGTTTTAGGATGGATATAGCTCATGGCAGGAACATAAAAGTGACTCGGTAAATCACGACCGTCGACCACTGCATTGTGTCGGATCGCACTATGATCACCGACTTTACAGTTAAACAAGACACTGTTAAAACCAACAAAAACATGGCGGCCAATTTCACAAGGACCATGAATAATCGAACGATGTGCAATCGATGAGTTTTCACCAATTGTCACCGCAGCGCCTGCTTTTGAATGAATCACCACACCATCTTGGATATTGGAGTTTGCACCGATAATGATTGGTTCCATTTCGCCATGTTCATCAGTTTCATCAGCACGAATTACGGCATAAGGACCAATAAATACATTGGCATGTACGATGACTTTGCCGCAGATAATCGCGGTTTGATCGACATAAGCAGATTGATCGATAACAGGCAAATGGCCAGATGGATTTTTACGTAGCATAGAATTACCGCTTAAAATAAGTTAAATCACAGGTTGAGTTAAAATCGTCACTTGATCTGTATTTAGACCAAGATAAAAACAAGTCGGGCGTAGGGTATGGCAGGCTGGACCATTCTGATTGACGAAAAACAATAGGCAGTCGCCATCACAATCGAGTCTGGCATCCGTCAAATATTGACGATGTCCTGAACTCTCACCTTTACGCCATAAACACTTTCGTGAGCGCGACCAATAACACACTTGTTTGGTCTGCAAGGTTTCGATTAAGGCGTCTCGATTAACCCAAGCCATCATCAATACATCTTTACTTGTTTGATCTTGAGTGATCGCTGGAACTAGACCATCTTGGTTCCATTTGATCTGTTCAAATACAGCTTCAAAATCAAATTTCTGCCCTAAAAACCCATGTTCCATCTGTTCGAAAATAGAATGCTTTACCATTGCCATGAACCTTGAGCCACAGCATCATGCGCATGCAGGCTTTCTGCATGAATGACTTTGAAATTAAAGCCTCTAATACTTTTATGATTTAAAAATGTGCCATATAGCCGTCGTAAGGCATCTTCACAAAACATCAGGTTTTGACCATTGGCAATTGCAAACGCTTGTTCATCAATACGTTTAACGGCAGTCTGAACAGGTGTCATGAGAGCTTGTTCAGCCTGATTGATAAATAAAATCAGTGGGATATGTTGGATATTTTGATCAAGTCTGAAATTAAGAATCGCAAAGCTTCTTTGACTATGTGGTGTTGCAGCAATCGCATCTGTACTGCTTAGCCAATCTAAAATTTCCTGCTGATCTAAACGAATGTCTTGATTGTTTAACGCCGATTCAAAACGTTGTTGAATAATGTTTCTTGCAAGAGCAGCCGAGCATGGGCAGGTTGATGAATAGGGAATCTCAACTTTTAGTTCTGCTAAAAACTGCCCATCTAAAAGTTGGCATGACAAAACAAAAGGATAACTTTTCCAACCTGAAAGCTTGCTGATCAATGCAGGTCGTTCGATATACAGTTCGCTATGAATTTCAATTTTTGCATGTTTGGATAGATCACGATGACTTTCTAAAAAGTCTTGTAATAATGACTGCAGATCGATCAAGTTCAAATTTTTAATCGAACTCAGTTCTAATAGTCGCGTATACAAGCGTGACATATGAATCCCTTTGGCTAAGGGATCGTCCAAACTGACATAAGCATTGATTTGACTTTGACATAGCGTATTTTCGATACGAACGGGTAATGCAATTTTTTCCATGCCAACCCAATCTAGGCAATGGCTATAAGCTTTGGGTAAAGTCGATTCAGCTGAAATATCTGGAAGAGCGAGATTCATTTGTCTAATGGCTTACGTTGTAATGTTTGTTGTAATGTTATAACATAACAGTAAGCATCGACAAGCGCGTTGCGAAGTAAATTCGATTTAAGTGATGCTGGCGAATCAAAATGAAAAAAATCTACATGCTCGGATTCATTTGTGGTCTGTCTGCTTGTCAGTCTTCGTATCAAGAGATCCGACCGCAACCTCTACCAAAACTTGAATCGAAACATACGATTCCCAAAGTGATTCTGCAAGAAAAGCGTATCCCATCTTCGTATCTCCAGTGGGCAATGCAGGCTCAGCATCAACAGCAAATTCAAGCTTATAAAAACTTCTTGAAAGCCCAAGGGATTGATTCTTTTATTCCAGATTTTGAGTTTTTTCAAACAGCGAGAGATTGGCAAAAGTGTAATTACGCTGAATATGAAGTTCCACCCAGAGAACTCTGGAATAACAGCATTCCGACTTTAAAGATTCTGAAGCAATTGGTCGAACAAAAACGCATTGATCAGTTTACGGTGACATCTGTGTATCGAAACTATGCATTGAATCGGTGTGCAGGTGGGGCGGGTGGATCTAAACATGTGTTTAATGCCGCACTGGATTTTCGTATAGGTAGTGAGAATCCAGATTCAATTGAACAAATCCGTATCGAAAGTACCAAAAAGAAGCTTTGTGAATTCTGGATAGAGCAAGGTGAAGCATTAAATATGGGTTTAGGTGTGTATGCATCAGGACAAATCCATATCGATACAGCAGGCTATCGTACATGGGGAGTCGACCATCGGTACACTTCCTCACCTTGTATGAATAATTCTTTTAATAATAACAATGAGTAAATTGCAATGAAGCTAACGATCGCCCAACAAAATATTTTAGATATTTTAAAAACAGAAAATAAAGCCATGAGTGCTTATGAGTTATTGGAAAAGGCAAAACCTTATGGCTTTCAAGCGCCAATTCAAATCTATCGAATTCTGAAAAAACTGTCAGAACAGTGCCTGATCGTAAAACTAAATACCTTAAATATGTATGTGCTAGACCAAGCCGAAATTTCAGCGAGTTATCGGCTTTTTACTGTGTGTACCGAATGCCAAAGCGTGCAAAGTATCGACATTCCACAACTTAAAACCTGTGTGGAAAGCACCATCCAAGCCAAACAATTCAATCCAAGATACCCATATTTAGAAGTATTGGGTCAATGTTTCTCATGTCTTTCCAAACATGAAACTCAACATATTTAATCAGTGAGAACGCCAATGAATCATTCTTTAGCCACTCCAAGCAAACTTCCTGTGACCGTCCTATCTGGTTTTTTAGGTGCAGGAAAAACCACGTTGCTCAATCATATTTTGAACAATCGTGAAGGGCGAAAAATCGCCGTGATTGTCAATGATATGTCTGAAGTGAATATTGATGCGGCTTTAGTTCGTGAGGGCGGTGCTGAATTATCACGTACAGATGAAAAACTGGTGGAAATGAGCAATGGTTGTATTTGCTGCACCTTACGAGAGGATTTGTTGATTGAGGTACGTCGTTTGGCTGAAGACAATCGCTTTGATCAATTGGTGATTGAATCAACAGGGATTTCTGAACCGTTACCCGTTGCAGAAACATTTACCTTCGAAGATGAAAATGGTGTTTCACTAAGTGAATTTGCACGTTTAGATACCATGGTAACTGTAGTTGATGCTTATAATTTTTTAAAGGATTATAGTTCGCTGGATAGCCTAACTTCACGAGGTGAATCATTGGGGGAAGATGATGAACGCAATGTGGTGGATCTTTTAATCGACCAAATTGAGTTCTGTGATGTGATTGTATTAAATAAAGTTGATTTGATTAATCGTGAAGAAAAAGAAAAATTATTTGGCATTTTACATTCACTCAATCCAAGAGCGAAAATTGAAATTGCTGAATTTGGGCAAGTGAAGCTAGATAAAATTCTAAATACCAATTTGTTCGATTTCAATGAGGCGGCTCAAGCGCCTGGTTGGTTGAAAGAACTCAGAGGTGAGCATACACCTGAAACCGAAGAATATGGCATAGGTAGTTTTGTTTATCGAGCAAGAAAGCCTTTCCATCCACAACGTTTTTTTGATTTTGTAAATTCTGAATGGAAAGGTGTGATTCGTTCAAAAGGTTTCTTTTGGTTGGCTTGTAATCCAGAGTTTGCAGGGTCTTGGTCGCAAGCAGGTGCGATGGCTCGACATGGGGTAGCAGGGTATTGGTGGGCAGCCGTACCAGATGAACATTGGCCAGAAGATCAACATAGTCGTGATGCAATTGAAAGAAATTGGGATGATTTAACAGGTGATGCTCGACAAGAAATTGTTTTGATCGGTATGGATATGGATCAAGACGCACTAACGGCGCAGTTTGATGCTTGTTTATTAACAGATGACGAAATGGCACTTGGTGCAAAAGAATGGGAGCAGTTTGACAATCCATTTACGGGTTGGACAGATATGATTTTAAAGTAATTCGAGAAAATAAAGTTAAGCTCTAATTTACATTTCTATTTAAATTAGAGCTTCTTTTATGCTTTAGATCACATGTCTTAAATCTCGAGAAGTTTCCAGTAGTAATGGCAAAATGTGAGTAATTAAATAATCTTTGGTCGTTCGCATGGTTGGCGATACGATATTCAACGCTGCAACAACATCAGCATTTGAATCATAAATCGGCACCGCAACAGCGTGTACACCCAGTTCATGCTCTTCACATGAATAGCACCAGTCTTGCTCTTTGATTTCATGCAGTAGCGCCAAAAACTCCTCACTTTCGGTATGCGTATATTTAGTAAGTCGTTTAAGAGGATATTTCTCTAACCATTGTTTCTGCTCATCTAAATCAAGATGGGCAAGTAAAATTTTACCTGCTGATGTGGCATGAGCGGGCAACCGATTACCTAGATGTAGACCATATGGGTTAACGCGATCCGTTTGTTGATGTGCCGCACTTCGTGCGATGGTAATTGCTTCATATCCATCTAACACCATCACTGAATAAATAAGTGAGGTCTGATTGGTCAATAAATTTAATAACGGTTGACAAATTTTGGGGAGTGGGGATCCATCTAAGTAAGCACCTGAAAATTTTAGAATTTTAGGTGCAAGATAGTAATAATGTCCATCAAACTCCAAATAGCCTAAGTATTCCAAAGTAAGTAGATGACGTCGAGCAGCGGCACGTGTCATGCCTGTCTTTTCAGCAGCTGTACTGATATTTAGACGATGACGTTCTGGACCGAAACACTCTAGGATGGTTAAACCTTTAGCAATACCTGCGATAAAATCTTCATGTCGAATTGACTTCTTATTCTCACTGTGATGAATCAATCGAACAGTTTTTTCTTGATCATGATCCATATGATGATAACTCCAATCTGCAATTTCAGTTGCTCATTTCCATTCTAATCAAAAGCTGACTGTTTTACTTGGATAATGTTCGATCATCGAACATAAAATATATATATCGAACAAAATACACTTTAAAGCATAGAAGTGCGTCCAAAATTTATCAAGAATAAATACAAGCAATCCGAACAGAACACTCAACTTCATTGGCCCGTTTTTCGGCCTGAAAGATTGAGTGACTTATCGTACAGGAAGTAGTCAGATGATTGATAAGAGTACAGCCTCATTGGTTGAGGTTTTATCCCAAATAAAAGATGGATCGACCATCATGATCGGTGGCTTTGGAACCGCAGGACAACCTGCTGAACTCATCGATGCTCTGATTGAACTTGGAGTTAAAGACCTTGTCATCGTCAATAACAATGCAGGTAATGGCGATTATGGTCTTGCCAAACTCCTAAAAACAGGTGCAGTCCGTAAAATCATCTGTTCTTTCCCTCGTCAGTCTGATTCATGGGTGTTCGATGAACTCTACCATGCAGGCAAGATCGAATTAGAACTCGTCCCACAAGGCAATCTCGCTTGCCGTATCCAAGCCGCAGGTATGGGGTTAGGAGCTGTATTTACACCGACTGGCTTCGGAACATTATTGGCTGAAGGCAAAGAAACTCGTCATATCGATGGTAAAGACTATGTACTGGAATATCCAATCAAAGCTGATTTTGCCTTGATCAAAGCTCACAAAGGCGATCGTTGGGGCAATTTAGTTTTTAATAAATCAGCACGTAACTTTGGACCGATCATGGCCATGGCTGCAGATGTCACCATCGCTCAAGTCTCTGAAGTAGTAGAACTTGGTCAGCTTGATCCTGAACACATTATTACCCCAGGGATTTTTGTTCAGCATGTGGTTGCTGTTGAAGCAAGCTCACCTGTCGCTGCGCAATAAGGAGAATAACAATGAGCTATCAAAAACTCAGCCGTGACCAAATTGCAGAACGTGTTGCACAAGATATTCCTGATGGTGCCTATGTCAATTTAGGTATTGGCTTACCCACTAAGATTTCAAATTACTTACCTGCGGATAAAGATGTTTTTCTACATTCTGAAAACGGTTTATTGGCATTTGGCCCACCACCAGCCAAAGGTGAAGAAGACCCTGAGCTGATTAATGCAGGCAAAGAGTATGTGACCATGCTCACAGGGGGATGCTTTTTTCATCATGGTGATTCCTTTGCCATGATGCGTGGTGGTCATTTAGATATTGCGGTACTGGGTGCATTCCAAGTCGCAGCCAACGGTGATCTTGCCAATTGGCATACAGGTGCAGCCGATGCGATTCCTGCTGTCGGTGGTGCAATGGACTTAGCTGTAGGTGCAAAGAAAGTGTTTATCACTACAGATCATGTCACCAAGCAAGGTGAACCGAAGATTGTTGAAACCTTGTCTTATCCTGCAACGGGTCTGAAATGTGTTGATCGTATCTATACCGATCTGTGTGTGATTGATGTGACCACAGAAGGTTTAAAAGTGATTGAGAAAGTAGATGGTCTGAGTTTTGAAGAACTACAGGCTTTGACGGGTGCTCAATTGATTGATGCGACACAGGGATAGATTGACCTCTCCCTAGCCCTCTCCTAAAAGGAGAGGGAAATTGGGTAAATCTAAGGGAAAAACAATATGAAAAACGCTTATATCATTGATGCCATCCGCACCCCATTCGGACGCTATGCAGGTGGTTTAGCACCTGTTCGTGCTGATGATCTCGGTGCAGTTCCGATTCAAGCCTTAATGCAACGTAATCCAACTGTGGATTGGCAACAAGTCGATGATGTGATTTATGGCTGTGCCAATCAAGCAGGTGAAGATAACCGTAATGTCGGTCGTATGTCTGCGCTGTTAGCAGGTTTACCCTATCAAGTCCCTGCAACCACAGTGAACCGTCTTTGTGGTTCATCTTTAGATGCCATTGCCATGGCTGCACGTGCGATTAAAGCGGGTGAAGCAAATCTCATCATTGCGGGTGGTGTCGAAAGCATGAGCCGTGCACCCTATGTGATGGGTAAGTCGGACAGTGCTTTTGGACGTAGCCAAAAGATCGAAGACACCACCATGGGTTGGCGTTTTATCAATCCAAAGCTCAAAGAAATGTATGGTGTAGACACCATGCCACAAACCGCTGAAAACGTAGCGGAACAATTCAATATCAATCGTACCGATCAAGACCAGTTTGCCTTGGTGAGCCAACAACGTACTGCAGCAGCGCAAGCCAAAGGCTTTTTTAAACATGAAATCGTTCCTGTCACGATTCCTCAACGTAAAGGTGATGCGGTTGTTGTCGCTACTGATGAACACCCACGTGCATCGACCACGATTGAAGCATTAACGAAACTCAAAGGTGTTGTGAAAGCAGATGGAACAGTGACTGCGGGTAACGCTTCAGGCATTAATGATGGTGCAGCAGCACTATTGATTGCCTCAGATGAAGCAGTTGCTCAATACCAACTTAAGCCTCGTGCCAAAATCATTGCCGCCACGACAGTGGGTGTTGAACCCCGCATCATGGGTTTTGCCCCTGCACCAGCAATCAAAAAGTTACTGAAACAAGCCCATCTGACCTTAGAACAAATGGATGTGATTGAGTTAAACGAAGCCTTTGCAGCTCAAGCTTTAGCGGTGACTCGTGATTTAGGTTTGGCAGATGATGATGCCCGTATCAATCCAAATGGTGGAGCGATCGCTTTAGGTCATCCACTGGGTGCATCGGGTGCGAGATTAGTGACCACCGCGCTGAACCAACTTGAACAGATCAAGGGACAATATGCTTTGTGTTCGATGTGTATCGGCGTGGGTCAAGGCATTGCTTTGATTATTCAGCGTGTTGAGTGAGGTGTGAAATGAGCCAGTTATATGCCAGCTTGTTTTATCAATCAGATGTGACCGCTATTTTTAGTGATCGTTCTTTATTGAGTTATATGATCCAAGCTGAAGTGGCTTTGGCGAAGGCGCAAGCGCAAGTCAATGTAATTCCTGCATCTGCGACCACCATTATCGAACAGGCAGGGCAATTTGCATTAGATAAAATTGATTTAGATGCTTTAGCTATAGCAACAGGTCTAGCGGGAAATATTGCAATTCCACTGGTGAAGCAATTTACAGCCATTGTAAAGCAGCAAGATGAACAAGCTTCACGTTATGTGCATTGGGGCGCAACCAGCCAGGACATTATTGATACAGCAATGATTTTGCAGTGTCGTGATGCTTTAGCTTTAATTGAAAAACAACTTCAATCTGCATATCAAATTTCTCTGCAACAAGCTGAACGTTACCGTGACCAAGTGATGATTGGGCGTACATGGTTGCAGCAAGCTTTGCCGATTACATTAGGACATAAGTTCGCACGTTATGCGGCAGCATTAAAACGTGATCTCGATCGTTTGCAGGCAATGAAAACTAGAGTGTTCACCGCCCAGCTTGGTGGAGCTGTAGGATCACTGGCTTCATTAAAAGAACAAGGCTCTATTGTTGTTGAAGCCTATGCAAATCAATTAGGGCTAACAGCGCCTGAATGCACTTGGCATGGTGAGCGTGATCGTATTGTAGAGATTGCTAGTCTGCTTGCCATGATTGTGGGCAATGTTGGCAAGATGGCAAAAGATTGGTCGCTATTGATGCAGACTGAAATCGCTGAAGTTTATGAACCAACAGCCAAAGGGCGTGGTGGTTCATCGACAATGCCTCACAAGCGCAATCCTGTTGCAGCCGCTTCAATTCTTGCAGCTGCAAATCGCGTTCCAGCGCTGATGGCTAGTGTTTATCAAAGCATGGTTCAAGACCACGAACGTGCTTTAGGTGCATGGCATGCGGAATGGTTAGCGATACCTGAAATTTTTCAGTTATGTGCAGGCGCATTAGAGCGTAGCAATGAAGTATTACAGGCTATTGATGTGAATGCCGAAGCGATGAAACACAATCTTGACACGACTCAAGGTTTGATTATGGCTGAAGCAGTCATGATGGCACTTGCTAGCAAGATTGGGCGTTTAAATGCTCACCATCTAGTTGAGCATGCATGTCAGCAAGCAGTCGCACAAGATACTCATTTAAAAAATATTGTATCGAATCTAGATGAAGTGAAAGAACATTTTTCAGTACAAGCTCTAGATGAGATTTTTAAGCCCGAGTCTTATTTGGGCAATATCCAAATGCAAATTGATTCTGTTCTCAAAGCAGCTCAAGGAGATTCAAAATGATGATCAATATTCATAATCGTCAAGGATATCAACTTGCAGTGCAAGTGCAGGGTCAGAAAGATGCTCCAGTGATTGTGTTTTCTAATTCGCTTGGAACCGATCATGGGATGTGGCAAGCACAGGTTGAAGCATTGTCAGAACAATATCAAATTGTAACTTACGATACACGTGGTCATGGTATGAGCCGTGTGATTGAGCAAAGCACTTTGCAAAACCTTGCTGAAGATGTAGTGGATATTCTAGATGCACTCAGGATTGATAAAGCACATTTCTGTGGAATTTCAATGGGAGGCATCACTGGATTGTATCTCGCGATTTATCATTCAGATCGTTTTTTGAGTGTCACAATCGCAAATTCTGCCGCAAAAATTGGAACTGCCGAAGCATGGAATAATCGTGCGGATAGTGTAGAGCAACACGGTTTGGCAGAGCTTGTTAAAACCACACATACTCGCTGGTTTAGTGAGCATTTTGATTATGCTCATGATGTTTTAGCACAGAAGACCATTCAAAGTTTATCTGTTACGCCTGCACAAGGGTATGCCAATGCATGTCGTGCTTTGGCAGAGGCAGATCTAAGAGATCAACTTCAGCAGATTCATATTCCAACTTTAATTATTGCTGGTCAATTTGATCCTGTAACGACGGTTCAAGATGCTGCTTTTATGCATCAGTCTATTTCGCAAAGCCAGCTTGAGATTTTGGCAGCTTCGCATTTATCGAATATCGAGCAGCCTCAGGTCTTTAATCAAGCATTGTCTAAGTTTATTCAGAAAATATAACCGGTTCAGGTTTGAAAGGAATTCGCCTACAAGGAGGCAACCATGGCACAGGAATTTGCTGCTCCCAAAAATAGTATGGATGCACAGAAACTGATTGATTATGCACCAATCAGTAAATATCAGTGGTTAATCGCAATTGTTTGTTTTCTTATCGTTTTTGTAGATGGAATTGACACTGCAGCGATGGGGTTTATTGCTCCCGCATTAACACAGGATTGGGGCGTTGATCGTTCACAGCTTGGACCTGTAATGAGTGCAGCTTTAGGCGGCATGATTATTGGTGCATTAGTGTCAGGTCCCACAGCCGATCGTTTTGGCCGCAAGATTGTTTTGACCGTTTCCATGTTGATTTTTGGAGGCTTTACGCTTGCTTCTGCCTACGCAACTAATTTGGATCAGTTGGTGGTATTACGTTTTTTAACGGGTATTGGTTTGGGTGCAGCGATGCCAAATGCAACCACACTATTCTCTGAATATTGCCCAACGCGCGTACGTTCATTAATGGTGACTTGTATGTTCTGCGGCTATAACTTGGGGATGGCAACGGGTGGTTTCATTAGTAGCTGGCTTATTCCCAATTATGGTTGGCATAGCTTGTTTTTGTTGGGTGGGTGGACACCATTATTTTTGATGCTTCTGGTGATTTTTTTCTTACCTGAGTCTTATCGCTTTTTAATTGTGAAAAATAAGAACCCTGAGAAAGTTCGTCAAATTTTAACACACATTGCACCTTCACAAGTTCAGGGGGTAACTGAGTTCCACATCCCTGAAGAACAATCAAATGTAGCACAGAAGAAAAATGTGTTTGGCATGTTGTTTTCAAGACAATTTTCCAAAGGCACAGTTTTATTGTGGTCAACCTATTTTATGGGGTTGGTTGTGATTTATCTACTGACCAGTTGGTTACCAACCTTAATGCGTGAAACTGGGGCAACGTTGGAACGTGCTGCATTTATTGGTGGTTTATTCCAATTTGGTGGTGTACTCAGTGCTTTATTCATCGGTTGGGCAATGGATCGTTTTAATCCAAATCGAATTATTGCAGGTTTTTATTTCGCTGCTGGTTTATTTGCCATAGCAGTTGGTCAAAGTTTAGCAAATCCAACATTGCTTGCTGTTTTAGTTCTCTGCGCTGGTATCGCGATCAATGGTGCGCAATCAGCAATGCCAGCTTTAAGTGCTCGTTTTTATCCAACCCAATGTCGTGCAACAGGCATTGCATGGATGACAGGCATAGGTCGTTTTGGTGCTGTATTTGGTGCTTGGATTGGCGCAGTGTTACTTGGGAATAATTGGTCGTTCACTATGATTTTAAGCATGTTGTTTATTCCAGCAACGGCTGCTGCTGTGGCGATCTTTGTGAAATCTCTAGTTGCGCATACGGACGCAACCTAACTTTCTTTCAATTCGGGACAACGTCAATGAATGATGAACAACGTTATCAACAAGGTCTGAAAGTCCGTACAGAAGTACTGGGTGAAAAACATGTCGGGCGTTCTCTAGAGAACCTAAATGACTTTAACCAGGATTTTCAGAATTTTATTAGTCGATTTGCTTGGGGGGAAGTGTGGTCACGTGAGGGTTTACCACGCCATACCCGCAGTTTAGTCACCATTGCCATTTTATTGGCATTGGGGCGAGAAGATGAACTCAGGATGCATTTACGTGCTTGTTTTAACAACGGCGTGACTAAAGATGAACTTAAGGAACTGATTTTACATAGTTCGTTGTATGCAGGCTTACCTGCTGCAAATGCTGCAATGCATATGGCAGAAGAAGTCTTTAAGGAAATTGGAATCGAAGTGCAACCCGTTTCGGCACAACCACAGGATTAAGGAGATAGGCATGTTCAATCATACATTAGGTGCATATCCGCAACGTAATACAGATGATCACCCGCCAGCATATACACCAGGCTATAAAACCAGTGTATTACGCTCACCAAAAAATGCGTTGATTTCGATCAATGAAACTTTAACGGAAGTGACTTCGCCACACTTCTCACCGAACCTTTTTGGTCCTAAAGACAATGATCTGATTTTGAACTATGCCAAAGAGGGCTTACCTGTTGGTGAACGGATTATTGTGCATGGATATGTGCGTGATCAGTTTGGTCGTCCTGTTAAAAATGCCTTATTAGAAGTATGGCAAGCCAATGCTTCAGGTCGTTACCGTCATCCAAATGATAAATTTATTGGTGCCATGGATCCGAATTTTGGTGGTTGTGGTCGTACTTTAACGGATGAAAATGGGTTTTATATTTTCCGTACTATTAAACCTGGTCCATATCCATGGCGTAACCGCATTAATGAATGGCGTCCAGCGCATATTCATTTCTCATTAATTGCAGATGGTTGGGCACAACGTTTGATTTCGCAGTTCTATTTTGAAGGCGATACATTGATTGACTCTTGTCCAATTTTGAAAACGATCCCATCTGAAGATCAACGTCGTGCCTTAATTGCGTTGGAAGACAAAAACAATTTCATTGAATCAGATAGCCGTTGTTACCGCTTTGATATTCATCTTCGTGGTCGTCGTGCGACTTATTTTGAAAATGATTTGACTTAATGGAGTAACACAATGAACGCGTGGAATTTTCAGGAATTGAAAGAAACCCCATCACAAACAGGTGGTCCTTATGTACATATTGGTTTGTTACCACAACAAGCCAATATCGAAGTGTTTGAACACAATTTTAACAATCAGTTGGTGAGTGAAAAAACGCAAGGTCAGCGTATTCGTCTTGAAGGACAAGTATTTGACGGACTAGGTTTGCCATTAAGAGACGTGTTGTTGGAAATTTGGCAAGCCGATGCCAATGGTGTTTACCCAAGCCAAGCGGATACGCAAGGTAAGTCTGTTGATCCAAACTTTTTAGGTTGGGGACGCACGGGTGCAAACTTTGAAACAGGTTTTTGGAGTTTCAACACCATCAAACCGGGTGCAGTAGCAGGTCGTAAAGGCACAACCCAAGCGCCGCATATTGCGGTGGTTGTATTTGCGCGTGGCATCAATCTTGGTTTGCATACTCGTATTTATTTTGATGATGAAGTTGAAGCAAATGCCAATGATCCGATTCTAAACAGCATTGAGTGGGCGACTCGTCGTCAAACCCTAATTGCAAAACGCACAGAAGTGGATGGTGAAGTGGTGTATCGCTTTGACATTCGTATCCAAGGCGAAGATGAAACAGTGTTTTTTGATATTTAAAGTTTTTAAATTTTAACTGAATAACCAATGATTGCTTGTTCTTGTGAAAGACAGGCAATCCATTAAGGACGATGATGATGAAAATGAAAACACTGGCAGCATTAACGCTGCTTGTTTACCCTTTATTTACGGTTCAAATGGCATACGCTCAAGAAAATGTTCATAGCCCAGTTCAATTGGCTGAGCTTGCCAAGTCACCAGTTAAAACGATTGTACCGATTACTGCAAAAACTAAAGAACAAGCGATCGCTCAAGCTAAAGTGATTGCAGCCAATCAAGATGCAGATCTAGCAGAATTTCGTATTGATCTGCTCGATTTTGCTGCTGATACCAAACAGGTAATTGCTTTAGGACACGAATTAAAAAAGGTATTAGGTAATAAACCAGTGATCGCGACCATTCGTACCCATAACGAAGGTGGCCAACTCACTATTAGCGATGCTGATTATGGCAAGACCTATCAAGCCTATTTAAAACAGCCTTTTATGGACATGCTGGATGTTGAAATGTTCCGTGATCAGCAGGTCGTCAAAAATACAGTTCAATTGGCACATGATAAAAAAGTACTGATCGTGATGTCGAATCATGATTTTAAGAAAACGCCAAGTGAAGATGAAATTGTTAAACGTTTACTGCAACAAGATGAGCTTGGTGCAGATATTTTAAAAATCGCAGTGATGCCACAAAGCAAACAAGATGTTTTCACCTTGATGAATGCGACATTAAAAGTCAGCCAACAATCTAAAAAACCATTGCTGACAATGTCGATGGGCAAACTAGGCACAATTTCACGTATTGCGACAGCCAATATGGGGGGCAGTTTTAGCTTCGGCATGATTGGTGAAGCATCAGCACCCGGTCAAATTGATGTGACCCAATTGAAACAGCTGTTAAAAACAGTGCAGCCGACAGAATAATTGAAAAGGATTTTTAAAATGAAAGTTATTTCTTTACGTTTAAGCGCGCTCGCAATCGGTTTAGCAGTATCAGGTATGGCAGCAGCTGAAACTTACATCGTAGACCGTTATCAGGATGACACTGAAAAAGGTTCACTGCGTTGGGCGATTGAACAAGCCAATAGCAAGCCGACAGAAGCCAGCGAGATTCTAATTCAGGCAGTAGGGAAAGCACCTTATGCCATCAAGGTAAATAGCCCACTTCCTGAAATTAAAGCACCAGTCAAAATCATTGGTACGCAATGGACGAAAACAGGCGAACATATCGCTATTGATGGTTCAAATTATATTAAAGGTCGTGGCGTTGAGGCGTGTCCCGGCGCTGTAGAAGGGCAATATGGGACGAATGTACGTACAACCACTTTACCGGGAATTGTGCTACGTGACATTAATAATGTGACCATCCAAGGTTTAGAAATTCGTCATTTTTGTATCGGTATCTTGATGAATCGTGCCAGTAATAACCTGATTCAACATAACCGCATTATGCATAACTATGGTGGTGCGGGCGTGATGTTGACTGGCGATGATGGCAAGGGCAATCCAACAGCAACCACCACCAATAACAACAAAGTTCTTAATAACTATTTCCAAGACAATGGTGATGGATTAGAGCTAACCCGTGGTGCTGCATTTAATTTAGTTGCGAATAACCATTTTATTTCAACTTCAGCAAATCCAGAGCCATCACAAGGGATTGAAATCCTTTGGGGTAATGACAATGCAGTGGTAGGCAACAAGTTTGAAAATTATTCAGATGGTTTACAGATTAATTGGGGCAAACGTAACTATATCGCCTATAACGAGCTAACCAATAACTCATTAGGATTTAACCTAACTGGGGACGGTAATATTTTAGATAGCAATAAAATTCATGGCAATCGTATTGGAATTGCGATCCGTTCTGAAAAAGATGCCAATGCGCGTATCACACTAACAAAAAATCAAATTTGGAATAATGCGAAGGATATTAAACGCTGTGAAGCAGGCGGAAGCTGTGAACCAAACCAACGTTTAGGTGCAATCACTTTTGATATTCCTGGATTAGAGCATGCACATTTTGTGGGTTCTCGTGGGCATGGTGTCAAGATTGATCCTGCAAATCTACAAAAAACTTGTCAGCAGCCAAATGAACAAGGTTGTAATCCACAACCAAACCAAGCCATTCAATCACCAAAACTGACACTCTCAAAAGGTCAACTTGCTGTTGAAGTAAAAGGACAACCAAATCAGCGTTATCAAGTCGAATTTTTTGGAAACTCGGTCGCTAGTTCAAATGAAGCTGAACTTTATTTAGGTTCAGCGATTGCTGTTACCAACGCTCAAGGTGTAGCAAAAGTTTCATGGAAACCAACTGCTCAAGTTGCCTCTATAACTGCCAATGTGACGGATCATTTAGGCGCTACATCTGAACTGAGTTCAGCCGTGCGAGTCAAATAACAATAAAAGTAGCACCTTTCATGGGGTGCTACTTAGTAGAAAGACAAGGAATTTATCGATGAAACAGCATTCACTTTTATTTAAAACGACGTTACTGACATTTTCAATTTTATCTGTACAGCATGCTTTAGCCGATCAACCGTGGACACAAGATCGTCAATGGTTATTGGGTGATTGGAATGGCCAACGCCAACAACTGGAACAAGAGGGTTATAAGTTTACCGCATCGATCATGAGTCAAGCAGCGACCAATTTGGATGGTGGTTATAACGATAGCAATAGTTTTGAGAATGCTGCACAACTTTCTTTAGGTGCAAATTTTGATTTAAATAAAATACTCGGTTGGGAAGATACCACGGCAAATATTTTAATTACCAAGCGTGATGGTAATGCTCTGACTTTGGAAAGGATTAAAGACCCACGCTCAAGTGCATTAAGCAACTCGCAAGAAATCTATGGTCGCGGCAAAATCTGGCGTTTATCGCAGGCATGGATTAAAACAGGTTTTGTTGATAATACGGTTCAATTCAAAATTGGTCGAATGGGCATGTCTGAGAACTTTAATGGTTCTCAATGTGAGTTCCAAAATTTATTGTTATGTGGAAGCCAACTCGGTAAATCGATCGGCTCGATTTGGTACAACTTACCTGTTGGCTTGTGGGGCGCAAATGTGAAATACCAGTTTGCACCTGAGTGGACGCTCGGTGTAGGTGTTTATGAAGTTAATCCTGATAACGTTAAAACCGATAAAAATAGTGATGGTTTTAACTTGGATATGAATAATGTCAAAGGGGCAACTATTCCAGTAGAACTGGCTTGGAAACCTAAACTGGCAGCCTTTAATGGTTTGGCAGGTGAATATAAAGTTGGTGCACTTTATTCAACTGCTGAGGCAAATGACATCGCGATTGCAGATAAAGTGCATGATAGCAAACATAGCTTTTGGCTTAATGCTCAACAAAAGTTAACACAGAAAGGCGATGATCCAAAACGTGGTTTATATGCCAGTGTTAATGTCGTCGTAAACGATAAAGAAACAACAGCAGTTCGAAGTACGCAACAACTTGCACTTTGGTACAAAGGTGCTTTTGATCAACGACCAAATGACTCGATTGGTTTGGGGATCGCAAATTACATAGTCAATGATCGTTATAAAGATCGTCAAATCGATATCAATCATAGTCGTGGTTACGACCAATATGATGCATTCGCAGCAGATTATGTTCCTGTTCAACGAGATGAGCTCAATGTTGAATTGAACTATACCTATCAATGGTCACCAGCAATTATGTTACGACCAAATCTACAATATATCCATCAACCTGCGGGTGTGAAAGAGGTGGATGATGCTTGGGTTGCTGGATTGAGCATGCGAGTGAATTTTTAATTTAGGAGTATGACCCCATGTCAGAATCTACCAACAGTCATACCATATTAAAAATATGGTGCTTCGTCTTAGGTCTAGCTTTATTGCTTACTGGACTATTTTTCACTGTAGGCGGCGCTAAGCTCGTCTCACTTGGCGGTTCATGGTATTTCATCATTGCAGGACTATTCACCCTAGCATCTGCGATTTTTATTTTTAAGAAGAAAGCACTGGGTGTTTGGTTATTTGCGATCGTTTTTGTCGGTACAGTTATTTGGTCTTTGATTGATGCAGGTTGGGAATTTTGGCCGCTATTCTCGCGCCTAATGTTTCCAGCAGGTATTTTTGCTGCATTGATGTTTACCCTGCCATCAATTCGCCGTTATCAATTTCAGACAGGTGCGGATTTACCTGCTTATGCTGTAGGCGCATTGACTGTTGTTGGTATGATCATTGGTTTTTATCAAATGTTCCAACCCCATCCAACCGTTGCTGCATCGGGACAACAATTACCGTTGGTGCCTGTTCAAACAGATATGAAGCAAACCAATTGGCAACATTATGGTCAAGATGCAGGAGGGAGTCGCTTCGCAGCTTTAGATCAAATTACCCGTGACAATGTCCATCAGTTAAAAGAAGCATGGCGCTTTCGTACAGGTGATTTTACAACGGGTTCGGGCAATGGTGCAGAAGATCAAATGACACCATTGCAAGTTGGAAATAAAGTCTTTTTATGTACACCACATAACAATATTTTTGCTTTAGAAGCAGATTCTGGTAAACAAATCTGGAAGGCAGAGGTTAACTCCAAGGCGGATGCTTGGGAACGTTGTCGCGGTGTTGCTTATTTCGATACAACTCAACCCATTCAACAACCAAGTTTAGCGGGTGCTACACCTATACAAACGGTTGCAACCAATACTGCATGTTTACGTCGTGTTTATACCAATACTCCTGATGGACGTTTAATCGCGGTGAATGCGGATACGGGAGAGCGTTGTAAAGATTTTGGCGTGGAGGGTACAGTTGATTTACATAAAGGATTAGGTGAGGGCACCAAAGCACCTCGTTTCCAAGTTACCTCAGCACCAACGGTGGCAGGATCAGTCTTAGTTGTAGGTAGTCGTATTGCTGATAACTTTGCTGCAGACATGCCGGGTGGGGTAATCCGTGCATACGATGTCATTACAGGTGAATTGCGTTGGGTATTTGATCCACGTAATCCTGATCCAAATTATATGCTTAAAGAAGGTGAGATATATAAGCGGAGTTCTGCTAACGCATGGGCTGCATTATCTTATGATCCTGAGATGAATACCGTATTTTTGCCAATGGGTAGCTCATCTGTTGATGTGTGGGGAGGTAATCGCCAACCTTTGGATCATAAATACAATTCATCAGTATTGGCTTTAGATGCAACCACAGGTAAAGAGAAATGGGTTTATCAAACTGTCCATAATGATTTATGGGATTTTGATTTGCCGATGCAACCGAGTCTTGTTGATTTCCCAATGACGGACGGAACAAATAAGCCTGCGGTGGTAATTGGAACAAAATCAGGTCAGTTCTTTGTTCTTGATCGGCTAACAGGCCAACCTTTAACAAAAGTGATTGAGCAGCCTGTTAAACCTGCCGATATTCCTAATGAGCAATATAGCCCGACGCAACCTCGTTCAGTAGAAATGCCGCAAATTGGCAATCAAACAATTACTGAATCGGATATGTGGGGCGCGACACCATTTGATCAACTGATGTGTCGTATTAGCTTTAAATCTATGCGTTACGAAGGTTTATTTACCGCACCAGGAACAGATGTATCTTTAAGTTTTCCGGGTTCTTTGGGGGGGATGAATTGGGGAAGTATCGCGTTTGATCCAAGTCATCAATACATGTTTGTGAATGATATGCGTCTGGGTTTATGGATTCAGTTGATTAAACAAACACCTGAAGATTTGGCACTTGAAGCAAGTGGTGGAGAGAAAGTCAACACTGGAATGGGCGCCGTTCCAATGAAAGGGACACCTTATAAAGTAAATAAAGATCGTTTCTGGTCTAAATTCAATATCCCATGCCAAAAACCACCGTACGGTACAATGACAGCCATTGATATGCGGACACGTCAAATTGCTTGGCAAGTACCAATGGGAACAGTTGAAGATACAGGACCTATGGGCATCAAAATGGGGCTTAAAGCACCAATTGGAATGCCAACGATTGGAGGGCCAATGGCAACCCAAGGTGGTTTAGTATTCTTTGCTGCGACTCAAGACTATTATTTACGTGCGCTTGATTCATCAACAGGGAAAGAGTTATGGAAATCTCGTTTACCAGTCGGTAGCCAAGGTACGCCGATTAGTTATGTTTCACCTAAAAATGGTAAACAGTATGTGATGATCACAGCAGGCGGTGCACGACAATCTCCTGATCATGGTGATTATGTGATTGCATATAGCCTAGATTAAGTTCAATTCAATCTTTAAAAAGCTGCAATAGGTTAACTGTTGCAGCTTTTTTTATTTTACGATTCAAACATTATTCTTAAATTGGCACATTCATTGCTTAATATAAATAGATCTGGTCTGACCAGTCTGACATTGGTGCAAGTTGGAGCAAACATGGATTTGGAACAATTCAATTCATTAAATAATGAGCAGGCATTTGAAGCATTAAAATCATGCGTTCATATTCAATCATGGATTCAGAGCATTATTCAGCAACGGCCTTTTGGTTCAGTTGATGAGTTATATCAAACGGCTGCTTTACAGGCTCAAACATGGCAATGGTCAGAAATATCAGAAGCGCTTGCGCAACATCCACGAATTGGTGAAAAAAAAGCTGCTACGACTTTATCGGAAAGAGAGCAGCAGTTTTCACAAAAAGAACAGGCTCAGCTTGGTGCAGATCAAGATATTCAACAAGCACTGTATCAGGGCAATTTAGCTTATGAGCACAAATTTGGTCATATTTTTTTAATTCGTGCTGCAGGGCGTTCAGGAACTGAAATGCTCGCAGAAATTAATCGACGTTTAGAAAACTCAGTTGAGTTGGAGCAGTTCGAAGTCAAACAACAACTCAGTGAAATCGCGTTAATCCGTTTAAAGCAGGAGATTCAATAATGGCGGGTATAAGTACACACATCCTAAATGCTTCATTGGGTAAACCTGCTGCGGGGGTTTTCGTTGAATTATTTAAGCAAACCTCCCAAGGTGATGTATCGGTGGATAAACAATTAACCGATGCGGATGGTCGTATTAAAGCATTCGCTATTGATTCATTTACACCAGGCAATTATCAGCTCATTTTTCACATTGCCGATTACTTTCAATCTATGGAGGTTGAAAGCTTTTATCCGAGAGTATGTATCGATTTCAAGGTAAGCGAAATTCAACAACATTATCACGTGCCTTTATTGATCAGCCCATTTTCTTATTCCACCTATCGCGGTAGTTAATGACTCGCGATGTAGAAAGTATAAATTTTTATTGAGGAAAGGCCACCATGCACAACGATAAAATGCACAGTGAACCTCGTGCAACCGTTTCAGCGGAACATCAATATTTAGGAATGAATAAAAACATCATTTATGGACTGCAACATGTGCTGACGATGTATGGTGGAATTATTGCACCACCCATCATTATTGGTGCTGCCGCAGGTTTAGATGCCTCGGAAATAGGTTTATTGGTTGCTGCTGCGCTCTTTGTCGGAGGCATTGCAACAATGTTACAAACCTTGGGCTTTAAGCATTTCGGTGCAAAACTGCCGATTGTTCAAGGAGTCTCTTTTGCAGGTGTTGCAACAATTTTGGCAATTGTCACCACAGGCGGAGGATTAGCTTCAGCATTTGGCGCAGTCATTGTTGCATCATTGATTGGTTTATTACTGGCACCATTCTTTTCAAAAATTATTCGGTTTTTCCCTCCTGTGGTGACTGGCTGTGTAATTACCATGATTGGTATTTCTTTATTGCCCGTTGCGATTCGTTGGATGATGGGTGGCAATCCCAAAGCAGAAAATTGGGGCGATCCAGCAAATATTGGTTTAGCTGCGATGACTTTAGCGATTGTCATTATTTTCAGTATGTTAAAAAGTCAGTTAATGCGTCGTCTGGCGATTTTAATTGCGATTGTATTAGGTACGATTATCGCTTCATTGGCTGGTTTTGCAGATTTTTCCAAAGTCGCTAGCGGTTCAATGTTCGCTTTTCCTCATATCTTCCATTTCGGGATGCCTGTATTTGAATTTACTGCCATTCTTTCTATGGTAATCGTAACCTTAGTCATTATGACTGAGACTACAGCGGACATTATCGCAATTGGTGAAATTGTTGGAAGCAAAGTTGATTCTAAACGGATTGGAGATGGTCTACGCGCTGATATGTTGTCTAGTGCAGTTGCCCCAATTTTTGGTTCATTTATGCAAACTGCATTTGCACAAAATGTGGGATTAGTTGCAATTACAGGGATTAAAAGCCGTTTTGTGGTGGCAACCGCTGGAGGGATTCTTGTGGTACTTGGACTATTACCAATCGTTGGGCGTTTAGTGGCTGCTATTCCAATGCCGGTATTAGGTGGAGCCGGTATTGTGTTGTTTGGTACAGTGGCCGCAAGTGGTATCCGCACATTGGCAAAAGTTGATTATAACGATCATAAAAATCTGATTATTGTCGCAACCTCATTGGCAATTGGAATGATTCCGATTGCAAACAATGAGTTCTATGCACAGTTTCCAAAATGGGTTAGTACGCTATTACATTCTGGAATTAGCTCAGCATGTATCACTGCCATTTTGCTCAATATTTTATTTAATCATTTACCTTTCGCCAAAAAATCGGTGGAAACAACCACATTACCTATTAATTCTGGCCACTCATAGCTGTATAGAAGTGGCTTGATTTTCCAAATCCATCACACGTTTTAAACATCAACCATTAAAAAATTACTTATTCATTTTTGAATAGGTCTAGGGGAGCTTTTGATTTTAAAAATCAAAGGTTGGGGCTTTGACGACTTAAAAATGAATTGAGTTGATTTTTTAAATGAATCATTAGGGGAATATTATGAAAAATTTTACTTTGAAATCGGTGACTCTGCTTATCGCAATGGGGAGCATGGGCCAAGTTTGGGCTGCGGATACGAGCTTGAATGGGCTGTTTAATTTAGGGCAAGACTGCAAAGTGCAAGATAATTCAGTTAAATCCGTACAAGAAATGCTGGGTTGTGGAGCGATACATGGCACAGTTAAAACAGCTTATTATTCTTTGAATAATGGTTATTTTGTCAATAATCTCAATCAAGATACAGTTTCCATTGGTGGTTATATTAGATATGAAACAGCGCCTTTTTACGGCGTACAAGCAGCCATTGGTTATGATCTGCAACGTCGTTTAGATGAAAAAAATAAAAATGATGAAGTATCTGAGTTAAAAGAAGATCGTGATGGCTTGGCGGAAGCCTATGTGACTTGGAAAAATGATTTCGCACGGGTGACGGTCGGTAATCAGCGTCTTAATTTACCATTTATGGGGGATTATGCAGATCGGCGTATTTTAATGGCTTTGTACCAAGCTGCGGATCTCCAAGTGGGAAATAACACAGACTTTATACGCTTAACCAAGGTCAATAAATTTAAAAGTTATGCTGATGATGAATTTACCAAAACCACACGTCAAAATCCTAATACTCAATCAGATGGTGTGTGGTCAGTTGGTGCTGGTAAGAGTTTTGATATCGCCGAAGATAAGAAGCTTAAAGCCCAATTTTGGTATCAAGACTATGATGATTACACGCGTTTGATTTATACCCAAGCAGATTTGTCTTTGCCAAAATTGAATTATTCGCCAGAGTTTTCTATGCAATATATTTCGGGTAAAGATCAAGGGAAAGCTTTGGCTGGAGAGGTAGATAGCCAAATTTTGGGGGTTCAGGCGACGTTTAAAGTTTTGTCAAAAGCAAGTTTGAAAGTGGCCTATAACTATATCAAACCAGATAGCGAAAGTTATCTAAATGGTGCTTTATTAACGCCATACGCTACTAAAACTTCTTCAGGTGAAATTTTCGCACAACCTTTTTTTACCAGTACTCAGGATCTAGGCGCAGGGAATGCTTTTATGACGTCCTTGGAAGGAAAGCTCACAGATCAAGTGATTGCGGGTGCTCGATATTCTTTTATGGATTTGAAAGAGGCTGATCATGTTGCGAGTCGTAATCAGTCTGAGTATATGGTTTTTGGAATTTATAATTTCACAGGCGCTTTAAAAGGATTTAGTGTGAGTAACTTCTTTGGTATCCAAACTTCACCACGTTATGAAAAAGACTTTTTACAAAATCGATTTACATTGAGCTATAAGTTTTAAAGTCTGCTTTATTCCAATTGCCTATTTCAGCTATGAAATGGGCTTTTTATTAGTTTTATAAGTTTGCTTGATTAAATTATTTAGATAAAAAAAGCCCCCATTGAAGGGGGGAGTTAAAACTTTATGTTATTAATCTAAAGGATTTCCCACAATATTGCTAATAATTCCTTGCATGATGTGCGAACCTTGTTCTGTATAGAGTGATTGATACCACTCTTCAGTCACTTTTTGATCTTTCATATGCGTTACATCACAACGCTTACGAGCACGTAATACCATTTCTTTGGTTCGGTCATTACGTTTGTTCTGGTATCTTTCTAGTGCATCACTTAGCCCAAAAGTATTTATTTGCAAAGCACGTGCCAAGTAAATAGCATCTTCCATTGCTTGGCAACCGCCTTGCCCAATGTCTGGGGTGGTACTGTGTGCTGCATCGCCAAGTAAAACGGCACGACCTTTATAAAAATTCATAAAAGGTTCAATATCATGGATTTCAACGCGATTGGTTTTTTGCTCATCTAAACGATCAATCAGTTGATGCACAGGTGGACACCAATCTTTGAAATATTTTTTCAGCTCAGTTTTATATTGATCACGTTGATTGGGTAGACCTGCTTCTATAGGCACATCAAAAAAGAAATAGAAACGATTTTGTGCTACAGGCATAAGTGAGACACGTTTTCCTTCACCGACATAGGTTGTCCATTGTTGCGCTGGTGCAATTTTTTCATCAATTTCAACTAGCCCATTCCAATTGACATAACCAGCATAACGTCGTTCAACTTGATGGCCGAGTACAAACTTGCGTGTGATGGAGTGGGTTCCATCCGCACCAATTAATAGATCAGCTTGAATCTCGGAACCATCGGCAAAACGAATGCTGACATATTCAGACTGATTTTCAATCTCGGTCATTCTCATGCCTAGTTTAATATTTTCTAAGCCAAATGTTTGCATGAGCAGGCGTTGTAAATCTGCACGTGCAACAGGGTAGGCACGTTGTCCAACTTCTTTGTATAAAGGAGTTAAACTAAATTGAGTCATGGTTTGACAAGTGAGACCATCGATATAGGAAAGAGACTCCATTTCTCCGCCTAAAGCTTGAATTTGATCAGTCAAACCAAGGTAATTTAGACATTTAACGCCGTTCGACCATAGTGATATTGCTGCGCCTACCGGTAAAATTTCTGCTGCTTGTTCATAAATCGTGACTTGATGTCCAAATTTTTTTAAAGCGATACCAGCAGTTAAACCGCCCATACCTGCACCTACAATCGCAATATTCATCTTTTAGACCCTAATTTTAGAACTATAAATTTCTAATAAGTCTTAAGCGAGAATTGTGCCAATTTTATTTGGTGGTTTAACAGGTCATACCAGTTATTATGCGCTATGAAGAAGCGGAAATAAGATGAGTGTTTCGATGTGGTTCAAAGTTTGAGTTAAAGTGGTGCATGGGTATTTTATCAAGACTCATGACGAGAAAAATAAACACCAGCACGTTGAGCAGCGCCAATAATATGTGCCTGCATTGCCTTTTCAGCCGCTAAAGCATCTTGTTTAAAGAGTGCCTGTAAAATCGCATCATGTTCTTTTATGGTTTTAAATGCTAAATTTGGTTGAACAAAAGGAAGAATCTGACTTTTCTTAATCCATTCATTATGCATTTTAAGTGTTTGAATGATCGACTGATTATGACTTAAATCAATGATATGTTGATGAAATGCATAATCAAATTCAGAAGCAGCTTGCCAATTTTGTTGCAAAATTGCATTTGAGAGCGCTTCATAGTGTTGTTTTAAAATTAATTTATCTTGTTCAGTTAGATATTCACATGCCAGCAGGGCGCAAAACCCTTCAAGTACGTAGCGTAATTGATAAAAATCTTTTAAAGAAATGCGATGTTCACCTTCCCATTGTTCTGCTGCTTTACTGTGTTGTGAGATGACATACACCCCTTTACCAGCCTTGATTTCTAATAGACCTAAAGCGGCAAGGCGGGTCAAAGCTTCACGCAGAGAAGCGCGGCTAATTCCTAATTGCGTGGCAAGATCACGTTGAGAGGGTAATGCAGAACCAATTGCATAAGTACCTTCCTGAATGCGTTGATGAATGACTTCCACTGCTTGCTCAGTCACTTGAGATGATTTTCCATTGAGCATTGCTTGTGGACTCATAAACATCGTTTCCTAAAAATAAAATGAACAATTTGATTCTACACAAAATTTATAAATTTAAATTGCTTCAAAGCTAAAATTAGATAATTATTTATAACAGGTCAGACCAGTTGGACTGGATTTTGCATAGAATGAACCATATGAAAATGTTTTGTAGGATTGATTAATGACGGTGCATATTGCCAAAGTAGTAGCTTTGCCAGATAACTTACAGGGTTTAACCAATTTAGCTGATGCGCGCATTGGCGCGAGCATTGTGTCTTGCTCTGATGAGTTTTTTGCAAGTGCGGAAAGAATGTTACAACCAGAACCTGCAAAATTCATCGAAGGCAAGTTCGATGATCATGGGAAATGGATGGATGGATGGGAAACACGTCGTAAGCGTGAAGCAGGATACGATTGGTGTATTGTGCGTTTGGGTGTAACTGGAAAAGTTTCAGGTTTTGATCTCGATACTTCTTTTTTCACAGGGAATTATCCTGCTTCTGCATCGATTGAAGGGTGTTATGCACCTGATGATCAACTGGAAAATATCACTTGGATTCCATTGTTAGAAAACTCGGTTTTGTCTCCAGATCATCATCATTTTTTTAGTTGTGAAGTACATAAAATCAGCCACATTCGACTTAATATTTTCCCTGATGGCGGTGTTGCTCGTTTACGTGTTTATGGCAATGTTGTACTGGAAAATATAGATTCAACCCAACAAATTGATCTGATTGGTTTGAAAAATGGAGGGCGTATTGTTGCATTTAGTGATGCGCACTATGGGCATCCGAATAATTTACTCAGCCCAGATCGCGGCATCAATATGGGAGATGGTTGGGAAACCAAGCGCCGTCGTGAACCTGGTTTTGACTGGTGCGTTATTGCCTTAGGTCAAGCGGGGCACGTAGAAAAAATAGAAATTGATACAGCACATTTTAAGGGTAATTTTCCTGCTTTTTGTTCGATACAAGCTGCTTATGTTGAGGATGCTACGGATGCTCAGTTGATTCCTCAGAGTATGTTTTGGCCTTTTGTGTTAGAGCAGCAACCGTTATCAATGGATGCGATTCATGCATATATTGCCGAAATTTTGCAGCATCAAAAAGTGAACTATATTCGTGTCAATATGATCCCAGATGGTGGAATTAGTCGGATTCGCTTGTGGGGCAAAATCACAGAATGAAATTGTTTCTTCAGTAATGAGCATGGTCATATAAGTTTTGATAAAACAGATCATTTTTAAATTGGTATTTGCTTACTTTTGAAAGATCAAAAGTAACAAAAATCTTTTGTTAGGCTGATGGCACATCCTTGATGCCACAGCCTAACGGGCGGCATCCATGCCGCCTAGCTCGATAGCAAATGTTCATTATGCATTGGATTAGAGAAGAACAATCTACGAAGTTTCGTTCTGCTAAAATAAAGTGAAGTTCAATATATGAGAAAAAACATCCAAATTCAGCCTTTAACTCAAGAGAGTTTTTCCGCTTTTGGTGATGTGATTGAAAAAGAAAATCATGATTTTTTTTCGATTAACCAAGGTTTAACGCAGCGCTATCATGCATTATCAGTTGCTCAAATTACTGGTGATCACGTTACTGTGGGGATGAGTATTTTTCATAACTTATGTGCAACACAGATTCCGTTTAAAATAGTTATGCTTGAACGTCATCCTTACGGCTCACAATCGTTCATTCCATTACAACAACAAAAATTTATCATTATTGTGGCTTTACCTTTGGATCACTCACAACCAGATGAACAGCAAATCTATGCCTTTCTAAGTAATGGTAAGCAGGGTATTACCTATCGCCAAGGGGTTTGGCATCATCCATTAATTACTTTAGAAGCTGAAAGTGATTTTTTAGTGGTGGATCGTATTGGTGGTGGACAAAATTGTGATGTACATCATCTGGTTGAACCGAAGTGGATTATTGAACAGAAACAGTCAGAGATTTCAAGTCTCTGACCGCAAAGTTACTTAATATTTCCCTTTAAAATTTGCACTAATTCTTTGTTTTAGATATTCCTTTGCCGTGATTGCTGGATATTTCTTTTGCGGACTTTCGATGATCACATCTTCATTGGCTTGACAGAAGAATGCCAAACTATAACGTGCGCCTTGATATTCATGGGCTTCAGGATTTTTAACGCGATGAAAATTTGATGGAAGTTGATCATCACTCCAGCGCATCAACATATCACCAATATTACAAGTGATTACATCATCACGCGGTTCAATACTTGTCCATTGTTGTTGGTCCATGTCTTTACCAGGACAAACTTGCAGACCACCTTGGCCTTTGCGCTGAAATAGTAAGGTTAAGCAATCAAAATCGGTATGTGCACCAGCACGCCATAACCCCAGTTGATCTTTGATGGCTGGATCAATTGCATAATAGTGCAGCATCCGGAGTGTACTTTGATAAGTTTCTTGATCAGGATCATGTGCTAGCGTAAAGAAATTATCTGCGAATCCAAGTTTGTAAGCAAAGCAAGATAATATTTTCATACCCACTTGCCAGCATGCTTTTTCAAACTCAAGCATTGTGGTCTTAAATGTTGGTAATTCTTGTTCGCTGGGATACAACCCCATCATTCTTGGGCGCGTAATTTGATAGGATTCTTTCTGATCGGGCGTACTTGTAGATGGGCGAATTTGAGCTTTACTTTCCCAGCCAGCATTTCGATTCAAAGGGTATTGGGATTTGATATGTGTAGGTAGCTCAAAAAACTTTTTTGTCATTTCAAAAGCATTTTGAATTTGTTCTAAATTAATCCCGTGATTTGAAACTTGAAAAAAACCAATATCAGTTGCCGCAGACCAAAGCTGTTCTGCAATTTCATATTTACGATCTTCAAAGTTGGAAAGATCAATGATACGAACTTCTCTTTCAAAAGTTTCTTGACCCAAAGCCCCCATACGTGCTTCTTTTTGCAGCTCTTCTAAACTGTAATTATTTTCAGCTAAATTGGTCATGTTCGCGCTATTCATATTTCACCTCAATTGTTGAATAAACCATGACCCAATCAAATTGAATGAAAGGCGACTGGGTCATTTTTTCAAAAAAGAGCAACACATCCTAAATAAATAGAATGTGAGCTTATTTCTGAGCAATGACCCACATATATTGTTTAAATATATGCTGAACGCTTCTACTCCGACAAATCAATATAAGCATTTTTTATACCAATCTAAAAAGAGATTAATTTATGACCTTGATGTATATAAAATATGAGAAATAATATTGACCAATACAGAATATTTGAATGTCTAAAATTATAGTTTAATATTTGATCCTTTTTTGTGCATGTTATGGTTTAAAAATGGTGCATTTTATTTGTCTATCTAAAATTATTCAAAATTAAAAGTAATGTTAATACAAAATAGATGGCTGATGTGAAATTAAAAGAAAAAATATTAGCCTATCTTTATGAAATATATCGATTAAATAAATGCTGGCATGGTGTTTGCTAAATCATAACTGAGTATAAGCGGTTAGTGTGTATTACACATGGGACATTGCTCTACAGCGTTAGCTGTTCCTCTTTTGGGGACAAAGTCATTTCAGGGCTTTGAGAGAATCTGTGTGCCTTTTTACATTCGATTTTTATTCCCCTAAAAGAACAGTGAAATGAGTTCAAACATATTTAGGGGTCTTACTTATGAAAATTCAGCACTATGTAGGCAAAGGGCGATTAGCTGTCATTGCGAGCGCATTACTATTCAGTTCATTTACTCAAGCTGCCGACAAATTAGTTTTACAAACCACATGGTATGCACAAGCAGAGCAAGGTGGTTATTATCAAGCTTTAGCACAAGGAATCTATAAAAAATATGGGCTAGATGTCGATATTAAAATCGGTGGCCCACAAGTCAATAATATGACGTTATTACTTTCTAAACGTGCAGATATTATTATTAATTATGATCTCCAAGTATTAAAAGGTATAGAAAGTAATTTTCCGATCAAGGCAATTGCTGCACCATTTCAATTTGATCCACAAGGTATTTTGACTCACAGCGATGTGAAATCTTTGGCAGATTTGAAAGGAAAAACAATTCTTGTATCTACCAGCGGACAAGCAAGCTGGTGGCCTTGGTTAAGAGAAAAATATAATTTAAATGCAGCTCAGGCTCGTCCTTATACTTTCAATATGCAACCATTTTTAGCAAGTAAAAATGTAGCTCAACAAGCCTATGCAACCTCAGAGGTGTTTCAAGCAAAAAAGGCTGAACCTTCGAGTAATTTTTTCTTATTCGCTGATGCTGGATACCCAGCCTATGGTGGAATTCTTGTGACTCGAAATGATGTCATTCAAGCAAAACCCGATGTTTTAAAACGTTTCGTACAGGCTTCTATGGAAGGTTGGAAAAACTACCTAGCCGATCCTCGTTTAGGCAATGCGATGATAAAAAAAGAAAATCCCAATATGAATGATGATCTATTGGCTTTTGCAGTTGATCAAATGAAAAAACGAAAATTGATTGATGGCGGAGATGCCAAAACTCGAGGGATTGGCGTGATGACAGACGCGCGTTGGAAAGCAACGCGTGATTTTATGGTAAATGCAGGTTTGCTCAATACTAAAACTAATTGGAAAGCGGCTTATACCACACAGTTCAATCCTGTAAGTAAATAACAATTACATCAGTAGGTTAGAAAATCAGACATTCGTCTCAAGGGGAAACCGCATGAATTCAGTTTTATCTGTAGATATTCCGACTACATCAAATTTTGTTACGCCAATGATTATGGTGCGTGGAGCCGAAAAAACCTATCCAAACGGCACACATGCTTTACAGCGACTTGATCTAGATATTGCACGAGGTGAAATTGTTTCTCTACTTGGACCATCGGGCTGTGGGAAAAGCACATTACTGAAGATGTTTGCTGATCTTGAGCAACCCTCAGCGGGGCAAGTTCGCTGGAATGGTAAGGCGGATATTCAATCACAATGCAAAATGGCAATGGTATTCCAAGAAGCCACACTTATGCCTTGGGCAACGATTGAGGAAAATGTACGTCTGCCACTTGATTTACAACACATTGCTAAGTCGAAAAGTTCCTCCAAAGTATCTGATGCTTTGAAAGCAGTAGGATTAGAGCAATTTGCGAAAGCTTATCCGCGTGAACTTTCAGGAGGAATGCAAATGCGCGCTTCTCTTGCTCGTGCATTAGTGACAGAGCCAGATTTATTACTCATGGATGAACCCTTTGGAGCTTTAGATGAGTTTACTCGACATAAACTCGATAGTGATATCCGAAAACTTTGGTCTGAACGCGATTTAACCGTTGTTTTTGTTACTCATAGTATTTACGAAGCAGTGTATTTGTCTTCTAGAGTGATCGTGATGGGTGCAAGACCTGGTCGAGTAATCGCAGATTTAGAAGTGGATGGACCATATCATCGAGATGAATCTTTTAGAACATCTGATGCGTTTATTAAACAATGTGCACATTTTTCTGCTTTGTTGGCTCAAGCAAACGGAGGGCATGATCATGGTTAAACCTTTAATACAACATCCTGTTATGCAACGTATTGCAGCGCCATTCATGCTTGGCTGCTTCTTATTACTCACATGGCAATTGAGTTTTCAGCAATTAGAAGTTCCCGTTTATGTTGTACCAAAGCCAAGTGATATTGTGATGGCACTGATGAATCAATCTTCGCTGTTGTTTGGTAGTTTATGGGTGACGTTAAAGATCACATTACTTGCTTTTGCTTGTGCAGTGATTATTGGAACTTTAATTGCTTTTCTATTTGTACAAAGTCGTGTTGTAGAAGCATGTTTTATGCCTTATGCCATTTTATTTCAGGTGACTCCGATCGTGGCGATTGCACCTTTAGTGATTATTTGGATTCAAAATACCACTTTGGCATTGGTGGTATGCGCCATGTTAGTCGCTGTTTTCCCAATACTCACCAACACAACTTTAGGTCTACGTAGTGTCAATAAAGGGCTACTTAATCTTTTTCAGATTAATAAAGCCAGTCGTTGGCAAATTCTGATGCGCCTACGTGTGCCGAATGCGTTGCCTTATTTCTTTGGTGGCCTACGGATTTCATGTGGTTTAGCGCTTATAGGAGCGGTAGTTTCCGAGTTCGTTGCAGGTGCTGGCGGTACAAGTGCAGGTTTAGCCTATCAAATTTTACAGGCAGGATTCCAACTAGATTTACCTTTAATGTTTGCTGCACTGTTTCTCATTACTTGTACAGGCTTAGGGCTGTTTGTATTGATGTCTTTATTAAGTCGTGTATTTCTTCGTAAATGGCATGAGAGTGAACAAGTATGATGAATAATAGTTATTTGATTAAAAATGCCCATGCTATTTTGACTGGTTTATCAGGTACTGCTGCTCGATCTTCTGCGCCAGACATTCGTATCCAAGCTGGAGTAATTACTGAAATTGGACAATTGGCTGAGTATGAAAATGAACAGGTAGTAAATGCGAAAGATTGTGTTATTTATCCTGCATGGGTAAATACCCACCACCATTTATTTCAGTCTTTATTAAAAGGAGAGCCTCAGGGTTTAAATCAAAATTTAAGTTCATGGCTCGCGACTACACCGTATCGTTTTCGTGGTGCATTTGATGAAATGACATTTCGAATCGCAGTGCGTATAGGTTTAATTGAGTTACTACGCTCAGGTTGTGCAACAGTTGCGGATCACCATTATTTATATTGGCCAAAAATGCCGTTTGATGGTGCTGCTATTTTATTTGATGAAGCCGAAAAGCTCGGCATGCGTTTTGTATTATGTCGTGGTGGTGCAACGCTTACACGTGGTTTAGAAAGTGATTTACCACAAGCATTACGTCCAGAAAAATTTGATGCCTATATGGCTGACATAGAGCGGTTAGTTCATTTATATCATCAATCAGAAGGCAACTCTTTTAGAAAAATTGTAATGGCCCCCACATCAACTTTACATTCCATGACACCAGAACAATTTAGAGAAAGTGCAAAAATTGCTAGAAGGCTTGGTATTGGTATGCATAGTCATTTATCTGAAACGGTAGACTATTTGGACGCAGCAAAAGCTAAATTTAATATGACACCTGTGCAATATTGTGCTGAAAATGATTGGGTGGGCAATGATGTTTGGTTTGCTCATTTGGTGAAGCTATTACCAGAAGAAATCCAGATTTTGGGTCAAACAAAAACAGGAGTTGCACATTGTCCTCAAAGTAATGCACGTTTAGGCAGTGGTATCGCTGATTTGGTAAGTTTAGAAAAAGCTGGCATGACAATTTCGATTGGTGTTGACGGTGCGGCGTCCAACGAGGCTGCTGATATGTTGTCTGAAACGCATGCCGCATGGTTATTACAACGTGCGAGAAAAGGTATGTTGGCAAAGCCACAATATGAAGGTGGGATGTTTGAGGGCGGTGCTGATGCGGCAAGTATTGAAGATATTATTCGCTGGGGAACTGTCGGTGGTGCAAAAGTTCTCAGTTTAGATCAAGTCGGTACGATTGAGATCGGTCAACAAGCGGATTTGGTCTTGTATCGTTTGGATGATCCTCGTTATTTGGGCTTACACGATATGGCGATTGGTCCTATTGCAAGTGGTGGTCGCGCGTATATTAAAGCGATGTTTATTGCAGGTAAAATGGTGGTGGAAAATGACCAAATTCCTGATGTTGATATGATGGAGCTGGCTTCGCAAGCGAAACAATCAGTAAAGCTGTTACAGCAGCGGAGTATGGAGATGGCAAAAATAGCTTGAGTTTGATGAAAAAGTAATTTTAATTATTTTTCTATTGCTGGGTTCTTAAATTGTATACATTGGCATTAGTTTTTAATTGATCCAAAGACGAATTATTCTTGTATAAGCTTTAGCCTTACTTTTGACTGGGCAAAAGTAACAAAACCGCTTTGTTGAGCTGATGGCACATCCTTGATGCCACAGCTCAACGGCGGCATTCATGCCGCCAACCACAATAGTAAATAATAGTTAAAACTTTACTTATATACGCAAAAATACTTAGATGGTTTTTAAGTTATATCATCCGGATAAGGATGATATTTATACCAATGTTCCGCAATTTGCTGACGAGTACAAATCCATACCCGATCATGATTTTGCACATAATCCAAAAAGCGCTGTAATGCTTTAAAACGGGCAGGGCGACCTAGAATTCGACAATGCATCCCGATAGATAACATTTTCGGTGAAGTCGCTCCTTCAGCATACAGCACATCAAAAGCATCTTTTAAATACTCAAAAAAATCTTCACTACGATTGAAACCAGTCGGAGAGGCGAACTTCATATCATTCGTATCAAGCGTATATGGAATAATGAGATGTGGACGAGTTTCACCATTCTCTTTTGATAGTGTTGTCCAAAAAGGTAGATCATCCCCATAATAATCACTGTCATACTGAATCTGATCATAGTCAGCCAAGAGTTGACGGGTATTGGGACTATCACGCCCTGTATACCAACCTGTTGGATATTCCCCAAATAAATCTTTTAAAATTTGCATGGCTTCAGCCATATGTGCTTTCTCGGTTTCAATATCTACATTTTGATAATGAATCCAACGTAAACCATGCGAAACAACGTCATAGTGATTTTGTTTGATTGCTTCAACCACTAAAGGATTTCTTTGTAATGCCATCGCAACACCAAAAATCGTCATAGGTAAATGACGTTTGGCAAACTCCTGTTGAATTCGCCAAAACCCGACACGTGAACCATACTCGTAGATGGAATCCATAGAAAGGTGACGTGCAGGATAACTTTCAGCACCGCTAATTTCAGAAAGGAACTGCTCTGAACCATCATCACCATGCAAAATGTGTTTTTCTCCACCTTCTTCATAATTCAATACAAACTGAACGGCAATTTTGGCTTGATTTGGCCACTGAGCATGTGGAGGATGATTGGCATAACCTAGCATATCTCGAGGATAATCATGGGTGACATGGTTAGTTTGATCTATGAGTGTCATGGGTTTGCCTAAGAAGATGGAAATGTGAAACTTCTCATTAAATTACTCGATGGATTGTTTGGGTGTCAAACAATAAAATAATATAAATCATATGTTTGTGTGTTTTATTTTGGTGCGTTAATCGAGTTTATTTGCTGGGTAATCTTTATCATGCGCAATTTTAGTGCTTCCATGTGTTCAATGATTTGATTCATCATAATTTGTGATATTCGTGAGAGTTGCCGTTTTGGTGCAACACACAAGGCAAGGGTAATCGGATGTAATCCATTTTCGTGAATCGTTCTGAATTCAAATTCACCATTTTCAATAAAAGCATAGGCATCTAGATAACTCATGATACCAATGCCTAGACTGTTTCTAAGCAATGACAGCATCATACGAATATCGTTGCATTCAATTTGATGGGGAGGATTAAAATCATGTTTCTTATATAAAGCCATCACATGATCATGAATAATCAACGGTGCAGCAGCGATGATATGGTTGAATTCCAGTGTATCCGAGAAATAGATTTTTTCTTTGTTTGCTAAGGGATGTTGTTTGGGAATGACAAAACCGAGTGGCATTTCAATAAATGAGCTGACTTGCAATTGATGCTGATGTTTTGGATTGAGGATTAAACCAAAATCGAGTTCTGCATTAATTACGAGATCAGCAACATAGTCGCTATCTAACACGCGAATATTGAAATTAATCCAAGGATAATCTTGATGAATGGATTGAATAACATCCGTGACAAAACTTTCACTGAGCGCGGAAATGACACCAAAATCAATTGAACCTCTCTGTAAGCCTTGGATTTCATTCAAGCGCTTTTGTGTCATTTGAAAGTCTTTTTGCCAACTTCGCAAATCTGCATATAGCAACTCACCGGCCAAAGTTAGTTTTAAGCCATTTGGCAGGCGTTCAAATAAAGCTACACCAAGTTCCTCTTCAGCTAAAACGATCTGACGATGTACCGCTGAAACTGAAATAAAAAGCTGATCCGCTGCTTTTCTTAAACTACCGGTTTTGGCGACTGCAATAAAATATTCAGCGAAGCGAGAAAAGGGTAATGCCATTACATGTACGTTTTATAAAAAATAAGTATTTAAACAAAAGCAATTTTAGTGCCGTTACTGTTCTAATTTTTAGAATGAATGATCAAATTCATTCTAATAGACGAAAAAAATGTTCTGTTCCACACTGCATTTAAGCCATATCGATCCGTGATCTTTAGCAGAAAGAGAGCAAAACATGAATGCAATTCCTTTAATCAATCTTCCAAATAAACCTTGTCACAGTCAGTTTGACGATCAGGATTGGCATATATTGGCTCAACATTGGTATCCCGTAGCACGAGTTGAAGATGTAACGACTAAGCCACAGCAAGTCACGTTACTTGATCTGAATATGGCGATTTATAAAACTGAAAAGGGAAATATTCATTTGGTACGTGATATTTGCCCACATCGAGGTGTACCGTTAAGCAAGGGTTGGGTTGAAGGTGAAACAATTATTTGTCCTTATCACGGTTTGCATTTCAATGAACAAGGTAAATGCATAAAAATTCCTGCACAGCCTGATCTAACCAAAATTTCTGATCGTTTTTCCTTAACCAAATTTCCTGTGGTCATAAAATATGGTTTGGTATGGACGAGTATTTTAGGACGAGACGAAAGCTCGGCAAATTTCCCAGTACTGGATACATGGGATACAGAAGAACACCAAGAAATTTTACCTCCATATGTTGATATTGCTGGTTCAAGTGGTCGTCAATTAGAGGGTTTTATTGATGTGGCGCATTTTGCTTGGGTGCATCACAATGCATTTGCGGACAGAGAGAATCCTGTCGTTCCGAAGTATTCGACTGAACGCACCGATTATGGGTTACATACTGAATATGTCAGTAACGTCAGTAATTATCCACATGGGATGCAACATTTAGCGCCTGATGATTTCCTTTGGGAGCGGATTTTTGATGTTTATCCACCATTTTCAGCAGTATTGACGATTCATTTTCCAAATGATGGTGTATTAAAGATTTTAAATGCCTGTTGCCCAATCTCACATAATAAAACTCGATTGTTTGTACCACTAACACGTAACTTTGATACCACTGGGGATTTGCAAGCTGTTTATGACTTTAATGCACAAATTTTTGCAGAAGATCAAGAGATGGTAGAGTCTCAAAAACCTGAAGAATTACCTGTAGATATTACCATGGAAGCACATTTTGAAGCTGATCGCTCTTCAACCATGTATCGTCGTATATTGGCAGATTGGGGATTGAGTAAGCGCTATACCGTTTAGCTTACGAGTTTATCAACTCAAGAATTCAAGTGAACAAAATTCCATATTATTTAAAAGTGGGATTCTAATTGTATAAGCTTGTATATACAAATTGACACTAATCCATATACAATAGCTGAAAGTATTTTGTATGAGTTTTAGTCAATGTCAAGAACATCCAAGCAGAACGATTTGGATTTATCACTCGGGGAAGATAGTCCTGTTCCTTTATATTTACGTGTAAAGCAAATGATTTCACAAAAAATCTATGAAGGCACATGGACAGTCAATAAAAAGATTCCATCCGAGAGTGAACTAGTCAATTTGCTTGGTTGCAGTCGTATGACAGTCAACCGCGCTTTGCGTGAGTTGACTAGTGAAGGCTTGCTGGTACGTATACAAGGTGTAGGGTCTTTTGTTGCGGAAGGACAAGGGCGAACAGCTTTATTTCACGTGAATAATATTGCCGAAGAGATTATCGCTCGAAATCATAAGCATCGTGCAGAAGTGTTAGTGTTAGAGCAAATTCAAGCTGATGCAGAGCAGAGTGTGTTAATGCAGATGCGTGAAGGGCAAAAGCTATTTCATTCGATTATTGTGCATTATGAAAATGATGTGCCTGTACAAATAGAAGATCGTTTAGTCGATCCGGTGCTGATACCAGATTATTTAGCACAAGATTTTACAGCGATTACACCGAATGCATATTTGATGTCAAAAGCACCTGTAACCGAGGGTGAGCATGTGGTTACGGCGATTTTAGCTTCGGCTCAAGAATGTAAATGGTTGAAGATTAATAAAACCGAGCCTTGCCTATTGATTCGCCGTCGTACATGGTCAAATAAACAACTGATTTCCAGTGCGCGTTTGATTTATCCGGGTAGTCGTTATTATCTGGAAGGTAAGTTTACGCAATGATTTCATCTTTCTAATCTCATTGGAAATACTTGAAAAATATCGCTTTTAGTCAGCAAAATATACAACATGCTTGTCTAATAGCACTGAAAAAGTCTAATTTTATCTCTCTTTTTTAAAACCCATACAAATTGTAGTTGTATGGGTTTTTTGTTGTCGAATAAAAAATAAATTATTTTATTTCATATGCTTGAGATTTATTTTTAGAAATGGAATGAAATGCATCTTTTCAAGTTAAAAGTTTTGTGTAGTATATAGATGTATATACAAGTTAATACATGCTATATCGTAAAGAGCAGTTTAATTTGCTAACCAAATTCCATCGAAAGGAGTCTCATCGTGACAACGACAACAAAATTTCGTGACGTAGAAATTCGCGCACCACGTGGTACACAGCTCAGTGCTAAAAGTTGGTTAACTGAAGCGCCGTTACGCATGCTGATGAATAATCTTGACCCTGATGTTGCAGAAAATCCGAAAGAGCTTGTTGTTTACGGTGGGATTGGACGAGCAGCACGTAATTGGGAATGCTTTGATAAGATCGTTGAAACATTAAAAACACTCGAAGCGGATGAAACCCTATTGGTTCAATCAGGGAAACCTGTCGGCGTGTTCAAAACCCATAAAGATGCGCCACGTGTTCTGATTGCGAACTCGAATTTGGTTCCGCATTGGGCGAATTGGGAACATTTCAATGAGCTAGATGCAAAAGGTTTGGCGATGTACGGTCAAATGACAGCAGGTTCATGGATCTACATTGGTAGCCAAGGCATCGTACAAGGTACATACGAAACTTTTGTAGAAGCAGGTCGTCAACATTACAACGGTGATTTAACAGGTCGTTGGGTACTCACTGCTGGTTTAGGTGGTATGGGTGGTGCTCAACCATTAGCAGCAACATTGGCAGGTGCTTGTTCACTGAATATTGAATGCCAACAAACTAGTATCGATTTCCGTTTACGTACGCGTTATGTTGATGAGCAAGCAACAGATTTAGATGATGCGCTCGCACGTATTGAAAAATACACCAAAGAAGGTAAAGCTGTTTCGATCGCATTGCATGGTAATGCAGCAGAAATTTTACCTGAATTAGTTCGTCGCGGTGTACGTCCTGATATGGTCACTGACCAAACCAGTGCACATGATCCACTTAATGGTTATTTGCCAGTGGGTTGGACATGGGAAGAGTACCGTGAGCGTGCTAAAACTGAACCAGAAGTTGTGGTAAAAGCGGCTAAACAATCTATGGCAAAGCATGTCCAAGCGATGCTTGATTTCCAAAAAATGGGTGTGCCAACATTTGACTATGGCAATAACATTCGTCAAATGGCACAAGAAGAAGGTGTTGCGAACGCTTTTGATTTCCCAGGTTTTGTTCCTGCTTATATTCGTCCATTGTTCTGTCGTGGTGTAGGTCCATTCCGTTGGGTTGCATTGTCTGGTGATCCAGAAGATATCTATAAAACAGATGCAAAAGTAAAAGAGTTAATCCCTGATGATGAGCATTTGCATCGTTGGTTGGATATGGCGCGTGAACGTATTAGCTTCCAAGGTCTACCAGCACGTATTTGTTGGGTCGGTTTAGGTTTACGTGCAAAACTCGGTTTAGCTTTTAATGAAATGGTTCGCAGTGGTGAACTTTCTGCGCCGATCGTCATTGGTCGTGATCATTTAGATTCAGGTTCAGTATCAAGTCCGAATCGTGAAACAGAAGCGATGCAAGATGGTTCAGATGCAGTATCAGATTGGCCATTATTAAATGCGCTCTTGAACACCGCAGGTGGCGCAACTTGGGTATCGCTGCATCATGGTGGTGGTGTAGGTATGGGGTTCTCTCAACACTCTGGTGTCGTGATTGTATGTGATGGTACTGATGAAGCAGCAGCACGTATTGCACGTGTATTGACCAATGACCCTGCAACAGGAGTGATGCGTCATGCAGATGCAGGTTATGACATTGCGATTGATTGTGCTAAAGAGCAAGGTTTGAACTTGCCAATGATTACTCAATAAAAAATCACTCAATCACATTTACGGCGTTTTTTGCAATTGTGTAAGAGGCGCTGTAAGAGAACAATATAGTTCAAAATAGGACACCAATCATGGAACTTCTCATTCAACCCGGCAAATTAACGCTAGCAGATCTTCGCCAAGCTTATTTAAATCCGATTAAAGTTAAACTTGATGAAAGTGCATCGGCTGCGATAGAGGCCAGCGTTGCTTGCGTGGAAAAAATTGTCAATGAAGGTCGTACTGCCTACGGGATTAATACAGGCTTTGGCTTGCTTGCCTCAACGAAAATTGCGCCTGAAGATTTAGAGAAACTACAACGTTCATTGGTTCTTTCGCACGCTGCAGGGGTTGGCGAGCCATTAGATGATGCAATGGTTCGTTTAATCATGTTGCTCAAAGCAAACAGCTTGGCACGTGGTTTCTCAGGTATTCGCCGTAAAGTAATTGATGCCATTATTGCGTTGATCAATGCGGAAGTCTATCCACATATTCCACTCAAAGGATCGGTTGGTGCTTCAGGTGATTTAGCCCCATTAGCACACATGTCATTGGTTTTATTAGGTGAGGGTAAAGCTCGCTATAAAGGTGAGTGGCTATCTGCTGTTGATGCACTAAAAGCGGCTGGTTTAGAACCAATCTCTCTTGCGGCTAAAGAAGGTTTGGCCTTATTAAATGGTACACAAGTATCAACAGCGTATGCGTTACGTGGTTTATTTGAAGCAGAAGATTTATTTGCAGCAGCTACGGTTTGTGGTGGTTTAAGCGTTGAAGCAATGTTGGGTTCACGTGCACCATTTGATGCTCGTATCCATGAAGCACGTGGTCAACGTGGGCAAATCGATGTTGCTGCGGCTTATCGTGACTTATTGACTGACTCAAGTGAAATTGCCCACTCACATGAAGATTGCAGCAAAGTTCAAGATCCATATTCACTGCGTTGCCAACCTCAAGTGATGGGTGCTTGTTTGACCCAAATTCGTCAAGCAGCGGAAGTATTAGAAATTGAATCAAATGCTGTGTCGGATAATCCACTGGTTTTCGCTGCTGAAGGTGATGTGATTTCAGGTGGTAATTTCCATGCTGAGCCTGTTGCGATGGCAGCAGATAATTTGGCATTGGCAATTGCAGAAATTGGTTCACTGTCTGAACGTCGTATTTCGATGATGATGGACCGCCATATGTCACAGCTTCCACCGTTCTTAGTTGCCAATGGTGGGGTCAATTCAGGATTTATGATTGCTCAAGTCACAGCCGCAGCTTTGGCAAGTGACAACAAAGCTTTAGCGCATCCTGCAAGTGTAGATAGTTTGCCAACTTCAGCAAACCAAGAAGACCATGTTTCTATGGCACCAAATGCAGGCAAACGTTTATGGTATATGGCTGATAATGTTCGTGGCATCTTGGCAGTGGAGTGGTTAGGTGCCTGTCAAGGTCTTGATTTCCGTGAAGGTTTAAAAAGCTCTCCGAAACTTGAACGTGCGCGTAAAGTGTTGCGTGATCAAGTGCCGTATTACAGTGAAGATCGTTTTTTTGCTCCTGATATTGAACAAGCAAGTGAGTTACTCGCAAGTGGTTGTTTGAATGAGCTCATTCTCCCAAATTTGTTACCGAGTTTAGTTAAAGCTTAATCAATAGAACTAGAACATGAAAGACAAAATAGCCTAAGTAGTTAATGCTTGGGCTATTTGAGGATAAATGCATGAAAAAGCTTTGGAAAAACTGTCATATTGCCACGATGCAAAATGGACAATATTCCAGTATAGAAAATGCAGCCATGGTGACAGATGGAAAGCATATTGATTGGATCGGTTTAGAAAAAGATGTACCTCAACTAGAGTTTGAAGAATCTATTGATCTCAATGGTGCATGGGTCACGCCTGGCATGATCGATTGTCATACCCATAGTGTTTTTGGGGGGAATCGTAGTGTTGAGTTCGAACAACGTTTACAAGGTGTGAGCTATGCGGAGATTGCTGCAAATGGTGGTGGGATCGCCAGTACTGTGCGGGCAACCCGTGAAGCAACTGAAGCGCAGTTACTTGAATCAGCGCTAAAACGTATTCGTTGCATGTTAAAAGAAGGTGTGACGACCATTGAAATCAAGTCAGGTTATGGCTTGGATTATGAAAATGAACGGAAAATGTTGCGTGTCATTCGTCAGATTGCACAAACATTACCTATGACTGTGAAAAGCACGTGCTTAGCTGCACATGCATTGCCGCCTGAATTTAAAGATCAAGGTGATGCCTATATTGAGCATATTTGTACAGAAATGTTGCCCAAACTGCATCAAGAAGGGCTTGTCGATGCTGTTGATGCGTTCTGTGAGTATTTAGCATTTTCACCTGAACAAGTTGAGCGTGTATTTAAAACAGCGAAAACATTAAATCTTCCAATTAAATTGCATGCAGAACAGCTTTCTTCATTGGGTGGTTCAAGTTTAGCTGCACGTTACCATGCATTATCTGCTGATCACTTAGAGTTCATGACGGAAGATGATGTTAAGGCAATGGCTGAGACTGGAACGGTTGCTGTGCTATTGCCCGGTGCATTTTATTTTTTGAGAGAAACCCAACTTCCGCCATTAGAAAGCCTGCATAAGCATGGTGTTCGGATTGCATTATCTAGCGATTTGAATCCAGGAACTTCACCAGCTTTGTCCTTACGTTTGATGTTGAATATGGGCAGTACTTTGTTTCGTTTAACGCCTGAACAAGCCTTGGCGGGTGTCACGATTCATGCCGCTCATGCATTAGGTTTACAGGCAACACACGGCAGCTTAGAACAGGGAAAATATGCGGATTTTATTGCATGGGATATTGAGCACCCTTCTGAAATTGTGTATTGGCTCGGCGGTGATTTAAGCAAAAGAATCGTACGACACGGTACTGAAATTTCGATCAGCTAAGTGCATAACATTTAAGTAGCGATATTAATTATGGATCATTCATTTAAGTGGCAAGGAAGAAATGATGGAGAAGGTGAGGCACATTTACGTATCCATCAGGTGGTCAATACCAGTCAACACGCCACATATGCATTCATTGGCTTTAGTTCAGATGAAGGCGTAAAGCGAAATAAAGGTCGTGTCGGTGCTGCGGATGCGCCAGATCTGATTCGTGCGCAATTGGCGAATTTACCTGTGCACCAACCTGTCACAATTGCTGATCTTGGAACCGTCGTTTGTGATAGTGGTAAGTTGGAGACCGCACAGGCTGAATTGGCTGATCAGGTTGAACGTTGTTTGAAACAGGGCATGAAACCGATCGTCTTAGGCGGTGGGCATGAGGTTGCTTTTGGTAGTTTTTCAGGTTTGTTTCAATATATTCAAAATCACGAGCCAAATAAAAAGATTGGAATTATCAATTTCGATGCCCATTTTGATCTTCGTGAAGCAGAGCAAGTCACTTCAGGCACGCCTTTTCTCAATGCAGCAACATTATCAGCACAACATCAGCAAGAATTTCATTATCTATGCATTGGTGTGGCGAAGCATTCAAATACCAAAATTTTGTTTGAAACAGCAGATCGTTTGAACAGTACTTATATTTACGATAATGAATTACAACAGAAAAATGTCGAAAATATAATCTTAAAAATACAAAAATTTATCGGAAAAGTTGACTATTTGTATATTACAGTTGACCTTGATGTATTTAGTGCTAGCATTGCGCCGGGTGTAAGCGCACCGGCGGTAAAAGGAGTTGATTTATCGGTATTTGATCCATTATTAGAAGCCATTAAGGAAACCGGCAAAATTAAAGTTTTTGATGTGGCTGAATGTAATCCACGGTTCGATTTGGATAGCAGAACTGCCAAATTAGCCGCTTATATAATTTTTAACTATATATTTGATTGATGGTTCACGTGAACTTATCAAAAGGATAAGGCAAAAATGTCTAATTTATCTTATATCTCTCAAAATAACGGTCCATGGTCAACCTACCTCGAGCAAATCGATCGTGTTGCTCCTCACTTAGAACATTTAAAAGACTATATTGACACGCTTAAGCGTCCAAAACGTGCGCTTATCGTGGATGTGCCAATTGTAATGGATGATGGTACGATCCAGCATTTTGAAGGCTATCGTGTACAACACAACCTATCGCGTGGTCCAGGTAAAGGTGGTATCCGTTTCCATCCAGATGTTGACCTAAATGAAGTCATGGCACTTTCAGCGTGGATGACGATTAAAACTGCTGTTTTAAATCTTCCTTTCGGTGGTGCAAAAGGTGGTGTACGTGTTGATCCACGTAAACTTTCTCCACGTGAGTTAGAGCGTTTAACACGTCGTTATACCAGTGAAATCAGTCATATCATTGGGCCTCAAAAAGATATTCCTGCTCCAGATGTAGGTACCAATCCAAACGTAATGGGTTGGATCATGGATACTTATTCATCTGGTCAAGGTCATACTGTAACAGGTGTTGTAACAGGCAAACCTGTACATTTGGGTGGTTCTTTAGGTCGTATTAAAGCAACGGGACGTGGTGTATTTATTACAGGTCAACAAGTTGCAGATAAGATTAAATTACCACTTGATGGTGCGAAAATTGCGGTGCAAGGTTTTGGTAATGTAGGTAGTGAAGCAGCATATTTATTTGCTGAATCAAAATCTAAAATCGTAACCATCCAGGACCATACAGGTACGATTTATAATCCTGAAGGCATTAACCTTGAAGAGTTAAAAGTTTATCTTAAAACAAATCAAGGTGTGGGTGGTTTTGCTGGTGCGCAAGCGATCAGTGATGAAGCATTCTGGGACGTAGAGATGGACATCTTAATTCCTGCTGCTTTAGAAGGCCAGATCACTATTGAGCGCGCACAAAAATTAACTGCAAAACTTGTACTTGAAGGTGCAAACGGTCCAACTTATCCAGAAGCAGATGATATTTTAGTTCAACGTGGTATCACCGTTGTTCCTGACGTTATCTGTAATGCGGGTGGTGTAACCGTTTCTTACTTTGAATGGGTTCAAGATATGTCGAGCTACTTCTGGTCAGAAGAAGAAATCAATGAACGTCTTGATAAACTCATGATTCAAGCGATTAATGATGTGTGGACGACAGCAAACGAGAAAGTATGTACGCTTAGAACAGCTGCATTTATTCTTGGTTGTGAGCGTATCTTAAAAGCGCGTATGGAACGTGGTATTTTCCCTGGTTAATTGATAACTCGGTGAATCAAAACGCTCTTAAGCTAAATGGCTTAAGGGCGTTTTTTTATGGGATTGGGCTAGATTGCATCTTGAACAGCTTGAATAAATTGATCTACTGCATATTGAATATGCACTGTCCATTCAAAAGAGCAATTCATTCGAATAAAGTGTTGATGTGAAGGTAGTACATTAAAGAGCGGACTTGGCGCGATTCCAATCTGTTGTTGGATCAGCTGTTCATAGATTTGCATACTGTTGACTTTGTCAGGCAGTTGAATCCATAGAAAATAGCCACTTGGGTAGTTAAAGACTTTGCAGCCTTTGGGTAAATGATGTTTGAGATATTGAAAAAATTGCTTTTTATTCTTTTCTAGAGCACGTCTAAGCGTTCTCAAATGCTTTTCATAATGATGATGTGATAAGAACTCAACCAATGCATTTTGAATCAGTGCATTCGCAGAAATAGTACTCATCAATTGTAAATGTTGGATGTGTTCTGAGAACTTACCTGCATAAACCCAGCCTATACGAAAGCCAGAGCCTAGGGTCTTGGAGAAAGATGAACAGTGTAAGACAAAGTTTTGTTGATCAAAATATTTCATGGGCAGTGGTTTTTGAGCACCATAGAACAACTCTTCATAGACATCATCTTCGATTAAATGAATTTGGTGCTCGTGTAAAAGCTTGGCAATTTTATACTTAGTCTCGTTACTGACTGTGAAGCCAATCGGGTTATGAGCATTGAGCATGAACCAACAGACTTTAATTGGATAATCTCGAATCACTTGCTCAAAAGCCTCAAGATCAAAGCCATGTAGGGGATGTTCAGGCAGGGTGATGACCTTCAAACCTAAACGTTCAGCCGCTTGCCATGCACCATAGAAAATTGTTTGCTGCAACAGAATATAATCACCAGGTTGCGTGATGGTCTGTAGTGATAAATTTAAAGCTTCCAAGCCCCCAGATGTGATAACGATATCATCAGCATCGGTTGGTATGCCTTGCATACAATAGCGCTGAGCAATCAGTTTTCTTAAGGCAAAATTTCCCGGTGGCAGATTGGAAGTTTGATCATAACTTTGCCGATTGCGAGAGAGCTGTCCCATGATTTGAATTAATTTGGGTGGATAGAGCAATTGGCTGTCTGGAAACGCTGATCCTAAGGGACAGATTTGATCCGACTGAATCGACTTTAGATATTTAAATACTAGCGAGTTGATTTCAATTTTGGGATTTAATGACACCACAGTGGAGGCTTGTGGAATATGTTGATGACTTTGTTCAGCAACGAAATAACCCGATTTTTCTTTTGAATAAATTAAGCCCTGTGCTTCTAGTTCTTGATAAGCATTCATTACTGTAATGAGACTAAAACCAGATCGTTGGACTTGTTCTCGTAAGGACGGCAATTTGCTATGGGGTTCCCATGATCCATTTTCGATGAGAAGTTTCAGCTGATGTGCTAACTGTTCTGATTTATACATAAAATACCCAGATCAAACTTTTCTGTTTATGAGTAATGCCTTTTATATAAATAATTTTATAACAGATAAATGAAAAAGAAATGATCTGTTATATTTTTTTAGTAAAACTCTGTAGCTACTTATCAATTTGTATTCATTGCACAATAAAGCCATCAACCAAGCAGCTTGTTAGATTACTCAAAAAATAAGTTGCTGGATCTCAAGCTACTGATTCGGCTGGATGGCATCAATGAAGTTTGTAACCCCAGAACTCAATGCAATAACACGGCTTTTTCCAGAGCAGCACCCTTCTGAATGGATACAGCACAAGTTATGTCTAGAATATGTCAATTTAGAAGCGACGCTACTCAGAGCGAAAGTACTAAGAAACTTTTCTAAAGCGCGTGTCGTGTATATTGCGCAAGCCCAAATTGTTAAGAATGACAATAATCTTGCGTACTTATTTGCGCCATTGATCATCGCCAACTTAAATCAATCTGTGATTTATACCACTTCGTACTCACTGTCTGTATTTAAGATTCTGAATCAATATTATCAATCAGATCGAAGTATTCATTTAAAAATTGAAGAGGTGATACAAAGCCTCAACTTATATATCGATCTGGTTGATCAGCCGAGAAATGAAGAAGATTTCTTGTATCGGAGTTTGATTAAGGCCTTGTGTAGAACCGACGTTTCTGAAGTGTTTTTAATTACATATTTGCGTATCGATGAAGTACAGCTTTGCATCTTACAAGATTATTTTGAAATTAAAATTCATGTGATCTATGCGGATAAACAGCGATCAGTTGTAAATGATGATTTGATTAATACTCGGAAATTATTGTTTAAAACCAAAGATGAGTTTCATCGAAATCTTTGTGTATTGTTTTCTCAATTAAATACGTCGCTGATTGCTCAGACTGGTCAATTTAACCAGCAGCAAGCAATGCATCTCATTGAGGATATGTTTTATTCGGAACATATCTTTGAAAAATTATCAGTTTATGGCGAATACATGCAAACACGTATTCAAAATGGTGCCAACTTTAAAGTTTTATCTACAAATGAGTTGTCACATCATTGAGTTTAGGATTTAAAGAGGAGAGATTATATGTCTCAAGCACAATCAAAATTTCCGTATCTTACTGTTGGAATTAGTATTTTTCTAGGTTGCTTATTCCTACTGTTCTTCTTTTTAGCAGTAAGTCATCAACCTGATTATATGCCTTCACAGCAGCAAAAAAATGTTGAAGCTCAACAGTTAAAATAATCAGACAAAACTTGAATAGTCAAGCAAGCTGCTTTCATGTTAATTCTACTTGTGTAGAAATGAGAAAAGCTCACATGAGGGCAGCTAGATGGATAATTCAGAACAAACCATTCATAAGCAAGAAAATAATGGCTTTGCCAGAATTGAGCCGTATAACCAACCTGCGGGTGGTTGGGGAGCATTGCTCAGTGTTGCCCGTAACCTCAAAAGGCAAGATATTCTAAAGAAAGGTTCAATCACACTACTCAATATTAATCAACCAACAGGTTTTGATTGTCCGGGTTGTGCATGGCCTGAAAAAAAAGATGCACATGCATTTAATTTTTGTGAAAACGGTGCCAAAGCAGTTGCTTTTGAGGCAACCAGTAAAACAGTAACACCTGAGTTTTTTGCAGAGCATACGGTCAGTTGGTTGGCAGAGCAGAGTGATTTCTATCTAGAAGATCTTGGGCGTTTAACTGATCCGATGCGCTACGATCCTAGCTCAGATAAATATGTCGCAATTTCTTGGGATGAAGCTTTCCAGCTCATCGCCAAACATTTACAAGCTTTAGATCATCCAGACCAAGCCGCATTTTATACCTCTGGTCGTGCCAGTAACGAAGCCGCTTTTTTGTACCAACTTTTTGTAAGAAATTTTGGAACCAATAATTTTCCTGATTGTTCCAATATGTGCCATGAGACGACGAGCGTTGGTTTAAAAGATTCAATTGGTTTGGGAAAAGGTACGGTTATCTTAGATGACTTTGATCAAGCAGATGCGATCTTTAGTTTTGGTCATAATCCGGGTACCAATCATCCACGAATGTTGGCAACGCTGAGAGAGGTTTCAAAGCGTGGCGGCAATATTATTGCCATTAATCCCATCAAAGAACGTGGCTTGGAACGTTTTCAAGATCCTCAAGCACCGTTGGAAATGATGACCAATGGTAGTACGCCGATCAGTCGTTATTATTTCCAGCCCAAAATTGGGGGAGATTATGCACTACTATTTGGGGTGCTCAAGCATTTATCTGAATGGGACAAAAAGGCGATAGCGCAAGGAAAACCGAGTGTATTTGATCGTAGTTTTATTGCGATGAATACGATTGGTTTCGATGAAATGTTAGCTGAAGTTGATCGCACGGACTGGGAACAAATCCATAAATATACAGGGCTTTCACCTGAGCATTTAGAATCGATTGCAAAAATGTATTTAGATGCTAAAACCGCAATTTTCTGTTGGGGCATGGGCATCACTCAACATCGTCATGGGACTGCCAATATTCATATGCTTGCTAACTTAATGTTGGCTAGAGGGCATATTGGTCGCTCGGGCTCAGGTTTATGTCCTGTACGTGGTCACAGCAATGTACAAGGTGATCGCACGATGGGTATTAATGAAAATCCAAGCGATAAGTTGTTAGATAGCATTGACCGTGTGTTTGGGATCACATCTCCTCGCAAACATGGCTTTGGTGTGGTTGATACCATTAAAGCGATGTATGAAGGAGAGGTAAAAGTCTTTATTGGTTTAGGTGGTAATTTTGCAGTTGCTACACCAGACACACCTTATACACAAGAAGCACTTCGACGCTGTAATTTGACCGTAAACATCACCACTAAACTTAATCGAAGCCATTTGGTGTGTGGCAAAGATGCATTGATGCTCCCTTGTCTCGGACGTACCGAAGTTGATATGCAAGTGCATGGTCCACAAGCAATTTCCGTCGAAGACTCTATGAGTAATGTCCATTTATCCGCAGGACGCAATCCACCAATCTCAGACAATATTTTGTCTGAACCTGACATTGTGGCGCGTATGGCAGCAGCCACTTTGCCTGACAGCCAAGTCAAATGGCGTTGGTATATCGAGAGTTATGATCGTATTCGTGATTCTATTGCTGATGTTTTTGATGAGTTCCATGACTTTAATCAGCGGGTTTACCAACCGGGTGGTTTTCACTTAGAGCATCCTGCCAATCAACATGTTTGGAATACACCAAGTGGTAAAGCCCAATTCTTGATTACGCCTTTGGCAGAAGTTTATGAGGATGCTGAAAATCAATATGCGGCCGCTTATAGCGAACAACAAGTTTATACCTTAATGACCACACGCTCGCATGACCAATACAATACGACTTTATATGGATTAGATGATCGTTATCGGGGTGTCTATGGACAACGTCGTGTGTTGTTTATGAATCAAGCGGATATAGATGCGGCAGGTTTTGAAGCTGATCAATGGGTTGATATTGAAAGTGTATTCTCTGATGGGGTTAAGCGGATTGTGCATAGTTTCCGTATCGTACCCTATAACATTCCCCAAGGTAGCTTAGCGGCATACTATCCAGAAACCAATCCGTTAGTCGCATTAGGTAGCCACGATAAATACGCCAAGATTCCTGCATCAAAGAGTATTCCTGTCATTCTTCATGCTGGGCAAGCACCTGAACATTTTAATTTGGCAGTTGAAGTTGATCCAGAACATGCAAATCAACGGGTCAGTGGCGTATAACGTATTCGATTTTTAATATTCGAGTGAGAAATATCAAAGAGGTTTATAGGTGGATACAAAAATACGCGGCTATGAAACGGTGCAAGTACACCGTTTCCATCAGGATTTGTCTGAAAATGAAATGGATTATATCGTTCAGGAATATCCAGTTGCATTGATATATAACGGCATTTCTCACGCAGTTATGATGGCAACGCCGTCCGATATTGGGGTATTCGCCAAAGGCTTTAGCCTATCTGAAGGAATTGTGCAGAGTCCCAACGAATTATATTCGATTGAAATTAGTCAAAATGAACTGGGTGTGCAAGTCGAGATGACAATTGCATCGCGTGCATTTATGGCTCTCAAACAACATCGACGGATGATGGTTGGGCGAACAGGTTGTGGTTTATGCGGGATTGAGAGTTTAAAGCAACTTTATTCCGAGCTGCCATTGGTGAGCAGTCATGTTTCGTCCTCTTGGCTTAATCAAATTCCAAGTGCAATTGCTCAACTCAAAGCTAAACAAAAAATTAGTGAATTAACAGGTGGTGCCCATGCCGCTGCTTGGGTGGTCAAAGGTCAGATCATTGCTTTGTTTGAAGATGTTGGGCGACACAATGCCTTAGATAAATTATTGGGTTATTTGGCTGAACAAAAGTTAAATGTTGCGGATGGTTTTGTGGTCATGACCAGTCGTGCCAGTTATGAGCTGATTCGCAAATGTGCGCAATTCAACATTGCTTTATTGGCAACGATTTCGGCACCGACTAGCATGGCAATCGAAATGGCAAAAAAATTGAACCTAACCTTAGCAAGTTTTTGTCGTGGAGATAGCTTCGTCGTTTATACGCAGGAATAGTAAAAATTTGTGTTTCTGTTGCTAAGTGATTCATCGATTTGTGTAGGATATACGTATTAACTTTTTTTATTCCTAAAAATTATGAATATACCGCTTAGACCACAGCCTGTAATTAATAATCTTTCAGGTGAAAATGCCTTATTTATCGTTCTAGGTATCAATGCTCAACCTGATTATTCTGGGGTGATTGATTTTCTTGCAAACTTTTCTGCTTTGGTTCGGAGTCTCAATCATCGATTTCCACAGAGTAATTTTAGTGCTTCTGTTGGGATTGGTTCAAATGCCTGGGACTTATTATTTCCACAGTTAAATAAACCGAAAGAGCTAACTCCATTTCAGGAAATAAAGGGAATCAAACATACTGCGGTAGCGACGGCAGGAGATTTATTTTTCCATATCCGAGCGGATCAGGTGGCGATCTGCTATGAACTTGCTGCGATTCTCCATGAACAACTTAAACAAGATACCTATCCCATCAGTGAAACCAAAGGTTTCAGGTATTTTGATGGCCGTGCCATTTTAGGCTTTGTGGACGGTACTGAAAATCCTGAACATGAAATTGCCAAAGAAATCGCCTATGTAGGTGCAGAAGATGCTGAGTTCCTTGGTGGTAGTTATGTATTCATTCAAAAATATTTACATAACATGGAAATGTGGAAAGGGCTAAGCACCGAAGAACAAGAAAAAGTGATTGGCAGAAAGAAATATGATGATGTTGAATTAGGTGATGATGTTAAGCCACAAAATGCACATAATGTGGTGAGTAAAGCACACGATGCTGATGGCAATGAATTGAAAATTCTCAGAGCCAATATGCCATTTTCAAACCCAACTGAAGGAGAGTACGGCACTTTCTTTATTGGGTATTCACGCTCATTCAATATCACCAAAACGATGTTAGAAAATATGTTTCTTGGCAAAGAAAATGGTCATGTGGATCGGTTATTAGATTTCAGTACACCTGTTTCTGGGAGCTTATTCTTTGTACCGACCTTTGACTTCCTCGAAGATTTAGGCGAGTAAGTTTAATTCGCTGAAATGAATCAGTTTATTTCAGCGAAAATGCTTATTGGCTAATCAGATATTTTTGTAACTGAGTACGGAATTGATCTGGAATACGATCTGATTTCTGCGCGCTGAAATCGAAATACACTTGAACAGCTTTACCTCGCGCAACACAGTGATCATTTTGCCAAGCTTCATGTGCGACAATGAATGAAGAATTCCCGATCTGTTCAATCCATGTTTTGATTTCGATTTCAGCACCATAATAAATTTGGGCAACAAAATCGACTTCAACTCGTGCGAGAATCAAAGGTAGGTTTTTGATTTCCATACTTGGGTTGAATAAACGAAAAACAGGTTCGCGTGCGGTTTCAAACCAACCTGTGATTACAGTATTGTTGATATGTCCGAAAGCATCTGTTTCATAAAATCTTGGTGTGAGCGAAAGTGTAAACATAGATTAACGGTTATTTTCTGATTTAAACTTAAACACTATAAGGGCTGAGTCTTTAAAAATCAGCCCGAATAACAGACTTAAGCGTTTACGAATGTCGAGATAATCCACCTCCTAAAGCCTTATAGAGTTCGATCTGATTATTCAATTTAGTTTGTTCAAGTATCAATAAGCCTTGTTGAGCTGCATAAGCTGAACGTTGTGCATCCAATACAGTCAGATAACTATCAATACCAGCTCTAAAACGAGCACTAGATAGCTTATAAGTCGTATCTGTTGCCGAGACTAAGCGGCGTTGAGCATCAAGACGTTCATCAATATGTGCATGGGCAGCAAGTGCATCATTCACCTCACGAAAAGCAGCTTGAATTGATTTTTCATATTCAGAGAGTGCTATCTTTTGGTCTGTTTCTGAGATTTTAACATTCGCCTTTCGAGTGCCCCAGTCAAAAATGGGGAGGTCTATACTTGGGCCGATTGACCAAGAGAAACCACCAGACTTAAATAAATCATTCAGTTCAGTTGAAGCATATCCAGCAGAACCAGTTAGGCTAATAGTCGGAAACATTCGTGCTTTCGCTGCACCAATATTTGCGCCTGCAGCACGCAGTTGATATTCGGCAGCTTTTAAATCTGGACGATTATTCAATAAGTCACTACTTAAACCCGTTGCAAAGGTCTTTTCTTGAGTGATATTGGAGATCGCTTGGTGAGGCAGTAAGTCCTGTGGAATGGTTTGCCCAGCCAATAGATTCAATAAATTCTGTGCTTGCAAGACTTGGGTTTTATAATTTGCCACATCATTACGAGCAGTCTCTACAGAGATTTGTGCTTGTCGTAATGGTACTTCACTATCAATCCCAACGTGGAAGCGCTTTTTATTCAGCTCGTATGAATCAAGTTGAGCTTTTAAGGTTTGTTCAGCTAGGCTGAGATTCTCTTTCGCAAATGCATAATTTAACCATGCTTGTGTGATTTGACTCACGAGGCTAATTTGTGTGGCGTCGCGTGCGCTTTGCGTGGCTAAGTATTGATTTAAAGCGGTATCTTTGAGACTTTTCACTCGTCCCCAAAAATCCAATTCATAGGCTGTTACACCTAAACCAACTTGAAAAGTAGAGTAGGGATTATTGGGATTTATCGAGGGATTTACTTGTCGTACTGCGCTGCCTGTGGCTCCTATCATTGGTAGTTGGTCATTTCGAGTGATTTGGTACTGTTGCTGAGCGCGTTGAATATTGAGCGTTGCAGTGCGCAAATCTCGATTGTTCTCTAAACTGATCTCAATGACTTGCAATAAACGAGGATCAGAAAAAAAATCTTTATAACCTTGTTCTGCAATTGAGGTTCCATCATTAGCATGACTAAAGCTTTGCGGAATATCAGAGCGAATGACTGGTGAAGGGGCTTGCATACTGACACAAGCAGTCAGGGCGATAGTAAGGGTAGAGATGACGATTCCACGTGATAAAAGTACAGTCGATCTAGACATGGTACGCTCCAAATAGAAATGAATATGGTTTAGGCCTGCTGTATCAGAGGAAAGGTGACTTTCCTCTGATTTTTCAGTTTAGGAGGTAGTTTCTTGCTTCGTGTATGTTCGTTTTGATTTAAACAGTTTCTCTACGCCGCCAAGGATAAAGACGAAGAAAACAGGAACGAAGAAAATTGCAAGAATAGTGGCTGATATCATGCCGCCAAATACACCTGTACCTAATGCGTGTTGGGTTTCTGAACTTGCACCAGAGGCAATCACTAAGGGAATGACACCACAGGTAAAGGCAAGTGAGGTCATCAAAATCGGACGTAAACGCAGTTTCGCTGCTTGTACTGTTGCCTCGATCAAACTCATCCCTTCTTCTTTGAGCATTTTTGCGAATTCAACGATCAAAATGGCGTTCTTGGCAGAGAGTCCAATGATGGTAATCAAACCAATTTTAAAGAATACGTCATTCATCATTCCTCTCGTCATAATCGCAACTATGGCACCGAAGATACCCAATGGAACAACTAACATGACAGAAAGTGGAATTGCCCAACTTTCATATAATGCAGCCAGCACAAGGAAGACCACTAACATTGATAGAACCAATAAGAATGCCATTTGCGATTCAGACTGTTTCTCTTGCAGTGAAATTCCTGTCCATTCATAGCCAATTCCTTTCGGCAATTGAGCGATCAGATTTTCCATTTCACGCATTGCATCACCAGAAGAGGTATCAAAATTAGGGATACCCGCAATGCTTAATGAAGGACGACCATTGTATCGGTTATATTGTTGGGGAGCTTTGTTCCATTCAGGTGTAACTACCTCAGACAAAGAGACTAATTGACCGCTTGCACCTGCGACTTTGAGATTCAAAATATCTTTTAAGTGCATACGTGACTTTGCTTCCACTTGGACAATCACTTGTTGCATACGACCCTGATTTGGAAAATCATTGATATACATTGAACCCATAGAGGTCGAAATAATATCGGAGACATCAGCAAATCTCACACCTAGAGCATTCAGTTTTTCACGGTCAATTTTTAAAGAAATATTGTCACCTTGTGGTAAACCTTCATTCCAAACCATGTAAAACTTTTTGTTTTTAGCTGCCATTGCCATCAATTGGTCTTGTGCGGCTAATAATGCAGGCATACCTAAGTTGGCACGGTCTTGTAAGCGGAGACTGAAACCTGAGAAAGTACCTAACTCATCAATTGCGGGTGGAAGCACAGCCATCGTTGCGCCTTCCTTGCTATTTGCCATTTCAGCATTGACTGCATTGGTCATTTCAGATGCGCTAGAAGTACGATCTTTAAAATCCTTCAATGTAGTAAATGAAACAGCCACATTTTGTCCAGCACCGCTAAAGCCCCAACCGAGAATCGTGGTGTTATTCTTAACATTTGGATTGTCTTTAAGGCTATCCTCAAACTGATTTACGATGTTTTTTGTACGCTCAGTGGTTGCATCAGATGGTAGTTGGAATGTAGTTAGGAACCAACCTTGATCTTCTTCAGGCATAAATGCAGTTGGCCAATACTTCATCCCCGCAAAGGTTAAACCTGTAATCACAACAAAGATCACCATCATTGGAATACTATGTTTAATCACTTTAAGTAGGATGCGTTCATATTTTTTCGTAACTTTATCAAAGCTACGATCAAACCATGCAAAAAAACCTTTCTTCTGATGATGCCCATCAATCGGTTTGAGAATCGTGGCACAAAGTGCAGGCGTTAAAATCAGTGCCAATAGTGCTGAGAATAAAATAGACACCGACATAGTCAGGGTAAATTGTTGATAAATGATACCCACTGAACCACTCGCAAATGCCATTGGTAAAAATACCGCTGCCAGTACGAGTGTAATCCCGATAATTGGACTGGTGATTTCCTTCATGGCTTTAGAGGTTGCCTCTTTAGGCGACAAACCTTCTGTTGCCATAATCCGCTCAACGTTTTCCACGACGACAATCGCATCATCCACGATGATCCCGATGGCGAGTACCATACCAAACATCGTCAATACGTTAATGGAAAACCCAGCAACCAACATCACGGCAAAGGTGCCGAGTAATGCAATGGGCGCAACAATCGCAGGAATCAGCGTATAGCGGACGTTATGTAAGAATAAGTACATCACGATGAAAACCAGAACCATCGCTTCAAGTAAAGTATGAATAACTTTTTCAATTGAAATTTTAACGAATGGCGCTGTGTCATAAGGGATACTAAACTGCATTCCCTCGGGTAAATTGACTTTTAACTCTTCAATTTTTTCACGGACTGCGTCTGCTGTTTTTACCGCATTGGCACCTGGGCTGAGCTGAATTGCAGCGGCAGTTGAGGGTTTACCATCTTCTAAGATCGCATAATTATACGCTTGAGATCCAATTTCAACATTGGCAACGTCAGAAAGTCGGATCACACTACCACTGGTTTTGCTTTTCAAACTGATATTTTTGAATTGCTCTACACTATCGAGTTGGCCTTGTGCAGATAATGGAATTGTGATGAGTTGACCCTGTTCTGCAGGCATGTCTCCAAGACGACCAGGTGCAATTTCAACGTTATTTTCACGAATAGCTGCATTTACATCGCTAATTGATAAACCATAAGCCACAAGTTTGTTTGGATCGACCCAAATTCGCATGGCTTTTTCTGCACCAAAGGATTGAACTTTCCCGACCCCTTCGACACGTTTTAATTCTTCCACCACATTACGAGCAAGATAGTCACTCAAGTCAATTTCTGAATACTGACTATTGGGTGAATTCATACCGACTAACATCAAGAAACCGGATGATGAAGACTCAACTTGTAAACCTTGTTGACGAACAATTTGAGGTAAGCGTGCCTCAACCGCTTTGATCTTGTTTTGCACATCAACCTGTGCCATATCAACATCAGTGCCAGGCTTAAAGGTAGCAGAAATGACTGCCATACCAGAGCTATCCGTTGTCGAGCTGTAATAAAGTAAATTATTTACGCCAGACAGTTCTCGTTCAATCAGTGTAACCACACTATCGTTAATGGTTTTAGGTGTTGCACCAGGATAGACCGCACTAATATTGACTTGCGGTGGAGCTACACTTGGAAAACGAGCAATCGGTAATTTAGGAATACTCAGTAACCCAAATAAAATAATAAAAATCGCGATCACCCACGCAAAGACTGGGCGACGAATGAAGAATTGGGACATCATTGTGCTCCTTGGGTGGCAGGGCTTTTCCACACTGTCATTTCAAGTTTTTGATCAGGTTGAATACGATCAGTACCTTCAACAACAACCTTATCACCAGTTTTAAGTCCTTTATTGACAAGGTAATATTGTTCATATTGTTGCCCTAATTCGATTGGACGAATTTCAGCAGTACCTTTGGCATTGATGACATAGACTTGAGGCTCTCCAGAAATATTGCGCTGAATCGCCTGCGCTGGAATCAACAAGGCTTGTGGGACGGAAGCGCGATCAATATTCACGCGGACATACATGCCAGGGAGTAACTTTCTCTCAGGGTTGTGGACTTCAATGCGAATGGTGACATCACCTGTTTCTGGATCGACATTAATGTCTTCAAACAGCATTTTTGCTGTGACGTTATAAGGCTGCCCATGACTGTTGGAAATTCGAACAGTTTTTTGATCATTTGCAGATAACTCACCACTTTGTAACGCAGCTTGTAAACGTTCAAAGTCTCCAATGGATTGCTTCACATCGACATAAACTTTATCGATTTGTTGGATGGTCGCCATGGTATTGGCATCACCTTGGCTCACCAGTGCACCTTCTGTCACAAAGGACTGTCCAATACGTCCTGAAATCGGTGCTCGAACTGTCGCATATTGAAGGTTTAAATTTTGTCGAGTAAGCAAGGCTTTCATTTGAGCAACATCCGCCAAAGCTTGGCGATATTCAGCTTGAACATTACTGACTTCTTGTTTACTAATTGCATTACTCGGAAGTAATTGCTCGTAACGTTCCAGTTGAACTTTTAGACGTGTAACTTCCGCTTCTGCTTTATTAAGTGAAGCTTTATTACTATTTACATCAGCTTGGAAAGTTTCAGAATTAATTTTATATAAAGCTTGTCCTGCCTTTACCTCACTCCCTTGAGTAAATAGCACTTTTTCGATAATGCCACCGACTTGAGGACGAATTTCAGCCGTACGAAATGCTTGTACGCGTGCGGGTAGGTTTTCGCTAAAATTTACAGATTGAGGTTGAACATTGATCACACTCACTTTTGCAGGAGGTGCTTCAGGCTGTTCTACTTCGGAACTACAACCGTGTAGAACCAGTCCAATGGATAAAACTAATGGGAGTAAAAGATGCTTTTGCATACTGCCAAATCTCAGGAGTTTTTGATGTTGACAGTATTTTCTGATTTTGTGTAACCACCGTCCGTAAAGTGTGGAAAAAGTGTGGAGATCAATTGATAAATCGTCGTATTATGAAGATTGACTGATTTTTCTATGATTGATCTCTATGTTGGAAGCTTCATTTTCATTCGATTGTCGTGACAAATTTATTCTTGTCGTTGAGGATGAGTATGATATTGGCGATATTATCGAGCACTATTTAAAACGCGAAGGAATGCGTGTAATTCGTGCCATGAATGGGAAGCAGGCGATTGAAATACATGCATCGCAACCGATTGATTTAATTCTCCTTGATATTAAACTTCCTGAGTTAAATGGTTGGGAGGTGCTCAGCAAAATCCGTCAAAAAGCACAAACGCCTGTAATCATGTTAACTGCACTGGATCAAGATATTGATAAAGTCATGGCGTTACGTATAGGCGCTGATGACTTTGTAGTGAAGCCATTCAATCCAAATGAAGTGGTGGCTCGTGTACAAGCTGTTCTCAGACGGACTCAGCAAAACACTCAAGCTTTAAATAAAAATATAGTTTATAAAAATATCGAGATTAATACAGATATTCATAGTGTGTATGTACATCGAGATACTCAGAAAGTTTTGCTCAATTTGACTTTAACTGAGTACAAAATTTTACTTCTCATGATTGATCATCCACACAAAGTTTTTACCCGTAGTGAACTTATGAATCACTGTTTGCCAGATAGTGATGCTTTAGAGCGTACCGTTGATAGTCATGTCAGTAAATTGAGGAAGAAACTAGAAGAACAGGGGCTGCAACATATGTTGATCAATGTACGTGGTGTTGGCTATCGCTTGGATCATCCACATGAAAAATAAATCAGGTATTAGCAAACAACTCTTTATCGCGCTGAGTATTGTGAACTTAAGTGTGACGCTATTTTCTGTTTTTATAGGCTATGTAATCTACAATTATGCAATTGAAACGGGGTGGATTACGCTGAGTTCATTGGAAGAGGATTGGACCGAATTTCATGTTGTTGATTGGGTTTGGCTATTCACGGTGATATTTTGTGGTACGGTGATTTCCTTAATTATTGGTTTACTGCTGGCGAAACGTTTTATTGTTCCAATTAACTCTCTAGCCAATGCCGCACAAGAAATTAGCTTAGGTGATCTTTCTGCAAGAGCTGAAGATACGAAAATACATTCAACAGAAATATCAGAGTTGATGCATAACTTTAATAATATGGCTCAAAAACTTGAAGATTCTGTGAAAATGGCACAAGTCTGGAATGCTGCAATTGCACATGAGTTACGTACGCCAATCACGATTTTACAGGGGCGTTTACAGGGGATTGTTGATGGTGTATTTGAGCCTAAACCTGAACTCATGAAAAGTTTATTGAACCAAGTTGAGGGACTCTCGTACTTAGTTGAAGATCTAAGAACATTGAGTTTGGTCGAAAACCAACAGCTCAGGTTAAATATTGAAGCTGTGAATTTTCAGTTGTGTGTAGATAAAGTCATTTCGATGTTTGGCGAAAGGCTCAAACAAGCTCACCTCACGATTGAAACAGAAGTTTCAAAAGATATTGTGCATTGTGATCGACAACGTATGGAGCAAGTTCTCATTGCTCTGGTCGATAATGCTGTTCGATATGCCAATGCGGGATTGCTAACCATAAGATCAAGAATAGATGCCAATGATTGGATTTTACAAATAGAAGATGAAGGGCCTGGGATTGCTTCAGAGTACCAACATGATTTATTTGATCCTTTTTTTCGTTTAGAGGAGTCTCGTAATAAAGAATTTGGTGGAACGGGGCTAGGTTTAGCCGTTGTCCATGCGATAGTCGTTGCGCATCAGGGTTCGATTCAATATGAAAATAAAAAACAAAATAGTGTGTTTACTATTCGTATTCCGATGACAACTGACTTAGACCGTGTTTAGATGAACCATGATCTTTCGGAAATTTCACATCACAGAATGTTCACATAGGATTGATTAGGCTTATTGCTATTCAAAGCAAATGGATAAGTCTTATGTATCAAAAATTATTTTTTTGTAGTTGTTTAGCTCTGTTTTCAAGTTTTGCATTTGCTCAATCAGAAGCACCCAAAAATCAAGCTGTTGAACGTATTGATATTCAAAAATATGCTGGAAAATGGTATGAAATTGCTCATCTGCCTATGTTTTTTCAACGTAATTGCGTAGGGGATACGACTGCCGAGTATCAACTCAATTCTGATAATACAGTTAAGGTGGTTAATCGTTGTCGCAATAATCAAAATCAAATCGATCAGGCTGAGGGTGTCGCTTACCCTCAAAATGAAGGCAAAAGTAAATTAAAGGTGAGTTTTCTACCAAAAGGTTTACGCTGGGTACCCTTCACTAAGGGGGATTATTGGATTTTACGAGTTGATCCCGATTATCAAGTGGCATTGGTGGGTGGGCCGAGCCAGAAATATCTTTGGATTTTGTCTAGAACACCAAAGTTGAATGAGCAGATTTATAATGATTATGTCGAAACAGCGCGTCAATACGGTTACGACGTAAGTCAATTGGTCAAAACATCACATAAGACTCCCTAAATTTCAATCCATTAAATCGTTTTATCTAGCAGAGTTATGAGGTATAAGTGCTTCATAACTTGCTAAAAATATGAAATAAAATGAATGTAGAATTGAGTCTGATGCAGCATCTAGTGAAATGGCTTCACGTAAAATTCATATCAATATTATTAACATCATAAAAAGAATATTTATGATCCGAACTAGGATGCCAAAATGCTTAAATTTTTTCTGCTATGGATCGATAGTTGGTCATCGACTGCCAGTTTAAGTACAAACGTTGATTCTACAAATACAGTTAAAGACAGTAACATCCAATGGTTTAGAATTTTGCCATTTATCTTGTTGCATGTGGCTTGTTTGGCGGTGTTTTGGGTTGGTGTGTCTTGGTTTGCTGTTGTTTTTATGTTGTTCTTTTATCTGATTCGCATGTTTGCAATCACAGCTTTCTTTCATCGTTACTTATCCCATAAGACCTTTCAAACTTCTCGTATAGTTCAGTTTATCTTTATCCTAATCGGAACAATGAGTGCTCAGCGAGGGCCTTTGTGGTGGGCAGCTCACCATCGCTACCACCATCGTTATACGGATACAGCACAAGACCCCCATTCTTCGACACATGGATTTTGGTACAGCCATATTGGATGGTTTCTCAATGATCAGAATTTTGCGATCCGCAAAGAAGTCGTGAGAGATTGGCTTAAATATCCAGAACTTGTTTGGCTAGATCGTTTTAGTTTACCTGTTGTTTTGCTCACAGCTGCTTCTATTTATGGTCTGGGAGAATGGTTGGCTGTTGCATATCCGCATTTGGCAACATCTGGGTTACAGCTTTTGGTATGGGGATTTGTGATTTCTACAGTGTTATTGATTCACGCGACTTTATGCATTAACTCGATGGCTCATTTATATGGTCGCCGTGATTTTGAAACTTCAGATAATAGTCGGAATAATTTTATTTTATCAATTGTCACCTTAGGTGAGGGCTGGCATAACAATCATCATTTTTATGCAGGCAGCGTACGTCAAGGTTTTTACTGGTGGCAAATAGACATTACTTATTATTTATTAAAAATGATGAGTTATTTAGGGTTGGTTTGGGGGATGAAACCTGTTCCTCAGCGGGTATATGAGGCAAAAAAATCCTACTCTCAGCAAATAAATATGAATAAACAGAAAGTTGGACGAGGGGAGTCTTCATGAAAATCGCAATTATTGGATCGGGAATTTCTGGACTCTATGCCGCATGGAAACTTTCATCGCGCCATCAGGTCACTATATTTGAAAAGAATGATTATTTTGGTGGCCATACGGACACGCATCGTTTTTGCATCGAAGGGCAGTCACTTGCTGTAGATAGTGGTTTTATCGTATTCAATGAATACAACTATCCTTTGTTTAGTGAGATGCTTGCTGAGTTAGAGGTCGAGTCGCAAAGTAGTGATATGAGTTTTTCGGTGAACAACCTCGTAACTGGCTTACAGTACAACCCGTCAAAAAAATGGTCATTATTTGCCAAGCCACAGAATTTTTTAAAAAAAGATTTTCTACACATGTTGGCAGATTTAATCCGTTTTTATGACAACAATAAAGACGTGGTTGTTGCAGATTGTGATTCGCAATTAACGCTTGATCAGTATTTAAATCGACACGCATATTCAGACGCTTTTAGACATGAACACTTGTATCCAATGTGTGGCGCATTATGGTCTAGTCCAGTCGATCAAGTTGGAAAAATTCCTTATAAATTTGTCGTAAGTTTTTTTCAGCATCATCGTATGTTACAGCTCAAGCAACGACCGCAATGGCAAACGGTGCAAGGTGGTTCTGCTTCCTATATAGAGGCGATCCGAAAATCGTGTGCAAATATCCAATGGCGAGCTATGGCAGTTAGTGCTGTGACACGTCACTCAGATCAAGTTAGTGTGAGAACTCAGCATGGTGTAGAACAGTATGATTGGGTGATTTTTGCTAGTCATGCAGATGATACTTTAGCGCTATTAACTGATGCGACGCAGTTGGAGCAAAATGTGTTAGGGCAGTTTGGTTATCAGGATAACCATATGGTGGTTCATCACGATCAGTCTATCATGCCGAAACGTCGATCTCAGTGGGCGAGCTGGCATGTTCATGTAACGAAAAATCAAAATACGATTTCGTCGCAACATTTGCATTACGGTTTTAGTTATTGGATGAATAAGTTGCAAAACCTATCCTGTAAAACTCAAATTTTTGCAACATTAAATCCAAATTTGAACATTGCTGCGGATAAAATTTTAGTTGAACGACATTATCGACATCCCGTATTTAATGCCGAAGCGATTGACGCACAAAAACGTTGGCGCGAAATCAATGGACAACATCGTAGCTCCTTTTGCGGTGCCTATTGGGGATGGGGTTTTCATGAGGATGGAGCAAGCAGTGCTGCACGTGTTGTGGCTCAGATTGAACGGGTATCTTCAGCCGCCGAACAGCAAGGGGGTGAGCTATGCTAAACAGTTCATTTGCCATCGCTTCTGCTCAGATACGGCATCGGCGTTTTCAACCCAAGTCACATGAGTTCTCAACTGATCTCAAATATCTTTGGTTTGATCCAGAGCAACTCTCTGATTTACTCAGTCAATCAAAATTATGCTCTGAACGCCATTGGAGTTTGTTAAATCTATATCCTGAAGATTTTCTGACAGAACAATCAGGTTCAATCCGAGAAAAGATTAAGCGAATCATTCTACAGCAGACTGATAGCATATTACCTAGTCACACGAATATCCGAATACTGGCATTGCCAAGAAGTTTAGGATTTCGTTTTAACTCTGTTGTGTTCTATTTCATTTTCGATGCACAGCAGCAGCCTTTATTCATTTTAAGTGAGATTACCAATACCCCTTGGAATGAGCGTAAGGTGTACGTGCATGATTGTCGGTTACAGGCTCAACAGCGTGCGGATTTTCAAGGTTATCAATTTGACTTTGAAAAATCTTTCCATGTTTCACCTTTCATGCCGATGCAGCTTGATTATCGCTGGCGATTTCATTTTTCAATGCAGCAACACGTGATCTATATGCAGCTTTATCAACAAGAACAAAAGATATTTGATGCAAATATGCGCTTTACGCTATCGGACATCACGCAGCCTTCACAACTACGTCGATATGCTATTTATCATGTCTTTGAACCTTTCAAAATGTTAGCGCAAATTTATCTACAAGCGTTTCGTTTATGGAAGAAAAAAGTTCCATTTTATCGACACCCAAATAAAGAGAAGGATAGAAAAGAACATTATGAAAACTCTCATTTTCGGTGAACAAAATTCACTCCCTTGGGTACTCAAAAGCTTATTTAAGCTTCGCCATGGTCAAATTACATTTCGTGGTTTATGGAATGGTACCGTGGGTGAGCAGGCTGATTTACATGTTGAGGTTGACGTTCACGACAAACAATTATTCGATCTCATTTTAAAGAACGGTGTACTCGGCGCTGCTGAAGGCTATATTCGTGGCTATTGGCATTGTGAAGATTTAGTTGGTTTGATACAGCTTCTGTCTCGAAATCGTCATTTGCTTGATCAAATCAATCAAAATGTGATCTCTCAAGCCAGCCAGTTTTTACTGAAAGCTTGGTATAAAACGCGTCATAACTCAATTTCTGGAAGCCGTAAAAATATTGCAGAGCATTATGATCTTAGTAATGATTTTTTTAAATTATTCTTAGATGAGTCTATGATGTATTCCAGTGCAGTATTCCAAAATGAGCAGATGAGCTTAGAACAAGCATCTGATTATAAAAAGGAATTAATCTGTCAAAAGCTGAAATTACAACCCATGGACCATTTGGTTGAGATTGGTAGTGGCTGGGGCGGTTTTGCCATATATGCTGCGCAAAACTATGGCTGTAAAGTTACAACGATTACGATTTCTGAAGCCCAGTATCAAGAAGCAAAGCAACGGATCGAAGCCGCTGGGTTATCGCACCGTGTGGATATTCAGCTCAAAGATTATCGTTTGCTTGAAGGAAAATACGATAAATTGGTTTCGATCGAAATGGTTGAAGCTGTTGGTGAGGCATATTTATCTACTTATTTTCAACAATGCCGTCAATTATTAAAGCCAAATGGTTTGGCTTTGATTCAAGCCATTACTATCGAAGATGCGCGATATTTAAAAGCCTTAACTACAGTGGACTATATTAAGCGATATATTTTCCCAGGTAGTTTTATTCCTTGCATCAGTGTGTTGACCCAGACGGCTTCCGAACAAAAACTGACACTGAAGCATCTTGAGGATATTGGACAAAGTTACGCTGTAACGATTCATCATTGGCGTGAACGCTTTTTAACAGCCCGTGAGCAAGTCTTAGCTTTAGGGTTTGATGATAATTTTATACGGATGTGGGATTTCTATCTTTGTTATTGCGAAGGTGGATTCAAAGAGGGCGTGATCAGTGATGTACACATGCTCTTTCAAGCAAACCCATATTAGGTCATTTTGTTGAATGCCTGAGGTAAATCCATGTTGACACTACTTCTGATTAATGTCTCGATCATGATTTGCTGCTGGTTATGGGCAAGTTTGAACTCCCGTGCTGGAATTGTTGATGCGGCGTGGAGTTTCTGTATCGCGCTCAACATTGGATTAACTGCGTTCATTCAAGATCAAGCACCGCTTTCGGTTCGATACTTTCTTGGAATCCTGAGTTCGATTTGGTTTTTGCGTTTAGCTGGACATTTATTGCGACGTTATCTCGATGAGCAAGTTGAAGATCGTCGTTATGCCAATATGCGTCGTGCGATGGGCAAATATCAGCATTTGGGCTTTTTTGCATTTTTTATGTTTCAAGCGGGTTTGGCGATTTTATTCTCATTACCCATGGTGATTTTACTCAATACTCCTGCAGCTCAATGGAATGATTTGACCAGTTTGTCTTTATTGATTGCTGGGGCTGTGATGTTAATCGCATTTTGTGGTGAAGTGATTGCAGATCAACAACTGTACAGATTTAAGCAGAATCCTAACAATCATGCCAAAACAATGGATCAGGGTTTATGGCGTTACTCACGTCATCCTAATTATTTTTTTGAATGGTTACATTGGTTTGCTTATCCAATCATTGGTTTGGCGGCAGGACAATATTTGCTGTGGATTTACCCTGTATTGATGTGGTTATTTTTATATTACATCACGGGTATACCTTTTAGTGAACAACAAGCCCTGAGAAATAGAGGGCAGAATTATCTCGACTATCAACAACGGACTTCTATATTTATTCCGTGGAAACCCAAAAAGTAGGTGCGCACATGGACTTTATTATTCAACAATCTTTAAAATTGGTAGAAACGGGGATTGTCCCTGATCAAGCTATTCGTGCGGCAATTCGTGCGCTCAGTAAAAAACGCTTAATTCAGGAAGGGCGTTATGATCCTGAACAGTCAGCACAACGATATATAGATGTGTTGGCTATGCTGAAGCAAAGCGATATTGCGATTGCCACAGATATTGCCAATGAACAGCATTATGAATTGCCGACAGCTTTTTTTCAGGCTGTACTTGGTAAGCGCTTAAAATACAGCGCGTGTTATTTCCCGCATGAGAAAACCAGTTTAAATGATGCGGAAGAATTTGCATTGCAGCTATATTGTGAGCGTGCACAATTACATGATGGACAAGATATTCTAGAGTTAGGCTGTGGTTGGGGTTCACTCACCTTATGGATGGCAGAGCGTTATCCAAATGCCAAAATTACTGCTGTCTCAAACTCTGCAACACAACGTGAACATATTTTATCGCAAGCATCGACCAGAAAATTGAATAACATAGAGGTGCTTACTTGTGATGTGAATGTACTTGAGTTGGATTCAGATCGTTTCGACCGAGTGGTTTCAGTGGAAATGTTTGAACATGTTCGGAACTATGAAAAATTGTTTGAAAAAATCCACAGATGGTTAAAAGCAGACGGTTTATTGTGGTGTCATATTTTCTGTCACCGTTTTATGCATTATCCTTTTGAGATAAAAAGTGAATATGATTGGATGTCAAAATACTTTTTTACTGGTGGTTTAATGCCAGCCACATCAACATTTTTACATTTCCAACAACATTTAGAATTGTCTCAGCAATGGCAATGGGCGGGTAGTCATTATGAAAAGACCGCAAATGCATGGCTAGAAAATATGGATCGACAACAGCAATATTTAAAACCAATCTTTGAACGTGTTTATGGACAAGATGCAGCCGCTTGGTGGCAACGTTGGCGTATATTCTTTATGGCTTGTGCTGAGCTATTCGGTTTTGAACAAGGACAGGAATGGGTGATTGGTCACTTTTTATTTAAAAATAATAAGCGATTGAAAACATCCTAATCCCTTAAATAATCGAGTTGATATGATAATAAAAACCACTGCAATCAAGAAATCGCACGCTTTAGGCGAGATTTTCAGCCGCCATTATTGGTTGCAGATTGGTTTAATTGCGCTATCAATTGTGATCGGGATTTCATGCAGTGCATGGGTAATTAAAGGATCGCTGCTCAAAACAGCTCTAGAGCAGGAAATGGAACATTATTGGATGCGTATAGAGCGTAATCCGAATGCAGATTTACCTGACACCAAAAATCTGTATGGTTATCGCTGGATGACTGATATTCCACCGCAACCATTTAGACAAATGTCGCTCCAATCTGGTGTGCATCGTATCTTCATTGATGGTAAAGAACGCATGACTGTTTATGGTGAACGTAATGGTCAACATGTGTTATTAGTCTTTGGCGAAAGTAATGTGAATAAACTAGTGTGGCTATTTGGTCTTGCGCCACTTATGTTTAGCTTATTTATTCTTTATAGTTTTTTATGGTGGTCGAATCGTCGCGCACGTCGCTATTTTTCACCGATTACTCGTTTGGCAAATGCACTTGAGCAAATAGATTGGGAGCATCAGAGTAAAGAGGCTTCGCCATTTCAAGATATTTCGACAAATGGCAATATGGAGGCACAGTATTTAAAGCAAGCTTTGGAAAAATATCATGTGGTTTTGAGTGAGTTTATCCAGCGAGAGCGTGAGTTCACTGGAGATGTTAGTCATGAGCTGCGTACCCCGCTTACGATTTTAAAAGGTAACGTGCAACTGTGTCAGGCACGTTATGGACAAGATAAAGCGCTTACTCGTCTGCAAAATACCATTGAGGATATGCAACTTTTAGTTGATACCCTATTAGCGATAGCAAGAAATACGACGAATACCTTGACGATAGAGCAAGCTAAACTCTCAGAAATCGTGCAAGATTTGGTATTTGATTTGGAACCTGTTAGTCATTCCAAGGGAATGCAAATCCATGTAATCCAAGAACAGGCTGAGCAGTTACGTTGGTTATATCCTTCGATGACTAAAATGGTGCTCAGTAATATATTGCGTAATGCGCTTAACTATTCTGAAGGTTCAGATATTCATATCATTCAACAGAAGAATAGTATTTTGATTGCAGATAATGGCATTGGAATCAAATTGCCGGATGATTTAAAAGTACAACAACTCTCGGATCGACAATTGCAACTCAAAGCCAAAGGACACGGCATCGGATTGCAGCTTGTACAGAAGTTATGCAAACAATTGGGTTGGCGAGTAGAGTTATACGATCGTCAATTTTATCTCTTGACTCATCCACAACTGGACTTGGCTTTAACTACAGGGTTAATTGTCGTGGTGTATGTAAACTAATCAGAAGCAACAGCAACTTTAAGACCGACCCCAGATACCGTATGAATGAGTTTTTGCTCAAAGGGTTTATCAACCATTTTACGTAAGTTATAAATATGGCTTCTTAAGGCATCACTTTCAGGTTCTTCATCTCCCCAAAGTTCCATGACAATTTCTTGTTTACTAATCACTTTAGGTGAGTTTCGCATCAGGATTTTTAATAATTTAAACTGAATAGGGGGTAAATCGATGATTTTACCAGCACGAGTAATTTGTTGAGTGGCACTATCAAGGACAAGATCATGTATTTGAAGTTTACTATTGGACACTTCACCCATTGCACGTTTGATTAAGGCTCGTATGCGTACGACTAATTCATTAAAATCAAAAGGTTTAACTAAATAATCATCTGTTCCAGAGGCAAAACCTTTGAGTTTATCGTCCAAGGTATCACGTGCTGTTAGCATAAGTACCGGAATATCCAAACCACGTTCTGTTCTTAACCACTCGCATAGTTCATAGCCAGACCCATCAGGTAAGTTGATATCTAACAATAATAGGTGATAGGGCTGTTGTTTAAGGAATTGGCGAGCAGCATCTAGATTACGTGCGTGATCAATAACGAAACCGTGGTCTTCTAAAAATTCACAGACGGTTGAAGCTAGCTCGTAATGATCTTCAACCATCAAGATGAAATAACTTGTATTCGGCATTGTGTTTGATTTATTCATTTAAAAGTTGTTGTTTTAATTTAGCATTAAATGGAGATTGCCCAAACCAAATTTTAAAATATTGGTTGGCTTGTGAATCCTGAATTGAGCCTAAAACTCTTTGGTTTAGACTTAGTGCAAGTGTTTTTGAGGAGGCGGTGTATTCAAGACGATAAAGATCACCTTTCCGTACAGGCCGATAAAGTTGGGTAATGCGATTGAGTGGAGAATCTGAACTATAACGATCAACATTTTTTTTGAGGAAGTGTTGAGCTGCTCGCTTAAATGCCCATTCAGGAATATCGTGAGTGTAGTTGAAATCTAGGCGAATACTTTGATCTTGCCAATTTTTACTGCAATCTTCGGCGAGGTAACTGACAGTTCCCACATTTTTTTTGGTCACAATTAAAGCCGCTGAACCACATGCTTGTAAAGAGGCATGACTTGTTGTTACCAGTGTAAACACCCCAAATGACAATAGTGCCAAATGTCTTTTAAAGATCAGCATATCAACTCCTTAAGATTCTGTTAGGTAACTTTCTTAAACGGTGTTAACCAAGCGTAGATCCCACTGACGTATGGAAGTGAGCGATACAAACCATTGGCAGGATCCCAATAATCTTGTTGGAAGACAATTTGTTTTGCCGGATTTATTTTAATTTCACTGATTCCATAAGATGACATGGTTTTGTTACGACCTAAAAATTTGAAGTCGTATGTCATATGCCAGTGCACGTATGCAGAGTCTTGTTGATAAGTAGTATTTAATAACTTAACCGAGACATTACTAACGCGTTGATTCATTCCATTGAAGTGCTTTATTAAGTCTTGCTTAGATGAAAACTGAGCCAGTGTGTCATTTATAAATAATTGCTCAGCATAGAGTTGACCTGCTGTGTCAACAAACTGTGGGGTACCAAGCGTATTGAAAGCTGCAACAAATCGTTGACCTACTTCCAACGCTTGTTGATCATTCAAATTAATCCCTGCGATTTGCTGACGAGCTTGACTATAATCAGGAGTATAGCTAGGGATACTTTTGCAGGCAGACAAAGAAATGATGCTGAGTGCAGCAATCGAAAGCTTTATAACGGTAGACATCATCATTCTCCTATATTCATTGTATCCAGCTTATAGTTGGTTACGTGAAAATGTTGTGAATGATGAATACTATGGTTTTTAGGCTTCTGCTTTGGCCAATTCAGCTTCAATATAGCTAATAATCATCGTGCTTAGGCCTTTGATCATTTCATCGAAAGTGATTTGTGGATTTGGTAATATCAGATGACGAGCTACATTAAAGATACTGCTATTAATACTGATATAGGCTGTGACGCTCAAATTATTTACTTTTAAATATTTTGGATGGCGCATCATGTATTTCATCAGCACTTCCATGAGTGCCATTTCGATCTGACCAATATAACGCTCATATTTGAGCTCGGTTGCATATCGCAGACATATCAAATAACGATCATTGTCACGAGTAAGCAGATCACGAAATGTATAGAAAATCATTTCAAATAAAGGCTCTAACTCCATTTCAACAATAATAGGGGTGAGCTCTTTCACCATGTCGAGTACTTCTTTGACAAAAGTTTTGGCCATGGCATCGTAAATTTCTTCTTTATTTTTAAAATACTCATATAAAGAACCGACACTTACTCCTGCTATATCAGCAATATGACGTGTGGTTGTGCCACTTGTACCATTGGTTGCAACAGCGATAAATCCTGCCTCAATAATCGTATCTACAGTAACTTTTGAGCGAGATTGACGGGGTTTGCGAGTAACCATAATGCATTATTATTAAAATCCGAACATATTGTCAGATTAGCATGCTGCGATCTGAAGTTAAAGACTGATTAAAATAATCCGAACAGATAAAATTACAGTTTTTAAAATTTATGTTTCATATCTGTAATATAAAATAGACTATTTGAATTTATTGAAATCTTATAAAAATTAAAATGATTTTAAGATGTTGTTATTAAACAACTTATTCTCATTTGGTGTTTTGGATTTTTGATGTTTTTAAGCTTTATAAGTAAGTGATTTAAGATCAAAAACCAAACGATTTTACCCGAATTGAATCCGAACATAAGATCGGTTTACATTGGTTCTAGTAGGGAACTAGGTTCAATAAAATCTCCCGAATCTTTTTTCGTTACTTAATGATGAATGAGTATAACGAAATGAGATGAGCCTAATCCAAAGAATGCAAAAGGGCAAATGACGCTCAAGTGAAGTAGGTAGGTGTAGCCATGATTAGCAGCACGTTGAACAAAGGTTTGAGTTTATTTAAATCTAACCCAATAACTGAGCAAATCGATTTTGCGAGTAAAAAAAGCATACCCATTCGACACTTGGCAATCGGATTTGAAGGTAAACAGATTGATTTATCATTCTATATGAATAACCAGTTTGCAACGATTTTCTTTGCAACGCTTTCTGTTTTCTTAACTTATGGTGAAGACTTAGTGATTGAAACAGCACGTCACCATCGTGATTTGCTCAAAGATCCTATTTTAAAACAACGTGTAACATCTTTGATTGGTCAAGAAGCAATTCATTCGAAATTACACAATGAATTTAATGATGCAATTGTTGAACTAGATTATCCAGTACGTTTATACCGCTTCCTGGGTGAAAAGTTCTTTGATTATATTTTCTTGAAATTCCCACAACCATTAAAACTTTCTCTAATGGCAGGAATCGAGCATTTCACGGCTGTTCTAGCTGAATACATGATGGCACATGAGCAGAATTTCTATTTCTCGGATGATGCCAAGACACGTGCTTTGTGGATGTGGCACATGCTTGAAGAATCTGAACATAAAGATGTCGCTTATGATGTTTATCAAACGCTGAATGGTAATTATCCATTACGTGCTACAGGATTCTTCCTTGCTTATTTCACGATTCTTGGGTTGATTCCATTCTCTGCAACATTGGTTCCAGTTCTGCGTAAACCTCAAGAAATGTTAACTGCGAAATTTTGGAAAGATGCTCGACGTGGCGTGAAATTAATCTTTAGTCCGAAAGATGGCGTATTTGGTAGCACACAAGGTCGAATCTTTGATTATCTGCGTCGTGACTTTCACCCAAATGACCATGATGCCTCACATTATTTCGAATACTACGAGAAGAAATTGTTGTCAGAAGGCGGGGCATTACATCCGTTCTTTGTGAAGGAATTTACACCGAAAATTCAGGCTGCTTAATTTAGGTTCTGAGCTGAGTTTCAGTAAGTGCATGACAGAATTTATGATTCTGGTTGGCAAAATAGCTCATTGCTATATGAGCAGTTTGGGTCTAGTCATATTTCATTCGTGCACTATGCTGTCAAGGTTCTCAACACGTTTTTGATTTTTTTACTCTTTTATAGGAGGGATCAAGTTATGGTCGCTCAAGTTATCCGAAATGTATTCTCAGCAAAATTAAGCACTAAATATCAGGGAATTGTTCAGAATCTTACGAACAAAGCACCCATTCCAATTCGTCATTTTGATTTCAAATTTAATCCAGCTGAGTTGGATCAGAAGTTCTTTTTAAATAAAGAGCTGGCAACTTCTTATTTTCATGCTTTATCGATTTTCTTAACCTTTGGTGAGGATGTGGTCATTGAGACAGCTCGTCACCATCGTGAATTTATTAATGATCCGATTTTGAAACAAAGATTGACTTCATTAATTGGTCAAGAAGCAATTCACTCAAAAATTCATAATCAATTCAATGATGAAGTTCTCAAAGAGAATGGTTATCCAGTCGAATTACTTCGTGCGATTGCAGATAAAGTGTTTGAGTACGGAATTTATAAACTACCGCACTCTATGCAGCTATCTTTGATGGCAGGTATTGAGCATTACACCGCTGTACTCGCTGAATTTATGATGCAGCATGAGGAATATTTACTTGGTTCGCAAGATGAAAGACAACGTGCAATGTGGATGTGGCACATGCTCGAAGAGTCAGAACATAAAGATATTGCTTATGATGTGTTTTTAGAGTTGTCGGGTGATTACTGGGTTCGTATCACTGGATTCTTACTTGCTAGTTTAACCATTTTAGGTGGTGTGTCTTTGGGTGGTTACTTGATGCCGTTTATTCGTAAGCCAAGCAATTTGATCAATCCGCGCTACATGAAAGACATCGTAGAAAGTACGGCATTGTTATTTGGTAGTGAAAGAGGTGTCTTTGGTAGCAGCTTTATGCATATTTTGGAATATTTACGTCCAAGCTTCCATCCAAATGACCATGACACTACCAAGTACATGGAATATTACAAAGAACGTTTATTAAATCCAGAAACAGGTTTGTTATCACCTTATTTCTTAAAAGAATTTGTACCACCTGTTCGTGCAGCATCTGCATAACTTGGTCAAGCTGGAACAATAATTTGGAATACAAATATGAAATTATTTGGAAAGAAAGCCAAACCAAGCCAAAACGCATATGCAGTGGTAACTGGTGCGGGAAGTGGGATTGGTCGTAGTTTTGCACTTGAATTGGCAAAGCGTGGCGGGACTGTGGTTTGCTCCGATATTAACTTGGATGCAGCAAAAGAAACGGTTGCCTTAATCGAGCAATTGGGTTCAAAAGCTTTTGCAGTGAAATGTGATGTTGGAAACGCTAAACAAGTCGAAAAGCTTGCTGACCAAGCAGAACAATTGATGCAACATCCAACAACACTTGTGATCAACAATGCAGGTGTTGGGTTGGGTGGTAAGTTTGATGAAACTTCACTTGAAGATTGGAAGTGGGTTTCAGATATCAACTTATGGGGTGTGATTCATGGTTGTCACTATTTCGTACCAAAGTTTAAACAACTTGGTCGTGGTGCAATTATCAATGTTGCTTCGGCGGCGTCTTATACTGCGGCACCTGAAATGACAGCGTATAACGTGACTAAAGCTGGTGTACGTGCTTTGTCTGAAACGCTTTCAGCTGAATTGAGAAAACATAACATCAAAGTTAATGTGTTATGTCCAACATTGGTACCTACCAATATCATCAAAAACGGAAAAGTACCGCACAAGGGTATCTTGGACTATGCACTGACAAACTTGGCTTTTACAACTAGTGACAAAGTTGCCAAGCTGACATTAGACCGTTTGGATAAAGATCAGCTTTATACCATCCCTCAGATTGACGCAAAACTATTTTGGCTGATGAAACGTACTGCTCCGAATTTATATGCAAAATTCTTGGGTACATCATACCGATTAATGAAATAGCCTAAGCAAATGTAAAATCTCTATCGAGTTTTGATACGCGTAATGATCATCCGCAACCTGCATGGTATCAAAAAGATAATAAGGTTTTATATTCAAGAAAGTATTAAATAAATGAAAGTGGTGAACAGGTTTTGCGGATGAAAATGGTTTTGCCTACTTTTCCCGAAAGAAAAGTAGGTCGAGCCGAAGGCTAATGATGAAATTTAGATGAGAATTCGGTAAGACACCGTTATTGACATCTATTTTTAGATGAAAGGATATTTTGAATGACAGCTCAAGCAAAAAAATTAAATTCTGCTGACAAAAAAGCGCTCCCACAGCATATTTACGATACATTTATCGTGGGGGCAGGTATTTCAGGTATTGCGACAGCAATCCGTCTTGATCAAGTTGGTTATAGTAACTACAAGATCATTGAAAAGGCAACACGCGTTGGTGGTACTTGGCGTGAAAACACTTACCCAGGTTGTGGTTGTGATGTACCGTCAGCTTTATATTCATACTCATTTGCACCAAGTGCAAAATGGAGTCACTTATTTGCTCGTCAACCTGAAATTTTAAACTACCTTGAAGAAGTGAGTGAAAATTTTGGCGTAAGTTCAAAAATCGAATTTGGTACAGAGTTACTCGGTGCGAAATGGGATAATGAGCGTAATTTGTGGGTGATGGATACTAATAAAGGTCAATTCTTATCACGTTCGGCGATCTTTGCAACAGGCCCAATTACCGAAGCTCAAATTCCAAAACTAGACGGTTTAGAAACATTTACAGGTGAAATGTTCCATTCAGCAAAATGGAATCATGATTATGATTTGACGGGTAAACGTATCGCGGTCATTGGTACAGGTGCTTCAGCCATTCAGTTTGTGCCACAAATTCAACCTAAAGCTAAAGAATTGTATGTATTCCAGCGTACCGCGCCGTGGGTTGTCCCAAAACCTGATACGGATTTAGGCGATGTAAGTAAAAAGTTAATCGAAAAATATCCATTGATCCAAAAAACTTGGCGTCAAGCGGTTGCTCAATCATTGAATGCCATTAACTTTGGGTTACGTAATCCTGCTGTGTTAAAACCAGTCGGTGAATTAGCTAAACTGATTTTACGCTTCCAAGTTGAAGATCCAGAATTGCGTAAAAATGTGACGCCAAACTTCACTATCGGATGTAAGCGTTTGTTGTTCGCTAACAATTATTATCCAGCTTTACAGCAACCTAATACTAAATTGATCCCTCATGGCTTAGTTAAAGTGGAAGGCAATACTGTTGTTGCTGCAAATGGTGAGCGTCATGAAGTGGATGTGATCATTTGGGGTACAGGTTTTGAAGTCTCTCATCCACCGATTGGTAAGCGTGTTGCGAATGAAAAAGGTGAGATTTTAAATGACCTTTGGAAAAGTAGCTCTCCAGAAGCATATTTAGGTACAAGCATTGAAAATGTACCAAATGCTTTCTTAGTTTTGGGGCCGAACGTTCTGGTTTATGACTCTTTTATTGGTCTAGCAGAAGCTCAACTTGATTATATCGTTGATGGTTTGTTGAAAATTAGAGACCAAGGTATTGCCAAGTTGAACATCAAACCTGAAGTGATTAAAAAGCACAATGAGTTAGTACAAAAGCATCTTAAAACAACTGTTTTCAATGCTGGTGGATGTAAGAGCTACTATTTAGATACAAATGGTCGAAACTTTGCTGCTTGGCCTTGGTCATTGAAGAAGTTAAAACAACGTTTAAAACAGATGGATTTAAACGATTATCAAGTGACGTATCAAACTGAAAAAACCAACTAATTTTTCAGTCGAGTGATATAAGGGCAGTAAATTTTATCTTAGGGTGGAGTTTGCTGCTTATTTTTTTGCAAGATAAATAGGGTCTGTTGACATTTCACCTTGCGAGCTATTCAGCTCTCATTGCGACAGAGGGCATTTTTTAGACGATACAAGGCATGTTTTGCGAAACTTAGTTATTCTAAGTGAGCAAGACATAACGCCGTAGCGGACAAAAATGCCCCTGTCCCGTAGGGTTACGGCTAAAACTTCCCTAAACTATGTTATGAAACTTGACAAGGGAGTCGCCATTGCCTGCGTTTCATGCCTTGTTTATGTTGTTTTAAGCCTATAACGCAATGCATGGTTGAAACGTCAACAGACCCTAAACATTAGGAAATAAAGATGAAAGATGGACAATCAAGCCGAACGGCTGAAGCGGCTGCAGCATTACGTGCAAATCATTTCAAAAATGCCGAAAATCCTGTTTTTTCTGATCCATTTGCATTTGAGCTAACCAGTAAAGGTTGGCAAAAATTATTAAAAACTCCACTGACCGTTAAAGTGATGAATTCTACTGTATTTAACCGAACGTTAGGTTTACTGACAGGGCAAGTTGTTGGTCGTTCGCGTTATGCAGAAGACTTATTGCAGCAAGCGATTCAGCAAGGCACTCAGCAATATGTCTTGGTGGGTGCAGGTTTAGATTCGTTCACGTTGAGACAAGCACAACAATATCCGAATTTAACAATCTTTGAGGTTGATCATCCTGATACCCAAGCGGCAAAACATTTGAAACTCAAAGAGTTTGGTGACATTCCAGCTAATGTTGAGTTTGTATCAATTGATTTTGAAAAAGAGTCGATTGCAGATGCTTTGGCAAGAAGTTCCTTTCAACAAGATCAAAAAGCATTTTTCTCTTGGTTAGGCACAACCCATTATCTCGAACCACAAACGACATTACATACTTTATCCAGTATTGCTCAAATCGCGAGCGAGGGCAGTGAAGTGGTTTTAGATTATTCGATTGATTATCGTGAGTTGGATGGTGTTGAGCGTTTTGGGAGTTTGTTTGTTTCACAATTTACACGTTTTTTGAAAGAACCATTAAAAGGTCAGTTTCGGCCGAAAGACTTACATCACGCTGTAAATAAACTTGGTTATCAGGTCATAGAGGATTTATCAGGTGATGGTCTAAGTCAACGGTATTTTCATCAGCGTCCAGACCATATTCGACATACCATAGCAACGCATATGCTGCATTTGTGTTTAAAATAGATTGAGAAGAACACAATTAAGAACATTAAAAAAACTAGATATGCTACGCTGGTGAGTTTTATTTAAGAAACTTGTCGCTATGAGCGCTGAACAACAACTTGAGGCCAGTAAATTTCAATGGTCTTTTTTACTGCCTAAGTATTGGGGAATATGGATTGCTTTACTGATCTTGATGGTATTCGCAATTTTACCTTGGGCAATCCAATGGCGTTTAGCGGATCTTTTATCTAAAGTTGCATGGAAAGCTTTGAAATCTCGCAGAAAAACTACAATTAGGAATCTAGAGGTTTGTTTCCCTAATAAAAGTGAGTTAGAAATACAAAAGGATGCACAACAAGTTTTCTTGAATATGATGCTTGGTTTGTTTGAGGCATTAAATGCTTGGTATAAGCCAAGTTGGTTTAAAAACCGAATTCATATCCATGGATTACAACATATTCAAAACGCACAACAGCAAGGGGTGCTATTGTTAGGAACACATACTACACTTTTAGATGCTGGTGGTTTTGTAAGTAGTCGTTTCTTTGATTTTGATGTGGTTTATCGCCCCCAGAACAATCCTCTACTTGATATGTTGATTCGTAGATGTCGAGCGACGATTTATAAGAATCAAATAGGCAAAGATGATATGAAAGGCTTAATTCACAGCCTAAGAAAAGGGCATGCCATTTGGTATAGTCCTGATCAGGATTTTGGATTGAAGCAAGGTGTTATGGCGCCATTTTTTGGTGTTCAGGCTGCGACATTAACAGCGCATCGACGATTGATGAAAATTACCAAAGCATTGGCTATTCCTTTATTCTTTTATCGTGAAGGTGATATAACAAATCCGCAATATCATATTTTATTAGAACCACCTTTAGAAAATTTTCCAAGTCTTGATGAGATTGAAGATGCGACGCGAGTGAATTTGATTATCGAAAATCAGATCAGAATGCAGCCAACGCAATATATGTGGTTTCATCGTAGATTTAAAACAAGAGTCGAAGGACAAGCAAAAATTTATTAATTGAACACCCTTAAGTTTATTGGCATGGTCGAAACTATAGTGTAATAATTAAACGGATTACTTTTTGGATTTTGATATAAGACCATGATTCAGATTGATTTAAATAGCGACTTAGGTGAAAGCTATGGTGCATGGAAAATGGGCAATGATGATCAAATCCTTTCTGTGGTCAGTAGTGCTAACATTGCCTGTGGTTTTCATGCAGGTGATCCACAGAATATTTTAAAAACGTTAAAACAAGCAGCTCAACGCAACGTCGCTGTTGGTGCACATGTTTCTTATCCTGATTTGGTTGGCTTTGGCCGCCGAAAGATGGATTTGTCTTATGATGAATTATTTGCAGATGTGCTGTATCAGATTTCAGCTTTACAAGGTTTGGCTCAGGTTGCGGGAACACGCGTTAAGTATGTAAAGCCACATGGGGCGTTATATAACACCATCGCTACAGATTTAGAACAAGCCCAAGCCGTGATTGATGCGATTCAACAATATGACGCCAGTCTCGTGTTGGTTGGGTTGGCTGGATCACCGTTGATTCCCTTTGCCCGTAAGCAAGGTTTAGCGGTGGTTTCAGAAGCGTTTGCGGATCGTGCTTATCACAACAATGGTACTTTGGTCTCTCGTCGGTTAGATAATGCTGTGATTCATGATACTGGGCTGATTGCACAGCGGGTATTAGATATGGTGTTAAAAGGTGGAGTGGAATCGATTGAAGGTGAGTTCACCAAGATTCAAGCCGATACCATATGTGTGCATGGCGATACGATGGGTGCTGTACAAATGGCACAAGAGATTCGACAAATACTGTTAGCACAGCATATTCAAATACGTAATTTTGTGGGTTAAGCCTTTTTGACCATAATAAAAAGAGTGATGAGATGCGGTTTTTATCAGTTAATTTGGATTGTGTGTTAATTGAATTTCCTAGTTTAGAAGAAACAATTGCAACGTATCATTTTTTACAACATAGCCAGCATCCTTATATTCAGGAAATGATACCCGCAGCCCGAACGATATTGGTTTATTTTGATTGTTTGTGTATTGATGTAAAGAAATTAATCCAGTGGATCTCCACGCAAAAAATAAAACAAGACTTTTTCAATACAGGCAAAGAAGTTATTCTACAGGTTGATTATCAAGGTGCTGATTTAACCCATGTTGCTGAGTATTTGGGAATCAGTGTTGATGAGGTTATCTATAAGCATACTCACAGTCATTGGCAGGTTGCATTTATTGGTTTTGCCCCAGGTTTTGCGTATTTGGTCAGTCCTGATCATCCATTCACCAGTATCCCACGTTTGGCCTCGCCACGAAAGAAGATTCGGGCTGGATCTGTGGGTTTAGCAGGTGAATATAGTGGTGTTTATCCAAAAGATAGCCCAGGAGGTTGGCAATTAATTGGTCAAACAGATGAAAAAATGTGGGATATTCATCGTGCTCAACCTGCTTTATTGTTACCCAGTGATCAGGTTATCTTTAAAGATGTTCGTAATCATCCAACACAGATTTCTGTCCCAAACAAACCCGTTTCTATTCCAAAAAGGAATGAAAAATCAGCAATATTCGAAGTTAAAAATGTCGGTTTACAAGTCTTAGTGCAAGATGATGGGCGTAAAAATATGTCCAAACTGGGTATAGGGCGAGCGGGGGCGATGGATGATCGTGCTTTTAAAAGTGCGAATCTAATCGTAGGTAACCCTTCTGATGCGGCTGTCTTTGAAATATTGAATGGTGGATTGCGATTGAAAGTATTGCAATCAACAGTGATTGCAGTGACAGGTGCAGCAGCAGCGCTTTGGATAACTTATACGAACTCGAACAAAGTTCAAGAGTCATTATACCAACCGATTGCTTTAGACGCTGGTGATGAAGTTTATATCTCGCCACCTCTAGCTGGACTTCGTAACTATTTGGCTATTCGTGGTGGATTTGCTGTTGAGCGTGTGCTAGAAAGTGCAAGTCATGATGTTTTGGCTGAGTTGGGACCATTACCGATTAAAGTTGGTGATCAAATTTATGCTGATCAATTAAAAACACAAGCTGTAAACTTAGATCAATCAGCTATTACTCTACCAAGCAAGGGTGAGACGGTTGTGGTTGATGTCATACTCGGACCTCGAGCGGATTGGTTTAATCGACAGAGTGTGGATCTATTATTTAGCCAAGCTTGGTTGGTCACCACAGAAAGTAATCGAATTGGCCTAAGGCTCGTGGGAGAGCAGCCGCTACAACGACAAATAAACCAAGAGTTACCCAGTGAAGGATGTTGTACGGGTGCAATTCAAGTTCCAGCAAATGGTCAACCAGTTCTGTTTATGAACGACCATCCTTTAACAGGGGGGTATCCAGTGATTGCCGCTGTAGCACCGTATCATCTGGGGCTGATTGCTCAACTTGCAGCAGGGTGTTTCATTCAATTTAGAAAAATTTCAGATTTTATGGATATCGCATCACATGAATACACAGCATAAACTTTTAATCGCTAATCGTGGGGAAATTGCGGTTCGTATTATTCAGGCTTGTCAAGATTTAGATATTCGTTCAGTTGCAGTGTATGCAGATGATGATATTGATAGTTTATATGTCCAATATGCGGATGAAGCATGGGCGCTGTCGGGGGTGACTGCCAAAGAAACCTACTTAGACATTGATAAAATTTTATCGATTGCGCGACAGGCACAGGTAACGATGATCCATCCAGGATATGGTTTTCTGTCGGAGCGTGCGGATTTTGCTCAAGCTGTCATTGATGCTGGATTGATCTGGATTGGACCATCGCCAGAAAGCATTGAGAAACTAGGTGATAAAATACAAGCGCGTAAAATTGCTCAATCTGTTGGTGCACCTTTAGTTTATGGGACGGAACAACCGCTTAACTCTGCGGCTGAAGCAGTCACTTTTGCTCAACAATATGGATTACCGATCGCAATCAAAGCTGCTTATGGTGGTGGAGGGCGTGGTTTAAAGGTGGCTTGGCGGTTAGATGAAGTTGCTCATTTATATGCGTCTGCGGTACGTGAAGCGCAAGCTGCATTTGGGCGAGGTGAATGCTTTGTAGAACAGTATTTAGAAAAACCTAGACATATCGAAGCACAAATCATTGCTGATCAACATGGACAAGTGGTGGTCGTTGGTACCCGTGATTGTTCTTTACAGCGTCGTAATCAAAAGTTAGTCGAAGAAGCGCCTGCACCTTTTATCAGTGAACAAATTTATCAGCAAATCATTCAGTCGTCAGTCAATATCTGTCGAATGGCAAAATATGTGGGTGCAGGAACAGTTGAATATTTATTGAGTCAAGATAACAAACTTTCGTTTCTTGAAGTGAATACACGATTACAGGTTGAACATCCTGTGACAGAACAAACTACAGGCATCGATTTGGTTGTAGAGCAAATCAGAATCGCCTTGGGTCAGCCACTTTCGATTCAGACAACTCCTGAGCCTCAGGGGCATGCAATTGAGTTTAGAATTAATGCAGAAGACCCTGCACGTGGTTTTATACCTGCGTTTGGTCAAATCACTCAGTTTGATGCTCCATCAGGAATTGGTATCCGTTTAGATCGAGGTGTAGGAAATGGAAGTCTGGTGTCCAGCCATTTTGATTCTTTGATGGCAAAATTGATTGTGACTGGAGCTACACGGGAAATAGCGATTCAACGTGCTAAGAGAGCGCTTGCTCATTTTCAATTAGAAGGAGTTGCTTCTGTATTGCCATTCCATCAGGCGATTTTAACTGAACCTGATTTTGTGGATGAGTTTAAAATTCATACGCGTTGGATTGAGCAGGATTGTTCACATGATTTTGCAGTACAGCCTCGCAGTCAAAGATCGGATCAAATGACATTGCAGCGCTATCATATTGAGATTGACGGTAAACTGCATGAGATTGGGTTGCCTTTAGCGTTCTTTCAAATGGAGAACAAGCACCGCCCAGATGTCCATAACAATGTTAAACAAGTTTCTAAAAACGAAAAAGCTGTACTTGCACCGATCAATGGTGTCATCAGTGCTTGGAAAATTAAAGAGAATGATCAAGTGCAACAAGGTGATGTGATTGCCATGATGGAGGCGATGAAAATGGAGGTTCCTGTAATTGCTCACTGCACAGGAAGGATTCAGCATCTAAGAGGTATAAATTTGACCATAAATGCAGATGAGGAAATTGCAAGAATAGAAGGATAACAAGTGAGTTATGTAAGCCATTAAATCTACTAGAGATTTAATGGCTGAGACTGATTAACGACGGCTGTTATTATAAATCGCCATTGCAGCAGGTAAGTTCTTACGCATATCTGCAATACGTTGTGTATTTGATGGGTGAGTTGATAAGAAAGCAGAGCCGCCTTTACCATCTAAGCGGTTCATTTTTTCCCATAAAGTAATAGCCGCATTAGGATTGTAGCCCGCTTGTGCCATCAGCATTAAACCGCCGTAGTCAGCACGGCTTTCTAGGTTACGAGAGTAAGGTAAGCCGATACCAATTTGGCTGCCTAGATTGATTGCTGCATTACCCGCTTCACCAATATTCGCACCTGCATAAGAGGTACCAATACCAATTGCTAAGTTAGTCAATGCTTGAGCGCCAATTTTGCTTTTCGCATGTTCTTCTAAAGCATGCGTCATCTCATGTCCCATAATTGCAGCAATTTCATCATTGGTGAGATTAAGCTTATTTACAATACCCGTATAGAATACAACTTTACCACCGGGTGCTACATAGGCATTGACAGTATCTGATTTCAACACAGCGAGCTGCCAGTCAAAACGTTGTCCTGTTTTATTTAACTTATCTGCATGTGGTTTTAGGCGATTAAATACCGTGTTGATTCTTTGGTAGGTTGCAGAACTTGTATCAAGTTGATTTTTTGCACGGGCTTCTTGAGTCATTTGTGCAAAGCCCTGTGCTGATTGTGCATTGAGGGTTGCAGTGTCAGCACCAGCCATTTCAGCGAAAGATGCACAGCCAGAAATGGTCATCACAGTGATTGCACAAAGGCTTAACGCAAACTTCTTCATACTTATTCTCTCCAAATCAGTATCTTATCAATATCAATATATTTAAGCCGAATTATAAAAAAAGTTGACCATTCTTTACATTCTGATTATCTCTATAATCATAGTAATTATGTAATCAGAAGCCGAGTGATTTTGCTATTTTTTATTTATAAAACAAAGCCAGTGTGAACACTGGCCTTGTATATTATGGTGATTTGATTAGATCAATCTTCATCATCATACTCATCTTCAGGGAAGGTATTTTCTTCTAAAGATGCATCAAAGATTAAAATGGCTTTACCATCAGTTTGAATCATGCCTTGATCTTCGAGTGTTTTGAGTACACGTCCAACCATTTCACGAGAGCAACCTACGATACGACCAATTTCTTGGCGAGTAATACGAATCTGACGACCGTTTGGTAGAATCATTGCTTCTGGTTGAGCAGATAAGTCGATTAAGCAACGCGCAATACGACCAGACACATCGATAAAGGCAAGGTCGGTTACTTTACGAGTTGTATTTTTAAGACGACGCACCAGTTGGGCAAATACTGCGTAACTTAAATCAGGATACTGTTTACTTAATTCGTGGAAATTGTCATAAGAAATTTCTGCAATTTCGCATACATCTCGAGTGCGTACTTCAGCAGTACGTTGAGGGTTTTTTTCAAAAAGACCCATTTCACCAAAGAAGTCCCCAGGGTTCAAATAAGCAACAACAATTTCACGTTCATCATCTTCACGTAAAATAATTGATACTGAACCTTTTAAAATTAAATACAGTGATCTTGATTCCGTTCCAGCGTCAACAATCGTGGTGCGTTTAGGGTATCTGTTAATATGAGCACGTTTTAGCAAAGCTTTAACTGATTCAGGTAGTTGGCCTGGAGACAAAGCATCAGTGCTAAGATGTGAAAAATTTGAAGTCATGCTTAAAATTTCCGAATTTGGATAAAACCGATCGCACAGGCTCGTTTGAGCTTTTTCTACACAGAAGAGATGAAATTCCTTATCAACTCATTTTATGTTAGTGTACAAGAACAGAGTAAATTTATAACGTTTTTCGGGTAGTTGCAATGCAAACAAGTGTACATTGGTTAGAGAATGTTGCTTTTGAGGCGAAATCAGAAAGTGGTCACAGTTTAGTGATGGATGGTTCTGCTGAATATGGCGGTGAAAACCGTGGTCCACGTCCTATGGAGTTGATTTTAATGGGACTTGGTGGGTGTGCTTCGTTTGATATTGTGACTATTTTAAAAAAATCTCGTCAAGATGTGACCGATGTCGTATGTCAGTTAAAAGCAGAAAGAGCAGATACAATTCCTGCGGTATTTACCAAAATTCATTTGCATTTTATTGTGACAGGAAAAGCAGTAAAAACAAAGCAAGTTGAAAAAGCAGTGGAACTTTCAGCAGAAAAATATTGTTCTGCAAGTAAGATGCTTTCTGATGGTGGTGTAGAAATCACACATGATTTTGAAATTGTTGAAGCGGAATAAACGAAAACTATTAAGTTTAACTAAAAAGTGATCTATTTAGCATAGATCACTTTTTTTATTGGTTTTTATTTTAGAAATAACTGAGGGTCGACACGCGCATTGTTGAGACTCATTCCCCAATGCAGATGTGCACCTGTGACTCGACCAGTTTTACCGACTAATCCAAGTACTTCGCCTTGGCGAATAGATTGTCCTTTTTCTACATTAATTTTACTAAGATGACAGAACATGCTGATTAAACCTTGACCATGGTCAATCAATACGGTTTTGCCATTAAAAAAATAATCTCCAGTCTGAACAACAATACCATCAGCAGGCGCTACCACTTTTTGTCCAACTGGTGCAGGAATATCTAAACCAGAATGGGGAGCGCGTTCCTCGCCATTAAAGAATCGTTTACGACCGAAAGAGTTACTAAATTTCCCAGCTGTTGGTCGAATAAAGCTTGGTATGCTTTGCCATGTACTGGTTGTAAATGACTCATAAACGCTATTTTGTTCTTTAGCTTCCTGTGCATAACGATCTAACTGTGCTTGGCTTGGGTTGACATAGTCTTGATTTTTAATGGTGAGACGTTGTTCAGCATATTTATAAGGGCGAATTTCGATTTGAATCGGTGCGCTATTTGTGGTGAGCTGCAATTGACCAACAGGTGTAGAGAGAGGAATACCGAATACAGCATAACGTTGTGTACCCTCTTGAGTAATTAACACAGGCTTTTGCTGATAAAATACTTGTGTGATATTTGCTGTTAAGGGAATCACAGCAACGCCACCAGCACGACGAGAATCTTGTGGAAGTTGGGCAAATGCCGAATGAGTAGAGACTAGGCAAATAGCGCCAAGCAATATTGTTTTCAAATACATAAGAGCCATTTTTGATTTAAGTAAAGTGTTAAGCTAAAACGTTAAATTAAGAATCACAATAAGGATTTTGTTCAAAATGGAACATACTGAAAAATTATACAAAAGATACTTGAAATAGATTGCTTATAGACCCATATTATCACTGAGTTTTATTGATTAATATTTTTATAAGATTTTGAAAAATATATAAATTTTTATTGAAATTTAAAAAAGCGTTCCCATCTTAGTGATAAGTTAAAAATTTGTTGTGAGGAATAACAAGAATGCGTTTTGAAAAATTTACAAACCGCTTACAGCAAGCGCTATCAGATGCACAATCCTTGGCGATGGGTAAGGATCATACTGCAATTGCAGGGATTCATATCTTGACAACTTTGTTAGAAGAGCCAGCCAATATAAGTTTGTTGCAACAAGCGGGCGCTCGTTTACCAGAACTAAAGCAAAAACTTGATCAAGCTGTACAAAATGCACCGACACTGGCAAATCCGACGGGTGATATTAATCTTAATCCTGAAGCCGTAAAAGCATTGAATTTAGCTGATCGCTATGCTCAAAAAGCAGGTGATGAGTTCTTATCTACGGATTGGGTGTTACTTGGTTTGGCTGAGACAGGAGAGACCAAGGCGATTCTCAATAGTGTCGGTGTAACTTCAGAAAGCTTGCGTAAAGTTATTGAAAATATTAGAGGAAATGACAAAGTCATGAGCAATAATCACGAAGATCAACGTGACTCATTGAATAAATATACCATTGATTTAACTGAGCGTGCATTAGCGGGTAAACTTGACCCTGTGATTGGTCGTGATGACGAAATCCGCCGCACGATTCAAGTGTTATCACGCCGTACCAAAAATAATCCAGTGTTGATTGGTGAACCTGGGGTAGGTAAAACTGCGATTGTTGAAGGCTTAGCCCAACGTATTGTTAATGGCGAAGTGCCAGAAGGATTGAAGAATAAACGTGTCCTTTCACTGGATTTGGGTTCACTCCTTGCTGGTGCAAAATACCGTGGTGAATTCGAAGAGCGTTTAAAAGCAGTACTTAAAGACCTAGCTAAACATGAAGGTGAAATCATCCTGTTTATCGATGAGTTACATACACTCGTGGGTGCCGGTAAGGGTGACGGTGCGATGGATGCGGGAAATATGTTAAAACCTGCATTGGCACGCGGTGAGTTACGTTGCGTTGGCGCAACGACTTTAGATGAATATCGTCAATATATCGAGAAGGATGCTGCACTTGAGCGTCGCTTCCAAAAAGTATTGGTGGATGAACCAAGTGTTGAAGATACCATTGCGATTTTACGTGGTCTAAAAGAGAAGTATGCAACTCACCATGGCGTGCAAATTTTAGATTCTGCGATTATTGCTGCAGCGAAAATGTCGCATCGTTATATTACTGATCGTCAATTACCAGATAAGGCGATTGATTTAATTGATGAGGCAGCATCGCGTATCAAAATGGAGATCGACTCAAAGCCCGAAGCTTTAGATAAACTTGATCGTCGTTTAATCCAGTTGAAAATGCAATTGGAAGCCGTGAAAAAAGATCAAGATGATGGCAGTAAAGCTGAGGTCAATCATCTTGAACAGCAAATTGCTGAAAAGCAAAAAGAGTACAATGATCTTGAAGAGATTTGGAAAGCTGAAAAAACACTGGTTGAAGGTGATAAGAAAGCACAAGTCGAATTGGATCAAGCTCGAGTCGCTTTGGAAAAAGCGAAACGTGAAGGTGACTTAGCTGAAGCGGCACGCTTGCAATATGGTGTGATTCCAGAATTGCAGAAACGACTAGAGCAGGCTGAGATTGCTGAGGAAAACGAAGAACCAAAACTCATTCGTACCAAAGTGACTGAGAATGAAATTGCGGAAGTCGTAAGTGCGGCAACAGGTATTCCTGTGGCGAAAATGTTGCAAGGTGAACGTGAAAAACTTCTACATATGGAAGAGTTTTTACATAATCGTGTGGTTGGCCAAAATGAGGCTGTGGTGGCTGTTTCTAATGCGGTACGTCGCTCACGTGCAGGTCTATCAGACCCGAATCGTCCTAGTGGTTCTTTCTTATTCCTTGGTCCAACAGGTGTCGGTAAAACCGAGTTAACCAAAGCACTAGCAAACTTCTTGTTTGATAGTGATGATGCCATGATTCGGATCGATATGTCTGAATTTATGGAAAAACACTCAGTCAGTCGTTTAGTTGGTGCGCCTCCAGGCTATGTGGGTTATGAAGAAGGGGGTGTTTTAACGGAAGCTGTTCGCCGTAAACCATATAGTGTGGTGTTGTTTGATGAGGTAGAAAAAGCACATCCTGATGTGTTCAATATCTTACTGCAAGTACTGGATGATGGTCGTTTAACAGATTCACAAGGTCGCGTAGTGGACTTTAAAAACACGGTGATCGTGATGACCTCTAATCTTGGTTCACAAGATGTACGTGAATTAGGCGAAACGGCGACAGATGATGAGGTTCGGGCAGTAGTTATGAATGCTGTGAGCCAGCACTTCCGTCCAGAGTTCATTAACCGTATTGATGAGTTGGTCATTTTCCATTCACTGAAAAAGGCTCAGATTCGTGGTATTGCTGATATTCAGTTGGATCGTTTACGTTCTCGTTTGGCCGAGCGTGATATGCGATTAACTGTGGACGATACTGCATTTGATCTATTGATAGATGCTGGTTTTGATCCTGTGTATGGTGCTCGTCCACTGAAGCGAGCAATCCAACAACAGGTAGAAAATAGTTTGGCTCAGAAAATTTTATCTGGTGAATTCCAAGCTGGAGATAACATCTTGATTAAAGGTGAAAATAGTCAGCTTGTATTTGATAAGGTCAAATTGAGTTAAGCTTAAAATTTATCAATTGAACAAAAAGATGGTGATGAAAATCGCCATCTTTTTTTATTTATATGCTATTGATCAGTTTTTTTTAGGAATATGCTGAATAAGATTGCGGCTTGATGAAAAACTTGATAGTTTCAGAACAAATAAGAAAAAAATTCAGGATGAATAGAAATGAAAGACAAGCAACATTATTACGCAGGTATTTGTGTAATTTTGTGCATGGGTATTTTGCCTTCTTCATTTGGGTGGAGTGCTCAACCAATGCCGGAATCAACATTAGCACTACAAACAGGATTAGCAACAAGCACTTTACCGAATATTGTTTTCAAAGCAAAACAAGATGCTTTACAACCAGAACAAGAGCGCTGGCGTATTCAACGGGCGTTAAGTGATCGTTTTTTGCGTGAAGTTAGAATTAGTATGTTGGAAGATGGTTCACTATCGCCTTATGAAGAACAAAAGAAAAATACAGTTTCAGACAGCCGTGATAAAAAGAGAGCAACCATAAAACCGCATAGAGAATCTCCTGATCGATTTATGGTCTATGAATTTGAATCGACGAATATACATGGCGAGATCACGATCACGGTGAAGTAATCGTGATCTAACATGTTACTGTCTTAATTTTTATTTTATTGCTGGATGGGTAATTTTCCATGCTCGATGGATTTTATGATTTCTTTTAAAATCTAAACCAATCGTCTCATTTGTAATTTCTTCAATATCGTACATGGCTTCGATCTCTTCATCTAATTCAAAACCACGATAGTTGTTGGAGAAATACAAAGTTCCATCACTGGTTAAGCGATTCATTGCACGTTTAATTAGCGAAACATGATCGCGTTGCACGTCAAAAGTTCCATAGAACTTCTTCGAGTTTGAGAAAGTAGGGGGATCAATAAAGATCAAATCGTACTGCTCATGTCCTTCTTTTAACCATTCAAAGCAATCGCTTGCAAAGAACATATGTTGTTCATCAGCGTGGTCTACAGTTAAACCATTCAACACAAAGTTTTCTTTAGACCAACTCAGGTAGGTATTAGATAAATCTACACTAGTTGTACTCGCTGCACCGCCCAAAGCAGCATGTAAACTTGCTGTTGAGGTGTAGCTATAAAGATTGAGGAAATGCTTTCCACGGGCTTCTTTAGCAATTCTCAAGCGTATTTGACGATGATCTAAGAATAAACCTGTATCTAAGTAATCGGTCAAGTTAACCAGGATACGTGCATTGCCTTCTTGAACAATAAAACGTTTAGATGCAGTACTTTGCTTTGTATATTGGTTTGATCCAGCTTGTCGTGCACGGGTTTTAATAAAGATAGCATCGCGACCTAAACCTGTCACAGCACGAATCGCAGCAAGCGCTAAATTAAAACGTTTTTTTGCTTTTTCAGGATCAATACTTTTTGGTGGGGCATATTCTTGTACATGCAATCGATCACCGTATAGATCAACTGCAACATTGAAGTCTGGTAAGTCTGCATCATATAAACGCAAGCAGTAAACATTTTCTTTTACAGCCCATTTTTTTAGGTTCTGCATGTTCTTTTGCAAACGGTTGGTAAAGTCTTCCGCACCTTCAATTTTTTCAAATTGCTGTGGTTGCCATGTTGCTAAAAATGGCTGTGTGACTGTGGCTGGCTTCACCGTACCAAATCGCACATAAATCGGTAATTTACCATTCATCAAGCGTAGCGTTTGAGGCTCAAGAAAAGCCAGTACATCAGCTTGTTCAACCTGTGCCGCAATAATGGCTGCACGTTGATTTGGGAAATTCTTTTGTAATAGTGCTGATAAACCAAGATATAAAGAACGGTTAGATGCTTTATCACCTAAACGCTCACCATACGGTGGGTTGGTTACAATAAATGCTTTTTTACCTTCAGCATGGAAATTATCCCAATCGGCTAAAGTACGTTCTTCAATTTGGATTTGATCAAGTAACTTTTCAAAACCAGCGGCAATGATGTTTTGACGAGTAGCTTTAACAGCTTCCCAGTCAGCATCATAAGCATATAGTTTTGGTAAGGGGCGTTCTAATGCTTTTTCATGGCGTTCCGCAGCCTCTGCTTTTAGTGATAACCAAAGCTCACGATCATGTCCATGCCAGCCGTTAAAACCGAAGCGTCTAACTAGCCCAGGAGCACGATCAGTTAATATCATTAGTGATTCAATAATAAATGTGCCTGAACCACACATTGGATCAAGGATAATATCGGGTTGATATTCCGCTAATTCTGCTTTTTGTAAAATTGCTGCCGCGAGATTTTCTTTAATCGGAGCATCGGTCATAAAACGACGGTAGCCACGTTTATGTAATGAATCACCAGATAAGTCTAGGCAGTAAGTATGTTCAGTTTTACCAGCCAAGACATAGAGCGTGATTTCTGGTTGTTTAATATCAATGCTTGGGCGTTTGCCCACAGCTTCCATAAAGGAATCGACGACACCATCTTTAACACGTAAGGTCGCAAATTGTGTATTGACCTTGATTTCACGCTCAACATGTAGACGAACCGCAAATGTGCTTTGTGGTGCAAAGACAAGTGACCAATCAAAGCTGATTGCGCCCTCGTAGAGTTCTTCAGCAACATCGCGGGCATCATGGGTTCGTTCAAGCTCATGAGTATGAATTGGTAAAAGTACTCGAGAAGCAAGACGTGACCACATACAAATGCGGTACGCATTTTCAAGTGTGCCTTTAAACACCAAACGTCCAGCGAAGCGTTGAATGTTTTGAATCCCTAAATTTTCCAATTCTTGTTGTAATAAGGTTTCAAGTCCATCCGCACAGGTCACCCAATAGTTTGTCAGACGTTGTGTAGAATTCATGCACATTTCCAAAAAAGCAGTTCAGCAATCGGCTATTTTAACTGATTTTTATCAATTCTGTCGGTGCTTATTTGTTTGATTGTCAGCTTTATCATCGATTAACAGCTTTTTTCGAATATCTAGTCGCTGCGGACTTTGTCAGTTAGAAATGCAGTTTGAGCAATAATTTATTAGTTGGTACATATTTTGCTAACAATAATATCGTTCATCAGAACAATTATTTTTCTTAAAGTTGATGAAATTCAAGCATTTTATTGGGGGAATTATGAAAGATAATCTGAATAATGATGTGGTTATCAATGCCGATGCTTTTGCGATCGCAACTCAAATGTATGTCCGTATGCGACGTGTATCTGGTCGAGTTATTGATGTGATGTATCTAGTACATAATCAAGACTACGCTCGATACATTGCAGATCTTGCTTTGGCCACTGAAGATCAGGAATTAGAGCGATATGTTGCTCGCTTAAGTACATTAATTGATTTACTGCCTACAGGAAGTCCAGCAAAGAAACTAGAAAAAATAGAAACGATTGCAGAATCTCTCGATGTATCTGAACTTTATACGACTGAAGTAACAGAAGAAGAGATCTATCAAGCTCAAGTTCATCATCACTATATTGGTGCATTACGATGAGTCATTTGTTGCAAGGCTCTAATTTATTGCAACATATCGATGAAAAGTTGTGCTACTAAAATAAAAGAATTGGGCTACACTATGCAGGTTTTGGTGATTCGACCCATAGGAATCCATTATGCATATTGCAGCCCTGCATCAACCAAGTCAGGTTCAATTGAATCAACAAGGAAATTTAAAGCACTTTTTAACAATTGAGGGTCTTTCCAAGGAAAGCCTGACCAAAATTTTAGATACAGCGCAAAGCTTTTTAGATGAAAATAATAATTTAATTAACCGTCCCTTATTAGAAGGGTTAACGGTGATGAATCTGTTCTTTGAAAACTCGACTCGTACTCGAACTACATTTGAGGCGGCGGCAAAACGCTTATCTGCAAATGTATTAAATATCGATATTGCACGTTCAAGCACTTCTAAAGGCGAAACTTTACGGGATACGCTTTGGAATCTAGAAGCGATGGCTGCCGATATTTTTGTGGTACGCCACTCGTCATCTGGTGCAGCGCATTTTATTGCCAAAGATGTCTGTCCAAATGTTGCAATTATTAATGCTGGAGATGGGCGTCATGCACATCCAACACAAGCCATGTTGGATATGTTGACGATTCGTCGTGAAACCAAAAAGCCTTTTGAAGACTTATCGGTTGCCATTATTGGTGATATTAAACATTCACGTGTAGCCCGTTCAAATGTTGCAGCGCTTCAGACGCTGGGGTGTAAAGATATTCGCGTGATTGCGCCAAATACTTTATTGCCAGTTGGATTTAATGAATATGGTGAGCATGTTCGTTTGTTTAATAAAATGGATCAGGGCGTGAAAGACTGTGATGTGATTATCGCATTGCGTATTCAAAATGAGCGTATTGATTCGCCTGCTTTATCTTCACAAGCCGAGTTCTATAAAATGTATGGCTTAAACAAAGAGCGCTTAGCATTGGCTAAACCTGATTGTATCGTGATGCATCCTGGTCCTATGAATCGTGGTGTTGAGATTGATTCAAGTGTTGCTGATGGCGATCAATCGGTGATTTTAAAACAAGTCACCAATGGTATTGCAGTTCGTATGGCTGTACTTGCACTTGCGATGCAAGGGCAGTTACAAGAACAAGGTTTAATTGAAGCGATTGCACTGTAAAGGATAGATCACATGAGTATTGTAAAAATTGAAAATGTCCGTGTGCTCGATCCAATTCAAAAAACTGATCAAGTCAAAACGGTTTATATTGAAAACGGCAAGTTAATCGATGCTGTCGAACAAGTTGATGAAGTTATCAATGGTCAAGGTAAATGGTTAATGCCGACCATGGTTGATCTTTGTGCACGTCTACGTGAACCAGGACAACAACAACATGGTACCTTAAAATCTGAAGGTAAAGCAGCACGTGCCAATGGTATTTTACATGTCATTACACCACCAGACTCTAAACCAATTGTTCAAGACAATGGTGCTTTGATCCATGGGTTAATCGAAAAAGCATGGTTAGATGGTGGCATTTATATGCAAATCATCGGTGCCCAAACACAGGCTTTGAATGGTAAACAACCTGCCAATATGGCAGGGTTGAAAAAAGGTGGGTGTACAGCCGTTTCCAACGCCAATGCAGCTTTTGAAAATGATGATGTGGTCATCCGTACACTCGAATATGCTGCTGGTTTGGGTTTGACAGTTGTGTTTTATGCAGAAGAAGCTCAAATTGCAAAAGATGGCTGTGTGCATGAAGGCTTTATTGCATCACGCCAAGGCTTACCAATGATTCCTGCGATTGCAGAAACAGTGGCGATTGCTAAATATCTTTTGATGATTGAAGCCACTGGGGTGAAAGCTCATTTTGGTCTATTGTCTTGTGGTGCGTCAGTTGAGTTGATTCGTACAGCAAAAGCCAAAGGTTTACCAGTAACTGCGGATGTAGCTATGCATCAATTGCATTTAACAGAACATCTAATTGATGGTTTTAACTCCTTAGCGCATGTACGTCCACCTTTGCGTTCTGAACAGGACAAAGCATTATTGCGTCAGGGTTTAAAGGAAGGGGTGATTGATGCGATTTGTACACATCATGAACCATTAAGTAGTTCTGCTAAAATCGCACCATTTGAAGAAACGCAACCAGGGATTTCAGCATTCGATACTTACGTTGCTTTAGGTGTTCAATTGATTCAAGAAGGTGTATTTGAACCTTTGGAATGGGTTGAAAAAGTAACCATTATTCCAGCTGAGGTTGCCAATATGCGTGAACGTTGGTTGCAAGAAGCAGGGTGGGTATTGCTTGATCCTGAACAAGAGTGGACGCTATCGAAAGAGAGCATTCTTTCGCAAGGTAAAAATACACCACTACTTGGGACGCAGCTTATTGGTAAGGTACTTTGTACTTTTGCTTGATGATGGACGCTTTATCGGGAATAAACCTTTAATCCGAAGGTTTATTCCATAGTCTGTAGTGGATGTATGTATATTGTATTGAATTTTTAAAAAATGAATAAAAATGATAAAAAATAGATTAAAGTATTCAAGAAATGAGATTGGTTTTGCATAAAATTATAAAAAAGAGATATAAGTCATTTGAATTGTTGGAGTTAATACAATGTCTACAAATCCAATGGAGTTACTTAAACAAAAGGTTTCAATGGTGATTGTGAATGATCAAACCAGTTTAATGAATGAGAAAAATGATATTTTATCAAGATTTTATCCTATTTTATTGTCTCGGTTTTTAGTAAAACCTGAGCTCGTTGATCAATTAAAAGAAAAACTAACACCTTCAGTTTATGATTTGTTTGAAAAAAATGATCAGGTTAAAAATGCATTATTATTACGTTTGGCAGCAGGTCGAGTCTCTATTGCAGAAGTTGAGAAAACTTTAAATCGGGCAATTCCTAAAAGTTTAGCGGTACTTTCCAATGAGATTGGTGATGATACTGTCAGCATTATTTATTATCTTCGAGAACATAAAAACTCCATTAATGCACTATTACCAACATGGATGAATGAAGTGTTGATTTTGGGTCAACCTACAAATCAACAATTTGTACCACCTATACTCACAATGCCTGTGACGCCTAAAGATCAAAAACAACCTAAAGCGTTTCCTTTTTTTGCATTAATTTTTGCTAGTTTTTCGCTCCTTTGGTTATATCAGATCAGTAAATAATTGATTTAGATTACGGTTATTGGCATGCTGAGCATCAAATAATTTTTAGATCGAGTTTATGCGTATAACATTTATTGGCGCAGGTCGCGTTGCTACTCACTTAGCTAAAGTATTACATCAGCAGCACACCATTGTTCAAGTTTTTAGCCGTCATTTAGAACATGCGGAAAATCTAGCCTCTCAGGTAAATGCACAAGCGATTGATCAGGTAACACAATTAGATTCGCAAACGGACTTAGTTATTGTCGCAGTGAGTGATCAGGTGATTGTTGAAATTATGAATTCAATGACCTCCTTCGTACCACAGAGTTTAATTGTGCATACTTCAGGAAGTACGAGCTTAATTGCATTCGAGCAAGAGTCACAGCGAAGCGGGGTATTTTATCCACTACAAACTTTTAGTTTGGATCGCGATATTGAGTGGGTTGAAACACCAATTTTTGTAGAAGCATCGACACAAGCCGATTTGGTACTGCTGACAGAGCTTGCTAATAGCCTAAGTCATCGAGTCTATCAATATAGTTCTAAACAGCGTCAAACACTCCACTTGGCGGCAGTATTTGCGTGCAATTTTAGTAATTATTGCTATGACATGGCACAACAAATTGTAGATGCTGAACAGGTCGATTTTAGTTTGTTATATCCTTTGATAACTGAAACGGCCAGTAAAGCTGTTGTTAATCAACCCAAGCTTATGCAAACAGGTCCAGCAATGCGGGGGGATCAAAATATTATAAATATGCATCAGCAGTTACTCGCACAATCTGAAAGAACTGATTTCGCACAGATTTATGCGTTAATGAGTGAAGGGATTTTCAAACGTCATCATCTTGACAATAAAAGCTAGATGGATATTTTTTATCAAATATCAATAATTTGTTTTAGAAAATCACCGTTTGAGTTGATGATTTCTTTATACATATAATAGATATGCGTGTCAGTAAAATTGACTTCTCGAAGGCTATTTTCAGTTAATTGAAGCAGTTGGATGTCTGGCATCAGCATTAAAATAGGAGAGTGGGTCGCAATAATAAATTGTGTACCTTGCTTACTCAGTTGAATTACTTTTTCCACAAAGTTAATTTGATTATTGACTGAAAGTGCAGATTCTGGCTCATCAAGAATATATAAACCTTCGGCACGAAAACGGTGATCAATAAGTGTTTTCATTGCTTCACCATGTGACAGCATATGTAGATCTTTTCCGCCGTAGAAATTTCGAATGGGTGGCCCGAAACTTGGTGCATTATCGAGTTGACGCATTTCGGTCAGAAAGTTGTAGTAGGTTTCCGAGCGATAAAAAAAGATATCTTTTATTCGACGTGGAGATTTTTGGATACGCAAATGCGAGCTATAGTCTAAATGGGTATCTTCGGTTTTATAATTAAAATTGACAGTGCCCCCTTCAGCCGAGCAGCCGAATTTTAAAGCTAAAGCTTCTAAAATCGTTGATTTTCCACTGCCGTTCTCACCTGTAATTACAGTGATATTTTTTCTAAACTCAAGTGGATAGAGATGAAGAAAAGGAAAATCATCTGGGATGGTATTTAGTAATTCGACTTTGGTAAGTAAAGGTTTCATTAATCAAATATTTAGGTCAGAACAATAATTTATTGATGTAAAAAGCATTATAGACAATCAATACTGTAATATTGATGAATTAAATTATCATCTAACATATGCAGATAGTCTAAAAACATAATATTAAAACTTCCTACGGTTTGTGCTTGGTCATAAGCAAGCTTACCTGCAATTGCAAAGTGTAGATGAGAAGCGAGAGCAGCAATTGTAGGAGAGGCAACTGCACTATAAGCTGCTGTTAAGGCGCCTAGCGCGCATCCTGTAGCTGTGATTTTCGGTTGTAGATGACAGCCGCCATTGACTTGAATCACCATATCAAATTGCTTTGAAATAATATAATCAGAAACACCAGAAATGGCGACACAATCTGTATGCTGCAATAAACGCCGAGCATGGTCATAAACATCTTGACTATTGAGTGTACTATCTACACCTTTAGATTGAATGTGATTACCTGCCAACGCACTTATTTCTGAAGCGTTTCCACGAATGATCGTTGGATAATATTGCAGCAATTGATCAACGGTTTCACTTCGCCATTTTAATATTGGACCGTAGCCGACTGGATCAAGTACCCATGGCACCTGATGTTGTTGTGCTGTTTTAGCAGAAATCAACATCGCTTGGGTTTGTTCTGTGGTCGGTGTGCCAACATTGATGCTTAAAGCAGCACTAATTTTGGTAAATTCTTCAGCTTCATAAGGATTATCAATCATCGCAGGGGATGCGCCTGCTGCCAGCAGTATATTGGCTACGTAATTGTTAGCTACACTGTTGGTCATACACTGAATTAAAGGTGTTTTTTGTTGTAGCGCGTGCCAAGCTTGAATGACTTGATCAATCAATTGCTGTTTTGATGACATGATAAGAATCCTAAAGCTTTAACGGGTGAAATAATGATCCTGATGCTTGCATTGACGACAAATTAAGGACACATAATCTGAGGCATCATACTCAACCATGAGATCATTAGAACCACAATACATACAACGTTTTACAGAATAAAAATTTAGACGAGGTTCAATCTTCCGCCAAGATTTCCATATTGGTTGAATAAAGATATTTTCGTCATAACCTAGAAATTTAAATAGTAAAATATCGGACATCTTACTTAATGGAATATTGTGAGGCCTAGGCAGAGTAGATGTCTCCCAATGCTCAGTTAAAGAACGTTCGCGATATTGTTCTAATGTTTTCTTTAATAAATTGGTGTTAATAAATTTATCATTTCTAGGCTGTAAAGCTTTCTGCTTATATAAATATTCGAGTGCTGTTTGAATTAAATAATAGATCTGACCGATGGCTAAGCTATCCATGAGTCGAAAGCAAAAACTTTGAAATGGTCGACTGCCTGCAATTTGAATACCCCATGTCCGGCAGTAAAATTGCATAAATTGGACAATCTCTTGGTACAGAACCAAATACATTGCATCCTTTACTTCGTCAGTGGTTTTAAAGGGGATACCTAAACTAAGGTTTTCATAGAACCAGTGGCGTAATTGTTGGGCAACACTATATAGACTTGGATCTGAATAACCATCTAAACGAATGTTTAAATAATAATGTTCGGTCTCAATACCCGTATTCTGTGGTTTTAAGACACCTAATTTGAGCAAACTTTGGAGTAATTGGTTTTGAAATAAATAATTAGGGGTGAAATGATGGAACTTGACGTTTTCCCAATGAATAACTTCATCGTGCTGTACATCTTCACGAGCATAATGATCAAGCAAACTAAGTAAAAATAATTTATGCAAAAAACTGAGCTGATTAAGGCTATAAATCACTTCATCTTTGGTGCTGTATTTACGTTGTTCTTGTAAGCGAGTTTGCTGCGTTTGTTTTTTTCTCGCAGCAGTACATTGAGCACAATGACAGTTCAACTTACTTTCTTGTTGAAAGACACGATGTTGGCAATGACTGCATTCATGAAATTGTATGTCTTGAGTATATTGTTCAGCTTCAACCCAATACATGGAGGCTTGACATAAAGGGCAATGGCTACTTTCATCTAACTGTTTTTGTAGAATCTGTAAATCCATTTATCTCATCATCTTTTAAAAAAATAGATTATACATTGCTGAAAGATGAAGTGATGCAAAAAATCGTTGAGAATTGATCTAGGTGTTTAAATTTTAAGGTCAAAGATTATGAATGCTAACCATGTATTGCTAATGCTTAAATGTGTGATTTAATACAAGTTTTATATCTGATTGGCTTGAGAAATATCCATGATTCTAGTTGACCATGCTGACTCATTGTAATAAAAATGTAGACCAAATGGATTACTTGAAATAATGAGGCATTAAATGCAAAAAAAACTTCTCATGAATGGAGTCATGGGAGTCTTTCTTAGCCTATTCACTACGCTGAGTGTTGCTTCAACACCAGAGGGTTATTGGAAAAGTATTGATGATCGGACTGGTGAACAGCTTTCAATTGTTGAAGTGAAAAAGAAAGCCGATGGAACTTACACTGGCACGATTGTTTATCGTTACCCTGTACCCGGTGGAACTGTGTTGACGAATTGTGTGAAATGTCCTGAACCATTTAAGAATAAACCAATCTTAGGTTTGCAGATTGCATGGGGACTAAAACAAGATCCTCAAAATCCAAATCAATATATAGATGGCCGTGTTCTTGAACCAAAAACAGGGAATGTTTATAAAGGCAAAGCACAACTTAGTGCAGATGGTAAGCGTATGCGTATGCGGGGGTATATGGGGATTTCTGCTTTAGGGCGCACTCAAGTTTGGATTCGCACGGATAGCCCAAATCCTTAAGCTAAGGCGTTGGGCAGTTGCACTATATATTTGATTATTAATTTTTTATTGGTGGGGTGCTGTGCGATATAACTACCAAAAATAAGTTTTTTCTTGATTATTAAATCTATAAATCATACTTAAGTTTTTAACGGGGAAAATATAAAGATGTCAAATCATGTGTTCATGAAAATAATCATGGGGCTTTCTATTGCTTTTATCGCAGTAACATCCTCTGCTGCATCGATCGAAGGTTATTGGAAAAGTATCGAAGAGCGTACGGGGGAACAACTTTCTATTGTGGAAATTCGAAAAGGTGATGATGGCCGGTTTAATGGAAAAATTGTATATCGCTATCCAAATGCACATGGTATTGCTTTAACCAATTGCGTGAAGTGTCCAGCGCCACATACCAATAAACCTCTTGTTGGATTAGAAATATTATCAGGGTTTAAGCAGGATCCTCACAACCCTAATGCGTATATTGATGGTACCGTTTTAGAGGCAACGAGTGGTCGTATTTATAAAGGTAAAGGTATTGTAACCGGTGAAGGTAAGCGTGTAAGAATGCGTGGCTATATGGGGGTATCTGCACTTGGACGAACCGTTGTATGGATTCGTACTCATAGTGGAACTCCTTAAGCGTATAGAGTCTGCCGACATTAATCATCTGAGAAATGTCAGAAAACCTTTAATGTTTTAAATCTACTGATGTTAAAAACCTCAAATCAGAGGCTGATTTGAGGTTTTTTTATGAGACAAAATAAAAGGTTAAACAGGGCATGGTAAGTTTTCGTCCTCCTGTCCAATTTTTTTAGCGGCAATAAGCGCTTGTACTTTCTTATTTGGTACTTTCTCTTTCCCTAAGGCATTGTAAGTATTTACGATGTTGGTTACTTCTAATGTCGTGAGTTCAACTCCCTCTGCTGTTAGAAAAACGGAAATCACATGATGGTCAATACCTGCTTTCGCAAGATCATGGATTGCTTTAATGTTTTCGAGACGATAAAGGTGTGCTTTTAATTCCACAGTCGTAGCCCTCGCTTGTTATTTTATTTACCTACATTGGCATAATTGATTAAGCAAGAACCGTGCACAAAATGTAAAACAGGCAAAAAAAATGTAAGTTAAGTGAAGAAAAGCAGCAAACTCTGTCACTTTTATATATGTATGGAAAACTATGTTGTAATTTTGTCTAAACAATAGACTGTTTGACTGAATTAGATTTGAAATTGGGCTGTTTTAACCCAATAAAAATTTTAAACTCATGGCAGGTCTTAAAGACAGGTTCTCATAGTTGGCGTATGATTTGCTGAGATGTGCTAAATATCTTGAATGCAAAACTTTTAGACTAAACGGCATAATTTGTGCTAATTGAAAACGCACCCAGAAGTCTTGCCAACAAGACCGTTGACATGAAATTATGAACGATAAGGAATACTGATGAATATCGCGGCGCAACCTCCTGTACAGACGGATCAAACCATTTATTTAAAAGATTATCAAAAGCCATCATTCTTGGTTGATTCAATTCACTTAGATATTCAAGTGTATGAGGATCATACGATTGTTGACTCAACGCTCGTAATGAAACGCCAAGCGTCTGGCTCACTGACACTCCTTGGCCGTGATTTAGAGTTAAAGTCCATTAATCTCAATGGTCAGGTATTAAATTCTGACCAATATGAGCTAGACAGTGAGCAACTGGTGATCATTGATGCACCAGATGAGGTCATTTTACAAACGCAGGTGATTATTCATCCTGAATCCAATACTCAACTAGAAGGTCTCTATAAGGCTGGGGATTTGTACGTTACCCAAAATGAGCCTGAAGGTTTCCGCAAAATTACGTTCTACCCTGATCGACCTGATGTTTTATCTGTATTTACGACACGGGTTGAAGCCGATAAGAAATATCCTGTTTTATTGGCAAATGGTAATTTGCTTGAAACTGGTGAGGTGGATGAAAATCGCCATTTCGCAATTTGGCAAGATCCGACTAAGAAACCAAGCTATTTATTTGCTTGTGTGATTGGGGACTTGGCTGTACTCAAAGACCGTTATACAACTTCTGAAGGTCGTGATGTCGCATTAGAAATTTATGCCGTAGAAAAAGATATTCCTAAGTGTCATATTGCGATGGAAGCGTTAAAGCACTCGATGCGTTGGGATGAAGAACATTATGGCCGTCCTTATGATCTTGACAACTATATGATTGTCGCCGTGAGCCAGTTCAACATGGGAGCGATGGAAAATAAAGGTTTAAATATCTTCAACACCTCATGTGTGCTTGCTGATGAGGAATATACGACTGATGCTGCCATCATGCGAGTGCAGTCTGTGATTGCCCATGAGTATTTCCATAACTGGACAGGCAACCGTATTACTTGTCGTGATTGGTTCCAACTCTGTTTAAAAGAAGGTTTGACAGTTTTCCGTGATCAGTCTTTTTCTGAAGATTTACAGTCAGCAGCAGTACAACGTATTGATGATGTGGCTGTGTTAAAATCACATCAATTTCCTGAAGATGCAGGTCCTTTGTCACATCCTCCACGCCCAGACCATTTTGTTGAAATTAATAACTTCTATACGGCAACGGTTTATGAAAAGGGCGCAGAAATTAACCGTATGATGGCAACGCTATTGGGTAAAGATAAATATCGTCAAGGTACGGATGAATATTTTGAGCGTCATGATGGACAAGCGGTCACAGTTGAAGATTGGGTTGCTGCGCTTAGCGCAGGTTCGGGTGTTGATTTATCAAACTTCCTGACTTGGTATAACCAACCAGGTACACCGAAGCTGGAAGTCAATGGTGCGTATGATGCTACGGCTCAAACTTATCGTTTGAGTTTCAAGCAAAGTCTAAAAGCACATCCAAAATATCCGAATTTAAAAGCTGTACCTATTCCTATTGCTTTAGCCTTATTTAATGCGAAGTCTGGTGAGCAATACACCTTGCACAGTGCCGATCTATTTGTAAATGATGTAAAAGATGGCATGTATTTGTTTGAGCAAGATGAAGCAACGATTGAATTTATAGGTATTACCGAACAACCTGTAGTTTCATTACTGCGTAATTTTTCTGCGCCAGTCAATTTGGTATTTGATTACTCAAATGATGATCTTGCATTCTTGATTCAGCATGAGACCAATGGTTTTAATCAATGGCAAGCAACGCAGACATTATTAGAGCGTATCTTATTGGAAGATCACAAAGCAGATACTTATATTGATGCCATCAAAAATACACTGCCTGATTTAGTCAATAAAGATCCACTGCTTGCTTCTCGATTATTTGATGTCCCAAGTGAAAATTATTTAGGTAGCCGAATTGATCAAGACTATGAGCCAGAACTCATTCGTGAAAAACGCGAAGCAGTTTTAGATCGTCTAGCCCGTGAACTGGGTTCATTTTGGAAAGAAACATATTTATCTCTAGACCCTGATATGCAAAAAGAATTTTCTTTGGCTATGGGTGTTCGTGCTTTAAAAAATATCATGTTGAGTATGTTGGCCCGTCAAGGTGATGATTCTGTTTTTGATTTAGCTTATGCGCAATATCAGCAAACAGGAAATATGTCAGAACGTTTAGGAGCATTACGTGTTCTAGTTTGGAATGATGCACCACAGGCTCAACTAGCATTAGATGACTTTTACAATCGTTTCAAAGATGAAGCCTTATCATTGGATCAATGGTTTACAATCCAAGCTTCTCATCCTTGCGCGACTGCAGAAACCATTGAATATCTAACCAAACATGCCGATTACGATTTAGGCACACCGAACCGAATTCGTTCTGTGAGCGGTGGTTTAGCAAGTAATCCGGTAAATACATGGAGTTTTGGTGTGGATCATTTCATTGAGTTAGCTGCCTATCTAGATGAAAAGAATCCAATTTTAGGTTCACGTTTATTACAGGTGCTTTCTCGTTGGTATACTTTGATGGAGCCTCAGCGCAGTCAGGTACAACAAGCGTTAAAAGCATTGCAGCCAAAGGTGAAATCGAAGAATGTGTCAGAAACTTTGAATTCATTATTAAGCATTTAAGCGTTAAAATTTTCTATAACCACAATCGTCATAGTGCGGTTGTGGTTATTCTTTTTTGATTTTATTTTTTATGGAATTTCCCATTAAATAAAAATTATAAAAACATGAAGGGATAGCAGAGGACAACAATATATGGCGCTGAGCGTATTTGATCTTTTTAAAATTGGTGTTGGACCTTCGAGTTCACATACGGTTGCACCAATGAGAGCAGCGTATCGTTTTACTCAATCACTTAAAGTTCAAAATATTTTAAACAAGGTTGCTAGAGTACAAATTTTTTTATACGGTTCATTGTCTTCTACAGGTGTCGGGCATGGTACAGATCGAGCAACAATATTGGGTTTGATGGGAAATGATCCTGAAACAATTGATATCCCTCACAGCCAAATACAGCTAGATCAAGTGTTGCAATCCAAAATATTGATGATAGATGGTACTCATGCGGTAAAGTTTGATCCAAATCAAGATATTATTTTTATTGATGAGGCTTTACCTTACCACCCAAATGCGATGACAATAACAGCAGTAGATATTGAAGAAAAATTGCTTTATTCAAATACTTATTACTCGATTGGCGGTGGATTTATTATTGACGAGAGTCAGGTTGATCAAGGAAGTTTTGTCGAAGACCAGACAGTAGTGCCTTATCCATTTCAAAGTGCTAAAGAACTATTGGCATTATGCAAAACACATCAATGTAGTGTTAGTCATTTGATGTTAGAAAATGAAAAAAGTTGGCGCAGCGAAGCAGAAATTCGTGCCAAAATTATGCAAATTTGGCAAGTGATGCAAGACTGTATCCAAAGCGGTTTGCAACATGAAGGTGTTTTGGCAGGTGGTTTGAATGTGAAACGACGTGCCAAGAATATTCATCAACGCCTATTAAAAAAAGAAAATGAAAATTTGATTGCAACAACATTTAACGCCATGGAATGGGTGAATCTATACGCGCTCGCTGTTAATGAAGAAAATGCCGCAGGTGGGCGAGTGGTCACAGCACCGACGAATGGTGCGGCTGGAATTATTCCAGCAGTGTTATCTTATTATGTTAATTTTTCTAAAGATGAATCTGAAGATACCATTGTAAGATTTTTCTTGAGTGCCGCAGCAGTAGGTATTCTATGCAAATTGAATGCATCCATTTCTGGCGCTGAAGTTGGATGCCAGGGAGAGGTGGGTTCTGCATGTGCCATGGCATCGGCGGGATTAGCTGAAATTTTAGAAGGTACACCTGAACAAGTTGAACATGCTGCTGAAATTGGGCTTGAACATAATTTAGGGCTGACCTGTGACCCAGTCGGTGGTTTAGTACAAGTTCCATGTATTGAAAGGAATGCCATTGCTGCTGTAAAAGCAATCAATGCGGCTCAGATGGCATTACATGGGGATGGCGATCATTTTATTTCATTGGATAAAGTCATTCAAACGATGAAAGAAACAGGCAAGGATATGTCTGATAAGTATAAAGAAACTTCAAAAGGCGGATTAGCAGTCAATTCGATTGAGTGTTAAAAGTAGTTGCACTTGTATAAAGGGGTAACCCAAGAGGTATGATGGAAGGGGGATGGATGGAGCTGTTGACGTTTCACATCCCTTTTTATTTGACAACTATTATTGTCATAAATAATATGATTGAGAATTAATCAATATAGATATTAGAAAATGGAAATAAAAACAATCACATTACCAACTCGTCAGATCGAGGTTGAGGTTTATGCGCCAGCCGAAACGACTGATAAAGTACCTGCAATTTTGTTACTCCATGAATTATATGGAGTGATTGATGCTTATCGAGAGGATGCTCAAGACTTAGCCGATCGGGGATATCTAGTATACGTGCCGAATTTATATAGCGGCGGAGCAGTCAAATATTGCATTCGTGCAATGGTTGCAAAAGCAGGACGTACCAATGCAGCTGATAGCGAAGTAAATAAAGAAATCCATGTGTTATTGGATGAATTAAAAGTGGATCCGCGATCAAATGGTCGTTTGGGAATGTTAGGCCAATGTTTAACAGGTGGCTATGTCATTCAAATGGCAAAGCGTGAAGACATGTTAGCACCAGTGGTCTATCATCATTCTTTCGGCATCGAAGGTGCAGGTGTTCCTAAAACAGAGTCTTTGGATGAAATTAGAATTTTACAAGGACATTGGTCTGAGCAATTTGATCCATTCTGTCCCGCCAGAAAAAGGAATAAACTCATCAAGCAATTGGGAGATCGTGTAGAAGCTTATACGTATCCAATGCCACATGGTTTTCGTACGGTAAGCCGTGATCGACCAGAATCAGCATTAGTTTGGCAACGTACAGTTGATTTTTTTGACCGTGAATTAAAACAAATTTAAAGATAAATGTTATATTGTCTCAGAAAAATATCGCTAAACATTGATTTTGTATAAACAAAAAAGAGAGGGGAATATGTCAGATAAATATGAATATGCTGGATTTTGGATACGGGTGGGGGCAGCAATTCTTGATACGATTATTATTTTAGCAGCCTTAATTCCTTTAATGATGTTATTAACTCCAAGTGTGACTGATAATTTGACTAGAACAAGTTGGTCGTGGAGTGATTGGATCGGGCAGATTTTATCAGCAATATTTTATATATTTTGTTGGGTTAAGTTTGCAGGTACACCAGGTAAGCGATTATTACGTTTAAAAGTTCTTGATGAACAAACAGGAAATCATATTTCAGTAGGACAGGGGGTTATTCGCTATATTGGTTATATTCCAGCTACATTGGTATTGTTTATTGGTTTGATTTGGATTGCATTTGATCCCAAAAAACAAGGTTGGCATGACAAAATGGCAAAAACAGTGGTAGTCAGAGAGCTGTAAATTTACAGATTTGATTTAGACATGTGTTTGTCACAAAAAATTCATAAAATTAGGGCTTGTTAATCACATAACATGCCCTAAAATGTGCGCGAGTTTATGTGTTAAGGAATATTTAATGGACAGTTGTTCGAGGTTTGGATTTAAGAAACAATTAAATCAAAGCAAAAACTGAGCAAGATCGCCATTAATGTTCGCTATCTTGCAATGAGATAGCTCTGATATTATTTTTTATAAATCCATCAAAAACTTAGCTTTCAGCAAAATGATTTTGCACGAAGACATTTTTAGGTCTGTTGTCCTAAAAGTGATCATTTTTATGTGCCTAATTTTTAGTGTTTTGCTGATCACGATAACGAAATTAAAAGTTGAGCAAGTCGATGATGCAGTTTAAATTTCTCCAAGATATTGATTTATCAAATATCGTAGATACTTTAATTAGTCTCAGTGTCGCCTTCATTTTAGGTGCTTTGATTGGTTTTGAAAGACAATATCGCCAACGTACTGCTGGTTTAAGAACCAATGTATTGGTGGCTGTTGGGGCCGCGATCTTTGTAGATATCGCAATTAACCTTACAGGGGCTGATGGTGCAGTACGTGTAATAGCTTATGTTGTTTCAGGAATAGGATTTTTAGGCGCAGGCGTAATTATGCGCCAAGAAGGTAATATCCATGGCTTAAATACAGCAGCAACTTTGTGGTGTTCTGCCGCTGTTGGGGCGTCTGCAGGATCCGATCTTATCGTTGAGGCTATTTTAGCTACTATGTTTATTTTGGCTGCCAATACATTGTTGCGACCAATTGTACATGTGATTGATCGTAAACCATTAGATGATGATACTGAAGTGCTACATGTGATCTATATCATTTGTGATCGCAGTCAGAGTAAAGCGGTGATGGATGAGTTGAACTTGACGCTAAAACACCACAATTATCCTGCGAAGGATATTCAGGTAACGCCCTTTGGAGAAAAGGAAGTTGAAATTGAAGTGATGTTGATTGCAACCTCAATTGAAGCTGAAGAAGCTCAACATATCATTAACCATCTGAATTCTATGCCACAAATTCGTCAGGCTTTTTGGGATAAGAATGCGATCAATTAAGCGAATTGTACAGATTTGTTATGAATAAAATGGGAAGCATTGTCTCATAAATGGTATATAAGTCTTGGATTGTTTCAAATAAAATAGAAACACATCGATAACAATGAGAATAGTATGAGTTCAGAAGCTCACTCAATAAGTTTAATCGCCCCTGTCGTTTTGTTGGCTGCAGCTGTTATTGCTGTCCCAATTTTTAAAAGAATTGGATTAGGGTCTGTTCTAGGATATTTGATCGCTGGATTAATTATTGGACCATTTGGTTTTGCCTTTTTTAATGATTCAGCTTCAATCTTACATATAGCAGAGCTGGGTATTGTAATGTACCTATTTGTGATTGGTTTGGAAATGCAACCTTCACATCTATGGAGTTTAAGGCGTGAAATATTTGGCTTAGGTAGTTTACAAATTTTAGTAAGCTCTCTGGCCTTGACCGGTGTTGGTATTCTTTTTGGTTTCACATGGCAAGTAGCGTTTATTGCTGCAACAGGTTTTGTTTTGACCTCAACAGCGATTGTTATGCAGTTACTCGGTGATCGTGGAGATATTGCACAACCACGTGGGCAAAAAATTGTCTCAATTCTATTGTTTGAAGATTTATTAATTGTACCTTTATTGGCACTTGTTGCTTTTATGGCACCAAACCATGTAGTGGAAAGTACCTCTGCACGGTTAGAAATGATCGGCATCGGTTTGCTCGCAATAGCTGGTTTGATTGCTGCTGGTTATTGGTTGTTAAACCCATTGTTTAAACTTTTGGCTGCTGCGAAAGCCAGAGAAGTGATGACAGCTGCGGCACTTTTGGTGGTATTAGGTGCTGCATTAATTATGCAAGTAAGTGGACTGTCTATGGCAATGGGGGCTTTCCTTGCAGGTGTATTGTTATCAGAATCTACATTTAGACATCAAATCGAAGCAGATATTGAGCCTTTCCGAGGAATCTTATTGGGGCTGTTCTTCCTTGGTGTCGGAATGTCATTGGACTTATCTGTTGTCGCTCAAAACTGGCAACTCATTTTATGTGGTGTAGTGGCATTAATGTTTGTAAAGGCATTGATGATCTATATCGTGGCGCGTATTACCAAGAGTTCACATACTGAGGCTTTAGATCGGGCATTACTCATGGCACAAGGTGGTGAGTTTGCTTTTGTATTGTTTGCTGCAGCGGTCAGTGCACAAGTCATTGATAATATGATTAGATCGAATCTAACAGCAATCGTTGTCCTTTCTATGGTTTTGACGCCGATTATTGGAATTTTGTTTAAACGTTTTACTGAAACCAAAGATTCGATCTCATTAGAGAATGTGAGTGTTGCAGAAGGTTTAAATGGCAGTGTTTTAATGATTGGTTTTGGTCGTTTTGGGCAAGTAACTAGTCAATTACTATTGGCACGTGGCGTAGATGTGACCATCATCGATAATGATATTGATATGATTCAAAATGCAGAAAGATTTGGTTTTAAAATCTATTATGGTGACGGCGCACGTTTAGATATTTTGCATGCATCAGGTGCTGCAACAGCACAAGCAATCGTGGTTTGTGTTGATAGTAAGGAAACAACCAATAAAATCGTTGAATTGGTTGGACATGAGTTCCCATTAGCAAAGCTGCTTGTGAGATCTTATGACAGAGAGCATTCGCTTTATTTGGTGAAGCAAAAAGTCGATTATATGATTCGTGAAACCTTTGAATCTGCGATTAAATTTGGTGGTGTGATCTTAAAAGAGCTTGGTGTCGATCAAGACGAGGTAAGACGTATTACTCATGAAATTCGTGATCGAGATGAAGAGCGCTTTGAAACTGAAATTGCTGCCGATGATGTTTATGCCGGTGCTGGACTACAATATACGCATGCGCAACCAAGACCAACGGCTCCATTGATTCAACCGCAACAGGTTGGGCGTATTTTAAATGATGATGAAGCTCAAAAAGACTTAGATAAATAGACCTAAATTTTCATATTGCTGTAGAAGGGTAAGCCTTAGATTTAGACCTAAGGCTTATTTTTTAACTTGAAAATAATTAAAACGACGATTCCAAGGATTAATCCCCAAAATGCAGAACCAACCCCTAAAAATTGCACACCAGAAGCACTACATAAGAACGTAAGTAACGCTGCTTCACGTTCTTCAACATTGGCAAAAGCTACAGCAATGTTATGACTAATCGTTGCGAAAAGGGCAATACCTGCAAGCGCAACGATGAAAATTTGTGGGAATGACATCAGTAAACTAACTAACGTCGCCGCAAAAAGTCCCATTAAAACATAAAATAAACCACAACTTATGCCTGCAATATAGCGTTTGCTTGGATCAGGATGCACTTGATCATCCAAGCTTACTGCGGCACTGATCGCTGCCAAATTTACTGAGAAACATCCAAATGGTGCAAAAACAGTATGTGCAATACCTGTCCAGCCTACAAGTTGATTGACGTGAGGATGATAACCATAGCTTATAATCATCGCGATACCGGGTAGGTTTTGCGAAGTCATATTGATCACAAATAAAGGCAAAGCCAAACCTAGAATTGCAGACCATGAAAATGAGGGCTGCATCCACACGGGCTGTGTCAATGCCCAAGAGATCGGTGCGAGCTGAAAGTTAATGAATAATGGACAAATTGCAGCGCCTAAAATAACTGTTAGTACAATGCTGTAACGTGGGAATAAGCGTTTTGAAAGTAAATAAATTGCCAACATGCTAAGGATAAAACCTAGATGTGTTTCTAAGCTGCTAAAGATTTGTATACCAAACTTTAAGAGGATCCCTGCAAGCATGGCACAGGTTAGGCTGGCTGGAATATGAGCCAATAATCTTTGGAAAACACCAGAGAAACCAACAACTGCAATTGCAATCCCGCAGATGACAAATGCACCGATGGCTTCATAGAGATCATAATGTCCTGTGGAAGCAATAATTAAGGCAATGCCAGGGGTAGACCAAGCTGTGGCAACAGGATATTTATATTTCCAAGATAACAATAAACCTGAAAGACCAATCGCTAAACCTAGCGCCCAAAACCAAGAGCTAATTTGTGCGGTATTTGCGCCAAGGGATTGCGCCCCTTGTATAACCAATACTGCTGAAACACTAATACCAATCAGAAATGTGATAAAGCCAGCGAATACAGCAGGGATTGAAAAATCTTGGATTAGGCGTTGCATCTATATATCTATTATTGATTAGAAATTTATTGAAAAGTATACCGTTTATACAGCATAAAACGTAGTTCTAAGATGATTGAATAAATTGATCATTTGATCTAAAAAGATGGAGATGAAACATGATCAAAATACATCTGGTTCTGATTATATAGTCGAAGTAGCAAGTTTCAAACCAAATCCAAAAAATAGAACTCCAACTAAAAATACACCACTTGCAGCCAGTTTATAGTTGTGTTTAAAGAAACCTGCTAATTTTACGCCTGAAAAAATAAGTGCGGTTAGATAGCTAAAACTAACGATTTGTAGAACCAATGCCAATACCAAAAAACTGATCATTGGGTAGGGATAACTTGGCTCAACAAATTGCACAAAGAACGATAAGAAAAATAAAATTGCCTTTGGGTTCAATAAACTAATGCCAAGTGCTGTCCGATAAGGATGAACTTTATCTAACCGAGGTAAATCGGCCAACTCTGTGTGATGTGGAGGTTTTTTCCATGTTTGATATCCACTTTGGAGTAGTTTAAAACCTAAGTAAGCAAGATAGCAGGCCCCAGTTAATTTAAGAATAACAAACAAAATGGGAAAGGCTTTTAATAGCGATGCCGCGCCTAATACAGTACAAACGATTAAAATAAAATCACCAGTAAATACACCACAAGCGGCAGCATAACCAGTACGTATTCCATAGCGTGAGGCCACAGACATGACATAGATGGAATTAGGGCCAGGTAATAAAATGATTAAGATCGTACCGATAATATAAGTAGTTAAATCTGTGATGCCAAACACGATGAGCTCAATAAAAAACCGACCCTCACTAATATAGCAAGAATCGGTTTTTAATAGGTGAAAAATCAGCTAATTATGGACTGATTTCAGCATCAACACCAAAAGATTGACGAAGTAACAAACTTAATTGATTTCGAGCTTTGATAAAACCATCAATTCCACCTTGTAGTAGTTGGAATGCCATTAGATCTTGTTCAAGTTCAGCCTTGAAGCTTTCCTTAGTTTGTTCAGGACGCTCAATTTTTTCAGCCTGTTGTGAGGCTTCTACACTCAGTTGAGCATCAACGTTTTGTTGGTCTTGTTCTAATTGTGCCAATAAATTTGGCGCAATAGTTAGTAAATCACAACCAGTTAAGCCAAGTACTTGAGCAGTGCTGCGGAAGCTTGCCCCCATGACTTGTGTTGGAATACCTTGTTGCTTGTAATAATTATATATTTTCTTAACAGAGAGTACGCCTGGATCTTTCTCGATTGGATAAGCATCTACACCTTCTGCTTTTTTGTACCAATCTAAAATACGTCCAACAAATGGAGAGATAAGGGTGACGTTTGCATCTGCACAGGCTTGCGCTTGATGTAAACCAAACAATAAAGTGAGATTACATGGAATCCCTTCAGCTTCTAAAACTTTAGCAGCTTGAATACCTTCCCATGTAGAAGCAATCTTGATTAGGATGCGTGACTGTTCGATGCCATAGCTTTGGTATAGCTTTGAAAGCTCTCTAGCTTTAGTAATCGTTGCCTCTGTATCATAAGAAAGTAGAGCATCAACTTCTGTGGAAACACGACCGTCAATTAATTTTAAAATTTCAACACCAAACTTGACAGTCAAAATATCAATCGTACGCTCGATCAGCTCATCAGCCTTATAACCTTCTTGTTTTGCTTGGAGATAGGCCTCTTCGATGAGTTCTTTACTTTCTGGTTGTTCAGCAGCTGCTGTAATTAATGAAGGATTTGTTGTTGCATCGAGTGGACGAAATTTTTTAATTGCTTCAAGATCACTACTATCAGCTACAACGGTTGTAAAATTCTTTAATTGATTTAATGCAGTTTGAGTCATTGATATAACGTTCTTACTTAAACAAATATAGTGGTATTCTCATTTATAACACACAATTCAAGAAAGCAAAGTATCACTTGTTATTAGATGCTTTATTGTTTCATGCTTGCTCTGTTAGTTTTTCTGACGTTGTTGTCGAATGTGTTCAATCAAGAATCTTGCTGCAGCGCCTAACTCACTTTCTCGGCTCCAAACGAGATCCACATAATATTCAAACTTTGGTGTGAAATCATAAAGCTCCAAAATTTTTAATTTTTTCTTTAATTCAGGGTTTTCATTAAACATTTCTAAGGGGAGAACACCCCAGCCCAAATTTCGAACAATCATCATGCACGCTGAATGGTGGTTGTCGGTACGCCAGTAATCTTTAGCAAAAAGTAATTCAGGTTTAATCCTGTTATCTCGGCTCGCTACTACGATTTGACGGGTTTGAACCATTTGCTCAAAAGATACTTGTTCAAGTTGAGCCAGTGGATGAATATTCGAGATAACAGGTACTAACGCTTCTCTTTTAAGTTCAACAAACTGCTCACGACTGTCTAATTGTTCACGCTCAAACATCAAAGCTAGTTGCGCTGACTGATCCAGCAACATGTGCAAAGCATCTTCTTGCGGAGCAGATACGATATTAATGGCGAGACTCGGAAAATTTTGCTCAAGTAGGGTAATGTAGTCTGTCCAATTGGTATGCAATAGTTCGGATACAACCACAATGTTTAATGTGGACTCTAAACCTGTGCTGAGCGCATGCGCATGTTGTTTCCATTGATTCATTTCAATGAGTAATTGTTGTGTTTTTTCATACAGCACCATTGCTTCAGCAGTAGGAGTTGGTTCACGTCCCACTCGCTCAAATAAGTTGAGATTTAAATCAATTTCTAGGTTAGCAATCGACATGCTTACCGCAGAAGGGACTTTGCCCAACTTGCGTGCAGCCGCAGAAAATGAGCCTGTTTCAATGACGGTTTGAAACATGATGAGTTGTTCTTGATTAATATTCATCTGTCAAAAAAACTGAAAGAACCTGATTGGATTAATCAAAATTATAAAAATAAAATGGCAAATATCCAAACAAGAGAGTGTTATAGAAATGTTGATTTCCAAAAGAAGACTCATTCATGCGATTGTCTATGAAGTGATTTTATTGGTCATCATCGCAATTGCGTTAAGTTTTATTTTTGACATGCCGATGGAAGTAACAGGAACATTAGGTGTGTTTATGGCGGTTGTTTCAGTGATTTGGAACATGATTTTTAATAATTATTTTGAGAAAATTGAGCTTAAATACAATTGGGAAAGAACTGTACCAGTGCGTATTTTGCATGCGGTTGGATTTGAAGGTGGTTTGTTAATCGCGACAGTTCCAATGATTGCTTATATGATGAATATGACGATCGTTGAAGCGTTTATTTTGGATATCGGTTTAACCTTATGTATTTTGGTCTATACTTTTATCTTCCAGTGGTGTTATGACACTGTAGAAAATCGTTTCTTCCCAAATGCAAAATTTGCATCATAATAATGAGATCGTTAGGTAGCACTCTTTATCACTTGATGAAGAGTGCTTTTGAACCTGCAATGCGCATGGTTAGATTAGTATAAAATAGCCTAATCAAATCTGGAACTATGATATGTCTAAATTAGCTTACCTTATTTTATTAATAATCAGTCCAGTGATTTACGCGGGTTATGATGTTCATATAACTAAAAAGGAATTTTACTTCAATGAGGGTGAATGTATTACACTAGCAGAATGGCAATCTTATATGAAAACAGATCCATCTGTAATTGTTGATCCTCAGAATTCAGAGCAGGGTTTTATTGTCTCGATCAATAAGCAAGTATTTCCATTGTGGTATAGTTATGATTCATGCGATCTAACAACAAAAAATCCAAGTTTAGAGGCGATCACTAAGATGATAGAGATTGCGAAAAGGTTAAATGCTACTGTTCAAGGTGATGAGGCAGAAATTTATATTGCACCTGATAATGTTATTAGAAAATAAAATAATTATATCGTTTAAATAATATCTCTGCTTTTTAAGAAACCATATAACTGTAAGATTAGATTCAATTTACAATGCTTTGTGTTGTAATAAATTTAACTCGACTACTATTTCGGTTGATAGACCATTCACTTGAGAAAAACCCGTTAGTCTTATTTTAGGATTCATATCAACATAAAAAACATCATGCTAAAATAAGTCACTTGTCATTATAAATTGCACGACTTTCTCTATGTTTCAGCAAGAAATTTCTCAATTAAATCTACAACAACTCAAAGCAGGCGAAAAGCGTTGGATTGGCTCATTACTGGGATCGTCGGCAGCACTATTATTTAAAGAAATTGCGACCCAAAGCTCAAATCTATACGTCATTGTGGCAAGGAATAATCAGCATTTAGCTCAACTGGAAAGTGAGCTTGAGTTTTACGGTATCAAACCTACAATTTTCCCCGATTGGGAAATCTTGCCTTATGACCGTTTGTCTCCACATCAAGATATTGTCTCAGAGCGCTTGGCTATTTTATCCAATATGCCGCAGAAAGGTATTTTGTTGATTTCCGCAAGTACTTTAGCGCAACGTGTTGCACCATATTCATGGGTGGTTGGTGAGCACTTTGATATTAAAGTTGGACAAAAGCTTGATTTAGAAACACAGAAAAAACAGCTCGTACAAGCAGGGTACCGTTTGGTTGATACCGTTTACGATCATGGCGAGTTTGCTGTTCGTGGTAGCATCATGGATATTTTTGCTTCAGGACAGGAACAACCGATTCGTATAGATTTATTCGATGATGAAATTGAAAGCCTAAAGTTCTTTGATCCAGAAACACAACGTACGACGGAGTCTTTGAAAAACTTTACTGTTTTACCTGCCAAAGAGTTTCCACTCAAAGAAGGTCGTTCAATTTTTAGAGATCGCTATGCTGAGAGTTTTCCAACCGCAAATCCAAAGAAAAATCCCATTTATCAAGATGTCCTCGAAGGAATTGCAACCCCAGGATTAGAATTCTATTTGCCTTTGTTCTTTGATAAAAAGGTGATGGAAGCACAAAGTATGTTCACAGCATACTTACCAAAGAATTGCATTGTCATTACAAATAATGAGATTGAAGATGAGTTGATCAACTTCTGGAAAGAAGTTGTACGTCGTTATGAAGACCGTCGTCACAACATTGATCAGCCAATTCTCCCGCCTGAAGATTTATTTTTAATGCCTAATCATGTACTGCAGGCACTAAATCAATTACCTCGTATTATCGCTTCACCTGATGCTTTAGATTCAAAATCTGGTGTTTTAAATCTTGCCTCTGAGCAACCGCCAAAACTTGCAGTTGATCCCAAAAAAGAACAACCGTTTCAGGCGGTCAAAGACTATATCGATCAAATCAATTTCCCTGTTTTATTGGTTGCAGAAAGTGCAGGTCGACGAGAAACTTTAAAAGATGCTTTGCGATCTGTTCTAGGTGAAATCCAGACTGTCGAAAGTTTTGCTCAATTCCAAAAAGATAAACTTAAAGTTGCGATTACAAGTGCACCCTTAGATCGTGGTTTGCTGCTAACGGATCAGTTATCTGTCATTTCAGAAAATCAGTTGTATGAACATCGAGTGGTACAGCGTCGCCGTAAACGTCAGCAAGAAGTTTCTGAAGAGTTTTTAATTCGAAGTTTAACTGAGCTAAACATTGGCGCGCCGGTGGTTCATATTGATCATGGTGTGGGACGATATGCAGGATTAATCACTTTAGAAATTGATGATCAAGACCATGAATTTTTACAGCTTGATTATGCTGATGGCGCTAAAGTTTATGTTCCCGTCACCAATCTGCATTTGATCAGTCGTTATAGTGGTGGTGATCCTGATCTTGCACCATTACACAAATTAGGTACGGATGCTTGGAGTAAAGCAAAACGTAAGGCATTAGAGCAAATTCATGATGTAGCAGCTGAGTTATTACATATTCAGGCACGTCGCCAAGCAAAACCAGGATTTGCTTTTGAACTGGATCATACGGCATATATGCAATTTGCGAGTGGTTTTGCTTATGAGGAAACCTTGGATCAGGCGAATGCGATTGAAGCAACTTTACATGATATGCAACTTGCCAAACCAATGGATCGTTTAGTCTGTGGTGATGTTGGGTTTGGTAAAACAGAAGTTGCGATGCGAGCAGCATTTGTGGCGGTACAAAATGCTAAACAAGTCGCCGTATTAGTCCCGACGACATTACTTGCACAGCAACACTATGAGTCATTTAAAGATCGCTTTGCTGATACTGCGGTACGTATTGAAGTTCTCTCGCGATTTGGTAGTAGTAAAACTCACTTAAAAATTATAGAAGATCTTGCAGATGGTAAGGTCGATATTGTGGTCGGTACACATAAAATTCTGCAAGAGAATGTTCAATTTAAAAACCTTGGACTTATGATTGTTGATGAGGAACATCGCTTTGGTGTTCGTGACAAAGAGCGGATTAAGGCATTGCGTGCAGATGTTGATATGTTGACCTTAACTGCGACGCCTATTCCACGTACCTTGAATATGGCTTTCTCTGGTATGCGTGACTTATCGATTATCGCAACACCACCTGCACGCCGTTTGGCGGTGAAAACCTTTGTGCAAGAACATACAGATGATTCAATCAAAGAGGCTATACTGCGTGAGCTGTTACGTGGAGGTCAAGTTTATTTCTTGCATAATGAAGTCGAAACAATTGAACGTGCGGCAGAAAATATACGTCATCTAGTTCCTGAAGCGCGAGTAGCAGTTGCACATGGACAAATGCGTGAACGTGAACTTGAGCAAGTAATGCAGCAGTTCTACCACAAAGAATATAATGTATTGGTGTGCTCAACGATTATTGAAACAGGGATCGATGTCCCAAATGCCAATACGATTATCATCGAACGCGCAGATAAGTTAGGACTTGCACAATTACACCAATTACGTGGCCGTGTAGGTCGTTCCCATCATCAAGCTTATGCATATTTACTTGTCCCATCAATCAAACATCTTAAAGGTGATGCAGAGAAACGCCTAGATGCAATTCAACGTGCTTCGACCTTAGGCGCAGGTTTCATGTTGGCGACCGAGGATTTAGAAATTCGTGGTGCTGGTGAATTACTAGGTGAACAACAAAGTGGTTCAATGCAGGCGATTGGTTATAGCTTGTATATGGAAATGCTTGAGAAGGCGACCAAAGCGATTCAAAAAGGCAAGACACCAAACTTTGATGCGCCGTTGTTATTGACTGCTGAAATCAATTTGCATATGCCTGCATTGATTCCTGATGATTATTTAGGAGATGTACATCAACGTCTATTGTTCTATAAGCGTATTAGTAATACCGATAGCCAAGAAAAACTTGATAACATCCGTATGGAATTGATCGATCGCTTTGGTATACCGCCACAATCTGTAAAACAGCTGTTTAGCGTGCACCAGATTCGTCTCAGGGCAGAACAATTAGGGATCACCAAAATTGATGTCAATAATAATGGTGGTTATATTGAATTTTCACCTGATACACCTGTACAAGCGATCAGCATCATTCAACTTATGCAGAAAAATCCGACCTATTATCGGATGGAAGGTGGACAACGTTTGAAAGTAACCGTACAACTCGCTGAATACGATAAACGCATTCAATTTATTATGGATTTGTTGAATAAGCTACTCAATGAGTTAAGTGCTTAACTTAAAAAATATGCATTATTTTAAGTAAAGGTAAAATATCAATGGTTCTTCCAGTAATAAATGAGGAAAATCATTGTTATTTGTAATCAAACGACTCATGAAGAATACTCACATCAGAACTGATGTGATAGTATTGATCATCATTATTTTGCATCATTTATAAAGATATGTTTAGTTTGCATCCACAACTTGCTCAAGATACATTTTTTGTAGGCGACTTTCCGCTTTCAACATGTCGTTTAATGAATGATATGCAATTTCCTTGGTTGATCCTTATACCTCGTGTACCAGGTGTTACAGAGCTTTATGAGTTAAGCCAAGCGGATCAAGAACAATTCTTACGTGAATCTAGTTGGTTATCGAGCCAACTATCTCGTGTATTCCGTGCGGATAAAATGAATGTTGCCGCTTTAGGAAATGTTGTACCTCAATTGCATTTTCATCATGTTGTACGTTATCAAAATGACGTAGCATGGCCTAAACCTGTTTGGGGTACGGCTGCGGTACCATATAATAGTGATGTGCTCGCACATATGCGTCAGACATTAATGTTAGCATTACGTGGACAAGGTGATATGCCGTTTGATTGGCGCATGGACTGATCCCAAAATAGAAGAATAACAGTATTCTATAATAAGAAAGGAGGATAGGGTGCCGCTAGATAGGTTAATTGATAAAGAACCTAGACAGTTCGCATATTTTCATCGTTTGATGGGATATTCGATTTTGTCACTTATTTTGGTAATTTATACGTTTACCTCATCGACTGCTAACTACCAACTTTATATCCTCCCTTTATTATTGATTTATTTTTTATTTTGTCCTCGCTTAGAAAAGTGGCTGCAATACAAATACGATAAGCAGATTGAGAAAAATGTATTTTTTGCCAATGAGGCAATTATAGTTGCGATTGTTTTAGCTGCCTTACATCTAAGTTTGGTACCTACTTTTGTTATTTTATTTGCCTTATTGTATGTTGGATTAAACAATAAAATCTCTTTAATGGTTGCCTGTTTAATCGGCTTGATTGGTGTTGTTGCCTTTTACTTTACTACTTTCTTTATCTTTGGCGCTGAGCAATATTTTGAACCAACGAATCCAGAGTTGACCGTAGTCAGCTTACTTGGGTTAATGCTCTTTATTGTAATTGGTAATTATTACCAGCATCGTCGTCTCGATATTCTCGGTCAACAGCGCCAGCATTATCATAACCAAATGACACGTTATATTGCATTTGCGAATCAGTTGAGTCGATACGCACCACTACAATTGTGGCAGTCGATTATGCGTGGTGAGGCTGAAGCAAAAATTGAATATAAACGTAAGAAGTTAACGATCTTTTTCTCAGATATCCAAGGTTTTACAGAGCTTTCAGAAACGTTAATTCCAGATGATTTAGCATTCTTGCTCAATGACTATTTAAGTCATATGACTGAAATTGCTAAGCAATATGAGGCGACCGTTGATAAGTTTATGGGAGATGCGATCCTGATCTTTTTTGGTGATCCAAACTCGCAGGGAACTGAGCAAGATGCGAAAGCTTGTGTTGAAATGGCGATTGCCATGCGTCAACAAATGAAATTGTTGCGCGAGCGATGGAAGAAAATGGGCTATCCCGCATTACATATTCGGATGGGAATTAGTACAGGTTATTGTCACGTTGGTAACTATGGGGCTTCACATCGTATGGCTTATACCATTGTAGGGCGTGATGTAAACTTAGCGGCTCGTTTGCAGTCGGCTGCTGAAGTTGATGAAATCTTAATTGCTGATGACACACACCAACTGATTAAAAATGAATTTTTATGTGTGCCTAAGGTGCCAATTTATCTAAAAGGAATTCAAGGACCAGTTAAAACTTGGCAAGTGATGGAAAAATTCACAGGTAAGAAATCTGATACACAAAAATGGTTTGATTATGATTATAAAGGCTTCCATTTGGTATTGAATTTGGAAGAAGTACAAAATTATGAGTATCCAGAGCTTGTTGAAATCTTAGAAACGATGATTGATCGGATCAAGACTCAACAAAAAATCACCAATGCTCAGGGTGTTCCAAGGTTAAGTTTGGATGATGAAATAAAGCCTTAAATTGATAGAAATAAAAAACCTCATTGTATTAATGAGGTTTTTTATTTTTGAAAATCAGTTAGTGATTTTCAGAAGCATGATTGATGGTGTATTTAGGAATTTCGACTTCTAAATCTTCATCAACGATCGCAACTTGACATGATAGACGGGAGTCTGGCTCTAAGCCCCATGCACGGTCAAGTAGGTCTGCCTCAACATCATTCATTTCTTCGAGACTATCAAAGCCTTTACGAACGATCACATGGCATGTTGTACAAGCACATGACATATCGCAAGCATGTTCTATTTTTATACCTTGCTTAAGTAAGCTTTGGCATAAATTGGCATTTGGTTCTACTTCAAATTCTGCACCTTCAGGGCAAAATTGAGCGTGAGGGAGAACTTTAATACGTGGCATATTGATCACCTATACCTTTAGTTTGAATTTGACCAATCTTCAAGTTTTGTACCTTTTAAGGCATGGTCAATATGTCGGTTCATACGAAGTGCAGCAAAGGCATCGCTGTGAATTTTAAGTTGTTGAACAGCATATTCAATCGCTTCAAGCTCATCTGTTTTTAGACGTGCTTTTAAAGCTTCAGCAGCAAGAATTAAATCACGTGCCTGTTGCTGGGAAAGCAAATCTTTATCTACTTTCAATGCTTGTTCTAGTGCTTCAAGTTCACGCTGTGCTTCAACTTTGGTTTCTTGCAAATGACGAAGGTTTTTATCCTCTTCTGCATGCTGGAAACCCTCTACTAACAATCGCTCCGTGTCAGCTGCGGATAAACCATAAGAGGGTTTTATATCAATCTGCGCTTGTACACCAGAAGTCATTTCTTTTGCAGATACGGTGAGTAAACCATCAGCATCCACTTGGAAGGTAACTTCGATACGAGCTTGACCAGCAGTCATTGGAGGAATGCCATGTAACACAAAGCGTCCAAGAGAGCGGCAATGCTCAACGAGATCTCGTTCGCCTTGTACCACATGAATCAACATGGCAGTTTGCCCATCTTGATATGTGGTAAATTCTTGACGTCGTGCAACAGGAATCGCGGTATTACGAGAAATTAGGCGCTCAACTAAACCGCCCATTGTCTCTAATCCAAGAGAGAGAGGGGTCACGTCTAGCAATAGTGAACCATCTTGACTATTACCAATTAATTGATTGGCAGTAATGGATGCACCGATCGCAACAACCTCATCTGGATTGATCGTACATAACGGTTCGCGCTTAAATAATTCACGTACTGAATTTTGTACAGCGTAAGAGCGAGTAGAACCACCAATCAATACAACATGTTCAATATCATCTAATTCAAGTTTGGCATCACGTAGTACACGTTTGCAAACGCTAGTGGTTTTATCGAGTGCAACTTGGATAATTGATTCAAAAGTTGGGCGATCTAAAGTCAAACGATCGTCTAATAACTTTAATTCAGCAGATTCGTGATCTGTTAAATATTCTTTGGCTTGACGTGCAGCAACAATAAAAACAGCATGTTCTTCATCACTTAATGTTGTGATGTTGAGCTGTTTTTTTGCCCATTTTACAATTAAGCGGTCAAGATCATCACCACCTAATGCTGTATGTCCGCCTGTAGCGAGAACTTCAAATACACCTTGTGAAAAACGTAAGATTGATACGTCAAACGTACCTCCACCTAAATCATAAATCACATAGTTCCGATCAGTGCTAAGATTGGTTTCTTGGTCAAGGCCATAAGCCACGGCAGCAGCAGTTGGTTCATTGAGTAAACGTAATACATTTAAGCCTGCTAGTTGTGCTGCATCACGTGTTGCTTGGCGTTGTGCTTCATCGAAATAAGCAGGAACAGTAATTACTGCGCCATTCACAGGGTTATTTAAACTCGCTTCTGCACGATCTTTTAATTGCTTTAAAATTTCGGCTGAAACTTCAACTGGTGTTTTTCGTCCTGCAGCTGTCTCAAAAGCGGGCATTTCATTGTCTGCACCAACAAGCGTGTATGGGTGCTGAAATTTAATGTCAGCTTGAGAACGTCCCATAAAGCGCTTCACCGAAACAATCGTATTTTTGGGATCGGTTAGAATAAATGGTTTAGCGTCATAACCAAGTGTAATTGAGTCTTTTGCATAATGAACAATAGACGGCAATAAGACTTTATCTTTGTCATCTTGTAGAACTTTCGGTTTTCCCGATAGCACTGTCGCCACTAAAGAGTGGGTTGTACCTAAGTCAATACCGATCGCAATACGATGCTGATGCGGCTCAGTAGATTGACCAGGTTCAGCAATTTGCAAAAGTGCCATGCGTGAGATATCCCTTGAAAATAATCAGTAACAGCGGATTAAAAATCATCATCTAGATTGAAGCTTTCTTCTTCATCTAGTATACGATCTTCAGCTTTATCAATATCGTTCATTACACGCTGGAAAAAGCGTAGTTTGCGAACGGTATCACGAGCTTCAGCCCAGTCTTCATCGGCATAATCAATTTTAAATTCCCGAACTAAGCCATCGATCCATTGTTGAACTTCAACTTTTAGAGTACTAAGTTGATCTGTCGATGTTGCTTCATCCAATTGTTCGCGCATTTCAAGTGCTGATTGCAGGAACTCAAAATCATTGATGGATTGGTCGAGGTGATGATCCTGCTTTTTTAAGCTGAGCAGATATGCGGCGCGACTATCAACTTGAGAAAGCACTTTATATGCTTGGTTGATGTCACTAGACATAATCAATGCTTGATCTTTGTCACTTGCTTTGTCTGGGTGATATTGCTGTTGCAAACTTAAAAACTGTTTTTTTAAAGCTGCTAAATCGATATCGAGTGCTTCTGGTAAGTGGAACAACTCAAAATGATTCATGGGAGATGAATTCCGTTTTAAATCTCTCTCGGCTTCCTTAAAAAAGGGAAGAGCTTCACGAGTTAAATGATACCTTATCATTTATGGAAGTCCCCCTTTAAAAAGGGGGATTGAGAGGGATTTTTGACTTTAGATAAAAATTAAATGATTAAACAGTAAATGATTCACCGCAACCACATTCACCTTTCTGATTTGGGTTGTTAAACTCAAAACCTTCGTTCAAACCATTTTTCACATAATCCATCTCTAAACCTTCGAGATAAACTAAGCTTTTAGGGTCAACGAAAACTTTGACGCCAAACTGCTCAAAAACTTGATCATGCGTGTCGACATCGTCAACAAACTCAAGAACATAAGCCAATCCAGAACAACCCGAAGTTTTCACACCAACACGAATGCCTTCACCCTTACCACGATTTTGTAGGTAATTGCTGATGTGAGTCGCAGCATTTTCAGTTAAATGGATCATGAAAACTCCAATATCTTTTCGGTAATCAATTAAGCTTTCGCTTTTTTGCCACGATAATCTTCAATCGCAGCTTTAATTGCATCTTCAGCCAATACTGAGCAGTGAACTTTCACTGGTGGTAGTGCAAGCTCGGTCGCAATATCAATATTTTTGATTGCTTGAGCTTCATCAAGGGTCTTACCTTTTAACCATTCAGTTACAAGAGAGCTTGATGCAATTGCAGAACCACAGCCGTAAGTTTTGAAGCGAGCTTCTTCAATTACGCCATTGTCATCAACTTGGATTTGTAAACGCATTACGTCGCCACAAGCTGGTGCACCGACCATACCAGTACCTACGTTTTCTGCATTTTTATCTAAAACACCTACATTACGAGGGTTTTCGTAATGATCAATTACTTTTTCACTATAAGCCATGTCGCTTCTCCAAACCTCGGGGTCAGCCTAATATTAATATGAGGGTTAAAACACGTTTTTCAATCGAAAGTTCAATGAATTAGTGTTCAGCCCATTCAACTGTAGAAAGGTCAATACCTTCTTTATACATATCCCAAAGCGGAGAAAGTTCACGTAGTTTCTCTACAGCAGCTTTGGTGATTGTTAACACGTGATCAATATCTGCTTCGGTGGTGTATTTACCGAAACTAAAACGGATTGAACTATGTGCTAACTCATCAGATAAACCTAAAGCACGTAAAACGTATGATGGTTCTAAAGTTGCAGATGTACATGCTGAACCACTAGAAACAGCTGCATCTTTGAGAGCCATCATCAATGACTCACCTTCAACAAAATTGAAGCTAACATTAAGATAGTTTGCTACGTTTTGAGTAGGGTGGCCATTCAAGAATACTTGTTCAAGATCTTGTAAACCATTCCAAAGTTTGTCACGTAGTTGACGAATACGTTCTTGTTCGGCTTGCATCATTTTTCCTGCAAGTTCGAATGCAGCGCCTATACCAACAATCTGGTGGGTTGCTAAAGTACCAGAACGCATACCACGCTCGTGACCACCACCATGCATTTGCGCTTTCAAGCGAACACGTGGGCTACGACGAACGAATAATGCACCAATCCCTTTGGGACCATAAATCTTATGTCCAGAGAAACTCATTAAATCAATTTTCATCGTAGAAAGGTCAATTTCAACCTTACCAGCAGCTTGAGCAGCGTCGACGTGGAAGAAAGTTTTGTTTGCACGGGTGAGTTCACCGATGGCAGCAACATCGGTTACTGTACCGATCTCATTGTTTACCATCATCAGTGATACAAGAATGGTGTCAGGGCGTAAAGCAGCCTGAACCATTTCTGGTGTAATTAAACCAGTGCGTGGCTCTGGCTCTAAATATGTAATTTCAAAACCTTGCTCTTCAAGTTCGCGGCAAGTATCTAACACAGCTTTGTGCTCGATTTTACTTGTAATGATGTGCTTGCCTTTAGAACCGTAGAATTGAGCAATGCCTTTTAATGCTAAGTTATCTGATTCGGTTGCACCTGATGTCCAAACGATTTCGCGAGGATCTGCTTTAATTAAGTTTGCAACTTGTTCGCGTGCGTACTCAACTTTTTCTTCAGCTTGCCAGCCATAGGCATGCGAGCGTGACGCAGGGTTGCCAAAAGTCCCTTCGAAGGTTAGACACTCCATCATACGTTCTGCAACTTCAGGCAGTACAGGAGTGGTTGCTGCGTAATCAAGATAAATTGGACGTTTCATGTCAAATACCTGTAACCGATAGAAGGGCTGAATCTAGACTTGGTGAGTTTTGGCGTAGAGCAACAGTTTGAACATTGTCGCGCGCAATCAAATCAGCAAGCGTGATTTTTGCAAGATAATCGGCAATATGGTGGGAGAGATCTTGCCATAAGTCATGCGTTAAACACATTGCACCATTTTGGCAGTTGCCTTTGTGGTCGCAGCGTGTTGCATCGACAGTTTCATTTACGGCTTCAATAATTTCTAGCACAGTAATTTCACTTGCATTGCGTGCAAGGTGGTATCCACCATTTGCACCACGAACACTTGAAACTAACCCGTGACGCTTAAGTTTTGCGAATAACTGTTCTAAATAAGCGACTGAGATGGATTGGCGTGCTGCTATTTCTGCAAGCGTGATCGTTTGTTCAGTTGGCTGCAAAGCTAAATCAAGTAGAGCAGTCACTGCGTAACGACCGCGAGTTGTTAGGCGCATGATTCGATACACATGAATAGACTAGATGTATAAATTTTATGAATTCCGACTAAAATAGTCAAGTTTTTTAATTGCTATTATTATGCGTGTGAAAAGTGAAATATTTTAGAATTATTGTATCCACATATTATATATGAATAAAGCAATGAAAATAAAGCTAAGTATTGCAAAAGTAATATTAATTAATCGCTGACGTTTTTGAAGTCGATGTATGCGATTTTGGTATTGTTTGACCTCAACCAATAAGGTATTAATTTCAGAGCGTTGCTGATCGATTTTCTCTAAAAGCGGTGCGATTCTACGTTGGGTTGCAATTGTATCGATATCATCATCGAACGCATTAAACCATTGTCGCCAGTTCACTAAGATACTGGATAGGGTGAAATGAGGAATGAGATCGGTAAACTGCTCAGTTAGGGTCGAGTCGCCTAAAATGCGTAAATTTGAAATGCTCTTTAGATTATTTAGAACAAAAATTTTAATTAAGTCGATCAAAGTACAATTGACTTCAAGATCAATTTTTCGATCTAAAGCTTTCGTGTCAAACAGTAAACCTTTTTCTGTGAACTGAATATAAAAATCAAAGAAGGGAATGTAACTGTTGATTCGAATCGTAATTTTCTGATCAATCAATTTTTGTGCTTGCAGGCGTAGTCCTGAATCATGCGTAAGGATGAAGGAAAAAAAAGTTTCTAAAACAATGATGACAATGTTTAGCAACAAATGTGGGTGTTTATGTCTTTGTTGCATATCGATCATAAATCTCTTTTTCCTTGCCAAAAATAACGAGTGAAACATCAAGTCTTGTAAATTACGAGTATCCGTACCCAATTGTTAAAAATAATTTACATGACTATCTTGCTTTGTAGAACAGTTTTTTAAAACGATCAAGTCCTAACTTTGATATTATAAAAACATTTTTATGGTTAAATACGACATGCTGTTTGTAATGTGCTTAGGAGTAATGGTTCATGGATAATACAAATATAGACAACCCAAGTGAAGATGCTGAGGCAAAAATTAAATCAAAATCAAAAAGTTCTAAGAAATCTGCATTGGATTTTAAAAAATATACACAACAAATTTGGCTTGCGGGATTAGGTGCTTTTTCTCGTGCAGAGGAGGAGGGAAACAAATTATTCGACTCATTAGTCAAGGTGGGTGAGGAATTAGAGTCTAAAACTGTAGATTTTGCGGACAATACAGTTGGCAAAGTCACAGAAAAAGCAAAAGAGTCAGTGACGGATACCAAAGACAAGGTTGAAAAAATTTTAGATAGCGGGGTAAATCATTCACTCAATCGCATTGGATTGGTGACACCAAAGGATCTTCAACATATCGAACAACTGTTAGTGCAGCTTCATATTAAGGTGGATGCTTTGATCGAGGAAAATGAGCAATTGAAGGCTAAATTGAATAAAAAGTAAAAAAAATGCAAGTAACTCGTCCGTTTATGTCGTATTTCGGTATTTATTTTAATTAAAAAGGCCTTTCTAGTATTGCGTTCTCCCCTAAAGCATTGCTATAAAGGCTGCATGGCCTTTTAAACTATAGCCTTGGATCTTAACAAACGATATTAAGAGGATATTTTTTATCATGAATAAATCAGAATTAATTGATGCGATTGCTGAAAAAGGGGGAGTGTCTAAGTCGGATGCTGGTAAAGCGCTCGATGCGACAATTGCATCAATCACTGAAGCACTTAAAAAGGGTGATACGGTTACTTTAGTCGGTTTTGGTACTTTTAGCGTAAAAGAACGTGCTGCACGTACTGGTCGTAATCCTAAAACTGGTGAAGAGCTTCAAATCAAAGCAAGCAAAGTACCAAGCTTCAAAGCTGGTAAGGGTTTAAAAGATTCGGTTGCGTAATCTTTCTAAATCAATAAACGCACCATTTCGGGTGCGTTTTTTATTTATCCAATGAAAAAGTTAATTTGATCTTCATTCGGCATTCATTCACTTTGTTTTTTAAGTTAAAATTGCCCCGAAATTAAATATTGGAATATTTATGGAATCATTTCGTACGGTCATTAAAGGTTGGCTTGGCAAAGTCCTGTTAGTTTTGTTTTTGACCCCTTTAGCTCTTGTCGGTATTGAAGGATATTTTAGTGGTGGCAATAAAGCTGATGTTGCCAAGTCAGTAAATGGTCAAGATATTTCTAATAAAGAATTAGAAAGTGCAATCAAAAACTATAAAGATCAGTATTTAGCCTTGGTTCAAGGTGATGAGTCATTATTGAATCTACCTGCGATTCAGGAAAGAGCAATGGATGCGTTGATCGCTCGTAGTTTGTTGTCACAACAAGCTGAAAAATTGGGTATTGCTTTAAGTGATGCACAACTTGAGCAAATGTTGGCGCAGCAACCAAGTTTTCAGGAAAATGGGAAGTTCTCTCAGCCATTGTATGAAAATTACTTGCGTTCAGTTGGCTTAACGAATCAGGCCTTGATTGCAAGCCTTCGCCAAGATCATGCATTAAAAATGATTTCATCGACACTAATGGATAATGCATTAGTGAGTAAATCTGATTTACAGCAACTTGCGAACTTACAAACTGAACAGCGGACATTGCATTTAGCAAGCATCAAGTTAGATGATTATAAAAAGGGTGTAACTGCTTCAAATCAAGAAATCACTGACTACTACAACAAGCATAAAAATGAATTTAAGCAAGTTGCTAGTGTTGATGTGGATTATGTGGTTTTAAGCCCAGCATTATTAGAACAAGCTAATTTAGCTGTTACTGATGCAGATTTACAGCAGGCCTATGCAGCGTTTGTAGAAAAACAGCAGCAAAGTGTGAAGCGTGAAGTGAAGCATATCTTAGTAACGACGGATGAGCGTGATGATGCTGCAGCACAGAAATTGATTAATGATGTTTATGCAAAAATTCAATCGGGAATGACGTTTGCTCAAGCTGCTAGTCAGTATTCAGAAGATCCGAGTTCAAAAAATCAAGGTGGCTTAGTAAGTGCATATGCTCCTGGTGCTTTCTCTGCTGATTTTGATAACGCTGTAAACACGTTGAAAAATGGTCAGGTTTCTAAGCCTGTAAAAACGCAGTACGGTTATCACATTATTGAAGTTCAGGTGCCAACGGTAAATATTCCATCCTTTGAGTCTGAAAAAGCACGTCTAACTGCTGAAGTTGAAAAAACTAAAGCTGCGAATCTGTTTAGTGATACTGTTAATAATTTAAATGAGATGGTTGTAGGAAGTGATTCTCTTGATGTTGTTGCACAAGAGGTGAAAGCTGCACGTGTTGAATCTGCAAAAGCAATTACTTTGGCAACACAACATCCTATCCTGAGTGATTTGAATGTTAAAGTAAAACTATTCAGTGATGATGTGAAGAATGGTGATCGTAATGCATCTTCTAATATCCAATTAACCAATGGTGATTCAATCTGGATTAAAGTTCGTGATTATCACTCAGCAGGAATTAAACCATTATCTGAAGTGACTACTGAAGTTAAAGCGAAAGTGATTGAGCAGAAGGCATATAAAGCTGCTCAGGAGAAAATGGCAACAATTCTTGCTGATTTCAAAACTCAGCCAGCAGCACAAGTTGTCGCAAAATCGAAAGTAACTTTTGAAAATGCGGGTACTTTTGCTCGCTCACATGGTTTGAAACGTGAGATTGAGCGCGCTGCATTCAGTATTCCTGCACCGAGCAAGGAAGGAATGTGGTCTGCAACAACGGCGAAATTGCCAAATGAGTTGGTTATCGTTGCTGTTTCAAATGTGGATAGCAGTGTGGCAAGTAGTTTGCCAGAAAAAGAGTTGTTGGAATTGAAGCAATTGTATCAGCAGTTCCGTGGTCAACAAGTTTTGGAAGACTATACCGCATATCTAAAATCACAAGCTGACATTAAGTAAGCTAGATTTGACTTGTAAAAAAGCCAGTTCACAGAACTGGCTTTTTTATTGTCTTGGTCATTAGAAAAATTATTTTTTCTGAATAAATTTTGCTTCTTCAGATTGAGGATATTGAGCTAGTAGTTTGGCTCTGTATTGGTTGGCTTGAGTTGTATTTTTATCGACTTCTTTTGCAATACTATAGAGTTGATATAAAGCGCGAGATGCCCGAGCTGAGTTTGGGTATTGATTCACAACAGTCGTATAATTCTGCTTTGCAGCTGTATAGTTTACAGGTTCTACTGCAAGGTAGAACTCTGCAAGCCAAAAGTATGCATTACCAATATAAATACCATTTGGATGGTTTTTAATGAAGTTTTGCATTGGTTGGATGGCTTGTTTTGCACCGCCTTGTTTATAAGCATCCAATGCAACAGTATAAGCTGCTTTCTCTAACTCAATTTGATTGTTTGCATTCATATTTGATGCAGCTGTGCTTGGCTGGGATTGTGTTGGAGCAGGAGTATTTGATGCAGTGGTATTACTTGAAAGAGGTTGGGATGCATCAATTGGCTCTTCAGTATTCTCTTCTGGTGGATCAATTTTTTGCGAAAGTAATTCTAAGCGTTGATCTAAATCTGTATAGCGATTGGTAAGCTCTTTCTTTAGTTGCTCAATTGCATTGTCGTGTTCTTCCAGCTGACCTCGTAGTTTACGAACTTCTTCTTCAAGGCGTTGGTTTTTCTGGATGAGTTCCCAATTTAAATTTGAGCCGACGTTTGCAGTATTATTACTGTTATTGGCAGACTGTTGGCTAAGTGCACGAGATTCAATTGGAATATTCGCATATAAATATGCGCTGCTGAGTAACGCAACAAAGAGTACAGAATGCTTTTTTAGCATGAAAATCTATCCATTAAGTTGAAAGTTAAAGCTGTGAGTACATAAGTCGTCACTTTTAACGGACTTTTACACATAGCAAATACGTATCTTGATTTAGTCATTAAAACAGCAACTCATTTAAATGCAATAAGCATTTACAATCTTCAAGCACTTTGGGGGAGAATTTTTGAGTTGTTGTTTAATCTTTGTACATTGTTAAGTTGTCTAGAATGAAGGTTTTAGCGCGTTGATGAGGAAATAGGCAGTTGAACGAGAAACTCACTGAAAAATAGAGACAAGTCTTGCAACTCAGATAAAAACCTCTATACTTTGTCAGGCAATGGTAACCCTGCTGGTAGCTTCGCAATTGTACTCTATGAACCCCGCCAGGACCGGAAGGTAGCAACGGTAGTAGAACTATGATGTGCCGAAATCTTGCTGGTAGGGTTGCCACCAATTATTCTTCTTCGCTCGTTCGAGCAATTGTTTTTAAAATTACATCCATATCAAAGCCGCGATACTGCAAAAACCGAATTTGTTTTGCTTTGAGTTTTGGGTCTTTCGTAACGTCTTCACCAAATTTTTTTACTTTAAGTTGGTAGGCTTGATCTAGCCAATCCACTTCTTCAAGTTCTTCTGCTATTAATTCTGCATCTAGCTGTTTCGCCTTAAGTGCTTGTTTAATGCGTTGTAAGCCTTTTCCTTTACGAATTTGGCTTGATAGGGTTAAAGCTGCGACACGTTGATCACTCTGATAATTTTTTTCTGCTAGCTCTGTTACTAAAATTGCAACTTCATTTGGGTCAATTGCATATTGATTTAGCTTTTCGGTTAATTCTGCTTGTGAGTAATCACGACGTGTCAGTAATGCAAATGCATATGACCGTAGTCTTTGTCCTGTAAGTGTCTTGGGTTTGTCATTTTTTGATGCGTTAAACATAGACTTTATTCTGTATTCCTCTGTAAAGCAGGTGACGATTTATTTTAACAGGCGAGTAATATATATGCAGAAAATGATTAGACGAAAAGAAAACGCCCCGAAGGGCGTTTTGCTTAGCTTTCTAAGAAGTCGAGCTCTTCTTCTTCTACTGGAGCGGCTTCATTGGTGTTCTTTGTTAGAAGTTGTTCACGAATGAGCTTTTCAATTTCTTGTGCCATTTGTGGGTTTTCTTCAAAATGACGGATGACGTTATTCTTACCTTGACCAATTTTGTTGCCCTGATAAGAGTACCAAGCACCTGCTTTTTGAACAATATCTTGTTGGACTGCGAGATCAACCAGTTCACCTAGTTGATTTGTACCTTTCCCATACATGATCTGGAACACTGCTTCTTTGAACGGCGGTGCCATTTTATTTTTAACAACTTTAACGCGAGTTTCATTACCGGTGATTTCATCACCTTCTTTCACTGCACCGATACGACGGATGTCTAAGCGGACAGATGCATAGAATTTAAGTGCATTACCACCAGTTGTTGTTTCTGGGCTACCAAACATCACGCCAATCTTCATACGGATTTGGTTAATGAAGATTACCATACAGTTTGAGCGCTTCGCATTACCAGTGATTTTACGCAATGCCTGACTCATCAAACGTGCTTGTAAGCCCATATGTGAATCACCCATTTCGCCTTCAATTTCCGCTTTAGGGGTGAGGGCTGCAACGGAGTCGACAACGATAAGATCAATTGCGCCAGAACGAACCAGCATGTCTGCAATCTCTAATGCTTGTTCACCGTTGTCAGGTTGTGAAACCAACAAGTTGTCAATATCTACGCCTAATTTGCGTGCATATTCAGGGTCTAAGGCATGTTCTGCATCGATAAATGCACAGGTACCACCAGTTTTTTGGCATTGAGCAATGGCTTGCAAAGTCATTGTGGTTTTACCAGAAGATTCTGGTCCATAGATTTCGATGATACGCCCTTTGGGTAAACCACCAATACCAAGCGCAATATCAAGTGTTAGAGAACCCGTTGATACAGCTTCAACTGCTTGTACGGTATTATCACCTAAGCGCATCACTGTGTTCTTACCAAATTGTTTTTCAATTTGGCTTAAAGCAGCTTGTAACGCTTTACTTTTATTATCATCCATCTCAAAACCTCAAAACTTTATATTCTTAACGACTAACCCAAGTGGATGTACTGAATCTCAACTTGTTGGGACTTGGGTATAGTGGCAGATTCTCGTTATTAATTCCACATCTGATCTATGTCAGTACGACACAAAATGACGCGCCCAAATTAAGAAAATATCAATCTCATCTTATTCATCGTGATAAGACCATGATTGAGCATTTTCATGTTTAAAACGATTGATATCACGACGATCTTTTTTACTTGGTCGGTGATCTGGTCGCGCTAGATTATGCAACTTTCGCTGTGATGCATGCAACTCTCGACGCTCTATACTTTCAGCTGTTTCTTCGTAAAGTTGTTGTGCGATTGGCGCACCACCACGTATAGATGAAAGTGCTTTGACGATCACGGTTTTTTTCTCAAAGCCCTGTTGGATGGTGAGCTGCATACCAATACGTACATCTCGAGAAACTTTTACGCGTTCATTATTGTGATGTACTTTGCCACCTTCGATAGCTGCTTTGGCAATAGAGCGTGTCTTAAAAAAACGTGCTGCCCAAAGCCATTTATCAATTCGCATGGCATCCATGCTTTCTGCTTCATGCTGTTTTGGCATCTGTTACCTGTATATTGGGTTCAAGATAATCAAGGAGTTCTGTAAGATGATCGAGAGCTGGGTAGTGCAGTTCGGCTGCTATGCGTGTAGGTTTGCTACTCGAGGGTTGTAAGATACTAAATAATCGTGTAATTCCAAATTCCTCAGCACCTTTTAATACAGCAACCGTATCATCAATAAAGATGGTATCTGCTGGATCGAATGGATGTTGCTGTTGTAGTTTTTTCCAGAAGTTGACATCTTCCTTTGCAAAACCTAGTTCTTCACTACTGATCATTACTTCAAAGTAAGGGCTAAGTTCTACATTTTCAAGTTTTAGTTGTAGTCCCGCTCGATCTGCATTAGTTAATAACCAGCATCGATAACCCTGCGCTTTTAGTTGTTGCAGTAACTGGTGGCAACCAGAACGCGCTTTAATTTTTTCTTGATGTTCATATTGTAGCTGCAAGGTATCAATACCAACTTTGGTCGTCCAGTGCGCCGAAGAATACCAAGATAGTGTATGCTTATATTGTTGATAGAATTTAAATAGTGTCTGTTGACTTTGTGCCAGAGTACATTGATGAAGTTGAGCATGTCGCTCAGGCAGGCAATCATTCCAGATAAAATCATCAAAAGCTAAATCAAGTAAAGTGCCATCCATGTCGAACATGATGATTGGCGGTTGTAAATCTGAATATGACATAAGGTTAATCTATGTTTGTTAAAACGCTTGCCCCACAAGACAACTTTATTTTGCAACTTGTTCCAGTTATGGCGCAAGCTAGTCAAATATTATTGGAAGAATATCAAAATTATTGTGCGGGTGGTGAGTTTAATATTCAGGAAAAAATTGATGATTCACCTGTAACGCAAGCAGATTTAAAAGTAAATCGCTATTTAATCAAACAACTTGCGGAGTTAACGCCTGATTTGCCGGTATTATCAGAAGAAAGTGATTATTCAGCACGTAGAAATTGGCAACGCTGTTGGATGCTTGATCCATTAGATGGGACAAAAGAGTTTATTCATGAGCGTGATGAGTTTACGATTAATTTGAGTTTAATTGAAAATCATGAAACCACTTTTGCCATTATCGCTGTCCCATGTGAACAAGTGATGTATATTGGCTATCGATCACAGTTACCTTATAAATATAGTTTTAGTAGACAAGAATGGTTGCAGTATCAGGTGGAATCACATTCATTAACGACACCCGTACAAATCGGTTTGAGTCACAATAGCAAAAACCCTAAATATAAAAATTTTATTGAACCGATTTTACAGCACCGAGAAGTTACGCGACGTGAAGCTGGCAGTGCCTATAAATTTTGTATGATGTTGGAAGGTGAGATTGATATATATCCACGTTTTCATCCAACTTCGGAGTGGGATACTAGCTCAGGACAAGCATTTTTGGAGAGTATTGGTGGTGGGTTGATGACACTGGAGGGAAAACCATTTCAATACAATCAGCGTGAAACGGTATTAAACAATGGTTTCATTGCATTTAAAGATCAAAGCTATAAAACAATTGCTTATGATGCGTTGCGCTTATCTGGCATTTTAGATTGAGTGTTATGCTGCTCATGGTATAGTGAGTTAAGTTCTCATTTTAACTTTTAAATATGGCTTTGCATTTATTACCCAAAAGCATGTTTGAAGCAATTGATTTACTTCCAGATGCTTCAACACCTGTAACTTTATTCACGCGCCATTCATTGCGTGAATTGGTGAATGGGAAAGGTTTGGCGGGGTATGATTTGCAGTTAACTGAGCAAGGGCGAGAGCTTGCTTATGCTTGGGGACAATATTTAATTAAGAATACGGATCGAGCAATTCAACATTGTATTTCAAGTCCGATACAACGATGTGTGGATACCGCTGCTTTGATGATCGAGGGGGCTGATGTTGTTCATGAGAAGGTAAATACACATACCATTGAGATCGTGGAACAGCGTTTGTTGGTCGAGCCAGGTAGTTTTGTTCTTGATATTCAGCAGGCAGCACCTTATTTTCGTAAACAGGGTGCATTAGGCTTTATTAATAGTTTTGTGAACAATGCATTGCCTGGAATGAAGCATCCAATTACAGGTGTTTTTGATGTATTGGAATTACTGTACCACACTCATCCCACACATCAGAATGGTTTGAGCTTAGCCGTCAGTCATGACACGATACTCGCAGCAATTATTGCTATAATCTCTGGCAAGAATCAAATTGAACAAGCGGATTGGCCTGATATGATGGAAGGTTTGTTCGTGTGGTTTGAGGGTGAAGATTTTGCAAATAGCAAGCTTAAATGGATTTGGCGTGGTCAAAGAGAAGAGTTGCTGATTAAGCATTTTCATGATCCTTCATAATCAATAAAACTATCGTTTTAGAAATTAGCTTTCCTTAGTTTTTATTACATTTCCCCTATGGTTTGTTTTAGGTTATATTTTTATAACCATATGATTTTTATAAATTAACTAAATCACATAATTTGTTTTTAACGATAAGTTATCGTGTTTATATTTGGGGAAATGTGATGCAATTACGCCTAAAGTATTTAGCTGTTTGTCTTCTGCCTGCTACTTTATTTGCCTGTGGTGGAGGTGGAGGGGACGCAGGTGACAATAATAAAAGTGAAAATACCACCACACCTCCTATTATAAATAAATACCCTGAACCAACGAAAGATGTGGTCGATGATTCTATTATTGGGTTCTATGATTATGATAAATCTGAACAAACACGCGTATTAAGAAATGATTTAAATGGAGATTTCATGGCGATGGTGCAATTTGCGCAAAGTCATGTGGTGAATCCAAAAAATAATGAAAAAGATTGGATGCCGAGACTTACGGCTGAAAAAGATGCTCTTTTATTGGTTACACCTCTGGCTGATATGGGTGACATTCAAGCTTTACAAGCAGAGATTTATGATGGTCAGAAACGTTTAAGAACGATAGATTTAATTGAGCCGACACGAATTCCAGCATCAGATCAATCTAACACTGATGGTCGCCCAAAGGTAAGCTATTCAAAACGAGCATGGAGTGCAGCATTAAACTGGGATGAAATTCGTGCAGGTTTAAACATCCGAATTATAGATCCTACGAATAATCGTGCTGGTGTTTTGCCGGCAGAAAATATTGATTTTGCTGTACCTGGAGAATTGGTGCTTCATAACATTCGACTGGGATTACTCACTGAGCCACCTAAATCAACAGGTCACTATATGTTATTAGAGCCTGCAAAAGCAGGGACGGACTATTTTCAAACGATTCCAGCTGCACGTATGGTGGTCGCGAAGTATGATGATTTAAAGCTAGATAAAGTAATGGTTGCTAGTGGCGTTATTTACGATGCAGCTAGCGACACTACGGGTGACGTGTATAGTGGTGATATGCGTGAAAATACAGCAAAATCTACTTTTGGTGTTGGTATTAATCTCGCTAACTGGGGGATTACCAGTGCATCCATGGCAAGCCAAGAACAACCACAACTTACACAAAGCCTTGTTGCTCACCATGCTCGTGGTAAATATAGCAATGGTGATGTCACACACGGTTTGAGTGGTGGAAACGGTATGCTGACTTTAATTGATTCGATTGGTAACGAATTTAGTCATGAAATTGGACATCACTATGGCTTGGGGCATTATCCGGGTTCTGTAGGAGACAATATGTTTTGGGCAGCGCATCATGCGGATAGTGGTTGGGGGTATATTGCTTTTCGAAATAAGATGCGTGGTAATTTAAATTGGACGTCGACTAAATTATCTGATGGTAAAAATGGTGTACCCAACTTCTTGAATCAATATGCTTATGGTTGGGATGCAATGTCAGGTGGTGATAGTGCAAGTAGTATCTCAAAATATACGCACTATACTGGTTATAGTACCTATTCAAAGATTCAACCTGCTTTTGATCGTCATGTTTGGGATGAATCCTCTCCAACAGGTTATAAAAAATGGAATACCATAACTCGACAAATGGAAGTATCACAGCCCAAAGTGCCTTCTTCGAAAAATGTTTGGTATAACAGCACGGATGGGAACTACTTGAAACCACGGTTGTTTGGCGTTCCCGTTTATACGATTTTAGGAGGTTATGATCCGGTTAATCAGGTCGGATTGATTTATCCTGCGGCTAAAGGTAATTGGGGAAATGTATTTAACTTATCTCAAGTTGATACAAATGCTAAGTCGGCAAATTGTTGGCTTAATATTCAATTTCCTAAAAGTTCTCAGAATATAGCTTTAGCGCCACAGCGCGTAAATGTTGGAAGTAATGCAAATAAATTCCACATTAATCTTGCGCAAGCTGATGCACCTCAAACTGTGAATTTGTATTGTAGAAAAGCAAATGAAGATGCAACACTACTATCAAGTATTACAATACCCGCACATGACGTAGTATCAGATCCGTATGTGGAAATTGGCAAACAAGCTGGTTATTCGGCGCTTAGGGCAATTGAGTTACCACGGCTTGAACAGGCTTTGCTTGCCAATAAAGGTCGAGTGGTGATGACGCTTTCGGCTGAGTCAAAGTTATTGCTAGAAACCTATCAATCATTTATAGGGCAATTGTCTGCTGACGCTCAGAAGGAAATGCTTCGTTATAATCAGCAGCAAGAAAAAATGTATCGCTTGAATCGCTGGATGAATGTTTATTCTTCAGACTTGCATAAGACTGAACCTGAAGCTGTACAGGCCTTCAATAGATTTGTTGAGAAACTTGGCTTAACCAATGATTTAGAACTCGGTTCTGCGACTCCATTGATGAATAGAACCCATTGCCTTAAAGCTGAGCAATTAGAAAGTGGCGTCTTAAATACTTATATAAGTGGTGCAGTTGGCTGTTCAGGGGATGATTCTGAAAAATGGATCTATGATGCCAATGGCAAAATTCATAATAATAAATATATAGGCCAATGTTTAACAACTGGTGCGGGTAATGTTATTCATTTATTGCCATGCGGTAATTTAGCAAATCAGATTTGGACAGTTGATTATGCTGCACAGACCATCAAGCAATCCAACCAATGTTTCGATTTGGAAGGTGGTTATTTGACCAATAATCGAGCACGTCTGATTCGCTATGCATGTACGGGAGGTGGCAATCAAAAGTGGACGATTCCATTGATCAACAATAGCTTAATACTTGCAGAGTTATCTGCAAAGAATTTAGTGTTAGCGGAACTGTTGTTAAGAAAAGATGGATTAAAAAATTAGAAGTTATTTATCCAACTTAGGATGAGTCATCGTTGCAAGTAAAGTCTATTTAAGTATGAATAGACTCTGCTTAGAAAATTAAAAAATTACTTTTAAAAAGTTTAAAAATTCGTCATTATATGACAATAAAAAAGATAAATCAGACACATAACTGGATAAAAATATGTCATCAAACACGATTTACTTGTGGGAGCCTGAAATTTTTACGGGTAAAGTTCCTGCGGAAGCTGATTCCTATCAAGTGGCATTCGAATTACATCAACAGTATTGTCATACGCCGAGCCACGGCACCACATTGCTTGCGTGGTTAGATTATATTGCAGACAAAATAGATGATCCGCAATATCGCTGTTTTTTTCCAGTACAGATTCAACATTGGTTAAGTCAGGTTAAACAACAATTTTCTGAAAATTTGTGTGCAATTATGCAGATCGATGCATTAGTGCAAGATACTCAAAACGATGCGATATATCGCATTTTTTATGAAGCTGTTTCTGAGACTGGGGTGGGATTCTATGAGCCTAATTTTAATATTTGGGCAATTGGTGAATTGCAATCCCCAGAAAATGCTGTTGAGCACCTGTTACAGCCTTATTTATTAGAACCATTAGATATAAAAAATATAAAATTTGAGCAAGAGCAATTGTTGACTGCATGGCAAACACCAGACTTTGAAATCCCACATAATATGGCTGCTGCTGAACAATTGATGTGTCAATGGTTTGAACAACAAACATATAGCAAAGATTTAAAGCTCGATGTTTTTAATATTGCGCATGATTATATTTCTAACTGGGGGAATATCGGTAGGCCAGAGTTGGCTTTAGATACTGGTTATCGGTGTTTTTTATTAACACAAAAACAGGTTGGTGTTTTCTATCAGTTAAAAATGGTTTTAAGAAAATTAACAGTAAGCCCAATGTTGTCTTTTGCAATGGATTTTACTGATCGTTTTATCTCGCAATATTTGCAGGAACAGTTGCCTGAGCGTTTGATTTTTCGTTTACGCTCTATGGATGTTTATCATTATTCAGAGGACAAAGGGCGCTCAGATGTATGTTTTTCTTTGGTTGGTCGATGGGATGCCGTTTCAGATATTCGTGAGTTCTTAAAAAATTTAGATGCATATATTAATTTTATCTTTTTCCATTTGGGTCAAGGGCGTTTAGATACTTTACAAGCTTGGGCTTACGGTGATATGCCTGCAAACCTTATGATTGATTTGGATTTTCGTTTTGAATTAATGATGTATGCACTAAGTCTAGACGAGGAATATCTCAATGATCGCTATCAAGAATATAAAGAGCGATTCACACGAAGCAATGCACGTGCAAGTGATTTGGGGTTGTTGGAAGAGAGTTATAAATTTTGTCAGAAACTAATGAAAATCATAGAGAAAGAAGGCACGGCCTTGAAGCCCTATGTTAAAGGGTAGGGATGAAATAAGTGCTAGGTCGAGTATGGTTTTTGTTGAACTTGAGGCAATAAAAAAGTCCGATAATTCGGACTTTTTTATATATGCAACAAATTAGTTAGCTAATGCTTTAACTTGAGCATTTAAGCGGCTCTTATGACGAGCAGCTTTGTTTTTGTGGATGATGCCTTTATCAGCCATACGGTCGATTACAGGAACAGCTTTTTTATAAGCTTCTGTAGCAACTGTATAATCACCAGCAGCGATCGCATTTACTGTACGTTTGATGTAAGTACGAACCATAGAACGCAAGCTTGCGTTGTGTTTACGTGCTTTAACGTTTTGACGAGCACGTTTTTTAGCTTGAGCAGAGTTTGCCACTCGTGCACTCCTTGAAAATAGGTTGGTCTGGGCGGGCTGAAGTTAAAACCAATAAAATATTAGCAACATTCACCAGCCCGTAAACAAGTGCCATATTTTGAGGAAACTATGCCGCGAAGTCAAGTCTTGTCATGTTTTTAAGTGCATTTAACAGGTGATAATCTTGCTAGAAAACGTTACATTAATCTCAATAATCAATTGGAAGAACTATAAATGAGCAAAGCAGATAAAAAAGCAATTATTATTGGTGCAACTGGCTTGGTTGGTCAGGCGTTGATTAGTGAATTGCAACAGTCAGATAGCTTTGATTCTATAACTGCTGTTGTTAGGAAAAAATCAGATACATTAGCTACTTACAGTAAGGTTGATCAGTTGGTTGTTGAAGACTTTTTATTGTTGAATGATGAAGATGTGAATGCTCACACCCATGCATTTAGTTGTTTAGGTAGTACCATAAAACAGGCTGGTTCTAAAGAGGCTTTTTATGCGATTGATTATGAAATTAATGCACATTTTGCAGATTTAATCCAAGATAAAAATATTCATTTTTTGATTGTAAGTGCTTTGGGGGCGAACGCAAATTCACCTGTTTTTTACAATAAAGTCAAAGGAGAGTTAGAGGATTATTTAAAAAGCTTGTCAATTTTTAAGCTTTCGATATTTCAACCTTCACTTTTGATTGGTAAACGTAGTGATGTGCGATTTTTAGAAGATATGGCACAGACAGCCTTTAAATTGATCGAAAAAAAGTGGACGAAGCCGTTTAAATTTAAGCCTGTCACAGCCGAACAATTGGCGCATACTATGGTGGTTGCAGCACAAACACAGTCCGCTGCATTTAAACTGTATGATAATTTAGCGATACAACAAACCCAATAATGGAGAGCTTAAATGACAACTGTACCTTTTGTAACGTGCGATTTGTTAGATGATAATCCTGAAAAGAACTTACAAGTGGTGATTCCTTCTTTAGATGGTAAATTCTTTAAAAGTTATGGAGCACGTAAAAGTTTTGGTGGTGAAGTTGTTACGGTTAAATGCTTTGAAGATAACTCTAGAGTGAAAGAGCTATTAGCAACAGAGGGTACTGGTAAAGTGCTCGTTGTGGATGGAGGGGCTTCAATGCGTTGTGCGTTGATGGGAGACATGATCGCTGAGTCAGCTGTAAAGAATAAGTGGAATGGTGTGGTGATTTACGGTTGTGTACGCGATGTAGATGCATTAGCAGAACTTGATTTGGGTGTTCATGCATTGGCAGCAATCCCTCAAAAAAGTAATCGTAAAGGCATTGGTGAGGTTGATAGTACGCTGTATTTTGGTGGTGTAACAATCAATTCTGGTGATTATATCTATGCAGATAACAATGGAATTGTGATTGCCAAAGAAAAACTAGTCGACTGCTAAAAGGATAAAAGTATGCTTAAAATGGTGAGCCATCAATTTAAAGTTTTACAATCAGTAGCTGCAACCCTTATCGAAGGTGGGCGTGGTGTATCAGGAACACCATTTCCAAATCAGCCTGAAAAAACAATCAAGCTATATGAATTTGAAGGTTCACCATTTTGCAGACGTGTACGTGAAGTGATTACACTCCTGAATTTAGATGTTGAAATTTATCCTTGTCCTAAAGGGGGCGAAAAATACCGCCAAATCGTAAAGCATAAAGGTGGAAAAAAGCAGTTTCCATTTTTAATTGATGAAAATACAGGTGATCAGTTATATGAGTCACAAGAGATCATTCATCACTTATTTAAGCATTATGGAAAAACGGGACAAACGCCAAAAAAATATAGTCGTTATCCGAAATTGCCTTATGTTTCGACTTTAGCGACGGTCGCAAATGCAGCAAGAGGGGTTTGGATTAATAAGAAAATTACTCATCGCCCAGCGCCAGAACAGCTTTTAGAGCTGTGGAGCTTTGAGGCGAGTCCATATACACGTTTAGTCCGTGAAGTATTGTGTGAATTAGAATTGCCTTATGTTTTACATAACGTACCGAAAGAGCGCTGGCAAGATATGGGACCTGCAGTTTTGCGGTTGAAACCAGGTCAATATATTCCATTGCCAAATGGTAAGCGTGAGAAGACTGTAGAAATTATGGGGCGTGATATTCAGGTTCCATATTTAGTTGATCCAAACACAGGTGTGAAAATGTTTGAATCAGCTAAAATTGTTGAATATCTAAAGAAACAGTACGGACAATAAGCTTTGAAAAAGCACCTTTAAGAAGGTGCTTTTTTGTATCATTTGGTTGTTGCATTCATGATTGTTTTGCAGGTTAAATACTTTAGTAAATATTGTGATGTGATCAACTCATGTTAAGTCAGTTGTCTAGTTTATTCAAAAGCTCAAAAGAGACACCAGAGCAATTGTTTTTGAAAGAGCACGCTTTAGCCTTTGATAAGGAGCATGGCACCATATTAAATGGTGTAAAGCTGAATGAACTAGGTTTCCGTATGGAGTATTTTTCTAATCGAAAATTAGATCATTTTGATGATTTGGCAAAGTTGTTTGAAATCACCCCACAGATAAATGAAAAAATTGATTTAGAAATTTACTCACAGCGTTTTGTTGAGCGCTTGGGGAATACAGAAGAAAATCTCAAAGAGTTGAAACAAATGATCAAAACTTTGAATGATTATTATGTGAAGTTTAAAAGACCAAGATAAACTGAGAAGTTGTGTTGTATAAAGAAAAAAGCTGAATCAAATGATTCAGCTTTTTTGTGCAAATCTAGCGATTATTTTTCAATAATTGCTGTTACACCTTGACCACCAGCAGCACAGATCGAAACTAAGATACGACCTGAACCTTTTTGGTTAAGGAGTTTTGCGGCGGTTGCGATGATACGACCACCAGTTGCGGCGAATGGGTGACCAGCAGCTAAAGAAGAACCTTTAACGTTTAATTTGCTAAGATCAATTGAACCTAAAGGAGCTTCTAAACCTAAACGCTCTTTACAGAATTTCTCATCTTCCCAAGCTTTCAATGTAGAAAGTACTTGTGAAGCAAATGCTTCGTGGATTTCATAGTAGTCAAAATCTTGAAGTTTAAGACCAGCACGTTCAAGCATACGCGGAACAGCATAAGCAGGAGCCATCAATAAGCCTTCTTTTTTACCAACGAAATCAACTGCAGCTGTTTCAGAGAAAGTTAAGTAAGCAAGAACTTCGTGACCATTTGCTTTAGCCCATTCTTCAGAAGCTAAAAGTACACATGATGCGCCATCAGTCAGTGGAGTAGAGTTACCCGCTGTCATCGTTGCAGCTTCGCCTTTACCAAATACTGGTTTTAATTTTGCTAATTTTTCAACACTAGAGTCAGCACGTAAGTTGTTGTCACGATTTAAACCTAGGAATGGTGTGATTAGGTCATCGAAGAAACCTTCTTCGTATGCTTTCGCCATTTTTTGGTGAGAAGATGCAGCTAAAGCATCTTGATCTTCGCGAGTGATACCCCATTCTAAAGCTGTAATTGCAGCATGATCGCCCATCGCAAGGCCAGTACGTGGTTCACCATTCTTAGGCGCATCCATGAGGTCTTTAAGATTAATTTTTTTCAATGCTTTTAAGCGATCTTTACCTGTTTTAGCAATGTTCAACTCAAGTAAAGCTTTACGTAAACCATCACCAAAAGCGATCGGTGCATCAGAAGTCGTGTCTACACCACCTGCAATACCGACTTCGATTTGGCCTAAAGCAATTTTGTTTGCAACAAGGAAGGCAGCTTGTAAACCAGTACCACATGCTTGTTGAATATCGTAAGCTGGAGTTTCTGGTGCAAGTTGAGTATTTAAAACACACTCGCGTGTCATGTTGAAGTCACGACTATGTTTTAATACTGCGCCCGCAACAACTTCACCTAAACGTTGGCCTTGTAGATTAAAACGCTCAACTAAGCCATTTAATGCTGCGGTGAACATATCCATGTTTGAAGCAGTGAAATATGCGCCGTTTGAACGAGCGAATGGAATACGGTTACCGCCAATAATGGCTACACGACGAACGGTGTTTTGGCTCATGGTTTTATCCTGTTGAACAGAAGGTTTGGTTGTTTTGGCTGTGGCTGCTTTTGTAGTTGCAGAAGAAGCAGTGCTTTTTGTGCTACGACTAGTAGAACGAGTGCGAGTCGTTTTAGTTGTCGTACTTGCTGCTTTAGGAGTAGTGCTCGTACTTTTACTTCTGGTCGAAGTTGCTTTTGATGTATTTGACACATTCTCTTCAGCAGAATTCTCGACTGCTGGATTTTCTTGAGTTGTTTTGCTCATAAGGCTTTTCCAAGCATAATAGGGATATTCTTAATATAACCATAGCATATTTCAAATACTGCTGTATTGACTAGAATGACGCTTTAGACCACATTCAGGTCAAGACATCCAAACATGAACTCAAGTATGATTTGCTATGAGTCAATCAGACATTGATTTTATGTTATATCCCCAACACGAATCATATGTTTGTAAAAATTCATTTGTATGAGAGATAATAACCATGACTGATCAATACCAAGCATTTACACAATCTCCTTTGGGTAAATTTGTTGTAAAAAATTTAGGTTTGCCATCGCCAGCTGCTCTAGACCGTTTTGAAAATGCGCAACCCGTTGTAAATGGTGCAGTATTGCTTGGCGCAGCACCTTCAAGCACGATTTCTGCTTCTATTGCTCAAATTCTTAGCAATATTCATGCAGACAGCTATGTTGGTAACAATGTTGAATTGCAACAAACTGCTGCAAAAGTGGGTTTAAATCTACGTCCTCTAAATGCAGATGATAAAGAGTCTAAATTTAAAGCAGTTGTATTCGACGCTTCTGGTATTCAAAATTCAGAACAATTAAAAGAGTTATACAATTTCTTTAATCCTATCGCTCGTCAAATATCAAGCTCTGGCCGTGTAATTGTGATTGGTACAACGCCTGAAACAGCTAAAACTGTAAAACAAGCAATTGCACAACGTGCACTTGAAGGTTTTATCAAGTCTGTTGGTAAAGAATTCAAAAAGGGTATCACTGCTCAAGTAGTTTATGTTGATCAAGGTGCTGAAGCAAATCTTGAATCAACTTTACGTTTCTTAATTTCTCCTCGTTCTGCATACGTTTCTGGTCAAGTGATTCGAGTATCTAAAGCAGATAATGTTGACCTAGATTGGGCTAAACCTTTAGCAGGTAAAACTGCTTTAGTTACTGGTGCAAGCCGTGGTATCGGTGAAGCGATTGCAAATGTATTGGCACGCGACGGCGCACATGTAATTTGTTTAGATGTTCCACAACAACAAGCTGACTTAGAGCGTGTTGCTGGTTCTATCGGTGGTTCAGTATTAGCAATCGATATTACTGCTGCTGATGCAGGTGAGAAAATCAAAACTGCTGCTGCGAAGCAGGGCGGTTTGGACGTGATTGTTCATAATGCGGGTATTACTCGTGATAAAACTTTGGCGAATATGAAGCCTGAGCTTTGGGATCTTGTAATCAACATCAACTTATCAGCAATTGAGCGTGTTAACGATTACTTACTATCTAATGATGGTTTAAATGCAAATGGTCGTATCGTTTGTGTATCATCTATCAGTGGTATCGCTGGTAACCTAGGTCAAACGAACTATGCTGTTTCTAAAGCAGGTGTAATTGGCTTGGTTAAATTTACTGCACCAACTTTGAAGAACGGTATTACGATCAATGCGGTTGCACCTGGTTTTATCGAAACTCAAATGACTGCTGCGATTCCTTTTGCGATTCGTGAAGCGGGTCGTCGTATGAACTCAATGAACCAAGGCGGTTTACCTGTAGATGTAGCTGAGGCAATTGCATGGTTTGCTTCAACTGGTTCAACAGGCGTTACGGGTAATGTCGTACGTGTTTGTGGTCAAAGCTTATTAGGTGCGTAAGCATTAGGGTTTTGAAGGGGGTGCTATCGCATCCCTTTTTTGTAGAAAAATATTAGAAGGTTAATTATGAACACTCGTCATTTTAGTGAATTGCCAAAACCTTATTTAGCTTATCCAAAAGTTATTCAAGGTTTAATTTTTAAAAAGCCAAAAGGCGAAAAAGTATTACCGCAAGTAGAATATGTGGTGGATACACTTAAAATTGATACGAAACATTTAGAAAACTATAACGAAATTTGCGGTTTTAAAAATGACGGTTTTGTGCCAGCAATTTATTTAGCTGTACTATCTCAAAGTTTACAAATGCATATGATGACCAGTGAAGCATTTCCATTTGCAATTTTGGGTTTGGTTCATATTCGTAACCAAATTAAACAAACTCGTAAAATTGGTGTGAATGAGCAAATTAAGCTTTCTTGCAAATTTGGTGATCTTAAACCACATGATAAAGGCTTACAGTTTGACTTTATAACGACTGCAAAAGTTGGTGGTGAGGTTGTAATGGAAAGCTTAACAACTTACTTATCTCGTCAAAAAGTTGAGAAAAAAGCTGTTGAGAAGGCGAAAGAAACCCAAGAGCCAGCGTATCAACCACAAGAAGAATGGAATATTTCTGAGAATACAGGTCGTCGTTATGCGATGATCTCAGGTGACTTTAATTTGATTCATATCCATGCAGTTACTGCAAAAGCTTTCGGTTTTAAGCAAGCAATTGCGCATGGGATGTGGAGTAAAGCTAAAGCTTTAGCAAATGTCCAACTTCCAGATGCTTATGAAGCGGATGTGTGGTTTAAATTACCAATGTATTTACCATCAACAGTTGAGTTTTTAACAGCGAATGAAGCGAAGCAAACTGAATTTTTGATACGTAATTTGAAATCTAAAAAGCCACATGTCGCTGGAACAGTAAAAGCAATTTAAGCTTTAATTCCTTAGATTTACATCTCTTCTGTTCGCAGGAGAGATTGCCTCACAATAAAATGATTATAAGGATGTATACTTTGATTAAAGAATTCCTTTTGGCTAATACTCAAAATTATCATGGCACTGTTGATGAACGATTCCTAGATTTAGCAACTCAATTTAGCCGATTTCAAGATGCAAGAAGCCATCAGGGTGGAGCAGCTTTAGTTGTCTATTTTCAAGGTCAAAAAGTTGTTGATATTTTTACAGGCAAAAAATCTCAGGATGAGGCTTGGCAAGTTGATACTTTGGCTATGTGCTATTCAACTGGGAAAGGAATTCTAGCTACACTTGCTCATATTTTAGTGAGTGAAGGTTTTCTTGATTATGATGAGCCGATTGTAAAATATTGGCCAGAATTCGCTCAAAATGGAAAAGAAAAGATTACTTTACGTCATGTTCTTTCACATCAAAGCGGATTATTTGATATTCGTAATGTGATTGATACAGCCGCTGAAATGCTCGATTGGTCTCATATGTTAGATGTAATGGCTACAACAACACCACGGTTTGCGACTGGGCAAGGCTTTGCTTATCAACCATTAACCTATGGTTGGATTTTAGGGGGTGTGATTGAAAAAGCAACCAAGCAATCATTAAGTTGGTTAATGCAGCGTTATTTAGTGCAACCACTTAAGTTGAATGGTGCTTATTTTGGTATACCTGCTTCAGAGTTGGGGCGAGTAGCACGGTTATTGGAAAAACCGAAAACAGCTTCTCAACCTAAGCCGCAAAATAAGAAAAACAGTCAACCTCGTAAAGCATCTTTATCAGAAAGATTATTAGAATTTTCAGGACAAAACCCACAAGATTTTCAGGATGCCATGATTCCTAAAGGCATGCGTCATTTTAGCTTTTATAGTGACGAGGGTTTACAAGCTGTCATTCCGGCAGCCAATGGTGTATTTACTGCAGATAGTTTGGCTAAAGTGTATGCCATGCTGGCCAATCAGGGGCAATGGCAAGGTCAGCAACTGATTCGACCAGAAGTGTTCAAGCAACTCAGTATGATACAAAGCAAAGCTCGTGATCGGGTGATGCCTATTCCAATGCATTGGCGTTTGGGCTATCACCGTATTTTGACTATGGGAAAACGTACACCACACGGTTTTGGTCATGTTGGCTTTAATGGTTCTGGTGCATGGTGCGATTCCGATCGAGAGCTCAGTTTTGCTTACACACATAATTTTAATGTGACTTCGGCAACTGGGGATTATCGTCTGTGGGGCTTGAGTCAAGAAGCTTTAAGATGTGCAGATCAAGTCTTAAAGGGGAGAAAAGGATGGTTTTAAAATAACTCTGCCTGAATAATCGCTTCTACGTGGCGTTTAAAATCGGCTTCATTTAAACCATTGAGGCCGAGTTTATAAATTCCTTCTAGACCACATACAAATGCTATCAATCGCCAAGCAATATCTCGACTCTCTGAGTCAAATTTAAATTCTCCCTTATCTTTTCCTTCATCAATCATAGCAACAATGGATTGATGCCAATCTTGCATCGCGATGTTGTATGCATTCTTGATTTCTTGGTCTTGCTCAATGAGAACTTCAGCTTCATTCCATAGACGCAGATAGGGTTGAATTTGCTCAATATTTTCACAGCCTAAAAACAAGGATAGACGTTGTAAATAGCTGTTGGTAGTTACTTGATTTTCGATTTCATCTAATTGTTGCATCAGTTTAATAAATGCTTCGGCTTTTAAATGAGAACTAGATGCAAAGTGATGATGCACTTGTCCTGTTGACGTTTGTGCTTCGGTGGCAATACGACGTACAGTCATTGCTGTGAATCCTTCGTTCAAGGCAATGTGCATTGCAGCTTGAAGAATCATTTCACGACGTTGTTCTCGATTTAAATAAGCCATTTCCAAAAATCCGATGAAATTGTAGCGGAAGCTGCAACAAACTAACTTAAATTTTAAAATTGGACAAGTGTTCAACTTTGATTATAATAGCTGAAATTGAACATCTGTCCAAATTTAGAGGCATTTTATGTCACGCAAGTGGTTAATTCTTGCAATCATCGCATTGATCTATCTTCCTGTTGTTATAGATGCAACAGTCCTACATGTTGCTGCGCCAACACTCATTGATGCGTTGTCACTATCGAATAATGAACTGTTGTGGATTATTGATATTTATTCTTTAGTCATGGCCGGACTTATTTTACCGATGGGTGCGTTAGGAGATCGCATTGGATTTAAACGGTTAATGATGATCGGTGCAGCACTGTTTGGTTTAGCATCATTGATGGCTGCATTTTCGTCTACAGCTTGGATGCTGATCACATCTAGAGCACTCTTGGCTGTGGGTGCGGCCATGATTTTACCAGCAACGCTCTCAGCTGTACGTAATACATTTTTGGATGAAAAACAGCGCAATATTGCACTAGGTATTTGGACGACGGTTGGGGGCGGTGGTGCAGCCTTCGGTCCCTTATTTGGTGGGTTTTTACTAGAGCATTTTCATTGGGGAGCCGTATTTCTAATCAATATTCCAATCGTTATATTGGTATTGATCATGGCCTATTGGGTGATTCCAAAACAGCAAGGACAACCTAAACAAGACTTAAACTTAATACAAGCTTTGGTGCTGGTAGTTGCTATTTTGTGCATCATTTATGCAGTAAAAACGGCAATGCATGCTTTCAGTATGGGTGTGGTTGTGATGTTTGTTGTGGGATTTGGCCTATTGATAGGTTTTATCCGTACACAATTAACGGCTACATCACCAATGATTGATATTCAATTATTTAAGCATCCTGTGATTGCCACAGGTATGGTGATGGCAGTCGTCTCAATGATGGCTTTGGTTGGTTTTGAATTACTGATTTCTCAGGAGTTGCAGTTTGTTTATGAGCTATCGCCATTGGCAGCAGGGATGTTTATTTTACCTTTTATGCTGGCATTTAGTTTAGGTGGACCTATTGCCAGTATATTGGTCAATCGCTTTGGTCTACGTTTAATAGCAAGTCTTGGAATGTTGATGAGTGCTATCAGTTTGTGGGGATTAGCCAATACAGACTTTATGCAAGCAAAATTGCAAGCTTGGGCATGGATGGGAACATTGGGATTGAGCGTTGAGATTGCTTTGCTTGCGTCTACCTCTGCAATCATGTCATCAGTGCCACCAACTAAGGCGAGTGCTGCTGGTGCGATTGAAGGAATGGCCTATGAACTTGGTGCTGGTTTCGGTATTGCTTTCTTTGGGTTATTGCTCTCTTGGTTCTATGCTCAAGCAATCATAATACCAAGCGAAGTTCCTCAATCATTGATGGCTCAAGTTAGTGCTTCTATTGGTGAGGCTGTGCAAGCAGCTAAACAGGTATCGCCAATCGTTGCTGATCAAGTGATTTCTGCGGCTCAACATGCTTTTAGTCAATCACATCGTGCTGTATTAGAAGTGGCAGCGACCTTCTTCTTGGTGTTGACGGTATTTATTTGGTTTGCTTTGCCGAAGAAAGTGATTACGGTGGAAGAATAAGTTGGTTCCCCTCATTCAAACTGATATTTGAGTGAGGGGATCCCCAGTGTCGAATACAATTGGATGAAATGTTAACCAGCTTTAAGCAGTTAGTTTTGCTTTGGTTTGATCCTGAGATAACTCTAAAACGAGTTGTCTAACTTGATGTTTTGCAGCATTAAGTGAGTCACGATGTCTCTGATCACCGAACTCCTGATATTCAGATCGAATCTCAAAGAATTGGTTTACACCTAAGTAATGACTAAGCACTTTGATGTGTGTACCCAGATGGTTCATGTGTTCTCTAAGTTCACCTTCACCAAAACCAAACTCTCCACATGAATTGAGTAAAATTAAGGTTTTATTTGAAAACATGGGGGCCAAAGGAAAGTCACCTCTAGCTAAGTCAAAAGTAAAGGTTTTATTGATTCTTATAATTTGATCAAACCATGCTTTCAGGGCAGCAGGCATACCATAATTATACATTGGCGTCGTAATTAAGATGATATCTGCGATTGCGACTTCATTAATATATTGATCAGATTCACTTAGTATCATTTTATGAACTTGAGTTCTTTTTTCTTCCGGGGTAAATACTGCTCCCAGCCAGTCTTGGGAAATAAAATTTGGTGTATGTTCTGCTAGATCTCGATACGTGATTGGATCGTGAGGGTGTTGTTTTTTCCAATCAGTGATAAAGAGTTGTCCTAACATTTTAGAAATTGAACTATGTTTCTCACCTTCGCCAAGGAATGAGCGGACACTGGCATCAATATGTAATAAGTTAGTCATTTTAATTGTACTCGATTTGATTACTAGATCTTTAAGGTAGAGGATTTTGTAATCTGCTGACAAATGACATTATTTGTGTGTAAGATGAGTTTTTCTCATCTTTAAAGAAGTACAGGATGTTGAAGCGATTACCATCACTAAATAGTATAAAAGTGTTTGAGGCAACTGCACGGTTAGGTAGTTTTAAAGCTGCAGCGCATGAATTAAATGTTTCACCCACCGCGATTTCACATCAGATTAGTGAATTAGAAAAAGAGTTAGGAATTAAGCTATTTATTCGAGGATTCAGGACCGTAACTTTGACGGATGAGGGTAAAAAGCTCGCTGAAGTGAGTATTCGATTAATCTCAGAATTGAAACAAACACTATTAGAACTCACAACATATTCCAAGCATATTACCATCAGCACCACAAATGCTTTTGCGGCAATGTGGTTAGTTCCTCAATTACATGTTTTCAAAACACAATATCCAGATATTGAAGTGCAGGTCAAAGCAGATGATCGCTTAATTGATATCGATCATGATCTAAAATTTGATATGGCGATTCGTTATGGCTTTGTTGATAAAAACCATATTCAGGTGAGCAAGATTACAAATGACCAATTTGGTTTATTTGCGACAAAACAATATTGGCATGATAAAGACGCAGCAACCTCGACTATGAAGTTGCTCATCACTAAATGGAAAAATGCGGATTTGTTAAAATATGACCAGCCTGAAGCTTTATTACAGCAATTTGGTCAGGAATGCCCTACATTTGAGTATTTTGAAGACGAGAATCAAGTGATTCAAGCCGCACTTGCCGGTCAAGGGGTAGCCTATGTGAGTAAGATTCTAGTACAGCAATCTGTCGCACAAGGTTGGTTGCTAGAGAGTCAATCTTTTCAGATTGGGGGCATGGATAATCTTTGTTATTACAGTGTTATTCCTAAGCGAAATCTCAATCATCCGAGTGTAATTGCTTTTCAGAACTGGATAATGCAACGACTCGCGACTGTTTAGGGCGCATTTATCCCAAATTCACGTAAGATCTTACAAAGCTGAATCATGGGTAGACCCATTAACGTGGTTTGATCATCACCAAGCATTTTTTCAAATAAGCTAATGCCCAAGCTTTCACACTTAAAACTGCCTGCACAATGCAAGGGTTGATCAATTTCAATATAGCGTTCAATTTCACCGAGTGTCAGATGACGAAATTTGACTTGGTAATGTTGAACTAGCGTCGTTTCAAAACCAGACTGTTGATGTTGAACACTGAGTCCAGTGCTGAAGAAAACGGTGTTACCAGAGTTGGCTTGTAACTGTTGGATTGCATTTTCAACAGTGAGTGGCTTCCCGATAAAATCATAAGGCGCATGTTCTCGCCATGCGACTTGATCTGATCCAATCACAATTGCGTTTGGATATTGTTCTGCAATCACACGGGCTTTTTCATAAGCTAAACGTTTTGCCAGATCATCAGCATGTAATTCACCGTTTGCTGACTCATCAATATCGGGTGAAATACAACGATAGTTCAATCGCAAACGGTCCATGAGTTCTTTACGGGTTTGGCTACTCGATGCCAAGATGAGTTCTACAGTCATCATTAAACAGCATATTCCGCAAGAACGTTGAGAGGCACGTAGTGCAAGACAGCATTGTGACAAGCATTTAATTTCACAGGAGGAGCGTGACCAGCTTGGTAAGCTTCAACCCAACGTGTCACACAAATACACCAAAAGTCACCAGGCTTTAAACCAGGGAAATCGATTTCTGGTAAAGGTGTAATCAAATCATTGCCCATTTTTTGAGAAAAATTTAAGAACTCTGATGTCATTTGCACACACATGGTATGTTGACCTAAATCATTCACCGATGTATGGCAAAAACCATTGCGAAAATAACCAGTGATTGGGTCAAAGCAGCAGCTGGCTAAAGGTTCGCCGAGAACGTTTAAACGATTGATTTTTGGATCTGGATGAATAGACATAATTCTATAAAAATTCAGTGTTGCTTAATATCATAATCAAAAGTGACGCTTTCGACAGCTTTTCTGTAAAAAAACTCACCTTTATTTTTGATAATCATTTAAAATTGTGCCGTTTTTTAAACCAACTAGAGAGCCATCCATGAATTTTCAGCGCATGACTGACCTTGATCTAACAGGTAAACGTGTCCTTATTCGTGAAGACTTAAACGTTCCTGTAAAAAATGGGGAAATTACGAGTGATGCACGTTTACGTGCTGCATTGCCAACCATTAAAGCTGCTTTAGAAAAAGGCGCAGCAGTGATGGTGTTTTCTCATCTTGGTCGTCCTGTAGAAGGTGAGCCAAAACCAGAACAATCACTTGCGCCTGTAGCAGCTTATTTAACCAAAGCATTGGGGCAAGAGGTAAAACTATTTACAGATTACCTAGAGGGTGTTGAGGTTGAAGCGGGACAAGTTGTTTTACTTGAAAACGTTCGTTTCAATCATGGTGAAAAGAAAAATAATGAAGCGCTTGCTAAAAAATATGCAGCACTTTGTGATGTATTTGTGATGGATGCATTTGGTACTGCCCACCGTGCAGAAGCCTCAACTGAGGGTGCTGCTCGTTTTGCGCCTATTGCAGCAGCAGGTCCTTTGTTAGCAGCTGAATTAGATGCTTTAGGTCGTGCAATGCAAACGCCAGAAAAACCGATGGTGGCAATTGTTGCCGGCTCTAAAGTTTCAACTAAACTAGATGTACTTAATTCGCTTTCTACAATCTGTGATCAATTAATCGTGGGTGGTGGTATTGCAAATACCTTCTTGGCTGCTGCTGGTTTCAATGTAGGTAAATCACTTTATGAAGCGGACTTGGTTGAAACTGCAAAACAAATTGCTGCCAAAGTAAGTGTGCCTTTACCAACTGACGTTGTAGTTGCTGATGCAAGCCAAATTAATTTTGAGGATTTCTTAGGTTCTCTGGCAAATAGCAAAGCAGTTGTGAAAAAAGTAGAAGATGTCGCTGATACCGATATGATTTTAGATGTTGGCCCAGAGACTGCAAATTCATTTGCTGAAATCCTAAAATCATCAAAAACGATTCTTTGGAATGGTCCTGTAGGTGTATTTGAAGTTGATCAATTTGGTGAAGGAACTAAAGTACTTTCACTGGCAATTGCTGAGTCTTCAGGTTTCTCTATTGCAGGCGGTGGAGATACATTGGCGGCGATTGATAAATATCAAGTTGCTGATCAAATCGGTTATATCTCAACAGGCGGTGGTGCATTCTTAGAGTTTGTTGAGGGTAAAACCTTACCTGCCGTTGCAGTTTTGCTTGAGCGTGCATAATCTTGATCTACATATCAGACTTGATGTTTGATTGAATGATAAGTTATAAAAAGAGTCGATCTTAATCGGCTCTTTTTTTGATTAAATCTTATGGTGGTCATAATATTGTCATATTGTTGCAATATGATTGTCATCAAACTAACCAGTTATAATGGGAAGCTGTAATGAATTTGAAATTAACACTTATTGCTTTAATGGTTGCACCAATCGTGATGTTAACTGCATGTGCAAAAAAAGAAGAAGCAAAAAATGCTGAGCAAGCAGGGGTTGAGTCAGTTCAAACATCGCCAGAACAACAGGCTGCTATCGATGCAATCGATAAACCAATTCTAGATGAAAAGAATACTGATGTTGTAGACGGTGATGCTGAAGTAGCAGCAAGTGAAGTGCAATAAGATTTAGACAATGAAAAAGCCGATGTTCAAACATCGGCTTTTTTTATTTATGTATTGGCTTTGCAGTAGAAAGTAAGAGTTGTTTGATAATCATCATCTTTGGCTAAAGATGCATTTCTTCCTGTAATTGTGCCGATCACGCCAGCAGCGGCCTCAACTAATTTTCCTGTTTCTTCATCTACAACACCTTTTAAAACACCTTGATAAGCAACTTTCTCGTCGACAATGACGGGTGAGGTATTACGTGTGCAAGTTTTTTGTGCAGCACTCACAGCATTGTTTTTAGCAATCAGGTTTGTTTTACCGATACCTGTGACTTCATAATGATTGTTTTCTTTCTGAATGGCTAAGGTGTGGGTGGGAGAAGATGCACATGCTGTTAATCCAAGTGCAATGCTGCTTAGTAAACTAAAAATAAAAGTTTTTTTCATTGCTTTTTCTCAGGTTGAAAGATTATTTCATTATTTGATCATATATTTTCCAAAATCTTTTGCGGCTTATGTACAGTTTATTGTGAAACTTAGTAAGAAAAGTAATCTAAAGGATGTTGGCTAAGTCATGAATATATATCAAGCTCCAATTATCCATAGTGAAAAAGAATCAGATTATGCTAATCTAGCATAATCCTTGTGCTAGTTAGATTTATATTAATGGCGGACTCCAAAATAGAGACAATTCATCAAAATATTCATCAACGTCAATCTATTGGACAGTTAATTGAACCCGCACCAAATACGCAACAAATTGAAAAAGCGGTTCAGGCCGCTTTAACTGCGCCTGATCATCATCGTTTAAAACCAACCCGTTTTGTTATTGTGGGTGCTGATCAACGTGCTACTTTTGGTGAGTTTTTAGCAAATGCTTTAGCTGACTTAGGTGAGACTGATCCTGCACATTTGGAGCGTGTAAAACAACATCCTTTTCGTGCGCCTATGTTGGTTTTAGCGCTAACAACACTGCAAGATCACCCCAAAGTTCCTCACTTTGAACAAATTTTAAGTACGGGCGCTGCGGTACAGAATTTTTTATTATCTCTCCAATCTCAAGGTTTTGCCACAATGTGGCGTTCTGGAGCAGTTGTTGAGTCAAATTGGCTTAAACAGCAATTGGGGTTGAAAGAACAAGATTTGATCTCCGGTATTATTTATGTTGGGACAGCTGCTAAAGCAATTCCTCCTCGTGCAGAAATAGATAGCCGAGCTTTTATGACAGTATGGCAAACCCCTTAGTTACATATTTAATTTTAATGATTAAAGAATAATGAGTTTCAGGATAGAAAATGGCAGAGTTAAAATTTACTGATTTGGTCGAACCTGTTGCAGTTGATCAAAAAACAGCGTTGAGAATTACAGTTCTTGGTGGTGGTAGTTTTGGTACTGCTATGGCAAACCTTGCTGCACGTAATGGTTGCGATACCATGATTTGGATACGTGATGCAGCAGTGGCAGAAGAAATTAATCAGACACATATTAATAAGCGTTATTTGCCAGATTATACTTTAGAACCTACCTTACATGCCGTTGCTGATTTAGAGTTAGCTGTACGTGATCGTGATATTATTTTAGTTGCGATACCAAGCCATTCCTTTCGGGATGTATTGAAGCAAATTGCACCATTTATCAGTGCACAAGCAGTTGTTTCTCTGACCAAGGGGATTGAAGCCAAAACATTTAGTTTTATGAGTGATATCATTCGTGAAGAACTGCCAGAAGTTCCTTATGGTGTTTTGTCTGGTCCAAACTTAGCTAAAGAAATTATGGCTGGTATGCCATCGGGTACTGTGATTGCAAGTGAGTCGGAACTGGTACGTTATGCCATACAACATGCTTTGCATAGTGCATTATTCCGTGTTTTTGGCAGCGATGATGTACATGGAGTTGAGCTTGGTGGTGCATTAAAGAATATTTATGCAGTGGCAATGGGAATGGGCGCTGCTTATAATATTGGTGAAAATACCAAAAGCATGATCTTAACTCGTGCTTTGGCAGAAATGAGCCGTTTTGCAGTAAAACAAGGTGCAAATCCACTTACATTCTTGGGGTTGTCAGGTGTAGGCGATTTATTTGCGACTTGTAACAGCCCGTTGAGCCGTAATTACCAAATTGGTTATGCATTAGGATCTGGCAAAACATTAGATCAAGCAACCAAAGAATTAGGTCAGACGGCCGAAGGTATTAATACGATTGTTCAAGTGCGTACCAAAGCAGAAGAGTTAGATGTTTATATGCCAATTACCAATGCACTCTATGAAGTGATTTTTGAAAACGCACCGCCAATGACTATCGCACTTTCTTTAATGAAAAATGGTCATCGGAGTGATGTCGAGTTTGTCTTACCACACCATGAAGTGTAAACCTTTATTTTTGTGAGGGAAGGCGAAGCTTTGTTATAAAAGAATCACTTTCCTTTAATGGAACGAGATTGGTTTATCAAATTGTCATCTTGCATGATTAAGATATCAATATAAAGAATAAGGTAATTTTATGCAGTTAACTTTAGTTCGTCACGGTGAAGCATCCCCAGCAGTGAATGGGAACGATATGCAACGCCCTTTGACTCAGCGTGGTCATCAACAAGCTGAGCAAACAGGGCTTTTTTTGAAAGATATAATTCGTCCTGAAATTTTTGTGGTTAGTCCATTATTACGAGCTCAAGAAACGTTGGCTTATATACAAAAACACTTTCAGGGTGTTCCTGTTTTAGTATGCGATAAAATCAAACCAGATGATGATGCAAAAGATGCAATTGAATGGTTATCAAAGCTGCCATACGAGTCGATTGCAGTGGTTTGTCATATGAATGTTATAGCGCATATTGCTGAACAATTGACACACGAAAACTTCCAACCATTTGCATTAGCAGAAGCTCGTATTTATGATCAAGCGGTGATTGCCAATGGTCTATCGACGCAGAAGAATCGTTTTGTACCAACGATCTAGATATTTATGTCCGCAATAAAATAAGAGTATTAAACAACGATGTTGTATTTATGGATGCCCGAAACCAATGGAACATGGTATTGGTCGACTGGGGAAAATTGGTTGCAGGCGAGTAGTCTTGAACAATTAATTCAAGATTTACAGGCGTATCATGGGAAAGAGACGATTGTGTATTTTCCTAGTCGTAATGCGCAAATATTACAACAAACGATGACCAAGATGCACTATAAGCAATTGGGGCAAGAGGGCGTCAAATATCTACTAGAAGAGTATGTGACTTTACCTATTGATCAGATGAAAGTCGTTCATCATTTTCACAATGATCAATTGAGTATTCTTGGGGTAGCACAATCGACTGTAGAAACATGGCAACATGCTTTAAGTTTGCTACCTGTTGACATCGTTGCGTTTTTACCTGACTTCTTGATTTTGCCAGAGCCAGAAATAGATCAAGTGGTGATGGTTAACTTGTATGAGCACTTGTTGGTTCGAGAGGGAGCGTATTTAGGTAACTCTGTCGATGACCTTGCACTATTTCTTGAGTTTCAGCCTTCCGATACGCATTATCAGTTTGCTAATTTAAATGCAGATCAACTTGACCATTTGGCAAACGTTTCGAATCGTGACCAACGAACTGAATTTAGCTATCAATTTGTTCAACCGGTTCGGGCTAAACAACATCCTTTTAATGTCTTTCCTAAAGCAAAAAACTCAAATGCAAAGTGGTCAGGTTACTGGAAAACTGCCGCAATTATATTTATGGCAGTGATTGTTGTGCAATTGAGTTATGATGCATTACGTTGGTCGAAGTTGAAGCGTGTTGCAGATCAAACTGCATTACAAGCGGTGGATCAGTATAAATCTTGGTTCGGCGAAAATAGTCGTGTGACTGAGCAAAATCTCAAAAGCCAGTTTGAAAGTCAGTTGCGAATGAGCAAACAGGGAGACGCTCAGGCATTGTCATTATTAAGTCGGGTTGGACCAATTTTAATGCAGAATCGAATTGTTGCTCAGCAAGTGAATTTTGATGCTGCTGTATTATCAATGGCATTAAAGGCAAATTCTGCCAATGAGTTGCAGGCATTGGTGCAACAATTGAATCAACAAGGATTCCAGGCAGAGTTGGGGAATGTGCAAGCAGATAGTGTGGGTGCTATCGGGACGGTAAAAGTAAAATAATGAAAAAATTTACACAATTACAAAATTTTGTTGATCAAAAAGTAGATGTCGTTGATCAGTATTTGCAGCGATTATCGACCCGTGAAAGAGTGATGGTTATATTCACTACGATTTTTGTGGTTGTCGCGATAATTGGAACTGCGCTATGGCAAATGCATAGCAAGGCAAATCAGCAGCAAAAGCGTCTAAATGAGTTAAAAGATTTAACCGTATGGATGCAGAGTAATGCTGCCACAATGAAGCCAGCCGGTGATCTTGAACTCTCAGCAGCAGATAAGATTCAGCGCGCTGCACAACAACAGGGGGTGGCGGTCTCATCACAACAAAATGGTGAGCAATTGCAAATTGTGGCTGAACATCGTAACTATGCTGTACTCGCCAATTTCCTTATGCAATTATCTCAAATGGGATTGAGCATTGTAAAAATGGATATGGTTTCGAACAATAATCAGATCAAACTAACTGCAACTGTTCAATAAATCATAATCTATGGTTGAAATGTCAGCAGACTTTAAAATAACTCTATGCCAAGCATGGTGTTTTGACGAGCCTATGCCTATAATATGGTTACTTGAAAATCAGTAGACTGTGATTGGTATGTTATATTCATTGGCTCGCCCTTTGTTGTTTACTTTAGCACCTGAACGTGCGCACGAAGTCACACTTTCTATGCTGGATAAAGCGCATAAATTAGGTTTAATGCATCAAAAAGTCGAAGCAAAGCCTGTAACATGTATGGGAATTCAATTTCCAAATCCAGTCGGTTTGGCGGCAGGTTTAGATAAAAATGGTGCGCACATCGATGCATTAGCAGCATTAGGTTTTGGGTTTATTGAAATTGGTACAATCACACCACGCCCACAAGCTGGCAATCCACAACCACGTTTATTTCGGATCCCTGAAGCGAAAGCAATTATTAACCGTATGGGGTTTAATAATGAGGGGGTTGATCAGTTAGTTGAAAATGTGAAAGCATCAAAATTTAAGGGAATTCTCGGCATTAATATCGGGAAAAATGCGGATACACCTGTAGAAGATGCCGTTTCAGATTATTTGATTTGCTTAGAAAAAGTTTATAACTACGCTTCATATATTACAGTCAATATTTCCTCACCAAATACTAAAAATCTCCGTAGCTTACAAAGTGGTGATGCATTAACTGAGTTGTTGCAGACTTTAAAAGATCGTCAGTTAGAACTTTCGCAACAATACAATCATTATGTGCCATTAGTATTAAAAGTTGCACCAGATTTAACGACAGAAGATATTCAGTTTATCGCGAATCAATTATTGAACTTTAAAATTGACGGTTTGATTGTAACGAACACGACTTTAGGTCGTGAAGGTGTAGAAAACTTAGCATTTGGTGATGAAGCTGGTGGTCTGTCTGGGGCACCAGTATTTAAAAAGAGTACAGAGTGTTTACGCCAGTTTTCTAAAATTTTAAAGGGTAAAATTCCATTGATCGGTGTGGGTGGGATTTTGTCGGGCGAAGAGGCTGTAGCCAAACAGCTTGCGGGTGCCTCTTTAGTGCAAGTATATAGTGGCTTAATTTATACAGGCCCGAAGCTTGTAAAAGATTGTGTTAATGCGATGACTGTGTGAAATGAACACGCTTGATATCATCATTCTGATCATCTTGCTCATTGGAGGGCTGAACGGTTTGCGTCAAGGATTTATTAAAGCCTTTGCGAACTTGGTCGGATGGATATTCGCATTGATCGTTGGGGCAAAATATGCAGTGGTGTTCGCACCTGCAATGGCTGGTTTGAGTCAAGATCCAGTTGTGCAAAAAATTGCAGCTTTTGCTTTTATTGTTCTGATCATTGTTGTGTGTACATGGATCGTTTCTGCATTTTTAAATGGACTCTTGAAAAGTCTGAAATTGGGCCCATTAAATCGTTTAGCTGGCGGTGCTTTTGGCTCTTTAAAAGGATTATTAATTGTCCTCATTGCCATGCAAGGTTTGGGTCCTTGGGTTGAAAGCTCACCTCATTGGAAACAATCTAAATTTGTGCAAGTTTTATTACCATATGCGCCTTTGGCAACTGAGTTATCGAAAGATGCAGCCAATCAAGCATTAAATCAAATGACATCTGAGGGGGCGTTGCTACATCGCCCTTCAAGCAAAAGCAATGAATCGGAGCGAGTATTAGCCAATGAACGTTCTGATCATTCAACCAGAAATCCGTTTTATTAATTGGGGTTAAACCCTGTTCCTAGCTTGTCGCGAGGTTGCTATGTGTGGAGTTGTTGGGATTGCCGGTAAATCGCCAGTGAACCAAATGTTATTTGATGCTTTAACGATGTTGCAACATCGGGGACAAGATGCAGCGGGGATCGTAACTTGCCATCAAGGACGTTTGTTTCTCCGTAAAGACAATGGAATGGTACGTGATGTTTTTCACACCCGCCATATGCGTGCATTGTTGGGAAATTATGGAATCGGTCATGTACGTTATCCAACGGCCGGTTCATCAAGCAGTGCCGAAGCACAGCCTTTCTATGTGAACTCTCCATACGGCATTACATTGGCGCATAACGGTAACTTGACCAATGCGATAGAAATTCATGATGACCTGTTCAAAACAGACTTACGTCATATGAATACTGATTCTGATTCTGAAGTTTTACTCAATGTATTTGCGCACGAGTTACAGAAAATTGGTACGTTGAATCCAACATCTGAAGATATTTTTCATACCGTTTCGCGTGTGCATGAACGTTGCAAAGGTGCTTACGGTGTAGTCGCTATGATCACTGGGCATGGCCTAGTTGGCTTCCGTGATCCAAATGGTATTCGTCCATTGATCTATGGTTCACGTGAGACTGATCAAGGTACAGAGTATATCATTGCATCTGAATCAGTTGCGATCACTGCACTTGGTTTTAAAATTGAGCGTGATATTGCACCAGGTGAAGCAATCTTTATTGATAGCGAAGGTCAGTTATTCTCGAAGCAATGCGCAGTAAATCCAGAATACCGTCCATGTATTTTTGAATACGTTTATTTTGCTCGTCCAGATGCAACAATTGATGGGATTTCGGTTTATAAAGCTCGTTTGAAAATGGGTGAAAAGCTTGCTTATAAAATCCTCAAAGAATGGGGTGAAGAGCATGACATTGATGTTGTGATTCCTATTCCTGATACGAGTCGTACTTCTGCTTTAGAGTTGGCAAATATTCTTGGGGTAAAATTCCGTGAAGGTTTCATGAAAAACCGCTATATCGGTCGTACCTTTATTATGCCAGGTCAACAACAGCGTAAAAAATCTGTACGCCAAAAATTAAACCCAGTTGAACTTGAATTTAAAGACAAAAATGTTTTGTTGGTGGATGACTCAATTGTACGTGGTACAACGTGTAATGAGATCATCCAAATGGCACGTGATTCTGGTGCGAAGAAAGTATTCTTTGCCTCTGCTGCACCTATGGTGAAATATCCAAATGTGTATGGTATCGATATGCCAGCTAAATCAGAATTAATTGCTTCTGAGCGTAGTGTAGAAGAAATTCGTGAAATTATTGGTGCTGACCGTTTAATCTTCCAAGATTTAGAAGACTTGAAAAATGCGGTGCGTACTAGCAAAGTACCAGATCTAAGAGAGTTTGATTGCTCTGTTTTTGATGGTGTGTATGTTGCAGGTGGTATTAATCAACAATATCTGACAGATCTTGAGCAAAAGCGTAATGATACAGCCAAGAAAAATGCAGATGGCTATATCGATGTGAATATTGATGCAGCTTCCGTTGATTTAACGGGTATTCGAGAAGCATAATTTTCTTATATCTAGAAAAGCGGGAAATTCCCGCTTTTTTATTTTATGATAGACATTAAATTTACCTATAAACAATGTAATCAGGAAAATTTACATTGAAAGAAATGAGCCATTATTTAATTGAAAATAAAAGTATTGCATGGTCAATGAGTTTTTGTTGGCTTGCGATGCTATTGACGGTTTTTATTCTCAATTTAATCTTAGGTTTAGTGGTTCATTTTTTTGATTATACACAGCAAATTTGGTGGCATGTCCTTAGCCCATATTTTATTGCGCTATTGTTTTTCGTGCTAGTTTGGTCCGTTGGGGCTGAATTTTATGTGTTACGTGAAGGGGGGCATTCTCTTGCTAAGCAATTAAAAGCCCGCCGTTTGGTTTATGATGAAAGTACACCTGAAGAAAGTACGGCTTTAAAAGTTGCTGAGCAAGTTGCAAAAAGCTTTGCAATAGAAACGCCTGCAGTTTATGTTCTGCCTGATGAAGTTGGCGTAAATGCTTTAACAGCAGGCTTCAAGTCTCAAGATATTGTGATTATTTTAACTTGGGGGGCTTTGCAGAATCTTGATGAATTAGAACTATATGGTTTGTTAAGTTACGAGTTCAATCAAATCTTATCAGGTGAAGCGGTAGAAAATACCAAACTCAAAATTTTATATAGCGGCTTAACTACTTTTAGCCAATGGGGGAGTAAATTAGCCCAAGCTGGCTATAACCCTTATGCAACGAATCGTCGCAATAAATTCGAGACAATCTTTGTGGCGATTGGAGGCGTGATTTGGCTAATCGGCAGTTTAGGGATACTAATAACACGTTTTATTAAATATCTAACCTTAAGTGGTCGTACTTTTCGTAATGATTTGAAGACAATGCATTTAATGAATAACAATGCCAATATTCAGACGTTATTACGTATCTATGTGCATCATTCGGGTTCTCAGATCCATAGTGCATATTCTGAATCTATTTCACATATGTGTTTTGCGAACTCTCTCAGTCCGCAAAGCTGGATGAATATTCATCCTAGTATTAAAGACCGTATTTATGAGTTGAATCCAACTTTGCTACAGGACTTACAACTAGAAAATTTACGAAAGTTACGTAGTCGCCCACTGTTTAGTTTATTTCGCTCATTAGAGGAAGAAATAACAGATGCAACTACACCTTGGAGCTCTCCTCAGCCATTACCATTGCTGCGTTTGTCTCCGATCAGCTTTGCTTTAAATGATGCGATTAAACCGTTAAATCCTGAGCTGCGAAAAAATAAGAAGCGCCCAGAACTGATTCAAAGAGCCATGCAAACAGCGACAGGCTCTCGTGAAGTCATGGTTGCGATTTTAATGATTCGACAATATCGTGAATTTATTCCACAAGATGCACCTGTAAGCCATGCGATTGTCGATGCATTACTTCATCTTGATGGTCGTATTCATGTGCAGATTTTCCACGATGCTTGTAAGAACATTGGGCATATGCCAGCGAGTATTGCACGCCAGTTTTTAACTAAATTAGCCAATATTATTCAGGCCGATGGTGAGGTTGGTCTATTGGATGCTTTGTTGTTGGAAAAAGTGAAGCATGAATTGAATTTGATGCCTGCTCATTTACCTACATCATTTGAGGAAGTAAAGTCTCAGATTGTTCATTTGATTGATGCTTTATTGCATGTGCAACAAATTAATAGCCCTAATCAGTTAGAAGTCCGCGAGCGTATTTTAAGATTTATCTTAACTGACGATGAAATGCAGATTTATGCTGATATTTCAGATGAGCCTTTAGATTTAGCTGAGATATTGAATGACGTGTCTGGGCTGTTGCTACGTGATCGTCTGAATATTCTTTCAATCGCAGAGCGCTGCTTATGGAGTGATCGAATTATTACTCAAGATGAACTTGATGTTTTGGAGTTGTTATATTGGCGTTTAGGTTTTGACACACAAGAAGTCGTTGAGCAAATGCTTAAGAAAAATAGTTTAATGATTATTTAGTTGATTATATGGAAAACATGATATTAATAAAAATGAATGCCCGTGATTTGATTGTAGATTTACTTTTAGGTTCACAAGGACGAGCAATTTCAATCAAACAGATTATTATCGCAGCAAAACTGTTTGAGATTAGTGAAAATAGTATTCGAGTGGCGGTAACTCGTTTGTCTAGCGAGGGTGTGATTGAAGCTATCGAGCGTGGTGTGTATCAATTTACACATCGATCTCATGAATGGGCTGATGTCATGTTGAATCGAAAACGTGGTATTAAGCACACTAAAGTTTGGAATCATCAATATCTTGCAGTTTTTACCGGTGGGCTTGGGCGTGTTGATCGAACGGCACTACATCGCCGCGAACGTGTTCTGAAACATTTCGGCTTTAAGGAACTGGAACAAGGGATTTTTATCCGTCCCGATAACTTGGCGATTGAATTTGATGATTTGATCATCGAACTCAGAAACTCTGGTCTGGAGGAAAATGCAAGAGTCTGCCAAATCAATCACTTTGATGCGCATACAGCATCGAGTATCCCAAGCTTGTGGCCCACTGAAATCTTAAATCAGAATTATAAAAAATATAGTCAAATGATTCAGGAGTGGTTGCTCAATGTGCAGCAATTAGATTTGGAAGAAGCAACCAAAGAGTCTTTATTGTTAGGCCGCCAAACAATTTCCTTATTGATGAATGACCCTTTATTACCAGAAGATTTTGTGGATGTGGCTGGGCGTAATCAATTTGCAGCAAGTGTACAACAACTTGATCAAACAGGCTTGGCACTTTGGGCAAAGTTTTATGAGCTAAATACAGCTTAATTTTTTATCTAAAAATATTACAATAAATCTATTTTTAATTTATTGACAGAAATATTACATGGTTTAAAATAAAATTAATATTTATGTAAATACAAAAATAAGATGTGAAGGACGGATGGGAATATGAATACACAAGTCGCGATTAGTGATTTATTTAGCCGTGATGAAATCACTGATTTGACCAGAAAATCAGATTTGCATGGTAGTTGGGCTGTTTTTTCAACTTGGGCCGTAATTGGTGGTACCTTTGCTGTTGTTGCAAGTTCTTGGGAATATTTACCAAATTGGGGGAAGTTATTGTTGTGTATTGCTGCCTTAGCAGTTTTGGCTGGGCGTCAGTTAGCACTTGCCATTATTATGCATGATGCTTCACATCAGAGTTTATTTAAAACAAAATGGTTGAATGACACTTTAACGGATTGGTTATGTGCACGTCCGATCTGGAATGATTTGCATAAGTACCGTGCTCATCACATGCGTCATCATAGTAAAACTTCGACAAAAGATGATCCCGATTTATCGTTGGTCGCTAGCTTTCCAACCTCAAAAAAATCCTTGATGCGTAAGTTTGCACGCGACCTTGCTGGTATTACTGGATTCAAGTTCGCAGTCGGACGAGTTCTGATGGATATTGAAAAAATGGAGTGGACGGTTTCGAATGATCGTCGTTGGATTTCACAAGAAGGCAGGCATTGGTCAGATTATCCAAAAGCTTTTTTTAAGAATAGTGGCGGAGCGATCATCACGAACGCAGCTTTATTTACGGCGTTATGGGCAGCAGGTCATCCTAAATTATATGGGCTATGGATACTCGCATATCTAACACCGTTTCCATTATTCTTGCGTGTACGCTCTATGGCCGAGCATGCAGGGATGCCAAGTAGCAAAAGTGCTTTGATGAATACTCGTACGACTAAAGCAGGTTATATTGCACGAGCTTTGGTTGCACCGATTCATGTTAATTATCATAAAGAACACCACTTGATGGCAGCAGTACCTTATTTTAAATTGCCTAAAATGCATCAAATGTTGCGTGAGCGAGGACATGTATCTGAACCACCGACATATTGGCAAGTATTGGATGAGCTTTCTAAAAAAGAAGATTAAGTTGAAAACCAAAGATTGGGATTGGGGGTTACAAGATGGCGAGTAAGCAAGAAATTATTGAGTTTTTAGCTCAAGAATTTCCGCAAGCACTTAGAAAATGCACCATTGAAGCGATTACGGATAAGGGCGCTGAGTTGCTCTATCAAGTCGATCAGGATGATTTACGTCCTGGTCAGACTGTTTCAGGTCCAACCTTAATGTTGGTAGCAGATTTCGTTTTATATGTCGCTATCATGGGACATATGGGCTTGGTCGCGATGGCTGTCACAACGAATATGACCATAAATTTTTTTCGAAAACCCAAAGCAGATCAGAATATACGAGCTGTTTGTAAACTGATTAAAGTGGGAAAAACATTAGTTACAGGTGAGGTTTGGATATATTCAGGAGAAGAGGAAGAACCAGTAGCGCATGTGATTGGAACTTATGCACTTCCAAACAAACCCTAACCACATTTATGGCTAACAATATGAAATATCTAAAAACATAACAACATTATAGTATGCGGATGAGTCAGAACATGCTAAAACTAAGGATGTTCAAATTTATTTGTTCTGACATTATTCGGTAAACATGACCACTTCGCTAGACCTCATACCATTATCGCAAATTGAAGTAGACCCAGAGCGTATCTTGGCAATCAAGCGTAATGATTTACTGCCTTTATTTAATGATCCTCATCATTTGAATCATTATGCTGATCATTTGGTGCAAGCTCAAAGTGTGTTATTAAATGGGGTTGATCCTAAATTAAACCAGCAGTTGAGTGAAGTGATTACACAAATCATTACTCAGTTATCGCAATCTAAAAAATATTTGGGTGGACGACGTTTTAACGCAATACAAAAATGGTTGGGAATTGATATTGAATATGATGCGGGTCAGGTCAAATACCTTAAAGATCTAGATCAGCTAATACAACAAGCCAATCATTTAAGCCAAAAATTGCAGATCGAAATCCAAAAGTCTCAAGCGAGATTGCAGCAGGTATTAGGATTGAGAGAGCAGATGGCGGTTTATATTGTCGCAGCAGAAGAGTTTCTAAACGAATATCCAGAGTTTAGTAAACCTCAGAGCTTGGATCATTTTGTAGAACGCCTTTCAAAAAAAATTAATACTTTGCAAACGCTACAAACCAGTAATGATATCGCAATAAAACAAATGCAATTGTCTCAACATTTATCTTTTAGTCTATTAGATCGTTTTAAAGAAGCACAGCAAGTTTTAATCCCTGCTTGGCAATACCATTTAAAGCAAAGTCGTGAATCAAACTCATCGGCAGTGCTTGAACAGCTAGATAAGAGCAGAGAAAATTTAATCCAAAATCTCAAAAAGTCATTACAGAAATAAAGAGGGGACATCATGTCAAATTCAGAATTGATACAGTCATCGAATGAGCTGGTGGAAAAACCAGAACAACGATTTGAACGACTAAATTTAAAAGAATTAGGCTTACAACCGCAAGATCTTGCTGAAGTGATGAATGCACACAAAGAGCTTGCTGAGATCAATACTACTGTTGTGGCTGAATACGGCAAAAATATAGCGACTAAAACTTCCACTTATACGGATGAGTTGCTTAATCTTGTGCAAAACAAGGATTTGGATGCCACAGGACAAAAATTAAATGAAGTGGTGCAGGTCGCACAACAATTGAATACATCGAGTATTTTAAATAAGTCCAAAAGCTCAGGTTTCTTTGGAGGGTTGCTCAGTAAAATTAAAGGAGCTAAGCAAAGTTTTGATCAGCACTTTAATACAACTAAAGAGCAAATTGATGCATTAGTTAAAGAAATTGAAAGCTCTCAGTCTGGTTTGAAAGCACGTGTAGGCACACTAGATAAAATGTTTGATGCTGTTCAAGAGGAATATAAACAGCTTGGGGTCTATATTGCAGCTGGACACCTGAAGCAGCAAGATATTCAGCAACAAATTTCGACGCTGACGACGCTGGAGCAAGATCAAAAGACGACCCAGCAAATTTATGATTTAAATCATTTAGCGAACAATCTTGAAAAACGTGTAAGCGATTTACAGATTCTACAGCAATCTGCGATGCAGACTTTACCGATGATTCGTATTATTCAATCGAATAATTTAATGTTAGTCGATAAGTTTTACGCGATTAAGAATATTACGCTACCCGCTTGGAAAAACCAGATTAGTTTGGCAATTTCATTGCAAGAACAAAAGAATAGTGTGCAGTTGGCGAAAGCAATCGATGATACGACCAATGATTTATTACGCCGTAATGCTGAGTTATTGCATCAAAATTCTGTGGATACAGCGAAAGCTAATCAGCGTTCAGTGATTGATGTTGAAACCCTTGAACATGTACAAAACACCCTCATTAATACTGTGAATGATGTGATTCAAATCCAAAAAGAGGGTATGCAAAAACGTGCAGAAGCAACAACGCGATTGCGGGTTTTGCAAGAAAATTTGAATCATTTAGTTTTAGAAAATAGTGGGCATAATCCACCTAAAGTCTAATTTTTCTCGTATGAAAGGAAAGATCATTGTCACCTATAGATGATTTAAATGTTCAACCAATTGAGCAACGTTTAGCGAGTTTACGACAGAGACAGCGTCATTTGACGATTTGGTTTGTATGCCTTACTACATTTGCACTCGTTATGGTTGCTTCTTTGTTTTTACAAAAAGAGTTTATCTATCGGTTCTTTGATCTTTCATTACATGTCCAGGCTTTAGATTTACCTTATAGCGTTCAAGAGCTAGTTCCTTTTAAGCAACCAGTCGATTATTTTTTTAATTTATTGTCTTGGGTAGGATGGTTATTTTTAAAGCTTTTAGTTTCCTTTATTGGTGCTTTTTTATTACTAAGTTGGATAAAAAAAATTGGCTTTTTTCAACGCCGCTTGCAAGCTTGGACACAGCGTATTCTGGCGTGGATTATTGCTTTTATCTTACTTTGGTCAGGTTTGAGCTATCTACAATACGATTGGAAAGATGAAACGGAGCAAGCCTATCAACAGTGGATGAGTTATAAGAGTAATATTATTGAAAGTCAGATTGCTCAAGACTTGCAACAAGCTCGTGTCCCCTCAGCAGAAAAAGCTTATGTTCTAGCTCAAGTCGCTTTAATGCATCGACCTGTAGATCGACAAACAGCAAATGTTTACGTCAATCAGCTGATTAATATAGAAAAAAATAGTCCAACTCAGTTCAAAGATTATAATTTCAAGCCTGAACAATTATGGGTAATGCAGCGACAGTTGTATGGAAAAAGTGTTACGCCAATGACCCAATCATTGGAGCCTCGTGTTCAAAAAGCCGAAAAAACGTCTCAAATTGTCAATCTGTTGTTATTGGTGTTGAGCTTTATTTTTATCAGTTTAAGCATCTTTTTATTTATATTGGCGAAGCATTTAAAAACTCGTCGCCAGCGTATCGAACGAACACTACATCGCATTGATTAAAATTTAAAAAACCGATTAAACTCATAAAAACATACTGTTTCCTCTATGCTGAACTTTTGCGTACTATAGCCCCATGAAATTAATTTAGCCGACTTGAACTGCTTAGAATTTGGAGATTTGCATGTTAGATCAAAATATTAAAACTCAATTAAAAGCTTACTTAGAACGTTTAGAAAGTCCAATCGAGTTGGTGGCTGCTTTAGATGATTCAGATAAAGCTGCGAAAGTAAAAGAACTCGTGACTGAAATTGCTGAACTGTCTGATCAAGTTACGGCGCGTTTTGACGGTTCAAACGCTCGCCGTCCGAGTTTTGGTGTTGCCAAAGCAGGTGAACAACCGCGTGTGTTCTTTGCGGGTTTACCAATGGGACATGAGTTTACCTCTTTGATCTTGGCATTGTTACAAGTTTCAGGCTACGCACCTAAAGTTTATGATGAGGTTTTGAATCAGATCAAAGGCTTAAATCTTAAAGCAAACTTTGATGTGTTTATTTCATTGAGCTGCCATAACTGTCCAGATGTAGTTCAAGCCTTGAACTTGATTGCTATTTATAACCCAAATACCACGACCACCATGATTGATGGTGCGTTCTTCCAAGATGAAGTGGAACAACGCAAAATCTTGGCCGTGCCAATGGTGTTCCAAGATGAGCAACATATCGGTCAAGGTCGCATGACTTTGGAAGAAATCATTGCCAAGTTAGATACTAACTCTGCGGAAAAAGATGCTGCGATGATCAATGCCAAAGATGCATTTGATGTCTTGGTAATTGGTGGTGGTCCTGCGGGTGCAACTGCGGCAATCTATGCGGCACGTAAAGGAATTAAAACAGGTATCGTGGCTGAACGCTTTGGTGGTCAGGTCATGGATACCATGGACATTGAAAACTTTACCTCAGTGCAAAAGACCCAAGGTCCAAAGTTTGCGGCTGAAATGGAAGCACATGTCCGTGAGTATGATGTCGATATCATGAATCTTCAACGTGTGAGCAAAGTGACTGGTGCAGATCAAACAGCAACGGGCTTGGTTGAGGTTGAACTGGAGAATGGTGCCAAACTAGAATCCAAAACTATTATTCTTTCAACTGGTGCACGTTGGAGAGAGATGAATGTACCGGGTGAAGCTGAATATCGTACCCGTGGTGTCGCTTATTGCCCACACTGTGATGGTCCATTGTTCAAAGGTAAACGTGTTGCTGTGATTGGTGGTGGTAACTCTGGTGTGGAAGCTGCGATTGATCTTGCTGGAATTGTTGAACATGTAACCTTGGTTGAGTTCGATACCAAACTTCGAGCTGATCAAGTGTTACAAGATAAGTTAAACAGCTTATCCAATACGACGGTGATCATGAATGCATTGAGCACTGAAGTGCTTGGTGATGGTTCACAAGTCACAGGCTTGAAGTATAAAGATCGTGCTACAGATCAAGAACATGTGGTTGAGCTTGCAGGGATCTTTGTTCAAATTGGTTTATTACCGAATACAGATTTCTTGAAAGACAGCGCTGTTGAATTAAGCAATCGTGGTGAGATCATGGTGAATGATCGCAACGAAACCAATGTGAAAGGTGTCTTTGCTGCAGGAGACTGTACTACGGTACCTTATAAGCAAATCATCATTGCCACAGGTGAAGGCGCGAAAGCTTCGCTCTCTGCTTTTGATTATATGATTCGTTCTGGCGTTTAATAAATTAGAATCAAAAAAGCCCAAACTTTAGTTTGGGCTTTTTTATTTATTGCTTATACAAGCCATGATCAACAAGATGCTGACGAAGGATTCGACGTAACTCAAGTATTGCTTCAGGCGTTTCTTGAATAGAATGTCCGCCATGCAAAACTTTTTCTGAAACTGCTCCATCTAAGTGAGCACTTTTATATGGGACGATTCCGTCTGTGATGACATTTGGATCATCACTTTTAGTAATGTTGCCTAAAATAGAGTGGAACACTAGACCTTTTTCAGGTGGAACATCGGCAGTTAACTCCATAAATTTCGATTTTTTACTTAAATCACTAGGCCCATTTTGGATGACATCATTAGTCAGTGTTTTCACAAAATCTTTAAGATCCATATCATCACTGGTAAGTGTGTCTGCTAAAGTTGTGAGAAAAGTTGCAGGTAAACGGATAATTTTCCGCGCAGCTAAGGTAAACCAACGGTCAGCATAATCAGTTCCACGATGGGGTGACGCTAAGAAAACAGCTCGATTAAAGTTATGAATTGGTTTCATCTTTAATCGCTCACTAATAACTGGATGCTTTCTGAGCTGGGCTTGCTGACGGCTGGTCATCATTGCTAAAGCTTGTTTCGATAGATCTACATCGCTTACCAGTAAACGGCTAATAATACCGCCCATACTATGACCAATTAAAACAGCATCTTTTGCAGCAGCATCTCTAGGATTCAATGATGAAAAAGCCTGTTGTAATAATGCATAGGTCTGAAAGCGACTTTCTAAGATAGGCATATTGGTTGAATAGAAAACTTGCCATACTTGATAGTTTTCACGCAAAACTGGATCGCCCATAATATCGTTGGTAACCGCAATCCATGCTTCAGGACTGCTCGCCAAACCATGTATTAATACGATAACTTTTTTATTCGGATTATAAGGTTCCAACATATAAAGATGTGGCATGGTGAGATGCTGGTCACGGTCAATCAACGAAAGATAAGCAGCTGCACCTAGATTGTTTTCTGCTAACCATAGACCATAAGGCGCAGAAAAGTTTGCGGCAAGTGAGTATGCTTTTCCTGCGATATTTACCCTTTCAGTGTTGTAAGGATCATAAACTTTAATTTCAAAATTTGGATTATTTAAAACATCTTCCACGCTGGCAGTTGCTTGTTTAGGTTGAGCAATGATTGTCGCTGCCAAATAACGTGCTTTATGAATATTTGGGTTGGTGCCATTTGGATATTTATAATTCAGAGGATCAAGAATATATTTATTTTCCCCACGATTGGCTTCTGAGGACGGGAAGACCGCCACAAAATCAGAACCAAAACCATCTCTGCGGTTAATGGCTCTTAACCCTGAAAAATTCATATTATAGCTAGAAACAAATTGTTCAAGCTGTTGAACATTTTGCAGGCGTTGATAAGATTCGATATCGATCGTATAGATACTTTTACCAATTTTAATTGTTGGGGTAATGGTTTTAGATGGATTTCTAAGGCTATGTACATTCACCAATTTGGTTAGTGCTTGATTGTAGAAATCTCGAATTTGAACTTGTCTGTTATCAAAAATACGCTCTTGTGGTTGGCGATGTGTCTTAAATAAATAGGCATAACTATAGCGAATACTTTTATCTAACGAATCAAGTTCAAGATCCAAACACTGCTCATATTTTTGTTGGCTGATTTTTCGTTCATCTTCATTGCGGTGTTTATTGAGTTTGCTAATTTTACATTCTGATGAATCAGATAATGCCAAGGCTTTAGCTAAATATATTTCACTTGCAGTTGATAAGAGTTGCTCATCTAAAATTTGAGGAATTTTATGTAAGTCAGCTACACATTCATTTGGCGTGTTTACACATATTTTCGCTTCTTTTCCTGACATTGAGAGGACGTTTAAGCTAGCCTCACTCAATTTTTTATGCGTCAGAATACTATTACGTTCATTGGCGATTGTTACATTTATTGCTTGTTGTTTTAGACTAACGACCTGACAACCACTGATCATGATTGCACTAAATAGACTAACAACAAATAAAGATTTATTCGGGGTAAATGCAAACATGATGGATGAGCACAGTAGGCTTATTTGATGCTATTTATAATACGAAAAAATAATGTTTTTTCAATGTAAAAAAAATAGACTGCTCAGGGCAGTCTATTTTTAGAAATATGAAAATTAATTCATCACTTGCCATACGTTCCAGCGTTTGCCAGATTCAATTTCACTAATCAAACGATCTGCAACCTCAGCTTCATCAGGGAACTTAATCTTATAGTTCTTTAATGTTTGAATTGCATTTTTCTTTTGTTCTAACCATAAATAGTTATTTACAGCAGAAAGATACGCTTCTTGAACGCCACCTTTAATCGCTTTATCTAGATAAGGGATTGCTTCACGTTGACCACCACCTTCAGATAAGCCAAATCCAAACCAAAAGTTTGTTTCAGGGTCATTTGGACTCATCGCAAGAATACGTTGAGCATAGTTCAATGACTTAGAGGTATATGATGTACCTAGATCAAGGTTACGTGCCATAACACTCGCTTTAAATGCACGAGACAGTACGTCAAATGATGCATTTGGTTTTTCTGCTAAAGCATCAAGTTTTTGAGTGATTTCTTTTAGCTTAGTTTCATAACCTTTACGTTCTTGACGTTCAGTGAAACGAGGTGGGTAGTGACGTGCCTTACCTTCTACTAATTGTAAGAAATCATCAATCTCGGTGACATCAACTTCATTTTCACCAGCAAGTACAGCATATTTGACATTGCGTTGTTTGCTATCAATGGTTGGAATAATAATTTTGTTAACATCCAAAGTCATCGATTTTGATGGATCATTTTGTAGTGATACGGCCATTTTCGTGACTGGCTGTGCAGCAGCCTCTTTGATGGCAACTTCAAAACTTGGAGGTGCATCATATCGAATTGGATTTAACGCATAGAATGCTGGAGTAGGATCAGGTTCTTTAAATACAAACGGCTCAGCAACATTTTCTTTTTTTGTTGGAGCTATACCACAAGCCGTTAAAAAAGAAGTTGAAAGTACAAGTAATGCCAAAGGCTTAAAATTCATGATCTACATCCATTAATTTTAGTAAGATGATAAAGGGATTGGTTCCGCTAGTCTAGAAAAAGCGAAACCAACTTGCAATGTAGGAGATGTTATATTTTTTTAACTCATTCGGTTTTTGACGTTGTACTCTGCGCTTCACATTCACGGCGTACTTCCTCAATGATTTTTAACTCTTCTTTACTATAAGGTTGAGTCTTAGAGTTTTGACCATTAAACGTTGGATCGAGTAATGATAATCTTTGGCACAGTGTATTCATACGCTTCTCATTCTTTTGCATGCGATCGAGTAATACACGAATACCTTCTAGAATCGGGTCGGATTGATCTTCTGTCGTTGCATAAGGTTCAAAACCAATACTTTCTGCGTAATCACGGCGTAAGGCTTCTTGTTCCGTTTGCTCTTTGGTGTTTTGTTGTTTAAAGATGTATCGCGCAGGGCTGCCCACCGCAGTAACGCCTGCTGGAACTTCCTTGGTAACAACGGCATTTGAACCGACCTTTGCGCCTTTATGAACGGTGAAGGGTCCTAGAATCTTTGCGCCAGCACCAACCACCACACCATCTTCTAATGTTGGATGACGTTTACCTTTATTCCATGTGGTGCCACCTAATGTAACACCATGATATAGGGTGACGTCATTACCAATTTCAGCTGTTTCACCAATCACGACACCCATACCATGGTCAATGAAAAAACGCTTACCAATTTTTGCACCAGGGTGAATTTCAATACCAGTGGCAAAGCGACTAAAAGAAGAGAGCAAACGAGCAGTCCCTTTAAAATCTTTCTTCCAAAGCTCATGTGCCATACGATGCATGATTAATGCATGAATACCAGGGTAAGTGGTCAAGACTTCAAGTGTATTACGTGCCGCAGGATCACGTGCAAATACAGCCTCAATATCTTCTTTAAGCTGTCTAATCATTTATGATCCTCCGATTGAGATTTTTTCCATGAACCATTTGCTAAAGACTGTACACGACTAAAAACACCGCGTAATAAGTGATATTCCATACGATCTAATTGTATCCTTCCGAATAAACGACGCAAGCGTAAAGGGAGTAAACGGGGATTATCAGGATCTAAAAACTCAATTTCAGTCAACATTTTCTCAAAATGAGGATAAAACTCTTCCATTTGTTGTTGTGTCACCAATGGCTCGTCCCATTGCATACTTTGTTGCTGTTTAAGTTGCATCTGATCATCTGATGTTTTTGTCAATGGGCAAGACTGCTCTAATGCAGCCATTCTTAATTCATAGCATACAATTTGAATGGCTTGCGCGACATTTAACACACCGTATTCAGGATTTACTGGGATTGTTAGATGATAATTGGCGAGAGCCAGCTCTTCATTGGTTAAACCACGATCTTCGCGTCCAAATACAATCGCAATATTTTGTTGTAGGGTAGTAGCTTGAATAGCTTCTTTTGCTGCTGGTCGTACATCTAATAATGGCCATGGAATGGTTCGGCTACGTGCACTGGTTCCAAAGACGAGATGACAATCTTGAATTGCTTGCTCGAGTGTTTCTACAATGTCGATGTGCTCAATTAGATCTTGTGCGCCTGCAGCTAAAGCATCAATATCAGGATGGGGATATGTTTTAGGTGCAACCAAGACCAATTTGGACAATCCCATGGTTTTCATTGCACGTAAAGCACTACCAATATTTGCTGGAAGTGTTGTATTGACCATTACGATACGTACATGATCCAAGGATTTGGTCACATTATTTTGCTCAAATTGATTCATATATCATCCAAATTTAAGAATATTGAGAAACTTCGGCTTGATAAAGATCCAAAGCTTCATCCATAGACATATTTTCGGGCGGTGGTGTGACAACACTTATTTTAGGTGTTTCAAGTACTTTAGCTGCTTTTGACTTCACCTGGTATTCGATGAAAATTGCATCTTTGCCAAAATAATCACGCAATTTAGCCAGTAATTCGTCTAGGGGGGCAACTTTCCATTGTGGGCCTAGATGTAATTCCGCACTTGCAAAGTTTTGTTCAATTTGTAGTTGTAAGCCAATATGTTGACACATATCAACATTACAGTACGGTAACAGAATCATTTGTAAATCTTTTGCTAAAGATTTGGTCATTAAATCAGAGCTTAATTGAATTTGAATGCTTTGAGCACGTTTTTGGCGAATTTCATTTAAGCTAAATGCTTTGCTTAAACGTGCCATTGGGCGATCAAAGCCTTCACGCTCATAAATTTCACCTTCCACTACAACGACTTGTTCAAGTTTGACGACCTCTTTATAACGTTGGAAGCGCTCGTGATTACAGCTAATTTCTACACGCGCAGTACCATCATCTAAGGTGATCATAATGCGGTTAGGAAAGTTGGCAATATCAACGACCAAACCTGCAAAAACAGTTGTTACTCCGCGACGAGTTGGTGTCAATTCATTCAGTTTTGCTGGAATAAAGGCTTTTAATTCTGGACGATAAACATCAATCGGATGCCCTGTTAAATACAGTCCAAGCGTATCTTTTTCGCCCTTTAAACGGACTTCATCTGACCATGGCTTCACAGGTTTGGCTGGTTTTCGTTGAACTTCTTCAACTTCACCAAATAGATCCATAATTCCTGTTTCTCGATTACTACGCGCTTGTTCAGCAGCTTGTACTGCTTCAGGCAGTTGAGCCATCAAGCTAGAACGTTCGATGCCGAGACAATCTAACGCACCAGCACGGATAAGTGCCTCTAAGGTACGTTTGTTAATCTTTTTTAGGTCAATACGATGACAGAAATCGAATAAGTCTTTATATGGACCTTCTTTAATGCGTGAGTCGATCACAGACTGCATTGCCTGTTCGCCAACACCTTTAATCGCACCTAAACCGTAGACAATGGTACGTTCATCACTGGCATGGAAATGATATAAAGACATATTCACTGAAGGAGGAAGTACTTCTAGCTTATTGTTACGGCAGTCATCAATTAGGAACACGATACTGTCAGTGTTCTGCATTTCTGATGATAAAACAGCTGCCATAAACTCAGCAGGGTAATGCGCTTTTAACCAAGCAGTATGATAAGCAACGAGGGCATATGCCGCGGCATGTGATTTGTTAAAACCATAACCCGCGAATTTCTCCATATAGTCAAAGATATGGTTGGCTGTTGCCTCATCAATGTCTTTTTCGGCAGCACCTTTAATAAAGATTTGGCGTTGCTTTACCATTTCCTCAGGTTTCTTTTTACCCATTGCACGACGAAGTAAGTCAGCGCCGCCTAAGGTATAACCAGCACAGAACTGTGCTGCTTGCATAACCTGTTCTTGGTAAACCATGATGCCATATGTCGGCTCTAAAACACTTTCAAGTAATGGATGTAAATACTCAAATTCACCACCGTGCATACGATGAATAAAGTCTGGAATTAGATCCATTGGACCTGGACGATATAAAGAAACGAAGGCAATAATTTCTTCAAATTTACTTGGTCTTGCTTCTTTAAGCATTTTTTTCATGCCGACGGATTCAAACTGGAATACCGCGGTCGTATTTGCTTCAGCAAAGACTAAGTAGGCATCTTTATCGTCTAAAGGGACATTTGCAATTTCGAGTGGAGTTTCAGATTTGATTCGTTTATTAATATTTTGAACGGCATCCTCGATCACAGTGAGGTTCCGTAAACCCAAGAAGTCAAATTTGACGAGTCCTGCTGCCTCGACATCATCCTTGTCATATTGCGCTACACGGTTGGTACCATCTGGATCGCACAACACCGCAGAGTAATCGGTAATTTTTCCGGGAGCGATAACTACACCACCCGCGTGTTTACCTGTATTTCGTGTGATACCTTCAAGTTTAAGCGCCATTTCCCAGATTTCAGCCGCATCATCATTGTCTGGGTTAGATGGGTTGGTGACGATATCTTTAAGTTGCGGCTCCATATCAATTGCAGTCGCCAGATCAACGCCAAGTGGTTTGGTTGGCACCATTTTTGAGATACGATCTGCAAGTCCATATGATTTACCCAAGACTCGTGCAACATCACGGATAGCACCTTTTGCAGCCATGGTTCCAAAGGTAGCAATCTGTGAAACGGCTTGACGACCATAGTTCTGAGCAACATATTCGATTACGCGATCTCGGCCTGCAATACAAAAGTCGACATCGAAGTCGGGCATTGAAACACGTTCTGGGTTTAAGAAACGTTCAAAGAGTAGATCATATCGGAGTGGGTCGAGGTCGGTAATTTTCAAACTATACGCGACTAGTGAACCTGCACCAGAACCACGTCCTGGTCCAACGGGTACGCCATTGTTTTTTGCCCATTGAATGAAGTCCATGACAATGAGGAAGTAGCCTGGGAAACCCATTTTTAAGATGATATCAACTTCATATTTGATTCGTTCATCATAGGGTTTGCGAATATCTTCCCAATCCTCATCACGCTCTGATATTGGATAAAGGTGGTTTAAGCGCTCCTCTAAACCTTGACGAGACAGATGCTCAAAATAGGTATCAATAGTATAGCCATCAGGGATAGGGAAGTCTGGTAAGAAATAGGTTCCGAGTTGTAGCGCCACATTGCATCGCTGTGCGACGTAATATGTATTTTCAATTGCACTTGGAATATCTGAGAATAGCTCAGACATTTGCTGTCCAGTTTTGAAATATTGTTCAGGACTATAGTTTTTGGGGCGTTTACTGTCACCGAGTACATAACCATCAGCAATGCAAACACGGGCTTCATGTGCGTAAAAGTCGTCTTTTTCAATAAAATGAATATCATTATGCGCAACGACACCAATTTGGTATTTTGCGGCGAGTTTGACTGCTTCTTGTATAAAGTCTTCTTCACCCGCGCGTTCGGTACGTGTTAATGCTAGATAAACACGGTTACCAAATTTTTCTATCCATGCTTCTAATAAAGGTTCAGCTTTTTGTGGGTTTGAAGAGCAGAGCATTTTACCCACATCACTGTGTTGCCCAAGCAAGATAATCAAGTCTTCAGATTGTTCGAGTACCCATTCTTTTTGAACGCAGGGGATACTGAGTTGTTGCCCTTCGATGAAACCTCGGGACACAATTTCAGTCAAGTTTCTCCAACCTGTATTGCTCATCGCTAATAGTGTAGCGCGATGTTCTGCATCATTGAGTCGAATGACACTGCCTAAAATCGGTTTAATTCCTTTCTTAAGGCATGCTTCATAAAACTTCACTGCTGCATGTAAGTTTGACAGGTCAGTTAGTGCCAGAGCTGGCATTTCATCTTGTACAGCAGCCTTGACCAAATCGGGTATGCGAACAATCGACTCTGTAATCGAAAACTCTGTATGAATACCAAGATGAACAAACTGCATAGATCTATCCTTAACGCGACCGCCGATTATTCTAACATGCTCTGTCTATGGCTGTTGTCTAATATTTTTGCAATAAGATCATATCTGCTTTGTATTCGACTCAGAAACTAAAAAACCGATGTATATGCGATTTGATCATATACATCGGTTTAAGTGCTATGGACGTAAATTAATACTCCCAGAACATCCGTTGAATTTCTTTAGCGTCATTGGTTTTCGTAAGTGCCAATGCTGCGAGAATGCGTGCTTTTTGTGGATCAAGATCATGTGCAGCCACCCAACCATATTGATCATCAGGTTGTTCAGCATTACGTAAAACAAAACCTTGAGCAACACGAGAAGAACGGATAATTTGAATACCGTTATCATTGTGTAGTTGTTGTAAGGTTGGAACTAAATATTTTGCAACTGAACCATTACCTGTACCCGCATTGATAATTGCTTTCGCTCCTGCTTTTGCATAAGCAAGATACGCATCAGGTTTCATTGAGTCTGAACCATATACGATTTGAACAACTGGTAATTGTTCACCTTTAATATTTTCAATATTAAATTCTGATGCTTTCGTGTGTCGTTTAATACTGTTTCTAAACCAATATGGTTTTCCTTCAACAACAGTTCCTAAAGCTCCCCACTGGCTTACAAAGGCATTGGTATGGATATTAATCCCTTTGGTTACATCCCGTGCAGCAAATATTGAGTCATTCATCAGTACTAGTACACCTTTATTTTTTGCCTCATCAGATGAAGCAAGGGCAACGGCACTATATAGATTAAGTGGACCGTCAGCAGAAAGTGCTGTAGATGGGCGCATTGAACCTACTAAAACAATGGGTTTGTCAGTATGAATAACTAAGTTCAAAAAGAATGCTGTTTCTTCAAGTGTGTCAGAACCATGTGTAATCACGATACCATTCACAGATGGTTTCTTGACTAAATCATTGACTTGGCGTGCTAGCGATAAAAGTTCTTTATCGGTAATGTTCTCGGATGCAATTTGTAGAGCTTGAACGCCGCTTACATTTGCTAAGTCTTTAATTTGAGGAACTGAATTAATTAATGTTTCTACAGGAACTTTCGCTGCTGTATAGGTTGCGCTATTGGTCGAGCTAGCGCCTGCACCTGCTATCGTACCGCCAGTCGCCATAATAACGACATTATTTTTCGCATATAATGAAACTGAGGCCGCAAGTAGGGTACACGCTAATCCTAATGATTTAACCGTTTTAATCATCAATCACAATCCTGTTTTTTAGTTTTCCGTCGAAGTGCTATGTCAAATCCGACATGACATCGGGGGCTATTATTTGAAGTTTTAGTACCTAAATCATTGGCAAATTATTTTTTATTAGACGTGTCTTCAAGGTGGAAATTGGCTCATGCAGATGTTTTATGAGTCTCAAAGAAGTTTAATAATGGTTTTTATTAAAATAATATATATCAATTATTTATATTTAATGTGATCTTGTTTTTATATTAATGCTCTATCTTGGTGCAATTTTATGTAATGACAGACGAACTATTCTAAAAATAAAAAAAGCAATGTCTAGTAAAGACATTGCTTTAATTTTTTTCCTTAACGACGTGTGGCTAGGAAGCGCCCTAAGCGGTTAATTGCTTCACGAAGCTCATTTTCTGCCGGTAAAAATACCACACGGAAATGATCAGGTGTTGGCCAGTTGAACCCTGTACCTTGCACGAGCAAAACTTTTTCTGCTTTCAATAAATCAAGCATTAAAGCCTCATCATCATCAATCGCATATACAGTTGGATCAAGTCTTGGGAAGCAGTACATTGCACCTTCTGGTTTGACACAACTTACGCCAGGGATTTCGTTTAGCATCTCCCAAGCAATATTTCGTTGCTCATACAGGCGACCACCTGGACGTATTAAGTCATTGATCGATTGATAACCACCCAAAGCTGTTTGAATCGCATATTGAGCTTGATGGTTCGCACATAGACGCATCGAAGCCAACATGTCTAGACCTTCGATATAATCAGCAGCACGGGCCTTGTTACCTGTAATCGCCATCCAACCAGCACGATAACCTGCGATACGATATGCTTTAGATAGACCGTTAAAAGATATGCACAGTTGATCGCCAGCTAGTGCAGCAAGTGAAACATGTTCTATTCCATCGTAGATCACTTTGTCATAGATTTCGTCAGCAAATAGAATCAAATCATATTTTTTTGCTAAAGCGACAATTTGTGCCAATACATGGCGCGGATAAACTGAGCCTGTTGGATTATTTGGATTAATCACCACGATCCCACGGGTATTCGGTGTGATTTTACTTTCCATATCTGCAATATCAGGATACCAGTAGTTTTCCTCATCACATTTGTAGTGGATTGCTGTGCCACCAGAAAGGTTGACTGCCGCTGTCCATAAAGGATAATCAGGCATTGGAACTAGCATTTCATCTCCGTCATCTAGCAAGCCTTGCATTGCCATAACGATGAGTTCTGAAACACCATTTCCGACATACACATCGTTGACGTGCATATCAAAAATACCTTTTTGCTGGTAGTACTGGCAGATTGCCTTACGTGCAGGGAAAATACCTTTAGAATCGGTGTAACCAATCGCATTTGGTAAGTTTAAAGCAACGTCATTGATAATCTCTTGAGGTGCTTCAAAACCAAATGGTGCAGGGTTACCGATATTGAGCTTAATAATTTTATGCCCTTGCTCTTCCATCTCATTGGCGGCTCGTAACACAGGTCCACGAATGTCGTAGCAAACATGCTCGAGCTTAGATGATTTCTTAATTTCTCGTGGCGTAGTGTTACTGATAACGGACATAATTCCATCCAATGTTTTGTAAGTTAAGAAAAAATAGATTACCGAAAACGCACAATCTATTTTGAAATTTCGCTAGAAATTTATCAAGGACTAGCGTAAATATGGAAAGCATGAAGCATGACATTGAATCTCATAGATTTAAAGGAGTTTTTTCATGGGAAAAGTCAATAAAACTGACCGAGAATGGCAAAGAGAGTTATCGCCAGAAGAATATCGCATTACTCGTAAAAAGGGTACTGAGCCTGCATTTACTGGACAATATTGGAATAGTAAACAAAAAGGGATTTATGTATGTCGTTGCTGTGGTGCGAAATTATTTTCTTCTGAAACTAAATATGACAGCGGCTCTGGTTGGCCGAGTTTTTATCGACCGATCGATAATTTAGCCATAGAGGAGCGTGATGATTCTTCGCATGGCATGGTTCGAACAGAAATTGTTTGTCATGATTGCGATGCACATTTAGGGCATGTATTTGAGGATGGCCCAGAACCGACTGGATTACGCTATTGTGTAAATTCAGCATCATTACAACTTAAAACAGAAGAAAAGAACGACGAGGAAACTTATCCATGAGTAACATTTATCAGTTTGAAGCTGAGTTGTTAGAGGGAGAAATAAAAGCACTTTCTGATTATAAAGGAAAAGTGATGCTGATCGTAAATACAGCAAGTAAGTGTGGTTTTACACCACAATTTGCGGGGCTTGAGAAACTTTATGAAAAATATAAATCTCAAGGCTTAGAAGTTTTGGGTTTTCCATGCAATCAATTTGGTGGACAAGATCCTGGTACCAATAAGGAAATAGGTGTTTTTTGCCAGCGTAACTACGGTGTAAGTTTTCCAATGTTTGCCAAGGTAGATGTCAAAGGCCCTGAAGCACATGTGATCTTCCGTTTCTTAACTCGTGAGGCAAAAGGTATTTTAGGCAGTCGTAATATCAAATGGAATTTCACCAAGTTCTTAGTTGGACGCAATGGTGAGGTTTTGGGTCGTTACGCACCGACAACTAAACCTGAAGCTTTGGAAGCCGATATAGAAAAAGCATTAGCAAAGTAAGGAATATTTTTACTAATAAAAAAGACGGTAATGAAACCGTCTTTTTTATTAATCTTACAGGGAAGATTCTGATGGTACATGCTTATTCTTTTTAAAGTTAAAAAATTTCTGGTGAATATCATCAATAAATGTGTAAACCACAGGAATAACCAATAAGGATAAGAATGTACTGGTAATCAATCCGCCAATCACGGAAATTGCCATAGGAGAACGGAAACTCGGATCGGTTCCAATACCTAAAGCAATAGGCAACATTCCAGCACCCATTGCCAATGTGGTCATGATAATTGGTCGTGCGCGCTTATGGCAGGCATCGAGTAAGGCATTAAAACGTGAGTAACTCTTTTCATTACGTGCAATGATAGCGTAATCGACCAATAAAATGGAATTCTTACTTGCGATGCCCATTAGCATGATTAATCCAATTAGACTCGGCATGGAAAAGCTACTTTGGGCTAAAAGTAGTAAGACGAAAGCGCCGCCTAATGACAATGGTAATGCTACTAAAATGGTGATCGGCTGTAAGAAATCTTTAAATAAAAGTACTAACACCACATAGATACACAATACGCCTGTTAGCATGGCGAGACCAAAGCTAGAAAATAACTCTTGCATAACTTCTGCATCACCAATGTTAGTGCGTGTCACGCTCGGTGGCAGATTTTGCATGGTCGGTAATTGGTCAACTTGGGCTGCAATATCACCTAAGGGTTGATTGTTAAGTTCAATATTTAAATTGATATTACGCATACGATTAAAGCGATCAATTTGCGAAGGACCACTTTCAATATTGACTTCAGCAATAGTGCCGAGCATGACTGGGCCACGACTACCTTTGACAATCAGACGTTTGATCAACTCTTGATCCTGTCGAGCTGATAAAGGAAGTTTAATGACTACAGGAACTTGCCGTTGTGATAAATTGAGTTTTGCCAAGTTTTGATCAAAGTCACCTGCAGTCGCAATCCGAAGTGTCTCAGCAATATCGTAGGTGGTAACCCCTAGATCAGCGGCTTTTGCAAAGTCAGGACGGATCACTAGTTCTGGGCGAATTAATGCAGCACTTGAACTTACACTACCGATATTTGGAATCGTACGTAACTCTCTTTCCAATTGTCGAGCTGTTGAAATCAGTGCTTCGGGATCATCACCTGAAAGAGCCAATTGATATTGACTGTTGTTTCCAGCGATGCCGACTTGAATCCTTGCACCAGGGAGAGGGGCAAGCTTTTGTCTGATTTCATCTTCGATTTGCTGAAGACTTGCACTACGACTTTTACGTTCAGTTGTTTGAATGGTTAAGGTTGCTTTACGTGGTTCAGTTGATGCACCACCGGAAAAGGGATCTGTACCTGCTGCACCGCCACCGATAGTGGTATATATACTTTTAATTTCAGGATGATCTTTAATTAAGTTGCGGGCGTATTCCGCAGTTTTTAATGTATCAGCAAATTGTGAACCCGGTGTTAACTCTAAACGGACTTGGGTTTGTCCAGTATCTGGAGGCGGAACGAAGCCAGTTGGAAGTAATGGAATAAGCATCAATGAACCGATAAAAAATAGGATTGCACCAAATAAGGTGATCCAGCGATGGCGAATACACCAAGTCACCAATCGCATATATCTGCGCATGACTTTCCCATCATTTTCTCGATCTTTGGCTAGTCCAGCTTCTCCTTGATCGTTTGCAGAGCCATTTTGTAATGGGTGATCAATTTTCCCCACCCAAGGTTTTAGAATATAGGCTGCCATCATTGGGGTTAGCAAACGGGCCACAAGTAATGATGCAAAAATAGCAAGTGATGCTGTCCACCCAAATTGCACAAAGAATTTACCCGCAATACCACTCATAAAGGCGGTTGGTAAAAAGACAGCAATCAAAGTAAATGTTGTTGCAATGACTGCTAGACCAATCTCGTCAGCAGCCTCCATTGCAGCTTCATACGGTGTCTTGCCCATCCTCAGATGACGAATAATATTTTCAATTTCAACAATCGCATCATCGACTAAGATGCCGACAACCAAAGACATGGCCAATAAGGTGACAATATTTAAGGTAAAACCTAGATAATACATGCCAATCATGGCAGGTAGAATTGAGAGTGGTAAGGCAGTTGCAGCAATAATTGTTGCGCGCCAATCACGCAAGAATAACCACACGACAAGTACAGCTAACAGGGCACCTTCATAAAGTAGTGCCATTGAACCTTTATAATTTTCTTCAACAGGCTGAACAAAGTTAAATGCCTCGGTGATTTCAAGATCTGGATGTGATGCTTTGAGTTTATCCAATGCAAGGATAACGCCTTTTTCAACATCAACTTCACTTGCGCCTTTACTACGCGTGATTTCAAAACCGATCACGGGTTTCCCATTTAATAGTGCAGCTGAGCGTCTCTCTGCAATACCATCATGAATCGTAGCAACTTGATCGAGACGGATGTGGCGACCGTCACTGAGTGCAATATCCATCGCACCAATTTCTGCGGCTGTCTGTACAGTAGCGATGGTGCGAATTGACTGTTCACTCCCACCAATTTTGGTTTGTCCGCCTGAGGCATCTTGTTGAAGTAAGCGCAATTGACGACTAATATCAGTGGCTGTTGCATTAAGTGCGAGTAATTTTTCAGGATCTAACTCAACTTCTACTTGTCGTGTGACACCACCAACACGTGATACTGCGCCAACTCCTTTCACTTGGAGCATGGCACGTGAAATGTCATAGTCGACAAACCATGAGAGTGCTTCCTCATCCATTTTGGGAGATTGGATGGTGTAAGTTAAGATGGGTGAGCCAGATAAATTAATTTTACTGACAATTGGATCTCTTAAATCCGCAGGTAAATCTGAGCGTACTTGTGAAACCGCATTTCGTACATCATCTACGGCTTCTTGGAGCGGTTTTTCTAGTTGGAATTCGGCTGTGATATTCACTATACCATCTTGAATATTGGTATATTGATTTCTAAGACCTTGTAAAGTTGCAATCGAGTTTTCAATTTTACGCGCCACTTCCGTTTCTAATTGTGGGGGAGCAGCACCCGGAAGTGCAGCCGTTACTGTGACCATTGGCAGCTCAATATCGGGGAATTGTTGTATTTTCATCCAGTGGAAACATAACAAACCCGCTAAACCCAGCATGATAAATAAGAGAATACTGGGAATCGGATTGCGAATCGACCAAGCAGAAACATTCATCTTAACGCTCCTGCTGAGTAACAAGTTTTTGACTAAGTGGTGTATCAGGAATTTCTTTTGCGATGCTTACGAGGTCTCCATCACTTAAAAAGCCTGTACCTGATGAAACCACTTTGACGTTTGCGGGTAAATCTAGAATCTCAACACGATTACCATAACGACGACCTATGGTTACTTTTTTCTGAGTGACACGACTATTACGATCTACAGTAAAGATATAAGCAAAACCATCACGGAGTAATAATGCACTTTGAGGCAGAGTGAGTGCCGATTTTTCTCCCAGATCAAATTCACCCTTAACAAACATACCCATACGAACAGCTTGTGTCGGAGGTAAATCGACATACACAATCCCATAGCGTGTTTGTGGGTCGACAACAGGTGCGATCATGCGCACTTTACCTTTGATTTTTGGTTGAGTTGGATCAGGAGAAATAATTTCTGCTGTCATACCTTGTTTGAGTTTATGGAGATCAGTCGTAGTTACTTCGGCGCGCCATTCTAAACGATGGTCTCTAATTAACCTGAATAATTCCTGTCCTGTTTGCGCCAAAGATCCGACAGTTGCACTACGAGCAGAAATTACGCCGTTATCAGGGGAAACCACTCTGGTTTGGGTTAGACGTAATTCATTACTTTCAATTTGTGCCTTAGCTGCATCCAAGCGAGCTTGGGCCGTCGCTTGAGAGGTTTGATATTGTGCAGACTCTTGAACTGATATAGCACCTGTATTTTTAAGTTGTTGAACACGTTTAAGATTAGCTGCTGCATCTGCAAGAACTGCTTGGGCTTCAGCATAACTGGCTTTGGCAGCTGCAAGATCAGCACGAATCGTATCGCTATTAATTTCGGCTAAAACCTGTCCACGTTTAACTTGATCTCCAACGTTGACATTGACCCGAGTGAGACGTTGACCTGATAACTCACTACCAATTACTACTTCTTGCCATGCAGCGACATTGCCATTGGCGGTAAAGCTTTGTTTCCAGTTTTGTAATACTGGTTCAACAACTGTTACCGTAAGAGCCGATTTTTTCTCAGTTTGTTCGGCAGATCTAAGCGGGTTGTCTGTTGTTGATTTTTTAGTAATCCCAGTAAACCTTAAGGCAATGAGAATAATGACCAAACCAACGATGATTGCAAATAAAAGCCAAACTTTTTTATTGGTTTTTTGAGAAGTTTGAGAAGCCATCTTTCCATAGTCATCAAATTGTGTGATGGCTAAGTATAGACCAAGATTTCAACAGATGGTCAAGTGTTCGATGATAGATTTCAGTCTTGCCAGTAAACATTAGTAGAGGACGGTTTCTTTACTCTATCTATATGATATTCATTCATTTTATGAGTTTTTGTGGTTAAAGTGGCAATAAACGATTAAATACCACGTTTTTCATGACAATTGTGGAGGTGAGGCGTTGTACGTTAGGTAGAGCTGACAGGCTGTCATCATATAACTTTTGAAAACTTGCTAGATCTTTGGTGACTACATGTAGGAGGTAATCTGGATTGCCAAATAGACGTTGAGCTTGCGTTACATTTGCAATTTCACTGACTTTTTCTTCGAAACTAGATAATGCCTTTTTGTCCCCATCTTTTAAAGTGACGAAAATAATTGCTGAAAAGTTCAAACCAATTTTGGATGCTTCCAAATCTGCATGATAGCCTTTGATAATTCCTGATTCTTCTAGTGCCTTCACACGACGATGACATGGAGATAGGCTGAGTCCAACTCTTTCTGCCAATTCAGTGATAGATAATCGTCCATTTGATTGTAGTTCAGCAATAATTTTCTTATCAATGCGATCCATTTAGAAGAAACTACCTTTTAATTTTAAATGTATAGAAGTAATTAGAATAACATTTTAATCATAAAAGCCTACTATCTCAAAGCAATATTTATCAATTGGTATAAATATCAAAGCTGAAAAATGACATGTTATTGAGGAATAGGGCTGCCTTATGGAATTAAGTGTGATATTCGCTTTTTGGAGTGTTTCAATTCTATTTGTGCTTACACCCGGTGCGGATTGGGCGTATGCGATTTTGGCAGGTATTGAGGGAAAGTTTGTTAGTACTGCCGTTACAGGATTGATTTTAGGGCATTTGATTGCAATTTTATGTGTTGCTGCAGGTGTAGGCTCACTCTTAAACCATTTTCCGATTCTTCTGACGGCAATGACAGTGTTAGGTGCGGGATATTTACTGTGGATGGGAGTTCATCTGTTATTGCAGCCAGCAACTATTTCACACACTGATGGACAAAATCAATCATTAGTGAATGCTAAAGCATGGTTGATTAAAGGTGTGGGGATTAGCGGTTTAAATCCTAAAGTACTGCTTTTGTTTTTTGCGTTGTTACCACCATTTATACATCCCAAAATGGCACTTTCTCCAACAGTACAAATCATGATGTTAGGTATGATTCATTTACTAAGTTGTGCTGTGGTGTATATGTCAGTGGGTGTAGCAGCAAAAAAATTATTGAGAACACGGCCAACAGCAGTAAAAATTGTGAGTCGTATTTCAGGTGGCTTGATGGTACTGATTGCTTTAATTTTAGTGGTCGGGCAAGTTTGAGAAAATGAAAATAGGAATCCATAAACAGATTATGGATTCCATTGGTCATCTAAATTAAAGAATTGATTTTAGTCGTTTGACCACTTCTTCACATTGTGCCAAATCTGCAACCAACGCCATTCGAACATGACCTTCGCCTGGGTTACCTTGTTCAGTATCTCGAGAAAGATAACGGCCTGGTAAAACTTTAATGTTGGCTTTTTCCATGAGCATTTTGGCAAAAGTTTCATCATTATCTACTTTTAACCAATAATAGAAGCCAGCATCTGGTTTTTGTAAAGGTAGCAGATGACCAAGCTCAGATTGGAATAAATCAAACTTAGCACGGTATTGTTGACGATTCTCTTCAACGTGTGCTTCGTCATTCCAAGCTGAAATGGATGCTAATTGATGCTGAACTGGCATTGCAGCGCCATGATAGGTGCGATATTGCAGATAAGGTTTTAATAAAGCTGCATCTCCAGCCACAAAACCAGAACGCATACCAGGCAAGTTGGAACGCTTAGAAAGTGAGTGAAATACGATGCAATTCTTGTAATCATCACGTCCCATTTCTGCGCAAACTTCTAATAGTCCAACAGGTGCTTGATCAAACCAAAGTTCCGAATAACATTCATCCGATGCAATCACAAAATTATATTGATCTGACAAAGTGATTAATTTTTTAAATTGGTCTTTTGACAGTACGGTTCCCGTTGGATTACCCGGTGTACACACAAACAATAATGCTGTTTTTTCCCAAACTTCAGCTGGGATGGCATCAAAATCGCCTAAATAGCCATTTTCTTCAGTGCAATTGATGAAATAAGGTTTAGCACCTGCAAGTAGTGCAGCGCCTTCGTATATTTGATAGAACGGATTTGGCATCACGATATAAGGTTGATCTTCACGTTTGATGAGTGATTGCACAAACGAAAAAATACCTTCACGCGTTCCAGAGACAGGCAGAATATGATCTTCTGCACTGATAATGTTCAATTTAAAACGGTTTGTTAGCCATTGTGCAATACTTTGGCGCAACTCTGGTAAGCCTTTACTATTTGGGTATGTAGATAAATGTGCGAAATTATCAATAATGGCTTGTTTAACGAACTCGGGTGCTGGATGTTTTGGCTCACCAATTGAGAGTGGAATCAATGGTAAGTTGGCAGGTTGCACATCTTTAAAAAGTTGATTTAACTTTTCAAAAGGATAAGGATGCAATAGAGACAAGCTTGAGTTCATTTAAACGTTACCAAAAGTAAGAATGAAAAGTTCCCCCTTTTGAAAAAGGGGATGCGGAGCTACAACTCCGCAAGGTGTTTTTAAGATGGATTACAAATTTGATTAGAAGCCTCATCCAATGCTGCTTTTAATGTTTCAGCAAAAGTCTTTACTTCTTCATCGGTGAGCAATACACCATTTTTCTTGGTGACAAAGAAAATATCTTCTGCGCGCTCACCAAGCGTTGCAATTTTGGCCGAATGTATATCTAAGCCTTGCAACATGAATAAGCCACCAATACGAGCCAGTAAACCCGGTTGATCAAGTGTGGAAATTTCAACCATATGCTGCTGTAAGGCTGGATTAAGTACAATATCAACCGTGTTTTGTATATCGAAATGACGTAAATGGCGCGGAATACGACGTTGCATGATGCCTGGATACTGATCTGGATGACTCAATGCTTCAACTAGGGCTGCCTTAACTTTGCATTCACGTTGGGGGTCTGTGAGTAATGTACCAAAACGATCGAGTACCAAGTAAGTATCCAAACTAAACGAGGTTGATGCAGTGATAATACGTGCATCTTGTACGTCTAGATTCATTCGGTCAAGTACAGCTACCGTTGTTGCAAATAAGTTCGGTTGATCGCGTGTATAAATAAAGATCTGAACCGCATCATCAGCAGCGTTACGGTGCGCACGGAGTAGAACCAAAGGTTCTGGATTATCACCATGTTGCAATATTGCTTGAGTGTGCCATGCGATTTCATTGGCAGACTCTTTCACAAAGTATTCGTCGCCAAGTTTTTGCCAAACTTTTTCAACTTCAGCGAGGGAGAAATCATTGACTAGTAATTCACTAGCAGCGAATTTAGTGTCTTCAATCAGCATTTGATAATCAACAGGGCGACCTAGACCAGAGCGAATTACATCGCGTGAATAAGTATAAAGTTGACGCATGAGCGAAGCACGCCAAGTATTCCAAAGTTTTGGATTAGTTGCATTGATATCTGCTACAGTTAGTGTATAGAGATAATCAAGATGCTCCATATCACCGACTTTTTCAGCAAACTCTTTTACTTCATCAGGGTCGGAAATATCTTTTTTCTGTGCAGTAAGTGACATGAGTAGGTGGTTATTGATCAACCATGCTACCAGTTTACACTCGCGTTCAGTAAAACCATGGGTGCGGCAAAATTCGATGGCATCGAGCGCACCGAGTTCACTATGATCACCACCACGCCCTTTTGCAATATCATGGAAAATTGCAGCCAGATAAACGATATCATGGCGTGCAATTCGTTGGAAGACGGAGCTTACAACAGGGAATTCTTTAGCAAATTCAGGTTCTTTAAAGCGACTTAAATTACGAAGCAGCAATAAGGTGTGTGCATCAACCGTATAAATATGGAATAAATCGTATTGCATTAAGCCTGTGATTTGTCCAAAAGCTGGAATGTAATTACCCAATACACCATAACGTTTCATTGAAACCATTGTTTCATATAAACGATGAGGTGATCGAATAATAGACATGAATAGTGCTTGATGGGCAGGATTGTCACGGAAACGTTGATCAATACGTTTTGCCGCAAGTACTAATAAACGTAAGGTACGTGCACGTATACCGGTAATTTCAGGTCGATTTGCCAGTAAATAGAATAATTCTAAAATAGCACTCGGTTCTTCTGAAAACACTTTGTGATGTTGTACTGCTAATTTGCCATCTACGATTTTAAAACGTTCATTAATATCGATAATATGACGTTCATAGTCTGGTAGACGAGGGGTAATCACGGATTCATTGAAATACGCCAGTAGCATTTCATTCAGGGTTGAGACCTGTTGCGCTGTGCGATAATAACGCTTCATGAATTGTTCAACTGCAAAGTTTACAGGTTGACCTTCTTCTCGCACATAACCAAATTTTGCAGCAATATCTCGCTGATATTCAAACAATAAACGGTTTTCATCACGTTTGGCGAGGCGATGTAAATGGGTGCGAATTTCCCACAAAAAGCTTTCCGCTTCTTCTAATACAGCTAGTTCGAACTCAGTAATAAAACCAAGATGTACAAGATCATAAATACGGTTTACACGGAAATGACGTTTTGCAATCCAACCAATTTGATTAATATCTCGAATACCACCGGGTGCATTTTTAATATCAGGTTCTAGATTACTTTCTGTATTGTTATGTTGAGCATAGCGTTTTGCTTGTTCTTGCATTTTTGCATCATAGAACGTTTGATCCGTCCATGTTTGCGCAACAATTCGACGAGGCCATTTTGCAAGTTGTTCATTGCCGGTAATTAAACGAGCCTCAATCAATGTTGTTGCAACGGTTAAGTCATTACTCGCTTGTTCAACACAGTTTTGAATGGTGCGGACACTAATGCCCGGTTTGAAGTTGCCGACATCCCAAAGTGATGAAATAAATGTGGAAATAAGTTTCTCTTGATCTTCACTTATTTCATCTTCAGATAGAATCATGATATCCGTATCGGAATACGGAAGCATCTCATGGCGACCATAACCACCAACAGCAAATAAACCCAATTCAGTTTGATCTAATCCAGCATGATTCCAAAGGAATATAAGTGCTTCATCGATAGAATTTGATCTTGCTTTGATGACATCACGAATCGACTGACCATTTTCATAGCTCTCTTGTAACTGCTTTTCTACATCTGTTCGCCATTGATTAATAGCTTGAATGTCATGATGACTGGTCACGTAGTTTAGCAATGGAGATGTATTGATCATGAAAATGGGTCTTCTATCAAAGTCCCTCTTGATTGCAAGAGGGGTTAGGATTGTTTAAGCGTTTGTTTCTACACTCACTTGGTCAGCTGCTTGTTGTGCTAACTCACGTGCCAAATCTGTGGTTTCAGCACGTGCAGTCGCCACGCCCATGCGACGACGTTTAAAGCCTTCTGGTTTACCAAATAGACGCAAGTCCGTGTTCGGGTTTGCTAAAGCAAGATTTACGCCAGAGAAGCTTAAGTTATTTGCATCGACACCCGCATAAATCACTGCGCTCGCTGCGGTACTATGACGTGCTGTATTCACAGGTAAACCTAAGATTGCACGCGCATGTAACTCAAATTCACTTTGAAATTGAGAAGCTAAAGTTACAAGACCTGTATCATGTGGACGAGGAGATACCTCACTAAACCAGACTTGATCACCTTTGATGAATAGCTCTACACCAAAAATGCCACAGCCACCCAATGCTGTTGTGACTTTATTGGCAATACGTTTTGACTCTTGTAATGCAGTAGCTGTCATCGGTTGAGGTTGCCAACTTTCTACATAGTCACCAGCATCTTGACGGTGACCGATTGGATCACAGTAATGGGTCTCGATTTCACCTGTTTCAGGATTTTTAGCGCGTACGGTCAGTAAGGTAATCTCAAAATCGAAATCAATTTGCGATTCAACAATAACTGTGCCTTGATTGACACGTCCACCTTGCATTGCATATTCCCATGCAGCATCAACTTCATTGAAGTTTTTAACGCGAGACTGACCTTTACCAGATGAAGACATTACTGGTTTTACAAAGTTTGGATAGCCAATATCATCACAGGCAGCGCGGAAGCTTTCAAGGGTGTTGGCAAAACGATAAGCGGAAGTTGGTAAACCAAGTTCCTCTGCTGCTAAACGACGAATACCTTCTCGGTTCATGGTCAAATTAACGGCTTTTGCAGAAGGAATTACAGTTGCAGTTTGGCTTTGTTCAATCTCAACGAGCACTTCAGTTGCAATCGCTTCGATTTCAGGGACAATTAAATTAGGTTGAATTTTTTTGATGAGTTTTTTTAATTCAGCAGGATCAGCCATATTGAGCGTATAAGCGTAATGCGCTACTTGCATTGCAGGTGCATGATCATAGCGATCGGCAGCATGGACTTCGACACCTAAGCGTTGTAGAGAAATAACAACTTCTTTACCTAGCTCTCCAGAACCTAACAGTAAAACCTTAAATGCAGAAGATTGAAGTGGAGTTCCTAGAGTGACGCTCATGCGAATAATCCTATCCTGAGTAATTTGTGTTTAAGCATAGCAGAACTTTTTATGGAATTAAGCTTGTGTTAGACAAAAAACATGGTTTTTGTCAGACAAAAAAGGATGATCTAAATACCTAAGATCTGTTTAGACATTGACATGATAATTCAGTTCTAATTCATCAGCATTTTTTCCACGAATTCCCCAATGACTTTTCGGCGTTTCAAAAATAGTAATTTCAATGTCTTGTGCTGATATGCAACACAAGTTTTGGATATTTGAAAATATGGTTTGAATGAGCTTTTTCTTTGCCTCGATTGATCGACCTTCAAACATAGAGATTTCAATAATGACATAATGATCACTACGATCCTTTGGATAAATAAAGTTTTCTGGTTCCATTGGAATAAAGCGCTGAAACTTCTTTTCAACCGGATAATGTAAGCTTGTTACTAATGCTTGATGAATCGCTTCAGACAATTTTATTCTAAATTGCGTAATTGTTTGATCGAGCGCATAAATTTTTATTTGTGACACAGTGGATTAACTCCCTAAATTATAAATATTATTTTAAGATTTTTCATGATGATTTCTCTACTTTTTGCGCTTCATCTATTGTGAATGATAAAGGAATCATTGAATAAAGAAGAGGATTGAACGGATAAAATTATAGAGAATAAGCGTGTACACGACAAACTTAGTTTGATAATTCATATGTTTGTCAGTTTGATAAATGAGTAACAAGGATTGAGAATTATTTCTAAATTGACTAGCATAAGTCACAAAAGTTTCAATGATTATTTTCAGATGTTAAAGACAAAAACCTGTCTCAGAGCAATGGTGTTATGTGCACCTTTATTACTTATCGCATGTGGTAATGGGAGTAATGAACCTGAAAAAAAGGTTGAGATCAAACCTGCGCCGAAACTGACAAATGATGCAACTGCATACGCAAATGCGGCTTGGCAATTAATCAATGAGATTGATCCACTTGTTTATGACAAGAAAATCGATGAAATAGAAGAAAAAGTAAGAAAGCCGCTGCGCCAATTGAGTACTGATTGGCGAATCAATGTCAAGATGACCGATTCGGTTACTGAAGGAAAATATGCATTGTGTCGTAAAGCCCTTACTAGTTTAGATAGCTGGGCTAGAGATGTAATCGCTAATGCTAACAGTGTGACTCAAAAGCAAGCTGACTATGAGCGAGATAAGGCTCAGTGTAAGGGAGCAATTGATAATCCAGCATTAGGGAATACTTCGCCTAAATAAACTGCGATAGCTTAAGGTCATAAGTTGTAAAGAAATAGTCTTGATACATTGCTGAAAAGATTGACTCAAAGCGAGGGAGAACGTAGGATAAATTTCCTCAATTGTATAAGGAACCTGTGGTTAAAAGCCAAGTTCTCATATGGATACTCCCAGTTTAATTTCAGAATTTTTTGGACAAATTTCTTTTACTTCTGCCCTCAGTGGTGATGCGTTACTTTTATTATTATATGTTGTTTTAGCATTATTTTTTTCGTTTCTATGCTCGATTGCTGAAGCAACTTTACTTAGTATTACACCAAGTTATATCGCTGGTTTAAAGGATACAAGTCCTAAAAAAGCTGAACAGCTAAGAAGATTAAAAGAAGATAATATAGATCAATCTCTAGCTGCGATTCTAACCGTAAATACGATAGCACATACCGTTGGTGCGATTGGTGCTGGTGCAAAGGCGATTTCGGTATTTGGCCAAGTCTGGTTTGGCGTTTTCTCCGCAGTCATGACTTTACTGATCCTTTTCCTTTCAGAAATTATTCCTAAAACACTCGGTGCTGTATATTGGCGCCAATTGGCTTCTTTTACAGGAGTTTATGTCAATTTCCTCATCAAAATTATGTATCCATTAATTGTTGTCTCAGAAAAGTTAACTAAACTGATTTCTGGTGATAAAAAAGCGCAACAATTCAGTCGTGATGAGTTTGTCGCGATGGCTGGTATCGGTAAGGAAGAAGGAATGTTGAATGATCGAGAGTCTAAAATTATTAGAAATCTCTTTTTATTCAAGTCTTTTGATGCAAGTACAGTGATGACACCAAGAATTGTTGTTTCGGCTCTACAAAAAGATTTAACAGTTGATGAAGCGCTTGCGATACCAACGATTTCTAATTTTTCTCGCTTACCGATTTATGAAAATGATCTGGATAGCGTAGTCGGTTTTGTTTTACGCGAAGATTTGTTAGTTGCAAAAAATAAAGGGGAAGAGGGGCGTTCAATTTCTGATTTTCGCCGAGAGTTGATTACGGTTATGGCAAAGACTCCTTTATCTAGGTTAATGGAAATCTTATTGGAAAAGCGGCAGCATATTGCATTGGTCGTTGGAGAATATGGGGATACCAAAGGAGTAGTGACCTTAGAAGATGTTGTTGAGACGCTCTTAGGAATTGAAATCCTTGATGAAGGTGACAAAGTTGAGGATATGCAGAAATTGGCACGACAACTTTGGGAAAAGCGTGTCGGGAAAATGGGTATTCATCTTGAGCCGCCATTTAAATAAATTTTAAATTAATGCCAATGTACTGATGACATTGGATGATATGTTTTTAGCCTGTGTAATCATCTTGTTTTAACCCGATGATCACACAGGCTTTAATTATTCAACCTACCTATTTTGGATAAAATTTTTAATTTATTTAAATCAATCACCTGTATTTTTTTGAAGCCCAATTGAATCACGCCTTGTTTTTCGAAGTGGTTAAGTTCTTGATTTACCGTTTGTCTTGAAACTGTTAACATATTTGCAAGTTGATCCTGAGATACTTGAATATTCAGATCTTGGATAGATGAGCGATTGCCATAACCCTCTAGTATAAATAATAAGCGTTGAGCGAGCCGTTGGCTGATACTTTGGGTTTGGATGGCAATCTGCTCTAGAAACACATAGCGTAGTTTTTGGCTGGTAAGCAAGGCAAAGTAATACCAATAATAAGGATTTTGCAATAAAAACTCGTTAAGCGGTTGCGCAGGAATTTGAAGAACAACACTTTTTTTCAGTGCAATTGCATCATGCGATCGTGGTTGGTTATCGATTAAAGAGATTTCACCAAACCACATAATAGGCTCTGCAATTGCAGCGATTGCCTCATTGCCGTTGACATCGATGTACCCCAAGCTAATTGAACCTTCAAGCACACCGTAAACGCCATCAAATATATCTTTAGCATTAAACACTGCGGCATTTTTCTCTATGGTAAGTCTTTTACCATGTGCAAGAATAAAGTGCTGAAATGGCTCAGCTAAGTTTTGATACCAAGAGTTTTGCAGCAAATGATGAATGTAAATTGGGTCTAACACGGCGATTCCTTTCTCGAAAATCTAGATCCATTTGTCAGCTATTTGACAACTTGGTTTTTTGATTTCTTATAGATTAATAACATATAGAAATAATATGAGGAATGCGAAATGACAAATTTGGAGCGTCAACTTAGCCAATATGCGGCTTATCATCTAGATCGTAGTAATATTGTGACTCATTTTGTAGGTATTCCACTGATTGTTTTTTCAATCTTATGTTTGACTGCACGAGCAAGTCTGGACATCTCTGGTTTTTCAATTACTTTAGCGATGCTGTTGATTGGATTAAGCAGCATTTACTATATTACATTAGATAAGTTGTTTGGTGTTCTGATGCTGATTTTATTCATAGTGGCATATCCACTAGCTGTAAAAATAGCTTCATTGCCGATGTGGACTTGGTTAGGTGCAAGTGCTGGTATTTTTGTTGTGGGTTGGGTATTTCAATTCGTTGGACATTATTTTGAGAAGAAAAAACCTGCGTTTGTTGATGATCTGATTGGTTTAGCAATTGGACCATTATTTGTGTTGGCAGAGTTTGTTTTTTTACTCGGATTCCGTAAGTCCTTGCATGAGCGCATTTTAAAAGAGGCAAAAATGAAACGTGCAGCAATGGATATGAAAACAAGAACTGTTTTTTAACAATTGTAGTGAAAAATAAAAAAACCGCCAATAATTCAAATTGGCGGTTTGGAGAAAATTAATTAGAAATTATACATTAAAGCGGAAGTGTAAAACGTCACCATCTTGAACAACATAGGTTTTACCTTCTAAACGCCACTTACCTGCTTCTTTCGCGCCGTTTTCACCATTGTATTGGATGAAGTCATCGTAAGAAATACATTCAGCACGAATAAAGCCTTTTTCGAAGTCAGTGTGAATCACACCAGCTGCTTGAGGTGCAGTTGCACCAACTTTAACTGTCCAAGCACGAACTTCTTGTACGCCCGCAGTGAAGTAAGTCTGCAAGCCAAGCAAACTATAACCCGCACGAATTACGACGTTTAAACCTGGTTCTTCCATACCCATCGCTTCTAAGAATTCAGCACGGTCTTCATCTTCAAGTAAAGAAATTTCAGCTTCGATTTGGTTGCAAAGCGGTACAACAATTGCATTTTCTTCAGCAGCAAGTTTTTTTACTGCGTCAAGGTGTGGGTTGTTCTCAAAACCATCTTCTGCAACGTTGGCAATATACATAGTTGGTTTAAGTGTCATTAAGCCAAAACCACGGATGGCTTTACGTTCGTCATCAGAAAGATCAGCAGCACGTGCTGGTTTACCTTCATCAAGTAAAGGTTGAATTTTCTCTAAAGCAGCTTTGGTTGCGATAGCTTCTTTATCGCCACCTTTTGCTGCTTTGGTTAAGCGTAATAATGCTTTTGCGACAGTATCAAGGTCAGCAAGTGCAAGTTCAGTATTGATGGTTGCGATGTCGTCTAATGGATCAATTTTACCATTCACATGAATCACGTTTTCATCTTCGAAACAACGAACAACGTGTGCAATTGCATCTGTTTCACGGATATTGGCAAGGAATTGGTTACCCAAACCTTCACCTTTAGATGCACCAGCAACTAAACCTGCGATATCAACAAACTCCATAGTTGTTGGAAGAACACGTTGAGGCTTTACAATTGCTGTAAGTTTGTCTAATCGTGGATCTGGAACAGGAACAATCCCTGTATTAGGTTCAATGGTACAGAACGGAAAGTTTTCAGCAGCAATTGCTGCCTTTGTTAATGCATTAAATAATGTAGATTTACCTACGTTTGGTAGACCAACAATACCGCAATTAAAACCCATGAAACCACTCACAAATGTGTTATATAAAAATTGCTGCTGATTTTACATGAAAGCCATGACAAAGTCATGGCTAGAGTGGATGATCTGTTTTGGCTTAAACTTTGCGCTTATCCAGCTGTTTGGCAATATGATCACCTGTAGTTTGTACCAACATGACCAAAACAATCAGCACTAAAATCACAGCAAGCATCACTTGCATATCAAAACGCTGGTAGCCATAACGATAGGCAATATCGCCTAGACCGCCTGCACCTATTGCACCGGCAATCGCAGAAGAGCTGATCATGGTGACAATAGTCACGGTAAAACCTGCAACAATTCCCGGCAAAGCTTCAGGAAGTAATACATGCCAAAGAATCTGCTTGCGATTACAGCCCATCGCCTGTGCTGCTTCAATCAGTCCTTGATCGACTTCACGTAAACTGACTTCTGCAATACGGGCAAAGAAGGGAATTGCAGCGATGGTCAAAGGCACAATTGCTGCTAAGACCCCATAACTGGTCCCGACAATCCAGCGTGTAAATGGGATTAAAGCCACCATTAAAATCAGGAAGGGCACAGAGCGGGTAATATTAATCACCCAGCCTAAGGACTGATTGATTTTCTTGGATGGATAAATGCCAAAATCGGCGGTGCTGACCAAAATCAAGGCAATCGGCAAACCAATCAAAAAGGAGAGAATCGCAGAAACGCCGACCATAATTAAGGTATCGGTAGTACCTGTCAGTAACAGATCAATGAGTTGATTGTACATAACCGATCACCTCAAGTTGTGTTATTGCATAGTGCTTTTTGAATTGTGATTGTTTTAGATCAAATTCCAGATTGCGAATCCCGATGATCAATGAGCCGATGGTTCGCTGTTGGATGCTATGAATTTGACTGTAATACACCTGAACTGGGCTATTAAAGCCATCCAATAATTCATATAAATCAAGCACCGATTTAGATTCACTGACATATTTCAGTTTTAAAAGCTGATGGGTACTCTGAGGCAGAATGGTTGGGCTAAGTTCAAAAGGTAGATCCACCTGTTCAAAATTGAGTAATTCCTGTGTGATCTGTTGTTGCGGATTGGAAAATACCGACCAGACCTGCCCGGACTCAACGATTTCACCCTGATCAATTACGACCACCTGATCACAAATTTCCTGGATGACCTGCATTTCATGGGTGATCAAAACAATGGTTAGACCAAGGTCCTGGTTAATCTGTTTCAGCAAAGCCAAAATATTTGCGGTACTTTCTGGGTCGAGTGCAGAAGTGGCTTCATCACATAGCAGGATTTCAGGTTGCGACACCAAAGCACGTGCGATACCGACACGTTGCTTCTGTCCTCCAGACAGTTGAGAGGGATAATCATGTCGCTTTGCATCTAAACCTACCAGCGTCAGGACATCACTGACCCGTTGCTCAATCTCAGTCTTGTCATAAGCTGCGATCCGTAATGGTAGAGCCACATTTTCCCACACCGTTTTGGCAGACATTAAATTAAAATGCTGAAAAATCATGCCAATTTTCTGCCGAGTTTTGATTAACTCGGCATGGCTGAGTTCAGCAATATTTTGCTGATGAATTAGAATACTGCCTGTATCAATCGACTCTAAGCCATTTAAGGTGCGCAGTAGGGAGGATTTACCTGCACCGCTTTTCCCAATAATCCCAACAATCTGTGCTTTGGGAATATCGAGGTGAATGTCCCTTAAGGCATGTAAGCGTTGGCCCTGTACATCATAAAACTTATTTAAACCACGTATTTTCAGATGTGGAACTGAAAAATCGACTTGTGAACCAAAACTCACCATCATCGTTCTCCTTATTTCCAACCTGGGAACCACAGTGACGGACCGAAATCGCTATCCAAAGCCGCTTTCACTTTTGGCGAGTTTTGGTAAATCTCGACAAATTTCTGTAGCTTGTTGTCTTTGTCCTGATAGTCATCACGCACTACAAATAAAATCGCATAACGCTTATTGGTGTTGTCATCAAACAACAAGGCACTTTCAGGATCAGCCGTTTTGGCTAAACGTAAGTAATGCGGATAACCAAACGCGAGATCAACATCGTCAATTGCACGTGCAGTTTGCGGGCCTTCAACTTCAGTAAATTTCAGGTTCTTCGGATTTGCGGTAATGTCTTTCAGTGCAGAAAGATGATTGTTACTGTCTTTCAGTTCAATTAACTTGGCTTGCTGTAAAAGGAGTAGTGCGCGCCCTTGATTGACGGGATCATTAGGAATGGCAACAGTAGCGCCATTTGGCAGTTCATCAAAACTTTTATATTTTTTTGAATACAGTCCAACATGCGACGCTGCACCTGCAGCAAAGGATTTTAATTTAAAGCCAGTTTCTTTAATGGCATTATCCAAAAAGGGCTGATGCTGGAAAAAGTTGGCATCGATATCGCCATGACTAAGCGTAATGTTAGGCGTGTTCCAATCAGAAAACTCTACTAATTTCACCTTGAGACCTTGCTGTTTGGCTTCATCCGCTGCGACTTGAAGCGGATGAGCAAAAGAAGGACTTATTCCAATCACCAGTTCACTATTACTGCTTTGTCTGTGTTTATTCCAGATCAGTAAGGCAATAATCGCAACAACAACGACCAGGCCAATACCGAGCCATTTTTTAGAGGCTGTTTGAGCCATATATTTCTCCAATTTTTTCTTTAATGTTAAGCACTAATTTCTTCAATTATTTTTAGGGTATCTGTGTTGTTATGCGTTCTACATCGGAATTGATCAGCAGGATGGCTTGCAGTTAAAAGATCGCCTTGGGCAAACAGTTTGTTCCGCAGTGAACCTGTGGCATATTCAGTTTTATAACGTCCACGTTGCTGTAACTCAGGGATCACCAGTCGAATAAAATCATGGTGTGATTCAGGTGCAACCGTACGGGTCAGGTTAAAACCATCAATACCGGTCTGATCAAGCAGATCAATCAGGTATTCCGCAACTTCAACACCACTCCCTACAATCAGGGGATAACGTCCACCCAGCACATGTTGGGCTTTTAGATCATTTTTGCTGATGCGCTGTTCTTTAAATTTCTCATTGACGGAAGCAATACTATTGCTCTTTTGATACGGAATCGCTTCATCATCTGCAAACTTGGCAAGATCAATTCCGACTGAGCTGGCATAATGGGCCAGTCCGGCCTCAGGGCTGGCATACTGACGGTATTCAGCCAGTTTTTGCTGGGCAAGTTCATGTGTTTCAGCCACGACCACAGTAATGCCGACAAAGATTTTAATTGCATCTTCATCTCGACCTTGTTGCTGTGCTTGTAGTCGTATTTTATTGACTTGCTGACGAATCTTTTCGGGTTGATCACCACCAATAAAAATACATTCGGCATGGCGCGTAGCAAATTGTAGTCCTTTCGGTGAAGCACCAGCTTGGAAAAGTGTTGGCGTACGTTGAACCGAAGGCGCAACTTGAAATACCCCTTGGCTTTGGTAATATTTCCCTTGATGATTGATCGAGTGGACTTTATTGGGGTCAGTAAAAACACGCTGTTGCTTATCTTTCTTTAAGGCGTCATTTTCCCAGGAACCTTCCCAATATTTATAGCAAAGCTGTAAAAACTCCTCGGCTTGATCATAGCGCGCATCATGATCTTTTAAGCCTTTTTGCCCAATCAGGCGTTCAGCACTGTCCAGATAACCCGTAACAATATTCCAGCCGAGACGACCTTGGGTTAAATGATCGAGACTGGCAAAACGCCGTGCAAATTGATAAGGCTGCTCATAGCTGAGATTGACCGTGACGCCAAAACTCAAATTCTGGGTCACCAAAGCCATGGCTGAAATCAGGGTAGACGGGTCATGGCTTGGCAGTTGAATTGACTCTTTCAGGGTCAGCTCGATGCCATTCTGATAGACATCATACACACCCGTAATATCGGCGAGGAATAGGCCATCAAACAGACCTTGTTCCAAGGTCTGTGCCAATTCAGTCCAATAGTTCAGCTCATTAAAGCGATGTGATTGATCACGCGGATGTGTCCATAGGCCATGATTGATATGACCGACACAGTTCATATCAAAGGCGTTCAGTAAAATTTTCTTTGCAGTCGTTTGCGTCATTACAATGTCCCCCGACGTGGAGGCAGAATGCCATTCAACACATAATTACCGATGAAGTAATATTTCCAGCGTGCCGCATCATGCAAGGTGTGTACACGCGCATTACGCCAGTGACGGTCCAGCCCATCGGCACGTTGACTACCACGACTACCAGCCAGTTCAATCAGTTTAGAAGATGCCTTTAAGGCGGTTTCAGTACTATGCGCACGTACTTTTGCCACATCAATTGAGGCTTTGGCTAAGTTTTCTGGATTGAGATCCTGTTTGGCAGCATCAACAGATCGAGCTGCCTGTTTAAGTAAAAGTTCGCTGGCTTTAACATCGGTTGCCACACGACCAAGCTCAGACATGGTTAAGGGATCTTGAGTAGCGGAATCAATATTGGCATCAATCCAAGGGCGGGCGACACGCACACGCTCCAGTGTTTCCTCAAAAGCAGCACGGGCAATCCCGACTTCAATTGCGGCATGCATGATTTGAGCAAATGGGCCGACCAAAGACAATTGTTTAAAGGCGGTATCAAACGGAATCACATCCTCTTTGGCAACGAAGACTTGATTAAACTTGACTGTGCCGCTGCCTGTAGTACGTTGACCAAAACCAGACCAGTCATCAATCAGCTCCAAACCTTGACTGTCGCGCTGCACAAAAGCCAGAAATTCGCGTCCAGATTCATCCACCACTAAGGTTGGAATACGATGGGCAAACAGGCTACCCGTGCAATAAAACTTTTCCCCCTGAATCAGATAACCGTTTTCGCTTGGGATTAGGGTGCTTTGTTTATGAGCTGAGGTACGGGTTTTAAATTCCGCCAGCGCATTACCAAACCGTGCACCTTGTAACACTTCCTGATAGAGACGCTGCTTTTGTGATTCGGTACCGGTATTACGTAATACTTCCAGTGCATAAAAATGGTTTTGTGGAATCTGACCGATGGAACCATCCGCACCGCTAAACAGGGCAATTACTTTGGCAACGGTGAGACTGGAAACCTCTGCACCCCCATACTGCTTAGGTACAGTAATCGCCCATAAACCTGACTGGCTATAAGCTTCGATTTCTGTAAAGGGTAAGTCCCGATTGGCATCACGTTCAACCGCAGATTGTTTAAATTGCTGACTGAGTTGTGTGGCAATCTCCAATGCTTCTGCATCGCTTTGAATGATATGTGCCGCTTTTAAATGGGGCTTGGCAAAACCTTGTAATTCTTGATATGAGGTCATGATGATGTGCTCCTTAAATCCAGGCATGGCGGGCAGGGGGTGTACCATTGAGGTAATAGTCACCAATGGCATGGAATTTCCAACGCACAGGATCGTGTAAGGTATGTACGCGAGCATTGCGCCAATGTTGATCAAGATTATGTTGGCTTAGGCTGGCACGGCTTCCACCAAGTTCGAGTAATTTTTCTGAGATATGCAGGGCAGCATCATTGGCATAGATTTTTGCTTCTGCCACTAAAATAGAGGCGCGTGCGGCTTGCTCGGCAGAAATCTCAGTAAGTTGATCAAGTTCATCCAGATATTCTGCTGCCTCATCCAACAATAAAATGGCTGCATCGAGCAGGATATTGAGTTTGCCGACTTCTTGTAGGGTGTAATGTTCTTCACTGGCCTTTTCTACACCTGCATCAATAATTGGACGTGCTTTACGAATGCTAGACAAGGTGTCATCAAAGGCAGCCTCAGCAATGCCAACATCAATCGCAACCTGCAACAGTTGAGAATAAGCACCACGCACATTTGGGGTGTCGGCAATAATGCGCTCGTCAAAAAATAGGGCTGGATTAGCGACGACGTTGTGTAGCTTTACCGTTCCACTGGCTGTAGTACGTTGACCAAAGCCATTCCAATCATTAATCACTTCTACGCCCACAGCATGTCGGTCAATGATCGTCAATACGGTATAACCGTCTGGATGTAAGGCACGGATGGCTAGCCAATCTGCAAAGCTGGTTCCTGTTGAGTAAAATTTTTCTCCGTTTAAAAGGTATTGACCATTTTCCAAAGTTAAAGTGGTTTGAATGGCTTTAGTATCTTTGGAATTTTTTTCAGGTCCTCCATTGGCAATCCGTTTACCCGCAAGTACTTCAGTATAGATAAACTGCTTTTGAGCATCTGAACCGGTGATATTGATAAAATTGAGTAGCCCGAATTGGTTTTGAGGAATCTGTCCGACATTGGCATCGGCTTTACTTAAAATACGAAACACATGAGCTAAGGTTTTATTGGAGACAAAAGCACCTCCATATTGTTTTGGAATACGAATACCGCCTAAGCCCTTTTGACTCAACAGATGAATTTGTTCCGTTGGCAAAATACGATTTTGATCTCGTTTATTTCGTTCTTCTAATGCAAAGTCAGCAACTTGATAGGCGGCATTGATGGCCTGCTGATCATTTAAAATCAGTTGTACTGGAGTTTGGATCACTGATGGATTACTGGACATGTAAACACCTCTAATAGACAAGAGGGACTTTACATAAAAATTACTTTTCAACTAAATTAGAAGTTTTGACTTAGATATCATAATAATTATTAAGCATTTTTTTTGAGAAAAAGCACATAAAAAGTAATATGGAATTTAATGGTAAAACAAATATTTAACTCTTTAAGACGTTTTCTTAATTCTTAAGGTCTATGCTTTTATGAAGTATATGAATATTTTCACCTTAAAAACATATAAATATTTTTAGCCAAAATTTAAAAAAGATAGAGCAAAAACGACATTGTAATCATTCACTTTTACTTCTAAAGTATCAAAAAGCTTATGTTTGATCGAATAGAAAAATAAATTTGGAGTGTTTATGCGGGTTTTATACCAATTTCCTTTATCTCATTATTGTGAAAAAGCTCGCTGGTTGTTAGATCATAAAGAATTGGACTATGTTGCTCATAATTTAATTCCAGGTTTTCATCGTGCGTTTACTTATTTAAAATCAGGGCAAAATTATTTGCCGATGTTGAAGGATGATAAGCAGTGGATTGCAGATTCAACGCAAATCGCTCTGTACCTTGATAGTACTTATCCTGAGCATGCTTTGCTACGGCGTGATGAACAATTACGTGAACAAGCCATTGAGATAGACAAGCTTGCAAATGAATTGGGTGTTCATGTGCGTCGTTGGTCATTGGCACAAGCGCTTTCCACTAGTGATCATCCGCTTGAAATTATGATGGGTGAACAAGGTTATTTGCGTCAATTTGAGAAATTTTCAAAGCCAATTCTTAAAAGTCTGGTGGCTTCAAACTACCAGTTAAATCCAGAAAAAGTCGCCCATTCCAAAGTGCGTATGACAGAGTTGATTACTGAATTAAATCAACGTTTGATCGACAATCAAGGTCGTTATCTCGTTGGTGATCGTTTAGGGTTGGCTGATATTTCAGTTTGTTCAATGCTCGCGCCATTATTGGTGATGAAGGGAACTCCTTGGGAGTTGGAAAATGATGATGTTGATCAATTTGGTGGAGAGTTAAAAGAATATTATGACTATTTGTTAGATCTTCCACTTGGACAATATGTTCAACGCATTTATTCAACTGAGCGTAATGCACGTGTGGATTGGCGTGGTATTTAATCTATTTTTTACTTTAAATCTAATGGTTAAACTGGGTATAAATTACTTAGTTTAATTTATTAGATGAACGATCAAAGGATGTACATATCTAATCAGGTCGAAATTTATCAATTTAATAAAAGAAGTAAGACAATCGGCTAATCAATAAAACACAATTGTATATATAATAATTCATACCGTACGAGTCGGTTTTAAGCTGTGATCCAGCTAAGAACATAAAAATAGAGGGAATACCATGAAAACATTGCAATTTATAGCGGATTGCCCTAAACATGGGTTAATTGATCATCCACCTAATGAATGCTATATCACCCAAGAATATGTGGCTGCATTATTATATAAACAATTAGAACAATACGGTTTTGATGCCCAGCATATGCGTCATGAACATGAAAAAATTGAAGTTTGTATCGACAATCACCAGTTGCCACTTTCTATTCTATGTTCACAGCAAGATTCGGAAGGTCATATTTTGTGTGAGATCACAGCAAATCCTCAACAAGAACAAGCTTGGTTTGAAAAGATTGAGACACAAAGCATTATCCGTCAATTGGCCCAAGCTGTTGAAAATAGTTTAAAAGCTGAACATAGTTTTTCTAAATTTGTATGGAAAAGTTAAGTTAGTTTTCAATATGTCATCTTAAATGAAGTGATTTAACATCATGACCGTTTCGGTGTATGGTGTATATTTGTTTAAACGCTTTATTTGAGAGTATATGTGCATGATACAGGTCGATTTTTCTAAATTATCTCCCCAAGTGGTTTGGCGACATTTTGAGACTTTGTGCACAATTCCTCGACCATCAAAACATGAACAACAATTACGACAGCATCTCAAAGATTGGGCGGAACAGTGCAACCTAGAAACCTATGTCGATGATATTGGTAATCTGATTATTCGAAAAGCTGCCACAGCTGGTAAAGAACAAGTTGCAGGTGTAATTTTGCAGGGACACTTAGATATGGTGACTCAGGCAAATCGTGGTACGCAACATGACTTTTTTAAAGATCCGATTCGACCTGTATTAAAAGATGGTTGGCTGATTGCTGAAAATACTACGTTGGGTGCTGATAATGGTATCGGAGTTGCACTGGCGTTGGCGGTATTAGAATCAGATGATATTGCGCATGGGCCGATTGAAGTACTTTTGACGATTGATGAAGAAGCGGGAATGAGCGGTGCCCGTTTGCTTAAATCGGGTGTTTTAACGGGGCAATGGTTATTTAATATTGATACCGAAGAATGGGGTGAACTCTATCTTGGTTGTGCTGGGAGTATTGATATTGAAGTACAACAGCCTATCCAATATCAAACAGCACCTAGTGATTTAATTTATGTAGATTTGTTGGTGTCAGGCTTAAAAGGTGGTCACTCTGGTGTTGATATTCATCTTGGTCGTGGTAATGCCAATGTGATTTTAGCCAATTTCTTAAATGATTATTTGACACAATCAAATGGCAGACTGGTTGAATTTGTCGGTGGAACAGCGCGCAATGCCATCCCACGTGAAGCGGTAGCAACCATTGCAATTAAAGCAGAGCAATTATCAGAATTAGAAAATGCCGTTGCAGTTGTACAAAAAGAATGGCAACAAAAACTACAAGGTATTGATGATCAACTGCAAATTACCTTTCAACAAAATGCCAATCAGATCAATGAAGTGATTGTGCTGCATCAACAACAAGCTTGGTTGCAGGCATTGGCAACGTGCCCATATGGCATTGCGCAGTGGAGTCGTGCTTTAGCTGATGTGGTTGAGACCTCAAATAATATTGGTGTGGTCAAATTGACTAAAGATGAGGCGAAGACTTTAATTATGGTTCGTTCTATGGTGAACCAAGAAGCACTAACATTTGCCCAGAATATCCAACAGCACTTTGCCAATTTTGAAATTCAGTCTGAGTTAACGCCATTGGTGTCGGGTTGGACACCAAATCCAGATTCAGCGGCATTGAAGTGTTTACAACAGGCTTATCAGAGCGCATTTGAAATTGAACCGAACTTGAAAGTGATTCATGCGGGCTTGGAATGCGGCATTATTGCGGAACATTATCCTGATTTGCAGATGGTGTCTTTTGGCCCGGATATTCAAGGGGCGCATGCGCCTGGTGAGCGGGTTAAAGTCGATACTGTAGAGAAATGCTGGAAGTTGTTGGTGACGGCTCTGGAATCTGTAAAATAAATTTTTATAGAAAAGAAGCTCATTCATGAGCTTCTTAAACTTTGACAATGACCTGAAACAGATTTTTGTCTAGTTCAATAAATTCAGTTTCACAATCAATAAATTTTTCAATCATCGCGGCTTGAGTGCGAGTATGTTCGCTAATAGATTGTGCGGTAAATTCACCACCTTGCCCCAATGCCAAAGGTAATAGCAACTGATCCGCTAAATACTCATCTACTACAGCTTGAGAAGCAATATATCGTTTCACCTGTTTCGCCAAATGATTGGCAATTTGTTCTGCACTTTTGCGCATTTCACCTAAAGCAGTAAATAGCTGAACGTGATGTTGATATTCAACTTTAACATACGCTGTATTGCCTTGGCTGATTCCATTTAAATGGAATTGCTGCTGAGTATCTAATTTCAGTCTTTTATTTAAAGTGGCTAATTCTCGTTGTGCGATTTGCGCTTCTTCGGAAAGGTTGAGTACTGCTGCAAAAGCCTCAGTGCTTTGCAAAGTACCACGATCTAATAGGCTTAACTTGTTTCGATGTTGCCAAGGCTGAATCTTGATTTGAATTTCACCAGCACCAATCGGGAAGAAGCCTGCTTTGTTTAACTTAAACTCGACCTGTATTCCAAGTTTTTCTAATGCAGGCAAAAAGCATTGCTCGATAAAATCTGCCGTTGGCGCAAGCGGGTTGTGAGTGCCACCAGAAATAGTCAATTCACTTGCTTCATTTTGCAATAACAAAGCAGGTAATAGCGTCTGTAAAACCAGTGTTGTACTTCCTGCTGAACCAATCTGGAATTGGTATTCTCCACTCTGTACATGCTGTGGTGCGAAGTACAATCGCTGGCTATGGAGTTCAGCACCTTCCACATACGCTTGGCTGATGTGTTGAGATGCCTGTACACAGACTAAATGCTGACGCATTAAGCCTGGTTTTTTACGCCCAGCACGAATGTTGATTAATTCAAATGCTTGACCTGTAATCATCGAAAGAGCTAGGGCAGTTCTTAAAATCTGCCCACCACCTTCACCTTGTGAACCATCAATTTGGATGGCTGCTGGCATATTTGCCAAAGCTTTATTCACTTCTATTTTCCTTATTTTCTAATTTAATGAACATACTGTCAGTACATGGTAATGCGAAGTAACGCGTGACTTTGCTTTTAGCAAAGGTTTGCTAGGTACATGGTGCTGAGCCTAATCAGTGAAGATTGATGCATGACTCACATGCTGCCATAGCCGCCTGAATTATTTTCAATCCCTCAAGCGGACGCAGGATCTTGTACTCGCCCAGTATGCCCAAACTATGATTGTGAACTAGATCCACAAAATTTTTTGTTTATTCGATTAAATCAATCTGCCAGTTTGCAGCCTGAATTTTGATGTTTAAGTCGCGTAGCTTTGCGCTGATATCATCGGCTTGTTTTTGCAAGCTAGAAACAGGGATAACCTTCTGCCACTTGATTTCACGAGCACTATAACGGTCGGGTTCACGATGGGTATTAGCAATCGCATTAATCAGAATCTTATGCTGTTCTGTATAACTATCCCTTGAACTTAGAAGGGATAGCAATATTTTGCCATCCTCAAGTTTTGCTTGCGCATTGGTCAAATGAATACGACAAATCAGTTGATTGCTTTCTTGGGTTAAAGCAAACGCCTGTTTGATCAGTTCATTTGGGTCTTCACTCGGTTCATCGCCATCTTGTACCAATACATTGGCGTTGATCCGTTGTTTTAATGAAGCGAGCTTTTTTTGTTGATCGCTTCGCAGTAAAAGTGCTTCTGCGAGTTTCATTTTATTTACCTTTTATTCAATCTGTAAAATGACTAATTTTGAAATACTTTCCAATTGCATACCGATTTTTGCAAACTCAATAACTTCATCTAAAGTTTCATTCTCATGCCAAGTGGTTATAAAACAGGTATTAATTGGCGGTTCATTGTTATAAAAAGCTACATAAGTCTCGTCTAAAACATCATCCCAAATAGAGCATTCATGTCCTGTCACCATTGCCTGAATGCATCGTTTTGAATAGACAATCTGCTCACAAATCCAATTACGCCATTCAGGCAGAATTTGCTTAGTATCCACAATGAGAATAATGTAATAGGGTTGCTCAGGTAGAACGAGATGAGCTTCTTCATTTGCCCTGATTCTACAGCTCTGAATATCTAAACAATCCTTTTTCATTATCACCCCTTAACACAAACAACTTGTCTTAATGTATAAACCACTTCAACCAAATCGCTTTGTGCTTTCATCACATCTTCAATCGGTTTATAAGCCGATGGAATTTCATCAATCACAGCCGCATCTTTTCGGCACTCTACACCTTCAGTTTGCGCAATCTGATCCTCTACAGTAAAGCGACGTTTTGCTTCAGCACGGCTCATTACACGTCCTGCACCATGTGAACATGAACAGAACGATTCCTGATTTCCAAGCCCACGAACGATAAAAGACTTTGCACCCATTGAACCTGGGATAATTCCATATTGTCCAAGTTTGGCACTTACAGCGCCTTTACGGGTCACCATCACTTCTTCGCCGTAATGTTCTTCCTTTTCCACATAGTTATGGTGGCAGTTTACGGCTTCCAAACGTGCTTGGAACGGTTTCGGGATAATGGTTGCTAAGGCTTTAATCGCAGATTGCATCATGATTTCACGGTTTTTCATCGCGAAGCGTTGTGCCCAACCTACAGCAAACCAGTAATCATCAAAATGATCTGTTCCTTCGACTAAATATGCTAAATCTTTGTTGGGTAAGTTAATAAAGTGCTTTTGCATATCTTTGCGAGCAAGCTCAATAAAATGATTACCGATGGCATTACCCACACCACGAGAACCTGAGTGCAACATAATCCAAACATGATCATGTTCATCCAAACAGACTTCGACGAAGTGATTTCCTGTACCTAAAGTTCCTAACTGTTTTCGGTTGTTGGTGTTTTTTAGGCGAGGATGCTTGGCACAAATCAACTCAAAGTCGGCAACTAAATCTGCCCAAGCTTGATCCACCATTTCAGGTGGATTTTCCCAAGAACCACGATCTCGTCCTCGGCCTTTGGTCATCCCATGTGGGATCAAACGTTCAAGTTCAGTACGTAAAGCATGTAAGTTATCAGGTAGATCTGAAGCAGTTAGGCTGGTACGAGTTGCCATCATTCCACACCCAATATCAACACCGACAGCAGCAGGGATAATCGCACCTTTGGTTGGAATGACACTTCCAATCGTTGCACCTAAACCAAAGTGAACGTCTGGCATCACAGCCATCCATTTATAAATAAAAGGCATTTGAGCTGTTTGTAGCAATTGTTGTTTTGAGTTGTCATCAACAAGGACGCCATTGGTCCACATTTTTACAGGCATGCTGTTTTCATTTTGAAGTACTTGATAAGCACGTTGTTGCTGTTCTTGTTCAAATTGAGCTTGTTGGTTGATTTGTTCAACGACAGACATTTTCATTTTCCTTTCTAAACCTGCCTGCCAAGCGTTTGCAGGCAGGTGATATTCACAAGATCCCAATGATGTTGTGTGCTTATACTATTGCAGTGACTGTGCCAACTTTTTTAAATTTAATTTTAATAATTAATAAGAACTTGATAATTAAATAAAATGATTTTTTGAAATATCTTTCAAACTGCGATCTATGCTTAATGTTAATAAATTTATTATATCTTATAATATATAAATATATCTTATAAAATATTTATTTTGTTGTGAATTTTATCAGGCTCCTCACATACTGCAGACTTATTAATATTTTTCAATTTTTGTAAGCTGACCTGTTTCATCTAAGCTAAATTGATCGAAATCATGGGCCAAATAAAAATTGCCTGTATAGAATGTTTTTACCTCCTCAGCAATCGCTTGCTGCCCAGTGTTATCCTGATGACGTGGACTAAAGTGTGTCAGGATCAGATTGCTTAGATTTTGATGTTGAGCAAATTCTGCAACCATCTTTGCTGAACTATGCATAGGACCTGAACCTACTTTATCTAAAATCGCTTGAGTGTAGGTACTTTCATGAATTAAGAGTTGGGCATCTTGGCAAGCTTGTGCCAATAACTCGGGACGATTATTATCTCCACCCACAATGGTATGAACACGTTTAGTTTGTAACTGAATAAAATCAGTTGCTTTTAATGTTTCCCCATTAAATTGAATGTTCTGACCTTGTTGTAAGTCACCCCAAGCTTTACCTTTGGGTATGCCGAGTTGAATTAAAGCCTGTGTATCTAATTTCTTTTGTGTGTTTTGAGCAATAATACTAAATGCAAAACTGGGTACACGATGACTCAATGGATGGGCTTGAATTGAAAGTTCATCCGTTATTTGTTGTATTTGAGCCGCTTCATTCACATCAATAAAGTTAAGTGGGTAGGGCAAATGTAAATCCGTGAGCTGTGCCGTAACTTCAATCCATTGTTGAATTTGTTTGGGGGCGATAATAGTTAAAGGTGCAGTACGGGCATTCATACCTGCACTGGCCAATAAGCCAACCAAACCATAACAATGATCGCCGTGAACATGGGTAATACAGATGGCAACTAGGCTTTGTAATGCAAGTTTCGCCTGTTGAATACGATGCTGGGTACCTTCACCAGCATCGACCAAAATCCAGTCTTTATTCTTGCTGTTACGGATGGCTAGGCCAGAGACATTGCGTGTGAGTGTGGGTACACCAGAAGAGGTACCTAAAAAAGTAAAATGAAGCATATTGTTGGAATTTTTCACTGAAATGCGTATTGTATATGATAGTCATATATAAAATATTATAGAAATTATGCTGAATGCAAAGAAAACTGTCGTGATTGGCTTTGTTGGTTCTACTCTAGATCAAGGAAAACGCCCTGATCGTTGGCAACGTTGGCGTCCGACTTTGAGTCTTTTGATGCATGAAGATTTGATTGTGGATGAACTGGTGCTATTGCATGATCGACAGCATCATAATTTAGTTAAATTTATTGCTGAAGATGTGCAGGATGTATCGCCATCGACTATCGTGTCTGGACAGCGAGTGAGCATCCGTGATCCTTGGGATTTTGCTGAGGTCTATGGTGCGCTATATGACTTTGTGAAAAGTTATCCCTTTGATACTGAAAAAAACAACTATCTTTTGCATATCACTACAGGCACACACGTTGCTCAAATCTGTTGGTATCTTCTGGTCGATGCCAATTACCTACCTGCTAAGCTGATTCAAAGTGCACCTAATCAGCAGAAAACACCAGAAGGTGAATATCGTATCATTGATCTGGACTTATCTCGCTACGATGTTCTCAAGCAGCGCTTTGAAGATGAGCAGCTACAAAACTGGCAACAGCTGAAAGCCAATATTTCAACCTATAACCACGAATTCAATCAACTGATCACTGAAGTTGAATTGGTTGCAACACGTTCTAGCGCACCAATCCTAATTATGGGCGCAACAGGTGTGGGTAAATCGCATTTAGCGAAACAAATCTATCAATTAAAGAAAAATAAGTTTCATTTAAGTGGGCGTTTTGTTGATGTGAACTGTGCGACGCTTCGTGGTGATAGTGCTATGTCGAGTTTGTTTGGGCATATCAAGGGGGCTTTTACAGGGGCAGCAGCTTCGCGAACAGGTTTATTAAAAAGTGCTGATCAGGGTATTTTATTTCTGGATGAAATTGGTGAGCTTGGGCTAGATGAGCAAGCGATGTTGCTTAAGGCACTCGAAGATAAATCCTTTTTTCCTGTTGGGAGTGACAAAGAGGTTCAGGCCGATTTTCAGCTAATTGCGGGGACAAATAGAGATCTAAGAGCCGAAGTGCAAGCGGGCCGTTTTCGTGAGGATTTGTGGGCACGATTGAATACATGGACTTTCTTTTTACCGAATCTTAAAGATCGAATTGAAGACATTGCTCCCAATATTGAGTTCGAGTTGCAACGCTTTTCGGCAAATCACCAACGACAATTCCGTTTTCAGCGTGATGCACTTGATGTGTATTTGAAATTTGCCAAGTCGAAAGAAGCATCATGGCAGGGGAATTTTCGTGATTTGACTGCCAGTGTGACGCGGTTAGCGACATTATCCAATGGTGAGCTGATCTGTTCAGAAACGGTGGAAAAAGAGATTCAGCGTTTAAAGCAGTTGTGGTCGATCCAAACTACACAATCTGTATCTAAAGAAACAGATATTTTACTTAAATATTTAGATCAAACGCAGCTGGGAGAGATTGATGAGTTTGATCAGATTCAGCTGCGTGGTGTACTTCAAGTGTGTGAAAATGCCAAATCGATGGCGGATGCTGGACGCCAACTGTTTGCAGCTTCACGCCAGCAACGCAATACCACCAATGACAGTGACCGGGTCAAAAAGTATTTGGCCCGGTTTGGCTTGAGTTGGCATGATTTTCAATAATCACTCAGCTGGATGGTCTTTCTTGATTTTGGATTGGCTGGGTAGAAATTCCAAATTCCAGAGTTTTTCAGCATGACGGCCAATCCACCAGAAAGAGATAGCCAATAAAATAAAGAAAATGGCTTTGTGCATGCCATTCCAGAAGAACTCAAAATACTTAGTGTAGAGGTTAATAAATAAGAAAGTGATCCCAAAACCACGTGAGGTGGCATCATCATGTTTTAAACCATAGACAATTGCGATGATGGCAATAAACGCGAATAGTACACCCCAATGTAACAGCTCATATTGCTTGACGCTATACCAACTCCCTAAGTCACCATAATTGCCAAAGATAGAGAGAATCCATAAGGCAATAAATAGATAAAGTAGTCCCATGACATAAGTTGAATGGGCGAAGTCTATAAAATGCGCATAGCGTTTAAACAGCAGGCTTAAGCCAATTAAGGCACCGCCAAAAAAGACAAAGCGTAACGGGAAGTTCATGCCTAGATAATAGGCTCCCCAACCGGACATATAGCCAGTTTCTGTACCAAACCATGAGCCGAGTGAAAGTAGAGCAAATACCCAGATCAGTTTAGAGGGGAACCAGAAGGCAAGTGCAGCATAAATAAGAGTGGAGAGCAGAAATAACAAAGAAAAATGACCACTACCTGTATCAATTGCTTGCCCGAAATAGGCGACAGACGCTGCAGTAGACAGCACACCTGCAAAAATAATCGCTTCATTGCTAAATTGATGCTGGGGTTTGGTTCTACGCCGACGATAGGCAAAGCCATAAAAGGCAGTCGCCACCACAGCAAAAATCAGACATGGAATGATCTTGGAATTGATAAAGATTTTTTCAATTAGCTCCATCAAGAACTGATCGGCAGTAACTGCAGCGATGGCAATCACTGCACAAATCATTGAAATCCAGAATGAATATTTTGCGAGTCGCTCCCAGTCAAAAGGTTGAATCGAAAAACTATCATTTAATTTATTGGCGACATCGGGTGTAATCGTGCCTTGTTGTTGCCAATTTTCGATGATTTGCTTTAAAAAAAGTCCTTGTTTTTTATTTAATTTCATTATTAAAGAACCTGAATGTCTGTACATCTATACTGATATAACAGACATTGGATTCAAAAGACGTATATTTTTCTTAGTAATTTGTTGTTAAGTCTACAGTTTTAAAAAGTGGGTAATGACTTGACGCAACTGCTTTAGATAGCCTGTAAAGAAATGATTGGCACCCGGCAGAATCGTGATGGGATGTTTTTGCGGTTTTGCCCAAGCGATCATGTCTGAAAGGAGGGTAATATCATCTTGCTCGCCGTGAACAAATAAAATATCACCATCAATTGCAGGGGTTTGGTAATGACGTAAGTCAACAACAGAACCTGTTGGTAATCCACACAAAACTAATTGTTTTGGGCGAGATTCTTCGCTGAGTTGGGCTTGGCACTTTGCAAGCACATGAGAGCCGAAACTGAAACCGCCTGCATAGAAGGTTAAACCTGCATGCTTTGCACGCGCATATTCAATCACAGCCATAATGTCATCAGTTTCACCATGACCTTGATCATGTGTACCTTCGCTACCCGCTAAGCCACGGAAGCTAGGACGATATACCACACACCCCATTTCATTAAAAATCTGAGCCAATAAAACAGGGACTTTATGATTTGGTGTTCCGCCTTGTAAAGGATGTGGGTGGCAGACAACAGCAAAACCTGTGACTTCACCTTGAGGTTGATCGACAAACATTTCAATTTGACCAACAGGACCTTGGATGAATAATTGCTCAGACATAAGATACGTAATGGATAATGGAAGAATCCACTATTTTACCGATAATGAAGAATGAAAACACGAATTGGCATTAAAAATTATCAACTGTTATAGTTTCACCAAGTTAAATTTATTTTTGATTGATTATGCTTACTTTAATTTCTCCAGCGAAAACACTTGATTATACAACCGCTTTACCTACAGATACATATACACAGCCACGTTTATTAGAACAATCACAGCAGCTGATTGATGTATGTCGCAAGCTTTCTGCGAGTGAAATCGCATCTTTGATGACGGTTAGTGAGAAAATCGCCAATTTAAATGTAGAACGTTTCCGTGACTGGAATGCAGATTTTGATTTTTCCAATGCACGTCAAGCCTTGTTTGCATTTAAAGGTGATGTGTATACCGGTTTAGATGCTTATCACTTGAAAGATCAGGATATTGATTTTGCCCAGCAGCATTTACGTATGTTGTCTGGTCTTTATGGTTTATTACGTCCGTTGGATTTGATGATGCCGTATCGCTTGGAAATGAGTACTAAACTAAAAAATACACGTGGACATAATCTTTATGAATTCTGGGGCAGCATTATCACTGACCAAATTAACCAAGATTTAGCTGACATTAATTCAAAAGTATTGGTAAATTTAGCATCTGATGAATATTATAAGTCAGTGAATGAAAAGAAAATTCAGGCAGAAATTATTAAGCCTGTATTCTTGGATCAGAAAAACGGAAAATATAAAGTCATTAGTTTCTACGCGAAAAAAGCGCGTGGTCTGATGGCAAGATACTTGATTGAAAATAAATTAAGCCAAGTAGAACAATTAAAAGCATTTGATAGTGAAGGGTATTACTTCGATGCTGAAAGTTCATCGGATAAAGAACTAGTCTTTAAGCGAGATGAACAGCACGCAGCTTAGATTTGCCTTGGGTGGTGGGATGTTAACCAAAGAATATTTACTAAAGCATGGATATCGTCTGATCAAGTCCGAATCAAAGGGTATCTGACAGAACCTCGGCGTTATGGGGGGTACAGCCTTTAGATCTTGATGGCACTCGATGGTTCCGATTTGGTAATCATCCTATCCGTCAACAGGAACTAAAACATGAGTTTGGTTCCTGTACCTTGTACCAGCTCTTTCCTGAGCGTAAAGATGCAGAGTCCTTGGCAAAGTGGCTGAATTTGAATAAAGAAATCCAATGAGGATGAGTAATGCAGCAGTATTTAACGCTATTAGAAAAATCATGGTTTGAACTGCATCGGCATTATCATTTTTCTGAACCGCAGAAAGTTTTTAATAAGTTGATTGCTGCCTACAGTGAAAAACAGCGAGCTTATCATACGCTTCAGCATGTGTATGAATGTTTGATCTTGCTTGAATCGATTCGATCTGACTTAAAAGATGCTTATTCAGTTGAGTTAGCACTTTGGTTTCATGATGCGATCTATGATCCGCAAGCAAAAGATAATGAAATGAAAAGTGTGGAGCTGTTTGAAAAGTATATGGCTCAGGACCTATCTGTTGAGATTGTTGAAAAGATCAAGCGCTGGATTATTGCGACGCAAAAGCATGAATCAACGAACGAGTTGGATTTGCAGTTTTTATTAGATATCGATTTGGCGATTCTAGCGGCTTCACCAGAACGTTTCGAGGAGTATGAGCAACAGATTCAACAAGAATATGCTTGGGTGGAATCAGAAATTTATTCCATTAAACGAAAAGAAGTTCTTGCACATTTTTATCAAGTGGAACCGTTGTATCAAACGGAATATTTTCAACAGAATTTTGAGCAAAGGGCGAAAGTGAATTTGAGGGAAATATTAGATGAGAAATAGTTCAAATATTCCTAAGTTCCCTAACACTAATGCTAGGGTAGCATTGGCAAAGCGATTGAACTTACCTTATCACGATAATATGTAAGATTGGGAATATGAAGTTGCTGTAATAATGGGCGAACTGTGTTCGCCCAAAACATGATGATTTGATTTACTTGAAGAAATAACCCGTTTCAGGCGAGCTGGCATTGGCCATACGCTTACGCGGCATACGACCCGCCAAGAATGCTTCACGACCCGCTTCAACGGCTTTTTTCATCGCAGAAGCCATCAAAATTGGATTTTGCGCCGCGGCAATGGCTGTATTCATCAATACGCCGTCACAACCGAGTTCCATCGCAATCGCCGCATCACTTGCAGTACCCACACCAGCATCCACCAATACAGGAACTTTGGCATTTTCTTTGATGATGGAAATGGTGTGTGGATTCAGAATGCCGAGACCGGAACCAATTAAACTACCCAAAGGCATGATTGCTACACAGCCCATGCTTTCAAGCTCTTGAGCGACGATCGGATCATCCGAGGTGTAGACCATGATCTCAAAACCATCATCAATCAAGGTTTGCGCGGCTTTGAGCGTTGCAGTCACATTCGGATACAAGGTTTTTTCATCACCGAGTACTTCAAGCTTTACCAAGTTGTGACCATCAAGCAGTTCACGAGCCAGCATGCAGGTACGAATCGCGCTATCTGCATCAAAACAGCCAGCTGTATTTGGCAGAATCGTGTATTTCTCAGGTGGAATGACTGAGAGTAAATTTGGTTGATCGGCATGCTGACCAATGTTTACGCGACGAATTGCAACGGTCACAATTTCAGCACCGCTTGCTTGAATGGCTAAATCGGTTTCATTGAGATCTTTATATTTACCAGTTCCGACCAGTAGACGAGATTGGAAAGTACGTGAACCAATAATTAAAGGGGAATCTTGCATGGGCTTACTCCATTTTTAGCCGATTAGCCGCCACCAACAGCTTGGATAATTTCAATACGATCTTCAGGAGCAATTGCGGTTTGCTCAAGTTTGCTCTTAGGAATGATTTGCTGGTTCTTTTCTACAGCGAAGCGTTTGCCTTCAAGTGCCAAGCTTTGAATCAATTGCTGTAGATTTTCACAAGACGTGTCTGTTGACTCGCCATTTAAATAGATATGCATGATAAATCCTTATTTCGCATGTTTGGTCGCATGCCATGCGAGGAATAGCCAACCTGCGATCATAAAGGCACCACCAATCGGCGTAATCGCACCTAATATTCGAGGCAAGCCCAGCGCCATAATGTACAATGAACCACAGAAAAAGAGGATGCCAATTTGCATCAAAATAAACGGAATTTTTATAGAAAAAGTTGGCGTGGTTTTATTTAATACGCCCAACATTAATAAGCCAAGCGCGTGGTAGAAAAAATATTGGGTTGCGGTACCCCACCAAGTCAGTTGCTCAGGCGTTGCAAAGGATTTAAGTCCATGAGCACCAAACGCTCCGAGCATGACTGCAAGGGCAAGATTGATTGCAGAGATTGCTATCCACATATTGGAAATAGAACTGGAAATTTGATAAACAAAATTAACATATTCGGGACTTTAAACAAAGACAAGATAAAACAAAAGGGCATTATAGCCCTTGTATTTGATCTGATTTTAACTTGCAGACATGGCGGTTTTGATCTTTTCCATCGCATTCTTTTCAAGCTGACGAATACGTTCTGCTGAAACGTTATATTCGGCAGCTAATTCGTGTAGTGTAGATTTATCATCATCTAGCCAACGACGTTGTAAGATATTACGTGAGCGATCATCAAGTTGATCCATAGCCTCATGTAGTGCTGCAGTACTTTGTTCTTCGTAATCTTCTTCTTCAGCAAGTCGTGCTGGATCATAACGATTATCTTCTAGGTAGAGTGCAGGAGCTGTATGTGGTGTATCATCGTCATCATCACCTTGTGCTTCGAAAGCTGCATCGTATGCGGTTAAACGACCTTCCATTTCGAGCACTTGCTCAGGCGTCACATTTAAATCATTTGCAATCGCTTGAGCTTCTTCTAAAGACAGTCGCTTGCTTGATTTTTTGAGACTACGTAAATTAAAAAATAATTTACGTTGAGCTTTGGTTGTTGCAATTTTAACGATACGCCAGTTACGAATTACATATTCGTGAATCTCAGCCTTGATCCAATGCACGGCAAATGAAACTAAACGCACACCCATATTTGGATCGAAGCGCTTAACAGCTTTCATCAATCCGAGGTTGCCTTCTTGAATCAGATCGCCTTGTGGCAATCCATAACCTGCATAGCTACGTGCAATATGAACAACAAAACGTAAGTGTGACATTACCAGTAATTTGGCAGCATCAAGATCTTGGTCATAATAATAACGCTCTGCAAGTTCTTTTTCCTGCTCGGCTGTTAAAATTGGAATTTGATTGACAGTACTGATATATGCACCAAGATTTACGCCTGGCGCAGACAATGACAGGGGCATCAATTGATTGCTGCTGTCAGTAGTCATGGAGTCTCCTTATAGGATGGTATTTAAGTCAACAATTTCATCTTAATGCGAATGTTCTTCATCACTAAGGAAATTTGAGTATAGAAATGTAAATTTATCTTTACCGTTTACCAAGAGTTTAGCAAAGAAAGTGAGTTGAGTTCTACAAGACCTAAAGAGATTCAATGAGGTAGTGAAATTCATTTTCAGATATTTTCGTTGTTTGGCATTGTAGATTTTTGATTTGGCAATATCGTGTTACATCAATTTCACTATGTGGATCTGATGATTTTAATAGGTAAAGTTTTTTACCGTTTGATTTTTTTAGGGCTCGTTTCAACATTAATAATGGCATTGGACACGGTTGTCCTAAAGCATCAATAATTTCAGTTGAATGAGAGGGTAAGGTGGTCATATCGGTTGAATATAGCTTTCATGAAAATTGATTCTGATTGATTTTATAGGTGGGGGGAGTGTTCAACAAGTTGTTTTTCGCTCTTATCTATATTTAAGTCTATAAACTAAATGATGAGCATAAACAGATAGAAGCATAGGAAATAACTTAAAATATATCTATTAATTGTCATAAACCCATGTTAAGCTCGATGCGTTTTAGGAAGTGTTTCATTTCGTTTTATCGTAAAAAACCCTATAACAAATGGATGTAACCGGAAATTGTTGATAGTTTTACAGAATGATTACAAGCTTTAAAATTATAAGATTTTAAAACCTTGTTGGCTCTGCTGTTTGCAACACCGGAAGGTCCTTATCTTTCAATATCTGAGGATTGACTTATGACAGCTCGTGAACAAGGCGTAGTAAAGTGGTTTAATGACACTAAAGGCTTTGGTTTTATTCAACGTAACGGCGGTGATGACGTATTTGTTCATTTCCGTGCAATTGTTGGTGAAGGTCACCGTTCTTTACGTGACGGCCAACGTGTAGAATTTAGCGTAGTTCAAGGACAAAAAGGTTTCCAAGCTGAAAACGTTCAGCCTTTAGACTAATTTGTTGCTTTGACGCAATATAAAACGCTCCAATGTTATTTGGGGCGTTTTTGTTTATAATAACGACTTTGTTTTGGTCATTGATGGTTTGAGAGCATATATGACGTCTGGTTTTGAAACCTTGAAATTACATCCGCAGTTGAAAAAAGCGATTGATGCTTTGGGTTTTACTCAAATGACTCCAATTCAACAAAAGGTTTTAAAATATACGCTAGCAGGGCACGATGCAATTGGTAGAGCACAAACGGGGACAGGTAAAACGGCTGCCTTTCTAATTAGTGTGATCAATGATTTATTAAATAATCCAATTCAAGAACAGCGCTTCCGTGGTGAGCCACGAGCATTGATTTTAGCGCCTACCCGCGAGCTAGCACTACAAATCGAAAGTGATGCAAAAGCATTAACAAAGTTTACTAATTTGCATCTTGTTACGTTACTTGGTGGCGTTGATTTTGATAAACAGAGAAAGCTACTTGATCGTAACTTTGTTGATATTGTGGTCGCAACACCTGGACGTTTAATTGACTTTGTCGAGCAAAAAGAAGTTTGGTTAGATCGAATTGAATTTTTGGTCATTGATGAAGCAGATCGATTATTGGATATGGGATTTATTCCTTCTGTAAAGCGTATTGTGCGTTATTCTCCATTTAAGGAGCAAAGACAAACTTTAATGTTCTCAGCAACGTTTAGTTATGATGTTTTGAATTTGGCGCGTCAGTGGCTATTTGAACCTGTTACAGTTGAGATTGAACCTGAGCAGAAGACCAATGTAGATGTTGAGCAGCGTGTATATGTTGTTGCAAAGCAGGATAAATATAAATTATTGCAAGATATTTTGCGTGAAGAGCCAATTGATAAAGTCATGATTTTTGCGAATCGTCGGGATCAGGTTCGTCGTTTGTATGATCATTTGAAACGTGATGGATACAAGGTTGGTATGCTATCTGGTGAGATTGCACAAGATAAGCGTTTAAAAATGCTGGATCAATTCAAGCAAGGTAAGCACAATATCATGATAGCAACTGATGTGGCTGGACGTGGTATTCATGTTGATGGTGTTTCACATGTTGTGAATTTTACTTTACCTGAACAGTCAGATGATTATGTACATCGTATTGGGCGTACAGGTCGTGCTGGAGCTCAGGGGGTGAGCATTAGTTTCTTATCAGAAGATGATGCGTTTTATTTACCTGAAATTGAAAAAGCAATTGGGAAAAAACTACCGCTTACACGTCTTGAAGGATATTGTTAAGGGTTTATTTAATTTGTTTTCTGCATTTTTAGGTAAAACTTTGTGTGATCAAAGGCTAAATCTTTTTTAGATTTAGCCTTTTTTGTTGATAAATGTGGTTGGATACGCAAATTACACAAAAGATTCAGGTTTTTTTTTCAAATCCAGTGATTAGTTGCTGAATTGAAATAAATCAACATGTAGAATATGGCGCATTACCTGGGAGGATATTATGGCTCTAATCTCGATGCGCCAGCTCTTGGATCACGCTGCAGAACACAACTACGGCGTACCAGCGTTTAACGTAAACAACTTAGAACAAATGCGCGCAATCATGCTTGCTGCAGATGCGACAAATTCACCTGTAATCGTACAAGCTTCGGCAGGTGCACGTAAATATGCAGGTGCACCTTTTTTACGTCATCTTATTTTAGCTGCAATTGAAGAATGGCCACATATTCCAGTGGTAATGCATCAAGATCATGGTACAAGCCCTGATGTTTGTCAGCGCTCTATTCAGTTGGGCTTTAGTTCAGTGATGATGGATGGTTCATTAGGGACTGATGGCAAAACACCTACATCTTATGATTATAACGTTGATGTAACTCGTCGTGTAGTCGCTATGGCACATGCGTGTGGTGTTTCAGTCGAAGGTGAGATTGGTTGCTTAGGTAGCCTTGAAACTGGTATGGCCGGTGAAGAAGATGGTGTAGGTGCGGAAGGTGTACTTGATCATTCTCAATTGCTTACCTCTGTAGAAGAAGCAACTCAATTTGTTGCCGATACAAATGTCGATGCTTTGGCTATTGCTGTAGGTACTTCACATGGTGCGTACAAGTTTACTCGTCCACCTACAGGTGATATCTTGGCAATTGACCGCATCAAGGAAATTCATGCTGCATTACCAAATACGCATCTTGTAATGCATGGTTCAAGTTCTGTACCGCAAGAATGGTTGAAAGTAATCAATGAATTTGGTGGTAACATCGGCGAAACTTATGGTGTTCCAGTAGAGCAGTTGGTTGAAGCAATTAAGCACGGTGTTCGTAAAATCAACATTGATACGGATCTTCGTTTAGCATCTACTGGTGCGATCCGTCAATTCTTGGCTGAGAATCCTGCTGAATTTGATCCACGCAAATATTTCGCTAAGACTGTTGAAACAATGCGCGATATTTGTATTGCGCGTTATGAAGCATTCGGTACAGCAGGTAATGCTGACAAGATTCGTCCAATTTCTTTAGAGAAAATGGTAGATCGTTATAAATAAGCGTTTTGCAATAAAAAACAGCGCTTTTAGCGCTGTTTTTTATTTGTAGAATGAACCAGTTCAGCAAGTTGACTGGTTCTATTTCTGGGGGTTACTTTTGTTGAGCTCTAGAATCTAAGCTAACATCTTTGATTTCAACATAAGCATTAGCACGTAATTCACGTGTCCAACTATCAACTTCTGTTTCAAATTGGCGTTCACCTAGAATTTGACGAGCCATTCGCTCTTGAGCTTCTTTGGTCATATCTTGTTGGCGAGTATCTGTTACTTCCAAAATATGCCAGCCAAATTGACTTTGGAATGGCTCACTGAGTTGGCCTACAGGAGTTTCTTTCATGACTTTCTCAAATTCAGGTACCATTACTCCCGCATTAACCCAACCCAAGTTACCGCCATCACGAGCTGAACCAGGATCATTAGAGAAGGTGGCTGCTAAAGTTGCAAAGTCTTCACCAGCTTTAATCCGATTGTAGAGGCTATCGATCATTTGTTTTGCACGATCTGAACTAACAACTTCTGATGTTTGGATTAAAATATGGCGAGTTTTGTATTGAGGGACAAGCGCTCTTTGATCGTTTTGCTTACGGTCTAGTAATTTTAAGACGTGGGTTCCATCGCGAACATTCACAAGACCAGTGGTTTGTCCAACTTGTAAAGGTGTAATGCGAGCAGCAAGTTCTGTTGGAATGTCTGATAAAGTACGGAAGCCCATATCTGCGCCATCAACTTTGATGGTTTCTGTAGATAATTTGTTGCTAATTGCTTTAAGGTCATTGCTGGTTGTCAGTGATCGTCTAACCTCCTCAGCAACTTTTTTCACTTCATTATTATCTGCGCCAGAGATACGCATATGGAGAACATGTACTTGTGTTCCTAATGCAGCTTGTCCCTCTGGTGATTTTAGGAAGTTTTCAACATCGTGATCACTGATTTTGATTCGAGACATCACTTGCTGTTGACGTAGACGTCCGATTGCAAGATCTTCGGCAATGCGGTTTCGTAGGTTTTCATAAGTCCCAGGTGCAATTGCATCTAATTTTTGTTGAAAAGCAGAAAGAGAGTTAGTACCTGATTGATTCGCAACTCTTAAAACAGCAGCATTTAGGCTGTTTTCATCAGGTTTGATGCCGTAACGTTTTACTTGCTCTAACTGTGCTTGACGAATAATTAATTGATCCAAGACTTGCATTTGCAAATATTGTTGTGGAGGTACAGTTTGGTTTTGAGCTTTTAATTGGTGTTCAGCTTCAGCAATTCCTTGTGCTAAATCGCTTTTCAGAATGACACTACTATCTACAATTGCGACAACCTCATCCGTAGGCTGAGCAAAGCTTTGCATTGATGAAGAAATTAGGGCGGCTAGAACAGTGGTTCTAAAGATATGCTGAAAGTGTTTTATCTTCATTAACGTTGTGTCCAAGATTGATTAGTTTTGTTGAAACCTAGAACTCTATTCTCGAGTAGAGAGGCTAGTTTACTATTTAAAGCGCCCAAACCTTTTAGAGTGAACTCAGCCATGACCGCATTTTTCTTACGTACATCTGGAGAGTTTGGATCATCCAAATCATTGTAGTAAGAGCGACCATAAACTGAAACAGCCCAACAACAAGATTCATAATTTACGCCAAGTAGGTATTCGCGCATAAGGTTATTGTCTAGGTCATACTGAGCATGTCCCATGATACGCCAATTATCTTTTACAGGTTGTATAAACGATGCAACAACTTGGTCGTAAGCATCTTGTCTATCTTTGATATCTTTTCGATAAAAATAGCCAACATTGTAAAGATTGCCTTTTTCACCAGTATAATAGGCTTGAAAATCACGCTGGGCATTATCACCGTTAGACATCCATGCTGAATTAGCGCTAATGGTGAAATTTTGATTGAGCTGACTAGATAAGCTAACCACTGGGCCAGTGCGGCGCTGAGTGTCAAACTCATCGAGTTGTTCGTTTAAGCTAACACGACGATCATTAAAATAATAACTTTGTCCGACGCTAGCTTTAATTCGTTCCAAACCTTCAGTATCTAAAAGGCTATAAGTCACACCAAGCGATAAAAAGTTGTTATCGTCTAAACGGTCATGTCCATAAAAACGATATGGATTAAATAACTGGTCGTAACTGATCGATGCTGTTGTGGAGTCAAAGTTTGGGTGATCGTCTTGCTTTCTATATGGTGAATAAGCGTAAAAAGCACGAGGAGAAATACTTTGTAAGTATTTTCCATCTTTTTCAAAAGTTAAGCCTGTTGCTAAAGTAAATTGTGGGACGACGACAGATTTTTCTAAATCGTTGGAGCTGCGATTTTGCTGTGAGTCTTGGTCGTAGAATGTATTGATACTACGTACTGAGGCTTCAGGAATAACATAAAACCATGAGGGGGTCATGTAGTTATAACGAACAGCAAATTGATTATAAATACGCGTACCACTTGATTCTAATGCTGACCCATCATTGATCGACTTCTTAAAGTAAGCTGTATCATTGTTAAATTCATATTGCAGACCTTGTGGATTGCCTACAACATAATTTAATAAGAATTGAGGTAATCTTGCATAAGGTTTGTCTTTATCATCGATTTCCTTATCAAGTGTTTGGAAATCTTCAACTTTTAATTGCGCTTTTAGACCAGGGATGCCATTACGATAATTTAGTTCCCACGCACGTCGTAAGTTTAAATCGGTTCGTGTATTGGGGTTGTTATTAAAGTCAGAGAAATAGTCTTTATCTGATGCGTAATTGTACTCTAAGTTGGTTGACCACTGATCATTGATTTTCCAGTCATGGAGCAGATGGAGATCAGAGCGGTTTTCCTTATTTTCCTCTTTATCATTGGGGATATATCCACCCCAAATTTGGCCGGAACCAAAGTTTTCAGTCATGTAGCGAAATTCAGCGTCTAATTTCGCGCCGCGTTTGCTCATAAAACTTGGTGTGAGGGTTAGGTCGTAGTTCGGTGCTAAATTAAGATATACAGGAATTGCAAGTTGCGCACCGCCATCATTACTATAACCAAAATTTGGGCTTAAAATACCTGTTGTACGACGATCATCTATCGGGAAGTTAAAATAAGGTACAGCGATTACTGGTACATCTTTGACATACAGTTTAGTACCGCGAGTAACACCACGCCCAGTATCTTGATTTAACTCAATTTGCTTAGCTTGAATTTTCCAAGCAGGTTTTTGTTCTGGTGGACACGCGGTATAGCTTGCATCTTTTAATACGAGAAGATTTTCATTTTTACGAAGTATTTGACTTGCCTGTCCGTGAGCGTGCTGTTGCTCTGCAATATAAAAACTATTATTTAAATCACCAGTTTGGGTCTTTAGGTTGTAGTTGATTTGATCGCTTTGGGTTATCAAGCCAGATTGTGCGAGTTGTACTCGACCTTGGGCATTCGCATGAGTTTGTGTTGAGTCGATTGTTACTTGATCAGCACGAATAGTACGACCTTCTTGATCGATAACAACATTTCCCTGTAATACTGAATCTCCATTTGGATTGTAATGCCCATAATCTGCTGTAATAACTGATGTTGTGCTATTGGGGTCGCTTGGTTTTGTTGCAGGGCTTATTGGTGTAATCCATGTACCTTGACAAAACGAAGAGCTTAAATACTGATTATTACGTAATTGAGCTTCAGGGGCTGACTTATCTACATAATATTGTTGAAAAAAATGCTCACCAGCATAGTTTTCTTGTGGTTGTTCAACGTGGCTTTTCTCGGCGAGGGCTTTTAGTTGAGCATTGTCTAGTGTCGAGACATGAGACGTTTTGGTTGCTGCGAAACCAGATTGAATCGAGCCGCCACACAAGAGTGTCAAAATAGCTGTTGCTAAAGGATTAAATTTAAACTGATGTTTCATTGTCTCATTAACCAGTATGCTAATTCACAATTAATTATTGTCGCATCATAGAGAAAAAGTTGATAAGTGGCTACACTTAAGCTTTCAAAATCTCAGCTAGTTTTAGATTTTATTGCAAATGAATACACAACGTGAACAATTGATACAAACTTGGCTTCAAGCCACTCTCCAATCTGATCAATTCGAGATCAACTTCTTAGCAGGAGATGCAAGCTTTCGTCGTTATGCGCGAATTACGTTACAAAACAAAACATATATGCTCATGGACGCGCCGCCTGAAAAAGAAGATTGTGCACCATTTGTAAATATCGATGAGTTCTTTGACAAGAATGGTGTGCGTGTCCCGCATATCGTTGCCAAAGATCTGACATTGGGTTTGTTGTTGTTGGAAGATTTTGGTGATGTTGTGCTATCCACATTATTGAATGATCAGACTGTAGACGACTATTATGCTCAAAGCTTTAAGCAACTGATCGAGCTGCAACAAATTGATGGACAGGAATATTTACCCGCTTATTCTTATGAAAAGCTGATGACTGAAATGCGTTTACTTACTGAGTGGATGTTACCTTCATTAAATATTCAGCCGACAGAACAGCAATTAGAAACGATTGAGCAAGCATTTGACTTTCTTGCGATTGAAGCAACTCAACAGCCACAAGTGATTGTACATCGTGATTTTCATAGTCGTAATCTGATGAAAATTGAAAATGAACAAGAACTGGGAGTTATTGATTTTCAGGATGCGGTAATTGGTGCAGACACTTATGATCTGATTTCGATTACCCGTGATGCTTATGTACAGTGGAATGCTGAACGTGTGTATCAATGGTTTGAAGTGTTCTATAACTTATTACCAGCTTCAGCTAAAGAAAACCGCAGTTTCGAGCAGTTTAAACGTGATGCTGACCTAATGGCGATTCAACGCCATATCAAGATTCTAGGTATCTTTGTGCGTTTGTTCGAACGTGATGGTAAATCGGGCTATCTAAAAGATTTGCCAAGAGTGATGTGGTACTTACTCGAAGAAAGCCAAGGTTATGATGAGTTGAATGACTTTATGCAATTTATCCGTGATGTAGTCATGCCGAAGTTTATTGCTAAATATGGTGATTATGAGGTTGCAGCATAATGAAAGCGATGATTCTAGCCGCTGGTTTGGGTAATCGTATGCGCCCACTAACTTTGCATACCCCAAAGCCTTTGTTGGAGGTTGGTGGTAAACCACTGATTGTCTGGCATATTGAAAAACTGCAAAAGGTGGGTGTCACTGAAATTGTGATCAATACAGCTTGGTTGGGTGATAAGCTTGTTGCCGCTTTAGGTGACGGTTCCCAATTTGGTGTGACGATCTTGTGGTCGCACGAAGGTGAGGGTCTGGAAACAGCTGGTGGTATCATCAATGCTTTGCCATTGCTGGGTAATGAACCTTTCATTTTGGTGAATGGTGATGTTTGGACCACTATGGATTTTGCACCATTGTTAGATATTGGATTAGGGGCTAAACAGGCACATTTAGTTTTAGTGGATAATCCACCACAGCATTTAAAAGGCGATTTCATCCTAGCAAATGATTTGGCTTATACTTTTGAGCAAGAGCAGTTGGGAGAAGCCTTAACCTATAGTGGTGTGGCTGTTTTGGCGCCACAAATGTTTGCTGGGCTAGAACATGGCAAGCGGCCATTGGCGCCGTTGTTAAAAGAAGCAATGTCAGCGGGGCAGGTTTCAGCTGAAAAACTGCAAGGTGTCTGGGTGGATGTGGGAACGCCAGAGCGATTAAAGCAATTAGATCAGCAAATTCAACAAGGCTTGTTTGCTTAGCCAGCTGCTTGTTTATCTTTGGATTATTGTCAGGCAAGCAAAAAAACTAATAGATTATGCAGTTTATCATGCTTACACTTGTTTAACTGCGTAATCGTTCAACAACTCCTACTGTGTCTTGTATCAGAAATAGGTATACTGCACAGCAAATTTATCGAGTATTTGCACCGTTATGCATCCTTTTTTTCAAGAATTAAAGCAAGGAAGTCAAGCCTTAGGTTTAAGTCTAAGTGAAGAAGCCCTAACACTCTTGTTGAAATATCAAGATGCTTTGGTGCTATGGAATAAGGCATATAATCTAACAGCTATTCGTGAGCCTAAAGAAATGTTGGTTAAACATTTATTGGATAGTTTAAGTGTCTTAAATGATTTACCTGCTGGGCGTTTGTTAGATGTGGGCACTGGTGGTGGTATGCCAGGCATGATCATTGCATTGTGTCAGCCAGAGCGTAATTGTGTGCTGCTAGATTCAAATGGAAAGAAAATTCGGTTTTTGAAACAGTTTATCGCAGACCTAGGTCTTACAAATGTAATTGCAGTGCAAACGCGTGTTGAAAATAAAGACAGTATTACTGAACTTGGTCATTTCGATGTCATTACAAGTCGTGCATTTGCATCGCTGACTGATTTTGTTAATGCTGCACAACCATATATGCATAAACAAAGTATTATTGCTGCGATGAAAGGTCTTATTCCTGAAGATGAAGTTGAGCAGATGAAAGATGAGTATTCTTGTAAAATCATTGAACTTCGTGTGCCAAGACTGGATGAGCAACGTCACTTGCTGTTACTTCAACGTATTCAATAAAAAATATTAAGGGTAGTTATGGCTCAGATTATAGCAATTGCAAACCAAAAAGGTGGTGTAGGGAAAACCACGACAGCGGTAAATCTTGCTGCTTCTTTGGCGATCTTAAAAAAACGTGTCTTGTTGGTCGATATGGACTCTCAAGGGAATGCGACGATGGGGTCTGGCATTCAAAAGAATGATTTACTTTATACTGTAGCAGATGTGCTTTTGGGTGAGGTACCAATCGAGACAGCGATACAGAAAGCAGAAGTTGGTTACAAAGTCTTAGGTGCAAACCGTGAACTTGCAGGGGTTGAGCTTACTATTGCAGAACAGGATGGGCGTGAGTTTATTCTAAAAAATGCTTTGCAAGAAATTGATGCGTCATTTGACTATATTATTGTAGATTGTGCACCTAGCCTTAGTCTGATTACTGTAAATGCATTAGCTGCAGTAAATGGTGTCATCATTCCAATGCAATGTGAATATTATGCTTTGGAAGGATTAGCTGATTTAACACAAACGATTGATCGTATACAAAAAGCATTGAATCCAAACTTGGAAATTGTTGGTGTATTACGTACTATGTATGATGCTCGTAATGCGCTGACTCGAGATGTATCTGCTGAGTTGGAACAATATTTTGGTAAAAAGTTGTACGAAACAGTAATTCCTCGAAATGTCAGACTCGCTGAAGCACCCGCACATGGTTTGCCTGTGATTTATTTTGAAAAAAGTTCGAAAGGTGCTGTTGCCTATCTGAATTTGGCTGCCGAAATGTTGAAGAAAAGTAAAGTGAAAAAAGGAAGTGCTGTATGAGCATCAAAAAACGCGGATTGGCTAAAGGTCGTGGTTTAGATGCGCTACTGGGTTCAATTCAGAAAGAAAAGTTGCAACTTGAAGCACAAGCCTTGGATCATGGCCAACTCAAGCAAATTGATGTGAATTTATTAAAGCGTGGTGAATATCAACCTCGTCGTTTTATTCAAGAGCAAGATCTTCAAGAGCTCGCATCATCAATTGAAAAGCATGGTGTGATGCAGCCTATAGTGATTCGTCCAGTAGACGATGAACAGTATCCATATGAAATTATTGCTGGTGAGCGCCGTTGGCGTGCAGCACAATTGGCAGGGTTGACTGAAATTCCTGCAATTGTACGTGAGCTGAATGACCAAGTAGCGATTGCATTAGCATTAATTGAAAATATTCAGCGTCAAGATCTAAATCCAATCGATCAAGCTCTCGCTTTGCAACGTTTTCATGACGAGTTTGGTTTAAGTCATCAGGAAATTGCTGAGACAGTGGGTAAGGCGCGTGCAACAGTAAGTAATTTATTGCGTTTGCTTAGTCTAGCAGACCCAATTAAAGCGTTTATGCAACAAGGTCAACTTGACATGGGACATGCACGTGCGATCTTGAGTCTAAAAGCAAAAGATCAAATGGACGTTGCAAAGATCGTTATTGAAAAAGGTTTGTCGGTACGCCAAACTGAACAATTGGTGCGTGAGAGGAATGAACCCAAACCTGAAAAGGAGAAAGCAATGGTTTCTCCTGATATTGAACAATTGACCCAAAAATTATCAGAGCGTTTTGGGGCAAATGTTAAAATTGACCATAATCAAAAAGGTAAAGGGAAAATGGTCATTCATTATCACTCATTGGATGAGTTGGATGGAATTTTAAATATTTGTTTGCCAAACTGAACTTATAACATTGAGAGACCATCCTTTTATAATTTTTTAAATATTATTGGGGAATGATATGTGGGAACTTGTTAAGGCAGGTGGTTGGTTAATGCTGCCGCTTATTCTCTCATCAATTTTTACGGTTGCCATCATTATCGAGCGTTATATCCGTTTGAAACGCTCACAAGTTTTACCGCAAGCGCTGTTGGTTAAAGGGGCTGATGTAGAAGATGTTGTTTTGACCCTTGAACAGCCAGAAATCAGTCATAGTGCGTTGGGGCGAATTTTAAAATCTGGATATGATTCCCGAGATCAAGGGGAGCAATTTGCTTGTGCCCAAATGGAAGCCACCGCTTCAGGAGAAATTGCATATCTTGAAAGAAATATAAATTTCTTAGGAACATTGGGGGCGATTGCGCCATTACTTGGTTTGTTGGGCACGGTTCTCGGTATTATTGAGGCATTTTTGGTTGTTGATGTGGGCTCGGCTGGAAATGCGAGTATGATGATGCCTGGAATTTCGACAGCTTTGATTACAACGGCTGTGGGGATGTTAATCGCAATTCCTGCGATGATTGCATATCGCTATTTTCAGCGTGTTGTGCATGAATATACTGCTGAGTTAGAACAACAATCAACATTGTTCCATGCTGCTCTTTTTTATAAAAAGACATTACAAATTCAAGAACATCGTCGTGCCAGTTGAATGGAGGTATGATGATGAAATTTAAGCGCGCTCAAGTTGAAGATATTCATATAAATTTGACACCAATGATTGACTGCATGTTATTTATTTTGGTGTTCTTATTGCTTTCTACAACGTTTAGTCAGCAAAGTCGTATCAATTTGACATTGCCTGATGCTCAAGGCGTTCCACCGAAACAATTCGATCACAAAATTGAAATAATGGTAGACTCAAAAGGGCATTATTCTGTGAACGGCCAAGCTATGGCGAGTAAAGAGATTGCTGATCTGAGTACTGCGGTTAAGCAGATTGCTCAAGATCGTCGAGATTTTATGTTTGTGATTGCTGCTGATGCAAATGCTGCGCACCAAGATGTTATCCGCGCTATGGATGTGGCGGGGCAACTGGGTTTTGTCAATGTCAATATTAGCACTAAAGTTCCAACGAGAGGTTTTACTGAGTGAATCAAGATTTTAAGGTCTATTTGCGTCTTTTAGCTTATTTAAAATCTTATTGGGGCGTAGCCTTATTTGTATTGATTGGTTTTAGTATTAATGCTGCAACAGAAGTTTCTGTTGCAAAGCTTCTTAAATTTATTATTGATGCAATACAAGAAGGTAGTCGAGAAAACTTAAACTGGTTTCCTGCCTTGATTGTCTTGCTAATGTTTTTCCGAGGCATTGGTTTGTTCTTGGGTGGATATTTTACAGCTGTAATTTCGCGTAGATTGGTGTTTAGTATTCGTCAGGAAGTGTATGCAAAGCTACTCAGATTACCTTCTCAATACTATTTAGATAATACTTCTGGACATATTAGCTCTAAATTGATGTATAACGTCCAGCAGCTAACAGCAGCCTCTTCCGATTCAATACAAACCTTAGTGAAAGATGGTCTGATTGTTATTGGCTTATTGAGTTATTTATTTTATACCAATTGGCGTTTAACGCTTTGTATTATTGTATTTATGCCTGTGATTGGGGTATTGGTACGTGTTGCAGCAAAGCGTATGCGTAAACTTTCTGTTCAAGTACAAAACACCATGGGTGATGTGAACCATGTGGTTCAAGAAACCATCAATGGTAATTCTGTGGTGAAAAGTTTTACTGGTGAGGCTTTTGAACAGCAACGTTTTTATAAGTCTTCTGAAGAAAACTTACGTCGCGGTTTGAAAATGGTGGTCGTTCAGAATATTAATAGCCCCGTGGTGCAGTTAATTTTATCATGTGCAATGGCGGTCATTCTTTGGTTGGCATTGCGTCCACAGGTATTTGGTGACACATCTGCTGGAGAGTTTGTTGCATATATTACGGCTGCAGGTTTAATTTCTAAACCAGTGAAAAACTTGACTGATATTAATGAAAAATTACAGCGTGGTCTTGCAGCTGCGCATTCGGTATTTGAGTTATTAGATTTACCTGAAGAAGAAAATAAGGGTCAATTAAAGCCTGCACTCAAGGGAAATATCCGTTTCGACCATGCTAATCTTCAGTATTCAGACGGTACGCATGCGATTAAAGATTTCTCGTTGGAAATCAAGGCTGGACAAACGATTGCTTTGGTTGGGCGCTCTGGAGCTGGGAAGACATCGTTAGTTAATATGCTGCCACGTTTCCAAGAGCTAAGTCGCGGTCAAATTTATTTTGATGACACGCCTATTGATCAAATAGAGCTTTTATCATTGCGTTCACAAATTGCTATGGTTAATCAGCAGGTCGTGTTATTTAATCGCTCAGTACGTGACAATATTGCCTATGGACAATTGCAAGATTCAAGTGATGAACAAGTCATTGCTGCTGCTAAAGCTGCTTACGCACATGAGTTCATCATGGCATTACCACAAGGCTATGATACGATTTTGGGTGCACAAGGACTAAATTTATCTGGCGGTCAACGTCAACGTATTGCAATTGCACGCGCAATATTAAAAGATTCACCAATTTTGATTTTAGATGAGGCAACAAGTGCTTTAGATAATGAGTCTGAATATTTTATTCAGCAAGCATTTGATGAGGCAATGCAAGGTAGAACAACAATTGTTATCGCACACCGTCTTTCTACGGTTGAGAACGCTGATTTGATTGTTGTTATGGATAAAGGGCAAATTATAGAGCAAGGAACGCATACTGAATTGCTAGCAAAACACGGGATGTATTATCAACTACATCAACGTAATTTTGAGGAAGAGTAAGTATGTCCATGGCGCAACGTATACAGGATGCTTGGAACCGACAGGCTTCATGGTTAATCGTATTGCGTCCATTAGCATGGCTATATCGGTTAGGTTTTTGCCTAAATAAAAGTTTATACGCAATCGGTCTGAAGAAAGTTTATAAAGCACCTGTGCCAGTCATGGTCATTGGTAATATTACGGTAGGTGGTAGTGGTAAAACACCATTATTGATCGAGTTGGTGAAGCATTTACAGCAGCAGGGTATTCGAGTTGGTGTGATTAGTCGAGGTTATGGCGGTCATGGACCTTTTCCCGCGATTGTTGACCAAAACTCTACTCCTTCAGAAGTTGGGGATGAACCTTGTTTGATCGTCCAATCCACTCATGTGCCGATGGCTGTAGGGGCGAACCGTCAAGCCTCAATTGAACTGTTATTAAACGCCACTCAACTTGATCTGATTATTAGCGATGATGGTTTGCAGCATTGGGCTCTAGAACGTCAAATTGAATGGATCGTTTTAGATCAGAATCGTGGTCTTGGAAATGAAAAATTATTACCAGAAGGTTATTTGCGCGAACCTAAATCTCGATTGCAAAAGAGTACAGTGATTCAACATACCAGAAGTGCTGATTCTGAAAGAAATATGCATTTAGGTGTTGGTGAACCTTATTTACTTAATTCCAGCCTTCAGGGGAATTGGTTTGATGTAAATCAGTATTTTAATGCAGTTGTTGGTATTGGCTTTCCTCAACGATTTTATCAAACCTTAAAGACGCTAGGTGTTCATCAATTTCAGGCACATGAGTTTCCTGATCATCATGAGTATGAAATTGAGGATTTAATATTTGATTCGAATGATGCAATCATTACGACTGAGAAGGATGCTGTGAAATTTAAACAATTGCTAGAACAATATCCTGACTTTAGTACACCGATTTGGGTCATTCCAGTTAAAGCTATTTTATCACCTGATTGCTACGATTTGCTAAAGCAACAGTTACAACAAATTGGTATCCAATTTTCTTAGAGAATGACCATGAAACATATCGTTATACCTGCTCGTTTCGCGAGCTCTCGTTTACCTGCTAAGCCACTATTGCTGATTCATGGTCGCCCAATGATTTTGCGCGTAGTTGATCAGGCTAAAAAGGTTGATGGTTTTGATGATCTATGTGTAGCGACAGACGATCCTCGTATTGCTGAGGTATGCCGTGCCGAAGGTGTGGATGTTATTCTAACTAGTGCAGATCATCCTTCTGGTACAGATCGTTTGAGTGAAGTTGCACGTATCAAAGGTTGGTCGGAAGACGATATTATTGTGAATGTTCAGGGTGATGAACCTTTGCTTCCTGCGCAACTTGTTAAACAAGTTGCACAATTGCTTGTAGATAATCCTCAATGTTCAATGTCGACTTTATGTGAGCCAATTCTGCACTTAGATGAATTCCAGCGAGATAGTATTGTTAAAGTTGTGATGTCAAATCGTAATGAGGCGCTTTACTTTAGTCGTGCAACGATTCCTTATGATCGTGATGGTTCTAAGCAAGCTAATGTTCAATTGCATGGTCAAGCATTTCGTCATTTAGGTTTATATGCATATCGCGTTAAGCTGTTGCAAGAATATGTAACATGGCAACAAGGTAAATTGGAGGTTTTAGAGAGTTTAGAGCAATTGCGTGTTTTAGAGAATGGTCACCGTATTGCGATTGCTGTTGCTGAAGCTAACCTACCACCGGGTGTTGATACACAAGCTGATTTGGATCGACTTAATGCGATGCCAGTAAGTGCGTTTGAATAATATGATAGACGATACACAGGCAACAACAATTTTTCCTTGGCATCAACAGACTTGGAAGCTACTTAGTTCGAGATTTCCTGATCTTGGACATGGGTTATTGTTTTATGGCAAAAAAGGTTGTGCGAAAGATGAGTTTACAGCTCGTTTTGTTGCTTGGGTTTTATGTTTGAACAAACAGCCTGAATCAGCATGCGGGGAGTGTAGTAGCTGTCAGTGGTTAAAATCTGATACTCACCCAAACTATGTGCATATCACGACGGATGAGGATAATAAAAAGCAGAATGCTAAAATTAAAATAGAAAAAATACGTGATTTACTCCCATTTGTACAACAAACAGGTGAAGGTTGGCGTGTAGTTGTAATTGAGCCTGCGGAAGCTTTAAATACAGCCTCTGCAAATGCATTATTAAAAACTTTGGAAGAGCCTGGTGAAAAGGTTGTTTTGATTTTACTTGCTGATCATTATTTAAAATTACCAGCCACAATTCGTAGTCGATTACAACATTTTGCTTTAGATCGGTTGAATTCTCAGGAAGCTGAATTGTATATACAGCAGCAAATCCCAGCAATTACACAAAATCAAATTTCTTTGCTGCTGAATCTGGCAAACGATATGCCGTTGACGGCAGTTGAAATTGAAAAGAGTGATTGGCTACAAAAACGATCTCAATTTGTTAGTGATTGGTTGAAGTTAGTTGCTGAAAAAAATATGCCTTTAAGCTATGTAAATAAATGGTCAAAAGAACTGAATTTTTCAGAATTCATGATTATGTTTGAATATTTGTTGGGAGATTTAATTGCTTTTAAGCTTAAGCAATCACTAAGAAATGTGGATTTAGATTTTCAAGAACTTGAAAGACATTATCAACTAGACGACTTATTTAATATTTATAGTGATTTGCAGCAAAAGAAATTGATGGTTGCCCAAAATGTACAAGCACAATTGATTATGGATGAGCTTTTTATACAACTTATGAATGCATAGTTGTATCTTAGTGTTGCTTAGCTATCGATTGTTTTTGGATGTTTTTGTAAATATTGTATGTAAATTGTTTTATTGTTCTATCTTCCTGATAAAAAATAGATAATATGTGAGTCACTTCACAATAATATTAAAAAATAAGGAATATAGTGATGAAAATAAGACTATCTGTTGTTGCGTTATCACTTTTGACTTGGCCAATCATCGCGATGGCTGAACCGAAGTTTGAATCAAATATTAGTGGTTCTTCTATTTTGATTAATGCTTCGAATTCTGGGGCACACGCTTATGAATGTGTATACAATTACTCTTATAACCATCCACAACAGAATGTGGGTGCATATCAGTTTAGTGGAAAATTATATATAGAGGCGGGGGCGCGACAAGTTGCTGTTGTAACAAGGCATACTGATCAAGTTGTTGCTAAACTCAACTTTGATTACAAATGTACCCAAAAGTAAAATTTGATAAAGTAAAAGCCATTCTTTTGTAAAGGAAGAATGGCTTTTTTTGTAGAGGCAGAAACTGTTTAATTTTTCATATTTGTAAATTGGGGCGATAGATTAGTTTTTCTTATCATTTAATCAAAACACAGTTTGTTGTTTCTAACATTGTTTTCTATAATCTAGTTATAAATTAGAATTATATTTTAATTTGATGGTAAGCCAAAGAACATGCGTCATAAATATTTGAGTTTTTCAAATATTTTGCGATATCAATATCATAAAACTTTGGTAATTTTAGGTATTTAACAGGGGAATGTTATGCAGCAGCAAATGATGGGCGGGATTATACAAGTCAATATTCCAGACAAAGCAACTTTGCAATCAAGTTATATGCCATTTGTTGTAGGTGGAGGATTATTTGTTCCAACTAAACAAACAGTCAAAATGGGGCAGGAAGTATTTATTCTCGCAACACTACCAGAACAAGTACAAAAAATCCCACTTACCGGTAAGGTGATTTGGATTTCACATAAGCAAACACATTTTAAACCGCAAGGCTTTGCGATCCAGTTGGTTGGAGAAAAAGGTGTGTATTATAAGAATGAAGCGGAAAGAATATTAGCTGGCTCTAAAGCTTTAGAGCGGCCAAGTTATACGATGTAAATGAAGAGTAGGAAGAAAGCGTGTTCGTAGATACACATTGTCATTTAACTATGTTAGATCTAAGTCCTTATAATGGGGATTTAGATCAAGCACTGGCTCAAGCTCGACTTGCGGGTGTTTCGAAGTTTATGGGTATTTCAGTTGATCTCGAAGATCATGTGAAATTGGCTGAAATTGCCGCTCGTCATGACGATGTGGGGTATACAGTAGGTGTGCATCCTTGTGAAGATGAACATATCATGGCACAAGCAACAACCGATTATCTTGTGCAACTTGCGCAATCGGACAAAGTTTGGGCTTTAGGGGAAACGGGCTTGGATTACTACCATAGTACCGATTTTGTTATTGAGCAAAAACGTTGCTTTGCACGTCATATTGAAGCGTCGAAAATTGTTAAAAAGCCTGTGGTAGTACATACCCGAGCAGCGAAACACGATACTGTCGATATCATTCGAGCAGAACAGTCTACACATGGGATTTTGCATTGTTTTACCGAAGACTGGGAAACTGCAAAAGCAGTATTAGATTGTGGATATTATATTTCTTTTTCGGGAATTATTTCTTTTAAGAATGCTCAAGATCTTCGTGATGTAGCAAAGCAAGTACCACTTGACCGCGTGCTTATCGAAACTGATAGCCCATATTTGGCTCCTGTACCCTATCGTGGTAAAACCAATGAACCTAAATACGTTCCTTATGTAGCCAAAGCTTTGGCAGATGTATATCATAAATCGGTTGAAGAAATGGGTCTGATTACGACTCAAAATTTTGAAAATCTTTTGAAATTTAAATAAACGGTTTATGTTGTATTAGGAAAGAGAGTTATCACGTGAAAATGGATCGTCAAGCCCAATTCAGGGCAAGAGAAGTATTAATTTTTCAAATCGCTGAGCAACTCCTATTAGAAAATGGTGAAGCAGGCATGACCCTTGACGCTTTAGCGGCGGAATTGGATCTGGCAAAGGGTACGTTATACAAGCATTTTCAGAGCAAAGATGAGTTATATATGTTACTCATTATTCGTAATGAACGAATGCTATTAGAAATGATCCAAGATACGGAGAAGGGGTTTCCTGAGCATTTGGCTTTTTTTATGCTACATCATTTGCATCATCCTGAGCGTACGGCATTATTTCATCAGATTGAAGAACGCTTATCGACAACTGCACAAGGCATCCAACTATTATTTAGTGAACTTTATAAAATTCGTCGTCAACGCTTACGTATTATCATTCGTATGACTGAAAGCTATTTGGCTGAAATTAATAGTACTATGACTACGCGTGATTATCTTGCGTCTATATGGTCTTTAACTTATGGAGCTGCAGTAATTCTAAATTCGAGTTTCTATCAGCGTTATCTTGGATCAAGAGATACATTGCGAGTTGCTTATATTGAGCAAGCTTTGGCAATGCCAAAACTTCCTGAATATAGTGCCTTAGCTGATCTATAGTGATGATTTATCATTCTTCTAAGTATGGGCAAAATTCGAAAGCTTCTCGTCCTGCGGAGCGGCCGAGCGGTGCTCGACTTAATCGCTCCTCAGGATTTACGTTGATTGAGATTATGGTCGTTATTGTTATTATGACGATTATGACATCATTGGTCGTATTGAATATTGGTGGCATTGATCAACGTCGAGCGATGCAAGCGCGAGAAATGTTGATTCTCGATTTAAAGAAAATCAATAAAGAATCAACAGATCAAGCTAAGGTATTTGCATTGAATATACAAAATGCGACTGATGTGGCTCCCTTTAGTTATAGCTTATTTGAATATCATGATCAGAGCTTTGAGCGAGTGCGACAAGCTGAACGTATCTGGCAACCATATACAGAATTTAAACCTCGTCAATTACCAAATAATGTCTCATTTAGTGTGCAAAGTGTAAATAATGAGAATTATCCCCGTGCGCAGAATGATGATTTATTGGGTGGTCAAGCACCACAGTTAATTTGGTTTGGAAATGGTGAAGTGAGACCTGTTCGAATCCAATTTTATTATGCACAGCAGCCGATTGGACATGAGTTAGAGTTGGATCATTTGGGGAAGGTTAATGAAAATTAAGGCTTTAACAGATCTTCCAGAGAAAGCTTTTCGTCCTGCAGAGTGGTCGTGCAGTGCTCGATTTAATCGTGTCTCAGGATTTACCTTACTTGAAGTAATGGTCGCTTTGGCAATTTTTGCTGTGGCTGCAATTGCACTAACAAAAATAGCGATGCAATATACACAAGCAACATCAAATGCAATTTTACGTACAAAAGCACAGTTTGTTGCAATGAATGAAGTTGCGATGATGGAAATTAACAAAGAGTGGTTGGATGGTACGCAATCCAAACAAGTTACATCGCAAGGTGAAACTTGGCAAATTGACAAAAAGGCACAAGCAACAATTAGTCCTAAGATACAGCGGATTGAATTACAGGTGAGTTTGTTTAATGTCGATCAGGATAAGGTTGAAGCTGGCATTAGTCATCTTGTATTTTTCAATCATCCAAAAGAAAGTTAAATCATATGAATAACAAAGCCAATAAAAACAATAATACGCAATTTTCAAGGTTTCATTTTATTAATCCTTGTGCTCGACTGAATCGCTCCTCAGGATTTACGTTAGTTGAGTTACTGGTTGCAATTGCAATATTTGCTGTGCTTTCTATGTTGGGGTGGAAAGTGTTTGATTATTTGTTAAAAGTCAAAGATCGTAATGCTGAACATGAAGTGCATTTATTTGCATTGCAAGATGCTTACCAGCAAATTTTAAGAGACAGTCTCCAGATTATTCCTTTAACAGCCAATGATGGAAGACAATTGCAAGCTGCCTTAGTGCTCGATGATCAGAGTTTTATATTTAGTAAAGGTGGTGTTTCTGATCCTCTTAAACAAGGATTATCACCCTACGAACGTATTGAGTATCGTTTTGATGAGTCTCAAAAAAAACTATATCGATTGAAGTATGCAAATCTAAACATTCCAAATCGTGTACAACCTACGTCGAGTTTATTGTTGGATAATGTTGAGCGATTTAAAGTATCAGTGCTTAATCCACAAGAGTTGATGGAATGGCCAGAAAATAATACTGATCCAGAAAATACAGCTGAATTAAAAAAATTACCATTAGGGTTGAAAATTCAATTAACTGTTGCTGGTACGGATTATGAATGGATCTATCGTCTGATTGATCGTAATGAGGATGGTCAATGATATGAAGAGTATAAGATCTCAACATGGCGTTGCTTTGCTAACCATTCTTATTATGGTTGCTCTAGCAACTATTCTTGCAGCAACAATTGCAAAACGTCAGACAAATAGTGTTGAAAATACAGGCTATTTAATGCGTCAGAATCAATCTTTGCTCTATGCAAAAAGTGCTGAGGCATTTTTTGCAGAGTTATTGGTTCAGGATAATGATAATGGCAATAATGTTGACCACTTACAAGAAAATTGGGCTAAACCGATGCCATCATTTCCTGTGGAAGATGGTTCAGTTTCTGGTCGGTTAGTCGATGAGTCTGGAAAATTTAATCTCAATAACTTAATCAAAAATGATGGGAGTGTTGATGATTCTGCACGACGATGGTTTGAAAGATTGCTACAACGGGTAGGATTGCCAGCAGAATTAAGTCAAGCAGTAATTGATTGGCAAGATAGCGATGATGAGCCAACAGGGGCGATGGGCGCTGAAAGTAATTATTATCAAGGCTTAGATCCAGCTTATCTAACACCAAATACTAAATTTCATAGTGTTGAAGAATTAAAGTTAGTTCGTGGTTTTGAAGGTAAAAACTATGATTTAATCAAAAACTATATTTCAACTTTGCCTGAACCTACAAAAATTAATATCAATACTGCCCCAGCATTATTACTTGCAAGTATTGATCCTAGAGTTGATATTAATGCAGTGGATCAAGAGTTAAAAGCAAAGCAAGCAAATTTAACTTACTTTTCTAATGTTGAAGACTTGTGGAAATTAAACGCATTTTCAGGAATTGAAGAACAGAATAAAACGGATGTATCGACATGGTTGGATACTAAAACTGATTACTTTACAGCACAGATCGAAGTCGTTTTGAGCGAACGGAAGCGCCAATTTATTAGTTCTATGTATAGGAAAGATAAACAGGTCACTGTTTATTCAAGAAGCTTAGCACCTTTTCATAGAGTACGTGGATTGGATAATTGAATAGTCACAAATTTTAAATTCGATCCCAATGCTTGTTTTTTTGTTTTATAATAAACTTCGTTTGCAGAAAAGATTCGCTCGGTGCATGTTAATTCGTAAATTATTTAAGTTTGAAAACGCCCATATTGTACGGAATTGTACATCAGATCGCTGTAAGCGCTCTATTCATGGTCATAGCTATAAAGTCGAGTTATTGCTGAAAGCATCGAAGCTAGATCATGGGCAAATGGTTTATGACTTTGGTTTGTTGAAAGGTGTGATTAAAGAGTTATTTGATAGTTTTGATCATGCAATTTGTTATTGGCAAAAAGATGATCCAGCTTACATTGATGCGTGTAAGACTTTCAGTGCGCGTTGGATTGCTTTGCCTGTTTCACCTTCAGCAGAACAGTTTTCTCGTATTTTTTTCTATCTAGCTCAGCAAGTGTTAAATTCAACAATTACCCAAAATGGCGAGGGTGACGTTGAAGTGTACTCAGTGATTGTTCACGAAACAGATACGGGTTATGCACAAAGTTTTCAAGAAGATATTGATAATGAGCAAATGGGTGCATTGAGCTTGGATCAAATAATTTTTTCTGAGCAGGTTCAAGCGGAATGGAGCAATCCAGAGATGTATGAAAGCTTGAAACAGGGTTTAAAATTTCAAAATCCAAACGTAGATCTACAAGTTAATATTTAATCGGTACAAGTCCACTCATGGGAGTGAGGTTATTTCAAGGAATGTTGATGCAATTTACTGAACAGCAGCATGATAAATTAAGTAAAGTTCAGTTGGATGAGTCTTGGAAGATTTCTTTATCAGACTTTCTGCTTGGCGAGAAGATGGATCGTTTGCGTCATTTCTTATTGCAGCAGAAACTTGCAGAAAAAACAATTTATCCGCCGAGTAAGCTAATATTTAATGCATTGAATACAACACCTTTAAGCTCAGTTAAAGTTGTAATATTGGGTCAAGATCCTTATCACGGTCCGAATCAGGCAAATGGTTTAAGTTTTTCTGTGCAAAGAGGGGTTGCATTACCACCATCTTTGCGTAATATTTTTCATGAATTGTATACTGATTTGGCGATACCCGTTTCTCGTCATGGCGACTTAAGTAAATGGGCAGAACAAGGTGTTTTACTTTTAAACAGTGTGCTTACGGTTGAAGCTGGGCAACCTACCTCACATCAAAAACAGGGTTGGGAAGAATTTACCGATGCAGTGATTGATGTGTTAAATGAGCAGCGGGAACATGTTGTTTTCATTTTGTGGGGAGCTTATGCACAACGCAAAGGGCAACGTATTGATCGTACTCGGCATCTTGTTTTGAGTGCAGCTCATCCATCACCATTGGCAGCAAACCGTGGTGGTTTTTTTGGCTGTAAAGTATTTTCTAAAAGCAATCATTATTTGAAACAACATGGCATTGAGCCTATAGACTGGCAATTGGACGCATAATGACTTCTCCCGATTTGAATAGCTATCATCCTGATTTAGTTATTGAGCAAGAAAAGAATGGTTGGCGAGTAATTCGTTTAAACCGCCCAAAATCATTGCATGCATTAGATGAATCTATTGTTAGTGCACTACTTAAGGTGTTTGAGCATTTTCATGAAGATGAAAGTGTTAAAGCAATTTGGCTAGATTCAACAACGCCTAAAGCATTTTGTGCAGGCGGTGATGTACGTAAGCTTCGTCAACTTGTCATTAACAATGAGGTTGATGCCGCAAATCGATTCTTTGAACAAGAATATGCCTTAGATTTATTGTTACATAATTATGCCAAGCCAATTGTGGTTTGGGGTGAAGGTTATGTCATGGGTGGCGGGCTTGGTTTATTTATGGCAGCGCCATTTCGCTTAGTTACACCTTATTCGCGTCTTGCTATGCCAGAAATCAATATTGGTTTATACCCAGATGTGGGTGGAAGTCGCTTCTTGGCAGATCGTGGTCAAATTGGTTTGTTTACGGGGCTGACAGGGTCAATTATGACGGCTGCAGGAGCATTCAGCATCGGGTGGGCAACTCATATTTGTGAGGCGCAACGCGATAATGTGTTACAGAAGGTATTAAATATCGATTGGAATCACTATCCAGCAGGTGCTTTCCGTGCCATTGATGACACTTTAAATAGCTTGCATCGTCCAGTAGCCGCTGGTCCATTGCAAAATTCTATTGACGTCATACATAGTGTTTGTCGCGGTCAAAATTTTGAATTTGATTATCAAGCAATCATCGGGTTGAGTGAAGCGAGTAGTGATTGGTTACGTCAAGCAAGTGAGAATTTGCAAAAAGGCTCACCAAGTACAGCCGCAATTACGTGGTTGCTTTGGCAATGGGGTAAACAAGGGCATGCATGGGATGAAGTGTTTGCATTAGAAGCTCAGATCTCTGATTGGAAAATTCGTCATCCTGATTTTGTTGAGGGGGTGCGTGCACGTTTAGTGGATAAAGATTTATCTCCTGAATGGAAAGCAACTGAAAAAATTACATTAAAAGATATTTTATCTGATTGTCCGCCTGTAACTACGATAGATAGTTGGAATGCATTGTTGAGACAATATGGTGTCATTGCATAAAGCGATGAGTAGTCAAGACACCTTTAATGATGAATATTGGATGCAGTTTGCTTATGAGCAAGCTGCATTAGCTGCAACACAAGGCGAAATACCTGTTGGTGCTGTTATTGTAAGTCAATCGAAGATTATTGGGGCAGGTTATAATGCGCCAATTTCGCTTTCAGATCCAAGTGCACATGCGGAAATTCAAGCATTACGCATGGCATGTCGTAGCATTCAAAACTATCGCTTACCTGAAGATGCAACACTTTATGTAACACTTGAGCCTTGTACTATGTGCGTAGGTGCTTTGATTCATGCTCGTATTCAGCGGGTTGTATTCGCAACGACTGAACCAAAAGCAGGATCATTAGTAAGTGCTCGTCAGTTGCTTGACAGTGGGTATTACAATCATAAGTTCGTGTTTGAACATGGTTGTTTGCAAGAACAATGCGCAGCTCAACTCAGTGATTTTTTTAAACAAAGGCGTAATGAGAAAAAACAGATCCGTTTATCTAAAACGTCCTCAAATGATTAAAAATCTGTAATGAGTTATGGCAGACTACACCCCCGATGATTTTGGTTTAATCAAAAAAGGCGAAACTATGCGTAATGCAATCACCATAAAAAAAGAATTCAATGCACCGATCTCTGAAGTTTTTGATCTCTTATCAAAACATGCAACTTACAATAAGGCATTTGCTCCTTTGCAAGTTGTGCGTATTAAAGACTCCGCTGATCCACAGCGCCCAGATGGAGTCGGTTCTATTCGTCGTATGGGATTTGGTCCGATTAAGCCACTACAAGAAGAAATTACGTTATTAGAAGAAAATCAACGTATCGAGTATAAGTTGATTAACAATCCTTTAGTCAAACATCATTTGGGGCAAATTGATTTTAAAGAAATTACACCTTATATCACTTTAGTGACTTACAAGATTGAATTTACAGCAAAAGCACCGCTTGTAAGTAAATTAATTCTTGCACAACTCAAAGCAGCGATTACACTAGGTTTTTCAAAATTAGCGAAGTCGATTGCTTCATAAGAGATGGGAATGACAGTTCATATTATTACGATTGATGGTCCAAGTGGTTCAGGTAAAGGAACATTGGCAGCAAAAATTGCCGCACATTATGGTTTTAATTTATTAGATTCTGGTGCGTTATATCGTTTACTTGGGCTGTCTTTATTTCAACGTGGGCTATTGGATCAGCTAGAGACTAAGCTGGAACAGTGTGTTGAATACGCTACACATCTGGATATCGAATTCAAATCGACGGAAGAAGTAACACTTGTTTTTCTTGAAGGTATTGATGTCACTAATACCATTCGTACTGAGCAGGTTGGTGAATACGCATCGAAAGTTGCGACTGTACCAGAATTGAGAAAAGCATTATTTGAACGTCAACGTGCATTTATCCAGGCGCCAGGTTTAGTGGCCGATGGTCGTGACATGGCGACATCAATTTTCCCTGAAGCACAAGCTAAAATTTATCTAACCGCATCTGCTGAATCCCGTGCCGATCGTCGGGTAAAACAGTTGCAGGGTATGGGGCTTGATGCTAAAATAAACGACATTTTATCTAATATACAGGCTAGAGATAAAAGAGATATGGAACGTACTGTTGCGCCTTTAAAGCCTGCAGACGATGCGTATATCATTGATAGTTCTAATATAGGTATCAATGAAGTCTTCCAGTTGATGGTGGACTATATCGATAGTCGTATTCAATAGATAAATCATTTTATTTTCAGTTGAAGCATTGCTTGATCAGATTTTTTGGACAATGTAACAACTTAACTAAACCGGCCTTGTCTGATCCAAGACCGCTGACTTTATCAGGTATATCATGACCGAATCTTTTGCAGCCCTCTTTGAAGAAAGTGAATTAAACCTCAATGTTGAAAAGGGTGCAGTCATCCAAGGTACTGTTGTTAGTATCGATTCTGACTGGGTTACTGTTGACACTGGCCTTAAATCTGAAGGCGTTGTTGATCGTGCTGAATTTTTAAATGAACAACGTGAACTTGAAGTTCAAGTTGGCGATACTGTTGATGTAGTTGTTGAAGCACTTGACAACGGTATGGGTCAAACAGTTTTATCACGTGAGAAAGCGAAACGTGCTGAAACTTGGACTAAACTTGAGAAAATCTTTGAAGACGGCGAAATCGTTACTGGTGTTATCTCTGGTAAGGTTAAAGGCGGTTTCACTGTTGACATCGGTCCTGTACGTGCATTCTTACCAGGTTCTTTAGTTGACACTCGTCCTATTCGTGACACAACTCACCTTGAAGGTAAAGAGTTAGAGTTCAAAGTAATCAAGCTTGATGCTAAACGTAACAACGTTGTTGTATCTCGTCGTGCAGTTATGGAAGCTGAATCTTCAGCTGACCGTGAAGCATTACTTGCTCAACTTGAAGAAGGTCAAACAGTTACAGGTACAATCAAGAACCTTACTGATTACGGCGCGTTCGTTGATCTTGGCGGTATTGATGGTCTTCTACATATCACAGATATGGCTTGGAAGCGTATCAAGCACCCATCAGAAGTTGTTGAAGTTGGTCAAGAAGTTACAGTTAAAGTACTTAAGTTTGACCGCGAGCGTAACCGTGTATCTTTAGGTCTTAAGCAATTAGGCGAAGATCCATGGTTAGCGATCATGAGCCGTTACCCTAAAGGTTCTATCGTTAAAGCACGTGTAACTAACTTAACTGACTACGGTTGCTTTGCTGAAATCGCTGAAGGCGTTGAAGGCTTAGTACACGTTTCAGAAATGGACCACACAAACAAAAACATCCACCCATCTAAAGTTGTTCAGATTGGTGACGAAGTTGATGTTATGGTTCTTGAAGTTGACGAAGAACGTCGTCGTATTTCATTGGGTATCAAACAAACTCGTGCTAACCCATGGGAAGAGTTTGCTAAAGCACATGAAAAAGGCGAAAAAGTTTCTGGTACAATCAAGTCAATCACTGACTTCGGTATCTTCATCGGCTTAAACGGTGGTATCGACGGTTTAGTTCACTTGTCTGATATTTCTTGGAACGAACAAGGCGAAGAAGCGATTCGTCGTTACAAGAAAGGTGACACAGTTGAAGCAGTTATCTTGTCTGTAGATGCTGAAGGTAACCGTATCAGCCTTGGTATTAAGCAATTAAACAGCGATCCATTCAATGACTTCTTGGCTGCGAATGAGCGCGGTGCTTTGGTTAAAGGTACTGTAACTGCTGTTGATGCTAAAGGCGCTACTGTTAAGTTAGCTGATGACATCGAAGCTACACTTAAAGCTTCTGAAATCAACCGTGATCGTGTTGAAGACGCAACTAAATTCTTAGAAGTTGGTCAAGAAGTTGAAGCTAAGATCATCAACGTTGATCGCAAATCTCGCTCTATCAACTTGTCTATTAAAGCGAAAGACGAAGCTGAAGAGAAAGAAGCTGTGAACAATGCTCGCCAAGCTGCTGCGACTCAAGCTGCAGAAAGCAATGGTCCTAAGACTATTGGTGACTTAATTAAAGCACAAATGAAGTAATTTGTTAAAAGGTACGTTTCTTGTAACAGAGATGTACTTTTTTATACAAAAATACTGTAAACGGTAGCGTAGTAATCATGTACTTCGCTACCGTTTTGTATTTAAACAGGTTATTATTAAAAACACTGAAAAGTAGCAATAATTAAAGAGGTCATCAATGACTACTGAAGCACTTAATAAATCTGATTTAATTGAACGGATTGCACTTAAAAACCCACACTTAGCAGAACCTTTAGTAGAAGATGCTGTGAAAATTATGATTGACCAAATGATTGAAGCACTTTCAAGTGGTGATCGTATTGAAATTCGCGGTTTTGGTAGTTTTGCATTACATCATCGTGAGCCACGTCTGGGTCGTAATCCAAAAACGGGGAAAGCTGTTGATGTAGCAGCGAAAGCAGTACCGCATTTTAAACCTGGTAAAGCACTTCGTGATGCAGTGAACGAATCTGCTAAATAATTTTTTGAGGTGTTTATGCGTTATGTATTAATTGCATTACTCGTTGTCATCTTTGGTTATTCACTTGCCTTGGTGCTTCAAAATCCAACTGAGCTACCAGTTGATTTGTTGTTTACTCAAGTTCCGGCAATGCGCTTGGGGTTATTACTTTTATTGACCTTAGCATTAGGCATTGTTGTTGGTTTACTCTTAGGGGTGCAAGTTTTTCGTGTTTTTCAAACGAATTGGGAAATTAAAAGATTACGTAAAGATATTGATCATCTTCGTAAAGAGCAAATTCAGCTCGCCCAACAAGCTGCAGCTGAGGCTGCTGCCAGTGTAAGACACGAAAAAACTGTATTGGATATTACCAATGAAAATAAAAGCCCATTATAATATGGGCTTTATTTTTATCGGGAAGAAAAGCTCTTGAGTATTATTGTTGCCCTAGATGCAAAAAGCCAATACGACGCTCTGACGATTGTGGAACAACTTGATCCTGCTTTATGTCGTGTCAAAGTAGGCAAGGAGCTTTTTACTCACGAAGGGCCTGCTGTTGTTAAAAGCTTACATGACAAGGGGTTCGAAGTTTTTCTTGATTTAAAATTTCATGATATTCCAAATACAACTGCGCAAGCAGTGTGTGCTGCTGCTGACCTAGGTGTCTGGATGGTAAATGTCCACGCATCTGGTGGTCGTAAAATGATGGAAACTTGTGTAGAGCGTCTCAGAGCAGGAAACTATCATACACAACTTATTGCAGTAACTGTTTTAACTTCAATGGGACGTGAAGATTTACGTGATATTGGCTTAGATATTGAACCTGTAGAGCAAGTACAGCGTTTAGCAAAATTGACTAAAGAAAGTGGTCTAGATGGTGTTGTTTGTTCAGCACAAGAAGCAAAAATTCTACGTGAAATGTTAGGTCAAGATTTTGCATTGGTAACACCTGGTATTCGTCCTGAAGGGTCGAATGCTGATGACCAAAAACGTATTGTGACACCGAAGCAAGCGATGCAAGATGGTTCTACTCATTTAGTAATTGGCCGCCCAATCACTAAAGCAGAGAATCCGACAGCGATGCTAAAATCGATTTTAGCTTCAATTTAAAATTTTAAGCTTAAAAATAAACTGATTAAGAGTGGTGCGAGCAAGGATAGAATTAATCCGCTCATCATGGCGTGTGGTACGTAATGCGTACCACATGATTGTTTGACCATTGCTAAAGTCACGTCCATCGACGTTGCGCCAGCACTAGAAATAGCTGATCGTGGAAAACGCCAGCCTAAACAATACATCAATAGAATTGCAAAAATCTCTCTAAATAAATCAGTAAGCAGCGCAATACCACCAAGTTTTGCTGAGTGTAATTCAGTAAAAACAATTCCTGACATTGAATACCAACCGTAGCCTTGAGCTAACGCGAGAACTTCGTTCACTTTATAGTGATCTGATAGAATAAAATAGTTAAAGATAGAAGCGAGACAAGAACCAATAATAGCAGCAACAGGAACAAGTAGAATTTTCCAACTTAACCAACTGCGATCAAATTGGGTAAAGGCGAGTTCAATGCCGATTAAGAAAATAAAAATAAGTAGTAGATACCAGCTGTTGAATGATATATGTACATCAAAATTTTTGATCAATAGGCCAATTACAACACCTATCGCAAGTGCCAGAAATGCTTTAGTAATATTTTTTAATGCATTTAAAAATAAGCGTAATGATATTTTGCCTTGAACACTTTGGCGATCAATCAATTTATAAGTAAATAAACAAATAAAGAAAGCACCGATAGATGTTGTAAATGCAATCAGTAATGCTGGAGGAAGAATAGCGATAGGATTTTCAATATGATTGAGGGCTTGAGTTAGCTCAAAAGCCACACTGATCAATAGGATATAGGAAAAATAAGGAAGAATTTTGAATACTAGCTGTTTTATGGTTTTGGATAGTTGTGGGGCAATAAAATAGCCTAAAGAAATTGCAAAAAAGATTTGAAGAATAAGAATGAAAGATTGCATAAAAAAAGCAGGTTAAGAATAACCTGCTTATTATGAAGAATTACTGATTACGCTGCATCATTTCTTGCACTGATTGATGTACTAATAAAGTTGTAATCAGCGACATTCACCTTGCGCGTTTCTAACCAATATTTCCAAGTGTAAGTTGGCCACAAAGAGAAGTTTTTGCCATCTGCAGCTTGATACCAACTACTACAACCACCAGCTTGCCAAACAGTTCCTTTCAGCTGTTCTTGTACACGCTCATTAAACTGATCTTGTACATCAGGCTTAATTTCAACAGCTTGGGTACCCGTTTTGTCTACAGTTTGAATTAATTGTAAGATGTAATTCACTTGCGACTCGATCATAAAAATTACAGAGTTATGACCAAGAATTGTGTTTGGACCTAAAAGCTGGAAAAGGTTAGGGAAGTTTTTAGTTGCAATACCATAATAACTCTCAGCGCCATCTTTCCAAGCCTGTTTAAGTTCAATACCATTACGTCCAACACAATCAAAATGCTTTAAGTAGATGCGTGGATCAGTAATAAAACCTGTACCATAGATTAAACAGTCGATCTGACGTTCTTTGCCATCTTTGGTGATAATACCATTTGCTGTGATTTCTTGAATACCATCAGTTACTAGTTCAACATTTTTACGATTAAATGTCGGGAAGTATTTGTTTGAAATCAGAATACGCTTACAACCCATAACAAAATCAGGGGTAAGTTTCTTCGCTAAGGCTTTGTCTTTGACTTGATAACGAATAAAGGCTTCGGCAAGTTTTTGCCCATATTTCATGATTTGTGGTTGCACAATCGGTACAACACGCGACTCGTTACTCCAGTACAAACGACTACGATGAATTTGACGATAAATATTTGAAGCTTTAAATAAAAATTTACTTAGTTTTGAATATTTACGTTCATCACGTGGAATTACCCAAGCTGCTGTACGTTGGAAAACATAGAGTTGTTTAACTGCAGGTGCAATTTCAGGAATATATTGAATGGCACTACCACCTGTACCAATTGAAGCAACTGATTTTCCATTTAAATCGTAATCGTGTTCCCATTTAGATGAATGGAATACTTTACCTTTAAATTTTTCGATACCTTTAATATGTGGAATTTGTGGAACATGCAATGGACCAGAAGCAAAAATTACGAATTGTGCTTCTAGTGTTGGTTGGTCTTTAAACTCTACCGTCCAGACATTACGGTTTTCATCAAATTCAGCGTGCGTTACTTCATGATTAAATTTGCAATAATCCTTTAGCTTGTATTGCTCTGTAATATCCTGAATATAACTAAAAATTTCATCTGCTTCTGCATATCGTTTGGACCAATCTGTCTTTGGTGCAAAGGAAAGAGAGTACATATGTGATTGGACGTCACATGCAGCACCAGGATATTGGTTTTCTCGCCATGTTCCACCAACATCGTTGGTTTTTTCTAAAATAACAAAATCATTGATTTGACTTTGCAATAGGCGAATCGCCATAGCTAAACCACCAAAACCTGCACCAATAATTGCAACTTTAGTTTTTTGAATAGCATTTTTGGTTACATCACGCATAGTCTACGTCCTACACAGCTAAATTTTGTGCAAGTTTAACGGTTTTGTTGAGATTAAATATGATTGTATAGACGTAAAACTTGATCATTTCGGCAATTCATTTGCTAGTTTTTTTATAGTACAACATTAAAGTTTTGAGAATTAGATTTAGAATTATGAAAAGATCTATCCTCGGATTGATGTATTTGATTCAAGGCATGCGCCACATTGGTATTGATGTGGATGCACGTTTAGCAAAAATGGGAATACATGCCGATGCTTTAGATCCAAGTTCAATCATTGCAGATGAGATCGAGTGGGATATTTTGCAGCATATTAGTCAAGATGTTTCACCTGAGCAAGGTTTGTTTATTGGACAGCATTATGCCTTAGCTGGTTATGGTCCATTTCTTATGCTTTTAGTGACCAGTGATACATTGGAAAAAGCTTTACTCAATGGTATACGTTTTCAACAGCTCACACATTTGTTTGGTTCTCTACAATTAGATATTCGCAAAGATTTGATTCGTTTATCTTACCAGCCGATTGACCTTGAAACACATTTAGGGCATTTAAGAGCACAGTGTGAAATCTCTGGAACCTATAAGTTCCTACAAGATATTTTTAAAATGATGGGATTAGAGATTCCTAAAATAAAGATTGAATTACCTTTTAAAAGACCCAAAGAGTTACAATTGATCGGGTCCTACCAAGATTATTATGGTGTAGATGTAGAATTTGGCTGTGAGCAAGCCGCATTTATTATGGAAAATACCCAACTCTTGGAAACTAAAATTCCATCTGCGGATATCTTGACCTATCGCATTTATGAAGAAAAATGCCTATCCGATTTGGAGCTGTTGAAGAAGGTTGAACATTTAGATGTGACTATAGTTGAGTATGTAGAAGGTTATTTGGAATTACAAAATGGAGTCATACCAACCATGTCTGAGACAGCATGTGCACTCAAAATTCCTGAACGAACATTAAGGCATCAATTGCAGCAAATGCAGACCAGTTATAAAGAAATCCGTGAAAGGCTCATCAAGAAAAAGGCAATAAAATTTATAGAAGCAAGTACATATTCAGTTGAGCAGATTGCAGAAATGTTAGGTTATTCTGAACCTGCTGCTTTTAATCATGCATTTAAACGATGGTTTGGACAGAGTCCTCGACAGTACAATCGAAATCATTAAATGATTAAAAATGGAACATTATGATGTTTAAACTACATGATAATTAAGCCTAAAATCTAATGTCTTTGAACTCAATGTTCGATATAATTTTTCTCAATTAAAATTGTAATAACACCTTATGTTAAATTCTAAGCCAGACTCGCATAGCACTGCATACATTCCAACATCACCTGCTGAGCGTTATGCTCAAGCACTTGAGTCAGGACAGTTTATGCCTGATGAAGCACAAGCTCAGGCTGTTCAAGAGCTAGATCGCGTGTGGAAAGAGTTACTCACTCGTTATAAAGCATCGAAGAAGGCGTTTCGACGTTTCCGTCGCCAAACCTATCCGAAAGGCGTTTATATGTGGGGTGGTGTAGGACGTGGAAAGACATGGTTAATGGATCAGTTCTATGAGTCTGTGCCATTCCGTCGCAAAACGCGTATGCATTTTCATCACTTTATGCAACATGTACATAAAGAGTTAAACAAACTTTCTGGTCAACGTAATCCATTGGATTTAGTTGCAGATCAAATCTACAAAAATGCTGTGGTGATCTGCTTTGATGAGTTCTTTGTATCAAATGTCACAGATGCAATGATCATAAGTGACTTGTTCCAAAAGTTGTTTGAACGTGGTGTTACTTTAGTTGCAACTTCAAATATTGCACCTGAAGGGTTATATAAAAATGGAATTCATCGTGATCGCTTCTTGCCAACGATCGCATTAGTCCAGAAAAATTGTGTTGTTCTAAACGTTGATGCAGGGATTGATTACCGTTTACGTGTATTAAAACAGGCGCAGTTATTCAAGTATCCACTTGGTAGTGATGTACAAGCTTGGATGGCTGAACGTTTTAATGCTTTAACTCAAACACAAGTGCAATCAAACTCTCCAATTATGATTAATAATCGTGTTGTTGAGACTTTGGGTCATACTGAAGATGTATTGTGGTGTGAGTTTTCTGAATTATGTTTTAAACCGCGTAGTCCTGCTGATTTCATCGAAATTGCGAATATATACAATACTGTGTTGGTCAGTAACGTCCCGCATTTAACAGACTTCTTGTCTGAAGGGACGCGTCGATTTATTTATTTGGTCGATGAGTTCTATGATCGTGGGGTGAAATTGTTATTGACCTCAGAGGATTCAATTATTGATTTATATAAAGGTGATAAATTAGCATTTGAAATTGAACGGACCCGTTCAAGATTACTAGAAATGCAATCAGATGATTATTTGAACTCTGAGCATCGACAAATACAAATCGCGAAAACTTCATGATTTAAAAAAGGCATTCTTCGGAATGTCTTTTTTTATGAATTTAAGTAGAGAACACTTTATTCTTGCTTGAATTTTGTTATAACTAGATAGGTTTGAACCTTGAATCAGGGTGATAACACTAAACAGTAAGGACATAATACATAAGCTTTTCCCAAAACAAGAAATTTAATTTTTGTCAATACTACATGTTGGGAAAATGCTTACTATTTAGGAATGTGATATTACTATTCAGGCTAGTATAAATCGGTATACTAGGTTTCTTGTTATAAAAAGTTAGCACCATCAGGAAAGACAATGACTGTACGTATTCAACAAGGCAAGCTAGCGATTGCTAAAGAACTTTACGATTTCATCGAAAATGAAGCTTTACCAGGTTCTGGTTTAGATAGTGAAACTTACTGGAAAAACTTCGAGCAAGTCGTTGTTGATCTTAGTCCAAAGAACAAAGCATTATTGGCTAAGCGTGAAGAGCTTCAAGAGAAAATTGATGAGTGGCATCGCAATAATAAATTTGAAATCAATGCATATAAAGCATTCTTAATTGAAATTGGTTATTTAGTACCAGAAGTAGAAGATTTCAAAGTTACAACTGAAAATGTTGACGAAGAAATTGCTTTATTAGCTGGTCCGCAGTTGGTGGTACCTGTACGTAATGCACGTTACTGCTTGAATGCTGCAAATGCGCGTTGGGGTTCATTGTACGATGCACTTTATGGTACGGATGTAATTTCTGAAGAAAATGGTGCTGAAAAGGGTAAAGGATATAACCCTGTTCGTGGCGATAAAGTTATTGCTTTTGCAAAAGATTTCTTAAATCAAACCTTCCCATTGGCGCAAGGTTCGCATGCAGATGCAACAAAATATGCAGTTGATCATAACCGTTTAGCTGTAAGCTTAAAAGATGGTTCAACCACCACCTTAGAACATGAAGCACAATTTGTTGGTTTTAATGGTGATGCGGCTAATCCAACAGAAATCGTTTTATTAAATAATGGTTTACACGTTATTATCGATATTGATGCGAATAGCCCAGTAGGTAAAACTGATGCGGCTGGTGTAAAAGATTTAACACTAGAAGCGGCAATCACGACAATCCAAGATTTAGAAGATTCTGTTGCAGCAGTTGATGCAGAAGAGAAAGTCGAAGGTTATCGTAACTGGTTAGGCTTGATGAAAGGTGACTTGCAAGAGTCAATCGAGAAAAATGGTAAAACCATTACTCGTGCTTTGAATAAAGACCGCACTGTTCAGAACCTAATTGGTGGTACAACAACACTACATGGTCGCTCATTAATGCTTCTTCGTAATGTTGGTCACTTAATGACAAACCCTGCGATCCTTGTAGAAGGTGAAGAAGTATTTGAAGGCATCATGGATGCTTTGATTACACCATTGCTGAGTATTGTTGATATTCGTGGTCAAAATGAGAACAAAAACTCTCGTAAAGGCTCAATGTATATCGTAAAACCTAAGATGCATGGTCCTGAAGAGGTCGCATTTGCAGTAGAGTTGTTTGAGCGTGCTGAACAAGCACTTGGCTTACCAGCTAAAACACTCAAAATCGGTATTATGGATGAAGAACGTCGTACTTCTGTGAATTTGAAGAACTGTATCGCTGCTGCTAAGGATCGTACGATCTTCATCAACACAGGTTTCATGGACCGTACCGGTGATGAAATCCACACTTCTATGGAAGCTGCACCAGTTGTACGTAAAGAAGCAGTTAAGACTCAGAAATGGATTGCTGCTTATGAAAACCGTAACGTTGCGATTGGTTTAGCATGTGGTTTGCAAGGTAAAGCTCAGATTGGTAAAGGCATGTGGCCAAAACCAGATAGCATGAAAGATATGTTGGCGACTAAGACTGCACATCCAAATGCTGGTGCAACTTGTGCATGGGTTCCATCTCCAACGGGTGCAGTACTTCATGCGTTGCATTATCATCAAATCAATGTAAAAGCACGCCAAGATGAGTTGGCTGCAGAAGATATGTTGACGCTTGATGACTTGTTAACTCCACCATTTGCACCTGAAACAAATTGGACTGCAGAAGAGTTAAATAATGAGCTTGAGAATAACTGCCAAGGTATTTTAGGTTATGTTGTTCGTTGGGTAGATTTGGGTGTGGGTTGTTCGAAAGTTCCAGATATCAACAACGTTGGTTTGATGGAAGATCGCGCAACATTACGTATCTCTTCTCAACATGTTGCTAACTGGTTACGTCACGGTATCGTAACACGCGAACAAGTTGAAGAAGTGCTTAAGCGCATGGCTGTGATTGTTGATCAACAAAATGCTAATGATCCATTGTACACGCCAATGGCACCGAACTTTGATGGGATTGCATTCCAAGCTGCTTCTGACTTGATCTTCAAGGGTGCTGAGCAACCATCTGGTTATACAGAGCCATTGTTACACGCTGCTCGTTTAAAACTTAAAGGTTATACAGGTGACTAATTTCGATTAGTTGCGTGAATCTGACAAAGACCTTTCAATTTTGAAGGGTCTTTGTTTTTATAGCTTCAACATATAAAAGCAAACCAAATTTTTGCTATAATTCTCTTAATTTGATCATTTAGTCGAAACTTAACGATGTCACAAATTTTAAAATTAGATGCTTTACAACAAGCACAAGTTTCAACCTCCCCGTATCCATATTTTGTAGTAGAGAATTCTATTGTGGATAGTGAAGTAATGGCAGTGATTCAAGACTTCCCAAAAATTGATCAAGGTGGAAGCTATAATATTGAAAATGTTGAAATCAAACCTAATTTTGATCGTTTCTTAAAGTCTCTTGATACCAAAGAGTTTCGTCAAATCTTAACAGAAAAATTTGATGTGGATGTGATGGAGCATCCAATGATGATCACATTACGTGGCTATTCACGTCAAAAAGATGGTCGTATTCATTCAGACTCTAAAACTAAGCTGCTCACTATTTTGATTTACTTAAATGAATCTTGGGAAGCGCCTACAGGCCGTCTTCGTATTTTAAATGATGAAAAAAATATGGATGACTATGCTGAGGAAATTAATGCTGGTCCAGGAACTTTGGTTGCGTTTAAAGTAACCGATAATGGCTGGCATGGGTATGTTCCTTATGAAGGGCAGCGTCAGTCGATTCAAATTAACTTTTTAACAAGTGATAAAGCCAACGCTAAGCATCGTTTTGTACATGGTTTAAGTGCGAAATTGAAAAAGTTATTTAAATAACATTAAAAAAAACAAGGAGGTGATGAAGCCTCCTTTTTAAACAGCATTTTTTAAATTAATCATCAATATGTGTGCTAACTATAAGCCTTTAACACTTGAGCAAGCAAAGCAGCTAAAATTGCCATTAATTCCATTTGAATATGTGGATGAAGTCTATCCGAGTTATAAAACACCTTTGTTATTTCAATCCGAATTAGGCTTAGAGTGGCGAGAAGTATTGTTTGGACTTGTACCGAAATGGGCTGAAGACACGAATATTGCTAAGCATACTTATAACGCACGGCATGAAACTATTTTTCAGAAGCCAAGTTTTCTTGAATCAGCATCAAAATGTAAATTTGGTGTTATACCTGTTTTTGAGTTTTATGAAAGCAAATATATCGACGGTAAACCACAGCGTTGGGGAGTACGTCGAAAAGATGGTCAAGCATTTTATATTGCGGCACTTTACGAAATACGAAAATTAAATGATCAAATTGTGCGCTCAGCAACGATGTTAACGATGAATGCGATTGATCATCCGATGATGAAAGATTTTCATGAACCTGGTGACGTTAAACGGTCAGTAGTTGTTATCCCACACAATCGTTTGAATGAGTGGCTAAGTTTAAAGCAACCTAACGAACTTGGTCATTTTATGTGTGGATTCCCAATAGAGGAATTTGAGTGTTCTCATGTACCAAAAATAAAAGTAGAAAAGGTAACACCTCAGTTGAATATGTTTGATTGAAGAAAACTGAACTAGTGATATAAATGATAAAGGCTTCATGATCGAAGCCTTTATTTATTAACCTACAGAAACGTCTAGCGAGCTAGATTTTTGAACATATGCTTCAAAATTTCCATAGTCTTTTCAATTTGAAGAGGGGTTAAGCCATCAAAAGACTGCTCCAGAATGACAGAGGTTAAATCATTAATTTTAGTGATCATTTCTTTACCTTTGTCAGTGAGATAAACACGAGTGATACGTCCATCTTCATTACATGAGTAAGTTTCAATATAACCTTCATCTTTCAGGCGATAAACAATTTTAGTTGTTGTCGACATTTTTGAGATGACCATATCTGATAGTTCAGATACGCTTGCATGAGGTTTAACATCTAATGCGATTAGAATACGACGACGTGAATTGTCTAAGCCATATTTTTTTAGTACGTTATCAATGTTTTGTACGTACTGAGCATTTACTTGAGATACCCAATAGTAAGGAAAATCTTCTAACTTAAATGAATCGGCTGTAGGTAAAAAACGCGCATATTTCTTTGTCATTTCCCTTTTTCCCCCATGCTTTATGAAGAGCGGTATAGCAGTTTAACGCTTAGATTCCATGAAATGTCTACAATCTCATTGCTAAAAACACAAGGTTTATAGCATGTCGTTGATAGCCAATCTATTTAAAGATAATCATCTCATTATCTTTCGAATTGTCTTTGGTAATTATCACAAAATTCACATAAAATTGTAATGAACCATGAATTCACCTAAACAATTATATCCAACGATATTCCAACGACTTCGCATTTCTGCTCATTTGTAGAATAATCACATTGTAGAAAAAAAATACGCATTTTGACGTGACTTTTTTATAAAAAATTCTGTCTAAAATGTCATAAAAATATAAAATTAATATATTTAATAAAAAAATAATAGTCAAAAAACTAATTAATACAGAATTTTGGATTGATCAGCTGGTTAAAAAAACAGTTGATAAAAATTTGTAAAACGCTGGAATAAGTACATTCTTTGTCACATTTTTTGATCTATAAGCTAAAAAAGACAAGATCGATAAAAAATATATTAAGTTTTTCTAATTTGTTTTTATTTTTTATAAGAGTGGCTAACTAATATTGTCTCATTTATGGACTTAAATGAGTTAAAAAGACGCATCTAAATAGGATTACAAATTTAGATGCGTAAACAGAGAAACTTATATGAGAAGTTGATAATAGTGGTTAGATATGTAATTCATTTTCGATAATTGGCCATAGTTTTTGATGTGTTTTTTTGAACATTAGCATATGCCCGATTTGCTTATAACCATGTTGTCTTGGGTTTAATTCAATGAGTTTAGTTTTTGCGTTTGGATATAAACGAAGTAAATCTTTGACATTGGCATGAGTTGCAATCTCATCATCACTTGCCCAAAATGAGGTTATAGGGCATTGAATTTCTTGGTGATAATCTTCAAAAATACTTTTTCCAATTGCATTCATTACATAGCCTGGCTTACTACAAAATTCAGCCCATTGTTTAGCAACATTTTTAGGTAGATTTTCGCCCATGCCAATAAACTGAGTGGCTCCATATCCTTTTAATAGACTCGAAAGAGGGAAAATTACATTAAACATTACTGGTGCAAGTAATTTAGTTTTGCCTTTTAAGCCTTTTATATGTCCAGTAGAACCTGCAATTGCCAATACTTTAGCAACTTTGTGATAGTTTGGTGCTATTCCTAGTAATTGACCACCAGCACTGTGTCCAATAATAATGACTTGTTTTGCAAGCGTGCGGTTTAATAATGTTTCAATTGCAGCAGGAATATCTAACATCCCCCAATCATCGATACTGGCAGTAGAATCCTTTAGTGCACCATGTAAGGATTCGCCGATCCCCCTAAAATCAAAACTGAGTACATCATAGCCTTGGTGGCTTAGCCATTCTGCAAAGGCATGATAAAAGGTTTTGGTGATACCAGTTGCTGGGCAAATTAAAATAGGTAGAGCTTTGATGTTTTTTTGTTGAGCAGGATAGAATTGAGCTGCAAGTTGATAGCCATCTCTACAACTTATCCAAAATGGTTCAAATGTTTTCATCCCAAACATACTCTTTTTGATTCATCATTCTACTTTACACAAGTTCTAAAAAGAAACTCGATTGAAATGTGACTCAAAAGTCAAATTTTATGTAATATAGCTGCAAAAGGGACTGAAGTTGATATTGGGGATATCGGAATGTATGTGTTAAATGCAGCAACACAAATTGCTATTGTGTTTAGTGGGGTGTTTTTATGGGTTGGTATGCTTACAGGTGTTTGGAAATACTACCAAATTAGACAAACAGAACAGGCAAGGGCGCATTACTATGTAGATATTGCCCATCGAAGTAGCCTATTGTATGCCGCAGCGAGCTTGATACTTGCAGTGCTTAGTTATTTTACGATTTTGGCTGATTCTGTAGTTTTATTTTGTGTTATTGCCAATTTATTCTTTTTCACAATATCAATTGTGACTTATATCATTCATGGAATATTAAAAGATACGACCAATCAATTTAAACAGCCCCATAAATTGGGGCACTTAACACTTCCAGCTTGGTCTATGACAATTATGATGTTGGCTTTGATTATGGTTGAACTTGGTGCAACAGGTGTGTTGTTATTAGGGACGGTTTTACGTTTTATGAATTAAAAAAATGGATGATCACTCATCCATTTTTCCTAAAGAATTTTTCTTACGTGCAAGACTTAATTGTCTAAATTTCTGATCTACAATAGCCCAGACGCAAAATGCCAGTGAAACAATTAATGCATAAGCAAAATATTCAGGTTTTAAATTGCCTTTAATTGCACCTTGAAATAAGAGCGTTGCCATTAGGGCTAATGTCGTAATAGCATAAATAATTGAGTCATTGGTCTTCAGAGTGTTAATGAAGACTTGCTTGTTGAAATGTATTGATAACATCTCCATCCCTCCTTGTTGCGATGACAAAACCATGTGTTTTTGTCGGAATTATTATTAAAGTTGTACTTGGATTCTCTAAACTTTTCAATAGCTAAATACATTCTTTTTTATGAAAACTATATATCTAGATTGATTTATATAAGTTTTTGGTATTTATTATGTGAATTTCGCTTATTTAATTGTTAAATAAAGGTTGTTTTTATATCCTTGAGGCTTGTTTGAAAATGCTTATTCGTTTGGTCGTGATGTATAAATCCATGCTTTGATCATTTTGAATTTATTTCAAGTAAAATGATTTGTCGTAAACAAAAAATGGACATTGGATAAAAGAACATTTTTTGTATAGCTAAAATCATGTTTGGGTAAAACATCATTTTAACGACAAATCACTTTAGTTTTTGATCGTAATCACTCGATCTATAACAATTGCAAATACGAGAACAATTAAGGATGGAAGTAACCATGCAAGATTTTGTTCATTTAATGGTAATTGCTCGATAAAAGTAGGTAAATATGTTTCAAAACCTGCAGCTTTTATGGCCTCAATAATTCCAAAAAAGAAAGCAATCGCTGTTACTGAGCCAACAACAAGAGAAGGCTTTTTCCAATATTTCCAGAAGAAACTCAGCATGATGACCACAATTGCAGGTGGGTAAATTGCACTTAACACTGGAACAGAGAAAGCAATCAATTTGGTTAGACCAAGATTTGAAATTAATAAAGACAAGCCTGTGAGAATGAAGACCAATAACTTATATGGTAAACCTGTTAACTCAGTGAAGTATTCGGCACATGCACAGGTCAAACCAATAGCAGTGACCATACAGGCTAAGAAAATTAAACCAGTGAGAAAATAAGAACCATAATCACCAAATGCATGTTGGACGTAAGCATGCAAGATGATTGCGCCATTGTCTGCATTGGCTGCAACCTCATGGCTACCTAAACCAAGTTTAAATAAGCTGATATAAACCAGAGTTAAGCCAAGACCTGCAATTAAACTCGCAATGATGGCGTATTTAGTAATAAGTTTAGAATCAGTGACTCCACGTGAATGAATTGCTTGAATGATCACAATACCAAATACAAGTGCACCTAAGGTATCCATGGTTAGATAACCACTTACAAAACCTTCTGATATTGGGCTTGCAATATAGTTGTTGATCGGGGGAGAGATCATTCCTGTTGGGATCGCAAATGCTGCAATACCTAAGATGGCTAGGGCAATGATTTTTAATGGCGCAAGTACATGGCCGACAGTATCTAAGAGTTTGTTTGGGTACAAAGACACAGCCATGACAAAAACAAAATAAATGATACTGTAGATGAAAAGACTACTGCTTGATGTTCCAAAATAAGGTGCAAAGCCAATCTCATAAGAAACGGTCGCCGTGCGTGGCGTAGCAAACAATGGTCCTACTGTTAGGTAACAGACGATCGTGAGAAGTAAACTCGAAAAACGTCCTAAGGGAGAGCTGATGATTTCAATTGAGCCTTGCATGCGAGACAAAGCCATAATTGTGATAACAGGTAGACCTACTGCGGTGATTAAAAATCCAAAAGCAGCTAGCCATACATGTTCACCAGCTTGTTGAGCAACAATTGGTGGAAAAATAATATTACCAGCACCAATAAACAGTGCAAAGGTCATAAAACCTAAGGCAATAATATCTCCTGTACGGAGTTGATTCATAAAAGCGGGATGATTTAATAAAAGTGCGGATTTTAGAACAGAAAGATGATCAATTGAAACCAATTTTATGTGAAAACTGGTTTATTTTTGACTAAAAAGAACGCATAAAAATCAAAATATGATTTTGTTGGATTTGAATTGTCGATAAGTGTTTAAAAGTGCAGCAGATTTAATAGGTTATTGTTTTTCTCTATAATTGTCATTGAAATTAAATGTAAAATAAAAGTGTTATTTTCGTCATAAAATGATTGAAGATTTTTCTTTTGAAGCGTAAAACTACAACGCATACTTAATTGTGGCTTTTTTTGCTACATTTCTGAACTGAAATTGTTTTTTATAAGGAATATCTCGAATGAGAGCTTCTACTGTGACCATTAAGACAGAACAAGATATCGAGAAACTACGTATCTCGGGGCGTTTGGCGGCACAAGTATTAGAAATGATCGGACCTTATATTAAACCCGGCGTTTCAACGGAGTATTTAGATGATATCTGTAATGATTACATCGTAAATACATTACAGGTTGTCCCTGCAAATGTGGGCTATCATGGCTTTACCAAAACCACTTGTATTTCTGTTAATGAAGAAGTCTGTCATGCGATTCCTTCTGCAAAGAAGATTCTACAGGATGGTGATATTTTAAATATCGATGTTGCAGTGATTAAAGATGGATATTTTGGTGATACAAGTCGTATGTATTTTGTGGGTGAGCCAAGTCCAGCAGCTAAAAAACTAGTTGAAACCACCTATGAAGCAATGTTAGCTGGTATTCATACAGTCAAACCAGGTGCGACTTTAGGGGATATTGGTTACGCGATTCAATCTGTGGCTCATCGAGAGGGTTATAGCATCGTTCGTGAGTATTGTGGGCATGGTATCGGACGTGTTTATCATGAGCAGCCAAATATTTTGCATTATGGGCAAAAAGGCCAGGGTATGGTGTTAAAGAAAGGAATGGTATTTACTATTGAGCCGATGGTAAATGCAGGAAAACCTTTTGTGAAAGAATTAAACGATGGTTGGACTGTTATCACACAAGATAAATCTTTATCTGCACAATGGGAACACATGGTTGCAGTGACTGATGACGGTTTTGAGCTACTCACTCCATGGCCAAATGGAACAGGAAATTATCCGCCTGTTTAATATTTATTCGATTGTTAAATAAACAAAAAAGGTTCGGTTTAAGACAGAACCTTTTTTGTTGCACACTGAGCTAATTCTTCTACTAAATAATCAATAAAAACACGTACTGCAGGAAGCAAACCCCGACGTGAAGGATAAACGGCATGGAAAATACCGTGGGGTGCGGTCCATTCTGGTAGTACTCTGACAAGTTGTCCAGATTCGACAAAGTCTTGGGCAATGCTATCCGGTAATAATGCAATACCACAGTTTTGGCTGGCCAACTCAGTCAGCATTAATAAGTTTGAGCCCATAATGACGGGATTTACTTTAATTTTCTTTTGAATATTATTCGGTCCCGATAGTAAAAACTGTTGATCAAGATGATCTTCAGACATGCTAATGATACGGTGTTCTGTGAGTTGTTCGGGAGCAGTTACATGGCCAAACTCGTTTAAATAAGCTTGACTTGCAAAAAGACGTTGTTCGATCGTTTCAAATTGTCTTAAGACCAAGTTTGGATCTTCATCAAGTTTTGAGCGGACACGTAGCGCGAGATCAATTCCTTCATTAATCACATCAACTCGCCGATTACTAACCAACATTTGTACTCGTACTTCAGGGTATCTTTTTAAAAAGGTTGGTAGGATTTTGGCCATTTGATTTTGAGCTATGTCTACGGGCACACTGACTTTAATTACACCTCTGGGCTCACTGCTTAAATGGTTGACTACATCATGTGCAGCTTGTGCAGCATTCATCATGACCTGTGCATGACGATAGACATCCATACCAATATCTGTAACTGCAAAATGTCGAGAACTACGCTGAATTAGACGTACACCGAGTTGCTCTTCGAGGTTGTAAACGCGCCGACTGAGTTTTGATTTTGGAATATCAGTTGCGCGTTCAGCCGCACTAAACCCACCATGTTCAACGACTAGCGCAAAACAGTAAAAATCATCTAAATCGGTTAGCATTATTCAATTCCATTTCTGCAACATTCGATATTTTATAGATTTGTCGTTGCAAAAATAAGAGCGTATTCGATATTTTTTGTGAAGTAAAAAGTCCTTTATAATTCAGAAAATTTTTATGATCGATAAATATGACTTATCAACTCTTTGAAGTATCTGATGCTAGTGCGAATATTAGCTGTCCTTATTGTGACCAAGCAGTTTTAGATTGGACGCAAGAGCAATATATACAACCATGTGAACATACTTTGTTTATGGCAATGGATTTAGGGTTTGAGTTCATTGCTGATCGTTTTGAAGCAGCTTTGTCTCAATCAGTGGATGAAATTCACGATGATCCCAATATGAACATCTATGCAACAGTGACTCAGGCAAAATACTTAAATATACAGATTTTTAAAGCAGATTTGGGCGTGGAAGGGATGTTTCGTTATATCGGGTTTAGTAAAGAGTAAGACTTTCTATTCTCAATTTCCAATAAAAAAGCCAATCATATGATTGGCTTTTTGCTTGATAGCTTATGCTTCAGGCGCTGGGCTATACTGTTCAACTAATGGCTTTAATTCGCCATTTTGGAACATTTCAAGCATGATATCGCTACCACCAATTAACTCGCCATTGATCCATAATTGTGGGAAAGTTGGCCAGTTCGCAATTTGTGGTAAAGTTGCACGAATATCTTGATTTTCCAAAATATTTACATAGGCAAATGGACGACCAATTTGGCTAAGTGCTTCTACTGCGCGAGCAGAAAAACCACATTGCGGGAATTGTGGAGTGCCTTTCATGTAAAGTAAAACAGGGTGTTTCGCAATTTGATCACGAATTAACGCTACTGTATCACGCGCTTGTTCCGTCATTAGATAGATCCTCAACTAAACTTCGGACATTATATACCTAAAAAAATCGCTTCGCCGAGCATTGCCCAAGATTTTTCTTGTATAAATGTGAGTTTATGCTTTCAATCTAGGCAAGTTTTTGCTTATATAACTTTTTTCAACACAACTACTGATAGATTGAGTTTGTTATGACAAATATTACTCTTGCTCCTGTGCAACCTGATCAACCGTCTCATCTTATGGCAACCTATGGTCGCCAAGCGATCAGTTTTGTGCGAGGACGAGGGGCGTATTTATATACAGCAGATGGTACCGAATATCTCGATGCTTTGACAGGAATCGCAGTATGTGGTTTGGGGCATGCACATCCAGTCATTGCATCTGCTATAGCAGAACAAGCTGCAACATTAGTGCACACTAGTAATTTATTTGAAATCCCTTGGCAAACTGCAGCAGCGCAGAAACTTGCTGAAGTCTCTGGAATGGAAGAAATTTTCTTTTCGAACAGTGGTGCCGAGTCAAATGAGGGTGCAATTAAAATTGCACGTAAGTTTGGGGCACAACAAGGTATTTCAAATCCTAAAATTATCGTAGCTGAGCAGTCTTTCCATGGACGTACATTGGCAACTTTGTCTGCGACAGGTAATAAGAAAGTTCAGGAAGGTTTTGCTCCATTAGTCGATGGTTTTGTTCGTGTGCCTTTTGGGGATATTGAAGCGATTCAAGAAGCAGCGATTCATCATCCAGATATTGTTGCAATCTTGATTGAGCCAATTCAAGGTGAGGGTGGTGTCAATACTGCACCACAAGGCTTTAGTTATCTCGAAGAAGTACGTGCGTTGTGTAATCAACATAATTGGCTCATGATGCTTGATGAGATTCAAACTGGGAATGGTCGTACTGGTAAGTATTTTGCTTATCAACACACCAATATTATTCCTGATGTGATGACAACTGCCAAAGGTTTAGGTAATGGATTTCCAGTCGGTGCAGTGATGACACAAGGGAAAGCAGTTGGATTGCTGGGTGCGGGCAGTCACGGTTCTACTTATGGTGGAACTGTATTGGGTTCACGTGTGGTTTATACTGTAATTGATACGATTCAACAAGAAAATGCGGTAGAGAATGCAGCTACGGTTGGGGCGTATATCGTTGATCAATTAAGAGCTCAACTCGCTGAAAATAATGTCCAAGTACGTGGTTTTGGTATGATGATTGGCATTCAATTACCGAAAGATTGTGCTGAGCTAGTCGCAATTGCACGTGACGAGTATAAATTGATTATTAATGTAACTGCGGGATCTGTGGTGCGTTTATTACCACCATTGAATATGACTCAAGTACAAGCAGATGAATTATTACAACGTTTGGTTCCTGCTATTCGTAATTTCCTGACAGCATAAGTTTTATTTCTATAAAAAAGGGCAATATAAAATTGCCCTTTTTTCTGATTTAGGGATTTAACCTGAAATATATTGTTGTAGCTGTTCAATCAAAATACGTTGATCTTCCATTGCGGCTTTAACTAAATCGCCAATTGAAATAAAACCAACCAGCTTGTCATTTTCTAATACTGGTAAATGACGTAAATGGCGATCAGTCATCAGCTGTAAACACTCTTCAACTGTGTTGTTTAAACTTACGGTGATGACTTTAGAGGTCATAATATCCGCAACCAACGTACTATTTGATGAACGCTCCATCAAAGCAATCTTACGGGTATAGTCACGTTCAGAAAAAATTCCAATGACTTTTTCATCTTCTGCAACGACTAAAGCACCAACGCCTTTGTCGGCCATAATTTTAATTGCTTCAAGTACAGTCGAATTTGGTGAGATTGTAAAAATAGATTGTTCAGCTTTATTTTTGATGACTTGAGCAACGATTGTCATTGTTTATCCACCTATGTTGTATTGTCGTTTTCATTTAACTTAACGGTATTTTTTTTAATTGCAAAGCCCTTATTGCAGTTCAGTGGTGACTTTTTGAGCATATTTGGAATAAAAGTACACCTTAGTATCCTTAATTTGATCTAAACAGCAATAGCTGTTTGATGATGCATAAAGAAAAAGTGCTGCATCTGCTGTGTAGAGAGTTTAAATTTGCAATGTGATGAATTAAATAGAGCAGGCTCTACTTGCAAACGTGTAAGTAATGGAAGTAAGGACTCATGGAAGTCCTTCGATGTGATCTTACGAGGTTTATAATGTTTCCAATTTGATTGGGCATAACGATGTGCCTGCACACCATTGAGCCAGAAAGGAAATACATGTCCATTTTGATCAGACTTAATTGCCCAACCATCGTGATAAAGACCCCAAAGTGCTCCGCAATACATCATTGTTTTTAGAATTGATATCTTAATCATCAACTCTCGCGATACTGGTTTGAAATGATTGAACCGATACATGTTGTTAAACTGAGCTTATTTAAACTTATGTTTTATTATAAGAAATCTAGATGGCATTTATGTTTAAACTGTTCATCAAAATCGTAAGCAAATATTCTAGGTGATGCAAACCTTATGGAGGGGAAGTAACTAGAACTTTGATAACATAAGACAAACGAAGTGCGTAGTCTCTATTTGAAAAATGTATTATAAATAATCAGGCATAAAAAAACGCCACCTGAGCGAAGCAAAGCGATTGTAGCTTTGGTGTAGCGCAAGACAAACGAAGTGCGTAGTCTCTATTTGAAAAATGTATTATAAATAATCAGGCATAAAAAAACGCCACCTAAGTGACGTTTCTTTATGCTTGTAGGGTTGCCATCTTTTGCCAGTATTGGGCTTTCAAAGAGTCTCGCTCTACTCGAAAACCTTGATAGTACAATTCTGCTAGAAATAAAGCTGCTTTACCGTGACCTGCTTGTGCAACTTGTTCAAGATCTTTTACAGCGTCTTGAAAGTTTTTTTGCGATTGAATTGTATTTACCGCATTTGCATACACATGCTCTAGTTCATGTTGTGTAAAATGTTGAATCATATATAACTCCTTATTTTAATTATGATTACCGCATATTCTATTCAAAGCTACATTGCTCTGAATTTAAGCTAATTTATCACTTGTTTGTGAAGTTATTATGACAAAATTAATTGAATTGTCAAATAACTATCGTGACTGAACAGATCTTTATTTACTTTTAAAAGAAGCTTACACGATGAAACATTCTCTACAAATAATTTTAAGTAAAATCAAAGTGAGAAGAATAGAAAAGGAGAAAAATATGTCACATACAATTGATGGTTTAAGTTTTGATATGCCACCAACTGAGAACCAAATTATTGCCTTAGCACATCATCATCGTAAGTTACTTGACGAGGCCGTTTTTCATCAAGAGATTCATCTTGGCGATTATTGTTTAGCACAACGTAAGCGTGTTTATGATTTTGCGATAAATCTTAGTCCAGAAGAAAAAGATCGCTTTTATGAAATTTATAATGGTGAGTTACTTCGAATTGCAGATGAAGATGATTTGCACCCCGCAGACGCTGAAAGTGGTGTTGGAATGTTTGCGATATTTATAACTTTGCTGATTATCGCATTTATTTTGTACTTTGCTTTTGTGCGTACGTTGACGAGTTAATCTCTTAAATATCTGAGTATATGTTGCGTTATTGATTGAAAAACAGTCTTTAACGCACGCTTTGCTTATTGTTGATTGACGTTGATACTTGCTCTAAGTGAGGTAGATACATACACTGCTTCATAACACTGAGGTTGGTTATGTTGTCTATCATTTCTAAACATAAAATTTTGCAGTCCAAGTATGGACCAAGACTTGACCGATTTTTTAATATTCTGGTCATTGTTATGATTTTGTCCTTTTTTATCGTTGGCTATAAAGCCTTATTGCGCCCAGTGAACAATCTACAAGTTGATCATGTAGTTCAGTTGTCTCTACAAGCAAGCCACCCTAAAACCCAGTTGATGGCAAAAGAAATCTTAAGTCATCCTCAGATTCAAAAAATTAGTTATTTACGGCTTATGCATGCATATCAATTTGAATCAAATCGGATCAAACAATACCCAGCGATGGCACAAGAAGATGAGTAGTTTTAAACCACCATTTCTAATGATAAATGAATGGTTTATGCCAATCGGGAAAATGAAATCAATTTGTGCTAGACTGACGATCTTTTAAAAGCTGCTTTATTCTCAAGGAATCGACATGCAACAGCAATCGAATATGCAAAATAAATTCTTGATAGATGCTGACATCGGTGATGATGATGTTACATTGCCGAGTTTACCTGCTGTCGATGTTCCCATTATCGAACCTGTTGCAAAAACTGTTGAAAATACGCCACCAGTCATAGCTGAAGAAGTTGTACCTGCAGCTGAAGGAGAGAAATCAACAGGTTTCTTTGGTCGTATGAAAGATGGTTTAACCAAAACACGTCGTAGTTTTACTGACGGTATGGTAAACATTTTGATTGGCGGTAAAGAAATTGATGATGAATTATTAGAAGAAGTTGAAGAGCAATTATTGGTTGCTGATATTGGTGTTGATGCAACTAAAACGATTATTGCAAACTTGACAGAACGAACAGCGCGTGGTGATTTGATTTATTCACACGCATTGTATAAAGCTTTGCAAGAAGAATTAGTTGCATTGCTTGCTCCGCGAGTTAAACCCTTACATATTGACCCAAATAAATCCCCTTATGTAATTCTTATGGTCGGTGTAAATGGTGTGGGTAAAACGACAACCATTGGTAAACTTGCAAAACGCTTACAGGGTGAAGGTAAGAAAGTGATGTTGGCTGCGGGTGATACTTTCCGTGCGGCTGCCACAGAGCAATTACAAATTTGGGGAGAGCGTAATGACATCCCTGTTGTTGCTCAAGGTCATGGGGCTGATAGTGCCTCAGTGATTTTTGATGCTTTTGAAAGTGCTCGTGCTAAAGGGATTGATGTCTTGATTGCAGATACGGCTGGCCGTTTGCAAAATAAAGCAAATCTTATGGAAGAGCTTAAAAAAGTAAAACGCGTAATGCAGAAGATTGATGCAACTGCACCACATGAGATTATGTTGATTGTTGATGCGGGTACAGGTCAAAATGCGATTAACCAAGTGCAATTGTTCGATGAAGCAGTTGGATTAACGGGCATTACAATTACCAAATTAGATGGTACAGCAAAAGGTGGCGTGCTTTTCAATATTGCAAGCCGTACTCATGTCCCGATCCGTTATATTGGTGTGGGCGAGAAGATTGACGACTTACGTCCATTTTCAGCTAAGTCATTTGTAGCAGCTTTGTTTGAAACAGATAAGTAATCACAATGAATGCTAAAAAAGGCCCCATATAAATGGGGCCTTTTTTATAGACTAAAAATCATAGTATTGTTTCAAAAACGAAACGATCTGTTATGTTTTTTGGACTATTACAGGAAAATGAGTCGTTATACACTACATTCAATCCAAGATAACTCCCATCGGGTACAGGTAGGAATAACAACATGAGTAACTTTTTAAATAGCATCAAAGCACGCCGTACAATCTATGCCATTGGTAAAAATGTTTCTGTTGATCAAGCAACAATTGAAGAAACCATTCGTGAGGCTGTAAAGCAAAGCCCATCATCTTTTAACTCACAAACCTCGCGTGTTGTGACTTTATATGGTGCGTCACATACAAATTTCTGGAATATTGTGCGTGAAACATTACGTAAAATCGTACCAGCTGAAGCATTTGAAAGCACCAATGCAAAAATTGATAGTTTTGCTGCTGGCTTTGGTACAGCACTATTTTATGAAGATCAAGATGTTGTAAAAGGTTTACAAGAACAATTTGCATTGTATGCAGATAACTTCCCAGTATGGTCAGAGCATTCAAGTGCCATTGCACAATTTGCGACCTGGACTGCGTTAGCTGAAATGGGTATCGGTGCTTCATTGCAGCATTACAACCCAATCATTGACGAAGAAGTTGCAGAAACTTTTGCTATTCCAGCAAACTGGAAATTGCGTGCTCAGCTTGTATTTGGTTCAATTGAAGCACCAGCAGGTGAAAAGACCTATATGGATGATGCAGCACGCTTTAAAACTTTTAACTAAGTATTAAGTGGTTGTTAAATAAGAAGGGCGCTTGATGCGCTCTTTTTTTTGCAATAAGAAAAATAGTAAGATTGGACACAAGTGGTATGGTCTTTGACGGCAAATATGAGGTATATATTACTTGATGGTAAAAGGCTTAAGACAGGTCATTCGCCTTGTTGTCATAAAATAGTCATAATCTCGTAGCATAGTGCATACGGTTTCATAAATAGTTTATATCGAGAAAAGTCTAATGTCTTTAAGAGTTGGTATTGCTGCTTTAGGGTTGTTATTTAGTGGTTCCGTTTTTTCAGCGGTTACAATCACCGCGCCTGAAGAAATTGTTATTGTTGCGGTAAATGGTCAAGAAGTAAATTCTGGTTTATTACCTTCAAGTAAAAATAACTATCAAGTTGATGCCGGTGACTTAACTCTTAATGTTCGATATCGCGAGTATTTTGAGCATTTAAGTGGTGAGCATGACATCGTGAGATCGGGTGTTGTAACTATTCAAGCTCCAAATTTAAAAGATAACCAAAGCTATCGCTTGGGTTTGGTCAATGCTCCAAAAGACTTTGAAGCTGCAAAAAAATATGCCGAACAGCCTACAGTTGCACTTTATGATCAAAATAAGAAATTGATCGTACAACAAACTGGTGCTAATAATGAGGCAAAACCTTGGTTCACTGGTAATGGCTTGTTAAGCCGTACACTTGATCTAACTCAAAAGAATAAAAATAATACCGCTAATCAGCCAGCAGCTGTATACGCAGGTGCAAAGCCAACAATAGAGCCTGTCGCACCAATTTTAACAACATCCAGTACGGCTAATAGAACAACCACTGATCAGCAATTGATTGAGTTGTGGCAAAAAGCTTCTAAAGCAGAGCGTCAAAAATTTATGACATGGTTAGCTGGTCAAAGTAACTAACCTATTTATTTATAGTTTTGTGAGGCCGATGTTATCATCGGCTTTTTTATTGAAAAGATATAATGAAGAAATGATGAGCTTAAAAGTTAGAAGGTGATAAACACATCTTTCTATATTTTGATGCGGAAGTTGGCTTACCTCTGACACTTATTCAACTTGTTGAATTAAGAAATTAAGATATACATTGTAATTACATATAAATTTCATTGTATGTAGCTAGTATTAAAAAGAGGCATTTCGAATTTAATCCAAAATGCCTCTTTACTTGATCGTTGTATAAGCTTTAATTACCGACCCAAATATAATAGCCTAAAATCATGAGTGGCCATGCAACATATGGACTGAATAACCATTTCCATAACCAAAACTTGGGAATAAATCCTACACCATGAATAAAGCCACCAGAAATTCCAATCATCACTAACATCAGTAGACTATGATTGTAATGCCCGTTAGCATCTAACATTAATGCAGGATGTACTAATAAAATAGCTGCGAGTGGCAATGCCAACAGAAACGAAATGGTCATTGCAAATATATGCGCTTTACTATTTTTCGGTGTTGCCATTGCTTTTGCCATTTTAGGATTCCTCATCTAGATTTTGATGATGTTCGATATATAGTGCACTGAGTACACCCGCAAAACATGCCATCAAAATGCCTAGGATCCATGCAAAGTACCACATCTCATTGCTCCTCAATCAGTACAAACTATGTGAATTTTCTTCAATGTGTTTGTTGGTAATAACGCCCCACATTTTGTAATAAGACCAAGAGGTGTAGATCAAAATGAGTGGAACAAAAATACAAGCAGCAACCGTCATCACTCCGAGCGTTTTATGGCTAGATACAGCATCCCACATTGTTAAACTAGAGGTTGGATCAATATTGGATGGTAACAGGAATGGGAATAGTGCAAATCCAGCTGTAAGAATCGCACCTACGATCATTAAGCTTGTGCCTGTAAAGGTAATAGCGGCTTTTTGTTTGCCTGCACTGATCAGTGCAAGTATTGCACCTAAAATGGCTGCAACAGGTGCGGCAATCGTGATTGGGTAGGTTGAGTAATTATTCATCCAGCCATGGTTTGCATTCGTCACAACTTCTTTTGCAAGAGGGTTGAGTGCGGCATTGGTGTCGATAGCAGTGGCATAGCTATAACCCTCAATACTGCCGAAGTATAACCATGCACCTGCTACAAGGAAGCAGGCAAGAAAAATAGCGGCCATCAGTTGTGTTGCTTTGGCAGAACGATGAAATAAATCTCCATCTGTACGTAACATCAACCATGAACCACCATGAGCGCAAAGCATGGATAAGCTCACAATACCGCAAACTAATGCAAACGGATTTAAGAGAGCAAAGAAGCTACCCGTATATTGGGAACGTAGAGTTTCGTCTAAACCAAATGGAACACCTAAGAACAAATTACCAAAAGCCACACCGAAGACTAAAGCAGGAACAGCACCACCTAAACATAACCCCCAATCCCATGACGTACGCCATTGTGTGTTTTCTAATTTAGACCGATAGTCAAAGCCAACGGGTCGTAGAAATAGTGCAAACAGGACCAGTAGTAATGCCCAATACATACCTGAAAAGGCAACTGCATAAACCATTGGCCATGCTGCAAATAACGCACCACCGGCGGTAATAAACCAAACTTGGTTACCATCCCAGTGAGGTGCAATAGTATTGATTGCAGCACGTCGTTCATTGTCTGTTTTACCGACAAATGGCATCAGGGCCATTGCCCCCATGTCGAAGCCATCGGTGAGTGCAAAGCCGATAAGCAATACACCAACCAATACCCACCAAATAATTTTGAGTAATTCATATTCGATCATGGTTGAGCCTCCACTGATTTTGCTTCAAGTTTTTCAAAGTGATACTTACCAGTGTGTAAAGAACTTGGACCTAGACGTGCAAACTTGATCATCAAATACATTTCGATGATGAGAAGAACTGTATAGAAAGCAGCGAGAGCGATAATCGACCCCCATACATCACCTGCGCTGATACTAGATGCAGACAAGTGTGTTGGCAAAATTTCACCAATTGACCACGGTTGACGACCACCTTCAGCAACATACCAACCTGTTTGAGCCGCAATCCATGGTAGTGGGAGAGAGAATAATGCAAATTTGAGTAACCATGGTTTATCTTCAGCATTGCGTTTAGCCACTGCCCAAGTTGCCAAGATGAAGAGTAGAAGCATCAAAAAGCCAGAAGCAACCATAGCACGGAATGAAAAGAACAAAGCTGCAACATTTGGAATGGTATCTTTGGTCGCTGCCTGAATGTGAGCTTCAGTTGCATCAACAACATTTGGCGTATATTTCTTTAATAAAAGGCCATAACCAAGGTCTTTCTGATTTTGCTCAAATGATGCAAGTAACTCTGGTGAGCGATCACCCGCACGTAGTTTTTCTAATTCGCTATATGCCACCATACCGTTACGAATACGTACCTCATGTTGTTTCATGAGATCATGAATACCCGTTACTTCTTTGTCAGTGGAACGTGTAGCAATAATGCCCATGACATAAGGGATTTTAATGGCATAGTCAGTCCGCATTTTTTCTTGGTTTGGAATACCAAATAAGGTGAATGCAGCAGGTGCTGGTTCTGTATGCCATTCAGCTTCAATAGCCGCAAGTTTAGTTTTCTGAACATCACCGAGTTCATAACCTGATTCATCACCGAGTAAAATGACAGATAAAGTAGATGCTAAACCAAAGATAGCTGCAATAGCGAAAGAACGACGTGCAAAAGGTAAATCCTGTTTTTTCAATAAGTAATAGCTAGAGATCGCTAAAACAAAGATGGCGCCAGTCACATAACCAGCAGATACAGTATGTACAAATTTAACCTGAGCGACTGGGTTGAAAATCAAGGCTGCAAAGTCTACGAGCTCCATACGCATAGTTTCATAATTAAATGCAGCGCCGACTGGGTTTTGCATCCAACCATTTGCGATCAGGATCCATAATGCAGACATATTAGAACCGATTGCGACTAACCAAGTTACTCCTAAATGCTGAAATTTTGAGAGGCGATCCCAGCCAAAAAAGAATAATCCAATAAAGGTAGATTCTAAGAAGAAAGCCATTAAGCCTTCAATTGCCAGCGGTGCTCCGAAAATATCCCCGACATAGTGAGAGTAATATGCCCAGTTCGTTCCAAACTGGAATTCCATCGTTAGTCCAGTGGTGACACCTAAAGCAAAATTAATCCCAAAAAGTTTTCCCCAAAACTTGGTCATATCTTTATAAATTTCCTTTCCGGAAATCACATAGGTGGTTTCCATAATGGCAAGGATAAAAGCAAGACCTAAAGTTAAAGGGACAAAAATGAAGTGATACATCGCAGTCATTGCAAATTGGAACCGCGAAAGATCGACCACGCTTTCAGAAATCATCAACGTGTCTCCTGAGTGTTGGATAAGTTACCAGCAATACGCTCGGCAACTTGATTGTTAAAATCTTTTGGAATTGTTGGTGCATCAAACCAGACGTGTTTAATTACCATGAGAAGGATTACTTTAATAATAAGGATAACCGTGATTTCTCGAATTAATCGCCGATTTGAGTTTTGAGAACTTGTGTTCATAAAACTGGATTCATATTAAAGTGAAGATATTTGTATTATTTACTAAATAAAAATAAAAATAAAATTTAAATGTATTTTAAATGAGTGTTTTGAAAAATACATATGATAATCAAGGTGATATATTTATTATGTTTTATTGTATAGTGATTCCTTATTAAAATAGTTGGTTATTTATTTTAAATCTGACTAAAATGCTTATATTTAAATAATTAATCCAAACTTAAATGGTTGGGTATCTGTTTTTAATGAAATTAATAAGTTGATTAAAATGGTGGGTATTTAATAAATTTTAATTTTTACATAGAGTTGTGTATCTGTACTTGAAAATGTACAGATTAGAGATTTAAAATGTTTTAAACCGAGTGAAATACTATGTTTTCTAGGAGAGAATAAATGAGAAAATTGTTTTGGCTATTTTTATAAGTTTGATCAGAGCTAAAAAAGCAACAAGAGAAGATGTTTTAGGATGTTTTATTGTTGTTTTTTGTAACATCAGGGTGGGTGAAATACGCTTTGGTCTCTTTAATCCGCTGTAAAGAGCTTATTTGAAGTGGATATTTTTTTTGCAAGATAGTGTGCATTTGATCTTTGACTTATTAATAACACTTGGGATTGTAGCTCTAACTCACCATACTCTGGTTCAACTTGTACATAATACAGCTGCCCAAATTCATCACGAACACGAGCTTGAGCGGAAAAACCCGGGCGTGCATTGCCTGTGGAGACTGTTGCTAAGCGACCGATAAGATTGGCATGGGTGTGAGTGACTTTAGGTTTAATGACTTGATCTAGGCAGTGAATCATAAAAACCGTAAAAAATATGTCGATAATTAATGCTGGAATAAATAAATAATAAGGGGAGATAAAATAATGTTGAATTGCAAAAAAAGAGAGTTCTAAAAAATAGCCTGCAAAACTAAAGTTAATCAGTAAGAAAACAACGATGAGATATTTTGAAAATTTAACGTCTAAGAGAGGTGAGTTTAGAATCCATTCAGGAGTCAGTTTTTTCACTAAATAGCTTGGACGTAATCCAATCAAAATACCAATAGTTTCTGCTATGCTGAGCGCAATCAGAGCAACTACACTCATGTGAAAGGGCATCAAATAATAGTTTAGAAAAAACTCAGTCATAGCAGAATACTAATTTAAGAATTAATCAACAATATAAATACCACCATCAGAGTGGACTTCCAAATTAACTTTTTCAAGGAAGTCACCAAGACATGGTCCAGAAATACATTCACCAGTTTCAACTGAGAATAGTGCACCATGAGTAGAACATTGTATGTATTCACGATCTTGATCTAAGAACTGATTTTCTAAATACTCTAGTTCGGTTTGCAAATGTGGGCATACGTTTTGATAAGCGTAAAAACCACCATCCTTTTGAGTAATAAAAATAGTTGTCCCTTTCATTGTGTCAAACGCACGCGATTCACGTTCAGGGACTTCTTCAGTCATGCAAATCTTTTCCATGTTAAGCACATTCCTGTTGTGTGGTTTTAAACTGCTCAAAAAGTTTAGCGTAATGATCGACTGATAAACGTGGGCCAAATTGGGCAACAACTTCGCTTGATATCAAAATTGAAAGTTGTGCAGCCGCTTCTAGGCTCAGCCCTGCATTGATTGCATACAAGAACGCCCCAGAAAAAGCATCACCAGCGCCGTTAGCATCTACTGCTTCAACATGTCGACCAGCAACATGGAATTGTTGTGCTGGATCAATGATCATTGCACCATTTGCACCTTGAGTAATCACAATATGTTGATTTTTGATTTTTAAAACTTCAATAGCATCGTTGAGATTATCAGTCTCGCTAAACATCAACGCTTCTTGTTCGTTGCAAAACAATAAATCAACGCCATCACCCAATAGTTCTTCAAGCCCAGTACGAGCATATTGCACCATTGCTGGATCTGAAAGAGAAAGAGCGATCTTAACACCATGTTCTCTAGCGATTTGGCGCGCTTGTTTTACGGCTTCTCGTGCTGTTTCACTGGTTGATAGATAACCTTCAATATAAAGCCATTTAGCAGTTTTCAATGGTTCAAAATCAATTTGTTCATCTGATAGTTCAGCTGTGATACCTAAATAGGTTTGCATGGTACGCTCAGAATCTGGACTGATGAGTACCATGCATGTACCAGTGATACCTTCACTAATTGATTTTGCAGTGGTTTTAATGCCAGCTTCGTTTAAGCCATTTAAGTAAATTGAGCCAAGCTCATCGTTCCCAACGCGACAACCATAAAATGCACTGCCACCTAATGCGCTAAAGGCAACGGTTGTATTTGCAGCTGAACCACCACTTGCTTGTCCTTTATAAGTTTGCGTATCTTGTAGTTTTTGATATAAGGCAGATTGAGTCTCACCATCAGCTAACTGCATTGTGCCTTTTTGCAAAGTATGTTCTGTCAAGAACTCATTTGAGACTTTAAATTCTTGGTCTATGAGTGCATTCCCAATTGCAAAAAGATCAACAGTTACCATGTTTTTCATCACACTAAAAATCAAAACATAAAGTTTACACTAATGCTCAAGATTACTGTAGGTTGTTGAAAAAAAATCAGGTGTTGAGTGAATGGCTTTATTCATCGAAAATATCGCTTAGTCGATGAATTTTTCTACAAAAATAGACTAATTTACATGGATATCGATTACGATTCTTCGGTAGACTCTGAATAGTAATTGTTTAAATAGATAAATTGGAGATCATATGACTGTCGATGTTTCTGAAAGTATTGCTAAAACGACTCATCCAGCGTTTCAGCTATTACGTCAACACCATGTAGAAGCACTCGATATTCAAGTTTCAGAATATAAGCACAAGGTCACAGGTGCGGTTCACTATCACTTAGCAACCAGCCATGATGAAAATGTATTTTTGGTTGCGTTTAGAACACAACCCATGGATTCAAAAGGAACAGCACATATTTTAGAGCATACAGCTCTATGCGGCTCTGAAAAATTTCCTGTCCGTGATCCATTCTTTTTAATGATTCGCCGTTCTCTTAATACTTTCATGAATGCTTTTACGGCAGCTGATTGGACAGCTTATCCATTTGCAACACAAAATAAGAAGGATTTTCAAAATTTATTATCCGTCTATTTAGATGCAGCTTTCTCAGCAAACCTAAACCCATTGGATTTTGCTCAAGAAGGGATTCGAATTGAACTTGAGAATGATCAAGCGGTTTATAAAGGTGTTGTTTTTAATGAAATGAAAGGGGCAATGAGTGCTCCTACAGATCAGCTTTATCATCAGCTTGCACATCATTTATTCCCAGAAACGACATATCATTATAATTCTGGTGGTGATCCTAAAGACATACCAGATCTAAGTTATGAGCAATTAGTTGATTTTTATAAAACTCATTATCATCCAAGTAATGCCGTATTTATGACCTTTGGAAACCAAAGTGCATATGATCTACAAGAACAATTTGAAAATTTAGCTTTGCATAAATTTTCTCAAGGCACCACTTTATATTCAAAACCAGAGAAGCGTTTAACAGCACCCGTTACAGTTACTGAGTCTTATGCGGTTGATAGTGAAGATCTAAAAGACAAAACCTATCATGTATTGGCTTGGTTGTTACCAGAAACGAGTGATATTAAGTTACGTTTAGGTATGCGCTTAGTTGAAGGAATTTTATTAGAAAACTCTGCCTCGCCATTGCGCCATTATTTAGAAACCTGTGGTTATGCTCAATCAACAGGACCAATCATGGGGGTTGATGATAGTAATTTTGAAATGACCTTCTACTGTGGCGTGCAGGGTTCAAATGCTGAACATGCCGAAACATTTAAAAATGGTGTTTTAAATGTTTTAAGTGAGGTTGCATCAAAACCTGTTGATCAAGATTTGGTAGATGCAATTCTTCACCAAATTGAATTGCATCAGCGTGAAATCAATGGTGATGGTACACCATATGGTTTAAGTTTGATTCTGAATGGTTTAAGCAGTGCAATTCACCACAATGATCCAATTCATGTTTGGGATGTGGACTCAGCAATTGAGCAAGTCAAAGAAGAGCTAAAAGATCCGATGTGGCTGTCAAATTTAATACAGACACATTTGCTAGATAATTCTCATCGTGTACAAATGACCTTGGTGCCTGATGCAACTAAGTCAGCAAAAGAACAAGAAGCTGAACAAGCTCGTTTGGCTGAAATCACTGCGAACTTAACTGAAGAACAAAAAATCGAAATTCAGCAAAAAACGGATGCCTTAAAAAAGCGTCAAGATACGCCTGATGATCTTGAGTTATTGCCAAAAGTTGGCTTGGAGGATATTCCTGCTGATTTACAGATCGTGCAAGGTCAACTGCGCGAAATTATTTGTAATCGTCAAGATACTCCATTAAATCTTTATCATGCAGGAACCAATGGTATTTATTATCAACAAGTTTTGATTCAAATTCCGGATGAAATTGTTCAATCTCCATACTTCAATTTACTATCTATTTTGATGGGTGAAGTTGGTGCTGGTGAGTATAATTATCTTGAATTACAACAGATTCAAACTGCTGTGAGCGGTGGTTTGGGGATGGGGGCTTCTTTACGAAGTAAAGTTGATGATAAAGATCGTATTAGTGCTTGGCTGACACTCACAACTAAATCACTTACACAAAAACTTGATGCGATTCAGTTGTTAAAACTCGCGTTTGAGAAGCTTCGATTTGATGAGAAAGATCGGATTATTGAGTTATTACAGCAACGCAAAACACGTTGGCAGTCACGTTTATCTGGTTCTGGGCACAGTTATGCAATGCAAACGGCTTCACGTCAGATGAGTGCATTGGCGCGCCGTGACTACCACAATACGGGATTGGGCGCATTGAACTGGCTGAGTGACCTTGTGGGTAAGGTTGAAAAAGACGAAGCGGCTTATGATGCATTAATTGCTGAATTACAAGCAATACATCGCAGATTATTACAAGCACCAAAACAGTTCTTATTAGTATGTGAAGAACATCAGTCCGATCGGTTAGTCGAAGAAATCCAAAATGTATGGGATAAGTTAGAGGTTGATCTTACGCCTGTAACTTTAAGCCAGATTGAGCGGGTAGATACCAATACTGATGAAGCATGGTTAATTCAAGCGAATGTTCAATTTTGTGCATCTGCCTATCAAGCTGTAGATGTTTCACATGCTGATGCAGCGCCATTGATGGTATTGGCGGCCTATTTACGTAATGGTTTCTTACATAGTGCGATTCGTGAAAAAGGCGGTGCATATGGTGGGGGGGCAAGCTATGATGGAAACGCATGCTCATTCCGTTTTTTCAGCTACCGTGATCCTCGCTTAGAAGAAACATTCAATGATTTTGAAGCGAGTGTCCAATGGTTATTGAATAGTGAACAGTATCCATATCAGTTAGAAGAAGCGATTTTAGGTCTTGTTGCAAGTATGGATAAACCTGGTTCTCCTGCTGGTGAAGCAATTACTGCTTGTTATGCGTATCTACATGCACGCACACCAAAATTCCGCAAATTACTACGTGAACGTTTGTTAAGCGTAACTTTGGCTGATTTGCAGCGTGTTGCTAGACAATATTTACTTGAGCAAAAACCAGTTAAAGCCGTTGTTGCTCCATTTGCAAAGCGTGAAGCTCTACAAAAGCTTGGTTTTGAGATTCAACAAGTTAATTAAAAGAAAAGTTGGAGACATCTATGGCGTTCAAATCATTTGAACGTAGTCATCTTGGGCTGAGTGTTGTTACGATACTCAGTTCACTTACTACGTCATTGGCATATGCACAAACGGCACCAGCAAATCCTGCAACAGCAGAAGCGTGCGTGGCTTTGGTATCCAATGCAGATCGTTTAGCATGTTATGACCATCTTTTTAAAGCACCTACCATTATTGAGTCGGTAGAGCAACAGACACCTGAACCGGTTTTGGCTGCATCTGTTCCTGTTGTTGAAAAAAAAGAAAATCCTCAACCTGAATCATTGAAAGACAAAGTTGTGCAGAAAGTCAGTGATTTTCACATATTAGGGCCAGCTCCAAAGTTTGATCCAAACGTGTCATTATTAGACCGCCGTTGGGAGCTTTCAGAGGAAAGTAAACTAGGTGCTTGGAATATCCGTGCCTATCAACCAGTCTATTTGTTGCCTGTATTTTGGACCAGTAATAAAAATGAATTTCCAAGCAGTCCAAATCCAGTCAATACCGTAGATGAAAAGCAGAATCTGACGTCTTCTGAAGCCAAGTTTCAGCTTTCTCTAAAGACTAAGGCGTGGGAGAATATTTTTGGTAATAATGGTGATTTATGGTTAGGTTATACTCAATCTTCACGTTGGCAAGTTTTTAACGCAGATGAATCTCGACCATTCAGGGAAACTAATTATGAACCTGAAGCGAGTTTAATGTTCCGAACCAATTACGAGATTTTGGGGCTGAATGCACGCTTGCTTGGCGTAACTTTAAATCATCAGTCTAATGGTCGATCAGATCCATTATCACGTAGTTGGAATCGAGTTATCTTTAATCTTGGGTTTGAAAAGGATAATTTCGCACTTATGCTACGTCCTTGGTATCGTATAGCAGAGGATGCAAAGGATGATAATAATCCTGATATTAAGGACTATATTGGTCGAGGTGATCTCACTGCATTTTATCGAAAAGGTGAAAATGATTTTTCCCTAATGTTGAGGCATTCGTTAAAAGGTGGTGATCGTTCTAATGGCGCTGTTCAGTTTGACTGGGCATTTCCTATTACAGGTAAGTTGCGTGGGCACTTCCAACTATTTGATGGTTATGGAGAAAGCTTGATTGACTATAATCACAAAGCAACTTATGTCGGCTTAGGTGTGTCGCTAATGAATTGGTATTAAATGGGCCTAAATATTCCTAAACCTTTATTACAGCTTGAAGCAAACTGTGGTGTATTTGCAGTTTGGCTGATTGTAAAGCAATATGATACCCATGTAGATATTGCTGATCTAATTCGATTGTGTCGCCATGATCAGCAAGAAGGTACATTTACTATTGCTCTGGCTGTAGCATTGAAAAAACTAGGCTTTGAAGTATCATTTTATACAGATCCTGATCCAAATATTGATGAAAATGAAAAGCAGAGTTATCTTGATGCCGAGCGTTTAAACATTCCAATTAAAGCTGCTTTGTCTTATTTGGACATTCAACAAGCCTTTGATCTCGGGAAATTTATCATCGTGTTCTACGATACTTTACAAGGTATTGGAAATCAGTCTTTAATTTATTCTATTGATGAACAGGAAATTAGTTTCTGTGATCATTTTGATGTAATGACCAAAATTGAATTTGAACAACAACGTCAAGCCGATGGGGTTTGTCGGCAAGTTGTTGTTGTTGAACAAATTTAATGACTATCTAGATTACCCAATTTGAATATTTGCAGTTGGGTGTTTTAAGCGGCTCTTTTTCGGGGTGGCAATCAAATAAGCAAGAGTGAGTGGTCCTAGGCGTCCTGTAAACATTAATAGACATAACATTAATAAGCTGCCATCGTGCAATTCACCTGTAACGCCTCTAGATAGCCCAACAGTGCAGGCAGCAGATAGCACCTCAAACATCAGATCTAAGACATCAAGTTCAGGTTCAAGTAATAATAAAGTAAAACAACCGATAAATACGAGCATACCTGTGATTGCTGCTACAGCGAGGGCTTTATAAGTTGTTTCTTGTGCAATGGCATGATTGAAGATGCGAATTTCATCATTTCGTCGCAGAAAAGAAATCACACATAAGACTAAAATTACAAAGGTACCAATTTTAATCCCACCTGCAGTACTTAGCGAGCCTCCACCAATAAACATCAGTAACATGGTAAAGAGTGTGGTGCTGTTGTTCATTGACCCTGTATCAAAGGTATTAAATCCAGATGAGCGTGGTACAGTCGCTTGAAACCATGAGTTAACTGCTTGTTCTCCTAGACTCATCTGTCCTAAAGTCATTGGATTACGCGCTTCTAACGCCCAAATCATGATGAATGCGAATATATTAATAATCACAATGGTACTAAGAACAAGTTTGCTATTTGGGCTTAACTTTCTCCATTTTTTATTTTGTTTTATATCCATTAAAACTAAAAAGCCTATACCGCCAAGTATATAGAGCAGACTGACAACAAGACTAATCGAAAAGTTGCTGTAAAAGTTCATTAAGCTGTTGTCAAATAAAGAAAATCCTGCATTATTGAAGGCAGAGATACTATAAAATACGGAGTAATACAGTCCTTTGGGTATGCCATACAGGGGAATAAAGGACATTGCTAATAAAATGGCACCAATCAGCTCAAAAAAAAGCGTATAGATGACGACACCTTTTGCAATAAAAGTCACTTTGGATAAGCTGGTTTGACCTAAGCTTTCTTGCGCCATCATTTGTTGTTTTAATCCAACTTTGGGAGATAAACTGAGTGCGGCTAGTATCGCAAAGGTCATAAAACCCAATCCGCCAGACTGGATCATCAACAGAATAATAAATTGTCCAAAATGTGTATATGACTCACCTACATTAACAACTGATAAGCCTGTGATTGTTACAGCTGAGGTTGAGGTAAAGAAAGCATCCATCCAAGAGATTTGCCCAGTATGCGAAATTGGAAGCTTGAGTAGGATTGTTCCAATTAAGATAAAGCTAAGAAAACCAATCGCAAGAAGTGAGGGTGGACTTAGATTAAAAATCTTTTGTGTTTGTGCTTTAGCTGTCATTTATTGAAAACACTCGGAGAGTTTTTTTAGATTGGCTAGTAAGCCTTCAAGAATGAGTACATCACCCTTATTTAAAGTGAATGTGCTATCGGTTTCGTAAAAAATTTCTTTATTGCGTTTAACCAGTAAAAGTTTTACTTGAGGTGCTAACTGCATTAAACCAGATAAATTAATCCCATGTAGTTTTTCTTTGATTGGAACTTTAATAATAAAGTGATCATCATCCAAAGCCATATAGCGACTTACCATCGGATAGTTGAGTGCCTGTGCAACACGAACACCCATGTCTTCTTCTGGGTGAATAATTTTATTAATATTCAGGTGGGATAAAATTGTATGGTGTGCTTTGGTTTTTGCTTTGACCCAGATTTTATCAATGCCTAAATTTTTTAAACTAAGCACACATAAGATGCTGGCTTCGATGTCTTCACCAATAGCGACAACAACTGCGTCACAGTTTTGTACATTCAACTCATCTAGTACATGTTCATCAGTGGCATCAGCAATGACTGCATGTGTAATTTTGTCTGCAAGGTTTTCGACATTACGTTTTTGGGTATCTATACCGATAACATCATGATTTAATTTAGTAAGTTCAAGCGCGACAGTTGCCCCGAAACTTCCCAAACCAATGACTGCAAATTGTGCCATAACGGTCCTTAACTAAATGATTAGAATGTCTTTTTATCTATTTTAAAATGGATAAAAATTCTATTTGTAATGATTTTGTGTTGTGTGGAGGCATTTGTCTAGTACAGATAAAAAGAAAACCGACAACTGTCGGCTTTCTCTATGATGATTTTTACTTTAAGAAGCGTTTATAACCAATATTGTCACTAATCTCTGCATATGGATAAGTGATTTGTTCGAGGGTTTCAATCAATCCATCAGGGTTTTGTTTAGCATCGGTTGATTGTAAACCAACAAGTACCCGGCCTTCAGCAGCACCGTGATTACGATAGTGGAATAACGTAATGTTGTGTGTTGGACCTAATCGCTCAAGGAAAGTTAACAGTGCACCAGGGCGTTCAGGGAACTCAACGCGGAATAAACGTTCATTCTCAATATTGGCATGGCCGCCTATGAGGTATCGGATATGCAGTTTAGCAACCTCATCATCTGAAAGATCGTCTACTTCATACTGTTGTTTTAACATTTCATGGATTTCATGTCTTTCAGGTTCGCCACCTTTTAAGCTGATTCCGACAAAGACTTGTGCTAAATTGCTATCACTGGCACGGTAGTTAAACTCAGTAATATTACGCCCTTGCAATGCTCGACAGAAGTGTAGAAAGGCACCTTTTTCTTCTGGGATGGTTACAGCATAAATAGCTTCTCGGCGCTCACCAAGCTCGGTACGTTCCGCAATATAGCGTAAACGATCAAAGTTCATATTTGCGCCACAGACAATTGACACCATGTTTTTATCACTGATTTGATGTTCGGCAACGTATTTTTTTATACCTGCTAATGCCATCGCGCCAGATGGTTCGACAATGCTGCGATTTTCATCAAAAGTATCTTTGATTGCTGCACAGATTTCATCTGTATTTACAGTAATAATGTCTGGTTCAACAATAGGACCTGAATTGTCTGATTTACGTAGCTGCACCATTTCAAAAGGAAGTTCGCCAATTTGTGCAACGGCAGTGCCATCTGCAAACAATCCAACATGCGGTAAAATTACACGTTCATTTGCTTCTAGTGCTGCTTTTAAACATGCAGACTCCTCATATTCCACACCAATCACTTTGACGTGTGGTGCGACTTCACCTAGATAAGCAGCTACACCTGCGATTAGGCCACCGCCTCCTACAGCTACAAAGACATATTCTACATCACGCCATTGACGTAAGATTTCATTGGCAATTGTGCCTTGGCCTGCAATGACGAGTTCATCATCATAAGGTGGAATAAAAACTAGGCCTTCGGCTTCTGCACGTTGTTTAGCATATTTATTAGCAACATCAAAGCTGTCACCATATAGTACAACTTGACCGCCTAAATTTTTAACAGCTTGTACCTTAATGTCGGGTGTTGTGCTTGGCATTACAATAATGGCAGGAATACCTAGCTTCTTCCCTGATAAAGCAACGCCTTGAGCATGGTTGCCCGCTGAAGCACAGATTACACCACGGTCAAGTTGATCTTTTGGAAGTTGGCTAATTCGATTATAGGCACCGCGTAGCTTGAAAGAGAAGACGGGCTGCAAATCTTCACGCTTAAATCGGATGTTATTATTAATTTTTTGACTAATTCGTGGAGCTGCTTCTAGCGGTGTTTCAATCGCGACATCGTAAACCGTTGCTTGTAAAATTTGTCGTACCACACGAGACAGCATGTTCATCTTCCCTATAACAGTTTAAAATAGGGGATCATTGTAGCAAACCCCTGTGCATTTGCGCTGTTTTCTTGCAGCAAATGTCAAAATAGTTGAGTGAAGTCATGAGTCTATATGCAACCCAAGATGAAAAAAAACAAGCTGCTGCTAAAGCAGCCTTAAAACATTTGCCTAAAGGCGGCATTTTGGGCGTTGGAACTGGAAGTACGGTTAATTTTTTAATTGATTTGTTGCCTGAGTTGCAATTGGAGGCAGCAGTTGCGAGTTCAAATGCGACAGCAGAACGCCTTAAAAAATTAGGTATTGAAGTTGTTGATATGAATTCTGTTGGTGGTTTAGATGCTTATGTGGATGGTGCTGATGAGATTGATCGTCATATGCATATGATCAAAGGTGGTGGCGCTGCACTGACACGTGAAAAAATAGTTGCCTCTATTGCCAAAAAATTTGTTTGTATAGTTGATGATTCAAAATGGGTTGAGCAATTAGGGCGTGAGTTTCCATTACCTGTTGAAGTGATCCCAATGGCACGCTCAGCTGTAGCCCGTAAAATTGTCGCTTTAGGCGGTGATCCTGTATATCGTGAAGGTGTTGTGACTGATAATGGAAATGTGATTTTGGATGTTTATAATTTAAATATCCTCAATCCAATTGAGTTAGAGAAGACATTAAATAACATCCCGGGTGTTGTAACCAATGGTATTTTTGCGCTCAATGCAGCGACTATTGCAATTGTTGCAACCGATAATGGAATTGAAGAACGTGTAGCACAGTAATGACATTTGTTTCTGTAGAAACGCCTTTACCAGAAGTCAAAGTAGTTCGACATGCAAGGGCAAGAAATTTGCGTTTGCGTGTTGAGCCAACTGGCGTCCGTTTGACGGTGCCGCTATTTTGTACTAAACGTCAGATTCAACAATTTTTAAATCAATCCGAACCATGGTTGCTGGCTACATGGGCGAAGCAACAACAGCAACTTCTTCAAACCTCGACTGTTCCTGAGCAATTGGCTTTATTTGCTCACACTCAACCATTCTCCATTGTGAAACAAAAACAACGTCATATCTTTATATTTAATTGGGAGCTACAGACGTTATTTATCCGAGAGATAGAAGCTGAAAAAGCCCTACAAGCAGCGGTATTGGCTTATGCAAAACAATTTTTACCTGAATATTTAAATCAAATCAGTCGAGAAATCGGCTTGCCTTACCAAGCATGTACAGTCCGAAAGCCAAAGACAAGGTGGGGAAGTTGTACCTCTAAACATGACATCATGTTAAATGCAGCTTTGGTTTTGATGCCTGAGTCGATTGTTCGCTCTGTTTGTGTGCATGAACTGGTACATACCAAACATTTTGATCATAGTGAAGCTTTTTGGGCTGAAGTTGCGAAACATGATCAAAATTACATCGAACATCGTAAACAGTTGAAGCAGGTTCAATTACAAAGTTGGTATTATCAAAAGTAATAGTGCTTGATTGGTTTATTTAACCATTAAAAAAACGATTGCGTTGAATTTCTAATCCTCGTCTTAAACGAAGAGCTTGTTTCAGACTAGGTACATCATTCTGCCATTGCTTGAGTGTGAAAATGATTGCGATAATTTCAATGCGTGTCAGGATTCCTAGCCAAATAACTGCGTTGAATAAAAGTTGTGATTGTCCTGTAAGTGTGATTTGAACCAGCAATGCAAATAAAAATAAAGTCCATATTTTTGCCCCTATCGTATGAGTTGCAATTTCTTTCTTAAATTTGAAGTAGCTGATGATATAAGTGAATGCTTCAAAGATAATTAAAATAATGATTGGAAAAATATGTTGTTTAAAGAATTCTGGTTGCTGTAAGTAAATTGCACTGATCGCACAGATAAAGAAAATTTGGTCAATATTTGAGTCTAATCTACGTAGATTCTGATCCGAGACGCCCAAATGTCGAGCGATGATGCCATCAAAAATGTCACTGAGAAGTCCTAATGTCAGGAAGATTACAGTGTAAATGGGATAAAATTTGATTTGCATTAGGGTAATAATAACAATGAGTATGCCAAGGATGAGTCTTAAATAAATAAGAAGTTTAGGAATTTTCTTTGCGATTGGCATCAAATTTAAGCTTGAATCATCATGTTGGAAAGAGTATAGCATTCACATTAGTGGTTATGTGCATGACTCAATTTCCATAGATAAAAACGACCACAAATATTGTGGTCGCCTTAATTGGTACTGTTTATCTTGAGGCGTTTTGTTGAATGCCTAACGCATCACGGATAATAAAGAATAAATCTGTTTGATCTAGTAAGCCAGATACGTTCGCAGCACGTGGTCCATAAGCCGCAATACGGACTTGTGCACCGGTATGGTGTTGACTTGAACCCTCTGGAGCGGTGCCGTAATTGATTGCCATTGCAACCCCATCTTTGGTTTTCAATGCTGCAGTTTGTCCAGGACTATCTCCATCTATTGGTATAATTTGGCTTGTATGTGCATGATCACCTGTTACAACAATTAATGTCTCGCCGTGTTCTTTTGCAAATTTAAGAGCAACTTGAATGGCTTCATCTAGTTGTACAGTTTCACCAATTTGTCCGCACGGGTCGGCTGCATGATTTCGTTTATCAATAGAACCACTTTCAACCTGTAAAAAGAAGCCTTTTTCATTGTTGTTTAATAGCTCGATTGCTTTTTCTGTCATTTGTGCCAGACGTGGTGTTTGAATAGAAAAGGCACTATTATCTCGACAGCTTTCGGCCCCTTTTTTATGTCCATTCAATTCTGTATTTGGTCCACTCCAAATAACTGGTAAGTTGCCATCAGCAAAAAGACCCAATAAAGGTGTGTTTTGATTTGCCATTTGGATTTTCTTCAGAGAATCAAGATCTTCAACGATTTGGTAGCCTTCTTGTTGGGCTCTCTCTAATAAGGTTTTTCCTTGATAGCTTCCAGCTTTTGCAATTTGATAAAATGATTTTTTACCGCCACCCAAACTGATATCTGCACGAGCAGTAAGCAATTGTTCTGTAATCGATCCTAACCCACCTTTTTCTAGTGCACTTTCAGGGCATCTTCCCGATGTCTCATCTGGCCCATAGCATTTCCGTGAGCTAATATGCGCAATTTGTGCCGCAGGTGTCGCATCTTGTAGTTCTGTAGTGGTAACATTTCCTGTTGCAAATCCAGCTTTTTTTGCTAATTCAAGGAGTGTTGCATGATGGTTTCCGCGAATATCTAGGCCTAAAGCATTGTTATAAGTTTTAATTCCAGAAGCCCATGCAGTTGCAGATGCTGCGGAGTCAGTTACATAGTCAACTTCGCCATCTTTATTTAATGAATAGGTGGTGTAGCTTCCAGTGAAAGGCAAGACGTCTAAGCCTTTAAAATAACCAGCTGCACCTTCTGCATAGTTTCGCGCTGCGGTAATTTCAGAATCGCTCGTACCATCACCAATAAATAGAATTACATGCTTGACGGTTTTATCACTGAGAGACTCTTTCATTGCTTGAGTACGTTCTTTTTTTAAGCGAGTTGCACCGCCAAATTCGCTAATATCACCATTAGCGCCAACTTCAAGAAGTTCACCGTCAAATTGAGGTGTAGTTACAGGTGGCTTTGGTTTATCTGACGGTTGATTTGATGATGAATGATTGTTGTCGTCTCCACCACATGCGGTGAATAATAGGGAGGTGATAAGTACAGGTAAAAGTAATGGTTTAAGTTTCAATGTTTTTTCTCTAAAAATTAGTTGATAAGTAAACTAATTAATAGATGTGAAAGTTTGGTTAACATTTGATGACGGTTTGATGACAATGAAGTTTAATGTTTCTAATAATGAATAAAAATTGGGTTTCATGATTGAAATCAAGCAATCAATTTTTAATTGCTTGATTTCATTTTTATTAGCTGAAATTACACTGTAATTGTGTACTTTGTAATTGGTCTGGTGCTTTTCGACGATCCAAACCAGCACTAGCACTTAATACTTGATTTTCTTTAAGATGTAACTGAACAAATTGATATTGAAGTTCGCCTTGCTTAGGTTCTGGAGAGCTGCTGTTTAGTAGATACTCGTGATCCGCTTTATTCACTCGTAATAAATTATCTGTACTGTCACCATCTAATTTTGATCGAAACTTTTGATTATCTTTTATAAGTTCGATCCAGCCATCAGCTCGTACATTAAGCTGACAATTTTGAGTGCTGTCCTGGTAATGACCTATGAGGTATTCAATTGTTGGTAGGGAATGGTCAATCACATTAATACCGATTAGGCCTTGTTTACATGGGTATATTGAACCATTACATGTTGCACTGATATCAGCAAAACCGACAGCACGACGATAATCACCAGCACCATTTAAACGAACACCTGAGGGCGTGGATGGATCAGTAATTGGCATAACACCAGCATAAGTTCGTTGTTGTAAGTTGCTATAGTTTTTTGGGTTGGAGCTGCTTTGGTTATATGTGTCTGCAAGCTCAAGCACCGCCTGTTTTAATGAGGCTGCATATTGCTCACGAGCATTTTTTTGAGTGGTACCAATACCGATAATTGTGTTTTTAGCAGGATCAATGTTGTCAGGTGTGGTCGCAACCAGTGAAGTTAAAGGCGCTGGATCACCACGAAGTGTTTTTCCATCCAGATGGCCATCTCTTAAATCAATAGCCAGATTTTTTGCAAACTCCACGAGAGAGTTGTCTGGATAAGTCTTAGCCCATTGATAAAAATATCCAAAGCTTAGATATGTGTTTGCATATAAAGCGGTTTTTAAATGAGCATCTTGAGGTGAAAATATGTTGAGGAGAGTGCTTCCTTCTACATTTACGATATCAAGATTTTTAAAAGCACTTAATAAAGCAGAATCAACATCTTCTGTAGCACGTTCAAGTTGATTTGCTGTAATGGACATAAAATATTGGTTTTCATCAGTTGGTAATTGTCCTGAACGAACTAACGCTCGTTGATAAATTGCTTCAGAGCTTGGGTTGATAAAAACAGTTTGGGTGGAATGGCTTACATCAACTTTGACTAAGGCGCGCCATGTGAGATCCAAGCGTTCATATTGGCTATTGAGAAAGTTATATATGAGAGAGTTTGGTGTTGTAGAGATTTCAACACGATATAGGCGATTTTTATCGAGGACATATGGCAATGTGACTGTTAGATTTGTTGTAGTAATGACATTACGTTCAAGTACTAATTTACCATCTGAATTATCAAATACCTTAAGTACAACATTTCGCATTTCGATGGGTACTTTGATATTAAAGTCTTTTGGCTTAGGAACGATGACCTCTTTCGGTTGAGATTCTTTATTGGCTTTACTTTCACCGCTGCCACAACCAACTAAAGTTGAACTAAGTAAGATGGCACTCAAGCCTAAACAGATGTGATGATGTAATCTTTGTTCTAACATCAAAGAAGGCATTCCAGCTCTCCAAAAAAATATGCATCCATGAAAAATTATTATTACTGCGCTGTTTTATTCTATGCGAATCTAGTCTTGATACAATAGTATTTCTTGACCAATGGTAAAATTCACTCGAATAAAATAAAAAAGCTTTTAGTGCTTATAGGTGATTTTTTACTATAGACGTGAATTGAATGGTATTTATTCTAATTAATCATTAATTTCTTATAAGTTAGTGGCTTGTAGATTGTGAAAAACGGGGCAAACTGCCATACTATTTACTTACCTCAATTGAAGCTAAAGGTGTGGCACGTGATTTCTGTTGGTATTGTTGGTGGGACTGGATACACTGGGGTTGAACTTTTACGTCTATTGTTAAGACATGCACATGTTCAAGTCAGTATTCTTACTTCACGTACAGAAGCCGGAAAACGTGTTGCAGATATGTTCCCAAGTCTACGTGGCCATACGGAGTTAGAGTTTTCTGACCTAAATGTAGAACAGCTTAAACAATGTGATGTGGTTTTCTTTGCAACACCGCATGGGGTAGCTATGCAACATGCTGAAGAGTTGGTCGCAGCTGGTACTAAAGTGATTGATCTTGCTGCTGACTTTCGATTGCAAAATCTTGAGCAGTTTGAGAATTGGTATGGTATGCAACATGTATGTCCAACAGTACTCAAATCTTCAGTTTATGGTTTAACTGAGCTGAATCGTGAGAAAATTAAACAAGCTGAAGTGATTGGTAATCCTGGTTGTTATCCGACAACTGTACAACTTGGTTTGGCGCCGCTTTTAAAAGGGCAATCTGGTTTGATAAATACGCAAAGTATTATTGTTGATGCAAAATCAGGTGTCTCTGGTGCTGGGCGTAAAGCTAGTCTTGGTATGATTTATACTGAAAATGCTGATAATTTCAAAGCTTATGGTGTGGCTGGACATCGTCATCATCCAGAGATTGTAGAAGCATTAGAAAATATATCTGAACAACAAGGTCAGTTTGATCAATTGATATTTGTACCCCATTTGGTGCCTATGATTCGTGGTATGTTAAGTACGATTTATGTCGATTTAACTGAGCAAGGTCAGCAAAAAGATTTACAAGCTCTATATGAGGACTTTTATAAAAATGAACGATTTGTTGATGTTATGCCTGCAAATAGTTCGCCAGAAACTCGTAGTGTACGTGGTGCAAATGAGCTTAGAATCGCATTATACCGTCCACAGCCAAGTAAATTAGTTATTTTGGTGGCACAAGATAATCTTGTGAAAGGCGCAGCAGGACAGGCTGTTCAAAATATGAACTTAATGTTCGGTATTGATGAAGCAACAGGTTTGGAAGGTATTGGTTTATTACCATAAGAAACGCTTTTTTACTTCACACACATTTAAATTTGGATTTAAATGTGTGCTTTGATGTAGATCATAACGATAGAGATGAAGATGGAAAACGTTGAGCCGACGAATTCACCAGACAGTTCCGTTGAGAAAAACAAATTCTTAAAAACAAATTTACCTTTGTTTATTGCTGCTGCTATTCTAATTGGTGGTAGTCTTATGGTTGGCTATACTGTTGGTCACCGTCAAGGATTGACTGTTGTTGGCTATGATGCGGATGCTGAACAACTTGTTGATGTTGTTCAGAAGCAAAAGACAGCATTAGACTCTGTGAATAGGAGTTTAAATGCAGCGATCCAAGAGCGTGATATGGCTGTAAGTAATGCTGATGAGCTATTTAAAGCAATCAATCAAGCGAATGCAGAGAAAACCCAGTTTCAAGGAATGAACGCGATTTATCGTGATATTTTGAAACAACGTGGGGGAGTTAGCTTGACGATACAAAATCTTGCTATTAAATCATTGCCAGAAAATGCTTTCGAATATCAAATTGATTTAGTGCAGGTTAGCCCAAACAAGCGTCGAGCTAGTGGTTCGGTTGAGTTGCGTTTAATCCGAAATACTGAAATTTTAGACGTACCATTAGAAGATAAAAGTTTTAATTTTGAAGATTTTGAGCGTTTAACAGGGCGTTGGACGATGCCAAAAGGATTTACACCTCAGTATATAGAGGTTCGTTTAACTGGTTCTGGAACACCAGTAATTAAGCGCTTTAGTTGGCAACGTGGTCAACCTGTAGAACTGAATTCTGCTTTTGTATCAGAAATTCCTCAAGCTGAAGCAAATGCTCAGTAAATTTAAAGATTAAGTACTCAATATGCGAAGATATAAGCGTCAAATGAATTTAAGTGAAGTAAAAAACTCGTTTCAACAATCGGGTTATGTTGATTGGCACTTAAATCCTCGTTTAAGTGATTCGCACGAGGAGCATGATGGTGAGGTGGTTGTGCAAACAGCCCCACCAGAATTAAAACGACCGCCATTATATGCTGTCGTTTTGATGAATGATGATTACACGCCAATGGACTTTGTGATCGAGGTGCTTCAAAGTTATTTTTCCATGGATTTTGAACAAGCAAGTCAAGTCATGTTAACGGTACATTACGAAGGTAAGGGTACTGCTGGAATTTATCCACGTGATATCGCTGAAACTAAAGCGAATCAAGTAAATAATTACGCTCGATCACAAGGTCATCCATTACTGTGCCAAATCGAACCTGAGCAGCGTTAAGAAAAGCAACGCTTTTTAGCTGCGCAAGGCGAATAGCTATGCTGTGAGTGAAAGTGTTAAGAAAAGCAACGCTTTTTAGCTGCGCAAGGCGAACAGCTATGCTATGAGTGAAAGCATTAAGAAAATAACGCGCTTATAGAATTTATTCCTCATGTATCAGGCTTGTGTCATATGAGAGATCTACATGCTCAAGTAGCAAGTAGATTGAAGAGAAAATAAAGTGATAATTTATTCTGAGAAGTTTTTTATGCTTCGTGATAGGGTGAGACAGGTCTGAGGTATCTTTTCTGATATACGATGGATGTTTTGTTTTCTTTTTGAACAAATGGATGGTTTATTTCCTCTTTGTAATTGAATTTTTACAACAATACTTTGTTTTGAATCTTGACCGATATGCTCAACTAATGCTAACAGTAGATTATGAAGCAAAGAGAATCATAAATGTGTACGAGATAACAGTTATTGATACTCCTGTGGATCAGTCTATAACCGTCTTTTCAGTTAAAGATTAGTCTTTTTTTGATAGGGCACAAAATATAAGGGGGTTACATGCTCAGTCGTCAATTAGAAGTATCGTTACGTTTGGCTGTTAGCATGGCTCGTCAAAAGAGACATGAGTTTCTGACAGTAGAACATTTGTTGCTTGCTTTACTTGATAATGATTCAGCCGTGAATGCATTAAAAGCATGTGGTGCCGACATCGTTACTCTTCGTAAGGAATTAGAGGAATATGTAGAGCAACATACCCCAAAACTTGGTGATAATAGTGAGCAAGCGCCTCATCCTACTGAGAGTTTTGATCGAATCTTGCAGAGGGCAATTTTCCATGTCCAATCTAGCGGCGGCGATCGTACAGTAGAAGGTGCTGATGTTCTTGTGGCAATGTATTCAGAAAGAGATTCTTTTGCTGTTTATTTGCTTAAACGTCATCAAATTAACCGTTTGACGCTGACTCAATATTTATCTCATGGTACACGTAAAGATGAGATTCAAGTTGAGGAAGAAGTAGAAGACATTGAAGGTGAGAACGGAGTTTCAGCAAGTGCTGGACCATTAGAGCAATACACGCTTAACTTAAATGTCGAGGCGCAAAAAGGGAAAACTGATCCTTTAATCGGACGTGAGAAAGAAATTGAGCGTGCAGCACAGATTTTATGCCGTCGCCGTAAAAATAATCCACTTTTAGTCGGGGATCCTGGTGTTGGTAAAACATCGATTGCTGAAGGTCTGGCTTGGTTGATCGTCAATGGTAAGGCGCCTAAACCACTTGCCAATGCAGAAGTTTATAGCTTAGATATTGGTGCATTGGTTGCTGGTACAAAATATCGTGGTGATTTTGAAAAGCGGTTAAAACAATTGCTTAATGCTTTGAAAAAGAATCCAAATGCAATTTTATTTATTGATGAAATTCACATGATCATCGGTGCTGGTTCTAGTATGGGCAGTACAATGGATGCATCGAATTTGATCAAACCAGCTTTGGCAAATGGAAGTCTACGTTGCATTGGTTCAACGACTTTCCAAGAGTATCGTCAAGTTTTTGAAAAAGATCATGCTCTATCTCGTCGTTTTCAGAAGGTTGATGTCAACGAGCCGAGTATCAGTGAAACGATTGAAATTTTACGAGGCTTAAAAGGAAAATTTGAAGACTTCCATCATGTTGAATACGAAGATAAGGCACTTGTTGCAGCGGTAGAGCTTTCTGCTAAATTCATAAATGATCGCTTTTTGCCAGACAAGGCGATAGATGTGATTGATGAAGCGGGCGCCCAACGTCGTTTAAAGGCTGAAGTCGATGGTTCAATGATTTCTGTTGAAAATATTGAAGATATTGTGTCTAAAATTGCACGTATTCCACCAAAAACGGTTTCCAAAGACGATAAAACAGTACTTGAAAACTTAGAGCGTGATTTGAAGCGTGTTGTTTTTGGTCAAGACGAAGCAATTACAGCACTTGCATCGGCAATTAAATTATCACGTGCAGGCTTAAAAGCACCAGACAAGCCAGTGGGTAGTTTTGTGTTTGCAGGTCCTACAGGTGTTGGTAAAACTGAAGTGACCAAACAGTTGGCTAAACTGTTAGGCGTTGAGTTTGTACGCTTTGATATGTCTGAATATATGGAGCGTCATGCTGTTTCACGGTTGATCGGTGCGCCTCCAGGTTATGTTGGTTATGACCAAGGTGGTTTGCTTACAGATGCAATTCATAAGAATCCGCATTGTGTTTTACTACTGGATGAGATTGAGAAGGCACATCCTGATGTGTTCAACTTGTTATTACAAGTGATGGATCATGGTGCATTGACGGATAATAATGGTCGTAAATCTGATTTTAGAAATGTGATTATTGTTTTAACGACTAATATTGGAGCTGAGAGCATTTCTCGAGCAAGTATTGGTTTCACTGAACAAGATCATAGCGCTGATAATCAAGATGCGATGAAGCGTGCATTCTCACCTGAATTCCGTAATCGTTTGGATGGTGTAATTCAGTTTAAGGCTCTCCCTACAACTGTAATTGAATCTGTTGTTGATAAATTCCTGACAGAACTACAAGCGCAGTTAGATGAAAAACAAGTTGTGCTTGAGGTCGATCAAAGTGCACGCGATTGGTTGTCGGCTAATGGCTATGACCGTCTCATGGGAGCTCGTCCAATGCAGCGTTTGATTCAAGAACATTTGAAAAAACCGCTTGCTGAGATGATTTTATTCGGTGAGCTTGCTGAGCATGGTGGTAATGTTGCAGTTTCTGTGAAGACAGAAAATGGCAAAGAAGTCGGTTTAAAATTGGAAGTTTTTGAAGATCATATTAATCCGAGTGCTGAACCTGCTTAATGTTTGATATTTCTTACTCAATAACCCAAATACTCAAAGTATTTGGGTTATTTTTCGTTACAGCAATTGCCGAAATCCTTGGTTGTTATTTTCCTTATTTAATTTTGAATCAAGGGAAGTCACATTGGTTTTGGATTCCAACCGCTTTAAGTTTAGCAATGTTTGTTTGGTTATTAACTTTGCATCCTGCTGCTTCGGGGCGTATATATGCTGCTTATGGTGGTATTTATATATTCACAGCGTTGTTGTGGCTACGCTATGTAGATCAAGTGATGTTTTCGCGTTGGGATATTCTAGGTGGTTTGGTCGTATTGAGTGGTGCTGCGATAATTATATTACAACCACAGGGTTTAATACGTTAAGCTAAGCATGGTGAAAATTTATTACCATGCCGTTAGCATACAAAATTAAGTCATCAAATAATGATTAGAAACTCCACATTCTTCTACAAATGCCTCATCGTGTGATACTAGAATTACCGTACCATTAAAAGTGCGAATCGCTTGGGCTAATATCCTTCTTGATTCGATATCGAGATGGTTTTCGGGTTCATCTAAAAATAACAGTTCAACAGCTTGCTGTTTTAGGGTAAGCAAAGCCACTTTTAATCGTTCACCGCCGCTTAAAGTTGAAATTGTTGCAAATACTTTATCTCTTCGAATTTGTAGATTGCCTAATAAGGTTCGGCCTTGTTGTTCTGTTAGTTCTGGATTAATACGTTGTAAATACTCAAGAGCAGAAATACCATCATCAAGTAGTGAGAGATTCTGATCAAGATAAACAGAGTTTGCCTTACAATAGATCTCTCCACTTATTGGAGGAATGACCCTTTGTAGTGTTTTGAGTAAAGTAGATTTACCGATACCATTCACACCGATCAAATGCAATTTTTCTCCAGCATGGATAGCAAGATCAATAGGTTTTATCTTTGTATATGCTAGCTGTAAATGACAGCAACGTAAGATTTCTCCTGTTTTTTCTACAACATGATTAAATTCAAATGATTGTGATTTTAGATACGCCATTTGAGTTTGCTTTAGCTGCAATTCTTCTTTTGCATCTTTAAGTTGCTTACTCTGTTGTTTGCGTAGGTGAGAAAGTGATTGCTCAGATTGTTCTTTTTTAGCATCTAACAGAATCGGGGCTTGAGAGCCTGATGCTCTTAGTTTCTCACCTGTTTTTTTACGTTTTTGTGTTTTCATGAGGTTTAGATGTTGCTGTTCTTTGAGTTGTTTTAATTCACGCTTTTCCTGTTGTATTGCTTGTGATAATGATTTCACTTGCAACTGATGCTGTTGTAAATAAAGTGCGTAGTTTCCTCCATAATAGTGCAGACCCAACTGGCTCAATGAAAAAATACCTTGTACATGAGTTAGAAGTTGTCTGTCATGGCTAATGATGAGTCCACCTGTTGGGTGTTGAGACATTTGTTGGATCAGCCATCTACGTCCACGGCTATCTAAATGATTGCTCGGCTCATCTAGAAGTAAGTAGTGATCTTTAAGTAAAAATAAACGACAAAGTGCAAGTTTAGTCTTTTGACCTTCACTCAAATTTTGAGTTGGGGTTTTAAGATCTGTCGGTAATTCTGCACTTTCTAGAAGTTGATACCACTCTGTTGGTAAATGCCAAAGGTGTTCAACCTGATCATAATCAGCAAATGATGCTGTACCGTATTTGATGCGCTCAAAGCATAAATATAAATCTTCGATATCCAAAGCTTGAGCAATTGTGTGAGCTTGTAAACGTTGGATTTGAGCAAGATATTGATGAGGGCATTGCCAGTAAATTTGACCAGTATAGGGTAGCTCCGCCGTTATTTGTTTTTGCAAAAGAGACATGAGTAGAGACTTACCTTGGCCGTTGCGTCCAATGAGTCCGCAAAACTGATGTAGAGGTAGCTGAAATGAAAGATGATCAAAGAGTTTTTGTTGGGGGAATTCAAGTGATAGATTTGAAATAATACATGCCTGTTGAGTCATAAGAAATCTCATAAACAGGATATGCAAAATAGAGATAAATTTTAGAATAGAAAACGCTAACAGATAGTTAAGTCTATTTTGCACATCAAAAAAGAAAGAATGATTTTGATGATAAAAATAGGACTTACTTCATTGGCGTGGACTCAACTTGATGTATTTTTATACTATTCTATGAGGGATGAGAAGAAAGGTCAAATCTTGAGATTTTGAAGATCTGGTTAAAAAAATATAAAAAATACTTGTCAAATGCTGAAATAGTGCGTAATTTAGGTTTTAGAGATATTTTTTAGATATTTGAAAAAATTATGTTAAAGCATACTGTGAACACAAACGCATATTTTTACTTTTGGCACTATTGATAGTTGCCTGATGCGTTTCGGGCAGCAAAAAGGGTTGCCCAACCAGTTAATACCTGATCGGCAACCCCGGTCAGGTTTTTTTATGCTTTAACAATCATCACTTTAGGAGAATTACCATGTATACATTCAACATTTCATATTTTAGCAAGACTTCTTGGTTCTACTTTGCAAAGAAATCAACATCGCTTAGATCCCACTTGCTCAAATAAATATTCGGACTGTATAACAGTCCAAAGGAAATGAAAATGAATGCTTTAAATACTGCTTTGACACAACCACAAACGCATACAAAAGAAACAATGCTCAGCTTGCCAACACAACTCAAAGCGCAGTATCCCTTGTCTGCTAATTTAGTAGAGCAAATTTCAAGACATCGTCAAACGATTCAAAATATTTTATCAGGTCATGATCATCGTCTAATGGTTATTACAGGGCCTTGCTCGATTCATGATCCGATTGCTGTATTAGAGTACGCTGATCGTTTACAGCAATTACAAGAACAAGTAAAAGACCAGATCTTTCTCGTAATGCGAGCATATATTGAAAAACCACGTACAACTGTGGGCTGGAAAGGTTTCTTATACGATCCAAATTTAGATGGATCATCAGATTTACAATTGGGTTTAGAGAAATCTCGTGAGCTTTACTTGCAACTCATTGAGAAAGGTTTGCCAATTGCAAGTGAAATATTAAGTCCAATGGCTACGGGTTATTTTGATGATCTGTTGGCTTGGGGCGCAATTGGCGCACGTACGAGTGAATCACAAATTCATCGTGAAATTGCAAGTCATATGCCGTATAGCATTGGTTTCAAAAATGGAACTGATGGTTCAATTCAAATTGCTTTAGATGCAATTCAATCTGCTTTGAATGGGCATCAATTTTTAGGAATGACTCAGCAAGGTTTACCAGCAATTCTTCATAGTAATGGTAATCCGTTACCACATTTAATTTTACGTGGCTCTAACCAAGGCACAAACTATGATTTGGCATCAATTCAAGCGATGCATTTTAAGCATAAGCATTTACCTGCTTTAGTGATTGATTGTAGTCATGGAAATAGTGGTAAAGATCCATTGCAACAGCCGAATGTTTTAAAACAAATTATTGCAGAGCGTGCTGAGTCGAAAGTTCGTGGTGTGATGATTGAAAGTCATTTGGTTGATGGAAATCAAAAGATTTCTTGTGATATGACGTATGGACAATCAGTAACTGATGGCTGTTTAGGTTGGGATAAAACTGAACAAGCTTTATTAGATGTTGCAGAACAAATGAGATCAAAAAAGTGATGTTCAAATATTACTAGCTAATTCAGAGAGATTGGCTAGTAATATTATTTGTTACTCATTATGCTGCATGGCTTGAATGTGCTGAAAGAAAAAGCCCAATTTCTTGAGTAAATTTTCTCGGCTCTGTAATCAAAGGGGTATGTCCTGAACGGTCAAAATAGATAGTTTTAGCATTTGTTAAGCTTTCAGCAATTAAAGTTTGTCCTGTTTCAGGGTAAAGGGTTGAATCTCGACCGATAAAAAAGGTTGTTGGACATTCTAGTTGACTAATTGCTTCACGATAATCTTCATCATGGTTGAGATAATTTTCAACATACCAGAGTAAGTAGTCAAGACGTTGAATAGGTAGTAAGTATTTTTGTAGAAATGGGCGATGTAATGCGAGTTTAAATACTTTAGGGCTATATTTATTATTACTTTGTAGTTCAATAAATGCACCCCATAAACTAACCAGTTTGAAACGAATGTCGTTAGGGAGGTCTTCAAGCCTTAATGCATGTTTATACTCTAATAGTAACATCTGAATCTGTTTAAGAAGGTCCTTAAATTGAGGCTGTTTTTGCCCAAATAAACCATATTGCCAAGATTCATCTACAGGAATTTTAGGTGTTTGATCAATATGAAGATAGGCTTTAAGTTTTTGTGATAATTGGCCATGTTTCATTCCGTGCATTGCAGTTGTTGCACCCATAGAATAGCCCATCAAAATAAACTGATCTAATTTCAATAGTTTGATCAGCGTATCAACATCATTCCAATGACTTGAAATTGCATCTAAATGTGGAATTGCACAATCTTTAGAGCCACCAAAACCACGCCAGTCGGGAATAATAAATTCATATTGTTTACGGCTAGCAAATAAAAAAGGAAGCCACTGCCAACTTTGCATACCGAGTCCCGATAAGACGAGTACGGGTTCACCTTCACCTACACGTCGAACAAATAATTTTTCTTGATCAGGCATGGTATAAAACGGCATTATTTTTCTCCAATTTCGTTTTGTTCTTCAAACTTTTTCAGTTGAGGAATCATTTGTTCTAACCATTTTATCCATTCATTTTCTTTAATGATACCAAGTTCAAGGATCATTTTATGAATAAACAAAACACGATTGGTGGGTTCATTATTTTTAAAATCTTTATCATGAATCGCCTGATAAAGGTTTAATTTCTCCTTGTGAAGTAGAAGGTGTCGTTCTAATTCAGGCAAAATTTTATTACCTCCAAGTTGTGCTTCTGCTCTTAATCTAACCATTAAGTCATCTCTAAGTTGAGCAGGTTCACTTTGTTCTTCTATCCAAGAAGCGAGTTGTATTCTTCCAGACTGTTCGATTTGATAAGTTTTTTTTCGACTATTTGCTGATTGTTCTTCTATTGTAGAAATCCATCCTTTTTTCAGCATACCATTGAGTTCTCTGTAGATTTGCTGATGTGTCGCATTCCAAAAGAAGCCCATTGAGCGATCAAAACGACGAGCAAGTTCAAAACCAGTGCTTGGTTTTTCTAATAAGCTCGTCAATAAAACGTGGGCGAGTGACATACTGATCCAATATAAAAATGACTCATCAGAATTATGCAATATGTTGCATAAAAATCAAATCTTGTTTATAAGTCTATGCAACAAGTTGCATTAGCAAGCAGATTGCTCGCCAAAGGAGAACACATGTCAGCTTATCCACATTTATTAGAGCCACTTGATTTAGGCTTTACCACTTTAAAAAATCGTGTGCTTATGGGATCTATGCATATTGGTTTAGAAGAAGCGCCACAAGGCTATGAACGTATGGCGGCTTTTTATGCTGAACGTGCTAAAGGTGATGTTGGGTTAATCGTTACTGGTGGCGTGTCTCCTAATGATGATGGTGTGGTTTTTACTCATGGGACAAAACTAGATAGTATTGAAGAGGCAGAAAAGCATAAAGTAATTACCCAAGCTGTACATGATGCCGGTGGTAAGATTGCCATGCAAATTCTTCATACAGGACGTTATTCATATCAAGCTAATAATGTTGCACCATCTGCAATTCAGGCACCTATTAATCCTGTTAAGCCAAAAGCATTAAGTTCAGCTGAAGTACAGCAAACGATTGATGACTTTGCTAATTGTGCCAAGTTGGCTCAATATGCTGGGTATGATGGCGTGGAAATCATGGGGTCAGAGGGTTACTTGATCAATGAGTTCATTGCAGCACGTACCAATCATCGTGATGATGAGTGGGGTGGTAGTTATGAAAACCGTATTCGTTTTCCAATTGAGATTGTTAAGCGTACTCGAGATTTAGTTGGAGAAAACTTTATTATCGTTTACCGTTTATCAATGCTGGACTTAGTCGAGGGAGGCTCAAGCTTAGAAGAAGTAATACAACTCGCTAAAGAAATCGAAAAAGCAGGTGCAACAATTATTAATACAGGAATTGGTTGGCATGAAGCCCGTATTCCAACAATTGCAACTAAAGTACCACGAGCGGCATTTACATGGGTCACAGAAAAACTAAAAGGCTCTGTTTCAATTCCATTAATTACATCGAATCGTATCAATACCCCTGAAATGGCTGAATATGTATTGGCTTCTGGTCATGCCGATATGATTTCTATGGCACGTCCAATGTTGGCAGATCCTGAGTTCGTTCTCAAAGCAAGTCAAGGTCGTAGTGATGAAATAAATACCTGTATTGGGTGTAACCAAGCTTGTTTAGATCATATTTTCTTTATGACTGTTGCGACCTGCTTAGTTAATCCGCGTGCATGTTATGAAACAGAACTCATTTTTAAAGAAGCAGCAACTGAAAAAAATATTGCCGTGATTGGTGCTGGTCCAGCAGGACTAAGCTTTGCAGTTTATGCTGCGAGTCGTGGTCATAAGGTTAAGGTTTTTGATTCAGGTGATCAAATTGGTGGACAATTTAATATTGCTAAGACTATTCCAGGGAAAGAAGAGTTTTATGAAACCTTGCGTTATTTCAAGCGTCAAATTGAGTTGCAACCTAATATTGAATTAGTACTTAATCACACGGTGACTTATGAGGAATTGAGTCAAGCTGATTATGATGAGATTGTTGTAGCTACAGGTGTGACACCTCGCCAACTACAGTTTGAAGGTATTAATCATCCAAAGGTTCTAAGTTATCTACAAGTGCTGAAAGAACGTGTACCTGTAGGTAAGCGTGTGGCGATTATTGGTGCAGGTGGGATTGGCTTTGATACGGCAGAGTATCTGAGTCACGAAGGAGAAAGTGGAAGCCTAAATCCAGAAAAATTTTATGCAGAATGGGGAATTGATACCTCATATGAAAATGTCGGTGGTTTAAAGCAACCTGAATTAGAAAAATCAGAACGAGAAATTTATTTATTACAGCGTAAAACGGCTGCTGTTGGTTCTGGATTAGGCAAAACCACAGGCTGGATTCATCGTACTGGTCTGAAGCATCGTGATGTGAAAATGATCGCTGGAGTTAGCTATGACAAAGTGGACGATCAAGGCTTGCATATCACGGTAGAGGGTCAAAGCCGTGTTCTTGATGTCGATAATGTCGTGATTTGTGCAGGGCAAGAATCGTATACAGCGATGTATGATCAGTTGAAAGCAGATGGTAAAAGTGTTCATCTCATTGGTGGTGCCAAAGAGGCAGGCGAATTGGATGCTAAACGTGCGATACGTCAGGGTGCTGAGTTAGCTGCTGTTTTATAACGTAAAGATGAGCATTTTCTCATCAAGAGAAGTGCTCATTCACTTTTAATGTGTAGGGATTAAAGGAAAAATAAAATGACACTTGAGATAATAAAACAGTCGCTAGAAAAATGGCATCAAATGATACAAACAGGCGATATGTCTCATTTAAATGAGCTGTTGGCTGATGACGTAGTTTTTCGATCACCAGTAGCTTATAAACCTTATGAGGGCAAACACGTGGTGTTTTTTATCCTGACCAATGTGATACAGGTTTTTGAAAACTTTACTTACCATCGAGAGTTCTATACCGAAGATGGTAAAAATGTGGTGCTTGAATTTAGTGCCAATGTCAGTAATAAAGCATTAAAGGGGATCGATATGATTCGTTTTAATGAGCATGGGAAAATTATTGATTTTGAAGTAATGATTCGTCCTATGAGTGGGCTGGCTGCCTTGGCTGAGCAAATGGGTGCACGATTTGCCCAGTATCAGTCGAATTAACCCCTTTAAATAGCCTAAGTAATATTGAGATTATTAAAATGTGGTTGAAGTTATCAACTATTGTCTTATTACCTGTTTTGGTTATTCAAGGCATCATCGTACGTAAACGAACGCCACTATTACCTGAACCGCAAGGTGATAGAGAAGGGTTTGTAGGTGAAGGAAAATCTCTTTCTTTACTGATATTGGGCGATTCAGCGGCGGCTGGTGTTGGTGTGGAGACGCAGAAAGAAGCGTTATCTGGTGCGATTATTTCTGAACTAAAAAGTGACTATATGTTGAAGTGGAGATTGCATGCTAGAACTGGGCATACAACTCAACAAGTATGTAAGGCTATAAGTGAAATTTCTCAGTGTGATTATGATGTAATTGTAACATCAATGGGTGTTAATGATATCACTAAATTGACCTCTATAGAATCATGGATAAAACAACAAAAACAATTATTTACTCAAATACAAAACCGTTTTCAACCAAAATTGGTTATTGTATCAGGAGTACCACCTATGCAGTATTTTCCAGCATTACCCCAACCATTAGCATGGTTATTTGGAAAATACGTAAATCACATGAATAAGACTTTACAACAGTGGTTAGCTTCACAAGAAAAATTTAGATTTATTCCATACGATATCGAGGTTTTTAAGGCATTAGATTTACCCATGGCAGAAGATGGTTTTCATCCAAGTCGTGAAATATATGCAATTTGGGGAAAACAGGTCGCGGACTTAGTGCGGCAGAAGTTTAACCCTTAATATAAAGGGAGGAATGAAATTATGGGCATATCCACTCTAAATAAACTCAAAGTTTTGGGTTCAGAATTATATGATTTAGCATTAGGCGCTGAACTTCCTAAAATGTATTATCATCCACAGGGAAAACTCAAAGACGTTTTAGACAAGTTACCACAATTAAAACAAAAATATCGTCCAACACCGTGGTTGAGTAATACTCATGTTCATCTTCTATATTTTGATGTCATTAGAAAGAAAACCGTTAAGCTTGAATATGATCGAATTGATCAACTTACTATGAAGGATGGTGGTATCACAGCAGTTGCATGGTACGGTTTTGATCTACCCAAAGATATACCAACAGTTGTGATGATGCATACTATTACTGGTACACCTGAAAGTATGCGTGAACTGGTTAAAGATTTACACGAATATACAGGGTGGCGAATTGCATTATGTTTACGCCGTGGTCATGCCGGGCTACCTATGCCAGTCCCTCAGATTTCGTTATTCGGTTCAACGAGTGACCTTAAAGAACAATTGGATCATATCCAAAAGTTATTTCCTAAATCTGATCTATATGCAGTAGGTTCATCTGCTGGAACTGGTCTGTTGGTTAGGTATCTAGGTGAGCAGGCAGAAAATACGCCTTTTAAGGCTGCATTTGCCATGTGTCCAGGATATAACACTGAGATTGGCTTTAAAAACGTGCATCCTTTTTATAGTAAGGTAATGACGAAAAAGTTATTCAAGCATTTTATTGAGCCATATAAAAATATTTGGAGCCGAGTTGCTTCATTGGAAAAGGTGTTAGCGACAACAAGTTTGGAAGAGTTTGAAAAAGCTTATTTTGAAATGGCTGGTTTTCAGGATTATCAAAGTTATTGCAAAGCGATTAATCCTATTTATGTTTTTCAAAATATCAAAATTCCACTCATGATTTTAAATGCTGAAGATGATCCAGTGTGTTCAATTAAAAACTTGGAGCCGTATAAAGATACGATAAAGCAGATGGAAAATATTGTAGTTATTACAACTAAAAAAGGCAGCCACTGTGGTTTTTATGAAAGTTTAAGTGTTAAATCATGGGCTTCACGTTTAATGGCTGATTTTTTTAAGAACTATTCATAACCGTGAGAAATAAAAAAAGCCATTCAATACGAATGGCTTTTGATCTGAACTTGGTTTAGTTGTTGAGTGCTGGTGTTGCTGCGGCAATCGCTGCGGCAACTGCATCTTCTTCAGATTGGCTTGGGCCACTAGGCTTTGGTGCTTTTGGCTGTTCAGCTTTTTGTGTACTTGTTTCTGTTTGAGCCGGTTTCGGTGTTGGTGTACGAGGCGTTTCAGACGCTTGTGTATTGTTTGAAGTATTACTACTTTGTGTTTGTTGAGCTGGACGAGTTTCACGACGAATCTCTGTTGTCGTGTTTTCAGTTTCCTCTCTAGTTGTCTCAACTGTAGGAGCTGGAGTCTCTTCTGTTTCCACAGTTTCTAGCGTTTCAAACTGTTGAATGGTTTCCACAGGCTCAGGTTGTTGTTCTGTGACTTGTGCTTCAGTCATTTCAGTCGGTTGTTCAGACTGCTGCTCTTCATTCTTAGGTTCTTCTTTTTTCACACAGGCTGTTAATAAAAGGCCAGTGGCGATTGCTGCACAAATTAAAAGTTTTTTATTTGCCATTGCTAAAACAACATATTAAATAAAGACGCGGCAATTATAACAGCAAAATTGTCTGAAAATATCACTGGGGTGGATTGAGTTTGTTGATATTTTATAAATGCTTGCACTACAAAGATCGTTTGTAGATGGGTTAAAAGCCCAAGAGGGCACGATTTTTTTGTATAGAAAGCCGATTGGATAAAGAGAGATAGCAATTTATCTATGAAATCTCCACAAATCCCATAAATTTTTATCGAAAATGCTGATAGAATAGTCAGTTGTTTATAGTTCTTTGAATTGATGCGGTTTGACTTTGCTTTATAGGGGCAGAGTACAGTAAAATTGCCCAACATTGTAGGCCGATTTCGGCTCGATTGTACGAGAAACTCAATGACCCATTTTATTTTTGTCACTGGTGGTGTGGTTTCATCACTAGGTAAAGGTATTTCTGCTGCTTCTGTTGCTGCACTTTTGGAAGCTCGTGGCTTAAAAGTCACTATGGTAAAAATGGATCCATATATCAATGTCGATCCAGGTACCATGAGTCCATTTCAACATGGTGAAGTTTTTGTTACAGAGGATGGTGCTGAAACTGACTTAGATTTGGGATATTACGAACGTTTCTTACGTCGTGCAAAAATGACCAAGTTAAATAACTTTACTAGTGGTCGTGTTTATCAGGACGTTCTGAATAAAGAGCGTCGTGGCGACTATTTAGGTGGTACAGTTCAAGTTATCCCTCATATCACAGACAATATTAAAGAACGTGTACTACGCGCAGGCGAAGGTTATGACGTTGCGATTGTTGAGATCGGTGGTACGGTTGGTGATATCGAATCACTTCCATTTATGGAATCAGTACGTCAGTTGATGGTTGAGCTTGGCCATAAGCGCACGATGTTAATGCATTTAACACTGTTACCTTATATTAAATCAGCTGCTGAACTTAAAACCAAACCTACACAGCATTCAGTTAAAGAACTTCTTTCAATTGGTATTCAACCAGATATTTTAATCTGCCGTACTGAATATGATGTTGATGTTGATACAAAACGTAAAATTGCATTGTTTACGAATGTAGAAGCTCGTGCAGTTGTTGTCTGTAAAGATGCAAAAACAATTTACCAAATTCCACGTACGTTCTATGAACAAAACGTTGATGATTTAATTTGTGAGCGTTTTGGTTTCAATGATCTTCCAGAAGCAAACCTTGAAGATTGGGATAATGTAGTTGAAGCATTACTAAACCCTGAATATACAGTTCGTGTTGCGATGGTTGGTAAGTATGTTGAATTACCAGATGCGTATAAATCTGTAAACGAAGCATTATTACATGCCGGTATTCAAAATCGTGTCAAAGTTCAAATTGACTATGTAAATGCTGAAGAGCTTGAACAGCAAGACATTAATATTTTAAGTACTGCCGACGCAATTCTAGTTCCAGGTGGTTTTGGTGAGCGTGGTACTGAAGGGAAGATGAAGGCCATTCAATATGCGCGTGAGAACAATGTTCCTTTCTTAGGTATTTGTTTAGGTATGCAATTGGCAGTAATTGAATATGCTCGTCATGTTGCTGGTATGCCTGATGCAAGTTCAACAGAATTTAATCGTTCAACAAAATATCCACTTATTGGTTTAATTACTGAATGGTTAGATGAGCGCGGTGAATTACAACAACGCAGTCTTGAATCTGATTTGGGTGGCACGATGCGTTTAGGTGCGCAAAAATCTGAATTGGTTGAAGGTACTAAGACTCGCGAAGTTTACGGTAAAGCAGAAATCACTGAGCGCCATCGCCATCGTTATGAAATGAATAACCGTTTTATCGAGGCGATTGAAGAAGCGGGTATGAAGATTTCTGGTTATTCTTCAGCACAACATTTAGTTGAAACTGTAGAAATTCCTGAACATCCTTGGTTTATTGCTGTACAATTCCATCCAGAATTTACAAGTTCACCACGTGATGGACATCCATTATTTGCTAGTTTTATCGATGCTGCAAAACAACAGCATCAAAATAGTAAGTAATGTAGGCTTTAAATAAACTGGGAAAGTTTAAATGTCACAATTAAAACCACAAGAAGTTGTACGTTTAGGCGATATACAAATGGCAAATCATTTGCCATTTGTATTATTTGGCGGAATGAACGTACTTGAGTCAAAAGATTTAGCATTTGAAATTGCTGAAACTTATATTGATATTTGCAAACGCCTAGATATTCCATACGTGTTCAAAGCGAGCTTTGATAAAGCAAATCGCTCGAGCTTAAACTCTTTCCGTGGACCTGGTTTAGAAAAAGGGATTGAGTGGCTTGCAGACATTAAAAAACAATTTAATGTTCCGATTATTACGGATGTTCACGAGCCATATCAGGCCGCACCTGTTGCTGAAGTTGCCGATATTATTCAGCTACCAGCATTTTTAAGTCGTCAGACTGATCTTGTTGAAGCGATGGCAAAAACTCAAGCCATTATTAATATCAAAAAAGCACAGTTCTTAGCACCACATGAAATGCGCCATATCTTGCATAAGTGCCTAGAAGCTGGAAATGACAAACTCATTCTTTGTGAACGTGGTTCGGCATTTGGTTATAACAATTTAGTTGTAGATATGCTTGGCTTTGACATCATGAAAGAAATGAATGTTCCGGTATTCTTTGATGTAACACATGCATTGCAGACACCTGGTGGTCGAGCTGATTCTGCTGGTGGTCGCCGTGCTCAAATCACCACTTTAGCACGTGCAGGCATGGCAACGGGTTTAGCTGGTTTGTTCTTGGAAGCACATCCTGATCCTGAAAAAGCGAAATGTGATGGTCCATGTGCTTTGCGTTTATCACAGCTTGAGCCATTCTTGGCACAATTAAAAGAATTGGATACTTTAGTTAAAGGATTCAAAAAGTTAGATACACATTAAGCCGATTTTCCCCTTTGAGTTCCTCTAACAAGGGGAATCTCAATACAAATCAAGGTTTAATTTAATATTCATTCAACAGAGGAATTGTTCATGAGCCAAATCGTTGATATTCGTGCACGCGAAATTTTGGACTCCCGTGGTAACCCAACCATCGAAGCAGACGTTATTTTAGAATCTGGGGTTGTTGGTCGTGCATGTGCACCATCTGGTGCTTCAACTGGTTCTCGTGAAGCTTTAGAACTTCGTGACGGTGACAAATCACGTTACTTAGGTAAAGGTGTACGCACAGCAGTTAACAACGTTAACACATTGATTCGTGATGCTTTGTTGGGTAAGTCAGTTTTTGAGCAAAAAGACATTGATAACACAATGATCGCGCTTGATGGCACTGAAAACAAAGAAAAGTTAGGTGCTAACGCAACTTTGGCTGTGTCATTGGCTGCTGCACGTGCTGCTGCTGAAGAAAAGAAACTTCCTCTTTTCCAATATATTGCGGATCTTCGTGGTCAAACAATCTTAACGATGCCTGTACCGATGATGAACATCCTCAACGGTGGTGAGCATGCGGACAACACTGTTGATATCCAAGAGTTCATGATTGAGCCAGTAGGTTTTACTTCATTTGCTGAAGCTTTACGTGCTGGTGCTGAAGTATTCCACTCTTTAAAATCAGTTTTAAAGAAACAAGGTTTGAATACTGCGGTTGGTGATGAAGGTGGTTTTGCACCTAATTTACGTTCTAATGAAGAAGCAATTACTGTAATCCTTCAAGCAATTGAACAAACAGGTTACAAAGCTGGTTCAGACATGATGCTTGCATTAGACTGCGCATCTTCAGAGTTCTACAAAAACGGTCAATACGTTTTAGAAGGCGAAGGTAATCGTGCATTTACAAGTCATCAGTTTGCTGACTATCTTGCAGGTCTTGTAAACCAATATCCAATCATCTCGATTGAAGATGGTTTAGACGAGTCAGACTGGGAAGGTTGGAGCTATTTGACTTCAATTCTTGGTGATAAAATCCAGTTGGTTGGTGATGATTTATTCGTTACGAATCCAAAGATTTTGCAACGTGGTATTGATGAGAAAGTAGGTAACTCTATTCTGATTAAATACAACCAAATCGGTACGTTGACTGAAACTTTAGATGCCATCTATCTTGCAAAAGCAAATGGTTACTCGACAGTAATTTCTCATCGTTCAGGTGAAACTGAAGATTCAACAATTGCTGACTTGGCGGTGGGTACTGCGGCTGGTCAAATTAAGACTGGCTCACTGTGTCGTTCTGACCGTGTAGCGAAATATAACCAATTACTTCGTATTGAAGAATTAACCAAAGCAGCTTACCGTGGTAAGGCTGAATTTAAAGGCCTAAATTAAGGTAAGTTGTCTCTATGTTGAATTCTCCTGATGAACTTTCTTTACAAAAGAGAGAAACTTCACGAATTAATAATCCTATAAAATTCGTGACAGATCTTCCTTTAAAAAGAAGGATGTAGGGAGTTTTCAATGTTAGAAGTTTTTCAATCTACTTCAAGTAAAGTGATTTTATTACTTGCGGTTGTTTTAATCGCAAGCTTACAGTATCGCTTTTGGCTAGGTGAGGGAGGCTATATCCCTCATCAAGCGTTAACTCAACAGATTCAACAACAAGCGGAAATCAATACCGAGTTAAAAGAACGCAATCGTATTTTGGCAGCTGAAGTTTTTGATTTAAAAAATGGAAGTGAAGCGATTGAAGAACATGCTCGTTTAGATTTAGGTTTGATCAAACCTAACGAAACATTTGTGCAAATGAGTACGATTAGTACCCAATATAAACCAATTTATATTGATCCAAATGCGAAAGTAGATACTGCGACCAATGAGAACTAAGCTATGGGCGGTTGTACCAGCAGCAGGTTCTGGCAGTCGTTTTTCAAAAACTGAATTAAAACAATATCAATATATCCAAAATCAGACTGTGCTTGAGCACACGGTTAATCGTCTTCATACATTAGATTTAGAGGGTTGTGTCCTTGCCATAGGTGAGCAAGATAATTTTGCTCAGACACTATCTTTCCAGCACCAAGACAAAATGCATTTTTGTTTGGGTGGTTCAGAACGTGTTCATTCTGTATTGAATGCTCTCATATATTTATCGAATATTGCTGATGAAAATGATTGGGTGCTTGTACATGATGCTGCACGACCATGCGTTACATCAACTTGTTTACAAGACTTAGTATGTTCAGCAATTGAAGCTGATAAAAACTCAATTCTGGCGATCCCAGTTCGAGATACTTTGAAGCGAGTTGAAGCTGAAAATCAGATAGAAAAAACTGTAAGCCGTAATTTTTTGTGGCAAGCACAAACACCACAAATGGCAAAGCTTAAAGATTTAAAACATGCGATAGAAGTGGCTCTAGCAAATCAGGTTGTCATTACTGACGAAGCCAGTGCTTTGGAGCATATTGGTCAGCCAGTACAAGTTGTACAAGGACGATCTGATAACATCAAAATTACATATAAAGATGATTTAGAACTTGCACGTCTTATTTTGCAATCTCAAATAGCCAACTAGAATTTAAAAAACTGCTTGGCGAAGAAATAGCCTAAGTAAATTATGTGAATTTTATTATTTATATTTACAGACAAATGACAATTAATTCACAATTTGTTAAATTTAAACAACATTCTTGATAATGGGTCAATAAATGAAAAAATTACTAATTGCTGGGCTTTTTACCTTCTCATTGGTTGGTTGTGCATCTACTCCTCAACAACCTCAGAATACAACACAAGAAACAATTCGCTATTCATCTAGCCCATGTTTCGGTACTTGTCCTATTTATTCTGTTGAAGTTTCTCCTAATGGTTCAGTCCACTTTGATGGTAAACAATATACTAAAGTAACAGGAACTCAAGATCTTTCAGTTGATCCTTCTGTTTATAGAAAACTACAAGAAGAATTGAAAACTTATCGCCCTGAAACAGGTGCGAATGTTAAAACTACGGGGTGTGAAGAGACTGCATCTGACCAACCGAATGCTTATTTTTCGTGGAAAAGTCCAGATGGTACGGTTACGAACTTAAGTCATTATATGGGATGTATTTCACCAGCAAATGCTGAGTTAAATAAACTTATTGAGAAGTTACCTAAATTGATTGGAATTGAAGATTTTGTAAGTTAATCTCAATTCTATATGCGCCCCGTATTTCGGGGCCTTTTTTACTGTCTGCTTCTATGCTGGCATTGGAAAAATACCTTGTTGTAAAAACTGCGATAATTCAAAGCGAACAATACTAGATCCTTCCACTGCTTTAAATATAACTTCATCAGCACCTATGTCACAGAACCATTGTTCTCGATTTAAAGGGCTATGCTGGCTAAAATGCTCTGCAGTGAACAATCCGACACAGATAGCATGATCACTTGCTCGAGCTGATGGATATTCAAAGATCTCAATTCCTTCATTCCGCATTGCTGTGCCTAATTGTTGTGCATAACTATAATTTGTAGGATGAGCAATTAGATCTAGATATTGATCAAAAGGAGGGGATTGTAAACGAAGACCCTTATTGCAATGATAGCCTACTGAAAATAAAGTATGCTCACTGCGTATCGTTTTTTTCTTTGGTGTACCATCCATTGAGTGCCAGAATACAAAGCGATAATAAGCTGATTCAGCCAAGGTCACATTTACACTACATCCACCATAAAAAATACTTGGTTCAAAAGTACGGCCAAAACGCGATCCCCATTTTAATGGTGGATAACGAAACGGTGTTTTGAGTAAATAATGTAAATGTTCTGACTTTGGAGGATATGGCGGTTTGACTAACTCTAACATATCCTCTAACAATGCTTGTTCTTCTAAAGTATCCACCAATTGTCTTGTTGCAATTTGTTCTTGGCTTTCAACTAAACGATATAAAGTACCGGATAAAGGTGAGACGTGTTTGTTTCCTTCACAACTTTGCCATAAATTTTGCTCAATGGCAGTCATACTTTACCTCGAATTGCATCGACAAATTGAAGAACTGAAACCAATCCACTTATACTTTCAATTTGTTCAACAGGAATACCGCCTGTCACACGATTTGGTGTGTTCATAAAATGACGCATCCAATCCGTGTCTCCGCCAGTTAGTGCATACAATGCACGTGACAAACGAATAAGCAACAATGCTAACTCACCTTGTTTAGATGCTGGATCTAATTCAGGATTATTTTTTAGTCGACTAATCGCTGTGCGATGTACACCTAAAATGGCGGCAAGTTGTATTTGTTTTAAATCAAGTTGCTCAGCGGCATTGAGTACTGCTTTTGCAAGAACTACTTTTTTGTCTGCGGGTTGTTTTAATAATGCACTCATGATCAAACCCTCATGTTGTATATGCACTTATTGTAATGTAATTGTGCAAAATGCACAATGTTCTACATGACGTAATTTTTGACATTATCCAATCAATCATTCTATTAAATTGATGTAATCTGTAATAAGAATTACATGAAATATAGAAAAACACCTTATATTATTATTGATAATAATATATTATAAAAACATATATTGTTTAGGATGGAATATGCATAGCATCTGGATGGCTTTGATCGGTGGCGTAATACTTGGAATCGCCGTTGTTGGCTATTTATATGTCAATGGACGGATTGCGGGAGTTAGTGGCTTACTAGCACAGTTACTGCAACCTAAAACTTTTCTACATAGTCCAGCATTATGGTTTCTATTGGGATTGTTTGTCACACCATTTATTTATCAGCTATTTATTGAGCCTGAAATTATCATTAAATCATCACCATTGGGGTTAATTGTAGCTGGGCTTTTGGTTGGCTTTGGTACACGTTTAGGTTCAGGCTGTACGAGTGGTCATGGTATTTGTGGGATCAGTCGATTATCAATAAGGTCAATTGTTGCAACAGTTACTTTTATGTCCGCAGGTATAGCAACCGTATATATCATTCGCCATTTAATAAGGTAATGGGGCTGTAATATGAAAAATTTGTTTGCTTTTATATTTGGCAGCTTATTTGCTATTGGCTTAATGGTTTCTGGAATGTCTAACCCTGAAAAAGTATTGGGATTTCTGGACATTTTTGGTGATTGGGATATTAGCTTAATGTTTGTGATGGTTGGAGCTATTTTGGTTGCCATCATTCCATTTCAAAGAGCAATTCGAAATCCTAGAACATTATTTGGTGAAAAAATTAATTTGCCAGCAAATACTCAAATTGATAAGAATTTAATTATTGGTGCATTGCTGTTTGGTGTTGGATGGGGCATTGCTGGAGTATGTCCAGCACCAGCTCTTACATTAATTGGTTTAGGTCACCCAGAAGCTTGGTATTTTATCGGAGCAATGCTGTTAGGCATATATTTTCATTATGTTTGGGCTAAACGATAATAAATAGGAATGATCAAATGCAACATCCTCAAGTTAAAGCTTTTTTTGATGAAAACACAAATACGTTTAGCTACGTGGTTAGTGATGTAGAGACTAATGTCTGTGCTGTAATTGATAGTGTATTGGATTACGATCCAGCTTCTGCTTCAACAAAAACGACACATGCTGATGAAATTATTGAGTATATTCAAGAAAATCATTTACGCGTAGAGTGGATACTAGAAACACATGTTCATGCAGATCATTTGACCGCATCTCAGTATCTCAAAGAGCGTTTAGGCGGCAAGATTGCGATGAGTGAAAAAATTAGTATTGTGCAAGAGACCTTTAGCTCTATATACAATCTTGATGTAAAGACATTTAATTCACACCAAACTTTTGATTATCTTTTTAAAGATCATGAACATTTTATGATTGGCAAATTGGATGCTTACAATATCCCTACACCAGGACATACCCCAGCTTGTTTGAGTTACGTGATTGGTGATTCTGTCTTTGTTGGTGATACATTGTTCATGCCAGATTATGGATCGGCTCGTTGTGATTTTCCGAAAGGTAGTGCAGATATTTTGTTTGATTCGGTCCAAAAGCTATATGAATTGCCAGATAAAACGAGAGTTTTTCTGTGTCATGATTATAAACCTAAAGGAAGAAATGACTATATTTGTGAAACAAGTATTCATGCGCAGAGAGAGACAAATATTCATATAAACAAACTCACAGCGAAGCAGGATTTTGTCCAAATGAGGCAGGCGCGTGATGCAACTTTGTCTATGCCAAAACTTATATTACCTTCTATACAAATCAATATGGATGCTGGTCGATTTCCTGCACCAGAAGCAAATGGTGTCCGTTACTTAAAATTACCATTTAATTATTTTAGTCATTAATTTCGATGCTTCAGTCGATTTAGTTATTTTTTTGATTTGAAATAGCCTAAGTAAATTATAAAATTTACTTAGGTTTTACCAATTTAAAAAGATTTAATTTTGAAATTAATTCAATGACTATGATAAAAATACATTTCTTTTAATCTGTATAGAAACTAGGGTAGTTTGATGACCACCATCTATTTAGTCAGACATGGTCAAGCTTCATTTGGTAAAAGTAATTACGATGAGCTTTCAAAGAATGGAGAAGCTCAGGCCCAACTTTTAGGTCAATATTTCAAAAATATTTTTACTGAACAACCCTATATTATTTCGGGCAGTATGAAGCGTCATCAACAAACAACACAAATTTCTTTAAAAGAATGTTTTCCTCAGGCCAGTTATGAAGTTGATGGCTTGTGGAACGAGTTCAATCATCAACAAGTATTTTCTTTATATGAACCAAGATTTGCAAAACCAGAATTGTTAAAGCAAGACGTTTTTAAAGAAGTAGATCCAAGGGCATACTTAGCACAGATCTTTGATGAGGCAATTGCTCGATGGACAAATGAAGCATTTCATCATGAATATGATGAATCTTGGCCAACATTTAAAACTCGAGTGGAAGCAGCACTTAAAAATCTGTGTATAGAACTCACAAATAATCCAGCTCAAGAGGCTGTTGTATTCACTTCTGGAGGGGTTATTTCTGTCATTATTGGTAAATTACTTGAGTTAAGCGTACAGCGAACTTTCGCTTTGAGTTGGTCTATTGCAAATACAAGTGTGACTACATTAAAACTCGTAAATGGTGAACCTCTACTATTAAGTGTAAATGAGCACCAATTTATCAAATCCAAGAACCCAGCTTTGTTAACATGGTTATAGGGATGTTTTATATGAAGGGCAAAAAATTGTGTGTCCTTCATTTATATGACAAAAAATATACAGATGAGAAGTTTTTCGGCTAGGAATTTGTTTTTTTTATGGTATAAAAATATCTCAACTATTTAAACTTGAGAATAAGAAATGTCTGAACAAAAATATCATTGGTATTTAATTGGCTATACATTTAATGATAAAAGCAGTGGTAGCAACACACGGAATTTTAGTATCCAATTACCTTTAGAGAAGCTTCTGCCACCAGTTTCTAAGTCAAAATTAAATGAGTTGGGTGTTATTGGTCTTGAATGGTTAAAGAAAAATGATCCTTCTTCTGAGCCGGAAAACTTATTTGCTATATCAATTGGTTATTTGGGTGAAATGACGATGCAAGAGTTCAATACTTAAGCTCAAATAACAGATGAGAAAGCCCTATAAGTGGGCTTTCTTTTTTAGCTGAACGCTAATAATTAGATCAAATCAAAGCCATCAGCGAAGACAACGTAACATATCTTAAATTTTGGTTTTGTATAAATGATTGATATCGAGACACATCCTTTAGTTCCATTTTTGCCATCAAAGGCAAAGCTTTTGATGCTTGGAAGTTTTCCACCGCCACAAAGCCGCTGGAAAATGGATTTTTATTATCCAAATTATCAAAATGATATGTGGCGTATCTTTGGTTTGATTTTCTTTGAGGATAAAGATTACTTTTTAGATTTGCCCAATAAAAACTTTAAAGAACAACTCATTCGAGACTTTTTAACTCAAATTGGGGTAGGAATATTTGACACTGCTTATCAAGTGAAACGCTTGCAAGGTAATGCATCAGATAAATTTTTAGAAATCGTCACGCCCACAGATTTATCAAAATTGCTAGAGCAAATTCCACTGTGTCACACCATCATGACGACAGGTGATAAGGCAACTGACACGCTAATGCAACATTTCCCTGAGCAAGTAGCTAAACCGATGATTGGGCAATCTGTACAAGTCAATTATGTGGATCGGGAGTTAAGTTTATATCGTTTGCCTTCATCATCACGGGCATATCCGCTAGCACTAGAGAAAAAAGCAAATGCTTATCGTCAGTTCTTCACGGAAATAGGGTTAGTTTAAAAAAGATTTTCCATCATTCGAGGGTATTTAATCCACCTAAACTCATTGATTTTTATATCCCTAACATGAGTAAAATCAGACCAAATCAACTGACTCCCTTTAGTCCATTGTAAAGGTTTAGTTCTCCGATCAACTGCATGTATTTCTTGTTCAGTAGCGAGGCGTAAGTTACCTATTTCTACATATAGGCGAACACCAAAATATTTATCAAATTGACCTTTGATAAAGGAGCGTAACCAAAACCACTTACTTGTATTAATTGCTTGGATGCAGGCTTTGGGATTCTGAATAACATTTTCACTTAGCTTTTCTGTGTAAGTGTCAAAGAAATAAGCTGTTTGATTATCGTTTAAAAAGATTGTGCCAATAGGCGTAATAGTCGGTTGTCCAAAAGAATCTATTGTAGCGATAGACGCATGTAATGATGATCTTTGTGCCTCACTAAATACATGTTGAATATTTTTCCAATCTTTTTCCAAAATCATAATATTATCCTTGTTATTGTTTATTAATATAAAATTAGCATATTCAAGTACAAAACAAATAGTCTTTAGTCAAAATTAATCTGTCAATTTAGTCAATTGGAATAGACTGATCAATATTCTACATCATCCATTCCACTGGAAAATATGACACAAAGTTCATAGTAAAACGCTGAAATTTAGTGCTTTCAGGATCATGGTGATGCTTTATTATCTCGCCATTTTCTTTATGTTCATACCAGATAATATTGCCATCCGTATCAAGTTTGAGTTGATAGGCAACTTGTAGCATATGTTCATCAAGAAGTGTGGTGATTTGATTTTGTAAATGATCAGATTCAACAACCAATCCAACTTCAGTATTTAAGTGAGCCGATCGCGGATCAAAGTTAAAGGAGCCAATAAAAACTTTACCATCTACATCAAAAAATTTTGCATGTAAGCTTGAACGGTTTTTGCCTTTGACTGGAATGACACTACCTGTAGCAACTTCATACCAAGTCCTTTTCTTGCGTTCAATATTTGGTTTGAACTCATAAAGTTGCACACCATTTTGCAACAGTGATTTTCGGTATTGACTATAAAAGGAATGAACCACGGCGACATCATTAGCAACTAAACTATTGGTTAATACACGAACCTTGATGCCATTATTTGAGAGTTGATTTAAGTATTCTGTCCCACGTTTGGTAGGTACAAAATACGCAGAGACTAACTCCATATGTTGTTCTGGTTTCCCCATAATTTTTATGACTTGAGAATACAAAAGATCTTGTTCCTTTGCTTGTCCTGATGCTTTATTTGGGTGATCCGCAACGAAATGTGCTTTGACCCATTGAATAGGATAATTTTGAAGTCGAATTTTCAAATAATCTTGAGCAGACTCTAATTTACTCTCTGTTAATGTATTTTTTTCATCCAGTGCCTGATAGTGCTGTTTGATTTGTTCGAGTTGTTGGTTTGTTCCTTTACCAATCAGTTGTTCGGTCGAATAACTCAAATCACTATTCCAAAATTCATTAAATATTTCCACGGCATGATCTACAGAAGATCCATAGAACAAGATATCCATATCACTAAACTGAAATTGATCACTTGCTTCAAAATACTCACTACTAATGTTTCGACCGCCAGTAACAGCAATCGATGAATCCGCAATAGTAAGTTTATTGTGCATACGATGGTTGATCTGATTGAGCCTAAAGATATAGTCAATAAAACGAAGATGTCTGAATTTATATGGGTTAAAAATACGAATTTCTAAATTCGGATGTTGAGAAAGTGCTTCAAGTGTTTTATCAAGTTTTGTTCCATTTTGATCGTCGATTAATAAGCGGATTTTCACCCCTCGGTCTGCTGCTTTGAGTAACTCATACAACATCAAGTTGCCGATAATATCGTCATTCCAAATATAATATTGGAGGTCCAGTTGATGTTTTGCATTTCGAATTAAGTGCATACGAGAGGCAATGCTTAGAAATGCGTCATCTAAAGCCAAAACCGCTGTTAGACCTTGTTCAATGTTAAGCTCAGATTGTGGGTCATTTACCCACTTTGTTTTAGTCTGCAAGGGATGATTACTCCACTCATTATTTTGATTGGTTGGTAAAGTACAACCACTCAGTCCTAAGACAATGGCAAGTGTTATGACTTTAAAATGGTATGAATTTTCTATCATTTTATTTGTCAAGATTGAATCCATCTGTAATTTATATGTTGTTGATTTTATATATCTCTAAAACCTTTTTATTTCTAAGGTTTTAATGTAACCATTCATTCTTATTCTATATAAAAGTATCAATATTGAACAAAAGTACTATACTGGTGTATAGTATATTTTTTAGATTTAATGTGGTCGACATTATGCCTAAACAATTAGAGGATAAAAAAAAGATCCTCACTCGTGTAAAACGAATTCAAGGTCAAGTTCAGAGTGTGGAACGTGCTTTGGAGAATGACACAGAATGCGCTGATATTTTGCAGCAAATCTGTGCAGTTCGTGGTGCATTAAACGGTTTGATGACTGAACTTCTCGAAATCCATTTAAAAGATACATTGGTTGTCGGTGAGTCTTCAGAGTTGCAACGCAGCCAAGAATTAAATCAAGTCAGTAAAATTCTTAAATCATATTTAAAGTAAAGGAGCTAGATTGTGATTAAATCTCGTGCAGCCGTGGCTTTTGCCGCAGGTGAACCATTAAAAATTGTGAAGCTTGATGTTGAGCCACCAAAGGCAGGTGAAGTCCTCATTAAAATTACTCATACAGGTGTATGTCACACCGATGCCTTCACTTTATCAGGTGATGATCCTGAGGGTGTTTTCCCAGCAGTATTGGGACATGAAGGGGCTGGTGTTGTGGTGCAGGTCGGTGAAGGCGTGACTAGCGTTGCTGTTGGAGATCACGTAATCCCACTATACACAGCAGAGTGTAAAGAATGCTTGTTCTGTAAATCGGGTAAAACCAATCTTTGTGTAGCAGTCCGAGCAACTCAAGGTAAAGGCGTAATGCCTGATGGTACAACTCGTTTCTCGTATAATGGTCAACCGATTTATCACTATATGGGATGTTCAACTTTTAGTGAATATACAGTTGTGGCTGAAGTGTCTCTGGCAAAAATCAATCCTGAGGCGAATCATGAACAAGTCTGTTTGTTAGGCTGTGGTGTGACGACGGGGATAGGTGCAGTACATAACACAGCTAAAGTTCAAGAGGGTGATAGTGTTGCTGTGTTCGGTTTGGGTGGAATTGGTCTTGCTGTTGTACAAGGCGCACGCCAAGCCAAAGCTGGACGTATTATTGTCGTCGATACCAATCCAGACAAATTCGAACTCGCAAAACAGTTTGGTGCAACTGATTTCTTAAATCCTAAAGACTATGAGCAACCAATTCAACAAGTGATTGTTGAAATGACAGGTTGGGGCGTTGATCATTCTTTTGAATGTATTGGCAATACCAATGTTATGCGTTCTGCACTGGAATGTGCTCATCGTGGTTGGGGGCAATCGGTGATTATTGGTGTAGCTGGTGCAGGGCAGGAAATCTCGACTCGTCCATTCCAATTAGTAACAGGTCGTAAGTGGATGGGTACTGCTTTTGGTGGGGTGAAAGGTCGTTCACAATTACCAAAAATGGTAGAAGATGCGATGAACGGTGAGATTCAGCTTGAACCATTTGTAACCCATACTATGCCACTTGAAGATATCAATGATGCTTTTGATCTCATGCATGAAGGCAAATCGATCCGTACAGTGATTCATTTTTAAGTTCTAAGTTTAGATTTGATGGTGTATAAGCTGCATCATCAAATCATTCAATGTGAATTGATTTATATCATTACTATCAGACTGTGCTGAATTATGGAGCATCTGCATTAAAACAAAGCTTTTTTAGCACCATTAGCTTATCTCTAAATTTAAATAATACTCATATGTAAGACAATATACTGAATTTTATATAGAAAATTAATTGGCACGCTTTCTGCATTTAATTTATCCAAACTTGTATACAAGATGGGATTCATAAAATGCATGAGATAAAAACTTTAGGTTGGACAATTTCAGAGTGGCAAACGGCTTATTCGAAAAATGAGATCCAACTCGATACTTTAAAAGATTTAGTTGCATCAATTGATCCTCAAGACAATGCGTGGATTTCAATTGCGACGGTAGAGCAAGTGGAACAGCAAATTCAGGTTCTCAATGAACTATGTAAAGAAGCTGAAAATTTGCATAAGCAGTTTCCACTTTACGGTATACCATTCGCTGTGAAAGACAATATTGATGTCACAGGGTTTGCTTCAACAGCAGCATGTAAATCTCTAACATCGATTGCAACACACGATGCCGAAACAGTGCGTTTGTTGAAACAAGCTGGTGCTATCGTAATCGGTAAAACGAATCTTGATCAATTTGCAACAGGCTTGGTGGGAACGCGTTCACCTTTTGGTGCTGTTGCAAATACATTTAATTCTAAATATGTCAGTGGCGGATCAAGTTCTGGTTCAGCAAGTGTCGTTGCTCGTGGTTTAGTTCCATTTGCATTAGGTACAGATACCGCAGGTTCTGGTCGAGTGCCAGCGGCATTTAACAATATTGTTGGGCTGAAACCAACCAAAGGGCGTTTTTCAAATCGTGGTTTATTGCCTGCATGCAAAAGTCTAGATTGTATATCGATTTTTGCTTTAACTGTTGTTGATGCAGACTTGGTTGCAAATATTTTAGAAGCCTATGATCCATTAGATAGTTATTCACGTAAGCATCCCAAAAATGTGCCAGCACGTTTCTCTAACAAATTAAAATTTGCAATTCCAGAAAAGCTTAACTTCTTTGGTGATGATCAAGCCGAAACTATTTTTAATCAAACGATTCAGTTACTTGAATCTTTGAATGCAGAAATCATTAAAATTGATTTCTCAGACTTTGAAAAACTGGCTGCGCAACTTTATCAAGGATCTTGGGTCGCAGAACGAACTGCTGCAGTTGAAGATTTACTCAAAACCAATCCCGATGCTTTTGATCCAACGGTATTAGAAATTATTCAAAATGGTGAAAAATATTCAGCGGTAGATGCCTACAATGCTGAATATTTAAAACAAGATCTCGCTCGAAAAATTCAACAACGATTGGCCGATTTTGATGCCTTAATTGTTCCCACAACCCCAACGATTTATACCATTGAGCAAGTTCAACAGCATCCAATTGAATACAATGCACATTTTGGAACATATACCAACTTTACGAATTTAGCAGATCTTAGCGCTCTAGCTTTACCAGCAGGATTTAGAGCTGACCATTTACCTTTCGGTATCACTTTAATTGCACCAGCTTGGCACGATGCGGCATTGGTTCATTTTGGCAAAGCTTGGCAAAACTATCTTGCACTGAAATTAGGGGCATTGGATAAAACTTTGCCGTTAAGTTCGACAACGCTTGTTTCTCCACATCATATTCGTGTTGCTGTCGTCGGTGCTCATTTGACAGGTATGCCGCTGAATTTTCAGCTCACTACCCGTGATGCTGTGCATATCGAAACCACCAAAACTTCTAAAAACTATGCGCTTTATGCCTTGAATGGCACTGTTCCACCAAAACCAGGATTAGCACGTCAACAAGATGGTCAAAACATCATTGTTGAGCTTTGGGATGTGCCAATTGCACGATTTGGCGAGTTTGTAGCAGAAATCCCAACGCCTCTAGGTATGGGGAATGTCGAGCTGGAAGATGGTCGCTGGGTGAAAGGTTTTATTTGTGAGCCTTATGGCATAGATGATGCAGAGAATATTAGTCATTTTGGTGGATGGAGAGCCTATATCCAACATCGTAACAGTCAAGCGGCAAACACAGCGAATTAATTGGGGGAAATCATCATGTTTAAAACTGTACTTATTGCAAACCGTGGTGAAATTGCTGTACGGGCGATTCGCACACTTAAAAAACTAGGTGTAACTAGTGTTGCTGTGTATTCGGATAGTGATCGTTATGCACAACATGTTGAAGATGCTGATATTGCAATTGCATTAGACGGTTTAAAACCAGCAGATACTTATTTGAGTATCGAAAAATTAATTCAGGCTGCTAAAAAAACTGGCGCTGAGGCAATATTCCCAGGTTATGGTTTCCTTTCTGAAAGTGCTGATTTTGCTCGCGCCTGTGAAGAAAATAATATTGCCTTTATGGGGCCTACAGCTGAGCAAATTCTAGAATTTGGTTTAAAGCATCGTGCTCGTGAGTTGGCTGCTGCTGCCAATGTTCCGATGACTCCGGGAACAGGATTGCTGAACAGCTTAGAAGAAGCTCTTACCGCGGCGGATCGTATTGGCTATCCAATTATGCTGAAAAGTACTGCAGGCGGTGGTGGTATTGGTTTAACCCGTTGTGATACGCCACAAGCCTTGACCGATGCATACGAAAGTGTAAAACGTTTGGGCGAACAGTTCTTTAAGGATGCAGGCGTATTTATTGAATGCTTTATTGATAAAGCTCGTCATGTTGAAGTACAAATTTTTGGTGATGGAAAAGGGCAAGTCGTTGCCTTTGGTGAGCGTGATTGTTCTTTGCAACGTCGTAATCAAAAAGTGGTAGAGGAAACACCTGCGGCAAATTTACCTGAAGCGACACGCAAAAAATTGCATCTAGCAGCAGTGGAATTAGGTAAATCCGTTAATTATCGTAGTGCAGGAACTGTGGAGTTTATCTACGATGCCAATCGAGATGAGTTTTATTTTCTTGAAGTGAATACGCGTTTACAGGTTGAGCATCCAGTCACTGAAATGGTGACGGGTTTAGACTTGATTGAATGCATGCTTAAAGTGGCTGCGGGTGACGAACTCGATTGGGCATATCTCAGCAATATTCAGCCTAAAGGTGCTGCGATTGAAGTACGAGTTTACGCCGAAGATCCTGTGAAAAATTTCCAACCAAGTCCGGGTGTACTGACAGAAGTTGCATTTCCAGAGGGGATTCGGGTTGATACTTGGGTCAAAACAGGCACAGAGATTTCTCAATACTTCGACCCAATGATTGCCAAGATTATTGTGCATGCTGATGATCGTGCTAGTGCTATTGAAAAATTAAAGAATGTATTGGCTGAAACACGCTTGAACGGTATCAGTACAAACTTAGATTACGCACGTGCCATCGTTTCAGATCAGCGCTTTGAATCTATGCAAATTTGGACAAGAATGTTGGATGATTTCAACTACACACCAAATGTAATTGAAGTAGTTCAAGCAGGGACGTTGAGTTCAATTCAAGATTATCCAGGTCGTACAGGTTACTGGGATATTGGTGTACCGCCATCTGGCCCAATGGATGACTATGCATTTCAGCTTGCCAATCGTATTGTTGGAAATGATGCTAAAGCCGCAGGTTTTGAGTTTACCTTAGTTGGACCAACATTAAAGTTCCATGCAGATACAACCATTGCTCTTGCAGGTGCAAGCTGTGTAGCTTTATTGGACGATAAAAAAATTGATTTTTGGAAACCTGTTGAAGTTAAAGCAGGACAAATTTTAAAAATCGGTCAAGTTGAATCAGGGTGTCGCACATATTTAGCCGTACGAAATGGTTTGGATGTCCCTTTATATTTAGGCAGTCGTTCTACTTTTGCGCTTGGTAATTTTGGTGGTCATGCAGGTCGTACCTTACGTGTCGGTGACATGATAAAAATGGTTGAGCCAACATTTGCTAGCGCAGAGTTGCCACTTGCTCATGATGAACCTCAAGCATTGTCGGCTGACTTGATTCCTGAATACAGTAATGAATGGGAAATTGCGGTGTTATATGGCCCTCATGGCGCACCAGATTTCTTTAAACCTGAATATGTAGAAGAATTTTTTGCTTCGGAATGGACAGTACACTTTAACTCGAATCGTTTAGGTGTGCGTTTGTCAGGACCAACACCAAGCTGGGCAAGAGAAAATGGTGGTGAAGCAGGCCTACATCCATCTAATGTCCATGACTGTGAATATGCGATTGGCGCAATTAACTTCACAGGTGATTTCCCTGTTATTTTAGCGAAAGATGGCCCAAGTTTAGGTGGTTTCGTTTGTCCTGTGACCATCGCTAAAGCAGAACTTTGGAAAGTTGGGCAGCTCAAAGCTGATGATAAAATCCGTTTTTATCCGATTAGCGTTGAACAAGCCAATGAATTAGAGCGTAAGCAAATTGAAAATATCCAAAACTTTGCGGAAGCAAGCAAAGTTGTAGAAACGATTGAGCCAATTCAAGAGGTTGTTAGTACGATCTTGGCACAGCGTGAACCGACAGATTTATCTCCAAAAACAGTTTATCGTCAAGCAGGGGATAGTTATATCCTATTAGAATACGGTGAAAATGTTTTAGATTTGGCTTTGCGTTTACGAGTGCACCAACTTATTCAAATGATCCGTAATGTAAAAATTGCGGGCGTATTGGAGCTGTCACCGGGTGTTCGTTCACTACAGATTAAATACGATGGTTTAGTGATTCCACAATCACAGTTGATTGCTCACTTACTTCAACTTGAAGAAGAAATGGGAGATTTAAGTCAATTAAAAATCCCATCTCGTATCGTACATTTGCCAATGGCGTTTGAAGATAGTGCGACTTTGGGGGCAGTTGAACGCTATCAAGAAAGTGTTTGTTCTAAAGCACCGTGGTTACCAAACAACGTTGACTTTATCCAACGTATTAATGGTTTGGCACATCGCAATGAAGTCAAAGATATTATTTTTGATGCGAACTATTTAATTCTTGGCTTAGGTGATGTGTATTTGACGGCACCTTGTGCCGTGCCAATTGACCCACGCCATCGTTTACTGAGCTCAAAATATAATCCAGCTCGTACTTTTACTGCAGAAGGAACAGTTGGGATTGGCGGTATGTACATGTGTATCTATGGCATGGATTCACCAGGTGGCTATCAGTTGATTGGGCGGACTTTACCAATTTGGAACAAGTTTAAGAAAAACAAACAATTTGGCGATAAACAATGGTTCTTACAATTCTTTGATCAAATTAAATATTTTGAGGTGACAGAAGAAGAACTGAATCAATGGCGTGCAGACTTTGAAAATGGTTGTGCTGAGATCAAGATTGAAGAAACAGAATTCGATTATGCGGATTATGTGAAATTCTTAGATGATGAAGCTGAAAGTATTGCCGAATTTAAAGCTAGGCAACAACAAGCATTCACGACTGAGGTGGATCGCTGGAAAGAGGAGTTTGCAGCTCAACCCGAAGAACAGATTCAAGAAAATAACCATGCTGATTACAGTCATTTAGCATCATTGAATGCATCGATGACAGGTAATATCTGGAAAATTTTTGTTGAGCATGGTCAAGAGGTTAAAAAAGGTGAAACTGTTGCTATTATTGAAGCAATGAAAATGGAACTTCCTGTTTATGCAGAAGAAGATGGCATTGTAAAAGCTATTATTTGTAGAGCAGGACAAACCGTACATAGTGGTGAACCACTGGTTTATATGGAATAAGGCAAGGTTGCATGAAAGAAACCAAAATAAAAACAACAAAAAGCTCAGACAATTTGTCTGAGCTGGTTTACCAACGCATTAAGAATGATATCTTTGATTTCAAACTGATGCCGGGTGAACGTTTCACTGAATCTGAAGTTGCAAAAGCTTATGATGTAAGTCGCACCCCAATCCGACAAGCATTGTATCGTTTGCAACAAGAGGGTTATGTTGATGTGAGTTTTCGTAGCGGTTGGCAAATCCGACCGCTCAATTTTCGATATTATGAAGAACTTTATGATGTCCGGATCGTATTAGAAAAAGATTCGATTCGCAAACTTTGTCAGATGGATCATCAAAACTCGGTTGAATTATCCGTTCTAAAAGATTTATGGTTGATTGAACCACATCAATACCTAAAAGACATTAAACAACTGTCACAACAAGATGAAGATTTCCATTGTGCTTTGGTTCGTGCTTCTGGAAATAATGAAATGGCGAGAATTCATCGTGATTTGAGTGAGCGAATCCGTATTATCCGTCGTTTAGATTTCTCTAAAGATTATCGGGTCGAGGCAACTTATCAGGAGCATCAGAAAATACTGGGTTATATTTTTAATCGTAAAGTAGATGAAGCCATTCAGGCGATTGAAGCACATATTATGCAAAGTCGTGATGAAGTGAAAAAAATTACTTTACAGATGTTGGATTCGAGTCAGTTTTATTAGAATGAAGCTATGGTGGAACCTTTGGGATTTTCATGGATAACTGGAAATATGCTTTGATAGCTTCGATTGTGACTATACTTGGAATGAGCATCGCTTCAATGCTCACAGCATTCAGGTTGTGGAAAGTTACACTTACTATTTTTTGTATTTCAAGTATCGGCTTTTGTGTAATCGGAGTATTAGGTAGACGGTCGGAAAATAATGGCTTTGATGGGGCATGGGGAGTGCATGGCGTATGGAGAGAGTTTTTAAATTTAGAAACTGTTTTAGTTAGTTTAGGAGTCGGCACTTTTATAACATTATTGTTCTTCTTAGCTATAGTTTCCTCGAAAAATAAATAAGAGTTTAATTTCATATTACACCTTGAACTTGGTTGTTATTTACAGGCGATTGAATGTGGCTAAATTAAAACTCTTTTTGTTATGCCTAATCCTGCATAAAACTAATATCTTTTATTCATTTTCTATTTAATAATAAATATCAAATCCACAATCATCAGATGAAACATGATGAATGATCAAATACTTAGCTCACTTTTTCTAAAACTTGTTGCTAAAGAAGGCTTCTTTGCTACGGCGATAGATGGCATCACTTTGATGCGCGTAGATCACAACACACCACCACTAGCCGTATTGCAAGAACCGACTCTAGTTTTTGTTTTGCAAGGCAGTAAACGTGGCTATATCGGAACTGAAACCTATGCATTTCAGCAAGGTGAATGCCTAATCGTTTCAGTATCTATGCCATTTGATTGTGATACGGTTGCAAGCCCTGAATTGCCTATGATTGCGGTTAGCATGAAACTAGAGGCGGATATGGTAAATGAATTGCTTGCTAAAACCTATTTTGAGAATGATCAATTTAAACCACTTACAACAGGTATGAGTGTAATCCAATTTGATCAAACGATTTCAAATGTATTAATCCGATTATTAAAAGCGCTGACATCAGAACAAGACTGCTTGATTTTAGGTGATCAAATCAAAAGAGAACTTCTATATCGAGTCATTCAGCATTCAGGGGCAGATGCTCTAAAAGGTCTAGTTGCTAAAGGTAATTTAAGACCAATTTATAAAATTTGTGAATATATTCAACATCATTTTACAGAAAAAATAACCGTGGAAATGCTTGCTGAGCAAGCCAATATGAGTACTTCTGCATTTCATAAAGCATTTAAACAAGTCACATTACATGCTCCTTTGCAATATTTAAAAATCGTACGGTTGCATAAGGCTAAACAAATATTGCAAAACGAAAACCAAAGTGTTGCTCAGGCAGCTTATGCTGTTGGTTACCAAGGCTCATCGCAATTTAGTCGTGAGTTTAAAAAACAGTTTGGTTTTTCCCCTAATCAAGTCAATTCAGATGTTGATAAGGAATGATGAAATGAAGATTAAAATTTGCGTAAAGTAGGCTTTATCTTCATAACATTATCTTTTATTTTGCCTAATAATATTCATTTTATGCCCATTCGTACATGAAACTTGAGAATGATCAAACAGAAAAGCAATATGTAAATCAAATAAATCCCAAGAGGAAGTTTAAGATGACAACAAATACTGAAGATCGCAATCCTACACCAGATCTAGCAGAAGACAATGCATTTTTCCCATCACCTTATTCATTAAGTCAGTACACAGCACCTAAAACGGACTATGATGGAACCACGTATCCAAATCCGTATAAAGGCGATAAAAAGATTCTTATGATTGCAACGGATGAGCGCTATATCCTAATGCAAAATGCAAAGTTCTTTTCTACAGGGAATCATCCAGTAGAAATGTTATTGCCTATGTTCCATTTGGATAATGCTGGCTTTGCATTTGATGTTGCAACATTGTCAGGCAATCCAGTGAAACTTGAAATGTGGGCGATGCCAAAAGAAGAGCAAGTTGTTTTGGATACCTATAACAAGTATGAGAAACAACTTAAATCTCCATTAAAATTGGCTGATATTTTAGACAAGGCTTTAAGTATTGATTCGCCTTATGCGGGCATCTTTATTCCGGGCGGACATGGAGTTTTGGCTAAAATTCCTGAAAGTAAAGAAGTAAAAGCTCTATTGAAATGGGCAGTAGATAATGACAAATATGTAATTACTTTGTGTCATGGGCCTGCTTCATTATTGGCAGCAGCAGTAGATGAAACTCCAAATGATTATATTTTTAAAGGCTATCAAGTTTGTGTATTCCCTGATTCTTTAGATAAAGGTGCCAATATTGATATTGGATACATGCCGGGGCAGTTGCCGTGGTTGGTTGGTGAAAATCTGGAAAAGCTTGGTGTAGAAATTTTAAATAAAGGGATCACAGGACAAGTGCATAAGGATAGAAAACTTCTAACAGGTGATAGTCCATTGGCCTCTAATAATTTAGGAAAACTAGCAGCTGAAACTTTATTGGCAGATTCAAGCCTTTAAGCATTATTTATTTTAATAATGAAAGACCTTCAAATCGCAACTATAGTGATTTGAAGGTCTTTGCTTTTAAGCTTGGCTTATTGTTTCTTCCGGTCCGAATTTAGTTACCCAAATTCCAAAGATTGTCGCGAAAATATACATAAAAATGGAATATACAGCGGCTGGCATTGCAATTGTGGTACTAGCCATAACTGTTAGTGCAATGGTCATCGCGAGTGTACTGTTATGAATTCCAATCTCAAATGCACATGCACGTGCTTGATATGAGCTGATACCCAATGTACGTGGAACGAAATAGCCAACCATCAAACTAATTGCACAGAAAAGAGCAGTTGCTAAACCAATTTGTCCAATGTAATTCATCAGATTTTCACGTTCAGTAATAATTGCACCTAAAATGATAATTACGAGAAAAATTACTGCAAATATGCGTACAGGACGGTTGAGCTTTTCAGCGAGATGAGGTGCATAATGGCGAATTAACATCCCGATACCAACTGGCACTAGAATAATTAAAAACACTTGCATGACTTTGGAAAACTGTAGACCTACTTGTTGTCCTTCATTCATAAAATAGAGAATGGAAAAGTTAACAATAAAGGGAAGAAAGACTGCTGCTAGTACTGCATTAATCGCAGTTAAACTAATATTGAGTGCAATATCACCTTTGTACAAATAACTAAATAAGTTTGCAGTTGTTCCTCCAGGGGAGGCTGCGAGTAGCATTAAACCAACAGCTAACAATGGTGGTAAGGCTAAGATTTTACAAATTAAAAAGGCAATCCCAACTAATAGTACTAACTGACAAAACAAAGCAATAAAAACAACTTTAGGATGCTTACTTACCCTAGCGAAATCTTTTAATGTTAATTCTAAACCTAATCCCGCCATAACAATTGCTAAAGCAATTGGTAAAAAAAGTGTAATCAATCCTGAATCCATATTCATCTTCCTTTTAATAAATATTATGTGCATAAATAAATGCTGTTTCGTCGTGCTAATTAAAAACCGAATCCTTCGATTTGTTGGCTCTTGGGAAAGCTAGTACGACGCAAACAACATATTTAAAAAACCAATAATATATGCAATGTGAATTTAGTTATTTTTCCTAAATAATTTCACTTATTAATATCATGCATTTTCTTTTGACGATAACTTAATTTAAGAGAAATTCATAAAAATTTAATGCAATTCTTCTAAAGTTAACATTCATTTATGTTGCTTAGTTACATTTTTACAACCATTAAGAATGATGACAGTTCTGTCTGAATCGTGAAGGGAAAAAGTCTGTCGTGTGTGCCTGTAAACTTTGAAATTTATTTGAAATTTTACTATTAATATTGTTATTAATTAAATAGATAGGTGTGTTCTTGTTGAAGATGTAAATAGTGAATTAATATGCTTAATAATTATTATTTTCATTTAACTGCATGTGTGGTTATTGACATAAATGTACAAGTGTACCGAAATTATGGTCAATGACACTAAATTAGATCGGGAATGATAATTCCCGCCAATTTGATATTTGTAACCATTTATTTAGATTAAATAAGTGAAAGTTATAGAAATCTTTAAATCGAAATAAAGGAATTTATATTACAACATGTGGGATGAAATATGGATGTCGTAGCTCGGGGAGAAGTAGAAACAGATACCAAAGTGCAAAAAAAGCAAAGAGTCACTTGGATTGTTTTTTCAATGCTTGCATTATTTTTGTTGATTGGGGTGATGTACTATTTTTTTATATTTCGATTTTACCAATCTACTGATAATGCCTATGTTCAAGCAGATCTCACTTGGGTAATGCCCAAAGTTACAGGTGAAGTTGTTGATTTAGTCATTAACGACAACCAGTTAGTCAAAAAAGGTGACACTTTAGTTGTGTTAGATCAACGTGATTATCAAGCGAGATATAATCAAGCTGAATCCTTGGTCACATTAAAAGAAGCCGCGCTTGTCGTTCAAGAGCAAAATGAAAAATCAGCACAATCATCAATTCAAGAAGCAAATAGTAGTGTCCTTGCTGCTCAGGCAGATCTATCACGGTTAAAAAAAGATTTTCTACGTTATCAAGATTTATTAAAAGATGGCGTTATTACGCGACAAAATTTTGAAAATATCCAATCTCAATATTTATCGGCACAGGCTCAACTTAATCGTGCGCTAGCTGGTGTAAATGCAGCAGAAGCGCAATTCGGTAGTTTAAAAGCGAGTCGTGCGCAATTACTGGCAGATATCCAAAATGCAAAAGCAAGTTTAGACTTATATCAAATAGATCTAGCATCAGCAAAGATTATAAGTCCTGTAACAGGAAAAGTAGGAAGTTTGGCAATACAGAAAGGCTCTCGTGTAAGTCCTCAAACTCGCTTAATGGCAATTATTCCTGAGGGTAGCTTATACGTACAAGCCAACTTTAAAGAAACACAAATTCAGAAAATGCATATCGGGCAAACGGTTTCTTTAAAGTTAGATGCATATCCAAACTTATCTTATACAGGAAAAATTGAAAGTTTTTCTCCTGCATCGGGAGCAACTTTTTCACTTATGCCGCCAGATAACGCAACAGGAAATTTTAATAAAGTTGTTCAACGAATTCCTGTACGAATTGCGATTGATCCAAGTCCACACACTGAGCTAATCAAGCCTGGTATGTCTGTCAAAGCGACCGTTAATTTAAAAACTTAAATTACGATTTTAGGGACTTAAATATGGATAAGCATTTGGATGAAGGCTGGAAGTTCCCGACTAAAGTCGCTTGGATGATTTTTATTGCCATGATTTTTGGCAATTTTATGGCGATTTTAGATATCCAAATTGTTGCTAGTTCTTTAAATGAAGTCCAAGCTGGGATGAGTGCAAGTCGTTATGAGGTCACTTGGGTTCAGACGGTGTATTTGATCGCTGAGATTATTGCAATTCCGATGTCCAGTATTATCGCCCGAGTTTTATCGACGAGGATTTACTACACTATTTGTGCAGTTGGATTTACGGTCAGTTCTTTGCTTTGTGCGATGGCATGGAATTTAGAAAGTTTACTTGTATTTCGAGCAATACAAGGATTCATGGGGGGAGGAATGATCCCAACCTCAATGACAGCGTTGTATTTACTTTTTCCTGAAGCTAGACGTGCATTACCTTTGGTTTTGTTTGGAATGATCAGCACCTTAGGACCTGCGATTGGACCAACTGTTGGTGGTTGGTTAACAAATAGTTTTTCATGGCACTGGATGTTTCTGATCAATATCATTCCTGGAATCATCATTGCAACCATTATTTTTTCTGGACCAGACATTGATCGCGCAGATCATAGCTTACTGAAAAAAATGGATTGGATCAGTCTAGTTGCCATGGCAATGTTTTTGGGCGGTTTGGAATATTTCCTCGATGAGGGGGCAAGACACGAATGGTTAGTAGATACAGGTGTACGTACTGCATTTTTGATTTGTATTGCAGGGGGATTGATATTTTTCTATCGAAGTTTCACACAACCTAAGCCATTGTTGGACTTGAGTGTTTTTAAAAATAAGAATTTTACCCTAAGTGCCATTATCACTTTTGTGATCGGTATGGCGTTATACGGTTTGGGATACATGATCCCCGTTTTTCTTGGTCAAGTACGAGAAATGAATAGCAGCCAAATCGGACATATCATGATGGTCACAGGTGTGGTGATGTTCTGTTTTGCCCCGTTCTTGGCATGGTTGATCCCGAATTTCGATACTAGAAAAACCGTGTTTGTTGGGATGATTATGGCTGGATTTGGTGTATGGCTAAATTCACATTTAAGTATTCACAGTGATTATGACTTTATGTTTTGGCCACAAATCTATCGTGGCATCGGTCTCATGATCTGTTTGATTGTGGTTTCGCACCTTGCCATGAGTACATTGCCATTGAATAAAGTAGCTGATGCCAGTGGAATTTATAATTTAATGCGAAATATTGGTGGAGCTGTTGGGCTTGCATTAATTAATTCATCACTAGATTGGTTAACTGCATTACATGTCACTGAGTTAAATCAATATATGACGCCTCAAAACTGGATTTTTGTGGAGCGTTTAGAACAACTGACAGCTCAATATCAAGAAGTTGGGTCAAATGCTCAACAAATTGCACTAAGTATTATTTATCGTGACATTCATTATCAAGCATTGACATCAAGTTTTAATGATTTATTGCGTATGCTTGCGATCATTATGTTTATTGCTGCCTTTCTTACATTTTTAATGGATAGGGGGAAGAAAATGAAAGTTTAAAAAGTTAGATTTGAGGGTGATTTTTCCTATAAAAGGTAAAATATATTTCACATAAAAATAATATTTATATAAGTATCGAGTTGTCTTGGGGACGAGAATACTTATATAGGTTTAAAGGTTATATCTTATGATTAAGACAACATATAAGCTTATTTCTAAGTTAAACAACAAAGAAGCAACTTATGGGCAATACGTTGAAAAAGAGAAAATTGATCTTGCTCAGCTAAAAACCATGTATTCAATTTACGAGCAATATTATGAGAATACTAAATTCTCAATCTTTGTTGAAGACTTTAAAAAGAAAAGTGGTGCAATATTAATTTTTAATTCAAAAACTGATCAAATAGTTGGTTTTTCAACAGTTGCTGTCCAACACTTTTATTTTGAAGGGAAAGATTATACCGTTTTATTCAGTGGAGATACGGTTATCCTGAGGGAATATTGGGGAACACGTACTTTACAAAGTGCGATGTTAAAATTCATGATGAAACTTAGAGTTAAATATCCATTTAATGAACTATATTGGTTATTGATCTCCAAAGGATATAAAACCTATTTATTATTAGCGAATAATTATTACGTATATTACCCAAATATAAAAGACGATAATCAACATTTAGCAGCAGTGGTTGAACATTATTGTGAGAACTTCTTTAGTGAATATTATGACAAAAAAGTAGGATTATTAAATTTTGGTGAGGATTATCAACCTTTAAAAGGAGAAGTTGCACCGATTACTGATGAAATGAGAACAAAAAATCCAAAAATTGAGTTTTTTGAGCAGCTTAATCCTACATGGACAGCAGGGACTGAATTACCTTGTATCGGGCGTTTAGCATGGAAAGATATTGCTCGGTTTCCTGTAAAATTAATTTCAAAACCAATGAGTAAAGGAAGATGTGAAGCAATCATCACAAAGCAAAAAATTCAAACTGGAGTGACAAAATGAAATATGAGCAATGGTTAAGTTATGGGTCACATTTTATTTTGAAACAGTGGTGTAAAACGACTGATAGAAAGTTTAGAAAAAAAGCAAATCAACTTGAAGCGACGCAACGTCAAATCCTTAGCTCTATTTTACAGTCTTCAACTTTAGCAATAGAAAATCGCGTGGTGAGCTATGAACAGTTCACGCATGCTTTTATGCCAAGTCGTTATGGCGCATGGCGAGCAGACATCGATCTATATCGCGAAGAGAAACGCTCACTTTCAAAGAGCAAGTTAGTTCGTTTTCAACCGACGAGTGGCTCTAGTGAACAGATAAAATTTATTCCATACACTCAACAATTTTTGGATGAGTTGGATCAAGCGATTGCGACATGGTTGGCGAGCTTATATCGAAAATGTCCTCAGCTCCAATCAGGAACACATTATTGGTCCGTTTCATGGTTACCTGAAAGCCAAAGAGAGATCTTAAAAGATAAAAACTTAAATGATGACAGTGCATTGCTAGGATTTGGGAAACGGATTTTATCTAAATTCACGCAGGCAGTTCCCAGTAATGTTGCATTTGCCTCAAATGCAGATGATGCCTTATTTGCCACGATTTGTTATCTCGTCGCAAATCGTAATCTGGCAATGATCTCTGTATGGAGCCCAACATTTGCATTACAACTTCTTGATCGTTTGCAAAATATGCATAAGGAGGTGATGGCTGTATTAGCTACGGGGTCTTGGGGGGGGCGAGCTGTATCTTTACAACAAGTAAAAGCACCCTACTGTCGATATAGTGCTGAGTGTCTAAGCATGAGTATGGTTGATGGGCAGATTGATTTTAAAAAATTATGGCCACGCTTAAGTTTAGTGTCTAGCTGGGATACAGCAGGTTCAAAAGCATGGGCGGACGTATTAAAAGCAAGATTACCTTTTGTACAATTTGAAGGTAAAGGTTTATGGGCAACTGAAGGTGTTGTAACGATACCATATCAAGATCAATACCCACTTGCTTATCAAAGTCATTTTTATGAGTTTGAATATTTAGAGGGGGAGCAACGTGGTCAAATTGTACCTTCATGGAAGCTCAAACAAGGTGATATTGTTAGCCCAATCATAAGTTCTGGTAATGGCTTATTAAGATATTGTCTCGATGATTGTATTCGCGTTACAGGCTTTTTAGAACAAGTACCGTGTTTTGAGTTTTTGGGTCGTCGCTTTGGTGTTGATCTCGTAGGTGAAAAACTAGCGCCTGAAACAGCACAACAACTTCTATCTCAACTTAATCAAACGCAATCAAAAGCGATCTCTTTGCTGGCAATTGATACACAACAACAGACAAAACCTTTTTATTGTGTTTTGTTTGAGGGGGATATTCATCATCAGATTGATCATGAATATATTGACCAGATCTTACGTCAGAATTTCCATTATGAACTTGCTCGTAATCTAGGGCAACTGGATCAACCGCAAATTCGAAAAGCAGAAAATGGTTGGGATGCCTACAAAAAACTCGTGATGTTTGACGGTATTATTGAAGGCAATATTAAGCCTGAACCTTTGAAAAAGATTAGCTTGAATAGTTTAGCGCAGCTATGAAACAAGGGATGAATAGGATGATGCAATTGGGGCATCGAATTGCTCGATATCAGTATTTAATACTTTCCAGTTTTTTAGTGATGAGTAGTCCACTCAATGCCATGACTTTAGATCAGGCATTGAGTGCTAGTTTAAAATATGAAAGTCAGTTGGAACTAAGTCGTTTAGATGTAAATCGTTCCACCGCTATGTTAGAGCAAGCAAAGCAACGAGATGGTCTAAAAATCAATTTAGTTGGTCAGTTGGACTATGAAAAAATCGAAACACCTGAAACGGTATTATTTCCAACCGAAGGTAATCGGCGAGGGCGTAGCCTACAGTTGCAGTTAGACTATCCGATTTATACTTCTGGTCGACATCGTCTAGGTGTCGATGTTGCTAAAAGCCAAGTTGCTGCTCAGCATCAGGCTTTTTCAGACCGTCGATCAGAAACGATCTTAAATACAGTGATGGTTTATACCGATGTATTGAAGAAAAAAGCCATTTTAGACTTGAGAAAGAAAACACTCACAAACTTGCAGCGTTCGCTATTCGAATCACAACGTCGGTTTGATGTTGGTATGATCACACGTGCTGATTTGGCTCAAGTATTGGCACAAGTTGCTCAAGGGCAAGCTGATGTGACTCAGGCGCAATCAAATCTTAGTATCAGTGAGGCGCAATTTTATCAGATTACGGGTATTTACCCAGAACATTTGGCTAAAGTTGATCAGCTACCCATGATTACGTTGAGTTTAGATGAGATCTTAGCTAAAACAAAAAATCACCCTGCACTGATTCAAGCCAAATATGAGAAGAAAGCAGCTGAACAACAATTTGCGCTTAGCAAAAGGGAGTTATGGCCGACCGTGATGTTAACCAGTCGTGCAGGTAAGCAAGAAGAGGCCAGTTATATCGGCTCTGAAAGTAATAACTATATGGTTGGAGTACAGTTAAATGTCCCTTTATTTGATGATGGATTAAATCGTGCGAATGTACGCAAAGCTCAGACGGATGTAGATTTGAGTCATCAGAAGATTAGAAGTTTAGAGCTGGACTTAAATCAACGTGTACAAACGACTTATGCCCAACTTTTAAGTGTTCGGCAAAATAAAAATGCGCTTCAAAATGCTATTGATGCAGCAGAAATCGCATTGTTATATACCCGAAAGGAATTTGAATTGGGCACAAAAACGACTTTTGATTTACTCAATACCGAACAAAAATTACTGGATGTGAAAACACAAAAAACAGTAAATGAACAAGATGAGATCGTTTTTGTTTATCAGTTATTAGATCAAATGGGTGAGTTAAATCAATTGATCACAACGCAACATCCGAAATAAGGGAAATAACAATGAATACAAGCCCAGCCAGCCAGCATTTTGAAAGTCAACTTGTTACAAGGGAAGCAATGCAGGAAGATGATCATGCCTTAAGAGCATTAATTGCTGTACCGATGACAACACGTGGTATCCAGATTAGTTTTCAACGCGAACCAAGCTATTTCAAAGCTTCTGATATCCTGTATAAACATAAATTGCATGTTCTGATTGAGGATAAAGAAAATCAGAAAAAAGTTGCTTGTTATAGCAATGGTTATCGACCATGTTATGTCAATCGAGAGATACAAAACTTTCGATATGCGAGTGATTTGCGAGTAGATCATCAATATCGCGGAAAATTTCTAGTGAAAATGCTAGGCGCTCATGTTGAAAAAACAATGCATGAACCTAATTTTAGTCAAATGATTATTTTTGATGATAATCATGCTGCGCGTGCGGCTATTCAAACGGCTAAAACTGGCATGCCTGATTATTATGATGAAGGACTGATTGAGACTTTAACATTAACGAGTTTAGGCAGACTGAGTAAACTAAAAAAATATATAAAGGCTCAAACGTCAAATAATGAAACTGCTGATGAGATTTGGTCATGTACTGCTGGGATTGAGCATATTGCTGCAATGAATGCTTTTGTGACGGAAATGTCAGATTATTATAATTTTATTCCTGCATATAATTTTGAAGAATTGGCTGAAGGGGATTGTTATTTTACTGGTTTAAATCTTTCGGATTTTTTACTTTATTTTCATAATGATAAAATCGTAGGAATGTTTGGGCTATGGGATCAACATGGTCTTAAACAAACTAAAATATTACATTACAGTCGCATGATTGGATTGTTTCGTCCGATTTATAATTTATGTACGGTTTTTAGCAAAAGTTTAATTTTGCCAAAACGTGGTGACTCAGTGAAATACCATGTATTACATAGTTTATTGTGTCATCCAAACGCTTTGTCTTTGCATCATCGTATGCTCACCGATGCTTATCAGCGTTCCAAGCAATTGGGAATCGGTGCTGTAAGTTTTACCTTGTCACATCAAGATCCCCGTTATCAGCTCAATCAATTTTATAAGGGAGAGCGTTTAACTGGAATGCATGGCTTTATTAGCTTTCAAGGTGATCCTCGTCCCAATTTTGACAAAAACTTAATCCCATATCTTGAGGTGGGTAGAATTTAATTATTTTTATGTTATAATTTAACATATTTAAATATCATGATTAGATTCTCCATAAATGTCTAAAGCATTGTTATATTTAATTTTTATAATTTATACGAAAGGATATATTTATGATGTCGTTAAGATTTTTACCATTATTAAGTGTATTATTATTTACTGGATGCGGAACAGTTGGAAACATGGTTATACAAGACCAGACCTTAGAACAAAAAGCAGCTTTCGCTTTAAATACAACATCTGATAAAGTTAAAGTGTCTAACCGACAAGGGGCAATTGATGGAACAATAAACTTTGTTGCAACCACAGGTGGAAAATCTTACCAATGCTATATTACTACCGTTGGTGGTGCGATTAGTTCTCAAGCAATTTGTTCTGGATCAAGCTCAGTAAAAACAACAAATAATGCCGATAATAAACAGTGTAATGCGTTATTGCAGGCTGCAGGTCGTTGTTAATAAGCATTCATTATTATTTAGTAAAAATTTTAGGGGGACTGCAAAATATTGAGTATTGAGCAGTCTTTTCAGAAATGAATGTTTGAAGCTGCTGTATTTCTGGACAGATTCTAGTTAAATCACTTCGAAATACAGACAAAAGTTATCAATTTCATAAAATACTTCTATAATAACGCCCATCATTACGAGTTGCAGAGTGCATGTCATCTCGACAATCTCTTGCGACTACGCATTATTAAGTCAATTTAACACTACAATTCGGCTTATTTATCAATATTTTCAATCTTTTGTGTCAAATAAACACATCAGACTAACTTAGGTGCCAGCATGGAAATCAAGGTTAATTACCTCGACAACCTTCGACAAGAAGCCAAATTCGATGACTTTACGGTAATCGCAGATCAACCGATTCGTTATAAAGGGGACGGATCTGCACCGGGGCCATTTGATTACTTCTTGGCATCGTCGGCACTCTGTGCAGCTTATTTTGTCAAAGTGTATTGCGCGGCACGTGATATTCCAACCGATAATATTCGTTTATCTCAGAACAATATTGTTGATCCAGAAAACCGCTATAAACAGATTTTTAAAATTCAGGTTGAACTTCCAGCTGATATTTCTGAAAAAGATCGTCAGGGGATTTTACGTTCAATTGACCGTTGTACCGTGAAGAAAGTTATTCAAACGGGTCCTGAATTTGTCATTGAAGAAGTAGAAAGCATCGATGCAGATGCTCAAGCTTTATTGATGCCGAATCTTGCATCTGAAAGTACCACTTATATCCAAGGTAAAGATCTACCGTTAGAAGAAACCATTGCCAATATGTCAGGGATCTTGGCTGGTTTAGGCATGAAGATTGAAATTGCGTCATGGCGTAATATCGTGCCAAATGTTTGGTCTTTACATATTCGTGATGCACAGTCACCGATGTGTTTTACCAACGGTAAAGGCTCAACCAAAGAAAGCGCATTGGCATCTGCATTAGGCGAGTTTATTGAACGTCTTAATTGTAATTTCTTCTATAACGACCAATTTTGGGGTGAAGAAATTGCCAACGCAGAATTTGTGCATTACCCAGACGAGAAATGGTTTAAACCAGGGCCAAATGGCGAATTACCCAAAGAAATCTTGGATGAATACTGTCTTGAGATTTACGACCCTGAAAAAGAGTTACTAGGTACTCATTTATACGATACTAACTCTGGGAATATTGAACGTGGGATTTGTTCACTTCCTTTTGTTCGTCAGTCTGATGGTGAAACAGTTTACTTCCCATCAAACTTGATCGAAAACTTGTATCTCAGTAATGGTATGAGTGCAGGGAATACATTAGAAGAAGCTCAAGTTCAGTGCTTATCTGAAATTTTCGAACGTGCTGTAAAACGTGAAATTATCGAAGGTGAAATTGCACTACCTGATGTTCCTGAAGAAGTTTTGGCAAAGTATCCAAGTATTGTTGCAGGTATCCAAGGCCTAGAAGAGCAAGGTTTTCCAGTATTAGTTAAAGATGCTTCTTTGGGCGGTCAATTCCCAGTGATGTGTGTCACTTTGATGAACCCACGCACAGGCGGTGTGTTTGCCTCATTTGGTGCGCATCCAAGTTTTGAAGTGGCTTTAGAGCGTAGTTTGACTGAGTTATTACAAGGTCGTAGTTTTGAAGGTCTCAATGACTTACCTCAGCCAACCTTCCAAAGTGAAGCAGTGACCGAGCCGAATAATTTTGTGGAACACTTTATTGATTCAAGTGGCTTAGTCTCTTGGCGTTTCTTCAGCGCAAAATCTGATTATGATTTTGTAGAATGGGATTTCACCAATGATGGTGAAAACTCGAATGCGGATGAGGCTGCTGAATTATTCGGTATTCTTGAAGAAATGGGCAAAGAAGTTTACATGGCTGTCTATGAACATTTAGGTGCTACAGCTTGTCGTATCCTCGTGCCCGATTATTCTGAGATTTATTTAGTTGAAGATTTGATTTGGGACAATACAAATAAAGCATTGGCATTCCGTGAAGATATTCTAAATATTCATCGTTTAGATGACGAGCGTCTTGAAGCACTGGTTGAGCGTTTAGAAGAATGTGAACTTGACGATTACACAGAAATCACGACCTTAATCGGCATTGAATTTGATGACAATACTGTTTGGGGACAATTGACACTGCTTGAATTAAAACTCCTTATTTATGTTGCTTTGAAGCAATTTGAAGAAGCAAAAGATTTAGTTGAGCAATTCCTGCAATACAACACCAACACTGTAGAACGTGGTTTGTTCTATCAATGTATGAACGTCGTGTTGGAAGTTATTCTGGATGACGAGATGGAGTTGGACGATTACGAAAAGAACTTCCGTCGTATGTTTGGTGATGAGCGTATGGATGCTGTCGTGGGTTCTGTCGAAGGCACTGTTCGTTTTTATGGTTTAACGCCGACCAGTATGAAACTCGAAGGTTTGGATCGTCATTTGCGTTTGATTGAGAGCTACAAGAAGTTGCATGCTGCTCGTGCAAAAGCAGTCGGTTTACATAAATAATTAATAGCATGAATTTTTAAATTCATGCTGAATACACTTGACTAAAGCGCTCATATCGTGGAGGTCAAGTGTATTTTTTCATTAAAATCAGTTAAATAAATTAACATTATATTTTATTATGAATACTATTCATAATTTATGATTATAAAAAATCATTTCATGCATATTTAGATTCTTTGTAAGCTAGAAAACACAATAAAACATGTTTTGGTATGGAGTAACCAATGAAACATATAAATAGCTTATCGGTTTTATAAGATTTCAACATGGCTTTTGAACTGATTATTGAAAAAGATTAATCCTAAAGGAACGATATTACAACTTTATAGAGTGGAACAATGAACCAACTCGATTTTTCTATTATTGACCCACATATACATCAGTGGGATCCTTACCATACTCCGCATTCCGCAGCTGTATTGGTTAAGGCATTAGGGAAATATCCATTGCTTATGGATAAGATTCTTCGCTTAGTAAAACCAAAAGCGTTATTGGACACTCTAGGGCATACGCAACATGTATTAAGCCCTTATTTGCCGATGCATTATCATCAAGATTTAGATGGGATACAGGTTGAAAGCGTTGTTCATGTCGAAGCCAATTGGCATCATCATAAAGGGTTTGGCGTTGTTGAAGAAACGAGATGGCTAAGCCAGTTAGATTTTGCAAAATATGATTTAAAGCTTGCTGCAATTGTTGCCACGGCAGATCCAAGTCACCGCAAATTCGTCGATATTTTAAAAGCACATCGAGATGCAAGTCCTTTGTTTAGAGGAATTCGAAAGATGTCTTCTTGGCATGAAGATGATGGCATCTATCGCTGGTCTAAAACACCTCATTTATATCAGTCTAAAAAATTCTTAAAAGGATTTGAGCAACTCGCCCAAATGAATCTGTCCTTTGATGCTTGGGGTTATTCAACTCAATTAAATGAGATCACTGCCTTGGCCAAGCAATTTCCAGAAACACGCATTGTCGTGGACCATCTTGCAACTCCTGCTGGGTTATTTGGCGCAGTGGGGAAAAAGACAGGGAAAACTGCTGCGCAACGTGATGCAATATTTCAGCAATGGCAAAACGACCTAAGTGCTTTAGCGGAGCAGCCGAATGTGCATGCAAAAATATCAGGGCTTATGATGCCAGTATTGGGACATACATTTTATAAAGAAAATCGGACGGCAACTGTTGCTGAAATGGTTCAATTATTGACCCCATTGATACAGCATGCGATCCATGTCTTTGGTACAGGACGCATCATGTTTGCTTCAAACTATCCAATGGATAAACCTAATGCACGGTTAACCGACTTAATACAGGCTTATATCAAAATGATTGAGCCTTATGGTTCTGAAGCTTTACAAGCGATTTTTAGACAAAACGCAATCCATTTTTATCAATTAGACATTAACTAAACAAAGAGCCATTTTATGAAAAATTTTAATCAAAAAGTTGCTGCGATTACAGGTGCAGGTTCTGGAATCGGTCAACAACTTGCTATTTTATTGGCACAACAAGGTGCACATTTAGCCCTAAGTGATGTCAACGAGCAAGGCTTAGCTGAAACATTGGAGCTTGTTAAATCCTATCCAGTTAAAGTCACGCTTAGCACCTTAAATGTGGTTGATCGCACAGCTGTAGAGGAATGGGCTGCGAATACCGCTCAAGAACATGGAAAAATTAACCTCATTTTTAATAATGCAGGCGTGGCATTGGCAAGCACGGTTGAAGGAATGAGTTATGAGGAAATGGAATGGGTATTTGATATTAATTTTTGGGGTGTTGTACATGGTACCAAAGCATTTTTACCCTATTTAAAGCAAAGTGGTGAAGGGCATATTATCAATATTTCCAGTCTATTTGGCTTAACCGCCCAACCTACGCAAAGTGCATACAATGCGACCAAATTTGCAGTACGTGGTTTTACCGAATCACTTCGTCAAGAGCTTGACTTACAAGCCAACGGCGTAAGTGCAACTTGTGTCCATCCTGGGGGGATTCGCACCAACATTGCGAATAGCGCACGCATGAGTGATAGTATTCGGGCTTTAGGATTGAATCCTGCAAAGGCCAGTAAAGCTTTTAACAAGGTACTTAAAACTCCACCTGAAGAAGCTGCAAAAGTAATTTTAAATGCGGTTAAAAAAGATCAGCGCCGAGTTTTAATTGGCAATGATGCCAAAATTTTAGATCTAATTCAGCGTGTAACACCATCACATTATGCGCAAGCATTGAATTTGTTCACCAAAAAGAAAAAGTAAGATTTGAGTTCATCCTCTATTTGACTCACAAAGCTCTAAAGTAAAATGTAATTTAGGGCTTTGTGAATCAATGGATTATGCTAAATATTGAATGTTAAATTCTCTATAAAACATTCCCAAAGCCAATATACCCATCATGACAGACAGCGTTCTTAATAAAATGGTTTGTACTTTTATATCACTGAGTACTTTCTTTAGATTCCACGAAAAAAAGACATAAAGTCCGCCAATGATGGCAAGCGTGAAGATGGTAATAGACACTAAAAACCAGCTTTGCTTTTGCAATGACTGCGCGCCGAAGATAGCAGGTACAATCGCAAGATAAAATGAAATAGTTTTAGGATTACTCAAAGTAATTAACAGTCCATCTTTATAGGAAAAAAGCGTGTTTTTGAGATTTTCAGGTGCTTCATTTTCCAAAAGATTACCGTTAAAAAACCAAAACTTATAAGCTAAGTAAAGCAGGTACGAACTTGATAGTAGTATCAAATAAAAAACCAAATGTGGACTGAAATGATGAAGAGAAGAAAAAAGAAAAATTGAAATCAATAAAAAAGTGATATCTCCTGTGATAAGACCACACAGCATCATCAGTCCATTTTTATATCCCTGTACTAAAGTCTTAAACATAAGACTAGTCATGCCTGGTCCAGGGAGGATTGCGGCTAATCCTAAAGTTAAAACATAGGTCATTGTTTGTGTGAGATGTTCCATGTCAATTAAAACCAAATGAAATCGGATCTCTATTTTTTAATAAATACACAGGTAAATTTGATCTATATGTTCTAGCAAATATAAAAAATAGGGTATAAATAACCCTATATTTAAATTTAATAGAAATTTTATGCCTAATTTAAAAATTGATAAAACTGATGCAAGAATTTTAGAGTTGTTGCAAAAAGACTCAAGAACCACAAATGCTGACTTATCAGAACAGTTAGGTCTTTCAACCTCGCCCTGTTGGCGAAGAGTCAAACATTTAGAAGACACCAAAGTCATCAAAGGATACGGCGTTTTACTTGATCGCAAAAAACTTGGCTTAGGTGTGATGGTGTTTGTCCGTGTATCGATTGATAGTCATAGCGAAAGAGAGGCAAAGAAATTTGAAGAAGAAGTCACTGCCTTAGATTATGTCGTTGCATGTTATAGCATTGGAGGCGATGCAGACTTTTTGTTGCAAGTCGTATCACCAGATCTCGATACCTATGCTGAATTTTCAATGACGACCATTCGAAGATTGCCCGGAATCAAAGAAATGCAAAGTATGTTTGTGCTGAAGGAAATAAAGCCCTTTTTATGTTTTCCAGTAAAGCCTCAGAAATAAACACTAGTGCACTGATTTTGACTGATCACAGTGCATAAAAATAAAAATGCCTTGTTTTAAACCAAAAAAGTATGACGAAATACAAAAATCGTATTACTAAACTGGCACGCCATTTGCTTCATTAATCCCATCATAAAGTGATCTAGGGTTCCGATAGACGACTCCTCAAAGTTGGCTATGACTGAGACCGAGAGTTCACGGTTCGCAAGAACTACACGGAGGGATAAAAGCCCGGGAGGTTGGACTTAAACCTTAAAAGAGGTCATGCGAATGAGCGAATATCATAACAACCAGATCCTTTGGACTGAAAAACTACCGGGTGGTCATCATTGGTCTGGACGAGTTCAGAAAGGGACAGTTTTACAATTCAAAGCGTTAGCTTCAAACGCCAATGTTTCACTGTTTTGTGTGAATGCTGAAGATAAACTCGAACGTTACAACATGCCAGACACCTTAAAAGGGCAACATACTGCATTTTTAACGACGGGCAATGTTTTGTATTCAGATTTAGGGCGTGTCATGGCATCGATCGTTAAAGATGACCATGGTTGGAATGATACGTTCTGTGGGGCGAGTCGTCCTGAGCAAATCAGCAAACAATTTGGTCAACGTCGTTTTCAAGATGCACGAAATGAAATGTACCAAAACGGTGTAGATGGCTTATTAGTAGAGATGGCGAAATTTTCACTGTCACAGACTGATTTAAGCGCAACCGTAAACCTTTTCTCAAAAGTGAGCCCCAATGATCAAGGTGCTCTAACCTATACCCAATCAGACAATACCAGCCAAATCATTGAATTACGTTTTGAAATGGATTGTTTGGTTTTTCTTTCTGCTGCTCCCCATGGTTTAGATAACAGTTCGCTCTATCAACCAAGCGATATTCAATTGTCTTTATATAAAGCCAATCCTTTAGCCGACCACGATATTTGTCGTGATGCCTGTCCACAAAATCAGCGTGCTTTTCAAAACAACGCACGTTACTACGCATTGAGTTCAGCATATTAAGCTATAGGAGAAGCATCATGACGAGTTTACATACTTTTGAAAAAGCAACATTAAGTGAAGTTTGTCCTGCGGGTGAAGCATGGATGTGCGAAGTCAAAAAAGGGCAATACTTTCGGATTATCGATTTAGAGGGCAACCAAGCTGTTGATACGTTGTTTATCTCAGCAGAAAATCCTGAAGAGCGTTATAGCGCTACAGATACGCTTGCCATGAATCAATATATCTATTTAGAAAAAGGCACATCTTTATACAGTAACTTTGGACGGTTAATTGCAGTCATTCATGATGATAACTGTGGTCGTCATGACACGTTGGGTGGCGCATGTTCTTGCGAAAGTAATACTGTGCGCTATGCACATGAAACTTATCCTATGCATAGTTGCCGCAACAATTTCATGTATGCCTTAGCCAAACATCCCATCGCGAAAAAGCACAATTTGAATGTGCGTCACATTGGTCCAAATATCAATTTCTTTATGAATGTTCCTGTCACATCTGATGGACATTTGAAATTTGATGATGGTATTTCTGCACCGGGTAAATTTGTCGAGATCAAAGCAGAAATGGATTTAATCGTGCTGATCTCTAATTGCCCGCAACTGAATAATCCATGTAATGCCTATAACCCGACACCGATCCAATTAGTGATTCGTGATGGTGAGGAGGCTTAGTCTATGTTTAATAAAGTTTTAATCGCCAATCGTGGAGCGATTGCATGTCGTGTTATTCGAACACTAAAAAAATTAGGTATCCAATCCGTTGCTGTCTACTCTGAGGCAGACCGAGATTCATTGCATGTGACCTTAGCGGATGAAGCGATTTATATCGGTGATGCACCCGCGAGTCAAAGTTACCTCAATGTTGACAAAATTTTAGAAGTCGCCAAACAAACAGGTGCGAATGCCATCCATCCGGGTTACGGTTTTCTATCTGAAAATGCTGAATTTTGTGATCTATGTGAATCACAAGGAATTGCATTTATCGGTCCAAACTCAGCTCAAATGCGTGCATTTGGTTTAAAACATACCGCTAGAGAACTTGCAATCGAAGCAAATGTGCCGCTATTGCCAGGTAGCCAACTTTTGGCTGATGAAGCAGAAGCATTAGTTGAAGCAGAGCGTATTGGTTATCCTGTGATGCTAAAAAGTACTGCAGGCGGTGGTGGTATCGGCATGCGCTTGATATGGAATGCTGAAGAACTTAAAGATGCTTTCGCAACAGTTTCTTATCTTGCGCAGGCAAACTTTAAAGATGCAGGACTGTATTTGGAGAAATTCGTACAGAATGCTCGCCACATCGAGGTGCAAATATTTGGTGATGGTCAAGGACAAGTTTTAGCGTTAGGTGAACGAGATTGTTCTGTTCAACGTCGCAATCAAAAAGTTATTGAGGAAACCCCAGCACCACATTTAAATGATCAACAACGTTCATATATTCAGACTGTTGCAATTCAACTTATGCAATCCGTGAATTATCGTTCAGCGGGTACTGTTGAGTTTGTGATGGATACGGACACGCAAGACTTTTACTTTTTGGAAGTAAATACCCGTCTACAAGTTGAACATGGTGTCACAGAACAAGTATACGGCGTGGATTTGGTTGAATGGATGGTCACACTTGCGAGTGGCGACTGGACAGCACCAACACAATCTTTGAAATCAGTAGGACATTCGATACAAGTTCGTTTGTATGCAGAAGACCCGATCAAAAACTTCCAACCGAGTGCAGGTTTACTGACCTTTGTTGAATTTGATGATCAAGCACGTAATGAAACATGGGTAGAAACTGGCTCAACTGTTTCCTCATTTTACGATCCTATGATTGCTAAAATTATCGTCACGGCAAATGATCGAGATGCGGCTATTCAAGCCATGAATCATACCCTAGCCAAAACTCAGGTTGCAGGTATCGAAACCAATCTTGAATATTTACAGAATATTATTGATTGTGAAGTGTTTAAAGCGGGTACTCAAACCACTCGTTTCCTTAATACTTTTGAGTGGAAAACTCAAAAAATTGAGGTATTGCAAGCTGGCATTCAAACTTCCATACAAGATGTTACTGGGCGTTTAGGTTACTGGGATGTGGGTGTACCACCGTCTGGAGCAATTGACCCTTTATCTTTAAATGTGGCAAACCAACTACTTGGCAATGCATCTAATAGTGCAGGTTTAGAATGTACCTTGCATGGACCTACACTAAAGTTTCACTGTGATAGCCAAATCGTGCTTGCAGGTGGTGACATGCCATCAACCTTAGACGGTGAGCACATTCCAATGTGGCAAACGGTGAATGTCAAGAAAGGGCAAATTCTTAAATGTGGCAAAATCATCACAGGATGTAGAACGTATATTGGCATCAAAGGTGGTTTGAATGTTCCCAAATACTTGGGTTCACAAGCGACTTTTACCTTAGGTCAATTTGGTGGTCACGCAGGACGTAATTTGTTAATTGGTGATATGTTGCCAATCACTTCGTTTAGTTCAGACCAACAAACAAGTTTAAATGCAGAACAAGTCCCGACATTCTCAAACAGTTGGGAAATTGCGGTGATGTATGGTCCGCATGGTGCGCCTGATTTTTTCACCAAACAAGATATTGATGCCTTCTTTGAACATTCCTTCGAAGTACATTTCAATTCAAGCCGTACAGGAATTCGCTTGATCGGACCAAAGCCAGAATGGGCGCGTGAAGATGGCGGCGAAGCAGGTTTACATCCTTCCAATATTCATGACAATGCCTATGCTATTGGAGCAATCGACTTTACTGGAGACATGCCAATCATTTTAGGTCCTGATGGTCCGAGTCTTGGTGGTTTTGTTTGCCCAGCAGTCGTTGTTCATTCTGAACTTTGGAAATTAGGTCAATTAAAAGCAGGAGACAAAGTTAAATTTGTTCCTATTCGATATGAACAAGCAACCCAATTAAATCAAACCTATCATCATATGCTCAGTACAGAGCATCTCAATGCTGTGCAATTCGGTCAAAGCTTTTATGTTGAGTTTGATAGCTTAAATGATGCCGTATTAGATCGTTTAGATGGTCAAGATCATACGCCAAATGTTGTTTATCGCCCCGCTGGTAATAACTACATGTTGGTTGAGTATGGCGAATTGGTTTTAGACCTGAATTTGAGATTCCGCATACATGCATTAATGCAGTGGGTTAAAGATCAAAACATCATAGGTATCATTGATCTAACACCGGGAATACGTTCACTTCAAATTCATTATGACTCACTCAAACTGGATCAACAGAATTTATTGAACCTACTCAAACAAGCCGAAACAGAATTGCCTGATGTGACTGAAATGCAAGTTCCTTCACGTACTGTGTATTTACCTTTGGCTTGGGAAGACTCTCAAACGCAGTTGGCAACTGAACGTTATATGCAAACGGTGCGTCCAGATGCACCGTGGTGTCCAGACAATATCGAATTTATCCGTCGCATTAATGGTCTAAAAGATAAGCAAGCTGTAAAAGACGTGGTGTATAACGCAAATTATTTGGTGATGGGCTTAGGAGATGTATATCTCGGTGCACCAGTTGCAACACCGCTTGATCCACGTCAACGACTCGTAACGACCAAATATAATCCTGCACGAACGTGGACACCTGAAAATGCTGTCGGAATCGGCGGTGCTTATATGTGTGTCTATGGGATGGAAGGACCGGGTGGCTATCAATTTGTGGGTAGAACAACGCAAATGTGGTCTCGCTATCGTAGAAATGCAGACTTTGAGCAAGGTAAACCGTGGTTATTGCGCTTCTTTGATCAGATTAAATTCTATGAAGTTTCTGAAACAGAACTCATGCAAATGCGTGAGGATTTTAAGGCAGGACGACTCAAACTCAGAATTGAAGAAGGTATTTTAAACCTCAAAGAATATAATCAATTCTTATCAGACAATGCTGAAACCATTTCAAGTTTTAAAGCAACTCAACAAGCTAACTTTGATGCTGAGCGTCGTCGTTGGCATGAGGCAGGGCTTGCGGAATATGTCTCAGAGAGTTTGGATGCTGTTGATGAGGGTGAAACGGTCATCATTCCTGATGGTGGTTGTGCAGTTGAATCACATATGCCGGGTTCGATTTGGAAAATTGAATGTCAATCTGGTGATATCGTTGAGGAAGGAGCAACGCTAGCGGTCATCGAGGCTATGAAAATCGAAATTCCGATTGTTGCTCCCGAACGTATGAAAGTTGAAAGCATTACTATCGAAAAAGGACAAACTGTTAAAACAGGGCAGGTGTTATTTACGCTAGCGCCAGTGATTTGATGAAAGTAGTGATTGTAAGAGATCTATTATTAATAGGTCTCTTAAAAAGTTTTATATGCACAGCTACACATTGATGCATTCAGCGTACCTAAATGGTGCGAGTTGGTACATTTTTTAGGCATTTTAAAACGGGAAAATTATCCTCATTCGTGCTTCCTTTATAGCTAAGTGGCTTATTTATCTTTTATTCTGACCGAATCCATACTATCTGATATTTTGGCATGCTTTATGCTTTTATTTATATACAACATAAATAGAGGAGAACAATAAACTTGATCACTAAATCACACACATCGGTTCATTCCAACATGTATAAAAAGAATAACCAGTACATGAGCAGTAACAATGGAATAAACTGATGAAATACTCTGCTTTCAAGCAAGCCCCATCTCAACGTAGTGGGGCTTTTTTATTATTTAATTTAAGTTTATTCAACAAATCTCAATCACTATAAATTGGCACATATTCTGCATTCTAAATAAGTAATACAAAAACTAATTTTAGTAATACCCTTGTAGGAGCTGCGATATGAGTGAAGCCAAAACCAACACTGTAGAAAAACACCCTATTAAGAAATTCTTAGTCGATTTATTCAGTGCAAGAGCAGGTCTGTATTTCAAACAAAATCACCAAGTCAGCAAGGTAAAGGGATAAGACGGTGGCCAAGCAAAAGTTAGCTCGAATCAGTATTACCGTGCCTGAAACTACATTGAATGCACTTGATCAAAAAATCGTAGATCAACACTACGAAAGCCGTTCACAAGCGATCTTGGACATGATCAATCGACACTTAATCGATGATCTAGCTAAAAACGATGAAGTGATGGTTGGCACATTAACATTGTTATATGACGTGAGTTTAAAACCACTGCGAACGCAACTTGTTGATTTGCAGCAACAATACTTAGCTCAGGTGATCAGTTCATTACATATTCAATTGGATGATGACAAAGTTCTACAAGTCATGTTGATGCAAGGTGTGAGTAGTGATTTGAAAGCCATTAGTCAGCAATTCATTGCATTAAAAGGGGTGATTAAAGGGCATTTGGAATTGATGGATGCCGTCATGCCACCAATCGCACAAAACACTTAGGCACATAAAGATTCGTAAAGACGAAAAGTTCTCAATATCAGAGCACAATAGGAGCAAGCATAAGATGATCAAAAAAACACTGATTTCAGCATCTGTGCTGACAGCGATTTTTTTAGGGGGCTGTGACAACACAGCAAAAATTCCAGAGTCTAAAGCAAAAACTGAAGGTAGTACCAACACTAAACCAATCACGATTGGATATAGTGATTGGCCAGGTTGGGTGGCATGGCAAGTAGCAATTGAAAAAGGTTGGTTTAAAGAAGCGGGGTTAAATGTCGAATTCAAATGGTTCGATTATTCCGCATCAATCAATGCATTTTCTGCCAATCAACTCGATGCTGTTTCTGTATCCAATGGTGATAACTTGGTGATCGCGTCAGGAGGTACCAAAGGCATCATGATTTTGGCAACCGATTATTCCGCAGGAAATGATGTCATTATTGCCAAAAGTGGAATTAATAATATTGCTGATTTGAAAGGTAAAAAAATTGCGGTTGAGAAAGGATTGGTTGATCATCACTTACTTAATACGGCTTTAGATGATGCCAAAGTTGCTAATAGTGAAGTCACTTTAGTCAATGCTATGACGAATGAGTTACCTCAAGTTTTTGCAAGTCCTGATGTGTCGGCAATTGCAGTTTGGCAACCTGTAGCCAATCAAGCATTAAAAGCGGTTGCAGGTTCTAAAATCATCTATTCATCCAAAGATAAGCCTGGACTGATTTATGATACTTTGACCGTCAATATGACGCACCTTGCTGCAAATAAGGAAGATTGGAAAAAAATCATTCAGGTATGGGATAAAACCGTTAAATATATTAATGATCCTGCTACACGAGACGATGCTGTAGCAATCATGGCAAAACGGGTGGGTTTAGATGCCGCTCAATATGCCCAATTTATTGACGGAACTCATTTACTTGATCTCGAAGCAAATAAGAAGGTATTTACCAAAGCCGATGGTTTTGATTCTATCTATGGTTCAAGTTATCACGTCAATGAATTTAATTTTAAAAATGGCGTTTACACCACTAAAGTAGATGTAGATAGTGTGATTTTTCCAACGCTCGTTGAAGAAATCAAATAATTTCTAAAGTGATCACGGCAATCCTTTGTACATTTGATCAATCATTAACCCTTAAAAATCTCCCTGAAAATAGGGAGATTTTTATACATTCATACATGTGAAAAATAATACTTCGATATAAAAAACCCACTCTTATAAGTGGGCTTTGAATTTTTTACTTTATTGACGTATCGGCTTTTCAATCTTCGCTTACTTTAGTCATACGAGGAATTAACGGCAAATCCTCGAGTGCTGGATCGAGTTGATCTTCATCGGCATGAACCAGTTGATCCACACGTTGACGCAATGCTTTAAATTCAGGGCAAAGCATTTGATCTGGATGACGTGGGCGAGGTAAATCTACTTCGATAATTTCTTTAATTTCACCAGGATTGGCTTTCAGTGCGACGATACGGTCAGCGAGTAAGATCGCTTCATCCATATCATGAGTGACAAAAATAATGGTGATATCAATATTTTGCCATAAATCCATCAAGTGCCGTTGCATCTTCTGGCGGGTATGTGGATCAAGTGCACCAAATGGTTCATCCATCAATAAAATTTTAGGTTCATTCACTAATGCTCTAGCAATCGCAACACGCTGTTTCATTCCACCAGAGAGTTGATGAGGATACTGATTTTCATATTTTTCTAAGCCGATAATATTAATCCATTCTCGTGCTTGAGCCTCTGCCGTACTATCACTTTGTCCCTTCATTTTTGGACCAAACATCACATTTTCTTTGACGGTTTTCCACGGAAACAGTGTATATCCTTGAAACACCATACCGCGCTCAGGACTAGGACCCATGATCGGTTGTCCATCAATCAAAATCTCTCCACCTGAATAAGAATCAAGTCCAGCAACAATCCGACTGAACGTTGACTTACCACAGCCAGAAGGACCGATCACACAAATAAACTCACGTTTATGAATCTTTAAATCAATTTGATTTAAAACAGTTCGTTCAGTTTTACCGTGTTTGAAGCTTTGCGTGAGTTGTTTCGCTTCTAAGATGACAGCACGTTCATAAATATGATCAAAATATTCACGAGCATTGAAATGGGTATTTGTCATTAGTGTGCTCCTGATTTCCATTTAAAAAGCTGCTGTCCAAATTTCATTAAAATGACATCACAGATCAGACCAATCACACCAATGATGAGGATGGCTGCATAAACATTGTCAAAATTCTGGTAACGTGCTTGCTGGGTGATAAACCATGTTATACCTGATGTACTCCCAATCAACTCAGCAACGATCAAATAAGTCCATGCCCAGCCCAGTAAAACTCTCAAATCTCGATAAATCTCTGGCAAGGCAGCAGGAATTACCACATGAAATAAGCTCTTGGTTTTGTTCGTGCCAAGGGTAAAACCCGCTTCAATTAAACTGCGATCGACCAATCGAGTGGTATTGGCAATAATTAAAACCTGTTGAAATAACGTACCAATGATAATGATGGCTATTTTTGGTGCATCATTGATACCTAATATAGCAACAGCTAAAGCACCAAAGGCAGGGGCAGGCAAATAACGGAAAAATTCAACAAACGGCTCTGTAAGTTGTGAAATTGTCTTAGAAAAACCGCATAAAATCCCCAAAGGTATACCGATGAGCGATGAGATAAAAAATGCAGTGAAGACCAGTTTAATACTGTGCCAAAGACTTTCATGAAACCATGGTGCATTGACTTGAACGGGTGGCGTCGTAAATGCAGTGACAAGGGCTTTGGCAACTTCATGAGGAGCAGGCAAATAAATGGGGTTGACTAAGATTCCTTGAGGTGGCTTTAAACCATGATCTACAGCACTTTGTGCTTCAGAATAAAACACTTCTTTGGCAATACGACTATCAATCTGTAGATATGCCACGCTGCCTGTATCCGTAATTTTGACTTGCGGGTGCCATAGAAATGGCAAATAACTCACAGCACACCACAACAAAATTGGTATTAAAAATGACCCGAGACCAAATAACACTTTGTTGGTTTGGCTGAGTTCGCGCGCAACGTAACTCATATTGTTTGCCTCTTAATATTACATTTTTTATAAAACGTAATACTGTTTAAGCAAAATGAGTGCCAAGGAGATTCAAATTCAAGTTGAGCTTTTATTAAATCGCTATTTTTAAATTACTTTATGATAATAATTATCATTATTGTTATTTTTATTAGTTTTGTGTATGCTCCAAGCAATTTTTTAATCATAGATTAAGGTGGGGATGATCCTGAATAGTCCTCACCACTATTGGTATCGTTATGACTATTGAAGCATCAATTCCCTTCGTCGCCACTAAGACCATCTCCAAAAAGACTATTCAACGATCAGCTTTGATTAAATATCGTTTGATGGTCTTATCTCGCTTTGTATTGGCAATTTTTGGTGGCTACTACTTTTCAGCGATCGCAGCAATGCTGATTGTATATTTATTTCCGACTGAACCTTTAAAAGCAAATGCAGTTTTAAGCGTCACCATGCTGGCTTTTATCATTCATTGTGCTTTGTTCATTTGGGTCTTTATGGTCAATTCAACGCTTAAAGTCTGGCTCTCTGTAGTATTACCGAGTGTATTGATGACACTGATCTATTTATCGTTACAAGGGTGACATCATGCGTACTGATGGTAAAAATGAGGGACCACGCCAATCGATGTCTTGGCTGCATACTTGGGCGAGTTTACTGCTAGGTTGGTTGTTATATGCAGTATTTTTAACAGGAACGTTGAGCTTCTTCCAAAATGAAATTACTGTTTGGATGAAACCAGAGCTACACCAATCTGTAAATACAGTTTCACAGCAACAACAACTGAGTCATGCCTTGGCATATTTGAATCAGAAAGGTCAAAATGCTGAGAGTTGGAATATTCGTTTTGCCAATGAAAGACAACCTGCCATTATGCTAAATATCCGCCAAGCGGGTGAGGAGCGACGACGTGGTGGAGAGATTTACTTAGATACGCAAACAGGCCAAGAGATTAAGGCGAGAGAAACTAGAGGTGGTGCTTTTCTCTATCGTTTCCATTTTGAGCTATATGGCATGCCGCGTATTTGGGGACGCTGGATTGTCGGTATCGCAACACTACTGATGTTTGTCGCTATCATTAGCGGGATTATCACGCATAAAAAGATTTTCAAAGATTTTTTTACTTTCCGACCTGCCAAAGGGCAACGTTCATGGCTGGATGCGCATAATGCGACGGCGGTTTTTGCTTTACCTTTTCACATCATGATTACTTTTAGTGGTTTATTGCTGCTGATGCATTTGTTTATGCCTTGGGCGATGAATACACATTATGGCGATGTGCGCAGTTTCTATCAGATTCTCAATCAACCTGTTGCTCAAACACCTGAACAAGCCCGTTTACTGGAAGAACAAAAACAAAAAGGGTTGCTGACAGGACGAGGAAATCGTGGCGGTGGTCGTGTTGAATCAGTGCAAGAAAATAAGCCTGTCGAGGCGGCAGAAATGGTTAATTTAACTGCGTTGACGAAGACTGTTCAACACAGTTGGTTAAACAATCCCATCTCTTCGATCAGGGTCAATAAACCCAATACTGTAGAAGCCGAAATACAATATAACGCTATGCGTACCACAACGTTAATGGATCGAGAAAGTATCCCGTCATTAAAATTCAATGCGGTAACTGGTCGAGAAATAGACGAGGCGAAACCTGTCAATTCAACTCCAAAAGCGATTTATACCTTAGTGACATGGCTTCATATGGCACATGGCGTAGATTCAGTTTTACGTTGGTTGTTATTTTTATCAGGCGTGTTAGGTACAATGATGATCGCATCTGGACTTATTCTATGGGGGGTTAAACGCGCACCAGATGTTCAAAAGTTGGGCTACAAACCTGTCGGACATCGTGTGGTTGAAGTTTTAAATATTGCAGCGATTACAGGATTACCAATTACTTGTGCTTCATATTTTTTTGCCAATCGATTGATTCCAGCTCAAATTGTTGAACGCTCACCAATTGAAATTAAGGTATTTTTTATCACTTGGTTGTTGTGTTTAGTCCATGCTGCAATTCGCCAGCATCGTCCTGCATGGTTGGAGCAACTCGCTTTGGCTGCGGTCATGTTTTTATTGATTCCAATACTCAATGTCTTAACTGGAGGCATGCCACTCTGGAAAAGTATCTATCTTGGTCAATGGATGATTGCAAGCTTTGATCTCGTTTCGATCACTTTAGGACTAATCTTTATTTACGCTTACTACAAGCTAAAACGGTATCAAGGCTTACCGATCAAGAAAAAAGCACAGCCTAAAAATAAGACTGCACAGGAGTCTATTGAATGACTGCTTTGTTATTGTGGTGTGTTTGTTTTGTCGGATTGTCGAGTCTGGCTTGTGTGATGGCGAAGCACCAACGTGAGATTTTCTCAAGCCCAGTCAATCAACGAAATTTTCGTTTATTTCAAATTGTAGGTTGGGGGTTGCTGATTGTATCTGCGGGACTCGCTGCATATTTTAAAGGCATCTCAATTGGTTTGTCAGAATGGTTAGGATGTGTCGGTTTTGCAGCTTTGGCGGTCGGATTGTTATTGACCTATTCGCCTAAAAAGATATTGAAAGCGAATGCTATGGTCGCAGTGCTATTTCTGATTTTATTGATTATACACTTGCTATAGCATTGATATATGTACGTCATAAACAAAGCGTTAAAAGCTAAGCTTTTAACGCTTTGAGACAGAGTTTAAACTATCACTTTTTAACAATTAGAACCAATTTTCCAACGTGTTTACCTTGCTGTAATAATTCATGAGCTTGACGGGCATTTTCAAGATCAAAGGATTGATAAAGTATCGGTTTGAGTTGTCCTTTTGAAATTAAAGGCCAAACTTTTTCCTGAAGGGCAGACATAACTTCAGCTTTGGCTGTAGCAGATTGAGAACGTAACGTTGCGCCAGTATGCGTAAGACGTTTTGCCAACATTGGGAAAATGTTGACTTTCTCTGCAAGCCCTTTCAAGACACCAATTTGTAAAATAGTGCCATTCATCGCCGCAACTTCATAGTTTTTCTGAATATAATCGCCTGCAATAATATCTAAAACAAAGTCAACGCCATGACCATTGGTATGCTTTTTAACTTCTTCAACAAAATCCTGTTGCTTATAATTAATGGCAACATCAGCGCCAATTTCTAAACTTGCTTGTTGGTGTGCGGCACTAGAAACTGTTGTAAAAATTTGAGTTGCGCCAAAGGCTCGTGTCAACATGGTTGCGGTGGTTCCAATACCTGAAGTACCACCATGAATCAGAATAGAACTATTTTCTCTAAATTTTGCATGTTGAAACAGATGAGACCAAACTGTCATAAAGGTTTCAAGCAAAATTCCACCTTCTACCAAGGTTAAACCTTCTGGAATAAATAAAACATTATCTTGATGAGCAACCACATATTCAGCATAACCACCGCCTGGTACCAAAGCACATACTTCATCACCAACTTTGAACTTACGAACAGATGCGCCTACTTCTTTAACTACCCCCGAAACCTCTAAACCTGGGATGTCTGTTACACCAGGAGGTGGGGCATATAACCCTTGACGTTGCATCACATCTGGGCCGTTAATGCCTGCTGCAACCACTTCGATTAAGACACCATCATCGCTTAGCTCAGGAATAGGTCGTTCACTTACGGCAATAACTTCAGGACCGCCTGCACCGTTAAATGTAATACATTTCATAAATGTCTTTTCCTTATCATGTCTTAAATAGGTTATTTGATGAATAATGGGAGTAGAACAAATCACTACATTGCAGAGTTGCTCCAATGATGTGGCATGCGTAAAGACAACTATAAGATTAAAGCGAACTTTATAGCCAATAATAAAAATTAAAATTTTGAAAAGTTATTTTAGTAGGTGTTGGAAATATGCAAGCAGAAGTAGATATAAAATCAGTAGTGAAACGTAAAACGATTTCAGCTTTATTTATTTTTCCACCAAAGTTGTTAAAGATGGAAATTTGATTAGTGGTCAGAATCCATTTTCGGCACGTGTTACTGCTGAAGCAATTATTGAGGCATTGGAAATCTAATTATTAGAATTTAAGAAAACACAGCACATGTCTCCAATCTATCTTGATTTAAAACTGTGCTGTGGTTGAGGTTAAAGTTAAAAAGCTGCAATCCCAGTCTGCGCACGGCCTAAAATGAGTGCATGTACGTCATGAGTACCTTCATAAGTATTGACGACTTCGAGATTCACGAGATGGCGAGCCACACCAAACTCATCGCTAATCCCATTACCACCAAGCATATCTCTAGCTAGACGAGCAATATCAAGTGCTTTACCACAATTATTGCGTTTAATTAGTGAAGTTGCTTCAACAGAGGCAATTCCTTCATCTTTCATTCGACCAAAACGGAGTGCAACCTGTAAACCTAAAGCAATTTCAGTTTGCATATCGGCAAGTTTCTTTTGAATAAGTTGATTTGCAGCAAGAGGTTTACCAAACTGTTTCCGGTCAAGCGTATATTGACGGGCAGTGTGCCAACAGAATTCTGCCGCACCTATTACTCCCCAGGCAATACCATAACGGGCACTGTTTAAACAGGTAAAAGGACCTTTTAACCCTCGTACTTCTGGAAAGGCATTTTCTTCCGGTACAAAAACATTATCCATAACAATTTCACCGGTAATTGAAGCACGCAAACCGACTTTACCGTGAATGGCTGGAGCAGACAGTCCTTGCCAGCCTTTTTCTAAAATAAAACCGCGAATCGCCCCAACATTGCCTTCAACCGAAACTTCTTTTGCCCACACCACAAATACATCAGCAATAGGACTATTGGTAATCCACATTTTGTTACCACTTAAACGATAACCACCTTCTACTTTTTTTGCTCGCGTTACCATGCTCCCCGGATCTGAGCCATGATCAGGCTCAGTTAAACCGAAACAACCAATCCATTCACCTGACGCAAGTTTAGGCAGGTATTTCTGCTTTTGTTCTTCTGTTCCAAACTCATTAATCGGCACCATGACCAATGAACTTTGTACGCTTGCCATAGAGCGATAGCCCGAATCAACCCGTTCAATTTCACGAGCGATTAAACCATAACTGACATAGTTTAAACCCGCACCACCATATTGCTCTGGAATAGTTGGTCCAAGTAGGCCCAATTCACCCATTTCCCTAAAAATACGAGGATCGGTTGTTTCATTCCGGAATTGATCAAGCACTCTTGGCATCAGTTTGTTCTGGCAAAATGCATGCGCAGTATCCCGGATCATGCGTTCATCTTCAGTGAGTTGCTGCTCAATTAAAAAAGGATCATTCCAGTTAAACTCTACGCGGCTCATTATTTATTCCTTCATGTTTATTTTATAAAAATTCCTAAATATTTTTTTTAAACTTAGCTCCCTTGGGAGCTAAGTTTACCTAAAAATTTCAAACCAAGAGTAGATATAACTCTCGTAATTTGGGTAAGTAGAGCAATCAAAGCTCAACAAAAACGATCCCAACAACATGATTAGATCGCTTTGCTCATCACCACCTACGATCGGTGATACCCATGTGATGTTCTGTCATGGATTTTTGATGTAAAACGCTTATATGAATAAAGTTTGCTTAGAATCAAATTTCCGATGTAATTAGGTTGTGCGTACCTTCCTTTGGATCTTTTCCAAAAATGTTATGATCACCATCTCAGCTTAGATCTATTTTGGTTTAAATAAGAAATTTAATTTCGTATAGCGATACTATAGTTCATAAAAACAACAAGATCAATCCGCCAATAATTTATATTCTTTATTTCTTCATAAATGAAAGAAAATATGTTTTATCTGTTTAATTTTACAATCTTTTTCTTATTCTTTGAATTTATATTTAAAGTGATTTTTTTTAAGAAATTGTGTTGATTGCATAGTTGAAAGCAAGATTTAGATCGTGATCGCACTCTAAAATTAAATTGATTTTTATAATTGTATGTATATATTAAAAATAAAATACCGCTATACGGAATTTTAAATCAAGATATCCTACTAGAAGAAACTTTGGAAAATTCAATGGAATAAATATGAGTGCTTTAAATGGAATACGGGTACTAGATCTCAGCCGAGTATTAGCTGGACCTTGGTGCGGACAAGTTCTTGCAGACTTGGGGGCAGAAGTGATCAAAATTGAGAGACCCAAAGCAGGGGATGATACACGCTTTTGGGGGCCACCATGGATGAAGGACGATCACGGCAATAATACTCAGGAAGCTGCTTATTATCAGTCTACCAATCGTAATAAATTATCTGTTGCAATCGATCTTGCTAGCCCAGATGGGCAAGATTTGATTAAAGCCTTGATTCAAAATACGGATGTTTTGATTGAAAATTATAAGGCTGGTTCTTTAAAGAAATACGGACTAGATTATGCGTCTCTGTCAGAAATTAATCCTGGATTAGTCTATTGTTCTATTACTGGTTTTGGTCAAAATGGCCCGCGAGCCAAAGAACCGGGCTATGATTTTATTATCCAAGGAATGGGCGGCTTGATGTCCGTTACAGGTGAGCGAGATGATTTACCAGGTGGTGGACCACAAAAGGTAGGAGTCGCTTTTTCTGACTTGGCAACAGGACTTTATTCCACTATTGCAATTCAAGCAGCGTTGCTTAATCGCCATACGACGGGACTAGGACAATATATTGATATGGCTTTGTTTGATGTACAAATAGCAACAATGGCCAATCAAGGGATGAATTATCTTTCATCTGGGATAATACCGAGACGGTATGGTAATGCGCATGCCAATATCGTTCCATATCAAGTATTCAAAGCATCTGATCGAGATTTTATTATTGCATGCGGAAATGATGCCCAATTTGTGCAACTTTGTCAGAGTATCAAATTGCCTGATTTACCACATGATTCTCGTTTTGCACGAAATGCAGATCGAGTTAAACATCGTAATGAGATTGTTGAGATTTTATCGAATCATTTTTTAACAAAAACAGCGGATGAATGGGTAGAGGCTATACATGCTGCCAAAGTTCCTGTTGGTGTAATTAATGATTTAGAACAAGCTTTTAAAGAACCTCAAGTAAGCGCTAGAGAGATGCTCATAGAAATGCAACATCCTCAACGCAAAAAACTAACGGTGATTGGTTCTCCTATTAAACTGTCACGAACCCCCGTCGAGTACAAAACAGCTCCGCCCTTATTAGGTGAACATACAGCAATGATTTTGGGGCGAATTGTTTCTCCAGAAAAATTAGAAGAACTTAAAGAAAAAGGAGTAATTGCTTAAGAAAAACTGTAAAAATTTGACAAGAGAACATAGCTTTACGCTATGACTGCGAACGGTGAACCCATAGCTTATTCAAGTGCGAGCTATTTATTATAGAAAAAATAGATTATAATTTTCGCAGTGCGAAACAAAAGTTTAGGTTGGGAATGTAATGAATAATGATGCATTAGAGATTGAACAAACAGAAAAACTATTAGTCCCGTTAAGACATGAGCTGTTACATCCTATCGAAGATATGCAAGATGAAAATGATCGACAGTTTATCACTGCGCTTGCACGTGGATTAGAATTGCTTCGTTGTTTTACACCCAAACACCAACATTTGGGGAATCAAGAGCTCGCACAAATGACAGGTTTACCTAAGCCTACGATTACTCGTTTAACCCATACATTGTCTCGATTGGGATATATCAAACAAGTTCCAAATTCAAATAAATTTCAGCTTTCAGTTGGTGTGCTTGCTTTTGGTTATTCCATGCTTTCCAATGTTGCTATTCGCTCTATCGCGAATCAATATATGAAAAATCTAGCCGATTATGCTGGTGCGGCTGTTGCTATGGCAACACGTGATCGACTAAATATGATCTATCTTGATGTTGTGCAAGGGAAAGGAAATATGACCATGCGACGTCAAGTGGGGACTTATTTACCCATTCATTTAAGTTCGATGGGGCGTGCATGTTTGGCGGCGATGCCTGAAGATGAAAGAGAGTTTCTATTAAATGCAATCCGTAGTAAGCACAAAGAAGACTGGATTAAAATTAACCGTGATCTAGATAAAGCATTTAAAGACTACCAAGATTTTGGTTATTGTTTTTCGATTGGTGAGTGGCATAAAGATGTAAACTCTGTTGCAGTACCTCTTATTCACGAACAGCATGGTTTATTAGTTTTTAACTGTGGTGGTCCAAGTTTTATTATGAATCGTGAAAAACTAGAAGAGGACATTGCTCCACGTCTTTTGCATATGGTGAATAACATTCGTACTGAAATCAGTTAATTGATTTTTTATTAAATTTAAAAAGAAACGGTATAATTTTTTATACCGTTTTTGTTTATACAAGGCTGTTACAGTCCGTTTTTAAATGTTTACTTAAAGACGGGCTTTCTTTTTTCCTGAAAGGCTGCCAATGCCTCCTTAAATTCATCTCCTTCGATACAGGCTGAAAAAATAGAAGATTCATCATCGATACGTTTTAATAAGTCATCTAGTGGCATGTCGCGTAATAGCTTTTTACTCAACTGCATTGCTTTATTTGGTTTATTTGCGAGCGTTGTTGCACTGTTTCTAACAAGCGGTTCAAGCTCTTGTTCTGTACAGACTTTATTTACAATACCGTAATTTTGGGCTTGTGCAGCTGAAAACTTTTCCCCCAGCAAAATAAGCTCTGAGGCACGTGCAAAACCTAATAACCTTGGTAGGATATAACTGGAACCAGCTTCAGGTACTAATCCTAAGTTGACGAATGGAAACTGAAAAATAGTTTTGTCACTTGCATAAACTAGATCGCAATGTAGCAACATGGTACTGCCTATACCTATAGCAACGCCTTCAACTTTGGCAATGATGGGTTTAGGGAAAGTCGCTAAGCTTTTCAAGAAACGAATAGAAGCAGGCGGTTCTGAACCAAAATTTTTACGGTTGCTAAAAGCATTCACATCATTTCCACTGGTAAAGACTTGATTTGCACCTGTTAAGATAACGACATGAACTTCATCATTTACAGCGGCCTGATCCAATGCATGACTCATGGCTGAATACATATCGTAACTGATTGCATTTTTCTTACCGAGGGTATTCATGGTAAGCGTCATGATTTTTCCATCTAAGTCTTGGTCAATTTTACCAGTGGTCAATTGAGTTTTGACATTATCATCCCGTTGCATCATTCATTCCTTTTAATCACATAATAAAATTTAAACTTTTTAAAAACAGTTAATTGAACATTTTTGTCTATGAAATAGACTTTTTACTCAATTGATAGTATAGAAAAAATATTTCGCTAACAATGAATTTAATGTATTTTAATGGTATTAAATTTTGTATTATGAAATAAATTGGTGCGAATGACTCATGTGATTGCTTATGCAACAATGATTATTCATAGCGCAATAAAAATCGCTAGATATTTACGGAAATAAAGAATCTAAGCACGTCATACAGCAAGTGGGAAAACAATGAAGACTAAAATTACTGAATTATTTGAGATCGAACACCCTATTATCCAAGGTGGTATGCACTATGTCGGTTTTGCAGAACTCGCCGCAGCGGTGTCCAATGCAGGTGGCTTAGGGATTATTACGGGGCTGACTCAACGTACCCCAGAAAATCTAGCAAAAGAAATCGCACGTTGCCGTGAGATGACAGATAAACCATTTGGGGTCAATCTAACCTTTTTGCCCACCGTCAACACGCCGGATTACCCTGGATTTGTGGATGCCATTATTAAAGGTGGAGTGAAAATTGTGGAAACAGCAGGGAGTAACCCTGTTGAAGTTATGCCATATTTAAAAGCTGCGGGTATCAAGGTCATCCATAAATGTACTTCTGTGCGGCATAGTTTAAAAGCTCAGCAAATAGGATGTGATGCTGTATCCGTGGATGGCTTTGAATGTGGGGGGCATCCAGGTGAAGATGATGTCCCAAATATGATTTTGTTACCATTGGCTGCTGATGCTTTAGAAATTCCTTTTGTTGCTTCAGGTGGGATGGCGGATGGGCGCTCTCTTGCTGCTGCACTCGCAATGGGTGCAGATGGAATTAATATGGGGACTCGCTTTATTGCGACTCAAGAGGCACCTGTGCATGAAAACGTTAAACAAGCGATTTTAAATGCGACTGAGCGTGATACTCGCTTAATCATGCGTGCTTTACGCAATACCGAACGCGTCTTAAATAATAGTGCGGTAGAAAAGATTGTCGCGAAAGAAAAGGCTTTGGGCGATAAGATTAAGTTTGAAGATATTATTGAAGAAGTGGCAGGCGTTTATCCTAGGGTAATGATAAATGGTGAGGTTGAAGCAGGTGCGTGGTCCTGTGGTCTCGTTGCAAGCCTTATTCATGATATTCCAACATGTGATGAGCTAGTAAACCGTATTGTCAAAGACGCTGAAGATATTATTCGTCAACGCTTGATGGGACTTTTATAAATTGAATTTGTGAGCAAGTTCGCCTGATTAATAAAAGAACTAGCATAATTTTCATCATGCTGGTTCTTTTATATCCTTTATTTTGACTAACAGCGTGAAGCTGAGTACTTAAATTCACAAGCAATTAAAAGATAAAGTCATTCGCTGTTAATGGGTTTCATTCAATGCATCGTGGATATTATTGACCATATGAATTAAACGCGGTCCAATTTCACCTTCAAGCTTTTCTGGATTTAGATGAAAGCTTGGTGCGCCACAGTTAAAAACATAAAGACCATGTTTTGAGCTGACTAGAGGTACTGCTACAGAGTTTACTTCTTTTTGCCATTCACCTAAAGAAAGGCAATAGCCATAATCCTGATAATCTCGAAAAGCTCGCTCTAATGAACGTTTGATCACAGTCCAGTTTTCTGGATGTTTCTTTTTCAAAGCATCAAGTAAAAATTCACGCTCACGTTCAGGAGTCGCTGCAAGACAAGCTCTTCCCATTGAACTACTATAAAGCGGTAAAGTAGAGCCAACTGGACGGCGCATATTCAATGTGGTTTCGGTTTGTACTACATCAATATAAACCATATTAAGGCGATCTCGTGTTGCCATAGCAACTGGGGCTTGTGCATATTCACTCATCTCCTCCATATATGGATGAGCAATATTTCGAATAGATATATTAGATAATGCCGAATAACCTAGAGCTAAAACTCCAATATCCAGCATATATTTCGTCGAATTAGGTAATTGCTTTAGATAACCTAAAGACACTAAGGTATTTGTAATACGAGCAATCGTCGGTTTAGGTAATCCCGTCATTTTTGCTAATTCTTGATTACCTAATACTTGGTTATTGGCAGAAAAACAGCGCAAAAGCTCTAGACCGCGAGCAAGTGAAGCAATGAATTGTGGGTTATTTTCTCGGTGAATATGGGAAATAGGATCAAGACGGATCTCATCAAAATTGATTGTTTTCTCATTTTCTAAATTTTGCGACATTCAATCCTCGAATATAATAAGGCAACAGTTTGGCTATTATATTTCGCTATGCAAAATAAATCCATTCATCAATGTTATACATATGATGAATGGATTGCGAAGGGAATCTTTATGAGGAAGTGTTTTCAATCACCATGGCGAGTCCTTGACCTACGCCAATACACAAGCTGACCACAGCATATTTTTTGTTACGACGTATCAGTTCACGTGCTGTGGTGAGAGCAAGGCGGGCACCAGATGCGCCTAGCGGATGACCAATAGCGATCGCACCACCATTCGGGTTAACGCGTGGGTCATTGAAATCGACATTTAGACCTTTGAGACAAGAGAGCACTTGTGAAGCAAATGCTTCATTAATCTCAATAATATCCATGTCATCGAGGGTCAAACCTGCACGCGCTACAGCTTTTTTAATCGCTTCAATTGGACCTGCGCCCATGATGCGTGGTTCAATTCCTGCGGCTGCACCTGACAATATTCTTGCCATAGGTTTTAAACCATATTTTTGACCTGCTTCTTTTGAGCCAATAAGTAATGCGGCTGCACCATCATTAATACCAGAAGCATTACCTGCGGTCACGACACCACCTTCAAATAGAGGTTTTAATTTGGAAAGTGCTTCAAAGGTAGAGCTAGGGCGAGGGTGCTCATCTTCTGAAACAAGCTTTGGTGGTAATTTTTTACCTTGAGAGACTTCAATTGGTGTAATTTCGCCTGAGAAAAAGCCTTCCTCTTTCGCTTTTTGATATTTAGCTTGGGATTGTGCAGCAAATAAATCTGCTTGTTCACGTGTAATACCAAACTCAGCAGCCACATTATCGCCCGTTTCAGGCATAGAGTGACCACCATATTGAGCAACAATTTTTTTGTTTGGAAAACGCGTCCCAATCGTGGTGTCAAAAATTTTGGCATCTCGACTATAAGCACTTTCTGCTTTGCCCATCACAAAAGGTGCACGCGTCATACTTTCTACACCGCCAGCAATATATAAGTCTCCTTCACCACAAGTAATAGCACGGGCAGAATCAATCACTGCACCCAAACCACTGGCACATAAACGATTAATCGTTTGTCCAGGGACAGTGACTGGTAAACCAGCTAAAAGAATGGCCATACGAGCTATATTACGACTATCTTCGCCAGCTTGATTGGTATCTCCTAAAATCACATCTTCAATATCTGCCCCGGGTACACCCGTTTTTTCTAATAATTTACGGATAACATCAGCGGCCAAATCATCTGGACGTACCGATGCGAGCTCACCGGCATGGCGACCGATTGGACTGCGAAGGCCATCATAAATATAAGCATTTAGCATTGATAAATTCCTTTTTTATCATTGGAAGTGAAGGTAAGTGGTAGATTTAAAGCAACACGACGCTGTAGCCATGGACTAGGACGGTAGCGAGGGTCATAGGTCAGTGTTGCCATGCGGTTTAGTGTAAGTAGGACTTTTTGGCCTCCAACATGGTCACCCCACTCAATAGGACCAAATGGATAGCCCAAACCAAGCCGAACAGCAGCGTTAATATCATCTACTGTGGCAATATTTTGTTGTGCGATGTCACAACCTAAGTTGATGACCATTGATAAAACACGTTGACCTACAAAACCGATACTTTCTGCAATCTCGCTGACCATGCCACCATCTAGATTAAAGATGGAATGAGCAGCTAGACGGTATTCAGGTTTTGTCACCAGTGAAGGCATCAGGGTTCGGTGTTTTACGATCCCACACAACATATCAATCGCAACAGCTTGTTCTGGTTGTACATTAAGGCGCTTGGCTGCATGGGTGGTATCTTCCCCATAGCAAGCAAGTAGACATAAGCTATTTGGATGTGGTTGCTCGCCTGTATCCAGAGCGATATTCTGGCCAATTAGATAAGATTCAAGCTGTTTTTGATCTTCAGAAAAATCTGCAGCAATCCAGACTTTAGGATATTCATTTAGACGTTCAACCAACTGAACAGGCTGCTCACCAACTTTGGAACCTGTTTCGTAGTTATAAAAGCCTTGATTAACCTTGCGTCCTAACTGTTTACCATCAAGCATTTGTTTAGTAAGTGGACTTGGTTTATAGCGAATTTCTTCATAATATTGATGATAAATCGATTCCATAACAGGATGGGAGACATCAAGACCAGTGAGATCCATGAGCTCAAATGGTCCCATTCTAAAACCAACCCCTTCACGTAAAATGCGGTCAATTTCACTAAAGTGACAAACATTTTCATTTAATATTTTAAGGGCTTCCGTGCCATAACCTCGTCCAGCATGGTTAATAATAAAGCCCGGCGTATCCTTGGCAACCACAGGACGATGCCCCATTTTACGGGAGAGTTGGTTGAGTACATCAACAATATCTGGATCAGTTTTTAAGCCCTGAATCACCTCAACCACTTTCATAAGCGGAACTGGGTTAAAGAAGTGATAACCAACGACACGCTCTGGCTTACTACAGTTTGCAGCAATTGCAGTGATCGAAAGAGAGGATGTATTCGAAGCTAGAATTGTATTGTCAGAGATAATACTTTCGAGTTGCTGCATTAAACTTTGTTTAATGTCTAGACGCTCGATAATTGCTTCAACAATTAAGTCACAGGCTTTGAGATCTTCAAGTTGCTGGGCAATGACTAAATGATTATTCGCAGCTTGCGCTTGTTCTGCCGAAATTTTGTTTTTTTCGACAAGTTTTTCAAATGTTTGAGCCAGTTTTTCCTTGGCTTGTTGAGCAGCACCTGCTTTCGTATCGTATAAATAGGTGGTGTGGCCTGATTGGGCAGCAATCTGGGCAATGCCACTTCCCATGGTTCCAACACCAATGATACCGATGGTCTGAATATCGTAGCGCATGTTTATCATCCTAAAGATTGTCACTCTATTTCATGGTTTCGTTGTTATTGGTTTAAATCACTTACCTTGGTAATTCGGTTTTCTTTTTTCAATAAAAGACTGGATACCTTCGTTTTTATCCTCGGTCGAAAAGAGTAGTTGGAAAGACTTACGTTCTAACGTCAATCCTGCATTAAGTGGTACATCTTCACTCATCAAGGCCACTTCTTTGATTTGCTGCATCGCAATTGGTGGCATCTTCGCAAGACTCTGTGCCATTTTGATGGCTGTTGGAATCGTTTGGTCATCTTCGGTCACTTGGGAAACTAACCCAATGATGTAGGCTTCTTCAGCATTTACCATAGCGCCTGTCATAATCATCCGCATGGCGTGAAATTTACCTACGGCACGGAATAACCGTTGAGTTCCCCCAGCGCCAGGCATTAGACCAACTTTGATTTCTGGTTGACCGAATATTGCACCTTTACCTGCAATAATAATGTCAGCATGCATCGCCAACTCACAACCACCGCCCAAAGCATAGCCGTTTACGGCAGCAATAACTGGCTTTGGGCACTGTGCAATCGCATTCCAATAACGTTCGGTATGGCGTAATAACATTTCAGTTGAGGTTGCAGAGGCCATTTCTTTTAAATCAGCACCGGCGGCAAAAACTTCTTCTCCGCCAGTTAGCACGATGGCATTGATGTCATCGTTAAAGCTTAATTCATTGAAAATCTGAGCCAATTGCTTTCGAACTTCACCATTCAAAGCATTTTTTGCCTCTGGACGATTAATTTTAACTACGGCAACCTTTGGAGTTGTGTAGTCAATCTCAATGAAATTACTTCCTGTTTTAGTGTCCATTTTTATACCTATTGTTTCGCATGTCAAAATTTTATTTCTCTAGTAATGCTTATTTTGAAACTTATTTCAAGTATTTTTTATTTCATCTCAATCAACAAAATTTCAAGTAGACAGTAAGTCATTGAAAAATAATAAGTGAACAATAATAAATTTCGTTTAGCGAAATTTATTGTCAAAAAAGCTTGAAATTTTGGTTTTTATTCTCGTACTATGAAACACAACAACACTAAACAAGACTGAAAACGTAGCATCTGAAAGTGTAAGCACTGATGGGTGAGTACGAGGAAAATGAAATAAAAAGGGAGATCACTGATGATCCGTGATGAAGGAATGTTAGAACAATTGCTTACAACGATTCGCAATTTTGTAAAAAATGAATTAATTCCACGTGAACATGAAGTTGCTGAAGCCGATAAGATTCCTGATGACATCGTGCAACAAATGCGTGAACTTGGTTTATTCGGTCTTACTATTCCTGAAGAATATGGCGGTTTGGGTATCACTATGGAAGAAGAAGTGAATGTGGCTTTTGAGCTTGGCCATACTTCACCTGCTTTCCGTTCTTTGATTGGAACCAATAATGGAATTGGTTCAAGTGCAATCTTGATTGATGGTACTGAAGAGCAAAAACAAAAATACCTTCCAAGATATGCCAGTGGTGAAATTATTGGTTCATTCTGTTTAACAGAGCCAGAAGCTGGTTCAGATGCTGCGTCATTAAAAACATCGGCTGTAAAAGACGGTGACTTTTATATTCTCAATGGCACTAAGCGTTTTATTACCAATGCACCTCATGCAGCAACGTTTACGGTTATGGCGCGAACTAATCCTCAAATTAAAGGTGCAGGCGGTATTTCAGCATTTTTAGTAGAAGCCAATACCCCAGGAATTACCCTTGGCAAAATTGATCAAAAAATGGGGCAAAAAGGCTCTCATACCTGTGATGTGATTCTTGAAAACTGTCGAGTTCCTGCTTCTGCACTGATTGGCGGAGTTGAAGGTGTCGGGTTTAAAACAGCGATGAAAGTTTTAGACAAAGGTCGTCTACATATCGGAGCATACAGCGTCGGTGTTGCGGAACGTATGTTAGATGATGCGCTTCGCTATGCAGTAGAACGCAAACAATTTGGGCAGCCTATTGCCAACTTTCAGTTAATTCAAGCCATGCTTGCTGACTCAAAAGCTGAGATTTATGCCGCGAAATGCATGGTGTTAGATGCTGCACGTCGTCGTGATGATGGCGAGAACATTAGTACGGAAGCTTCATGCGCCAAAATGTTTGCGACAGAAATGTGTGGTCGAGTTGCAGATCGTTGCGTCCAGATTCATGGTGGCGCAGGTTATATCAGCGAATATTCAATTGAACGTTTCTATCGAGATGTACGTTTATTCCGCCTATATGAAGGTACGACTCAAGTGCAACAACTCATCATTGCGAAAAATATGATTAAAGAAATAACAGGCTAACACGAATAACAAAAGGGGCAAGGAAAGATGCCCCAATATCTGACAGTGAGGATGTGAAAATGACAACCGATGTACTTAATTCAGTACCAACGAGTGAAGCAATCCAAACACCTAAACGTGTTTGGATGACTGCATTCGTTTTTTGTTTTTTTGTTCTACTTTGTGATGGTGCCGATCTTGGGATTTTGGCCTTTACATTAACCAGTTTAAAGGCTGAATTTGGGTTAACTAGTGTTCAAGCCGGTGCTTTAGGGAGTTGGTCAATTCTAGGAATGGCGATTGGTGGCCTTTTTGGTGGTTGGGCGAGTGATCGTTTCGGGCGTGTCCGTATTATTGTTATTGCGACAGCAATGTTTGCCATACTTTCAGCTTGTACAGGCTTTGCTCAATCTTATGAACATGTGGCAATTCTAAGGTTTTTTACCTGCCTTGGTTTAGGTTCGTTATACATTACTTGTAATACTTTGATGTCTGAACTCGTACCAACTAAATATCGTACAACGATTTTGGCAACATTAATGACTGGTTTTACTTTAGGCTCGCTTACGATTACTGGACTATCTGGTTGGATCGTACCTGAATATGGCTGGAGAACGTTATATTTTATTACGATTGTACCCATTATTCTGGCTGTTTTAATGTGGATTTTGGTTCCTGAACCTGAATCATGGAAACAATCTCGTGCTTTAAAGTTAAGCAAAGTAGATTCAACAAGCACAAAAAAATCTGTAAATCCTTATATTGCATTATTTAAAGATAAACAACACGGTAAGATGCTGATGCTATGGTCATTTAGCTCCGGTTTCCTATTGTTTGGTTATTTCGGTGTCAGTAACTGGCTACCTTCTTATCTAGAAGCAGAATTAGGTATCAAATTTAAAGAAATGGCCGTTTATATGATCGGTACTTTCTTGACCATGATGTTTGCCAAAGTGGTTGCAGGCTTTGTTGCTGATCGTATTGGGCGTCGTACAGTTTTTGCTTTTGGCACCATGGGAACAGCACTTTTTATTCCTATCGTTGTATATATGCATACAGCTGAAAATATTGGCTGGCTGATGTTAATTTTTGGTTTTCTTTATGGGATTCCATATGCAATTAATGCAACGTATTTAACAGAAAGTTTTCCAACCTCTATTCGTGGTACAGCAGTAGGTGGTGCTTTTAACATTGGTCGTATTGGTGCAGTTTTTGCTCCTGTTGCAATTGGATATTTAGCACTGAATGGCTCGATTGGGGCAGGCTTACTGTTGATGGGTGCTGCATATTTTCTAGCAGGCTTGATTCCAACATTATTTATTAAAGATCGTCTCTATGATCCTCAGAAAGCTGAATAAAGTGAAAGAGGAAATGGCAAATGGTGGATAAGATTACAAATAATATTGAGCCCGTACTGAAAATGATTCCAGACGGTGCGACGATCATGACTAGCGGTTTTGGTGTAACAGGTCAACCTACGCAACTGATTGAAGCTTTAATTGATCTTGGCAAAAAAGACTTGGTCATTATTAATAATAATGCTTCATCAGGGCCAGAGGGACTTACGAAACTATTCTTGGCTGGATGTGTCAGAAAGCTCATTAGTTCCTTTCCAAAATCTGCTAGCTCAACCGTTTTTCCTGATTTATATCGTGCTGGAAAAATTGATTTGGAGCTAGTTCCTCAAGGTAATCTAGCATGTCGGATTCAAGCAGCAGGTGCTGGTTTAGGCGCTGTATTTACACCAACAGGATATGGAACAAAAATAGCTGAAGGCAAGGAAACGAGAACTATTAACGGTAAAAATTATGTACTTGAATATCCACTTGATGCCGATTTTGCTTTGATTTATGCGGATAAGGCTGATCGTTGGGGAAACTTGACTTACCGTAAAGCAGCCAGAAATTTCGGCCCCATTATGGCGAAGGCGGCAAAAATAACGATTGCTCAAGTAAATGAAACGGTTGAGCTTGGTAGTCTTGATCCTGAATGTATTATCACGCCGGGAATTTTTGTACAGCATGTTGTAAAAGTGGGAGATATCACATGACAGTTCAAAAACGTTCTCGTGAAGATATTGCCCAAATTATTGCTTTAGATATTCCTGACGGCTCTTATGTCAATTTGGGTATTGGCTTGCCAACCAATGTCGCCAAATATTTACCGAAAAATAAGGAAATATTTTTACATTCTGAAAATGGGGTTCTAGCCTTTGGCCCACCACCACAACCAGATGAAGAAGATCCTGATTTAGTTAATGCCGGAAAGGAGTTGATTACTTTACTTGATGGTGGGTGTTTCATGCACCATGGAGATTCCTTTGACATTATGCGTGGTGGTCATCTAGATATTTGTGTGATTGGAGCATTTCAGGTTGCTGTAAATGGTGATCTAGCTAATTGGCATACAGGTAAAGTTGATGACGTTCCTGCTGTTGGTGGAGCAATGGATTTGGCTGTAGGCGCCAAAAAAATCTATGTGTATATGGAGCATCTAACTAAGAACGGTGAACCTAAAATCGTATCAGAACTTACTTATCCAATTACAGGTGAATGTTGCGTAAACCGGATTTATACCGATTTATGTATTATCGATTTGAAAGATCAAAATGCTTATGTCACCGAAATTGTTCCGGGACTAAGTTTTAAGGAATTACAAAAAATGACAGGCTGTTTTCTTACTGACGCACGCACGGCCTAGTTGTATAAGAAACTCTCAAAAGGATTAACAGATGAAAAAGATGATTTTAGCTGCAGCTTGTGCTGCGGTATCAGGGACTGTTTTTGCAAACAATACGCTAGATACAGAACAAAGGATTAATCTGTTAGAAGCTGAATTACAAAAACTAAAAGTTGAGCTTGCAAACCAAAAGGAGCTGCAAACGAATTTACAAGTCAAACAAGAGAAGATCCAACAGGATGTTGAAAAAGAAAAAGTAGCAAGTAATGTGGATAAGCCAATCGCACCATCTTGGATTACATGGACAGATAATGTGAAAGTCTATGGTATTGCACGTATGGATGCCACGGTTGACTTTAAGTCATCTCCAGATAGTGGGGGGCGAACTACCAGTGCATTATTTCGTGCACCTTTCGAAAATGATAAGCGCTCTAATCACACACGTTCTGATGTAGGGATGACAGCTAGTCGTCTCGGTGTATATTTTAATAATCCAAGTAAAACAGTAACGGGGAATCTTGAAGCCGACTTCTTTGATAGTAGCAATATGGGACAAGGCGATGGGAAGTTCCGTATTCGACAAGCATTTTTCAATTATAAAGATTGGACTTTTGGCCAAACTTGGTCATTGATGTCTAATATGGAGACACGTACAGAGTCGGTGGATTATACCCAATTTGTCGGAACGTCTTATACGCGTACACCGCAGATGCGTTATAACTGGAATATTGATGCGAACCATAATCTCAAAGTTGCTTTGGAACATACTGGTTCACGTGTTTCTGCATTCCCATCACTTACAGGGAAATACACATTTAAAGATGGTCCTTGGTTAGCAATAGCTCAAGGTTTTGTGAATGAGAAATCGGTAGATGTAGCAAAGGATACTGTTAAAAAAGTGAGTTGGGGCGCAGGCGTTGGCGTAAAATATCAAGTGGATCCTAAACAATCAATTCAAGCAAATTACCAACATATTGTCGGCGATCAAAAGTTCATGCCATACACCTCTCAAAGTGGTTTAGTAAATGCTGGTAATTTAAGTGCAGCAGGTGATTTTTCTTTAAATGAAGAAAAAGACGATTTGCTTATGAATAAGCTGAACAGTATAAACCTAGGTTATTCATACAAATTTAACAAGCAATGGCGCGCAAACTTATCGGCTTCAATGTTTGAATATGATTCTACAGCGTACTCAAAACTCAACCCTGATACTAACAAGCGTTTAACTGATTATGCAGCAAACGTGTTTTATTCACCGGATGAGCAAATGGACTTTGGTGTAGAGTATCACCAAGGTAAACGTGAGGTGTTTGATGGTAGAACAGCAGATGTGTCGCGTATTAACTTTGTATCGATGTATAAATTCTAATAGAGCATCATAAATGATGGACAAAACAATTCGACCTTCAACCGAAGACATATTGTCAAAAGGCTTTATTTTTATCATGGCCATAACATGTGGTGTCTGTGCGGGGTCGAATTATTATAACCAACCCTTAATTTATTCTATAGCTCAGGCGCTCAACACGAGCGCCGAACAGGTCGCTTTTACCATTGTTATTGGTCAACTGTCTTATGCAGCTGGCCTTTTTATTTTAGTGCCGTTGGGAGACCTTTTTGAGAAACGTAGTTATATCTGCATACTGATGTGTTTCACTGGTTTGGCCCAAGTCGGTTTGTCTCTTAGCCAAAGTTTGCCAGTTTTATATAGTTTCACTTTTTTGGCTGCTTTTTTTTCGATAGCAACTCAGGTGTTGGTGCCTTTTGCGGCAGGATTGGCAAGCCCTAAAAAAAGTCCATATGTGGTAAGCATGCTTATGAGTGGTTTATTCTTAGGTATACTGCTGGCGAGATCAATTGCTGGACTATTATCCACACTTTGGTCATGGCATGTGGTGTATCTATTAAGCGGGATGCTTATTTTAGCGTGTGCCTTGATGATGTGGTTAAAACTTCCTGTGAGTCGTAATACGCATCGCATGACACTGATACAGATTTATCGTTCTTTATTTACGTTGGCCACTCATCAACCTCATCTCCTCAGACGTGGTCTGGCTGGAGGCATCGGTTTTGGTATCTTGGCACTTATTTTTACTACAATGACATTTATTTTAGCCAACGCCCCTTACCATTTTAATGATTTTCAAATTGGCCTGTTTGGTATTGTTGGGTTAGCTGGAGTATTTGCGACACATTGGGCAGGAAAACAAATTTCTGCACAACATGAGAATAAAGTCGCATGGATTTGTATGTGCTTATTGATCTTGGCTTGGGTTCCGTTATTTTTTGCCCAACATTCACTGACTGCTTACGCGGTCGGAGTCATTATGGCTTACTTTGGGTTGTCTGCTATTCATGTTTTAAATCAGAACTTGATTTATCGAATTTCTATTCAGGCTCGTTCACGTATTAATTCAATTTATATGACCTTATATTTTGCTGGAGCAGCATCAGGTTCATTTATTGCAGTTTATGCATGGAGACACTGGGGATGGGAAGGGTGTGTCATAATCGGTTTAGCCATGGCAATAATCAGTTTTGCAATAGACCGCATAGATTTCCGTGTCATGTCGAGACATAAAGACGAATTAAGCTCCAGTGAAAGCTAAATGATCTATTTTTTATGAATAACCATAAGCGTTGCTGATGCAAAGGCATAGACTTTGCCCTGATTATCAATAATTTTACCTTCTGTGGTAATAATGTTTCGTCCAGCATTGATAAGCTCAGCTTGAGCGTAATAGTTCTTGTTAACTTGCATAGGACGAATCATTTTTACATTTAAGTCAATGGTACCGTAATTCACCCCAGCACCAAGTAAGCTATGTGCTGCGCTGCCCGTCACAGTATCTAAGACGGTTGCATAAAATCCGCCATGCACACCGCCCTGAATATTCATATGTTCAGGACTTGGTTGTACCTCGTAGGTTGCTTTACCTAAAGATACATCGATTAGTTTCATCGGAATAGTATGAGCCATAGGAGAGGCAGGAACTTCGCCATTCTTTAATGCGGTTAAAAATTCAAGACCTGTGTAATTCGAATCGCTCATAAATCATCCTCTGATTTCTACACTGATAGAGTCACAATACTATAATTATGAAATAAAATTTTGTATTACAAAATACATCACAATGTATTTAAATTAAAGTTTATTTTTAAATATTAGTTAAGCTTATGTATTAGTTTATGTTTTTAAGAATAATCAATGATTCACTCTATAAGAAACACATTAATAATGAAAATAAATTTTGCAATATGAAATTTATTTGATATTTTTAGGTGACTGGAATAATAAAAGTTCATTCAAGGAAAACTTATATCTGCTTTTACTGTCAGTAAACAGATGCGACAAATGAAAGGAAAAAACAATGCCTTTATATAAAGCGCCATTACGTGATATGCAATTTGTTTTACATGAGCTGTTGCAAACAGAGAAAAATTATCAATCTCTACCCGATTATCAGGAAACCATAAGTCGTGAATTGATTGACCAATATTTAGAGGCTGCGGCAGATTTTTGTGAAAATGAGCTATCACCGATTAATCATAGTGGTGATCAGGAAGGGTGCCATTTTAATCAAGGAGCGGTAACAACACCTGTTGGTTTTAAAGAGGCTTATCAAAAATATACAGATCTTGGTTTTACCTCATTGACTGCAAGTCCAGAATATGGTGGTCAGGGTTTACCGACGTTGTTGCGTATTGTGATTTCGGAAATGTTATGTAGTTCAAACTGGGCATGGGCGATGTATCCTGGCTTAGCACATGGTGCAATGCGAACCATTGAGCATCATGGAACCGAGCAACAAAAACAAAAATTCTTACCTCATCTTGTTAGTGGTGTCTGGACTGGCACCATGTGTTTAACCGAGTCACATGCTGGATCAGATCTCGGTATTATCCGAACGAAGGCTGAGCCAAATCCGGATGGAAGTTATGCAATTACAGGTGAGAAGATTTTTATTTCTGCTGGGGAACATGATCTTGCTGAAAACATCATTCATATCGTACTTGCACGGTTACCAAACGCACCATCAGGTACTAAAGGAATTTCGCTGTTTATCGTTCCAAAATTTAATGTAGACGATGCCGGAAATCTACAGGACCGAAATAACGTGGCGTGTACCTCTATCGAGCATAAAATGGGTATCCACGGTAATGCAACCTGTGTCATGAATTTTGACGGCGCAAAAGGCTATCTGATCGGTCCAGAAAATCGTGGACTCAATTGTATGTTCACCTTTATGAATTCTGCTCGTATTGGTACGGCGATGCAAGGTTTGGCCGCTTCTGAAATGGCTTTTCAGGGGGCATTGAACTACGCCAAAGATCGCTTGGCAATGCGTTCTCTTTCTGGTGCAAAATGTCCAGAAAAAAATGCTGATCCTATCATTGTTCACCCAGCAGTGCGTTCAATGCTGATGACCCAAAAAGCATTTTCTGAAGGCGGGCGTGCATTGGCTTACCTGCTTGCTGAGCAGGTTGATATTGGTGAGAAATCAACTGATTCAACCCAGCAAGCATATTCAGAAGAATTATTAGCATTTCTAACCCCTATTGCAAAAGCATTTTTAACTGAATCTGGCAATGAGTCTGCTAAACATGGTGTACAAGTCTTTGGTGGACATGGATTTATTGTCGAACATGGTATGGAGCAAATCGTTCGGGATGCACGTATATCAACCTTGTACGAAGGTACGACCGAAATTCAGTCATTAGACTTACTGGCTCGAAAAGTACTTAAATCCGAAGGTAAATTATTAAATAATATGATTGGCCTGATTGAGCAATTTATTCAGGATCACCGAAACAATGCTGACTTGAAACCATATTTGGATAGACTGTCTGAGCTCAAGCAACAGTGGTTATCGCTCACGAACCATATTGCAAAAAGAGCCAAGCAAAACCCAGAAGAAATTGGTGCTGCTTCTGTAGATTATCTCTACTTCTCAAGCTATACCGTATTTGCTTATCTTTGGGCACGTATGGCGCAGGTTGCGCTCGAAAAACTGGCAGCAGGAACACAAGAAGATAAATTCTATAAGGCCAAGTTAAGTACAGCCAAATTCTTCTATCAAAAGCTTTTGCACCGTACCGAAGCACATGCTGCAGCGATTGAAACAGGTGCCGAATCTGTGATGGAACTGGAAGAAGATGCTTTTGCTTTCTGATGCCTAGCGACCCTCAATGACTGTGAACTGACTGAGAAACAAGGCAAACCTCGTTTGCCTTGTTTCTTTCAGGCTGAGCGCAATTTTGGAAAATAACGAATAAGTAGGGATATAAAATGAGTTTAAGAAATGTGGTGTCGGCAACAGAATGGGAAGCACGTTGTCAATTAGCAGCTTTATATCGGTTAATTGCTTATTATCGGATGACTGATTTAATCGATACACATATTAGCTTACGAGTACCTAACGAAAAAGGTCATTTTCTAATTAACCATTACGGTATTCCTTTTGAAAAGATGCGGGCATCTGATTTGGTCAAAATTGATGAGGAAGGCCAAATTGTTGAAGAATATGATGCTGGTAAACAGGTCAACGTTGCGGGATTTGTTATTCATTCTGCCTTGCATGCAGCACGTTCAGATGTGCATTGTGTCATTCATACTCATACCGCAGATGGGATCGCCGTTTCAGCACAAAAGCACGGTTTATTACCGATATCTCAGCACGCATTAAAATTTTATAACAAAGTAAGCTATCACGATTATGAAGGAGTTGCGTTACTGACCGAGGAAAGAAACCGCTTGGTTCAAGACATGGCTAATAATCGGGTCATGATTTTGAGAAATCATGGTTTGCTTGCTGTAGGAGACAGTATTCAACGCGCTTTTCATGAGATTTATTTCCTTGAACGTGCTTGTCAGGCACAAATCAAAGCACTTACAGGTGGAGGTGAATTAAATTACCCCTCAGAAGCTGTTTGCTTGCATACTGCCAAACAGTTCGAGTCTAAAGCGATTGAGCAAATTATTCTAAATGCATGGCAGGCAGCCTTGTCTTTAATTGAACAGCAACGTGAGGAATATTGCTCATGATTGTGATTGCAACCACTGTTCCAAAAGTTCAAAAATGGTTAGAAGATGCCTTTGCAAAATACGCACCTGAGGATTCATATTGTTTAGCACAGAGCGAGGCGGCACAATATGCCACGACTGCTGTTTCTTGGTTCCCTGATCTAGATTATCTTGAAACTTTGCCTCAACTTAAATTGATTCACTCCATGGCGGCTGGAGTTGAACACCTTAATCTAAAAAGAATAGGTCATCGTTACCAAGTTTGTCGTGTGGTGGATCAACTTCACCAACAAGGAATGTTTGATTATTTACAATGGGGCGTCCTCTATTATCAGCGCTTTTTTGATCAGGCCTTCGAACAGAAAAAACAACAACGATGGCGGCAGTATCCTCAACGCAGTACAACGGAAATAAAAATCGGAATTATGGGGCTGGGGCAAATGGGAGGATATATTAGTCAACGATTTGCTGCATTAGGTTATCAAGTATCTGGTTGGTCACGTAGTCTTAAGACCCTCGAGAATGTTCAGTGTTTTGCTGGCGACTCAGACTTTGGTGCTTTCCTCAGTCAGGCAGAAATCTTGATTAACTTATTACCCCTTACGGAAAGCAATCAGGGGATTTTATCTCAGGACTTATTTGGTCAATTGCCAGAACGAGCATGTGTGATTAATTGTGGTCGTGGTCAACATCTGGTCGAGCAGGATTTAATCGATTGTCTAGATTCAGGACGTTTACGTGGCGCAATTTTGGATGTATTCAACCATGAACCTTTAGCTATTGATAGTGCACTTTGGCAACATGATAAAATTCTGGTTACACCCCATGTTGCTTCTCATGCACCATGGTCTATTGTTGTTGAGCAGATACTTGAAAATGACAGACGGGTTAGAGAGGGACAGAATTTACTCAATCTGGTCGATCCATCTAAAGGTTATTGATCGTTACTTCCTCGAAAGATTCACGTCCTCAACAGACATTATCCCGTATTGTTTACGGGATAATGTCTAACTTAAAACTTGAAGATTATGAAGCATGCTGTTTTTTTAGATTTACAGCTAACTCATCCCAACGTTGCATCGCTGTTTGCATGGCTTGTGCTTTGATATGACCAAAGCCACGTACTTCTACAGGTAACTGAGCAATTTCCTCAGCGACAGTTAAGTCATACTGTTCAGGTGATGCAATCAATGCTTCAACAAATGCGATATAACGATCACGCCAAGCCTGTTCACGTCTGCGTTCTTCATGACGTGCAAATGGATCGAGGAAGGTTTCCCGAAGCAACTGCAAACGAGCCAGCAACATCATTGGAAAACGAATCCAATATCCGAAAGCACGCTTACGAATATTTTGATCAGCACCTAAAGTCGGTGGAGCAAGATGGTAAGTTAAGCGTAAGCCTTTACCAAAATGGGTTTCAATCGACTCTTTGAATTTTTTACCGGTTAAAAGACGAGCGACTTCATATTCATCTTTATAAGCCATCACACGATACAGTTGTGTGGCAATCGTCGCAGTCAATTCTTCTGGTAATGTTTTCGATGCTTGTTCAACTAAACGACGATATTTCATTGCATAGGCTTCATTCCAATAATCAACTAAACGTGCTGAACGATCCTCGATTAATTCAGCCAAAGTTTCAGGCTTTTTAGTTTTTTGCATGGCTGTAAGCAACCGTGGCGCTAAACTTGGATCACTCGCAAGATGGCACCCAATTCGGAAAGCTTCTAGATTCTTTTCTACGGCAGTGCCATTGAGTTGAATCGCTTTTTCAATGCTTTGACGTAATAGCGGTATACGACCTGATTGCCATGCCATACCAAGTAATAGTTGATTGGTAAAGATTGCATCGCCCAGTACTAAAGTTGCGATACGTGTCGCAGATAGTGATACTAGTGTGCCTTTGCGGGTACGTCCACGTAGTCGATCAACTAAGTCACTGATAGGCGCATACCAGTCACGAGAGTCAATAAAGTCTGATGTCGGTGAAGCATCTTCATTCACGATCACCACCGCATTTTCTTTTAAGCGAGAAAGTGCAGCCCCACTACCAGCAACCACGGCATCTGCACCGATTAAAAGATCACATTGACCCGCTGGAATCTTGGTTGAAGAAATATGCTCATCTGAATTTGCGACTTGGATATAGGAATAAACCGTACCGCCTTTTTGAGCCAGTCCAGCCATATCCATCACACGTGTTGCTTTACCTTCAAGATGTGCTGCCATACCGAGTAGGGCACCAATCGTCACTACACCTGTACCACCAACACCACCTACCATAATACGATTTGGCACATCATCAAGCACTGGAATGATTGGTGTTTCAGGCCAACCAGCAGCAATACCTTCAAATTTTTCAGGGCGCTTCATATCACGGGTATGTACCGTGACAAAACTTGGACAGAAGCCTTCTACACAAGAAAAATCTTTATTACACGTGCTTTGATTGATTTGGCGTTTTGGTCCTAATGCAGTTTCTACAGTTTCAATGGATAAACAATTCGATTTTTTAGAACAATCACCACAGCTTTCACATATATCGGTATTGATATAGATACGTTCTGCTGGATCAGGATAGGCATCACGTTTGCGACGACGACGTTTTTCGCTGGCACAAGTTTGTACGTAAATTAAAGCAGTAACACCTGACGTTTCGCGTAATTGACGTTGAATCGCATCCAATTCATTTCGATGATGAATTTCTACATTTGCTGCAATTCCTTCTTCCGCATGAATCAATTCCGGTTCATCTGTCACAATGACTTGTTTTTTTATCCCTTCCGCTGCTAACTGTCGGGTTAATTGAGCGACACTCAAGTGACCATCGACATGTTGTCCACCTGTCATGGCAACCGCATCGTTATAAAGGATTTTGTAAGTAATATTCACTTTAGCGGCGATCGCTTGGCGAATGGCAAGATAACCTGAATGGAAGTAGGTCCCATCACCAAGATTTGCAAAGATATGTTTTTCATTGGTGAAAGGGGATGCACCAACCCAACTCACACCTTCACCGCCCATCTGAGAGAAGGTTTCTGTGCCGCGATCAAGTGAAACCGCAATATAGTGGCAACCAATACCACCAAGCGCACGACTTCCTTCAGGAAGGACGGTTGAGGTGTTGTGTGGGCAACCGCTACAAAAATAAGGTTTGCGCTCTGCGAGATCAGTTACACCGTGAGACGCTTGTTCTGCTTTAAGTAATAAGTCTGCTTTATTTTGAATTTGTGTTCTTAACGCTTCTGGTAAATCAAGACCTAAGAATCGAGTTGCAAGCATTTTAGCAATCGGTTCAGGCTGGAATTCATAATGTCCAATGAGTGGCGCTTCTTCAACTGAGGTACTCCATTCACCTTTGCCATCACAGGCTTTACCAATGACTCGAGGACGTTGACCATCTGGGAGGGAATAGAGTTCATCTTTGATCTGTGCTTCAAGGATCGGTCGTTTTTCTTCAACAACGATTAGCTCTTGTAAGCCTTGTGCAAATTCGCGGATACCTTGAGGTTCTAAGGGCCAAATCAATTCAACTTGATAAACACGTAATCCGAGTTGTTCAGCTGTTTCACCTTCAATTCCTAATATACGTAATGCCTCAATGGTATCTAAATAGGCTTTGCCACTAGCAGCGATACCAATCCGAGCATTTTCACATGGCAAAGTCACACGGTTCAATTTATTGGCACGTGCATAGGCCAAAACAGCAGGTAGGCGATATTTATACAGTCGTTCTTCTTGTTGGATACCATGATCTGGCCAACGGATATTGACACCACCCTCAGGAAATTCGACATCTTCTGGAATAATGGGGGTTACACGGTCTAGGCTGACCTTGACTGACGCAGATGTTTCAACAATTTCACTGACCAATTTCATTGAGGTCCAAACACCTGCAAAACGAGACATGGCAACGGCATGTACGCCAAGATCTAAAATATGTTGCACCGATGTTGGATAGAAAATTGGAATCCCGCAGCCAATCATGACATGTTCTGATTGATGTGGAACTGTCGAAGATTTACAGGAATGATCATCACCAAATAAGGCAACAACACCGCCATGCTCGGCTGTACCTGCGAGATTGGCATGGCGAAGTACATCACCAGAACGATCGACACCAGGACCTTTGCCATACCACCAAGAGGTCACACCATCATATTTACCTTGTCCAGCAAGGTTAGCCTGTTGTGTACCCCAAATTGCGGTTGCAGCTAGATCTTCATTTACTCCGGGTTGAAAGACCACATGATGGTCTTTAAGCAATCCATCGATTTGCCAAAGGAAACTATCGTAATTACCTACAGGTGAACCGCGATAACCTGAAATAAAACCTGCAGTTTGATAACCTTGTAAAGTATCCCGACGTGTTTGGGCGAGTGGTAAACGAACCAATGCCTGTATTCCCGTCATATATGCAGTACCGTCATCACTTATATATTTATCGTCAAGTGATACATCCTTTGTAGCGATCATTCTTGGAGTAAATTTTGTCGCTATATTCATTTATGTCTCCTTAGTATTGTGGTCGTTCGTGCGACTTTCTTTTCTCAACATCCGAGTTGAAGTTTGGAGCAATTGACATACAAAAAATTAAAATGGGCTTAGCGTCTAAAACAGAGGGCTGGCTCAATGTATGTACATATTTACCATTGTGGATGATCTAAACTGGTGCAACAATGCGTAATTTAGGAAAAGATATTTACGTTATGCGCAAAAATCACGAGGGTGGACTGTTACATGCCATGCATGCTTTCCTGAAAGTGATTGACAGTGGAAGTTTTACGGCAGCAGCAGAACAGATGGATTTGACCACAGCACAGGTGTCACGTCTGATTAGCGAATTAGAAACGCGTTTGGGTGTAAAGTTGTTGCAACGTTCAACTCGACAGCATGCATTGACCGATATTGGTGCAACCTATGCGGAACGCTGTCGTCAAGTACTTTCAATCATAGAAGAGGCAGAAGCAGAGGCAACAGGGACTGCTGCAAAACCCAAAGGTCGATTACGTATCCAGAGTATGGCCAGTTTTGGACATTATTATGTTGCACCTGTAATGGCGGAATTCTGCCAAACTTATCCAGATCTCACGGTTGAATATCGCACATCGCAAAATGCCCCAGATCTTTTAGCCAAAGGGATTGATGTTAGTTTGTATTTAACAGAGTCTTTGACTGATTCAAGATTTGTTTCTCGTCGAATCGGTAGCATTTTTTCTGTTTTATGCGCTTCACCTACTTACTTACAAAAACATGGTATTCCTCAGTCACCAGATGAGCTACATGATCATGCGTGTTTGCGTTTGGTGAATCCATCTATCACACCACAATGGCACCTCGTCGGTGAAAATAGCTGTTCCTATCAAATTGATATTTCAGGACAGTTAATCGCAGATACACCTGAACTCTTGTTAGATATGGTGCAACAAGATATGGGAATTGCACTATTGCCTATGTTTGCTGTAATTGATGCGGTTCGGGCTGGACATTTATGTCACATTTTGCCAGCTTGGCGCTCTCCGGATATTGGTGTTTATACCTTATTGCCTTCACGGCACTTTATCGATGCGAAAACACGTGCATGGTTAAATTGGGTAGAGCAATATATCGCACCAAAAATAGAACAGGATACTTCTTATTTTTATCAATTAACCCATCGTGAATAGGACATTTTAAAAAACAAAATAACTGTAATAAATCATCTACAATAATAATTTTAAATGCTCCTTCAAACCAAATTTGGGAGCATTTAGGATCAGTGAATTTATTTATGCGCATGACTGCTGGAGATAGGTATTTGCATAATTTGATAAGTTTTTTCGGTTCAATGTCTGATTGATATTTTGGCTAGCCAACATCAATTTTTCGAGATGAATGCCTGTTTCATATCCAATGTGAGACAGTAAATAATATAAATCCTCTGTTGCAACATTCCCTGATGAACCTTTGGCATAAGGACAACCACCCAGTCCAGCAAGCGAAGAATCAAAGACTCGAATACCTTGCTGTAAGGATTGATAGATATTCGCGATTGCCATGCCATAGGTATTATGAAAATGTCCAGCCAAAATCTTGCTGTCCAACTCTGCTAAGCATGCTTGCCAAACTTTCTGCACTCGATCTGGTGTTGCTGTCCCAATGGTTTCACCCAATGAAATTTCATAGCACCCCATGTCATACAGCCGTTTGACGACATTCACGACTTGTTTGGGATCGATTGCACCTTCGTAAGGACAGTCCACCATACAGGAAACATAACCACGTACACGAACATTATTTGCCTGCGCCGCTTGGAAAATCTCTGAGAATCGCTCTAAGCTTTCATCGATCGAGCAGTTGATATTCTTTCGGGTAAAACTTTCAGAAGCTGCGGTAAAAACCGCAATCTCTTTACATCCAACTGCTAAGGCAGCTTCAAAGCCTTTAAGATTAGGCGTGAGCAAGCTCAAATTTAACTCATCGCGTTGTGGCAACAATTTAAATAACTCATCGCTCTGCGCCATTTGTGGTACCCATTTGGCTGATACACATGAACCCACTTCAATAGACTTCAAACCTGCGTCAATTAAATCATTGATAAAACTCAAGCGTTGTTCAATGCTTAAAGCTTGTTTCTCGTTTTGCAAACCATCACGAGGCCCAACTTCTACAATCTTTACATAGTCACTCATGCAACTTCCTCCTCAGCAGCTTGGAAGTCGACAAGCTCATCACCCGCTTTAACTTGATCACCCACTTGGAAATAGGCATCTAAAATGACACCATCTTTTGGAGCACGAATGGTATATTCCATTTTCATCGCTTCAAGCGTCAAAAGCACATCATCTTTCTTCACAGTGTGATTTGCGCCCACAAGTAATTGTGTCACCACGCCTGGCATCGGTGCTTTGAGATGTCCTTGCTCAGATTGACCATCAGTTTGATTATAATCCTGACGTAAGTAACTAAACTTATAACTTTGTCCAGCGTTGAACAGGGTAATGCCTTGCACACCTCGGTTAAAGGCGAGTTTTTGCTGAATTCCACCAATTTGAATATTAGCACTATGCTGATCAGTCAATTGACCTGTGATGTGATACTGCTGACCATTAAATTCTGCGTTAAACCCTTGTTCAGCAGCAGAAAACTTAATTTGAATATTTTGGTTTAAATAATTCAATTTAATACTGTGCTGATAAGAGACATTACTACGCCATAAGGGTTGCGCCAACCACAGTTGCTTTTGAGTTGATTGGTTATTTTGCATTTGGCTTAGAAATTCAATAAATGCAGTCGCAACAACAAACTCAGGTTTTATATTCGCTGGACTAAACAAAAATTGTTCTTCACGTTGGATTAGATTCGTATCCAATTTTGCTTGTTTGAACGAATCACAACGTACGATTTTTTCCAAAAAGGCAATGTTATTGCCTAAACCATCGACATGGAATTGACTAAGCGCGTGTTGCATTTGAATCAAAGCAGCTTCACGGTTTTTACCCCATACGATCAATTTGGCAATCATTGGGTCATAGAAAGTGGTAATTTCATCACCTTCAACAATGCCACTATCTACACGCACATATTGGTTTTGCGTTGGATAGCGTAGATAATCAATTTTACCGATTGCAGGTAAAAAGCCTTTTTCTGGTTCTTCGGCATAAATACGTGCTTCGAGCGCATGCCCATGAATTTGTAATTCATGTTGTAATTTTGGTAAAGGCTCACCATACGCAACACGTAATTGCCATTCAACTAAATCTTCACCTGTAATCATTTCAGTCACAGGATGTTCGACTTGTAAGCGTGTGTTCATTTCCATGAAATACGCCGTACCGTCTTGTTCAACAATAAACTCAACCGTACCTGCACCGACATAATTTACCGCACGCGCAGCATCGATTGCAGCTTGACGCATCGCATCGAGCTTTTCGCTTGGCATTTGTGGAGCAGGGGCTTCCTCTAATACTTTTTGATGACGACGTTGAACAGAACAATCCCGTTCAAATAAATGTACATAGTTACCATGTGTGTCGCCAAATACCTGTACTTCGATATGACGTGGTTGAATCACATAACGTTCAATCAGTACATCATCATTACCAAAACTCGATTTGGCTTCGCGTTTACATGACGCAAGAGAATGTAGGAAATCTTCGCTACGTTCCACTAGACTCATGCCTTTACCACCACCGCCAGCACTTGCTTTAATCAATACGGGATAGCCAATACGATCTGCTTGTTGTTTTAAAAATTCAGCATCTTGATTGGTACCGTGATAGCCCGGTGTTAGAGGTACACCTGCTTTTTCCATCAAAGCTTTAGAGGTAGCTTTCAAGCCCATCGCTAAAATGGCATCGACTGGAGGACCAATGAAGCAAATATTATGCTGTTGGCAAGCTAAGGCAAATTGATCGTTTTCCGAAAGAAAACCATAACCAGGATGAATCGCTTGGCTTCCTGTATCAATCGCCGCTTGAATAATACGATCAGTTTGTAAATAACTTTGTGTTGCAGGAGATTGACCAATATAAATCGCTTCATCAGCAAGTTTAACGTGTTGTGCATGTGCGTCTGCATCTGAATAAACGGCAACCGTTGCAATACCTAATTTTTTGGCAGTACGAATCACACGGCAAGCAATCTCGCCACGGTTCGCAATTAAAATCTTTTCAAACATGTTGATCATCCTTAATTGTTGTTATTAGAATTTGAAGTCCACGCAGGGGCTTGCTTACTTAAGAAAGCAGTTAAGCCTTCTTTTGCCTCACTGCCTTGACGGACTTGTGCAATGTGTTGAGCAGTTTGTCGAAGTAATTCATCGTTCATACTTTGATTGCTGACCATTTGAATCAGTTGCTTAGATGCTGCTTGGGCATGTGGTCCACCCAGCAATAATGCATCAATAATCTCTTGAACTTTTTTATCTAAATCTTCTGCATCCGCAATTTCATGTGCCAAACCGATTTGTTTTGCTTCGTGCGCTGAGATACGTTCAGCAGTTAAAAAATAGCGTGAAGCTTGTCTAGCGCCAATCGCACGAATCACATATGGACTAATCGTAGAAGGGGCAAGACCTAGTCGAACTTCAGAGGTTGCAAACTTTGCATCGGTACTGGCAATGCAAATATCACATGCAGATGCCAAACCCATACCACCACCAAAAGCAATACCATGAACACGTGCAATCGTTGGCTGATTTAAGGTTGCAAGTGCTTCAAGCATCTGTGCGAGTTTTAAAGCATCGGCTTCATTTTCTTCTGTAGAAGCTTGACCCGCTTGTTTCATCCAATTCAGATCTGCACCTGCTGAAAAGCTTTTACCACGACCTGCTAAAACTACAACTCGAATATCGTCACGGGTAGCAATTTGCTTAAAGCAAGTATGCAATTCTTCAATCACCGTTGTATTGAAAGCATTGTGTAACTCAGGGCGATTCAGCCACACATATGCCACTTGATCATGCTGTTCCACTTGTAAAAATTGATAGCTCATAAACACCTCTTACATGCGGAACACGCCAAATTTAGTCGGTTGAATTGGAGCATTCATTGCAGCGGCTAGACTTAAACCAAGTACTTGACGCGTTTGCGCTGGGTCAATCACACCATCATCCCACAAACGAGCAGAAGCGTAGTAAGGATGCCCTTGACGTTCATACTGATCACGAATCGGTTGCTTAAATTCATCTTCTTCTTGTGCTGACCATTCTGCGCCTTTTTGCTCGATCTGATCACGCTTCAAAGTCGAAAGTACGCTAGCTGCTTGCTCACCACCCATCACAGAAATACGTGAGTTTGGCCAAGTCCATAAGAATCGTGGAGAATAAGCACGTCCACACATACCGTAGTTACCTGCACCAAAAGACCCCCCAATGATGAGTGTAAGTTTTGGAACATTTGCTGTTGCAACCGCCATCACCAGTTTTGCACCGTGCTTGGCAATACCTTCATTTTCGTATTGGCGACCTACCATAAAACCTGTGATATTTTGAATAAATAACAAGGGAATATTGCGTTGGGTACATAGCTCAATAAAGTGTGCGCCTTTTTGAGCTGACTCTGAAAATAGAATGCCATTATTGGCAATAATTCCGACAGGCATCCCATAAAGTGATGCAAACCCTGTGATCAAGGTTGAGCCAAAACGAGCTTTAAACTCATCAAAACGAGAACCATCAACAATACGTGCAATTACTTCACGCACATCAAATGGCTTACGTGCATCTGTAGGAACTACGCCATACAACTCTTTCGCATCAAACAATGGTTCATCAATCTGCTTATTGAGTTCGCTTGGTTTTTTATTCAAATTGGCAACGATATTACGTGCAATCGCAATCGCATGTTCATCATTTTCAGCGAGGTGATCAGCAACACCTGAAAGACGCGTATGTACATCACCACCACCCAAATCTTCGCTACTTACAACTTCACCTGTTGCTGCTTTAACCAAAGGAGGACCACCTAAGAAAATCGTGCCTTGATTACGCACAATAATGGTTTCATCTGACATCGCAGGAACATAAGCACCACCAGCGGTACAGCTACCCATGACGACCGCAATTTGGGCAATACCTTGGCTCGACATACGTGCTTGATTGTAGAAGATACGTCCGAAGTGATCACGATCAGGGAATACCTGATCCTGCATAGGTAAATACGCACCACCTGAATCTACAAGATAAATACAAGGTAAGTGATTTTGTTCAGCAATTTCTTGAGCACGTAAATGCTTTTTAACCGTAAGTGGGTAATACGTGCCACCTTTGACCGTTGCATCATTGGCAACGATCATGCATGTCACACCATTAACCTGTCCAATACCCGCAATCACACCAGCAGCAGGAATATCATCTTCATAAACTTTATACGCAGCAAGTTGTCCGATTTCTAAAAAAGCTGTGCCAACGTCAATTAGTTGATCTATACGTTCACGTGGAAGCAATTTTCCACGCGCTAAATGCTTTTGACGTGCATTTTCTCCACCACCTAATGCGATATTCTGGGCAACTTGTGTTAAATCATTGACCAAACTTTGCATAGCTTGTTGGTTTGTTTTGAAGTCTTCACTTCGCACATTAATTTTGCTTTGTAATTGATTCATATGATGCATCCTGATTTATCGTTATTATTTGGTTTCATTAAACAATTCACGTCCGATCAACATACGACGAATTTCAGATGTGCCTGCACCAATTTCATAAAGTTTTGCATCGCGCCATAAACGACCCGTAGGGAACTCGTTGATATAGCCATTACCACCTAAAGTTTGAATCGCTTCACCCGCCATCCATGTCGCTTTTTCTGCTGCATATAAAATGGCACTGGCTGCATCTTTACGTAAGCTACGGTCATGATCTGCTTTATCACACGCTGTACCAACCGCATATACAAGCGCTTTACAAGCCAGCCAAGTTGAATACATATCAGCAAGTTTTCCTTGCATTAATTGGAACTCACCTAAAGCTTGTCCAAATTGTTCACGTTGATGTAAATACGGAATCACAACATCCATGCAGGCATCCATAATGCCTAGTGGACCTGCGCTTAAAACTGCACGCTCATAGTCCAAGCCACTCATCAGGACTTTAGCGCCGTTACCGACACCACCCAACACGTTTTCAACAGGTACTTCTACATTGTCAAAAAATAATGGATAGGTATTTGAGCCGCGCATACCAAGTTTGTCTAAGTGATGGCCATGACTAAAACCTTTCATGTCCTTTTCAATTAAAAAAGCGGTCATGCCTTTTGCACCTGCTTGTGGATCAGTTTTTGCGTATACCACTAAGACATCCGCATCACCGCCATTGGTAATCCACATTTTTGAACCATTTAAAACAAAATGATCACCTTTTTGCTCGGCACGCAGTTTCATACTGACCACATCAGAACCCGCATTCGGTTCAGACATCGCTAGGGCACCGACGTATTCACCAGAAATTAATTTAGGCAGATATTTCTGCTTTTGTTGCTCATTCCCGTTGCGGTTAATTTGGTTGATACATAAGTTAGAATGTGCGCCGTAAGAAAGAGCGATTGCCGCTGAAGCACGCGAAATTTCTTGCATCGCGATGATATGAGCAAGATAGCCGAGATTAGTGCCACCGTATTCTTCTGAGACTGTTAAGCCTAGTAAGCCCATATCGCCAAACTTTTTCCAAAGATGAGCAGGGAATTTATTGTCTTGATCAACTTGCTGAGCAATTGGTGCAATTTCCTTTGCACAAAATGCGGCAACTGAGTCTTGAAGTGCAACGAGTGTTTCATCCAGACCAAAATTCAAGCTACGTAGGTTCATTGTATACATCCCATTGGTTATATTTGTTGTTCCATAAGCATTGTTGTAGGTGCTTGTGAATTACCATACAATGATTTTTTAAAAAAGTGAATAGAGATTCATAAAATGATTTACAATTCACTTTATTTGTTAGAGAATAAAATTTATGAGCTACAAACGATCATCTTTAATGCAAGAACGGATGGAACAAAATCGTAAATCGATTTTAAGTTCTGCCAGAAAGTTAATCTCGGAAGGAGGGTTTAAAGACGCACAAATTCAAACGATTGCGGAGCAAGCAGGCGTTTCGAGTGGATTGGTTTATCGCTACTTTGACAATAAGAGTCAGGTGCTGATCGAAGTCTTATCTGAAGCAATCAATACCGAGCTTTTGGTGATTGATGCGATTACAGACAGTGATTTGCCAGCAGAACATAAGTTGCACAAAGCAGTAGCAACATTTGTAAAACGGGCGTTAAACAGTCCTCAGCTTGCATATTCACTCATGTTTGAGCCAGTTGATTCATTGGTAGAACATGAGCGTTTTCGTGTGAAGCAATTGATTAAACAGAGCGTGATTAAAATACTCGCAGATGGAAAGGCAAGTGGTGAGTTCGATCTGGAAGATCTAAATACCACAGCACTCTGTGTAGTTGGTGCAATGACTTACGTTGTAGTTGAGCCTTTAGACCCTGCTCAAAATACGAAGTTCGACCAGCAACACAAAGACTATTTTTCAAAACAGATAGCTGATTTTTGTGTGGATGCAGTACGGAAAAAATAGCACGTGTACGGCGATTAACATCATGGAATAGGCGGTTTGAAGAGTAGTTGCAGTAACAACAATTAGACCAGTTAAGATGAGAATTAGAAAGAATCAAGGAGAATGATTCAATGCAACACGTACGGTTAAGCTACGCCTCTGGACCAAGTTCGCAGCCTTTAATTGGGATGACGATTGGAGAAAAATTCGACCAAGCATGCCAGCAATACGCTGAGCGAGAAGCAATCGTAAGTTCACATCAGAATAGACGATTAAGCTACAAAGAGTTGCAAGATGAAGTAAATGCTTTTGCTTGTAGCTTGCTTCAGCTTGGTTTGAAAAAAGGCGATCGACTCGGTATTTGGTCACCGAACTGTGTCGAATGGACAGTCACTCAGTTTGCAGCATTTAAAGCAGGGATTATTTTAGTCAATCTAAATCCAGCCTATAAAAGCCATGAACTCGAATATGTGTTAAATAAAGTTTCTTGCAAAGGATTGATTATCGCATCGCAATTTAAAACCACAGATTATCAAGAGCTTCTGACACGCATAGCACCTGAAATTGATTTCTGTACCAATAAACAAATCCATTCAGAACGTCTGCCTTTCTTAAAGTTTGTGATCAAAATTGATGAAAAACAGCATACAGGTATTCATCGTTTTAGTGATCTGGTCGTCCCCCCAACACAACAACAACTCGATCAATTACAGTTAGCAACGCAACAGTTGCAGTTTGATGAAACCATTAATATCCAATTTACATCAGGTACGACCGGTAATCCGAAAGGCACGATGCTCACCCATCATAACATTTTGAATAATGGTTATTTTGTAGGAGAGGGTATTCGCTTAACGCCACAAGATAAAGTGTGCATCTCAGTACCTTTATTCCACTGTTTCGGTATGGTGATGGGCAATCTAGCCTGTATCACACATGGTTCTACCATGGTGTATCCATCAGCAGTGTTTAATCCACTTGAAACACTCAAAGCGATTCACAATGAACGTTGTACAGCAGCATACGGCGTACCAACCATGTTCATCGCCATCTTAGAGCATGAACAGTTTAACGAGTTTGATCTCTCCAGTTTACGCACAGGGATCATGGCGGGAAGCCCATGCCCACGTGAAATTATGCAGCGTGTGATTGATCGCATGCATATGTCAGAAATTACGATTTGTTATGGCATGACTGAGACTTCACCTGTAAGTGTACAAAGCTCAGTGAGTGACACCATTGATAAACGCGTCAGTACGGTTGGACATGTTCATCCTCATGTAGAAATTAAAATTGTTGATCTCGAAGGGCAAATTGTTCCTCAAGGCACATTAGGTGAACTATGTGTTCGAGGTTACTCTGTGATGGCTGGATATTGGGGCGAAGAAGAAAAAACTCGTGAAGTGATTGATAACGCTGGCTGGATGCATACTGGTGATATTGCGGAGATGGATGCAGAGGGCTTCGTCAAAATCAAAGGTCGTATCAAAGATGTGGTGATTCGCGGTGGTGAAAATCTATTTCCAAAAGAAATAGAAGACTTCTTGTACACCCATCCTGCTATCTGTGATGTACAAGTGATTGGTCTACCTGATACACGTTATGGTGAGGAGCTATGCGCCTGCATTATTTTGCATGAACACCACCAGACCAATGAAGAAAGTATCCGTAATTTCTGTAAAGAGCATATCTCACATAATAAAGTGCCTCGTTATGTCAAATTCTTTAATGAATTTCCTATGACCGCATCAGGTAAGGCCCAGAAGTTTAAGTTACAGGAAATTATGCGCGCTGAACTGAATCTAACAGGGACTGTATTCGACTAAATGATGTTTTACATCAAGTAGAAAAAGCAGCATTTTAAAGTTGCAAAGGCAAAGGATCAGGACGCATGGCAAAAGATTTCAGCAGTCCAAAAGTGGTTGAAGAATACGATCAGCATATCCGTAAATTAATACCAGGATATGAAATCATTCATCAACAAGTAGATGCGATTTTACAGTCTACCTTAAAACCAGATGCTCATATCCTGATTGTGGGATGTGGGACGGGCTATGAGCTGGAATATCTACTAAACAGACATCCAGGCTGGAAATTTACAGCGCTTGATCCTTCCTTAGCCATGCTTGAGAAAGCACAGGCGAGAGTCAATCAATTGAATAAGTGCGCACAAGTTGAATTTGTGCATGGTGACACTTCACATTTACCTGATCAAATTTGTTTTGATGCAGCACTGACAATTTTAGTGGCGCATTTTATTGCTGATGAAAATAAGCCTGTTTTTTTTACAGAGATCCATGATCAATTAAAAGAAAACGGCATATTACTGACCTACGATTTGATGACCTGTGCAGACCTTCAGCAACTTCAAGCACTACGACATATATGTTTGGCACAAGGGTTGACTGAAGTGCAATGTCAGAAAATGTTAAAACGAATGGAAAGCGATTTTTTCACTGTTTCATTTGATGATTATCGGCAATTACTTCACCGCACAGGTTTTATGAATGTGTCTTCATATAGCCAAATTTTAATGTATCAAGGATTGATCGCGCAGAAAAAGAAACGTCATGCGTTTTCTGCACAAGCATCCTAAGCATGGACTAAATCTATGAAGGAATAAAGATGAGTACGCAAACTTAACCCTAGCATCTATTTTTTACCAAATGGTTAATTATCAGTGGTTTATATCACCACTGTGAGATCCCTTTGTCTTTTAAAAAGTAGAAACTTATAAATACCAGCATTTTTATGGGAGGTGAAAACTAAAAGAAACAGGATATTAGTGCTTGAAAACAAGAAATGCGATGCAGTGCGATTAACTGCAAAGGATATAACGCAAACAAATAGCGATCTTAAAGGGTATTTAGGATCAAAAAAGAAGGAAACTTACTTTAATGAAAAAGTTAAAATTGACGGTACATAAAAGTATATTGGCGCTGTCTATTATAGCCGCCATGCCTACTGTATATGCGGCTTCCGAACGTGATGAAGTTGCACAATTACGGCAAGAAGTACAAGAATTAAGAGCCATGCTACAACATTATGTTCAGCAGCCTGCATCAACCCAATCCACAACACAAGCCAAGGCAACAGTTCCATCAAGCCCACAAGCATCACAGTTGAAACTAAAATCTGGTGCAGAGGTGAATTTATACGGCTATATCCGTGCAGATGCATCTTATCAAGCGCAAGGTGCCTCTACGATGTATAACAATATCAGTGGGGTCCCATTAAAAGGAACCGTAGAAGAAGCCCAACAAAAAGATCGTTTACACACAACGGTAAATGTCACCCGTTTAGGCTTAAATTTTACTAGCCCGACTGCAGTAGGCGATGTAGGTGGAAAATTAGAAATGGATTTCTTCGGGGGAGCCTCACGTGATCAATTTCGTATTCGTCACGCCTATTTAACCTTTGATAAATGGCTACTGGGTCAAACATGGTCTACTTTCATTGCACCTGAATACTATCCTGAAACAATTGATGCAGCGACCTATGTGGGAGGGGCATTACAACGCTCACCATTGGTTCGTTATAGTGACAATATTACAGCGAATACCAGCTTTGCATTATCAGTTGAAGATCCTAAATATACAGCACATTCTGATCCTGATAATAAAATGCGTTTACCCGCCTTTGTTGGACGCGTGAATCATAAATTCGACAATGGTTCGATGCTTTCTGGACGTAGTTTTGTTGCAGAGAAAAAAACCAGCAATGATGATGAATGGGCGTGGGGCATTGGCATCGGGGGCAAATATCAGCTCAGTCCAAAAACCTTTTTAAAGGCGGATTATAACCACATCAAAGGAGATGGACGTTTCTTGATGTGGACGAATAGTAGTTATGCCATTGATGAACAAAATAATATACATAGCAATGAATTTGACTCCATTTCTACGGGAATCACACATCAATTTAGCTCACAGTTCCGCTCAACTTTAGGCTATGGCTATATGAAAGCCAAAAGTGACAATAGCTTCGCTCGTCTAAATAAAGACAGTTCAAATCAAAATAAAGAATTATGGCAAGGCTGGATTAACGGTATGTACAACCCATACAAACCGATCACGCTAGGTATGGAATATGTCTATGGTGAGCGCGAAACCTTTGATGGTCGTACAGGGACAGATAGCCGTATCAACATGATGGCGAGTTATGATTTTTAATATAAATAAAACCTTGAATTATATGTTTTTTCTTTAAGGTGCATTATGTCGTTTTAATAATGATTAGGAATTTATCTCATTGAGGAGATGCAGAATGACAACATCTACAGTTAATGTAAATGCAGTAATAGATGAAGCAAAGTTTACGCCTTTTCACTGGAGTATTTTACTTTGGTGCTTAGTAATTATTATTTTTGATGGTTACGATCTCGTCATTTACGGTGTGGTTTTACCCTTATTGATGCAGGAATGGTCTCTTACTTCTGTTCAAGCGGGTATGCTCGCCAGTACCGCATTATGTGGCATGATGTTCGGTGCTATGCTATTTGGTGCATTGGCAGATAAAATCGGACGCAAAAATGTCATTTTAATTTGTGTGACTTTTTTTAGTGGGTTTACTTTTTTAGGTGCGTTTGCATCTAATCCATTCGAGTTTGGTATTTTACGATTTTTAGCTGGCTTAGGCATTGGTGGGGTAATGCCGAATCTCGTGGCGCTGACCTCTGAATACGCCCCTAAACGTATCCGCAGTACCCTAGTCGGCACGATGTTTAGTGGTTATGCGATCGGGGGAATACTTTCGGCATTGATTGGAAGTTATTTGGTTGAAAGTCAGGGATGGCAAATCATGTTCTTGATTGCGGGGATTCCATTAATTTTATTACCAGTTATGTGGAAATTCTTACCTGAGTCTTTAACTTTTTTGGTTAAAACAGGAAAAACTGAGCAAGCAAATAGCATTGTACAAAAAATCTCACCTGAACAAGCCATCAGCAGCAATACTCGTTTAACGCTAAATGAGGAAAATATTCCAACTGGAAGCTCAGTGAAAGGATTATTCCAACAAGGACGTGCATTCAACACACTGATGTTTTGGGTATTGTTCTTTATGTGTTTATTAATGGTCTACGCGTTAAGTAGCTGGTTACCAAAACTCATGCTTGCAGCAGGGTATTCACTTGGTAAGAGTATCTTATTCTTATTTGCTTTGAATGTTGGCGCAATGATTGGTTCAATTGGTGGCGGTATTCTTTCAGATAAATTCCATTTGAAACCTGTGATCATGGGTATGCTCATGGCAGGTGTTGTGGCACTGATCGGCTTAGGATTTAACTCTCCAGCTTATGTGTTATATGGTTTAGTGACTGTTGCTGGTGCGGCGACGATTGGTACTTCAATTCTTCTTTATAGCTATGTTGCGCAATATTATCCATTAAGCGTGCGCTCTACAGGGATCGGCTGTGCTTCTGGTGTTGGACGAATTGGTGCCATTGTGGGACCGATTTTGACAGGTATGTTATTGACCTTAAACTTACCGCATACCATGAATTTTGTGATGATTTCTATTCCAGCTATCGTTGCAATCTGCGCGATTTTAAGTTTGAAACGACATAAATTTGATGAAGAACAGCAATTGGAAGAGGTTAAAACCAATTTAACTGAATCTGGTAATGCTTAGTGGTTTTTGATAATTATTCTTAGAAAATCAAAGGCACATCTACGTATAAGATGTGCTTTTTTAGTTTGTGAAGCACATCTATTTTACAACCCCTTTGCTATTGATGAAATTATCATTTAATCAAAGAGCTGTTCAGCGAGCAAAAGCCCAACTTAAATTATGAGATTTCATTAAGGAAATATATTATTTGATAGCTTTTTTTGAGAACAATTTATCAAATGGAGATTTTAAACATAGTATCACTATTAATTGAATGCATAATTGAATATTAAAATAATTCATTTCATTCATGATACCAAGTTAGGTATGTTCAGGACATCACATAAATAGAGTCATGAGAAGCATAAATTTTAACTTCGGACGTGCAGCAAGGAATATTGAAAACAGGGCAAGATTCTATTTAAGGAACAATACAAAAGGAAATTCTATATATGGCAACAAACTTATTTGATTTAACAGGAAAAATAGCATTAGTTACAGGTGCAAGTCGTGGTATTGGCGAGGAGATCGCTAAACTTTTGGCTGAACAAGGTGCACATGTGATTGTATCTAGTCGTAAAATTGAAGATTGTCAAAGAGTTGCTGATGAAATTATAGCAGCCAATGGAAAAGCGGAAGCTGCTGCGTGTCATGTGGGGAAATTAGAAGATATTGCAGAAATTTTTGAACATATCCGTAAGCAACATGGTCGCTTAGATATTTTAGTCAACAATGCAGCGGCCAATCCTTATTTTGGACACATCCTGGATACTGATATTGGCGCTTATAACAAAACGGTTGAAGTCAACATTCGTGGATATTTCTTTATGTCCGTTGAAGCTGGCAAACTAATGAAAGAACATGGTGGTGGTGCCATTGTAAATACAGCATCCGTAAATGCGCTACAACCCGGAGACCAGCAAGGAATTTATTCCATTACCAAAGCCGCAGTTGTGAATATGACCAAAGCATTTGCCAAAGAATGCGGTCCATTTGGTATCCGGGTAAATGCTTTATTGCCAGGCCTGACTAAGACCAAATTTGCATCGGCACTATTTGCAAATGAAGAGATTTATCAGCAATGGATGAGTTCAATTCCTTTACGTCGTCATGCTGAACCACGCGAAATGGCAGGAACAGTACTTTATCTCGTATCTGATGCTGCGAGTTATACCAATGGTGAATGTATTGTGGTTGATGGTGGTTTAACCATTTAAAAATATAAAAAGTAGTTCCTTCCTATTAATAAATTAAGAGGAACTGGATATTAAACGGCAGTTAAAACAGAACTTTTTTAGGACATAGATCATGACAGTTAATTTAAACAATCGAGTGGCGATCGTTACTGGAGCAGGTGCAGGTTTAGGACGAGAACATGCATTGTTATTGGCCCGTTTGGGTGCAAAAGTTATTGTGAATGATCTTGGCAGTGACGTAAACGGACAGGGCGGATCAACTATGGCTGCTCAAAAAGTCGTAGATGAAATTATTGCTGCAGGCGGTGAAGCAATCGCAAATAGTGCCTCAGTCACGAATATTGAACAAGTCCAACAGATGGTTGATGAAACAATTGCTCGCTGGGGCCGTGTCGATATTTTGGTGAATAATGCTGGAATTCTTCGGGATAAAACGTTTAGCAAAATGTCATTAGAAGATTTTCGTACTGTGATTGATGTACATCTTATGGGCGCCGTAAATTGCACTAAAGCTGTATGGGAGATCATGCGTGAGCAGAAATATGGTCGTATTGTTATGACAACCTCATCTTCTGGTTTATATGGCAATTTTGGACAATCAAACTATAGTGCTGCCAAAATGGCATTGGTGGGCTTGATGCAGACCCTTGCGTTGGAAGGCGAGAAATATAATGTTCGAGTGAACTGCCTAGCACCAACAGCCGCAACACGAATGCTTGAAGGCTTATTACCCGAAGAAGCACTTAAAGCACTGGCACCAAGTGCAGTCAGTCCTGCAATTGCCGCTTTGGTGAGCGAAGATGCACCGACTCGGATGATACTTTGTGCAGGTGCTGGAAGCTTTGAGGCAGCACATATTACGCTTACACAAGGCATTCACTTAGGTACAGATGAGCAGGTTCCTCATGTATTAGCACAACGTTTAGCGGATGTTGCAGACCGTACAGATGAATTTGTTCCTGTGAGAGGCGCTGCTCAAGGTGATCTTGAGTTGAAAAAGGCTTCATTAACAACAGGAGAATAATTTTGACATCATCTGCACAAAATATACTGAGTATTGAACAGCTTTTGGAATTGCAAGGTCAAGCTTTAGGTAACTCGGACTGGATTGCAATAGAGCAACCTATGATCAATACGTTCGCTGATGTAACTCTAGACCGTCAATTTATACATGTTGATGAAGAAGCTGCTCGCCAAACACCGTTTGGTGGCACAATTGCACATGGTTTTTTGACACTATCTTTACTCTCTGTCATGGCAGCTCAGGTACTACCTACTATCAAAGGGCAGCAGTCTGCCGTGAATTATGGTCTCAATAGTGTTCGATTTATCAGTCCTGTTCATAGTGGTAAACGTGTGCGTGGACATTTCCACTTAAAAAAAGTTTCTGAAAAGAATCAGAGAAGTTACCAATTAACGATGGAAGTTAGTGTTGAAATTGAAAATGAAGCCAAGCCAGCACTTGTTGCCGAATGGCTTACGCTTGTGAACATATAGGGGAACCTCATGAGTAATGAATTTGTTCTCTCTCGTAAAGATATAGATTTCTTACTGTTCGACTGGCTAAAAATCGAGGAACTGAGTCAACGCAAACCTTTTAACGGACAAGATCGTTTTGAATATACCTCTGTTTTAAACGTTTACGAGGCCTTGGCAACAGATCTATTTGCTCCTCATAATAAAAAAAATGACAGTCATGAACCTGTGTTTGATGGTGAACGTGTAACAGTTAATCCCGAGGTTGGAATTGCACTCAAAGCCTTTGCAGAAGCAGGTTTGATGAGCGCAGCTTTCCCATCTGAATGGAATGGTATGAATTTACCGAATACTGTTGAGCGCGCAGGAATGGCCTATTTGCTTGGAGCCAACTCAGGTACAGCAGGTTACGCATTTTTGACTATTGGGAATGCCAATTTATTAATGGCACATGGAGATCCAGAAAAAGTTAAACCCTATGTCAGTGCGATGATAGAAGGAAAATGTTTCGGAACCATGTGTCTATCCGAACCACAAGCGGGGTCGAGTCTTGCGGATATTCGTACACGGGCGATCAAAACAAATGATGGGCGCTATCGCTTGTTCGGAAACAAAATGTGGATTTCAGGCGGTGAGCATGATATCTCGGACAACATTGTTCATTTAGTTTTAGCCAAAATCCCTGATGAAAATAGTCAATTGCCTCGAGGCGTTCAAGGTATTTCACTGTTTACCGTACCTCGTAAGTTACTCGATGAACAGGGACAACCAAATGAACGCAATGATATTGCCTTAGCTGGGATTAACCACAAAATGGGCTATCGAGGCACCGTCAACTGTGTGTTAAATTTTGGAGAGGGGCGCTTTACTCCAGAAGGAGAAGCGGGGGCCATTGGTGAGTTGGTGGGCGAAGCTGGTAAAGGACTGGCTTATATGTTCCATATGATGAACGAAGCGCGTATCTCTGTTGGACTTGGTGCAGCAGCATTGGGATATACCGGATATTTGCATGCTTTAGATTATGCAAAGACCCGATTGCAAGGTCGTTCTCGCGGCGAACGTAATCCAAGTTCACCACAAATCCCGATTATTCAACATGCTGATGTTCGCCGTATGTTGTTGGCGCAAAAATCGTATGTCTCAGGTGCATTAGCACTCTGCTTATATGCCGCCAGACTAACAGATGACATCCATTCACTTGAAGATCAAGAACAGCGTGACCAAGCCAATCAACTTCTCGACCTATTAACTCCAGTAGTGAAAAGTTGGTCTTCGGAGTGGGGGCTTGTAGCAAATGATTTAGCCATACAAGTTCATGGCGGTTATGGTTATACCCGTGAATACAATGTTGAACAATTTTATCGTGATAATCGTCTCAACCCGATTCATGAGGGAACATTTGGTATTCAGGCACTAGACTTATTAGGGCGTAAAACACGCCTTAATCACGGTAAAGCGATGAAACTGTTAGATGAAAAAATCTTGGAGACAATCGCTCAGGCCAAAGCGGAACCTACTTTAAGAAATCATGCCGATCATTTAACTGAAAAGTGGCAACTCATCCAGAACGTCACAGAAAAGCTACATGCCTTAACTGATGTAGAGCTCCAACTGGCAAATGCAGCGCATTATCTAGAAGCCTTTGGACATCTGATCGTGGGATGGTTGTGGCTTGATCAGGCAGTCGTTATTCATAAGCGCTTACCAGATGCAACAGATCCAGATTTTCTACACGGAAAACTTGCAGCTTGCGACTATTTCTTTGGTTGGGAAATGCCAAAAATTATCAGTTGGTTATCCGTACTTGATCCTGTCGAGACGACGGCATTTAAAATGCCAATAGAATGGTTCTAGTAAGAACCTTTTTTGCATTTTAGATAAAAAAGCACCTCGATTGAGGTGCTTTGCTGATTTTTATAGTTTAAATTTCGATGGCCACAGCTGTTGCTTCACCACCACCGATACACAATGCCGCAACACCTTTCTTTTTGCCTAAACGTTTTAATGCATAGATTAATGAAAGAATAATACGAGAGCCTGTCGCACCAATTGGATGACCTAAAGCACATGCACCACCATGAACATTGACTTTGGCTTCATCAATACCTAACTCATGAATCGGGGCCATAGCCACCATCGCGAAAGCTTCATTGATTTCCCATGCATCGACATCTTCAACCGCCCAGCCAGCACGATCAAGCACTTTTTGAATCGCACTAATTGGAGCAATCGTAAACTCACTTGGATGTTGCGAATGACTTGAAGTGGCAACAATTCTAGCCAAAACATTTAAATCATTTGCCTGAGCGTAGTCTTCCGTAGAAAGTACTAAAGCAGCAGCACCATCTGAGATCGAACTCGAGTTGGCTGCTGTAATCGTACCGTCTTTGCTAAAAGCAGGACGTAGCGTTGGGACTTTATCGAGATTTGCTTTGAGTGGTTGCTCATCTTGATCAATCACTTCAACACCTTTACGTGTTTTAATTTCAACAGGGACGATTTCGTCTTTGAAATATCCTTCTGTGATTGCTGTTTGAGCTTTTTTTAGTGAAGAAATTGCAAAGTTATCCATTTGTTCACGGGTGAAGCCTTTGGTATTTGCCATATCCTGAGCAAATGAACCCATTAAACGACCCGTTTCAGCATCTTCTAAACCATCCAAGAACATATGATCTTTGATTTCACCATGTCCCATACGATAGCCACCACGTGCTTTAGGTAGGATATATGGTGCATTGGTCATTGATTCCATACCGCCCGCAACCACAATATTTGCACTACCAGCTTTCAAAGCATCTGATGCCATCAATACTGCTTTCATCGCAGAACCACATAGTTTATTGATGGTCACAGCGCCAACATGATCTGGAACACCCGCTTTACGCATTGCTTGACGCGCAGGACCTTGACCAATGCCTGCACTCAATACACAGCCAAAAATCACTTCATTAACTTGCTCTGGTGCAATACCAGCACGTTGGATAGATTCACGGATTACAGCAGCGCCTAATTCTGGGGCGGTTAAACTAGAGAGGCTACCTTGAAAGCCGCCCATCGCAGTACGACTACCTGACACAATAACAATTGAACTCATTTTTATATCTCTTTAAATGTATGTCGTTATAAAACTGCTCCAGTTCAATAGACTAGAGCAGAATATCTCATCTCATTTAAGCCACTAAAGATTTATCAAAAATTAATGGCACACCTGTTACTGCACGAATTTGTTCGAGCGTTACATCTTTTGCGGGTTCAATCAGTTCAACACCTTCAGATGTAATATCCATGACACCTAAATCTGTAATCACACGATGAACAACCGCTTGACCTGTTAGAGGTAAGCTACAGTTTTTCACAATCTTTGGCGTACCGTCTTTCGCACAGTGCTCCATCAGAACCACAACTTTTTGAACACCTGCAACCAAGTCCATCGCACCGCCCATGCCTTTGACTTTCTTACCTGGAATCATCCAATTGGCTAAGTCACCTTGTTCAGAAACTTCCATTGCGCCTAAAATCGCAATATTGACATGACCGCCACGGATCATTGCGAAAGATTCTGAACTTGAGAAAAATGCTGCACCTGCACGTGCAGTAATCGTTTGCTTTCCAGCATTGATTAAATCCGCGTCTAGCGTTTCCTCAGTAGGAAATGCGCCGATACCAAGCAATCCATTTTCAGACTGCAACCATACATTCATGTTTTTTGGAATATAGTTGGCAACAAGGGTAGGTAGACCAATACCTAAGTTCACATAGAAGCCATCTTCGAGTTCTTGTGCAGCACGCTGTGCCATTTCATTACGTGACCAAGCCATTTTAAACTGCCTCCATGCTTAAAGTTTTTTGTTCGATACGTTTTTCAGGTGATGCATTTAAAATAATGCGATTCACATAAATCCCTGGTAAATGGATTTCATCTGGATCTAATTCACCAATCTCAACGATTTGTTCCACTTCAGCAATGGTGATTTTCCCAGCCATTGCACATTCAGGATTAAAATTCTGAGCCGTTTTACGAAATATTAGATTGCCTGCTTTATCTGCCTTGTAAGCTTTAATCAGTGAAACATCAGCAGTAAGTGATTCTTCTAAAATGTATTTTTTACCATGAAAACTGCGTTCTTCTTTGCCTTCAGCAATCAGAGTTCCCACACCAGTTTTCGTATAAAAAGCTGGAATACCAGCACCACCAGCACGTAATTTTTCAGCTAATGTTCCTTGTGGAGTTAATTCAACTTCAAGCTCACCATTTAGATATTGACGTTCAAATTCTTTATTTTCACCCACATAAGATGAGATCATTTTTTTGATCTGTTTGGTATGCAATAAAATACCTAGGCCAAAATCATCAACACCTGCATTATTTGAAATACAAGTCAGACCTGTTACACCACTTTCTTTAACCGCGACAATGAGCTGCTCAGGAATTCCACATAACCCAAAACCGCCAACGGCTAAGGTTTGGTGATCAGCAACCACATCTTTGATTGCAGCTTCAGCGCTGGCATATACCTTATTCATTCTATTATTGTCCTATTGTCCTTTAGTGATTTAGTTTTAGCATTAGGACTAAGCGTATAGAAGTTGATTTTTCTCAAGGATTAATGAGTTAAATTAATAAATTGATTTTTTTGGATAAATTTTATTCGCAAACAAACAATAATTAATAAAGCTAAACATTTGAAAATATTTGTAATAAAAATATTTATTTGAGAGTGGGAAATATAAAACCAATTTCAATAATGAGTTATTTAAAATTTATACCTTATCAATGACTCAATAAATTGTGCCGAAATATGTGATATTTCAAAATTCTTTTTATAGACAATACCAACCGTTTTGTGGATGGTTCCATCTTCAAGTTCAAGTAATACATTTTCTGTTAAATCAATATGCTTGGCAAAATGACGAGGAATCGCGCTTACCCCAATACCATGCGCAACAAAACTGGATAATGAAGAAATCTGATGGCATTCGATTTTTAAATCCAAAGTCATATTGTTGCGTAAACAATTTTGCTCAACTAGGTGACGAACAATTGATGGCTTTTGTAGGGTAATAAAAGGATTGGCAAACAATTGTTGCCACGTAATACGTGCTTTGTCTGCTAAGGGATGGTTTTTAGGAAGTAAGGCGTGAAAGTCTTCATCAAACAAAGGCACAAACTCTAAGCCTTCTGTCAGTTCTGGTTCAAAACAAATGCCTAACTCAAAGATACCATCTTGGACTTTTTCAAGAATGGTTTCATTTGGAATATCGTGGATCGAAAAATTAAGGTTTGGATGCTCAGATAAAAAAGAGTGAATCACATCGGGTAAGATCGCATGAGTAAAAAAGGGCATCGAGGCGATACTCAGCGTACCGCGATTTAATTTAAAACGCTGTTTAACGTCATTTTCCATTTCATCCCAATTGGCCAGTAGTTTTTTTGCGTAGGGAATGAGAGATTTACCTTCTTGAGTCAGTTCAACACGACGTGTATTTCGATTAAACAACTTACCGCCGAGTTCATCTTCTAAACTTTTTATACTTAGACTTAAAGCAGATTGGCTCAAATGAAGCTCTAGCGAAGCATTGGCATAATTTAAAGTACGTGCAAGTGCCAAAAATGCCTTTAACTGCTTAAGTGTCATCTCTTTCCCTGAGTGAAGTTGTTGAATAGCTCTAATTTATCGTAAAAATCAGCTAAATGTTATTTTAGAAATTATTTTTCAAAGAAAAGTTGACCAATACATCAAATAAAAACCCCCACCATTAAAAAAATAGGGGAGTTTAGTTCAAAGATTAGAGAATTATACTTTTAGTTTTTTAAGCCCACGGCTCACACCATTTTGTAATGCGAATTTAACGATCGGACCAATAAATGGCACACGCCCTTTAAAGCTAATCGTATAGTCCAAACGACTGCGATTATTGCCCAGATCAGTAAACTTCATCACGCCGCGATGCGCTTTGATTGGCGCGATACCACTGGTAATTGCGTATTCAATGAGTTCATTTTCTTTATACACCAAATTTGTTTCGACAAATGAAGGCGTCAGTGGAATAGATAGCTTACGTGCTGAGCCAACCCCATTACGTGCATCTTGACCATCGCTCAAACGAGTCACTTTTGCTGGAGCGAAAAGTTTATTCAAATTTTCATGTTCACTGAGAATCGCAAATACCTTCTCGACAGGGGCATTGAACTCTTGTGTGATGTTGATCTGTTGCATTTTTAGCATAGCAATTCCTTTCTTTTTTAATTTGACATGATGAATTGTCATTTTTAAATACTAACACGGTTTGGCTGAACTGGTCATTTTGTTTGTCGGATTATCCGAGTAGCTAAAAATTCAGATATATGTAAGCGAATATACTTGTTCAATCCAATAAAATTGTGAATACTCATGCCACAAAGTTGAAGCTATAAAATTATTTCTTTGGGGTTAAGCAATACTGTGAAAACTTTTCCATTTTCTCGTTTACAAAGCGCATTATTAGCCGTAGGTTCATTTTCATACCTCGGATTTACTCCAACAATAGCATATGCGGAACAAGAAAATGAGATACAACGTCTCCCAACAATTACAGTTACAGCTGAGCAAAATGCCAATCACCAGAACAGCGTAAATTTATCTGGTTTTGCTGAACAAACCATTGCCAAAATCCCTGCATCAATCAATCTTATTAATGCCGACCTTATTGCAGATCAACATGCAAAAACGCTAAAAGATATTGTAAAAAATGATGCGGCGGTCGGCGAGGGCTACGCACCTATCGGCTATTATTCAAACTTTGTGATGCGTGGTTTTGCGCTCAATCTAGGATCAAGTTATCTACTCAATGGTAACGTGTTGAGAGGCGAACAAAACGTAGCGCTAGAAAATAAAGAACAAGTAGAAATCTTAAAAGGTATTAGCGCGATTCAAAGTGGTATGTCTACACCCGGCGGAGTTGTTAACTATGTGACTAAACGACCAAAAGACATTCGTTCAGTTACGCTAGAAACAGATAGTCAGGGTGGTTATCGTGTCGCAACGGATATCGGTGATATGCTGGGTGAAAATCAACAATTTGGCTATCGAATCAATTTAGCGCATGAAGAGATTCATCCATATGTAGAACATACCAATGGAAAGCGTTTATTTGGTTCAGTTGCTCTGGATTGGCAGATTTCTGATGATTCAAAACTTGAGTTCGATATTGAATCACAACGCCAACGTCAGCGCTCGGTACCAGGCTATCAATTATTAGATGGGAAAACTGTACCGACTAATGTGGAATGGGATCGTTTACTGGGTTATCAAAGCTGGAGTAAACCCGTTACTAATGAGAGCCTGAATACGAGTTTAAAATATACGCATCGTCTCAATGATGATTGGACAGCAAACTTATCTGCTTCGCAAAGCCGTGTGACCGTTGATGACTATTCAGCATTCCCATGGGGTTGTTATAGTGAGATTTGTGAATTTACAGGTTTAGGCAATACCTTTGATCAAAAGGGTAACTACGATATTTATGATTTCCGTAGTCCAGATGATAGTTATTTAACAAATCAATTTAAAACAGGGTTAAACGGCAAGTTCGCAACAGGGACATGGCAGCATAGCTTAAATATCGAGTTATCTCATACCTATAAACGACGTGCACAATATGATGCAATCAATGAACTCGTTGGTATGGGTAATATCTACAACAATACAGTGAACTATGCACCTACAGATGTAGCCTTAGGCAATCGATATAAATCCCTTGATAGTCAGCAAACCGCATTAAATCTACTAGACCAAATCCGTTTTAATGACTCATGGTCTGTACTCATGGGAGGAAAAATCCTTTCTTTAGATGAAAAGGCTTATGATGCAGCGGCGAATAAGATTCGTGATACAGATTTAAACCGATTCTTGCCACAATTTGCAGTGATGTATCAACCTTGGGAAAATACACAGGTTTATACATCATTTAGTAAAGGTTTAAGTGATGGTGGACAAGCGCCGTGGTATGCATTCGGTAATGAAGAAAAAGGAATAGTCGGGAATGCATTTGAAACACTTGCCCCAACCAAATCCATCCAATATGAAGTGGGCATCAAACATCAATTACCATCTATGTTGCTTACAGCAGCAATATTTAATCTAGAGCAAGACCATCAATATACCAATGCTGATAATTATTACTTAACTGATGGCAAACAACATAACATAGGCTTAGAACTTGGTTTGCAAGGGCAGGTAACTGAAAATTTCGATATAACCTCAACTTTGGCACTGACGCGTTCACGCTTAAAAGAAATTGATGTCGCTGAATATCAAGGTCATCAAACCCAAAATGTTCCTAAAGTACGTTTTGCAAGTTATTTATCCTATCAATTGCCACAAGTGGAAGGTTTAAGATTACTGGCAGGTATGCAATACAGTGCAAGTAAATATGCCAATAAAACAGGTAGCGTAAAAGTTCCGAGCTATACAGTTTTTAATGCTGGTGCTGCTTATAACTTTAAAGCTAATGGCTATGAAAACACGTTGAGATTCAATGTTGATAATCTATTCAATAAAAAGTATTGGAGAGATGCAGGAAGCTTCTTTGGGGATGATTATTTGTTCCTAGGCGCTCCACGTACTGCACAGTTGTCTTGGAGTGTAAATTTCTGATAGATCGGCCATCTTAAAAGTGAATATACACTCATCGATTTGTCTATGATTTAACAGATCAACAGCAGTCTATATTCATTTTCTTTTTCGATAGGCGCACGATGCACACAAGGTAAAACGTGTTGTGATGGATGATCAACAGCCAATCGCCATAGATGGCCTAAACCTAAATTCACAGGTTTTGCATTTGGTTTGGGTTGATAATGCAGATCAAAGAAATTTTCTTCTAGAAAATTATCAAACTCATTTTCCGGACCATGATGTAATTGCTTAAGTTTTTCTCTGATTTCAGAAATCAAAATCTTTTGTTCGACCTGATCGTTTGGCAACATCTCACTTGCTGCACCATGGTAAGTACATAAAAAAGTATCAGTGGGAATAGGCGAGCGATCAACATGAAATGAATAAACATCTGTCGAAATAAAATCGAACTCATCATCTCGCTCGTAGTTTTGGATCAAGTTAAGCACTGGTGATGCACCGAGAGCTGTTAATTGTTGAATATCCGCAATGATAATTTCTCTTGCTAAATTACCATTTTCTGAAAGTTGCAATGCTAAAAGATCGTCAACAGAAACCTCTGTAATATTCTCTTTTATTTCAAGTTTTCCTATGATCTCTTGAAAATCACCAACTAAGTTTCTATACCAACAAATTGCATTACTTTCTCCTTGAAAATTGGAATCAATAAGCTCAGAAAAAGTAGAAACCACACTAATTTGTTTGTGATCAGAAAAAGTATTCTTCATTTAAGTGATAAATTCATAAGTAAATAGGAGGCTAATCATACACTTTTCTTTAATTGCTTGAGTGCTCTTAGATGAGATCGAATAAAGTAATTTTGAATCAAATATATGTATATTTAACAAATAGAAATGAGCAAAATTATGCTCATAAAATCATGTAACAAACTTTTTTGAGCAAATATATTCACAAAAAACAAGTTTTATAGTATTTTTGAGAAAATAATTGCTCATTTATATCAATGCAAAAATTAACAATACAGGCTTTACTCGACCAGAATTGGTTAGATATCGCTGAACTTAAACTATTAGAACCTAAGCTGGGCTCAGCAAGCGCCAGTGAATTGGTCTACGAGTTGGAATACGCAATCCAAAATCTAGACAAACGAGATGAACATGCCTGTAGTCTCTCACTACCTGTACAAATACTTATAAACCATGAATCTAGCTCATGGTTTGGTTTTTTAGATGATATTGTTCCTTCAGGTGCAGCACGCCGTTATTGGGTCAATTTTTTAGGCTTACAACGACTCACGTATGCTGAGCAAGATAGTATTTTATTGGAAAAAGGTGGAATTGCGCCCGTAGGAAACTTGCGAATTAAAGAAGCTCTTCCGCCTATAAATCCTGACTCTACTTTGCATTTACGTTATTTTAGTCAAAATGATGTTGCTGATCGAAATGTTGATTTTCTTGAGTATGCACAGCAAATGGGCGCGATTAGTGGTGGTGCAACAGGAGCGGGTGGTGAAGCTCCCAAGTTACTGATTCGCGCGACAAAAGATCAAAATATTTGGATTGACACCTATCAACAAAACTTTGATCAACCTGATCAACACTATTTAGTTAAATTTCCTCGAAATAATCGTAGTGAGATCGACTGCAATATTCTCAGAGCGGAATACTATTACTATCAAGAACTAAAAGAGTTAGGCTTCAATACCATTGAAACAACAGAAATGAAGCTGATCGAAGGTGAAAAATATCCATCATTATGGTTGCCAAGATTTGATGTGGAATGGCGCAATCAATGTTGGCAACGTCATGGTCTAGAATCTGTTTATTCAGTATTAAATAAGGCTTCAGGAAGTCATCTTAATCATTTTGAAGTAATAGACAACCTATGTGATTTGCTGACTGTGATTGATTCAAATTTTGATTCCACACAATTCGTTTGTGAATGGTTACAAAGAGACTTGCTCAATATTATTTTTGGCAATTCTGATAATCACGGGCGAAATACCTCATTTCTAAAAAAATCTGGAAAAATTTCGCTTGCTCCAATTTATGATTTTGCACCAATGAAAGCTGATCCAGAAGTCGTGACAAGATCAACGACCTGGGGAAGTCCTTATGAAGAAGGAGGAGAGTATCGTTGGGAGCAAATTACCCAAAAACTTGCACATTTATGCGATCCAAATTTGTCTATGAAGACATTAAAATCATTAGCAAACAATCTTGTTGGGCTAAAACAACGGTTAATTGATAAAGGTGTCCCAAAACAGATTATGGAGATGCCAGCACTTTCATTCGATTATGTTGAAGCTAAATTAGAAAGATGGGAACTATTATGAATATAAAAAATCAGCCTCAAGATCGCCAGCAAGTTCTTATTGATCTATATATGCAGTACTTATTGAATGAAATTACCTTGGGGCAATTATTGGCGTATTTGCGAAAAAATATACTTGGCATGTCTCAGGAACAATACGCAAATTTGGTTGGTGTCAGTCGCAGAACATTAACGGACATAGAACAAGACAAAGGAAAACTCACTCAATCTGTCCTGGATAAAGTATTTAAGCCACTCGGATTACAAGCAGGTCTTGTACCGACACATGAGCATATTGTGAGGAAGATCATTAAAGAAGGATAGAGAGTTTTTGATAAATCATTTACGATAGTAATGTGTATTTTGTCAATAATTTCAATTTATGTTGTATTACAAGCTAAAATACATGGATTCAGAAATAGATAAATTTTCTTATTAGCTTTAGGCACTTGATTGTTACTTTTAATCTAGTGTCTATTAGGATGGAAGTATTCTTTGTAAAAAAAATTTTAACGAATTCTATCTTGCCAATCTTTAGCTTAATCGTGTCAACTCTTATATCAAAATTCTTTATTTTTTGATATTTATTCAAAATTTTAATTAAAATACTTTAAAACAGGACGTTTGAGTATGTTTATGTCTAAAGCATTTACAGTAAGTAAATATATTGTTAACCATAACCGAAAAGGGTTCGAATGGTGGGCACTACAAAATGGTAAAGTTGATCTTTTCGAAAAGGTCTCTAAAGAATGGATCAATTTAGAGGAATTTCCTAATGATCGAGTACTTTTAGATGTAGTAAGTCATGAAATTCGAAGAACCATTAATTTAGCAGATGAACCTAATTTAGGTTTAAAAGTGATTGCAATTACAGATCTCAAGCTTTCACCTTTTTATAAAATTCTAGAAATTGCTCTAAGCCCCGCATTAAAAAATAATATAGATGTTCCAATGGGCTTTTTTCTACGGCTAGTTAGTAGTTACTACCAGATTTTGACTGAAGTCGTTTCTATAGAATTACATGAATTTAGAAATGGAATCAAATTGGTCTTTAAGCCTAATTTACCAGAGTTAGTAACCTACCATCAAATTGAGGGAGCTATGTTTGGTGTCAGCCGGCTTATTGCACAATTTAAAAGCTTTTGGCCAAACAATGTCGAATTTATGCATACACCTAATATTATTGATTCAGATCTCTATCTAAAAACTTTTAAATCTATTCCTACTTTTCATTGCCCTACAAATCAACTCACTTATACATTTTTATTAAAAGCTCCACGCAAAGAACATCAATTACTCATTAACCCACTTATTCATTCAATAGATAAGCAGTTTCCTGAGACCTCCTATAGAGAAAAGATAAAAATATTATTATGGACAACATTGGGTTTTATCCCCCCTAATCGCCAAAATATTGCCTCATTGATGAGCCTAAGTGTGAAGACATTACAAAGAAGATTAAGTGAAGAAGGGCATACTTTTAATGAAATATTGCTACATGTTAGAAAAAAAAGAGCGATTGAATATATACGTTCGCAACAATTTAGCCTCCAACAAATCGGTTTATTGTTAGGCTATAAAGCAAAAAGCCAATTTTTAAAGGCATTCAACTCATGGTTTGGTATGACTCCAAATCAGTATAAGGCGAGAGTATTGCATCTCGCCCCATATAGTGATTAGAAATTTAATTTTTGATAAGGATTACAACCTAGAGCTTCAAACTCTTCTTTAGTGAAATATTTAGCTTGGGGTAAATACTCACCTAGAACTTCAGCCTCATCTCCAGGTGTTTTTGTATTTTGAATTGCGCTCTGGAAGTTGTTTACAGGTAGCATATTACGCACATTTACTCGCGCATCAGTTTTGTGATCTTCACGTCCAGAGACCATAGAGAATCCATCACCATTTTCCGACCACTTTAAGAAATCTACACCGCACTCTTTTGTCGCATTATTTGGGCGATCACTTGCAATACTCGTAACAATTGTATATTTACCATCGGGATTAATTGTAATGTTCTCATCAAATAGACAATCAGATACTTTTTGAGAGTAAAATTCATTTTGGCACATAGACCAATATCTTAATTGCGCATTTCTACTATCGAAATGATCTTCACCATTTAATGTCTTTGGTACTCTTGGAATTTTTCCACGAATTACAACAATTGGTTTAATACTGCGATCCAAGAAGGTTGAGATATACTGATTGTCTAAATTAGCATAATAAGCAACATTTCGTTTTGGATTAGTGTCGCATACACCATAGAAAACACATTGGATATCTGCTGCCATGTTATAGGAAGTACGCCATACAGGTATCTCTTTTGCTGGATTATTTTTACGTGCGGCGGCATAAGTGTTTGGATCTATATAAACTCCTGTAGCTGTTTTGTTTACCGCTTTTAAAGCATCACAGGCTGCTTGTCCATTTAGTACTTCTCCTTGGCGAGTCGTTAACTCAACTTTTGGTAACGTTACACCACCAAGTAAATCTTTACCTTTATTTGGTACATAAACTCTATAAACAAGCGTAGTTTGTCCAGTCGCATAGTCATATATTGTATTTGCTGGTTTACTTTCAGGAGCTTCTCCAGCAGCAACATTTAATGTATATGAGCGATTTGAATTATTACGAGGATTTCCATTAATAAAAGGATTTATTGAATTTTGATTAGGAATAATTTTATCATCACTAATTGCATCAGCTGGCGTTGTATCCAATCGGTAACTATTGATGGACATATATCGAGCGTAGGGGAAATCTCCTTTTAGTCTTAAGACTGCTCCTTCAGGAAGAGTATATTGAGCACTCCAATAAGCACTCCCAGTATCAGGGAAAGCAAAATTCGTTTCAGGATTTTCCCTAACATAAGGACCTTGCCAAAAGCAATCACTTGTTTCTGCTGGTGGTGGAGCTAGTGTTAGCTGATCATCGGAGTTATTCCCACATCCACTGAGACTAACTGTTAATAAACATAAACTTGCTAAATAATAGTTAAAAGCCTTATACATATGTCCTCCTGACATTTTTGATTGGCATAAATTTAAATAGTAAGGTGATAATTTAATATCAGGTAGAGGGCTAAAAAAGGAAAAAGGTCGTATTTTGGGACAAAATTCGCACTAATTAACTTTTCTCAAAGGGACGTGCTAAAAGCTTGCTTTATATATGAATTATAATTTGTAAAAGTTATATTCTAGGTTTCAATATTGATTCTTTGAAAATTCTGAGAGCATTTAATGCAGCTCAACACAGAAAGGAAGTATTGTGTTTGAATGCCTTGCCAACATAGACATATGAATGACGTAACATCTGTCGTAAATGACAATTTATATGTCGCGTGATGACAGTGTTGTGTAGGCTACAGTCTTAGATATTCTATTTAACTTATGTTTACCTGAAATCTAGTTTATAAGTTATTTTTAAAATATGTTAATTAATTTCAATATCTTAAATAAAAATAATGGTAATTTATTAAAATCCAGTTCATGAACTTAGGCAAAATCACAAACACTCAATAAATTTATATTCCAAAATCAAATAAAAGACTGTTCTGTATATTTAACACCCACTTGATAATGATTTCCATTTGTATGTATTGTTAAATATGTGAATATTGTATAAATTTCGCATGTTTTTTTGTTAAATTTAGTTAAACAATAGCAATGTATAAAAAAGTAATCCTTGGGTGCTTGTTGAGCTATATTCCTATCCTTAGCTTTGCAGTAGAAGACGTTTCTCTCCCAGAAGTAATTCGACAAGATCAACGCTTAAATGAATTAAAGAAACAACTTCTTGAGCAAGATCCACAAATCGCACCGCAACAGAAACAATCTATTCGTTATACGATACAAGATATTGTTGTAGAAGAAACTCCTTGCTTTCCGATTAAGCAGGTCACACTGTCAATAAAAAATAATCTTGACCAACAGTACCAAGTTGATGATTTCTCTTACTTAATAAAAACTCTAAACAATCATAAAAAGGGAATAATCGGTAGATGTATAGGTACTCAAAGTCTTCAAAATCTCGTTCGCTATTCCCAAAATGAATTGATGAAACGAGGGATGATTACTAGTCAAATTACAGCTTTACCTCAAGATTTGAATACTGGCCTTTTAGAATTACAACTAGAACTTGGTCGATTGCATAGAATTATTAGAGCAAATGAACAACCATCAAAATTAGAACTTAATAGCGCATTGCCTTTTAAAGAAAATGATGTCCTTAATTTACGACAATTAGATCAAGGTTTAGAAAATCTAAAACGTACCACAAACCGCACTTTAGATATTCAAATTATTCCAGCCTCAACTGAAGGGCAAATAGAACTCAATGGCTATAGTGATTTACTGATAAAGGCAGAGTCATTGAAAAAGCTCAACTTTAATATTGGTGTAGATGACTCGGGTAGTGAGACTACTGGAAAATATATTGGAAATATTGGTGTTGGCCTAAATAGCCCATTTCATCTCAATGATGCTTTTAATCTGAATTTTAGTCATTCTTTGGATGATTTTAAAAAGAATAGGAACCAAAACTATTTTATTAGTTATCAAGTTCCTATTCGTAATTATGAATTAAATGCCAGTTTTAACCAATCAGAATATGACCAATATGTGGCAGGTTATAACTCACCAATTCTTTATAGTGGTAAAACGCAGCAGAGTAATTTGACGTTATCACATCTTTTAAGTCGTGGAAGCCATTATAAGACTAGTCTTTATGGAAAAGCCTATCATAAGCGTAGCCAGAACTTTATTGAAAATATTGAGGTCGAGGTACAACGTCGTCAAACCTCAGGATGGAATATTGGATTACAACATCGTCAATATTTTGGCGTGGCCTCATTAGATTTTGGTCTGGATTACCGTCATGGTACAGGGGCTCTTAATGCAAAACCTGCAGCAGAAGAGCAAATTCGAGATATCAATGGCAACTTACGTCCTTCCGAAGGTTATGCACGGGCTCCACTTTGGAGTGCAGACCTCCGCTTAAATTATCCCTTCCAAATTTTAGATTATCCAGTGCAATACCGTTTGAGCTGGAAAGGTCAATATGCGCCAAAAATCCTAGTTCCACAAGATCGTTTCTATATTGGTGGAAGGTATAGCGTAAGAGGATTTGATGGAGACATCATGCTTTCTGGTGATAACGGACATTATCTACAGCAAGAGATGAGCTTTAACTCCTCAATCTCCAATACACAGTTTTATTTCGGTATTGACCAAGGTTGGGTCAATGGTCGAAACAGCATTCCTGACAATAGACATCTACTTGGTACTGTCTTTGGATTAAGAAGTTATTACCAAGGTATTTATTTAGATGCTTTTGCAGGTCATGGGCTCATTGCGCCCAAAAATCTTGATAAGGATTGGGTAACGGGCTTTAGCCTGAGTTACTCATACTAAGTTATTAGATTTACTGATTTATTTAAACTCTCACTTTAGAATATAGCTGAACCCAAATGAACAAAAATCGTTACCGTATTATCTATAACAAAGCTCGTCAAATGTTTATGGCTGTAGCTGAAAATGCAAAAAGCCAAACAAAAAATTCAGGTCAATCGACCAGGACTATTGCTGAAACAACAGATCAAGCATTTCATCAACTTTGGCATGTAAAAGCTTTAGTGGTGAGTATGAGCCTGTGGATGCCACTTTCAACGGTCTATGCAGGAATGGTTGCTGATCCAGGAGCGAATGCTGCGAACCGTCCTGTAATTGGGGTTGGACAAAATACGCAAAAACAGAATGTACCTGTGATTAATATCCAAACACCAAATGCTAGTGGTGTATCACATAATATTTATAAAGAGTTCGATGTTCCAACACAAGGAGCCGTGCTCAACAATAGCCGTGCTGGGGCTGCTTCAAGCATTGTCGGTAGTGTGGGGGCCAATCCATATCTTCAAAAAGGTGAAGCGCGTGTCATTCTTAACGAGGTGAACTCTGCAATCGCTTCAAAATTCGAAGGAAATCTAGAAATCGCGGGTCAGCGAGCTGATCTTATCATTGCAAACCCTGCTGGAATCAATATTAAAGGAGGCGGTTTTATCAATGCAAATAAAGCCATTCTTACTACCGGGAAGCCGCAATTTAATGTAGATGGGTCAATTAAAGAGTTCATCGTTGATCAAGGTAAAATCACGATTTCCGCAAATGCTGGTTCTAATCTTGGCTTAGGTGGTACAGCAAATAACAATGCAAACTATGTTGATATTTATACCCGTGCAGTAGAACTTAATGCACAAGTCCATGCCAACAATGATATTCAAGTTATTACTGGTGCCAATTCCATTAGTGCTGACTTAACGAAAGTTGAAGCTAAAACATCGACTGCCGCAGCACCAAGCATTGCAATTGATGTTAAAGCTTTAGGTGGTATGTACGCCAATAACATTTATTTGATGGGAACTGAAAAAGGTTTAGGTGTAAATAATGCAGGAACATTACAAGCTTTAAATAATCTTGTAGTGACTAGTGCTGGAAAAATTGAGCATAGCGGAACAATCAGTTCAACCAGTAAAACTCAAAGCCTGGTGAATATCCGTACGACGAATACAGGTGCCGCAGGTGATATTAATTCTTCTGGTAGTATCAATGGTTATGGGATTTTAAATATTGATGCTGGAAATGACATTAATGTTAATGCAAAAGGTATTACCCTGAATTATGAGGGTGTTGCGTCATCACCTTTAATACTGAGTGCAAAAGGAAGCTTTAATTTAGCCGCGGGCACAAAGGTTGCCAATTTAGGTGCTTTAGGCGATTTGTATATCGATGCTGAAAATATCACATTAGGCGCAGATACGGAGCTTCGCAGTAACCGAGGTTCAGCGGTGATCCAAGCCAATAATAGCCTTGTCTCAAATAAAGCTGGTTTTGTTGCTGCAAAAGATTTAACGCTTAGTGGCAATGCGAATTTAAAACTTACAGATACCCGACTACATGCTTCCACGGGTGATATCTATTTACAATCGACCTCAAAAGATAAAGTTAGCAATGATATTAATGTCCAAGGCGGTTCTGTTTACGCAGCTAAAGGATTAACCGTCTATTCGGATAAAGATGCGACCATAAATAATCTTAACTTTTTGAAGAAAGCGAATAGTACACAAGCACAAGTGAACAGTATTAATGCCTATGCAGGTAACAATCTGAACTTTAGTACGACGAACCAGGAATTTCCTTATACCAGTGGCAAGATCCAGTTAGGTGCTGGCAATCAGTTGACGCTAGAAGGTAAAGATCAAAACTCTAAATTGTCTGGCGGTGGTGGGCTCAAACTTTCAGGGAAAAATATTACGACCAAGAATATTTATATGACGGGCTCTGGGGCGAATGGTGTAGATATTATCAGTGATGGAGGAGATATCCTCTTAGATCAAGGAAGTCGAATTTGGGGCAATACTGGGGATATTAATATTAATGCCTTAAATGGAAATATTACTGCGAATAGCCTCAAAGCAACAACGGGCGGCAAGATTGCGATACTTGCCAATAAGAATGTTGAGCTTAACTCTTTACAAAAAACTGCGACGCCTGTAGCTGGGAAAAACACTTTAACCACAGATAAAAGCGTAATTGGTGGTCAGAAAGGCGTTACCATCGGTTCAATTGGTGAGGGTAATGTTAAGATAAATGCCACTAACTTAACTGCTCAACAAGGTGAGATTCAGCTTACCAGCCAAAATGGCCTTACGCTCGACAAGAATATAGATGTCATTCTAAAAAATGATACCTTAAGCAATGGCGTCATAAGCAGTGTTTTAAATGGACAGGCCATTTCAATAGATAATAATAAATCCAATATCCAGATTGCGGATACACAGTTAACCGCAACAACAGGCAAGCTTTTGGTTAGTAACAAAGTCGGCATGACCACAATAAAAGATAGTGTCTTGACTTCCAAAGGCAATACAGAGCTTCATGCAAAAGACTTACTTACTTTGCAAGGTGTAACAGCTATTTCAGATCAACACTTAGCCGTGAACTCTGGGCGTACTGTTTACATTAATGCAGAGTACACGCCCGCAACCGTTTGGATTCCAAATAAAGTCACCAACTTAACTTCTAAAGGCGTGACATCTGTAACAGCGACAGGTAATCAAGTATTACAAAATGCCAATATCACAGGTGGTGCAGTGTTAATGGAGGCAGGTGGTTTTATTCTTGGTCAAACAGGAATGAATTATAACGCCACAGGCAGTGACTTACTAAAAAATGATACAAAACTGAATAGCTTAGATGGTGACTTGAGTATCCAGACGGGGCGTGATCTTACGATTGATCCAACAAAACACAAATTAACAGCCATGGGAGATATTGATTTAGTTTCTAAAAATGGGGCTTTAATTCTAAAAGGATACGGTGGTACTACTGGCAATGGTTCTGAAAAAGTTATCTCTTTAAATACAGCTAATGGGGGAGTTCATTTACAGGGGAATAAGGTTGAGCTACAAGGCTCACAATTAAATGCTAATAAAAATATCAAGATTATTTCTAATAATGGAGATTTAGTAATAGATGGTGTTAAAAACACTTTAAGTAATCATAATAGTAGCCAGGTTGTAAATCTTTTACGTCAAGAGAAAGAGAGAATAATTAAATTGCAGAAAGAAGTGGATTTCGCTGCATTAGAAAGAGATAAGAAAAAACTTATTACTTTACAAAATTACTATAATGATGATTTAGATAAGGCATGGGGGAATCAAAAACTTTTAGAGGAGGATTATGCAGAAATATATAAAGAAATCCAAAATTTTTCAAAAAAATATAGAAATAGTATTACTGAAGATTGGGGGTGGGATCCTAACACTGATACGAGTTATCTAGTTCTGAAGTTTGAAACTCCTTATCAGAGTTTAATAAATGATCTAGATAATCAGATTGGTTTTTTTAATACATCCTTAAATGGTTATGAACACACAGGAAGTAAATTAAATTCTAATACTGGAGATATAGAGTTAATATCTCAAAAGGGTGTGTCTGTTAGTGGTGCAGAGATTAATTCAAACTCAGGAAACATAAAAATAGAAGCGAGAGGAAGTTTAGATGAGAAATATACTTCAAGCACGCTAATTGGAGATTCCAAAGAGCCTAAAAGTATATCAACTGCTATTATCATAGATGGACATACTAATTTTTATGATAAAGGGAATGAAAATGATAGTAACTATAGCATGAGAACTTTAATTAATCCTACTTTACTTAATGGAGAAAAAGGAGTAGATATTAAGGCTATAGGAAATTCAGAAAAAGATAATCTTATTCTCCAGGCCGTCAGTATTGTTTCAAATAATGGAAATGTAAATATTGAAGCAAATAAGAGCATAGTACTAGATGCTGCTGTTGAAACTAGTTACGATCGAACTTTAACAGTAGAAAGAAAAAAGTCTTGGGGTGGTCTAAAAAAGAAAACAATAACAACTGCTTGGGAAAGTGATGTTGCAAATGCTGCATCAGTAGAAATAGTAGCGAAAAACATAAATATAGAAAGTAAAGATAAAGATGTAAATATTGATATATATTCAGGTAGATTAAAAGCTGACGGTGGAGTTATCAATATTAAATCTGGAGGAAATATTAATTTCTACACAGTGGATGAACGAAATGTAAGCAAGTTCGATACTACCAAAAATTCCTCATTTGCAGGAATAAAATATAATAAGTCTAAAACCAACTCAACGCGTTCACAATTTACAGAATTACCAGCTAAATTACAGGCAGATTATATAGGAACAAAATCTGGTTTTGATACTCGTTTAGTTGGAACGGAATTTGAATATTTAAAAGGTGCCACCATCGAAGCTGGGGGGACTTTATCTCTACTAGTAGCAAAACAAACGATTTCTGAGTTGACCAAAAATGAGAGTAATTCAGTTGTTTGGCAATCGATGCAAGATAAAGGTTCAATTACTGAAACAGCACAACTACCAAGTTTTAAGGGCCCTTCGGCTCCTGTTTTTAAAGCAGCTGGTGGGCTAATTGTTCAAATTCCAGTGGGGGAAAAAGATCAAAATAAAGTTCAACTGAAAGATGAGATTTTAAAACTTGCTAATCAACCCGGTAATCAATACCTAAAAGACTTTTTAAATAGGAATGATGTCGATTGGCAAAAAGTAATTCTTACCCAAAAAGATTGGGATTATAAGTCTCAAGGATTGACTGCGGCAGGCGCAGCAATTTTGGCGATTGTGATTGCTGCTGTATCAGGTGGAGCAGGAATTGGAGCGTTATTAGGAACAAGTGGAACAATCACTAATGCTGCTTTACTAAGCTTAACTACTCAAGCTTCTATTAGCTTGGTAAATAATGGTGGTGATATTACTCAGACCCTGAAAGATCTCGGAAGTAAAGAGTCAGTAAAAAGTTTAGCTGCAACAGTGGTCACTGCGGGCTTAATGAGTCAATTAGGTACAACTTTAAATTTAAAACCCGATAGTGCACTACTTACAGATCGTTTAATTAATAACTTTACAAGTTCGGTCGGCTCAACATTAGTGCAAACAGCTATAAACGGTGGCAACTTAGAAGATAATTTGAAAGTTGCTTTATTATCTGGTTTAGCTGGAGCTTTACAGGGGGAAATGGCAAATAACATTAAAGGTTTAGAAGATGTCAATTATATTGCCCATAAATTGGCCCATGCATTAGCAGGTTGTATTGCTGGTGCAATACAAAAGCAATGTGAAGCAGGAGCGATTGGTGGGGCTGTGGGCGAAATTGTTGCTAGTTTAAGCCCTCCCTCCAATGGTTTGTTATATACAGAAGAAGAAAAACAAAAAATCCTATTAGTTGGGCAACTGACATCAGGTGTTATTGCTGCTTATGCTGGATATGATGTAAGTGCTGCATCTAATTCTGCAAATATTGCACTCACAAACAACGCATTCAATGAAAAGAAAGTTAAGCAGTTACTAGAACAAGCAAAAGGATATATGGGGGAAAAAGGAGGAGAAGCATTAGATGCTGTTAGTAGAGGCATTGCCAAAGGTGATATAAAAGCTTTAAAAAATGCTCAAACTCAGATAGCAGAATATTTATTAAAAAAAGCAGATTCTGGTGGGTTATCGCAAGCTGAAATGGTTACATTTGGTACCTTATATGCATTGAATGAAGCTTTATTTCCAACAAATATTCTAGATGTCATTCCTGGCGCAGGTAAGGCCGTTGGAAAAGGTAATGATCTATTAAAAGGAATTAGAGCTACTGCACCAGTTTCAGCAGCCTCAGCTACTGCAAGATTAGGTTTACGAGAAGACTTAGCAAAATTGGCAAATATCCCTCGGAATATTGACAGTCAACCAGCAAATATATGGGGTAAAAGTCTTCAAGATATTAAATATTCATTTGAAATGGATGGTGCAGTACTTACGCTAGTACCTCCTAAATCAGGGACCTCAGGTTTAGCACAAGTCTATAAAGTTGAAAAGAGTGCAACAGGTATCAAAGAAATTGAATATCATCCTGGTGGTGGGCAACACTCCAAAAGCGGAGACATGTATTATAAAATGGTTATGAACGATGGAACACAAATTAGAATCATTGATCCTAATAGTTCTTTTAAACCAGGTACTATTGCGTCAAATCAGATTTATCTGAATCAAAACGGGCAAAAATTGAAATATCAAAGTGGCAAATGGGAAATTTGGAAATGAAGAATTTAACCCCTGATCTATACGCGCCAATTATCCCAAATAAAGGTGCTGCTGGGCTTAGTTTAGGAATGCAATATGCTGATTTCCTGAAGCAAACTGGACATCTATTTATTGATGATTATCTTGAAGAATCTATATTTGATAATGTTTGGAGGGTTTATGAACAAAAAGAATTCAATGAAATCACCCAGATCCAGTATAACTTTAACTATTGTTATTGGAATAATTCAGTAGTGTTGGTATTTAATGGAAATAGTTCTGAGTTAGAATCTATCCAATTGTATTCTGGCTATAAAGGTGCACTTTTTGAAGAATTTCATATTGGTGATAAATTAAGTAAAATTCATGAGAAATTTAATTTTTACTTTTACGCTGATGTTCACTATCTCATAGATGATAACGTTTATATTGACAGTGATGAAGATCCTGCTCTAATTGAAGGAGTAGCATTGAAAACAGACTATTTAATAGAATACTCAAGTACTTACTCTGATCATGTAGTCGAGCAAATAAATGTTTTCAAGGCTTAACATTTAAAAATTTTATCAAGGCCTTCAATATGTTTGAGGGCCTTTCAATAAAAATTTCATTATTACTTATATGCCTAGATTTCTTAATCTTGACTAAAAGCAGGTTGAGCTTTAATATATATCAGAAATAATGAATAAAGTGACAGGTGTTATTTATTTAACTTATGTTCACCTAAAATTCAGTTCACAGTATTAGTTTTTTAAATTTCAATGAATTAGATAATAATTTTCACGGATTCTGTTAATTATATTCATGAATATAACTTACTACTTTAGTAAAGAAGCACATTTTGTATTCTATACGTAATCATAATTTTGTGATAAAAATATAATAAAACAGCTACTTAAAAAATTATGATTACAGAAATTAACCATTTGATAAGTGAAAAGCTTAGAGCATGTCAACGAATCAGCATAGATACAATAAAACTTTATTTGCAATCAGACTCAAAGAAATCTTGTCTTATTAGTCTGCCGACAGGAGCTGGAAAAAGTGGTGTTATTTGTACAGTTGGCCATTTTAGTACTTTTGAAAAAATTTTAGTTGTAACTCATAGAAGAGCTGTATGTGATCAATTGTATAAGCAATTGAAAGGAAAATTTTTTGAAAAAATATTACTTGAACAAGAAAATCATAAGCAATTTCTCACTAAAAATATTTTCAACCAAATCAATGAAGTCGAAGATAATGGAATTTATTGCACCACCTTTCAAAAAATTACAAGTTTAACTGAAGATGAGTTAGCAGCCCTAGAAACTACATTTAACCTCATATTAATTGATGAAGGGCATGCAGAACCATCCCCTAAATGGGGTACTGCAATCAGAGCATTAAAAGCAAAAAAAGTAATAATCACGGCAACACCATATCGAAATGACCTATTTAGCTTTGATATAGATGCTGAACATAGCTATATTTACACTTATAAACAGGCGATAGATGATCAAGTAATTGTTTCACCTACATTTGAGACTATTGCCATATCCCAATCCAATGAGAGTATTAATGAAGATACTGATTTTTCAGAAATTTATAATAAATTAAATACTATTAAAGAATTACAGCCCGATGCTGTGTGTATTATTAAATGTAAGGAATTTAGTGATATTGAAAAATATTTCCTAAAATTTAATCAATCTTTTAAGACGGTTGCAATTCACGAGCAATTCAAAGATAAAAATATTGAAGATACGTTTAGTTATGTACCAGCAGACCTAGCTGAACTAGGTTATGAAGTTCTAATTCACCAACGGAAATTGGATGAGGGGATTGATATACCTGAAGCTAAAGTTTTAATTTTGACTTATCCTGTTGGTAGCGGGAAGGAGCTTGTACAAACTGTTGGTAGAGTAGTAAGAATATATCAAAATTATCAGCCAACAGTTTTAGAAATATCCACTGAAAGTAATAATAATTTATGGAAAAATTATCTTGAATTTGATGATTATATTTCCAATGTAGAATCAGCAAAACGTTTTTTAAATACATTAGATACTGCTCTTTTGGTAGATAATTATCTCGAAGTTTTTCCTGAACATAGTTATTTTGATTCTTGTTATCGGAAAAAATTTAATTTTAACGATTTTGATCCTATTACCTCTTTAGAAATCCCTCTTGCATCAGTTTGTTTTTATTATAAATTGAATGATTTTAGTTTGAATGATTGTATTGATAAACTTTACTGGGAGTTTAGCAGGGAAGGTGCTTTAACTAAGTATGATATTGAATCAGGTGTTATTACATCTGTTTGTTTTAATAATTCTAAGTTTCTTAAGGATAGTTTGTTTTTTGAACCATCTTTAGAGATTATGATAATAAAAGAAATAGGAGACATTATTTCTATTTTTGATAGCAGAGGTAGAAAGTTCAACCATAGAGATGATCTAAAAATTGGTAGAACTATTGATTTAGAGAAATTATTTAGTGTAATTGCTGGAACAGAAAAAACAAGAACAAAACAAGCTAATACAAGAGCACTTCAACTTAGCCAAAATCGGCCTGAAGGTATATTACTTAAAAGTTCTGATCTAGAAGCAATCAATCATTCTCAAGCAAATTCGGCATATGCAGTTACAACTGCAGTAGTATCAAATATTAATGAAAGCGATAAGGTTACCTCTTCTTATTATTTAGGTGTCGGGTCTGGACGAATATGTGATCAAAAAAAGAGTAAATTTACTTATGAAAGATTTATTGAGTGGCTGGATCAAATAAACATAGCTTTTATGAAAAACCAACCAACCAAAAGTCGTTTTCTAAACTCTTTTGCGCAAGCTATAGATGAAGCACCTGAAGAAGAACCTATATCTTGTATATTGGATTTTTCAGAAATTATAGGCATCATAGAAGTGCACCATAATAATTGTATACAGCAAATTGATAATACTTTTATCTATAAAAAATATACAAAAGGAATTTCTTTTTTTAATTTTTATTTTATTTCTAATGATAAATATAATGTTTATTTACCTACTAATAATTTAAATAGTCTTATAACATTTACTTTTGATGAAAAAAAGGGGCTAATGGCACATAGTGTTGGTGATATAGCTTTCTTTATTGATGGTATTGAAATAAATATTAATGAAATTTTTAATAACAGAACTGTAAAACTATTATTTAAAGATGGAACAACTTTTTTATACGGCTCATTTTACAAACACAAACTTCCTGTCGAAAGAAGCCAACTAAATCATAATATCATAAACAATATAATTCCATTAGATTGTTTGTTAGCTAAAGATATGACGGAAAAAGATGAGGATAATTTATCAATTAATTCCTTTGGAAATAAGTCAATTTTCTATTTAATAGATCAAATGTCCAATGTTAGAAATCCACATGTTAGTCTAAATAGTTTAGGTCAATTTTTTCAATATCTACCGAATATAGATCTAATGTTATGTACAGATATGGGGACTGAACCAGCAGATTTTATTTTATCTTCAAAAGATAAGGTTATCTTCGTTCATGTCAAATGTGGAGATAGTCCAATATCTCCACAATCTTCAGCTGGTGCTCTTTGTTTAGTTGGTGGTCAAGCTCTAAAAAATCTACACTTCTTATTAAATAGTAGCCCTTCAAGATACGGCAATATTACAAATATTCGTGGAGCATGGCCTGCACCAAGCGGTAATAAGCATAAAATTTGCCTTGATAGTCGTATCCGTTTGTTCAATAAAACATTTGATCTTACCCATTCCTTAGATGATGTAATCGAAACAATTGACAAGCGTAGACAAGATCCATTAGTACGTAAAGAAATCTGGTTAGTAATCGGCAATGCTTTTTCACACAAGCATTTTATGTCTCAACTTAATAGTCCAAGTACAGCTAATTCTGAAACAGTTCAAGCATATCAGCTACTAGACACTTGGTTCAGCCAAACATCTAGTCATGATGTGGATATGAAAATATTTGTATCTAATTAATTTATTAGAGATATTGTATATGCTTAATATATGTGAAATTGATAAATTTTTAATTAAAAGAGAAGTGGTTATACCTTTTAAAGCTAACTATTTTTTTTATGAAAATAAAATTCTTTGCACAAACTCACTTATTGACATGTGTCTACAAATTAAGGATCTTACTAATACGGATGATTGCAACCAATCTTCTGAATTTTTATTTGCTAACACTATTTTAGCATTTGTAGATAAAGATTATAGTCTGCAACGTGAAAATTCAATTAGGTTGCTATTCAAAAAAGATGAATATATTCCTGTTTCTCTATTAAATGCAATTAATTGTTCCACTGTTTTTTTTGAAAAAAAAGACAATTCAGGTTTGATATTTGATCGGCTTGAAGGTGTTGAGTTAAATGAAGCTCACCCCTATTTTAAGTTTATTTATTATTTATTAGGTGTTGATTCCAATAAAAAAATAGAACCGTATATTAATGCTCTTAAAAAAATGTATGATGGTAACATCATAGATCAAGAAATTTTGATATATTTTTATGAATATTTTCATGATATTATTAAATCAAAATTAAAAGTTTTGGAAGTATTTACACAATTTGTTTTTAATAACATTCATAAAGATAAAGTAACTCAAACAATTTGGTTCTTTCTATCCTACTTTAATTTATCAAAAGATGATTCCAAAGCTATAGAGTATGCTAATAATTTTATGGGATCGGCTAATTTAGCTCATACATATTCTTATAATAAAGCACTCTATACAAACACCTTGAGAGCTGCAATTAGAGTTTCAGCGTGGGATGATTTTTTTTATTTTAAATCTCAAGTTGATGGTAAATCAATAGGAAATAGTCAAGAGTTTTTGGAAATTTTTGAGGCTGGTGAGAAAAAATACCTGAAGGAACGAGAGAGATTAGATCATCCTTTACATCCACAAAATATAAAAAAAATTAATCTAGAGAGTATAAATACAGATAATCTTATTTTCCTCGCATGTGTTATATTGAATAGTGGAGAGGATTGGGGAGTCCTATTAAACGAAAATAGATTTAAGTATATTTTTCCATCTAAAGAAATTGTTTATCGGATTCTAAAAAAATTAATATTAACTCATTGCTTAAAAATATCTTTGAAGGATTTTAATAATATTGATGATGATGAATTGTATGATTTTAATAAATTAATAAATAATAATAGGTTTCATTTGAATATTGATGGTATTATTGATAGTAAGGAAATTTCCTTATCTTTGATTAAAGAAGAGATAATAAATAGAAGTGACATTAAAGATTCCATTTTGTCAGTATGGAAAATTATTAACATAGGATATTTTTATAGTACTTATGAGTTTTATTTAGATAAAATTACAGACAATTGGGTAGATGATTTTGAACTCAATCAGAATACTATTGAACGAATAGAAACGATACAGTCGACAGCAAAAAGATTTTCTTTTACCGCTTATAGTGCTGTGAGTGCAACTGTTTCATTTCATGAACTACGGAGTACAGGGAATAAACACACACAAAATACTCTACTTTATAATATAAATAAGTATTTAGATTTTATAGAAAAAGGAGAGGCTGACTATTCTAAACCTCGCTTTCATAAGGCTCCAGTTTTAACCATTGAAATGTTATTTGATGAACTTTTTAATTTATCTCCAGAAACTATATACAATGAAAATATTTCAGTTGATCAATTATCTTTAGAGTGAAAGTTTATACAATATTTAAGTAATGCTATTCACGTGAAAGATACTTCTTAAGAAGATGGGGAGCCAAGAGGTGATCAACTTTCAAATTGGTTCTAAGCTTTACCTCTTCAATAATATCTATAAGTGTCTCTGTATTCTGATGAAGCTGTGACTCCAAATCATCAACTTGTGTGCGTAGATTTTTATTGGTATCTGTAAGAGCTTGTCTTGTCTTTTTATTCACATAGAGTTGCTGTTCCTTAGTCTTTAGATTTAGTGGAGAAATCTGCTCGGATACATACAAAGATATAAGCTTCTTCCGCTCAGCAGAACTCAAAGTACTTAGCCCACCTGATATATAACCTTTAGCTGTTAGACGACTGTGAAGAGCCTTGTGTGAAATGGGCGATTTCTCAAACCCTTCAATCAACATCATTTGCAATTCTTGTTCAATGACTTCATCAAGTTGTTTACCGCGTAACATATATTAGGCTTCCTTAGACTCAATTTTTTGTTGTTCTATGGCGAACAGTTCACTTAAGGTTGTTGGTAATTTAGTGATTGCATCTCCATAAGGAAAAACGGAAATAGGAGTTAAACTATATTGCCTATCAAGTGCTTTTGTCTTTAAGTCACTTAAATAAAGTATTTTTTGACGTAAATCCTCAAGCATTTCTCTATATGATAAATCATGGGCTATGATTTGCTCTATATGTGAAAACTTATCTAGCAATTCATTCAAAGTATATTGTAGTGCTTCTAATTCACCTTTACGGCCAGTTAAAGCAAAGTTTCCACATTGATCACCTGATTGGCAAGCAATGCGTTTAGGGCAATCATGGACTGCTATTTCACGCATACAGCCGCCAAAAGGTAACGGGTGTAAATTTGCATGACGCTGCACTAACTCATCTGCATCTTTTTCATTATTCTTCGTTAATTCATTGAACGATTGAGTGATGTCTTCAAAGTATTCATCAAAGAATGATTTTTTAATGTAACTAGCAACTTCATTCTTTGAATCAAAAGATTGTAGGTTCATCTTTAGATTACTTTCTAAATCTAGTTGGGTTGAAAAATACATTAGTCCATCATTTTTTACAGAATCAATTGGATACTTCACAGGCTCTTGTTCTGTAGGGAATCCAGAAACAGCCAATTCATTCTTTTCAAGAATACTAGCAGCTACTCGATGTTGCTTTAAAGCTAAATGTTGGTAATGCTGATTTTGTTTAATATCAACACGACCCATGAGCATTGCTTGTAGGTGTTCAGCTAAGCCACTGAGAGCAAGGAAGGTGTTGATGTTATGCCGTGGTATGTGGCTAGTAAGCTTTGAATGCTCAGTCTCATTTTCTAGTAAATTGTACTTTTGGAAAGCAGAGACATTGTTGCTGCTTCCCAAAAAACTATTAATGATATTACCACTTAATGGAATGATATTGGTTTTGTTGTAAAAAGCTCGTTGAAGTGTTGCTGATCTATATTCATGGATGAAAAGTATATCTTCGTAAGGTATGTTCTCAGTTTTACCCTCATAACTAAAAACATGATTAAGAGGTTGATCTGAATCATAATTAGTGAAAGATCTTATAAAATTGTCTAAATCATTTTTTAAATAATATTTTTTGACTTTTGATCCAATTGTTATTTCTTTATAGATAGGTACTTTACTGAGTGTCTTGATTACAACCTCACGACGACCAGCATGTCCTCTGTAATTATCCTTAACTGCAAAGACTGTATCTATCAAATCATCAATCTCTATAAAATCTTCCGAAATTCTATCAATTGATTCAGGTAGAAAATCCTTACAGTCTTTTGATCGGAGATATAAGATGCGTTCTCTAAATTCTTTTGTAAGTTCTAGGACTGAGGCAAAAATTGTCTCAACTAGGTTCGCTGCTAACGGTTCTACCCAATGAGTACGAAAGCCTGCACCTTTGGCACCATGATATTGGATACCTAGTGTATATTGTTTAACACCATCAATACTAAGATGCTCTTTGGTGGCAAGGTCTAAGATAGGTTGTTTGATTAGCGCATCTGTTTTTAGAAGTATGGCTTCGGTAGAACGGAGTCCTGTAATAATAAGTAATAACAATAGATTGAGAACAATCTTTTCACCATTAGTTTGACATAAACTAATCAATGAAATGATATTAATGAACGTCCGAATAGAAATTAGTTTATCTGTATTGAGTTCATCTTCATCCAGTTCAAGTTGGTCAATTAATGCTTTTGTACGTTTTGCATTTGGTGTTCTATTCTGCCTATTGATATATAGATATTTTTGAGAAAACTCTAAGTTTTTCTCAGTAAAACAATAATGATTCAAGAGTTCTTGTAATCTTAAGTATGTGCCTGCATGGTCAGGTAAGTTAGTTTTACTGGCGTTTTCCTTCAAAATTTCAAAAGACTGGTTCAGAGTAGAAGTGGATAGGGTACAAGGGTGGCAGGTATTGGGATTCTCATTATATAAAGAACTATACCAGCGTTTAAGAACTAGAATTTCTGCATATAATTTTTGTGGTGAGGCTTTTGAGTTTGATTTTCTATAACTCAGAACCATTACTGCTTTCATGAACTCTTGATATGTAGGATCTACAAAAAGGCTCTCAACTCCCTTTAACTTTTTGATTGAATTAAATAAAAAGTGGACTCTACCACTTCTAGAAAGCAACCAACCTGAGCCGATAGTTCCCCCATACCAAGCTGAGTCATCCCATCTTAATTTGAAAGTTGGTTGGATATTATTCTCAAAAAATTCTCACTGTTCATTTATAAATACATGGTATTGTTCAAGATTCATGGATACCATCCTTATGCATGTGGCAACGATTTATTACTGATTCTATTTCAAATTTTGTAGATTCATGGACTCTAATCAATGGATTTCTAGAAACACCTATACCATCAGACAGCCTAATCAGATCATTAATTTCACATTGAATACTTTCTAAAACATTGCTGTGATCAGCATCTATGAAAGGATGAAAATATATACACCCATAGCAATTACGGACAGGTTGAAATAAGCATTTATCATTGTAAGAACAACCACCTATGTCATAATGAATCTTATGTCCAATATTGCCCTTTTTTCTGCTTCCATTCTTGTCTATAAATCAAACGTCCTGTGAGTAACATAGCTATCATCTGTTTATAAAGAGAGTTTCTACCTAAGGCTTGAGCCCTAATTTGTGCTAATTGTGGTGTAGAGAAAATATAATGTCTTGCTGTCACGACTGATGAGTGACCCAAAATATATGCTATTTCTTCAGCGGAAGAACCCGCCATAGCTAGGCTATAACCAACATGATGTCTAAAGTCTGAAAAGGAATATTTTTGTCTAATCATTTCTCCAGCTAAAACAGCATCTCGATATGATTCTGGTGAAAAAGCAAATAATTGAGTGTTAATAGCCGTTGAGCAGAAACGAGCTGCATTTTCCTCCATATCGAATAACTTTTCATCCGGATGCAAGTTAAACCTTTCGATATATGAAAGAATAATTTCAGCGACTTCTTCTGGCAGTTTTACAGCTATTTTCTCATGTACATATCTTGCTTGCTTTGCATAGGGAATTAGTACGCTATAGCGATGGAAATTATCGGTAGTACGTGTAGTGTCTACTTTTATATCTTCTACTGACAACTTAGCTAATTGAACAGGTCTAAGTCCTGATACATAGATTAGGCCTAATATTGAAGAGTTGATTAAAGTTTGATTAGTGACTTCTAAGGAATTTTGTTTTAATTGATGATTCAATTGGCTAAAACCTTGTTGAATCATGGTAATAGTTGGGTAATCAATAGGGTCTTCATATTGTTGATAATACAGTTTTGAGTTGAAGGCTGTAGGACGTTCAAGAAATTCTAATTCGTATTCTTGATCAACATCAAAATGTGAAAAATTTTCTAAAAATAATAATTTAACTAGAAATTTCAAGTGGTAATAGTAAGGTGACCTATCATCTTTTGCCAAATTACCCAATATCGATTTTAAATTTTGATAATCAAGTTTTTGCTTATTGGCTTTTAATATTCCTATAGCATAACTAAAAGCCTGCAATTTAGCTTCAAGTGATGATGGTGTGTTGACCTGAATATAATTAGCAAGAAAAAATTTAGCTAGTTTTTTCTCAAATTTACTGAAATTAGAAAAACTTAGCTGAACCTTTTTTCCTGAATAATTAAAACTCCAAAGATCAGAAGAACTCTGAATAAATTTACTATCAAATTTATCAGCCCTTTGAAATTTAATGATTTCAGGAAGTTGTAATGATTCTATTACATTAAGGTCATTATCAAAAAAGACGATGAACTCATTAGGCTTTTTATCTATTTTTTCAAAATCTAGACTAAGTTGAGGCATATTTTTATCAATCATAATTTATACTGGAATCTATGATGCGAGCCAAGTTCATAAAATTAGCACGTTCTACAATAAAGCGTTTACCATAATATATAGGCATTGTACTTGTAGGTGACCAACCACCTAAGGCTCTTAGATCATCCTGTGCTTTTAGCAGAGCATCATTTACACTTTGTTTGAGATCAGAGTGATTAACATTTTCTTTCTTATACTTCTCAAAAGAAAAGCTTAACATCATATAAGCCCAAGAATGTCTACATACGTGTGGAGTTAGACGTTCTATTGAGTCATAAGCTGAAGTATCAAAACATTCAGGTAGCAATGTTTTTAATGACAAATCTACATGATCAAATATCTTTTTAACACTGGCATAACTTAAAGCAGAGTAGGGAGGCTTTAAGGAGGTAAATAAGATTTGTGAAGGAATTTCTTTTCGTATTTCATCTATATAAATTTGAAGAATTCTATAGTCACGTTCCTGTAGTTTAATTACTCTGTATGAGTATTCATTCTTGATTTTTGGCTTTTTTGATCGATCATCGAACTCATCATCTGTATTTGTAATAATTAAACTAAAATTATGATTCTGAATTGATTTTTTAATAGAATTGGTTGTTAGTAGCATAAGTTCACCAATTCTAAGACCATAATTAAGCATGAGATGTATGATCAGAAAGTTTCTGAGTTGTACGTTTTTTGACTTAAATGGGTTCAAGGTATTGTATTTATTAGAATTGCTCGGTGAGATAATTAAATACAATCCTTTAATCATCTCATCATTCATACTTTTGAACGAATAATTGATTTCACTTTTAATTGTTTTATTAGACTTTGAAAAGTTGTTTATAATTTTTTTCTTTATAGTCATATATTTATTTAAGTTTCCTTTAATTTTTTGGATTTCCTTCAGTGAAAGTTGTGGCTGAGATTGGATCGTTAGATATTCATCAATCAAAAAGCTGTAAAACTTTAAGAAGGATCTAAGTCTATGGCCAATTGTAGTGTAGTTAGCATGTTCTGCATTTCTTAATCTTATAAGATTACTTTCAATTTTTTTGTTGTTTTCTAAATAGATAATGAAGTTATCAATTTCACTTTGAATAATTTCAAAGTTGTAGGATGATGAATAGAAAGACTCACAAAAGGAAGTAGCAAACTTTTCAGACCAAAAATCGTACCAAAATTTTAATGCTATCAAATCAGCATGCTGCGTAGAGACACTTTGAAATCTGAGAAATTTCATGGTGTACAGCATAGGGTACAAACATGGACAAGTTGTATCCATATCAAATAACAGAATAATTTGGTTTTCGTTTGAGACTTTCTTTTCTAAATGAATTGGCTTTAGAGCAAACATAATAAAGTTTATGAAGTATTCTTAAGGTCAACATATCATATTCTTTAAGTAAAATAGAAATCACTTAAGTTATTGAATAGTGGTGAAGGAATGCGTCATGCGACACATAAGTTGACATAACTGCAATCTAATAATCAATAGCTTAAAGCTTTTAATGACATAGAATGTCAGCAGTCAACGACACATAAGTTGTCATTTTTATACTCAATGTATTCAATTACTTGAAGAAAATGTTTCAAAAATCAATTAAGTCTTCATTTATTCTTAAAAACTACGTCCATCAATAAAGATTTTTTGTTTAATTCACTATTTTTTATAGGACATTGGGCTAAAATAGCTATTATGTTATTCATCAACCTAGCCAAATTTAATCAAAATAAGGTTTTAGATATGAAAGTTAACAGCTTAGAGGATGAAAGAGATATAGCTACTGCAGCAGCTAGGGTCCTTTGTGAAAGTTTTATTGAGAATGCACGCACTAACACTGTACTTTATGTAGAACACGACGCTATCTGGAGCAAGGCTCCAGATAGCGTTCCCGTCTTAATTAAACATTTGTCTGGACGCACCCCAAATCCAGCCCCAAAAATTGCTATAGGGGGAACTTATAAAATTAAAAAGCGAAATCTTATTACTTCAGACAAATAGTTGATACTAAGCAGAGCTCTACAAGACTAACGTAATTTATAATTATATGAATTTAGAAAATGGTAAAACGATATGCTCTATGAAAAACTATCAAAAATACAATTTTCAAAGCAACTATACATAAGTGGAATGAGAGCTTTAAATATCAATGACTATGAATTTTTAACAGGTTATTGGCATATAAAAGAGACATGGCATCCTGAGTCCACTGTTCTTACGATAATTTATACAATTCTAAATATTAGATACATTAATTAAAAAAGTCCCTCAGATCTGAGAGACTTTTTATATCTTCTTTAGTTAATGGATAATTGCAATTTCTTAAACAACTAAACCAATCAAAGGGATAAAATTAATGAATAGTAAAATAAATCAGTGCACTAATTTACTCTCTATAATAACAGTACCTTAAATCAGTTTCTTAGGCACTGATAATAAGAAATTATTTGTTGTTAGTCTCAGGTTCTTGCGAATCCTGTGGTTTCGGAGAGTCTTCAGGTTTAGGAGTGGTTTGAGGACTGTTAGGAGTATTTACCTGAGTATGTTCATTCGCTTGAACTTGATGTGCCGCTTCGTTGTCTTTAGTCGCTTTCTTAGAAAAATCTTTAAAATCAGACATTTTAATCTTCTTTGTTTGGCTATGGAGAGCCCATAGTACCCGGTTATTTTGTTTACACTACAGTAGCTTTAAGAGGTATTTGTTGGGATATGTAGGTGAACTCAACAATATATCTCTGAAATGTTTCTTAAATAAAATCAAATAAATATTAAGTGTTGATTACTATAATTTAATAACCGTTACCTACTTTCAATAATTTCAAGGGCAGGTACATAAAGATCACAAATCTAATATTTAAAAAAATCTAATTACTTAGATGTGATATTTATAAAGCCATATTGAAAAGTAATTAATTCAAATGAAAAGAAAGCAAAAAGGTTTAAAAGCAAAAGAATCTAATTGGTCAAATGACCAAGATTCATGTCTTATAGAGAACAATTCAATGACTATTGAACAAGTTATGTTATTTCTGCCATTTAGTGGAAATGAAATTAAAGCACGAAAACAATTTCTTGGACTTTATAAGCGACACAGTCAGATGAAGAGTATTTAGTAGTGCTTTATTTTTTGTTCGGTGCCAAAATTTTAATACTCTGTATGAGTTATAAAAGTGAGGTTATCTAAATGTGCTCGCAAAAGTTTTTAAGCGAAATAAAGAGACTACCTTGTGTAATTTGTGGTAATTCACCTGTAGAAGTAGCACAAAGTAATCAAGTCGACCTTTTAAAAGAATCAAGTGCTAAGGCAAGTGATTTCTTCACGATTCCGCTATGTAGGAACCACCATATTGAATATGACCAGTTCCAAAAGATGAACCGATCACAGTCAGTTGAATGGTTTAATCAAATGCTAGAAAAGACTGAGTTGATGCTGTTCCTTAAGAATCAGGCCGATGTTTTTTAATATGATTTTCTATACTCATAAAGACATAATCAATGACGATTTTAAATAGGATTTATGATGCTCAAATTGGGTATGAAGAGAAATACAACGAAGCCCCTGAAATTTTATTTGTAAGTATTCTAACTTATGACGAAATGCACAAAGAGTCTCAATCTCTTGAAGGTGTTTCTTTAACAATTGCTGGATGTGAGTTAATTATTGTAGAGAATTTGATAGGTGACTTTAAATACTTACCACATGTAGATTTAACTAAAGCAATTAATTCTTACAATGCTAAGCCTAAGGATTTAATTTTAATTAGAAAATTTGAAAAAGCTGATAAAAGTTTAGGAGAAAATTTAAGTACATGCAGAAATGATCCAAGGATGATTGCTGTCCAATTTTATATTCAGCGTGAGCTGATTGATGCTTATCAGCGACATTATTTTGATAAAAAAATTTAAAGCTCTAGTCATCAAATATTCAAGAATTACAACATTGTAGATGTATGAGATATGAATCTGTAAAAGGTGAAGTTAAGGCGTCTTGGGTTGTAGTATGTTAGTCTAGTTGTTCAAGTGAATTGAAAAAAACAACTTAAACTGGTGAGCCTATGAGTTTCACAATGTGGTTGCAAGAATTAGACAAGGATATTGAAACTAGAACTGAAATTAGAATTACTGTGGATTCAGAAGTCCAGCCATCTTATATGTCAGAATTTGGTGGTGGAGTAGTTGAAATTGAATCAAATGGATATTTCTCAAATTGCGATGATGCAAAACTGACAGCAAATTTTGGGTTGAAATTAAAAATTACTAATAGTGAAAAATATTTAAATATATTTATTCCTACTCAAGAGGAAAAAAATGAAGATACTAAACAAATGAAAGTGGTGGAGCGAAAACTCCATAAAGGAATGAAAGTAAAAGTTTATAGATCAAAGTTAGGATTTTCGTATTTAGCTGAGATTAAATCTTTTTAAATAAAAAAGCCCCTCGAGGTTTTTTTATTTAACTGTAATTTCTCATATTTTAATGCGTGTTTGGCCGAAATTTATGCATATCGAATTTTGGTGCTGCAGTGTAATCGTCTGGGGAGAATTCATGCAAAAATTGAGTTGCTTCCTCATTGTCACATCTTAGCCAGTTATTTCGCCTATCTCGTGGAATAACAACAACAGATCTCTTTTCATCTTCAGGCGCATGAAACTGTTGCATGAAAGGGTGTGAATCAGCATTGATTGTAATCATCGTCATAGAGATGATTGACTTACCGTTAATACTTGATTGCTCATAGAGTCCAGCCAATGTAAATGGCATGCTGTCTTGTCGATAAATTCCATACCATATAGCTTTGCCGTCTATATATTTAGGTTCAAAGATAGTTTCAACTGGTATTAGACAGAATTGGTTATTCTTCCAAGCATTCTTAAAGCTGGGTTTAGTAGCAATGGTTTCACATTGAGCATTAAATGTATTTTGAACCCTTTCCAAATCCTCAGTCCAAAAGGGTATCAGACCGAAACGGGCAGATTGCCATTCAATATTATCGTTAGTAGAAATCAAAATCGGAGCATTATAACTTGGGTAAATATCTGAATTATAATCGAAAGTAGGTTCATAAAGATCGAGGAGATGAGCACGATTTTTTGAAATTGGTTCGTAATTAGAACACATTTGAATCACCACTTATATCAAGTGAGTAATATTTAATATAGCAGGGTTTTTTGTGGAGATAAAAATAATATTTAAATTATTTATAATTTTTATTAATATCATGGTTTTGTGTTACTTTTAAGTTTTAATTAACTATATGATATTACATTTAATGTACTCAAAATGAATACATTTCTTAGAGATCGGACTAATGTAGAGGTAACTGTATGTTCAGTTGTCTATTATTAAGATAATTATGAAAGACGGAATTTATTTGCTTACATTTAAAAGTCAAGATAAAGACTTTGGGAGTGGGATTCTTGTAGTTGATGATAGTGTGGTTAATGGAGGAGATATAACCTATTCATATAACGGAATAATTGAAGAAAACAGATTGGTTTTGAGTCTAAATAAGCACAATGTAAATGTTCATTCTCTTTTTGGGGATTTCGGATCGTTAAAACTTAATCTAAGTTTTCAAGAGAATAATCAAGGTTATATTTTGCATGGAAATGTAGAAAATTTACAATCAGTTCCTTTGCTTGTACAAGAAAAATTGATTGGAAAAGTTGAGTGAATATTTTTTAGTTTGTTGAAATTTATATTTTAAAAGACCCATTTAAAATCTCTGGTGTATAGTTTGCAAATGACTTTTAATAATAAATATAAATCAATTAAATGTATAACATGTTATTTTGTTGTCTACGAAACATAAAGTAGAGTAAAAAATGGAAAGTTATCTAGAAGTAGCGGAAAAGCTATACAGTTCCTTATATAGTAGAAATAAATTGTCATCTAAATCAAATAATTGGTTGAACTTGCTAATAAGAGAGTTAAAGAAAGAGATAGTTGGAACAAACATTCAACTAAAATTTAATCATATTTATTTTAGACAAGGGTTTAAGAATGAAACTGAGATTAAATTTTTAAGTCTTGATATCAGTCTGATACCAAATTGTGAGAATAAGTATGAATTTATTCTTTGGCTAGCTGGATTTATTGAAAAAATAACTGCAGGAGGTAGGAAAGCTCCGCCTGCCATTAAATTAAATATTCCTTCTGAATTTATTTATTTGAAATATTTAAGTAAAACTTCTAAAGAATGGGAGAGTAAAAATAAAGCTGAGATACTTTCTGGGTTTAATTCTAGAGAATTTCATGATAATTATAAAAGATATAAAAATTTCATTTAAATTTAATAATTTTATACCTGATAATGCTTATATTTATTAAAATGTTAGAGTGATTATATATTTTTACTTACAAGTAAGTGCATTTAAGCTATATCTATAATTCGATTAAAGGTCTATGGTGGTTGAGTGCTAGATAATTATCTACACATCATTAGATAGGAGAGACACTAATGTCTCAGAATCAAGATAATTCAAAACAACAGGCTAATCAGCAAAATCCATCACCAGGTCAACAGCAGCAGTCTGAGCCAAAAAAAAATCCACCTGAGCAGCCTGGTTCACAACAACCAGACACCAAACAACCTAAAGAAAGTAATGAGCAGCATAAATAATCATTATTATTTTAAGATTGTATAGGCTTATGTCTATTTATAGAGAGCTACAATAAGCTCTCTATTTGTTGTGATTAATTATCTATGGTGAATTTTCTATTTTTTATAGTGAGTGATGCGATTTATAAGAGTAAGTAATTATGATTTGGGTATTTGCAATAATAGTGATTTGGGTCCTATATATTGTATTCGGAAAAAAGATAAGTAATAGGAATAGAGTCCAAGAGTTCCCTAATTTCACATTAAATATTGTAGGGAAGATTTTTTATGAGAAAGATGAAGAGTATGAGCATGAAGTTATTGTTGTGCTTTATCAAAATGAATTAAAAACTGTTATTGGAATTGATAGTGAAAAATTCATTAAAGTTAAGAAAGATGCCATAGTTGCACAAGAAGATACAGGTGAAGTAGGTGTCTACATAGATGCAATGCGAGTCGGTTATTTGAATGCTGATAGTGCGAAAGAATTCTGTAATTTTATAAAAACAAAGAACCTATCTAAAAATGATGCTTTTGACGTTGAAGCAATTATTATGGGTAATCCAAAGGGTGATAAGTGGTATGTGAAGCTAAACATACCATGCAAGATGCAAAAGTTTAGATATAAGATTTATTGAATGTCGCAGATTTAGCAAACTTAGGAAATGCTGTAGATTCTCGGATTTCTGGCTATAAAGCAGCTTACGCTGTATGTATTACTAACTATAATGAACTTTAAAATCAGTTAGAGAATTTACAACAAAAAATACTTTTAAAAATCTACAGGCCAAGTGGGTTAGATATTAATATAAGTAAATTAACTGGTGAAAAGCGGAAATTTCTTGGATTGAATTAGGTTTATATATTTGTTTTTAAAATATAAATTAAAAATGGTGAAACGGTATGCTCTATGACGAACTAGCAAAAATACAATTTTCAAAGCAACTCTACATAAGTGGTATGAGAGCTTTAAATATCAATGACTATGAATTTTTAACAGGTGATTGGCATGTACATGAGACATGGCATCCTGATTCTAATTTAAGTTCCTTCCATATTATGGGAGAGGGAAAAATTGCTTTATTTGATACAAATGTATATTTAGGTGAAGAGGGAGTATTTGAAGCTAGCGAAATCTTACGGACAATGGGAATTCCAATTTTTTCACCCACAGTTTTTGCTGCCACACATGCTAGAGCAATTGCCGATAAAATTATTGCAGAAGCTTTTTTGGCTATAGAACTAAATGGCAGTAAACTATTTAGATATATTTCATTACATGATTTTGATGACTATATGCCAGAAGATACTGATAAAAAACGTGTTTATGAACTACTTGAGAAAGCCATAAAGCTTTTACCACAAGAACAATCCGATCATGTAAAAGAATGGTTATATCAAGCAAAATGTAAATTTAAAAACTTAACTCTTGAACAAAAGAAAATTAGAAGTGCATGGTTAAGTGCGCAAGCGAATGCTCGACAAGCATTTCCAGAAGAGGTAGTCAATGCATGTAGAAAAAAATCAAATTCAAGGCTAAGAAGAATATTAAATGGAGAAAAAACAGTAGAGGAAGAGGAATCAGAGCTTTTAAGAAAATGGCAAGAACTAAATAAATGATTTAGTCTACAATTTCTGCAATGAATTCTGTGCTATAGCTATAGTTGATACTTCATTTTCCATAGTTTATTGCCCAATCTCATCTTTTATAAAATGTGAGATATCTTCATAGTTTGATAAGGATATAAACTGATCATTTAGCTTATTTAGTTTCTCATTATCTGTTATAAAATCCTTTAAGAGATTGTAGCGTTTCAGAGTATAAGATAATAATGCTTTTCTACATTTTATCTCTATTTTTCCATCATTCATTCCATAATCAAATTCAATGGCTTTACGATGTGTTTCAGATAAGTCAGATGAAGGCTTAAAAACTAGAGTGATGTATGTATGCCATGCAATATCTTGTTCAGAGGATACGACTACTTCATCTACAGCTTCGGCTGTAATAATTCTAGCTAAAACGAAATCACGAAAATTCTCACGTGTTTGACAAAATGCTCTTACATGCCAACGATGGCCATCAAATACCATAGCATGAGGATGACGTAACATCTGTCGCAAATGACAACTTATATGTCGCGTGACGACAAATAGTGTTGTGTAGGCTACAGTCTTAGATATTCTATTTAACATAATATACATTATGCGTAATTCATAACTATAAGAAATTGATATATCTATTAATTATAATTTCTAATATACACTACAAAACCATATGTGTTGCTTTATGTCGCTCAACCTCTCTATAAAACTTAGGTGTAACGTTCGTCCATTTTTTAAATGCCCGTGAAAAATGAGAAATATCTGCGTATCCCAATCGTTCTGCAATTTGTTCAATAGATAGATGTTGTTGTTTTAATAAAAATTCTGCTTGTTTTCTACGAACCTCAGCAACTAACAACTGAAATGAAGTTTGTTCTTTCGTGAGTTGGCGCTGTAATGTTCTCTCTGACAAATGTAATCTTTCAGCAACCTGTTTAAGTGATAGAAATCCAAGTGCTTCATCATATAGTGCGTCTTTCACATTTTTTGCCGTACTATCTACATTTTTCATTTTTAAAAATAACTTTTGAATATCCTGTTTACACTGCTGAATTGTTAATCGCGCAACCAATGCATCAGCTGTCTTTAATGGTAAAGATAAAACGTTTTTATTTATAATTAAGCGATCATTCCTTGTATTAAAATCACCATTTAACTGATTAATATTAAATATTTTTTTATAGAAATCTGGTTTATCTTGCTGAAACTCAAAACGGATATCTAACCTCTGTTGAGCTAAATTCTCTACTATTTGAGCAAAACCAAAAACTAAGAATATCATTGCATGCTTATTAAACCTAAACTGTTGTAAAGGTTGGTTAAAATACAAGTATGCACTTTTCTCATCTACCTGAAGTTTAGGCTTGAATACCGCACAATGCAATCCAATGTATTGCTCCAAAACTTCAATTGCTGAACCAAGATCTTCTGAAGCTGTTGCTGCAACACCGATATGTCCATAACACGAAATTTTCATTTCTTTTGCAAGATATACACTGATTGCTGGTTCATCGGTAATCTGTGCAGCTCTTTCTAACAAATAGTTGAAAATATTGAAATCTACATACCAAAATGGCGCATTTAATTTATCAGAAGAAATGCCAGTCCCAGATAAAAGTTGTTCAGGTGCGATATCCCATCTTTTGAGTACATCAACTAATAAATTTACATAACTACCAGGTAATTCAGGATTCATATTTTAGATCCTATGCTGCTTATATTTTGGCGTAAATTGGTAAAAATTGGCGGTTTATGAACTATGCCATGATTTAGCTTTACGGCATAGTAAGTTCCTATAAAAAACGAGGTTAAAGGTTAACTTTCCAATGAATGTACTTATTGTCCACGCACATCCTGAGAAACGATCATTTACAACGGCCATGAAAAATACAGCTCAACAGACTTTTAAAAAACTCGGATACGAGGTTGAAGTATCTGATTTATATGAAATGAAATTCAACCCTGTTGCTTCAGCTGACGATTTTGGTGATTTTGAACAAACTGAATATCTAAATTATGCACTCGAACAACGTAATGCTTTAAAAAGCAATACGCTTTCGCCTGACATCGCCATTGAAATCGAAAAGGTTAAACGTGCAGATCTCGTGATTTTTAATTTTCCGTTGTACTGGACATCTGTACCCGCAATCCTAAAAGGCTGGATTGATCGAGTCTTCGTCTCAGGATTATTTTATGGCGGTAAACGTTTTTATAACCATGGTGGTATGGTTGGAAAAAAAGCAATGCTGTGTTTTAGTTTAGGTGGTCGAGATCATATGTTTGGTGATAACTCAATTCATGGTCCAATCGAGCAATATTTATCTTCAATTCAACGTGGTTCTTTAGCATATGTAGGTTTCGAAGTTTTACCATCATTTATTGCATATCATGTCCCATATATTACTAATGAAGATCGACAGAATATTTTAGTCAACTTGGAGCAGCACCTACAAAACCTTGATCATTTGAACCCTCTAGAGTTCTCTCATCTTGAAAATTTTGATGAAAAAATGAATCCAAAAAATTAAATACAATAAAAAAAACTGCGATCCGTCCCCAAGCTAGATCGCAGTTTTATTCTGTGTATTATCGATTGGCTTGCTGAATTTTGTAACACTCATCCAGTGCAAGTTCATAATACGCTAAACCTTCTTGTGCAGCTAAAAATGCTTTTTTCTGCATCACAGGATCTTGGTCACATAATCGTTTGATAAGTTCCATCGCTTCATACGGATGAAGATCATCGTAATGCGCATGCGCTCTTAACCAAGCTAATGATCGTTTATTAATCGTAACTTCTGGATTCTGAGTATAACTTTGCACCCCCTTGTAAACTTGTATACTCCAATCCCCTGTCGCCCACTCAATTGCAAGATTTGTAGCAGCAATACTCTCAGCCAAACTACCTCGATAATTTATATCCCACAGAAAATGATTAACTGCATTCATCGCAGCTGGAGGTTTAACATTATTCAACATATCTACAGTGAGACCAAAACCACCAGCCCAATCTTGATACCAAATTAAATGACGTTCTTCAACCTTGATGTTTTGGATAAGCCAATCTCGCGTCTCTGTTACACCAGCTAAAGAAAATGCTGTTGCTTTGGCCAATGTTCCAGCCATATATGATGGGAAATGAGCAACTAAAGGATAAAAATTTAATAAAGCTGAACGAAAACACTCTAAACTCAGTGAACCACTCGCCATATCTAAGAATAAAGGGTGTTTACTAACTCGTTCTTTTGCAGGTAAAAGTTCATCCCAGAACTGTTGTGACCACTCCGAATGAGCTGTAATTTCTAATTTTGTTGCATATTGATTCATAGCAGTCATTGCGATGCATCCTATTTCGTATGACTTAACCCAATCATATTCCATGATTGCTGCTTTTTTCTTGATTGTATCCTAATATTGTAAATATACAATTACCGTTCCTCGGTTTGTGATGTCTTTTATTTATTGAAGATTATCCTCATTTCATCAGCAATTACCGACAATTGATAAGCTCTAAAGATCTTAATTAGCATAAGTTTTGAGCAACAAAAAGGTGATTATCGCAAAAAAGTCTGATTTTTTGATTATCTAATACACATTTTATTTAATTCAGTGTAACGTAGTAAAAAACAATACCAATATTTGATGACTTGCATACAAAAAAACATTAGGGAGTGGTGAGAGATAAGATGAAGTTGAAAGCTTCCAATATATTGGGACAGGAACAAATCGACTTGTTAATTTCTCGCGGACTAAATTTAGTTTGGTTTCCTAAAGAATTAGAGGCGATCTACCGAGATCAGTACAGAAATGAGGCCGCACACGAATTTCGTTATCGTGCGCCAATTATTTTGGGCTTATATACATTTTTAAGCTTCGGTATTTATCAAGTCTTACCCCCCGATATGCGTCTAGAATGGATTGCCTACTATGGCTGGGTTGGTGTGATTATTCTACTCGCCTGGATGCTCTCTTTTCTTCCTGTAATGAATCGATGGTTTGATCATTATGTTTGTATAGGCTCTACTGGCGCAGTAGCAATTACCTTTACTTTGATTAATGTTCTCGAACAAGGTCAACACAATGTTTTGTTCCATGCTGCAATGATGTATGCCGTTATCATCATTTATGGTTTTGTGGGCATGCGTTTCTATACCGCAATGTTTGCAGGCTGGATGGGAGGTGTTATTGGTATTGCAGCAAGTACTTGGTTAAGCGGTTCTATTGACTGGACTTTTTTACATCGAACATACACTTTCAGCAGTTTCTTAGGAATGGCTTTGGCTTATGCTACAGATCGACAACATCGTGAAAATTACTTACAGAATTGCATGATTGAACTGAATCGATTAGAGCTCATGCGACAAGCCCAGCAACTATCTATTCTTTCACAACAAGATGCTTTAACTGGCTTAGCAAATCGTCGTTATCTAGATGAGGTTCTAGAGAATGAATGGAAACGAGCGATGCGTCATGAAATGCCTATCACGATTATGATGATCGATATAGATTTCTTTAAACTCTATAATGATACGCTTGGCCACATTCAAGGTGATCAATGTTTAAGAAGGATTGCAATTTTATTGGGTTCTATCACATCCCGCAGTGGTGACTTAGCAGCACGTTACGGAGGAGAAGAATTTCTCCTCGTCTTTTCAATGACAGATCGAGATCAAGCACTCGTTCAAGTCAAACGCTTGATGGAGTTAATAAGTAATATTGGTATATCCCACCCCAAAAGCCAAGTTTCTAAGCACGTAACTATCAGTGTCGGAGTGGCAACTATGGTTCCGAGTTTGGGTGATAGTCTTTCGGAGTTTATATCCCAAGCGGATCATGCATTATATATTGCAAAAAGCAATGGGCGAAATCAATACCATATCGCCTCATCAGAAAATATAGTATCTGAAACTTTATAATTTACTGGCTATTAAAATTAGAGTAAAACCCAAGCTACCCTCATAATAAATTCACTATATGAGTGTAGCTTTATTTTTAAATCATGGCTCTATTGGTTTAAACGGCGGAATTACATCTGCATTTTGTGCACGGTTTCTTAGGAAATGATCCATTAAAACGATAGCTAACATTGCTTCTGCAATTGGTGTTGCACGTACACCGACACAAGGATCATGGCGACCTTTGGTCAGTACATCCGTGTTTTGTCTATCCATTGTAATCGTCTTTCCTGGTGTTGTGATGCTTGCTGTTGGTTTCAATGCAATCGCCACACGAATGGTTTGTCCACTCGAAATTCCACCTAAAATTCCTCCTGCATGATTTGCAAGAAAACCATCTGTGGTGAGCTCATCACGAGTTTCATGACCAAATTGACCTGCCACAGCAAATCCATCACCGATCTCAACACCTTTAACAGCATTAATGCTCATCATTGCATGGGCAATATCAGCATCTAAACGATCAAATACTGGCTCTCCCCAACCTACTGGGACATTTTCAGCAATAATTTCAAGTTTTGCACCACAACTTGTACCCTGTTCACGCAAAGAAGTTACTAACTTTTCAAAACGAGGTACAGCGTCAACGTCACCACAGAAAAATGGGTTATTTGGTACTTCTGCCCAATCTAACTTTTCAGCTATTTCATTACCAATTTGAGTAACATGCCCTCGAATATCAATCCCAAATTTTTCAGCTAGATACTTTTTCGCAATTGCACCTGCAGCCACGCGCATTGCTGTTTCACGTGCACTTGAGCGACCACCACCACGATAATCACGAAAACCATATTTGTGCGTATAGGTATAATCAGCATGGCCAGGACGGAAAGTTTGAGCAATATTACCGTAGTCTTTAGACTTTTGATCAGTATTGCGAATCAACAAACCAATTGAGGTTCCTGTGGTTTTACCTTCAAAAACACCAGAAATAATCTCAACTTCATCCGGCTCTTTACGTTGAGTCGCAAATTTAGATGTACCTGGTTTACGGCGATCTAAATCTTTTTGTAAATCAGCCTCACAAAGTTCAAGACCAGGTGGCACACCATCAACAATTGCCATCAAGCCAACACCATGTGACTCACCACATGTTGTCACTTGAAAGAGTTGCCCAATACTATTCCCTGCCATGTTCTAGCCCCTTAATTTTGAATAGATTGCTGAAATATTTCTTTATAGCGACGGCATTGTTCAGCAGTCAATGCAAAAATACCAGAGCCACCTTTCTGGAAAGATAGCCAATGGAAGTCAATCGTATTGAAGTTCTGGCGCATTGCCCACTCAGAATTACCGACTTCAATAACGATCAGGCCATCTTCGGTTAAATAATCAGCTGCCTGAGCTAGCATTTTACGTACTAAGTCCAAACCATCTTGCCCTGCTGCAAGCGCAAGTTCCGGCTCATGAAGAAATTCTTCTGGTAAGTCTGCCATATCTTCGGCATCCACATACGGCGGATTACTTACGATCAAATCATATTGATTTTCAGCAGGTATTTTTGCAAATAGATCAGATTCAAGTAATGCAACTTGATACTGTTTATTGTGGTGTTCGGTATTAATTGCTGCGACTTCCAATGCCTCTTTTGAAATATCTGTAGCATCGACTTCCGCATCAGGGTAAGCATATGCTAAAGCTATCGCAATACACCCAGAACCAGTACACATATCTAAGATACGTTGTGGTGTTTTTGGATTTGCATTTTCAGGTAAGCTGTTTAATGCCTCAAGCATTTGACCATTTTCATCTAAACAATATGGCGCAAAACGTTGTTCAATTAACTCAGCAATTGGTGAACGTGGAATTAGAACGCGCTCATCTACATAAAACGGCTTATTAAAGAAATAAGCTAAGTTTAATAAGTATGATGTTGGTATACGATCATTAATACGGCGTTCGAGCAGGCTTAGAAATTCTGCTTTTTCACTCGGTAATAGTTTTGCGTCTAGGATTTCAGCATCCGCATTCCACTCAAGTGAAAGTGTTTGCAAAACCAATGCTGAGCTTTCAGCAAAATAATCTTCAGTGCCTTGACCTAAGTGTGCGTCATATTGACGAAGTGCGGTAACGCCAAAACGGATAAAATCTCGAATGCTTACTAAGTTTTCAGCCGCTTCTTGTAAATGTTCAGGGCTGATTGTAGGTCGCTCCACTTAGGCTTCTCCAAAAGTGCTAATTGCAAAACGGCTTATTCTAACGTGTTTTGGTATTTTTTTTAATGATTAAATTAGCTTTACTACTTTTGTTGGCCCTTGAAATGGAAAAAAATTAAAATGACATTTTTGTCATTCAAATCGTTCTCCAGCAAAATTAAGTTATCCTGTAAAAAAAGGGAGCGAAAAATGAAGATCTTATTGATAGAAGATGAGTACAAAACAGGAGATTATCTTAAACAAGGTTTAACCGAATCTGGATATCTTACTGACTGGACTACAGATGGTATAACCGGACTACACTTAGCGTTTTCTGAACAATATGACTTAATTATCTTAGATGTCATGCTCCCTGAACTTGATGGTTGGCATATTGTTGATCGGATTCGTAAGAGCGGGAAAAACCTGCCTATATTGTTTTTAACAGCTCGGGATCAAGTTGAAGATCGCGTTAAAGGACTAGAGCTTGGTGCTGATGACTACTTAATTAAACCCTTTGCGTTTTCCGAGTTCTTAGCCCGTATAAAAAGCTTGTTGCGTCGTGGTCAACCTCAAGAAGAACATCATTTTATCAAAATTGCTGATCTTGAACTTGACTTGCATAAGCGCCGAGTGACTCGAGCAGGACAAAGAATTGATTTAACTGCAAAAGAATTTGCACTCATGGAGCTTTTTATGCGACGTCGTGGTGAAGTTCTCCCCCGTTCCCTAATCGCTTCTCAAATTTGGGATATGAATTTTGATAGTGATACGAATGTAGTCGAAGTTGCGATTAAACGGCTGAGAAATAAAATTGATAGTAATTTTTCACCAAAACTTATTCAAAATATCCGCGGTATGGGTTATGTCTTAGAGATTGAAGATGAGTAAGCGTTTATTGAATGCTATAAGCTTTCGCATTGGCCTCATTTTCTCTCTTTCAGTTATTACAATTCTGGTTGTGATGGGATTTGTAATTCATCAGCAAGTTGTTCATCACTTTGAAAATCAAAATAAAAACCAAATTTTGGGCAAAATTGAACTAGTTCAAAATATTTTACGCCAGAATCCAGACAATACACCTGAACTCAATTCATACCTCAAAGATGCACTAGTGGGTCACCATGAATTGTATGTACAAGTTGAACGTCCTTTGGGACATACTATTTTCAATTCTGGTCCAACACTACACGATATTCCATCCACTCAGAACATGTGGACGAACTGGAAAATACAAGAGACACATTATCAAGGATATATTTATCAAAACACGACAAGCAATACACCACAGCTAGTTCGAGTCATTATTGGTATTGATCGCACAGAACATTTACTCTTTTTAACTGCATTTCGACAGCACCTATTTATCATTGGCTTGATTGGAACACTCTGCTTAATGTTACTTGGTTCTTTAGCTGCATGGCGAGGTTTACGACCAGTTGAAAAAATGGCTGAAGTCACTACACGTATTTCAGCACAACATCTTTCAGAACGCCTGAAAATTGAGAATACCCCAACTGAATTAAGATCGCTTAGTATCGCCTTTAATGAAATGTTAGACCGTTTAGAAATGGCTTTGGCTAAACTCTCTGATTTTTCGTCTGATTTGGCTCACGAAATGCGCACCCCTTTGAATAACTTAATGACACAAACACAAGTATGTTTATCACGTAGTCGCGATGTTGAAACCTATAAAGAAGTACTATTTTCAAATTTGGAAGAACTTGAACGACTTGCAAAAATGGTTTCAGATATGCTTTTTCTTGCAAAAGCAGAATACAACTTAAACCTCAATAATTTAAAAGAAATTGATTTAACTGAAGAAGTTTCTTTACTCTTTGACTTTTATGATGCAATCGCTGCGGATAAAAATATTAAATTACACTATACAGGCACAGCAAAAGTTATAGGTGATCCATCTATGCTACGTAGGGCATTTAGTAATTTACTCTCTAATGCAATTAAATATGCTCAAGCAAATTCAACAATATTCATCAAACTAGAACAACATGCTTCCTCCTCTATTTTTACGATTCAAAATGAAGGTGTTACCTTGTTAAAAGATCAACAAGCTCGATTGTTCGATCGTTTCTATCGAGTAGATACCGCGAGGCAAAGAAAAGAAGACGGTACTGGTCTTGGACTTGCAATCACTAAATCAATTATTGATGCACATGCTGCAACAATTCATGTTGAATCTGATCATGGTTTGATCCGCTTTGTTATACAGTTCAAAAACTCACCGCTTAAATGACAAAAATGTAATCTTCTCGTCATCGAGAAGATTTCTCTCTCCCTCTATAATATAAACATCTTATCGCACTAAATGATAAATACCGAAGGATAGCATGATGAAACAATCTATTTTAGGCGCTCTATTTCTTAGCTTAGTATTTATGACAAGTCATAGTTTTGCCCATACAACTTTGCTGAGTGCAACCCCTGCAATGAATAGTGTGATCACTCAATCACCTGAAAAAATCACTTTAAATTTTGGTGATGAAGTAATGCTTATGAATATCAAACTCCTTAATGCTCAAGGTAAAAATATTCCTTTAAATTATCAAGTCAACCATGACCACAAAAAAAGCTTTGACATCGCTATTCCACAACTGAAAGCAGGTCAATACACCATTTTCTGGATGATTATGGGAGCTGATGGTCATCATATGAAAGGAGAATACCGCTTTACACTTCAAGCAAAATAAACTTGATCACTTACAGTATTAAAGCCTCTTCATATCAAACAATATCAAGAGGCATTTAGAATGAACAATTATAGAAAAGGATAAGTATGTTCTTTGATTATTGGGAATATATGATATGGATCGCAAAACTAGGATTATATGTGGGAACAGCTTTTGTGATCGGTGGATTTTTCTGTTATTCCTACCTTGAACTTGCATCTACAACAAAAAGAAAACTTCTAAAATATACAGCATTAGGAGCTACGATTGGAGCAATATCCAGTATTTTGGGCTTTCTATTTTTGGTAGGAAGTTTTTCCAATACAGGTCTTCTCGGTGTATTCAATTCTTTTTATTTTAACTTTCTGATACAAACACCAATAGGTCATACACACCTGATTCGAGCTTTTTGTTTTTTCATAATGCTTGGGCTCATCTTATTTAAGCTTAAGCGGCAAGACATATCTCTTTCAATAATTTACAAGCTTGTACTTTTATTTTTACTTAGCCCAATCATATTGAGTTTTTCTAAACTTGGGCATACTACAAACTCTGGGAGTTTAACTCAACTCCTCATCTCACTACATATCTTAACTATATCCATATGGATGGGTTCACTCTATCCACTTTGGCTAAGCAGTCAAACTGAAAAAGGTGAAATATTACAAAAAAATATGGTTCGTTTTGGACAACTTGCAGTTTTTGTCGTCATGATTTTATTGATCTGTGGAGCAAGTGTTGCACTCACACTCTTTCAGAACTGGAATGAAATGATTGATACAGCGTATGGACAAGGTTTTATTCTCAAAATTTTACTCGTTGCTAGTCTTTTATTCTTAGCTGCTTGCAACAAATTATATTTAACCCCTCGTTTGCAACAAGACTTTTATGTAAAAAAACTTCGTTCTTCTATTTCTTTAGAAATGATTATAGGCTCTTTCATTCTCATCATTACAGCCTATATCACAACTGTGGTTGGTCTTGGATAAAACACCTTTTACAGGTGTCTTATCCCTAGCGAGATAAATAACGCGTCATATCCTCGATACCTTTTAAAGTCATTGGATACATGTGATCTTCAAATATTTCTTTAATCCAATGAATTGTTTGGGTGTAATGCCAATAACCCTCTACCTCAGGATTGAGCCAAGCCGTTTTGTCAAAGTGCTGACGCAAACGTCTTAACCATACGTCTCCAGCTTCATCATTCATATATTCAACTGAACCACCAACAGATTTCAATTCATATGGTGCCATACTGGCATCACCTACAACGATGACCCGATAATCACGTCCGTATGTATGCAATAAGTCCCATGTGTTCATACGTGTGGAACTACGACGATGATTGTCTTTCCATACATAATCATAAAGACAATTATGGAAATAAAAATATTCTAAAGTCTTGAACTCTGACTTAGCAGCACTAAATAGTTTTTCACACTCAGCGATATAGGCATCCATAGAACCACCTACATCAAATAGCATTAATACTTTGATTCGATTACGACGTTCTGGAACAAGTTGTACATCTAAGATACCTTGTTTGGCAGTTTCACGAATCGTGCTATCAACATCTAGCTCTTCGGCAGCCCCTTGACGCGCAAATTTACGCAAACGACGTAATGCGATTTGCATCTGACGCGTTCCGAGAACCTGCTCATCATCAAGATTTTGGTATTTGCGTTGTTCCCATACTTTTACTGCTGAACGTTTACGCCCTGGACCACCGATACGAACACCTTCAGGATGATCACCAAATGCACCGAAAGGTGAAGTTCCGCCTGTGCCGATCATACGATTGCCACCCTGATGTTTTTTATGTTGTTCTCGCAAACGCTCTTCCAACATCTTCATCAGTTCTTCCAGAGATCCTGCCTTTTGTAATTCAGCACGTTGTTCTGGTGTTAAATGTTTTTCTAATAATTCAAGATCAAACCAGTCTTTTGGCAATTTATGAACTTGTTTAAGCAACTCATCTAAATCAAAGGTTTCGATGCCATCAAAATAGTCTTTCATGGCACGATCAAATTTATCAAAGAAGCGCTCATCTTTGACTAAAACCGTTTTAGCCAATTGATAAAACTCTTCTTGATCCGCAAAAACAAGACCTGAAGCCACCGCTTGATTCAGATCAATCAGTTCGCGTGTTGTAACAGGTACGCCATATTTGCGTAAGGTATAGAACAATCGTACAAACATTTACGAGCACTCTTAACGACGTGACATAAAGGCTAAACGTTCTAATAACTGTACATCCTGTTCATTCTTGATTAAGGCACCATACAATGGCGGAATCGCTTTTGATTTATCATGGTTGCGCAACACATCCTCTGGCATATCATCTGCCATCAATAAGCTTAACCAATCAATCAGTTCAGACGTAGAAGGTGGCTTCTTCAAACTTGGTACTTGACGCAGTTTAAAGAAAATCTGTAAAGCCTCACTGACCAAAGTGTTCGAAATACTTGGGAAATGTACTGCAATAATGTCACGCATTGTTGCTTCATCAGGGAACTCAATATAATGAAAGAAACAACGGCGCAAGAACGCATCTGGAAGTTCTTTTTCATTATTTGAAGTAATAATCACGATTGGACGCTGCGTGGCAGTAATGGTTTCACCAGTCTCATAGACATAGAACGACATTTTATCGAGTTCATGTAATAAATCATTTGGAAACTCAATATCTGCTTTATCAATCTCATCAATTAATAATACACAGCGCTCATCACTCGTAAATGCTTCCCACAATTTACCAGGCTTAATATAGTTTTTAATGTCATAGACACGATCATCACCTAGCTGGCTATCACGTAAACGCGAAACAGCATCATATTCATACAAACCTTGCTGTGCCTTGGTTGTTGACTTGATATGCCAAGTAATCAATTTTAGCCCTAGGCTTTCTGCAACCTGTTCGGCCAGCAAGGTTTTGCCTGTACCAGGCTCTCCTTTCACCAATAATGGTTTTTGCAGAGCTCGAGCTGCTTTCACAGCAAGTTTCAGGCTATCAGTTGCGATATATTGATCTGTACCAGTAAAGTGTTGAGTATCAGCAGACATTTAAAAACCTTATTTTTCTGTATCTAACTTTATGTGAATATTTAAACTGAGCGAGCAGCTTTTTTATTAGTGGTGTATTTGGACCAGCAAAAACCTATGGCCAAACCAATACCAATGACAAATAAAATCAAAGATAGATTCGCCCAAACCAACACATGTTCTTTGGTTAATACCCCAAAGATCAATCCAAAAATTGCAGGTGCAATTCCTGAATTCGGACCTTCTGAAATTGTTGGTGTTGCAAGTACAGCAAACGCAATGATCCATAAGATTCCACCTATTGGGCTAGGTAATCGTGACATCAAACGATACCAACACCATAGTGCAATGACTGTTCCAGTAACATAAACAATGACCGCAACATTTTCCTCAGGAAATTGATCCAGTACTGAAAGAATATTTGCCCATACTGCGGTTAATGTTTCAAGCACCACGCAAGCCCTCTGGTTCTACCGCATTCGGATTGATTAATCCTTCTGGCGGCATTTGAATAAAAAAACCTTTGGTTTGTAAAGAATCCAAAACATGTAAAACATTCGCACGAGCCAATTTTCGTTCAGCATGTAACTCTAAATGCATTACAAAAGTAGCCCGACCAAATGCTTGTAAGACAGCTTCAGGAATACCTTCAAATAGGTTTTCCGGCTCTTTGTCATCAGGATAATTCGGACGAGCAATGTACATATACATTTCGTCTTTTTTGCTCGATCTATAAATATCGCAGTGCATGTTTACTCACAACCTTTGTCAATCTTCGTGACCATCAAGCCAATCAGGCATTAATAGACTTAAACAGGATACATGAAAAAAACCACAGGTACATTAAGGAATGTTAACGCCATAGTCGTATTTTTTTCTACTGAGTTTTACCTAGAAATCTTCATTTGCATCGTTAAGTATTCTCTATCCTGATGCAAAAGTTCAATGAGAGGCTTTGTTAAAAGCTCATAACGCCAACCGAGTAAATAATCTGGTAAAACTTGTTCATCTAAACCAAATACAACATGTTCATAAATCGCATGAAGCCACTTTTTGCGCAACAATACTTCTTTAGGAATAGATGTTTGACCAACAACATGATCAATTAATTGATCAACTTTCGGGGCTAACTCTTTTGAATTATTTTTAATTGGACGTGCAATTCTAAGCGGCCACTCATCTTCTGGAGGCAGGAACTTCAAAAGATCTAAAATGATTTTTCCATGTTCTCGTACAATATTCGGTCGAATGTCTTTGACCTGTGCAAGCTGAAAAGTATTACGTGGATTTTTCTCGACTAGATCAATCATCGTTGAATTTTTTAGAATAAAACTACGAGGTTGATTCATAGCTTTGGTAATTTGTTCACGCCAAATACTTAATTGTTGTAACTGCATCAACTCACGACGTGAATGACGATAATTCCCAATATCGGTATAAAGCTCAGCAAGTGGTGTATCTGTACCAATTTCTTTGGTTAAATTCTGACAATCTTCCAAAACATAGTAATACATCCCTTTACACTCTAAGTCGCGTTTTAATGCATCAGCAAGCTTTGGTAAATACAATACATCATTCGCAGCATAACTCATCTGTTGTGGCGTTAAAGGACGTGCCAACCAATCTGAGCGTGTTTGATCTTTCTCTATCTCAATATCTAAATAAGTTTTGAGTGCATTTTGATAGCTGACCTGCAAACCATTACCTAGAAAAGCCATTGCAATTTGTGTATCAAAAATATTGTGTAACGGCTTTTTGTCGGCGTAGTGATAAATTAAATCAATATCCTCACTACATGCATGAAAGATATTCTGCTGAGCACTAAACACCTTTTGCCAAAAATGTGTGAGATCTAATGCTGCACCATCAAGTAATACAACCTGACCATCGATGTTAATTTGGCATACACCCAGTTTTGGATATAAGGTATCAACCTTAATAAACTCAGTATCAAGTGCGTAAGTGGAACAATGTTCCATTTTGTGGAGGAGAACAGCTAAATCTTCTTGCTGCTGGATAAACTGAAACATATTTGCTCAAATATAATAAAAAAGAACCATTTGCAATCAAACTATCGATAGACAGTGATCACTCAAACAAAATAAATGCAAAACTAAATCAGTATTCCATTTGTACATGAAATTACTCCTCTTCCCTATAATCAAAAAAACGAAAATCCTTTTCGCCTGCTACATAGTGCCATACATTGCACAAAATAGATCTAGAATTATGTTAGACAAAATGTAAAAGTTAATTATTTGTTTAAATTAACAGCATGAATTTAAAATAAATATCTATAAAAGGCAATTTTACTATTATTTCATTCGCATTCTGTTATGCACAGCTTGACTCAAAGTATGGCTATCAACATATTCCAACTCACCACCTTGTGGTACGCCTTGTGCAATACGTGTCATATGAATTGGTAAATGTTTGGTTGCCTCGACTAAATAATGAGCCGTCGCTTGCCCTTCTACAGTTGCATTAGTTGCCAAAATGACTTCTTGAATTTTTCCTTCACTCAATCTTTGAATTAAATAAGGAATTCCAATTTCTTCAGGTCCGATTCCGTCTAATGGCGATAAATGACCACCTAAGACATGATACTTCCCTCTAAAACTACCACTTTGCTCAATTGCCATTACATCTGCTGGGGATTCAACTACACATAACAACTGCTCATCACGCTCAGCTGATGCACAGATATCACAGATTTCATTTTCTGTTAAAGAATGGCAAATGTGACATTCATGAATATGACTAGATGCTTCATGCAAAGCGTATGATAAAGCAAAAGCACCTTCACGGTTCTTCATCAATAAATGCAATGCCATACGCTGTGCAGACTTTGGTCCAACACTTGGTAGAATACGCAATGCTTGAACTAATTGTTCAAATCTTTCACTAAACACAAATCAACTCGATTATTTATAGAAAAACGACTCCCTAAGTTTGATATGAAAAACTTAGGGAGTTGAAATTAGAATAAACCAGATAAACCTGGTGGTAAGCCCATACCAGAATTAGCAGCTTGAAGTTTTTGTTCAGAAATTGCTTCAGCTTGACGAGCTGCATCATTCATGGCTGCTGCAATCAAATCTTCAATCATATCTGCTTCGTCCTGTAAAAGATCCGGACTGATTTCAATACGTTTAACGACATTACGGCAAGTCATCGTCACTTTAACTAGACCACCACCAGCCTCAGCATGAACCTCTGTATTTGCAAGCTCTTCTTTGGCTTTTTTAAGGTTTGATTCCATATCCTTTTGCATGCGCTGAGCTTGCTGCATGAGCATATTAATGTTCATAAGTTTCTCTCGTTAAATTAAATCTAAACCGCGTGATAAATCGCGAATAATATCATTAATGTCTTCTAAACCAACAGACACACGAATTAAGCCTTCTTCAATTCCTGCGGCTTGTTTAGCTTCAGCTGACATTCTACCATGTGAGGTGGTTGCTGGATGGGTAATTGTTGACTTAACGTCACCCAGATTACTGGTAATGGATAAGAAACGGGTATTATCAATCACAGTCCAAGCACCTTGGCGCTCACCTTTCACTACAAACGATACTACACCACCAAAACCTTTTTGCTGTTTCTTAGCAAGCTCATGACCAGGATGGTTCGGTAAGCCTGCGTAATAGACTTTTTCTACTTTGTCATGCTGTTGTAGCCATTCCGATAGTTTCTGTGCATTCTCACAATGTGCTTTCATTCGAATACTTAATGTTTCTAGGCCTTTTAAGAAAACCCAAGCATTGAATGGACTCATTGAGTTACCTAAAGTACGGATGACTCCATTAACTTCTTCAAGTAAATCATGTTTTCCAACTACCGCACCACCTAAAGCACGCCCCTGGCCATCGATATACTTCGTTGCTGAATACAAAACTAGATCCGCACCAAATTTAATCGGTTGTTGTAATACTGGCGTACAGAAGCAATTATCTACGGTAAACAAGGCACCATGTGCATGTGCAATATCCGCGATTGCCTGCATATCACCCACTTGTGCCAATGGATTAGATGGTGTTTCGATAAAGAGTAAACGTGTATTTGGACGAATCGCTTGTTTCCAGCCCTCAAGATCCCCCAAATCAACAAAGGTGACTTCAACTGCGAATTTAGCGACGTATTTTTCAAATAAAGCAATGATTGAGCCGAAAACAGCACGCGAACAAATTACGTGATCACCAGCTTTTAAATAGGCCATACAGATCGCATGCACAGCCGCCATACCTGAACTGGTCGCTACAGCACGTTCTGCACCGTCAAGCACCGCCAAACGCTTCTCAAATGCCTGTACAGTCGGATTGGTATACCGTGAATACGTATTCCCCGCGATTTGCCCAGAAAACTTGGCAGCAGCATCAGCAGCACTCTCACAGACAAACGATGATGTTAAAAAAATAGGCTCACTGTGTTCACCTTCAAAGGTACGATCATGCCCTGTTCGAATGGCCAGTGTTTCAAGTTGGTATTCTAAATCATCGCTTGGATTCATCGTTTTATATGCCTTATGATCAATGGTCTTAATCTTCCTTTATAAAAAGTAATAACTTTTATAAAGGGGGGGATCAAATCCTGTCTAAATATATGCCAACATTTTGATCGCCTAATGTATTTAAGGTCAAGGCATAAGATGAAATTATCGCTTAGACTTCGTACAATCTTGACTCATGATGAGACTTTCATAGATGAAATCGCTTGTGGAACAGCAAAAAAGAAATTTTAAACATCTCGCTATGCGCGTATTTGAATCTGACAAACTCGTGCTGTCCCAATCAACACCCTATCAAGTCATCGCGCAATTTAAACAAACCCGTGTGCGCTTTTATGCATCTGAGAATAAACGCTACAAAGAGCCACTAGTTTTTGTTGCTCCACTCGCCATCAACATGGATATCTATGACCTCTATCCTTATCGCTCTTTAGTCAAACATTTCCAAGAGGCTGGTTTTGATGTCTATCTGATTGATTGGGGTAAGCTCACCTATAAAAATTATCAAATTAATTTTCTTTCCTTTCTTGATAAGTTTATTCCACGTTGTATTGAAGCAATTCAAAAGCATTCTAAATCTGAAAAAATTTCACTACATGGTTGGAGTATGGCTGGTATCTTTGTCACGCTTTATACCGCACGACATCAACCTAATGCTGTTAAAAATCTCGTGGTGCTTGGTAGCCCAATTGATAGTTATGCATCTGGTTATATCGGCAAACTTTATAAAACACTCGCTTATGTGACCTCACGGAATGAAAAAATTAAAGATTACATTTATAACCGCTTACCAAAAGTAATGATCCATTCTCCGGGTTTTTTAAACTCCCTTGGATTTAAACTCCTTGATCCTAAAGGCTGGATTGATGGCAACATCCAATTATTAAAAAACTTGGATAACCTTAAACTTGTCCAAGAAGATGCAACACTGAGCCATTTTTTAAACAACATGATCGATTATCCGGGTGGTATTAACCAAGACATGCTATTTAATGTCTGGATGCAAAATCCTTTGAAGAACGGCGCAATAACCTTAAAGAACAAAACCATTGAATTGAAAAATATTCATTGCTCACTTTTGGTCGGTGCAGGGAAAAGTGATCAATTGGTTACAGCAGATGCCGCTTTTCCTTTAACACAACTGACAAGTAGCCAAGATGTGACGTTTACCTTGATACCGGGCGGACATTTAGGTTTAATGTCTAGTCAAAATAGTTCAATTGAGTTCTGGCCAACACTTACAAATTGGCTATCAGAACGATCAACTCTAATAAGAAGGTAGACAATGATTCAATCTGTTGCATTTATCGGTTTAGGCGCTATGGGCTATCGCATGGCGGCACATTTACCCAAACATTTCGATACAGTCTTGGTTTGGAATCGAAATTTCAGCAAAGCTGAACAACATGCGACAGAATACGGAACCACAGCAGTTGAACTATCCAAGGCAGTACAAGCAGATATTATTTTTTCTTGTTTGCCCACGAGCCAAGATGTTGAAACACTAATTGACAGTGTTGAGATTAAATCAGGTGCGATTTGGATCGACTGTACCAGTGGAGTGCCAGAGGCTGCTCAGCGGTTAGCTGAAAAATTAAAACTTCAAAATATCGATTTTCTTGATGCTCCTGTAAGTGGTCAAACGATTGGTGCTGAAAATGCAACTTTAACTTTTATGGTGGGTGGTGATGTTCGTGCATTTGAACGTGCTTACCCAGCGATGGCTGCATTAGGTAAGTTGATTCAACATGTAGGCAATTCTGGTGCTGGTTTCGCAGTAAAAGCGATTAATAATATGCTACTCGCGGTAAATTTATGGTCAGTTGCAGAAGGCTTTTCTACTCTAAAAGCCCATGGTGTAAATCTCGATGCAGCATTAAATTGTATCAATGCATCGAGTGGTAAAAGTCTCGTCACTGAAAATATTTTTCCGCAACGTGTGTTAAGCCGTGAATTTCCTGTGACCTTTGCCCTACCATTGCTAGCGAAAGATACTGGAATTGCTTTAGATTTAGTTCATGATGCAAAACTACCTGCACCAATCCTCTCTTTGACACAAAGTCTAATCCAAGCGGCAAGTTTGACAGCTGAGCCTAATAGTGACTTTTCGGCTGCCGTGAAAATGTATGAATCATGGAGTAAAATTACATTGGAATAAATCTAAAACTTAAAACCTTACGTTAATTATTACGTTAAAAAACCGCTCTTTTTGAACGGTTTTTAACTAGATTTCTAGTGAAAAAAATTATTTACTATTCACATCAATTTTAAATATCTTTCCATTACATACCCAAACCGTATAAACCTGCATATCGACCTCATAAACATATTCTGTTGCATGACAGAAAGATCGGCCATCTTTATGTTTGAAATATCGTGGATAAGACTTCCCCATTTTTCTAAATAAATCACTTTCACTATCTCCAATGCTCACAAGCTCATAGGCGGAACGCATTGAATTCGTTTCTCTGGCAAAAGTAGTAACTGACATTAAAATTGAAATTATTGCGAGTATTAAGTATTTCATTTTATAAAGCTCTTATTCTTTAATTCACATAATTTATCAAACAGTAAAATATAGTCATTACAAAAAAGCTAATGCTTTGTACTACGACCTAGAGCATCGGATTATGAGTCTGCTGCTCTAGGTAACTAAATTTAGCATCTCTTTGACCCTGAACCCTAAAGTTCAAGGGCTATTTTATGTAGAATCTCTAGCTAAAATATGCTTTATTCAGAAGCTTATCGTGTATTTCGTATTCAGATTGGCATGTTCAGATAAGTTATGTACATCCTGATCAGTGATAATGCCATGCTCAGTCATCTTAAAGCTATTGTAAGCTTCATTTTTAGGAACAACTGGAGCTTTATTTATACTTTCATAATTCGAAGATGCGCAGCCAACGAGACCTAATCCCAGTGTATATGCAATTAATAATTTCTTCATAATTCCGTTAATTACTATAAAAGTCACATAATCTAACAAACTATTCCGTGAATGTCTTATGACTAAAATTTATGAGTTCCAACATCAAAACATTAAGCTAGAAGTGTAAAATCGCTTAATTAAATTTTAAAATTTAGAGGTTGGATCAGACAAATCTGTCTAAAAACTAAAGAGTCCACTATATCCAAATTACTTTAAAGTTATTGATATAAAACAATTTTTTCTAAAATTAAGAATAAATTATGGAGTAAAATTACACTCGAATAATACAGTTTTATTGAAATTTCATCAATAAACCTTATATTAGTACATGCGCTAGGTTCAACTTAGTGCTTATTCATAACGAGAGGAATACCTCATGAAGAAGTTTACAGTTGCAGTTTTTGCAAGTTTCGCCGCACTGACAAGTTTCAGTATGCAAGCTTCCGCTTCAGAGCAAGAATGTAAAAAGTTACAAGATAACTATAACCTTATCTATGCATCTAAAGGTTTCTGCTTCAAAGATGCTGATGCGAAAGCAAAATACGGTAATGAAAACTGCCACACAACTAAGCCTAAGTTTTCTGAAAAAGAACAACAACGCTTAGATGAAATCAAAGCACGTCAAAAAGAATTGAATTGTAAATAAGCCTATTCTCTTGATTAACGTCGATAAAAGTTATCGACTTATTCAATGAGAATTATTTTAAAGGACTAATCATGGCATACGATGACCAAAATATTTTTGCAAGAATCCTGCGTGGTGAATTACCAGCGATAAAAGTTTATGAAGATGAACAAGTTCTTGCGTTTATGGATATCATGCCTCAAGCCGATGGTCACACTTTAGTGATTCCAAAGACCCCAGCGGTTACCTTACTAGACCTCCCTGCCGATGCCGCTGCTTATACGATTCAGATCGTGCAGAAAGTTGCTCAGGCGATGGAAAAGGCGCTAGACGTACAAGGCATTGTATTAATGCAACTAAACGGTGCCCCTGCTGGTCAAACTGTACCTCACGTACATTTTCATTTGATCCCAAGTTCAATCCATGAACTAGGTCGTCATGCTGCCCAAATGGGTGATCAAGAAAAGATTAAATCGCTGGCTGAAAAGATCAAAGCTGCGCTTTAAATCTTGATGTCAATAAAACGGAGCTTTGGCTCCGTTTTTTATTTTTGACTATTTGTATAAAAATCAATAATAAAACTAACTCTCACTCTACATTAACCGTCATTAAACTGTCATTTTTCCTTCACTTCTCTGTCACAAAGTTTACCGATACTGCATACAAGTTAGTGAGCTATGTAACTTTTTGTACACCAGCAAACTTATAACAGTAACTAAGGCAACAGCCATTTACAAAAAAGTGTTTTGGAGAAATCTCAATGAAAAAATTGCTTCTTGCTGCTACTGTAGCAACTTTAGCCATGAATGCAGCACAAGCAGCACCTACATTGTATGGTAAGCTCAATGTGACTTTGGACCAAATTGATAAAAATGGCTTTAAAGATGAAAGCGTAACAAAAGTAAATTCTAATGCGTCTCGTATCGGCATTAAAGGTGAAGAAAAATTAACTGAAAACCTTTCTGCTGTTTATTTAATTGAATGGCAAATCAATGCAGATGGTGATGGTGACCAATCTTTCACAAACCGTAATCGCTTTATCGGTCTTAAATCAGAAGGCGTAGGTACTTTAAAAGTAGGTCAATACGACTCTTATTTCAAAACTGCAGCTGGTAATAATCAAGATATTTTTAATGATCACAATGAACTCGATATGACTGCTGTTTTAGCAGGTGAAGATCGTTTAAAAAATGTGATCGGTTTCGAAACTGACAAAAAATTATTAGGTGGGTTGGCTTTCAACGTGATGTTCCAACAAGGTGAAGAGTCATCTAGTACGGAAAATGCAGCTAAAGGCTACAAAGGCAGTCGTGATGGTTTTGGTGATGGCGTTTCAGCATCGATTACTTACGACAATAAAGACTATGGTTTAGCTGCCGCAGTAGCAGGAAACTATGGCATCGCATCTAAATATGGCGCATATGGATTATCTGGTATTTATACAGATGCAATCCGTGTAACAGGTTCACTTGATTTCACGAAATTAGGTTTTGATGGTTTTGTTTTGGGCGCTTTATGGCAAACTGCTCAACCTACAGATGATACTGTGACGACAACCAGTGGTTCTGATGTAACCTCTTATAAAGGTCTACAAGAAGATGCATATGGTGTAACAGCAGCATACAAGATCCCTTCTACTCCGATTAAGTTAAAAGCACAGTATATTTCTGCTACGACAGAGTCGAATGGTCGTGATGATCGTAAACAAGATCTTTATGGTCTAGGTGCTGATTATCAAATCAATAAACAAGCACGTTTCTATGGCGTAGTTGGTCAGCAAAAACGTGATTGGTTAGTGAAAGATGATAAGAAAACAACTATTGGTTTAGGTATGGAATATAACTTCTAATTTGAAGCTTATTTCCTAATCAGTAAAAAAGGGCTTTATGCCCTTTTTTCATTTAGAGAATAGATAAATCGTTGCCACTACATTCATGAAAACAATTGAAATAAATGAATACCATAAAATTTTAAAAAAATGATCCTTTCTTAAAACATAATAAATTAAAAGTATGATCAGCAGTATCGTGGAGAAAAACAGCCAAATTATTCCAAGTAATTGGGAGCTTTCCCAAATATTTTTTTCTACTACAAAATAAACGTCTTTGTATAAAGATGGTATAAATAAAATCGATAAGAGAGATGAAAAGATAAATAACTTTTGTCGGAACTCTTTAATAAAAAAAGCAACAAGTATCAACATCGGTAAAGTGATGACGAAATAGATAAAAAATATTAAAAAGAAGCCAACTCCTGACCCTGCCACACTCATAACATTCCCTAAACCATCTTAGCTTTTGTTCAAAATTTTATTGAAGTATTATCGCCACAATGCAATTATGCATTATTCAAAACCTAAAGCTCATTTGGATATGAGCTTTAGCTTCACAGAGAATAAACAACTATTTTTTTAAAAAACCACCCACTAGATTCAAAACATTTTGAATATCATTATTTGCTTCTTGTGGATTAGTGCCGCTCCCTTGTGGCGTTAGAGAGTCGATCACCTGCGGTAAAACAGAAGCGATCGCACCATAAATCTCCTGTTTAGGTGCTTGAGTCTGCTGAGCAACCTGCTCTACATCTTGATCGTCAAACAAACTCTGCATGTTTTGAGTTGGTATATCTGTATTATTTGGCTGATTAGGATCAACCCAACTTTGTACTTGGTTCGCCAAACCTGCATTTTTTAATTTGTCCAACGCACCTTGCAAACCACCTTGTTTTTGAATCCAACCCAAAATTAGGGGTAAAACGGCTATGAGCAAAGTTTGAGCTGAATTTCCACCTTTAGCACTACTTTGTTGATTACCTCCATTCAACTGGCCAAGCACAGAACCGAGTATTCCGCCCAAACCGCCCTGTTGGTTGGAGTTGCCTTGTTGTCCTAATACAGAGCCAAGAATACTACCAAGTCCACCACTCGATTGTTGCTGACCGCCTAAAGCTTGCTTTGCTAACATCTCAACGATATTGGTTAAATCTGTCATGACACATATGTTCCTTTGGAATATTTATCCAAAAAGCATACGCTGCTTTGAAAGTACAAAACAAAGTTGAATTGTTAATTTTTGCAAGAACTTGCAACACATATTCAATCAGATAATATTGATCAAATAGATCATCATATAGTGATTTACCAACGAAATTTATTCCAGTTCTCTGGGTTCGCCCAAAACTTGGAATTAAACCAATCAGGCACATGTTTATAGGTCAAAATATTAAACTGCCACAAGGCAAAATTGCTTTCATGTGTCGTTTTATCAATTAATTGGGTAAAACCAAGTGAGCGTAATAATTTTTCGTCATCAATCTTACTCACAACCACAATTCTTTTAGCCATAAGGTCTCGTAGCTTCACCAATAACTGTGCTTTTTGTGTTTCGGTGATAATTTGCATTTCTTCTGTATCAAATAATACAAAACCTAAATCATAACGCTGTGTAAAAGGCAGATTTAAGAAGTCAGTTACGTTAAAATAATCCCATTGAATTGAAGCATTTTGGTCAATCTGTTGACCAATACAAAGTGCAGTATGTATAGGCTGTTCCTGAGATAAATCGTCTAGCATAGAAGTGATGACATTTTGTTCAGCCATAACTGCCCCCCTTGATTGAGAAAGATGAGAGTTTATTCATGGAACTACAAGGCATTTGTCATAAAATGCATGCAGCACTCACAGCGCATAGTGTAACTGATCAATCAACGCACAAGGCAAATGTTGAATATAAATTTATATTAGATCGTTCAGAAACTGACCTGCCATTTAATCTTGGTCAAGAACTTGAAATTGAATGGACTGGTAATATTTTTTGTACCTCTTGCGGAGCTAAAACCCCCAAATCATATTCACAAGGACACTGTTTTAAGTGCTTTAAGACCAAAGCTGAATGTGATTTATGTATTATGAAGCCTGAAACTTGTCATTATCATCTTGGTACTTGTCGTGAAGATGATTTTGCACATCAAGTCTGCTTCCAACCCCATATTGTATATTTAGCAAATTCGAGTGCGCTCAAAATCGGGATTACTCGTATCGTAAATATGCCAACACGTTGGTTGGACCAAGGGGCAACTCAAGCACTTCCTATTCTTAAAGTCGGTTCACGCCGTTTATCAGGACATTTAGAAACCATGTTCGGGACACAGATTGCAGACAAGACTGACTGGCGAAAACTCCTTAAAGGTGAAGCAGAACCACTGAACTTGGTTGAACAACGTGATCAAATCATCGAGGAGTTTGCTCCAAAAATTCAAAGCATTCGTGAGGAGTTCAGTCAAAATCTTGAGTTTGATGAGGGTTTAGAGTTCTTAGACAATGAATTGCCACATGAATTCATTTACCCTGTTGAGCATTATCCTGAAAAAATTAAATCCTTGAATTTAGATAAAACCCCAAAAATCCGTGGTGTATTACAGGGTATTAAAGGTCAGTATTTATTATTGGACATTGGTGTCATCAATATTCGTAAATACACTGGTTATGAGTTAATTCTACGTGCATAAGTAAAAAGGTGGCATTTATAAGCCACCTTTTTTTTAATTCGACTCAGTTTCCAGACAATGCAAAATCGCTTGAACTGGATCCTCAGTATCTCCGGAAATCAATCGTTTATGCATACTCAAATGTTGCATCATTTGAATGTGTGCTGTTTCATGATCCATCAATCTTTCAATGTCAGCAGCTAAATTTTGTGGGGTAGCATCGGCTTGTATAAGTTCCTCGATCACTTTCTTACCGGCAATAATATTGGGTAATGAGTAATATGGAATTTTGACTAAGAATTTTGCAATAAGATACGTTAACCAATTCAACTTATAAAAAGTTACCATCGGTCGATGTAATAGCATGGCTTCCAGCGTTGCTGTACCCGATGCAAGTGCCACAATGTCACTGGCACTCATCACCATACGGCCAATTTTTGATTCTGAATCAATGTTTTCCAGAATATGAATTTTCGACTTGAGTGTGATATCTAGATTTAAAATGCCCTGTTCAATTTGATGTTTACGTGCTTCATTAATGGCAGGAATCAGAAACTCTAACTCAGGATATTTACGATGTAGAATCTCTGCAGCACCAGTGAGTAAAGGCAATAAACGTTCAATTTCACCACGACGGCTACCAGGTAATAATGCAATATGTATTTTATCTGCAGATAAACCGAGTTGATGTTTTGCTTCAATAATTGGATTTTTTAATGGCAATTGTTTAGCGAGCGGATGTCCAACGAATGCAGCCGCAACCTCATAATTTTCATAGAATGTTTTTTCAAATGGAAATAGACATAATACAAGGTCAATACTACGTTTGATGCCATGAACACGCCCCTGACGCCATGCCCATACTGATGGGCTTACGTATTGTACTGTTTTGATCGGTAGATTCTTTTCCTTGATCGTTTTCGATAAACGCAAATTGAAATCAGGCGCATCAATACCAATAAAAATATCAACTGGACGCTCTGTCCAACGTTCAACCAAACCATCGCGTACTGCAAACAACTTTTTCAGATCTTTTAAAACTTCTACAATCCCCATAACAGATAATATTTCCATAGGATAATAACTATGAAAACCTTCTGCGATCATTTGTGGACCGCCAATCCCCTCAAACTCAGCATCAATTCCTTGTTCGCGAAAACTCCGCATGAGTTTTACCCCGAGCGTATCTCCTGAAACTTCCCCGACAACGATGCCAATTTTTAGTTTTTGCTTTAACAAGACCTGCGCCCCATTCAAAAGTTTAAAAGATTCTAACAGAATGATTTTACATCGAATCACTGTAAATAATTTAATTTGTTCTCGATTGGTGAAAATGATCCCAATCTAATAAATCATTTTACAATCAAAAAATTATCTAGAATTGCGATGATTTACAGATTGCGTACTGATACATGAATCATTAAGATAAACAAGAATCATTTACATATGTGATTCTTTATCTCCCTTTCTACCTTTATAAGTACACTTATGGCCAAGTCAGCTTCCCCATCATTTGTCTACCGAATGAGTATTTTCTATCGTTTCGTTCTGATATTTGTATTGGGTTATTTCTGTATGCTGTATTTGAGCTTAAGTCTTACTGAATTATTTGCCTCCTTATTCGCCAAAGCCGAAGCTATCTTTTTGGCAGCCTTTATCTCTATCCTATTTTATGTTTGTTTCGTCCTCATCGGCTTCTGCACCAATTCTTTAATTAAACTTACTTTGATTAGCTCAATTTTATTGGCCGTTTTGTTTGGCTTATCAGTAGGTCTAAGTTAATGGGAAATAAAGGTGTTCGCCAATCAATGGCATGGTTGCACGCATGGACTGGATTAATTTTTGGATGGTTATTATTTGCTATTTTTTTAATGGGAACGAGTTCCTACTATCGCCACCATATAAACCTGTGGATGCAACCACAACTGGCTGAATATCAAATTAATCAAGACACAGCAATTCAAACTGCAACACAGTATTTGGAAAAAAATGCTACAGATGCGAAATCATGGTTTTTAAGCATCGCCAATCAGGATCAACCCGTAAATAAAATTTATTGGGAGAAAGCTGACGGTGCTTATGAAAGTCGTACTTTAGATGCAAATACAGGACAAGAATTACAGCTTTCAGCAACGCAAGGCGGAGAGTTTTTCTATCGTTTCCATTATCAATTGTATGGAATGCCTGTTTTGATTGGGCGATTAATTGCAAGTTTAGCGGCATTTGTAATGCTTATTGTTTTAATTTCAGGGATTATTACTCACAAAAAAATAATTACTGATTTTTTTACTTTAAGAACATTCAAGTCTCAACGCTCATGGCTTGATTTCCATAACGTATCTTCGGTTGTAGCACTACCTTTCTTTCTGACCATTACTTTTACAGGTTTGGCTATATTCTTTTATCTGTATCTACCCTTAGGGATGAAAAAACTCTATCCAGATAATCCTTATCAATATTTTACTGAAATTCGAACCATTACCGAAACACAGCAATCAAATGCAGTGCCTCTGCCGTTTAAAGCTGTACCTGTATCTGAATTATTGAAACAGGTCCACCAGCAATGGGGAAATCAAGCACTAGCCACCATTGAGGCAAAAAATCCCAATACAGATCAAGCAATCATTACCTTTAAGCAACTTGAAGATCGTTCGATTACACTTGATCAAGCCCAAATCAGTTTTAACCATACAGGTAAAATTCTAACGAATACGAGAAATAACAGTCCTATTGCAACTTTGAATTTTGGCGTTTATAGCCTTCATATGGCGACTTTCGCTCAACCAATCCTTAGACTGGCTTTTTTCCTTTCTGGGATTCTAGGCTGTTTAATGATTGCTTCAGGTTTGTTGTTATGGAGCTTAAAACGTCAGATTCAAAATAAGTCAAATCAGTTCCATTTTGGTTACTACTTGGTTGACCGTTTGAATATTGCAACTTTTATCGGCTTACCTATCGCTATGCTGAGCTATTTATTTGCAAATCGTTTCGTACATATCTCAGAAAACACGCCAAACTATGAAATTTATACGTTCTTTAGCATTTGGCTCTTCAGCTTTATCGTAGCTTTATTCACAAAGAAACAGTATTTATGGAAATCTCAAATTGCTATTTTCGGCTTACTCGCAATCAGCTTGCCAAGCTACAACCTTATTTATCTAATTAATAATCAATTAGTTTCAAATTTAAATAGTTATTGGCTGTTTTTACGAATAGATCTATTTTTCATTTTTTGTGCATTGTTCGCCTTATTTATATATCGCAACATCCAACCCATTCAAATGAAAGCAACACAAAAGATCATGACAAAATTAGCTAAATCAAAGGTGGCAACATGATCCTTATAAGTATGTTTCTCATCTTGATTGGTATGTTCATCGTCTACGAATGTAGCGATAAAAGAATCAATAAATCCCCATATCAGCATCACATCAAACAATTTAGATTGATCTTGAGATATCTTGCTTTCTTTAGTTTTTTCACCGCTGGCGGTTTACTCTGTTGGGAATATGGTCGTTCTATTGGTTTTATTAGCTGGTGGATCTTCGCCACCCCAATTACCTTCTTTTTGATCTTATGGGTTAATCCACTAAAACAAAATAAGAAAAGAGAAAGCTCATAGTAAAAGATATTCACTCCATCAGGAATGAATATCTTTTATCTTAAATGAATTAATGATTGTGGTTTTTATGCTCTTCAGCTGTGTCCACTTTTTCTTTGCAACACTTCATTTTTTCACAGCAATCCTTTTTATTTACCATTTCTTTGCAACAATCAGACGCTGCAAATGTTGGAGCTGTTACGATAAAAAATACTGCTGCTAGCGTGATTTTTTTTAGATTTAACATAATGATACCTATCTATAATAAAGTTAATTTTAGTTTGTAATTTATTATCAGACACTTGGAGGTCTGTAAGGTACATGATGGATACCAATTGTTAAAACATCAGAATAATTAAAATGAGAAGAACTGGTGTAATCCATTGATTGATCAAACAAAGAATGCATTACATCCAACATTATCACTAAACAACAAAAACTCTTATTACAGTGTTTTTGATCTATTTCGTCGAACATCCCAACTACATGCTGACTCATTTCACAATGATGAGCATTTTTATGTGGAGCGAAAAGTTTTGCTTCCATGTTATGTTTTTCATTAATTTCGAACGTACTCGTATAGCTATTTGTCGTAAAACAAATCGCTAAAAAGACGAAAATTATCCGAATAACTCTAAACATAAGATCTTTGTTAAATTGCATCCTAGCATTTTGACAGAATAAATGATCTTATTTACTCAATGCAATTAAATAACGATCGATAACATTTCCAACTGATTCAACATAATTTCTTTATCTTTTTTTTGCATAAGTAAATCATTTTTCATCACAACGCCTTATACAAAACAAGCATAAGATATGCTGTTTTCTGTATAAATTAGGCATATCAGCAATGTTTGGTCCCATTGAATTTATTTTAGCTGGCGTATTGGTTGGTTTCTGCGTAGGAATCACTGGTGTCGGCGGTGGTTCATTGATGACACCAATCCTAATCAGTTTATTCAAAATTGAACCTCATATTGCGATTGGTACAGATTTGCTTTATGCCTCGATCTCTAAGTTTTGTGGTTCTTTGGTTCATGCCAAAAAACTAAATATTGTCTGGCCGATTGTCATATGGCTTGCACTGGGTAGTATCCCTGCTTCCTTTGCCACAACTTGGGTACTTGAGCATCATCTTAGTCAATCTACGCACTATAAATCAGTGCTTACTATGGTGTTAGGCGTGATGCTGACCTTAACAGGCATTTCAATTATATTTCGTGCTCAGATTGAGAAGTTTTTTGATCGTTTTAGAAATCGTGAACAAGCGAATATGGAAAGTGAACAGCATGCTCTCCAACACAAACGCCGTTATATTTGGATTATGGGCGTTGTATTAGGTGTGTTGGTTACCCTTTCATCTGTTGGGGCGGGTGCTTTCGGTATTATGGCATTGGTTTTAATGTTTCCAAATTTACCTATGATTCGCATTATCGGCTCGGATGTCGTGCATGCAGTATTATTAACAGCTGTCGCTGGCTTAGGCCATATGTCTTCTGGCAATGTTGATTTCAGCTTATTAATGTGGTTATTGGTTGGCTCTATTCCTGCCATTGTTGTAGGTACACTGATTAGCTCTCGATTGCCTGAAAGATTTATCAGAAAAATATTAGGGATAACGCTCTTCGCACTCGGTTTAAACTTTATTGTGAATCCTGTAAAAGCAAAACCTAAGCCTGTTGAAACAGCTCAAGTGGTCATGAATCAACACACAACTCATTCTACGACAATAGTTTAAGTCTTAAATAGCCGATTGTTTATACACAATTTGTTTTAATCGCTAGTTAATCAATCGGTTTTTCGTGCTATATTCGTAGACAAATTAACCTCTTCTTTCGATTGAATTTGTGACAGCAATGAATACTCTACAGTCAAATCCAGTTTCTCAGCCAGATATCGACGACGTTAACATTAAAAGTATCCAAACTTTGATTACTCCTGCAGAACTCAAACGTGATCTTCCTTTATCAGAAATCGCCTCTCAAACTGTACTTAAAGGACGTAATACCGTTCGTAATATTTTGGATGGTAATGATAAACGCTTGTTTGTCGTCATTGGACCATGCTCGATTCATGATCCTAAAGCTGCTCATGAGTATGCTGACCGTTTAAAAGTATTAAGCGAAAAAGTAAAAGATACGCTTTACATCATCATGCGTGTGTATTTTGAGAAACCACGTACGACTGTTGGTTGGAAAGGTTTAATTAACGATCCTGATATGAATGACTCTTTCAATATCGAAAAAGGACTACATATTGGTCGTGGATTGCTGCTCGAATTGAATGAAAAAGGCTTACCTTGTGCAACTGAAGCACTTGATCCCAACTCACCGCAATACTATCAAGACTTGATTTCTTGGTCAGCAATTGGTGCGCGTACTACAGAAAGCCAAACACACCGTGAAATGTCGTCAGGCTTATCTTCACCTGTAGGTTTCAAAAATGGTACGGATGGTGGTTTAACAGTTGCAACCAATGCAATGCAATCCGTTAAACATGGTCATAGCTTCTTGGGTCTAAATGAAAATGGCCAAGTTGCAATTATCAATACCAAAGGGAACCCATATGCTCATGTGGTTTTACGTGGTGGTAATGGCAAACCAAACTATGATGCAACTTCAGTTGCAGAAGCGGAAGCAGCTTTAGCAAAAGCTAAAGTCAGCACCAAAATCATGATCGATACCAGTCATGCCAACTCAAACAAAGACCCGTATTTACAGCCATTGGTTTTGAAAAACATCACAGAGCAAATTCTTGATGGCAACAAATCAATCGTGGGTATCATGGTTGAAAGTCACTTAAAAGGTGGTCGTCAGGATATTCCTGAAAATTTATGCGACCTAGAATACGGCAAATCTGTAACCGATGGTTGTATTGATTGGGAAACCACTGAAAAAGCATTATTAGAAATGCATGAAGCATTGAAAGATGTTTTACCAAATCGTTAATCTTTAAATAGATGTAAAGCAGGCTCTCATGAGCCTGCTTTTTTATTGATAAATCAAGTATATTTTGAACTGTAACATTTTTTTATTTATACTGCTGCCACATTTCCCCCTACGACGTCTCGTTGATATGAACTCCAGTTTTCGTCAACATTTGCAAAAGTGGCGTGCCTTGATCGGCGCGGTAACATTGCTTTGTTTACTCTGGCATATCTTATTACCAACCATGGTACATACTGGCGTCGTACCCGCACTTTATGCAATGCCATCGCATTGCCAAGTCACAGAGATTCAAAAAGCCACGCTGCTATCAGCACAAGTGCACAGCAACCATCATAGTGAACATCATCACCATACGATGGAGCAGCATAAACATCACCTTGAGCATGCTCAACATGGTTCGCAACTCAGTGAATATGCACAACAAGTTTATGCACTGGCTAGCCAGATCATGAAACATTGTCCACTGTGCACCTATGGTTTAGATGCAGCCGCAATTATTCCATTGCTTGGCTTGATACTTATTTTCTTATTGGCTTGGTTTAGTCGTGTACGCTGCCTATGCCATGCGTGGACAAAAGATCTGCACATCCCACGTATTTTCTATATATTCCCGATTAAACAAGCACCACCTCTCGCTCTTTAAATCGCAATTTTATACATCATATCCAGCCTATCGCTGCGATACAGCTCACTTATTGCTATTTATAGAGTTTTCAAAATGACAACTTCTTTTCGTTTGTCCGTCTTAACGGCTGCGTGCCTGTCTGTTACTTATAGTTCATTGGCTATCGCTGAAGCACCAACACAGGACACTAAAACCTTAGCGACTATTGTGGTCACAGCAAGTCGTGAGGGGGAATCTATCAACAATACCCCTGCTGCAATTAGTCAAATTAATAACCAAGCTTTGGCCGACAAAAATGCCACTTTTATCGGGCAATTGGTCAACCAAACCCCTGGCGTTTTGATGAATGACTTGGGTAATGAACAACATATGATGTCGATCCGACAACCAATCACGACTGCAGCAGTTTATCAATATCTTGAAGATGGTATTTCAGTTCGTCCCGTCGGTGTATTTAACCATAATGCGCTTTATGAACTTAATCTTGCAGGAATTGATCGAATTGAGATCTTACGTGGTCCAGCGAGTAGCTTATATGGAAGTAATGCCATCGGCGGTACGATAAACTTTTTAACTAAAGCGCCAAGTCTAAAGCCGACTGCTGAAATCGGTATACTTTCAAGTACGGAAGGTTATCGCCGTCTAGATCTAGGTACATCAAACACTTTTGCAACTGAATTTGGTGAACATGGTCTACGGTTGTCTGGATACGCAAGTGATCGTGGCGATAGTTGGCAAGATCATGCTGAAAGCAATAAGCAAAGTCTCACGCTTCGACATGACTGGCGTATTTCTGATGCCACACAAATCAAAAATATCGCGAGCTATAACCACCTAAAAGCAGACATGACAGGAAGCCTAAACGCTAAAGATTTTAGTGAGCGTCCTGGCTACAGTTATCAGACATTTACCTATCGTGAAGTTGACTCTACTCGCCTGTCTTCGCAAATTAGCCATTCGTGGAATGATCTTCATCAAACTCAAGCAACACTGTATTATCGAGACAACACCACAGAACAAAATCCAAGTTATAGCATCCGTACTGACATGCGAAATGGCGTTCCTACCGGCACCTATACGGGTCAAACTACATATAATCAGTTCAAATCATACGGTTTAAATTTACAGCATGCTACAAGCTTCGATCAGTTGAAATGGATTGTTGGTACGATGGCAGAACATACGCCAAATAAAGCCAAAACTAATGACATTGAAGTATTTCGTGATTCAAAAACACGTATTTATACTGGTTTTCAACCAAGAAAATTGCTGCGTGACTTCAATGTAGACGTTGACAATCAGGCCATTTATACCCAACTAAATTGGCAAACATTCGATAACTTAAATCTAGTTGCTGGCGCTCGCTACGACTGGATTAAATATGACTATCAGAATAATTTAACGCCATCAAATATCACGGGCGCACCTAACGAAACACGCCGCTTCCATAAAGCCAGCCCACAACTTGGCTTTATTTGGAATGCACATCCCCTATTGGATATCTATAGCAACTGGTCACAAGGTTTTGTGCCACCGGAGGTCAGTAGTTTATATGGTGCAAATCTGGTTACACCAAATTTGTCAGAAGCAACATTTAACAATATTGACCTTGGCATACGTTTTAAACTTTTCGATGAACGTTTAGATGGTGAAATTACGCTTTATCGTTTAGATGGCGAGGATGAGGTGATTAGTTATACCAAACCTGATAATACCCGCGAACCCCGTAATGCAGGTAAAACAAGACATCAAGGGATCGAGATTGGTGGTACTTGGAATATTTCTGATCAATACGATCAACGCTTAAAACTATCTGGAAGTTGGGCGAAACATGAATTTAAGCAATTTCAGCCATCAGCGAGCTTAAATTATAATGGCAATCGTATGCCGAGCTCTCCAAAAGCTTTCGGTACTGTTGAATATCAGATTAAACCCATTCCTGAGTTGTTGTTATCAGCAGAAGGAATTTATGTCGGTTCATACTGGATCAATGATGCCAATACCGAAAAATATGATGGGCATACAGTATTAAATCTACGTGCAACTTATCGCCATAATGCATATGAGATCTATGGTCATATCATCAATGCCGCAGATGTACATTATGCTGAAAGTACTTCATTTAGTAATAATCAGGCGAGCTTTACACCTGCGGCACCGCGTACCTATTTATTAGGTTTACGTTATCATTTTGGAAAATAGTGAAGCATGGTACAGCAGCATGCTGCTGTACCTACTCGTGTTATAAATAATAAAATGCAATTAAGAAACTCATCAATACACATACCTCCGACAACTCGATCGAAGCACCGACTGTATCACCTGTAATACCAGAAATCCTTTCAATAAATTTCTTACGCAAATAAAAAAGTGCCAATAAAAACAAGACTAAACTGACAACACCTCGCCAACCAAACACACAAAGAAATGATAATGTAATTACAAATACAATCCATGATAATGCCTTAGGTATTAAATCAGCAATAGAGCGTCCTAACCCATGTTGACGGACATACGTGGTGGTTAAGAAGAAAAATAAGGCTGCACTACGACCAATTGCTGGCACAACAATCAGAAAAGCAGACAATTGTTGCTCTAATAATACATAAATGGCTGCAAATTTAAGCAAGCAGATCATCACTAAACTTAAAACCCCAATGGGTCCACATGCTGGATCCTTCATAATGTTTAAAGTGCGTTCTTTGTCACCAAAACCACCAACCCATGCATCTGCCGTATCCGCAAGCCCATCAAGGTGTAAGCCCCCCGTTAGCCAAATCCATAATATAAGTATGATGCTCGCCAGTAATATGGTTGGCAATTTGAATAGTAAGATTGAACTTATACATAAAACCAGACCAATCAACAGTCCAATAAAAGGATAAAATAGAATAGCTTGTGCCTTTTGTTGCTCAGTGGGTATTGTTTTTAATTGAATAGGGAAAACAGTTAAAAATTGCAAAGCAATCCAAAAAGGTGTCATGCTAAAAATCTCAGCCAAATCAGGTATTATTTGACCATTATGAGGAAATAAAAATGGGAATAGCAAGCCTATTCCCATCCTAAAATCATAAAAGTTAATTTATTGAACTTCATAACATTGTTTAAGTTTTAAATAATCATAATAAAAACTATTTGTTCGATATCTCGCATAATTACAAGCTGATTTAAACAATGTCTCTTTTTCATTGTAGTACATCTTCACTAAAGTATGCCCTTGAGCATTTTGATAGATATCCCATTGTACATTGGCAGCCATTGGAGAAACTATCTCACCTCTCCATGGGCTATTGTTATAATTATAAGTTTGATGCAATGCTAAGGGTTGCATCATATTAAACAACTCCAAGCTCGTTGCTAAAGGAATAATGATTTCAGCATGCGCAAAACGTAAAACTGCACGATGTGATTGTTGTTTATCTACAACCACGTCGACCTGCTTAAACAGATCTTGTTTCAATCCCTGTGCAATTGCACTGGTGATTTGATTCGACTCGCTAAAACTTGGCCCTTTTTCATAGAAATCATTGGCATCATTAAATTCCGCATAAAATTTTGCTGCTTCTATCGGCATATACTTATCAAAATCAACACCTTTTAATTCTTCTTGCATCCCTCCCATAATGGAATAAAGCTCATATAAATATGCGGCAGCATCCACAGCACTAGCAATACTATTTTTGCCTTTTCCTTTTTCAGTGATGGTTTCTCCATTTGGTGCAATTACACTGTACGAACCACTATTACTAAATGTATAAGCGTCACTGCTCCCCAACTTTTGAATAAATTCAGTCTTAAAAATTGGTGTGAGTACTTGCATTGCAACAGTCTGAGCACGAGTATCACTCTCTAATTCTTTGAGTTTAAGCGCTAAACCTTGATCTTCTTCAGCAAATTCCTGATAAGCCAGGCTCGCATCATAAATGGCTTTTTCTTGCTCAGATAAAGATTCAGCCAAATCTTGATCTGCCGTTAACTTATGAAAATAAAGCTTAAAGCGATCAACACCACCATTTTCAACAGTTGGTATACTTTCACTAGTCAAACTGATATATGAAATCGGTGTAATTTTGTCTTTAAGCTGAGGTTGCTGTTGAATCAGTTCATCTGTAAAGAACTTCGCACTATCTACAGCGCGATCGACACCTGAACTTTGTACCAATATAGATGATGACTGAGTGTCTGCTGCTTTAAATAAATTCGGTAAACGTTGTAATAATCGATCCGCAATCCCCCTATGTTCTAAAATACCTGTCAGACTTTCATTACCATAGCCATATTGGCGAATACCATCTACGCCATACCCCAGTAGAATATTCGCCTTCATCATACTTTCTAAATCGGCACCGAGTTTTTCACCCAATGGTGTCAAAGCATTTTCTGCTTTAGCTTGTTTCCAAAGGTTATAAAGTGCTAAATCATATTTGATACTGGACAAACCTCGGGAACCATGACGTGCAACTAATTCAGTAAAAACTGGTTCAAATCCTTGTGGAATTGGCTCATATTTTTTTAGATCTTGTAAAGGCTGATAAGGTGTTTTAGTTTGATAATATTTTGATGGCGTATTATTTTCAGGCGTTGTTTGTGATTGTTGATGATTATCATTATTACATGCGGCCAACAATACACTTGCGCATAACACACTGCTTTTAAATAATATATTCATGAATTATTTGCTTATAGATAAAGAAGTGCCATGTATCATAGACAGGAGCAATGACAGTTCTATGAAATTACTTACTAAAAGAATTTAAATGTCATCTTATTTTAAAACTAAAAAATTAATGACCTTTCTTCAAAAAGAATTTCATTTTTGACTTGGAGTAAATCAAATCGAGAAAGCTGACCCAGTTCAGCTGGCATTTTTAATAACTCATCTAAGTTATGTTGTCTTGCTAAACAAGTTAGTAACTTTATTACCCCTCCGTGCGTAACAATCAAAGCAGTTTTCCAATTATTGTCCTGCATTTGCTGATGAATTTGTTTAAAACCAATCAAAAGTCGTTGTTGGAATCGCGCTAAAGGCTCACCATTTGGTGCTTGATATTGAGTCGGGAATTGCCAAAAATTTGCCAGTAACTCAGGAGTCGTTTCATAAATCCTTTGAGTTGAAACACCTTCCCAATCACCAAAATACATTTCTTTGATATTTTCATTGATCAATAGCGGGCGTTGTAATTGATTTGCCAAATTTTCAGCAAAAAGACGGCAACGTTGCAGAGGGGAACTAATGATGACATCCCAATACTGCTGAGCGTCAAGATAACCTTGAACGGTTGTTTGCATCTGTAACCAACCCTGCTCGGTCAATTCATCATCAAGGTGTCCACGTAAAGTATGACTTTGCGTTGTTTCACCATGACGCAATAGATCAATCTGCAACTTTATCACCTGTTACGGCTGCTTCTGCAAAGGTTGCCATCTGATTATGTAGTACACAAGCAAGTTGAATCATTGACAACGCTGCACCGGCACCACTGCCTTCACCTAATCGTAAATTCATATTTAAAATGGGTTGAGCATTGAGTTCTTTTAGGATTCGTTGATGCCCATACTCAGCAGATTGATGACCAAACAGCATCCAATCTCTCACACTAGGTTGAATACGCACTGCACATAAAGCCGCCACAGAACTAATAAAGCCATCAACAACAATCGGCATACCGATCTGAGCACAACGAAGATAGGCGCCAGTCATTGCGGCAATTTCTAGACCACCAACCGCTGCAAGTATTTTTAAAGCATTATTGCCAATATTTGGTGCATGAAGTTTTATAGCTTGATGAATGACTGCAATTTTGTGCTGAAGTTGTTGATTGTTAATTCCTGTACCGACACCGGTTAATTGCTCAGGACTTTCATTTATTAATAAACTTGCCATTGCAGATGCGGAACAGGTATTTCCAATACCCATCTCACCAGCAATAAAGATATCTGCTGCTTGAGATTGTGCCAAATCAACACTGTGTTTACCTAATTCCATTGCGGCAATGCATTCTTGCTCAGTCATTGCAGCGTGTTTAGTGAAGTTCGCCGTACCAGCTCGAATACAATGGCGCTCAACACCAACATAATCATAGACATCACCCACCGTACCGCAATCAATCACTTGCAAGTGTGCCTGATGATATTGGGCAATGACGCTAATCGCAGCGCCACCAGAAGCAAAGTTTTGAAGCATTTGCCGTGTCACAGCTTGAGGATAAGCAGAAATATTTTCTTCAACTACACCATGATCACCAGCAAAGATAGTAATCCATGGCTTCTGAATCCAAGGTTGAATAGTTCCTTGTAAACTCGCAAGTTGAATCGCAATTTGCTCCAACTGACCTAATGCACCTGTTGGCTTAGTCAATTGCGACTGACGATACTCAGCTTGTGATTTTACTGCTAAATCTGGATGTTTAATTGTTTCTAACCACCAAGCTTGTTCTGACATTTTATTGCTCATCTTTTAAAATCATAGGAAATCCCGCCACACAAAACATCACTTTGTTTGCTAATTGCCCCAAAGTTTGATGTAAGCGCCCTGCTTCATCGACAAATCGACGACTGATTTCCCCCATTGGAACTACACCAAGCCCTGTTTCATTGCTCACTAAAATAATTTGCGATTTAAGTTTGGGCAGCACACTTAATAGCTGATCTATTTGTTGTGAATATAAGTTCGAATCTTCAGCTAACAAGAGATTGGTTAACCACAAAGTGAGACAATCAACCAAAATAATGTGATTCTCCTGATCTATTTGTAAAAGCTGATCTGCCAGAAATATTGGCTCTTCACTTAATTTCCAATGCTGGGGTCTTTGCTGTTGATGATGCTGAATACGCTGTTGCATTTCCTCATCTAAAGGCTGTGCCGTTGCAACATAGACCACCAATAGACCACTTTCTGTCGCAATTTTCTCAGCTAAACGGCTTTTACCTGAACGCGCACCACCTAGAATTAATTGCAACATATTCAACCCAATTTGACTTGATGATAAGGATACAGTAATCCTTGTAAAATCTGAGCGTTATAATAACCGAAAGTCAACTGATTGACCTGAACTTTAATTTTTTGGATTGTTAAGGCTTGAATACGCTCTAGAACTAATTCGCTTGACCAAGCCTCGCGATAAAGCCCCAAGGTGATATGTGGGCAATAGATCGGTGCAGCAATTTCGTCCTTAACTTGATACAAACTCTTTCGTATCTTATCTAATGTATTTTGAGAGTCTCTAATTTGTACAAATAAAGCGCTACTAAAACTATCAATATGTGACAGTTCCAGCTCAAAACCATCTAATTCTAATGCTTCTAATATTTTGATTTGTTGATTGAGCTGAATAATTTCAAAATCATCATTGTACTGTGCTGGTTCCTCTGTCAAGAAACCAGCAACAAACAAAGTGATATGATATTGACGTAGATTAGGCGTTATCAATAAATCCGCAAAATGTTGTTGTAATTGGTCTAAATGTTGGATCAACTCAGGGGGATTAATCTGGATATACCACACGCCATAATTACAGCGTCCACGATGCCATTCATGATAATCGTGGTTTGCTGTAGCCATCAGTTTTGTTGATGCTTGTAATAACACAACATTTGAACATAGTTAAAGTTGTGTTATTCAAGCATAGATTGCTCTAAACTTTAAACAGTTTCTGTTTGAATCTCAGAAAAATGCTTAAGATTTAGTACATCCTGATCCTTCTTTAAATATGCGGTAATTCCATCGTAAATATCAGCCAATAAATCTTTATATTGACTTTCTGATATATCCAACTGTTTAACGTGCTTTTGTAGATGCTGCACAATTTTCATTTCATCTAAATCTAAAAATTTTATCGCATAGATATAACCAAACACAGCACCTTCAACAAGCTTCTGATATGGAATCTGTTGCTGTATATGCGTTTCAATACTTCCAAAGACACGCTCATTAAAGCTTAATTTCCGTAATGGATCTCTTGCTACACGCTCACATGGATCTTTGTAGGCATAACGACATGAGTTGAGAAAACTATTTGCCATACGATCTAATTGTTTCGCTTGATTTGGCACTAAGTTGGTTAAACCTAATTTCACCTCATCCACTAACCCTTCGACAAAAACCTGCATCTGTGGGTCAGCCATCGCGATCCCAATCGTTTCATGCCCATTTAAACTTGCATTCCAAGCGAGGATGGCATGACAACCATTCCATAAACGGTTCTTAATGATCTGGATATCAGAAATTTGATCCACTAAAACCATTTGACGCATTTTGACAAGTAATGGGCTTCGATTTTCGACATAGATCGGCATATCAGCTTCTCCATGAAATAAAATCAAATCCATATTTTGCAAGAACTGACCTGCTTGAAATTGCTCCCGCATGTCTTCTAAACATTGTGTTAATTGCTGCTCTTGTTTCTCACTCAGCGCCGTTTCGTCCGAAAGCTCAATCGTCTCATCATTCAAATCAGATTGATATTGTTGGTATAAACGATGCTTGATCTTTAATTGACGATATAAATCCTGATCGGTCAACTTTGAAACCATCCTGTTTACAACGGTATCACAGAAATAATGCTCGCTCAGAATATGCTCGGCAATGTCCTCATCGGTGATTTCCAATAACGCATCACGAATATATTTAAGCACCAGATATTTTGCACAGACTTTATTTAAAATAATGAGGAATGTAATTGGTTCATTATTCTGGACATCTTGTGACATAAAACGCGCTAACAAACCTTTAGCAATAATCTTCGATTCAGACTCAATTGCTTGTTCAGGTAAACACAATGCGATTAGACTTGACTGCATATACATTTCTAACATCTGCTGCTCATTATCAGCATCAATCACTGTTAGATTTTCAATTCGTTCATCATAAGAACACTGTGGATAGCGGATACTATAACTACCAAAACTATTTACCGCTTCGCGATATAGACGATTTCGAGTCGATGCTAAAATACGTCTTGGACGGGTAAAACCATCCCAATGCGATAATATTTGGGCAATGTAACCACCGCCAATTGCACCAAAACCATGAATCCCGACTGTAAGCTGATTTAAACTTTGTGGAAATGCTTCTTGCAACTGCGGCATAAGCATTTCAGGAATATGTTGATCCAATGCAATCAAATATTCATACATATCAGGATAATAAAAATTTGCTTTTGCCAGCATGGCATCATTGGGTTCTTTAATATCTTTGAATAAAACAGTAATGCCTCCTGCATCAAATGCAGAACGAATACCATTTTCAGAGTCTTCAAACATTAAACATTGTTCAGGCTTTAAATTAATTTTTTCTGCTGCCTGTAAAAAAATCTCAGGATGAGGCTTTCCTTTTTCTACCTCATCGCCACATACAAGCAAATCAAAGAACTTGTATACATTTGCATTAATCAAATACTCTTCAGCGATCGCTCTGCGACTTGATGTCGCCACAGCCATTCTAAGTCCAGACTTTCTCAGTCGTTCTAGCACTTGTACCAATCCCTTTTTAATCGGTACCCCCTGATTTCGTACAAACTCAAGCTCTAATTCGTCTGCACGTTTACGAATTGTCTGATAAGGAACTTCTGTTCCATAAATTTTTTGTGCGAGTTGTTCTGCTGTTTTTGCACTTAATCCTAGACATTGCATCAAATAATCATCAGAGAATTCCTGTCCAATGAGTTCTTGAGAGGCTTGTTTTAATGTTTGAAAGCGTAATCGCTCAGTATCAAACATTGTGCCATCCATATCAAAGATCGCCCCATGGACAGGATAATCATGAAAAATCAGCATTATTACTCCTTGATTGTTATCACGATCTTTAGCATACCGAATAAAATTTGCGATAATTCAAGTTGTAAATAAATGAAATGAAAATGATTAAATTTTAATCAAAAATCTAAAGGATTCTCTCAATACTATCAGTATTGATCAAAAAACTTGCATTGTGATAGATATTGTGATTGACAATTATAAGTTTTTATCAGAACAATCTTTTTACTTTAAATCTAGTTGTAGAGTTGAAACTTTGACTAACTTGATAATGCATATTTTAAGTTGACCATAACAAGGCCTCTTAAAATATGCATTGTATTTTTATAGTGAAGAAACGCTCAATATTTTAGCTGACCGATCAGCACGTTGTTGTTGTGAAGCTTCATAGAAAGTGCCAAATTTATGGTAGAAAGTGTTTCTGAAACAGTAATATAGCATTGCTGTTTTTTCTGGCATCGGAATTAAACGTTGGCTTTCATAACAAAGTTCTTCAACCACAGCAGCATAAGGCTTAACCGTATGATCAGGTTCACCAACAATTTTTTCTGCTACCGAATTTTCAAAAATATAAAAACTTAATAAACGTACTGTTGGACGTAAGAACCCCTTTCCAAAAACAGCTTTATCACCAAACAATAAATGCCAACCCAAATCATGATCATCACCCTCATAGTAACGACCTAAACGATCACGCTTGCCTTCATAAATTTCAGTATAACCAACATCCTTTCCATCAATGCCCACAATCAACAAGCGTTGATGATCATCAGCCAACATTTTATCAAAATAAACCTGTAACTCTAATTCTGATTTGTTTAATTGCCACTGTGGAATAACGTGTGGCTCATTCATCCATCGATGTAATAAAGGAATATCTTCAGGATACTGCACTTGACGTAAGTAATATTGTGTCCCGTCTTCATAATATTCGAAATAATCTGGTAATTGCTGTGAGATTGTCATCAACTTTATCCTAGCTGCTATCTTGATTTTAAATAATAATGATAATCATTTTTATTAAGACAGCAACCCCATCTGATAACATTCTTCGTAGCTTAATGTAAATGGATTCCCATCATGTTGAATGTGCTTATTTAATAATTGAGAGATTAAATTAATTGAATTAAATTTAAAGCTCTAACACACTGATAATAAAAGCAAGAATAGCAAAGGTCTTCCACAAAAATAAAAAGTAACCCCTTAAACGATAGAAAAAGAGAACTTGAATGAAAAATGCTGTTGGGATAATCACAAATAACCAAGTTAATAGCCCGACAGACAAGCCTTCAAAACGATAATTCATCCATAACGAAATAATAAACATAACAACGCAGACAATGATTAAATATTTTTTATTTCGCTCAGATTGCAACCATGTATACTGCAAATGTTTTTGTCCAAATTTACTCAGCATACAGCTTTGCATGAAAGCAGTAATTGCCCAGAACAATGACGCAAAACTCATGCTCTATTTCCCATCTTGTCGATATAAAGATACAGCAACAGTATTGAAGTCACTCCTAGAAATAAACAGGCTAAATCTACAGCTGCAACAGACCAACGTAACTCTGGTAGACTCATCCATAGGGATGCTACTGGTATCGTGATAAAACTAGCTACAGGAATTAAAATCAATACTAATGAAATGATGCTCATAAAAACAATAATTGCTTGGCGTATTGGCAACATCAAACTAAATACGATGCTACTTAGCCATGCACAATAAAAAATGCTGGTTTGGTGTGGGATCAGCATGTTTTCTGAGATTGGTAAAATTCTATTCACCAATAAATAAATAGCTGATGCAAAAGGTAATCCTAGAAAAGTAAAAAAATTAAGATGTTTAATGAGTTTATAACTTATATTATTTTGATTAGTCATCCGTTTCTTTTGCCATAACAATCCCCCCGCTGCCAACATGACACAACCAATTATTCCTAAGCACGCCAAAATAATACGCATCCACATTGATGCAAAATAACCAAGATGAATCCCATAAGTCGAAGATGCAAATTGTGCAACAGCGCTTAAATTGCGAGTTTGTTGAAGTTGTTTTGCCGTATTTGCATCAAAAACATACTGTGGTGTGTTAAGGGTAATAATATTCTTGTAACTATAATCAAAACTAATTAAAGCCTCTGATTGATTAGGGTTTTGAACATCAAATTTGTCTAAACGCGCCCCCGTTGCAGCATATTCTGGCAATTGAATGATAAATTTATGAAATGGTTGCATAGTTTCTTTGACTGGCTGTGGTTTTGCCATTTCAACAAACTGCATTTCATTATAAAACTTTAAAATACCCGTTTTGCCATATTGTTCAGACAATCCCCAAGGGAAAACGAGATAAAAAAGAATAATCAACCCAGTAAATGCCATAACTAGATAAAATGGAAAAGTGACAATACCTGTAATGTGATGTAAATCGAGTAATGTACGCTGACCTTTAAATGATCGAAAAACAAAAAATTCTTTGATGATCTTTTTATGAGTAATAATTCCCGTAATTAAACTAATCAGTAAAATAAGGGCAGCTATAGCTACGATCAAACTACCAATCGTACTTGGTAAAGGATACAAGGTGTAATGTAACTTGAAAAAGAAATCGCCTCCTTGTGTCTCTCGTACGGGACCAAGTAACACTCCTGTTTCGGGATTTTGTAGTTGTTGATGTCTCCCATTTTGGTCTTGCCATTGTAATATATTGACTGGCACACGTTCATTGGCAATATTTACACGCCAACGTTTTGCATCTGCAGCATGTTCATTTAAATAATCAAACGCAATTTTTGCAGAATGTTGTGGCATTGGTGCCATTTTAACTTGGGTAACAACCTCTGGCTGAGACCAAAGATTTATTTCTGTACGGAAATAGGCAATTGATCCCGTTAGAAAAATAAAAAAAATGAGCCACAGAAAAATAATCCCGAACCAGCTGTGCAAGGTTGCTTGTACTTGTCTAAAATTCATTTCAAGCAATCCCCCAACTCATCAACAACCAATAACTCCCAAGTAAAAAAATACCGAAGCTATTTAGAAGCCAAAACCAAAGTCTAGAAATAATAGCTGTAGCTAAAATAATGTAGAGGATAAAAAAAATGAGGGCGATAAAAACGGCAAAATATACATTTTCAGCTTGATTAAATGGCAACCATTTTGCTAGTACCAAACTCAACCAAGAACTGTAGCAATAAGATGCCAAGCAAACGAAGAAAACTCTACGGTAAGTAAGCTTAAATGATTGTTGTTTTTCAAGTCGACTCATTTGATCTCACCCTAAAACTTCAATATGACTGTCAAATAAAGAAATATCTGTCATATCAAAACAGATATTTCTTCAAGCATGAATTAATAGTTAAAGGTATAACTTAGACCGTAGGTACGACCTTCCGCTGGTAGGCTTTCTACAAGACCATATAGTTTCTCAGCTTGTTGGCTATAAACAGTACGGTATTCTCGATTCCATACATTATAAACACCGAAATCTAAACGGCCTTTCCATATTGGAAAATGAGTTAACACATCCATTGTGGCATAGCCCTTAATTTCATTAGAACTTGGAGAACCATCTTTGAAAGCTTTATCAGTGCCTTTAATTGCCAGCATCTGCACACGAGTCCCAAATCCTTCATCATTATTCCATTCAGCAAATACAGTCCCTTTCATTGGGGAAACTTGAGAGGCATTTAACTCTTTCCACTTATTATCGGCTTTATCTTTAAATTGCCCTCGGGTATACCCTAAAGTTCCACCAACTTTAAAGTCCTCTAAGAAAGGATAACTTGCAGTAAGCTCAGCGCCATAAATACGCTGATCAGTATCAACGATACTTGCCACTCTATTTTCAAACTTTGTAACTTTATCAGAGGTATTATAAAAACCTGTGATGCCAAGATTTAAACCCTGTTCATCATTTAAACGCCAACCTAGCTCATAACTATTTACACGGATTGGCTGTAAATCTGCAGTTGTAGTCAAATTAAATGAATCACGCATCATGCGCTGTACATCAGGAAAGCTAAAACCTTGTGAAAAGTTAGCAAAAACTTGTTGCTCATCTGTCAATTTATATACAGAACCTAAGTTAAATAGTACCGTATCATCACTCACAGAACCACTTGGCTGCTCTGCTCCCCGTGCTATATAAGGCTTTGTTTTTGCTTTAATATATTGATAGCGTGTGCCAGCTTGTACATTCAATCGATCAGTCAGATCATAATCTGCTTGCAAAAACGCACCTATATTCTGAATTGTTGTATCTGGACCAGCATCAGACTTTATTCCAGTAGGCTTAAAATGAAGTCCTGTATTTGATACTGCTAAATGGTCGTAGTATTGGTTATCTTTTTCATGATCATAATCTAAACCATATGTTAGTTTTAGCTCACGATCTGCAAGATTCAGATTACTTTGCATCGTTGAACGAAAACCTGCAACATCAATATTTGACTGACTTTGCTTTGCTTCTGTCATTGCTTCACCCATATAGACAGGGTAAAAGCGGGCGTCTTCTTTACGATAATATGCTTCTAAATTTAAAACTTGCCCTAACACATCTTTATTTTGATACTGCGTGTTAAATGCATATCTTTCTGTAAATGGTTGTGTCTCTAACTGTAAACCTTTTTTACCAATATATGAATTAGGTGCACCTCCATAAACATAATCTTTTCCGTAATCAGGGCCATATTTACTATCTTGTTTATCTTTATAATACTGTGCCCCAAAACTTAAAGATTGGGTATCCGTTAGATCAAGACTAATTCGACCATTTACATCAACAGTGTCCGTATCTTGTCGACTAGTTTGCATTGGTGCTATTGCAATTCGATCACCATGGCTGTCGAATTGTGATCCTCTACTGGTGAAATTAGCCCCTAGAAAACCATTCACATTATCTTTGTGAAAAGAAACCGATTGGCCTACTTCATAAGCTAAGCCATCACCACGAAAAGTATCTGATGAGGTTAATCCTAATTTTGTTTCAAAACTCAATGGATTCGATTCATCAGCACGCTTAGTCACGATATTTATGATCCCACCAGTCGCTCCTGAACCATAAATACTGGTTGAACCTGGAAGCACTTCAATTCTTTCAATCATTCCAGGGCTAATACTATTTAATTGACGAGCCACATCACGTGAACCCGTTTGTGATACACCATCAATAAGAATCATCACATCACGACCACGCATGGTTTGACCATGATTTGTCGTTGTACCACTACTTGGTGCTAGCGATGGTACTAATTGTGCAAGAATGTCTGCTACTTTTCGCCCAGCCGCAGCCTGTTGAACGATTTGTTGATGGTCTATCGATTGTACTGTGCCAGCGATTTCAGCAATATTTTTTGGAGTACGAGTTGCAGTAATTACGAGTTTTTCTAACTGACCTACTGTTTTGGGTTCAACTTCTGGCGTAGTCGCAACTGTATTTGCATAAGTTTGTTGGGTAAACATAGCCAAAACAGCGAGACAACATGGTGTCATTTTAAATAACAATGGTTTGGTATTTATTTGATTCTGTAACTTAATCTCAATTTCGTTGTTCACATTCATTTTTACTTCTCCAGAGAATTCGTTTAAGCCACTAGAAATATCCGTAAGGCGAGCCATTATACTTAATACAAACACTAATGAGAATGATTAACATTAAAATAATAATCATTAATGTTCTCTCGAGAAAAGAACTGCTCCTTCTTATGTTTTTCCTCTTCTTCAAGTTTCTGAAATAATTCTAAATATTTCTGAGCAACATCCATTTTTAAGACAAAAACACCATCAGCATCAGCAATTAACAAATCTCCAGATTGAATGCATAATTGATTTATATAGAGATCAATATTCATTTCAACCAAACTTTCACCTTGATTTCGGGTAGTTAAACAACTGACTGAATGAGCAAAAACTGGTAATTTAAGATTCAATAATGCTTGACGATCAGTTACTGCACCTAAAACAACAACTCCTGCCAAACCACAATGCATTGCAGCTACACTTCGTTGTTCTCCCCAACATGCTCTTTGAAGATCATATCGAGCATCTATGATGAGTACTTCATTGCGATTACAACTCATCAGAACTTGTCTTAGATGATTCGCATTAGTTGATTCAAGTCGAGCTGTTCGAATAATGCCAACTGCTTTTTGCATTGGGGACATCGGAAAAACTTGCGGAATATGACCAATATCAAGTACATGACCGATCGTTGAAGTCGCAATATTCTTATAAGCATCAACCAATGATTCTAAATTTTTAACTTGATTCATGATTTCATCTCTGTTGTTTTTTTCAGCTGCAAGGGGCAATTTCGGCATAGCTCCCCACCTACTTCCTCTAGTTGAAAATAGAAGCAGCACTTTTGTCGCATATAGGTGTTGAATTCGGGATGCCAGTTATCCCATAACTTGAGAAAGGGATTTTCTGGCAGGTTAAAACTTTGTGCCGATTTTGCTTTTAACAGCTGTTGTTGCTGTTGCAGCCGGATAAGCATGTCATTGCTTAAATCTTGCTGCACCAAAGAACGATAAAATTGCACCACACGCACAGCAACATTTTCCCAGAGCAAGGCATACGATACACGCCCAACTCTGGCAATCTGTTGCAATAAGTCATTGAACTCTAGCAACATGGCATCAAGCTCAGGCAGAGATATGATCTGGCAGGAGTCACTCGCTGAATCAGCAAGTTGTAGCCGCCTTTCCCAAGACCATGTTTCAGGTAACTCCACCACAAATGCTGAATATTGCCATTTTACAAAGGCTAATGATGCAGCCTGACAATACAAAAAAGGCAAGACCCAGAGCGTGGCCCAGTATTTGATAAATAATGAAGTGGCACATCTCTGGTTTTTGGCATGAATACGTGTCGCAAAATCCTGCAGCACCTGCCGACAGATCGAGTCATCGAACAGGTCAGCAAGTGTGATCGCCTGCTGGGTGGAACAATGTATTTCCAGTTTCAGATGCTGTTGCAATACTGAAAAAGAGATTTCCAACTCTGCCTGAAAATACTGACACGTATTCATTGCAATTTACGCAGATTGAGCTAAAACATGCCAAAGCGGGTTTCGGGTCTCCCCGATTCCTGACGGCATACTGCCAATGCGAGTCTCCTGCTCAAGCAAAGGCCGGATCAACTGTTTATAAGGCCATTGTGGTGATTCAAATAATAAGGCCTGTAACTGACTTAGAATTTCAGGTTCAATATCCAGACTGTTTAGCACCTGCTGTAATTGTTCAGCCAAGACATACCAGAGTTGATCTGCTGCAATCTGATAATATGTTGCCAGTGCCTCGACAATACAGCCTAAATTGATCTGAACCCCCAGCGTCTGGATATAAAACAACAAGGCTTCAACCGAGTCGTGATAAAGCGTATTCCTGAAATCATGTGGGCTTAGGTAGTTCGGATCATCCAGACCATTGTGCAGCAGCCACGGCAGATAAATACGCAGTGAATCGTGGTCCCTGAACATCAGGCCTTCAAATTGACCATGTTTAAGCACCAGACACAGGTTCTGACCATGAATTTCGCCCATCAAGCCGAGACGGAACAGACGTAAATTCACCTCAAAGAAGCAGGCACATAATTGGGCAAATTGCTCAAGCACATGTTCTGGATGATTTTCCAGCTGCTGCAGCTGTAAAATATAGTCAAACACGGCAGGTTGCCCTGGAATAATGTGTCCTAGACTGGCCATCGGAATCAGTTGATAAGGCTGTTGCAACAGTTCAGTTGGAATATGACGGCGTTGAGCAGCCAAATGCGTCGGCTTCTCTACAAACAGCCATTCATTGTCCGCACTTCGATCATCTTGTTTTTCTGGCAAATAAGACCACCATTGAGTCTCCTCACACAGCCATAATTTTTGCTGCAAAACGGGATCTTTTTGCTGTGCCTGCTGCAATAACTTCTGGTTTTTTTCGCCATTAATCATTTTTACAATCGGCAGAAAGCGCAGAGATCCCAATGCCTTGATGCCAATCGGCAGTTTCAGGCTTTCCTGTGGAATATCCTCAGACAAAAGACTGCGCATCGAAGCGCTGGCATACATGCCTGTTGAGACAAAACTCAAAGGCTGACAGATGCCTGATGCAATATCCTCAGCAAAGAATTGCTGAAATAAATGCTGGAACTGCCACGGATGCACAGGCATGGCGACATGGGTTTCACTTAAACCACGCTGGAACATTTCCTGTTTCAGTCGATAACGTTCGGCACGGTTAATGAAAATCTGGCACGGCTGCTGGGTAAAAATATCCTCGACACCAGTACCAAACATCATTTTATCTTTATGCACCGCCACCCAGTGAATACTCAGTTCCTGCGCAAATTCAGGACAATATTGCAGATACTCCTGCTGGCTCAACCCTTCCTTTAACTTAGATAAAGGATGATAAGGCCGATCCCGATAGCCCGCATATTGCTCTAAAATACGAAATACCTTCGCCGGGCTTTGATGAATCAGATCATGGGCATCGACTTGATGCTGTTGCAGCAGACGATATTGCGTTAAACATTTCTGGATTTGTTCTGAAAAGATCTGAAGCTTGTCGGCCTGACAGTGTTGAAACAGTCCGATCTGTTGCAGACATTCAAATAGCTCAAATAATTCAATCGGGTGAACTTGCGTTTGCTGATTGCCTGCTTCAATTCGTAAAATTTTCGACTCGGCCGCAAAAGACCACGTTTGCGTAATGCCTTGCTGCACAGGGAAAATGACAACATATTGTGAATGTTGCCCAGACAACAGCACAACGTACTGCTGCTCAAGCATGTGACCAAATTGCTGTTTTACGTCCAAACCGAATACATCTTGTTTGGCCTGTGCGGTTGAATCATCCACAATATACTGCTCAGGAATCAGGGCCTCCACCAGTAAGGCATTTACAAAGTCTTGTAAAATGGTTCTGTCGGTCAATTGATAGACAGGTTGAAGTGCATTCATCAATAACCTCACTTGCCCTGCGCTTTAAACGGCGCCAATGGGTTAACAACAAACTTGATCTGAATGCGACCATCACCAAATAGACGGCGTTTGGTTAGCGATTCAATTCGTAACTTTTCGGCAAAGACATCAAAGATCTGATAGCGCTGATTGTGTTCAGGATGTTGTTGCTGATAATCCTGAATGACTTCGGCAGCCCATTGCCAGAAATCCTGTTCTATAACTGAATAAGTCTGATTAAGGAAAATCGCAATATCAGTCAAGGCTACAAAGAACAGGCAGGCACAACTAAAGTCACGAATCCCGTCCAGATCATCCGTCAAGATAAAGGACATGCTATTGGTTTTGGCATGTTCTGGCGGCAACTGATCCAGTTCAGGTGCCAGTTCCGGATGAGCCAGATGTGACGGGCTATAACGTACGCCATCATGGAAATCCTTGAGCAATACACGGGTTGGCCAACCTTGCTGATGCACCAGAATAATATTTTGCCCATGAGATTCCGTCGCAATCCCTTCTGCAAATAGCAAATGAATCAATGGCGTAATGACTACTTTCAACAATTGGCGTGTCCATTGCTCAACCCCGTAGTGTTGTAACCACGGTGCAATCAGGGCCTGACCATCTTTTTGAATATGGCTCACCCCATTCAGTGGAATCGCATCTTCCCCTTCACGTAAATATTGATGCACGCTTTCACGCCATAAACAACCAATGGTGCCATAGGCCTGTTGGGCATGCGAAGCCGGTAACCGGGTAAAATCTACACTCAAACCGTAAACCTCACGCAATACCGCAAAATCCAGTTGTTGCGCCGTTTCACTTTGATCAATCAGACGTTGCAGCCAGTCGGTAATGATCGGCCCGTTCATCACGGTATGTTTTGCCAATACACGTGAACTTGAGGTATTAGTCAAGCTCATGGAAAGCTTGATGTATGGTTTTTCCGGGTGCTGTAAATTGGTGACAGTTCGCAATGACTGCTGTGCCAGATAACGGTCATGGCTATGCCCTAAATAAATGATGTCCTGATCGGCAATTTCTTGTGCAAAAATCGAGATCAGGTGATTTTCCCATTGCCAAGGATGGACTGGAATCCAGACATATTCAGCGGCATTTTGAGTTTGCTCATTCAACTGTTGCTGAAACTGGATGAAGTCAGATTCATTTAATTGTTCTTTAAAAAACGCGTCTGTTTCAATATTGCTGGAATGGTTTTGTGCAACCAGCTTCCCGTGTACGGCTAACCAGACCAAAGCCATCGGCTGGGCAAACTCCACCCCATAACGGACATTGTCTTGCAGACTAAAACCGACACGTGATTTGTAACATGGATGATAGGGATGCCCATCCATCAGATAAGATTCCAGAATATCGTATGGATACTGAATTGCAGGCAAGCTGTAATTTTCAAAACAGACTTGTGATTGCAGGTCATGAATATAGGTACGCTTTAATTCAAAAATAAAATCTTCGACTTTGGCAGCATTGGCAATCGAGCGCAGGATCTCATCAATGACCTGATTTAGACGTGCTGGCTGTGTATTGCCTTGAGCATCCTGACGTCGTACCTCCTGATCACGCGCCAGTCGCACCAGCTTATAGCTGTATTGGCGTTGCCCTTTAGCAATATACTGAACCGCTTGCTGTTGGCGATCCTGTACCTGAATCACAAAATTTTCACCATCATGCTCAGCGCTAATAATTTCTTCAAAAATCAAAGCTTGTAACAGTTGCTTGATCACACGTTGTTCAACCTCTTTAACCTGCTCTGGTTGTGGCCGTTGCCAGGCTTGAAACGTATTTTGAATCACATGTGTATTTGATAAAACTGGATGTAATTGTCCCATATTTGTCTTCCTAATTATTGAATTCATTGATTTTGTGTTGATCTGGAAAGCGCCATGCATACGGCAAAGCGCACAGGATCAGGACCGTACAAAAAATAAAGATGTCCTGAATGCCCTTAAATGAATCCAGTGCGGTATGAGGACTGGTTTGCAAAAAATCTTGATGTAATTGCAGATACAAGGCAGCCAGTACCACAGCAACTGCGGCAAAGATCCGACGAAACAGGTTATTTAAGGCCGCCGCCTGCGTAACCAAATGCTGTTGTTGCTGACGTAAGCTGTTGAGTCCTGCCGTGGTCGATGGCATATAGGACAGTCCCATACCCAGACCATGCAACATCATGCAGAAGATAATGAACCAGACATTTTTGACAGGTGCCCATGCCAGCAAGGCAAAAGCCAATGCGGTAATGAGCAAGCCCAGGCTCATAATTTTTGCGGCGCCGTAACGATCGAGATATTTACCTGCGGGCTGGCTGCATAAACCAGTGACCAAGGCACTACTCATCAAGGCAAAACCTGTCCAGAGTGGGCTAAGTTGCAAATTCTGCTGAATCCACAACGGCACCAGCAACATGCCAATAAACAGGCCCACCGTTTGCGCCACACAGATCATCAAACTGAATCGAAAACCTTTTGCCGCAAACAATGCCGGCTCAATCAATGGACTGGTCTGATTTTTCTGCCTGCTGGCGAATAGCGAGAATGTTAAGACGCTCAATGCAAGTAATAGCCAATAGACTGGCTGCGCGATATCTTCAAGTCGATGAATCTGACTCAAAGTACTTAATAACAAAATAATGCTCAGACTCAGGCAACCAAAACCGATCCAGTCAAAAGACTGGTTGATATCGCCTTGTTCTTTAGGCAGGTACATATATCCCAACCATAATGCGATACAGGCAACTGGCAGATTAATAAAGAACAAAGCCTGCCAGTCGAACCAGACCAGAACCAGTGCACCTAACATCGGACCAATCGCCAAAGTCAGCATGATCATGGCGCCCCACAAACCTGTGGTACTGCCCCGTTGTTCGCTTGGCGTGACTGAAAAAATCAAACCGAGTGACAATGGAATCATCAGGCCACTACAAAAGCCTTGCAGCGCTCTTGCAATCAGGACCGACTCAAACTGGTTGAATAAGCCGCCTAGTGCTGATGCCAAGGCAAAACATAACAACGCCGTTAAATAAGTTTTCTTTTTGCCAAAACGCTGGCTGAAATACCCCGCCAGTGGCAAGCTGATACTCATGGCCAGTAAAAACGCGACCACCACCCAACTTGCCCAGACTTCACCAATCTGGAAATATTGCATCAGCTGGGGTATGGCAGGATTAAAACTACTGTTGTTTAAACTTACGGTACCGGTACCTAACATAACCGTGAGTAAAACATACCGCTGCAAGCCCACGTGTGCCGCTTGATTGATGGGTACAGAAGACCGTTCCATACATGCGATTCCTCTGTTGACCTTAGTCAATGTGCTCTGATAGTTTTACGCAAGAATAAAAGGCAGGAGCTTTATGCCGAAGTGGTTCAGATTTATGCGTGACACGCGCTAATCCTGAGTCAGCCAGTTGCACAGGATTTCGTGCAGGTTGTTCTGACTGCGCAGCAGGTGTTACACCAAATTGCTGATAAGACTGGGCCTGATCCAGCTTAAACAGCTCTTTTCCTAATAATTGATTGGCAATCGTAGCGGCCCGATGCGCCCCCAAACCCAGATCTGGTGTCCCGACACCATGATGGAAAACTTCCATATTTTGTAGGAAAATTCGTCCATCGCCCTGATAGTTCACCTCAAAATCGGCACTGACTTGCCAACGCTGGGTTTGATCCAAACGAATCAAGTTTTGCAGGTTTTCTAAGAAAGCAGGTTTAGGATAACGATAACCTGTGGCCGCGATGACACTATCTGCATCCAGTACATAATGCTCGCCCTGCTGTTGGTGCTCGAAACGCAAACGGATTTTCTGGTTTTCCAATACCTCAGCATGTTGTAACTGGTGATGTCCAGCCAAGGTCACATCAGTCTGCTGACCACCGATACTCCGATGATACAGTCGTTCGTAAATATCACGAATGGTTTTACTGCTGATGCCTTTATACAGATTGGCTTGTTGCGCAGGTAATGTAGCCTTTAATCCTGCAGGTAAATGATAGAAATACTGCATATAGTCAGGACTAAAATGCTCTAGTCCCAATGGTGTATTCTCCATCGGGAAAAAACCCGCAGAGCGTGTCAGCCAATGCAAATGGAATTCAGGCTTTGTTTTCCCTTGCAAATATTGACGATCAAACAGATCAATAAAAATTTCTGCCGCGGACTGGCCTGAACCAATCAACACTACATTGCCTTTTAACTGTGCGGGGCAATGTTTTAAATACTCAGCCGAATGTAAGCACTGCTTTGTTTTCGGATAGGCCTGCTGCAAACTTTCAGGTAGATGTGGCACTGTACCAATTCCTAGTACCAACTGACGTGTCTGGTAGCGTTGCTTTTCACTATTCGCTAGAACTTCGACCTCAAAACCGCCCTTGATCGGCTGCACATCCAGAACACGGCTGTTGAACCGGATATGCTCGAGCTGTTGTACCACCCACTGACAATAGTGGTTATATTCCTGACGTGGAATATATAAGTTTTCACGGAAGTAAAACTTATATAAACGCTGCTGATGTTTTAAATAGTTGAGAAAGCTATAAGAGCTGGTCGGCTCAACTAGACTGACCAGATCCGCCATAAACGGAACTTGCAGTAAAGCATTGGGTAGCTGCATACCCGCGTGCCAGTCAAAGCCATTTTTTTGCTCAAAGAACTGATATTGAAGATCGCTTTTATTTTGCAGCAAACTCGCTAGGCTTAAATTAAAAGGCCCTAAGCCAATGCCGATAAAATCAAGCATAGCTCACATCCTTCTGCTCAATAAACAGCGGATTTTGCAATTGCACATAGACAGATTGATGCTCAACAGGTGCGATCAATTCATCCAGTTCATGCAAGCGTGTCAGTAAATTACCTTTATACGGCAAAGTTTCGTTAAACAATAAACCCTGTAACAAGGTACTGTCAGGATACTGCTGCAATAAATCCTGCAAGAAGACTTTCAAATGCTCAAGCAGCACATCTTCGCTCATATGGCCCGTTGCACCAATCGCGTTAATAATGCCGAATAAGGTATTGCCAAAGAAATAATAGCTGAAACGCTCATCAACGAAATCTTTCGGCCCAACTGCAAATGCTTTTTCTTTCAGCTCAGGCAAGGCCTTTAAAATTTCAGTGGCAAATTCTTCAATATAATAAAAGCCCTGATTGTCACGTAACCACAAGGTCTTAGGAAAATGATTCTCCATTTCCAGCAGCACATTTTGCTGATGCGATTCGAATGCCATCCCGTAACGATGATAGAGATACATCAACGGTTGCAGACTTACCTCAAGAAAACGGTTAAACCAGTCTAGTGCAATCTCGGAAAGATCCATTTCAGGATGTAGTTTGGCAATTTTTGCGAAAAGCGCATTAAAACGATTTAAAGCCTTGCTCGGATGGTCCTGACACAATGAGGCAATACAGGTGACTTGCTGTTGTGGACTGAATGGTTGATCACGGAAAATACAGATACTTTCGTTAATTACTTCATCATCAATCTGTAAGGCTATCCATGCAGGATCATTAACTGCTTTCAGACTTGGGCAGTTTTTTAAAATACTTTGCCCAAACTCACTGTGCCATAAACGATGGGTCAGTTCACCACGATGACATTCTTTTGCCAGATTGACACGGATTGAATTGGTAATCATCACCGACAGTGACGGTTTCACCATCCACGGCGCATTAAAACTTGCCAGGGTACGAATTGAAGTGGTTGGTGCAAATTGCCAGCCACGTAAACCCAGATCAATCAGTTGTCCAGTTTGTTTCAATCGCTCAAACCACGGCTTGCTTTGCAGATAACGTGCCTGCCAAGGATGTAAAGGCAGCAACTTATACTCGGTATGAGTGTTGAGCAGCTTAAGATCCTGTTCAGATAAATACCATTGCAACGCGCTTTTAAGCTGGGCTGAAATAGCCTCATCAGTCGCACTGCCTTCAGCAATATAATCCTGATGTACAAACCAGTAATGTAGTTGAGTCTGACCTTTATGTTCAGGAGAAAACTTAAGCCAGTCCTCATGTACAAAACCTGTTCTACTCTTTGGAGCCGGATGCATGCTATGTCCAAGGACTAAAGCCTGCTCAGATTCAATGAAATTCTGACCTGCCTTGACCAGATCATCAAAGTCATGTTCACGCTGGATTAAAAACTGCTGTAAAGCATCGCGGCTCTGAATCCACTTTTCTACTAAAGATGCCGCATCTACTGCAAGTTCAGACTCAAAAACCAGTTCTTCCAGCAACAAGCCAACAATAGCAACAGGACTGAATGTTCTAATTTGACCTTGAACAATAATTTGAGGAAAATCTGCTAAACGATGTCGTCCAACTCGACTGACATACGCTAAAGGGAAATAGCATTGCGCTTGAATGGAATGGATCGGAATGGTTAACAGCGTCAAACCTTGGCTAAACGCTTGCTGTTGTGGACTCTGCAGGTTTCTACTAAGCAAATGACCTTTGCTTGTTTCTTGCGTATAGGCGTTGACGAAATGTTGTATCGCCAACCGATTGGCAAGTGATTGCATCCGATTGTTTCCTCTTATCCAGAGATCTGATTTATTTTTTGAAATGTTTTTGGCCTTAAACATATCTCGATCACGATAAACTTAAGATCGATATAAAGCTAATGATAATTATTATCATTTATATTTTCAATTAAAAATTCGCATCGGAATTTATACCATAACACATTGAATAAAATGAATTTATTTAACAATCAAGCGAGAATAGATACAAAAAGATAATAATACTTATTATTTAATAAAATGATCAATTCACAATTATCAATAGTTTTTATAGATATATAAAGTTAAAACATTGTGGCGAAATAAAGTATGTATCCCTCATTAAGAATCTAATATATCTACAAATGAAGCATTCAATAGACTCGCCAAGTCTTGCGGTTGCAACCCGATATCAAGTCCTCTTCTTCCACCACTTACATAAATTTTATCAAAAGCTTCTGCGCTTTTATCAATTACTGTCTTTAAGCGTTTCTTTTGCCCTAACGGGCTTATTCCACCAACGAGATAACCAGTCAAACGTTCAGCATCTTTCGGGTTTGCCATTTGTAATTTCTTGCACCCCACTGCTGACGCAACTTTTTTTAGATTGAGTTGATGATTCACAGGTAATATCGCAATAAAGAAGTTTTTTTCATCAGTAACCATCAACGTTTTAAACACTTCTTCAACATTCAAATTCAGTTTTTCAGCAGCTTCCAAACCAAAACTTTTGGCATTTACATCATGTTCATATTCATGAGTTGAAAATGCGATGTTGTTCTTTTTTAGTAATTTACAGGCAGGTGTCATGGTTACTCGGATGAAATTTTAGAGTTCTAAAGTGAGAATAGTGTAGCATTTTGAATAAAACAATTAAATTTACTTAGGCTATTTTTGATATAAATCTATTCTTGATAATTTATAAACCACCCGCATATATATCTTCGATATAGATCAAAACAGGATCAGCAATCTAATGAGTTATAAACATAATAATTTAATGGCAATGCGCCAAAACTACTGGAATGATGAGTCGTCAAATATCGTACAAGCAGAAAAACAATTGCTCCAACATACCTTGATTGAAGAAGGTATTTTCAAAGATGCTACTTTAGACGATACCAAGTATTTTTTCTTCACCCTCCCCAGTATCATTATCGTTAAAGCTCATGCATTAGGTTTTCACCACCATTCAGTCAAACAAATGTTAAAGCGGCATATTCAAAGTAACCGTACTCGTTTGATGAGAAAATCTGAATTAAAAATTCAGTTTAAAATTTAATGTATAAATTTATCGAAGCCTAAAAATTCAATTTTCAACTTAGGCTATTTCTGAAATATTGATCTATTTCACAAATTTAGACTGATAATTCAAGAGATTGAACTATTTTAATACGTTCAAAAGCTGTAATATCCACTACAATTTACGCTCAGCTTTCAACCCTCCGATTTCAGCATAGGATTTTTCTTTCATGTCAGATCAGAACGATAAGCTCAAGAACCTAAAAACCTCGTCTGTGGATCGCCGCTTATCTATCGCTAAAGCCTCTTTACTTGCTGGAACACGTTGGGCAACAGCAAGTGCTACTTCTATTTTCTCCAGTGAAGAAGATAAAGAAAAGAAACGTAAGAAAGCGATGGCTGAACAAGCTCATTATTTGGTTTCAGAAATTGGAAAGTTAAAAGGCTCGATCGTAAAAATTGGGCAAATGATGGCCTTATACGGTGAACATTTCTTACCTGAAGAAATTACTCAAGCACTAAATACCCTTAATAACCAAACCGTTGCTTTGGCTTGGCCTGCGATTAAGGCCCATTTACAAGAACAACTTGGTCCTAAAATGGATGACCTGACAATTGACCATGAACCAATCGGTACTGCGTCATTGGCTCAAGTACATCGTGCTATCCGTAAATCTGATGGTTTAGAGTTAGTACTTAAAATTCAATATCCTGGGGTAGCTGAAGCAATTGATTCGGATATGAATCTGTTCAAAAATATGCTTAAACTCACTCGCATGGTGCCGCAGACCCGTGAATTTGATCAATGGTTTGATGAAGTTCGAGAAATGATGCATCGTGAGGTGAATTATGAAATTGAAGCTGCAACTACACGTCGCTTTGCTGCACGTTTAAAAGAAGATCCTCGATACATTGTCCCTCAGATTGTCAATGAATTCTGTGCTGAAAAAGTGCTCTGTATGACTTTCGAGCGTGGTGTTCCTGTAAACAGCCCTGTCATGCTCTCTTTGCCACAAGAACGTAGAAATCAATTGGGCGAAGCATCATTAGAGATCGCAGTACGTGAATTATTTGAATGGGGTGAAATGCAAACAGATCCTAACTTCGGTAATTATTTAGTCCGTTTAGGGAACGGTACTGACGTCCGTGATAAAATCGTATTACTTGATTTTGGTGCGATACGTCAATTCGATGAAAATTTGCTGTCTGTTGCGCGTAACCTAATTCAAGCTGGTTATGATCACGATAAATCAGCCATGGTCAAAGCAATGACAGGCTACGAATTTTTTGATGGTATGCCAGAAAGTATTAAACCAGGCATGGCAGATGTTTTCTTAATTGCGACTGAAGCATTTAGTTGCCCTGAAAACAATCCAGACATGCCTACTGGTATTATGGATGATCAAGATCGCTATGACTGGAAGAAAAGTCAGCTTCATAGTCGAGTGATGCAACAAGCAGCGCAATCAATGGCTTCTCGCTACTTCTCGGTTCCTCCAAAAGAATTTATGTTTATTAGTCGTAAATTTATTGGTGCATATACCTTTATGACTGTCATTGATGCAAAGACAAACGTTCGTAAAATGATTCGTCAATTTGCATAACATGCCTATACAAAGTCATCTTGACCAATCAGATTTGTCAGATTGGTCAATTTTTTTTAATTTTTATTTTTCATATTTTTTTAAAAATTTTAAAAAACAATAACATAAATCCACTTAGGTATTCAAATTACGCTTTATCGTTCTCAATTCAGCGTGTCAAAGAAGACATAGTTTTTTTAACTGGGGCATGTCAGCATGAATTTACAATCATCCCCTAGGATAAAGTCATGTCTAATATGATGAATAAGGCTCAAGGTTTCGGGCTATCTCTAATCACAAAAATCGCAGGAAGCGAAATGCTTGATCAACTCAAGCTACGAAAATTTGTTGAAAAATCGCTGTATCAAGGTTCAAAGACTGGCTTTAAGGTGCTGACTAAAACACAAAAGGCCTTTAAACCGCAACCAATAGATAAACAGCGTCTACCAAATCAAAGTAATAAAAACCTATTTGATCTGAGTTTAACTGAAGAACAGCAAATGACCTGCGATGCCATGTCACAATTTGCTGAAGAGGTTTTATATACCTTAGCGCATGATGCAGATCATCATGCCCAATTTCCAGAAGAACTTTGGCAGCATTTAACTGATCTTGGTTTAAATTACTACGCATTACCCGAAGCTTTGGGCGGTGTTGCGGCTGAACAAAATATTGTCAGTAATATTCTAATTGCAGAAAGTCTTGCTAAAGGTGATTTCAGTTTAACCGCAGGCCTATTAAGTACCTTTAGTGTGATCAATGCAATGACTCGTTGGGGTTCAACCCAAGTTCAATCTATGTATTTACCTGTGTTTGCAGAAGATCCAGATGTTACAGCTACTTTCGCCTTCCAAGAAGCAACCCCAGCATTTAATCCATTCCAGTTAAAAACAAAAGCAACTGAGCAAAATGGACAATTCTATATCACAGGTGAAAAGACTCTCGTTGTTTTAGGTGATACAGCAGATGTGTTTCTAGTCAGCGCTGAATGGAACGGAAAACCCGATATCTTTGTAGTGCAGTGTGATGAAACGATTGCAATCAAAGCAAATCCCGCGATGGGTTTAAAAGCAGCAGAGACTGCGACACTTCAATTCAATCAAACTCCTGCTCTTCGCTTAGGTGATACAGACTTCGATTACACTGCGTTTGTGGATTTAGGTAATTTGATGTGGTGTGCAATGGCTATCGGGACTTGTGAAGCTATAAAAGCGTATTGCATCAAATATGCAAACGAACGTACTGCCTTTGGTGAGCCAATCTCACACCGTCAAAGCGTTGCATTCATGATTGCTGATATGGCCATTGAAATTGACGCGATGCGTATGTTGGTACTTAACGCAGCAAGTTTGGCTGAAGCTGGACAACCATTCCACCGCGAAGCGTATTTGGCACGACTACTCTGTGCTGAAAAATCAATGAAAATCAGTACGGATGGCGTTCAAATCTTGGGTGGGCATGGCTTTACCAAAGAGCATCCTGTTGAACGTTGGTATCGTGATTTACGTGCGACCGCAATCTTGCATTCTGGCTTACACGCTTAATTTTGGAGAATAATAATGAATTTACAGAATCCGAAAAAATTTAAAATGCTGGTTGATCAAGCACACGAAACTGCCATTAATGTATTACGTCCAATTTCTCGTAAGTATGATAAAGCTGAACATGCCTATCCAAAAGAACTGGATATGTTAGCTGCCTTACTAGATGGGATGAATGAAAGTGGCGAAGGCGTAGGTGCAGCAAATGCTAGCAAGCGCGGTACAGCCAATCCAGATTCGATCGTAAATGGCGGTAATATGTCAGCAGCACTTGGCATTATTGAAATGTGTTATGGCGATACTGGATTATTACTCAGTATGCCACGCCAAGGCTTGGGTAACTCTGCCATTGCTGCGGTTGCCAATGATGAGCAACTTGAACGCTTCAAAGGCACTTGGGCTGCAATGGCAATCACTGAACCGGGTTGTGGCTCTGACTCAGCAGCTATCCGTACGACTGCAACCAAAGATGGCGATGATTATATTCTAAACGGTGAAAAAATCTTTGTTACTTCAGGTGAACGTGCTGATTCAGTTGTCGTTTGGGCAACTTTAGATAAGAAACTTGGACGTGCTGCGATTAAATCCTTTGTTGTGACTAAAGGCACACCAGGAATGAAAGTCGAACGTCTCGAACATAAACTTGGAATCAAAGCATCTGATACAGCAGTCATTAGTTTCATCGACTGTCGTGTGCCTGCTGCAAATCTATTAGGTAATCCTGATATCGATGTGGCGAAGGGTTTTGCTGGAGTAATGGAAACGTTTGATAATACACGCCCACTTGTTGCAGCGATGGCAATTGGTTGTGCAAAAGCCTCTTTAGAACGTATCAAAGAGATTTTCAAAGACCAACTTGATCCTGACTATCAAACACCGTATTTGCAAAGTTCAAATCTGGCTGCACAAATCTATCGTATGGAGGCTGAGTGGGAAGCTGCCCGTTTACTTATGCTTAAAGCGACATGGATGGCAGACAATAAAAAGCCGAACTCTAAAGAAGCTTCAATTGCTAAAGCCAAAGCTGGTCGTGTCGGCAATGAAATTACGCTGAAATGTGTAGAGCTAGCTGCAAGTGTAGGTTATGGCGAAGATGAATTGCTGGAGAAATGGGCACGAGACTCAAAAATTCTAGATATTTTTGAAGGTACACAACAGATTCAGCAATTGATCATCGCGCGTCGTGAATTGGGTAAATCATCGAGCGAATTAAAATAATTTTTCCAAATGTACCCCTGTTATAGATTCATAATATTTTTTAAAACCGAGCTAAGCAGTTAGCTCGGTTTTTTGGTGTAATACGTTTAAACTTGATTTTTGTTACACTCACTTAGCACTACGACCAACAACCGCCCGATACATGAATCGTGCTAAAAACCGATCAGGTAGAAGACCCAATATAGGCACAATTTTATTTAAGCCCGGCAGACTAACAATCGCTTTATTTTCCAATGAATGAATTGCAGAGCTGGCAACGTCTTTAACATCCATTGAAAATTTTTGGCTTATATGACTAACAGAACCTGTAGATTTACTATTCTGTTCCAAGCCCATCGCATCAAAAATTGGCGTACGAGTAATACCTGGACAAAATGCCCCCACAAAAATATGATGTGGGGCTAATTCTTCGTGTAAAGCTTGTGTAAATGCAACAACATAATGTTTACTTGCAGCATAAGCCGCTAGTTTAGGAACAGGCGTAAAGCCTCCTATTGATGCTATATTCAAAATACTTCCAGAAACTTTCTTCTGAATCATATGTTGTGCAACCTTACTACATAATTCAGTCATAGCAAGAATGTTTAGATTCAGCATAGTATTTACACGCTTTATATCCAAATCAATGTGATCACCAAATAAAGCTGTACCAGCATTATTAATAAGAACATCAATCTTTAAATTCTGTTCTTCCACGTATTGTAGTAATTCATCTATTGCTTGATGTGAAGTTAAATCAATCTGAATTGTAATGAGCTTACCTGGTAAATTGCCGAGTTCTCTTTTGAGGTGTTCAATTTCTGTTTCTAATAAAGTAGCAACAATAACAGTTGCACCCTTGTTTAATAATTGCTTTGATATCTCTTTGCCAATTCCACTACCACCACCAGTAACCAATACATTCAGATATTTCCAGTTTAGTTTCATCACAGTTCCTTTCCACTAGTGTTTCAGCTAATCATGTATGATTTTCATACGATTGAGCTCTTAAAATATCTTGTTGGTTGTTAAGACAATGGTCTCGAAGCTCTTTTATTCCCGCTTCTTTATCAACTTCATTATCTTTAATTTTGAGTATTTGTTCACGTGCAGGCAGATAACGATAGCTCCTATGTCATATCACCCCCTCTTGATCCACCCTTTTCAAACAATCAGCAGCATCTCTGCATAGTAGATTTTCACATATGGAACACAACTTTTTCAGATTCACCTTTCGCTTTAATCTTTTGAGCAAGTTGTTGTAGTTTCCCAAATTGGATATTTGGTTTTGGCATATCAAGAAGTAAAGTTTGTGCTACCAATAACTGAATACAAGTCAAGGTTATCGTTTTGCAATGAAACTGTTGAGGCAAAAAAATTAAAAACCTGCATATGCGAGAGATCCACTATGTACTTAGCACAGCTTTCGCTAACACGATGATGTTTAAATATTTTCTTTTCACATTTTATGCTCCCCACCATTTAAAGTTCTAATAGAAACCTAACTTCTGGTTTTTAATAAAACAAGTATCTCAACCCCCAAAAAGAATTATAACCGATATAAATTAGGCCAATATTTCAAATACAAACACTTCGTGACAGATTAGCTACATCATGTGCCAAAATGTTTTTTACACCTAATTCCGACAACATTGCACTGAGCTAAGCGATATTATCTTTTTAATAATGTTTGAATCTTCACGATCAACGAGTATTCTCCGCTTTCATCAGCAATGCTTCATACGTACATCTTATTGGTGAATTATTAAAAAAGGCATTGCTGTATAAAAATAAAAAAATAGAACTACCCTCAACAGCACAAATTTCAGTGACAACTTTGGTATTAGACCGGCCTAATTCAGTGGATTTATTGAGCACTGCTACACGTGAGTGAATCTGATTCACTTTGTTTTGAAGTTCCTAGCATTCAGTTTATCTCCGAATAATTTGATGAAAGCCTCATTCGACTGGATTGATCCGTCCCTATCTCATGGTCACAAACTCTTCGGCAGAAGTTGGATGAATCGCAACGGTATTATCAAAATCTTTCTTAGTCGCCCCCATTTTTAGAGCAACAGCGAAGCCTTGCAAAATTTCATCCATCCCAAAACCAATGCCATGAATCCCCACAATTTTCTCATCCTTACCCACGCAAACTAGCTTCATCTTCGTAGGCTGACGATGTTCGGTAATCGCACTAAACATGGCAGTGAATGAAGTGTTATATACCTTTACAGCCTCCTGACCATATTGATCTACCGCTTCATCTTCAGTGATTCCAACAGTACCTATAGGCGGATGACTAAAGACCACTGTAGGAATATTTTCATAATCTAAATGTTCTTCAGGTTTATCATTAAAAAGCCGTTCGGACAGTCGACGTCCTGCCGCAACAGCCACAGGTGTAAGTTCCATTTTTCCAGTAATATCCCCTACAGCATAAATTCCCGCTTGCGATGTATTCTGGAATTTATCCACTTGGATATAGCCTCTTTTATCAAGCTCAACATTCGCTTTCTCTAAAGCTAAACTCTCTGTGTTCGGTTCTCGTCCTGTTGCCCAGATTAAACAATCGATCGTATGACTTTCACCATTTTCTAAATGGAGCACCACCGAACCATCCCCATTTTTTGTGACTTTTTTAGGAACAGCTTGCGTGTGTACCGTAATACCATCTGTTTGCATCACAGTCATAAGTGTTTCACTAATAAAGGATTCAAAACGACGTACTAGTCTATTCTGACGGATAAATAGCCCGACCTCTGCACCTAAAGCATTGAGTACCCCAGCAAGTTCAACCGCAATATAGCCAGAACCTATAACAGCTACTCTTTTAGGTAAATCAGATAACTCAAAGAAGCCATTAGAGTCAATCCCATATTCAACTCCTTCAATATCAGGTAATGATGGCTGTGTCCCTGTAGCTATTAAAATATGATCCGCAGTAAGCCGATTACCATTAACCTCAATCGTATGAGTATCAATAAAGGTTGCCTCACCTTGTATAAGATCCACTTTATTGCTACTTAGGCTATTTTGATAAGACTTATGAATTCTTTGTATATAAGCTTGCCGATTTTTAATTAAATGCTGCCAATCAAATGATTCAACATGTGCATTAAATCCATAGTCTGATGCATATTTCTGTATCGTCTCCGCAACATGTGCGGCATACCACATCACTTTTTTTGGAACACAGCCTACATTGACACAAGTGCCACCAATGTCAGCTTTTTCAATCAATGCGCATCTCTTTCCATACATTGCAGCACGGTTGACTGATGCAATCCCACCACTACCGCCGCCAATCGCAATATAATCATAATGTTTTATCATCACCGCCTCTTTCATTTAATTGCAAGATTCTTATTTGTTTTAACTTATAGATATACAGCAACAATATACAAAAACCGTTGTTTTTTAAATTTTTAATACAAGAAAAAAGCACTGATCATTGCTGAACAGTGCTTGGAACATGATGAGCGTCTGTAAATATTAACAGACCTCAAATTTTAGTATTAGTCTGTAGTTTCCGTAGACGTTTGTATTAGTGATTGATCAACCCCGCCAAATTTTTTGAAAAGTTTTGCACGACGTTTTGGATAAATGTTCGCTTTGTTTAAATCACCTTTGTAGTGATCAACAACACGTTTATCCATCATTTTGAACCATAAAGGTGGAATCAATGCTGGTAGAAGCATACTTGCATAACCACTTGGCAACTCTGGTGCCTCATCAAAATGACGTAAAGCTTGGAATGGACGAGTTGGATAAGCATGATGATCCGAGTGGCGCTGTAACTGGTACAAGAATAGATTGGTGACAATATTATTGTTGTTCCAGCTATGCTCAGGCATAGTACGTTGATACTTGCCGTTTGCATCTTTCTGACGTTTTAAACCATAGTGTTCAATATAGTTAATAATTTCAAATAAACTAATGCCATAAAATGCTTGAGTTACTAAATATGGAATTACACCTTTTCCAAATAAGCCAACCATTGAACCATGAAATGCAGCACTCATGCCCCAACCTTGTAACAACTCATTCTCTGTAGACCAGAACTCTTTACCTTTACGTTTTAAACGATTCGTTTCAATCTCAATTGCAGATTTTAAAGAACCAAAGACTGTACGCGGCCAAAATTCGTAAAAGGTTTCTCCCATTTGCGATGATGCTGGATCTTCTGGGGTAGCAGCACGCTTATGGTGACCATAGGGATGCTCTACACGGAAATGATTATAACCTGTAGGTACCAAAGCTAAATGTGAAAGAATATGATCAATACGATCATGTTTATGGCTCAATTCATGTGCGGTATTAATAGCAATACCATTAACTGCACCCATTGAAATACCGAGTAAAATTTTATCTAAAAAAGAGGTCTCTTTTCGGCTTGTTAAATAACATGCATATATATTTGCAGCATATTGTAATGGAATAAAGCTTTTTACTAACCGAGAATAATACGGGTCTTTTTCCAATAATTTAATATCTTCATCACTTGGGTTATTCGCATCTTTACCAATAATCGTATCAATCGTCGGAATAACAATATGTAAAACAATCGGACCGCCCAAAGCAAAGATTTTCTTTAGGGGACGAGGGGCAAATTGATAGCCTGCTAAAATCGCAATCCCAATAGCAGGTAAAGCTGGGCTAATCGCCCATAAATAACGTTTACGGTCCAATTCAGTTTTTGATTTTGGAATGCTTACTGACGTAAGTTCTTGACTAACATTTACTGGCGCATTCATCGTCGTATCCATGTCTTCATATATATCTATATTTTGAAGAATTATGAAAGTGAAGACAGTTGCAAGCGTCCAAAAAACCTATGTAAAAGTCTTTGGCTTAATCCCCCCTGTTTTTGTCCCATAAACACATATTGAGTTATTACAATAGCTCTCTATAATTTAAATGACATACATTATATAAAACGCATATGGACGCTTTAAGTAAAATCTTTGCAGATATTCATTTAAATCACACTGAATATATCTATTTGAAAACACAAGGAGAATGGGGATTTATTTGCCAAGATCAAACAGCTTTGATCGTACATATTGTTTTAGTAGGTTCAGTATATATTCAAATTGATGCACAGAATAATCTAGTCGCGCATGCAGGTGAAATTGTCTTAATTCCATCAGGACAAGCACATACAGGTGCAGATAATGCCATAACCAAGCTCATTGATGCAGTAGATATCTCAAAATTGTTTGACGGTCATCGTGAGGAAGCAATTGAATTTGGTACTGAAGCATCCGAAAAAAACTTGATACTTACCATCCGATGTCAAATCGACACCATTATGGCACGTCCATTTATTCAAGCTCTGCCACCATTAATACATATTCAACAAGGTGATAATACAGCACCTGAATGGTTACAGATTGGATTACATTTTCTAGCATTAGAAACCCAAAATATTCAAGCAGGTCGAGATATTATTATCGATCATCTAGTTAATATTTTACTAATCAAATGTATCCGCGACCATATTAAGCAGATTTCCAGTCAACATGGCTGGCTTAGTGCATTAAATCACCCCGAGCTTAGTAATAGTCTTGCAGCGATTCACAATCATCCAGAAGATGCTTGGACTGTCGAATCCCTTGCAGAGCAGTGCTGTATGTCACGCTCGAAGTTTGCGAGTTTATTTCATGAAGTGATCGGTGAATCTCCACTCGCCTATTTACAACAACATCGTATGCGTCTAGCGAGCCAATATTTACGTAAAAGCAATTACTCTATACAAGTCATCGCTAATAAAGTGGGCTATTCATCTGAAACAGCTTTCAGCCAAGCATTTAAACGAACTTTTGAATTATCACCTAAGCAATATCGGCAGCAATTTATTGAAGTCGAACCTTAAAATGTACAAATAAAAAAAGACACCAAAGTGTCTTTTTCAATGATCAACAGATTATCGAACAATTCCACGCCTTGATTGCTCTAATGAGTCAATCAACAATTGAGCCTCTGAAACTGAGCCTAAAATCTCATTTCGAATTTGTTCAATTGCTTGTTCAGTCGTCAAGCCTGATTTATAAATCAGTTTATACGCTGTTCTTAAACCTTGAATCGTCTCTCTCGACCAACCTTTACGTCGCATACCTTCGATATTCAAACCATGCGCATGTGCAGGATTGCCAGAAGCCAATACATAGGCTGGTACATCTTTAAGAATGAGCGCAGCCCCACCAATCATACTATACGAGTCGATTCGACAGAATTGATGCACACCAGCATTTCCACCAACAATCACGTGATTGCCTACATGTACATGTCCAGCAATACCAACGTTGTTAGCAAAAATATTATGATCGCCAATGATACAATCATGGGCAATGTGCGTATTGACCATAAATAGGTTATGGCTACCAATTTTAGTCAGACCTTGATCTTGAACTGTACCACGGTGTAAGGTGCAATGCTCACGAATCGTGTTGTGATCCCCAATTTCTAACCAAGTTTCTTCGCCTTTGTACTTTAAATCTTGGCAAATCTCTCCAACACTTGCGAATTGAAAAATATCATTATTTTTACCAATCCGTGTAAAACCACCAATCACTACATGTGAGTGTAATGTTGTACCTGTGTCAATACTTACATTTGGACCTACAATACAATAAGGTCCAATCTGCACATCTGATGCGATTTCTGCAGACGGATCAATAATTGCTGTAGGATGTATTAAATTTTGACTACTCATGCCTGCTCAATTTTCTGGTGGGAAATAATAATCTCAGCTGTTGCCGCAATAATGCCATCAACACTAGCAGTACAATTGTACTTGTAAATGCCACGTTTTTGCATAACAAGTTCAGATTTTAAGACAAGCTGGTCACCTGCAACAACCTGTTTCTTAAATCTTATTTTTTCTGCGCCTGCAAATAAAAATAATGAACCTGCTTTTGGCTTCTGATTAGTGAGTACAAAACCCAAGATACCAGAGACTTGCGCCAATGCTTCAATGATTAAAACACCAGGCATAATTGGGTAAGCTGGGAAGTGCCCTTGGAAAAACTCCTCATTGATCGTCACGTTTTTATAACCAACGATACTGTTCTCTGTAACGTCTGTTACTCTGTCAACCAATAAAAAAGGATAACGATGCGGTAAATATTCACGAATGGTGAGAATATCCATTGGTAATTCAGGCATTGTAAATGCTGGTAATGTAGACTCGGTCATAATAAATTATTTACGTAACTTTAAGGTTGATTCAAGGGACTCTAATTGAGCTTGCATATGATCCAGTCTTTTCATTATTTGGGTCAATGGCACATCTGCTAATTGTCTTAAACGCACAATCGTCTTTTTCCAGTGCTTATTTTCAAAAAGTCCCATTCCTGAAGAATAAGTTCCAGCTTCATAAATATTTTTTGTGACCATTGACATTGCGGTAAGAGTCACATTATCAGTGATTTCTAGGTGCCCAACGACCCCACTCGCCCCGCCGAGTATGCAGTTTTTGCCAATTTTAGCACTTCCTGCAATACCACAGTTGGCTGCAATAGCCGTGTTTTCGCCAATACGCACATTGTGAGCGATTTGCACAAGGTTATCAATAATCACGCCATCTTCTAAAATTGTGTCATCTAAAGCGCCACGATCGATGCTGCAATTTGAACCTATACGAACATCACTCCCAATTCTAACTGAACCTAATTGGGCTATCCTATGCCATTTTCCTTGATAAGGTGCAAAGCCAAAACCTTCTGTACCAATCACTGTATTCGCATGAATCCGAACACGATCTTTTAATTTAGCCTCACCAGTAATTGTGACATGTGTATCAATAAAACAATCCTTTCCAATCTCTACATTATCCCCTAAAAATGCATGGGCTTGAATTATTGTATTATTTCCTACCACACAGTTTTCACCAATTACAGCATAATGCCCGATATAAGCATCATCGGCGATGATAGCTGAAGGATGAATTTGAGCAGTACTTTCAATTCCACGCTGAGCCATCTTTTGTTCAAACACGTGGGTTAACATAGCAAAAGCCAAGTAGGGATTTTCAACAACAATAAAGTTTGTCTTATTTTCTAACTGTTCTTTTAAAGCCTGAGTGACAATATAAGCACCTGCAAGGCTGGATTCAGCTTGAGTTAAATATTTGTCCCCATTTACGAAACTAATATGCTGATTTTGTGCTTGTTCTAAACTTGCTAAATTAAAAATCTCGAAGTCTTTTTCACCAAAGAACTCACCTTGTACAAGGTGAGCAATTTCTTCTAAACGGTAACTACGTCTATTCATTGATTATTTCATTGCATTGACCTTTTGAATCATTTTATCAGTTAAATCATACTGAGCGTCAGAGGCAATCGTAGAATTTTTATTCAAAATAAAGTCTAAATTGTTCTCTTTCCGCAATTGTTCAGCAGCTTGCTTCACTCGATTCTCAAAAGTTGTATTCATTGTCTGCAAAGTTGATTGTACTTTTGTCTGTAAACTTTGCTGGGTCGTATTAAACTCATTTACTTTTGCTTGATATTGAGCTGAAAGTTTTTGTAAATCAGCTTGATTTGCTGACTGTGCACGTTGCTGTAAACTCTCAATCTCTTTACCTAACTGTTCTAACTTTGTAGATGTCGGTTTCACAGACTGACCTAAGCTTGCATTTTGTTGCTTTAAGTAGGTACTACTTTCCACAACTTTCGCTAAATCTACAACGGCAATACCACCAGCATTACTGAATGCTGATACTGTTAAACCCAAGCCAAATACAAGCGCTGTTAATGTTTTCATGAGTCCATCCTTTATATATTTTACAAATTTAGTCGGGGTCGTACTTAGAAAGTACGACCAATTTCAAATTGGATTGATTTAGTATCATCACCCTTCTTATCATTAAGCGGGTATGCATAACTCAGTGATAAAGGTCCAATCATCGTAATCCATGTAAAACCAACGCCGACACTATAACGCAAATTACCAAAATCTAAACCGTAATTATCTTTACAGTATTGCTTAACATCCGTAATTTTTTGACCATTGATGGTCATTCCTTTTTCACCATAAGCACTATTAGAAATGTCACACTTGGTATCAAATACTTGTGCACCTTCAGCAAAGATAACTGGACGTACTTGTCTTGCCCAATCACCTTTGAATGGTACTGGTAATGCCAATTCAGTACCAAACTGAACAAGTGCATTACCACCCACTTCCTCTGGATCAGGGTCATTTCGTTCAGTTTCTTGGAAAATCACACTTGGATACTTAGGTCCTAAAGAACTGTTGTCATAACCACGAACCGAACCATAACCGCCCGCATAGAAGTTCTTATAGAATGGTAAGTCATTACCATAACCCAGTTTTCCATAACCACGGAGGACAAAGCCCGCACCCAATGATTTAAATGCTTGAGCATCATAAGTCAGTTTTTGATAGTCCACATCACTACCTGGCAAACCAACCTCAAGACCGACACGATGTGACATACCCGAAGTCGGGAATACTGGGCGATTGAGTGTATTGTATGACCAACCTAAATTAAGCATATAGGTCAGGAATTCTCCCTCAAACGCGTCATTATAATCATCCCACAGATCATCTTTACATGTTCCAGGTATTGGTTTTGGATTTTCTCCTTCTCCCACCTTATTTTCACCGCTTGGGCACCAACGTGATTTCCCTGTAGCCTTGCCACCATTTGCAAGCAAATAATCACGAATATAAGTTGATACACTTGGTCCAGTTCTAACTTTAGTTTGATCAATACCAAGTGAAGCACTTAAGCTCTGATTCTCATCAATTGGATAACCAAAACTTAAACTACCACCGATACTATCGGTGACGTAGTTATTCACGTTATAGTTTTCATTAAGTTTCGTTTTACGATAGTAGACATTATAACCACGACTTACACCATCAATGGTGAAGTATGGATCAGTCACGCTTAAGTTATAGTAATCTTGTGTCTCTGAACGAGAAAGATCTATCGCAACACGATTACCAGTTCCCATAAAGTTGGTTTGACTTAAACCTGCTTGGAAAGTCACACCACCATTCTGAGAGTAACCAACAGCAAGCGTCGTTGTACCCGAGTGCTGTTCTTCAACAGCAACATTCAAATCAACTTGATCTGGTGTGTTTGGCACACGAACGGGTTTCACATCTACCGTTTTAAAGAATCCAGTTCGCTCTAAACGAATTTTTGATAAGTCAATTTTTTCATTACTCGCTAATGCACCTTCCATTTGGCGCATTTCACGACGTAAAACCTCATCAGCAGTTTTATTATTTCCTGTAAAGTTAATACGTCGGACGGTAACTTGCTGACCTGGGTTAACATAATAATTCAGATTAACAATGCCCGTTTCATTGTTAATATCTGGAACTACATTGACTTCAGCATAATAATACCCAGCATTACCATACTTACGTAATAATAATTGCTTAACCGCATTCACACGCTCTTGTGAATAAGTTTCGCCATCCTTGTAAAGTTTTAATGCATTTAACTCTTCAGGCTTATACAGTGCATCACCCAAGAATTTGGTTTCACCAAACTTAAACTGACTGCCTTCATCTACTGAAACTTCGATAAAGATATTCTTCTTATCCTCACTAATATTCAGCTGAGAATTAATAATATTAAAGTTTATATAACCTTTATTTAAATACAAAGCACGCAATGCTTCTAAACTCGCTGCCATTTTCTCACGAGCATAACGATCATTACGAGTAACAATAGAAGCCCAACCGCTTTCTTTTACTGCAAAAGCTTGCTTAATCTCACTATCACTAAATACAGTATTACCAATAATATTGATATCGAAAACTTTTGCAGCAGTACCTTCGTTAAAGTTCAACAAAAGTTCAACACGGTTATTTGGACGTGCTACGGTTTCCACCGTCACATCTGCATCATAACGCCCTTGTTGGGTATACTGTTGTTCTAGTTCAGTTTCAATTACCTGTAATGCAGACTTCTTGAAAACCTCACCCTCAGCAATCCCCATCTTCTTTAAGCCTTGCTCTAAAGCTTCTTTCGGAATAAGTTTATTGCCTTTGAATTCCAATTTTGAAATTACAGGACGTTCGACCACTTTGAAAACAAGAACATTGTTTTCTTTGAATGCCTTAATATCATCAAAAAGACCTGAAGCATAAAGAGTACGAATCGATTCAGCAATCATTGGATCGCTTACTCTGTCGCCACTATTTATTGGTAACATCGAATAGATACTCGCAGGTGTTAAACGCACAAGGCCATCAATTCGTATATCTTGTGCAAGAAACTCATCTGCTGCGTATGCTTGTTGTACCGCTGCCATCGCACTAACCAGTGCCAAAGGCATTAATAAATGTGTGTGACGCATGCCCATATATTTTCCAGTAAGTTAAATTCCATTTGCGTTTTATAAACGCATGAAGTCGTTAAATAAAGCCAAAAGCATCATGCTACCGAGCAGTAACATACCAACTTTTAGACCCAATATCTGTATTTGTTCAGAAACAGGCTTTCCACGAATGATCTCGATGAAGTAATAAACGAGGTGCCCACCATCAAGCATAGGGATTGGTAATAAATTTAAAATTCCTAAGCTCACACTCATAAGAGCCATGAAAGAAATAAAAGTTTGCCATCCCATTTCTGCACTTTGTCCAGCAACCTTCGCAATGGTGATTGGACCAGACAAATTATCCAAGCCAATCAAGCCTCGTATCATTTTAACAATTGAGTTAAAAATCATTTGCGAGAGCTGGACTGTTTTATCAAAAGCAACACCCAAAGCTTCTAGAGGTGTGTACTGAATCTTTTGTTTATATTCATTAGGGATTATGACCTTACCTGCATCACTTTTAACCCCTAAGGCACCTGTAACATTGCCCATATTGTCACGTTGGCCACGTGGAATCATTTGCAAATGAACCAACTCACCTTGGCGTATCACATCAATATTTAGTAGTTTTTCAGGAGAGCTTTGAACCACATTAACCACATCAAACCAGTCATTCATTGCCACATTATTAATCGCAACAATGTGGTCACCTTCCTTCATTCCTTGACGTATTGCAGCACCATCTGCTGTCAATTCTTTTACAACGGCCGGAATCATAGGACGATAAGGCAAAAATCCTAAAGCATCCAAAGGAGACTGGCTTTGATCTTTAAGAAAATTTTGGATCGGTAAATTAAACTGCTTTTCAGCTCCATTGCGATCTACTACAACAGAAACCTGTCCAGACTCACCAATACGGTTAATTAATGCAAAGTTTAACTTTTCCCAAGTTGGTGTTGGTTGGCTATCTACGGCAATCACCTTATCACCTACCTGTAAATCAACCTGAGCAGCAGGCGTATTTGGCATGATCTTGCCTATACGTGTATTTAACTGCTCTTGTGCTGGCAAGAAGAGAATCCAAAAAAGTAATACTGCAAAAAGCAAATTAACCAATGGTCCTGCAGCAACAATCGCGATTCTTTTCCAAGGTGATTGTCGATTAAACGCATAGGGAAGATCTTTTTCAGCAACATTTCCCTCTCGCTCATCGAGCATCTTGACATAACCACCTAAAGGTAATGCAGAGAGTTGGTATTGGATACCAGACTTTTTTGATTGCCACTTCAACAAAGTTGGGCCAAAACCAATGGAATAAACCAAGACCTTGACACCCAATTTACGTGCGACCCAATAATGACCAAATTCATGAATTGCAATCAGTGGACCGAGTAATAAAATCGCTGCAACAATCATAAATAGTGCATTCATACGATTTAACCTCCCATATCCACAATATACAACTCTGCAACTCGTCTAGCGATCATATCAGTATGCAAAATGATGTCTATATTTTCTGCTTTGGCATTTTGTACAGCCTGTAAAGTATGCTCAACGACTTGAGGAATCTCGATGAATCGGATCCTGCGCTGTAAGAATGCAGCGACTGCAATTTCATTTGCCGCATTCAAGATCGTTGGAGCTAACCCACCCGCACGCATCGATTGACGTGCTAAATCTAATGCAGGAAACTTAACCATATCAGGCGCCTGAAAGTTAAGTTGCGCTGTATCAAACAAATTTAACGCCGGGACATCTGTTGCCAAACGCTTTGGCCAAGCCAATGCATGTGCAATCGGTGTACACATATCTGGATTACCCATTTGTGCCAAAGTCGAACCATCCACATATTGCACCATTGAATGAATAATACTTTGTGGGTGAATCACGACTGTAACAAAATGTTCAGATATTGAAAACAAATGACACGCTTCTATCAGTTCTAACCCTTTATTCATTAAGGTTGCAGAATCTACAGAAATCTTTTGCCCCATCGACCAATTCGGATGCTTACAGGCTTGCTGAGGTGTAACACTAGATAGTTGGTCTAATGAATGATTGAGAAATGGACCACCAGATGCTGTTAATAAGATTCGTGACACACCTAACTGAGGTTGCCCTGTTCTTTCCGCATCTAAATAGTTATGTGGTAGTGATTGAAAAATTGCATTATGTTCAGAGTCTACGGGTAACAATAATGCATTATGCCGCTTCGCAGCTTGCATCATGATATCACCTGACATCACTAACGCTTCTTTATTTGCGAGTAATACGCGTTTTCCAGCCTTAACGGCTGCTAAAGTTGGCAATAGCCCTGCTGCACCTACAATTGCAGCCATCACAATATCAACTTCTGAATGCTCAGCGATAGCAATTAGCCCGGCTTCATCAGTCAAAATTTCAATATTATTTATATTTGCTTGCTTGAATCTTTGCTGTAATTCCAATGCTTTTTCATTTGGAACTACAACAATTTTAGGGTGATATTTTTTACAAATCTCTAAAAGTTCATCTAAACGACTATAAGCTGAGACAGCAAATACAGAGTATTGATCAGGGTGTTGTTGCAATACTCTTAAAGTACTTTGTCCAATTGAGCCAGTAACACCCAATATACATACAGCTTGAGTCATTTAAAGATCTACACCAATAAGTTTTAAAATATACATTCCTGTAGCGAAAATAGGTGCTGCAGCGAGCAACGAATCAATACGATCAAGTACACCACCATGACCTGGCAACACACGCCCAGAATCTTTAATTCCAGCTCGGCGTTTAATCATTGATTCAAATAGATCACCTAAAACCGATGCAAACACGGTAACGATGGATAAGATAAAAAATAGGATCAACTGAACTGCTGTTAGATTTAAGTAGAAGTATTGAACAATCAACATAATAATTATTGTTGTTGCAATACCACCATATAGACCTTCTAGCGATTTATTTGGGCTCACAGATGGCGCAAGCTTCTTTTGGCCAAATTTTCGCCCAACAAAATATGCACCACTATCCGCTCCCCAGACGAGCAAGAACAGATACATCAACCACCACGGTGAACTATGCCAAACCGCATAAAGTGCAGTGACTGCAGCAGAGATTAAGATAAAACCAATAAGATATAATGACGGATTGTACCAGTTATCTGATTCAGGATAGTTCTTAACCCAATAAATACTACCTAACCAGGTGAGAATAGATGCAGCCCAAAGTAAAAGTGCAACATCATCATAGAACAATGCAAGTGTAGAAACCAGTGCAACAAAACCACCATAAACCCATGCTTTCGGTTTTGAGACCGATGTTTGAACGCTACGAGGCATCAGTTTAAACCACTCATAACCCGCCACCCCAGCAGCTAAAATCATAAGCACAAACATTGGATAATGTGATTGCGTTGCAAACATGCAACTTAAAACAACTGCAACTAACACCAATGCGGTAATAATCCGCTCAAACATTATTAATTCTCTATTTTCGCTTGTTGAATTTGTTCAGAAGTTTTACCAAAACGTCGCTCACGCCCTGAAAAAACACGAAATGCGTGATCTAGCTCCTTGATCGTAAACTCAGGCCACAAAGTATCGGTAAAATATAATTCCGCATAAGCTGCCTGCCAAAGCAAGAAATTAGATAAACGATAATCACCGCCTGTACGAATCAACAAATCGACAGCTGGTAGATCATTTAGACTGACATATTTATCAAATAAATCAACATTTATCTGATCCGTTTGAATTTTTCCTGCAACTACATCTTCAGCAATAGACTTCGCTGCATGTGCCATATCCCACATACCACCATAGCTAATTGCAATTGAAAGAGTCATTGAATCAAAAGCCGCAGTTTTCCGTTCAGCTTCTTGCATCAAATCACGTAGTTCATCAGACAGTCGAGAACGATCACCAATAAAACGTAATGCAATATTGAATTTTTCCATACGAGGTAATTGCTCATAAATGGTTTCTTTGAGCAATTGCATCAATAAATCAACCTCATATTGTGGTCGATTCCAGTTTTCACTTGAGAATGCAAAAACAGTTAATGCACGAACACCAACTCTTTTACAGTGTTCAACGACAGGATCTAGGACATTTTTACCCTCACGATGCCCATCACCTTTTTGCATTTGATTTTTTTTAGCGAAACGATTGTTGCCATCCATAATGATGGCAACATGTTGAGGAAGATGCTGTTCTTCTGATGAGGTCATAAAATCAGACCTTCATCAATTCTGCTTCTTTCGCTGCAAGACGCTTATCAACTTCAGCAACATATTTGTCCGTAATTTTCTGGATATCATCAGCTGCACGGCGATCATCATCTTCAGAAATTTCTTTTTCTTTTAATAATGCCTTAATATCACTTAATACATCACGACGAATGTTACGGATCGCAATTTTCGCATTTTCAGCCTCTGCACGAGCAACCTTCTGCATATCACGACGAGTTTCTTCTGTAAGTGCTGGAAGAGGTACACGAATTGAGTCAGCAGTAATAGGATTTAATCCCAAGTCACTTTCACGAATCGCCTTATCAATTGCAGACACCATTGTACGTTCAAATGGCTGAACAATTAATGTGCGAGAGTCTTCAACACCTACGTTTGCAACTTGATTAAGCGGAACGTCAGAACCATAGTAAGGAACCATCACACCATTTAAAATAGATGGATGAGCACGCCCAGTACGAACCTTGGCAAAACCTTGCTCCAAAGATTCAAGCGTTTTCTGCATGCGCTGTTCGCTATCTTTTTTGAGATCGTTAATCATATGATCTTCCTTACTTATTCATGAGATATTACAAAAAAATTATGCGTAGTATAAAGAGCTTTCGAGCTCACGTACATTAGTTCGTAACGTGAGTCCCTTCTTTTTCGCCCATTACAACAGAAAGCAATGCGCCAGATTTGTTCATATCAAATACTTGTAATGGCACATTATGGTCACGACATAAGCAAATTGCGGTAAGATCCATAACACCAAGCTTTTCATCAAGCACTTGATCAAAAGTCAGATTGTCGTATTTTACAGCATCATCATATTTACTTGGATCTTTATTATATACACCATCTACTTTTGTTGCTTTCAAGATCAAATTCGCTTCAATCTCAATACCACGTAAGCAAGCTGCTGTATCTGTTGTAAAAAATGGATTACCAGTACCTGCAACAAAAACACAGACTTCACCCTGACTTAAATGGCGAATTGCATCACGACTAGAATATGGCTCAACAACCGTTCCTATTGATAATGCTGACATTAAGCGTGTTTTAATATTGCGACGAACCAATGCATCACGCATCGCCAAACCATTCATCACCGTTGCCAACATGCCCATTTGATCGCCTGTTACACGCCCAACCAAACCATCTTTTTGTAATTGGCTTCCGCGGTATAAGTTACCACCACCAACAACGATACCAACCTGCACACCTAGACCAACTAAGTGAGCAATTGAAAGCGACATTTGATCTAAAACTTGGGCATCAATACCCATATCTTTATTTCCTGCTAACGCTTCACCTGAGAGCTTTAGCAAAATTCGTGCATAACGTGGATTCTTAGACGTTGACATACTGTACTCCAAACCAACCAATCTCAAAAAATTATTCGTTATATATCATTCAACATTAAGTAGATTTAATCGCAATTAACTTTGCAAATAAATCATATTCATCTGCATCAGTAATTTCGACCTCAAGCAAGTTACCCGCTTGAATCACACTCTTATCAATATCTTCAACAAAAACATTACCATCAATCTCTGGTGCATCAGCATATGAACGTGCGACAGCAACAGGAAATTCTTCTTCCAGACTGTCAACAAGTACTGTCATTCTCTGACCAATACGTTTTTGCAGTTTTGCGGCAGATATTTCTTGCTGAACCTCCATAAAACGCTCATAACGCTCTTGCTTTATTTCTTCTGGTACATGATCTGGTAAATCATTTGCTGTAGCGCCCTCAACTGGTGAGTAGGTAAAGCAACCAACACGATCAAGCTGTGCCTCTTTCAACCAATCTAAGAGCATCTGAAAGTCTTCTTCTGTTTCACCTGGAAAGCCTACAACAAAAGTAGAACGGATCACCAATTCAGGGCATTTTTCACGCCACAATTTCAAACGTTCCAACGTATTTTCACTATGCGCTGGACGCTTCATTAATTTTAAAATGCGTGGACTAGCATGCTGGAAAGGAATATCTAAATATGGAAGGATTTTACCTTGCGCCATCAAATCAATGACAGCATCAACATGTGGATAAGGATAAACGTAATGTAAACGCACCCATATACCTAATTGACCTAGTGCCTCACACATATCATAGAATTTGGTTTTTACTGGCTGCCCATTCCAAAAATCTAATTTATATTTGGTATCCACACCATAAGCAGAAGTATCTTGAGAAATCACTAAAACTTCTTTGACACCTGCTCGCTTCAATGCTGCTGCTTCCTCTAATACAGAACCAACAGGACGAGATACGAGATCGCCACGCATACTTGGAATGATGCAGAATGTACAACGGTGATTACAGCCTTCAGAAATTTTTAAGTAAGCATAATGCTTCGGTGTTAAACGCACCCCTTGCTCAGGCACTAAATCAATAAATGGATTATGTTTTGGTGGTGCTGGCACATACTCATGCACAGCTTCCATCACATCTTGATATGCCGCAGCACCTGTTACTTTTAAAACATTTGGGTGCATTTGGCGGATTTTATCTTCGTCCTTACCAAGGCAACCTGTAACGATAACTCGACCATTTTCGTTCATGGCTTCGCCAATCGCATCTAAAGACTCTTGTACTGCAGATTCAATAAAACCACAGGTGTTAATCACAACCAAATCCGCACCATCATAATCTGATGCAACTTGATAACCTTCAGTCTTTAACTGAGTTAAAATTCGTTCAGAATCTACCAATGCCTTAGGACAACCTAAAGATACAAAACCGACTTTGGGGGTCTTCATGAATCTGCGCTCCACTTGAATCGGCGTATTGTATGTCTTTTCTTGGCTTACGCATAGCAGCAAAGACATCTCTTTGTGTAATGCACCAAAATACAACCAAAGTTTTGATAAAAATTTACACATGCACCACTTTGGAACATAATAAAATAATCAAATCATCCAATCTATGTGAAAAATACCGTATAAAAGGATGAACTCTTGAATAAACTATTGAAAATTAGTCAATACAAAGTTGGCGTGCATTTTGCATAACCTACATTTAAGACATTAATGGCTCTTCATCCAAATTGATATTTAATTGCGCCATTTTAAAACAGGACGATTCACAAATGGATCAACACAACACTATCGACTATCGACTATTGGTCGATAACTTAACAACTGCCATTTTATTGGTCGATAGTCAGCTTAATATTTTTTACTTAAATTCAGCTTGTGAAGCATTGTTTGATATCAGCTTACTACGCGCATCTGGTCAACCTGTACTAAATCTGCTCCACGCCCATGATGATCCATTTAATACCCATGAGGCTTTGTTAAATACTTTAAAAAGTGGACAACATTATACGCGCCGCGAAGCTGTTATTAATGTCAACTTTAAATCCATCCATGTTGATTATACAGTTTCACAGCTCAACACAAGTAAAAATCAGCCTACATTGCTGTTAATCGAGCTAAATCCAATTGATCGTATGTTGAAAATTTCGAAAGAAGAAAATCTAGTTCAACAGCATCAAGTAGCCCGCCAGCTTGTTCGCGGCGTAGCACATGAAATTAAAAATCCTTTAGCTGGAATCCGTGGTGCAACTCAACTGCTTGCACGTAGTTTAAATGATGACAGCTATCGTGAGTTTACAGACATTATTATCAATGAAGTAGATCGTCTCACTAATTTAGCCGACACGATGCTTGGTTCACGTCAACTCCCTAGCTATGAACATGTCAATGTGCATGAGCCATTGGAGCGCGTCCGCTCATTAATTACGAATCAAACCAAAAAGAAAATTAAGATTACTCGCGATTATGATCTTTCATTACCTGAAGTAATGGCTGATCGAGATCAACTTATTCAAGTCATGCTGAATATCAGTGTCAATGCTGTACAAGCAATGACTGAAAATAAAGATTTCTTTGTCGATTCTGAACCTGAACTGATTTTAAGGACTCGGATTCAAAGACTTGTCACAATTAATGGTGTGTTAAATCGTTCAACGATCCGAATCGATATTGAAGACAATGGACCAGGCGTACCAGAAAGTATTCTGGAATCCGTTTTTTATCCACTGGTCACAGGACGTGCTAAAGGCACGGGGCTGGGACTCAGTATTGCACAAAACATCATGCATCAACATAACGGAATGATCGAATGTCAATCCGTTGCTGGAAAAACTGTATTTAGCTTATATCTACCTTGGGAGTCAAACCATGTCACGAAATAAAATTTGGGTAATAGATGACGATCGTGCCATGCGTTGGGTACTTGAAAAAACATTCAAAGAAGAAGGTTTTGATGTCACCAACTTTGAAGAAGCACAAACCGCTCTTGAACGTCTACACGATGATGCGCCAGATGTCATTTTAACAGACATCCGCATGCCTGGAATTGATGGTTTAACATTCTTATCAAAAGTCAAAAACTCACATCCAGATTTACCTGTGATTATTATGACTGCACATTCAGATCTAGAATCTGCAGTATCAAGTTATCAAACAGGTGCTTTTGAATATTTACCAAAACCTTTTGATATTGATGAAGCATTAGCTTTGGTTAATCGAGCTATTTTACATATCAATAAATTGCAACAACAAGAGGCCACCAAAACCGCATCTCCATTGCAATCTACCGAAATTATTGGTGAATCACCAGCAATGCAAGAAGTATTTCGTGCGATTGGACGTTTATCTCAATCACACATCACTGTTTTAATTAATGGTGAATCAGGTACAGGTAAAGAGCTGGTTGCCCACGCGTTACACAAGCACTCGCCTCGTCGTGCCAAACCTTTTATTGCCTTAAATATGGCCGCTATTCCAAAAGACTTGATTGAAACTGAGTTGTTTGGACATGAAAAAGGCGCATTCACAGGGGCCAACACCCAACATCAAGGGCGATTTGAGCAAGCAAATGGTGGCACTTTGTTTCTTGATGAAATTGGCGATATGCCTTTTGAAACTCAAACACGTTTGCTGCGTGTTCTTGCTGATGGTGAGTTTTATCGTGTTGGTGGCCACATCCCTGTTAAAGTCGATGTGCGTATTGTTGCGGCGACACATCAAGACCTTGAAAAGCTTGTTAATGAAGGTCGTTTCCGTGAAGACTTATATCATCGTCTAAACGTCATTCGGATTCATATCCCAAAACTTGCTCATCGTAGCGAAGATATTCCTATGTTGGCACAGCATTTCTTGGCACGTGCTGGTAAAGAGCTTGGCGTAAGCCCTAAAATCTTGCGCACAGAAACAACTGATTATATGCAACAGTTGCCATGGCCAGGTAATGTCCGTCAACTAGAGAATACTTGTCGTTGGCTTACAGTCATGATTACGGGACGCGAAGTTTATCCAGAAGACTTACCAGCGGAACTAAAACAAGTCACCCCGAATAAAGCACTAAATGATGGAACAACGACAACCATTTCAAGCAACCCAAACATCGTTGAAAGAATTGCTGTACATCATTGGGATGAACTATTAAGTCAATGGGCAATCCAAAAACTTAAAAATGGTGAAATGAAGATTCTCGACATTGCAACCCCCATGTTTGAACGCACACTGATTACAGCTGCATTACAACAAACTCGAGGTCGAAAACGTCACGCAGCAGAGCTTTTAGGTTGGGGACGAAATACCCTGACACGCAAACTCAAAGAATTGGGTATGGATTCAACGGAAGATGATGATGACGAAGAAGTTCGTTCAGCCTAAGTAATAATCCCCCTCTAAAAAAGCGAGCTTCAAAATTAGCTCGCTTCTTTGTTCAACAACAAAAACACAACCACCAAGAAAACTCCATACAACACATAACACCATACAACACATATGGTTTTTGCTATAATGCTCACACCCAATCATCAATAGTACCGAATACTATGACAGATATTTGTTACCCAAACTGTGAGCAACCTCAAACTCGTCGTGGTCAAGAACGTCGTCTTGCATTACTGCTATGTGCAACCGATCTCTTTCTTGAAAAGGGTTATGATGATGTTTCTTTGGATGACATCGTAAGTCATGCTGGAGGCTCAAAAGCTTCTATATATAAATACTTTGGTAATAAAGAAGGACTCTTTACTGCGATTTGTGATTATCGAAGAGAGGTTTTTTTTAATGGTGTTTGTTTGCCATACTCTCCAGATTGTGTCAGCTTAAAAAATTATTTGACTCAAACACTTCAACGTTTTTACCACCACATCATCAAACCAGAAAATATTGCGTTTATGCGCATGTTTACTGAGCAATCACAGAAAGATACCCAACTAGCGAATTATTTCTACGATAAATGTGCGGTTAATATTCAAAACACAATTGCATGCGCACTACATCAAGCACATCTAAACAATGAAATCACCTGTATGCATCCTCATTTCTCAGCAACAATGTATTTTGGTATTTTACGTGACGTTGAATGGCGTATTCTAATGGGCTTAAAGGTCCAAGAAAATGATTTAGAAATCTTTGATTATATTCAATATTCTGTAGATCTATTTTTAAAAGCTCATCAAAAGGTCTAATTCTTTTGCATTTTTGAACACCTGTAGTATAGTATTCAATTCTTTTTTATTCACCACCCGTTAAACAACAATTAATTATTGTTTTTACTCAATAATTATTGTGGGAGTAGCTATGGCGCTTCGGCATTTTCTAACTTTACGTGACCTATCTTCTTTAGAACTGCAACGCATTTTAGATCGCGCACAAGAACTTAAACGCATGCAGCATAGCAATACGTTGTATCAACCATTTGCTGGTAAAGTTTTGGGAATGATTTTTGAGAAGTCGAGTACACGTACACGTATTTCTTTTGAAGCAGGTATTTGCCAGTTTGGTGGCAGTGCAATCTTCCTTTCCCCACGCGATACACAACTTGGTCGTGGTGAACCAATCGAAGATTCTGCTCGTGTTATCTCAAGCATGCTTGACATCGTCATGATTCGCACATTTGGTCATGATATTGTTGAACGCTTTGCATCCTATTCGAAAGTACCAGTGATCAATGGGCTCACTGATGACCATCACCCTTGCCAGCTCCTTGCAGACCTGCAAACTTTCCAAGAACATCGTGGCAGCATTGAAGGCAAAACAGTTGCTTGGATCGGTGATGGCAACAATATGTGTAATTCATATATTGAAGCTGCGCATATGATGGGCTTCAAACTCAAAATTGCCTCGCCTGAAGGCTACGAACCAAAACCAGAGTTTTTAGCTGAATTTGCAGATTGTGTTGAAGTCTTTAATAAAGCAGAAGATGCAGCTGTAAATGCTGACCTGATTGTCACCGACGTATGGGCAAGTATGGGACAAGAAGAAGAGCAAAAACTTCGTGAAAAAGCATTTGCAGACTTCCAAGTCAATGAGCAATTAATGGACCTCGCTCATCCTGATTGTTTATTTATGCATTGTTTGCCAGCACATCGTGGTGAAGAGATTTCAGAAAACATGTTAGATCACAAAAATGCGGTCGTTTGGGATGAAGCAGAAAACCGCTTACATGCACAGAAAGCATTGATGGAATTTCTACTTAATGAAAATATGAAAAAAGATTAAGCCTGTACTCGCTTACTTTAATTCTAAAAACAGCATCCTCGTGATGCTGTTTTTATTTATACGCTTAAATTGAACACTACAACAAAAACACTTATAGTAGTTTATCGACACGATTAAATGCTTGTGATAGCGTACATGATGACTTCATTAGAACAAACACTCACACAAATTCCTAGTTTTTCCTTAGTGCATGAACATCTGTTTACTTCAGCTCAGCCCTCAACTGAAGAATTGCAACTAATTAAAGAATATGGATGCAGCACTGTCATCAATCTCGCAACAAGTAAATCTGAAAATCATTTAGTTAAACAAGATCAAATCTGTTTAGATCTAGGTCTTAACTATATTCACATTCCTATTGACTGGGATGTACCCTGTTCAGAACAATGCCTACTTGTTTTAGATTTAATCGATCATCTTGTTCAGAATGAAGTAGTTTGGCTGCATTGTGCCAAGAATATGCGTGTGAGTAGCTTGATGTATCTCTATCGTCAATTTTATATGAATATTGATCTACCGACCGCGCAAGCGCTGTTACATGAAATCTGGGAACCTAATGAAACATGGACGGGTCTCATTCACAGTATTGCTCTACAACTCCAAGGTCGTAAAGCAACACAAGAGCTCCAACAATCCATGATCAATGCAGATCATTTTGCCTGATGTGAAAGCAGTACAATTGCACTCGCCAAAATACCTTCCTGACGACCAGTAAAACCTAGTTTTTCAGTGGTCGTCGCTTTAATACTAATCTGCGTAATATCCACATCTAATACATCAGCGATACTTTGGCGCATTTCTAAATTATGCGGTGCTAATTTCGGTCGTTCGCACGCAACTGTGATATCTGCATTATTTAAATGATAACCCCTATCTAAAATCAATTGATAAACATGTTTCAGTAAAACACGGCTATCTACCCCTTTATATTCAGGATCAGTATCTGGGAAATGCTGACCGATATCCCCTAAGGCAAGTGCCCCTAACAAAGCATCACACAGTGCATGTAGAATTACATCACCATCAGAATGTGCCTTCAAACCATGTGTATGCGGTATTTTAATGCCTGCCAAAGTAACAAACTGCCCGTCGTCAAAAGCATGTACATCAATGCCTTGACCAATTCGAATCTGAGCAACCATATGATTTTCCTTTTAGAATATACTGAACTGATCTTGAATTCAGGCTTTCTATTTCGCTATAGTACATTGAGCAAATTAGACTGAAAGTATAAGTGATTATGCTGTTGAACACTGTAAGAAATCAATTAAAGAAAACGGGCTGTGTTATCACATTGAGTTGTTTATGCTCAACATTTGCATTTGCTAAAGCAATCGATTGCTCAAATCATCATGCGGAACTTCAAAGGATATGTTCTAAACAATATGAAGAACAAAGATTTAAACTAAATGATAAGTTTTTAACAGCTTATTTAGTAACAGATGCACCTGTGCAACTTTTACATGCAACCCAAGAAATGTGGTTGCGTCAGCTACAACAATGCAAATCTAAAACGTGTTACTTACAACAGTTTGATGCTCGCATAGATGACTTGAACTTTTATACATCAATTAATCAAACACTTACGCAGCACTATCTAAAATATGAACACGGCGATCTAGCTAAGCAACCTGTGCACATCCAAATTCACCAACTCGATAAAGACCGCCTCAAAATCGAAGGAACTGCCTATCGCAGCCCAAACAATCGACTAGAAACACAAACGATGTCTTTACTGGCGTATAGTACATCTGATCAAAAGAACCAGATCATCGACAACGAGAAAAAATGCCAGTATCAATTTGACTTTCAACGTGCCCTATTAGTGGTCAGATCAGAACAAAAAGGTTGCGAACGCTTTACAGGTATTTATCGTTTATATGATTGAGCAAACCAAAAGCCGATGTTTAAACATCGGCTTTTTTTTTGAATTTTAGTTTGGAAACTTCTGTGAAATCTCTTCACTAATCAATACTGCTGTAGCAGCCGATAACGTCCATCCTAAATGACCATGCCCAGTATTATAGAATACGCGCGGCTGCTTTCCTTGTTTTACGACAGGCAACATATTCGGCATCATTGGACGCAAACCAGCCCAAGGCACAACATGTTCCGTTGAGATATCAAAGTTTTGATTTACCCAATTGATTAAAGGCTGAATCCGATCTGCACGAATATCACGATTATAGCCATTAAACTCAGCTGTCCCTGCGACGCGGAATCGATCTGCGCCTAATCGCGAGGTGACGATTTTGGCACTCTCATCCAACAAACTTACCCAAGGTGCATTTTTGACACTTTGCTCATCTTTAAGTTGAACCGTGATCGAATAGCCTTTCACAGGATAGACATTAACACTATCACCTAGTAGATCCGCCAATTGATAACTTCCCACGCCACCACACACCAATACGAGATCAGCTTCAATTTTAGTGTGGACATCCGATTCTGGATGCATATTTTCTGAACTGTTTTTACATTGAATAAGGACTTTGTCATGCAAACATTTGACATCCACAACATCCAAACCAAAGCGATATTTAACTCCATATTCTTGTGTTTTTTCTGCCAAACCCACTGAATACTTGTGAATATCTCCCGTTGCATCTCCAGCTGTGTAATATCCACCATAATAATCACCTGTCAAATTCGGCTCAATTGCCTTCATTTCCTCAGGTGTAATCGCATTCCGCTCTAACTTTCCTTCAACCAATACATCGTTGACCTTTTTCGCGATTTCAAAATCTTCTTTGGTATGATACATGTGCAGAATGCCACGTTTTTCCAAATCAAAAGAAATATTTTCTTTTTCTGCAATTTCAAATAAACGCTGTCTTGCCAATAAAGCTAGGCGTACGGTTTCAATGGTATTGGCTTTATAATCTTTGATATGAGTTAAAAACTCAATTAACCAACGATATTTGTGCAGACTGAATGATGGATTGAGCAATAATGGTGCATCTTTCTTGCTCATCCATTTGATACCCTTGAGCACCGTTGCCTTTTGATTCCAAACTTCAGCATTACACGCAGATAATTGCCCACCATTGGCGAAAGAGGTTTCCATTGCTGGAAATAGATGACGATCAATGACAGTGACTTGATAACCTAGCTTAATTAGTTCATAAGCAGACGTTACACCTGTAATCCCCGCACCAATGACAACAACATGTGGCATAGCAAACTCCTAGAAATGCAGAACATTCCTTAATGCATAAGCCCCATCTGTCATGGTACCTGAGAGTTTCGGCAGATGATTACCAATTAATCATTAAGCCTTCCCCTTCGGTGAGTGTATATCGTAGATCAGATTTTATAAATTTCTACAAATTGAGCACTGCTCTCCAGATTGTATGTCTATTATTACAGTCCTTCTGCCTGAGAGTTTCCGGGGTCGTTGCTCCTTCGGCGAGTTCAATGAAGAACCTCTCTCCCGCAATAATATTTATATCCCTTCTAAGCAATATATATGCCGTTTAAAAAAAAATCTATAAGAAAATCTTGTAAAAGTTTGTAGGTCAAATAGTAACGTCTAAATCAAACACAAAAAAGCAGACCAGTGGTCTGCTTTTAAAAGTTAAAACTTCGCTTGCAAAATTTGTTCAGAAAATTGTCCCTTCCAAAGCTCACGTAACGTTGGCAGATAAAATTTTTCACCAATCATCACTAGCTCTGCATCAATCAATGTATGGATCTCATGCATCAGAATATAATCCAAAGCAATCAAAGATAACTGTGGCTGTGTTTGGGCGATATGTTTACGTCGAACTTGTGCTTTTTTAACTAGTTCATTGGCAAAATTCTTATCTTTATATGTCGTAATCGCGCTTAAACGCAATTCGATAATCCCCCAACCCTCTAGTAGTTTTTTAAAAACCTCAAAATCTTTAGATGTTGCTTCCCAAGTTACATTTTCTAAATTATTGTCATCAGGCAAGACGGGTAACAATAAATCAGCTGTGCTTGGAAAAATTTTCTTTAAATTCAATAAAAACTTAACAGGATTTTCATGTGATAGACCAGAATATTGAATGTGGGTTTGGGTATCTGTTAAGAAAATATTAAGCATAATAAAACGTTGGTCTAGTCAATCAAACAGATATTGTACGCAGTTCACTTTATAAAAACCACTGATAAAAATAGCCTTTCCTCATGAGAAAAGACTACTTTGCACCACGAGATACTATTTACTATTTGGCGACACCATATTTTCTGGTTTCACCACTTCATCAAATTGTGCCTCAGTGACTAAACCAAGTTCAACCGCGACCTGTTTTAAGGTTTTATTTTCTTTATAAGCTGTTTTCGCGACTTTTGCTGAATTCTCGTAACCAATAACAGGGTTTAAAGCGGTTACCAACATTAAAGAGTTATGAAGGAAATAATCTATCTTCTCTCGATTTGGCTCAATACCAATTGCACAATGATCATTAAAACTATTACAAGCATCACCAAGCAGCTGAATAGATTGCAATAAGTTATACGCAATGACGGGCATAAACACATTTAACTCAAAATTGCCTGATGCTCCCGCCACATTGATTGTTGTATCATTCCCTAAGACCTGAGCCACAACCATCGTCATTGCTTCGCTTTGAGTTGGATTGACTTTTCCAGGCATGATACTTGAACCAGGTTCATTTTCTGGTATGCGAATCTCGCCAAATCCGCAGCGTGGGCCACTCGCTAGCCAGCGAATATCATTGGCAATTTTATTTAAACTTGCAGCTAATGTTTTCAAGGCGCCCGAAGCAAATACCGCAGCATCACGCCCAGCCAAAGCTTCAAACTTATTTGGTGCAGTCACAAATGGCAAGCCAGTTAATTCAGCTAATTGCGCTGCTGCTTTGACTGCATAATCTGGATGTGCGTTCAAGCCAGTGCCTACAGCTGTACCGCCTAGAGGAAGTTCATATAAACCCGCAAGTGCTTGATGCAAACGCTTTAAGCCATGCTCTAATTGAGAAACATAGCCGCTAAACTCTTGCCCTAAAGTTAAAGGTGTCGCATCTTGCAAGTGGGTCCGGCCAATCTTGACTATGTCGTTAAATTCTTCAGATTTACGCTGTAGAGTCTGTTTTAATTGCTCAACAGCAGGAATTAATAACTCATTGATTTGCAGACTTGCTGCCACATGAATCGCTGTTGGAAACGAGTCATTGGTTGATTGAGCACGATTGACATGATCATTTGGATGTACTGGCTTCTGCGCACCGAGTGTTTGACCTAATTTTTGGTTCGCAATATTGGCAATCACTTCATTACAGTTCATGTTACTTTGCGTACCTGAACCTGTTTGCCATACAACTAATGGGAATTGAGCATCCCATTGACCAGCGATCACTTCTTCAGCTGCATCAACAATATATTGGCTTAAATCTTCTGGGAGTTGTTTTAATTCTGCATTGGTGATAGCTGCGGCTTTTTTTACTAACCCCATTGCTCGAATCATCGCGCGTGGTAAACGCTCCTGACCTATTTTGAAGTTCTGTAAACTTCGTTGCGTTTGCGCACCCCACAAGGCTTCATTGGGAACTTCAATTTCACCCATCGTATCGTGTTCAATTCGCATTTGCATAAAACAACCTCTGCTCTATTTGGTTAAAGTTCTCACGGGCTGAAGCAAATAGATGCTTTGGCTAGCGAAATCAGAATCAATCCATGACGGATTTTTGATTAGCTTGACCATTATCGTAGAACAATCAAAATATGTAAATAAGAATCATTATCTAGTTTCCTTTTAGCGTATTGAGATAAAAACGCCACTCATCCTCTAACATTTGGGTCAAAGACCGCTTTGGTTCCCAATTAAGGACCTGCTTCGCCTTCTCAATATTTGCACCTAATCTTGCTAGCTCTTGATGTTGATAAACCGCAGGCTGAACACGTATCTCAGCTTGTGTAACTTTCGCAATTTCATCTAATAAGGTTTGGATCGAAGTCAATTGTTTATGTGCAAGGTTAAATGCTTCTAAGCAGCTATTTTGTGTTTCTAACCAATTCATCGTCATCATTACAGCTTCACAGACATCTAATACATGCAAGAAACTGCGCTCCACAGTTCCATCATCAGTTTCTGCTTGATTCTGTAAATCGATACATTCTCTTTGCAATGCTGCAACTTGTAATGCTAAAGGGACAATGTTTTTAGGTAATTGAACGACATACTCACCGAGTACTCCATGTTCAAATGCACCTACAATATTAGATAAACGTAGGTTTACGATTTTCCATTCATGGTCAACTTTATAGGTATCTGCAATAATATCTTCAACCATTTGCTGAGATCGGATATAAGGGTTCGGATAACTGTAATTAAACGCAGTCTCCTCTGAAAGCAATGCATCAGACTGTCCATAAACTGCAATACTGGACAAGTTCACGAGTTGTCGAACACCCATACGCTGCATCGCTCTGAGTAAACTCATAATACAACTTACATTATCATTGTAATATTCAAGCGGTTTTAAGGTAGATTCTTCAAGTGATTTAAAGCTAGCAGTATGTATGACGGTGTCGATGGAATATTGTTCAAACACTTTATTGAGCGCTGGCGTATTTCTGACATCTAATTTTGCAAATGGGATATACATCCCTGAAATATATTCAAGTCGTTCCAAGGTTTGTAACGTTGAATTCGCTAAATTATCGACAATAACAATCTCTTTTCCATGAGCCAGCAAACTCAAAGCAATATGTGAACCGATAAAGCCTAAACCACCTGTCACCAAAATCATTGTATAATTACCTTCTTTTTTAATTATGTCCGCATCATTCGCCTACATGACCGTGAATATTCAATGAGTACATTACTGCTAATTACCTCCGCACCAACTTCTGTCATGGCTTGGCATGCATTTGGTCTGGCACAAGCATTACACAATATGCGTGAAGAATTTCGTGTCTTCTTTTACCAAGATGGAGTTCAAGTTGCGAATGATTTACAGTGGTTTCCTGATGATCAGCGCAACCTAAAACAAGAATGGCAAAAGCTTGGCATTCGACTCCCTGTCTGTGTCAGTGCTGCCCTTGCCCGGGGTATCACCGATGCGAGCAATGCACAACGCCATTCTCTCCAACACCATAACTTAGCCCATGGCTTTGAGCTAGTCGGTCTTGGCGAACTTGCTGATGCAGTGCAAGATTGTTCTCGCTTAATTCAATTTTAGTTTAAGTTATTTAATAGAGTGTTGCTTTTAAAAGGTATATTGTGTGAAATCTGTACTCGTCATCCTAACGCAGCCCAATTTAACCAGTTTGCAAATCAACGAAAGTTTATCTGCAACTATGGTTTTAGCAACCTTTGGGATTTCTGTCAAAGTATTATTAAAAGATGCTGCACTCAGCTTACTCAATGATCAGCTTACTTTTGATTCTATTCAGCATGCCTTTAAAATTGCCTCAAATATGGTGGAAAGTTTCGAGTTTTATGATTTAACCCCCTTGTTCATCGAAACAAAAAATCAACAACTCGAGATTGTTCAGAACTCAGAACAAGAGATTGAGTTTATTGAACTCAATCCCGAGCTCATCCAATCATTTGATCACGTACTGTATTGGTAAGGAGCCATAATGAAAGAAGCTACACTTTTTTTGATTCAAGCCCCTTATCTTCATATTGAAAAAATATGCAAAGATTTAACACAAATGGCTCAGGCAAATGACCATATCGTTATGATGAGTGATGCTGTATTGGGTATCAATCATATGATCATTGAGACGTACCCTAATTTATATTGTTTAGAAAGTGACTCTGCTTTATTGAGTGATGACTTAAAAACACGTGTAAAGTGCATTGATTACGCTCAATTTGCTCAGCTTGCATTACAGTTTAAACGCTGTATTAGCTTGAAATAACATCTTTCAATTTGAAATACACTTAGGCTATTTTATGCAATTAGATTTAGATCAAGACGGTCATTTAGTTGATTACACGATTTGGAATCATGATGTAGCGCAAGTATTAGCGCAGTCTCTAGATTTAGAATTAACTGAATGGCATTTCGAAGTACTTCAAGCGGTTCGTCAGTTCTATCAACAGTTCGGACATTCACCTGCAACTCGACCACTGATCAAGTTTTTAATGAAAACTGTCAGTCCAGAAATTAATAATGCTGTTTTACAACAAAGATTCAATACAGGTTTAGTCGCTCGTCATCTAAGCCGTTTGGCTGGCGTTCCTAAACCTGCAAATTGTTTATAATTTTCTTAAGCAAATTTTTTAGCACAAGCAACACAGGCAATCACAGCAACCGTAACTGCAAACATCGTTATACTGACATGTTCATGTAATAAAACAGCTGCGATTGCCAATCCGAATAGCGGTTGCAATAACTGTAACTGCCCCACTGCAGCAATCCCTCCTTGAGCTAAGCCTTTATACCAAAAGAAAAAACCAATCAACATACTAAATATTGAGACATAAATTAGACCTAACTTTGCTGACCATGAAATATCAGCAAAACTGTTTGGCATATATAACCATGAGATCCATAGCATTACAGGTAGAGTTAAAAGTAGTGCCCAACAGATTACTTGCCAGCCGCCTAAATGCTTTGAAAGCCGCCCCCCTTCAGCATAGCCAAAGCCACAAAGTAAAATCGCCAACACCATGTAAAAGTCACCATAATGAAATAACCAACTCTTGGTTTGAACTAACATATAGCCAAAGACTAAAGCGGCCCCCAAAATTGCAAAAAGCCAAAATTTTTGGCTCGGTTTTTCTCCCCCCCTCACCACACCAAAAATAGCGGTCGCTAATGGCAATAACCCAATGAAAACAATGCTATGTGCTGCACTCACATATTGCAAAGCGAGTGCTGTAAAAAGTGGAAAGCCGACAACGACACCGATCGCAACATAAAACAATGGTAGCCAATCTACTCGTTTTGGGAACTTCTGCTGCAACAACACCAATAACAGCACTGCAAAAAGACCAGCAATTGCAGCCCTTGCAGCAGTTAAGAAAGTAGGACTAAATCCAAGTACAGCAACACGTGTGGCTGGCAAAGAGCCAGCAAAAATCATGACCCCGACAAGTCCATTTACCCATCCATTATTGAAATATTTCATTTAAACTCTCCACATCTATATGAAGAATTTAAACTGTGTTATGGTAGATCCACCATACACAATCCAGTACAATTCCAAATAACTGTACTGTATATATTAACAATACAGTTTAATATGATCGCAATGAAAACCACAAAAATAGATTTTGTTATACAACATATCCATGAACAAATTAAAACTCGTTCACTCACCCCAGGTTCACGGCTATCTTCGGTTCGCGGCTTAGCCAAGCAACTCAATTTATCTGTCTCTACGATCGTAGAAGCCTATGAGCGCCTTGCATCACAAGGTTTAATCGAGTCTAAGACAGGTTCAGGTTTTTTTGTATCTGGACCAATTCCGCCTCTATCTATCTCTCAAATTCATCCCAAAATTGATCGGAACATAGACCCTTTATGGATTTCAAGACAGTCTTTAGAAGCCAAGCCCGATATGCTTAAGCCCGGCTGTGGTTGGTTACCTGATGACTGGATGCCACATGAAAACATCCGTAAAGCAATTCGTAAAATTTCTAAAGTTGAATCAAAAATTTTAACTGATTATTCATCACCACTTGGTTCTCCTGCCTTACGTGAGCTATTAGCGCGTAAAATTCTAGGTAAAGGAATCGAAGCAACACCTAACCAAATCTTATTAACAGACTCGGGTACACAAGCTATTGATTTAATTTGTCGATATTTTTTAAAGCCAAATGATGTCGTGCTGGTAGATGATCCTTGTTATTTTAATTTTCATGCGTTACTCAAGGTTCACCAAATTCGAATTATTGGCATTCCTTATACACCTACGGGTCCAGATTTAAATGCTTTTTCACAAGCAATCACACAACATAATCCACGGTTATATATAACCAATTCTGGTATTCATAACCCTACAGGTGCAAGACTAACAGCATCTACAGCCTATCAATTATTGAAATTGGTTGAACAATCCAACCTGATTGTAATCGAAGATGATATTTTTGCAGATTTAGAATTAGATCCAGCACCTAGGCTGGCAGCACTAGATGGCCTTTCAAAGGTGATTCATATTGGTAGTTTTTCTAAAACGTTGTCAGGTTCTGTACGTACGGGCTATATCGCAACAAAATCTCAATGGATAGAAGATCTCACAGATATAAAAATTGCGACTGGTTTTGGTGGTAGCCATCTATCCGCTGAAATCTTATACGCTGCTTTAACCGACGGAACTTACCGGAAACATTTAGATGAATTAAAAATACGTTTAGCAAAATCAATGGACTTTACGATTAAACAATTAGAAAAGTTGAAGATTAGACCTTGGATAAAGCCTCAAGCAGGTATTTTCTTATGGTGTGAATTAGCTAAGAATTTAGATACTGCACGTATTGCCCAAACGTGTCTCGAAAATAATGTCATTTTAGCGCCGGGAAATGCGTTTAGCCAAAGTCAAAATTATAAAAACTTTATCCGCTTCAATGTCGCTCAATGTTCCGACCAAAAAGTTTTTGAAGTTCTATCTCACGCGATTCAACAGGAAATAGAACTACAAAAAAACTAAATCATGCACTTTTTTGTTTTTGTTCAATATAAGCAAAATAGCCAGGACCAGCACTTGCACGTACTTCTTTTGCCTTGATCGGTTCATTACATTCTGAACAAACCATTTTAGGGATCATTTTATTTCCGCAGGTTTTATGTGTAAATTCAATGGGTTTACCTAAACCCATATCCATCCACTTATCTGCCCATTGGGTCATTGAAAGAATAATAGGATATAAATCCAACCCCTTCTCGGTTAATTTATACTCAAAACGCTCCTGTCGTTCTACGTATGGAACTTTGACAAGAATATCATGCTCAACCAAACGCTTTAGTCGTTCGGAAAGAACATGTCTAGTTAAACCCAGACTACGTTGGAAATCATCAAAACGACGGACGCCCATAAAAGCATTACGCAAAATAAGCATCGTCCAACGATCTCCAAGAATCGAAAGTGTTCTAGCCACAGAACATGGCTGGTCACCAATTTCTTCCCATTTCATTATTATCACCCAATCTTTTTAAACAGATATCGCAGCGATACCTTGAACCGTTATGCTTACAAAATAAGCAAGATATAGAATATACACTAAATCACCTTTCACATCAGTGCAATATCGGAACTTGGTAAAACTCAGGATAATTTTAATTTATTCAAAATTTAATTTTGAATAAATAGACCTGACAACTGTTGACCTGCTTCTAGTTGAATATTGGATGGAACGCGCACCAGACAATTCGCTTGCATCAAGTTACTGAGCATATGAGATTGTTGTTTGGCCAAACTTTGAAGTTTAAGCTGCCCATTTTCAAAATAAGCATGCATTCTCAAGAAACGCTCTCGCGCATCAGGTTTTAGTGCATGGGTTAGCGTTGCACTAAACCACTGTAAGGTTTGTGTTTGGCTTTGCAGGGCATCAAGCAACGCTTTTCCATAAATCTGCATAGCAACATAAACAGCCGCAGGATTTCCGGGCAATCCTAATAAGTAACAATGATGAAGACCATCAGCTTGGATATATTCAGCAAAAAAAAGTGGTTTACCCGGTTTTTGCTTCACTTTCCAAAAAACCTGTTGAAATCCTGTCTCAAAAGCACAAGGACGAACAAAGTCATAATCACCAACAGAAACACCTCCTGTCGTAATAATTACATCATATTTTTGTTTAAGTTGCTCAAAACATGCACTTACTTGCTCTGCAGTATCGGCAATATGTATGATTTCAACATCCTGCCCATAATCTTTGAACCAAGCCTTTAGAAGTGGGCCATTCGCATCAAAAACTTTGCCACTTTGCAAATCCTCAGGCGTTTTAGCAACCTCATCCCCCGTAATCACCACAGCGACTTTTGGCTTGCAGAAGACGTCTAAACTTTGTACTCCTGCCATACTCAAAGCAGCGAGTGTACCAATATTGATTTTTTGTCCAACATCTGCCAATTGTTGTCCTTGTTGGACTTCCTCACCCGTAAATCGAATATCAGCATGTGGTTTAATATGCTCACTTAAACGAATTTGATCTGCGCTTTCAAGGATCACGATTTCTTGGCGAGCGACATGGGTCGTTCCCTCAGGTATTTTCCCACCTGTAAAAATCCGAATCGCGTGATTTTGCTGCAAAGGTAACTCGGAAACAGTACCTGTTTTGATTTCCCCATTCAGCTTGAAGCTAGCATTTTGAAGATCATCAAGCGAGCAGTTGATTGCATAACCATCAACTGCACTTTGAGAAAAGTTCGGTAAGTTAACCTCAGAATACACCGCCTTTGCCAGATACCGATTTAAACTATCTCCTAAAGCCAGCGTCTCTGCTGTTAGAGTTTTAGGTTGGGTTTGAATCAAAGTTAATGCTTCATCAATACTAATTAAACCTTTTTCAGCGCCGCATCCAGACATTATTCATAGCCTCCCGGATGAGGCAGATCACGGCATACATCAAAGATATGCACCAAAGCAGGCAGTATTGCAGCCATTGATTCAGTTGCACCACCACGGCTACCCGGCAAAGTCACAACCAATGAACGATCAATAAAGCCTGCGACACCACGAGACATCGCTGCATAAGGTGTACGTCTTTGACCAAATGCTCGAGAAGCTTCCATTAAACCATCTAATTTACGTTCTAATAGCGGCTCCAACGTATCGACAGTAATGTCACGCTTCCCGATTCCTGTACCACCAACAGTCATAATGCACGCATAAGATTTGGTTAACTCTAACACTAGATCCTTTAACTGATCAGATTCATCAGGCAAGATCTGATAATGAATTGGATCAAATCCAGCTTCAGTTAGTGTATCAACTACAGATTTTCCAGCAGTATCGGGCTTGCGACCAGCGGCCACAGTATCTGAAAGAACAATCACAGCAGCAGAAACGGGCTGACGCAATGTTCGTTTAAAATGAGACTTACCACCTTTTTTCTTGAGTAATTTACATTGGTCTAAACACAGCTCATCTGGTTCACAATGTGGCTTTAACATATCGTAAATCGTTAAGCCTGCTAAACTTGCAGCAGTTAAAGCTTCCATTTCAACACCAGTTGGTCCAATCGTTTCAACCGTTGTTAAAATCACAACATGATCATCGTGTAAATCATATTCCACATCTGCACGATAGATCGGTAATGGATGGCAAAGTGGAATCAGCTCATCGGTACGTTTTGCTGCCAAAATACCTGCTATCCGTGCAGTTTTTAAAGCATCACCTTTTTCTGTGTTTCCATCTCGAAGTAACTGAATACAATGTGGTGGTGCATGTAAAATCGCTTGTGCTTCTGCAACACGATAACTTTCAGGTTTCATCCCAACATTTTTCATCTTAACTTCCTAAAACCTTATTCGTGTGTATGCTCATGTGCGCAATGTTGATGGTTATGTTCATGTCTATGTTTTTCTGGAGTAGTCGTATCAGGGCTATCTTTACGAATACAACAGCCTTCAACGTAATGACTTGTTCCATCTGTGAAAAATTCCTCTTTCCAAATTGGAACCTCATGCTTGACTCGTTCAACAGCCTCTTCACAAGCTTGAAATGCTTCACGGCGATGCGCAGCATACGCAATTGCAATAATTGCGGTGTCACTCACATCTAAATAGCCAATACGATGCATCACTCGAACATAAGAAACTTGATATTTATCTTTAATTTCCTGTTCTATCTCACGAATCATCTTTTCTGCGACAGGCGTATAAGAGGTATATTTAAGTGCTTTTACTGCTTTTCCTTCATGATGGTTTCGTACTGTTCCAATGAAAACATCAATCCCGCCACATTCAGGAAATGACTGAATAGGATCAAAAATATCTAAACTTAATGCTTGATCTTGAACTCTTGAAAACTCACGCATTTCTAACCTCCAGCAACAGGTGACAAAAGCACCACTGTGCATGATGAATTTAGTACGGTCTGACGTGTCACAATATCTTCACCTATCGCGCAAGCACATTTATCCATCGCCTTTGTAGCATCCGGATAACGATCTACAATATGATTTAAAACATCTAAAATTAAACTTTCTTTAGCAAACTCAAATTGAAGTGGTTTGGGTAGTAATCTTTCTATCTCTCCAAAAGCTTCTATTTTAATTTCTATGGTTTGCATACCCTCTCCATATTTTTCAATCTAACCTCCAAGCATGTGCATACTAATTTTACGTACTTGTTGGTTTTGTATCGCGTGATAACCTTTGGCCTTATGCCAGATATAAGGTTTAATTTTTTGATCTAACATTTGATATGACAGTTCAGATAAACCAATATGTTCTTTAATCGTGTTCAACAAATCGTTTTTGATATTCAAACCTTGTTGAGCAAATAAACAATTGAATAGTTCACCTTGTGCAGTTAGACGAATACGATCGCACTCACCACAAAATGAGTGGGTAATCGTCGAAATGATGCCAATTCGATAATCATCATCTAATCGATATTGGCGTGCTGGTTCATGATTTTGTTGAAGTAGCTCAATAGCATAATGAGGCTTTAATCGCGCTAATATTTCTGCTTCACTCACAACAGCATCTTTTGTCCAATGTTGATCACCGTCTAGCGGCATAAACTCAATAAAACGTAATGGAATATTTTGATCTTTTGCCCATCTCACCATCGGTAGAATTTGATCATCATTGTGATCTTTCACCAAAACACAATTAATTTTAAAAGGGATTTCAGCTTTTTGAGCGGCTTTTATTCCTTCTAATACAGGACTAAGTTCTTTCTTGGTAAGTGCTTTAAATTGTTTTGCATCAAGACTATCGAGGCTGATATTTAAATCATCCAAACCAGCAGCTTTTAATTGATCAGCGTACTTCGCTAGGTAATGACCATTAGTCGTCATTGAAATACGTTTTAAACCAATTTTTTTTAGTTGCTGTAAGTCACGGATGAAATGAACAACTCCTTGACGCATTAAAGGTTCCCCACCTGTAATACGAATATTCTCAATGCCTTGTTTCACCATATAAGTACAAAAAACCAAAAGGGATTCGAAACTTAATAAATCTTGCTTTTTCATCCATTCAGGATGTTCAGGCATACAATACACACATTTAAAATTGCAACGATCCGTCACCGAAATACGTAACTTACGCTTAATACGAGCATACTGATCTTGCAAGATCGGTAAATTCGTTTCAGGTATTTCATACTTCATCATATGCACTCATATTGTGAATTTTCTCATCATGTTCAGCACAAGTTATGTGCTTATCTATTTTCTTGAACATATGAGAATTTTACCTAAGCAATTATTATTCCAATTCCTAAAACTCATTCAACTATATGCTCTATCTTTAGTTGAATGAACTTATCATTTTAATACTAGAACAAAATCTGATGATTTATAGCAGATTATCGTTAAATGAGATTGCACTATTTCAAAACACATATCAATTTAAACGCAATAAAATAGTGCAAATCAACTCAATCCATCCACTATGCCGCAGGTTTCTCTAGTCGTACAGGCACATATTTATGATATGGGGTTTTCGACAAAGGATCGCAATGCTTTAACGAAGTTAATCGGTTTAATTCAGGTCCAATCGCCTGACCTCCGCTATAACGTAAACCATAACCATGCGGCAGCGAAACGACCCCTTTTCGCATTCCCTCATCAATCTCGACAACCACTGTGATCCGACCATGTTCCGAAATACACTGTAATGAGTGACCTGTATCTACGCCAAAATGAATTGCATCTTCAGGATTCATTCTCAGTCGACCTTCTGCATCAACCTTACGCCATGCCGGATCACGGTAGATTTGGTTTGCATTATAGCTACGGCGTTCACCCGCCAATAAGATAAATGGAAACTGTTCACTTGTGCCTTGAGTTTGTTGATTCAATTGTGCTAATTCAATCAACATTTCAGGGATTGCTAAATGAATCTTTTTATCTTTATAAGCAACCAAATCCCAGACATCATCATAGTTATGTTTAGAGAGAATAACGCCAGAACGTTTTTGCAATATCGCTTGGAATAAGTTTACGCCTAATGTTAAACGATTCCCTTTATAACTCGCTTGTTTGACAGCTTTATAATGTTGTGCAGAATACTGCATACACAAAGGCAATAATAAAGCCGTTGATGCAGCATCATTGGGTAATGTCTGCCCAAGTGTTCGATAAACAATAGATGCCGCAAATGGGACTAACTTTTTATTTCTCACAAAACTAGCAGCAAGTGCAGCAAAATAACCTAGATAAGCTGTCTTCGGAGAATCCTTTTGCGCGATCTTACTCAGTAAAGGAAACTGTTTGGGAATAGCACCCATTGCTTCAAGTAAGCGAGTATAGATTTCCGCTTCAGGCAGCGTATTGGCTTGAGCTTTAAAAAGCGGATGACGTAAATGGAAACCATTTTGTGGGAATTCTAAATTAAAGCCCGTAAATTCCCACTTTTCAAATTGACTATGCGCTGGCAATACATAATGGGCTAATCGTGCTGTTTCTGTCATCGCAACATCAACCACAACTAACAATTCCAACGACTTGAATGCCTGTTCATAAGCTGTAGTATCTGGATAGGTGAGCAATGGATTGCAACTATCTACAAAGACTGCACGTACTCGCTTCTCGCCTGCTTTTAAAATTTCGTCAGGTAAAATATTTGGTGGAAAAAAACCTGATATTGGAAACATCTTATGATGAACCGTACGGCGATATTTAGGATTACGCTCATCAGTATTGGTCAAGATCGGAATAAACATAGTATGTAAGTTATTCGTTCCCTGTTTACCAAAATGCCCTGCGAGTAAATAAAGTAGTTTTTCCAAATATCCATTTAAGGTGGTGTTTAAAGTATGCTGAATACCTAAATCAATCCGAACACAACCACGCTTAGCTTTGGCAAAATCCCGTACAATTTGATAAATCAGCTCTACAGAGATATCTGCCTTCTCAATATATTCTTCAATTGGTATTGTAGAAAATGCCTGTTTAACTCGCTCAAACCCATGCGTATGTTTTTGAATAAATGCTTGATCATACAAATCTTCGCGCAACATGATCGCAATCATTGCAGACATCAAATAGGAATCTGCACCTGGTTTTAATTGCACATGGATATCAGCTTGCTTAGCCGTTTCAGTAACACGCGGATCAAAAACCACCATTGTTCGGTTTGGATCTTTCTTGATATGTTTTAAAGTATCACGAGCATTTGGAATACCATGTGCTTGAAACGGATTGGTTCCAATAAATAAAACATAATCCGCATGTTCCACATCTTCGGTGGTATGACATGCTTGACTACCAAACAAACGTCCATTTACCCAGAAATCACCAGTTTTCTCTTGAGCAAGTGAGTTATAGGCATAAAAGCTTTTCATTGCATACAATAGTTGGCGACCATAAGCGGCCCCTAGATGATTGCCTTGTCCACCACCTCCAACCGATGCAAATGCAGTTCCGCCATGTGCATCACGAATTTTAACCAATTGATCTGCGATTTCCTGAATCGCTTGATCCCAAGAAATTTCTTGAAATGAACCATCAGCTTGTCGCTTCAAGGGATGAGTTAAACGATCTGCATGTTGTTGATAATGCTGTAAGCGCGCTGCTTTTTGACAAATGTAACCTTGTGAAAATGGATGCTGCTCATCACCTTTAATTTTCTTAAATTGATTGTTTTCAACTTCAACACTTAAACCACAGTTTCTCGAACATAAAATACAAGCAGTCACATCCTGTCTTGCTATCGTAGTCAACATTGGCATTTTATTCTCCCTATGATTTGCGATCTCATCCGCTAAAGGCCTTTTTGATTTTTTAAAAAGCAAACAAGGTTCAAACTACAAATGATGAAAAAGCACAACAAGCACTTATTTCGATTATTTTTCTGACTTTTTACTTATCCAAACATGATGTTCAATCTTAACAAATCATTTGGACAATGGCTTAAAATCACACAAGTTCCAAAATAGAACTTATTTAAGTAAAGATCAAGTACAATTATCCGAAATTAAATTAAGATTTGGTTAAACAGAGTTTTTATAAATGAAATAAGGTTGTTGATATAAAAATATAATTTTTATTGATCTAATCGCTGTAATACATGAATATCTAAAAAGAATGAAATTTCTTCAATTATTCCTCTCCATAATAGAAAGATCTTATGAGCAGCCCAATGAATTCAAACCAAATTGAAACCCTTGTTGCACAACATCCGATTGTCGATGATCTGATTCAACTTAAAGAAACAATTTGGTTGAATCCCCAAACCACCTCTTTAGCACAAGGTTTGCCCTTTGTAGGACTGACTCAACAAGATATTGATGATGCTCGTGATCGTTTAGCTCGCTTCGCTCCTTATCTGATGTCCGTATTTCCTGAAACTGAGATAAGTAAAGGAATCATTGAGTCCGAACTGGTTTCTATTCCAACGATGCAGCAAACACTTGAAGCTCATTTCAAACAAGATATCACTGGAAAATTATGGTTAAAAAAAGACAGTCATTTGCCAATCTCAGGATCGATCAAAGCACGTGGCGGTATTTACGAGGTGCTCTATCAGGCTGAAAAACTTGCCATTCAAGCAGGCTTATTAACAGTTGAAGATGATTATTCAAAATTATACAGTCCTGAATTTAGAGATTTTTTTAGTCAATACAGTATTGCCGTTGGCTCTACAGGTAATTTAGGACTTTCGATTGGTATCATGAGTGCCAAACTTGGCTTCGATGTCACTGTGCATATGTCGGCAGATGCACGTCAGTGGAAAAAAGATAAATTAAGGTCACATGGTGTTACCGTTATTGAATACGCCCAAGATTATGGTGTTGCAGTTGAAGAAGGTCGTAAAGCCGCATTAAGAAATCCAAATTGCTTTTTTATTGATGACGAAAATTCAAAAACTTTATTTTTAGGATATGCCGTTGCAGGTGAACGCTTAAAAGCACAATTAGAATCTCAGAATATTACGGTTGATCAAGACCATCCTTTATTTGTTTATTTACCATGTGGCGTTGGTGGTGGCCCTGGCGGTGTCGCATTTGGTTTAAAAATGGCTTTGGGTGATCACGTACATTGTATATTTGCTGAACCAACTCATTCACCATGCATGTTGCTAGGTGTAGCAACAGGCTTGCATGATCAAATCTCAGTACAAGACCTAGGCATTGATAACATTACCGCAGCAGATGGCTTAGCTGTAGGACGCGCATCTGGATTTGTGGGTCGAGCGATGGAAAGACTACTCGATGCTTTCTACACACTGGATGATCAAAGCATGTATAAATTATTGGGGCTACTCAATCAATCAGAAGATTTAAAACTGGAACCATCTGCCTTAGCTGGAATGTTAGGTCCAATCTTAATCAGTCAGCACCAAGAATATGCTGCTATGCATCAACTGACTGCACAACAAATGAATAATGCTAATCACATTGTTTGGGCAACTGGTGGTGGTATGGTTCCAGTTGAAGAAATGGAAATTTATTTGCAAAAATCCATAATCTAAACCTTCATATCAACATCTAAATAAGAAAGCTTTTCAACCGATCAGTTTGAAACAAACATCTGTTTAAAAGCTTTCATCTGCTTGTATTGCTGCAGCTCATCCAATGAATTGATGCTATGACAAAACAGGCTTTGCTTTTGAAAGACAACGTGTTGAGCGTGTAGTTGTCTAAAAGCCTCTCTTAAACTTAATTTATTTGCAGCGAGCTGGTGTTCTAATATCGACAAACTGGCTCTTTTTAACAAGCAAAAAGGGTACAAGGCATCGCCATTGATATTTACATACGCCACTGATGCTTGCGGATTTTTCTCTAAGGCACGATGCAGCTTTGCAAGCACTTGATTTGGGATATAAGTCACATCACAAGGAATAAATAATGCATATTCTGCTTGTACACGCGACCATGCACTTTTCATTCCCATCAACGGCCCTAAAAAGCCGTTTTGATCATCAGAAAAACATTCAACAGTCGGCTCTATGCTTTTATAGATCGAGCTATCACGATGACTATTGACCCATATCTGCTGAACTTCCGATTTAAAGCGTTGACAAATTTTTGACAATTGAATCTGATCATCAAACTGTTGCAATAGTTTGTTCATCCCATTCATTCGTCGTGCCTGTCCTCCCGCCAAGATCACGAGATCTGTAGCGGGAAAATCTGTATTCATGCTTCCGCCTCCAACTGGCAGGTTTTAATCAAACCTCTGATCTCAGGTAAACAAGAACCACAATTACCACCCGCTTTTAGACAAGCTGTCACTTGTTTTTCATGAGTAATATTCTGCGTTTTAATCGCTTCAATGATCTTATTTTTACCTACTTTAAAGCAGCTACAAACCAATGGTCCATCATTATTTGCGGCTGACATCGGCATACCAGCAAGCAGTGCTTTACGATGTAATGCACTTAAACGCTCACGTTTGAATAAACTCGCAACCCAATCACGGTCAGGCAACATATCCGATGGCGCAATATAAAGACTGGCAATCAAAATCCCATCTTTCAGAATGATGCTATGACTCATTTGCGCTGAAACATCTTCAATACTCAACCATTCATAAGTTTCATCTACAAAAGGCAAGAAACTTTTTAAATTCTTCTGCGTTTGATCAAAGTTGTGACGATCTGCAATTTCAAAACGAACTGCTTTGGCTATTTTAACTTTTGCCCACCATGCACATGTTTGCAATGAGGTTTTGATTTGTTGTTCAAACCCATCTCGGACATACAAAACACCTTGCCATGTCGTATGGAATGGCTGAATTGCAACAGGTGTATGTTTAAACTCAGGTTCGCCTGATATTGCATCTACAACTGGATTAACTACTTTTCCTACACGGGCATCAGAGGCAACTTGCTCAGTCCAATGAATCGGTGCAAAAATTTGACCACGGCGAACGCCTTGAGCCAAAGTTACACGCAGAACACAACTGCCCCATTGCGACTTCACTTCAACCAATGCTTTATCACGAATACCAAATTTTAAAGCATCATTCGGGTGAATTTCACAAAATGGTTCAGCTCGGTGAGTAGTCAGATTTGCAGATAAACCTGTTCGCGTCATGGTGTGCCATTGATCACGAATACGTCCTGTGTTCAACACCAATGGATAATCTTCAGAAATTGCATGAACTGGATCAATTGCAACTGTCGGGATCAGTTTTGCTTTTTTGCTTTTATGGCTAAACAAGCCTTGATCAAATAACTGCTCAACCGCAGTACTTTGACCTTTTTCCCAAACGGGCCATTGGATCGGACGTAAATGATCATATTCATCCAAAGACAAATTCATTAGTCCTTTTAGGTTGAAATAACGAAAGTTTTCAACTTGATCACGTTGATCCAAACTTGCATTGTGATGCGCAGATAAGGCTGCGTGTTCATTAAAGATGTCACATGCATTGTTAAAATCAAAACCAGAAAAACCTAATTTTTTCGCAACTTCAGCAACCGCCCACCAGTCTGCTTTTGCTTGCTTTGGTGCAGGTAAAAAAGCTCTTTGACGTGAAATACGGCGCTCTGAGTTGGTCACCGTTCCATCTTTTTCACCCCAACCTAACGCAGGAAGCAACACATCCGCATAAGCCGTGGTATCTGTATCAGCACAAATATCTGATACCACGACAAACTCACATTTATTCAATGCACGTTTTACTTGATCCGCATCTGGTAAACTCACCACGGGGTTGGTTGCCATAATCCATATGGCTTTAATTTTCCCAGATTCGACTGCTTGGAATAAGTCAACTGCTTTCAGTCCCGCTTGATTGGCAATCACAGGACTGTTCCAAAAGTTTTGTACAAGTGTTTGGTGTGATGGATTATCGATGTCCATATGTGCTGCCAACATATTGGCTAAGCCACCCACTTCACGACCACCCATGGCATTTGGTTGACCTGTCATTGAAAATGGTGCAGCACCTAATTTCCCAATTTTCCCTGTCAAAAGATGGCAATTGATAATGCTATTGGCTTTATTGACTCCTTGAGAAGATTGATTCACACCCATTGAAAATAAGCTCACGACTTTTTCAGTGGTGGCAAATTTTTCAAAAAAGAATTTTAATTTTTCTGCTGAAATACCTGTACGTTTCACGACTGAGTCAAAATCAGTTTCAGTCTGACTGGATTCTAATAATGCGTCTAGGCCTTCAGTATGTGTATCGACAAAATGTTGATCAATAAAGTTATTCTTATATAAGTACTGCAATAAACCATTAAACAGGGCGACATCTTGTCCAGGTAAAATTGGAAGATGTAAATCCGCTTGTTCACAAGTGCTGGTAAAACGTGGATCAACCACAACGACAAATAAATCTGGATTTTTACTTTTCGCCTGCATGATGCGTTGGTACAGCACAGGATGGCACCATGCAGTATTTGAACCCACCAACACCACCATATCGGTAAATTCAAAATCTTCATAACTCGCTGGCACGATATCCTCACCAAAAGCACGCTTATGCGCTGCAACTGCTGAAGACATACACAGACGCGAATTGGTGTCGATATTGGCTGTACCTAGATAGCCTTTCACAAACTTATTGACGACATAATAATCTTCAGTCAATAGCTGCCCTGATACATAAAATGCCACACTGTCACGACCGTGTTGATCGATACACGCTTGGAATTGATCTGCGATTTTTTCTATGGCTGCATCCCATGTCGTTACCTTACGATGGTTCTTACGACCAAACATCGGATGCAAAACGCGAGTCTCTAATCCTAGAGTATCCGCCAAATTACTGCCTTTAATACAAAGGCGTCCAAAATTAGATGGATGTTCCAAATCACCAGCAACCTGAACCGTTGTTCCTTGTGCTTTATGATTAACCGTGACATCAACACCACATCCAACCCCACAATAGGGACACGTTGTTTTTGTAATAATTGTTTCTGCTTGATCGGAGCGACTGTGTTCTAAATTTTGAATACTGTTCATGACTGCCCCTTTTACCTAGTTAATCCGCTGAACTCTACACTTAACTAAAAAATCATTCTGAGTTCTTCCCCAGTTTTAGCTTAGACCACAATTCTAATACTGGAATTTTCTCCTCAAACACTACCGTGACAGGCGGCATGGATGCCGCCTTGTTGGGCTGCGGTAGCAAGGACGTACCGTCAGCTCAACAAAGGATTTTTGTTACTTTTCATCCCTGAAAAGTAAGGCAATGCATTTGCAAAAAACATCTGCTCCTACACAACATATGTGGCAATGCCTTTAACGCTTAACCTAATCTTTACGAAAGGATTAGCTTTCATCCTGCTTTCTTCATTGCAAAATCCTTACCAAATAACAATTTATTTCTAAATGTTGAAATTGGTGTTTGATCTGCAATCAATTCCGCATACCACATGCCATCTTCAGTATCACCGAACAGTACCGCACCGATGACTTTATCTTTTTGAATAATGATACGTTTGTAAATTTGTCGTTTTTCATCATTCAGGATAATGTCTTCGTAATCTTCTTTCGGTTCAAAATTTCCAGCCGAGAATACATCAACACCACTAACTTTAAGCTGAGTTGGAACGGTTGGTGATTTGAAAGTTAAACTACCGTGTTCTGCCAAGTGTGTTGCACAGATAAATGCTTGTCCCCACAATGGTTCGACGAGACCAAAGGTCTGATTACGATGCTCAATACATTCACCCACTGCATAAATACTTGGGTCAAATGTTTGCATCGTATCATTAACCAAAATACCACGATTACAACGTAAACCAGCACTTTGAGCCAAAGCAATATTTGGACGAATACCTACAGCAAATACGACAAGGTCGGCATCCAACACTGTGCCATCTTTCAGACGTACTTGGTTAACATGACCATCTTTACCAATCAATGCTTCAGTATTTGCCTCAGTGATAATATTAATCCCTTTTTCTTCAATGCTTTGACGCAACATACGACTCGCACGTCCATCAAGCTGACGCTCCATAATGCGATCCATCAAATGAAGAACAGTGACATTCATGCCACGTTGCTTGAGACCGTAAGCTGCTTCTAAACCGAGCAGACCACCACCAATCACCACAGCATTTTTCTTCGTTTCGCAATATTTAATCATGGTATTAACATCATAAATATCACGGAAGCTGATCACACCTTTCAAATCCACGCCTTGAACAGGTGGGATAAATGGCGATGAACCTGTTGCAATAATCAAACGATCGTAATCGACACTTTCACCTTTTTGCGTATGTACCACTTTACGAGTACGATCGATTTTTACAGCTGGATCATCTGCAATAAATTTGATGCCCTTATCGCTGTACCATGCATGTGGATGCAACATAATGTCATCAATGGTTTTCTCACCAGAAAGTACGGGTGAAAGCATGATACGGTTATAATTACCCCAAGGCTCTTCACCAATCACCGTTACATCATAACGATCAGGTGCCATGTCGAGTAAATCCTCTAGACAGCGCATTCCTGCCAAACCATTACCGATCAAAACGAGCTTCAATTTTTCTTGAGAAACACCGTTATTGGTAATATAAGTTTTTTGCGGAACAGTACCTACCCAAACTCGACCATTTTCGATTTTGGTTGGGAAAACAGAAAGCTTTTGATCTTTATCTTCTAGGCATCGACCTGTTGCTAGACTGAAGTGCTGCTTGTAAATCGGTGAGGCAATAACACGCTCACCTTGCAAATCACCAATAATACCGCGCGCCATGACATTTGCTTGGCTAAACGGATCTTTATTACTTAATGCATAAATACGTTTTTCGTTCCCTACGCGAAATAAAGCAACGGATTGACCCGCAATAAGTGCACCGACACCTGTATTTGGCGTGATGTCATCAAGATGACACACATCAATCCATTGATTTTCTGGAAGCATATTCATGTCTTTTAGATTTGTCATTTTGATTCTCCTTATGCTTCTACCATCGGGATACGATCAACTGAACGTTCAGCTTCATTTAATGGACGGATCTGATCACGCACTTCGGTAAATTGAATATATGGATCAGCTTGCTCTTCAGCGCTTGCATTAATGTAAGTTTGGAAGCGTTTACGAATCTCAGGATTCTCTACCGCAGTACGCCATTCGTCTTGATAAGTTCCAATGACATGTGCCATGCGATTTTCAAGCTCTTCTGCAAGACCAAGCGAATCATCAACAATCACAGCTTTGAGATAATCTAAACCACCTTCCATGTTGTCACGCCATACACTGGTACGTTGTAAACGATCAGCAGTTTGGATATAAAACATAAAGAAGCGGTCGATATAACGAATCAAAGTTTCAGTATCTAGATCAGACGCTAAAAGCTCTGCATGACGTGGTTTCATTCCACCATTACCACACACATATAGGTTCCAGCCTTTTTCTGTCGCAATAACACCGACATCTTTACCTTGTGCTTCAGCACACTCACGCGTACAACCCGACACAGCCATTTTTAGTTTGTGCGGTGAGCGTAAGCCTTTGTAGCGGTTTTCTAATTCAATCGCTAAACCAACAGAATCATCTACGCCATAACGGCACCAAGTGCTACCTACGCATGATTTCACTGTACGCAATGATTTACCGTAAGCATGACCTGACTCGAAGCCTGCTGCATTCAACTCTTCCCAAATAAATGGTAGCTCGTGCAGTTGTGCACCAAATAAGTCAACACGTTGACCACCTGTAATTTTGGTATACAGGTTATATTTTTTAGCAATTTGACCTACAGCAATCAAACCATCTGGAGTAACTTCACCACCTGCCATACGCGGCACAACAGAGTATGAACCATCCTTTTGGATATTTCCTAAGTAGTAGTCATTACTGTCTTGTAGACCTGCGTGAGTTGGTTCCAACACAAAGTCATTCCAGCACGATGCCAAAATGTTTGCTGTCATTGGTTTACAGATATCACAACCTAAACCATGGCCATGTTGTTGAATCAAATCATCAAATGTTTTGATTTCATTGACACGCACCAAGTGATAGATCTCTTGACGTGAGTATGGGAAGTGTTCGCAGACATGGTTATTAACCGTTACCCCCTGACGTTGCAACTCAGACTTTAAAACTTGAGTAACTAATGGCGCGCAACCACCACATGCTGTTGCTGCTTTAGTACATTTCTTTAAAGCACCTAAAGAGGTCGAACCATCACAAATCGCTTGGCAAATATCTGCTTTCGACACGTTGTTACATGAACAAATTGTTGCGCTGTCTGGAAGTAAATCAACACCACTGCCACCCGCTTTCGCACCAGAATCAGCAAATCCTGGCATGATTAAGCTTTCAGGTGTTTCTGGCAATGCCATACCATTCAACATCATTTGTAAAAGATCGTTATATTCTTTTGCATCACCAACCAGTACTGCACCCAGTAATTTGGTTTTATCTGCATCGACAACGATTTTCTTATAAACCAACGCATCTTCGTCTGCATAGAAATAGCTAAGCGAGTTCGGTGTCATACCATGTGCATCACCTACTGATGCCACATCTACACCCATCAATTTCAACTTCGTGCTCATATCAGCACCAGTGAAACAATGTGTTTCTTCAGCTAAGATATGTTTGGCTGCAATACGCGCCATATCATAGCCAGGTGCAACCAGACCAAAAATTTTATTATCCCAAAGTGCACATTCACCAATTGCGTAAATGTTTTCATCAGAGGTTTGGCAGTAATCATTGATTTTGATACCACCACGCTCCCCAAGTTCCAAACCGCTTGAACGTGCTAATTCATCACGTGGGCGGATCCCTGCAGAGAATAAAATAATGTCTGTTTCTAGTTCGCTACCATCGGCAAACTTCATCACATGTGTAGCGTCATTCCCTGCTTCGATACATTGTGTCGCTTTTTGAGTATGAACTTTTACACCTAAGTTTTCGATTTTACGGCGTAATACTTTACCGCCTAAATCATCAATCTGTACCGCCATTAAACGTGGTGCAAACTCAACTACATGGGTTTCTAGATTTAAATCACGTAAAGCTTTAGCCGCTTCTAATCCAAGTAAACCACCACCGATAACCACACCTGTTTTCGCATTTAGACTTGCAGCTTTAATCGCATCCAAATCTTCAATGGTACGGTAAACAAAGCAATTCTCACGATCATTACCCGAAATTGGTGGAACAAAGGCATATGAACCTGTCGCCAATACCAATTTATCATAATGAATTACATCACCATGATTAGTTGTGATGGTTTGTTCAGTTGTATCAATGGCAGTTGCTTTAGTATTTAGACGAAGATCAATACCATGCGCATCCGCAAAATCAAAACGTGCAAGAGATAAGTCTTTTGCCGATTTACCAGAGAAGTATTCAGTCAAATGTACACGGTCATATGCAATACGAGGTTCTTCAGCAAGAATTGTAATTTCTAATTCATCATCTGCTTTTTCTAAGATGGCTTCGATGAATTTATGCCCCACCATACCGTGACCAATCATCACTAATTTCATTGTGTCTCTCCTAAAATCTGATTGCAATTAAGCTGCGCTTTGTTGGTCTGCGTGGCGTTCTACTAGTGCTTGTTCGAATAGACGTTGCTCTTTTTCTTTATGCTCTACTGAGAATCGAATAAACATCACAGAACCTGCGGCAATAACAACCAAGCCACCTAAAACCATTAAACAAGTTTGGATATCCAACATACCTTTCAATAAGAACCCAGCCGCAACTGCACCCACATTGCCGCCTGCACCGATAATGCCTGCAACACCACCTAAGGCCTCACGATCAATAAATGGAACCAATGCATAAGTCGCTCCGCACGCCATGTGGGTAAACAGAGCGAAAATCGTCATACTTAAAATTGCCAATGTCACACTATTCATTTGAGAAAATAGAATCAGGAATAAGCCTTCACCTAAAATGAGAAGGAATAAAACCTTAGTACGCCCATCCAATCCTTTTTTAAGCGCCACTCGATCCGATACCATGCCCCCTAAAGCACGGGCAAATAATGCAAGTAAACCAAAAATTCCTGCAGCTAAGCCTGCTTCTTTTAAGCCAAACTCAAAATGAGTGACGTAATACATCGCGATGATGTTATGGATGAAGATTTCAATTCCGAAACAAGCAGCATAAGAGACAAATAAAATCCACACACGATAGTTACGTGCTGCGTGCATTAAAATTGCTAATCCACCTTTTTTATCACTCCCCACCACAACACCTTGTGCGCGAAGTTCTTTAAAATCTCCTTGAGGGCAATCTTGAGTAAATTTCCAATATAAGATCCCAACGATTACCATCATTAAACCAGGCACGATCAATGCGATACGCCACCCCATTGTTTGCTCAACACCAAACATCACCAATGCGGCTAAAACTAAAGGCATGAGTGCTTGCGTTGCACCACCCCCTGCATTTCCCCAACCTGCCGATGCCGCGTTTGCAGTTCCTACAACATTTGGAGCAAACATGATGCTGGTGTGATACTGCGTAATGACAAAGCTCGCACCAATTGCACCAATCAGTAGTCGGAAAAATAGAAATGATTCATAACTATTGGCTGCTGCAACCCCAAATACCGGAATACTTCCAATCAAAAGTAACGCAGTATAAGTTCTACGTGGACCATATTTATCGCACAATGGTCCAACGATAAGACGCACTAGAATCGTGATTGCAACCGCAGCAATATTGATATTGGCAATTTGATCTTTGGTTAAATTAAACTCACCTGCGATTACTGGCATCAACGGTGCACATGCAAACCAAGCAAAGAAACATACGAAGAAAGCTAGCCAACTCATATGGAAGGCACGCATCGCTGGAACGGAAAAGTTAAATAACTTAATTGATGTGGCTTTTTTAGCCGATAGATCTAAAGACATTGCCATCTCCTATACTGAACGTATACTGCTTTGTCGACACAAATCATTGTGTAAACAAACCGATCAGATCGGACATCGTTGGCCGTCTTACTTTTTGAAAAGTCGTCTTTGACTCAATAAAGATTTAGCAAATGTCGTGCCATGTTTCCAATAAAAAATAAAATCAAATATTAATCATTGTTTTTTATATATATTTATAAAAAAACAAAGGTCGCTTTGCATGCACTAAATTGTGCTTTTTAACACAAACATACAGATGACCTGTTTTAACGCACACTTCAATTTGCTTCAAAACATGACTTTTTGCGCACCAAAAATGCACACCCTCATTAAATAGACGGATAAAATCAAATAATTATTTCGTTCAACATTTAAGCAACGATACAATACAGCGCATCAATAGATTGCCTTTGGAAATTTTGCACTATATTAAATTTTCTCATGGCATTAATTTTGCTTAAATAATAAAACCCACAGCACTGACTTCATAACGTGCATAAACCGACTGTTTGACTTTATACTTATGCCGAAACTCAAAATCGTACTCATAGATGATGATCAGGCTCGGGCGGAATACATTAAAACCTGTTTAATTGAACATGATTTTGATGTGGTTGCTTGCTTTACCCTAGATCACTTAAATATATTCAAACTAGAACATCTGCAAGCAGATGTGATCTTACTCGATATGGATCACCCGCATCGTGACGTGATCGAAAGCTGTGTCAGCAACTTTGATCTACCAACTGTGTTATTTACCAAAAACACAGATAAAAATACCATTAAACAAGCGATTGATGCAGGTATAACTGCTTATATTGTCGATGGTATAGATCCCTCACGCCTACATACCATCTTAGATATTTCAATTGAACAATATAAAAAGCATAAAAAACTTGAAGGCGATCTTAGAGATGCAAAAACTAAACTTGCAGATCGTAAAGATATCGAAAAAGCCAAAGTTTTATTAATGCAATTACATGATTTAAGTGAAGATACTGCCTTTCAGCTGCTCAGAAAAAATGCCATGAGTCATCGTATGACTATTGGTGAGATGGCTCGTCGGCTACTCGATGCCCAACAACTTTTAAATAATCAACTAAAGGATGAATAGATGAGCCATTTAGTAGAATTAGAAAAAGTAGACTTGCAGCTTGGCTATATTCCATTACTGGACTGTGTTGCCTTATTATGGGCCAAACAACGTGGCTATTTTGAAGATGTTGGATTAAATATCAGTTTGGTTAAAGAAGCTTCTTGGGCAAGTCTGCGTGATCGCCTTGCTTTTGGGCTGCTCGATGCCGCACATTGCCTATCTGCAATGCTTCCAGCTGCCGCAGTTGGTGCAGATCAAATCGGCATACCATTGCAAACCCCGTTAGTTTTGAGCGAAAACCGTGCGTTTATTAGCCTGAGTCAAAAACTTTGCTATGAATTAGATATTCACCAACACGATCCCGTTGAAATTTCCGCACAGAAGCTGGTGCAAAAAATAAAAGCGCACCAAACGCTTTCTTTGGCGCATGTATTTCAACACTCTATTCATCATTATTGTTTAAGAGAGTGGTTAGCACTTGCAGATGAAGATCTCGCACATTCAATAGATATCAAAACCTTAGCGCCACCCTATATGGTCGAAGCACTCAACACCCACCTGATTGATGGTTTTTGTGTGGGTGAACCATGGAATACTCAAGCTGAGGTCTTCGGTTTGAGTCATATTGTTTGTTCGAGTCAGGATATTATTCCAAACGTAGCAGATAAAGTATTGGCAGTGACCCAAGAGTGGGCTCAACAACATCCAAACACTTTGATTGCTCTCACCAGTGCAGTGTTGAGAGCACAAAAGGAATTACAGGAAATAAAAGACTTTTCTCCAGTTTGGAGATTACTGGTCGAGTTTGACATTATTCAATTCAATTGTTCTCCTGAAGTCCATGTCGAAAAGTATTTTAAGATTCAAAACATCATTCGAAACTTTATACAAATAGATGCTGCACCTAAGACAAAAGATTTTGAGTGGTTGTTTCTACAAATGCAAAAATGGCAAATTCCACAACACATACCTAAATCTGAACTTGATTTAGCTCAAGGGTGCCTTTTATTAAAAACTTATCAAAGCGCTGTAGACTTGAATATTAAAATTTAGCTTAAAAAAAAGCTGTCTTTAGCAAGTAAAGACAGCTTTGAAAGACCCAAAAAGGCTAAGCCAATCAATATAGCCTTTTAAGTAAAATAATCTTAGTCAAACTCTGCATATCTTTTTCGGACATTTTTATGTCATTAACCGCCATACAAAACACAAAGATGCATCACTTTTGCCAATGCATAATTTTCTAACAACGCACAAGGAATAAGCATTTTTTTGTTAAATACAAAATATGTTATCAATCAAAGTAAATTTGAATGCAGAGCTTCCTTTGAATGAATGACTCAATACCTCACCGATTTAGCTAAACCAAAGCATAAAACCAATAAATTAAAATAAAAACAATATGTTATATAGGTTAATTTTACTTAAACTTTAATATTTACAACACTTATCCAGTATTTATAGATCAATATAAACCATACATCAATATCTACTCTTTAGAGCAATGACTACTGAGTTACACAAATGTCATGAACCAATACAGGTAATTCAGTTTAAAATAGTGAAACTTTAAAAATATCGAAAAATTTGTCATATTTTAACATTGCCAATTCCTTGCAAAGTTCTCATTATATGCAGCATGCTTGGTATGCAAATTTCTTCATCGATTAAATGAAATTATAAAAAAATGCAGAATTTTGTGCCATAATAAGCAAACTTTGCAGACATCTTGCAAAAAACATTTGCAGTTTTAGAATTGGAGCAGGCTGAATGAGCTCAACCATTTTGGTGATTCACGGACCGAATTTAAACTTGCTAGGAAAGCGTGAACCAGAAGTTTATGGTTACCTCACCCTAGATGATATTAACCAACAGCTCACTGCTCAAGCTAAACACGCATCATTTATATTAGACACATTTCAAAGTAATTGGGAAGGTGCGATTGTTGATCGTATCCATGAAGCACAAAATCAAGGTGTTAAATTTATTATTATTAACCCCGCTGCTTTAACCCACACTTCAGTTGCTATACGCGACGCCCTTCTTGGTGTTGCAATCCCATTTATTGAGGTGCATTTGTCAAATGTTCACGCACGTGAACCATTTCGTCATCACTCATATTTATCAGACAAAGCCATAGGCGTGATTTGTGGCTTAGGCGCACAAGGTTATTCTTTTGCGCTCAACTACGCTATCGAAAAAATTCAATCTACTAATTAATTTAAACCTTCAGGAATGCTCACTCATGGATATCCGTAAAATCAAGAAGCTCATCGACTTGATGATTGAATCTGACTTACAAGCGATTGAAGTTAAGGAAGGTGATCAATCCATCTCATTGACTCGCCCAACACCAGTTTATGCCGCTGCTCCTGTTGCTGCTCCTGCTGCAACAGCTCCTGCTACACCCGTTGCAAAAACACCACGTGGTGCTGTTGAAACTTCCCCTATGGTTGGTGTGTTTTATGCTGCACCAAGCCCTGGTGAAGCACCATTTGTCAAAGTTGGTCAAACTGTTTCAGCTGGTGAAACACTTGGGATCATTGAGGCAATGAAAATCATGAACCCCATCGAAGCAACCCAAAGTGGTGTTATCGAAGAGATTTTAGTGAAAAATGGTGATGTCATTCAATTCGGTCAACCATTATTCCGCTATCGCGCTTAATCAGTCTGGGGATTTCTATGTTGCAAAAAGTATTAATTGCAAACCGTGGTGAAATCGCTTTACGAATTACTCGGGCTTGCAAAACTCTCGGCATTAAAACTGTTGGTATATATTCTGATGCAGACAAGGATTTAATGCACTTACGCTTCGTAGACGAAGCTGTTTGCATTGGACCGGGTACAACGAGTGAAAGCTATTTAAATATTCCTGCAATTATTACTGCCGCAGAAATCACAGGTGCTGATGCAATTCACCCTGGCTATGGTTTTCTCTCAGAAAATGCTGAGTTTGCTGAAATTGTAGAAAGTTCTGGCTTCATTTTTATTGGTCCTCGTCCTGAGCATATTCGTCTCATGGGGAACAAAGTGTCCGCGATTATTGCGATGAAGAAAGCTGGTGTGCCTACCGTTCCTGGTTGTGACCACGCAGTAACTATTCACAATGCACTTGCTGAAGCCAAAGAAATTGGTTTTCCTCTGATCGTTAAGGCTGCTGCTGGTGGTGGTGGTCGTGGTATGCGTATCGTTGAACGTGTTGACACTTTACTCGAGTCTGTTCAAGCTGCTCAACGTGATGCTGAAATGTGGTTCGGTGATGACACTGTTTACATGGAACGCTTTTTACAAAAACCTCGCCATGTAGAAGTTCAAGTACTTGGTGATGGAAATGGTCATGCAATTCATTTATATGATCGTGATTGTTCGCTCCAACGTCGTCATCAAAAAGTATTAGAAGAAGCACCTGCGCCAAATCTTCCAGAACAAGCACGTGCTGATATTCTCGAAGCTTGCGTAAATGCATGTAAGCTCATGCAATATCGTGGCGCAGGTACATTCGAGTTCTTATTTGAAGATGGTGAGTTCTTCTTTATCGAGATGAACACACGTGTTCAAGTTGAACATCCTGTTACCGAGATGGTGACTGGGGTCGATATCATTGAACAACAGCTTCGCATTGCTGGTGGTTTAGGTTTAAACCTTGAACAACATGAGATCGAAGTAAAAGGTCATGCGATCGAATGCCGTATCAATGCAGAAGATCCAACTACCTTCCTCCCTTCACCTGGTAAAATCAACAGTTTTTACGCGCCAGGTGGTGCAGGTATTCGCTTAGATTCTCATATTTATCAAGGCTACAGCATTCCTCCATACTATGATTCAATGATTGCAAAATTAATTGCTCATGGTAAAGACCGCGAAACATCTCTTGCACGTATGCGCCAAGCACTTGATGAAATGATTTTGACAGGTATTAAAACCAATATTCCACTGCATAAAGATCTAATATTGAAGGATAAAAACTTCTGTGAACAGGCAATGGATATTCATTATTTGGAAAAGCATTTGTTAAAACAGCTCGAACCTAAAGCTGAAACTGCTTAAATAAAAAACCTCTTATTTACGAATAAGAGGTTTTTTTATACCAATACTTTATGGCAAAACACGGCGTAAAGTTGCAAAGCACTTGTCGCCTTTCTCATTGGCACAAAAATCTATCGTATGGGGATTAGCCCATTTGACAAAATATTGAGAAACCTCACCTGTTTGATCGACTTGTTGACCTGAACAATCAACTTCATTATTATCATATTTGATTTGTAAAATAAGTGCTGGTAAGCGTTCTTGTTGATTATCAGAAGGTTGATAGTCATACATTCCATAAGACCACTCCTTACCGCTTCTAATTACAACCTCATTTGCACCACGAAAATTATAGTACTCAACACATTTTTTATTATTTGGTATTTCCATTCCCCAAAGCCCCATAATTTCAGGACGATTCGTCACACGTATGCTATTCGCTGTTGCCATTTGGGGTGTGGTTACAACATTCGTATTCGCTGTCGTTTCAGCCAATGTCCATGTTGAACAAGCACACAAGAATCCAATAATATAAATATTTTTCATAGATTTAATTTAAGTTATCATCTAAACATTCCTTGGCTTTAACTTAGCATATTTTTCAACAAAAACACTGATTCATAACCATATCGACACAATATTTTTCTGGTGTGATTTATTTATTGATTTTGCTTTTTTCAGGTATGCTAAGACCAATTTGAACGAAATTTTACTGTAAAAATTTAGCTTTAGGGATCAAAGCCATGAAATTTTCTGAATACGTCCAATATGATGGTCTTGGTTTAGCTCAACTTGTAAAAAATAAAGAAATTCAAACGATAGAATTATTGGAGCTTGCTCTAGCACGAAGCACCCAGGTCAACCCCAAGCTCAATGCAATTATCATCCCGATGTATGAACAAGCCAAACAACGTGCTTCACAGAATCTATCGGGGCCATTTGCAGGCGTTCCCTTTCTAGTAAAAGATTTATTTCAAGAGTATCAAGGTGTACCCACTTCTTATGGCAGCCATTCATTAAAAAGAATAAATTACACCCCTGATTTTAATGCAGAAATTGTAAACCGTTGGGAAAAAGCAGGAATCATTACTTTTGGTCGAACCAATACACCAGAATTTGGAATCAAAGGAATTACTGAACCCGATGCCTGGGGGGCATGCCATAATCCATGGAATTTAAAACATAATAGCGGTGGTTCATCGGGTGGATCTGCTTCAGCAGTAGCAGGCGGTATTGTACCCATTGCTGGTGCTGGAGATGGTGGAGGCTCAATCCGTATTCCTGCATCTTATTGTGGCTTGTTTGGGCTTAAACCAAGTCGAGGTCGTACACCATGGGGACCACAATATAGTGAGGCTATGCATGGCGCAGCGATGCAACATGTTTTATGCAAAACGGTTCGTGACAGTGCTGCTATGCTTGATGCAGTGCAAGGTCCTGAACAAAGTTCACTTTTTACAATTCAGGCACCCAATCAAAAATATCTGGATATCATCCAGCAATCACCTAAAAAACTTAAAATCGCATTTAACACCCAATCACCTATTGGTACTAAAGTTTCTAAAGATGCTATTCAAGCCATTCAACAGACTGCCAAACTTTTAGAGTCACTTGGACATGTGGTGGTGGAAGATCGTCCCAAAATCGATGGATTGGCTTTAGCAAAAGACTTTATTACGACATGGTTTAGCCAATTCTCATATATGCAAGCACAAATCAAACAAATGACAGGTTCTACAGATCAAGATTTTGAACTTGATTCGATTGCTTTGGCTGCATTTGGTACTAAAACAACAGCAACTGAATACATTCACAACCTCAATAACTGGGGACTTTATAGCACTCAAATGAACATTTTCTTTGAGCAATATGATCTTTATTTGACCCCAACTACGGCTTCAGTTGCACCAAAAAATGGTGAGATTGCTACTCCTGCGTGGCAGAAACCCATTCTAAAAGGTTTACTAAAACTCGGAAAAGCACATTATCTTGCTCAAGGGAAACTGGTTGAAAAAATGGTACAAGACAATTTAAGCTGGGTACCATTCACACAATTGGCAAATGTTACTGGCTTACCAGCCATGTCAGTGCCCTTATATTGGAATAAGCATGATTTACCACTTGGCAGTCAGTTTATTGCTCCATTTGGGCGGGAAGATCGTTTGTTACAACTCGCAGCTCAGTTAGAACAAGCTCAACCATGGATGCCTCAATACAAGAAAATATCGCTTTAATATTATTTTTGGGTTGCCGTCTCAAGCTGATTCGGCAACCAATAAATCAAGATCAAACCGAACAGCACAATAAGGCCTGCACACAAGAAAATGGTTGCACCCGATAAAAGCGTCCAGTAATGTCCAGCCAACAAACTTCCAGATGCTACTCCCAAGCCCCACATTGTGCTATACAAAGCTTGCCCGCGCCCCTGTTGGCCCGCTGAAAAATTTTGGAAAATTACTTTCATCGCAATTAAATGAAACAAACCAAAGCTAAATGCATGTAAACATTGCGCCAATAATTGCCCCATATAGTTCGTTTCAAAGATTCCAACCAATAACCAACGTACACTTGTCATAATTAAACAAACAGCAACCAATATTCGCCATGAAAAACGACGAAAGAAAAGCTTATGGGCTACAGCAAACATGATGATTTCAGCAATAACACCGGTCGCCCATAAGCTTCCAATTTGTGTCGTACTGTAACCCACCTCATGTAAGTAATTACTATAAAAGCTATAAAATGGTGCCTGAGAAAATAACAAAATAAATTCAATGGTAAAAAATGCTGCAATCATTGGTCGCTTTAATACTGGCCACAATGGTTCTAATTTTTCCTGTGAACTCGGTGCATGCTTAGGCTCTTGGATCGTAAATGACCATAAGAAAGCAAGAAATGAAATTGCTAGAAGTAAGATCGGCAACATTGATATTGGAATAACTTCAAGTAATGCCCCGATGGCAAATACACCAACAATAAAGCCTACAGAACCCCATTTTCTCACTCGCCCATAAAGCTCTGCTCGCTTCTCTCCCAACCAAAATAATGTTACCCCTTCAAATTGGGCTAAAATTGCATTCTGAAAAAAACTAAAAATCAGCATCAACAACGCAACAGACTGAAAATTATTTGGAATAATAAAAATTAAAAACCAAATACACGCCTCCATCCACGTTGCAATTCGAACGAGAAGCATACGTCTACCCGATTTATCCGCAATCCAACCCCAAATCAATGGTGCAAAAAATCGAGTGATAATCGCAATAGAAGACAAAATTCCTATTTCTTGGTAATCAAAGCCCTGATCTTGAAGATATAAATTCCAATAAGGCATAAACGTCCCCACGATCGCGTAGTAAAATAGATAAAAACCGCCTAATCGTGTTTGGATTGTAAGAAGTTGGGACAAGTTATAGACCTTCACATTTTCAATACACTGTCGTATCAAATCATTTTGCTAAGCTGAGTCGTAAATTGTAGCGTAATCAAGCAATCAATAAATCAATTTAGCTAAAATATTTTAAATAAAAATAGTTCTAAGGGAAATAGTAATTAATGATTAGAAAAATCATAAAATCAAGTAGAGAAAACGCATTAAAATTAGATGATGAATTTTAAAATACAGCACTTTTTTATATTTTAACAACCGTAAATCAATATTTTAAAAATTAGAGATAAATATCGTTCTATCTCTAATTCATATAAATACCTTCTAATACAATATTATTTTAATTAAGCCTCAGGCATTAACGAAGAATGATGACTCGTAATTAGCCACTGTTTACCATTCCATTGGTAAGTATAACTATAGCGAGCTTTTACAGACTCTCCAGTTTTTGCAAAAGAAAAAGTATAGACCCCTGTATCCAATGCAGTATTACAACCAATATCAATAAATCGCGTTTCAATCTTTCCAGAAGGTGCATTTTCCATGAAATGCTTAAAATAATCTTCCTTTTCAGCAGGGGTAAATCTCAATTTATTAGATAAAGTTGGAAGTAAAACTGAGTCCTCAGCGTAAAGCTTTACAATGCTTTCAGGTTCTCCACTTTGTAAATCTTGATTCCATTTTTCAAATAATGCGCTAATTTCTTGATCATTTGTGCTTTTACATGCTTTTATTTGGTGTGCAGAATGATCATCAAACTTACCCATACTCACACAACCTGATAAAACACCGCCAAATAACACAGAAACGTAAACCAGTTTCAATTTGTACCTCCTTATTGTTAAGTAATTATCTTATTCAATTCATAAAATGGAACTTATATTTAGTTCATTTAATAAATCCTCCACATTTTACGTTTAGTTTTATATTCACAATTAGCATAAAATCTCTTTTTTGTTATTTATCTGTATCAACTTAAATTACAATTAAATAAACTAAGACCACATAATATAAAATTCAATTATAGATATTAATTATTATATACATAGTATATTTAAATATATCGTATTTAGAATCATTATCTCTACTAACAATTCCTCACTTGTAGTTCTTTGTCAGTATTGGCAAGGTTACTACTAGTGAAATATCTGGAAATTGAAACACATGGCGAGTCCAGCACAAGCTATACGACACAAACTACTTAATACTTTCTTTTCAAGACATTCGATTTGGTTCTTATGTATTTTTACCGCTTTAACGATTACATGGTTCAAGATCACCCACACCCCGCATACCATTTATTATTTTATATCTGATACTTTGCTTAACGGCTTATGGTTAGTGACAGGGATCCTCACCCTTGTTGGTTTATATGATTTACTACAAAAGAAGCATGCCATTTTAAGAAACTATCCAATCCTCGGACACTTTCGTTTTATTTTTGAAGATGTTCGTCCTGAAATTCGACAATACTTTATTGAAGCCGATCAGGATGCGCTGCCTTTTTCACGAATGCAACGAAGCCTCGTCTATCAACGCTCTAAAAATGAAAATGCAGATAAACCCTTTGGTTCTATTATTGATGTTTATGAACCTAATTATCGCTTTATCGTTCACTCAATTACGCCTTGTCCACCAGCTGATCCCAAAACCTTTCGTGTAGATATCGGGAATGCACAATGTAGCCAGCCTTATAGTGCTTCTATCATGAACATCTCCGCAATGAGTTTTGGTAGTTTGAGTGCAAATGCAATTCGTGCTCTAAATCAAGGTGCTCGATTAGGTAATTTTTATCACGATACAGGCGAAGGAAGCTTGAGTCCGTATCATCTAGAAAATGGTGGTGATATTGTTTGGCAAATCGCCAGTGGTTATTTCGGTTGTCGTACAGCCGAAGGTTTATTCGATCCTGAGAAATTTGCTCAGCAAGCTAAAAAACCACAAATCAAAATGATTGAGGTTAAACTTTCTCAAGGTGCTAAACCTGGTCACGGTGGCATCCTACCAAAACATAAAATCACTGAAGAAATTGCACGTATTCGTGGTATTTCTAGGGAACATGATTGCGTTTCTCCTTCGAAACATCCAAGTTTCAACACCCCAATTGAAATGATGCATTTCATTCAGCAACTTCGAGAACTTTCAGGCGGAAAACCAGTTGGATTTAAGTTGTGTATTGGTCAGCCATGGCAATTTATGAGTATCGTAAAAGCAATGCTAGAAACTAAGATTGTTCCTGATTTTGTCGTTATCGATGGCTCTGAAGGTGGAACAGGCGCAGCACCAATTGAATTTAGTGATCACATAGGAACACCTTTACGTGAAGGCTTGCGTTTCGTGCACAACACACTTGTTGGCGCAGGTTTACGTAATCAGGTTAAAATTGGGGCGAGTGGAAAGATCATCAGTGCTTTTGATATTGCCAGCACTTTTGCCCTCGGAGCGGATTGGGTGAATTCAGCGCGGGGCTTCATGTTTGCCGTAGGTTGTATCCAAGCTCAAAGCTGTCACACAAATCAATGCCCAGTAGGAGTCGCCACGCAAGATCCTGACCGCCAAAAAGCCATTCATGTACCAAGCAAAGCAGAACGCGTATTTAATTTCCATAAAAATACACTGCATGCCCTTTCTGAAATGATTGCCGCAGCAGGCTTACAACACCCTTCAGACATTAAGGCTCATCATTTGGCACAACGCATGAATGATCGTGAAATCAAAAACTATGCACAAACCCATTTCTTCTTAAAAGAAAATGAGTTACTGCAAGATGATTTACATGATGATGAGAACTTTTATTATCGCATGTGGAAAATGGCAGATGCTAAAAGCTTTTAATTTAAGTTGATTAATAAAAATCACCACTAATAATAGTGGTGATTTGGTTTTGCATGCAGAAATGCTGGAATTAATCCTGTTAATGCCGCACGAATATCAGCACGCTCATTGATCAATTGATGTGAGCCTTCCTCTAGCATTAATAAAGTCTGTAACCTAAATTTACGGCGAATATACTCAATGTTGTATCGCCAATCTACAGTCTGATCCAGTGCACCTTGTGCTAACCACACAGGAATACGACAAGCTGGTCGCTGCTCCATTTCTAGCATCCATTTTGACATCGCAAGTATCCAATCCATCCCCATCATACGAGGTTGTAACGGATCTTTGAGCCGGATAAAACGCAAAAACTCTGGATTATGATTATTACGACGAAAATGACGTGGTACTTGGCTTTTAATACGACGAATGATGCCTAAGCCCACAGAATTGTGCCACCAAGCTGTTTTTGCAGGTCGAATTAATGGCGATAACAACAATACTCGGTCTACGATTGGATCTTCTCGGCGTTCCGCAAATTCTAATAAGTGATGCATCCAAATTGCCCCACCCGTACTTTGACCAATACCCAACCAAGGTTTAGGTAATTGTTGTACATCACGCACGGCATCATAGACAGCATGAAGTACTTGTTGGTAGTGATCAAAATTTTGGATGCTGGCAGCAGAACCATCACTTAAACCATGTCCAGGCAAATCATAAGTCAGTACACTAAAACCCTGATCAAGAATCTCTTTAATAATGGGTTGATAGATACCACTATGCTCCAAATAACCATGTAATAAACACACGGTACCCTGCACATTGTCTTGTAAAGGTTGAAAAACTTGTACATGTAAACGAAATAGAGGCATTTCCACATAACCTTGCCAATGCTTACATTCAAGTGAATCCAACCCATACAATTTACGATAAGCTAAAAGTGCTTTTGGCGGTTCAATCGTTTTATTCAAATCTAACACCTCTAGTAGCTGAGGTGTTGTCTCGCGATTAGGAACAGGTAAATCAAGTTGCTTTAAAATTGTCGGATTTAGGAAAGGAATATTTGACATTATGGTATCTCCCGACAATCACTTGAACCAAACAGAACATCACGAATCGTGGCAAGCAACTCATAATTTGCACGTCGACTATGATCATAATTCTTTTCACTTGGACGCCAGCTTGTTAATTTCGTTGGCATCGGCGCAACGACAGGAACCGTTTCGATCCCATTCAATGCAAATAAACGCCGCGTTCTTGGCATGTGATATTCATCCGTAATAAGAATGACTTTAGGAGCACCACCTTTCTTCTGAAGAAGTAAAGAGCTAAAACGCGAGTTTTCACAAGTGTTCATACTTCTATTTTCTAATAATTTTGCTTTAATGCCACGCTCTTCTAACCAAGCTTGCATATAAGGCGCTTCCACACCACTCAGTACAATAGGCAAATCATATTGTTTTTCAACTTCCAACGTACGCTCTAAACGCAGCCTCGTATAATTATTTACAACAATATCTTTACCATTTTCACCAAGTGTTAAACCACCACCTAAAACAACAATCGCATAAGGCTGATTTGTATCTTTAGAATCAATCATTTCTTGTTTATTCTTTTTCGATTCATGCAAATCCTTACTCAGCGATGATTCTTGTTCCTTATTTACGGGTAGAGGCACTGGATAAGTATTAAGAAAATCTACATATGCATCAATTAAGGCTCGATTATCAGAAATACGATGCTCTAAAAAACTCAATGGACTGCTTGCAGCTGACTCATCCTCTTGTACATGCTCCAATGCCTCTGCTGCAATAATTGGCTTTTGATTTACTTGTTCAGGTTCTTTGTCTTGCTCTTCAACAATGAGTTTTTGCAACAATTGATAGCGAACTTGCAGAATTCTAAGCTCTTCCGAGTCAGGTTCTTTTTCACCTTCCTCCAGCAATTGTAGGTAAGCTTGTCTGGCAATCCATAAATTTGAACCAGGCTCTAGACTCTCATGCTCACTCAAAGCTGCTGATTTCTGACTTTCAGCAGCAGTCTCATTAACATTAAATGAAACAAAGTGGTTTAAGCCCTTAACCATTACTTGCGAATAAAAAGGTGAATATAAAAAAAGCACAAAACAGCCCAATAGCACGAAAAGTATAGTAATTACTCGCACTAAACTGACCATCCAATGCACTTTTTTCATATATCTCCTCAACTCTGATGTGATTGAATTAAACCATGTTCACTGTACAGCACAGGTTCAGGTTCTAACTGAATGCCAAATTTATGTTTAACTTCATTCTGTACCGCTTGGTAAGTATGTTGAACATCAACCAATGTAGCATCAGAGTAATTTACCAATACCAATGCTTGCTTATGGAACATTCCCACAGGACCAAGTCGTTTTCCCTTCCAACCTGCCTGATCGATTAACCAGCCTGCTGCAACTTTAACACTGCTATTGCTTTGAGGATAATGTGGAATGTTTGGGAATTGTTGAGTAATTTTGTCAAATTCAACTTGTGTTAAAATCGGGTTTTTGAAAAAACTACCAACGTTTGGGAATTCTTTAGGATCTGGTAGCTTACTTTGACGTATATGAATGACTTGATTCTGCAAGTTCTCAGCCGTCAGTTCATCTCCTACAGCCTGTTTGAGATCACCGTAGCTTAGCTTGAGCTCCGCATGCTTTAATAATCTAAAAATAACACTCACGATAATATAACGCTGAGGATAATCTTTAAAAATACTATGGCGATAAGAAAAGTGGCAGTCACAAGCAGCAATCGTGTCAAATTGCTTAAGTTCACGATCATAGACTTGAACAGATTCAATAAACTCACCCACCTCCACACCATAAGCACCAATATTCTGCACTGGCGAAGCACCCACCAAACCTGGAATTAAAGCAAGATTCTGTAGGCCAAACCAATTTTGCTTGGTGCTATATAATACAAAATCGTGCCAAACTTGACCTGCACCAACTTTCACTGTGACGGTTTGATCATCTTCGCCCAGCACCGTTATACCTTGAATATTCAGGTGAATTACCAAAGCGCGAATATGTTGTGGAAGTAGTAAATTACTCCCCCCAGACAAAATAAGAACATTTAAATGTTCTTGTTCCGCAAATGCCAAAGCCTCAACAATCTCACTCGACTGATTAATTTGAACATAATGAGAAGCAATTACATCAAGATTTAAGGTGTTTAAATGTTGGAGTTGAACCTGTTGTTTTACTTGCATATGACATTTAACCTTATTACACAACGCTCATTTGTTCTTTTAAAAAGTGTACCCATGCTTGGCTGCTAGACTCACATTGATCAAGCACACGCTCAAAACCATCAGCTCCACCATAGTACGGGTCTGGAACTGCCTGTTGGTTATATTGAGGATCATGTTCACTCATTAAAGCAATTTTTGCTCGAATATTATGTTCACCGAACTGGCTGACAGCCTTGACCATAAACGACTGAATATTCTCAAAATTCTCATAATCCATTGCTAAAATCAAATCAAACTCAAGAAAATCATTTAGGCACATTTGCCGCGCTCTCAATGCTGAAAGATCATAGCCTCGCTGCATTGCATGTTGTTGACTTCGACGATCTGGTGCTTTATTCGGATGATAGTTGCTTGTACCAGCAGAATCGACAATTACATTTAAGCCATGCGCATCACAATAATGTCTGAAAACAACTTCTGCTGTTGGGGAACGGCAAATATTTCCTAAACAGACACACAACACCTTATAGGGCGTTTTAGATGGCATAATCACCTCAGAGCTATACAGTCAAATAGCGTCTTATCTTAATTTATTTGTGTACTGAAACCTATAGCAATATCATATAAAAATGTTGTACTTATTGGGTTTTGTTAACATTTTAACGATGCTTTTGAACTATGTCAGATACGCATAGAGAAATACTGACAATTATAAATATGCGTGGCAGAATGAAAATTATCAAATCCCCCAAGCATAAGGATACAAGTATGAACTCGTTTCAATTTCAGACCGTTTCCAATATTATTTCAGGCTTGGGCTCTATCAATGAACTCAGCAATATCCTTCTCTCGGGAAAGTATCATAAAGCACTTTTAGTCACTGATCAGGGAATGATTCAGCATCAGCTTCACTTACCTATCCTAAAAATTTTAGATCAAATTGGATTGGACTATATTATTTATTCAGATATACAAGCCGACCCTCCAGAACACCTTGTATTAGAAGCAGTTGAGTTCGCCAAACAGGAGAAGATTGATGTTGTGATCGGTTTTGGGGGTGGCAGCTCTATGGATGTCGCAAAATTAATTGCACTACTCGCACACCCACAACAACAGCAACATCTCACTGAGATTTATGGAATAAATCAGGCAAAGGCACCTCGTTTGGCTTTAATCCTTGTTCCGACTACAGCTGGCACAGGCTCAGAAGTCACGCCTATTTCAATTGTTACTACTGGTACAACCACCAAAATGGGCGTTGTCTCACCTATTCTTTATGCTGATGTGGCAATTTTAGATGCAACATTTACCCAAGCATTGCCAGCACATATCACTGCCGCAACAGGAATAGATGCAATGGTACATGCGATAGAAGCCTACACATCACAGATTAAAAAGAATTTCTATGCGGATATGTTAGCTAAAAATGCATTATTATTACTCAATAATAATTTGGCGAAAGTACTTAAGAATGGATCTGATCTCGAGGCACGTCAAAATATGTTGGTAGGTTCAATGCTGGCTGGTCAAGCATTTGCTAATGCACCTGTGGGTGCAGTGCATGCCTTAGCATATCCATTAGGTGGACATTTTCATCTTTCACACGGCCATACTAACGCACTCGTTCTTGTTGAAGTTCTAAAGTTCAACGCGCCAAAAGCGAAACAATATTATGCTGAATTAATGCAACTATTAGATCCTCGAAGCACAGGCTGTACCGACGGCCTATGTGATTTGTTCATTGATCATATGCAAAATCATTTAGACCACAGTGGTTTGACATTAAAACTTAAAGACTTAAATATTGCAGAGTCACAATTAGCACAACTTGCAAAAGATGCGATGTTACAAACTCGATTATTGCAAAATAATCCTAGAGAGATGACAGAACAAGACGCTTTACAAATTTATCAGGCGATTTATGCATGAGTAAACCAACTTTAAGAACACGTGAACAATTTAAATTCTTTTTTAACATTCAAACACGTTGGGCCGATAATGATATTTATGGTCATGTGAATAATGTGACCTATTATAGTTACTTTGATACTGCCGCAAACTCACTCCTCATTCAGAAAACAGGGTTTGACATTCACAACAGCGAAATTATTGGATTAGTCGTTGACTCAGCATGCAGCTTCCTCCAAGAATTGTCTTTTCCAGAAATCATTGAAGTCGGTGTTGCAATTGGAAAAATTGGTAACTCTTCCTTACGTTATGAGTTAGCAATTTTTAAACAGCATCAAATACAAGCTGCTGCTCAAGGGCATTTTGTTCATGTATTTGTCGATCGAGAAAATCGTAAAAGTACAGCAATTCCTCAAAATATGCGTGAGGTACTTAATCAATATCTACTGATAGAAAAATAACAACCAAGGCAAAGTGAAAAAACTTTGCCTTGGTTAAGTAGACTAAGGTTTCAACTGGATATTTTGCAACTCAGCATCAAATGTATCCACTAAACTTTTAATCGTTGGCTCTTTATGCAACAACTCTACTGCACGATTAAATGCTTTTTCCTTACGTGAGTTTTGCAGAATCAAAGGTGTATTGGAGCTCACATCACCATACTCTACACTGAACTGGGTCTTCGGCCATTGTGCTTTCAATGCTTCCTCTAAACCATGTTGCAATTGAGACAACATTCCCTCGTATTGCTGTGGAATATGAAAAATAGAAGCACCATTAATTTGCCCATGCATCACGCCATGCTGTGCGAGCTCTTGTACTGCTGGTGACAATTGACTGGTTCTAAACCAATATTCCCATTTCGCTAAATCCCACTCTCCTTCTAACACCTGCATAGGCAGCTTGAGAATGTCCTGAGGCATTAAATTTGTTGGTGCCACATCATCTTGTTGCGTCATAAATTCATCTGGCTTTTCTCTATCGCCAGTCTCTTTTATAACTGCTTCAGGAATAGCCACATCGACAGGTTGAGTATCATCCGCCTCCGCCACTAAATCGAAATGATCATCCTGCACCTGCTCAACGAGCTGCTCGCTCAACTGAACTTTGGGATTTGATTCAACTGAGAAGACTAAAACCTCTTCTGACTTAGTGATATCTGCCTGAAAATGTTGCTGATCAACTGATGTATCCAATCCAATAAGTTGCCCATCCTCAGCATCAAACACCATTAGATCGGAATTTTTCGGTTCAGGTTCAGGTTCAGGTTCAGGTTCAGGTTCAGGTTCAGGTTCAGGTTCAGGTTCAGGTTCAGGTTCAGGTTCAGGTTCAGGTTCAACATTAACTACTTTAGAATCTACCGCAAGCTGCTGTTCAACACCTGAACTTTGAATGAATTGCTGGGATGTCGTTGTTTTAACAGCCACAGCTGAATGATCATTGACGGTCACTTCACCTATGCTTAATGGCCTAAATGCAAGCATCCGCAGAACACACATTTCAAAACCTTGTTCTTGTGTGACTGCCAACTGCAAATCTGCACGGCCTTTACATGCGATTTGATAATAAAGTTGTAAATCTTGTGCTGAAACTAAACGAGCAAGATGTAAGATTTTTTGATTAATTTCTTCACTATATTTTAGAGCAAGATCAGGCAAATACTGCAACATGGCCAATTCATGCAATGTCGAAACCAACTGATCGAGAACCAATGAAACATCTAATGCCTGCTGTCTAAATTGCATCAGCAATTGACTGACTTGCGCCTGCTGATTTTGATGAATCGCTAAAATCAAATCATAAATAATTGTACGATCAATCAAGCCCAGCATATCTTTGACATCTTGATGATGTACTGCACCCTGACCATAAGCAATCGCTTGATCAGTTAAAGATAATGCATCACGTAACGAACCTTGTGCAGACTCAGCAATTTGCCAAATTGCATCTTGATCCGCATCAATATGCTCTTTAGTCAAAATCGTTGTGAGATGCTCGGTAATTTCATCTACAGCCAGAGGGCGCAACGTAAACTGCAAACAACGTGAGATCACCGTAATCGGAAGCTTTTGCGGATCAGTCGTTGCAAATAGAAATTTTACATGCTCAGGTGGTTCTTCCAATGTTTTAAGTAAGGCATTAAAAGAATGCGTAGAAAGCATGTGCACCTCATCGATCAAGTAAACTTTGAACCGACCTTGTGTTGGTGCATAAGGAACGTTATCAAGCAATTCACGAGTGTCTTCGACTTTAGTTCTTGATGCTGCATCAATTTCGATTAAATCAATAAAACGACCTTCATTCACCGCATTACAAGTAGCACATACTTCACATGGCGTTGAAGTTACACCAGTTTCACAATTCAAACACTTGGCTAAGATACGGGCAATCGTGGTTTTACCAACCCCACGCGTTCCTGTAAATAAGTAAGCATGGTGTAAACGTCCACGTTCCAAAGCGCTGGTTAACGCACGAGAAACATGATTTTGCCCCACTAACTCATTGAAATTACGAGGACGGTATTTTCTTGCCAGTACTTGATACATGTATGCTCCCTTTTCGCATCTTAAGCATACTGTTTTTTTGAAAGACTGTGAACGAATACGCTGCTAATTGATCAAGATTAAATACATTTCATTATTTTTATTTCCACTATGATTACATCACAACAATGCTTGCGCCAATCTCCAACTGCATAGACAATACACCTCAAATTTATACATTTTTGGTTTTCTCCTCATGTCACAACAATCTTTGACTGTTTTAGGCGGTATTACTGCAGAACAATTTCTTGCCGAATATTGGCAAAAAAAACCTTTACTTGTACGCAATGCAATGCCTGAGATCATCGGTTTATTAGAGCCATCAGATGTTCAGGAACTCGCATTGGAGGAAGATGTTACCGCTCGCTTAATCCGTCAAAAAAATAAAAATCCAAATGAATGGCATGTCAAATCATCGCCACTAACCAAAGGCGACTTCCAAAAACTACCCAATCTTTGGACACTCTTGGTACAAGCAGTAGACCACTACTCTTTTGATATCGCAGAATTATGGAAGAAATTTCCTTTTATTCCACAGTGGCGACGTGATGACATCATGGTGTCTTATGCACCTAAAGGAGGATCTGTTGGCAAACATTTTGACTTTTATGATGTTTTTTTAGTACAAGGTTATGGTCATCGCCGTTGGCAATTAGGTCAAAAATGTGATGAATCAACTGCTCTTATTCCCGACCAGCCACTAAAGCTCCTCGCGGAAATGCATATTGAATTTGACGAAGTGCTTGCACCTGGAGATTTACTTTACGTTCCGCCAGGACTTGCACATTATGGTGTTGCAGAAGATGATTGTTTAACTTTTTCTTTTGGCTTCCGTATGCCAAATCTTTCAGAAATGATTGATCAGGTCAGTGATAAGTTTGCTGAAAATGAAGCACTTAAAAAACCACTCACCGACATTGCACGCCAACACACTACAACTGTCGGTGAAATCAACAGTACAGAGCTTTCCTATTTAAAAGCACAATTGTTAGATTATCTTACTCAAGCCCCAGAGTTTGAGGCGGCAATCATGTCTTATATGAGTGAATCAAATTACCCGAACAGCATTCCTGAGCCTGAAGAAATTACAGCCGAAGATTTACTGGGTGTAATTGATACTGGTTATCAACTAATTTTGGAACCAGCATCAAGACTCCTCTACAGAAGACTAGGTGACAATTTAGACTTCTGGGCAAACAGTGAAAATGTATGTGTATCCAAAAATTTTGAACATGAATTAAAGAAAATCGCAGATGGTGAAAGTCTAGAGTTTAATGAAGCGTTTAATCAAAATGAGATATTAGAAGATATCGCTCAATTGCTTAATAATGCAATTGTGATGCTTTTACCTCCAAATTAACTTTTTAGGAACAACTTTCGAGTATATTTATGGAAACGTATAAAGCACATCAACGATGTCGTTTTATTTTAAGCCACAAATTATACTCGGAAGCTTCATCCAATTATTTGTATAAAAATTACATCTGAATATTTGAATAACAATATAAAATTCATAAAATTATTATCAACAATAGAAACTATACGTTAGACCTAAATAATTTTAATTACAACGGAGATCAGCATGTTAAAAAAAACCTTTGCCTGTTCATTTATTGCATCCTCCCTCTTCTTTCAGACGGTTCACGCTTGTACTAGAGCAGTATATTTAGGTAATAATGATCATATTATTACTGCTCGTTCAATGGATTGGAAAGTTGATGTTGGAACGAACCTCTGGATTATGCCAAGTGGCATTGAACGTGATAGTAATGCTGGACCAAAGTCACTCAAATGGAAATCTAAATACGGCAGTGTGATCGCAACTGGCTATGATATTTCTACGACAGATGGAATCAATGAAGCTGGGCTAGTGGCAAATGTGCTTTGGTTAGTGGAATCTCAATATCCAGACACTAAAAAATCAAACAAACCACAATTAAGTATCTCTGCTTGGGCACAATACGTACTTGATAATTTTTCAACAGTAGCTGAAGCAGTTAAGACTTTAGAAAAAGAACCATTTGATCTCATTACAGATAATGTTCCTGGTGAACAACGCTTAGCAACATTACATTTGTCAATTTCGGATAAAACTGGAGACAGTGCAATTATTGAATATATTGGCGGTAAACAAGTTATTCACCATAATAAGAAATATCAAGTAATGACCAATTCGCCAACCTTTGATCAGCAACTTGCATTGAATACATATTGGCAGCAAATAGGTGGAACAGTTATGCTACCTGGCACCAATCGTGCTGCAGATCGATTTGCACGCACATCATTTTATATCAACGCAATTCCTAAAAATGATAATCCCAAAGATGCCATCGCTTCTGTATTTAGTGTTATTCGCAATGCATCTGTACCCTATGGGTTAAATACTGTAGAAGAACCCAATATTTCATCAACACGATGGAGAACTGTAGCAGATCATAAACAACTGTTATATTTCTTTGAATCTGCAGTTTCCCCAAATGTTTTCTGGATTGATTTAAAGAAAATTAATTTTAAAGATGGCATAACACGTAAACTTGATCTTGGAAAGGATCAACAGAACACCTTTGCAGGTGATGCCACAAATCAATTCAAAGCTGCCAAGCCATTTCCGTTTCTTGGCCCACAATTAAATCATTCACACTAAAAATTGATCTATGAGAATTTGAATATGAATAAAATCATTACTTTAATTGGTCTTTCATTCATACTGGGTGCTTGTACCACACCAGTAACATCAACAAGCAGTAATAGCAATAATCATATAGCAACAGCAGGTTCGCTAAGCTGTAAAGCAAATGAGATTTGTCCAAATGTTGTTGTTCAATGGGATAAACAAAAAAAGCAGCAACTCAAACTTGATCTCTCCCTAACAAGTAGCTATGACTACTATGATATCGATCAAATTACATTTATCGTCGATGGTAAATCTTTCAATTATATTCCGATTGGAAAAACACAACAGAAATATATTAACCGTTTAATCCCTAAACGTTCATCCAATACCTTTACAATCCCAAGCTCATTCTTATATGAATTTAAAAATGCAAAGAATGTAGACCTCGCGATTAACACCAATAAAGGTGTAATTAAACGTTCTGTGTATACTCCAACGCAACAATCTATGCTTTATCACAACTTTAAACAACTAATGACTGGAATGGCTCAGTAACATCAAAGGCTTACTCGCATAAAACTATAGGGCAATTGTATTTCGACAATTGCCCTATAGTTTTATTAATGCAAATAGTTATTATTTACAACATACATTCCTAACATTATAAATTTACTACATTTAATCTAATTAAAGCTTTTTTAACTTTAATCAAGTCAACTCATAAATACACTTTTCATATTAATATCATAAATTCATGCTGTTATTTTTAACCTAATAGTTTCATTGTAAAATTTAAAATCAATCAAATAAATATTGTTATTTTCCGCTATGATAATTGGTAGATACGGTGTAGACTATTCGCCAAAATTGCATGATGAAATGCAAAAAGATGCTCTTGATGACGAGCAAACTCGAGGCGTTATATGTCAAAAAAAGAAGATATTATTACCACAGCATTACGACTATTTAACTCGCATAGCTACAATTCGGTTGGGGTTGATCGAATCATAAGTGAGTCTAATGTCGCAAAAATGACATTTTATAAATATTTCCCTTCCAAGGAAAAATTAATCCAAGAATGTCTCATTCAACGTAATCAAAATCTACAAGCCTCGTTAAATATGGCGCTAGCAGAGTGTGATTCATCGGATCATTTAGGACAACTGAAAGCAATATTTGAATGGTACTCTGCTTGGTTCAATAGCGAAGACTTCAATGGTTGTATGTTTCAAAAAGCTCTTGAAGAAGTGATTAAAATCTACCCTTCAACTTTGGAACCAGCAACACAGTACAAAATTTGGTTGACTGCACTGATTGAAAACTTGCTTGCGAATCTTGGCATTCAAAACCCAATCCATCTTGCTACACTAATCGTCAGCATACTCGATGGCATGACAATACAAGCACATGTCAATAAAAGTTCAGTCGATATCAATGAATATTGGAAACGTGTAAACCACTTAATCAGTTTTGAACAAGCACTTACATAAAATCGCCCTATCCCTTTATTCATAGAGGGATAGCTAGCTTGTATAAAAATAATATAAGAAAAAAATAAAGCGTGATTTATAATTTTTTTTCTAGCTCACGCTTGCGTCTGAGTGTAAAAGAATAATAAATATTATTACCCTCTGGCGGTCATGTTTTCACATTCCCGATCCTTTTTATGCAGACAGATAATTCTGTCTTAAATGCAATTGTATACAATTTTAAGCAAAGCACAATCATTTTTTCATTTTTTTAATATTTATTAGATTTATTAACAACTTATTTTTATTATTTAATAAAATTTAATAATTATGTGTTTTAGTGACATTCAAACAACCTAATCACATGGCCAAAAAGCACAATAAAATACATATCACAATAATAAAATATTATGACAACTAAATCACAAAAACACATATACTTATTTATTTTTCTTATATAGCATTTCATTAAAAACCATTGTGATTATTCAGTTTTACTACAATTTTTTCTATTTCTGACTTTATACTAGACTCGGTTTTCTGGTAGTGATGTAAGTATGCAAAAGGATCTTGAAATTGAAGCAATGAGAGAGTCAGCTGATACAGTTGTAAATGTTCTTAAATCTCTTGCAAATACAGATCGATTAATCATTTTATGCCATCTAACTCAAAAAGAGCTAAATGTCTCTCAAATTGCTGAAGTAACTAAAATCGTTCAACCCACTCTTTCACAGCAACTCATGATGTTACGTAGAAGCAAAGTCGTGTCTACACGTCGAGATGGCAAACAGATTTTTTACTCTATTTTGGATCCTAAGCTTAGTATTCTTTTAGAAACTTTATATAAACATTATTGTCCACAAATAGAAGTTTAGCCTCCCCCCTCCTTTCTTTAGCATTTTTTCTGCATAATATATATAAATTTATGATTTAGAATATTATGCATGAAATTGCTAATTTTTGACTTAGACAAACTTTTCCCAGCAAAAAAATGGTTAAGTCACTATAAAATACAAAGTTTCAGGGCTGATCTTATAGCAGCATTCATTGTTTTAGCTATGCTTGTCCCGCAAGGTATGGCTTATGCGATGTTAGCGGGATTACCTCCAATCATGGGTATTTACGCCAGCATCTTGCCCATGATCATCTATGCTTTTACAGGAAGTAGTTCAACACTTTCAATCGGCCCTGTTGCAATTATTTCAATGATGGTGTTTGCTACACTCAATCCCCTATTTGCAGTTGGCTCTGAAGCCTACATAGAAGCAGCTTGCCTCCTTGCCGTTTTAGTTGGATTAATCTCATTTATTCTAGGCCTATCGCGTTTTGGATTTTTAATTCAACTGATTAGCCATCCTGTAATTAAAAGTTTCATCATTGCATCTGCTTTATTAATTGCCTTGGGACAATTTAAGTTTTTATTCGCTATTCCTTTGCAAGCGAACAATATTCCTGAGTTTATTATCAGTTTTCAACAAAATTTCCATCAAATCAGCTTAAGTAACTTCAGTATCGGAATCATTTCAATTGTCTTACTATTCTTATTACCTAAATTAATTCGATCTGGTTTTATAAATAGAATCATTCCATTGTTGATTCTACTTTGCTCGATTCTCATCATGACATTTATCATTAATACCAGTCATCATTCCATTCAAACGGTTGGTATCATCCCTTCAGCTTTACCTAGTTTTCATTTCCCATCGTGGAACTGGAGTTTAGTAATACAATTACTACCCAGTGCTTTTATGATTGCGATGATAAGTTTTATTGAGTCGTTGGCTATTGCACAAGCAACGGCACTTAAAAAACGTGATGATCTAAACAGCAATCAAGAGCTCATTGCACTTGGTTTAGCCAATATCGCTGCTGGTATAAATTCTGGTTTCGCAGTTTCAGGTAGTTTATCCCGAACAGTGGTCAATGCAGATGCTGGCGCAAAAACTCCTATGGCTGGTGTCCTATCTTCCATCTTAATGATCGTTGTCAGCTTATATTTTACCGGATTTTTCCAAAATCTACCTTTAGCGGTCTTAGCTGCAACTATTTTTGTTTCTATCTGGAAGCTAGTAACACTTAGTCCTTTTATTGAAACATGGCGATATTCAAAAGCAGATGGTTTGGCAATGTGGGCAACCTTCATCGGTGTTACCTGTATTGATATCACGACAGGATTAATCATTGGGATCATTCTTACTTTTGTGTTACTACTTTGGCGCGTTAGTCGACCTCATATCGCAGTAATCGGGTTAGTTGAAGGTACACAACATTTTAGAAATGTATCCCACTATAAAGTAATTACTTCACCCAATATCCTTGCTTTTCGCGTCGATGAGAATCTTAGTTTTCTCAACGCTCATGTATTAAAAGGTTATATCATTACCAAATTGAGCCAAGACAGTCAGTTACAACACGTTGTCATCAATTGCTCAAGTATTAGTAGTATTGATTTAAGCGCACTCGAGATGCTTGAAGAGCTTAATATAGAGCTATCACTTTTGAATATTCAATTGCATCTCTCAGAGGTAAAAAGTCCTGTGATGGAAAAACTATCTAAATCAGCCTTAATCACCAAACTAACTGGACAAATTTTTCTGACACATTTCCAAGCAATACAACAGCTTTCAATACAACCTACAGCTAAAAATTAATTTTTAGCTTTTTTTTTAATCAAAAGGAATTTTTATATTTTCAAGAAATACTTTTGAAAAACATTATGTTATTTTTTAAAATACTTTTAAAGCAATTAGGTTGCAAAAAAAATTTTAATATTCACGGTTCTTAGGTATAGAATACGGCGCTTGTTTAACCTTAAATCGTGCATAGGTTTATAAGGCCTTCATATGTTTAATGTATTGTCTCGCTTGAGTTTAGTTAGCAAAATTATTATCGCTATTTTTTTAGGGGTCGGCGTGGCATTGCTCTTCCCAAATGTCACACCTTATCTAAGTTTATTGGGTGAATTATTCATCAAGGCTTTAAAATCTGTCGCACCTATTTTAGTTTTTGTATTGGTACTCTCATCAATTGCAAATTTCAAAGTTGGTCAAAATGCGAATTTAAAACCAGTTTTGACGCTCTACTTATTGGGTATGTTACTTGCCGCATTTAGTGCAGTGATTGCAAGTATTCTCTTTCCAAGCCAATTATTTTTACACTTAGCTGCTCAGTCTGAATTACAAGCACCAGGTAATCTTGCTGAGATCCTAAAAAATCTTCTGCTTAGCTTTATTGCAAACCCTGTACAAGCAATTAGTGATGCAAATTTTATCGGTATTTTAGCTTGGGCAGTTGGTCTAGGTTTGGCTTTACGTCACAGCTCTGATTCAACCAAAAATGTGCTCACTGATGTTTCAAATGCAGTTAATAAAATTATTCATATCGTAATTGCTTTTGCACCAGTAGGTATTTTCGGCTTAGTCGCTGTTACATTCGCAGATGCAGGTTTTGCAACCCTAGCAAGCTATGCACATTTACTCATGGTTCTCATCGGTACAATGATTTTTGTCGCATTAGTGATAAACCCAATTTTAGTTGGAATCACAATGCGCACAAATCCATATCCATTAGTATTTAAGTGTTTAAAAGAAAGTGGGATTACGGCCTTCTTTACGCGTAGTTCCGCTGCCAACATTCCTGTCAATTTAGACCTCGCACAACGCTTAGGTGTCAATGAAGCAACAGCAGGTGTTTCGATCCCACTTGGCGCAACAATCAACATGGCTGGTGCTGCTGTCACAGTGACTGTATTAACACTTGCTGCAGTAAACACGCTTGGGATCCACGTTGATTTTAGTACAATGGTGATCTTATCTGTCGTTGCGGCAGTTTCTGCTTGCGGTGCTTCGGGTGTTGCTGGTGGTTCATTACTACTCATACCTGTTGCTTGTAGCTTATTTGGTATATCATCTGAAATTGCAATGCAGGTTGTCGCGATTGGTATGATTATCAGTGTATTACAGGACTCAACTGAAACAGCACTGAATTCATCCACGGACGTTTTATTTACTGCTGCTGTAGATTTCAGAAACCGTCAAGACTCATAGGTCAGTATGCCACTTCAACGTTTACCCAACTGGATTCAACTTGGTGCTTTTTTATTGGCATTGAATGCAGGGATGGTAAACGTTCTCGGTTTATTCACAGTACTCCATCAATCTGTATCACACATGACAGGAAATGCGAGTTTACTCGCAATGAATATTGTGAACTGGCAGCCTGATCATCTTCTATATCTTAGCCTTGTTTTGGTTTGTTTTGTAATTGGTTCATTTTATAGTGGACTGATTCTAGGTAACGGTAATGTTGCTCTCGGTCGTCATTATGGCTTTCCTTTAAGTCTGGTGGCGATTTTTTTGTTTCTGACATGGTTACTTATCCCATACTTTCCACGCTACGGTTTACTTTGGGCTTGTGTTGCGATGGGCGTTCAAAATGCAATGGTCAGCCACTACAAAGGTGCAATTATCCGAACAACCCATCTATCAGGCGTGTTAACAGACATTGGTTTAGCTTTGGGCTATAAAGCCCGCGGATTGAACGTGGAAAGACGCCGCATTTTTCTGCACTTACTTATTTTTATCGGATTTTTAGTTGGTGGTGTTCTTGCCAGCGTGCTCTATCCTTACCTACAATTACAGACCTTCCTCATTCCTACCGCTTTAAGCCTAGTCATGAGTGTGGCATATTGGATTTATTATTTTCGTTCTTCATCAAACTTAAATTCGGACTAAATCATGGTTAAAAATGCACTACAAGCTCAATTATTAAAAGCAGGTTTAGTGGATAATAAAAAAGCGAAGAAGCTCACCAAACAGGTTCAACATGAACAACGTCTTGGACAAAATGATGATGCCGCATTAAAGGCTGATATTGATCGTGCTAAACAAGAAAAACTCGCCAAAGACCAAGCATTAAACTCAGAAAAACAACGGATCTTGGAAGAAAAGGCATTAAAAGCATCGATCATTCAAATGATCAAACAGCATAAGATTCAACAAACTGAAGGTGACATTACCTACCAATTTATTGATGACAATAAAATTAAAAAAGTTTATCTATCTCAACAAGTTTATAATGCGCTAGTTTCTGGGTCTTTAGTAATTGCAAAAGATCAAGACAGTTATGCTTACCTACCTAAAGCTCTAGCTGAAAAAATTAATCAAAAAATGCAGGGTTTCATCTTGGTGGATAACAACACTGAACAAAACAATGAAACTACTGATGAAGACGATCCATACGCAGCTTATGTAATTCCTGATGATCTCATGTGGTAAATCTTCTACACATTATGTAAAAATGCCTTACAAATCGTATATAAACTGTGATTTAAAATAATATCCCAGCAATTCCACCTTACAATTCCTCATTAAAAAATCGTAAGGTGTTTGGGTTTGAATTATTTAGATTTTATCCGTGAAATAAAAGTTGAGTTGAGTCAATATCCTTTATTGGAAATGTTGATTGCCTTAACAATTTTAATTTTATTTGCAGCACTGGCAAATTTTATTGCTAAACGAATCATTGTTCGTGGAATACGACATTTAATTACAAAACTCAAATCTCCTAATCAGTCTATTTTTGCACAACATAGCGTTACCCGTCGTTTTGCGAATATTGTTCCAGCAATTGTCATTATGAATGGGATTGCAACTGTCCCTCATCTGCCTGAAAAAGTAGTCAGTTTTGTGCAAATGGGCGCGCAAGCTTTCATTTTCCTTACACTTGCACTGACAGTAAGTGAAGCACTCAATATTTTTAATCTGATTTATCAACGTAATCCAAAGTCAAGAAATAAACCAATCAAGGGTTATTTACAACTTGTTAAGCTCATCTTATTTGTGGTCTGTGGTCTAATGATCTTGGGCACTTTCCTTAAAAAAGATGTATTTACCTTACTCGCCGGCTTTGGTGCGATGGCAGCCGTGTTGATGTTAGTTTTCCAAAATACCATTCTTTCATTGGTCGCAAGTGTACAAATCGCATCTTATGATATGGTCCGTATTGGAGACTGGATTGAAATGCCGTCTTTAAATGCTGATGGTGATGTCATTGACATGTCATTACATACAGTGACTGTACAAAACTTTGATAAAACCTACACCACCATTCCAACGAACAAATTAGTTACAGATACTTTTCGAAACTGGCGTGGTATGAGTAACTCAGGTTGTCGCCGAATGAAACGCTCACTGTTCATTGATCAAAGTAGTGTTCATTTCATGAGTGATGAAGAACAACAGAAACTCAGAGACTTCTTACTATTGGATCAATATTTGGATGCTAAGAAATCTGAAATACAAGAGTTTAATAACCATCTAAGCAATCAATCTCGATACAACCAACGACGCTTAACTAATTTAGGAACTTTCAGGGCTTATGTTGAGTTCTACCTACGTCAGCATAGTGGTATTGCTCAAAACCAAACGATTCTGGTTCGCCAATTACAACCCACTAGTGAAGGTTTACCTCTAGAAATTTATGCATTTACCAACACGATTGCTTGGGCTTCTTATGAAGCAATTCAGTCTGATATTTTTGATCATCTGATCGCAATTATTCCAGAATTTGGATTAAGGATTTATCAGGCACCGTCTGGGCATGATTTCCAAAATTTCCAACATGCGAGCAACACTGAAAACTTAAATTAAAATGACTAATTGAATGAATAATGGTTTGAGTAGTTTTAAGTTTAGATCTTTTTCAGTCCAAACGTTAAAATACTCAAGCCATTATTTAAATCCTATAAAAATTGATGATTGTTTTTTTATTTTTGGAAAATAATTTTGTAATCTTATTTCGTCCATTTGAATAAATTTAAATTAAACTCAGAAATCAATAAAAAAGCCGCTATCATTAAAGCAAGGCCAATTGCTATTAGGATAATGTCACCAGTTGGCACACCCATGACCATAAAATATACACCAGCGATAAACAATAGACATGCACCCAAATTCCCTACTCTTTTCAACTCTCAATCCCGTATAAATGTGAAGTGAGTCACAATTATCTCTTGTTTATGTAAAAATTTCTAGTGCAATTGTCGTATTATTCCAACCACTTATCCTAAGTTTGATCACAAATACCGATTAAATTATGCTTTCGAATCCCGAAAAGTGTTAGGCGTCAATTTTTATTTGATTTTTACCATAAATATTTATCCCCTTGACAATTCAAACTGTAATAACAATTCCTCAAAATTAGACCTCAAACGACTAGATTAAGAGGAATTGTGTTGTCAAAATAAAGTTACAAATAAATTTCTGGTGGATACGGCGTATCATCGTTCACAGGCAAATGATATTCCTCCTCTAGAAAAAAGCCTCCGGATGCTTGCTCAATATCAATGGTGATTGAATCGGACATAATTTGTGGATAGGCCCAAATAAATTGTTTCAATACTCCCAATACCTCATTATTTTCCATATCACCAAAGATACGTTGCCAAATTGGGGCTTGATACGGTTTTGTACGATCAAATCCATAAAGATGAGCAATTGAAGCATCAGGTACAAAACCAGCCAAATAAGTAACTTTTTCAGATGGATAATTTAAGTCTTGGGTTGGAATTTCAGAGAGAACCTGATGAGCCAAATCTAATTTCGCCTCCAAGATCCAATCATAGGACTCAGTCATAATGTAATCAAAGTTAGGGAAAGCATAGTGCTGACTTGGATAATTAATGTCAGTCACAAGGGTTTCTATTGGTGTTCGTATCGTTGGAAAAAAAATTAATGGGCAGACTTTAGCGTTTTGATATTTTGCTTTAATTGCGGTGCGAATATCTTGGCATGTTTGGCCTAATCTATTCTTCAACCATATTTTAAATTCATCATAAGGTGTCCCTGTTTTATGCATCGCCTCATAGATGGTCCCAAAATCCGGTGCGTACAACCCCGTATCTGCATTAAATGCTAATTTGGTTGGAAAATCATAAACACAAGGTAAATCAGTACCCTGGTTATACCACCACCATGGCTCCCCAATTTGCATGTTTACCTCACACCCCGCCACAGCCATCGCATCTGAAAATTCGATGAAAACTTTATGTAAATAAGCCATCGCATTTTGGTCACAAGGACTAAAAAAATAACTTGGTGGTTCATATCCAGTTCTCCCCAAATTACTATGCCAATCTCGTTGCGCCCAAAACTCATTTGCAGCAAGTGAATACATTTCAAAACTCACGCCAAAGATAGGTTGCATACTTGCTTGTAATAGCGCGCTAGCAAAATATTCATGCCATTTTCGCGCGCATGGATTCACAACATTTTCATTGCTCACAAGCGTATCGGGAATCTGCCAAGTATTTAGATCACTGCGCCATTTCATCTCTGGATACTTTGACATGCCACAATAATGGTTCATCAATCCTTGATACCCCAAGGCTTCAATATTATTCACCAAGCGCTGAGGATTTAAATCATAATGATCATCATAACTAGTGCAAATGCCATGCTGGTGTGGTGCCACGATGACTCGCTTCAAAGCCAATTTTGCATTCACGCCTGTAGTGACCGAGTTGACTATCCTGATGTAACCATCCTCAGCTTGAGGCAAAGGAAGTGTTGAATGGCCGTTATAACTCATCGTAAATGCAGAAAATGAGATCCGTTTAATATGAGTTACGGGAAAAGAGTCCGTTGCTGAAAAACCAGCTTTTACCGTATCCCAATTGATCTGAATATGAGCAACTCTTGAAGCAGGTCGATCCGCATAGTTAAACAAAACAATATAAGCAACTTTATCTTGACCTTGATCATGGTATTGCACAGTCAATGTCGGGGTTAATGTTTCATTATTTAAAGTAGGCATAGATGCCGATAATTCAAGATCAAAATCCCAAATCATTCCTGAGTAATCATATTTCGTCTCATAAGCCAAAAACTTATGATCTTTTACATCATGTGAATCCCAGACAATACCAGCAAGATCAGATGTTGTGCGTGATCTAAATACCACCTCAAAACCATTTAAATAGTTTGTAATCGCAAAGGACATTGTTTGTGGGCCATCAACGCGCCAATATGTCGGACTAAAGCGATCAATTTGAATAGTTTCTATCTTTAATTTAGGCGTTTGTGAACGATCAGAATTTTGTTGCATATGATTTTTCTCAAGTGTTATTGATAATTATTAATATTAAGGAATAATAAGGTTGTGTTTGTTTGATTATCATTAATTACTTTATTTTTCTGCTATCCTATATACCCAAAGGTAAAACTTTATACATACATTTAGATAATAGCAAAACATTAAATAGTTATTGAATCTACGCTCTACGCCATGAGGAAAAAGCAATGTTGAAGTGGTTTGAAAAATTAGTCGATCCCTACCCCACCAAAGACTTAAACAAACCACTACCAACCACATTTTTTGCTTTTGTTTGGCAAGCAACTCAAGGGATCCGACCATACTTATTTTTATTAGTTGCTTGTACGGCTGCTGCTGCTTGCTTTGAGGCCTTATTCTTTGCTTATATAGGTAAACTTGTTGATTGGCTCAGTAGCAGTCAACCCGATAGCTTCTTTGCAACCAACCAACAAAATCTTACGATTTTAATAAGCATATTATTTGCCAATATTTTCTTTGTCAGCTTGCAAGCAATCGTTAAACACCAAGTTCTATTTAGTAATTTTCCAATGCGCATGCGTTGGAGATTTCATAATTTACTTCTACAACAAAGCTTAGATTTCTTCCACACTGATTTCGCAGGTCGCCTATCAGCCAAAGTCATGCAAACTGCATTGGCTGTTCGAGAATTCTGGATGATTCTCGGTGATATGGTGGTTTATGTTTTCATCTATTTCGTGACCATCAGCCTCGTACTTGGTTCGATCTCTCCTATATTAATTGTTCCGTTAATTGTGTGGCTAGCTTTGTTTATTATCATTGCCAGTTATTTTATTCCGCGTTTAGGAAAGGTATCTCAGGAGCAAGCGGATGCACGCTCAATTATGACTGGTCGTGTAACAGATGCTTATACTAATATCCAAACGGTGAAATTATTTGCTCATGCAGGACGTGAAAGCCAGTATGCTAAAGAGTCAATGCAAGAGTTTATGGTCACCGTTTATAAGCAAATGCGTCTAGGCGTAAAATATCAAATTAGTATTCGTTTACTTAGCGCATTTCTATTTATTGGTGTGATTGGAACCTCGGTTTGGTTATGGACTCAAGGACAAGCTGCATTAGGTGTAATTGCAGCGACTACGGCAATGGTACTTAAACTTGATAGTTTGGCAGAATTTATCATGTGGCATGTCACCATGCTGTTTGAGAATGTCGGTACTATTCAGGATGGCATGAAAACTCTAGGTAAACCGATTCAGATTCAAGACAAAAAAGATGCAACAGAATTAAAAGTTAATCATGGCGAAATTCAGTTTGAAAATGTCTGCTTTGCTTATAATCAAAAAAATGTAATTGATCATTTGAATTTAACCATAAAGCCTGGCGAGAAAATTGGAATAGTCGGTCGTTCAGGGGCTGGAAAATCAACCCTCATTCAGTTACTTCTACATTTTTACAAGATCAACCAAGGTCGTATACTGATTGATGGCCAAGATATTAATGACGTCACTCAAGACAGTCTTCGTGCCAATATTGCGTTAGTTACTCAAGATACTTCTTTATTACATCGCACTGTTGCAGAAAATATTAAGTATGGTCGCCCAAATGCGACTGAAGCTGAAATTCAACAAGCTGTAAGAAAAGCAAAAGCAGAAGAATTTATTCCACAACTCACCGATCAAAAAGGACGTGTAGGCTTTGATGCATTCGTTGGTGAACGAGGTGTTAAGCTTTCTGGCGGTCAACGTCAGCGTATTGCGATTTCACGGGTTTTTCTAAAAGATGCACCTATTTTAATTTTAGATGAAGCAACCAGTGCACTTGATTCTGAAGTCGAAGCAGCAATCCAAAGCAGTTTAAATGACTTAATGGTTGGCAAAACGGTCATTGCAATTGCTCACCGATTATCTACTATTGCTCAGATGGATCGTCTGATTGTGTTGGATGAAGGTCGAATTGCTGAACAAGGCACACATGAAGAACTGATTGCGAATGATGGTTTATACGCCCAGTTATGGAAACGCCAAACAGGCGGCTTTTTAGTAGAACAGCGCGTGGTGGCTCAGGATACTGAATAATGTTGTATTTAGAAGATTTGAATATTGGTGATCGTTTCATTAGTCGTGAATATGAAATGACCCTCAAAGAAATTAAGCAATTCGCAAGTCAATACGACCCGCAACCTTTTCATTTAGATGAACAAGCTGCTGCACAACATCCTGTTTTCCAAGGACTAGCAGCCAGTGGATGGCATACATCTGCCGTTACAATGCGCTTATGGACTGAATGTTTCCCAATTGCCGGTGGTCTCTTAGGAACTGAGTCAAGTCTACGTTGGCCTAGACCAACTCGTGCGGGCGATAAAATCCATGTTGAAGTTGAAATTACTGCAATTGTGCCCTCTAAAACTAAACTTGATCGTGGTATTGTCAGTTACGTCACACAAGCTTTGAACCAGAATGGCGATGTGTTATTAATATCTACCACAAAAGTCATGGTCTTTAGAAAGCCAACTTAATGTTTTCGATGAGCAATAACTCGCTTGTCCAACAATTTTTATGATTGATTATTTTATTTCATGTAAAGATGTTTAAGACTTTAATGTTTAAAAGATATTGGCAAAATTGATGAGCGCCACGGAAAGCAGATGAAAACAACTTCAACTCGTCAAGATCAAGGTATACCAGGCGTCTATGGCTTATTGCTATTAGATGTTGTTTCTCGTTGGGGATATAACGATGAAACTTTATTCGCTCCATTTCATTTAACAAGCGAACAACTGGCTGATCCGAATTATCGAATTCCCACACCTATTGCGAATGAATTGGTAAAGCATGCATTGCGTCTGACAGGTGAAAGCACTTTGGGCTTTCATCTCGGAACGCAAATGCGTATTTCAATTCATGGATTTATTGGCTATGCCATCATGACAGCGCATGACATTACCGATGCAATTGCGCTCGCCAGTCGATTCATTCAATTGCGTTTACCATTTCTACAATTATATTTCTCAACCTTTGGCCCGAAAGCAACCTTACAACTGCAATGTGATATTGAAGTTGAACCTTTACGCACCGAAATCATCTTAGGCTTGACCATCGGTATCATGACCATGGCAAAAGCCTTAACAGGGATTGAAGATTTAAGAGGTGAAGTTGATTTGGATTTCCCTGAACCTGCAGGGTTTGAAAAATATAAAGATAAGTTAAGTAGTACGGTTCGTTTTAATCAACCTCATCTCATTTCAAGTTTCGACAAAAAATATCTCGGCTTAAAAATGGTAAATGCCGATCCAATCGCTAGCCAAATCGCGATCAACCAATGTGAAACTGAATTATCGGCACTGGGTGAAAGACGTCGTTTAGCGATGCGGGTACGTGACATTTTGACCAATTCAGAACAACATTACCTGAGTATCGAGAATGTCGCTGAACGCTTGCATATGTCTGATCGAACCCTAAAGCGCCAACTGGCAGCCGAAGGCACCTCTTTTTCGACACTCGTAGATGAAGTCCGTTATCGCCATGCTACATCACTGCTTTCACGTACAGATTATAGTCTAGAACAAATTGCTGATGAGTTGGGTTATTCTGATGTCGCCAATTTCAGCCGTGCATTTAAGCGTTGGAGTGGACGTAGCCCAAGTAACTGGCGTAAAGATCCATATTTATAATTTTCTAAATTGCTTCATTGATCGATGCTTTTGTTTTTATTGAAAAACCTGTATAAAGCTAGAAAAAATGATACGACAAATTGTTAAGGAGTTGTCATGAATCATCCAGCGGATTTGAAATATGCGCGCACGCATGAATGGGTAAGAGTCGAAGGTGACTTGGTTGTAACTGGTATTACTGACCATGCACAAGATGAGTTGGGTGATTTAGTCTATGTTGAAACCCCAGAAGTTGGTAGCAAAGTCACGGCTACTGAACAAGCGGGTATCGTCGAATCTGTAAAAACAGCTTCTGATATTCATGCACCTGTTTCAGGTACAGTGGTTGAAGTGAATTTAGACCTTGAAGATGACCCTGATTTTGTCAATGAAGAGCCTTATGGCAAAGGTTGGATATACAAAATCAAGCCAGACAATATGGCTGATGTGGAAAAGCTTCTATCCAATAGCGAATATGAGTCTGGTTTATAATTTTATATCAACCTGAATCAGCCCAGCTTATCGCAGCTGGGCTTTTTTATCGATAACAAACTGATTCATGATGCCAAAAGCCATAATGTGAAACACCCGAAAAATTCTTTCGAAAGTCAGATTTGCATACTTTTCAAGCAAAACTAATCTCCACCTAAAGTCGTCATAAATCTTGTTCAATTAATCCACCAACTTATCGAACGACTCTTTTTTCTGCCAAAAAATTTATTATACGTTTGTACTTTTAGGATTTTTATATTCAAATTAATCACTTTAACTCTAAAAAATTTAGGCTTTTGTAACTACAAGCAATATTTCTATATAAAGAAATGAGTTTTACATGCTTTTCCTAGCTCAAAAAATGTTTTATTTTTGGATAAAGTGATTAAGGTTCATACACTTAACCACAATTACACAAAATATACACTTAATGTACACAAAAATAACAGTAATTCAAAAAACATTCATGCTTGAATCTGTGACCTTATCAGTCTTATTAGAATAGTAAATCAATTTTTGGCTATTCAGATGGGATTGTACCGTTATGGATATATAAGGATAAGCATCCATTATGAATTTCTCTAATCCCACTGTTGTTGTGTTCGTGGTATATATTACCGCCATGTTGGGTATAGGTCTGTACGCCTATTTTTCTACCAAAAGTCTTGATGATTATATTCTTGGAGGACGGAGTTTAGGCAGTTTTGTCACCGCGTTATCCGCTGGTGCATCCGACATGAGTGGTTGGTTACTCATGGGTTTACCCGGCGCGATTTACTTGGCAGGACTATCTGAATCATGGATCGCCATCGGCTTGATTATTGGTGCATGGCTCAACTGGTATTTGGTTGCAGGACGGTTACGTGTACATACCGAAGTGCAGAATAATGCCCTCACCCTACCTGACTATTTCACCGGTCGTTTCGATGATCAGAAAAAAATCTTACGCGTAACATCCGCTTTGATTATTTTGGTCTTCTTCGCGATTTATTGTGCTTCTGGCATGGTCGCTGGTGCACGTTTGTTTGAAACCTTATTCGAAATCCCTTATGGCACAGCATTGATGCTCGGCGCATTCGCAACCATTGGTTATGTTTGTATTGGCGGATTTTTAGCAATCAGCTGGACGGATACGTTCCAAGCAGCCTTGATGATTTTTGCGTTGTTGCTGCTCCCAATTATCACCTACCTCTCATTGGATGCTGGTGCTGCAGAATTTGCTGCTTTAGTAGAAACAGCTCGCCCTCATGCTTATGATTTTGCTTCGAATTTAAGTTTGGTTGCGATTCTTTCAGCAGCGGCATGGGGTTTAGGCTATTTTGGTCAACCTCATATTTTAGTTCGCTTCATGGCGGCTGACTCAGTGAAATCAATCCCTGCTGCTCGTCGTATCGGCATGACATGGATGATTTTATGTTTAGCAGGTGCTGTTGGTTCTGGTTTTGTTGGTATCGCGTATTTCCAACAACATCCAGAACTTGCCGCTGCAGTTACTGCTAACCCTGAAACCGTGTTTATGGAATTAACTAAAATCCTATTCAACCCTTGGGTCGTCGGTATCATCCTTGCTGCAATCTTATCTGCGGTTATGAGTACTTTGAGTTGCCAGCTATTGGTTTGTTCGAGTGCCTTAACTGAAGATTTGTACAAAGGCATCATCCGTAAAAATGCCTCTCAAAAAGAGTTGGTTTGGATCGGTCGTGGTATGGTACTTGTGGTTGCTATGCTTGCGTTATTCCTTGCACAAAATCCTGAAAGTAAAGTTCTTGGCTTAGTTGCTTATGCTTGGGCAGGGTTTGGTGCCGCATTTGGTCCATTGATTATTCTTTCATTGTTCTGGAAACGTATGACACTAAACGGCGCATTGACAGGTATGATCGTTGGTGCTGTAACAGTTATTGTTTGGAAAAACTTCTTTGGCGATACAGGTATTTATGAAATCATTCCAGGTTTTGTATTTGCACTTATCAGCATTGTTGTTGTCAGCTTACTTGGTAAAGCACCAAATGCGAATGTTACACGTCGCTTTGAACAAGCTGATGAAATCTATGCACGTGAAATGAAATAATTTTTCAATAAATTTAAGGGGCTTTCGAGCCCCTTTTTTTGATCTAGTATTTTGCGCGCGATTTAATCTTGATTTTAGAGCTGTCTTTTACAACTTGCATCACTGGATAGCTCCGCGTCTCTTTGACACCAGGGAGTTGCCATAGGATTTGCCCTGCTATACGGCGAAACTCCTCCATACCAGCACTACGCAACTTAATCAAAAAATCAAAACCTCCACTCACCATATGGCATTCAACAATTTCTGGGTGTTGGGTCACAGCATCAATAAAATCATCCAAAACATGGGGTGTTGTTTTATCTAAAAGCACTTCGACAAACACTAAAAAATTTGCATTGAGCTTATTCGGATTGAGCTTTGCCTCGTAACCAAGAATAAACTCATCCTTTGTCAGCTTTTGTACGCGCGCCATCACCGCAGTTGGAGACAAGTTCACTAATTCAGCTAACTTACTGTTAGATATTCTCCCATCTGTTTGAAGAATATCCAGAATTTTCAAATCAGTTCGATCTAAAGTATAAATTGGGCTATCCAACTGAATTTTCCTCTAAAAAATGGTCGAAATATAGTGAGTTCTACGGGTTTTATTCTGTAATGATAAATTATCTAAACCTCTCTACTCAATAGAGATAGAGTCTATTGGTATTTTATTTTTTAACCGCGCTGCAAGCTAATATTGCATCAAGCAAGGCATCAAATACCGATAGAACTTCAAGATTGTTATCGGAATTTAGCATGAATACTTTGGATACCCGCCTAGACATGGACACAACTCAAAACAACGGTGCTTATATCACCGAATTTAAAGAAAAAAGTGAGTTTGAGCAACGCATTAATACTGCTTGGCGACGTGCAGAACCTGAATCAGTGGCAGAACTTGCTGAAGCTGCCAATATCTCCCCTGATCTTGATCAAAAAATTTATGAACTCGCTTTTAACTTAGCAAACAATTTACGTGAGCGTAAAAGCTCAGCTGGTAAAGCAGGTATCGTTCAAGGTCTACTTCAAGAGTTTTCACTTTCTTCTCAAGAAGGTGTTGCACTCATGTGTTTAGCTGAAGCATTGCTTCGTATTCCAGATACAGCGACACGTGATTTATTGATCCGCGACAAAATCAACCAAGGTAACTGGAAAGAGCATGTCGGCCAAAGTAACCTCATGTTCGTAAACGCTGCTGCTTGGGGCTTAATGCTCACAGGCAAACTGATGGAAACACCAAAACAAACGAGTTTATCTAGTGTTTTAACTGGACTTCTAGCACGTAGTGGTCGCGGTATCATTCGTAAAGCGGTGGATGTTGCCATGCGTATGATGGGCGAACAGTTTGTAACTGGTGAAACCATCGAAGAAGCACTTGAACATGCTAAACCATTAGAACACAAAGGTTTCCGCTACTCGTACGATATGCTAGGTGAAGCAGCACTTACTGAACATGATGCTGAACGTTACTACAACGACTACACTCAAGCGATTCATGCGATTGGCAAAGCATCAAATGGCCGTGGTGTATATGACGGTCCTGGTATCTCAATTAAGCTTTCTGCTTTGCACCCACGTTACCAACGTGCCCAAATTGACCGTGTTCATCACGAACTCTATAACAAAGTTTTTGAGCTTGCATGCTTAGCAAAACAATATGATATCGGCTTAAACATCGATGCTGAAGAATCTGAACGTTTAGAAATTTCACTCGAATTACTTGAGCGTTTATGTTTTGAACCAAAACTTGCCAATTGGAAAGGAATTGGTTTCGTTATCCAGGCTTATCAAAAGCGTTGTTTCTATGTGGTTGATTATATCGTTGACCTTGCTAAACGCAGTAACAAACGCTTGATGATCCGTTTGGTGAAAGGTGCATATTGGGACAGCGAGATCAAGAAAGCTCAAATTGACGGTATGACTGACTACCCTGTGTTTACCCGTAAAGTACACACTGATTTGTCATACATCGCTTGTGCGAAGAAACTTCTTGCTGCACCAGATCAAGTATATCCACAATTTGCAACACACAACGCGCAATCACTTGCAACGATTTACAACCTAGCTGACCCAAGTAAATACTACCCAGGTCAATACGAATTCCAATGCTTGCATGGAATGGGTGAACCTTTGTACGAGCAAGTCGTGGGTTCAAAAGAAGATAATAAACTCGGTATTCCATGTCGTGTCTACGCACCCGTAGGTAACCACGAAACATTGTTGGCTTACTTAGTTCGTCGTTTACTTGAAAATGGCGCAAACACATCGTTTGTAAACCGTATCGCAGACAAAACTTTGAAAGTTGATGATTTAATTCAATCACCAATCAAAGACATTCAAACTGCTGCAAAAGAAGAAGGCCAGCTCGGATTAAAACACCCAGCAATTCCTCTTCCACATGATTTATACCCATTGCGTCCAAACTCAAATGGTTTTGACCTAAATAATGACACGCCACTTGCTGATCTAAATGCAACAGCACAAAAGCTACGTCACCACATTTGGAAAAGCACACCGCTACTTGGCTTTGAATCTACTGTTCACGATGAAAGTAATGCTATTGCAATTACAAACCCTGCACAAAATAGTGAAATTGTGGGCTATGTGAATGAAGCAACGAGTGCTGATGTACAACTTGCACTTGAAGCAGCAGTACAAGCACAGCAAAGTTGGGCTGCAACAAATAAAACTGAACGTGCAGCTTGCTTAAAACGTGCAGCTGATTTGATGGAAGCTCGTATTCAGGAATTGATGGTTTTACTCTGCCGTGAAAGTGGTAAAACTTATGCCAATGCGATTGCAGAAGTACGTGAAGCAGTAGACTTTTTACGTTACTACGCAACTCAAATTGAGAATTTACCTGCACATGCACAAATAAAACCATTAGGTACCGTTCTTTGTATCAGTCCATGGAACTTCCCTCTTGCAATTTTCTCTGGTCAGATTGCAGCAGCATTAGTAAGCGGTAACTGTGTAATTGCTAAACCTGCAGAACAAACCCCACTTATTGCAGCACAAGCAATCCAAATTTTGTGGGAAGCTGGCGTACCACATGGTGCTGTTCAACTCCTTCCTGGTCGTGGTGAAACTGTAGGTGCTCAACTGAGCCAAGATGATCGTATTCAAGGCATCATGTTCACAGGTTCTACCGAAGTTGCAAAAATCTTGCAAAAGACTGTGGCAAAACGCTTATCTCCAAATGGTCAGCCTATCCCGTTAATCGCGGAAACTGGTGGTCAAAATGCGATGATCGTGGATTCTTCAGCACTTACTGAACAAGTGGTTCTAGATGTTGTAAGTTCTGCATTTGACAGTGCGGGTCAACGCTGTTCTGCACTTCGTATCTTGTGCGTACAAGAAGATAGCGCGGCAACCGTCATCAAAATGTTAAAAGGCGCAATGCAACAGTTGATCGTCGGTAACCCTGCGATCTTAAAAACTGACATTGGTCCTGTAATCGATACTGAAGCAAAACAAACCATCGATACCCACATCCAAAAGATGAAATCTAAGGGTTACCCTGTTCATCAATTGATGTTTAACGATGCTGCAAGCCAACAAACACTTACGCAAGGGACTTTTGTACCGCCAACTGCGATTGAATTACCAAACCTTGATGACCTTGAGCGTGAAGTATTTGGTCCTGTATTGCACATCATCACTTATAAGTATGGTGAACTTGAGCAATTGATCGATCGAATCAATGCCAAAGGTTATGGCTTAACCATGGGTCTACACACACGTATCGATGAAACCATCAATACTGTGATCCAACGTGCGGAAGTAGGTAACTTATATATTAACCGCAATATCGTGGGTGCAGTGGTAGGTGTACAACCATTTGGTGGTGAAGGCTTATCTGGTACTGGTCCGAAAGCGGGCGGCCCACTTTATATGTACCGTTTGATGGAACATTGTTCTGAGAAAGTATTGGCTACACCATTTGCGGTGAAAGCAGAAATTTCTCAATTTGATGCGGTATCAAATGTTGCTTATCAAAGCTTATTGTCTTGGGCAAACCAAAATATGCCTCAAGCAATTACAACGATTCCTGCATTTGGTGTAGGTAAGTTCTATGAGTTGCAAGGCCCTACGGGTGAAAGCAACCAATACATTATCTTACCTCGTCATCGTGTGCTTTCAATTGCCAATGATGAAGCAGCTCAGCTACAACAACTTCTTGCAATTTTTGCAGTTGGTAGTTCAGCAGCAGTGCTAAAAGACAACGTATTCTTGGCTAAATATCAAGCATCTTTACCAAAAGAAGTTTTAGCAGCAATCAAAGTCATTGCACGTGTTGAAACAGATCACTTTGATGCTGTATTACATCAAGGTTCAGTAGAACAGCTTCAAACCTTACAGCATAAAATTGCGAATCGTTCAGGAGCTATCGTTGGTATTACTCATTTTCAAACAGGTGAGCAGATTCCATTAGAACGCCTCGTCATCGAACGTGCCATTAGCGTAAATACTGCAGCAGCAGGCGGTAATGCAAGTTTGATGACTTTATCTGAAGACTAGTTTTAGTCCTCAATCTCCTAGCCCGAATCATGTTTACATGGTTCGGGTTTTTTATTACTTTCTAGACTTAAAGCTATTCACAAAAATGAGAACGTCTATATGCAATTCTTTCCACCCGATCAATACCAACAGCATTGCCAACAACTTTTTGAAAAATACAAAAATCAAATACTCAACCTTACCCCATACGCAATCGTTGAACACATAGGTTCATCTGCAATCCCTAACGCTGTTTCAAAAGGTGACTTAGATATTTATATTGAAATTCCTCAAAAATACTTCTTAGAAACAATTGATAATCTTAAAAAGCTCAATTTTAAAGAAAAGCTTGATACCTTGCGTACCAATGAACTTTGTATGCTGGAATCATTAGATAATGATGTCGCTCTTCAAATTGTTACGAGTGGATCAGTATTTAGATTTTTTTTAATTTTCCGAGATAGGTTAAAAGAATCACCTGATCTTGTTGAGCAATATAATGCTTTAAAGCGCAGTTGCACAGGAATCCCCCAAGATCGATACCGTGAATTAAAAGCTGAATTTATCCAAAGAGTGTTAAAGATGAATAACGATATTAAATAAATGAAACTCGCAATTTCCCTGCACCTCGTACAGCTTTTTTGATACCATTCACAGCTAAATTTGTTTTGTATTTTTGGTAGTTATGACCGTATCTTATCAACAGCAACTTCAAGAGAAAGTTGAACGAATTACTGCACAATTTGCGCCGTTCAATCCCCCTGCTTTAGAAGTATTTCAATCACCTGAACAACATTTTCGTATGCGTGCCGAATTTCGTCTGTGGCATACTGATGATGATCTGTTCTATGCCATGTTTGAACGTGCTGAAGATGGTAAACAAAAAACTGTTATCCGTATTGATGAGTTTCCTATTGCCGACCAAAGCATTAATGACTTAATGCCTCGTCTATTAGAGGAATTAAAAGCAGTCCCAATCTTATCACAACGTATTTTTGAAGCTGACTTTCTCGCAACCTTAAGCGGAGAAATGTTAGTGACGCTCATCTATCATCGTCATTTAGACAGTGAGTGGGAAACTGCTGCAAAAACTTTAGCTGAAAAGTTAAACATTAAAATTATGGGTCGTAGCCGCGGTCAAAAAGTGATTGTTGGTGATGACTATGTTGTTGAACAACTCAATGTTCATGGACGCATATTTAAATACAAACAGATCGAAAGTAGTTTTACCCAACCGAATGCACAAGTTTGCAAACATATGCTTGAATGGGCGTGTGATGCAGCACAAAACTCACAGAAAGATTTATTAGAATTGTATTGTGGTAATGGTAACTTCACCCTGCCACTGTCCTTAAAATTTAATCGTGTTCTTGCAACAGAACTCGCAAAAAGCTCAGTCTATGCGGCACAATGGAATATTGAACAAAATCAGATTGAAAATATCCAAGTTGCACGTCTTTCAGCTGAAGAATTTACTCAAGCCTATGAAGGTGAGCGTGAGTTTAGACGCTTACAAGAAGCAAATATAGACATTCAAAGCTACCAGTTTGATACGATCTTTGTTGATCCACCACGTGCGGGCATTGATGATGCAACTTTGGCACTTATGCAAGGATTCGAACGAATTATCTACATATCCTGCAACCCTGACACGCTGCATGATAATTTAAAAACTTTGACTCAAACCCACCGTATCAGCAAATTTGCTTTATTCGATCAATTCCCATTTACACACCATATTGAGTCAGGTGTTTTGCTCGAAAAAATTTAAACAAATTATGTCAATGTAACACTAGAAATTAAAGAGAATTTTAACTCTTTAATTTCTAAATACTTTTAAAAACAAAAAATATTATTCTTTAAATATCAAGTCATAACAATGTCATATTTTCGTTGATTTCACCAATTACCATCGGAAAAATCAGAGTCTAACTGCTGCTTTTATCACTGTTTCTGGCTTGTATTTTATTTTAGATTGATTATATTTCGATCTATGTTAAACCGAATATGAAAGGCTCTATGAGTTTTTGGGAAAAACTGTTCTCTGCTGAACAACAGCATAATGAACATAAGAATCAAATTGCTTGCGTCGAAAATGATTGCTCATGTAAAACAAACGAACAATTATTGGAAGCTCTGGTTAAAGCAACAGACGAAGACGTAATTAAAGGCATCAAAAAGGTACTTATTTCTCGAGGCTACAGCCGTAAAGAGCTTCTTGAAATGATCAACCCACCAATTCAATAAAACAAAACCTAATCCCTTTTATTATAAAGGGATTAGGTACTATCTACATTGATCCCCCTTCACACCTGCCACAATCGGCCCTAAATTCATCACGCGATCATGCTGTTTAGTTTTTGCAGAATAGAAACTTGAAATAGAACCATCAAGGTATAAAGCATTCTCTACTAACAATTGCTGTTTGAAAAATTGTGCAAACTGATAAAAACTCACACGTTGCTGTGATATGACGAAATACAATGTATTGTCTTTAATACCCACACCATTACGAACTTTCAAAGAGTTCGAGTTGGGTAAAAATTTAGGATTTATCTTTCCATCATAAATCAACATAGGTCCAGACTGAGTTGCATATATGGCATCAAAACCTTGCTGCTTATATTCAGATGTTGTTTTTATGATTGCTTGTGTTTGATTCCAAGCCAACACGCCATTGGGCTGCATAAAGAAATTTCCAAAACCACGATCTTCATTTAATGCAACCACTTCATTTCCATCTTCTATATATAAGCCAACAGGTTGAAAATCTGGATGATACATGCCTGCATTCATGGCAAAGTCTAAACGCTCGCACGCTTGCAACTCACTTTGAATATTAGAAAACTTGTGATAATAACGATTAGTTTTTGGGCTTTTTAAATAGAGCTTCAACACATTGAGGTCTTGAACCTCTACCACGCTATAATTAACACGTTCAAATTGATAAACGTGATGCTGCATAGCAAAAGCATTCGGCATAGCCAATAATGTAAGTAATATCGGGAAACCAGCTCTCATACGCATCTCTATTTTGAATAAATACAATCTTCTCAATTAACAATATAACGCAAAAATCCAGATACAATCTCCAAACATATTCAGGCCATTCAAACCATAAAGTTACTCGATTGATTCAGTGTTTTTGATTAGAATACAAGTGTAAATACAAAGATCTTGTATCCGCATGCAACAAAAACATCGACGCTTTCCGCTCGGCGCGCATCTCATTGTGAAACATTTTGGCTATAGCCATCATGGAATTTATGCAGGTCGTGGACGTGTGATCCATTACTCTGGTTTTGCTCATATCTTTAAAAAACATCCCATTGAAATGACTACCCTTCAGCGTTTTGCTCGAGGTAAACCCATTTACATTCGCCATTACCCTTCGCCTCGATATAAAGCAAAAGTTGTCGTAAAACGGATGCGCTCGCGGATGCATGAAAACAACTACCATTTAATTATCAATAATTGCGAACACCTATGTACTTGGGCGATTACAGGCATTGAATCCAGTACCCAAGTTGAGCGTATGCAACGAAGACTAACGACGATTGGTTATGTAAGTTCACTAATGAGCTATATGAATAGCCTTATGCTTACAGTCGCCACCGCTTGTTTCGCGATCGTGTTATACATCAAACTCATGTTGAGAAAACAGGCAAAAAAACCAATCCCCATCTATTTACAACTTAAAGAGAAAAATTCAAAAAAATAATAAAGTAGCTTCTATCGAAAACAAATTTTCAAGCCTAATGTATATTCACACAGATATTTACTTCTGATATCTGCTTGTATACAATCCTCTTACTCGGTACATTTCGTATCAATCTACTTCTCATCGAGAATTTTATGTTGGAGATAGCAGTAATCTGATAATCGTATTTCAATAGCATATTGAAATGGGTTATCGACGCGATTTTATTGGCTTTTAAAAGCTTAACTTTGCTTATGATTACTTATATCTGGATACAACATGAACCTATCTAAGTCCGAACAAAGGACTCTACACGTCTTAGCTAAAGGCGGAAAAATCGTAAAACTTCGTAATGACGCTGGTCAAACTATCGCTGTAGAGTGTTACAGCCGAGAAGGTTTCCTGCTGTCTGATTGTAGTCTTGAAACCTTTAACAAGTTAAAAAAGAAGAAACTGATCAAATCACTTAATGGACAGCCCTATCAAATCAATTTACACGGGCTTAGATCAGTGCGCCCACAATTAGACAATCGTTAATATGCAACCATTGATCGAAAAAATCGTGACATTTTAGATCAAGATACTCAAGAGAAAATGAATATGAATTTAATCATTCGTGATGAAAATCCAACCGATATAAATGCTATTTTTGATTTAACTCGATTAGCTTTTGAACGTGAGAAATATTCGAGTCATACAGAGCAGTTCATTGTAAATGTATTAAGAGATTCTAACCAACTAACACTTTCACTGGTTGCTGAACGTGATCATCAGGTTATCGGGCATATTGCATTTTCGCCTGTTCAAATATCAGATGCTACAACTGGTTGGTATGGTTTAGGGCCTATTTCTGTACTGCCTGATTTTCAGGGTAAAGGTGTTGGAGCGAAGTTAATACATGCTGGTCTTGAAGCATTAAAAGATCTAGACGCTTTGGGCTGTGTATTGCTTGGAGATCCTCAATATTATGGCCGATTTGGATTTAAAGCAGATCCAAAACTGATTTTGGATGGTGTGCCTGCTGAATATTTTCAAATTTTGCCTTTTTATGATCATACACCGACAGGAAAAGTGACATATTCAGATGCTTTTAATGCGATAAATTAATGCTTGTATGCATTTATGATTGCGTAAAAACAATAAAAAAAGCTCAGGTATTGACCTGAGCTTTTTTTATTTTCCTAAATATTACTTAGCTGCAGTTGCTTCAGTTGTAATATTTACAGTAATTTTATCTCCAACATTCGGTACGTAATTTCCAATACCAAATGCTGAACGATCAAATGAAGTGGTTGCATTAAAGCCAATTGCAGGAACTTTTGCCATCGGATGCTCGCCCTGTTTATTTAATACCGCATCTAATACCACTGGTTTAGTTACGCCTTTTACAGTCAAATCACCTGTAATTTTGAAGTGCTTTTTATCCTTAGTTTCAACTTTCGTACTTTTAAAAGTGATGTTTGGATATTTTGCAGCATTAAACCAAGCTTCTTCTTGGAATTCTTTATCTAGTGCAACAACATTTGTATTTACGCTGCTAACCGGGATTGTCACATTTACTGAAGAATTCTCTGGTTTTGCATTATCAACTTTAATTACACCTTGAATATCGGTGAAATTTGCACTTGGTGTAGAAAAACCAAAATGATTCCAGCTAAAAACAGTTGCTGTATGGGTTGGATCAATTTTGTAATCAACAGCCTTTGCTTGTACTAGTGTTGAGCCTAATACTAAACATACACCTAGAGATAACGTTTTTAATGTGTTCATGGCATCCTCGAATCATTTTTTCAAAATTTCATTGATTGTAGTAGAAAAGTGTAGGAATAAACTGCGGTTGATTTATGACACAGTGTTTTATTTTTGCAACGACTTCTGAGCTATAGAGATAACAAAATCACAAAAACGACAATAAAGCATAACTTACACAAATTCGCGCTATACAAAACTTATCATTTTTTAACCATGATTATTTACAAACGATGTTATAAAAATTAATCACCTTTAAAAAATTTTAATATTTTCATTAGAGGAAACACCATGAATTTACAACAAGTATTTGATGAACTAAACACAATTCAAGCCAATCCAGCAATCAGCATTTTTGTCCCAACGCATCGTACTTTCCCTGACAATCAACAAGATGCAATTGCATTAAAAAACGCACTCAAGGAATTAGAAACTCGCTTATCTGAAACTTATGACAAACGTGAAGCAGAAACACATTTAGAACGAATTGAAAAAGAACTCGCTGAACACAACCACAATTACAACCTTGATACCTTAGCGATCTTTTCTACACCGGAAAATACCCAAATTTTCAACTTCCCATTCAAAGTTAAACCACGTGTGATCATTGATCGACATTTCGCAACTCGTGATATTCTTCGAGAATTGAATAGCTCCGTTCATTATTATATGGTGATTGTTTCAAGAACAAACGGACGGTTATTTGAAGTTTTCAATGATCAATTGGTTCATGAGTTTAATGAAGAAGATGAGTTACAAAACCTTGAGTTTCCAATAGAAAATACACATCTTTATACAACGAGCTCAAATGATCGCTCAAATGCCACGAAAGAAGAAAACTATATTAAAGAGTTTCTGAATCGTATTGATAAAAGTGTCCAAGAAATCTATAAACAAAATCCTTTACCAATTATTGTCGTTGGCGATGAACGGACCGTCTCTTTTTATCAACAAGTCTGTGACAATCCAAGCGCAATTGTGGCAACTGTAACCAACAGTACAAACTTGGAAGCAGAAGCACGCTTGATTATTGAAGAAGCCCAAGAGCAAGTAAATTTATACCGAACCAAACTTCAGGAAGTTGCTCAAACTGAAATCAATCAAGCAAAGAGTCAGAATTTATTGATTGAGGATTTATCATCAATTTACCGTGCTGCAAATGAGGGTCGCCTTGACCAAATCTTTATTAAAAAAGGTTACATACAGCCAGCGAATATTGATTCAGCAACGTCTACTGTTGAACTTGATACTGGTACGACAACGACTGATGATATAGTAGATGATATATTATCGACGGTAATCCATCATGGTGGTAAAGCTCACTTCTTAGATGCTGAGTTTTTAGATCAAAATGCTAACCTATTAGCCAAAGCGCGCTATTAAAATATTCAAACTCGTTGAAAATAAGGGCTTTAATGTCCTTATTTTCATCCAATAAGCAACACTTTTGAGATATGCTCAATCATTTATACCAACAACAAGGTAAATCATGACTTATTCTGTACAAGCTGAAAGCACTTTGACCCCTTATCGCGTAACACTGACTGATGCATCTGGCCATACATGGCATGCGGATGAGCCTGCTGATAAAGGTGGTCAAGATACAGCACCCAACCCTGTTCAGCTTTTACTTTCTACTTTAGGTGCTTGCACTACCATTACCTTGGAAATGTACGCTAAACATAAAGGAATTAAACTTGACCACGTTCAAGTTGATTTGAGTTTAAACCCAAATGGTCAACCTGAATCAGGTCATAACAATATCGAGCGTAAAATTGTTCTTAAAGGTGAATTTACTGACGATCAGCACAAACGTTTATTAAAAGTCGCGGAAAGCTGCCCGATTCATAAGTTATTAACGTCAAATATTTCGATTCAGAGTGAATTAGCTATTGGATGAGTGACCTATTACACTAAATTTCAACCACATCCGTATACCATTCCAATGAGCCACTCATCGAGATATCTATTGCTAAGTCGACACTATTTGTGAGCTCATTTGGAATAAATGAATATAAATTTTTTCCATCGAAATGAATCCAAAACTCAGGTGGTGGTGTATCACAACCATCGATAAACCCACCTGTTTCTTTTTCACCTAAACAGTCAAACATCGATGAATACACATCAAATACTAATATTTTCCCCTTTAACTTTTCCCAACTTGGCATGTGATGATATTTAACCCGCGCTTGAATAGCCTCTTCAAAATAAGTCTGCATACGATAAGCATAATCACCACCAAATGCTGGGTCGCCATTTTTATTTTTGAAACTTTCTTGTAATGCACGATATAAAAAATTATATTCTGCCCACTGCCAAAACATTTCTTTTTTATTTAGATTTTCCAAATACCAATATTTAATATCATTTAATATTTCTTCAAAAGCACTAAGTTTGAATTCATTTCTCATTACAATATCCCAATCTTTTATTCTTCAATAAAGTACCACTGATCGGTTATATAATTATCTGCTACATCCTTTAGATCAACATAGTGAATATGTATTCCTCGCTCCTTGATTTTTTCAGGAACTTCCAATCCCCATCTCCGAGATAAGCTCATGTCATCCGCTAAAAGATATTGAGGATCGTAATATTCTGCCAACAAAGTATGGGAGTTAAAATAATCTTCATCTAGATACAAACAAATTTCGCTGGCAAACATATCAGGCTGAATAATGACACACACGACTTTACAGAATTTCATGTCAACAGGTTTTGCCTCAATTAAATACTGACATGCATTAATAAGATATTGAGCACACAGTGCCTTTATTTCTTGTTGAGCGTGTTTTCCCTGAACAAGATTCATAGCTACAGGTATTTTCCAATTATAATATCGCTCTTCGTACCCCTCTAAATCAGGGAAATACCCTTTAAAACTTTCACTCCAAAGCCTAAGATTCCTTAATTTACGTGGAATCCCCCGTTCTTTTTTATTTGATAATGCAAACCGTCTCATTTTTATATTCCATTTAATCATCATAAAAAAAAGCGTCCTTAATCAGGACGCTTTTTTATACCACTTAATTCAATTAAGCAGTCAGTTCTTTAACCGCAGCAACAACAGCTTCAGTCGTAATACCGAAGAATTGGAACAAGTCTTTTGCTGGTGCAGATTCGCCGTAAGTGGTCATACCGATCACTTTACCATCTAAACCAACAAACTTCCACCAGTAATCTACATGAGCCGCTTCAACCGCTACACGTGCACGAATATGTGCAGGTAATACTGCTTCACGGTATGCAGCATCTTGCTTCATGAACTCTTCTGCACATGGCATAGACACGACACGCACACCTTCAAGTTGTGCATACGCTTCCATTGCCAATGAAACTTCAGAACCAGTTGCGATGATAATTGCTTTCAACTCGCCTTTTTCTTCAGCAAGTACATAACCACCTTTCGCCACGTTTTGAATTTGAGCTTCATTACGTGCTTGGAATGGTAAGTTTTGACGAGAGAAAATGAGTGCTGTCGGACCATCTTTACGCTCAAGCGCAGATTTCCAAGAAACAGCAGCTTCAACTGTGTCACATGGACGCCAAGTATTTAAGTTTGGTGTACCGCGCAATGATGCAATTTGTTCGATTGGTTGATGCGTAGGACCATCTTCACCTAAACCAATTGAGTCATGCGTATAAACATGAATCACACGTTGCTTCATTAATGCTGACATACGCACTGCATTACGTGCATATTCCATAAACATCAAGAATGTAGCAACGTAAGGAACAAAACCACCGTGTAAAGCTACACCGTTTGCAATTGCCGTCATACCGAATTCACGAACACCATAGTACACATAGTTGCCTGCTGGATTTTCTTGTACGCCTTGGCAACCTTTCCAAAGTGTTAAGTTAGAACCAGCTAAATCGGCAGAACCACCCAATAATTCAGGAAGTAATGGGCCAAATGCTTGCAATGTATTTTGGCTTGCTTTACGTGTCGCAATGGTTTCAGCTTTAGCATTAGTTTCAGCAATGAAAGCATCTGCTTTTTCAGCAAAATCAGCAGGTAAATCACCATTGATGCGACGCAATAATTCAGCCGCTTCAGTTGGATATTTTGCTTGGTATTGAGCAAACAATTCATTCCAAGCGGCTTCAGAAGTTTGACCTTTCGCTTTTGCATCCCAAGCTGCATAAACATCTTGAGGAATTACGAATGCATCTTCTTTCCAGCCCAATGCTTCACGCGTTAAAGCAATCTCATCTTTACCAAGTGGTGCACCGTGGCAATCTTCTTTACCTTGTTTATTCGGTGAGCCTAAACCAATAATCGTTTTACAGATAATGATCGTTGGTTTATTGCTTTCTGCTTTCGCTTCAACAGTTGCTTGGCGAATTGCATCAGCATCATGCCCGTCTACACGAAGTACTTGCCAGCCATAAGCATTAAAGCGCTGTTCAGTATCGTCACTAAACCAACCTTCAACTTCACCGTCAATCGAAATACCATTGTCATCATAGTAAACAACAAGCTTACCAAGACCTAAAGTCCCTGCAAGTGAACATGCTTCATGTGAAATACCTTCCATCAAGCAGCCATCACCCAAGAAACAGTAAGTGAAGTGATCAACAATCTTTAAGTCGTCTTTGTTGAACTGAGCAGCTAAAGTTTTCTCAGCTAAAGCAAAACCCACTGCATTGGCAATACCCTGACCTAACGGACCAGTTGTCGTTTCAATACCCGGTGCATAACCTAATTCTGGATGACCAGGAGTTTTAGAGTGCAATTGACGAAACTGTTTTAAATCTTCTATAGACAAATCATAGCCCGTCAAATGCAATAACGCATATTGCAACATAGAACCATGACCATTTGACAATACAAAACGGTCACGGTTTGCCCATTGTGGATTTGTCGGGTTATGATTTAAAAATTCACGCCAAACTACGTCAGCGATATCTGCCATCCCCATTGGAGCACCAGGATGCCCTGAGTTTGCTTGTTGCACAGCATCCATAGCCAAGACACGAATTGCATTTGCAATACGACGTTCATTTAAAGGGGTCGTCATAGGTCAGAATCCACATTCAATAAATTTGAGAGAGAAAGATGAGAAATCATCTTACAAAAACTGAGACTATTGTCTTAAAAAAATCACAGTGGGTAAAGTCCAATACACGATATTTCTTATTTTTCACACATTCATTTGTGATTCCGTGTATAAATGTTCATGAGATAAACAAAAATCAGTAAATTACAACACCCTCATAAAAAATCCAATCCACCTAATTCGCTTAAAAACAGCACAATATATTAGTTTTGTTGATACACATATCAATAAAAACACAATAAAAATGAAATAAATTCATGCTTTTTGGTCAGCTTGTGCTAGTCCTATCCTTCAAGTCGATGTAACATACTCTGTCTTTTTGAAAATACCAATGATAGGACGTTCATGCGCGAGTATGCTGTTTTTACTTCAGAATCTGTAAGCGAAGGTCATCCAGACAAAATGGCTGACCAAATTAGCGATGCAATTTTAGATGCAATCCTAAGAGAAGACCCGTATGCGCGTGTCGCTTGTGAAACATTAGTAAAAACAGGTGCGGTTGTTCTTGCTGGTGAAATCACTACGACAGCAAATGTGGACTTTGAAGCGATTGTACGTCAAACCGTAAATGGAATCGGTTATCACCATTCTGATTTAGGTTTCGATGGTTCAACTTGTGCTGTGATCAACATGATCGGTAAACAGTCTCCTGAGATTGCACAAGGTGTTGATCGCCAGAAGCCAGAAGATCAAGGTGCAGGTGACCAAGGTCTTATGTTCGGTTATGCAAGCCGTGAAACTGACGTGTTGATGCCTGCCCCAATCTCTTATGCGCACCGTTTAATGGAGCGTCAAGCAGAATTACGTCGTTCAGGTGCATTACCATGGTTACGCCCAGATGCAAAAAGCCAAGTAACATTTGCTTATGAAAATGGCAAACCTGTACGTTTAGATGCAGTTGTTTTATCAACTCAACATGATCCTGAAATTTCTCAAATCCAGTTAAAAGAAGCAGTGATTGAAGAAATTGTTAAACCAATCATTCCTGCTGAGATGTTTCATGCTGGAACAAAATTCCACATCAATCCAACTGGTATGTTTGTGATTGGCGGCCCTGTAGGTGACTGTGGTTTAACAGGTCGTAAAATTATTGTAGATACCTACGGCGGTATGGCACGTCATGGTGGTGGCGCTTTCTCTGGTAAAGATCCATCAAAAGTTGACCGTTCAGCGGCATATGCAGGCCGTTATGTGGCAAAAAATATTGTTGCGGCAGGTTTAGCAGACAAATGTGAAATTCAGGTGAGTTATGCAATTGGTGTTGCAGAACCAACATCTATCTCGATCAATACATTCAATACGGGCAAAGTATCAGATGAATTAATTGTTCAATTGGTTCGTGAACATTTTGACTTACGCCCTTACGGCATTACTCGTATGCTTAATCTGATTCAACCAATGTACAAACAAACTGCCGCTTATGGCCATTTTGGTCGTGAAGGCTCAGATACTGCATTTACGTGGGAAAAAACAGATAAAGTTGACATCCTAAAAGATGCAGCAGGGTTGTAATCCTCAAATTTTAAAATAGCTTAAAGCTCACAGCACGATCTGTGAGCTTTTTTTATTTCCAGTGAATATATCTAGTTTTTTGTACGTGTATTTTCATGTTTAAAAATTTCAAATAGTGAATTCTTTTGTACAACTTGATCTTCATGATTCTGCTGAACATAAACATGTACAAGCTTGGCAATCACGACAACCACTAAACAAGCAGCGATACAGAGCATCCATAAGCCATATGGGCTACGAATATGTTGTGAACCACAGTAGGGACACTCTTTGTCTGTTGATGCAACAACCTTGTCACAGCATGCACAATGATATTGAGATAACATCATCTATCCTCCCACTTCTTATTTTTTATTTTCATTTGGTAGCAGTTTTACGACCATAGCTTCATCCTATGAGAAAAAAAATAAGAATTCAATCAAGATTTCTGAGATATAAAGTCAAGATAACAAAACTTTATGACAATTTAATGTGATATTTGACAGACAAGAGAGAGTTATATAGGGATTACCCAACTATTATTTGCTAAAATATTCTTTAACCTCTTCTTGATTGCAGGATCAGATCCATGACCCAATTGATTAATAAAGGCGGATTCAGAGAACGTGCTAACCGCAGTCGTAATTACAAACAATCAGAAAATAAACTAACAACTCTCGTTGCAAGCCAATATCAACCTCAAATCAAAGAATTAGCTTTAGAAGCAGAAGGAAAACACACGCCTATATCAAAAAACGAGCAATAAAAAGCACACTTTTAAAGTGTGCTCCTATTGTTTATTTATAGTTTAGTTTACATCTTTAAACTCAATTTTCTTCTGCTCTGGTTTTACTTCTCTCGCCTCACCATCAATAATGGTTGAATCTTGATACTGACCACCACCTTGCTGTCTCTGCATCTCCTGCATTTGGCGCATCATATCGGCAAAAGGATTTTGCCCTGCAGCACCGCCACCCATTCCATTCATCATTTGATCCATCATCGCTTGCTGACGTTTCGCCATAGTTTTCATTAATGCATTACGAAGACCAGTTTGAACAGCTGGAATAAGTACAAGTACTGCTAACACATCCGAGATCAATCCTGGGATCATTAATAAGAAACCAGACATTGCTAACGCTATCTTTTTCGTTACTGCTGGATCACTACCAAGCTGCCCTGTCATTTGCATTTGTTGTAATTGCGGCATAATACTTGACGTGCTTGAACGCATAATATTAAGACCGATAAAGAAGGCGATAATAAACCAGAAGAATACGTACCACATACTCCCCACAAGGTCGCCCACACCGATCCATACTAAAACTTCAGCAATTGTGCCAAATACCACGATAAGAAGTAGATTCATGTCAAAGCTTCGTCTATCTCAGAAGGTTGAAAAAATGTGCAGCACAGAGTTTATAAAAGTAAATCCAGTACAGCAAATAAAAAAATAACTAAATAATGAGATGGGTACTTTTTTAGATTTATCAAGTCTTCAAGTATTTGTAGATATAAAAAAGCTCCCAATCAAATAACTTTGATTGAGAGCGATTAACAATTTATGGTTTAACCACAAGTTGCATTGGTAATTTTTTTAGATTTTGGATCAATAGTCACCGTAACACGATTTTCACGATAGTCCATCGTTACTGGTTGATTTGGTCCAATACTACGTACAATCTCAGATTTGGTTTTTTCTTTAATTTGCGCTTCGGTTAAACCAGTTTGGCCAACTAATTTCTGTGCCTCATCCGCTAAACATTTTGGTTGACTTGAACGGAAAAGTTCCCATTCTTCAACTACTTGACCATTAGGTAGTTTACAATATCCCACCTGTCCATTTGCTTCATTACGAATTTCCAGCTGACCACCCTGTTCAATGCAATATTTACTCGCAGGATTTGCCATTCCGATTTTTGGAGGTGTCATTTCATCGCTTGGTGTTGATGAACATGCAGCAAGTGAAGTCACGATTAAACCTAAAAATAAGATCTTTTTCATAAGTTTGAATTCTTAAATTTGAAAAAATAAAGATATCAAAAAAGATAAATAATTATGTCTATGATTTGAAACAGAAAGTATTATTTCTGATCCAGATTCATGGTTTTTCTTAATTATTGGATGATTACATATTCCACTCGAATAGCCTCATCAACAAAATAGTGATCCTTAATCATATAAAAATCAGGAATCGTACTTATCCATTCATCCATTGCCATGATGGCTTTTGTATATCCTTTTTTAGCTGAAAAATCTTTTATTTGTATAATATCCATTGGCTTACTCCTTTCTCGTAAGCCTTACATATTAAATAAAAAACAAGATAAATTAAAATAAATCTAGAGCATCACGCAACGACAATGCGTATAAAATTTTGGATATGTTCAAACACCTTAAGATGCCTTCACTTTTAAGGTCCTGATACGACGAGGATAACTAGACTAAACAACAATGTACCTATAGACCGCTTACAGCAATGTACATGTACCTCTTGCCCAAGCTGTTGAGCATATGGTTCTACGTTTTCCATAATACTAGCACTCTTAAATGCACTACACTCATTAATCTGCCTACAAAATGAATGAAATGAAATTAGCAAAAAGTCGTATATCTCTCTTGCGCATTTTTTAAAATATTTAGTGCATTTATGACAATTTCTGACAGCTTAATTATGGTCAACACTTCTCTCTTATAATTTGAATATATCAACCTATAAAAAAGCCCACTTCTGTGGGCTTTTTTTAAAGCTGTTGCTAAATTTTATGACACAACTGTAATACCAGTTGCTTGAGGTCCCTTTTTACCATCAGCGATTGTAAAAGTTACTCGTTGACCTTCATGCAAAACCTTAAAGCCAGTACTTTGAATTTCACTGAAATGCGCAAAAACATCTTGTCCAGAATCAGCATGAATAAAGCCAAAACCTTTAGTTTCGTTGAACCACTTCACTGTACCAGTCACAGTATTAGACATATCTTTAACCTATTTTTAAAAATGGAGGGTGCTTAGCAGCAATCAACTTGGAATCATAAACTCTGAGAAGAAATCTGATAAAAACGAAAGGTTTGACTAAACTACGAAATGAAAAGATTTTCTGAATCAACAGTGTTATTCTTCTAGTTAATATTTACTATACACGACTTTACTTTTTTTACGCAATCATTATCTAAATACAAACAGTCTAAAAGATCTCATCATGAGGTTTGGACGTCATCTAATAAATCAAAAATAAATAAAAAAGCCTGCATTCTGATGCAGGCTTTTTTATTGCTAAAAGTATTTTCTATTAGATAACAGAGATACTAGTCGCTTGTGGTCCTTTCTTACCTTGGCCAAGAACGAACGAAACACGTTGTCCTTCATGTAAAACTTTGAAACCATTGCTTTGAATTTCACTGAAGTGAGCAAAAACATCTTGCCCAGAATCAGCTTGAATAAAACCAAAACCTTTAGTTTCGTTGAACCACTTCACAGTGCCAGTAACTGTATCAGACATACTTTTTAAACCTTTTAAACTTTGTTCATTTATGGATTAAATCTAAATTATTTATGAAGATTTAATCCAATCTATCCTTACTAAATAGATACTTTTAGTGTTCAAATCAATCGATATAATTGATTCACAGAAGCATAAAAGCTTTTACCATCCAGGTTAAAGTCAACTTCTTGACCAGACTGCAATAGCACCTTCTTTCCTACTTCCACCCACTTAAAACCATTCAAAGTATTTTGTTGGCGCTTTAAGGGGATGATCTTTACACAAATTTCATTGCCATTACTGGCTTTGGCTACATGCCATTCATTAATAATTTTCAATACACTATACTCATCACTGAGCTCAGTTGATCGATTTCATTTACTACAATGCTAGACAGATGAGAGAGGAATACTACATTTCTAGAATCTAATAATTTTAGCTATATTTAGGGTTATTTAAGCTAAGGTAACATTCATTTGATTTACAGAACAAACAAATGTTTTCAATACATCACAGAGCAAAATTAATTTGGATGCGGGGGTTGGATTTGAACCAACGACCTTCGGGTTATGAGCCCGACGAGCTACCAGACTGCTCCACCCCGCATCAGCGAGTTAGCTTTATACGCCCATATCAATTTTAATGCAAACATTTTCTATAAAATTCCTAAATTATTAAAAATATTGCTCACAAATAGTACAAATCAGGAATTTTTTTACATTGTCTAGCTTTTTTTGAAGAATATTTTTATCCGTGCTTTAATTGAGATAACAGCAAAAATAAAACTATTGCATTGAATCTTTGATTAATTATTCTCTTTTCAATTCTAAACTCTACAAAAAAATAATGCCGTCATAGAATTGCTTATGTAACAATAGCAACACATTTATATTTTAATAGCGCTTCATGTCACTGATTATTGGTATCGATCCTGGTTCCCGTTTAACAGGTTATGGAATTATCGAAAAAGATGGTAGTAAACTCCGCTTTGTAGATGCAGGAACTATTCGAACAGAAACTCAAGAAATGCCTGAGCGTTTAAAACGTATTTTTGCAGGTGTGGAGAGAATTGTTAAATTTCATGGCCCCACAGAAGCTGCTGTAGAACAAGTCTTTATGGCGCAAAATCCAGATTCTGCGTTAAAGCTTGGTCAAGCACGTGGTGCAGCGATTGCCGCTTTAGTAAATTTAGATCTACAAGTGGCTGAGTATACTGCACGTCAGATTAAACAGTCTGTTGTAGGTTATGGGGCTGCCGATAAAGAACAAGTACAAATGATGGTGATGCGCTTATTGAACTTAACCATTAAGCCACAAGCCGATGCTGCTGATGCACTGGCTGCAGCCATTTGTCATGCTCACGCCTCAGGAAGTATGACTAAACTGGCCGTTTTAAATGCACTAGGTGGTATGGCGCGTGGTCGGAGTCGCTCAAGTACTAGACGGCGTTAGGCTAAATTAAAAGGTTTGATTCACCACTTGATAAATCATTTTGCCCATTTCATGCGCTTGTAAGCCTCTAATCCCTTGTTCCGCAAGTAAATCACCTGCCTGTGCATGTAAACTGACAATCTCATGTAGTGCAACCTGTTGATGAAATTGAGCCTTTAAACTGGCAATCATGCCTGCCAATACATCCCCCATGCCTCCTGTACCCATACCTGCATTACCCTGCGTACAGATAAATAACTCATTCTCTAAAATTAGACTCCCTGCGCCCTTCAGCACCCATTGCCCTGCAAAATTTTGCTGTAACTGTTTAATTGCAGCTATACGATCTTGCTCAATATCTGTAGCAGTACAGCCTAATAGAGTTGCGGCTTCACCTGAATGTGGTGTTGCATAGATATGATTATTTAATTGTTGTGGATGTTTGGCCAAAAACCAAAGTCCATCAGCATCGAGTACGACTTCTAAATGCGAATTCTGATTCAGACATTCAAACCATTTTAGATATATTGATTCAGCCCATTCATCACGTCCTAAGCCCATACCAAAACAAACTGCATCGATTTGCTTTAGTAAATGCTCAATCTCATTTTTTTCTAAGGCATTTATATCTCGAATCATGATGTTTGGAGAGCGCGCCAAAATCGCTTGATGATGTTTAGCGTGACAAACAACGCTTACCTTACCAGCCCCCGCATGGAAGGCAGCTTCAGCAGACATGATCACCGCTCCCCCCATATCAGCATGACCACCGACTATGAGGACATGTCCATAGCTCCCTTTATGTCCAAAGGCTTGTCGTTTTGGCAATACAATTTTTTGAGGTGACAAATAAGCAAATGGCTTTAATTCAGTATCAACTGGAATTAAGCTGACTAAATGTAATTGTCCAACATATTCTTTGCCTTGCCCTGTAAACAAGCCAATTTTGTATCCCAATAGTGTAAAAGTCTGATCTGCTTGAATAGCACACGGTAAAGCTTGTCCTGTATTGGCATGTAATCCACTAGGGATATCAATCGATATTTTTAAGCCTATTTGCATATTGTAGAGTTGAATGATGTTTTGCCATTTTTGATCAAGCATTCGGTTTAACCCGATCCCAAATAATGCATCTATATGGCAGTCAAATATTGGCAACTCTTGCCCTATTTCATGTTCAGACAGCAAATAGTCAATCGTTTGAATATCAACTTGCTGGCTTTGTGCATAATTAAATGCCTGTTGTAAATCAATAGAATGTCCTAGCTCTGTTGCAAACACAGTCACTTTAAAACCCTGCTGCTTTAAAAAAGCAGCAATATAATAACCATCACCAGCGTTATTACCTTGTCCACACCAAATTGCGATATGTTTAATTTTTTGAGCTAGAAATTGTTTATTTAATTTTTGCGTTATTGACCAAGCCGCTTGTTGCATCAACCCCAGTGAAGCGTTCTGTTGAGCAAACCATCGTTGCTCCCATGCTTGTATACTTTGACTATCATAAACTGGGCTATGGTAAACTAAACGTTGCATGGTTTTCCTCTTATTATCGGTTTATGGCCTCTACTCACTCTTCCAAAAATGCTTCTCAAAAGATTGAGATTCAACAGCTTGATCCCCACGCGCTTAAAAGCTGGATAAAGGCACAAGCTTTGGACTTAGGCTTTTCTGATTGTGTCATTGCCAAACCAGATGCTCAAGATCAAATACCACGTTTTAAAGAATATTTGGAGCGTGGCTATCATGCAGATATGCACTATTTGGAAGAAAACTTAGAAAAGCGCGCAGATCCAACATTGCTTGTTCCAGGTACAAAAAGCATTATCTGTGTGCGAATGAACTATCTTGTAGCATCCCCTAAGCCCCGTTATGTACCATTTGAACCAAATTCAGCCATTATCGCACGCTATGCACGAGGTCGTGATTACCATAAAGTGATGCGTGGACGACTCAAAACCTTAGCCAATCGAATTAAAGAAAAAGTGGGCGATTTTGAGTCACGCCCCTTTGCAGATTCAGCTCCAATTTTCGAAAAATCACTGGCAGAAAGTGCTGGTATGGGATGGACTGGAAAACATACTTTACTCATCCATAAAAAATCAGGCTCTTTTTTTGTTTTAGGCGAGCTATTCACATCGTTAGACCTTCCCTATGATCAGCCTGCAACGGCACATTGTGGTTCTTGTACTGCTTGTATTGATATATGCCCAACTCAAGCAATTGTTGAGCCCTACATGTTAGATGCAAGAAAATGTATCGCGTACCTAACCATTGAATATAAAGGTATTATTCCAGAAGAATATCGTTCTGGTATTGGTAATCGAATTTTTGGTTGTGATGATTGTCAGTTGATTTGTCCTTGGAACAGTTTTGCAAAAACGGCAACAATTCCAGATTTTAATCCTAGACATAACTTAGACAATATTCACTTATTAGATATTTGGCAGTGGGACGAAGCAACATTTCTAGCAAATACCGAAGGGAGTCCAATACGACGTACAGGCTACCAATCCTTTAAACGCAATATTGCAATCGGACTCGGAAATGCGCCATACTCAGATGAAATCATAGCCAAATTGCAAGAAGCAAAATCTTGGCACGATGAGATTGTAAATGTACATATTGATTGGGCAATTCAACAACAATTGCAACAATCTACTGTTCATCAAATAGAAAAATGATGTTTTTTGCCCTATGGCTTTGGCACGATTTCTGTATGATTAATCTCAATCTTTGTAATCAATCATCATGGATATAACAATGACCCTACGTAATGACTGGACTCGTGATGAAATCCAAGCTTTATATGATCAACCTTTTTTAGACTTAGTTTTTGAAGCACAACGCGTTCATCGCCAACATTTCCAAGCGAATACGATTCAGGTCAGTACACTTCTTTCAATCAAAACCGGTAAATGCCCTGAAGACTGTAAATATTGTTCTCAGTCGGCTCATTATGATTCCAAATTAGAAGCAGAAAAACGTATCGCCGTTGATAAGGTAATTCGTGAAGCGCAAGCAGCGAAAGAGTCTGGTTCATCTCGTTTTTGTATGGGAGCAGCTTGGCGTAACCCTCACGAACGCGATATGCCATACGTTCTTGAAATGGTACGCGAAGTTAAAGCTTTGGGACTTGAAACCTGTATGACGTTGGGTATGTTGAATCAATCTCAAGCTGAACGTTTAAAAGATGCAGGCTTAGATTATTACAACCATAACCTCGATACATCACGTGAATACTATTCACATATTATCAGCACGCGTACCTTTGATGATCGTTTAAATACATTAGATCATGTTCGTCAAGCAGGGATGAAAGTATGTAGTGGTGGTATTGTAGGTTTAGGTGAAAGTCGCAATGACCGTATCGGCTTATTACATGAACTCGCTACCATGCCTGTGCATCCTGAGTCTGTACCGATTAATATGCTTGTTCCGATTGAAGGAACACCACTTGCTGAAGTTGAAAAACTGGATGTAACTGAGTGGATCCGCACCATTGCTGTTGCACGTATCATTATGCCTAATAGCTATATTCGTCTATCGGCAGGCCGAGAATCACTGAGTGACTCAGATCAAGCATTAGCATTTATGGCTGGAGCAAACTCATTATTCTCTGGTGAAAAGCTTCTTACGACACCAAATGCTGGTGAAGGTAAGGATCAAGTATTATTTGCCAAATTAGGTTTGACTGCTGAAAAGCCAAAACCAAGTGTTGCAGAGCTCTCAATAGATGCGATGAGCGCATAAACGCAAAAGCCTTGTCAACTGACAAGGCTTTTTCTTTCTCGCTTTGAAATTATACTGACGTCACTAGGATGCCGTATTTTGCATTTAAGAACATTCCTTCTCGAATAATGTCTACACCTGCAGCATGGGTAACGGATAGTTCTTGTGAGTGCACATCAAAATGAAATGAATCAAACACCTCTTGATGATGCATTAGCCATGTTAAAGTATCAGTCAAACTTTTATCTACAGTATAGGTTTCAGAGTCAAAATTCTTATCCATAGTACTATTCTAATCACGCTATGAATTATTATCATAACGAATAGATTAGGTAAATTCAGCTGAAACTAAAACATTTGTCTATAATTTATAAACATTAGCTCTCTGATTGTTCTTCAATCATTAAGCCGCAAGCGGACGCGCAATTTGAGTTCCAGATATTAAACTTTTCAATGCCTTAGGATTAAATTCTAAAGTCAATATATGACGATCTAAATGTACATGATAAGAATCAATTAATGCTTGTTGACCTTCATCTGTCTCAAGAACATATTCATCAGCAATATTTAGAATACCTTCAAGATTCGTTGTACTTGAAGCACGATCATGACTGAATAAATCATAAATCGTTTGTAGGTTAAAGCTCGTTTTCTGTTCTGCTGGATGTGATTTTAAATAGTCTTGTAAGAACAAAACAAACTTATGTGCAAAAAAGTAGTAATTAGGTTTGTGAGTATAAAGCATGTTCATTTAACGCTCCTTTCGATGTTTTTTTCATCAATTCATGCTTAAAAATTAGTCCTGCAAACTTAAAAAATTCTTAAAAATAGTTTGAGGTTTTTGTTAACCATTTTTTAATTTTTCTTGCACCAATAATTTAAACTTTCTACGTAATAAGCTATTTGTCATAAAAAATTCATATAAAAATCCCGCAATATTGAATAAAAATTAAACAATCAGTCAAAATTTACTAATAAAATTTTTCCGTTTTGACCAGATGTTTGATCTATTTTTATTATCATTGTGTAACTTTTTTACCAAAAGTTACAAACAAACAAGGAGTTATTTTTAATCATTCCTAACTAAAAGTCCAATACCTCAATTATGTGACGTAGTTTGCATTTTATTTAATAAATGATATATTTCTCACATTACTTATTCAGCGCAAAAATTAACTGAAAAGGTAATATAATTCAAACTTTTAGCTGATGTATTTGAGAAATTATTATGAAAAAACTTGCTTTGATCGCTGCTCTTTCAGTTGCTGGTATCGCAAATGTTCAAGCTGCTGATGGAACAATTACAATCAATGGTTTAGTAACTGACAAAACTTGCAACATTGTTACTCCAGCAGGTAAAGATTTTGTTGTTACCCTCCCAACTGTTTCTAGACAAACTCTTGCAAATGCTGGTGATGTCGCTGGTCGTACACCATTCCAAATCAACTTGGAAGACTGTTCAGCTGGTAAAGTTGCAACTTACTTCGAACCAGGTGCAACTGTTGACTTCAACACTGGCCGTTTAATCAACCAAGCTGCTGCTGGTGCTCAAAACGTTGACGTTCAATTACTTGGTGACAACAACCAAGTAATCCCTGTATTAGCTGCTGGTGCTAATGGTGCTCAAGCAAACTCACAATGGGTTGATGTTGTAGAAGGCGGTAGCGCAGACCTTAACTACTATGCTGAATACTATGCAACTGGTGCTTCAACTGCTGGTGAAGTAACTACTTCAGTTCAATATACAATTATTTATCAATAATTTATTGATAACTGAGTTTCTATGTTCGTAAACATAGAAACTCCCTTCATTTAACTTTCGCCATTTCTGAGAATGTTACACATGTCATTTAACGGTAGTAAATTTTTGTCTGGTTTTGCACTCTGCTCAATGCTAGCGACTGCAGCACATGCAGAGATTGTCATTCACGGCACGCGTGTTATTTATCCCTCCGATGCACGTGAAGTAACTTTACAACTCAGTAATAACGGCTCAAAACCTGCATTAGTCCAAGCATGGATTGATGAGGGCGATCCTAAAAGTACACCTGATCAATCGAAAGTTCCTTTCATGATCACGCCTCCGATTTCGCGAGTCGAAGCAACAAAAAGCCAAACACTTCGGATTACGGCTTTACCAAATGCATCACAGCTAAATCAACAGCAAGAATCTGTACTTTGGTTAAATATATTGGATATTCCACCTCGACCAACAGGTAAAGGTGCCGAATCAGTACCAGATAATTTTTTACAACTTGCCATTCGTTCAAGAATTAAATTCTTCTACCGCCCTGCGAGTATTAAAGTAGATGCTAATTTAGCAGCCGATAAGCTGCAATGGCAAAAAGCAGGTCAAAGTGTAGTAATCAAAAACCCAACACCTTTTCATATAACCATGACTTCAATCTATCAAGTTAATGGCGACAAGAAAGTAGATCTACTACCTAAAGGTTTAATGTTAAAGCCATTTTCTGAAGATCGAGTTCAATTAAAAATCTCCAATACAGAAAAAATGAGCTTTATCAATGTAAATGATTACGGCGGACGAGTCGAGAAACCAATTAAGTTTCAATAATCATCTTATATCCAGATAACCAATAATTTTAAGTACCTATACAATATAGGCGATCCTTATCATGTCAAAAAAGCACGCACCATATAGATTATTAAAGCGGCATATTTGTTTTTACCTTACTTCTGGCGTAATCAGCATGACTATGCCAGTAATGGTGTATGCAGACGAACTCAAAAACAATAATGCGACGGAAGCTGAATTCGACTCTTCATTTTTAATTGGTGATGCACAAAAGATCGATATTTCACGCTTTAAGTACGGTAACCCAGTATTACCAGGTGAATATAATGTAGACGTATACATCAATGGTAAATGGTTCGGCAAACGTCGTATGCAATTTAAAGCTGTCGACCCTAAGCAAAATGCAGTTACCTGCTTCAATTCTAATACTTTACTCGAATACGGTGTTAAGCAAGATGCTTTAGCGATCCATCAGTCTGCTATTTCACAAAATAGCTGCCTAAAAATAGATGAATGGATTGAAGATGCATACTATAATTTTGATACATCTAAGTTGCGTGTAGATATTTCTATTCCTCAGGTTGCGATACAAAAAAATGCTCAAGGCTATGTTGATCCTAGTGTTTGGGATCGTGGTGTAAATGCTGGCTTTTTATCTTATAGCGGTAGTGCATATAAAACCTTTAATAAAAGCAATGACAATAAAGAAACCACTAATGCATTTATGGCATTAACAGCTGGAGCGAATCTTGCTGGCTGGCAATTACGTCACAATGGTCAATGGCAGTGGAAAGATCAGCCTAACGAGAATGAAAGTAAATCAAACTATCAATCTACAAGTACCTATTTGCAACGTGCATTTCCTCAATATCGTGGTGTACTTACATTAGGTGATAGTTTTACCAATGGTGAAGTTTTCGATTCATTTGGATACCGTGGTATTGATTTTTCTAGTGATGACCGCATGCTCCCAAATAGTATGTTGGGGTATGCGCCTCGTATTCGTGGCAATGCAAAAACAAACGCTAAAGTTGAAGTACGTCAACAAGGTCAATTAATTTACCAAACGACTGTATCACCAGGTAGCTTTGAAATTAATGATCTCTATCCAACGGGCTTTGGCGGAGAACTTGAAGTTTCTGTGATTGAATCAAATGGTGATATCCAAACATTTTCAATCCCCTACGCTTCTGTCGTTCAAATGCTAAGACCTGGCATGAGCCGCTACTCGGTTACTGCTGGCGAATTCCGTGATCGTGATATTGATTTAGACCCTTGGGTTGTGCAAGGTAAATACCAACTCGGTATTAACAACTACCTGACTGGTTATACAGGTTTTCAAGCAACTGAACGATATGCATCTGCACTATTAGGTACAGCCTTTGCGACACCTCTAGGTGCTATTGCAGTTGACGTAACACATTCTGAAGCTGACTTTGAGAAAAAAGCGTCTCAATCTGGTCAAAGTTATCGCTTGAGCTATAGTAAGCTGATCTCTCCGACAAGTACCAATTTAACCTTAGCCGCATATCGATACTCGACTGAAAATTATTACAAATTACGTGATGCACTTTTAATCCGTGATTTGGAAGATAAAGGTATCAACAGCTATGCTGTGGGTAAACAACGCAGTGAATTCCAAATTACCTTAAATCAGGGTCTTCCTGATGGTTGGGGTAACTTCTACATGGTCGGTTCGTGGGTTGATTATTGGAATCGCAATGAAAGCGGCAAACAATACCAGTTTGGTTATAGTAATAACTACCATGGTTTAACTTATGGTTTATCTGCAACCAAACGACAAGTTGACTATAGCTCGAATAATCGTACACGTGACACTGAATACTTGATGACGCTCTCCTTCCCATTGAGCTTCAAAAAGCATTCAATGAATGTGAATGCAAATGCATCACAGAATAACCGAACTGTTGGTGTTAGTGGTACTGTTGGCGATCGCTTTAATTATGGAACATCTATATCACACCAAGACTATAGCAACCCAACATTCAACGTAAATGGTCGCTATCGCACCAATTTCACGACCGTTGGTGGATCTTATAGTATTGCTGATACCTATCAACAAGCGATGGTAAGTTTAACAGGTAATATTGTTGCGCATCGTGATGGGATTTTATTCGGCCCTGAACAAGGTCAAACCATGGTATTGGTTTATGCTCCAGATGCAGCAGGTGCCAAAGTCAATAATACAACAGGTTTAAGTGTCAATAAGGATGGCTATGCTGTTATTCCTTATGTAACACCATATCGTTTAAATGACATCACACTTGACCCACAAGAAATGTCTACAAATGTCGAACTTGAAGAAACTAGCCAACGAATTGCCCCATTCGCAGGGTCTATTACGAAAGTAGACTTTTCTACGAAGAAAGGTTATGCAATTTACATTGCTGCTAAAACTTCGACTGGTGAAAATCTACCATTTGCAGCTCAAGTATTTGATCAAAATAATGAGTCTGTTGGTATTGTTGCTCAAGGCAGCATGGTGTATTTACGTACCCAAAAAGCACAAGATCAACTGTATGTAAAATGGGGTGATGATAGCGCTGAGCAATGTGAGATTACTTATGACGTAACAGCTCAGCTTGCACAAGATCAACAAAACTTAATAATGACTGAGGCGGTTTGTAAATGAAAAAATTACTCTTAAACAGTGTTTTGCTCACCGCTGGTCTTGGTTTGTATAGTGAGGCAAATGCAGCCTGTACACTTAGTTATGGGTTCACTACCGTTGATATTTCCATGGCTGTAGGGAGAGTCGTTGTTCGTCCTAGTGACACAGTAGGCACGATTCTACGTAAAGCAACCTTCCCTATTAATCCCAATGGCTCGACTCTTAGATGTAATTCAAGCTCAGATCGCATTTATGCTGATTTAACACAGAATTATCCAATCAGTACCTTAGGTAATAGCATTTATACAACGAATATCCCAGGTATTGGTATCCGTTTATATCGTGAAGCTGAAAATGCAACCAATTTCTCTGGTTACTATCCATACTCTAGAAATCTTAGCCCTGGAACAACTTACAATTTAGCTCAAGGATATTTCGTTGTAGAAATTATCAAAACAGCAGCCCAAACAGGATCAGGAACATTAGTACCAGGACGCTATAGTAGTTATTATGTTACTGGCCATGCGAATCGCCCATTCTTAACCAGCACAGTCTATGGAAATGCAATCACCATTGCTTCTTCATCCTGTGAAATTCAAGGGAATATCAATAAAGTTGTTACTTTACCCACTGTGACAAAATCAGGATTCACGGGTGTAGGCTCCACTCAAGGAGCACAAGCTTTTGATCTCAACATTTTATGTAACGGTGGTCAGAACCCAACAGGTTATGAGGAAAAAAACTTAATCAGTTTAAGTTTTGACTATATCCAAGATGGAACAAATAATCAGGTTTTATCAAATACAGCTCCTGCTGCAACGCGAGCGAATGGTGTAGGTGTTCAATTGCTTTGGAATTACCAAAATAAAAATCAAGCGATCAGAAAAGGTGACAAATTAGAAATTGGCACCATTAAATCGAATGATACCTTGCAATTCAATATTCCATTAACAGCCCAATATTATCAAACCGCAGCAAACGTTAGTGCAGGAACTGTCAGAGCAATGGCAACGGTCACTATCGAATATGATTAAATTTAAGACTCCCTAAATGGGAGTTTTTTTTGTTCATCAAAACAATGCGTAAAATATGCTATCAGAAAACAAATAAAATCCTAGTGAATATAAAAATATATCTCAAATATTTATAATTAAATTAATTATCAGTTTTTATAAAAAATATATACTACATCACACTTTGATAGCCTTTTTAACTAACACTTTATAATCAATATTGCCTTCACAATTATTTGTATGTTAATAAACACTTAACTCATCTAGAAGGAATATAAACATGAACAGCATAATATATAAACTCATACTATCGACATTAACAATAATTTTTGTTTCTGCAAGCCATGCAACGAATACAATCCAAATAAATGGAAAAATTATTGAAGATACGTGTTCTCAGCAACATCAGCATCGAGATTGTGAATTAATAAGCAATTTAAATAAAAAAATAGATAACAACTCAATATCTCTAATAGATTTGCAAAATAAATCACAAAAAAACAATATGATTGAAATAAATATTGAAAAACAAACAGAGACAAATAATAGTGTGATCGTTGTGAGCTATTACTAAAAAGATTTAAATTAAAAAAAGTATGCTATTAAATAAACAACTACATTATCTTCAAGATATATAATATTTGATAGCATAAAAATGACATACGAAAAGCTCCTTCTCGATTTTGAGTAGTTCGGTTAAAACGTGCTAAATAAGGATCAATCAAAATCAAAGCCAACTGTATCAGACTTATTCCAATGCTGATTCATGTGTTCAAAAACTCTCTCTTTTGATAGTCCGTCTTCAACATAAAAAAAACGCATTTCTTTACTTCGTTTCAGTATCATTAAACGATAATTCACTACACACTTTTTCAATGTAACTGCAAAATCTCGTTGTGAATGATCTGTTAAATCCTGTTCAGCTTTTTCAATATCTTCATGCTGGATAATCCACTCTAATTGAACCGGATCACCAAACTCAATCGGAAGCGTGAGAATCTCACCATCTTTAAATCCACCTAGATATGCTATTTTCATTTTTTCTCTCTTTTTTGTTTTGTTGTTCATGTATTTATTAAATCATAAAAAGCTATAGAAGAGTGTTAAAGTCAAAACAGCATTACCAAACAACTACGCAACTATAAAAAATAAGTTGTTAATAATTATGATAATTCTACACTTATTATTGTTATAACATACTATGTATAAAATACAATTGGATAAACATCATATTGTGCTGTTTACACAGATTTAGACATTAAAAAACCACTTAGGATTAGTACACCTAAGTGGTTGTTTTATATGGTGGGCCCACCGTGACTTGAACACGGGACCAACGGATTATGAGTCCGCTGCTCTAACCAACTGAGCTATAGGCCCTATAAATTTAATCATGTTCCTATGATTAAATTCTGCCAAATTTTAGTTAAATTTAACTTAAATTACAAGCAGATGATTTTATCAAACATACAGAATTGTAAGTAAAATCTTTAACTGCGCTGATTCTAGCTGATCTATATATAACGAGTAAAGTATATATTATGAAATTTTGATCATTTAAAAGACATCCAATTTTCTCTAGATCTGGAATTTTCAGATATGTATTTTCTTCAAAACTCGTATTACACTGCTGCCATTCAAGTGTAATGGTTGTGACCATGAGAAAATTTTTAGGAAAAACTATATTTAAAGCAACAGGTTGGGAGTACAGAGTAGATCCAACTATTTTAGAAAAGAAACAAGTCATTATCGGTTTTGAGCATACCTCTAACCTAGATACGATCTTATCACTTGCCCTATTTGAGATTTTAGAATTAAAAATCCATACTTTGATTAAAAAAGAGCTGTTTAAAGGCCCCTTAAAACCTGTTCTAGAACGTCTAGGAGGTATCCCTGTTGATCGTAAGGCGAGCAAAGATATCGTGACTCAAATGGTTGATCTATTTAACCAAAATGAGCAATTTAATCTTGTCATCGCACCTGAGGCCACTCGCGCGAAAGATGGTGAAAAACGTAAGCCAATCCGTACAGGTTTTTGGCATATTGCCAAAGCAGCAAACGTTCCGATCATTTTAATGTATGCCAATGCACGAACTAAAAAGGGTGGGATTTTAGGAAAAATCTACCCTACTGATCTACAACAAGATCTAGAGAAAATTAAAGCGATGTATGCTGAATATGATATTGATGTCAAAATCAATTAAGCTATAAAGTTTAGCTGATCAAGTTTTATGATTTCATCATAATTTTATATTTTGAATGTTAGCGGCGAGAGTTTTCAACAAAACCCTTGCTATGCTAATATTCATGCACTTTTTGAGTTTTATTTTTTTGGAGTTACTTCCATGGCGGGTCATTCTAAATGGGCCAATATTAAGCATCGTAAAGCGAAACAAGATGCCAGTCGCGGTAAAGTCTTTACTAAATATATCCGCGAGATTGTTACCGCAGCAAGATTAGGCGGTCCTGATGCAGCGAGTAACCCTCGTTTACGTGCTGTTGTTGAAAAAGCACTTTCTGTCAACATGACACGTGACACCATCAATCGTGCAATCCAACGCGGTGCTGGTGGTGAAGAAAATGATGATTTAAAAGAAGTAACTTATGAGGGTTATGGTGTCGGTGGCGTTGCTGTTATCGTTGAAACGATGACTGATAATTTAAACCGTACTGTACCTGATGTTCGACACTGTTTTAGTAAAACCAATGGTAACTTAGGAACGAATGGTTCAGTTGCATATCTGTTTACTAAACGTGGTGAAATTTCTTTCGAAGATGTCTCATTAGAAGACAAAATCATGGAAGTCGCTTTAGAAGCGGGCGCTGATGATATCGAAGTTGATGAAGACAGCATTCTCGTCATTACCAGTCCAGAAAGCTTTGGTGAGGTTCAAGATGCGCTAGCTGCGGCAGGTTTAAAATCTGATAATGCCGAAGTCGTTATGAGCCCATCAACTAAGGCTGAAATCACGGATGTTGATCAAGCAAAACAAATCATGAAAATGATTGATATGTTAGAAGATCTTGATGATGTTCAAAACGTTTATACCAACGTTGAATTCTCTGAAGAAGTCTTAGAACAGCTTGATGCATAAGCAATCAATATGAGTAAAAAATGCATCTTTTTAGATGCATTTTTTATAGCTTATTTAAAAGTTTATAACAGTTAAAGACGTTGTATTCTTTGATCACAAAACTGGAATGCAGCGCGACAACACTGTCGATTTTACCAATACGGCGTAATAATATTTCACTGTAATCATCCATATTACGCGCAACAAGTTCTAAAATAAAATCTGCACTCTGCCCTGTGACCAAAAAAGCATTGGTTACTTCTGGAATATCTTCTAGCTCTTCTAAAAACTTATCAAAAGTCTCACTATCATGCTTGCTCAAGGAAACTTGCAATAAGATATGTAAACTGAATCCAAGCTTATTAAAATTAATTTCTCTTTTTAGCTGCCCCATCACCTGAGATTCAATCAGATTTTTGATCCGACGATGCACCGAGCTCACAGACAGATTAATACGTTCTGATAACTCATTCAGGTTCACATCTTCATGCGTTAAGATCTCAAGAATCTGCTTATCGAAACGATCTAACTCCATCTTATTATTCCTTTTTCAATGCAATGAAATTTAGTCACCTATTATTTCCCTGTTTGCATTTTTTTAAAAGTGTATTTGACAATAATTTCCAATTTTTAAAGATTTCATTCAATTATATTTGAATAAAAAGTCATAACTTCAGATTATTTCCCACATACTGACCTATTAAACTTATTTTTTTCAACTCTAAGCTATTCTTACTACATATGATAAAAACGAGCCAAGTTTTAGCTTGGCTCGTTTTTAAATAGATTTCATTTTAAGTTATAGCGCAATTAAAAATTGCTTAAGCTTCTACAACTTTCAAATCAAGCCCGGCGGTATTTGCAAGTTCCGTAAACGTCGGAAAACTTGTTGCAACCGTTTCAGTACCATGAATCGTAATCGCACCAGCAGTTCTCAGACCTGCAATACTAAAACTCATTGCAATACGATGATCATGGTGAGATTCAATTTCACCACCATTAAAGATTGCTGACCAATCACCAGACTTGCCCTTACCTTCAATGATGATGCCATCTTCTGTTGGCGTGCAATCGATACCCATGATTTTCAAACCATCTGCCATCACTTGGATACGATCAGATTCTTTTACACGCAACTCAGCAGCTCCAGTCAACACAGTTTGACCTTCAGCACATGCAGCCGCGATAAATAATGCTGGGAATTCATCAATTGCCAATGGCACTTGATCCTCTGGCATATGGATGCCTTTAAGTGTACGAGAACCTTTAATATGAATATCTGCAATCGGCTCACCGCCTGCAATACGCTCATTTTCAACGGTCAGATCAGCACCCATTTGTTTCAGGATTTCAATCACACCCGTACGTGTTGGGTTAATACCAACCGCTTCCAGTACAACATCTGCACCTTCAGTAATCGCAGCGCCAACCATAAAGAACGCAGCAGAAGAAATATCAGAAGGAACTTGAATATTCGTACCGACTAACTTACCACCGCCCACAAGAGAAATTTTATTGCCTTCAGTTTTCACATCATATCCAAAGGCACGTAACATACGTTCAGTATGATCACGTGTTGGTTCAGGTTCAGTCACTGAAGTTACACCTTCTGCCCATAAACCTGCCAATAAAATTCCAGACTTCACTTGGGCAGAAGCCATTGGTAAATCGTATTGAATCCCTTTAAGCGCTTGACTACCTGTAATACTCACTGGTGGTGTACCTTTTTCACCAGTGGTTTGAATCTGAGCACCCATTTCACGAAGTGGCTTAGCAATACGCTCCATTGGACGTTTAGACAATGACGCATCACCTGTCATCACAGAATCAAACTTTTGCGCAGATAACATACCAGACAACAAACGCATGCTTGTACCAGAGTTACCCATATATAAAGCGCTTGCAGGTGCTTTCAAGCCATACATACCGACACCATGAATCGTGACTTCACCATTCTTCGGACCTTCGATACTTACGCCCATGTCACGGAATGCTTGTAAAGTTGCCAATGCATCTTCACCCTCTAAGAAACCGGTCACATGCGTTGTGCCTTCAGCAATCGCGCCAAACATGATTGAACGATGCGACACAGACTTGTCACCTGGTACGGTGAATTTACCTGTAAATGTTTTCTTTCCCGGTAAAATGCTAAATTGCTGTGTCACCTTGTTTTTCTCCATCAAAGGTTTTTTGGCTAACATATGGTTAAAGTGTTGACGAGCAGCTTGAGCATGCCCGAGCAATCCCATTAACGCTTGTGAATCTTCCTGTTCGATCAGTTTTTTCAACACTGAAAGTTGCTGTTCAAAACCTTCTACAGCATTCAAAATCGCAGTTTTGTTGGCGAAAAAAATATCATGCCACATTTGTGGATCACTGGCTGCAATTCGAGAAAAGTCTCGAAAACCACCCGCAGCATAACGGAAGATATCTAAATTATCTTCACGGTTCGCCAATTGCTCTACTAGATTGAAAGCCATCAAATGTGGTAAATGACTGGTGTGTGCCAATACTTCATCATGTTTGGTCACATCCATACAGATGACTTCAGCTTTCGCAGCAGACCAAAGCTGAATCAGCTTTTCGACCGCCCAATCCGCACTTGTAGCAACTGGTGTCAAAATCACTTTATGATTTGCAAATAAATCGACTTTGCCTGCATGCACACCTGTATGTTCAGCACCTGCGATCGGATGTCCAGGAACAAAACCAACCGGTAGACGCTCACCAAACACGGCTTTTGCAGCCTCAACAACATTGCCTTTGGTACTTCCCACATCGGTAATGATGGCATTTTGGTCCAGATAAGGCTTAATCTGTTCGAGTACCTTTTGAGTTGCACGCACAGGTAGTGCCAAAACAATTAAGTCAGCACCTACAACAGCTTCTTCAGGATTTGTATAACCTTCCTGAATAATACCCAGTGCTTTTGCGTCATCTAATGTTTTCTTTGAGCGTGTTGAAGCGACAATTTCAGATGCAAGTTGTTCTGCCACAATCACACGAGCAAGACTAGACCCAATCAGTCCAAGTCCAATAAATGCAACTTTTTTAAATAATGGTTGAGACATAAAACATATTGGCCTAATAAGACGATTTTGATATGGATAGATGTATAAACCACCTACCCATACGGTCAAAAATTATAAAACAGCGATTGGATAAGAACCCAGTACTCGCAGCTCTTTAACCATCGGACGAATTTCGTCTAAAGCTGCAGCTACATTAGCTTGATCAATATGACCTTCTAAATCAATAAAGAACACATAGGCCCATTTTTCAGGTAAAGCTGGGCGCGTTTCAATACTGGTCAAGCTGATTTGATGCTTTGCAAACGGTGCAAGGATCTCTAATAAAGCACCTGCACGATCATGTGCTGAGATCAATAAAGAAGTTTTATCATTACCACTTTGAGGAATTTTTTCACGGCCAATCACAAGGAATCGCGTCGTATTTTCTGGATTATCCTCAATATTGCTATGTAAAATCTCAAGATTATACATATTCGCCGCAATATCAGATGCAATCGCAGCAGAATGCCATTCATTACGAATACGGCGTGCAGCCTCTGCATTAGAATTTAGGGCAACACGCTCTACACTGGGATAATGAGCATCCAACCACTTACGGCACTGTGCTAAAGTCTGCTGATGGGCGTAGATTTGTTTAATACTATCTTTACGAGTATTTTCTGACACAAGAAATTGATGATGAATCCGAAGTTCTACCTCACCGATGACATTTAAAGTCGATGCTTTAAAACAATCAAGGGTATGGTTTACGATTCCTTCAGATGAGTTTTCAACTGGCACCACACCATAATGTGCACTACCTGCCTCAACTTCACGGAACACCTCATCAATAGTTGGCAACGGACGCACAATTGCATCTTGCCCAAAATGCTTCAAAACAGCCGATTGCGTAAATGTTCCTTCAGGCCCTAAGAATGCAATGCTCTGTGGTGCTTCAAGCGCCAAACATGCAGACATAATTTCACGGAACAATCGAGCCATCGTCGCATCGGATAAAGGACCTTGATTACGCTCCATAACTTTACGTAATACTTGTGCTTCACGTTCTGGACGATAAAATAATGGATTTTCTTCTGCTGCAAATTTCGCCTTAGCTACAGCCTCAGCCAACGAAGCGCGACGATTTAGTAATTCTTGGATTTGTTGATCAACACTATCAATATCATTACGAATTTGTTCTAAGTTAAGTGAATTCGATGTGTTCTGTCCATCGTTTACCATTGAATGTAGCCTCAGCAAAATCATCTATAAGAATGGATTACAATTCATCAATGAATTGTTCAATTCAGCTAGTATAACAAGACTTTCATACATTAAACACGCTGAGTTTTAACTCTTTTTGCTGCCAAACTTTTAGGAAACCTATTCATGATTTGGGCGTATCGCTCATTATTTATCAAATCTAAATATTTTTCTTGCATTGCTTTGGCTATAATTGATTTAAATCTAATAACAACAGTAACAATAAATGAATAAATTGTTTTTAGTCACAACACTAAGCTTAAGTAGTATTAATTTAACAGCGTGTATAGGATGCTATAATCCAACGGGTTGCACGGCCGACACTTCGCCCTACTACATCACCCAAAGTACCACTTACATTCGAGGGATCACAGTTCCCCCACAAACAAAATTAACATATAAAGCACAAAATTTTAGTCAGAAAAATCAACAGACAAAGCCCTTAAACGAGAGAGATTTAACTGACATTGTGTTGCCCACAAATACAGCAATCGTTTGGGGTGGCATGCCATCAGCAAAGTTTATACGGTTTTTTAATTCTGAAATGAAAGGATTTACTGTGTATCCTGCACAAGGTTTTAATCAAAACTCATCAAGTGAATTTCTAAAATTATGGCAAAGTTGTGATAGTGATTTAAGCATTACACTAAAAGATCCTCATAACTGGGCCTTTGATCCCAGCAATATGGAAATACGTGGTTGTGGTGTAAATATTCAAAAAAGAAGTCAATATAATACTCACTTACCAAACCAAGACAAAGCCGATGAATTCCTAATAAAGATCAATCACGCACTACAAAAATTACCAAAACAAAAAGAATACCCTGTGATTTATATGCAAGAAAAATAAGAGTTACCCACTTACAATCGTATAAACACATAAATGGCGAAAAGAACTATCAACCGGGTTCCTAAGCTCATTTCGCATTATATGTTCCAATTGAAAATTCAGTGTTTCACACAGCTTTCTTGCTTCTTGATTTTCTTGATCAACAAAAGCCTCTATACGTTTAAAACGATAATGAACCTGTAAAACGTTAAGTAAGAGTTGGATCGCCTGCTTCATCAGACCTTGTTTATTAAATGCGGTGTTTCCCCAAAAACCAATTTCTAGTCTGGAAATCTCCCAACAGATATTATGCAATCCAACTAGACCAATTAGACGTGCTGTTTTCTTATGTCGAATGACAAATACGATATCCTTATTTTTTGATAGATTATCTTGTATGTGCTGACAATATAATTTCGTATTCTCTAAACTTTGTTCATTTAACACCCAAGGAATTGTTGCAGGATACTTCTGTAAGTGAGCTAAAGAATCAATAATCGCCTCATATACATCTTGAGCATCTTCTTCACACAATACATGTAAATAAATCTCCTCATTTACGAGTGCCGAAATAAACTTCTGATTTTGAAACAAGTTTATCCCCATAATATGATATGTTTAAATATAAAAAAGTTGAATCAGATTAACTGATTCAACTCAATTTACACATTTAAATCGCGATTTAAATGTCATCCAATCTTAAATTAAGCTTTACCAATCAAACCACGTGCTACGATTTCTTTCATAATCTCGTTGGTACCACCGTAAATACGTTGGATACGTGCATCTACAAAGAAACGAGAAATCGGATATTCAGTCATATAACCATAACCACCGAAGAGTTGAAGTAAGTTATCTGCAACTTTCATCTGCATATCAGTACTGAAGCTCTTCAATGCCGCAGCAGTTTCAACATCCAATTTACCTTGCATATACAATTCAACGTTTTGGTTGTAAAACGCTGCCGTTGCCAATTCATCAATCTTCGCTTGAGCCAACACGAAACGTGTATTTTGGAACTGCGCAATTGCTTGGCCAAAAGCTTGACGCTCTTTTACATAGGTCGTTGCTAAATCTATTGCTCCGCGAATGGCACCCAAAGCAGTTGATGCAATTGCAGTACGTTCGCGTGGTAACTCTTGCATCAAATAAGCAAAACCTGAACCTGCGTTACCAAGTAATTGGTCTTTAGGTACTTTTACATTATCAAAGAACAATTCTGAAGTATCTTGCGAATGTAAACCGATCTTGTCTAAATTTGTTCCCTTCTTAAATCCATCCAGATGGGTATCAACCAACAATAAAGATACGCCTTTAGCGCGTGCTTGTGGATCGGTTTTTACCGCAAGTACCACAACATCCGCATGTTGACCATTTGAGATAAAAGTTTTAGAGCCATTCAATAAATAATGATCATCTTGCAAAATGGCACTCGTACGCATTGCTTGTAAATCTGAACCAGCACCCGGTTCAGTCATCCCAATCGCGCCAACAGCTTCACCAGATACCATTTTAGGTAGCCAGTATTGCTTTTGCTCTTCTGTACCAATATGTTGAATATATGGTGCTGCAATTTCAGAGTGACATGAAATCGCGGTTGATAATGCGCAATAACCTGCACGTGCAGATTCTTCTACTAACATCAATGAATAATGTGTTGGTACACCATAACCACCATATTCTTCTGGCACATCTACACACAAGAAACCATTTTCACCTAATAAGTTCCAAACAGAACGAGGCATAAGCCCTTCTCGTTCCCATTGTTCATAATGAGGTGCAATATGTTCGCTCATAAAACGTTTAAAGTTATCGCGGAAGAGTTCCAAATCTGCATCGTAAGCTAACATCATTATTTCCTTTCGATTTCATTTTTCTTAAAAAATTACTTCGACGTCATGCTAATGATTTTTAGGCTAGATGTCATGTTCCGTTTGCATCAAATCACTAGACTCATTCGGTCAATTATTTTATTTGCAATCATGCAAATTGACGCACAGTTGATTAATGATTAAACAGCACAACTGAATTTTTCCGCTAAACATGCTGCTTTTATGTCATATTAATTTCACTGCTAGCGACGTCTTAAATCTGATCATGAACACAAAACGAAATATCTATAAAACTGCTGAACATCCCTTTGCACAATATGTCCGTATTTTAGGGAAAGGCAAAACAGGTTCTCGCTCACTTAGCTATGAAGAAGCTTATCAAGCATTTAGTATGATTTTGAAAGATGAAGTGCTTGATGTACAGCTTGGTGCCTTTTTAATGCTTTTACGTGTTAAAGAGGAATCCGTAGATGAACTTGCTGGTTTTGTTCAAGCAACCCGTGATCAATTGAACTTTGCCCCACTTGATGTCGATTTAGACTGGTCATCATATGCAGGTAAACGTAAACACTATCCTTGGTTTTTATTAGCAGCACTAACTTTGGCACATCATGGTTACAAGATCGTTATGCATGGTGCATCAGGTCATACGATTAACCGTGTTTATACTGAGCAAGTTCTTCAATACTTAGGCTATTCTATTTGCCAAAATGAACAAGATGTCAGCACTCAACTCAATCAACATAATTTTGCCTATCTGCCACTGGAAGTCATCTCACCAATTCTAAGTGAGCTTATTTCACTGAGAAACGTGATGGGCTTACGCTCTCCGATTCACACACTTGCGCGTTTAATTAATCCATTCAATGCAAAAGCAACTTTACAAGCTATTTTCCATCCTGCTTATCGCACTTCACACCAGCAAACCGCTTTTCGTTTAGGTTATCAAAATAGTGCAGTGATTAAGGGTGAAGGTGGGGAGTTTGAGCGTAATCCTGATGCCAAGACACTTATTTGTGGAATAAAAAATGGGGAGTTATATGAGCATGAATTACCTAAACTGACGCCTGATCGTAGCCCAATCGAAGAAGAACTTGATCTCGCAGTATTTAAGGCTGTTTGGCTCGGTGAGCAAACACATGAATATGGTGAAATGGCAATCATAGAGACTATGGGAATCGCACTTTATACAATGGGCGCTGTCAACAGCTACGATGAAGCCATGGTGAAAGCTAAAGTGCTTTGGGATAGTCGTTTAAATTAAGATAAGTGAAGCGATTTCTCAGTGAAATCGCTTCTTTGTTAATTGAATTTTATTCACGACAAAATGATTACTTCACATAAGGCCAAACATCAGGATTTTGATAATTTTCATCTATTTTATATCCCTTTTGTTTTGCTTCTTTTTCTTGTGTAAGTCTCACTAGTTTATTTTTCTCCACCATTTGTTGAAATGCGATTTTTAATTCTTTTGCAGTCATTTGATCAGAATTACTAATACTATTTCTTTCATCATAACGTATAGTCTGTATTGTGTAGCGCAACATATATTGTTCTTGTTTTTTCTCATTAATGGCAGTTTGATCAATACTAAATTTTAATAAAAGACCATTGCTATAAAGCTGATATGAAAATACCTTTGTAGGTATTTTATTGAAAACTTCCTGCCACTCCTTAAAACTTAGAATATATGCCGGATCAATCACTTCTTTTCGGTCTAAAATATATTTTAGATTATCCTCCTTTGCAATCCTTGCATCAAATCGATAAAAGTATTGCTGCCAGCCTGCCTCATTAATTTTTTTCATTAAGCTAGCATAAGCTACATAAGCCTGTTCTGATGTTACAAATTCTTCATGGGTCAGACCCGCATCAATATCGATAATCTGGATACCATCCCCTAGACTATCTGAAAGTTGTGAACCCATCACTGAAAATATATTCTCCAGCTCCAAACTATTGATACCATGCTCAATTCTAACTTTTCCTAAATGAGGTGGATTCCAATTTAGGGTCATAAAATTCATACCCGCTGGCTGACGATCAACTTCTCCATTCGTATATTTTAAGAAATCCTGTATACCTTCTGATCCTAAATGTAAGGTATAAATTTGTTCGTTATTTATATTGATATCTTTTTGAGTACCCACATTACAGGCGCTCAAAGTTAAGAATAGCAGAATAGCCACTAAACCCTTATGCAGGTGAAACATATCTATTACTTCACATAAGGCCAAACATCTGGGTCTTTATAGCTTTCATCTATTCTATAACCTTCTGTTTTCAACCTTTTCTCTTCATGCAATCGAGCTTGTTTATTTCTTTCAAGCATTTTCTTAAATGCTTCTTCTAACTCACTCGCATCCATTTTATAAGATCCTGTTATACTATTACGCTCATCATATCGAATTGTCTGAAAACTATATCTAAGCATATATTGTTCTTGAGCATGCTCATTTAAAGCGGTTTGCTTTAGACTTATATTTAAAATTATTCCATTTGAATACAAACGATAAGCTAAAGATTTAGTTGGAATGGTATTTATTACTTTTACCCATTCATCAAAAGTAAATATATAGCTTGGATCTATAACATCACGCCCTTTTAATAAATATTTGAGGTTATCTTCTTTAGCAACCCTTCCACTAAAACGATAAAAATATTGTTTCCAACCAGCCTTATTAATTCTCTGCATTAACTCGACATAAGCAGCATATGCTTGTTTTGGCTCTACAAATTCTTCTTGAGTTAGGCCAGCATTGACTACAATACTTTTAATTCCTTTTATATTCGGATCATTCGCCAATTGAGCACCCATAACCGAAAATACATGATCTAGTTCTAGGCTGTTGACACCATGCTCAATTCTAACTTTACCCAAATTTGGTGGATTCCAGTCCAACTCCATGAAATTCATACCTGCAGGTTGATGATCAACCTGTCCACCAGTATATTTCATAAAATCTTGTACACCTTGAGAACCCAAATGCAGGATATAAGTCTGTTGATGGTTCATATATTGACTCACTTTTGGTTGGCATGCACTTATTAATAATCCGAACAGAAAGATGCAAAGGAATTGTTTATATTTTGCCATCATTACTGTCTCTTCCTACATTAAACTCTGCTCTGCTTGTTCCCCACATTGCAATGACTGCTAGTTCTTTTTCTAAAAAAACTCGGCCTAATTCACTTTGCATTAAATCATGATATTTCTCAGCAGCTTTTTGAATCCATTTCATTCGACTATCGTAGTTTTCCACTTTTGTTCCCTCTAATGGCTCACTATACACAGTATCGGGCAATTGGGTTAACTCCGCTGCATGTCGTCCTGTGTATTGTCCATGACGGTTTGGCTTTACGGCATCTACATCATAGTCACTAGATAAAACTAACGTACTTTCTGGGGTGCCTGTAGTTCGTTGAATCATAGCTTGACCTTGAACTTTCCAATCTTTCCACACAATTTGCTGTAAAATATTATTCTGTTCTTGAACTGCAATAATTAGAAGGTGATCAAAAAGATCATTAGCTGCTTGTTTGAATTTATCCTGCCTTGTTCCACCTGTATTTTTAAATATATTCTCAATCATTGGTAAATATCTAAACCCCTGATTTATCTCAGGGGTACACTGTAAATTTTTAATAGTCGGTAAACAACTCGACCAAGGCAAATTCATAACTTGATTTTTAATATGTGTAAATTTAACAACATTTCGCTGAGTTTTACATTGATCAAATGAGGCCGATGAAGCACTCCAAGCATAATGCCAAGGTGCAATATCCATAAATAACCATAAGTTACCTTTTGCAAAAGAATGTACAGGGTCGCGAACGAAACCCAGAGGTACCCATTTGTACCCAAATCTTGTTAGACCATGCTTAAAAACAGCAGCGACTGTTTTTGAGGCAAAAGCGCCTAAGCCCATCCAGTAATAACGCCCTTTCAATAAACGATTGCCTGAAACTTCTGTCTCTAAATAAATCTTGGCATAAACAGAAGCGATTCGACGAGCCCGTGCTTCATAACCAGGTTCTAATTTATAAGTATTGGTGTTTCGATCTTGGAGATTAGATAATCTGATAATCGCTTGCTGTTGATAAACCTCCCAAAATGTAATGCAATCACACTGCACTGAGGTACAACTATTTTCACTTGTATTGGTATTACTCTGCCACTCTAAACTTCCAGTCACTTTTTACTCCTGATCTTCGCCAGAGTCGGGATCAACCTGTAAATTTATCCAGTTTAGATCTAACTTAAGCTCTTTTTCTTGCGGTGAATGAATACGTTTCGTCGTCCCCTTTTTATTTGTTTGAGCTATAAATGTCTCATCACCTGAAATGATTTTATAATCTATTTCCTTGAAAGGCTCACCTGAAGGTAATTTCAGTGAAAATTGTTCATCAAAAATCTCCAAAGCTGGTAATCCTTTCATATTTACGCCTAGTGCCTGACCAGATTTAAACAAATGCTGTCCGGCTTTCACCTCGAACTTTCCACCTGTTGTTGGAAAGATCCCTGAACCATTTAATTTGAGCTCAGAACTCTCTGCCTTTAATACAATTTCCTTCGGGCTATTAAAATAAACCGTATCTTCTGTTGAGATAATTTGTATTCCTGCTTTCGCCAATATATCTAAACCATCCCCTTGTGCCTGTATCTCAACCTTGCCTTTGCCTGCCACTTGTTTGATTCCATTTTGTGCGGCAAATAAGCTGATCTTTTGACTGGCTTGGGCAATCAGGTTCTTTTGCGTGGTCAGGTTAACACTATCCCCTGCACATTGGTTTAGTTGTCCATCCGCGGATAGATGGATGTCTTCTGAGGTGCTAAGTCCGATGCCATTTGGTGAGCTGAGTAATAGTAAGGCTTTGTTGAATTTGGCTATATCTTGCTGAATTTCTTCTGCAAAGCTTTTGAGCTGCTCTACCGACTCCAATTCATCCGTTTGTTGGTTCTTTGCCACTTCACTCAGGGCTTTGGCATTGTTTTGGTTGCCTTCCAGTTGTTGTTTGGCTGTTTGTGCTTCGAGATGTTCACCTTCGGCTTGCGCTTGTGCATGGGTGGTGATCAGTAAGCCTTCCCCTGCTCGGATCGCACCCCATTGGTCTGTGCGTAGTTCAAAGCCTTCACCTCGGTCTTCGCTTTCTGCTTGGGCTTTGGGATGGCTCAGCTTACCGAGATTGAGTTGGCTGGCTGCATGGCTGCTTTGTAGTTGTGCACTGATCTGTCCAGTAGTGTCATCAAAGCGCAGTTGGTTGTAGCCTGAACCTTGATATTCTTTGGATTTGATCCCTGCTAGTTTTTTGGTATCAGGTAATTTGCCTTGGTCATCGAATTTTGTTGGACTGCGTTGTGCTTCGTGGAGTCGTCCTGTGACAAAGGGACGGTCGATGTTGCCATCAAAGAAGTCGATGACGACGATTTCACCAATGCGGGGTAGGAAGCGTGCGCCATAGCCTTCGCCTGCCCACGGGGTTAGTACATCCACCCAAGCTGAATCGGTATCGTTGTTGTTGCTGCCTGCGCCACCATCGTGGCTATGGTCGTCATTGCGGGTAAATAGGAAGCGAACTTTGATTCGTCCCCATTCATCCACATGGATTTCTTCGCCTTCGGGTCCCACCACTCTTGCGCGTTGTGGGTGAGCAGTTGGACGGTGTTGCAGTGGATGGTATTCGGGTACGGTTTTGATGTTACGGCGTTGTAGGGTCAGTTGGTTGGCTTGGCGTTCTTCGCTCTTGTTTGTGTGCTTGTGGTCTTGCTGCCATTGGCTTTGATCGATCAAGCTTTGGATTTGTTGGTTTAAGTCTTTGGGTAGGTTGTTTTGGTTGTAGTAGCTTTTGGCGGTGATTAGAAATTCTTGGTCTGCACCACTGTGTTGGTCGATCTCTGGGTGTTCGTTGAGTTTAAACCAGTAGCCCACTTGGGTGTCTCGTACGGTAGTACTGGCGATAAATTGTTTGGCTTGGGCATCGTGGTAGTGGCTGAGGTGTTGGTTCAGTTTTTCGATTTGGGCGTTGCCTGAAGCGGTTGCACCATCTTCACCATTCAAGTCTTGCATCCATGCGGGAGTGAAGTGCCATGCATCTTCGAGTCCTAGACTAGCGTTGTCGTATTGTTGGCTATGTTGGTGTTTGCTTTGGACGCTACCTGCCCCATCTTCTTGTTCTAGGGCATCAGCTTGCCAGCGTTGGATATGGACTGCCGTTGGTTGTAACGAACGTTCTGCAATGAGGCTGGTCATGCTGTCGTATTGTTCGGTGGCACTGCTACGATGGTAGCGAATTGTTCTTCGTTCTAGGGCTTGGTATTGGCTGTTGTCATCGATCAAGCGGAGTTTTTGGGCTTGGATTGGACTGGTGCTGTTGGCAACGTTCAGTTGAGCTTCATCAATCAGCCAGTTAATGCCTTCGCTTCGGAGCAATCGGGTAATGAAGTCGTAGTCGCTTTCATTGGCTTGCATCACAAAGGGACGGATGTCGTAGTCTTGTTTGATCCCACCAAGGTCGAGTGTAAGACTCGATGCAAATAGTAGGCTGCGTTGTTGCCATTCTTTGAATAGGGTTTGTACGATGTCGAGTACAGTTTTATTCATAAACACGCGGCTGTTTCGGCGTTTATGCCACAGCGCGGTTGCATCTTGGAGTTTGAGTTTATACAGCGTAAGGCTACCGTCAGATTGTCCTTGTACGGCTTCTGTGATAATCCCTGTGGTTCTAAACAGTGTGCCTGTATCGGTGACTTGGTCTATCGCTGCCTGACAGCCGATGAATTGTTTTAATGGGATGTGGGCGTTAGTGGATAGGCAGATCAGTTCTGCAGTCATGCCCTGATTAATGGCATGCTGACCTTGAATTTTTTGGAGGAAGACTTGTTGATTTAAGCTCGGATTGGCAAATTGTATGTGTATCGCACGTTTTTGTGCGGTTAAGCCGAGTTGTTCTAATGCAGCAAAGATAGTCTTGAACATCGCTTCTTATTGAGTTTTTTTAAACGTGAGGGCATTTTACAGGAAAATTCAATTAGATGTTCAGACCGTCCCGTCTATTTGTGACAATTTTTGTCTTATTTTATTGCAATTTATTTAAACAGTCTCATTTCTGATCTATTCGTCATGATTAAATCAAACGATAAAAAAATGTCCCGAGAAAATCGAGACATTTTATATTTCTTAAGCATCATTACACAAAACGAATCGGCTTGAACTCAGGCTCATTTTTATGATGATCATCATCACATTCCTCACCTTCTTCTTTGCTACCACGATCAATATAACCGCTACGCTGTTCTTCTGGAAGATTTTCTATTTCCCATGCATAAACAGCTTGCATGCAAATTTGACGTTGCTCTTTAGTCAAGGCAACACCATTTGGCCATTTACCGATTTCAACGGCTGTTTTTAATCGCTCTACAATCTCAGGATTTAAAATAGCGAGCATTTGTTCAATATTCATGATTCATCCTGTTGAAAAGATTCGAAATCTTGATTCCAGCCTAGTTTAGTACGACATGCCATATAGAAGTCATAACCAGGTGGATGTAATAAGCTTAGTTTAAATGGATGTTTTCGAATATGTACAGTATCACCAACATTTAATGCAACACTATGTTGTCCGTCAGCACTGACCATTGGTAAAACACGATTTTCTCGAATCGTGATTTTAACTTCGCTATGGCCACCCACAACGATTGGACGTGATGATAGTGTATGTGGATGCATCGGAACTAAGGCAATTGCATCCATACTTGGGTGTAAAATAGGCCCACCACCTGACAATGCATATGCTGTTGAGCCTGTCGGTGTCGATACAATCAAACCATCACTGTGTTGGCGATACACATATTGCCCATCAATACTCAGTTCAAAATCAATCATATGAACCGACTTTCCTGAATGTAAGACCACATCATTTAAAGCAATCGCATCATAGATTGTTTCATTATTGGTACGAACTTCCATTTCCAACAAGAAACGACGATCCAATTGAAATCGACCTTGTAACACCTGATCAAGTTTAAAAATAGCTTCCGCAGGTTTAATATCAGTTAAAAAACCTAATCGACCACGGTTAATGCCAATTACAGGAGTATTGTATCGAACCAAGGCGCGAGCAGCATGTAATAGAGACCCATCACCGCCCACAACGACAACAAGATCAACAACTTCACCCAATAAGTTACGGCTTACGGTTTGTCCGTGGCTGTATGGAACCAATTGTGATGTTTCTTGATCAAAGACTGGATTTAGCCCTAAAGTAATTAAATGATCATGAATGAGACATAACGTTTCTACAACAGAATACTTATCTGGTCGCCCAATTAGACCAATATTTCGAAAGGATTTATGTGAAATTTGCACGAAAAATGTGGCTCCGTTGCGATTCTCGCCTATCATATCATTATTCGTTGATGATTGATTAAAAACTATAAAAATGTAGATTCTATGTTTTTAATGCAGTGATTCTCCACTTGTTTTGAAAGATTTTGTTGCATGTTGCTATTTATTCACAGTTTTGTGATTGCAAAATACGCATAAGCTACGCATCATTAGCCACATTGTTTTTGTTTTAACGCAAATCTATGAAGTGTGAACGTGGTATCGGTTTTATTGGCCTAATCTTTTTAATTTTAGTAATCGGTATATTTGTTGCCTTTAGTATCTATCTGATCCGTTTAGATAATATTATTCGCAATAAGTTTGAAGGTCAGCGCTGGGATATTCCTGCTAAAGTATTCGCTCGTCCATTGGAAGTCTATGCAAATGCACCAATTACCCAAGAAAACTTCATTCAAGAACTAAAATTACTGGGTTATAAAAACACGAGCAATTACGAAAAGTCAGGCAGTTATGTCACTCAAGGCAATAAACTTTATGTGCATACGCGTGGTTTTGACTATGGCGATAGTACTGAACCTGAACAAGTATTAGAAGTTGGTTTTTCTGATGGTCGTGTTGGAGATATTCGTTCAACTAAACCTTCAAATACCGGTATTGCTCGTTTAGAACCATTGCTCATCGGTGGGATTTACCCTCAACATAATGAAGATCGTGTACTGATTAAACTTGATCGTGTACCTAAAACGCTGATTGAAGCATTAATTTCAACAGAAGATCGTAATTTTTACCATCATTATGGTGTCTCACTACGTGGTACAGCTCGTGCTTTAGTCAGTAACGCTACAGGTGGTAAACGTCAAGGGGGATCTACCTTGACGCAACAGCTCGTCAAGAATTTTTACTTATCTCCTGAAAAAACACTTAAACGTAAAGTTAATGAAGCGCTCATGGCGTTGTTAATTGAATTTCATTACAGTAAAGATGAAATCCTAGAAACTTATTTAAATGAAGTGAATCTAGGTCAAAATGGTAATTATTCAATTAATGGTTACGGACTTGCATCACAATTTTACTTCGGCTTACCTCTACGTGAGCTCAATATTTCTCAGCAAGCATTTTTAGTCGGTTTAGTACAAGGCCCTTCTTTATATAATCCTTGGAGAAATCCTGAAGCAGCCAAAAAACGTCGTGATGTTGTTTTAAACAATATGATGGTTATGGGATATTTAACAGAAGCAGAGTATCAAGATGAGATTGCTCGTCCACTCAATGTTATTAGCAAACCAACCGTTGGACCTGCTAAATTCCCAGACTTCCTCGATATTGTTCGCCGTCAATTACGTACTGAATATCAAGAAAGTGACATAACGAATCAGGGTTTAAGAATTTTCACCACACTTGATCCAATTGCACAAACCAAAGTACAAACTGTATTTAAAAACTCAGTTGAACGTTTAGCTCAACGGAATCCTGCACGTCTTAAAAATTTACAAGGTGCTATTTTAGTTGCTCATCCTGAAAATGGTGAGTTAATTGCCGCAGTTGGTTCTACTCAAGATTTTACAGGCTTTAACCGTACAATTGACGCCAAGCGTCAGGTCGGCTCTTTATTAAAACCAGTGATCTTTTTAAACGCGATTGAATCTGGTCGCTATACATGGGCAAGCCCAGTTGAAGACACGGCTGTCAATATTCCAATTGATGGTGGTAAAAGCTGGTCACCAAAAAATTATAGTGGCAATGAAAATGGTATCGTGCCGATGCAACAAGCGCTGGCTAACTCCTATAACCTTTCAACTGTGCGTTTAGCAAATGAGTTTGGTCTTTCTTCATTTAGTAATAAGCTGAAACAGTTTGGCGTAAACTCAGATATTCCAGCCTATCCTTCTATTTATCTTGGTGCAGTAAATATGTCACCGATGGAAGTACTCAGTATCTATGGGAATTTCGCAACGGGTGGTTTTAAATATCCAACACGCTCGATTCGTTCAGTTGTAGATGCTCAGGGTCGCGTACTTGATCGATTTGGTTTAAATGTTCAACAAACGATTGATCCTGCAGCAGCCTATATCTTGAATTACGGCTTACAACAAGTCATGCGTACAGGTACTGGGCGATCTGCATACAATAGCCTACCAGAATCCTTAAATCTTGCTGGTAAATCTGGTACGACGAACGATACACGCGACTCATGGTTTGCGGGTTATTCTGGAAATCATGTTGCTGTGGTTTGGCTAGGGCTAGATGATAATAAAGTTACAGGATTAACGGGTTCTTCAGGTGCATTACCTGTTTGGACTAATGTCATGAGACAACTTCGTCAAGAGCCTGTCAATTTACGTCAAACGGATAATGTCCAATGGCAATGGATTGATCGCACTACAGGTGATCTTTCTGCACAAGGTTGTGAGGGTGCAATGTACATTCCCCTACTTCGTCAAACCGTACCACGTCGTGCAACCCTATGTGGTCAATCACACTACGAGGTTGAGCCAACCTATATCCCTCAGAATGATTATGATGATAATGACGACAGTATCGGAAATTACATCCGTGAAACCGAAAACCAAATGGATACAGATTTATCCAGTCAAACTTCTACACGCATTATTTCTAGCGGTAGTTACAGCGGCAATAACTAAGTTATAGGATGATTGGAAATGATTAAAAAATCGATATTCTTAACAGGTGTGATTATACTTGCTGGCTGTACTATAACCCCTGAGCATTCAACACCTCAGACGCCACCTAAAGCAACTGATAGTTCCAAAAAAGGTACTCCACCTTCTTCAGGTGTCAAAATCACCCCCTATGAGCAGAAAGAGATTAAACGGCAAACTGTTCCAGTCATTGTGCCCGAACAAAGAGTTCAGCAAAAATTCAGTAATGATGGAACACAATTACCTGCATTTAAAACTTTAATGCAAAAAACCCAAGCGGCCTATAAGCAAAAACAGTTTGCCGATGCTGAACGTTTTGCACTTCAAGCACAACGTATTGCGCCTCAGGCTTCTGAAACATACTTATATTTGGCATTGATTGCTGATCAACGCAAGCAATACGCTAATGCTGAAGCGCTCGCTAGACGTGGTTTAAGTTATGCACAAAGCAATGCAATGAAAAAGCAGCTTTGGACCATTGTGCTTCGCGCTAGTGAAGCACGAAACCACAATGTAAAAGCTGATGAGGCAAGAAGAATGCTTCGCTCTCTGTAGACTTATTCTACCGTGTCAAACTGACGAATCCCTGCAAGCCCATAAGCATGATGTTTTTGGGCTTGTTCCATCTCTTTAGGTGCAACACCACCTAAAGCAAACACAGGAATATCGCTTTTCTCTGCTAATTCAGCAAAACCATCCCACCCTAATGCTTTTGCTTCTGGATGAGTCTCAGTTTGATGTACTGGACTTAGAAACACAGCGTCACAACCTATATGATGAGCATGTTTTAAAGAGACAGCATCATGACAAGCAGCGATAAAACGTTTGCCAACAATTAATTCACCACGTTTTAAGTCCATAAGCTGTGACTGTTTTAGATGAATCGTCTGAATTTTTGCTTGTAACTCAGAACTAAACTGCTGCCAAAGACTAATATTGATAATTAATTTATTTAATTGCAGATCAGTTAATTGCAATAATTGTTGTTGGACTTCTGCAATGGTTTGATCTTTATTACGCCAATAAAATTGTGCATCACGATCTGGCAATGTAGGCAAAAGATCACTAATCTTAATTAGGTGTGACCATACCAATCGCTCGATAATCGTTTTATTCGCTTTCGGAAAATTTAAACTTTGCAATTGATCTCGACTATACCATGTCCATGGCTGATGAATTAAATCCAACAACTCTTCTGGAACATAAGCATGAAATAAATGCAAACGTACAATCAAATCATCATATTCATGTTGAATAACATCAAATTTATGCCAATCTTTTAAACCGATTCCGACTTCCTCGTACACCTCTCTCCTACACGCTTGTTCAGGTGTTTCATTCTGTTCGACTTTACCACCTGGAAATTCATGCTTATTCCCCTGATGCTGATCAGCCTGCCTCCATCCAACAAGCACTTTTGATTTATGCAATAGAATTGCAATCGCAACTTCAACAATCGCTTTAGTCATAAAAGTTTAATATCTCTAAGATTTATAAAAAGTATAAGGAACCAGACAAATCAATTACATATCCTAAATAAAAAAATAATAAATGATTTTGTAAATTAGCAAAAATTTCGTTGACAGGCGTATTCGATAATGATTATCATTTAAATCATTAAAAAACACACCACGGAGCACAACAAATGAACGCACCATTTAACTTATTCACTCGTAGCACAGACTCAGCTCAATCGTTACCAATGCTGCATTCAAATAACCTTTTTGCTTTAGGACGTGAAATTCGTATCATGCATGCTGGGGAAGAATATCGTTTGCGTTTGACTCGCAATAACCGCCTGATTTTAACTAAGTAATATAATAAAAAACGGATAATAATAAACGTGGGAATAGCAGTATGTCAGCGCGTACTGCTTTTTTTATTTCCTAATTTTTAATTCAATGGAACTACCCTTAAAACCTCTTCCAAAGTTGTTGTGCCTTCAATCACCTTCCGAGCACCCGCAATTCGTAAAGGTTCTACACCTTCTTTTTTTGCTTGAACTCGGAGATCATTGAGTGTGCCATGTGCACTAATCATAGATTTCAATTCTAAGCTCACAGGCATAAACTCATAAATGCCAATACGCCCTTTATAACCTGTATAACGACAAGCTTCACACCCTACAGCCTTATACATCGTCGTTGGCATATCCATCATGTAATCAAAAGTTAAATGTTCCCACTCTTGTTCATTCATTGGGGTTTCTTGTTTGCAATTAGGACACAATCGACGTACTAAACGCTGGGCTAATACACCTAAAATAGTGGCGGAAGTCAAAAAAGGCTGTACACCAAGATCATGCAAACGAGTCAAACTCGACGGCGCATCATTGGTATGAAGCGTTGATAATACTAGATGTCCTGTCAATGCTGCCTGAATCGCCATATTAGCTGTATCATGATCACGAATCTCTCCCACCATAATAATATCAGGATCTTGGCGCATTAAAGCACGAACCCCATCAGCAAAACCTAGCTCAATGTTTGGATTGACCTGCATTTGATTAAAACTGGGTTCAAGCATTTCAATCGGATCTTCAATGGTACAAACATTGACTTGTTCAGTCGCCAATTGTTTCAATGATGAATATAGTGTTGTGGTTTTACCAGAACCAGTAGGTCCCGTCACCAAAATAATTCCGTGACTATGTTGCGTGAGCTGTTTCCAACTTTGTAATAGTTGCCCTTCAAAGCCAAGCTGTTGAAAACTCCGTACTAACACTTCTGGATCAAAAATACGCATGACCAACTTTTCACCAAAAGCAGTCGGCAAAGTAGAAAGACGCAATTCTGTCTCTTGTCCCTTCGGTGTTCGCGTTTTTAAACGACCATCTTGTGGCTTGCGTTTCTCAGCAACATTCATCCGACCCAAAATTTTGATACGAGAAATAACCGCTGTTAGTGTATTTGCAGGCATATTATAAATTGTATGCAATACCCCATCGATGCGGAAACGTACTTTACCTGTATCCTTACGTGGTTCTAGGTGAATATCACTAGCTCCTTGCTCAAATGCAAATTGAAATACCCAATCCACCAACTTAACAATATGTTGATCATTCGCATCTGGATTTTGTGTATCGCCTAACTGTAAAAGCGCCTCTACCCCTTTATTATTACGCTCAGATGTATTGGTATTCTGTGATGAATTGACAGCCCGACTAACTTGATAATATTCATGCAAATAACGTTGTAATTGTTCAGGATTCAAAAAAACTTTGTCTATTTTTCTCGGTGCTAAACTCCGCTCTAAATTATTCTGCCATTCTGTTGAGAATGGTTGATCCGTTCCGATAGAAATACGATCAGCATGCACTTCGACTGCTAGAATATGATTTCTAACCGCAAACTCTTGAGACATAACACTGGTCAACGCCGTTACATCTGCCTTTAATGGATCAATTACAAACAAGGGAATCTCAGCTTTTTCAGCTAGCCACTGACTTAAACGGCTTAAATTTAATGTGGCCGTAGGATTTAGCTGATCTTTTAATTTAAAATTTGCAATCCATTGTAATGGATGCCATTTCAATTGTTCTTTTTGTCGATGTGTGGTCTGGATAAGTAGTTTGTCACGCTCAGTAATGAGTCCATCTTTTTGTAATTGCTCTAAACACCATGTCACATCCACTGTAAAAGAAAAGTTTGAAAATTTTGCTTGCGCTTGCATCACCGTTATTTCCCCAAATTTATAACCCATTTATATTTTTAAATTTGCTTGTTCTACATTTACAATTAAGATTTTCCATTCATCAACTGTAAATTGAATATTCAATTCTGCAAAACACATTCCATATACTCGCGATGCATCATCTTGATATGCAGGACGAGGATCTAAAGATAACACTTGTTCGAGTTCGTCTAATACTCTTTTATTTAAAATACCTTGCCTGAATAACTGAAGCTGTTGCAATTGAGCAGTTTCCGTCCATTGTATCAACTTACGTACAGGTTGTTCCTGAGCATAACCACTCACGGAGTCGCTGATTGCGTCTGAATACTGAATATAAGGCTTAATATCTAAAATCGGTGTACCATTTAATAGATCTGCTCCAGTGACGTATAAACGAACAGTTTTGCCATGTTTTTCCACACGAAGAAAACGTACTACGGATAAGCCTATTGGAGATGGACGATACATGCTTCTTGTTGCGAAAACTCCTATTTTTTTATTCCCTCCCAAACGTGGTGGACGTACTTGTGCACGAAACTTTGACTTTCTATCCAAACTATTATCAATCTTTTTATTATCATGGAATTGCCACACCAACCACAAATGACTGAAATGCTCTAAGCCTTCGAAAGCCAACAAATCGTTATATGGCTCTACCATCTCTATAAAGCACTCGACTTCTACTAGATTTGGCTGTCGTGGAATACCAAATTTTTCACGATAAGGTGAATGCATATAACCAATTATTGGCATCGTTACAGCGTCAATCATCACTTTTTCTTATAAACACAATTAAATATATTCAGTTTATCGAGAATGATTTTAGATTAGAATAGCAATCTGTTTCTTTTATATGTGATCGAGACCTTTAATGGCTGCTTTTAACGTTGAACGCATTACTCATGTTCACCACTGGAATGACACACTTTTCAGTTTTAAAACCACACGCGATACAAGCTTACGTTTTAAAAATGGCCAGTTTGTGATGATCGGACTTGAAGTGAATGGCAAGCCTTTAATGCGTGCTTATTCGATTGCAAGTGCGAACTATGAAGAAGAACTCGAATTCTTCTCAATTAAAGTACAAGATGGCCCTTTAACATCTATTTTACAAAAAGTTCAAGTTGGTGATGAAATTCTGATTTCAAAAAAACCTACTGGTACTTTAGTACATGATGATTTATTGCCAGGTAAAAATTTATATCTTTTATCTTCTGGTACAGGCCTTGCTCCTTTCCTTGCACTTATTCGAGATCCAGAAACCTACGAGAAGTTTGAAAAAGTGATATTAGTACACGGTACACGTTATATCTCTGAACTTGCTTATCAAGACCTGATTTTGAATGACCTACCAAATCATGAGTTTTTCGAAGAACTCGGAATTAAAGACAAGTTAGTCTATTACCCTACCGTTACTCGTGAACCATTCCATACACAAGGTCGTGTAACAACAGCAATTGAAACAGGTGAATTATTTGAAAAAATTGGTTTACCTCGCTTCAACCGTGAAACTGATCGTGCAATGCTTTGTGGTAGCCCTGCATTCCTCAAAGATGTTGCTGCTCTTCTAGATCAACATGGTCTCGTTGAATCTCCACGTATGGGGGTGATGGGTGATTATGTTATTGAGCGTGCTTTCGTTGAGAAATAATATTTAAACGCCTACACAATATAAAAAACCGAGTGAATTAAACCACTCGGTTTTTTTATTAAATCCAGCTTATTCAATATGTCATGCCAAAATCAAGCTGCTTCTAAATATATCAAACGTTCAATATAATACCAGCACTTCTCTATTTCATCATGATCTTCATTCACCTTTGCATAGGCAATCATACCATCTAATATATTGATATACATTGCAGTTAAGACATGCGGTTGGAATACTTTTGCCTTTTCAAATAAATCCTCAACTAACGCCATCAGCCATGTTCTATATTCAGCTATCGGACGAATAATAGAGGGATATTGCTGTAATATTTCTAAGGATGCTTTTTGAAACATACAACCATGAAAATCATCTGAATTAAACCAAGATAAATGCCAGAAATAAACAGCTTTAATCTTACCTATATAGTCATCTTCTGCCAGTTGACTGAGTTCTTGTTCAATTGCCTCTTGGATACTCTTATTCCTTCTAGATAAACATTCTTCAATCAAATTTTCTTTAGATGGAAAGTACTTATAGAAAGTCATCTTTGCAACACCTGACTCACTAATAATTCGATCCACCCCAATTGAACTATAATTATGACGATTGAAGAGGTTTAGAGCCGTTGCAATAATATCTTCTTTTTTTGACATTTTATTATCCTTTTCAAATTATAATATAAACTTAATATATTATTTAGGCATAGTTTATAGGCTGATAAACTTTGGCGACTATGCATTTGTTCATATTATTCCATGAACACAGTAGAAAATATAGTATTTCTACTCAAGTCCACCATTATACGTTAAGCAAAAAGGTAAAAACACACAAGATGATTTGTAAATATTTTTTTCTATTAGAAAATATTTTCAAACATTACTGTGAAGTAATTCACCTTTTATTTATTTTATGATTATTTATTAATCTATATGGTTATTTTTTAGCATATTTAATAAATTGATTTCACTCCTAAATCACCTTATATTTATTTTATCCAATAAAAAGATCTTTGGTTGGACCAATAGTTATATTCACAAACAACCAAAAAAAATCGAACTATATCATTGGAAAAGCAATAATATTTATTAATTCATTGAGTAAAAACTATGCCAAAAATATTTGAGAACTTTGACAATCCGAGGCAGAAAGCTATAGACGGTATGAGGAATAGTGTTTCTGCAGAAGTATGGAACAAGAATTTGGACTTTCTTAACAATTTAAGAGCAGAAATTTCAAAGCATCCTGTTTCAAAACACCCTGCTATTCAACTTCTGAACGATGGTTTAATTGATAAAGAAACGTTAAAACATATTCACTTAGAATATCGACATGCGATCGTACAAGTTTTCACTGATGCACTACTGATGGCTCAGTTCCAAACAAAACAACTAGAGCCAAGGCTTTTCGCTGGTTCTAAAATGTATCCTCGTTTTTTATTAAATCTTAACATTCTAGATGAATTCGGTTTTCGTCCTGCTTTAGATAAGAATCAATATTACTCAGGTAATCCTGAATACGCACATTATCCCTTATTTGAAGATGTGCTTGATGATTTTGAACTCACACAATCAGAACGTAACAACTATCAACCTTCGATTATTGCGCAGAAAGTTCGTACTTTTTTAGAAAATACTTTTGATCATTATCAGGCCGTAACAGCTTTACTGGCAGTTGCCGAAGAAGAAGTTATTCTCTTTAGTCCTGCACTGCGTCAAGCAACCAAGGCTGTAGGTTTTAATGTAGATAGTGGTTATTACTATGTCCATGGCGTCTCACATGATGCATCCGCCGAAGCAGCTGATGATGACCATGAAGATGATTTATGGTTTGTCTTGGCTCAGGCTTGCGTCGAGTCTGACTATGACCTAATCCATGATCTTTGCTTAGAGTATTGTGACCTTTGGCAAAGATTTTGGGATGAACAAATTTCTAGCTACCAATACGAAGCAAATCGAAAACTTGCTTAATGTGGATAAAAGGTCATTTCTACATGCATTGTGAATATGACCTTTAAACCCCCTATGTTAGGCTAAAAAACGAGTGATCGATGTACGGCAACACCTGCCATCGTCCCATCACCTACAGCCAAAGATATAGACCCACCTAATCGAGCTACATCTCCACAAGCAAATACACCTGATATCGAAGTTTCTTTTAAAGCATTGGTCTTTATTATTTCTCCCATCGGGTTGTGCTCTAACTCACATGAGAGCTTATGTATCCAATCTTGAGAAATTACACATCGCGTTGTGACAAATATCCCCTCAAAAGTAATATGATTTTGATCAGACAGCACAACTGTGCTGTGTTCAATAATTTCTGCAACAGGTCTTTTTTCAATCACGACACCTCGTTCAATCAACTGTAATTCTGTTTCAGCAGCTAAAGGTTGACCATTCAAAAAGTAGGTCACGCTCCCCCATTCGGGTAATAACATTGCCATATGGGCTGAATGCTCAGAACTTGCAATTAACCCAATTTTTCCTTGATTTAACTCATAACCATGGCAGTAAGGGCAATGAAAAATACTTTTGCCCCACCGTTCTTTAAGCCCCGTGATCTCAGGCAGTTGATCTTGTACGCCAGTTGCAATGATGATTCTTTTCGCACTTACCGCCTGTGTACCATCAATACAAATATGAAAAAGATCATCTTTTTTTTCTAACCGCTTTACCTGCCCATCAATCCAGTCCACTGTTGGGTATTGAAGTAATTGCTGCTTGGCGATCTGTGCGATTTCGCTCGCAAGTGTGCCGTCTTGTGTTAGAAAACCATGTGAGTGATCTGCAAAGCGATTTCTACGTTGTCCTGCATCTATTATTACGACTTTTCTTCTTGCACGACCCAATGGTAAGCCTGCTGCCAAACCGGCATAACTACCGCCAATAATTGCCACATCGTAATTCATTTCAAACACCATTAAGTAACTTTTAAAGTTACAATAATGCCTTTTATTTATATTTGCAACTTTTAATGTTACATTAGTGTCTCAATTCTAAATTAGCCTTATATTCCTATGCGTACCGATAGCAAACTTTCTCGAATGCTCCATGTCTTACTTCATATGGCACGAGAAAATAAGATTTTTACTTCGGAAGAAATTGCGCATATGCTTTCAACCAATGCTGTAGTCGTCAGACGTACAATGGCAGGATTAAAAAATGCAGGTTTTATACAATCGGTAAAGGGACCCAAAGGAGGTTGGCATCTTATAGCTGACTTAGAAAAAACAACATTATTAGATATTTATAATGCAGTAGGTGAACCAACCATTTTCGCGATCGGTAATGAACGAGAAAATCCAGAATGTGGTGTTGAACGTGTTGTAAATGCGGCCTTAGAAGATGCGATGCAACAAGCACAAGATATTCTTTTAGCAAAATTAAAAGCAACGACACTTGCTGACCTTGCATACGCATTTGATCAACTCTATCAAGCCAAAATGCATAATTATCATGCATAAAATCTTAATGACAGCAGAGACAAAGTAGATCAAAGAATCTGCTTGTTTTACCATCATGTAAATTATTGGTAGGTAGCTTCACAAATTACGATACAATTCAACTTTATTGCTTTTTCTTCTCAATATGTTTTCTCAGCTTGATGTTAATTTATTGGTACTCATCATCTTACTTGCTTGTGGCATTTTTAGTCACAATACGGCGGTTACGATAGCTGCTGCTGTATTGATTGTGGTGAAACTCACACCTTTAGACCAATTTTTCCCTTATATCCAGCAACATGGCTTAAATATTGGAATTATTATTCTAACCATTGGTGTCCTCGCACCGATTGCGAGTGGCAAGATCAGTGGCGATAATATTTTAAAGTCTTTCATCAGCGTGAAGTCTTTAATCGCCATTGCCATAGGATTATTGGTTGCATGGCTGGGCGGTCGTGGCATGAAACTTATGACCAGTCAACCCGATGTCATTGCAGGCCTATTGATTGGTACAGTTGCAGGGGTTGCATTACTCCGTGGTGTACCTGTAGGTCCTTTGATCGCAGCAGGTATCCTTTCACTTTTGATTGGAAAATCCTAGTCAACGATTCAACCATAAGTAAGGACACTGAGAAAAGTGAAAAATCACTTAGAAACAACCCTGCTCCTAAGTGATTTTCTGGGTACCACCATATATTAGCGTTCGTAATATACCGTACGTTTTTTTGAAAATTTTTCTAATTGCTTTAAAAAGCCCTCAAAATAATTTTTCTCTTTTTCTTCAGTTCGATAGCCTGCATACAGTGTACGTCTTAGGCCCTGCGGTGAAACACAATCCAAGCGGCGACTGACAACCCAACCCTTTTGTTCATATTCATTCACGACCCAATCAGGCAAAGCCGCTACGCCCCGCCCACTGGCAACCAACTGAATAAGCATTTGGGTTAAATCTGTTGTCCGTATATGTTTAGGCTGGATATTCTCAGGAATAAACAAGTGCGCCATGATATCCAAACGATGTTTATCAACTGGATAAGTAATCAAGGTCTGTTCAGCTAAGTCCTGCACTGTAACTTGTTCGGCTCGCACAAGTGGATGTGTATTGGATAAAACTAAACGCGATTCATATTCAAAAATTGGGAAATATTCGATCCCTTTTAAAGCGATAGGATCAGCTGTAATCAATAAATCAAATTCAGCATTTTGCAACAACTCATGTGGATTGGATTCAAAACCTGCTGCAAAGTCCAAATCCACATCTGGGTATTGGTGACGATATTGATTTAATAATGGCATCAACCAATCAAAACAGCTATGGCATTCGGAAGAAAAAATAATACGTCCTGTCTGCCCATGCACAATCCGAGTAATGTCCGTTTGGGCTATCTGTACTTGCGGCAAGATATCATCTGCAAGCTTGAGTAGGCGTTGTCCGACATTGGAAAAAGTCACGGGACGACTGCGACGATTTACCACCTCTACCCCATACCAATGATCCAATTCTTTAAGTTGATGAGAAATCGCGGATGGCGTTAAACATAAATCCGCTGCAGCAGCAACCAATGAACCATGCTCTCGTAAAGCAATCAGTGTTTTTAAATGACGAAGCTCTAACACGACCAAAACCAAAATTGAATTTATTTCATCTTAACATAAAATTAATTAGCTTACCTCAATATGACTTTACTTTATCATTCACATATTAAACAGCGCATACACGAGAAAATATTTTGAACTTTTTACATTTTTTTAAGTTAAATTAATTTCATTTTATGCTGAAAAATTTTCACTAAATTCAGAGTTTTGTGTCACCTAAAACTTTTACAATAATCAATAATTCACTTATTTCTCTTGTTAAACATGTCTCTTGAACGCCAAAAACTAACCTTACCTAAAGGTCATGATAAATTACTATTACATTCCTGCTGTGCGCCATGTTCTGGTGAAGTCATGGAAACCCTCATCGAATCTGGTATCGACTTTTCGATTTTTTTCTATAACCCAAACATCCATCCAGTCAAAGAATATTTAATCCGAAAAGAAGAAAACATTCGTTTCGCGCAGAAACATAATATTCCTTTTATCGACTGTGATTACGATACCGATAATTGGTTTGCTCGCGCCAAAGGCATGGAGAATGAACCTGAAAAAGGCATCCGTTGCACGATGTGTTTTGATATGCGTTTTGAAAGAACCGCATTATATGCCCATGAACATGGCTTTAGCTTGATTAGCAGCTCATTGGGGATTTCTCGCTGGAAGAATATGCAGCAAATCAATGACTGTGGTCTCCGCGCCGCTGCACATTATCCTAATATCGAATATTGGGACTATAATTGGCGCAAGCATGGCGGTGCAGTACGTATGCTAGAAATCAGTAAAAGAGAAGAATTCTATCAACAAGAGTATTGTGGTTGTGTTTACTCGTTAAGAGACACCAATCGCTGGCGTATGAGTAATGGACGTGATCGCATTAAATTGGGTGTAAAATTTTACAGCAATGCGATGGATGAATAGATAGAATATGAGGGAGCTAAAAACAAATAAGTTAATATTTATCAATTAATTATTTAAATTAAATTTAATTTATTTAGACTTCCTCTACAATATAAACTAAGATTTTGCGCAAATAATTTTTATTGATCAAGGAAACACATGGCTCAATTTGCAGTTATTGGGTTAGGTAGTTTTGGCGCAACTGTTGCACTTGAACTTACAAAATCACACCATGATGTTATTGGCATTGACATTACTAAGCGCCATGTTGAAAGTATCGCAGAGAAAATTACACATGCTGCTATTGCCGATGCGACAGATGAACATGTACTCGAAGAGCTCAATATCCAAAATTGTGATGCTGTTGTCGTTGCCATCGGTGAAGATATTGAAGCAAGTATCCTTTGTGTGCTTAATCTTAAAAATTTAGGTATCGATAAAATCTGGGTTAAAGCGAAAACAAAAGCTCATCATACAATTCTTTCTCATTTAAATATTGATAAAATCATTCATCCTGAAGAAGATATGGGTGTTCGCGTTGCCCAAGCGCTCAACTACCCGATGGTCAGCCGTTATATGTATTTAGAAGATGATCGTTATATTATCAATATACCTATTTCACCAAAACTCAACGGTATCAACCTATTTGGTATCATGCAAAGTGTTCCAGAAGTAAAAGCACTATTGATTAAACGTAATCAAGATGTATTTTATGAGATAGACAATAACTTCACCCTCAAAACGAATGATATTCTAATTTTAGAGGGACTACTTCCCTACCTTAAAAAAATATCTAATAGTTTCATCTAAATCTGAAAAGTTTCTATAATGAAAAGTCAAAAAATACTTAATTTTAGCCCACCTGCATTATTAGCAATGGGCTTTCTCAGCTTTATCATTCTTGGCACTATTCTCCTTAAACTCCCCATCGCAGCCGAAGTTGAAGTTAGCTGGCTCCAAGCATTATTTACGGCAACATCTGCTGTTACTGTCACTGGACTTGCAATTATAGACACTGGAACAGGTTTTACACTTTTTGGACAAATCGTGATTTTATTACTGATCCAATTAGGTGGATTTGGTTTTATGACTTTTGCAATTTTAGCTGCATTAAGCCTGTCCCCCAAACTCGGTTTAAAGCAGCAAATTATGGCTCAAGACAGTCTAGGGCAAACCAGCCTATCCAAAGTTACATTTGTAGCAAAGGGTGTTGTCATATATTCATTAATTTTTGAATTGATTGGCACATTAATTTTAACCATTGCTTTTACACCAATATATGGTTTTGCACATGGGTTATATTATGCTGTTTTCTTTAGTATTTCCGCCTTTAACAATGCAGGTTTTTCAATTTTTTCAGATAGTCTAATGAGCTTGCAAAGCCACTATATCATCTGTTTAAGTATCAGTTTCTTGTACATTTTGGGTGGTTTAGGCTTTTTAGTGCTAATGGATATTAAACAAAATAAACGTTGGAAAAAACTATCACTAAATAGCCAGATTGTCATTTTAGCAACGCTAATACTCAACTTAGTTGCTTTTATTCTTATATGGATACTAGAAGCAAATAATACCCTAACCTTAGGGACAATGAGCGCAACTGAGCAAATGACAAATGCATGGTTTCAAGCTACAACACCTCGTACAGCTGGTTTTAATACCTTAGATACAGCATCCTTGAATGACTCTACTACCTTATTAGTGATGTTGCTCATGATCATTGGGGGCGGATCTTTAAGTACAGCCAGTGGCATAAAAATTGGTACTTTTATTGTTTTAATTTTAAGTGTTGTAGCATTTCTAAAACGCAATGATGAAGTTAGATTATTCAGGCATTCTATTTCCAAAGAAAATACTTACAAAGCACTTGCCGTTGCTTTGATCACTGGACTTTTAATTTTTGTAGGTTTTTTTGTTATCCTTTTACTCGAACCCAAACTACAGTTTCTAGATTTACTGTTCGAAGTCATATCCGCAATATGCACTGTTGGATTATCACGAGGCGCGACAGGTGAACTGCATGATGGAAGTCTTATTGTAATCATTACGCTTATGTTTGCAGGGAGACTAGGACCTTTAACCCTAGCATATTTAATAGCAACACCACGGAAAAGTCGTGTTAAATATCCATCTACAAATATTCAAATTGGATGAATATCATGACAAAGGCTAAACAATGTTTAGCCTTTGTCATATACCTTTAATTTACAGATAAACTAATAATGCTATAAAACTGATTACTTGGTTTTTTCTTGCTATCAACTGACTCTGTAACTTCAACTAAATATTCACCTGCGCGTGGGAATATTAAATCTACAGATCCATCAGTGCCTGCTTTTAGTGTTTGCGCTTGTTCATCCGTTGCCCCCTTAGCACGGACTACAACTTCTGCATTGGCTAAAGGTTGATTTGCTTTCGCAACTTTTACTTTTGTAGGCTGATTAGCTTTTAGTTCATTCGGATGTGTTGAAAACTCAACTTGAATCGGCGCTGCGATTGGCTGTACAGGTGAAGCTTTTTCCTTCGTCACGTAGGTCAATAAGGTCCATTCACGAGTAACTTCCACTGGATTAATTTTCTTAGTTTTAAGATCGGCAGGGATCAAATAATCTCGTTCAGATTTTGCAGGTGCTTTATCCGCTGCCATATCAAAGAACAATTTCCATTCTTTTTGATCTTGCACATATTTCAACGGATAGCTTGCTGTGGTTTGTACTCGATAAGTCCCCGCTTCAGGTAATTTCAAATCAAATACCGTAGCCGTTCCCAGTTTTGAGTCTGCCTCTATCGTGCTTTTAACTTGTTTTGGATCGGTGATTTCAAACTTCGGACTTTTTAATGCATATTCACTATGCAAAGCTTCTTCAGCATAACCAGCCAAAATTGCAACCTGCGTATTGGTGGTTTGATATGCTACTGGTGCAACATAAGGTTCGTGTGCAGTGCTATAACATGAGATTAGAGCCAATGATGCTATCAATAATTTTTTCACAGTTGTTTCCCATCCTTTCATCCACTTACTCATTGATTAAGCGTAGTGGTTCAGCCAATTATTCTATGCACAGCATTATACATAAATGAAAATAATTATCATAAACATTTAGTATTACTATTCAAATCTAGAGTTGCAAATTTAGATAACATTTATAAAATTTGTGTTCTTTTTCACATTTCTGTGATGTGCCCGATATAATATCGCCGCTTTATATATTTTGAGATCGTATGTCTTCCTCAAGCTCTCCCACTCTTTCTTCCCCGCCAAAACACTATTCTTTATTTCTGGTGATTTTTTCACTTGCGATTGGTAGTTTTTGTATTGGCACAACTGAATTTGTTGCAATGGGACTGATCCAGGAAATAGCCACAGATTTAAATGTCAGTGTTCCTCATGCTGGATATTTCATTAGTGCCTATGCACTCGGTGTTATGGTTGGTGCTCCCATTATTGCGATCTTGGGTGCCACAGTTCCTCGCAAAACATTGCTACTTGCATTGATGTTGTTTTATGGCCTAGCAAATGCTGCCACTGCCTTAGCAACAAGCTCAGAAGCAATGTTAGTCTCTCGTTTTATTGCAGGTTTTCCACATGGTGCTTACTTTGGCGTAGCGGCTTTAGTTGCAGCAGAGCTAGCTGGTAAACAACGCCGAGCGATTGCAATTGCTCAAGTGATGATGGGACTTACTATCGCGAATGTGATTGGTGTACCTATCGCCACATGGCTTGGGCAGCAATTCGGCTGGAAAACAGGATTTGAGTTTTCAGCTTTAATTGCCTTTATCACCTTGATCGGCATCGGACTTTTTGTACCCAATATTCGCCCACAAAAAACTGCAAGTATTCGGGCTGAATTGAAAGGCTTAAAAAATATTAATATGTGGTTAACACTTGCCGTTGGCGCAATTGGGTTTGGCGGTATGTTTTCCGTTTATAGTTACGTCTCCCCGATCCTCACTGAGTATACACATGCCGATATTTCTGTTGTTCCGATTGCGTTGGCAATCTGGGGCGTGGGTATGGTCATTGGTGGTTTAGTTGCGGGTTGGCTTGCAGACCGCCATTTATTTAAAACCATGATTGGGATTTTAATCAGTTCCGCCCTCACCTTTGTGCTCGCCAGCTTTATGATGGAGAATCTTTATACGGCCATCGCTGCCTTATTTTTGATTGGCTTTACCGTGATTGGTTTAGGTAGTGCCTTACAAACTCATTTAATGGATATCGCTGGGGATGCTCAAACTTTAGCAGCATCGTTGAATCACTCAGCCTTCAACCTAGCCAATGCCCTTGGTGCTTTTTTAGGTGGATGGGTACTGAGCCATAACATGGGTTGGTTAGCCCCAATTTGGGTGGGTTTCGTTTTAAGCTTAGGTGGTTTAATTGTACTATTAATCGCTTTAGCTTACGCAAAATACTCAGCTAACAAAGAATCTGTCGTTGCTTAACGACAGATTCTGCTTCGTGCACACACGCGCTATCATGACTGAGGCTTATTTCACAGCATCAGCTACTTCTTTCACCATTGCCTGCATACCGCCTAAACCATTATTCATTAGATACCAATTGCTTGAATCCAAATAAACAATATTGCCATTTTTGGCTGCTTTCGATTGATTGACAATATTGTTATTCAATACCCGTTTTGCGCCCTCTTGATTGTCCGTAATAGCAGCGCCACGATCAATCACAAATAAATAATCTGGATCCTTTTGGGCAATAAACTCATGTGAAATAGCCATCCCATGCAAGCCCACTTTAATCGAAGCATCTGCAGGGGTAAAACCGTATAAATCATGGATATTACCAAACCTTGAACCCGAACCATAAGCTGCAATCTTGCTGTTATTTACCAAAATCACTAATGCAGTTTTACCCTTAGTTTTTTCTTTTAATGCTGCTATATCTTGCTCCAAATTTTTTAATTGCTGTTCTGCCTCAGTTTTTTTGCCAACCATTTCAGCTATATTCAAGGTTTGTTGTTTAAACGAATTAAACTGATCGTTGTAATCCACATCCACAAAATAAGTAGGTGCAATTTGCTTAAGCTGATTCACTAGGTTTTCCATACGCCCGCTCATTAAAATCAACTCAGGCTGACTTCCCGCAATTCTCTCCAGATTTGGCTCTTTGACTGTGCCTACATCAAGATACTGCCCATTATTGAAGCTCTTTAACGCTTCAGGTAACGGTGTTCCTTTGGGTAAAGCAACGACTTTATCATCTGCCCCAAGTGCATGAATAGTATTCAATGCATTGGTATCTAATACTGCAATACGAGACAAATTCGATGGGATCGAAATCTGCCCTGCTTTGCTGTTAAAACTCATCATTTCATGGCTGTTTGTAGTTCCTTCCTGTGCCGCAGAAGGTTCATTTGAATGACCACATGCAGCCAATACTGCACTCAACATCATGATTGGCAATGTCTTCTTAAACAGCATAACGAACTCCTAACTAATAAAATACAAACCTAATTTGTGTTGCTGAATTTGTTGAATCGGAATATGGAAATCAAAAATCGTTTCTAAAGTGCTTTCATTCATAATCTGCTGTGGATGTCCCTGATAGACTAACTCACCATTTTTCATTGCAATAATGTGATCGGCATACACAGAGGCAAAGTTAATATCATGAATCACGACAATGATGGATTTGCCATGATTTTCAACAAGATCTTTCAGCACACGCATAATTTGAGCAGAATGCTTCATATCTAAGTTATTCAACGGCTCATCCAATAAGATATATTCGGTGTCCTGTGCCAGAATCATCGCAATGTAGGCGCGTTGTCGCTGCCCACCAGACAACTCACTTAGCTGACGATGACGCATCGATTGCAAATCCATATAAGCAATTGAACGATCAATAATGTCTTGGTCTTGCTGGGTCAGACGCCCCTGAGAATATGGAAACCTTCCAAATGCCACCAGATCCTCAATACTAAGCCGTAAATCGGTATGATTGGACTGCTTTAAAATCGCCATTTTTTTGGCAATATCCGCACTTTTCATGTCACGTAAATCTTGCCCATCCAACAATACCTGACCCTGATCTGCATCGATCAGACGACTCATGATCGAAAGTACCGTACTTTTACCTGCACCATTTGGCCCAATAAATGCGGTAAATTTTCCTTTGGCAATCGTGACTGAGACTTGATTGACGACGCACTGTTGATGATAGCTTTTTCGTAAATTCTTCAGCTCTATTGCCATTTTTTATTTTCCTTCAATAATATCCAGAAGAAATAAATTCCACCGACAAAGTTAATAATCACGCTCAATGTGGTTTTAAAATTCAGTACATGTAATACGATAAATTGACCGAGCATAAGACATAGCACACTCACTAAAACAATACCGAGCAGTAAAATATGATGATGATGGGTTTTAAATAGTTCCAATGTGATATTGAGTACCAATAAGCCAAGGAACATCATTGGACCTGCGAGTGCCGTTGCAGATGCTAGTGCCAATACCACGAGGATCAATAACAAGCGGCTGGTTTTGTCATAGTTCAATCCGAGATTTAACGCATGATCTCGTCCCAACGCCATCACATTCAATATGTGATAGTGTCGAAAACTATAAAAAAGAATGGGGAGAATGGTCAGCAACGATAGCGCGACCGTTTCCAACTTCACTACATTAAAACTTGCAAAGCCTGCGTATGCAGCGACTTGAAACTCATCTGGATCGAGCAGGACCTGAAAAAAGGTGGTCATGTTGTCAAATAAAGTCGAACAAATCAGACCAACCAACAGCAAGAAATAAATATTTTGTTGCGCTACTTTTTGGAAAATGAAGCGATAAAGTAATAAAGCAAAAGTCACCATTAACAACAAACTGATCAAATAATCAGTCACAAAATTAAGCGACAACAACGTACTCGCACCAAAGAAATAAATAATTGCAGTTTTAGATAGTTCGTATAATTTATCCAAACCTAAAGCTTGCGGCGTGACTACGCGATTATTCACAATCGTATGAAAAACCAAGGTTGAAACACCAACTGCAACACCTGCAACAACAATTGCAGCGACCGTTCTTAAACGCAGTCCCAGTGCATACTGCCACGCTACCCCGAGATTCCAACCGAGATATAATCCAATGCTGACCAATACAGCAACCGCAAGTACAACCAGTTTCGTCGTATTATGCATATCGATACCTCCTGAGTAATAACCACAGGAAGATCAAACTACCGACTACACCCATAATCAGGCTGACCGAAACCTCATAGGGATAAATCACCACTCGACCAAAAACATCACACAGTAAGACCAGCAACGCACCAAGCAATGCCGTATGTGAAAGCGTCTTGCGAATATGATCGCCTAAATAAAGGCTGACTAGATTTGGCACAATTAAACCGAGAAAAGGAATTGCGCCGACAGTCACAATCACCACCCCAGTAATCACTGATACCAGCAGCAAACCTAAGAAAAGTGTCTGTTTATAGTTCAAACCTAGATTTGTCGCAAAGTCTTCACCCAAGCCGGCCAAGACAAAACGATTGGCAAATATATAAATCAAGGCGAGAACGGGCATACTTAAATAAATCAATTCATATTGACCATTCAAAATGGTTGAGAAATCGCCTTGCAACCACCCTGCTAAGTTCTGCAACAAATCAAGTTGCAAAGCAATAAAAGTCGTAAATGCAGAAATAATGCTGCCAAAAATCATCCCAACGAGTGGCACAAATACCGTATCTCGGTGCTTTAAAGTGGCAAGAATACTCATAAATGTCATCGCACCAATCAGCGTGACAATAATCGCAAATCCAGTTTTGGCAAAAATAGAAGCACTTGGAAGCAAAATAATCGAAATTAAAATGCCCAGCCGTGCACAGTCATATAAACCCGCTGTGGTTGGTGAAACAAAACGATTTCGACTTAATGACTGCATAATCAAGCCACAGACACTTAGGCCTGCACCTGCAACAACAATCGCCATCAGACGTGGTAATCGACTCGTCCAAAAGAGCTGCCAGTCTTGTGGATTTCCTGCAATCAATCCTGTAAGGCTCACATCCCCAACACCAACAAATAAGGAAATCAATGCCAAAGAAATGAGTAAAACAAGTAAATAGCGCCGTTTAATCATGGCGGGAGAATTTCATTTGACGAACAACCTTAAAAAATGCTTAAAAATTACGATAAACATCAAATAAGAAGTTAACACAAATGATAATTATTATTGTTATCTTTTTTTAATAATAGCTAAACCTACTCACAACCATCTTAAGTTATATTAAATGCTAATCAGTCTTTATAATATCACTTGAGGTTAGGAATATATCCTCATACTCTTCCTACAAGTCGAAGCAAATGATTAATAATCATCAAGAAAAAATAGTTTTTTGTCACATTCTCAAAAATATCTAGATAGTCCGATTAAGGTGTTCCAAAGTTCAGTGAATAAAAAATTGAACTGAATCTTTAATCGGAACAATAACAGATGCGACCAATAACAGTGCCATCACTGTATTAAATAATTCGACCTTACGTGGATGGTTTACAATCATTTTCAACTTTTCGCCCATGTATGCCCATACTCCAACACTTGGAATACTCACCAATCCAAAGATCACACCAATAAAAACAAATTCTAGCAATCGACTATTTGCCGAGCTATAAGTCGTAATTGCTCCCATTGCCATAATCCATGCTTTCGGATTGACCCATTGGAATAAAGCTGCCCCCATAAAACTTAATGGCTTATCAACTTTGGTATCCGTTTTAATACTACCAGCTCGATAGATTTTATAGGCTAAATACAATAAGTAGCTAATCCCTATGATTTTTAGGATTTCATAAAGCAAAGGCGAAGAACCTAATGCCGCACCAATTCCGTAACCAACTAGAATTACCATGACACCAAAGCCAAAACCAATCCCTAAAATATGCGGAATACTTCGCTTTAAGCCAAAGTTCAACCCAGAAGCAGCCAACATAATATTGTTTGGACCAGGTGTAATTGAGGTAACGGTTGAATACACAATAAAAGAGAAAAAAGTAAGTAAACTCATATAGAAAAATAATTCATTTGTTCAAATTTGCACTTACTATAACAGTTAATTCTCTCAACTTTTTATCGATTATTACAATAAAATTCATATTTATTCAGATAACTTTTCGCCACAATGTGGGCAGTAATTCTTTTGCTTGTGCTGGGTGGCCTGCTCTTGCTCCTCTAATATTCTTTCCTTTACCAATTGCATAATAATTTCATGGGTTTGCTCTTTAGGTAACCCTACTTTTAAACGAATATTTTCAATTTCTTTTTTATCATTTAACAAATCAATTCCTTTTGCTTGTAAAGACTCACGAAACTCTTGCTCCAGTTTCTGATTGCGTAAGTTTAATTCATTGGCTAAACCTGATGCCAAAATCCCTGCTGGCAGTGCTGCGATCCCAACCCCAAGAATAGTAATCATCGCTCCTAAAAACTTCCCCATATTCGTTACTGGCGTTACATCACCGTAGCCTACGGTGGTTAATGTTACTACTGCCCACCACATTGCCATTGGAATCGAGCTAAACTCTTCTGGTTGTGCCTGATTTTCTACCACATAAATACCAGATGCCGTCATTATGATCATAATAATTAAGATAAAAATAACCGCCTGAAAAGATCCCTTTTCTCGATGAATCACACGTAATAATATCTGCAATGATACAAAGTAGCGCGTCAATTTGAGTAATCGCAATAAACGTAAAATTCTGAGGACACGTAAATCGATATTGACAAAGAAATTGAGATACGCTGGAAGGATTGCGAGCAAATCAATGATTGCTCCACCACTCTTCATCCAAGCGTAACGTTGTTTCCATGCTGAAGACTGTGGGTTTTTTTCCGCAATACTCCATACCCTCAACAGATACTCAACCGAAAAAATAACGATCGAAATATTCTCAAATGTTTCAAATAACATCTGATTTGGATAAAAAATAGAGTCGATTGATTCCAGCATGACTGCCATAGCGTTTGCCACAATCAAAAATATGAGAAAGTAGTTAACGCCTCGACTAAAAGTAGTTTGATAGTCATCATCATGCAGTGTGCGATACACAAAACGTCTTAGTTGCGCCATACCATATTTATAGTTTTATCAAGCAAGTTCAAAATGTAGCATGTTAGATCAAAATTTAATAAAAATTTCTATCACTCTTAGCACATTCCACAGCTATTCAAAACAATATGGTGATTAATTGAACGTTCTCACAAGCAATCAACAAAATTCTCTTTGAATTACAGATCTCTAATCCTCAATAATTATGACTTAACGGTTATTTCTTTAAAGATTTATTCATAAATAACTATAAGTTTGATTAAACCCATGACAACAAGGGGAAACAACCCATGGGATTCAAAACTCTCCCTACATTTATCGCTATATCTCTTGCTCTCATTATTTGGTTCGTTATTCCTGTGCCAAGCGGTGTCGAACCTGAAGCGTGGCATTTATTGGCTATGTTTGTTGGTGTTATTGCCGCCATCATTGGCAAGGCAATGCCAATCGGTGCAATCGCTATTATTGCTATTACCTTAGTTGCAGTGACAGGTGTGACCAACGACAGTCCTACTGGCGCAATTCAAGATGCCCTGAGCAGCTTTGCTAATCCACTGATTTGGTTGATTGGTATTTCGATCATGATCTCTAAAGGGTTGCAAAAAACAGGGCTTGGCGCTCGCTTAGGCTATTTATTGCAGTATGGGGCAAGAAAACCATTGGTATTGGTTATAGCATGGTGCTATCTGAGCTTATAATCGCGCCTGTCACCCCAAGTAATACGGCACGTGGTGGCGGGATTATTCACCCGATCGTTCGCGCAATTTCAACCAGTTATGACTCAGATCCCGCGAAAGGCACTGAGGCACATATGGGAAAATATTTAGCACTTGTCAGTTATCACGCTAACCCCATCACATCAGCCATGTTTATTACTGCTACTGCTCCTAATCCGTTAGTCGTGGATCTGGTCGCAAAAGCAACCAATAGTGAAATCTCGTTAAGTTGGAGTACATGGGCACTGGCAATGTTCATCCCTGGACTAATCGCATTAATCGTGATGCCGTTAATTATTTACTGGATGTATCCACCAGAAGTAAAAGAAACACCCAATGCAACTCAGTTTGCAAAAGACAAATTAAAAGCCATGGGTGCAATTAGTTACCATGAAATTATTATGCTTGTGGTATTTGGTATCTTGCTTTTATTGTGGGCGGGTGTCCCTGCCATGATTTTTGGGGCATCTTGGGTAGTTGACCCAACCACTACGGCATTCATAGGCTTGGCGTTATTGCTACTTACAGGTGTTTTAACCTGGGAAGATATCCTGACACAAAAAAGTGCATGGGATACGATTACTTGGTTCGCTGCCTTGGTAATGATGGCCACTTATTTGAATAAACTCGGCTTAATTGCATGGTTCTCAGGTGTACTCGAAAATAGTATTGGCTCTCTAGGTTTAAGCTGGATGCCTGCATGTTTGTTATTGATGCTTGCTTATCTGTATGCTCATTATATGTTTGCAAGTACCACCGCCCATATCACGGCAATGTTTGCTGCATTTTATACCGCGGGTATTGCGCTTGGTGCACCGCCTATGTTGTTTGCCTTAATGATGGCCGCAGCTTCTAGCATCATGATGACCTTAACCCATTATGCAACAGGAACTTCACCTGTGGTATTTGGTTCGGGTTACACCACACTGGGTGAATGGTGGAAAGCTGGCTTTGTCATGAGTGTGGTCAATATCATCATCTTTGTGGTGATTGGCGGACTGTGGTGGAAGATGTTGGGGTATTGGTGATTTAAATTGAGGAACATTCTACGCGAATAGGAATGTTCCTCTCTAACTTAAAATAAGAATTCTTCCCTATAAGCTCACAACAGTCATCGTAAGAAAATTTTCATTTTATTCAACTAAACAGAATTATGCCTAAATGTCATAAACAACTACCTTACTTTGAATAATAATTTTCTCTACTAACTAAATCGCTCCATTGTTTATGGCTATAAATTCTAAGATTTTCTAACTGAGTTCCCACCAACAAAAAACGATCATCCCATGTAAGAACTTCCCTATCATCTTCTAGTTTTCTTTCTGAAAACTTTGGAAAAATATTGGCATTAAAATACATTATCCCTATTTCAAGTAGATGCTTTACCTCTCTAGGATTTTCAGGCAGAGAATGAAATCCAGGCATAATTTCTATTAACTTGCAGGCAATTTTATGTGGCTCAGAATACAAATCATCCAAATACCATTTCTGATCAGCACCTTTCCATATATATGCTTCTGAACTATTTTGCTCGATTAACAATGTCTCAGTAATAGCATTCGGATCTTGATACCAAACGATAAATTCTAGACTTTTAGTAGGAATAATTGAAAACGTTGGAGGTTTTAGATACGGATACACTTTTAATATCTTAGAAAATAATTGTTGGATTGAGTTTTTTAACTCCTCAAGATTTTGCTCTTTATAAAAAATATTTTCTAACTCAAGGATATTGTCTTTTAAATTTAAGATGCTTTTCATTTTATAAAAAATAAGGGCTGAATCTTCAGCCCTTATTTTTAGCTAAATCAACAGATTAAGTCAATTGAGCAGCTTGGATTTTCTTCGTATCTACTTGATCAGCTTCTTTGGTGTATTCACCCATTTGATCAAAGTTCAAGTATTTGTAGATGTCAGCAGAAGCGCTGTCGATTTGCGACGCGTACTGTTGATATTCTTCTGGGCTTGGTAATTTACCAAGTACCGCAGCAACAGATGCAAGCTCAGCAGAAGCTAAGTAAACGTTTGCACCTTGACCTAAACGGTTCGGGAAGTTACGAGTAGAAGTCGATACACAAGTTGTGTTCGGCGCTACACGTGCTTGGTTACCCATACACAATGAACAGCCCGGCATCTCTGTACGCGCACCAGCACGACCATAGATGTTGTACATGCCTTCTTCCATCAATTGATGCTCGTCCATACGCGTTGGTGGAGCCAACCATAAACGAGTAGACAATGAACCGCTTGGTACTTTATCTAACAATTGACCCGCTGCACGGAAGTGACCGATGTTCGTCATACAAGAACCGATGAATACTTCATCAATTTTGTCGCCTTGAACGTCAGAAAGAAGTTTTGCATCATCTGGATCGTTCGGGCAGCAAAGAATTGGTTCTTTGATGTCAGCAAGATCGATTTCATATACTTTTGTATATTCAGCATCAGCATCAGCTTTTAACAAGCTTGGGTTGTCTAACCACTTCTGCATGTTTTCAGCACGACGAGCAAGTGTACGCGCATCGCCATAACCTTCAGCGATCATCCACTTCAACATAGTGATGTTAGAACGTAAGTATTCAGCAACTTTCTCTTCAGAAAGCGTGATTGAACAACCAGCAGCAGAACGTTCAGCAGATGCGTCAGAAAGTTCGAATGCTTGCTCAACAGTCAAGTCATTTTCCATTTCTGTTAAGTCGATCTCAAGGATACGACCAGAGAAGATATTTTTCTTACCTTTCTTCTCTACAGTTAAGTCACCAGCTTTGATCGCATAGTAAGGAATCGCATGTACAAGGTCACGTAAAGTGATACCAGGCTGCATTTTACCTTTAAACTTAACAAGTACAGACTCAGGCATATCAAGTGGCATAACACCTGTTGCTGCTGCGAAAGCAACAAGACCTGAACCCGCTGGGAATGAAATACCGATTGGGAAACGAGTATGTGAGTCACCACCAGTACCTACTGTATCTGGAAGTAACATACGGTTTAACCAAGAGTGGATAATACCGTCACCTGGACGTAAAGATACACCACCACGGTTCATGATGAAGTCAGGTAATGTATGGTGAGTTGTTACGTCAACTGGTTTTGGATACGCAGCTGTGTGACAGAAAGACTGCATCACTAGATCAGATGAGAAGCCCAAGCACGCTAAGTCTTTTAACTCGTCACGAGTCATAGGACCAGTTGTATCTTGAGAACCAACAGTCGTCATCTTAGGTTCACAGTAAGTTCCTGGACGGATACCTTGACCTTCAGGAAGACCACATGCGCGACCTACCATCTTCTGAGCTTGAGTGAAGCCTTTACCAGTGTCAGCAGGTTGTACTGGAGTACGGAATAAAGTAGAAGGCTCAAGACCTAATTCTTCACGCGCTTTCGCTGTTAAACCACGACCAATGATCAGGTTAATACGACCACCAGCACGTACTTCGTCTAGAAGTACAGGTGTTTTAAGTTCAGATTCAGCGATTTGAGCGCCGTCTTTGAACGCTGTAACTTTTGCTGCAGTGTGATCAATTTTCAATACAACTTCGTCGCCCATGTTCATGTTGGCAACGTCGATTTCTACAGGTAATGCACCTGCATCTTCCATTGTATTGAAGAAAATTGGAGCGATCTTAGAACCTAAGCACACACCACCATCTTTTTTGTTTGGAATGTGTGGAAGTTCATCACCGAAGAACCAAAGTACAGAGTTAGTTGCAGATTTACGAGAAGAACCTGTACCAACAACGTCACCCACGTAAGCAACTTGGTTGCCTTTCGCGATCAATTCTTTGATTTGGCTTAATGGACCAACTTCACCTGGTTTCTCAGGATTGATACCATCACGCTCATTTTTAAGCATTGCATTTGCGTGTAATGGAATATCTGGACGGCTCCACGCATCCTGCGCTGGAGATAAATCATCCGTATTCGTCTCACCTGTTACTTTGAACACAGTGATTTTGATTTCTTCTGGCACGTCTGGACGGCTTGTAAACCATTCAGCATCAGCCCATGATTGTAATACTGCTTTTGCATTTACATTGCCAGCTTTTGCTTTATCAGCAACATCATGGAAGGCATCAAATACAAGAAGTGTTTTCTTCAACGCTTCAGCAGCTAATTCTGCAAGTTCAGCATTGTCTAGAAGTTCAACAAGTGGTGCTACATTGTAACCACCAAGCATCGTGCCAAGTAAGTAAACAGCACGTTCTTTTGATACAAGTGGAGAGGTCGCTTCGCCTTTTGCAATCGCAGCTAAGAAAGCAGCTTTTACATAAGCAGCTTGGTCAACACCAGCTGGAACACGGTTTTCAAGCAAGTCAACTAAATATGCTTCTTCACCTGCTGGTGGATTTTTTAATAATGCGACAAGTTCAGCAGTTTGAGCATCATCAAGTGGCTTCGGTGGGACTCCGAGTGCGGCACGTTCTTCAACGTGTTGGCGGTAAGCTTCTAGCACAGTGTTATTCCTCTTCTTTAAAAAATTACTTGTAAGTTCCAGCTTTCTACAAGCTTTACAAGTAATATGGACAGCAAAATTTTACTAGACTTCGCAATAAAAGTTAATGCAACTGCCGTATTTCTACGTGATGACCATTATTTTATAGCGAAATGTTGCACCCTTTTAAATACCGCTTTGGTAGTAGATCAAAGTCCAGTAAAACAATAAATTAGACCCATAAAAAAAGACAACTGGTGTTGTCTTTTCGGTAAATACATTAAAATGATTTATAATTTGGAAGCTCATCGTGTGGTGTCGCTAAACACTGCTCTGTGAACTTTTGCTTCATTTCATCACGAATTGCACTTGGATCAGACTTCAATTGATCAACTGGTATCTCATACACTTCATCTATGATCTGCAAGATGAACTTATGGATCGTCTTATCTTCAATTTTTCCCGCATGTTCGATTGCTTTGTGTTTCTCAATTGCATTTTGACGGTCTAATGTAATCGAACGCGCTGCATTACCTACACTAACACAAAAACCATGCCATTTCTCTTCTGGCGTTAATGGCTTTTTGTCAGCACATCCAACCAAGACCAAACCTATTGCAATCAACAAAACTTTTTTCATCATCATACTGCGGTTAATTTGATGCACACATCATACTGAAAGCAAGTTATTTTGCAAAATGAACCATCTAAAAATAGCGTTCTTCGCAATAAAAACATACAAATTACTGATGTAAAAAAACCTGCTTTATTTACTAAAACAGGTTTTTTATTAAAGCTTAGAATCGCCAATTGTAGAAAACGTCAATTGCCCGCTCTAATGATTGACTCGCTTCTAAATATAAACGGCGATTCATCTGATAACGTAATGTCAATTTATTCACAGGTGTGAAAACACCAACACCATAACGAATAAACAGATCTGGTGTGATGTAGCCTGTTAAACTTACCTGCGTATCATCACCTGTTCCTTGGGCATCAAGTGCTAATCCACTTAATCCAAAAGTTCGTCCAATTTGATTGGTTAATGCACGTGTACCACCCAATCCCATACTAATACCAGCCGCAGCAATGGTGTTATTCACATCAGATTTAAATCCTTCTGTGTTACTTAAACCACTACCACCTTCATTAATACGCCCAGTCAGCAATGCATTAAGAGCCTCTTGCTCAGATAAGCCCGCATCATTATAAATCTGAACATTTGGAACTGTTGCTGTTCCTGTTACACGAACACCAACCATACTTCCTTGCACTGATTTATTTGCATCTATATCTAATGTAGGGTTTGCAAGTGGGCCATTAAAACGAGCAATCGCACGATTCAGATCTAAGCTTTGCCCATAGGCTTCAATCTTCACTTTCTGACTAACCCCAATTGCACCATTAGCACGCATAGCTGTCTCTAAACCACGTTGAGACAAGTGTAATCGTCCAACCAAAGGAATATTACTCTCAAAGCCTTGGAAGATAACTTGGTTGCCTAATGTAACGGTCATATCTGCCCGAATATCCCACGGTTTAGCGGCTCTTAAGGTCGCAAGCAGATCCTGACCTTGATGAACTACACGTACATCAGGAGAAACCGACACAACTGTTGCTGTGGTTTCAGGCATGGAAATCCTTGCGCGCGGTACATCCACAGTTCCTTTCAAACTTAAACGCTGATCAAATGGGTAGACATCCAAACTTAGATCAGGTTGCACAATCGCAGTAATCATTGGTGCCTGACGAACGAGTAAATTATCGCCTTTTAAAGTTAAAGATAAATGAGGATTATCTTTCCAATCAAAGCGGCCTTTTATTCGCCCAACGCCTTGACCACTATTAAATGCTCCATCAATACTTGCAGTGTCTTGGCGAATAGATGAATAAAGCTGCATATTGGTGAGGTTAACAGGCAGCGAAATCATACTAATCGCCCCATTTTTCAGACGCATTTCACCTGTAAATTGAGGTTGAGTTAGCGTGCCATTTATTTTCCCTGCCAAGGCCAAAGTTCCAGCCATCGAGCGTACATCTTTGATAAATGGTTTAAATACTTTGAGCTGAACATCATCAAAAGCGACTTCTCCACGCATCGGCATACCCGTTTGGAATGGATCGATTACAACATTCGCATAACCCGTGCCAATATCAGGTGTTTTCATATCTACACGGAATAACAAGCCATCATTGATACTTTTCGCAATCAAGCTTAGCTCATCATAAGTCACTGTCGTTGCTGGATCTTGAGGATCTTCCGCAGCCAAACCAATTTCACCTTTACGCGTCACTAGTCGTGAGTCTAATTTAGGTCGTGTACCTTTAGTCCAAGATGCTTTAGCGTAACCATTTAATTGTCCTGTAACAGCTAGACCCTCTGGCATAAATGCAGCAAAATCTTTTAAATCAAGATCTTTGGTTATAAATGAAAAATTACCTTTTTCAGGGCTAATTCTTGCAGGTTGATCTAGACAAAGTTGACTCTCAGCACTTTGCCAACAATGTTGTCCAACATATAACTCCGTACGAGCTGTGGTATAAATCACAGGTGTATTTTGGCTTTGTGCCAAACTCACACGACGTGAACTAAATTTTCCTTTCTGAATTTGTCCAAGCCAATCATTATTTTGATTAAAGCCACCTGCAAGCTGAACATAAAAATTGGTATGTGCATTTTTGGTTTCAAGTTTTAATAAGTGAGCTTTACGCGTTCCAGTTAGATTGAGAGTTGCATTTTGTAGCTCACGCTTACCACTACGCAATTGATCTATTGTTGCTGTTAACTGAGTTGGTGTTGTTTCAGAGGTTGGTAACTCACCTTGAATACGTAAAGACTTAACGCTTGCTAAATCATTAAAAGCGAAACCATCTACCACAAGATTTGCTGTTGCGCTCAAACGTGGTTGGGACTGAACATTTAAACTACCGTAAGCACGTCCACGCAATCCTGGATATAATTCATATAAAGCAGGCGCATTCACTTTAAAACGTAAGCTTTGTGCATTCCCTGTTGCTTGCAACTGGTTCTGTCCGTAGGCGAAGAATAAATCATTTGCTTCAAATTGCTGTGGTAGAAAACCAGTTTGATTCGAATCTAACAACAAAGATAAATTACCACGACCACGTATTGGTCTATTGTTTAAGAATCCCGCCACATTGAGCTGACGAATATCAACACGTTTAACTTGCTCAGACCAGACGCCTTGAGTTTTAACATGGCCAGATATTTCACCTTTAAGACTTGAAACAAAATATTGAGGCTTGAAGCGAACTAAAGATGTCTCTATGTTCCAGCCTAGTTTATCTTGGAGATCAACAGTACCCGTTGCGAACAATTTCCCGGCAACACCATCATGTTTCAACTCATTGATTTTTAAGTTGGTTGGTGTACCTGTAATATTGACTTTTAATAAGCCATTCCCTTGATTTAAAGCATTTAAAGAACCATCGTAATCAACAGCAAAACTTTTAAATCCTCCACCCGCTTTTACGTCATCAAACATCAGCGTGGTTGTAGCCTTACCTTGTAATGCAATCGTTTCTTTTTGATTCGATTGAGCCAACTGGCCTTGTAAATCAATTCGTTCAAATTGAATAATTTGCTGATTTGGTTTAGCAAAACCCGAAGCAAGAATCTCCCCATTTAGTACATTAACAGGAGCTGCTAAAGCAACTGTTTGAGGATTAAAATCTTGGGCTTTAAGCTGAGCCTGCCAAGCCAATTGTTGCTTATCCGTTGGAAGTTTAACCTTTGCCTGACCATCTAGACGACCTTTCTCTGCAACGTAGCTAAAATTTTCCACATTCAACAGACTATCTTTTAAATCAATACGTGCATCATATTTTCCAGCAGGTAAAAGTCCTTGTTCATGTGGACGTACCGTAGTTGCAACGTAGATATCTTGTTGGTTGTCTTTTAAGGTAATATTCGTATGGCCTTCAGCACTGCTTAACCACCCAACATAAGGAACTGCACGATCTATACCTTGCCAAGCAATATCTAATAGCATTGGTTCAGCTTTATTCGTCTTTTGCTCGGCTTGGTTGATTTTTACTTGCCATGTTTCGTACTTATCGAAAGCAAGTTGAGCATTCACAACCATTCCATTTTTCAACATACCCGTTGAACTAATATTGGCATCCAAGCTTGGCGGTAGAAAGTCTTGTGCAATCTGTGGCAAAGTTTCATCTTTGGCATTTAAGCGATCTAAACGTCCTTTTAAGTCCCATGAGACATGATCTTTCCAACTCACAAGACCCTTTAAACTCACAGAGCCACCCATCAATTGACCATTAAAATCCTGAATATTCAATTGATCAGTGAGATCAGTTTCCATCAATGCATTATATTTACCCTCAGGAATCTGTTCTCCTTTCAAATCTGTATCTAAACTCAACACGAGTTTTTCTACATTTCCTTTAAATCTGGCAACACCATCTTTTGCAAAAAGCTTTTGCTCTTTTAAAATTGGTAAATGATAATTTTTAAAGAACAATTCACCTTTCATCGGCACTTGATCTCGTACAGGATGAAGTACAGCCCATCCTGTGAGCAAATCTGGAGTAAGTGTTGCGACGCCCGCTCTCAATGTATCAAGACTTCCAGTTGCAACAACTTTTATTGTTTCAATATCAATACTATTTAGTGCAGGAATTATCAGATCCGCTTTAGCATTTAATGGATACTTGCCACTAAAATCAATTTGACCAGTTGCATCTTTAACTGCCAAATACCCCATATCCATACGGGAATCTTTAAATTTAAGTTTAGTCTCTGACCAAAGTGCATCTTTTAGATATATATCATCAAAATTGATTTTTGCAGTCGCAGTTTGAATTTCCAAATGATCTAATGATGCTTTATCTATACGCAAAACAAATGGCAATTTAATTGGATCAAATCCAAAGGGCTCACCTGATGGTGGTTTCTTGTTAATAATTTTGAGATTCTCAACATCAGCATGACTTAAATGTATTTCCTTATTTAAAATGGCTCTCCAACCTAAAGAAACATTGGCACGATCTAGTGAAACATCAACGGCCTCTAACCGCACTAGCACATTCTTGAGAATAATACCCCTTAATAAATTACCACCTTCATACTCATAATGAATGATTTTTTGGGTTTGCAAAACACGATCTAAGAGGAAACGACTTCCTTTATCCGTTGACATCATCACAAGTAAAGAGCTGACCAATAACAGAAGGATGATCAACACCATCAGCAAAATACTCCGAAGAATACGCCGTTCCCGTTTTGGACCTGTTGAAGGTGTCTGTTGCTGCTCTACTTCTTCCGTCATAATTAACCCGAAATCATTTCCCCAGTCTGAGGATTATTAAAAGTTTTTTTTAAAGCTGTGGCCCGATAAAAAAGTGTAATCGAATCGGGCGATTATCATTTGAGATTCCTGATGCGACATCTAAACGAATCGGTCCAATAGGTGATCTCCAGCGAATACCTACCCCAACACTATATTCAGTCGGGTTACTAAATTGTTTATCAAACGCATTACCAAAATCGGAGAAAACCGCAGCACGCCAACCATCTTTAAATTGATAGTTATATTCTAAAGACCCCACACCCAATGCTTGACCACCGATTTTATAACCATCTTCTTCTGGTGATAAGCTCTTATAATCGAATCCACGAAGTGATTGATCACCACCTGTAAAGAAGCGCAAGTTATACGGAACCTTATCAAAATCATCGGTGAAGATATAACTTGCATCACCACGTCCAACAAACTGATGATTGTCATTTTCACCCAATGAATAAATAAATCGCCAGCCCGCAGTCAAAATCGCCATATTGGCATCTGAAAGAACAGACTCCGTGCCTAACTCAACCTTATAAGTTTGCTTAAAACCTTTGGTCGGATTTAAACGAGTATTGGAGTTCGTTTTAGAAATTTCATAACCAAATAATAAAGACTCTTGTTCTGAGTTTATTCCTGCTGCCTTAAAAGCATCCGGTAGCTCTGAAACATCAACATCACCTTTTCCAGTGAGACGGTCTAAACGATAACGTAAACCAAATGTATGTTGCCAATCACCCAATGGATTTTTAATCACCCGCTCACCACCAACAACAGCAGATTCAACTAATAACTCAACATTTGGACCGATGTTATCTCGTGTCTCACGCTCATACCCCCCAACAAGGTTAAAATAATCATTCAGTGGATGTTTATAAGGAATACTATAGCGACCATCAATAGATTGGCGAATTTCAGAAACTTCCATATTGGCATCAAAAGCATGCCCATATTTATTGACAATAGCACGTCTGTATTGCGAACGAATACGAGCTCCAGTATCAGTACCATAACCAACACCAGTCTCGATTGTATTTAAACGATCCGCATTTAAAGTCACGACAACAGGAATTTTCTTTTCTAAACGAGCTTGCTTTTCCAACTCTTGACGTTCATTTTCATCATTTTGAGTATCTGGCATGGCTCGAGCTAAGGAATACGCCTGTGCAGGTTCACTACCTGAGAACTGAGACTCATCCACAACATCTTGTGTCACTTCCTCAGCTGAAATAATCTTTTGTCGAGCTAAATCCGCTTTTTGTTGCGTATTTAATAATTGCGACTCTTCAACACGCTGTTGATCAACTAAAGCTTGTAAATCAGGCGGTAAATCCAAAGGTGGCTGAATAGCATCCGGTTTAATAGTATCAACCAGGGTATAATTAAAATAACGCGTGTTGGTTAGATTATTAGCTAAAACGTTAACACGCCAAAATGCATAATCATCCCCATCTTTCCACGGTACTAAGCTATCAAGCACCTTTTGAGTAAGGGGTAAAGGCTTACTTGGGTCACTCATTTTGTACTCAACAGGTTTAAGCTTATAACGCTCACCAGTCTCGTATTTCAAATTAATTTCGGCTGTTTTTTCAGGTTGGCTAATTTTGACATCATGTAATCTCCAGTAGGCATCAAAATAACCATTATCAGAAGCAGCGTTACTAATTTTAGTTTTGGTTGCTTCATATTTTCCGTGATTAAAAATATCACCTTCATCTTGTTCTGGAATTAAACGAATAACTTGGAATTGAGGTGCATTTTCACCCTCACCTGTAAATTCAATATTCTGTTTATCAATCGTTACCGGCTCATTTGGTTCAACTGTAACTTTAACTCGACTATCACTTAGCTTTTCAAAACTAAAACTTGCATCATAATAACCAACTGCTTGAGCCGCTTGATGAGTGAGGGATCGTAACTGTGGTAAAGCCACATTAAAATCTTCAAAGGCTTCTTGGGTAAAGCTTGAAAGCTTTGCCTTGATATTGGTTGCCAGTACCGGTGGAGCGCCTGTTACATCCGCACTTATACGCGGGACTTTATCAACGCCAAGTAAGTTTTCAGGACGTAGGCGATTTACGATTCGCTTAAAGAAACCTATTTTCTCTTTGGATTCTTCTGATTTAGGTTGTAATTCAGCTAATGTTCTTCCAGACTCGTTTGCTTCAACAATGATTTGGCTATCCGTCTGGATATCTTGCATCAAACGATCAATATTGACAGGTGGATTACTAATTTCTGTCAATTCTGATTGTGATACTTCATTTACAATGACTTCTGGATTTTTGGCTATATTCTCTCGATAAGCTAATGCATCATTTTTCGCTTCTTCAGCAACTCTAAAAATCTCATTTGCCATATTCTGATCAACAGGAATAACTGGGAGATTTTCTAAGTTTTCATCCAATTGAATCGGCTTTAGCGTATCAATTTGATTTGGGGCTTCTTCTTGTTGTTTGAGTGCAGCTACACTGTCTTGTGCTGGATTGTAATCTTGTGGATCCATCTGAAATGTTTGATATGGAATTTCTGGTGAAGGAATAGCCTTCACCTGTTCTTTCATTCGCTCAATTGTTTGATTTTCAGCCACACTCTCACTTTCTTCGGCTGCATAAGACATTGATATACAATAACTAATCAAAAAACCACTACAAATAAGTTTAGGAAAGCTCTGCATTTTAAAGATTAAATGCATAGAATGAACCAATGTTGACTGTTTAAACTTAGATTTAGATGGCATGTAGGTCTCTAAACATACTTTTTTGATTTATCGTTTCTGATCGCTGAAAACAACCTCAAATTGTTGATTTTCATCTAATCAAACATTAAAAGTATCATACATGCATTTCCTTGTCTTTTTACAGATCGTCACATTTTTTTATAAATCACAATGAAGTGAACACATGATGAAACAAGATGAACAGTTAATGACATCACGTCGATTTGTACCGATGTTCTTCACTCAATTTTTTGGTGCCTTAAATGATAATGTCTACAAACAAGCACTCCTTTTAGTCATTACATATGGCTGGATTCAACAACAAAGTGCCGCTGTCAGTACACTCAATAATTTAGCTGCGTTACTGTTCATTTTGCCCTATTTCTTCTTCTCTGCTACAGCAGGTCAAGTTGCTGATAAATATGAAAGATCACAACTCGTTCGCTTGTTAAAATTACTTGAAATCGCAATTATGCTCATCGGGACAGCAGGGTTTCTGTTGGGTAATTTATGGTTATTATTATTTGCTTTATTTTTAATGGGCACACATTCCACTTGTTTTGGGCCAATTAAATATGCAATTTTACCAGAGATTCTAAAACCACATGAACTCATGTCTGGAAATGCACTTTTTCAGTCGGGTACATCGATTGCAATTTTGTTCGGGATGATCCTTGGTGGCGCCGTGATTGCGTCTTCAGCCGGAAATTTATTATGGATTAGTGTTACAGTTCTTATTATTGCTTGCTTAGGCTATTTAGCGAGCCGCTTTATTCTCCCGCAAAAAGTTGCTGCCCCTGATTTAAAGATAGATTGGAACTTTTTCCGTACCAGTTTTCAAACCATTAAATATGCCAAGAGTATTCCTATTGTTTTCACCGTTTTATTAGGAAATTCTTGGTATTGGTTCTATGGTGCAACTTATCTCACTCAAATCCCACAGCTTACGCAACAAAATCTACATGCCTCTGAAAATGTAGTGAGCTTATTACTCACCTTTTTCTCTGTTGGAATCGGGATTGGGTCTTTATTGTGCCGACGCATCGGTGGCTCTGAAATTAATATTAAAATGGTACCTTATGGTGCTATCGGTTTAACCGTATTTGCTTTCTACTTAGCAGCAAGTTTAACTTTTGTACCAGAGCGCACTGGTGAGCTACTCAGTTTAGGTGACGTATTTTCTGAAGGTGCTGTCTATTATCACGTTATGTTGGCCGTAACGCTATTGGGTATTAGCGGTGGATTCTACATCGTTCCCTTATATGCCATGATGCAAGCTTATTCACCTCGCTCCCATCGTGCACGTGTTGTTGCTGCCAATAATATATTAAATGCTGTATTTATGGTCTCTTCAGCAATTTTCTCAATTTTAATCTTAAGCATTTTGAAAATTGATATTAAAATCTTATTTAGCATTACTGCTGTTCTCAGTGCCATTTTTTCGTTCTGGCTATTAACCCGCCTGAAACCATTACTGAACAATACGCCTACTACTTTAGAGGATTAATCTATGCGTCACTACACAGGTCTCGATCAACTGATCCACTCTTTTGACCAAGCATTACGCAGTTTAGTTCCAGGGGCTACAACTTCTCAACGCAGCAATCCTGCAAATGATGAAGCGGCACAACTCTGTGTGAGTGATGCTCGCCATGTCGCAGGTTTAATGCGTGTCAATCATAGTGGTGAAGTCTGTGCTCAAGCGCTTTATCATGGTCAAGCTCTCACTGCTAAATTGCCGCATGTCCGTGAAGAAATGCAACAAGCAGCCGTTGAAGAACAAGATCATCTCGCTTGGTGTGAAGATCGTTTGAAAGAGTTAGACAGCCATACCAGTGTATTAAATCCTATTTGGTACGGTTTATCTTATGGTATGGGCGCAATTGCAGGCATCGCAGGTGATAAATATAGTTTGGGCTTCGTAGCTGAAACTGAACGCCAAGTAAGTCAACACTTGCAAGAGCATCTTCAACAATTACCTGAACAAGATCAACGCTCGCGTAAGATCCTTGAGCAAATGAATGAAGATGAACTACACCATCGGGATACTGCATTAAAAGCAGGTGGTGTGGATTTGCCTATACCAGTGCGTATTACCATGACTGCTATTTCTAAACTAATGACTAAAACCAGTTATTACATCTAAAAACAATGGCGTTATATAAAGATATAACGCCATCTTATCAATCACGGTAAACCATGTTCAGCCTTAAACCGTTCCAAATTTCGGATAGCATTCTGATAGCGTAACTGCACATAATTTTGATTTGATCTCACATCAGATAAACGTTTCCTATACTCATCTTTATCTTTGACAGATAAGTCCTTACGATCCAACTCACGTAAATAATAGCTCACATCACTCTGTGAACGATTAAACTCCGAGTTTGCTTGATAATATTCATGTGCGACTTGATAATAAGGACGCAATGTTTCACGCTTCTCTAGTGGGCAAACACGATAATCACCACGCCCTTCTAATGCTTCATTGAAAATAGATTCAGGCTTACAATAGTACCCTAACCCTTTTTGATAACCTTTTTCATATAAAGTCTGGTTGGGAACTACATTGGCCTTTTGGCAAGATGAGTAATATTTATCTAAACGAGATTCATATCCAGCCGAGCCGTCTTTTTCACCAACAGTTAACCAATTTGCTGTTTTACATTGTTCAACGCTCATTGCTGCGCAACCAGATAACATAACCGCCAAAACAGATATAGAAACAAACGCTTTCATCAAATTATCCTATTGTTATCATGTTAATTCTAAATAAGTTATATATGAATAATTGGAAATCTTCTTTTTTGATCATATTGTAATATCTGAGTTTTCCAAATTTCATACAATGGAATTTTTACATCTAAAGCAAGTGGCAATTTTTTAGGATTAAATTGCATATGCTCTAAACTTTCGCCCCACGCAATCACATCGATATCCAAACTAATATGATGTGATGGACGAACACGCCCAGATTGTTGTTCCAATTTTTTTAATAGATCAATAATTTCATCAACACTTAAATGACTTTTTAATAAACACGCCGAGTTCCAATAATCAGCGCCCACCCCATCACGACAAGGGATTTCATAAATTGAAGAAAACTCAACTGCCCCCAAACTCGCAATTTGAGTATAAGCAAAATTAAAATTTTCTAATTGTTGAACATTACTCGCCAGCGCGAGCGCAAAAATTGTTTCTGTTGCGTTCAAGGCGAATTCCTACTGCATTTGCTTGTGCAATGATGGCTGGTTTACGAATTGTAATACAAATAGATTCAATTGAAGGAAACGTACTAAACAAAGTCTCTAGCACTAATTGAGCCGCATGCTCGATGAGTTTAGGTTTTGCATCTTGAATCACTTGTGCTGCAATCTCACAAATTTGTGCATAATTCAGTGTATCGTCCAACTCATCTGATCGAGCTGCTTGTGACAGATCATTATGAATAGTGAGATCGAGCATTAACGGTTGGATAATTTGGCGTTCCCAGTTGAAACAACCAACTACAGTATCAACCTTTAAACCTTCAATAATAATGGCGTCCATCACTTAACATCTCACCTATTTAAACCATTACTCATTTGAATTAAATGAAATCCCCCTTAGAAAAGGGGGATGAAAAGCAATTATCATTCAGTCAGGGAACACGCTTAATGCTTTAACAAAGAAGCAGGTTCAATATTGTGAACCATTTTCAAACGCTGGTCAGCATAAATATCGGTATATGGTGCAAGAACACGCATGAAACGATCAAAATATAACATTTGCTTGAATAATAACGCGAAGTCACGTGGGAATTTGATACCATGACGTTCACCGACAGCGACCATATCCATCATAATGTCATTCAAGTCTGCTGGATTTGAGCTTAAAATTTCCTGTGGATCAGCCAATAATACTCCACTAAATAAACGCTCTAAATCTGCTGCAAGAACTTGGGTATCAATCTTCTGATTGGTCATGCCCATTTTAAGCATGTTTTCAGCCATGGCAATGTAATTGGTATGCTGCAAGGCATCCATAAATGCCATACAAGCAGTCCACACTTCTGGATTTAATTGACCAACAATACCGAAATCAATAAAACCAACACGACCATCTTCAAGCAACATCAGATTGCCTGCATGTAAGTCCGCATGGAAACTTTTACACAACATCAGACTACCAAACCATGTATTCATTGCAGTGATTAATACCTGTGTTGGGTCTTTTGCATACTGTTTTACCACATCAAAATCTGTCAATGGCACACCATATAAACGCTGCATGGTTAGAACACGGCGTGTAGAAAACTGGTGATACACTTTTGGAGCTGTCGCAGCTTGATTGCCCGAAATATTCAGATACTGAACAAAATCATCTAAGTTTTGTGCTTCTTCAATAAAATCAACTTCACGTACCATACGTGTTTTGATCTCATCCACAATTTCAGATAACGATGCAAATTTGATTTTTGGTACAGCTTTTTCTAGAAGTTTGGTTGCCCAGTGCACCACATTTAAATCAGTATATAAAATGGTTTCAACACCGGGTTTTTGTACTTTTAATACAACATCTTCGCCTGTAACCAATTTGGCAGCATGAACTTGGGCAATTGAAGCTGAAGCTAATGGGTTCTCATCAATAAAACTAAAAATCGAGTTTAAATCTTTCCCCTCAAACTCCTCAGCCAATACCTGCTGAATATAGCTAAATGGTAAAGTTGGAGTTTGATCTAAACATCCTTGAAACTCTTGAACGTACTCACGTGGAAATAAAGACGGCGTACTCGCAATAAACTGCCCTAATTTAATATAGGTTGAACCTAACGATTCGAAAGTTTCTCGCATTAATTTTGCATTACTAGGCTTCTCAGTTGCATATTTGACACCTGCTTGTGCTGCAACAATCACTGTTTCACCTATACGTGCAACAGATCGTAATCCATCAACTAAAATATTTCTTTTCATAATCTTTCATTGCCTCGAAGATGGCATTAGTTTAGCAAAATTTATTCAATTTACCGACGTACTTGCCTGACAAACTGGACAATTTACATCTTTTTCAAACTGCAAAATACGTTGTGTTAGATTCAGGCCATTCCAAAGCAACAATTTTTGCTTGAGCGGCGTTAACCCCAAACCCAAAAACAACAATGTGTGATGTGCTTGTAATGACGCTATCATTACAGGTGTAGTTGCGAGTACCCCTGACTCGGCACAGCGTAAACCTTCATTGGTCTGATTTTCTTTTGGAAACAAACATTCATAACATGCTGAATCAGATTCAACCATAAACATTTGACCTTCGAAACCGATTGCTGAAGCACTAATCAAAGGTACTTGATGAGTTTTACACACAGCATTGACGAGATAACGCGTCGTAAAATTATCACAACCATCTAACACTACATCTTGATGCTGTACCAATTCATCAGCATTCGTTTCATCAAATCGTGTATTTTGATAGCTAACTTGTATATGTGGGTTAATCTCTTGTAGGTGTTTCGCCAAAGTTTCTGCTTTGTATTGCCCAAGATCATTTGAGGTAAATGCGATTTGTCTTTGCAGATTACTCCTCTCAATCGTATCTGCATCCACGATTGTTATTTTGCCTACACCTGCACGAGCAAGTAACTCTGCACTTGTACAGCCGATCCCACCAGCACCAACAATCAGTACATTTGCCAATTTTAATTTTTCTTGTGCTTCAATATCCCAACCATCTAATAAAATCTGACGACTATATAAATGCATTTCGTCATCAGTTAATTCAAAAGTATGTTCTAGATGATCAGACACGTTCCATGATCTCAAAATCGGCTTAATGAATGCTAATTTTAAGTGGCTAATCTCATTTAGCAAAGCATTTAATGCTTGCTGCATCATTTATTTTGACAAATCAACGGATTTACCCCAATATTTTTATTACTCTTTAACAGTTTAATAAAATCAATATGTTATGAATTAGCATAAAAACTTTGGGTATTGATGTATTTTGTACCACAAGTTAATGTTTTTTCTTAATTTATTTATGCTATTTTATAGTTCACTGCCGCATAGGCAGCTTAGAAAATATGGTCAGGCTTTAATTAAACATACAAACAGTTCACTGCCGCATAGGCAGCTTAGAAATGTGAAGCAGACTTTAAAGTGGTCATACTCATGTTCACTGCCGCATAGGCAGCTTAGAAATTATAAGATTGCTGGTGTGCCAATGCGTAAGGGTTCACTGCCGCATAGGCAGCTTAGAAAAATCAATACGATTAACGCGCCTTTCCATCCTAGTTCACTGCCGCATAGGCAGCTTAGAAATTTGATGCTGAGGATGAACTGGCGGATGCTGTGTTCACTGCCGCATAGGCAGCTTAGAAAAGCAAGTACCATTTCCCAGTAGAACTTAAGTGGTTCACTGCCGCATAGGCAGCTTAGAAAATCTAACCAATGGGGTTTTAACCAAATAACATGTTCACTGCCGCATAGGCAGCTTAGAAATGTAGTACCAATTGTACGATTTTTAACTACGTGTTCACTGCCGCATAGGCAGCTTAGAAATTATGATTCAATTGCAAGCACAGAGTTAGAATGTTCACTGCCGCATAGGCAGCTTAGAAAATCTTGATATTGTAATCTTTAATCTTGATAACGTTCACTGCCGCATAGGCAGCTTAGAAAAATGCTTTTTCATATATTTATGGTTTTGATAAGTTCACTGCCGCATAGGCAGCTTAGAAATCTTTGTTTTCGTATTTATTATTCACAATAATGTTCACTGCCGCATAGGCAGCTTAGAAAAGATTACTTCTGCTGGATTTGTCGTCAGTAATTGTTCACTGCCGCATAGGCAGCTTAGAAATATCAAAACAAAAACATCTTCAACAAGTGAATGTTCACTGCCGCATAGGCAGCTTAGAAAGAAATAGATGTTTAAATAGTGGATTAAGTAGTGTTCACTGCCGCATAGGCAGCTTAGAAATCTATGGAACTCTGAGGGTATCTGTTGTAACAGTTCACTGCCGCATAGGCAGCTTAGAAAATCAACAAGCAACTGCACTTCAAACATTGTTGGTTCACTGCCGCATAGGCAGCTTAGAAAATCACGAGAATCTGATATTGATATGATATAATGTTCACTGCCGCATAGGCAGCTTAGAAAATTAATCCCGAAAGAAGTTAGCGCCGCTTCGCGTTCACTGCCGCATAGGCAGCTTAGAAAAATGTGGCAGCGTGGCCATGATGCTCTCAAATGTTCACTGCCGCATAGGCAGCTTAGAAAATCCAAATTGAAACACGGTGATATATATTATAGTTCACTGCCGCATAGGCAGCTTAGAAATCTGAAAAAAGAACAATTACACCACTCTTATTGTTCACTGCCGCATAGGCAGCTTAGAAAGACATTAACAACTGAGCAAAGAGACGAGATGAGTTCACTGCCGCATAGGCAGCTTAGAAAAGCTTTAATAAATTTACAATTAAAAACCACCTTTTTGGGTGGTTTTAATTAGTCTATTCTTTCAATTTTTATATCATTTACAGATCTGTAATCTATATTGCAATGCATCGTTCTTACTGTCTCTTAAACTTATTATTTGTTCTTTGAAGCCATAAATTTCATTAACACTATTTCTTGTGTTTTGATTCAATCTACTTTCATGTTCTTTATTAGCATTCTCTACATATTGTTTTATATAATTTGTTGCCCAACAAAGTGTGTCTAAATTACTGTAGTCAAGACTATCTCGATTGAGTCCATCTACCCAGTTTTTTCCATGCTCATTTTCTAACAAACTTTTTACGGTTCTAACTTTTATGTATGCTTTATCGAAGATTGCTTCTTTTAAAGCTGAAGGAGTATTAGTATTTTCAATTACAGTTAGTAAGATTTCCCTATCATCATCTAAGTAAACTTTAAAGTTGTTGTCTATGAAAAAGTCTATTTCTTTCTCATCAGATGCTTTACATCCTGACAGTCCGAAACTGAATAGTAAAATACAGAATATAAGTTTTTTCATTACATTACCTAAAGGATTTTACTGGAGGTTCATATTGATATTGTTGAATAAATAAAGATCTAGTTGCTTGGTCATACGGACGACCGAATATACTTTTATACATATTTTCATCAATGTGAAAAGGACCATTATTTCTTTCTAGAGCAATAGCATTCCCTGTTAGTACAGGTTTACTTGCATTAGATAGTGAAAGATCAACTACTTCACCGAAATTTCTTTTAGAAATTGCCATTCGTGCCGCAAAGCTATCTTTAGCAAGCTCTAAAATAAATTTTCCACCTTCGTTTAAAGAATGTTTTTGGACATACATTGTGAATTTTAAATACATCATTGTATGAAATGAATAACGCTCTAATACTTCGGGACTAAATTGACGCATATCATACTCAAGACCAAAACGTATTGCTAAATCATGTTCAAAAGGTACTTTTTGTTTTACTGTATCCCATTGCATTTGATCCATCATAAAAGTGTATGGAACAGTTGTATGGTAATTAAGTACTTTAACAATGCTGTTACATAACAATGGATCTAGCAATTCATCTGAATGGCATACTTTAACTTTGTTATCCAATGAGGGGATTAAAGTTGGTGAGAAAACCTTATCTTGTGACATTTATATATCCCTTATAGTGGAGGCAATGGTTTAGATGCATCAATCGTCTGAAATTCGACTTCATCAGGACTATTCGCATTGATTACGTGAGTTTTACCTTCTGAATCAGTCCATCCAGTTTCTACTTCACCACTATTTTTATAAATAATTGAATAAGGAATGTCGCTATAGATTTTTTGTGTTTGTTCATCTTTTAACTGAAATTGTATACCATATTCCTTTGGTTTATCTGCTACAAAATTGTCTTGTTTTAACAATGTAGAAGTTGGGGCAAATGTATTTGAAGCAGCTTTAGATGATGATGAAGGTCCATTATCTTGAACAGCTAAATTCTGCATCGGTAATAATTTACAACCACAAGACAAACTATCATTGACTCTCGCTGCTGCTTTTCCAAACACTTGCATATATGGATCACCAGTAATAATTGTAGAGACCGTCTGGTGCTTTGGGCAAGTCGCTTTATCCCCAACACATGCAATCGCTTTACCTTCGATCAAAAAACTACTATTTCCTGAAATAACTTTACCGCCACCCGTTGTAGGACAACCAATTACTATATATGGTGTTGCCAAAATTTTTCCCTCTTCTATTTTGACAACATAGTAGCAAAGTATATACGGACATTTATGTACATAAATTGCAAAACACCTAAAGTTCGCTCAGTTTTATACTAATTTTCATGTTTCATAACTTCGAGGTAATTAGTTTAGATCAAATAGCCACCTCGATATCCATAATATCACTGCCGCATAGGCAGCTTTTCAATTACGATTTCTTACGATCATGCATCATTTCATAAGTTTGTGCTCTTAATAACTCCTCTTTGGTTGCAAATGAGTTATTTCTAAGCTGGTTTAAAGCACGTTGCTTGCTCGCATCATCAACATCGCTCTTTAAAATCTGATCGCGTTGGGACAAATAATTATTTACCTGATTCTGCCAAACCGCTTCTTCTTGATCGACTTTCTCCAAACGATCAGCGGCCTCAACACCCAACAAGCTTTCTCGCATATTCCGTAATTCTTGAGCAGAACCGCCTTTTTCCTTAATTTCTTGTGTCAGTTGCTGTAATTCAGCAAATTGCATCGACACTCGAACACCATCAGCCAAAGTAGAAGGCAATTGATCTATTAACTTTGCTAACTCAGTTGCTTTTTGCTGTGCTGTTAAAGTCTTATTGGCATGTATACGCATTTGATCAATACTGAATTGATTAAAATTTCGTTCATTTCCAAAAAATGCTTGAATTTCTGCCGCATTGAAAAACTGCTGTTGCAACTTCGACATTTGATCAACAATATTTTGAAATTTATCAATTTCATCTTTTTTGAAATGCGTGCTGGTTTTCAAGTTTTTTAATGCATGCGTATAAGCAACATACTGATCAAGTAAGTAAACTCCATAATTTGCTGCTGTTTCTGGCAAAGTAACACGTAGATACTGACGAATATCTCCAATTAATTCAGTTTCTGTTTTTTCTCCCAAACTCGAAAAGAAATAATCAAAACAGCTTCGAATTCCTATCGTGAGAATCAATTTACCGTCCCCATCGACCTGGAGAGGACAATCAATTTCGGTGCCTTGTAAAGATGGGGCAAGAACTGGCAACTTTCCTGAGGGCTGTCCTTGCGAATTATTTTCAACACTTACGCTATTTATGCCACGCTGTGAGTGTGAATTATTCTGAGGACTTTGGTCGTAAACTGATGGTTTAAATATCCAATAAATAAAAGCAAGGAAAATAATTAAGCATATAATCGCAATTAAAATGATTTTTTTATTATTAAAATTCTGAACAGTCATAATCCATTACTCTGTTAGTTCTCAGCTTTCCATGATCAAACGAAGGGAGTAAATCAATTACTCCCTTACCCTATATTGCTTATAAATTTAGATTTTTTAAACGATTCGCTTGTAAGCGGAATGGTGTTACAGGGTTTTGTAAGAAACCAACCAATCCTAAAACCTGATTGACTTCATCTAGATGGTTAAATGCATAGTTATCGCGAATGACCGTACCAAGATGACTTGAGCAACGCGGAACTAAGCCATCACTATCACCTGGAATCAGTAATGAAGTCGCCGTTAAAGCATAATCAAATGGATCGAGTGCATTTGTAAACGGACTTATTCCAGTCCATGAATAATAACGAACACCGTTGCTTTCAAGTTCTCGCCCTGAACCACATGCTGCCGTCGGTATTCCAGCAGGGAAACGTTGATTAAACTCTGCTGCCCCAGCAGTCGTCAGCGACCAAAGTCCAGCTAAAGAATCTTGATCATAGTAATTACCAGAGCCTATTCCAATTAATGCTCCGAATGCATTGACACCAGCAGAAATGACAGGTGCAGCTACAGGACCAACAGGTGACTGTGTAAAATCATAAACTGCATCTGCAACATCTGAACCTTTTCCTGGGCCAGCCACAGCAGTAACGGAAGCTACTTTTTCCGGCATCAGACCCGCCACATAGCGAATTGAATGCGTCCCATGACTATGACCAACCAAGTTTACTTTCTCTGCACCACTTATGGCTAAAATTTGTTTGGTCTGTAAGAGCAGTTGTTCTCCTCTTACTTCTGATGAGTTAAATGCAGCTTGTTGTGTAACAAATACATTCGCACCATTGCTCACCAAATCTTCAGTAATTCCATGCCAATACTGCAATGGTCCAACAGCCGAGAACCCTGACATTCCATGAGCTAATACAATTGGGTATTTTGTTTTTGCATAACTAGAAGTAACATTTGTACTTCCGCCTACTGAACAAGATTTCACATCACAGTTTTGCCATGATGCTTTTGGCGATAGAAAACTAAATAAACCAGCATGTACAACTGATCCACCACTAATGAGCATGCCCGTCGTTAAAACTATTGCATTGAGATATTTTTTCTTCACTTTTCTGCTCCAAGCATTTTTGATTTTTATTACAACAACTTAGTCCTAGGCTATGTATAAGGATCCATTCCTACATACATCAGACTTGCAAAGTATACTCCTCCAGAATATTGTGTGATTTTTAGACTAAAACAAACGATGCCAAAATCATAACAATTCACGCCAATTTTGGTATGAAATGAAAAAAATCCGATGAATGAACATTTTCAAATTAATTTTACTGTTTTAATTTTTACTAAATTTAAGCAAAACTGCAAAAGGAATTTTCCTAATATCATGAGCATTCCCCGCCTTCATCATCCACATTTTATTAGTAGTTCTTATGTCCACTTGCTAAGCGAAGTCGTTGCTCGGTGGAATATTTCAGCAGAAGAATTATTTTGGGGTACAGGAGTAGAAATAGAAAAATTGCATGATATTAATTATAAAATTAGTCTAACTTCTTTCAAAAAAGTCATTGCAAGAACAATTGATTTGACTCAAGAACAAGGCATCGGTTTTTATGCAAGCACACAATTAAAAATCAGTTCTCATGGTTTACTTGGTTTCACTGTTGCAATTGCCAAAAATCCACTTGATGCTATTCTAACCATCAATCAATTTGTGAGTCTGCAATGTTCTTTTGTTGATTTACATTTTGTCGTTGAAAATGAATTGGCCTATTACAATATTATTTACGATAAATCTGTAATGGATTTTAACAACCCTTGTGACTTACAAGCTTATGAATTTAGCTGTGTTTTCTTTTTAACCGGCTTTGTGCATTTGGTAAGGTTCTTTATTCCAAATTTTAAACCAAGCATAGATCTACAATGTAAGTGTCCTGAATATTTTTCTCGTTTTAAACATATTTTGGCATCTAGCTTTGCTGAAATACAGTATGAACAACCCCATACTCGCTTAATAAGCTCGGCTAAATTTTTAGAGACACCATTAAGCATGTCTGACCCACTGACGTCTGAAAAATTTAAATTATTATGTCAGAAAGAGCTTGATGAGCTCGTGGCGACACAAGATATTTTACATCGTGTAAAAAATATGATCGATGATCCAAACAAAGGCTTACTCAATATTGATCAAATTGCTCAAAAACTCAATCTAACCAAACGCACTTTACAGCGCATGCTGCAAGAGAAAAATGTAAGTTTTCAGGTCCTCTATGATCAAGTGCGAAAAGCAAAGGCACAAAAATTATTGCTGAATCCTTTTATGACAAAAGATGAAATTGCAAGGAATTTAGGCTACTCATCTCTCTCTAGTTTTAATCGTGCATACAAACGTTGGGAGAATCAATAAACCGTCCCAAACAAAAAAGTGATGGTTTCAACCATCACTTTTTCTTGGATTAGAACACGTTATTAAAAACTATTTACTTGCTTTCTGATAACGATCATTTACTTTATTCCAATTCACCACACTCCAAAATGCATTGGTGTAATCGGCTCGACGATTTTGATATTTCAAATAATATGCATGCTCCCAAACGTCCAAACCTAGTAAAGGCTGACCTTTCTTCTCTGCGATATCCATTAATGGGTTATCTTGGTTTGCTGTTGAGGTGATTTCTAATTTACCTTGTGGATTGACAATCAACCATGCCCATCCTGAACCGAAACGACTGGTCGCTGCTTGGTTAAATTGTTCCTGAAAAGCTTTAAATGAACCAAAATCTTGATTGATTTGCTTTAACAATTTAGGGCTTACCTTACCCGTTTTATCAGTTGGGGCTAAGCTTTCCCAGAAAAATGCATGGTTAAAATGTCCACCACCATTATTACGAACTGCAGCATTGTATTTAGAGATCTGTTGCTGAATCTGCTCAATATTCAATTTATCCAACTCTGGATAGGTCTTGATCTGAGCATTTAAGTTATCAACATAGGCCTTATGGTGCTTACCATAATGAATTTCCATCGTTTGCTGATCGATAGCAGGCTCTAAAGCGTCACTTTTATAAGGCAATGGTGCCTGAGTGAAGTTTGCAAAAGCTGAAATACTTACACTCGAACATACCATTAATGTAAGTAAACCCTTGTTCAGATATCGCATGATTTCAATCCAATCTTGATAATAGTTTTCATTATCAATATATAAGCAAATCTACGATGCGTCAAAACAGGCTACAAACTGATACATTAAAATGTGAAAAGTACAGCATTGGCTGCACTTTTCAAATCGGGCCTTTTATTTTGCTGCCATACGTATTGCACCATCTAAACGGATAACCTCACCATTGAGATATGCGTTTTCAGCGATGTGAGCCACTAAGCGAGCGAACTCCTCAGGACGCCCTAAACGTGAAGGATAAGGAACCATTTGCCCAAGTGCATCTTGAACATTTTGTGGCAGACCTTTCAGCATCGGTGTTTCCATGATACCTGGTGCAATTGTCATGATACGAATATTATGACGTGCTAACTCACGCGCAATCGGCAAAGTCATCGCAACAACAGCACCTTTTGATGCTGAATAAGCTGCTTGACCAATTTGGCCATCAAAAGCAGCAACTGAAGCCGTATTTACAATCACACCACGATCTTCGTCACCCTCTTCCACACTATTCTTACTCATCGCATCTGCTGCATAACGCAACATGTTAAATGTTCCAGTGACGTTGATATGCAAGACTTTAGAGAACATTGCCAAATCATGAACTCCATCTTTACCCACTACTTTTGCCGACGGTCCCACCCCAGCACAATTGATTAATCCATGTAGACTTCCATGCTTTTCAACAACATCTTTAAAGAACTGCTCAGCCGCTTGTTCATCCGTTACATCTAATTTTACGAATTCTGCTTGGTCACCTAAAGATTTTGCTTGTTGTTCGCCAACTTCAGCATTCATATCAACCAAAGTCACAGAAGCGCCTTTTTCAACTAAATATTCAGCCGTTGCTGCACCTAGACCAGAGCCACCACCTGTAATAACAAAATGTTTTCCTTGAATTTTCATTTACATTTCCTATCAAATTAAAGATATAAATTTTTATAACTGAGAGTAATCTCAACTTTTTTTCGATACAATTCCAAAAAGTAGCAAATTTAATGCAACTTTTGAGCATTCAACTATTTACTCTCCTGTATTACATGCGTGTATGAGCAAAAATCCTCCACTCGACCTTAATTCTGCCAAAGATACTATTTCAAATGCTTTGATACGCGAAGCATTAAGTGTTGCTGCAAGTCGTGGCTTAAATATTGTCAATATTGCGAATCGGGCTGGTATTTCTGCTGAGCTATTAACTTCTGCCAAAGCACGTATTCCTGTTACCCAATGCGCTCAACTATGGATAGAGCTTGCTGAAAGTATGAATGATGAGTTTCTTGGCATGGACTCCCACCCGATGCGTCGTGGCAGTTACAAGCTATTAGCAAAACTTGCATTTGAAGCAGATACACTAGAACAAGCTATTCGAGAAATTCTAAAATTCCTAAGTTTAATTCTTGATGATATTCATGGTGAGTTGGTTCAAAATGGAAGCAAAGCTTATTTAATTCTGCATGATCGTGATCAGCCGAAACGAATGTTCACCTATTCAACGTTCTTGATGTTAATACATAGCTTAATGTGTTGGTTAAGCGACCAACGAATTGCATTCCAAAAGATGTCTTTTAAATGCCATCAACCTGTTGAAATACAAGACTATCGAATTCGTTTTTGTGAGAATATTCAATTTCATGCAACGCAAAATTGTATTGAATTCGATGCCCATTATCTCAAGCATAAAATTAAAAAAGACAAACAAGCATTAAATGATTTTCTAAGACATACACCCTATAACTTGATTGTACGTTTTAAAAATGAAAATTCGCTTAGTCTCCAAATTCGTCGTCAACTGCTATTGCAACCACCATCAGAATGGGCCGAACTGAAAGACATTGCACAACAATTAAATATGTCTACAGCGACGATTCAAAGACGACTGAAGCAAGAAGGTGTAAGTTACCAACAACTTAAAAATGATATTCGTTGTGATATTGCAATTGAGAGACTAAGCAAGACCAACGACTCTATCCAAAGTATTAGTGATGATCTTAATTTTCATGATCCAAGTGCTTTCCATCGTGCTTTTAAAAAATGGAGTGGCGTGAGTCCAGGAAGTTATCGGAAATCTGCACCGAACAAACAGAATCGCCTACATCATTTAGGCTAGTGAATGGAGTTGACTCATGTACATCCCTCAAATATTTAAAGAAACACGCCAAGATGTTTTACATGATTTAATTCGCCAATATCCGTTTGCAACCCTCATCACTCAGAATAATGCAGGGCTAGATGCTATGCATTTACCCATTGAGTTGCTAGTTGATGATGAACAAAATGTGACTTTAGTTGCTCATATCGCCAAAAACAACCCACTCCATACACAGATAGACAGTGGTGCTGAAGTCCTTGTGATCTTCCAAGGCCAACAAGGATATATCAGCCCCAATTGGTATCCATCCAAACAGCAACATCATCAGCATGTACCAACTTGGAATTATCAAGTCGTTCACGTCAAAGGAAAAATTTATTTCTCTCAGGATGAGAAAGTATTGCGTGGAATCTTGGCACGCCTGACTCGAACACATGAAGCCAAACAGGACAAATCATGGAAAATGTCAGATGCACCAAGCGAATATATCGCGGAAGAGTTACGACACATTGTGGCTGTTGAAATTCAAGTATCCGAGATGGTCGGCCAGTTCAAAATGAGCCAAAATCGAGATCCGATCGATGCCGTTGGTGTTATTGAGGGCTTAGAACAACAAGGTAAAATGGAGTTAGCACAAACTGTAAAACGTTCTACCCAAAGTAATTAGTCTGCTTTTTGGGCCAAACTCACGCGATCATTGCCACCATAATCCTTGATGGTTTGGATTTGTTCAAAGCCGTGCAGCTCAAAAATTTCACGTACGGCTCGTCCTTGGTCATAACCATGTTCGAGTGCAATCCAGCCTTTTGCTTTCAACCAAGCTTTACCTTGTGCAATGATTATTTCAATATCCGCCAAACCATGATTGGCTGCAATCAAAGCTCGTTCAGGCTCAGATTTTAGCTTTTGCATATGTACATCATCAGGATCGATGTAAGGCGGATTAGATACAATCAGATCGAATTGCTGTTGTTCCAAAGCCTCAAACCAAGCGCCACAAGCAAACTTTACCTGAGATAAACCGTGCTTTAACGCATTTTCCTGAGCAACCTCCAATGTCGGTTGGTAAATATCAGTTGCTGTCACAGACCATTGGGGACGCTCACTTGCCAATGCCAGAGCAATTGCCCCAGTTCCTGTGCCTAAATCAACAATACTTGCTTGCGGATCCAGTGATAGCTTTAACACCGTTTCAACAAGGATCTCTGTATCTGGACGTGGCACTAAAGTATCGTGTGTAACTTTTAAATCGAGCGTCCAAAATGGCTGTGAACCTGTGACATAAGCCAGTGGTTCGCCTTGCTCAATGCGTGCAAGCCCATCTAGATATGCTTGCTCTTGAATCTCTGTTAACTCTTGCTCAAGTCTTAGTTTTAACTCCAAAGAATTCACACCTAAAATGTGTTCAAGCAACCATGCAGCTTCTTGACGCTCATAGCTGTCGATTTCACCTTTGATTTCTAATGCCTGAGCGATATTCATTAGCCGCCATTTTCCTGTGCAAGCATTGCTAACTGATCAGCTTGATATTCACGATGTAAGCTATCCAGCAATTCCGTTAAATCACCTTCCATAATTGCATCTAACTTATATAAAGTCAGATTGATACGATGATCAGTCATACGACCTTGCGGATAGTTATAAGTACGAATACGCTCAGAACGATCACCAGAACCAACCAAATCACGGCGCATTTCTGAGGTTGCAGCATCAGCAGCTGCGCGTTTGGCATTTTCTAATCTCGACACTAACAGAGCCATCGCTTTGGCTTTGTTTTTATGCTGTGAACGTTCTTCCTGACATTCCACCACTACCCCCGATGGAATATGAGTGATACGTACTGCCGAATCGGTTTTGTTAATGTGCTGACCACCTGCACCTGAAGCACGATAAGTATCGATACGTAAATCTGCTGGATTAATTTCAACTGTGGTGTCGACATCAACTTCGGGAAGAATCGCAACTGTACACGCTGAAGTATGTACACGACCTTGAGACTCTGTCGCAGGCACACGTTGTACACGATGCGCACCACTTTCGAATTTCAAGCGACCATACACACCTTCGCCATCAATACGGCAAATGACTTCTTTATAACCGCCATGTTCACCTTCATTTTCTGAAAGCACTTCAATACGCCAGCCTTGTGTCTCCGCATATTTACTATACATTCGGAATAAATCGCCAGAGAAAATTGCCGCTTCATCACCACCTGTTCCTGCACGAATCTCAAGATAAGCAGCATTGGCATCATTTGGATCTTTAGGAATCATCAACACATTCAATTGATCTTCAAGCTCAATTAAAAGGGCTTTATTTTCTTTAATTTCTTCCTCTGCCATGTCCTTAAAATCTGGATCTGATTTCATCATTTCAGCAGTTTCGATGTCTTCTTCTGCCTGACGATATTTACCCCAAACGTCTGTGATTTCGGTTAAATCATTATGTTCACGGGACAGTTTACGAAATCGTTTATTGTCTGAAATCACTTCTACATCAGCGAGTAATGCAGTCAGCTCTTCGTGACGATCACAGAGTTGATCTAGTCTTAAACGGAGTGATGCTTTCATGGGTGGAATATCTCAAATCTAAAGACTCTGTGCACATCAAAAATAGAGCACGAGTAAAATCAAAAAATTGCGCATAGTTTACAGATTCTACGAATCAAAAGACATAGAGAAACTGGCTAACTTACTATTACAGCACCATTTCATCACAAATTATGCTGCTTAGATAACGATAAATCATTTAGTCTACTGAAATACCAGATCAGCTTTATTATTAAGTGATGAAGTAAGGCTTAATTTTGAGCTGAGCGTAACATAAGATTACAACCCGTTCACCAAACCGCAATAATACGGTCGATAGTCTTCACAATTTATCACTCAAACTTTGTTACATTTGCAGCCATTAGAAATGATGTCCAATTGATGTGGACATGGAGTCAAGATGAAAGCAAAAATTTTATTATTGGGTGCGATCTTAGCGGGCTCAACCGTAGCAACGACAACTTATGCTGATAATGCAACACGTGTTGCTGCTACATCTGCGCTGGGTAGTGTTGTAGGTACGGCAATTGGTAAAGAAATTGGCGGTCATAATGGTGCTTTGATTGGTTCTGCTGTAGGTGGTGCTGGTGGTGCAGCGGCAGCAAGTAGCAAACGTACTCGTACTGAAGCTGCCATTGGTGGTGGTTTAGGCGGTGTCGGTGGTTATGCAGTAGGTCGTAACATGGGTGGCACAACTGGTGGCTATATTGGCGCAGCAGCAGGTGCTGCGGGTGGTGCAGCTTTAGGTCGAAAAGTAGGTCAAGATCGTTATTACGACCAGCGCCAAAGCCAAAAGAAAAAATGGAAAAAGAAAAAGCATCGTCGTCATTGATAAATATTAAGCACCTACGGGTGCTTTTTTAACGACTCAGACTCTACGACTGCAACAGATTTAACAATATCAGTGTTTGGAATGCCTATCTCCAATCAATTTAATTAAACAATAAAAAAGCGCCTTACGGCGCTTTTTTAAATATACAATTTAGTTTACATATACAGGGAATTTTGCACAAACAGCCTCAACTTTAGCTTTTACTTCAGCGATAACTTTTTCATCACCTTTACTATCGATGATATCAGCAATCCAACCAGCAAGTTCACGAACTTCAGATTCACCAAAACCACGAGTTGTAACAGCTGGAGTACCGATACGGATACCAGAAGTTACGAATGGAGAACGTGGGTCATTTGGAACTGAGTTTTTGTTCACAGTGATATGCGCTGCACCTAACCATGCATCAGCATCTTTACCCGTTACGTCTTGTTTGATTAAAGACAATAAGAATAAATGGTTTTCTGTACCACCAGAAACAACATCATAACCACGAGCCATTAACACTTCAGCCATAGCTTGAGCGTTTTTCACGACTTGTTGTTGGTAAGTTTTAAAATCTTCAGACATTGCTTCTTTGAAACAAATTGCTTTAGCAGCAATTGCATGCATCAAAGGACCACCTTGGTTACCAGGGAATACAGCAGATTGAAGTTTCTTCTCGATTTCTTCATTTGCTTTTGCAAGGATTAAACCAGAACGTGGACCACGAAGTGTCTTATGCGTTGTAGTCGTTGTTACATCAGCAATTTGAACTGGGTTCGGGTAAACACCAGCAGCAACTAAACCTGCAACGTGAGCCATATCAACAAAAAGATAAGCACCAACTTTATCGGCGATATCACGGAAACGCTGCCAATCAACAACTTGGCTATAAGCAGAAAAACCAGCAACAATCATGCGTGGTTTATATTCTAAAGCTAAACGCTCTACTTCTTCATAATCGATTTCACCCGTTTCTGGGTTTAAGCCATACTGAACTGCATTATAAGTTTTACCAGAGAAGCTAACTTTAGCACCATGTGTTAAGTGACCACCATGCGCTAAGCTCATACCTAAAACAGTATCGCCTGGATTAAGTAATGCTAAGTAAACAGCAGAATTTGCTTGTGAACCAGCGTGTGGCTGAACGTTTGCATAGTCTGCACCAAACAACTCTTTTGCACGGTCAATTGCAAGTTGCTCGATTACATCAACATATTCACAACCGCCATAATAGCGTTTGCCAGGATAGCCTTCTGCATATTTGTTAGTAAGTTTTGATCCTTGTGCTTCCATCACAGCAGGAGAGCAATAGTTTTCAGATGCAATTAACTCAATATGAGCTTCTTGGCGTTCGCCTTCAGAAGCAATCGCTTGAGCTAATTTTGGATCAAATTCAGCAATAGAAATATTGGCAAACATTAGCGGGGGTCCTATAAATTAGGGCTTTTAAGCCGTGCTAAAGATTGGTGCGTATTGTAGCACGAAGTTTATAAGTAAGAAGAATGAAGTTTGCTTAATTCTCAATAAAAATCGCTCATGTTGATAAAAACTTCACTTTTGATTCATTAAGATTTTTCCTTAAACTTAGCATTGAGCTTTATAATTAATTGTCTAGATAAAATGATTCGCATCAACGGAAAAATTCAGCATTTAAAAATATATGATTTTTACTGTATTAGAAATCGAAAATATGAAACTCAGATAGAACAAGAGCAAGCTGCTTTAGCAAAAATACTCATAGCAAATTTGTTTGATGTTGATGCTCGCGTTTTAGCTTATAGAATCAATAAAACTTATAAAATATATAGCTTTCAAATTGCTCACCAAACAGTTATGGGAGTTGCTGAACATATTTTTTTTCAAGAAGGTGATGAGCTTTATGCCGTTATTGATCCCAATAGCTTTACCGATATAAGTCTTGCATATGCAATCTACCACCCAGAACAAAATTTGATTTATTCACTTCCTCAACATGGCTTCACTATAGAAGGTTTAAGAAAAAGACAGAAAACAATTGGACTGTCATTCTTTATATTAAGTTTTTTAATAAATATTTTCTTTTTAGTTAAATGGGAATCTTACGAAGAAATTTTTATAGAATCAGCATTGGCTATTCTCGTAAGTTTATCTTTAGCCTTAATCGCATATTTTTCGGCCGGGCTACTATATAAACAAGCAGTTCAGGAGAGTATGCAAATTTATAAAACATTTGGTTTCAATAACGTTGAAAAGATTGATTTCAAATCAGAAGTCTACGAGCACAAACCAACGAGAACAATATGTTCAGATATTGCTTACTTAAAAGTAAAAATTCAGGAATAATTTAATTATAAATTACTCCCGATGAATTAATTAGCTGGCATCATTGTTTTCACATCATTCACAATATTTTCAATATTCGCACCATATACTGTACCGTGGTCCCATTCAGCATTGGAAATATATTGAATATTTGAACCTTTATTTCTTGCGCTCAATACCAATGCATCTGTTGCTAATTTTGGAACAGTTGTATCTTTTGCACCTTGATAAATAATCACTGGTTGATTTAATTTAACCTGAGCAGGTTGTGAGTCTTTTTCCAAAAATGATTTAACTAATGAAAGTTGCATAAAATTGATCTGCGTACGGGGATAATTTGTTAAATCAACATTACTTTGCAAATGCGTTTGCATAGCCCCACCAAACCTTCCTCCTAGCACATCTGCACAATCTAATTCGGCCCTACTCGCAATTTGATCTGTTGGCGATTTAAAAACATTTATGTAGCTAAACGTAGGCTGGAGATTGCGCAATCCAGCGGTGATTAATGCTGTGTATGTATCTAGTTGAGCATACATAGGTATTTGCTGCTCAACAGGCGCATTTTCAACAGACTCCTCACCCTTTCTTAATATGAGTTCAAGGTTTGACGCTGGTGCAATGGCAATAGTTCCTTTGTAATCAAGTTTAGCTCGACTTGCGTATTGTGCTGCTCCCAAAGCTGCGTGACCACCTTGGGAATGCCCTACGGTCATCCATTGTTGTGAAGTGAGTTTTCCGCGACTAGCTAGATAAGCACGTGCAGCGACCACAGCATCAGTAATCGAATAGGCTTCACTTTTTAGATTTAAAAAAGGATGTAGTTCCCGACCACTGGGTTCACCAAGCCCCTCATAATCAGGCGCAACCACCACATAACCTGCCGCCAGAAATTGGCTAATCATACTCTGAATAGCAGCATGGGTTGCTTGACGACTTGGTGCACATTGATCCGCGACACCAGTTGTACCATGTGCCCATGCAACAATTTTCCAGCCAGTTGCAGGCATTGGTCCACCCGGAACAAATAGCAAGCTGGTTGCCATAGTCTCTTTACCATTCTGCCCTAGCATTTTATAGGTCATCACCAAGCTTTCTGATGCTACAGCACTAAAATCGGACTTTGTATAAAGCTCTGGTATACCAACTACAGGCTCTTGAATATTATTTTCAGGTATCGTTGGTTTTGGTATATAGCTAGTATTTCCATCGCCACCACCACAAGCAGTAAAAAACAAGCTAGAACTTAGTATCACAACCGTCAATAATTTCATTTTCATTTGGTTTTCCCTTAACTATTTTCATTATCATTATTCGCTTTAGAAATCATGATTCTAAAGTCATATTATCTTCACAAGAATTACGCCTAATCACACTTTATTTCAAGTTTTTTTAATTTTGATTTCTATTTATCCATAACAGCGCTCAAACTTGAGGAATTCAATCTTCTAACTCATATTCAAACTCATTTTCTTGTAAGATAAGTGCATCTATTCAACTTCAATTGAGTCAACTTTATATGCAAACCATTATTCTAGATACTGAAACACATACACTAAATGGTTTGCCGATTGAAATCGCCTATGCGCCTATCGAAATTGAAAGTGGCAAACTGAGTTTAGATAAGAAAAAAATTTTTGATCAGTTATATCAAGTTGGTCAACCGATATCCTTTGCAGCAATGGCTGTCCATCATATTTTAGAATCTGATCTGGTAGATCAACCTTTTTATAATGAATTCCAACTCCCAACAGAAACAACTTATATTATTGGTCACAATGTTGATTATGACATCGCAGCAATCGCACGTTGTGGTGTGGAAATATCTCATTTAAAACCCATCTGTACGCTTGCATTGGCACGACATGTCTGGCCTGATGCTGAGGCGCATAACATTTCAGCATTAATTTACTTAATTTCCAAAGGCAGCGATAAAGCAAGAGAAATGCTAAAAGGCGCACATCGTGCAGATGCAGATATCATTTTAACTGCTAATATTTTGATGCATATCATCCACCAACTTGATATTCAAAATATCGAACAACTTTATACTGCATCAGAAGAAGCTCGCATTCCGAAATCGATTACTTTTGGGAAGCACAAAGGCACTGCGATTCAAGATTTGCCTACAGATTATGTGCAATGGTTGCTTCGTCAAGATGACCTTGATGTCTATTTACGTAAAGCACTAGAAACGCAGTTGATGAAATAATCGGATTAAGTTTCGAGATTCAACTCATCATCAATTCAAAGATTGGGCAATTGAAAGAATAATAGATATAAAAAATTATAATTTTGGTGCGCTCAGCGGGACTCGAACCCACGCCACAGGCTTCGGAGACCTGTACTCTATCCTGTTGAGCTATGAGCGCATGCGAGCCACATCATAGGCAAAAAAAACATATTGGTAAATATATCCTCTTAAACAAACTCATCTCTTGCCTAATAAAACAACAATTTCTTACTTCAAAACATAAATTTGTTTCTTTTATAAGGAAATCAAACTAAAAGACGACTCATTCTTTCTCTATTATTTTCCAAAAATACACCGTTCCATTTTTAACACAGCATAAACCTATTTTTCTACTTGGTTTATTTTTTCATATCGATCAGAATACCCGTTCTATTTAATAACGTGAGACGTTTTATGACTGATGCTTTGGTATTAAGCGATTTGTCCAAAACTTATCGTAATGGTTTTCAGGCGTTAAAAGGTATCAATTTAACTGTGCCTGAGGGTGAATTCTATGCATTATTAGGACCTAATGGTGCAGGTAAATCAACCACGATCGGCATCATCAGCTCACTAACCAAAAAAACATCGGGTTCAGTTGAGATCTTTGGTCACAACTTGGACACACACCCTTCACATGCAAAACAATGTTTAGGTGTTGTGCCACAAGAATTCAATTTCGGTCAATTTGAAAAGACCTTTGATATCTTGGTAACACAAGCTGGCTACTATGGCATTCCTAGAAAGTTAGCTGAACAGCGTGCAGAATATTATTTAGAAAAACTCGGACTTTGGGAAAAGCGTAATATCCAATCACGTATGCTTTCAGGTGGTATGAAACGTCGCTTGATGATCGCGCGTGCCATGATGCATGAACCGAAACTGCTTATCCTCGACGAACCTACTGCTGGTGTCGACATTGAATTACGTCGCTCAATGTGGGATTTTCTAACAGAGATGAACGAAAAAGGCACATCTATTATTCTTACGACACATTACCTAGAAGAAGCTGAAATGTTGTGTCGTCGAATTGCGATCATTGACCGAGGTGTAATTAAAGAAGATACCTCAATGAAAGGTTTCCTCAATCAACTCAATGAAGAATCATTCATTTGTGATTTGGCTGATCCAATAAATCGCATGGATCTAAATATTATTGGTTTCAAATTTAACTTAATTGACCCAGTCACTCTCGAAGTAACAATGGATAAAGCACATAGCATGAATGATTTATTTTTGTTATTGCAATCTCAGAATATACAAGTCAGCAGTATGCGCAATAAGTCTAATCGCTTAGAAGAACTATTCGTCAAAATGGTTGAGAAAAACCTCACAGGAGCGGATCAATGAACTTTAGTCAGTTACGAACCGCACTGTGGACTTTAGTTGTTAAAGAAATTCGTCGCTTTATGCGTATTTGGCCTCAAACCCTACTCCCACCTGCGATTACAATGAGTTTATATTTTGTGATTTTCGGAAATTTAGTGGGTTCACGCATTGGGGAAATGGGTGGCTTTAGCTATATGCAATTTATTGTGCCAGGCTTGATTATGATGGCAATCATCACAAACAGTTATGCCAACGTCTCTTCAAGTTTCTTTAGTGCAAAATTCCAAAAAAGTATTGAAGAACTGATTATGAGTCCAGTGCCATTGCATCTAATCCTTTGGGGTTATGTGATTGGTGGTGTCTGTCGCGGTGTTTTAGTTGGGTTGATTGTAACCTTGATGAGTCTATTCTTTACTCAACTAGAAATTTATAATTTCTTCGTGACAATATATACCGTCATTATTACCTCATTATTATTCTCTCTTGGCGGTTTTATTAATGCTGTCTACGCAAAGTCGTTTGATGATATCTCGATCATTCCAACCTTTGTATTAACACCACTCACTTATTTAGGTGGCGTGTTTTATGCGATTAGTGCATTAAGCCCATTTTGGCAAAACTTATCCTTAATTAATCCGATTGTGTATATGGTCAATGCTTTCCGCTTTGGCATTTTGGGACACAGTGATGTCAATGTTTCCTTCTCTTTAGGCATTGTGACACTTTGCTGTCTTGTTTTGTATGCAATCGCTTATCATTTATTGGCTCGTGGTTCAGGAATGCGTGAATGAGTGTTGAACATTCTCAATTGGGTAAAGAAACCCAGTACCCAACTCAATATCAGCCAGAGGTTTTATTTCCAATCTCTCGCGCTGAATCTCGTCAACAATATGCTGATGTTGAAGGGATCACTCAAGGTAAAGACTGGTGGCATGTATTTGAAATTTCATGGCTCAATCAGTTAGGCCTACCTCAGGTTGCAATTGGTCGTTTGACACTACCTGCTAGCTCACCCAATTTGATTGAATCGAAGTCGCTAAAACTTTATTTCAATAGCTTGAACTTCACAAAGTTTGATTCAAAAGAAGCGCTCATCGAAACTGTTGAGCGTGATTTATCCTCTGCTGCAGGTGCAAAAATTGAGCTGCAACTTTTTCAAGTTGATGATTTAGAGATTTCAAAACCCCAAGGGATCTGTATCGATGATCTGGTTCCCGAGCGCTTATCTGAACATCCTGACCCAACTTTGCTGCAGCTAGATACAACAACTGAAGATGACGTCGAGATCACGCTATACTCGCATTTATTAAGAAGTAATTGTCCTGTCACTGGTCAACCTGACTGGGGTACGATTTTTATCCGTTTTCAAGGCAAAAAACCTTGTTATCGCAGCCTATTAGCTTATATTATCTCCTACCGTCAGCATAATGGTTTTCATGAGCAATGTGTTGAGCAAATATTTGCTGACATTTGGAAGCTGCTCAAACCTCAGAAACTGATGGTCTATGCGACTTATACTCGTCGAGGTGGATTGGATATTAATCCATGTCGAGTATCTGATTTGTCATGGATGCCTGAGCCAATTCGCTTGGCACGACAATAAAACGAATAAATTTGATATAGAGGACGTTTTTCAATGACCAGTTATTTCGGTATTCTTCCATCAGAAAGCTTGAGTAAAGATATTCAACTTGCACAAGCCAATCGTGACAGCAAAGAACCACAATACCCTTTGCGTGACAAGATCTCACTGCAGCTGACCGATGAGTTAATCGATACCATGTTGGTTCATCTGGTTCAACAATTTCCGCCAAGTGAAAAACGTGATACGACTGAAGGACTAGCGATTAAAATCCGTGGTATTGTCGAAACCTTGATGAAACAGCTTCTCGGCAAAGCATCAAATGAACAAGTTTTAGAATCTTTAGCCTTTATGGAAAAGAGTCTGTTTATTGACAATGATGGTAAGCAACGTATTGGTACAGTTTTACCAGACAGCTTAGTTGCAGAGATGAAGAAAAGCTTTGCTGAAGTTCAAGCAGGTAATGGTAAAGCTCAGCGTGACGCTTTAACCCAACAATTTAAATCTTTCGCTGATGCACTTATCCAACACTTTATGACTGAGTACAACAAAACACTTGGTCTAGGTATGGTTAAACGTGGTGTGGCAAGCGTAGCAACTAGCGGTGTTGAAACAGCTGTACATATCGTTATCAAAAAACTTATTCCAAGTTTAAGTCAAGCTGAGTTAGAAGTATTTACCAAACACTTTGATCAGTTGTTGATTCAAAAATAAGCTAACATTCATATCAAAGCGACGGTTGTAAAATCGTCGCTTTTTTTATGCCAATTTAGAATCCAGAAGTGTCACAATTTCTAAATTTTCATTGTCTAAATCAGCGTTTATGTTAGCATTCCCAAAGCCTTGATTTACCTGATCTAGAATCGCATGTCTCCAAGCTCTCAATACAAATTTTTACGTCAAGCACCACGTGATGGCTTAAGCACAGCGACACAGCCCTCTCGTTGGCAACAACTGCATATCGACCCATGGCTTAGTCTTTTTTTGATTTTAAATGCCATACTTGGGTTGACCATCTTATATAGTGCCTCGGCACAAAATATTGGCTTAGTAAGTAGACAAGCAATCAGTTTTTGCATAGGTTTTGTGGTCATGTTTAGCTTGGCGCAAATCCCCCCAAAAGTGTATCAAGCATTTTCACCCTATTTTTATGCTTTCGGCGTTTTGTCTTTACTTGCTGTAATGATTTTCGGTGAAGTGCGTATGGGGGCACAGCGTTGGATCGATATCCCTGGTTTTGGAAGCGTACAACCCAGTGAGTTTATGAAAATTGGCATGCCAATGATGATCGCTTGGTTTTTATCTCGTAAAGCCCTTCCACCTAGTTTCTCTCAGGTTTTTCTATCACTTATCCTGATTCTGATTCCTTTTGTACTGATTGCTGAACAGCCCGATCTAGGCACATCATTATTGGTGATTGCAAGTGGAATTTTTGTACTTTTCTTGAGTGGTTTATCTTGGAAACTAATTGCCGCTGCTGCGGGTGCTGTTGCGATCGTGATCCCAATTGCATGGCACTTCTTACTACACAATTATCAACGGCAACGTGTACTAACTTTATTAAACCCTGAAGCAGATGCTTTAGGCACAGGTTGGAACATTATTCAGTCGAAAACAGCGATTGGCTCAGGTGGTTTTTCTGGAAAAGGTTTTTTAGAGGGTACCCAGTCACATCTACATTTTTTACCAGAAGGTCACACAGACTTCATCATTGCCGCCTATTCAGAAGAATTTGGTTTAATTGGTGTGACACTGCTGATCCTTTTGTATTTCGCAATTATTTTTAGAACTTTTCAAATTGGTTTACAAAGTTTCCATAACTATGGTCGTCTAGTTGCTGGCGCATTTGGTTTGTCATTTTTTGTTTATGTATTTGTAAATGCAGGCATGGTCAGTGGTATTTTACCTGTAGTGGGCGTGCCGTTGCCTTTTATGAGTTACGGCGGGACTGCAATTATTACACTTATGGCGACTTTTGGACTGGTTATGTCTATTCATACGCATCGATAACGAGGAATTTCATAAACATATGTTGAATAACACTTTAAATAAAACAGTTCGATTTCTTAGCTTAAGTGCAGGTTTATTCTTAAGCTGTAATTGGGTACATGCCAATGAGTTTTACTCCCACCCTAACTATTCAGCGTTTAAGCAAAAAACGATGTCAACTTATGGCTTGAGTAGCGAGCAAGTTGATACAGCCATGAGCGGTGCACGTAACCTACCGAACATTTTAAATATCATGACCCGTCCTGGTGAAAGTAAACCTTGGTACGAGTATCGATCAATGTTCTTGGTTGAGGGTACAATTCAACGTGGTATCCGCTTTAAAAATCAGTATGAAGATGCTCTAAATCGCGCAGAACAGCAATTTGGTGTGCCTAAAGCGGTCATCCTCGGTATTCTAGGTGTAGAAACAGGTTATGGAGCCAATAAAGGTTCTTTCGTTACACGTGATGCTTTAGCAACCTTGGCTTTTGGTTACCCACGTCGAGCTGACTACTTCAGTGATGAATTGTCAGCGCTCATCGCATGGACTTACAAAGAAGGTTATCCAACCAATAGCATCGTAGGTTCATATGCTGGTGCAATCGGTTACCCACAGTTTATGCCAAGTAATATCCAAAAACTGGGCGTCGATTACGATGGTAATGGTCACATTGATTTAAGAAATTCTGCTGTTGATGCTATAGGATCAATTGCAAATTATTTAGCTAAACATGGCTGGGAACGTGATCGCCCGATTGGCTTTCCAGCACGTTATCTTGGAAATGATCCAGAAAGTATCATTGCAAAAGATTTAACAATGCCTACGCCTTATGGTGAGTTAAAACGACTTGGGATTACACCTGTTAATCCACTCGTCAAAATTGATGATCTTGATCTAGTGAATGTCATTCAGCTGCAAGATCGTTCTGGTCCAATTTATTACATTACTTACCCAAATTTCCAAGTCATTACGACCTATAACAGAAGCCGTATGTACGCAACTGCTGTATGGTTATTAGGCACTGAAGTAGCTAGTCGATAGACTAGCTTTTTAAGACTTTACAAAAAGTCAATAAAAAAAATATGGGCAAAGCACACTAAATCAGCAAAATTCATATTTTGTTACAATATTGGTTAATAATTAATCAATATTTGTGTGTTTTTGTACTTTTTGTTGCTATTTATCTCCAATGACTAGACACACTTCGTTTGCGATGAATATTATCCACACCAAGTGAACGGGCCGTTAAAACGCATAAAATGGTTAAAACTGCCCTCCAAATTGCAAATTGCAAAAGTGAATAATTAGACATGTGCACTATATTTCAGGTTGTTTTGTTGAAGTAGAAAAGCATGTTCTCTAGGAGTTTATACAATGCAGTTTTCGCTAAAATATATTCTAGCGCTGACGGCAGGCTTAAGTTTAAGCCCGTTACATGCTGAAATGGTTCAGTCTACATCGTTGAACAGTGATGTTGAAGGTTCTAATTTAGCAGCCCGCGTTCTTAGCAAAGATTCTCAAAATTTTAATTCGCGTCTTTCAAACGTAAATAGTCTTTCAATCACTGAGCGCTCAGGTGATCAAGTACGTCGCCAAACGATCGCTGCTAAAATTGATATCCCTGAAGAAGAGCCTTCAGTGATTGAAAAACTGAATACAGTTGCATCGAACACTGTACGTAAGTTTAGTCAAACTGGTGTTGCTTCTTGGTATGGTCGTCAATTCCATGGCCGTAAAACAGCAAGTGGTGAAACATTTGATATGAATGCAATGACCGCTGCTCATCGTAGCCTACCGCTCAACTGCTATATCCGTGTAACGAACAAGGACAATGGCAAAAGCGTAGTAGTTAAGGTAAATGATCGTGGTCCTTTCCATGGTAACCGCGTATTAGACTTATCTTATGGTGCTGCAAAGCAAATCGGTATTACTAATGCTGGACTTGCTAAAGTAAGCATCGAACGTGTTGATGGTCCAAATTCATAAGTTTTGCCTCTCAACAGAATCCTAAAGCCACCTTGTGTGGCTTTTTTTATTGCAACCGCCACCAGATACTACCCTCAATCATTTTTGACGCTAAAGCTGTTCTTCGGTATATTGAAAAAACTAAAAAAAATATTATTGCAAGGAGTGCGTTGTGAAATCGATCGATGAATGGTTTGAGGAATATAGCGACAGCCATCAAAATCAAACCAATAAGAAAATCCATTGGGTTTGCGTTCCAGCAATCCTGTTTTCGATTATTGGGATCCTAGCGCATTTCAGCACTCTGCTCACAGCTCTATTGCTTGTGCTCACTTTAGTTTTTTACGCACGTTTAGATATTGTACTTGCGGTCGCGATGGCTGCACTTCTCGCAGTAATGGCATGGTTAATCATCATTCTTCCAGTCGGTGTCGGCTTTTATATTGGGATCTTTGTCATTGCTTGGATCGGTCAATTTTATGGACATAAAATTGAAGGTAAGAAGCCATCATTCTTCAAAGACCTACAATTCCTTCTGATTGGCCCTGTATGGTGTATGGATGCTTATTTAGCTAAAGTCCTACCTAAATGGAAACTTCGTCAAAAATCAGCGATTACAAGCTGATTTAGCGCATATCTTTCTAGACAAGGTCTGTTACATAGACAGACCCTGTCATTATTAGAAGAATTTATTGATATATTCGTCCATTATGCTTTAACCAACCATCGATATGTTTTCTTCTTGGATCGTGATGCGTCCAGTGGATCACCCCACCTTTATCGTTGTACTCATATACGCCATAAAACTCTACGCTATCACCTTTTTTCAGTTGATCTACCCTAGGTGCCAAGTCGATATTATGTGCAATTAATAGCGTCAAACCATTCTCCAGTTGAAGGATCATTCGTTGATGCCTAGAGCCATCGTTATCATCAGGAAGAATCGTCTTCACAGTTCCTTGTGAACGCACTTGAAGTTTGCTTCGTTGCTGCTGAAAGGCTTGCATGATCTTGGCTTGATCATCGACACCATGTTGCTCAACTGATGAGGAAACCTCTCCACGTTGTGCACTATTTTGCTTAAGATCCAAACCAACATAAGCAAATACCAGTAACGCAATGACAATCAATAAGATCCAATTATTTTTTTGAGTTTTCATTCTTACCTTTCTTTCGTTCACAATGTAAAAATGCCAATCAAGTTGATTGGCATTTTTATAATATCAGACAATATCCTTCACTTAGAATAAACGATTGATTCCATTTAAGGCAGCCACACGATAAGCTTCTGCCATCGTTGGATAGTTAAAAGTTGTTTCAACAAAATACTTCAAGGTATTGTTTGGACTATGCATCACAACCTGACCAATGTGAATAATCTCAGCGGCATTATTACCAAAACAGTGAATACCCAACACTTCTAGGGTATCGCGATGGAATAAAATCTTTAACTCTCCAACCGTATCCCCTGTAATTTGTGCACGAGCCAAATGACGGAAAGAAGCTTGACCAACTTCGTATGGGATTCTTTCTTCAGTCAGTTCCTGTTCAGTTTTACCGATCGAAGAAATTTCTGGAATGGTATAAATGCCAGTTGGTACATCTTTAATTGGTTTAACATTTTTCTCACCAACCATATTTGCACCCGCACAACGCCCTTGGTCATAGGCTGCCGATGCGAGTGACGGCCAACCAATTACATCACCTGCTGCAAAAATATTTTCAACTTCCGTCTGATACTGATCATTTACCATCAACTGACCACGGCTATTCGGTACTAAGCCAACATTTTCCAAACCTAAACCGTCAGTATTACCCGAACGTCCATTACACCACAGGATCGCATCTGCTTTAATTTTCTTACCACTGAGCAAATGCAAAACCACATGATCATCAAAGGTTTCTAAACGATCAATTTGCTCATTATGACGAATCAACACCCCCTGTTCACGCAAGTGATAGGACAATGCATCTGCAATTTCATCATCTAAATAACTGAGTAATTTTTGTTGTGTATTAATCAAATCAACCTTATGGTCTAGACCAATAAAGATAGATGCATACTCACAACCAATTACACCCGCACCATAAATGATAATTTTTTGGATCGTGTAATCAAGATCTAAAATCTTATCTGAATCAAAGACACGTGGATGATTGAAATCTAGTCCTTGCGGTTGATATGGACGACTACCTGTAGCAATCACGATCTGTTTACAAATAATGGTTTCTTTAATGCCTTCCTGACCAAAAATCAAAACTGTATTTTTATCTTGGATATATGCACGACCATGAAAAACTTCAATTTTATTGCGATCGTAAAAACGGGTATGTGTATCAACTTGTTGTTGAATGACTTTGTGTGCATTACGTAATACCTGTTTCATGGTGAATTGCTTCCATTCACCTACTTTTTGAAACATTGGATCACGCTGATAACGAATAATACTCGAGACAGTTTGTCGTAATGCTTTACTTGGAATCGTACCAACATGTGCACAATTACCACCAAGTTGATCACGAACATCAACAATTGCTACACGTCTACCTGCTTTAGCTAGCTTCATTGCCGCGCCTTCACCAGCTGGGCCAGAACCGAGAATTACTGCATCATATTTGACAATATTCCCACCAACGACCTCTTTCTTACGTGGCATTAAAAGCTCCTTTGATTTCTCGCTGCGTATTTCTAAATATATGATAACTAATATGCGTTGAATTGATATATTTCTCAATCGTATATTTTATATATAGACATTTTTAAAATGAATACCTATTTAGTCCTATCTCACAGCAAATTTGACTATAATAACAAAAGATTTGAAATCAAAGGTCGTAGAAAAGATATGTCTGAACACCGTAAACCTGAACAGGGTCAAAAACTTCGTGGCGCAGAAAAAGTCGCAAGAATTCCTGTAAAAGTTATCCCTACGGTTGAAGTGCCTCGCAAGCCAGACTGGATTCGCGTCAAAATGACAGCACCAGACGAAGTTCAGCGCATCAAAACAACCCTACGTTCGCAAAAACTTCATACCGTTTGTGAAGAAGCAGCCTGCCCTAACCTACCAGAATGTTTTGGTGGGGGTACTGCTACGTTCATGATTATGGGTGACATTTGTACTCGTCGTTGTCCATTTTGTGACGTTGCACATGGTCGACCAAATGCACTTGACCCTGATGAACCACGCCACATGGCAGAAACAATTTCCAATCTTGGTTTAAAATATGCCGTAATTACATCTGTGGATCGTGACGATCTTCTAGATGGCGGTGCTCAACACTTTGTTGATTGTATCAAAGAAGCCCGTGCTTTGAGTCCAAATACTTTATTGGAAATTTTAGTTCCTGATTTCCGTGGTCGTATGGATATCGCCTTACGTATCATGACTGAATGCCCACCTGATGTTTTCAATCACAATATTGAAACTGTTCCGCGTTTATATAAAGCAATGCGTCCAGGTTCAGACTATCAACATTCTTTAAATCTTTTGAAAATGTTTAAAGAATACTGCCCTGATGTACCGACTAAATGTGGCTTAATGGTTGGTATTGGTGAGACAGAAGAAGAAGTGATTTCTTTACTGGATGACCTTCGTGCTCATGATGTAGATTACGTAACAATTGGTCAATATCTACAACCATCTAAGCAACATGCACCAATCGACCGCTTTGTCACACCAGAAGAATTCGAGCGTTATGCAGAACATGGTCGTAAACTCGGTTTCAGAAATATCTGGTCTGCACCAATGGTTCGTTCAAGCTACTTTGCTGATCGCCAATATCATGGTGAGCCTGTACCAGCAGTACGCCGCAAAGTAGATCCTGCTAAAAAGATCTCAGTACAAACTGTAGAAGCTTAAAGATATGAATGAATGGACGCAGCAAAACTGCGTCCTACATTTTTAGCTAATTACTATTTAGTCTGATCAAATATTTCTGGTGTTGCCCATTCACTACAACATAACCATTGTTCGGGAACCTCTGCTACAGCATCTAGCGTTGCCTCAATATCCCAGCAATGTTCCCACCCTCCAGTACTATAATCCACAACATTAACCGAATCTTTCCATTTTTCTAGCCAAGCCCCCACCTGATCGACATCATCTGATGAATCAGCATCCATTACAAAAATGGTAATTCTTTTCATGTTATCCATATAAGATAAGCTCCTATTTTTATTTTTTCATACAAATATTATTTACCACATTCAGCTGGAATCAATTCATAAGGTTTTCATAACATTTCACACTCTTTTTACATAAAAAAAGGAGCAACTTAATGCTCCTTTTGGTTTTGATCAATTTAACATTTTATGCAATATGCTTCTGCACAACAATTGAGCCGACTGAATAGCCTGCTCCAAATGAAGAAATGACCGCATATTCGCCATTACCGACCTGCGCACCTGTACGATGCATCGCAATAATTACCCCTGCAGAAGAAGTATTGGCAAACTCATCCAAGATAATCGGTGCACGTTCTAAATCAGCATCTTTACCAACAACGAGTTTTAAAATTAGCTCGTTCATATTGGCATTCGCTTGGTGCAACCAAAAACGTTTAACTTGTTCAGGTGTTAACTGCAACTTATCTAATTGTGCCGTAATGATTTTTGCAACAAGTGGACAAACTTCCTTAAATACTTTGCGCCCATCTTGACGGAACAATTTATCATCGACAACCGCATCTTCACTACGGTTTAAGAAACCAAAATTATTTCGGATATTATTTGAGAATTGAGTAAACAAATGAATATCTAAAATTTCATAGCCAGATTTAGTTTCAGTTTCTTCGATAATTGAAGCTGTCGCAACATCACCAAAAATAAAGTGTGCATCACGTGTACGATAATCTAAATGGCCTGATGTAATCTCAACATTCAGCAATAAAACACGGCGAGCACCACATTTCACTGCATCATAAGCTTGCTTTAAACCAAAGGTTGCGGCAGAACACGCCACATTCATATCATAAGCATAACCTTTGATACCCAATGCAGACTGAATTTCAATTGCAACAGCTGGATATGCACGTTGCATATTTGAGCACGCCAAGATTACAACATCGATATCTTCAGCCGTAACACCAGCATTTTCCATCGCTTGTTTTGCAGCAATGACACCCCACTCAGCTTGAAGTGAAAGCTCTTCATTACTACGCTCTTTTAAGCGAGGACGTAAACGCGTTGGATCAAGAATACCTGATTTCTCAACCACATAACGACGTTTAATGCCTGATGCTTTTTCGATAAATTCAGGACTTGAGCCGCGTAATTCTTCTAGCTCGCCTGCTGCAATTTTCTCAGCATTGTCTTGATTGTACTGTTCTACATAAGCATTTAAACTTTCAACCAACTCTTCATTGGAAATAGACTCAGTTGGGTGGAACAAACCTGTACCTGTTATACGGATGCCCATGTAAAACTCCTGTAAAGAATGGTTCTAACTTTCATTATTGCTCAGTTTAACCGATTGCTAATCGATCCCATAGTTTTTGTAATCTAGTTGGTGAAATTGGCATCTTTGTTTTCATTGGTTGAGAAAACAAAGAAATTCTCAATTCCTCTAACATCAAATACATTTCTTTGATTTTGGGATCATTTTTAAATTTAAATACTCTGTCCATCCATGGATCGACATCATCAATTGCCGCAAGGTCACGTTGTAGATTATTTGGCAAACGATCTAAACGCAATAGCAACGCTTTTAAATAACGCGGATATTCCTGCCAAATTTCACTATGTTTACTATAAACAAAGTCTGCTAATGACATTAAATCTAATTGATCCTCAATATCATCGATACTTCGGCCAAAGATTCCTTGATCTAGCACCAGCAGCTCTCGACGAATCTTCTGCCATTGAGTAAAAATTTCAGTGATATCACTTAAAACTTTCTGACCATTGATTAAAAAATGCTTCTTTACGTCAATCAATAACACATCAAATTCTTGTGCATTTTTAGGTAACGATTTAATTGAAACCTGCAAAGTCGCATAGACTAGCATTTGTTCGAGTTTAGCCCGTTCGCCTAATGGTGAATATGCCAATGCCAATGGCTTAGAAATTTGCTTTTTAAGTTGACGAATTAAATCACCTAATTGCATATGGATCAGTCGAATCACCCCTTCACGATGCTGTTTTACAGCTTCATTTTGATCATTAAAGGTTTGAATCACCACACCAGACTGATCTTTGTTTTCTAATTCAGCAAATGATTTACTTGGAACAAGCGCTTGATATTGCTTGACAATAACGCCAGTAACCTTTTGTGAAGCCTCAAAAATAAAATGTTCAGGAAAAGTTTGGAATTCCCCTTGTTGTTGCTTCACAGGACGGTGAGTTTCAACTCGACAACGTGCTTTTAATTCATCCAGATCGCGACCTTGTGCAATCAACTTACCTTTTTCATCGATCACTTTGATAAAAGGAACAAGATATTGATCAATTCGTTCAAATGAGAAATCTTTTTCTGTAATCTGCTCACCTCGTAAAGCAAAAGCGAGGTAATTAAATAGGTGCTCACGTAGATGTACAGCATCAACACCTTGTATCAGTTTTTTTGCTGTATCGGGAATTGGGACTAGATTACGGCGTTTATCTTTAGGTAATGCTTTTAATAAAGCTTCGATTAAATCTTGACGCCAGCCAGGAATCCCCCATGACCATTGCTTTTCATCCACTTGTGACAATGCTTGCACAGGAATTTTGACCGTAGCCCCATCTTCATCATGACTTGGATCAAAACGATAACTTGCTGCTAAACGCAATTGCCCGTTGTGCAAATAATCTGGAAATTGTTGCGTTGTTGGACGATCACTCATCCAGAGGGCATCATCCTCAACAAACAAATAACGGGGATTTTTTGCTTCTACCGTCGCTCGCCAATCTTCAAAACTATGTCGACTCGCCACTTCAACTGGTACACGTTCTGCATAAAATTGATAAATCGTTTCTTCATCGACCACTAAATCACGGCGGCGTAATTTATCCTCAACTCGCTCCACTTCTTCAAGTTTAAGCAAGTTATGTTTTAAAAATGCAGGTGTAATGCCTAAATTGCCAGTCGTGAGTGCATCACGCAGGAAGATTTCATGTGCAGCTGCCTGATCAACTTTCTCAAAGTTCACTAGACGTTTAGGTTCGATAATCAGACCGAATAAGGAAATTTGAGCATAGGCATTTACTATGCCACCTTTTTTTGACCAATGCGGCTCAAAATAGTGATATTTCAATAGGTCTCGAGCAGCCAACAAGATCCATTCTGGATCTATTTTCGCCAAGGTACGCAGATAAACTTGGGATGTTTCTACCATCTCAAATGCCATCACCCACGCTGTATTAGTTTTATGTAATGTGCTGGCTGGGAAAACTTTGGCTTTTTGCTGACGAACAGCCATAAAGGTATTACGTTCATCAGTTTTATTGGCAATAAATGAAAGTAAACCCGTTAATAATGCACGATGTAGGTTTTCATAATTTGCACCCTTTTCATTAAAACTAAGTTTTAAACCTTCGGCTAATTCAACCAACTGCTGATGGGTTTGTTTCCATTCTCGCAAACGTAACCAACTCAAGAAATGTTGACGTGCAAACTGACGACGTTTATTTTCAGATTGAGCATCAGGACTGGTTTGTAAGGTATTCCACAGTTTTAAATAAAATAAAAAGTCAGAATCCGCTTCTTTGAATAAAGCATGCTTTTGATCTGCCTGCATTTGTTTATCTGCAGGTCTCTCACGAGGATCTTGAATAGCAAGTGCACTGACAATAATCAAGGTTTCTTTCAGTACACCAAAATGAGCACCACCGATAATCATCCGTGCTAAACGTGGATCAATCGGCATACGCGCCATCATTTGGCCCACTTTAGTTAAATCATTCTTACGTTCGTTTAATGCACCTAACTCAATAAGCAACTTACGGCCATCATTCACCAAACGGAAATCAGGTGGCTCGATAAAATCAAAATCTTCCAAACTACCTAAACCGAGGCTTTGCATTTGCAAAATAACCGAAGCCAAATTGGTTCGTTTAATTTCTGGCTCTGTAAATTCGGGACGGCTTAAAAAGTCTTCTTCGCTATATAGACGAATACACACACCCGCTGCTATACGACCACAACGTCCTTTACGTTGATTGGCTGCTGCTTGTGAAATCGCTTCAATTGGCAAGCGCTGAACACGCGATCGATAGTTATAACGTGAGATACGCGCAAATCCACTATCAATCACATAGCGAATATTTGGAACAGTCAATGCAGTCTCAGCAACGTTAGTCGCGATAATAATACGGCGACCTTTACCACCAGGATTAAAGATCTTTTGTTGTTCGGCGAGTGCCAAACGTGCATACAAAGGCAATACCTCTGTATGACGTGGTCCATATTTTTGCAAGGTTTCTTGTAATTCGCGAATTTCTTGCTCTGTACTAGCAAAAATCAAAATATCTGCATGTTCAGGATGCCCTTTTGCTTCAGCATCAGCAAAACACTCTTCAACCGCCTGAACAACGGCTCTAGGCAGATTTTCTTCAAAGTCATCGAACTCATCATCATCACTACCGATAATACTCAACTCTGAAATCGGACGATAACGCACTTCAACAGGATAACTTCGCCCTTCAACTTCAAAAATTGGCGCATTATTAAAGTATTGACTAAAACGATTTACGTCTAAGGTTGCAGACGTAACAATCACCTTTAAATCTGGACGCTTCGGTAATAATTGCTTGAGATAACCCATGATAAAGTCAATATTGAGTGAGCGTTCATGTGCTTCATCAATAATGATGGTATCGTATTTTGATAAGAATCGATCATTGGTCAATTCTGCTAACAGGATACCGTCAGTCATTAACCGAACGATCGAGTCCTGCGAACCTTGCTCATTAAAGCGGACCTTAAAACCAATTGACTCACCAAGCTTCTCACCCACCTCTTCGGCGATACGCTGAGAAACACTACGCGCCGCCAAACGACGTGGTTGTGTATGTCCGATCATACCTGTCAGCCCCCGACCTGCAAGCATTGCAATTTGAGGAAGCTGTGTGGTTTTTCCTGAACCAGTTTCACCCGCCACAATGATCACTTGATGCTTCTGAATGGCTTCAATTAAACGATCTGCATATTGCGTAACAGGTAAATCTTGATTGAGCTTGATCGTAGGTAATCGAGCTAGACGTTGTTTGACTTTATGATTGGACTGTTCAAAAAGCTTTTTGATTTCTGCTGTTTCTGTTTTCTTATCCTTGCGCAGTCGATTTAAACGGTGACGGTCACGTGCCATAACCAATTGATCTACATTTAAATGACTCTGCACTGAACAGCTTTCCTAAAAAACAAAATAGTCGGCTATTTTACGCGTTAAAGCCTTACTATGCAAAGAAACCACAGCAATCTATGGATGATATTGCTGTGGCTCTCGTTTCGTTTTTATGATTTAGATGAGGAGTTAAAGTGATTACGTAATCGTTTTACGTACTTTTTAAAGGGCCAAGTAAATTGCTTCACAAAGCTATTGGGGATCTTATATCCTACCGTGCCATATACACTCGCCAAGTGATTCGGCATATACACACTCTTAAAAATAACATCATATACAGGAATAAATGCGGCATAGTTTTTATCAATTGCTGGTTTTTCTGATGAATGATGCCAGTGATGAAACTCAGGTGTCGCAATAATCCAACGTAGATATGGAAAACGAAAGCGTACATTTGAGTGAATGAATATCGCATGAAAAGAAATAAAAATGAGATAAGCAAAGACTGCTGATGTATGAAAACCAAGTAAAAAAATGGGTAAAGTCGCAATAAAGCGCGTCATTAACACTTCAACCACATGCAAACGTGAAGAAGCTAGCCAATCCATATATTCAGTAGAATGATGAATTGCATGAAAGCGCCAAAGGAAATCGATCTCGTGCATCGCTCGATGCAACCAATACACCACAAAATCTACAACAATCAACAACTCAATAAACTGTAACCAAATCGGCTGAGCTTGTACATAAGGAACGATTGGATTATTTGGTAGATGTGTAATCCAATACTGAATCGGCATGACTGTCAAAAATGTAAAAAGCTGAATTCCGATGTGACTAAACATGAAATATTTCATATCTGTCACCCACCCTACACGTAGAATTTTTTGTTCAGGGTTTTTGGCAAAAAAACCTTCTAGTGGAATGAAAACAAGCGCTAAAATTACAAGCGTTAAGATAAAATAATCAATGCCAGCATAAAATGGCAAACTTGGTAGTGTGGGTGCTTCAATCAAACCACACCCTAAAACCGCAGCAACTAAAGCAAAGCAAAGACCGTAAAAACCATAACGATTTTGACGAACAATTGAACTGAATACACCAAACCCTACACTGATAATGATTGCTAACATTAAGCTAAAATAGAAAACATCATAATATTGTGTATAAAAAGGACGAAGTTCAGGCATGGTCAGTACAGTTGGAAACAAAAAACACAATGCACCGAATATGCTTAACATCCCCAAAGATACCGAAATAAAGGCACTAATTTTCCCCAACCCAGCATTGAGTTCTAAATTCTCAAATTTTGCTCTTAATTGATCAGTCATTGTTAAAATTAAATCGCTATATATACGAGCAACTTGGCTCACAGCTTAAATTATAGTCTAGAAATTAAACATTTTTATAATTTTTTCAATTCTACCCTTGAATTTTGATGACAGAAACTGCATGTTGTCTAACACATTAATTTTAACTGTCCTGTCATCTAGTCGTCATGAATTTGGCGTCAAATCAGGATAAATTTGGGGAAAAATATGGATTTAAGTCGAATTATTCAATTTTCCGATTTTAGTCATGTAAAAATACTATTTCCCCAATAATGAAAAATTATTTATTCTACACCTCGTAAACAAGTTCCTAGTTTAAAGATAAACCTCAATCATGGAGACAATGATGAGCTTAATTAATACTGAAGTTAAACCATTTAAAGCAACTGCATACCATCACGGTCAATTTGTTGAAGTTACAGAAGCAGATCTTAAAGGTAAATGGTCTGTAGTATTCTTCTACCCAGCAGACTTCACTTTTGTTTGCCCAACTGAATTAGAAGATTTGGCTGACAACTATGCAGAATTCCAAAAACTAGGTGTTGAAATTTACGGTGTTTCTACTGACACTCACTTCACGCACAAAGCATGGCACGATACTTCTGAAGCGATCAAAAAAATCCAATACCCATTAATCGGCGATCCAACTTGGACTCTTTCTAAAAACTTTGACGTTTTAATCGAGTCTGCTGGTCTTGCTGATCGTGGTACATTCGTTATCGATCCAGAAGGTAAAATCCAAATCGTTGAAATCAACGCTGGTGGTATCGGTCGTGATGCAAACGAATTGCTTCGCAAAGTAAAAGCTGCTCAATACGTTCACTCTCACCCAGGTGAAGTTTGCCCAGCTAAATGGAAAGAAGGTGAAGCGACTCTTGCTCCATCTATCGACTTAGTTGGTAAAATCTAATTCATTAGATTAAACACATAAGTCTGAAACCACCCTTTTGGGTGGTTTCTTTTTTAATACGATGACATTATTAAATTATTAACAATTCTTATACTTATATCTTCATAGCAAAGTTCATTTATCAATTGTCAGATGCTTACACTTGGAGTACTGTCAAATTATGGAATCAAGAGTTTTTATATATGTAACAAATGATCAAAACTGTATGGGGGCAAATAGATGAAAAAAACTGTTATTGTAACCTCTTGGAAATATGATGTTTCTACGCGTTATTTGAAAATTTTTTATAACAATGGCTCTGGTGAGCTTTACCACCCTGTTCCTGAATTTATCTATAATAATTTACTCCGTTCTACAGATAAAACCGCATTTGTCCACAAGTATCTCGAATTTGATCTGCATTTTAAACGGCTCTGTATTTCAGCTTCGCCATAAAAAAATCAGCCTGATTGAGGCTGATTTTTCTTATCTATCTATGCAGCATCATGCTTTAAGTCATATTTTTCTAACAGTTTCTCTTTTGCTCGTGGATAGACATTGATTCTACTTAAGTCTCCTTTATAGTGTTTTATCACACGCTCATCCATAATCTTTGACCACCATGACGGAATAAAAGCAGGTAAAATCATGGCGCCATAACCTGCCGGAAGTTGGGGTGCATCATCAAAATGACGCAAGGTCTGAAAACTTCGTGTAGGATTTGCATGATGATCTGAATGACGCTGTAATTGGTACAAAAATAAATTTGTCACCACATTATTATTGTTCCAGCTATGCTCTGGCAAGGTACGCTCATATTTTCCATTAGCTAATTGCTGACGTTTTAAACCATAGTGCTCAATATAATTGACTGATTCAAACAAGGTGACAGCATAAGCAGCCTGAGTCATTTGAAATGGTATAGAACGTACACCAAATTTGCTCAACATGACTGCATGATAAATTGCAGACATCGCCCAACCATGGATTAATTCATTTTCTTTGCTAAAGAATGGTAATTTTTTCCGCTCTAAGCGATTCTTTTCTATTTCAATAGCGGACTTAAAGCTACCAATAACTGTTCTTGGCAAGAATTTCCAAAAGCTCTCGCCAAACTGTGAAGAAGCAGGATCTTCAGGTGTCGCAACACGACGATGATGTCCATAAGGATGCTCGATACGGAAATGATTATACCCTGATGGTACCAATGCTAAATGTGATAAATAATGCTCTAACTTTCCACTTTTATGACTGAGTTCATGTGCGGTATTGATCGCAACACCATTGACCATCCCCACCAAAGTACCCAATAAGATTTGATCAGCCACAGATGTATTTTTTCGGCTTGCAAGATAAGCACCATAGACATTTGTTGCGTATTGCAAAGGAATATATAACTTCACAATACGTGCATAATAGGGATCAGCTTCTAGATCTGCAATTGCATCCACTGGAGGATTTTCAGTGTCCTCACCGATTAATTTATCTAAACTAGGAATCACGCCATGCAAAAATAATGGACCAAATGAAGCAAAAAACTTTTTTGTTTTCTTTGGACCAAATTGATACCCCGCCAAACCACTCATTGCGATTGCAGGAACTGCCAATCCCAATAACCACCAATGTCGTTTTTTGTCTCTAAATTTTACAGTTGCTTGCTCTATATTAAATTGAGTCTGCATATTCATTAGAAACTCCTTCTATCAAATATTGGTTTTCTTGCTTAAATTGTGTTCTTTTAAAGAAACCCTTTATTATCATTTTAAGACTTGATATTATCATTTTAAGACTTTTTGATTAATTAAAATGCAACAACAGCAAATCCCTGTCATTCCATCTCGTTATTATTTACGGCTAATTGACATATTAATTCAAACAAATCAATATGATAATGTTTTACTAACTGCCATTAGAGATCAACTTTCCGCATCTGACCTCCTATCTATCCAACAGATTGAACAATTCATAGAACTCGGCTTAAGCCTCCCCAATACCAAAGATTTAGCATTCCAATTAGGCAAAAATATTAAACTGAGTTCACACAGCTTAGTAGGCTATGCCCTCATGACAAGCCCTCACCTAGAACATGCATTAAAACTTATTGCACAATATTTTAGGTTGATCATGCCAAGCTTTAAGTTATCTATTCAATATTTAAAAGATCAGCAAAAAGTTGAGTTATTATTTGAACCAATCTTGAAAATGAATAAACAATGCCTAGCTTTTCATATCGAAGCAATTGCCGTCGCTTTTTACTACAGTTTATTAGAATTGGCAGGGCAACAGTTACAACGCTATCAAGTCTATCTTAGTGTACCCGAACCAAAATATAAAGAACAGTATGTACATTTAATTAAAGCCCATTTTACTTTTAACTACTCATGGATTTCAGGTATTCGTGTAGTGATTGATCAACAGCAACTTGCGCTGCCATTACCTCTAGCGGATGCGCATAGTTTGAAAGTAGTTGAACAACGTTGTCAGGAGCAAATCCAAAAGATCTACCATCAAGGCGAAATTGTAGAATGGGTAAGTATGATGCTACGTCAAGCAAATCAAATTCCGACATTAAAAGAATGTGCAAAAGTGCTGAATATCTCGACGAAAACCCTACAACGTTATTTGCAGCAGCAAGGTGTTGAATTTCATCGGTTGAAACAAGAAATCAGCGTTGAACGGGCAATAGATTTACTTGAGAACTCAAGCTTTACCATTACTCATATTGCTTATGAATTAGGGTATTCCAATCCAGCTAATTTTACACGTGCATTTCATAAGGTGATGGGATGTAGCCCTCAAAGCTACCGTTTGAATCTTAACAAATAATAATTATCGAGCAACCACTAAACATAGACCAGCACCCACAGGTAAAATGGTACTCATAAAGTTATCATCCAGTCGTATTAACTCTAACATTTCCTTTACTTCAGCCGCATGAGAAATGACGTTATCGATGATTAAACTACTACCACAAGACTGCATTAAACGTTTTAAATCTTCCCAATAACTGACATAACTGCCGCGCTCAGCATCCAATAAGATGAAATCAAATGGATCATTCGCTTCCGCCAAATAAACAGATGCATCCCCTACCCAGAAATCAATAAAGTGCTCTAAGCCAAACTCCTCAGCGTATTTTTTTGCCTGAGCACTGCGAAACGCATTAATTTCTAAAGTCTGAACTTTAGCACCTACAGCCTTGGCTGCTTCAGCCAGCCATAGTGTTGAATACCCAGTCGATGTTCCTATTTCTAAAATTCGTTTAGATTGTTGTGAACGCACCAACATAGCCAGCAACTTTGCAGATTCTGCTTCAATATTGCGATAACGCTTTAAACGATCAGACTGTCGAGCATCATGCTGTTTAAATTCATCATACAAATCAGCAATACGTTGCAAAAAAACTGTGCTGGTCATATTTAGACTCTCCCATGATGCTCAAAACTTAATGCTTAGTACAATTAAGTGCTTTGTAGTAACTTAAATCGTGGTATGACCTGACCATCTTCAAGCTGGACAGTCTCTTTGAACATACCCAGTGGACGCACCCACATTGAATAATCACCATATAAACATTGATAAACCACCAACTCTTCTTCCGTTTCACTATGTCGTGCCACATGAAAAACTTGATAAAGTTGTCCTTTATAATGCTGATAGATACCACGTTGTAATGTCATATGACTTGCCTTCTAGTTATGCCATGAAATGATTGCAGTTATATAACAAGTTTAAGTGCAATTCATAATTGATCACTTGCTAAATGATTAAAAAACACCATATTTTAACTTAAAATTCAAAAAACCGATTGAACTCATAAAAACATACTGTTTCCTCTATGCTGAACTTTTGCGTACTATAGCCCCATGAAATTAATTTAGCCGACTTGAACTGCTTAGAATTTGGAGATTTGCATGTTAGATCAAAATATTAAAACTCAATTAAAAGCTTACTTAGAACGTTTAGAAAGTCCAATCGAGTTGGTGGCTGCTTTAGATGATTCAGATAAAGCTGCGAAAGTAAAAGAACTCGTGACTGAAATTGCTGAACTGTCTGATCAAGTTACGGCGCGTTTTGACGGTTCAAACGCTCGCCGTCCGAGTTTTGGTGTTGCCAAAGCAGGTGAACAACCGCGTGTGTTCTTTGCGGGTTTACCAATGGGACATGAGTTTACCTCTTTGATCTTGGCATTGTTACAAGTTTCAGGCTACGCACCTAAAGTTTCTGATGAGGTTTTAAATCAGATCAAAGGCTTAAATCTTAAAGCAAACTTTGATGTGTTTATTTCATTGAGCTGCCATAACTGTCCAGATGTAGTTCAAGCCTTGAACTTGATTGCTATTTATAACCCAAATACCACGACCACCATGATTGATGGTGCGTTCTTCCAAGATGAAGTGGAACAACGCAAAATCTTGGCCGTGCCAATGGTGTTCCAAGATGAGCAACATATCGGTCAAGGTCGCATGACTTTGGAAGAAATCATTGCCAAGTTAGACAGTAACTCAGCAGAAAAAGATGCTGCGATGATCAATGCCAAAGATGCATTTGATGTCTTGGTGATTGGCGGTGGTCCTGCGGGTGCAACTGCGGCAATCTATGCGGCACGTAAAGGAATTAAAACAGGTATCGTCGCTGAGCGCTTTGGTGGTCAGGTCATGGATACCATGGACATTGAAAACTTTACCTCAGTGCAAAAGACCCAAGGTCCAAAGTTTGCGGCTGAAATGGAAGCACATGTCCGTGAGTATGATGTCGATATCATGAACCTTCAACGTGTGAGCAAAGTGACTGGTGCGGATCAAACAGCAACGGGCTTGGTTGAGGTTGAACTGGAGAATGGTGCCAAACTAGAATCCAAAACCATTATTCTTTCAACTGGTGCACGTTGGAGAGAGATGAATGTACCAGGTGAAGCTGAATATCGTACCCGTGGTGTCGCTTATTGCCCGCACTGTGATGGTCCATTGTTCAAAGGTAAACGTGTTGCTGTGATTGGTGGTGGTAACTCTGGTGTGGAAGCTGCGATTGATCTTGCTGGGATTGTTGAACATGTAACCTTGGTTGAGTTCGACACCAAACTTCGAGCTGATCAAGTATTACAAGATAAGTTAAACAGCTTATCTAATACGACGGTGATCATGAATGCATTGAGTACTGAAGTGCTTGGAGATGGTTCACAAGTGACTGGCTTGAAGTATAAAGATCGCGCTACAGACGAAGAACATGTGGTTGAGCTTGCAGGGATCTTTGTTCAAATTGGTTTATTACCAAATACAGATTTCTTAAAAGACAGCGCTATTGAATTGAGTAATCGTGGTGAGATCATGGTGAATGATCGCAATGAAACCAATGTGAAAGGTGTTTTTGCTGCAGGTGACTGTACTACAGTGCCTTATAAGCAAATCATCATTGCCACAGGTGAAGGCGCGAAAGCATCGCTCTCTGCTTTTGATTATATGATTCGTTCTGGCGTTTAAACTGCTTTAAAAAACATGTGCACGCATTTACATTTCTCAGTGTAAGTGCGTGTTTTTACAAGTTATCAACAAATTTTCAACTTTCTTATTCCTAAACTTTGTGTTTATATTTTTGTTATCCACTTTTTGGATGCCACAACGAAAAGGAAATATGAAAATGAATAAATTACTTGTTGCTTTAGGTCTTGCTGCGACTGTTGCTCTTGTTGGATGTAGTAAAGAAAAAGCGCCTGAAACAGGTGCAACAACTGGTGAACACTTAGAGCATGCTGCTGAACAAGCAGGTCATGATGTTGCAACTGCTGTCGATTCGGCTGCTGATCAAATCGATGCTGCTGCTGACCACACTGCAACTGCAACGGCTGAAGCTGCTGCAGAAACCGAAGCTGCTGCACGTGATGCCGCTGCGAATGTTGCGGGTACGGTTGAATCTGCTGCTGCTGATGTAAAAGAAAAAGCTCAGCAATAATCTATTGAAACTAAAAAGCCTCTGTCATTCACTGATCAGAGGCTTTTTAATGCTATATGGATAATTAACCCAATAAACCTTCATCTCGCATTGCAATCTGAACGGATTGACGCTCTGCAACTTTATTACGTAGCGCAATGATATTGATATAAGGTGTTAGATCATGCTCAATATGATTTGACCAATTTGTTAATACAAATAAGTATGCATCTGCTGGGCCAAAGTTATCATCAACTAAATAATCATACTCAGACTCAGCTAAATAATTATCAATATATTTGAGTAGACGATCAATCTCTGCATACGCTTTGGTTTTCTCATCATTGGTTAATTGACCACTAAAGAAAACAGCATATGCATCATGCAACTCTGAGTTTAAATATCCTAACCACTCAAGAACTTTCGCACGTCCCATGCCTGATGGCGGAATTAAATCTTGCTTAGGATCATGCTGAGCCAAAAACGGTAAAATTGCCACATTTTCAGTTAACATTAAACCCGGATTAATTTCTAAAGCAGGTACATAACCTTTCGGGTTGATTTCATAATAATCCACACCTTTTTCGGTTTTATGTGTTTTTAAATCAACGCGTTCTAAATCAAAATCTACATTTATTTCATTTAAAATAATATGTGCTGCCAATGAGCAAGCACCAGGTGAATAATACAACTTCATGTTTGATCCTTGTTATCTAACTCTTATGTTCTAAAACGCTTGACCAAAATTTGCAAAGTATGTTTTCACAAATTTGTCAATAAACGTAAAATGCCTGTTCATCTGACTATTGGCGAATTTATGCGATTTTGCAAGTAGTCTTATGTCAACTTTTTATAGTGATCGTATACATCCTGTTCAAATAAACTTAATTGTTTAGAAGAGCAGATCATTTTCTACTCTTCTCAGTATTGAACCAATTAAACTTTCACTTTTCGAGAACGTAACGAATAACCCGTAAGCCCCAATAATCCTAATATCGACAACCATCCAAAACTTCCTGAAGAACTTTTTTGGGTAGATGGCTTATTCTCAGTATCTTGTAAATCAATATCCACAATCACAGGGTCATGATCGGAAGAGCGATAAGGGTCTTCTGCGAAGAATAAGGCCTTTTGCTCATCGGTTTTATATTCTTCGTTATAATCCAAAACGGTTGGCTCATCCGCATTGATATGCCAAGCAAAAGCTTTTTTGACCTTACTGTAAAGATTAGAATCCGCAATGGCATGGTCTAAATTACCAGCGCCACCATAACCGTCAGCATTACTGGATACACCAAACACATAGCTATAGGCCTGTTCACCTTGTCCAATCGTTTTGTCATTCAATAGCACTTTATAATTTGCTTTTTCTAGAGCCAAGATTGGGTCTTCTTTGGCATAACTATTCATATCACCTAATAACAAAATATTTGGCGTTTCAACTTGAGTTGGATTTTTTGCTGCCCATTGAATTAATTGCTCCACCGCCTTAACACGTGTTGGATTCCAACATCCCTGCCCATCTTTCTGATCTGCATCTAGTGATGCTGCATTTACTCCAGAACAGCTTTTAGATTTAAGGTGATTCGGTATCACCGTCAACATTTGCTTTCCTGAAATAGGCTGGAAGGTTTGCGCAATTGTGGTTCTGTTTTTATCTCCCAAATCCAAAACCACAGGTTTATTTACAGGTTTGACACGCTTACTGTTATAAATAATTGCGACCGCAATCGCATCTGTACCCAAACGATCTAAGTTTTCTGGTACCACATAACGCCAATCCGTACCTAAAGCACGAGTGAGATAAGCAATCGCACTGTCTTCGCCAAAACCATTGTTGGCAATCTCCATTAGACCATAAATATCAGCATCAATTGCTCGCATCGCACTGACAATCTTACGATGTTGTTTATCAAACTCTGCTTGCGAAGTTGCACCACGCTCAGTTGGAAAACCATTTTTACCATTATCGTAATTCAGGACATTGAATGCTGCCGCACGAATTAACTTATCTTCTTTGGCAATTACAGTTGGCCGTTCTGGTGTAGGTTTAATAATCGTCGGAAGATTACCATCTTGAATTGGTTGAATACGCCAACCATTGAATCGGTATTCTAAGATACCTTCAACATTTTGTAGTTGATGCCCAACCCTCAATGTATTGGCTGCACTAAAATTCTGAGGTAACCACGGTGTTCTGTTTTGATTGTTGTAACCGTCATCTAAAATAATTTTTGATAATAAATTTTTCTGTGCTAACTCTTTTGCTTCGTTAGATAATGGTGCATGTAAGTTAGTTGGAATATACAAGCGCCCTAAGCTTAAAGATAATTCGCCAAAACGACCATAATTATAGTTTTCACTGATGGTTAAGCTTTGTGGAAGTTTAACCAACATGCCCTGATAACGTTGTGGAGAGTTTTCAGTTAATTCTGTCAGACTTCTAAAAGGTAAATTCAAACTGATTGGCTGAATCTGACCTAACATATTGAAGTTACAAGTTTGAATGTCTTGCTGAATTTGATCGATTTGCAATTGATTTTGATAAGCGGTTAGGCGTCCTCGTAAAACCACTTCATCACCGACTTTCCCACCTTTAATCGTACTACTTGCTGGTATATAGACGAAAATGGCGTTGCTGATATTCGCCTTCGCTTTGCTATCTGGTGTTTGTACATAAAAACCCGAGAAGCCATTGTTATAACGATAATCTGCGGTAATCACACCACGTACCGTATAATTCTGCCCCTGTGTTGCTTGCTGATTTAGATCAGCGATTGCAGTATTTGAACTAGAACAACTAATCGTCTCATCGGTAGGCGGCGGTGTTGTAGATCCTGTGAGATTGGAAAAATCATTTCGATCTGTCCAAGCTTTCCATGCGCTGTCTAAATCAAAACTTGTTGTTGGATCAATCTCAGTCGCGGGATTTGTGTTTTGCAGGCGGGTAAAACTATTGCCTTTGCTAAACACGGTATTTCCCCAACCATTCACAGGCTGCTCACCGACTCGCCCAAAACGATCAACAACTTTGCCCTTATGTACCAGTACAATTGCATCATCCCCATTGAATGATAATGCTGCAACCTGATTGACCTGAGAGCCTAGTACTGCTTGTAATTCAGTACGACCAACTAGAAATTTGGCTTGACTCGCCAACGTACCTTGTAGCTGGAAAGCCACAGTTTTCGTCAATGCACCATTATTAAACTGCTGAATTTCATATTCAGCCAAATTTGCAGCTGTCGCATCTGGATTGTAGATTTCCAAGCCTTTTTTATTACTACTACCATCCACATATTGGCTAAACATCAGTTGAGCATATGCTTGTGAAAAAGCTGAACAAGCGCCAAGAAGACCAAGGCAAACAGTGACTGTACGCAATTTAAATGTTTTCATCGTATTTTACTTTATATTCAAATCGCCATTAGCCTATTCAATCTTTGTGACATCTGGATGAAGAATTGCTTGCATGTCTTCAGTAATTTTAAAAATGATTGAGCAAATAAAATCATTTAAAGATTTGACTTGACCCCGTGAACACTTAAAATACGCCTTTTCTATCTTTATATCTCCAGAATCATGTCAACCGATCAGTTAGAAACGCAAATTACCGAACTCGACAATTTGCCAGAGCACCGTGAAATTGTGACATTTATGCGTCGTTCAGCACCGCTCAACACTTCACAACGCACTGCTTTAGAAAATTATCGTGATTTAATTTTGGAATATCCTGTTGGCGATCTACGTCAGCATTTTGAACATCCTGAACGCCCTCTAACCGTCGAAATTGGTTTTGGTATGGGACGTTCTTTGGTTTTGATGGCAAAAGCGAATCCTGAACGTAACTTTGTTGGGATCGAGGTACATGTCCCTGGTATCGCACAATGTGTTTATGAAGCGGGCATGGCCGAGCTAAAAAACTTACGTGTACTGGATGCTGATGCGATTCAAGTACTTCGTGAGATGCCTGATAATAGTATCGACTGTGTACAACTATATTTCCCTGATCCATGGCAAAAAAAGCGTCATTTTAAACGTCGTTTTGTGATCCATGAACGCATGCAATTGGTTGAACAGAAACTCGCGTTAGGTGGAACATTCCACGCTGCAACCGATTGGGAACCATATGCAGAGTGGATGCTTGATGTTTTAGACAATCGCCCAAATTTGGAAAACTTGGCAGGTAAAGGCAATAGCTACCCTCGCCCAGACTGGCGTCCTGTGACAAAATTCGAGCGTCGTGGTATCGAGTCTGGTCACAAAATCAATGATTTCATTTTTAAGAAAATAAATTAGAGCCTAGCCAACTTTAACTTATTTAAACTTTATAGCATTAAATATCATTTATTTAATGCTATTTTTATGTCTAGTGATATTTAAATCAATCTTATAAATAGTGGACTTTTTAGCCACAAGATAGCCACCAAACCTATTCCTCTATAAATTAGTCTCAAGATTGAATATCTCATAAAAAAACAAACAATTTTGCTGATAAGAGAGTCATTAAAATACAAGTGTTTACATGATCTATAAATATCTGTGTCAATGTTGAGCTAAAATTAAAGCTGACAAGGTGTATCATTTACTAATCAATTAACGTGTTGTTAGCTGCCATCCCCTAGTGAATGAGCACAGCCATGTCAATTAATGATGAAAGATAGGATAACTTTTATGGAAAAAACACTGCAATGTCCGAAATGTGGTTCTACAGAAATTGAAACACGTGATCATGACAAATTACTGAAAACCACTGGCGGTGTTTTAATGACTGCTGCTGGCACAACAGCAGGTACTGTAGGCGGTGCAGCGACGGGAGCATCCGTAGGTGCAGCGATTGGTACCGTAGCGGGTCCATTAGGAATCATTGTCGGTGGTACAGTAGGAACATTTGTTGGTGCAATCAGTGTGGGAATCACTGGCGGTGTGGTGGGTAATATTTTTGGAAAAAAAGCAGGTGTCATAATCGACAAAAATATTTTTCAGGACTATCGCTGCTTAAAATGTAACTACCGCTTTAAATTAAAAAATTAATATGACAGGAAAAACAAAAAATCTGGCATCTAAGCCAGATTTTTTTATAACCTGTTTTGCTCAGCTAAGCAATTGCCTTAAAGTAGTTTTCTTTTGGCATATCAATCACTTCAATGCAAAGTTGTATCGGAAACTCAAACTCGGATTTCAAATATATTTTATGCTCAAGCGTCCTTAGCAAACTCTGTCCTAAAATTTGCTTTTGTGCTGCAGACCGTCCACTGAGCAGATAAAGTTTCAGATGAATATAAGCATCTTGTACATTACCCAGACCAATCAAAAACATTTCATCTTTGAAAATACGAGATTTAATATCATTTGCATCAAATAGCGCTGTTGCAATTAATGATGTGTTAATTTCTTGAAGCAACTTCTGTTGATCTAAATCAATCAGTTGTGCTGAGTAATTCACCGTGATATGTGGCAATGTATTCCCCTTACTCAACAAATAACAAAGCTAATCGAACTTGGTCATAAGACATTCTAGGACTCGTTGCCTCTACAATTGGGCGTAACTTGATCGCACCATCATCGGTAAAATGCTCGGGATTCTTACGTTTATGCAAACGTTTATAAATCTTGCGCACTTCTTCCACCACTTCATCGCCGGGATGTGCAACAGAAATATCTAAAGCTTGTTCTTTATGCAAACGTGCCAAATGATTAATAATCGTCGCAGGCGTTAATCCACGCTCATGTGCAATGTCTTCGATCTCATAGCCACCCTCAAACAAAGCTCTCGTTTCATCTAAGGTCGCGGTTGCATAATTTTGCTTCGTACCGCTTTTGGATAATTTCTTTTCATTGCGTGCAATTTCGGTTGTATTTAAGGTACCGCCACAATGACGAATAAATGCATTATGCTGCGTGGTTAAATCAACATTTTCAAAATTTGCTTCTGCTTCCGTGGATAACTCCTGAAAACGGCGGTCTGCTTTTATCGCCAAACTGTCCAGCTCTAACGCCTGCTGATTAAACCCAAGTAATCTAAGTCCACTTAGTGACTTTAATCGAGACAGTGCCACATAGCCCTGACCTTTCTCAAAAGTATGCGTTAAATTGATTTCAGCCGCTTCAAGTGTCATTCCCTGACTCTTATGAATGGTAATCGCCCAAGCCAAACGCAAAGGAATTTGTTGAAAGCTTGCGATCGCTTTACCTGCTTCGTTTTCTATAGACCATGTTTCAGGTTCCACTAACAACGTTGTGCCATCAGTTAACTTTACTTTAGGGAGTAATCCCTGTTGATCATCTTCCTCAAAACCAATAACTTCTCCTAAACTGCCATTGATATATCCCATATCAAAATTATTTTTAACAAACATAACTTTGGCGTTTTTTTTCAAGCTCAGCTCTTCTGGGGCACGCACAGAGGATTTTAAGGTTTCGATGAGCTTCTCATTGCCATCTAGCACAGCATTGAATTGATGGCTTTCAGTGTCGATCTCATTTAAATGTTGATAATTGATATTATCTACATCCATATTATGAGTATATAACCGAGTAAAGGTATCACCGATATCTTGATCACGAGATTGTTGTAAAGCCTGAATATGATCCGCCTGAATATTTTGAGCGCGAATCGCATTTAAGATCTGATTCAGTATTTCATCGTCTTGACGATGCTGTTCAGTGAGATAACAAACTCTAAATTTCGCCTCAACCCAAGCATCAGACATAAAACAAAACTTATCGCGGTTGGCTTCACCATTACGCCCTACAGGCGGCAACTGAAAGAAATCGCCAGCCACAATAACCTGAATTCCACCAAAAGCCTCATCGCTTTCTTTGAAATATTTCAATACTTGATTGACCAGATTAAGCTGCTTGGCATGCAGCATGGAAATTTCATCAATAATCAGAACTTGGGCATTTTCTAAATGCTCTTTTAAATATTTACGTTCTTTCATTCGCTTGAGATCATCATCACTCAAACTATCTTTAATTCCAATCCCCGCCCATGTATGAATCGTCATTCCATTCATATGAGTTGCTGCAATCCCTGTAGATGCCGTAATTGCAACGGGAACTTTTCGCACTTTTAGATAATGAATATATTGATTAAGCGTATAGGTTTTTCCTGCACCTGCTGAACCTGTCAAAAAAACATTTTCCCCAGCTTTTAAAAGTTTCAGTGCAGTCTCTTGTTTCATAATTTCATCAGTCAAAAACAACAGCACATAGCTTAACGATTTTTTTCCAAAAATAAAAACTCAAACAAGAAAACTTGGCTTGGGTATTTTAAAATTTTTGATCGACTAACACATTCAGTCATCTAAGTGTCAACTGATGGCTATGAACCCTTTGGATCTTATATTTTCATTGACATATTGGTCTTTTCATTTATGGTGGTTATAAATAAATTCGGGCTGAATATAAAAATGAATAGCTTAAATCTACATACTTATCAACCAGATATACTCGGTGATGATTACCAACAACTGACTTTAAATTTTGCTGTTGATTATGATGGAAAAGTAGTTGCAACATTGGTACGCAAGAAAGTAAATCAAGCTACAAAAAAAGCAGTGTTATATATTCATGGTTTCGCCGATTATTTTTTTCAAACTGAAATGGCTGAACAGTTTAACCAACAAGGTTATGACTTCTATGCGCTTGATCTAAGAAAATACGGACGTTCAAAACTTCCACATCAAAAACTGTATTACGTTTTAGATCTGCGTGAATATGATGCAGAAATCAGCAAAGCGCTCGAAATCATTGGTCAAGAAAATCACAATCAGGTACTACTTGCAGGTCACTCGACAGGCGGATTAATTACAACGCTCTACGCAGCACATTACCCTGATCATCGCCTAATCAAAGCAGTCTGGGCAAACAGTCCATTTTATGATTTTTATAAAAGTACTATTGAAAAAAAAGTTGGTATACCTTTACTCAGTAAAGTTGGAAAACGCTTACCCAATGCCAAGTTCCCAAGTGGTCTAAATCAGTGGTATACACCTAGCCTACACAAAGCATTTTATGGTGAATGGGACTTTAATTTAAACTGGAAACCAAAATCTGTTCCGTTTGTCCGATTATGCTTCGTTCATGCAATTCATGAAGCACAAAAAGAAATTCACCACGGTATCCACCTCAACGTTCCAATCCTGATTATGCACTCGCACCAATCTAAATACCCAAAAAAATGGGGTGTAGATGCACAGCAAAGTGATGTTATTCTTGATGTAAAAGACATGACACATAATGCAAAAAAAATGAAAGGCGACGTACAAACACTCGCTATTCAAAATGGTTTGCATGATTTGGTACTGTCTGCACCAACAGTCCGAACAGAGGTTTATCAACAACTCTTCCAATGGTTGGATCAAAAGATCAACTGATACCATCAATCATCAAGGAACTTCATATGTGTCTTGAAGTTCCTTTTTCCCAGCTGTTCCGCACCATTTTAGAACAACATAAAATATAATTTATTTAGTTGTATCTATTTTTAAGCAAATTCCACGATTCATAACGATTATAAACTCAGCTATAAAAAGTCAAAAACATCTGTTTTTACCATTTGGAATAAAAAATATTTAAAAAATCTGCATTTCTAAATTTAGGCATTACTTTTGCACTGTTAGATACAAGTTCACTCTGAGGAGTAAGATTGTATGGACCATGCAAACACTGTATCAACCACATCAACAAGTGCAGATATTTCATCGACTGAGTATTTTTCTCAGCGTCAACTCAAACAAGGTACAGTTGGTTGGCTTCTCCTCATTGGTTTAGGTGTCGCCTATGTTATTTCGGGTGATTTCGCTGGCTGGAATTTTGGCATAGCCCAAGGTGGCTGGGGTGGCCTGTTTGTTGCGACAATTCTAGTCGCAATCATGTATCTGTGTTTATGTCTATCTATGTCGGAAATGTCGACCATGATGCCGACTGCAGGTGGTGGTTATAGTTTTGCACGAGCAGCTTTCGGTCCATTCGGTGGTTATCTGACAGGCACAGCTATTTTAATTGAATATTCGATTGCTCCAGCTGCGATTGCTGTTTTTATTGGTGGTTATTGTGAGGCACTGTTTGGTCTGAATGGTTGGATGGTGTATTTGAGCTGTTATTTGATCTTTATGGGCATTCATTTAAAAGGCGCAGGTGAAGCGCTAAAAATCATGTTTGTCATTACCTCAGTAGCAGTCATCGCCCTTGTGGTATTTGTTGCTGCAATGGCACCACACTTTAAAGCACAAAATTTATTTGATATTCCAGCTGGCGTGGCGACAGGTGCAAGTGCTTTTCTCCCACACGGCTATTTGGGTATTTGGGCAGCTGTGCCTTTTGCAATTTGGTTTTTTCTTGCTGTTGAGGGGGTTCCACTCGCAGCAGAAGAAGCAAAAGATCCAGCAAAATCATTACCTCGAGGACTCATTGGTGCGATGTTGATCTTAACAACCTTCGCAATCTTGATCTTAGTCTTAGGTGCTGGAGCTGCTGGTGCAAGCACATTACAAAACTCAGACGCACCGTTAGTTGATGCACTAACGAAAGTATATGGAACAGGGACATGGCTTGCGACTTTTGTAAACTTCGTTGGCTTGGCGGGCTTAATAGCAAGCTTTTTCTCGATTATCTATGCTTATTCGCGTCAAATTTTTGCGCTCTCCCGAGCTGGATATTTGCCAACCTCGCTATCACTTACGAATAAAAATAAAGCACCTTATTTGGCTATTATTATTCCGGGCATTATTGGCTTTTTTCTTTCACTTAGCCGTGAAGGTGACTCACTGATTTTAATTGCGGTGTTTGGTGCGACCATTTCCTATGTACTGATACTTTTGGCACATATCAAATTACGTTTATCAAAACCTCATATGCCGCGCCCCTACAAAACACCTGGTGGCATTTTTACTTCAAGCATCGCCTTAGTCCTAGCAATTGGGGCAGTAGTAGCGGGTTTCGTTGTTAATCCTAAAATTTGGTTTATCGCTGCGGCAATCTATGCCTGCTTTATTGCTTACTTTTTATTCTACAGCCGTTATCATTTAATTAAAGGTACGCCAGAAGAAGAGTTTGCCAATATCAAAGCAGCAGAAGAACAAACCTAATAGAATAAGGAATCACAATGAGCTATCGAATTATGGTTGCCAATCAGCAATACCACTTTGCTGATTTAAAGACGCTCATGGCAAAAGCAACACCTTTACGCTCGGGCGATGAGTTAGCAGGTATTGCCGCACTGGATGCAACTGAACGCGTTGCTGCACAAATGGCTTTGGCTGATGTACCACTTAAAACATTTCTCAATGAAACTGTGGTCGATTACGACATAGACGAGATTACACGATTAATCATTGATGAACACAATCAGAATGCTTTTGCTCCAATTTCACATTTCACAGTCGGTGACTTTAGAAATTGGTTACTTGGCGAACACGCGACCACTGAAACATTATCCAATCTTTCTTCTGGACTTACACCAGAAATGGTGGCTGCTGTAAGCAAAATCATGCGCAATCAAGATTTGATTTATGTAGCCAGCAAATGTGAAGTCATCACCCAGTTCCGCAATACCATTGGACTCAAAGGACACCTCTCTACCCGCTTACAACCCAACCATCCCACTGATGATGTACTGGGCATTTCAGCCAGTATTCTAGATGGTTTAATGTACGGTAATGGTGATGCAGTAATTGGAATTAATCCTGCGACAGACAATTTGCATAATCTAGCAGAGTTATTAAAACTCATCGATCATGTTATTCAAGAATATCAAATTCCAACCCAATCCTGCGTACTCACACATATCAGCTCAGGTATTCAACTGGCTGAGAAAAATGTGCCGATTGATTTGATGTTTCAATCAATTGCAGGAACACAACGTGCCAACGAAGGGTTTGGTATTTCACTAGAACTATTACAAGAAGGTTATGAAGCAACGTTAGCACTAAATCGCGGTACTTTAGGACAAAATGTCATGTACTTTGAAACAGGACAAGGCAGTGCTTTATCTAGTAATGCTCATCATGGTGTCGATCAACAAACACTCGAAACACGTGCTTATGCCGTTGCACGAAAATATAACCCCCTTCTTGTAAATACCGTCGTTGGTTTTATTGGTCCTGAATATCTCTACAACGGCAAACAAATTATCCGAGCAGGCTTAGAAGATCATTTTTGTGGAAAATTACTCGGCTTACCGATGGGTTGTGATATTTGCTACACCAACCATGCTGATGCAGATCAAAATGATATGGATGTATTACTCACTTTATTTGGAGCAGCAGGACTTAATTTCATAATGGGTATCCCCGGCTCTGATGATGTCATGCTGAATTATCAAACTACTTCATTTCACGATGCTTTGTATTTAAGGCAATTATTAGGTTTGAAACCTGCCCCTGAGTTTGCTGCATGGTTAGAACAACAAGGTATTTTTAAACAACAACATGCAAAAATTCACTGGTCTGATCATATGCCAGAGAAATTTTCACGTTTACTCATGCATTAGGAGAATATCGATGAAACTTAATCGTGACGTACATTATCCTACGCATTTACACCAAGATCAGTGGGAAAAACTTAAACAATTTACGGATGCACGAATCGCACTTGGTCGTGCAGGTTGTAGCATACCGACACGAGCATTACTGGAATTTCAGCTATCACATGCTCAAGCACAAGATGCAGTCTATCAGAGCTTAGATACAGCTTATTTAGCTGAACAATTACAAAACAACTCACTTCAAAGCATTCATGTAAGTAGCAATGCACAAAATAAAGAGATTTATCTAAAACGACCGGATCTCGGTCGACAACTGTGTGAGCGTTCCAAACAACAGCTCATGGCACAATTCAAAGATGCACAACCTTATGATGTATGCATCGTTGTAGGTGATGGACTTTCTGCACGTGCAATTGAAGCAAATGCGGTCCCTTTTATTTTGTCTCTAAACAAATATATTCAGCAACAAGATTGGCGACTTGCGCCAATTATTCTAGCAACAGGTAGCCGAGTTGCCTTGGGCGATGATGTTGCTCAAATCTTTAAAGCTTCGATGTTGGTCATGCTAATTGGAGAACGTCCAGGTCTTAGTTCACCAGATAGCATGGGGATTTACTACACATGGCATGCTCATACAGGATGCCTCGATTCACAACGTAATTGTATTTCGAATGTTCGCCCAGCAGGTTTGAGTATTCCAATTGCCACACAACGACTGATGAACTTAATGAAAGAATCAAAACGACTTGGTTTATCAGGCGTTGATTTAAAAGATGATCATCAAGTACCAGAAGTTCAAACAATGAGTCCAACTAGACTTCTTTTTTAATAACATTTAATCAAACGCACTATTTATTATTGAAAGGTAGTTTTTTGGTCAAATCAATTTCTTGATTTGCTACACTAGGGCTTACTTCAGTCTGACTGGAAAGATAACTCAGACTGATTGCCTTGAAAAATAGCCCCAAAACCTATCCATCCGAAGAAATAATATCCATGAGCTTTGAGACAACACTGCCTAAAACTATTTATGCCATTCAACATCTCGCTTTTGAAGATTTAGGTTCACTAGAAGATCTGTTTTACCAACTCGGTTTTCGTGTCCGTTATTTTGAAGCGGGTGTTGATGATCTTACACCCGCACTTAATTATGAAGGTTTAACCATTGTTTTAGGTGGACCAATTGGGGTTTATGAAACTGAAGACTACCCTTTTCTTATTGATGAAATAGCAGGTTTAAAACAACGCTTAAAAGCCAACAAACCAACGCTCGGTATCTGCTTAGGCGCACAACTGATTGCACATGCGCTGGGTGCAAAAGTTTATGCAGGCCATCAAAAAGAAATTGGTTGGAGTCCGTTAGAAATCAAACCAAGTGCAGACAATCCCTTAGCTACACTTGAAAAGATTGAAGTTTTACACTGGCACGGCGATACTTTTGATTTACCTGACAATAGCACCCTGCTTGCCAGTTCTGCTATCTATCCAAATCAAGCCTTTTCAGTTGGAAATAATATTTTAGCACTTCAGTTTCATATAGAAATTACAAAAGAAAGTTTTGAAAAGTGGTTGATTGGCCATACCTGTGAAATTCGCCAAGCAGGTTTATCTATTTCTAAACTTAGAGCAGAAAATCTCAATTACGCTTTGCAATTGGAACATAAGGCACAACACGTCATTCAAAAATTTCTTAGTCAGATCACTGTGATGTAATATTCTCGGCTTGAGCAAGTTAACTTTGATGAACTTGCTCAATTTTAAATAAAATCTATAAAACCAATCATAAAAATTAATACTGTTGGAAAAAACCTTAAAATATTACATTTGTTAAGCTTAGATTACATAACATAAACATGAAACACATCAAGCACCCACAAGATAATTTGAAAAAATTTTATAATAAACAATAGAATATAAACATTATATGTTTTTGCATTTTGTTTATTTGCGTAGGTGGGTGAGAGTTATGCTGAAGTTTCTCAAGAGTTTTCATACGATTAATACGTATTTAATCGCATCAACAGTGCTACTTATTTTTCTTGTGATCTACTTTTATCTAAATCCCTAAAATGCAAAAAGCCCAATTACAAATTGGGCTTTTTATTAGATAACGAAGTCTCGCTCCAAAATAAATTTAAGCTTATTTTTTCTCAACTTTAAAACTATCTTTTAAATCAAGAATACGGTTAAAGACTGGCTTCTCAGCCTGATGATCATATTGATCTGCAACAAAGTAACCCTCACGTTCAAACTGGAAACGATCTTCAGGTTTCGCTTGTGCCAAAGCTGGTTCAATCACCGCTTGTACCACTTTCAATGATTCAGGATTTAGATTTGCCAAGAAATCATCGTCTGCATCTGGCGCAGCTTCAGTAAATAAACGATCATAAATACGAACCTCAGCAGGAACGCCTTTTGTCGCAGATACCCAATGGATCACACCTTTTACTTTACGACCTTCAGGATTTTTACCCAATGTATCAGGATCAATTGAACATTTCAGTTCAATGACTTCACCATTTGCATCTTTGATGACTTCATCGCATTTGATCACATAAGCATGACGTAAACGAACCTCACCCTCAGGAATCAAACGTTTAAATCCTTTTGGTGGAACTTCTTCAAAATCTTTACGATCAATATAAAGCTCACGAGTTAAAGGAATCACACGCTCACCCATATCGACATTCGGATGACGTTTATGTGTTAAATCTAATTCTTCAGGTAAATTGGTTAACGTCACTTTCAATGGATCAAGTACCGCCATACCACGCGCAGCAGTATTTTCTAGAGACTGACGTATGCAGAATTCAAGCATTGCTACATCAACAATACCATCAGTTTTAGAAACACCAACACGCTTACAGAAATCACGTAAACCTTCTGCTGTAAAACCACGGCGACGCATACCCACAACAGTAGGCATACGTGGGTCATCCCAGCCATTTACATAACCGCCTTCGACCAATTTACGTAATTTACGTTTAGAGGTAATCGTATAATCAATATTTAAACGCGAAGATTCATACTGACGTGGAACAGCTTTTGAGTGAACTTTCTCAACAATCCAGTCATAAAATGGGCGATGGTCTTGGAACTCCAAAGTACAGAGTGAATGGGTAATTCCTTCAATTGCATCAGACAATGGATGAGCATAGTCATACATTGGGTATATTTTCCACTTATCACCTGTTTGGTGATGTTCGGAATGCAATACACGATACAAAATTGGATCACGCATATGGACATTTGGACTTGCCATATCGATTTTGGCACGTAATACAGCACCGCCCTCTTGGATTTCACCATTACGCATTTGTTCAAAACGCGCTAGGTTTTCTTCAACGGTCGCATCACGATACGGCGAGTTTTTTCCAGGCTCAACAAAATTACCACGATTCAGCTTAATTTCTTCAGGAGATTGCAAATCCACATAAGCATCACCTTGTTCAATCAACTGAATAGCCCATGCATAAAGTTGATCAAAATATCCTGAAGCATAGCGAGGTTCACCATTCCAGTTAAAACCTAACCATTTCACATCATTGGCAATACCATCAACGTATTCTTGTTCTTCGGCATCTGGATTTGTATCGTCAAAACGTAGATTACATAAACCGTCAAATTCTTCAGCAACACCAAAGTTGAGACAAATTGCTTTCACATGACCAATATGCAAATAACCATTCGGCTCAGGTGGGAAACGCGTCACAACTTTTTGAGTACGTCCTTCTTTTAGGTCATCGGTGATTACCTGACGTACAAAATCTAAGCCTGCCTGTTGTTCTTGCTGCGCGTTATCGACAGAGGCATGCGTATTCGGTGTCGGGTTCTTTGGCAGTTCTGAAACAACATCATTTGGCTTCATAGGGTGTAAATCACTTCTTACAGTTAAAAATAGGGAATAAAAACGCAATCTTTACTTTTTCTGAAAGATTTTAACGTTTTTTACTTGCCTTGTAGTTTACAGTTTGCTTATGCTTCTCTCAACCAAAAACCCATGGTCAATTTGCCCATGTTTAGGAGATTAATGTAATGAGTTTTCCTCAAGTCGAATTAAATACCAATAAAGGTCGTATTGTTCTTGAGCTTAATGCTGAAAAAGCACCCAAAACGGTTGCAAATTTCTTAGAATATGTACGTGACGGTTTCTATGACGGCGTAATTTTCCACCGTGTGATTGATGGTTTTATGATCCAAGGCGGTGGCATGGATGAAAACTTCAAAGAAAAAGCAACACGCGATGCAATCGAAAACGAAGCTGATAATGGCTTAAGCAACGATGAAGGTACAATCGCAATGGCGCGTACCCAAGCTCCTCACTCTGCTTCTGCTCAATTCTTCATCAATGTTAAAAACAACTCTTTCTTAAACCACACTGGTAAAACAGCACAAGGTTGGGGCTATGCTGTATTTGGTAAAGTGGTTGAAGGCATGGACGTTGTAGCTGCAATTAAAGGCGTGCGTACTGGTAACCGTGGTTATCATGCTGATGTTCCTTTAGAGAATGTAGTTATCGAATCTGCTAAAATTATCTCTGAATAATTTTATCCAACAGGATTCTTTGTGACTTATCTGTTTATTTCAGATTTACATTTGTCACCTGATCACCCTCGACTTGTTCGAGGGTTTTTAGCTTTACTCAAAGAATATCAAACTAAAAATACCCAACTCTATATTTTAGGTGATTGGTTTAATGCTTGGATTGGTGATGATTACACAGCCCCATGGCTAGATGAAATTATCAATGCATTACAGAAGTTCTCAACTGCTGGCAATCAAGTTTACTTCCAAGTGGGCAATCGAGATTTTGCCTTAGGACAGAAATTCTTAGATCAATTTAATGGCATCCTATTACCTGACGTTTATACCCTGCATATTCAACAACATATGTTTCGTTTGGAACATGGCGATGCACTTTGTACCGATGATGTTGCTTACCAGCGTTTCCGCAAAGTGATTCGCAACCCCATCTTATTGGGATTGTTAAAACGTACTCCATTGAACTTTAGACAAAAACTGGCCAATGGTTTCCGTAAAAAAAGTCGCGAGACCAAACAACTGAAAAGCTATGACATCATGGATGTGAATACTCAAGCCGTAAAATCTGCGATCGAACAAGTTGATTATTTAATCCACGGTCATACCCATCGCCCTGAAATTCATCAAATACAAAATAAACAAAGAATCGTATTGGGCGATTGGCGCATGGATTCCGCATGGATTCTCGAAATGAATGAACAAGAAAATTATAAAATTGATTTTAAGAAATGGTCATATTGACCCTATACAATGTGGGGTATCAACCTCCCAAAGACGACTTATTGATAGCGCTAAAACTTAAAAAGAGCTTGTTACACGTTATTACTTCAATTCAATAACATACGACTTAAATCTATATAGAATTTCACATTTAGCTACTTTCAGCGAAATAGATATCAAGTAGAATAAATTAAATTTTTAATTGAGTAGATACGGCGAATGGATACACTCGTTACAGCAAAAACACGATATGCAACAAAAGCTTATGATGCTGAAAAGAAAATACCAAAACAACAATTTGAAAAACTTTTAGAAGTATTACGCTTTAGCCCTTCTTCTGTGAATATTCAACCATGGCATTTTATTGTCGCTGAAACAGATGCTGCAAAACAAAGAATCGCAGCAGGTTTAACAGGTAACTATATCTATAACGCAGCAAAAGTATTGAACTCTTCTCACACCATCATCTTTTGCACTCGTACTGATATTTCAACTGAATATTTGGAACAACTCCTTCAACAAGATGAATTAAGTGGTCGCTTTAAAGATGAAACTGCAAAACAAGGTCAGCGTGACACACGCCAAGGCTATGTTGAGTTTTATCGCAATGAATTGAAAAACCTTCCAGCTTGGATGGAAAATCAAACCTATCTCGCGTTAGGACAGCTACTTTTTGCAGCTGGGCTTGAGGGGATTGATGCGACCCCAATGGAAGGCTTTGACCGTAATACGATTAATCAAGAATTTGGGTTGGCCGAAAAAGGCCTCAAAGCATCAGTGATTGTATCGCTAGGTTATCGCAGTGAAACGGACTTTAATGCAAAACTTCCTAAATCACGCTTGGCAGATGAGGTTATCTTTACGCGTTTATAAATTTTAGACCAATGGCTGTGATCTAAGCAAAATATTAGAAGATCGCAGCCATTCCATCAACACGAACTGAGCTGTTTTATGGCTAAAACATCTTGATCTAATTGATTGAAAAAATCCTGCAAACCATCTGCTTGTATAAAATCAGCTCCATAAAGTACAGATGTTTGCACATCGTGAAGCCCGCAAAAACCAAATATACCTTCTACGATTTGTGTTTGTATCGCTTGAGTATAACCATGTTTATCGTAACCAGCTTCATCCCCAGTTCCTGTTGCAATCAGCTTGACTGGGATATTTTTCAGCTCACCTGATAGGCACCCTTGATCATCTATTTTATATGCCCAACCATGTGTAAAAACACGTTCAAACCAACCTTTTAACATCGCAGGTACTGACCACCAATAAATGGGAAAAACAAAATAAACGATATCTGCACGATCAAAACGAGCTTGTTCAGACACGATATCAGAACCTACAACTTGCTGACCACGATAAGCTTCAAGATCGGCAATGGTAATCGCTGATTTAAAATCTTCTTTATGTAGATCCGCATATTCAACATTCATCCCCCGATGAGTTAAATGTTTGGCAATATGGTTTGAAATTTGATGTGATAAAGATTTTGAGTCTGGATGTGTAATGACAATCAAAGCATTTTTATATTGTTTAGAAATGGGCATGAGATTTTTCCAAGCGTTATTATAACCCATAAGTTACCATTGGTAACTTATACAAGCAATAGTCTTCTTGGTTATGTTTGTTTTTTATTCAAGTAATCATTTAATATCAGTAAAGTTGATTTCTCCATAACACGCTGAGCTGTTTCTGCATCAATCACGCCATTACTTGCTGCTACACAAATTGTTTCCATCAATCCTGTTACCGCAATGATGATGGCCTCACCCTCTTGACCTTCAAGAAAAACAAAAGGATGAATACTATGTTTAAAAATTTCGATAAACTCCTGCTGACATTGCAGCAAATAGTTTTGCAATATATCCGTACCAGAGAGTGCAGCAACCACCAAACCAACTTCGGGACCTGTTGCGATATAGCAATTCAAACAGGCATTGCAGAAAATATGAATAGTACGACCTAAACCACCAGTATTTTGTTCCAAGGAAGTAGATAAATCCTGCTTCTGCTTGTCACTAAACTCCTTATAAATCGCAATTAATAAGCCTTCTTTATCAATAAAATGCCGATAAGCGATTGGTTTGGTTATTCCCGCTTGTTGTGCTAAATACCCAAGTGTAAGTGCTTCCACGCCTTCCTTACGGATAATTAGACGCGCAACTTGTAGCAGTTGCTGCCTACGCTGTTCTTTCGTCAGCCTTTTTCCAACCATATTTCATCTCATTAGAGAATAATTCATACCGAAGTTACATCATTGCTCTAGCTAAACAAAGAACCGCTACGATACCTGATACCAATCCAAGCCATGTGTACCCTTTTAAACGCTCTTTGAATAAAACCACACCACTCAACACGCCTAAAATCACCACAAGAATATTCATACCAGCAAAGACAATCGCAGGTGTTTCTTTAAATACCATGTGCGCTTTCACATACAAAGCAATGTTGGCAAAGTTAAGTCCACCTAAAATCAAGCCCATAAAGATATTTTTAGGCTGCCAATGTGGCTGAGTTATCGCAAGATAGGCGATTGATAAAATGAAAGCACCAATAAAAGTTAAATTGAGAGTAACTGCAAACTGTAGACCAAGGCTACTGCTATATTTAAGCAATACATCAATGATCGCATAACCCGCCCAAACGCTGAACAGGAATAAAGCAGATTTTAGATTGATTGATTTATTAGAATGTTCCGTTGCTTGTCCAAAAATGATTGCTAAAATTGCAACAATACCTAAAACTACACCAATTAATTTCAATTGGCTAAATTGTTCGCCAAAAATAAAATAGGCAGCCAACAAAGATAGGATTACAGCTAACCGTTGTGCAATTTCTGTTTTTAAAATTCCCGCATATTGCAATGATTTAGCCAAACACAAAAAAATACTCGGCAATAGAACAGCTAAAATGAAAATTAACCACCAAGGTGTATGGTTGAGTGATACATGGGTAATATCAGTTTTAAACCAATAGAAACATAAAATGCTTGCACTTAAATAATTCCATGCAATCATTTGAAAAACATCAAATCCTTTAGTTTTGAAATATTTCAATAAAATCGAAACAATGACACTACAACAGGCTGCGGCAGCAATAATTTCCATAATATCTATTCTAGCTTTTCAATAAACAAAAAAATGCCAGTCTAAATAGAGACTGGCATCTTAAAGATCATCAATCTATTAACGATTGTTTTCGTCGTCTTGACCATCTTCAAATTTAGTTTCGCTGTCAAAACCACCTTGACCACCGAAGCCACCTTGACCACCAAAGCCGCCTTGTTGACCGCCAAAGCCACCTTGACTACCGAAGCCACCTTGACCACCAAAGCCACCTTGACCACCAAAGCCGCCTTGACCACCAAAGCCACCTTGACCACCGAAGCCGCCGCCTTGACCGCCAAAGCCACCAGTAGTGCCTTGACCACCAAAGCCACCAGTAGCGCCTTGTGCTGGGAATCCACCAGAACCTTGAGCACCAGCTGGACGTGGGTTACGTGCAGGAACAACTGTAGAAATAGCATGTTTGTAAACCATTTGGCTTACAGTGTTTTTAAGCAATACAACATATTGGTCAAAAGACTCAATATGACCTTGTAGCTTGATACCGTTCACAAGGAAAATAGAAACTGGAATACGTTCTTTACGGAGAGAATTTAAGAACGGATCTTGTAAAGTTTGACCTTTAGACATTTTTAACTCCAAAAATTTTTAAATCAGCGCAAAAAAACTATCTTTATTTTTCAACTAAAAATTATAAAAAGACAGCCTGCGAATTTTGCTTTATCCCAAGAAGTTTCGCAAGTCTTCTTTCGCCTGCTTTATCGTCACGTAAGTTTTAAAATCGTGTATTTCTTGCAAAGAACGTAACCAAGTGTATTGACGTTTAGCAAGTTGCCGTGTCGCAAATAACGCTTTGTTCTCCATTTCTACTTTATTTTTGAGACTTAAGTCACTTTTTAATAAAAATTCTAAAGCTTGACGATAACCCACAGAACGCATGGAGGGTAAATTATCAGTTAAATCGTATTTTCTAATCAATTCCTCAACTTCATTTAAAAAACCAATGCTCCACATTTTGCTTAATCTTTGCTCAATGCGTTGATGTAATTCTAACCGATCAGGCATCAGTGCGTAGTTATAAAATGTGTAACGATACGGTTGATTTTTAGGTTGTTCAGCTTGTAGTTTTGTTATTGGCTCACCTGTAATTCGATAAACCTCTAAAGCTCGAATAATTCTTTGCCTATCTGAAACTTTAAATTTCTCACCAGCAATTGGATCCACTTCAACCAACTCATCATAAACAGACTGCCAGCCTTCCGCTTCCGCTTTTGCCACAATTGCATCACGTACTGCTTGATCAGCATTAGGTAAATTATCAGCAAGCCCCTCAAGTAAAGCTTTAAAATACAGCATGGTTCCACCGACCAAAATCGGAGTTTTACCACGGGCATGCATATCGTCAATGAGGGGACAAACATCTTCAACAAATTGCGCGGCTGAGTACACTTCTAATGGCGTAATGATATCAATCAGATGATGTGGGTATTGCGCTTGTTCTTCTTTAGTCGGCTTGGCAGTACCAATATCCATATCCTGATAAACTAAAGCTGAATCAACAGAAATAAGTTCATAATGACCGCGTTCATAGAGTTCACATGCCAATGCTGTTTTACCACTTGCGGTAGGCCCCATTAAATTGATGACGGGCAATTGATTCGACATGTAAAACTACTCTCCTCGAGCAAATAATTTATCTAATTGGTGAAGTGGAAATGCGCGCCAAGTTGGACGGCCATGATTACATTGACTTGCAAATTCAGTTTGCTCCATTTGACGTAACAAAGCATTCATTTCAGACAGACTTAATTGGCGATGGGCACGCACTGCGCCATGACATGCCATACCCGCTAACAGCTCATCCCGTTTTTGTAATAAGCCACGCGCCTCATCATTTGGATCCAAATCATTAAGCAATTCTGGAATCAAATTTGAAAAATCAGCTTTATGCAGAATCGCAGGAACACCTCGTACAATCACTTGCTCATCGCCATACTGATCTATTTCAAGCCCCAAACGTTGTAACTGTGGCTGTAACTCTTCTATGCGTGTTGCTTGCATACGAGTAATTGATACCACTTTAGGAATCAGCAATTGCTGAGACACCCAAAATTCTGGCTTATCCCATGCGGCTTTCATTTGTTGCAATAAGATCCGTTCATGCGCGGCATGCATATCAACAATAATCAAACCTTCTGTATTTTGCGCCAAGATATAAATGCCATGTAATTGCGCAATTGCAATACCGAGCGGAAACTCATCTACTCGTGACTGTGCTACATCACGATCAACTGTATCATTGCCACTATCAAAAGCTGTTGTCGGAACGTCCGACTCTCTTAAAGGCGCTAAATAAGTTTTAAGTGCGTTATTGAGTTGACCTGAACCATTATATCGAGGCTGCTGTGATTGACCTGAATTGTAATGAACCGCTTGAGGGCGACTTTGATTAAATTCAGTTAACAGCTCAGTTGATACATCTGTTTGTTGATCTGATAACGGCTCGGTTACAACAGCTTTATGTAAATTAAATTGTTCTTGGTATTTCGGCTGTGGTTGGTATTGTGCCACTTGATGATCAGTTTCATCAACTTTCATCGCTTGAGCTAAATCAGCACTAGCCGTTTGAAATTGTGATAACGTCGCTTTGGCGTAATGACGTACGAACTCATGTACCTCACGCTGATTCAAAAAGCGAATCTCGTGCTTCGTTGGATGTACATTCACATCAATATTTTCAGGATCAACTTCTAAAAACAACAAATAAGAAGAATGTTGATGCCCATGCAAGATACCCTCATAGGCCATACGCAAGGCATGTGAAATGGTTTTATCTTTAACAATACGACCATTTACATAAACATATTGCAAGTCTGCTTGAGCACGTGCATCAGATGGATGACCTAGCCATCCTGACAAACGCATATTGACACTTTCAGCATCAATCCAATACGCATTTTGAATAAACTGTTGGCCTAATAACTGCTGAACACGTTGATAACGTAACTCACCACTATCAGCAACTGGCAGATTTAACCGAATGTTGTCGTTATGCTCGAGTACGAAACGAATCTCAAAATGAGTCAAAGCCAAACGGCGTACAATTTCTTCTATATGACCAAACTCAGTACTTGGCTTTTTTAAGAATTTACGCCGAGCAGGTACATTAAAAAATAAATCCTGTACACGGATGTGAGTGCCTTTTTGTGCAGCCACAGCTTGAATTTGTTGATGATCAAATGCGGTACCATTCACCTCGACTTGATAACCAACACCTTGCTCATCTTGGCTACTGGTTAAAGTTAGACGAGAAACTGCAGCAATAGAAGCGAGAGCTTCTCCACGGAATCCCAAACTGACGATCGCATGCAAATCATCCGCGGTTTGAATTTTACTCGTCGCGTGACGCATCACCGCCAAAGGTAAATCTTCAGGATGAATACCATTCCCATTGTCGATAATCTCAATCAATGTGGCGCCACCTTGCGCAACACGAATAATCAGCTCTGTTGCACCAGCATCAATTGAGTTTTCCAACAACTCTTTCACCACAGATGAAGGGCGTTCGATCACCTCACCTGCGGCAATTTGGTTAGCTAAAGCAGCATCAAGGGTATGAATACGACGAGTTGCATCATGCGCCATGCAATTGTTCCTGCAGCGTTTGGTATAAAGATTCAGAGTTCACAGTAATCGTCAAAAATCGAGTCAGTTCATCATCTGATTTTTGGATATCAATCACAACATCCGGCTTAGGAATTTCATTACCACCTTTTGATGGCCATTCAAATAAAAATAACGCATCTGGTGTTTCCAAATAGTCACGAATCCCCATTAACTCGAGTTCATAAGGATCATCTAAGCGATATAAATCAAAGTGAAAAATTTCTTTGCCTTGTATGGTATAAGGCTCTACCAAAGTATACGTTGGACTCTTTACCGAGCCTTGGTGTCCAAGACTTTGCAAGAAATAGCGGGTGAACGTGGTTTTACCTGCTCCCAAATCACCAATTAAATAAATAATGCCTGAATGCACCAGCTGAGAAAGTATCTGTGCAAAACGTTGAGTGTCTTGTTCATGATTTAAAGTAAATTTCACTGAATACGACATGGCAATCAAAACAAAATTGGAATGATGGCTATGATAACATTGCCACGAATTAAAGCCTAATCAACTATATTGAAACTGGCTTATTTTACTCCGCTTAGATTAGGTTAATTTTGTTGTATGAAGTCCATGTTTGAATTTACTCCTCCTTTAATTGACGGCGTCAGTGCGAGTAAAGTCTTTTTGCCGCACGGTATCACCATAAACACAATTTTCGAATATCTATGCCAACATTTTGAGCACATTAAAATCGAAGAATGGCAACAACGCTTTGATGATGGATTAATATATTCAGCCGGTGGTGAAAAATTAAAATCAGATAGCCCCTATACTGCCAATACACATATTTTTTACTACCGCTTTCTTGCTCACGAAGTACATGTGCCATTTCAACATGAAATCTTATTTGAGAATGAAGATTTACTCGTTGTTGATAAACCACACTTTCTCACCATGAGTCCTACAGGACAATACGTACAAGAAACACTACTCGTGCGCTTAAAAAAACAGACAGGTTATAAAGAGCTGACCCCAATCCACCGACTTGATCGTGAAACAGCAGGTGTAGTTTTATTCTGTAAAAAAGCAAGTGCAAGAGGAATTTATCAGCAGCTTTTTGCTGAAAGAAAAGTGCAAAAAATCTACCATGCAATTGCAGCGTATTGCCCTGAATTACATTTCCCACAAACGGTAAAGCTACATTTAGAAAAAGGCTTGCCTTTTTACACCATGCAAGTCAATTTAGAAAAACCAAGTAATACTGAAACTTTGATTGAGCTGTTAGAGCACAATAAATCCCACGCAAAATACTTACTTAAGCCCCAAACAGGTAAGCAACATCAATTACGAGTCCACCTGAACTATTTAGGTATCCCCATTCTAGATGATGAGTTTTATCCTGATATCGCGCACAAATCGAGTGATGATTTCTCTAACCCTTTACAGCTACTTGCAAAGGAAATCTTTTTCAATGATCCAGTCTCAAAACAAGAAATGCACTTCAACTCCAAGCTTGAATTGACATTGTAGATACATCGTAATGACAAAAATTCTATATTTTCACTTCAAAAATATTGAAATTACATTGTGATCGTTTAAAATACATGACGATAACTAAAAATATTTGGTCTTATTCTTCATGCGAAAAACAGAAGTTTATCAGGTTCGACTTGATTCACAGGAAAAGAAGCAAGCTTTTGCTGTCTTTAAACAACTCGGCATATCCCCTGCCCAAGCAGTGCGTCTTTTTTTCAAACAGGTTGTTCTTACAAAATCGATTCCCTTTGCAATCGAAAACCAAAATATAAACATGGAACAACTACTTAAATTGCGTAAATCGAAGGCTGCAGCCTCAAATGAGAATCAACCAAGCATAGATGTTGAAGATGATCACGAGGATTTATTTGAAGAGTTGAATGCGCTTTTAGGGGAAAGTGACAAAACTTAACAATGTTGCATTTATACACAAGTTTTTATTTTTTAAGCTGATTCTTTTTCGCTATTCTGTCATTCCGAATAAAACTATAAACTCAAGGATGGATAGGAATGATCGTAAAGAGAGCGGCGAAAGAAGATCTTCATCAACTTGCAGTTTTATTTGATGAATATCGCCAATTCTACGGTGCCTCATCAAATGTTGCGCAATCTTATCAGTTTTTAAATCATCGCTTTGAAAACAAAGATAGCGTTATTTTCATTCATGTAAAAGATGAAATTTTTACAGGATTTGTTCTTCTTTACCAAGCTTTCTCATCAGTATCTTGCGAAACCTACTATATATTAGATGATGTTTACGTCACACCAAGCTTTAGAAAGCAAGGCTCTGCCAAACAACTGATTGACACTGCAATTTTATTTGCACGGCATGAAAATGCTCAACGTATTAGTTTGGAAACCCAACGTAATAACTACCAGTCGCATCAACTTTATGAAAAAATGGGTTTTATTCATGACGATGAGTTTAAGACTTTCCATTGTTTTTTGAAATAAAAATGCTCTAAACGAAACGTTACTGTTAATACAAAATTCATTCTGTCTCAAGCGGAATATTTTGACTTAGTTGCTTTTGTTGTGGCGTTAAATAATCCCAATGTCCTTCCTCTAAATTTGGTAACTCAAGCAACCCGATCTGTTGCCGATGCAAACGTTCAACTTTATTTCCTACTGCTGCAATCATCCTCTTGACTTGGTGATAAACACCTTGATGAATCGTCATTGCAAGTTGGCGCTCTGAAATTAATTTGATATCTGTCGCCGCGTAAATACCCTTTTCATTGCGTAACTCTACTCCCAACTCTAATTGTTGCTTTTGTTCAGTTGTCACTGGGTCAGCTGTGGAAACATAATAGACCTTCGGAACGTGTTTCCTTGGATGTGTCAATGTCTGTAAATATTGTCCATCATCCGTCAAAAGCAAAAGTCCAGTTGTATCTTGATCTAGGCGACCAACACACTGCACACCACGATGAACTAAAATTTCGGGCAACAAACTAAAAACACTTCTATGATGTGTAGCTTGATGCGAACATTCATAGCCTTGTGGTTTATGAAGAACAATATAAACATATTCTCGATATTGATGTTTTTCCCCAAAAACCTCAAAACTCAAATTTTCTGTACTAAAATTCTGTTTTGGATTATCACAAATCTGATTATCTATGCGGACAGAGCCTTTTTTTATAAGTTGCTGACAATATTTACGTGAACCAAAGCCTTGCGATTGCAGAATTTTTTCCAGCAACATAACAAAATCCAAATCAAACCTGTGATTATTGTACTTGATTCTTTTACCCTCTGTTGCTTAGTTTATGTTCACCAATATTTATTCACATTTATGCCTTTTGTAATAGACGGTATACAAAACCCTCAAGAAACCCCATCAATCTAGTGAAACAGCTCCATACTTTCTAACAAAAGTCTTGTTACATTTGTCACAAGTTAAAAGAATATTGTCCAATCAATATGGACAAGGAGCTTCAAAGTGAAATCAAATATCTGGTTATGTAGTATCTTCCTCGCAGCAACATCTATAATGGGTGTTGCACATGCAGACAATACAACGCGTGTAGCTGCTACATCTGCTCTAGGAAGCGTTGTCGGTACAGCAGTCGGCAAAGAACTTGGTGGTCACACAGGTGCAATGATTGGCTCTGCAATCGGTGGCGCTGGTGGCGCTGCTGCTTCAAGCAATAAACGCAACCGTACTGAAGCAGCTATCGGTGGTGGTCTAGGTGGTGTTGGCGGATATACTGTCGGGAATAATATGGGTGGTACTAACGGTGGATATATTGGTGCAGCACTGGGCGCAGCAGGTGGTGCAGCGTTAGGTAATAAAGTTGCTCAAGATCGAGATGCTGATCGTCGCTATGACCGCCGCTACGATAATCGTCGTTCATATGATAATCGTCGCCATTACAAATCGAACAAAAAACATCGCCATGACAATGGATTACATCGCGGTTGGTATAAAAATCGATAAATCAATTTTCGATATCTCCTTAGCACCTTCGGGTGCTTTTTTTTGTGCTTAAAAACAGATACAAATAAATCGAATAAATCCGATATACAAACCCTCACCTATATCGTATTATTTCGATATAGAAGATTGAGTATCTAAAATGAAATCACTGCAAGAGATCAAATTCTCTATTTTAGAATTAGCCCCCGTACGAGATAATCAAAGTATTGAATTTTCCTTACGCCATGCATTGGAATTAGCACAGCACGCAGAAAGGCTGGGCTATGAACGCTTTTGGCTTGCTGAGCACCACAATATGGATGGTATCGCCAGTTCAGCAACTGCTGTCTTATTAGGTTTTATTGCTGCGCATACTCAAAAAATTAGATTGGGATCCGGCGGTATCATGCTCCCAAACCATGCCCCATTGGTCGTCGCAGAGCAATTTGGTACTTTAGCCACCCTCTACCCGAATCGCTTTGAACTAGGATTAGGTCGTGCACCTGGTACCGACCCTGTTACGATGCGTGCATTGCGCCGCGGTCGTCAAGAAACAGAAGATCAGTTCCCTCAAGACGTCATTGAAATTCTACAATATTTTAAAGAACCTACCCCGAATCAGAAAATTGTTGCGACCCCAGGACAAAATACACATGTACCAGTATGGTTATTAGGTTCAAGTCTATTTAGCGCACAACTTGCAGCAAAACTAGGACTCCCTTATTCCTTTGCTTCACATTTCGCACCTAGAATGCTCGCTCAAGCAATCGACATCTATCGTGAAAACTTCCAAGCCTCAGAATATTTGGACAAACCTTATGTTTCTATGGGTGTACCAACCGTTGTTGCGACAACAGATGACGAAGCGCAATTTTTAGCGACAAGTTCATATCAGAGAGTATTAAATCTGATTCGAGGTCATAGTCTTAAACTCAAGCCTCCTATTCAATCCATCCATGGGCTTGCGAATAGTGCTGAACAATTAACGATTCAGAATTTTTATGCGATGGTGCAAATTGGTTCTCAAGATACAGTCAAAGCTGGCCTCAATAAGATTGCCGCACAATATGATGTAGATGAATTTATTTTCACATGTGACATCTATGACACACAAAAACGCTTAGATAACTTTAGCTTATTGATGGATCTAAAGCATAATTAATACGTTGAATAAAATGAAAAAGGTCTATTCACATATAGACCTTTATCTTTCAATTTCTAACAACTTAGTACAGACGTGTTCCACGTTTCATCATTTGTGTAGCCTGCTGTACATTTACAGCACGACTAAACAGATAACCTTGTCCAATTGAACATCCTGATCGCATAAGCAACTCTAATTGCTCCGAATTTTCAATACCTTCTGCAACAATATCCAAAGCCAATTTTGGTCCTAAAGCAATAATCGCTTGAACGATCGCCAAAATCGCCTCATCATCATTCATTTGACGAATAAACTCACAATCAATTTTTAGACAATCGACAGGATAGTCTCTTAAGCGTGTTAAAGAAGAATGCCCTGTTCCAAAATCATCAAGTGCAATCTTAACACCTTGCTGTTTAAGCAAATTCAACGCTCTAATCACATAGTCAGAACCGCGATCATCTAGAATATGTTCTGTAATTTCGATTTCAATTAAATGATGCGGAATTTTGTATAAATTCAAGCGTTGTAACAGGCGCTCTGCATAATTGTCCTTGAGAAACTCAACAGGTGCAGCATTAATCGACACTGGGACGACTGCCACCCCCTGCTCAAGCCACATTGCAATATTTTTGAAGACTTTATTCTGTATCGCATCACTAATTCTAGTCGCCAGTACATAGTCTTGGAAAGCCTGTTCAATATTACACGGCGAATGAATACGCTTGTCCTCAGTTTGCCAACGTAATAGAGCTTCAAATCCGACAACCTTACCATCAGATAAACGTACCTTTGGTTGATAAAATGGAACCATCAGATCATCACGAATGATATGACGTGCTTCATTTAACTGAATCGCAATGTTTTGTGCCGCAATCTCCATCTGTTGATCAAACATACGGAAACCACCTCGTCCTGTTGCTTTTAAATCATTCAAAGCTGTGTCGGCACACTTCATTAAGTTTGATGAATCTTTTGCATCGCAAGGATAAATCGCGCAACCAATACTCATACTGCCATTAATTAAATTGCCGGCGTAGGTAATTGGCGCATCTAGCTGCCTACTCACATCTATTGCAACTTTTTCAAGTTCAAGCCTATCTTCCATTCCATTAACCAAAATCGCAAATTCATCGCCACCTAAACGTGCCACAAAAGTATTTTCGGGTAAAATATTATCTATACGCTTTGATAAAATGCGAAGTAGATGATCGCCTGCTGCATGTCCAAGCGTATCATTAACATGTTTAAAATAATCTAGATCTAATAATATTAAACCCAGAAACTTTTCACTCTTTTTATGCTTTTGTAATGAACGTTTCAGTTGTAATTTAAAGAAGCGGCGATTATACAATCCAGTTAACTCATCCAACTCGCTGGAGATACGTAATTGTATTTCAGTTTGTCGTTGTGCTGTCACATCACGTGACATACAAAGGATCTGCACAATTTGACCTTTATCATTTAAAACGGGTGTAAGTAAGTTATCCCAGTATTGTTTACAATCCCCCTCACCACTCATACCACGAAAACGTGCAGTTTTTCCTTTAAGTGCCATTTTTAAAGCATAATTTGCTTTGGACCGTATCTCTGGCGCTAATAGCTCTGTCCATTTCATTCCAAACCGGTGGTTATTTTCAGGAATATTAAGAGCAATGCACCCTGTTCTATTCACATGTAACAAACACCCATCTACGTCCAATAGCTTGATACAATCCACACTATTATCAAGCATGTTAGTTTGTGCATTGATGCATTGAACTAAATTTTGTTGATATTGTTTAGTTTCATGAATATCAACACTATTGATAAACCAATATCCTTGGATTCCTTGCTCAGCTTTTACAAACTGCGCCGATAATAAAAACCATCGATAAGATCCTGATTGATGTCTCAGTCGGCATTCAACCTGAAAAGGTATTTTAGAATAAAATGCTTGGCGCCATTCACTTTGAAAGATAGGAATATCCTCAAAATGAAGTAAATCCATCCAGTTTTTTTCGAACTTTTGATATTCATTTAAACCGATATACTCTTGGCTGACCTTATTAAAAAAATAAGCATCACCATGGTCTGAAAGCAACCAAACTAGACTCGGTATATGATTAAAAATGTTTTGCTGGACTTCATTCATTTGATGGTTTGATTGAAAAGTTAAAGCCGAATTCACATGCTTCTTAAGTAACTTTACTGGCTATATTCCAAACAGAATTCTTTATTACAAGATATTCAGTCGTAATGAAAACCATATACCACCAATAGCAAAAGTGAGATTTACATCACAATATTTTAACATAAATGAGTAAATTTTGACATACCTTACACAAATACTAGTTAATCTCACTTTATTATTAAAGTTCAATTGTTTATTTTTAATTAACTATTTCAGTATTCACACCCCGAATCGTTAAGAGCAACTTTTTTATAGGCTGCCACTCTCTACCGAGGGCAGCAACTATACCAGTTAACCTATACGCCGTTTCAAACCTGTCATTTGCAAAATACGTGTAGAAATTTCCTCAATTGACATCTCAGTAACATTTAAGTACTTAATTCCTTCCGAAATATAAATCCCTTCTATCGCTCGTAATTCCATTTGGCATTGGCTAAAACTTGCGTAGCGACTATTCGCTTTTCGTTCATTACGTATTGCGACTAAACGCTCCGCATCAATCATCAATCCAAACAGCTTATTTTTATGCTCTCTTAATATTTTTGGCAGGCGATTATCATCCAAATCTTCTTCAGTTAATGGATAGTTTGCCACTCGAATCCCGAATTGTAATGATAGATAAATTGAGGTTGGAGTTTTCCCAGAACGAGAAACACCAATTAAAATGATGTCCGCTTTATCATAATGACGTGTGCGTGCCCCATCATCATTATCCAATGCAAAATGAACAGCATCGATACGTGCCTTATAATATTCAGAATCTGTTACGGCATGGGTCTGCCCCACCAACGTCGTTGGAGGAATTCCCAACTCCTGTTCTAGTTTACTGATCAAGCCCTCAAAAACATCCAAATTTACGGCTTTAGCTGTATTAATAATTTCACGTACATGCGGATCAACTAAAGTATCAAAAACCAAAGGAAGTGAACCGTCACGACTTTGGCAAGCATTAATCTCAACCGCAACATTCATAGCAGCTTCTTCTGTCGTAATATACGGCATGATATGAATATCAAAATCAACATTTGGAAATTGTGCAAGTAGTGAATGCCCAAGGGTTTCTGCAGTGATTGCGGTACCATCTGAAATAAAAAATACGCTCCGTTTAATTTGTTTACTTTCGGGCATCAAAATTCTCCTTAAACATTTGTCTTAGTGCTCTATAATCTTTATAGTAAACTCATCTAACATGACTGTCGCTTAGTAAAACGCTAAATCTAAGCACATTCGTATAATTTCATACCAATGATGGTCATTCATACTGCAAAAAAAGTGGAGTAAATACTTTGGAAGCGCGCGTAATCGGTCTGGAAAAATTAGGAAAACACGATGTCGAACTCGTAGGTGGGAAAAACTCATCTTTGGGTGAAATGATCAGCCATTTATCCAATGCTGGTGTATCGGTACCTGGTGGTTTTGCTACAACTGCAGCTGCCTATCGTGAGTTCTTGGATCAAAGCGGCTTAAATGCTCGAATTCAGGCTGAACTTGCACAACTCAATGTTGATGATGTTATCGCGCTTGCTGAAACAGGTGCAAAAATCCGCAAATGGATTGTTGATACACCACTTACAGAAACTCTAGAAAAAGAAATTCGTGAAGCTTTCACAGCACTTTCAAACGGTAATCCAGACATCGCTGTTGCTGTGCGTTCCTCTGCAACTGCAGAAGATTTACCTGATGCTTCTTTCGCAGGACAACAAGAAACTTTCCTAAATATTCGCGGCATTGATAATATCCTGATCGCAATTAAAGAAGTTTTTGCTTCACTATATAATGACCGTGCAATTGCTTATCGTGTACACCAAGGTTTTGATCACAGCGTAGTTGCTCTATCTGCTGGTGTACAACGTATGGTTCGTTCAGAAACTGGTGCTGCGGGTGTTATGTTCACACTCGATACAGAATCAGGATTCCGTGATGTAGTCTTCATTACAGCATCATACGGTTTGGGCGAAATGGTCGTACAAGGCGCAGTAAACCCAGACGAATTCTATTTATCAAAACCACTTTTAAATGCTGGTAAACATTCTGTTCTCCGTCGCAACCTTGGTTCAAAACACCAAAAAATGATTTATGGTGAAGAAGGTACTGCGGGTAAATCAGTTGTTGTTGTAGATGTTGAAAAACCTGAACGCCAACAATTTGCATTAAATGATCACGAATTACATGAGCTTGCAAAACAAGCTTTAATCATCGAACAACATTACGGTGCTCCAATGGACATCGAATGGGCAAAAGATGGTGATGATGGCCAAATCTACATTGTTCAAGCACGTCCAGAAACTGTAAAAAGTCGTCAAAATGTCGGCACAATGGAACGCTACTTATTAAAACAACGCGGAACAGTCATTTGTGAAGGACGCTCTATTGGGCAACGTATCGGCTCAGGTAAAGTTCGTGTTGTAACATCTATTAAGGAAATGGACAAAGTCCAAGATGGTGATGTACTCGTATCTGACATGACTGACCCAGATTGGGAACCAGTGATGAAACGTGCGGCAGCTATTGTAACCAATCGTGGTGGTCGTACATGTCACGCAGCGATTATTGCACGTGAGCTTGGTGTCCCAGCAATTGTGGGTTGTGGTAATGCAACCGAAGTACTCACTGATGGACAGGAAGTAACAGTTTCTTGTGCTGAAGGTGATACCGGTTTCATCTATGAAGGTGCATTAGACTTTGAAGTGCAACGCAATTCAATTCACTCTATGCCACAATTACCGTTTAAAATCATGATGAACGTGGGTAACCCTGACCGCGCATTTGACTTTGCTCAAATTCCAAATGAAGGGATCGGACTTGCACGTCTTGAGTTCATTATTAACCGTATGATTGGCGTACACCCGAAAGCATTACTAAACATCGAGAGCCTTCCTCGTGAAACTCGTGCAGCAGTTATGACACGTACTGCTGGCTATTCTTCTCCTATCGAGTTTTATGTAGAAAAGTTAGTTGAAGGTATTTCAACTCTCGCTGCGGCATTTGCAGAAAAGCCTGTGATTGTTCGTATGTCTGACTTCAAATCGAATGAATATGCCAATTTAATCGGTGGTAAATTATACGAACCAGAAGAAGAAAACCCAATGTTAGGTTTCCGTGGTGCAAGTCGCTACGTATCTGACAATTTCCGCGACTGTTTTGAGCTCGAATGCCGTGCATTGAAAAAAGTTCGGGATGAAATGGGCTTAACCAATGTTCAAATTATGATTCCTTTCGTTCGTACCGTTTCTGAAGCGAAACGTGTCATCGAACTCCTTGCTCAAAACGGTTTAAAACGTGGTGAGAATGGCTTAAAAGTGATCATGATGTGTGAGTTGCCAACCAATGCATTATTGGCAGAGCAATTCCTTGAACACTTCGATGGTTTCTCAATTGGTTCAAACGATTTAACACAGCTTACGCTTGGTTTAGATCGCGATTCAGGTATCGTTTCTCACTTATTTGACGAACGTGACCCTGCTGTGAAAGCTTTGTTATCGATGGCAATTCATGCTTGTCGTAAAGCAGGAAAATATGTAGGTATCTGTGGTCAAGGTCCTTCCGACCATCCTGATCTTGCAAAATGGCTCATGGAGCAAGGTATCGAATCTGTTTCACTTAACCCTGACTCAGTTCTAGATACTTGGTTCTTCTTGGCTGAAGAAAAAATTAAACAAGCTTAACCACTATTTTAAAAGACCCCCTAGGTGGGGTCTTTTTTCATCATTTGTGATAGAGATTTAGAACATATGCAAATTTACTTGGCACGTAATAATCAACAAGCTGGTCCATATACCCTAGAACAAGTCAATCAAATGCTTGCAAGCCAACAAGTCCTACTTACTGATCTTGCTTGGCATGAAGGAATGAGTGAATGGAAAACGCTCGGTGAGTTAACCCAAGGAAAACTTGTGTATGAACCAGTCGGTCATACATCCACCCCATTTCCACCATCACAATCTATTGATACGGCATCTAATACAAATCAATACCAAACAAAAACTACAGCACAAGAAACTAAGACCACAGAACTAGCATCTATTGGATCTCGTGCATTTGCTAAAATTATTGACTTTGTGTTGTGGTTACCGATCGCAGCAATTCCATCATTTTATTTTAGTGAAGAACAACACGTACAACTCGCAGATATTCAGAAACAAATGCAAGCAGCTGAGTTTGCATCAACCAAAGCAGCTGAATTACAACAACAGTTATTCCAACTTATTCCACCTGAAGCGTGGCAAAGTATGATGATTTATATTGTCGTGATGCTTATGATTCAAGCCTATTTCATTGCGAAATCTGGACAAAGTATTGGTAAGAAATTAGTACGCATCAAAATTGTAGATGTAGAAAATAATACCCAAGTCAGCTTGATCCGAGCATTCTGGTTGCGAAGCGTTGTATTTATTATTTTAAATATGCTTCTTTTCCCGATTATTACCATCATCGATTATGCTTTCGCAATCAGTTCAAACCGTCAAACTTTGCACGATAAATTCGCAAAAACCAAAGTGATTAAGCAATAATTACAAATCAATAAAGAAAAGAGGATTTAATCCTCTTTTCTTTATATTAAGCTGATATTTATAGAAAAAGCATATAGCCAAATAACAATCCCTACAAAATAAATCGAGTTTTAAAACAAGCATTTCAGACCACTTTATCAGTAGCTTAGTTTTTCAATATGAGGCATAATGCCCAACAACGTAGCGGTGTCGCATGGTTGCTAAGCATTTTTTTAAAAAGATCTTATCAACCATGCGACACTTTAATCGCTATCCCATAATTTAATTAGGGAATGGGACTCTTCACCGAGGTTGTAAAATGAGACAAACGATTTTAGCTGTATTGTCTTTATCAACGCTTGCTGTGCTCTTAACAGGGTGCGGTGGTGATATGGTACTTCTAAACAATAAAGGTCCAGTTGGTCAAGGTCAAAGTAGCCTGATGATGACTGCGATCTATCTCATGCTATTGGTGGTTATTCCATCAATTGTTATGGCATTGTGGTTTGGTTGGAAATATCGCGCGTCGAATAAAGATGCAGACTATAAACCTACATGGGCACACTCTACGGCAATTGAAATTGTTGTTTGGGGTATTCCTGTCATTATTATTGGTATTTTAGCTTGGTTAACTTGGTGGGGTTCCCACAAGTACGACCCTTACCGTCCGTTAGAGTCTGATAAGGCCCCATTAACGATTCAGGTTATTGCTGAACAGTTTAAATGGATCTTTATCTATCCTGAGCAAAACATTGCAACGGTAAATGAAGTACGCTTCCCAGAACAAACGCCTGTAAGCTTTAAGATTACATCTAACTTCACAATGAATTCATTCTTCATTCCACAGTTAGGTGGTCAAATCTATGCCATGGCAGGTATGCAAACTCACCTCCATCTATTAGCAGATGAACCAGGTGTATTCCGTGGTATCTCAGCAAACTATTCAGGCTATGGTTTCTCCCAAATGCGCTTTAAAGCACATAGTGTGACTGATGCTGAATTTGCACAATGGGTAGAAGCTGTTAAATCTGGTCAAGGCAATACCGTTGTAGTTGACGAAAATGGCACTACAGCAATTCAAAAAGGTACGCTTGATCAAGCTGAATTAGCAACGCTTAAAGATGGTAATCGTTCTAAACATCAGATCGACGCACTTGTAGCAAGAGCAAAGACTCCAGAAGAAAAGAAAGCGGCTGAAGAAATGAAGCCTTATCCAACTGAGCCACATGCTGTGACTTATTATTCTTCAGTTGAGCCTAAATTGTTCGAATCTGTTATCAATCATTATATGAGTAACTATCATGGTGCAGACCACTCAGCTTCAGCTGAGCATGCAACTGATGCTCATACTAATGATGAACATGCCACAGCTTCTGCAGAGGAATAAGACATGTTTGGAAAGTTAGGACTTGATGCAATTCCGCACGATCCAATCGTGTTGGTTACTGTTGCAATGATGATTCTAGGTGGTATCGCTCTTGTTGGTGGTATTACTTATTTCAAAAAATGGGGCTACCTGTGGAACGAATGGTTCACATCAGTAGACCATAAAAAAATTGGTATCATGTATATCATCGTTTCTGTCATCATGCTTTTGCGTGGTTTCGCAGATGCGATCATGATGCGTTTGCAACTTTTCCTTGCGAAAGGTGGCGGCGAAGGCTATTTACACCCAGAACACTACGATCAGATCTTCACCGCACACGGTGTCATCATGATCTTCTTCGTAGCAATGGGTCTAGTCGTTGGTATGATGAACATCTCAGTACCATTACAAATTGGTGCTCGTGACGTTGCATTCCCATTATTGAACTCTCTTAGCTTCTGGTTATTTGCTGGTGCTGCGGGTCTCATGATGGTTTCTCTCGCACTTGGTGAGTTCGCTGCAACAGGTTGGATGGCATATCCTCCTCTGTCTGGAATCGAATATTCTCCTGGTGTTGGTGTAGATTACTATATTTGGGCACTACAGGTTTCTGGTCTAGGTACGCTTTTAACAGGTGTTAACTTCTTCGTTACCATCATCAAAATGCGTGCGCCTGGCATGAAGCTTATGGACATGCCAATCTTCACTTGGACCTCTCTTTGTACGGCTGTCTTGATTATTGCATCGTTCCCTGTTTTAACGGGTACACTTGCAATGTTAACGTTAGACCGTTACTTCGGTTTCCATTTCTTCACCAATGAGCTTGGCGGTAGCCCAATGCTTTATGTGAACTTGATTTGGACATGGGGCCACCCTGAAGTATATATCTTGGTATTACCAGCATTTGGTTTATACTCAGAAATCGTTGCAACTTTCTCTCGTAAGACGTTGTTCGGTTACAAATCAATGGTGTATGCAACAATCGCAATTACTGTACTTGCATTCGTTGTATGGCTTCACCACTTCTTCACCATGGGTGCTGGTGCGAACGTAAACGCGTTCTTCGGTATTATGACCATGGTTATTGCGATTCCGACTGGTGTAAAAATCTTCTCTTGGTTGTTCACCATGTACAAAGGTCGCATTACCTATACGACTCCAATGTTATGGACGCTTGGCTTCCTTGTAACATTCGGTATCGGTGGTTTGACCGGTGTACTTATGGCTGTTCCACCTGCGGACTTCCTTGTACACAACTCACTCTTCTTGATCGCTCACTTCCATAACGTAATTATCGGTGGTGTGGTGTTTGGTATGTTTGCTGGCATCATTTTCTACTGGCCAAAAATGTTTGGTTGGAAGCTCAATGAAGCATGGGGTAAAGCTGCGTTCTGGTTCTGGTTCATTGGTTTCTATTTTGCATTCATGCCACTTTATATCCTTGGCTTCATGGGTATGACTCGTCGCTTGAATACATATGACAACCCTGAATGGGATCCATACTTAGCTATCGCTTTATTTGGTGCTGTTCTTATTGCAATCGGTATTGCATGTTTCTTGATGCAAATCATCGTTGGCTTCTTACAACGTAAGGACAATATGGACTACACTGGCGACCCATGGGATGGCCGTACACTTGAATGGGCAACTTCTTCCCCTGCTCCATTCTATAACTTTGCGCATGTTCCTGCTGCTGATGGTATCGATCGCTTCTGGACTGACAAAGAAAATGGTGTCGCATACGCTCGCAATACAAAGTATGAAGATATCCACATGCCGACAAATCGTGCTGCTGGTTTCGTTATTGCGATGTTCATTACCATTCTTGGTTTCGCGCTCATCTGGCATATTTGGTGGCTTGTAGCGGTTTCATTCGTTTCTGCGATCATCAGCTTTATCGTAAGCTCATTCACTAAGAATGTTGACTACTATGTTCCGGCTGCTGAAGTTGAACGTATTGAAAATGAACGTTATGCGTTACTTGAAAAACACTTGAAGAAGGACTAAGGATATGGCTGAAGTACTTCATCACGATAACCACGGACATGATGGTCATCACGAACATGATGATACAGACTTAACGGTCTTTGGTTTCTGGACATATTTGATGAGTGACTTGATCCTTTTCGGATCACTCTTCATCGCATTTGCTGTATTAAGCAGTCATATTCCACCAGGTACACCTAGTGCATACGACTTATTCCATGATTCTTTGGGATTCGTATTAGCTGAAACCTTTGCACTCCTTATTTCATCTGTGACATTTGGTTTTGCAGTACTTGCATCATACAAAAAGAATGTTAACCAAGTTCTCTTATGGTTAATTATTACTTTTATTTTTGGTGCAACGTTCATTGGGATGGAAATCTATGAATTCCATCACCTTGTTCATGAAGGTCACGGTCCAAGTACAAGTGCATTCTTATCAGCGTTCTTTACTTTGGTTGGTACGCACGGTATCCACGTAACTTCTGGTTTAGTGTGGATGGCTGTTTTGATGTATCAAATCAAACAGAACGGTTTGACACTACCGAATACACGTCGTCTTGCTTGCTTAAGCTTGTTCTGGCACTTCCTTGACATCGTTTGGATCTGTGTATTCAGCGTCGTTTACTTACTGGGAGTTCTCTAATGAGTAGTCATGACCATAATGCTGCAGGTGCATCGCACGGTAATGTAAAACAATACACAGTTGGCTTTATTCTTTCTGTCGTTCTCACCATCATCCCTTTTGGGATGGTGATGGCAGGCGGTTTTAGCCGTGGCATTTTAGTTACTGTCATTGCAATTACTGCAGTTGCTCAGGTACTTGTACAACTTGTGTATTTCCTACACATGAACACTTCATCTGATCAACGCTGGAACCTTATTGCATTTATCTACACAATTTTATGTATTGCTGTACTTCTAGTTGGCTCTGTGTGGATTATGAATTACCTACACTACAACATGATGATCTAAACTGATTGTCATGTGGAAAAAGTACTTATTCCTGACTAAGCCAGGAATTCTCTTCGGTAATTTTATTACCACTTTGGGCGGCTTCTTTTTAGCCGCCCAAGGCTCTATAGACTACCTCTTATTATTACTCACACTCATCGGAACAACGCTCGTCGTTGCATCAGGATGTGTGGTAAATAACGTAATTGACCAAGACATCGATCAAAAAATGCAACGCACCATGAACCGTGCGCTTGTAAAGAAAACCATCTCCCCTACAATCGCAATGTGTTATGCCTTTGTGTTAGGTGTAATGGGTTTCAGCATACTTTGGTTCTATATCAATGCGTATGCTTTTTTATTTGCTGTGATTGGTTTTGTAGTCTATGTCGGTTTTTATAGTTTGTGGACTAAACGCACCACAATCCACCAAACCGTTATTGGTAGTATTTCTGGGGCGAGTCCACCTGTCATTGGTTATACGGCTGTGAGTCATCAATTTGATATGGCGGCTTTATTGCTCTTTGCTGCATATGCTTTATGGCAAATGCCACATTCATGGGCAATTGCAATCTATCGTTTTGACGACTACAAAAATGCAGGAGTTCCGATATTACCAGTCGCTCGTTCAATCATACGAACTAAAATAGAATCACTGATCTATGTAGTTTTATTTACACTAGCAATGAACGCATTATTTATTTATGGATATACCAATATTCTGTTTTTGGTGATCTGTAATGTACTTTGTGTTTACTGGTTTTATATTGGTATTTTAGGGTTCAAAGCAGAAAATGATCAACTTTGGGCAAAACGCTTTTTCTTATTTTCTGTGATTTTAATTACAGTGATTAGTTTAAGTTTTAGCTTTACCTTTAAAACCCCTGCACCACTCTTTCCGATTTTTTAAAAAAGATAGAGAAACTCTCTATCTTTTTTCTCTCCGTAAACATCTTACATTTCTTAGAATTTTTTCTTGTTATTTGGTTAAAAACCACCTAAAATTCACGCTTCGCAATTTGCGACATAACTATTTAGTTATGACTCCTTGCTTCTAATCTATGTATTAGGGGCTGTTTAAACCGTAAGGAGCTGACAATGCGTCACTACGAAATCGTACTTTTGGTACATCCAGACCAAAGCGATCAAGTTGTAGGTATGGTTGAACGCTATATCTCTCAGATCAAAGAAGCTGAAGGTCAAATTCACCGTTTAGAAGATTGGGGCCGTCGTCAATTGGCTTACCCAATTAACAAAATTCACAAAGCACACTACATTCTTATGAATGTTGAATGTGGTCAAACGACTCTTGATGAGTTAGAAGAATTGTTCCGTTATAACGATGCAATTATTCGTAGCCTTATCATCCGTCGTGAACACGCAATTACTGAAGAATCTTTACTTGCTAAGAGTGCTGAAGAAAAACGTGCGCGTAAAGCTCAACGTGAAGAAGCACAACAAGCAGTTCAAGAAGCTGAATAAGGAGAACATCAATGGCACGTTTTTACCGTCGTCGCAAGTTCTGCCGCTTTACAGCTGAGAATGTTGCGTACATCGACTACAAAGATATCGACACTTTAAAACAGTACATCACTGAAAACGGCAAGATTGTTCCTAGCCGTATTACAGGTACTAAAGCTCGTTATCAACGTCAATTAGCGTTAGCTATCAAACAAGCTCGCTATTTGTCTTTGATTCCGTACACTGACAACCATAAGTAAGTGAGGTGAGCTGTGGACGTTATCTTATTACAACGCATTAAGAACCTTGGTAAATTAGGCGACAAAGTATCAGTTAAAGCTGGTTACGGTCGTAACTTCTTGATCCCTCAAGGTAAAGCTGTAGCTGCAACTGAAGCAAACACTGCTGCTTTTGAAGCTCGTCGTGCTGAACTTGAAAAACAAGAAGCTGATATTTTAGCTGCTGCAAATGCACGTGCTGAACAATTGAACGAAGTAAATATCGTAATCACAGCTAAAGCTGGTGATGAAGGTAAACTATTCGGTTCTATCGGTACTCGTGATATTGCTGATGCTTTAACGAACGCTGGTCTTGTTGTTGACCGTGCTGAAGTTCGTTTACCAAATGGTGCGCTTCGTCACACTGGTGAATTCAACATCGCAATCCAATTGCATCATGATGTTGTTGCTGAAGTTCTCGTTACTATCGTATCTGAGTAATTTCTGCAAAGAAAAAGAGCATGTTTTACATGCTCTTTTTTTATGTCTGCTGATTTGTAAATTATCCTATTTATTGAACATATAGCTAACCTATCTGTAATAAATATTTCACATAATCCACCGCACTCTGATTGATTTCATTCCTCGTAGGTTGAGTCTCTCCTTCTTCAGGATTAGTATCCATTCCATAAAAAACATACATGGGTTGATAATCGGCTTTTACATATCGCGCAGTTAATTCAAAAGGTAAACACAACTCTTTTAGAGAAAATTGATAGCGACCATCTGCTGCATAATCTTTTTCTTTAATGCCAGCAGAAACTGCTAGCGTTATTTTCTTATCTTTTAACTGATTTCCTGCTGAGCCATAGGCCCAACCATAAGTTAGTACATCATCAAGCCACTGTTTCAATAATGGCGGACAGTTAAACCAATATATCGGAAACTGAAGAACCAAATCTTGATGTGATTCAACCAATGCCTGTTCTTTTGCCACATCAATATGCCCATCAGGATACTGTTGATAAAGTTGATGCACAGTAAATTCATCTGAGTATTGGCTTAACTCCTCAATCCATCGTTTATTTATGACAGAGTTTTCAATATCTGGATGAGCAACAATCACGAGTGTTTTCTTCATTTCAAACCATCACAACAGACATTTAAGTCTTTCACTAACAAGTATGAAATTAATTATAAAAGTATGCTACTAATTATATAAGTACGGTCATTATGGTTATTATACTAAACTAAAAGTTAGTGTCAGAAGAAAACGATGGAAACCTGCGCACCACCACATATTGACTTAGGACAAACTGATTTTGGATATACGCTTTCCTTAATCAATGGTAAGTACAAAATGATTATTATGTATTGGCTTTATCAACATAAATCTATTATGCGATTCAATGAGTTAAAACGTTCAATTGGTAATATTTCATTCAAAACCTTAAGCTTAACCTTGAAGGAAATGGAAAAAGATCAACTGATTATTCGTAAGGAATATCCACAAATTCCCCCTAAAGTTGAATATAGCTTATCAGAACGAGGACTATCCTTGATTCCTCTATTAGATATGATGTGTCAATGGGGGGCAGCCAATCGTCTTTGAACTCACCCACACTTTTTCACCACTTACACAATTTTCCCTGAATTAAATTGTCGCGTTGACCCTCATTTGGATTAAGATAGTCACTCGGTCATGTTTCATCTTTTTTATTAGGTCTTGTTATGTCACAGGCGAATGCCAATTTTACGAAAAGTTCTCCAAACACAGAGAGTAAAGTGAGTGACTCAGGTCAGCTAAAGGAGTTTCGTACCCCTCCCCACAATCTCGCAATTGAACAAGCAGTACTTGCTGCATTGATGACAGTTGCTGAGTCTTTTGAACAAGTGAGTGATCTACTCAAAGAAAATGATTTTTATGCAACACGTCATAAATACATTTATCGTGCCATCGAAAAACTAGCACAGGAAAACTCACCGTATGATGCCGTTTTGGTCAATGACTGGTTACTCAAACAAAACCTGTTAGATGCAATTGGTGGTGAAGAATACTTGATGCAATTGATGGCTGATTCACCTTCAAGCTTCTATAATCTTGAAACTTACGCCAATAAAATCAAAGAGTTCTCAACACTGCGTACCATGATCAAAGTCAGCAGTGATATTTTACAAAATGCTTATGACACCAAAGGTCGACCTGTCAGTGAAATTCTAGATTTAGCAGAAACTCAAATTTTCTCTTTAGCAGAACAACACAATAATAATAAGAAAGATTCGGGTCCCAAATCGATTAGCTCAGTTACCGCAGATGTCATCACTAAATTAGATGAATTATCAAAACTTGATGGAAACATTACTGGTTTAACTACAGGATTTGTGGAACTTGATAATAAAACCTCAGGGATGCAAGCGGGTGACTTGATTATTGTTGCGGCTCGTCCATCTATGGGGAAAACTACTTTTGCCATGAATTTGGTTGAAAGTGTATTGCAATACAACAGATTACCAGCGTTAGTGTTCTCTATGGAAATGCCAGCAGACTCTATCGCCATGCGTTTGATTTCTGCAATGGGTAAAGTTCATCAGGGACATTTGCGCTCAGGTAACCTGGATGCGGATGAATGGACCAAAGTTACAGGTACAATTTTACAGTTACAAGAAATGCATCTATATATTGATGACTCTTCTGCCCTTCCACCGACAGAAGTACGTGCACGTGCACGGCGTATTGCCAAAATGCATGATGGTAAAATCGGTTGTATCATGGTCGATTACTTACAATTGATGAAGGTCCCAGGCATGGGCGATAACCGTGTTGGCGAGATTTCAGAAATTTCTCGTAGCTTAAAAGCCTTGGCCAAAGAAATGAACTGCCCAGTAATTGCACTTTCACAGCTTAACCGTAGTTTGGAAAATCGGCCAAACAAACGTCCAGTAATGTCAGACTTACGTGAATCAGGTGCAATCGAGCAGGATGCTGACTTAATCATGTTCATTTATCGTGATGAAGTCTATAACAAAGAATCAAAAGAAGCAGGTACAGCAGAAATCATTATTGGTAAACAGCGTAATGGTCCGATCGGTAGTGTTCGTCTAGCTTTTGAAGGACAATACACTCGTTTCAGTAATCTTTCACCTGAATTCTACGCTCAATATGATGATGAAGAATAATTCCTATCAAACTTATTAATATTGATTTTTATATTTTATCCAAGTCGTCCCAAAGGAGAAATCAGGGTGCGCCAAGCAACAGTTTATATTGACAGTACAGCACTGCAATATAATTTAAACCGTGTTAAACAACTTGCACCAAACTCGAAAATTGTAAGTATGGTCAAAGCCAATGCTTATGGACATGGAATCAAAGATTGTTTAAACGCCTTAGAGGCCACGGATGCTTTTGGTGTCGCCTGTTTAGAAGAAGCCCTAGAGATCAGGCGACTTGGATATTTACAGCCAATCACCCTGATTGAAGGTGTATTTTCAGCTGACGAAATGACTCAGGTCATTCAACATCAACTTGAATGTGTCGTTCATCATACACAACAAGTTGAATGGTTGCTTGCACATAAAGATCAATATCAAGCTTTGGATTTAAAAGTTTGGGTAAAACTCAATAGCGGGATGAATCGTTTAGGTTTCAAAATTCCTGAAATCATTAATGTGATCCAACGTTTAAAAGCTGAAGGTTTTAGCTGCGTTTTAACAATGCATTTTGCCAATGCTGATACGGATCATCCACTAAATGAACAACAAAAAATGCAGTTTTTACAAGTGAAACAAGCATGTGAACCTATTCTTACTTCATGTTGTAATTCTGCTGCCATTTATAGATATCCAGAATTGCATTTCGATTTTGTACGGCCAGGAATCATGCTCTACGGCGCATCACCATTTGCAGACAAGAATGTTGAAGCCCTTGATCTAAAGCCAGTTATGACCTTCAGCGCAGAAATCATTGCCTTAAATCAAATTCAGCAAGGTGAATATGTTGGTTATGGTTCAACCTATGTCGCTACACAAGATATGACGATCGCTATCGTTTCGATCGGCTATGGAGATGGCTATCCTCGTGCATATATAAAACCTAACTTTGTGGCAATTCACGATCAACTTATACCCGTCATAGGACGTGTAAGCATGGATATGATTGCGATTGATATCAGTAATTTAAATGCAGAAATCGGAACTAAAGTCGAGCTTTGGGGTAATACTCGACTGGTCGATGACGTTGCAGAGGCAAATGGAACCATTGGCTATGAACTACTCTGTAGGCTGAGCCAACGACCTCAACGCAGACTTAACTAAAAAGATAATGCTAAGTTCAAAGCTGTTTTGAACTTAGTTAACTTACTTGATCCATTTCAATTTCAGCCAACAAGGGAATAAATGCACAAATTGAATCCTTATTTAAAAGATAAGGATTAAAACTTTCCTGTCCAAGTTGTTGAAAGAAAATCGAAATAGCGCTATTTTTCCGTACAAACTTCATAGACCAATCTTGGAATAGCCCCTGCTCCACATTTCGTGCAGGAAATGCATAAACTTGTTCATGCCGCCTATCTTTTTTAATTTTTTCAAATAACTGCATAATGGTGGTTTGATCCCCTTCCAAGCATTGGAAAAAATAACCATCCGCGAAATAAAGCACACCGTAAATACGATTCAAATAATTAAAATGATGTGCTTCATTTAAAATATCTCTCAAATCAGACAATAGGCTCTGTGGATCTGATAAAGTTTTACTGGCATAACAAAATTGAAAAAGCATTCTTATAACTCTTATAGGTTCAACTTGATTATGCCCAAGTTTTTGATTAAACCCAATAATCTTCAGTCGGTTTCGGTAATTCTTGTAACCCGCGCCTTAACGTTTCAGACCATTGTTTACTTATTTGGGTAAAATAAGGATCTTCTTCCCCGATTCTCTTTCCTTTAGGAATAATAAAACTATCTTTATAATAAACCAAAGCGTCTAAAGGTAAGCCAACAGAAACATTGGAGCGTAAAGTTGAATCAAAAGAAATTAATGTACAACGTAAAGCATCATCCAAAGGCATATCATAATGTAAAGCACGATCAAGAATGGGCTTACCGTACTTACTTTCACCAATTTGAAAATAAGGAGTATCTGTAGTGGCCGAAATAAAGTTTCCTTGAGGATAAACATTATATAATTGCATTTCCTCCCCTTTAATTTGACCAGCCACCAAAATACTTCCAGAATAATTCATCTGTTCTTGAGTATTCGAAGTAATATCTTCCAATACAGTTTTTAATGTTTTGCCAACTAGTTCCGCCACTTCAAACATATTATTTGCACTGTACAAGTTTGGCTCGTGATTAAAATTCAGCGCGTTTTGCAAATGACTAATCACAGCTTGCGTTGTTGCCAAATTCCCTGCTGTTTGAATTGCGATAAAGCGTTCACCAACCACACCAAAAGTATGCAATTTACGAAATACAGAAATATGATCGACCCCTGCATTGGTGCGCGTATCACTAATCAACACCAAACCCTGTTCTAATCTCAATGCACAACAATAGGTCATCTTTTTCTCTTTACACTCAACACGCCAAAACCTGAACACTAGACATCATGCTTTCAACTCCTCCTTGCTCGCGCACACCACGAACAGGTGCGACATCGAGATAATCACGTCCGATTGCAACATAAATATGATTTTTTGGAGCAAATATCTGATTACTAATATCGAAACAATACCACTGATTCTCTACAAATGCTTCCGCCCATGCGTGACTGGCAAGGTGCGGTTGGTTTTGATCATACAAATAACCAGAAACATATCGTGCAGGTATCTGCAAAGCACGGCACATAGCAACAAAGACATGTGCATGATCTTGACACACTCCTTGTCCCGCATAAAATGCATCTATGGCGGACGTTGTCACTGATGTACTTTGCGGTTGATAAGGCACACGTTCTAGGATTGCTTCTGACAAATCAATCAAATGCTGACGATTTAAACGCAGAACAATAGATTTCGCAAAGTCTAGCATCGTTGAATCATAACAAGACATCGTCGTGCGCTGTAAAAACAGCATCGGAGAAATATGACTTTCAAAATGGCCTAACTCAGTCGCATGTAAATCAATAACTCCCTGCGCCATAATCGTTAAATAGCGATAATCATGCCTTTGTGTTGCTGTCATCCAAAGATTATTAAATGCATCTCTTTTACAGTTTGACTCTCCTGGCACACTAATATGCCAAGTTTCAACGGTTTGATGTTGAGAACTTTGAGGCATCATTTTTATCGACTGCACGCTATTACGTGCAGTCTGTGTATAACGATAATGTGTTTGATGATTCACCATAAGTTTCATGCATACACCTCAAATTGATTCTCTAGCCGATATGTAAATGCATAAAACTGGTTAATATAAGGTTCAGATTTAAAAATCTCCCAACTAGGTTGTAATTCATCCCAGCCTAAATCAAACAACTGATGAATCGTTAATTCTGTTACACCCATAACCTTATGAATATTTTGATAAAACCTAAAATAAGTATCTATCTGCTCAATACATTGCCCTATTCTAAAAAATAAAGAAATATCCTCTTGCTCTGCTGTTAAAAGCTCACAACATCTATTCACTATACGTTGAATATCTAAAGCATTTGCTTCCACATTTTTGATCAAGAAATTCAGCTCAGCGTAAGCCTGTGCGCTCAATAATCCTCTTAGTTCATGAATATTGTCACGAGCAATCTCTAATTGATTTAACAGCGAAAATGGCTGTTGTTTGTCTAACATAAATTGATTTAAGTTATCGGCACTATCTATCTGCAAACAAAGAGCGTATGCAAAATCCGCAGCCTGCCGGTCATCCGTAAAGGGCAACTGATTAGTAACATATTGTATTCTATATAAATAACGACCTAACCAATATACATGTTGTGCACTAGAGCGAAGTAAAATCATCCAATTTCTCCTTAAATTCATTTCTAAAATCACAATAGTTTTATAAAAATCCCTCACGATTTAAGAATGATTTTAAGAACGCAATGTTTCTACAACCCAAGTATCTTTAATTCCTCCACCTTGAGATGAGTTGACAACTAAAGAACCAGCTTGCATCGCAACACGAGTTAATCCCCCAGGAACAATCTCTGTACGATACGGTGAACTCAATATAAATGGACGCAGATCAATGTGTCTTTCAGCTACACCTTGATCTGTCAGTGTTGGTGCAACCGATAATGCTAAAGTAGGCTGTGCTATATACAAATGTGGGGCTGATATTAGCTTTTGCCTAAAACATTCAATTTGTTGTTGATCTGATTGCGGGCCAATTAACATACCATACCCACCAGAACCTTGTGCTTCCTTAACAACCAACTTTTCTAAATTACTCAATACATAATCTAATTGATCTGCTTCTCTACATTGATAAGTTGGTACATTATTTAAAATCGGTGCTTCACCCAAATAGAATTGAATCATCTGGTCCACATAAGGATAAATAGACTTGTCATCAGCTACACCTGTTCCTGGTGCATTGGCAATTACAACATTATTTTGAAGATAAGCCGACATCAACCCTGCTACACCCAATGTACTATCAGGTCTAAAAATTAAAGGATCTAGAAAATCATCATCTAAACGGCGATAAATCACATCAACTCGCTGACGACCACGAATCGTTTTCACAAAAACCTTGTCGCCATCTACAAACAGATCTCGACTCGTAACGAGCGGTACATCCATTTCTCTAGCTAAAAAAGCATGTTCATAATAGGCACTATTAAATCGACCAGGTGTCAACACCACGATTAAAGGATTATCAACATACGCATTTTCTTCAAGGATTGCTCGAAGCAAAGTGGGATACTGTTCAATGCTTTGCAAATTATTGCTCGTACATAAATCAGGCATCAACTTTTGACTAATCTTTCGACTCTCAAGCATATAAGAAACACCAGAAGGTGTTCTTAAATTATCCTCCAGTACATAAAATTCACCATTCCCATCTCGAATAATATCAATACCACTAATCTGCGAATAAATTTTCCCTTTTAAATGATGCTTTAACATATGAGGCTGAAATGCTTCATGTGTCATGACTTGATGCTCTGGAATTAAGCCCTCTTTGAGAATGTGTTGCCCATGATAAATATCATCTAAAAAATGATTGAGTGCTTTTACTCGTTGTGTACAACCTGCAGCTATTTTTTCCCATTGCTTTTTTTCTATCACTCGAGGGATCAGATCAAAAGGGATCGTTCGCTCTAATCCCTCTTCTTCGCCATACACATTAAATGTAATGCCCTGATATAAGAAATGCTGTTTTGCTTGTGACTCTAAATGATTCAATTCATCCAAACTACGCAGACTCAACCATTGTTCAATCTTCTTAGATGCCTCACCATTAAAGCTATGATCATCTAACATTTCGTTAAAGAATTGGGATTTTAGTTGTTCAAATAGATTTACCTTTGCTTGAAGCTGCTGGATAAATGTAGACGACTGCAATGAAACCGCCGCTGTTTGATCTGCGGTGTAATAATCTGAAGTGATATTTAGGTTGTGTTCTTGTTCTGACATAGAAACCTCGTCTCATCATTTATACATAAATCAAATAAGCAATTTCAGTGCCACACACAGTTTGTTTGTTTTTTAATCAGACCTAAGATATTCGAGCAAATCTCAACACTTTTCAGTCGTAAAAGCGTAATCTAAATGTGATGGGCTTGATAAATAGAGATAGATTTTTTATTGTGTCTGCTTTAGACCACTTAATTACGTATTACGCTTATGTCTTCCACACAAGAAAAAGAAACATCGAACAGTTTATATCGCCAATGGCAAATCCTATCCCGCTTATCAACTGGAAAATGGATGGGTACACGAGAATTACAAGAAATATTAGAACGTGAAGGTATTGAGATCAGTCTACGCACCATCCAACGTGATTTAAATCAAATCGCGCAACGCTTTCCAATTGAAAGTAATAAAACAGTACCCCAAGGCTGGCGCTGGCGCTCAGATGCACCGATTCAAAGTTTGCCTCATATGACCAGCTCCCAAGCTGTTACCTTCATGATGGTTGAAGAACATCTACGACATTTGCTTCCACCAAGCTTGCTAGAAGAAATGACGCCTTGGTTTGACCTCGCTAAACGAAGTCTTTCAACTCAGAATAATGTAAGACAGTGGATTAACCGTGTGCGCATTGTACCCGCTAACCAACCTCTCATCCCCCCTGTTGTCGATAAACAAGCTCAACAAGCCATTTATGAAGGCTTATTACAAGATAAGCAAATTGAATGTATTTATCGTGCTAGAACCAATCAAGGTGAAGATAAAACCTATATCCTCAATCCGCTTGCTCTGGTTCAAAAGGGTGCTGTAATTTATTTAATTTGTACTCGAAATGACAAAACTGAAGTACAAACCTTTGCCTTGCACCGTTTTAAAGCAGCCACAGTACTTGATAATCGTGCTCTACACCCTGTTAATTTTGATATCGACGATTATATTGACTCTGGTGCCCTTGGTTTCAGAGTTGACTATAATAAGCCAACAGAACAAATTTTGTTGAAGCTTACGATGACTGAAAATACAGCTCAAAGCTTCTATGAAAGTCAATTAAGTAAAGACCAGACGATTATCTCTATCGAAGAGAATATTGTGGAAGTATCTGCAACTGTCCCCTTCACCTCACAATTGGTGTGGTGGCTCAGAAGTTTTGGCAAGAAACTCCTCAATATCGAACCTGCTGCTGTATATAATGCAGTGAAGGAAGTTGAAGAAAATTAAATAAAAAAAGAGAACCGTCTGGGCTCTCTTAGATTTATTATAAATTTATGATCAGATTTTTTAGGTTGTTCTTATTTTATTAAAATAACCAAACCCATTCTTTTCCCCTACGTGATTAGAATTGGTTTGTGCCTTTTCCATTACTGAAACATGAATTAACATCGGCATGCTAGCTCATATCCATTGTAGCGAATCGTTTTTTTCGTCATGATTAAATCCTCTTTGTTTGAACGTAAAACAAATATAACGAGAATTTTTCAGTCTGTGAAATAACAAAGATCGCAATAAAAATCTAATTATTTGCTAGAGATTTTAAATATATAAATCTATAAAAATAAAAAAGCCCCCATCAGGGAGCTTTTCAATCATCACATCAGCTTACGCTGAAAATGGATGACGTAATACAATTGTTTCTGCACGATCAGGACCAGTTGAAATAATATCAATTGGACATTCAATCAACTGCTCAAGACGTTTAACATATGCCAAAGCATTTGCAGGGAGTTGGTCGAGCTGAGTTAAACCTACTGTTGACTCGCTCCAACCAGGCATTGTTTCATAGATCGGCTTCAAGCTTTCAAATGAAATCGCGTCAGAAGAACCTGCACAGCCTGAATCTACATCTTCATAACCTACACAGATTTTGATTTCTTCTAAACCATCTAATACATCGAGCTTAGTTAAGCAAATACCAGATAAAGAGTTCACTTCAACTGAACGACGTAAGATTTCAGCATCAAACCAACCACAACGACGTTGACGACCAGTAGAAGCACCAAATTCATGACCTACTGTTCCTAAATGACGACCAATCTCATCACCTGTATCCGTCGAAGCATCATAATGCAATTCTGTTGGGAATGGGCCTGCGCCTACGCGTGTCGTATATGCTTTGGTAATACCGAGTACATAGTCTAAATGTAATGGTCCCATACCAGAACCAGAGCTTACGCCACCAGCAGTTGTATTTGAACTTGTTACGTAAGGATAAGTACCGTGATCGATGTCAAGCAATGAACCTTGTGCGCCTTCGAACATGATTGCCTTACCTTCTTTACGGTAATCATGTAGCACTTTAGTTACATCAATTACGAGTGGTGCAAGCACTTCACGCCATTCATTACAAAGCGCAAGAACATCTTCAAACTTCACTTCTTCAACACCATAGAATTGAGAAAGTTGGAAGTTATGAAGTTCAAGCATTTCCTTAAGTTTTTCTTCCAGCAAAGCGCCGCCACGAATCAAATCAGCTACACGTACCGCACGACGAGCAACTTTATCTTCATAAGCTGGACCAATACCACGACCTGTTGTACCAATCTTGGCATTACCACGTTTTTTCTCACGTGCTTGGTCAAGCGCAATATGGTTTGGCAAAATCAATGGACAGTTTGGAGAAATACGCAAACGTTCTTTAACAGGTACGCCTTCCTCTTCCAAAATCGCCATTTCTTTGATTAATGCTTCAGGAGAAAGCACTACACCATTGCCAATTAAGCACAATACGTTTTCACGTAAAATACCTGATGGAATGAGGTGTAAGACAGTCTTCTTACCACCGACCACAAGAGTATGACCTGCGTTGTGTCCACCTTGATAGCGAACTACCGCAGCCGCTTGATCTGTGAGCAGGTCGACGATTTTACCTTTTCCTTCGTCGCCCCATTGGGTACCAAGTACCACAACATTTTTGCCCATAATAGCCTCATTACATCATGCTGTTAAAATTGGAAACTAAGTTTTCAAACAACTTAGCGATTAAATTTTTTCAATAACCCACTGTCCATTTTGAGACACCATCTGATGGGTCGCATATGGAACTGAGCTTAAATCATCATTACCTAACAATTGCACCACACGTAAACCTTGGCTACGTGCATCTATAATTGCATTCAATAAATCTTGATCATTACCTTTTGGGGCAACGACAGTCTCAATTTCTACAAACTGTGTTGCACCTAAAGTATATAAATCACAACTAAACCCTGTCGCTGGACGCGCACGTCCAAAATGTTCACCGATACCATCATATCGACCACCTTGTGCAAGTGGTGCAGCACGGTTTGGTGCATAAATGGCATACATCAGACCAGTATGATAGTGGTAGCTACGTAATTCGATGACATCAATGCCAATGTTTAAATTCGGCCAGCGTGATTGAATTTGTGCGAATGTTGATTTCAATGCATCAAAAGCATTTTTAAAATCTTCATCCTTTAGAATATCTTGGCTTAAGTGACTTTCTAACGCATCTAGATCACTTGCATAACGACCTAATGCATAAAAATCAGCGCCCATAGCTAAATCTTTAGTAAATTCTTCAAGCTCAGGTAATGCTTTACGCTGATATAAATCAGAGAGTTCACTTTCAGTATTTTTATTTAATCCAGCACGTTTTACTAAACTACGGAATAAACCAACGTGTCCCAAATCTAGATGAACACCCTCTAAACGACGTGTATGTTTAAGTAAGGCCAACATCACATCAATCATTTCAACATCGGCTTCAATGCTGTCATGACCATATAACTCCGCACCCAACTGCAAAGGTGCGCGAGTTGAATTAAAGTTCTGAGGTTTAGTATGTAATACTGTGCCCGCATAACAATAACGAGCCACACCTTCAATTGGTCGAACATGAGCATCAATACGTGCAACTTGTGGTGTCATATCTGCACGAACACCAAGCAAGCGACCAGATAGTTGATCAATCACTTTGAAAGTAACTAAATCTAAATCTTGATTGGATTCTGAAAGTGAAGACAACGATTCGATGTATTCAATAAATGGCGTATACACCAACTGATAACCTCGAACAGCGAGGAAATCTAAAGCTTCTCGGCGCAATGTTTCAACGACTTGCGCTTGTTCGGGCAATACATCTGCTACCCCATCAGGGAGCAACCATGTCTGTGAAATGGTCATGTTCCAAACCTAAAATCTGTTCAACGTGGAGGCATCCACATAAAAAGCAACCACATAAAAAAATCGGGTGAATGCCCGATTCAGCGTAGTGTAGCATGAAGATTTACATGATGCACCTGAGAATTTGCATAAAAACTGCTTATTCCACCCTATAAGAGACAAACAGTTTTTATTTAATTAATCATTAATTTCAATAAATTATCATTATTGATTAGGTTCAAAAACCCAAGTTCGCTGTCCAAAGAACTGCCCAATAGCTGAACTATCCCCTTGTTTCCAATTGATCAATTTCAGTTTTCGGATTGCTGTAATAGCTTGTTCATTATATGCAAAGCACCCTTTTTCTAATTGAGCAACGCGAAGTTCCTGACTTAATAGAAGTTCTTCTTTAATTCTACTATCGAAATCAAAATTAGAGTTCTTAAGTTCTTCTAACCGTTTGCTCTCATAATCCAAACTCAGTGCAGCATCCCATATTAATGGTGAAGTTAAGACTGCACGGAATGTTTGATCATTGGTATTTCCAACAACACCGAAAGTGCCCCAACTATCGTATTTATTAACTAAAAAAATCCAATCCAAATTATGCCAATTCCCCCGAAACAAGTCATAATCTGCTCTATTCGCATGAGAATTTAAATTCTCGTATGTATTTAGAATATTTTCTTTCTCCTGCTTGAATGATTGATTATCAACAACAAAATTTAAAGTAATATAGGGTTGATTCCATTGTGTTTCTTTTAAGCGGTAACAAGAACTACCTTTTGGGAAAGTGGCATCTTTATAATTTTGATAAAATTTAACCAATTCTTGATCCGAGCGATCCTTTAGCTCGTTATTCAAATCATGCGTTTCACGATACCCAGGCAACACACGATCAAATATATTTTCGCCATCCAAATTCAAAATTTCAAATGTTAAATTTTGCTTTAGTTCTGGTAAACGCTCATAGGTCCACTGTGTTGGTGAAACTCTCTTGATCAGATTACTTTGTGGGGTATTAATTTCAAAAATCTTATTTTCAGTCAGAATCTTCAAATCTAAGGGTTCATTATGTGACTTTGAAAAATTAATTTCATTATTTCTTATCGAATACTTTGTGATTTCAAAAGAGTCAAAAATATAACCTTCAGAGAAAAGCGGTTTTTGATAATAAACTTGATATAAGGCCTCATCATTCTTAACACCTGTTTCGGCTTTGCTTTTCTCGCTAGAACCTCCTCCACATGCTGTTAAAATGCCCCCCGAACTAAGTATAAAAAATACACCTATTTTTCTCGAATAAAACTTCATATATTTCCTTTTAATTTTAGTCTTATTAAATCGACAAAAGAATAACAATAGTAAATATAGCAAACAACAAAATTTCTTTATTTTTTATTCCCAGTTTTAATCATCATTTCTAAAACACTAACTAACTCAGCATTCTGTTTTTCCAAAGCGGCAACATTCGCAATGGTTTTATCTAACACTTCTTGTTGCACATGCATTTTTTTGGCCATATCTTGCATAATTTCTAAGCCTTTTTTTAAATGTAATTCCAAATGCAAAACTTTTTCTTCAACTTGCAGCACCTGAGCATCATACGTTGGTTCTGACTTCGTTTTAAATTGAAACCAAAATAAAAATATAACCGCCAGTAATAAAATAGCAATAAATCCCCACATCAACATAAATGTCATTTAAATCTCCAAATTATTTTTTAGTTATAAAATTTATGAGTCGAACGACTCACACAAATCGAGTAAACGATTTGCGTAACCCCATTCATTATCATACCACGCAAAAACTTTTGCTTGATGACCGACAACCATGGTCTGAGTTAAATCTACAATTAAGGAATATGGCGAATGATTAAAATCGCTAGAGACAAGATCTTCATCGGTCACTTGCATAATCTGTGCATAATCAGACTGTGCAGCCTTGACTAATATTTCATTTACTTTATGCACCGTAATTGGTGAGTGTGATACAAAGGTTAAATCGATTGCTGCAACATTAATCGTAGGCACTCGGATGGAGTAACCATCTATTCGATTTTCCATTTTCGGCATAACACGTTTCAATGCACCTAAAGCACTTGACGTCGTTGGAATAATATTCTGACCAGAAGCCCGTGCTCGACGTAAATCGCGATGCGCATGATCCAAAACAGATTGATCTGCAGTCACTGCGTGAATTTCAGTCATTAAGGCTGTATCAATACCAAAAGCATCATCAATAATCTTCACTAAAGGGACTAATGCTTGCGTAGTACATGAAACACTAGAAATGATCTGATCAGTTGCTTTTACATCGGCATGGTTTACACCATAAACAATTGCAGCATCTACACTATCAAATGGTGCCGCACCGATAATGACGCGTTTCGCCCCTGCCTCAATATGACGAGTTGCATCCGCTCGCGAACGGAATAACCCCGTACACTCCAGCACCACATCGATCTCTAAATCTTTCCAAGGAAGCAACTCAGGCTGCTCTTGTTTAAATACCTGCAGTTTAAGCTGACGCTGATGGGACTGAATATTCAAAAAAATATGTTGGTTTTCAATCTGAATTTCAACCTGTCCAGCAAAGCGCCCATGTGTTGTGTCGTATTTAAATAGATGTACCAATGTTTGTACGTCAGCGACGTCATTAATTGCAACAATCTCAAATTGGAACTGTTTAGGATTTTCAAACCATGCACGTAATACATTCCGGCCAATTCGACCAAATCCATTGATAGCGATACGTTGCATGCAGAGCCCTTGTTCATCAAAACATCATCATTTATGTGCTATATGGTAAAACATGAAGCGCGCTGTTGAATATAGATTTTTAGCTTAAACACAGTTTTATATGATATTGCTTGTAAAATCGTTGGTCGGATAGGTATTTTCCGTTATAATTTAGCACTTTTAAAATCCATGCCATGCAATAAGCTCGATTGTAGAACCTTTTACAATCACCTTAATTGCATATAGCCAAATTCAAAATTATGGAGTGTCTTGGTTGTGAGTACTCGTTTTATGACATCAGCTGAAATTCGTGAAGCATTTTTGCGTTACTTTGAATCGCAAGGGCATACACGTGTCGCTTCGAGCTCACTCGTTCCCGCCAACGACCCAACTTTGCTGTTTACCAATGCTGGTATGAACCAGTTCAAAGACTGTTTTTTAGGTCTAGAAAAGCGTGACTATGTTCGTGCCGTTTCATCACAGAAGTGTGTTCGTGCAGGTGGTAAGCACAACGACCTTGATAATGTTGGTTACACTGCACGCCACCACACATTCTTTGAAATGTTGGGTAACTTCTCTTTTGGCGATTATTTCAAACAAAATGCCTTGAAATTTGCTTGGGAATTTTTAACCAGCGAACAGTGGTTAGGCTTACCAAAAGATCGTTTATATGTCACGGTTTATCATACTGATGACGAAGCATTTGACATCTGGAATAAAGAAATCGGTGTAGATGCTGAACGTATTATCCGTATTGGCGACAATAAAGGTGGTCAATACGCTTCAGATAACTTCTGGGCGATGGGTGATACAGGTCCTTGTGGTCCTTGTTCAGAAATTTTCTACGATCATGGCGACCACATTTGGGGTGGTTTACCAGGTACGCCAGAAGAAGATGGCGATCGTTTCATTGAAATTTGGAATAACGTTTTCATGCAGTTCAACCGTACTGCGGATGGCGTGATGCACCCTCTTCCTGCACCTTCTGTTGATACAGGGATGGGCTTAGAACGTATTTCTGCTGTACTTCAACATGTCAACTCAAACTATGAAATTGACCTGTTCCAACACTTATTAAAAGCGGCAGCCAACATCATCGGTATTGAGGATGAAGGTCAACCATCACTCCGTGTAGTTGCTGATCACGCACGTTCTTGCTGTTTCTTGATTGCGGATGGCGTAAATCCTTCAAATGAAGGTCGTGGTTATGTATTACGTCGTATTATTCGTCGTGCAGTACGCCATGGTAACAAGCTTGGTGCAACTGGCACATTCTTCTATAAAATGTTGCAACCTTTAATTGAGGTTATGGGCGAAGCTTATCCTGAGCTTGCTGCTCGCAAAGATGTCATCGAAGCAACGTTAATCCGTGAAGAAGAACAGTTTGCTAAAACACTTGAACAAGGTTTGAAATTACTTGAGGGTGAACTCGCACAACTCAAAGGTAATGTGATTGCAGGTGAAACGGTATTTAAACTTTATGATACTTATGGTTTCCCAACAGATTTAACCGCAGATATTGCACGTGAACGTGATCTAACAATCGATGAAGCTGGTTTTGAGGTCGAAATGGCGGCACAGCGTCAACGTGCACGTGATGCAGGAAAATTCGCAGTAGACTATAACAGCATTGTGAAAGTCGAAGGTGAAACCCAATTCGACGGTTATGAAGCAACTCATGGCCAAGGTCAAATTGTTGCGATCTATAAAGATGGTATTCAAGTTGATGAGATCAATGAAGGTGATGAAGCCCTAATTGTATTGAATCAAACACCTTTCTACGCAGAAAGCGGCGGTCAAATCGGTGACACAGGTGTCTTCAAAAACGATACGGGTATCTTCGAAGTACAAGATACCAAAAAATCTGGTGGTGCTTTCGTGCATCAAGGTATCGTAACTGTAGGTAGCTTAAAAGCAACTCAAAGTGTTGAAGCAACCGTTAAAGCAGACATTCGTGCAGCAACTGCACGTAACCACTCTGCAACACACCTTTTACATGCAGCTTTACGTCAAATTTTAGGTGATCATGTTCAGCAAAAAGGCTCCCTCGTTGCTAGCGACGTTTTACGTTTTGACTTTGCAAATGACCAACCGGTGACATTTGAACAACTTCAACAAATTGAACGTTTGGTTAACGCAGAAATTATAGCAAACACTCCAGTGACAACCGAATTACTTGATATCGAAACAGCCAAAGCCAAAGGTGCAATGATGCTTTTCGGTGAAAAGTACGGTGATGAAGTTCGCGTATTGTCTATGGGCTCAGTAATTGAAGAGAAAAACTTCTCTATAGAGCTTTGTGGTGGTATTCACGTTCAACGCACTGGAGACATTGGTCTGTTCAAAATCACGTCTGAAGGCGGTGTTGCTGCTGGTGTGCGTCGTATCGAAGCTGTAACTGGCACTCAAGCACTTGGAGTCGTACAAAAGGCAGATCATGACATTCAGACCATTAATAGCTTATTAAAAGCTCAAAAAGACCAAACTGTTGAAAAAGTTGAAGCAGTTGTTGAAACAGCTTCAAGTTTGCAAAAGCAAATTGAACAATTGAATCAAAAATTAGCAAGCTTCCAAGCAGCTGAATTATTGGATCAGGTGAAAGACATTGCTGGACGTCAAACACTCATTACAACAGTCAAAGGTTTAGATGCCAAATCATTACGCAATTTACATGATAGCGTAAAATCAAAATTGGAAGATGCAGTCATTATTTTAGCTGGCGTTGAAGGCGATAAAGTGAGTTTAATCGCATCTGTCGCTAAACAATATACTGCAAATCTCAAGGCAGGTGACATCATCAAACACTTAGCTCAAGAACTCGGTGGCAAAGGTGGTGGTAAACCTGACTTAGCACAAGGTGGCGCGCCACTAAACGAGAAGTTCGATCAAGTTTTTGCAGGATTGCCTGCTTGGCTTGGGCAATAAGAACTTCACTTTTGTGTAACTGACCCTGATGCCTCTCAGGGTCATGGCTTATATGGAACAACTATGGCATTAATCGTTCAAAAATATGGCGGTACCTCAATGGGTACTCCTGAGCGCATTTTAAATGTTGCTCGTCGTGTCAAGCGCTGGCATGATCATGGTCACAAGGTGGTCGTGGTTGTGTCTGCAATGAGTGGTGAAACTAACCGCTTACTTGCGCTTGCTAAAGCCATTACCAGCACCCCTGACCCACGTGAACTTGATCAAATGGTGTCTACGGGTGAACAAGTAACGATTTCCATGTTAGCTATGGCACTTAATTCTATTGGTGTAGAAGCTAAATCATATACTGGTCGTCAAGTTGGAATCAGAACTGACAGTGCGTTTACTAAAGCGCGTATTGAATCTATTGACACCGACATTATGACCAAAGATTTAGATGCAGGTCGTGTTCTCGTCGTTGCTGGTTTCCAAGGCTTTGATGCTGATGGCAATACAACAACTTTAGGTCGTGGTGGTTCAGATACATCAGGTGTTGCAATCGCAGCTGCATTGAAAGCTGATGAATGCCAAATCTATACTGATGTTGATGGTGTATATACCACAGATCCTCGTGTTGCACCTAAGGCAAAGAAAGTTGACCGTATTTCATTCGAAGAAATGCTAGAGATGGCATCTTTAGGTTCGAAAGTTTTACAAATTCGCTCTGTTGAATTCGCAGGTAAATATCAAGTCCCATTACGTGTATTATCTAGTTTTGATAATGACAATGACGGCGCATTTGACGAAGAATTTAAACAAAATGTAGGCACACTAATTACCACTGAGGCGGAAGACGATATGGAACAACCAATCATTGCAGGTATTGCATTTAACCGTGACGAAGCAAAATTAACGATTCTAGGCGTTCCTGATGAACCTGGTATTGCATCTAAAATCTTATCGCCGATTAGTAATGCCAACATTGAAGTGGATATGATTATCCAAAATGTAGAAGAAGATGGAACAACTGATTTCACTTTTACAGTAAATCGTAACGACTTAGCGAAAGCAAAAGCAATTCTAGAGCAAACAGCAAGCAGCATCGAAGGATGTGAGGTTGTTACGCGTGATGATATCGTTAAAGTCTCTATCGTTGGTGTAGGTATGCGTTCTCATGCTGGTGTTGCAAGTAAAATGTTCACAGCTTTAGCGGAAGAAAGCATTAATATTCTCATGATTTCTACATCAGAAATTAAAATCTCTGTATTAATCGAAGAAAACTATTTAGAACTAGCAGTTCGTTGTTTACACACAGCTTTTGGTCTAGACCGTGAGCATGGTGAAAGCAGTGCACGTGCTTAATTTCTAGCTAGTTAAATATTTACTTTCAAGTAAATAATAAAAAAAACAGAGCCACTATAGTTTTTTTTATAGTGGCTCTGTTATATTAGCGCAGAGGTTTTAAGAAAGTTCTCACAAAATTTACGAAAAAAAATTTTTTTTACATAATTTTGTTAGAATTTTTTGTATATTAGGCTGTGCTTTCGAACAATGAATTCCCTGTCGCAAGTTTAAGCGTTTAGCAAGGAGATAAACATGCTGATTCTGACCCGTCGTGTCGGAGAAACATTAATGATTGGGGATCAAGTCAGTGTTACTGTGCTTGGCGTAAAAGGCAATCAGGTGCGTATTGGTGTAAATGCTCCAAAAGAGGTTTCTGTGCATCGTGAGGAAATTTACCAACGTATCCAACATGAACGTGCCATGCATGAGCATTTACAACATCTTGATCAAGATTATCAACACACGTATGAAGAAGAGAGTAATGATTTCTCTCAACATAATAACTTTAATCGTTAATATAGCGAATTCTTCAATAATTAAAGCGACTAAAATAGTCGCTTTAATTATTTATAAGCCCAATGCTTTTCTAACAGGAGCATAACTACGTCGATGCTCGTCAATCACCCCATGTATTGCTATCGCTTCAAAATGAGCCTTAGTAGGATAACCTTTATGCTTAGCAAAGCCATAATCAGGATATTGTTGGTCTAAAACTTTCATTTGGCGATCACGCGTAACTTTAGCCAGAATGCTGGCAGCACTGATCTCAGCATGCGTCGCATCACCACCCACAATTGCTTCACAAGGTATACTGATTCCTTTAGGAATTTGATTACCATCCACAATCACTTTTGCTGGTTGAGTCGCTAATGCCTCCACTGCTCTACGCATTGCAAGAAAAGTGGCTTGTAAAATATTAAACTCATCAATTTCAGCATGGCTTGCTTCAGCAATCGACCAAGCTAATGCTTTTTCCTGAATCTCAGCAAATAGTTTTTCACGTTTTTTTTCGGTCAACTTTTTCGAGTCATTTAAGCCTTCAATTGGATTATTTGGATCCAAAATCACAGCTGCAGCAACTACAGAGCCAACCAACGGACCACGGCCTGCCTCATCGACACCAGCAATCGTCATATTAAATCTCTCAACAAGAGGCTGATTACAGCCTCACTTTATTACTTTGCTTGTGCAAAAGCCTCGTTTACACATGCATTTACTGTTTCAGAAACGACTTTATTTACAATCATTGTACGTGCAGCTGGGTCAACTGCTGCAGTTGCAAGATCAAAAGCAGTCACACTTTCAGGTGCTTTATCACTGACACAACCACACACATTGGTTTGGATCTCATTTTTCTGGTCCGCACTCATAAGGCGTGTAGCAGTTTTCCATGCTGGAATATTGTTAATTTCATTTAAGCATTTTGCATTTACGGCAACTTTTAAAGCAGCCATGCCCAATTGCTGTGAGGTTGCTGTTGGGTTATTTGTATCTGTAGCAGCACATCCAGTAAATGCTAAAACCAATGGAACAACAGTCAATACTAATTTTTTCATAATTTTTTACCTACCTAAATTTTGGCAGGCGTATTGTGCCTAAACGCGAGCATTTATGATATGACTCAAAATCATTTTTACACAATAAAACAATTTCCACTCTTACAGCATGATAATTCGCTTACGTGGAATAATGATGAAACATATCTTGTATCATTCCAAAATATGCTCGATCTTAATATTAGCAGCCCTTAAACGTTCTAAGGATAAAACGCTCTGTTACATAGACACAGTATGAGGAGTTTATTTCCATATTTAGAATCAACTTATTCATATCACAGCTAGGATGTTGCGATGTCAACCTCACCACAATACTACACACGCACAGCACAAGTATTGCATTGGCTCATGGCAGCGATTTTTATTGTTGCATGGCTTATTGGCTTTTATAGTGGAAATTTTCTTAGCTACGAAGTTGATGGTAGCTTTAAAGGTAACGTCATCACTCTACATAAAAATATTGCAACTACAATTATATTTTTAGTTGTCATTCGAATATTTTGGCGTTATACCCACCCAGCTCCCAAACTTCCCGACACCATGTCACCAATGATGAAAACCTTGGCGCATGTTGGACATTTCCTACTTTATTTAATGCTCTTGGCATTACCAATCACTGGTTGTTTATTTAGTTGGAGTGCTGGTCATCCTGCGCCTGTGTTATATCTTTTCGAAATTCCAAGATTAGTTCAAGATAATCCAGAGCTTTTAGCAATTGTAAAACCGCTTCATATTTATTTGTCATGGTTTGCAGGCTTGCTGATCGTTGGACATGCCTTAGCGGCAGTTAAACATCATTTTATCGATAAAGATAATGTCTTACGAAGCATGTTAAAACAACCTAAATAAGCCCTTGAATATAAAAAAACCGCATAATGCGGTTTTTTTCATTTAAATTTTCTTTACTTCATCAATCCACTTTCGTTTTTCTTCATCTGATATAAATGAAGCTTCAAATGAATTAATCACAAGCTGTTTTAGCTCATCATTGGATAAATCTAAGGCCTGCTGAATCGCAACAAAGTTATCATTCATATAACCACCGAAATATGAAGGATCATCTGAGTTTACTGTGACATGGACACCTTTTTGCAGTAAGCGACGGATATTATGCTCAGCCATATCATTTACTACACATAACTTTAGATTACTTAAAGGACATACAGTTAAGGGCATCTTTTCTGAAATTAAACGAGCCATAAGCTGCTCATCTTCTTCTGAACGAACACCATGATCAATACGATTGACTTTAAGTAAGTCCAAGGCTTCCCAAATATACGCTGGTGGACCTTCTTCACCTGCATGTGCAACGATTAAGAAACCTGCTTCATGCGCTTTGGCAAAAACACGTTCAAATTTCGATGGTGGATGCCCCACCTCACTTGAATCCAAACCAACAGCAATAATGTCATCTTTAAATGGTAAAGCTTGCTCAAGTGTTTCAAATGCTTTCTCTTCACTCAAATGACGTAAGAAACACATAATCAGCTGAGAACTGATGCCCAACTTTTCTTTTGCATCTGCACACGCACGTTTTAAACCTTTTAAGACCGTAACAAATTCAACCCCACGCTCAGTATGCGTTTGCGGGTCAAAAAACATTTCAGTATGCACGACGCGATCGTCTGCACATTTTTCAAAATATGCCCAAGCAAGATCATAAAAATCTTGTTCATGCACCAACACATTTGCGCCAGCATAGTAAATATCTAAAAAAGATTGAAGATTATGGAAGTTATACGCTTGCTTCACTTCTTCGACAGATTGGTAAGGAATCTGGATCTGATTACGCTGTGCAATTGCAAACATCAGTTCTGGTTCAAATGTCCCCTCAATATGCACATGCAACTCGGCTTTGGGTAAAGCACGAATCAGTTCGACTTGATTCATATTAACTCCACGTCTAAATAAAAAAGGGTGTTGCCTAATCAGGTACACCCCTTAAAAGGTTTCTAATTTTTAAGCGACTTAACCGCCAAATGCAACAAACTTAAATACCCACAGTGCTGCAATGATCCAAACCATATACGGTACAGTCTTTGCTTTGCCCGTAAGAAGTTTAACCAATGCATAGCTAATAAAGCCCATTGCAATACCATCCGCAATCGAATAGGTAAATGGCATAAATACAATCGTTAAAAATGCAGGTACTGCTTCAGTGATATCATCCCAATCAATATGGGTGATTCCTTGAATCATCAATACTCCAATAAACAACAATGCAGGTGCTGTAGCAAAACCTGGTACAGATTGAGCAAGTGGTGCTAAAAATAAACAACCCACAAATAACACAGCAACGACCACCGCCGTTAAACCTGTACGTCCACCTGCCGCAACCCCAGAAGCAGATTCAATATACGGAGTTGTTGATGATGTACCTAATGCAGCACCCGCAACGATTGCTGATGAATCAGCAAACAATGCCTTTTTCAGGCGCGGCAATTTACCATCTTTCAACAAGCCTGCACGGTGTGAAACACCGACCAAAGTTCCAGTACTGTCAAATAAATCAACAATGAAGAAGACGAAGATAACACCGATCATACTGGCAGTGAATAGACCTTCAAAGTCCATTTTCATAAATGTTGGAGCAATTGATGGAATATGGCCGACCACACCCTTAAACTCATTTAAACCTAAAGCTGTTGCAATTGCGGTAATCACCAAAATACTAATAATGATTGCACCACGTATTTTGAACTGATGCAAAACCACGATCATTAAAAAGCCGAATAAAGCGAGTAATACTGTTGGTTGTTTGATATCCCCTAAACCAACTAAAGTTGCTGGATTATCAACAATAATCCCAGCATTTTTTAATGCGATCAAAGCAAGGAATAATCCAATACCACCACCAATCGCCAGTTTCAACGACATCGGAATAGCATTGACAATCGCTTCACGAATTTTCATAAAGCTAATCGCGAGGAAAACCAAACCAGAAATGAATACTGCTGCTAAAGCGGTTTCCCAAGGCACTCCCATACCCAAACATACTGAGTATGTAAAGTAAGCATTCAAGCCCATACCTGGGGCTAAAGCAATTGGATAATTCGCAATTAACCCCATCACCAAACAGCCAATCGCCGCAGCTAAGCAGGTTGCTACAAATACAGCACCATGATCCATTCCTGTTTCTGAAAGAATCAATGGATTTACAATAATGATGTAACACATGGTCAAAAATGTAGTTACACCTGCAAGAACTTCTGTTCTAAAACTCGTTTTGTTATCGCTCAATTTAAATAAGCGTTCTAACAAACCTGCCGAAGCATTAGGCGTTGCCATAATAGCACCTGTCAAAATCTAAGATCATAGGAGATAAAATCTATACCTTTGTGTTTCAAACTTTTTTGAATTTTTCACCAAAAGGTATACAAAGCTGAAAGCAATCTATATGCCAGCTCGATACGCGTCACATCAAAACATGTATAAATCTAATTCCGCTATCAAAATATAAAAAGCCGCATAACAAATATGCAGCTTTTTATTTAATGGTAAATATTTTAGCAGATTCTAATAGGAACTTGCGCACCTACAATCAAAAAAAGATGACTTGTTGATCGCAACAAATGCATCAAAATAGCTCAATACATCATAGCAAAACTTGTTACTTATTTAGTTTGTTTTAGATTGGTCAAATGCGTGTGTGGATTGTGTTGAATTTCATTCAAACTATGCTCAGCCTCATGAACCACTTTCATAAGTTCTTGGCGTTTTTTCGTCTGTGCATCTTCATAACTGGTATAACCCAAAACGAGAATAGAAAATAAGAATAGGAGTACAAGTGCGATCTTCATTATTATTATCTCTTTGTTAGTGTTTTCTCTGATTCTAACAAATTTTGTGACTTTGTAGTTGTTTTTCTAAATTAATTCCTTTCTGACAGCATTTTATAGTTTGCGTATGGCGTCCTACGTTTATAAGAAAGAAAAAAGCACTTTTGTTGATCAAAAGTGCTTTTTTATATGTGACTTGTTCAAGCCATTAGAATTGATAGTTTAAACGTACCAAGAAATTACGTGGTGTGCCTGGCATCGAGTCAGAACGCCAATATTCTTTATTGGTCAAGTTATTGACAGCAATCGTCAGGTTCCAAGGGTCAGCGCTATAACCAATCGCAGCATCGAGACGTGTAAACCCCTTAAAATCGGTCGGTTCTCTATCTAAATTACCATTTGGATATACCTTCGCATCTCCTACATAAGTTGCACCAATTTCTCCATAGATTTTATCTGTAGGTAGATAACGAACAAATAAATTACCGATATGTTTTGGTACATTATTCAGTTCTTTTCCAACATTTTTTGGTTTTTCTTTATCTTTAGTAACTTCTGCATCTATATAGCTGTATCCACCTCGTACAAAAACATTATCGAGTGCACGTCCAATAAAGCTAAACTCCATTCCTCGAGAACGATGCTGTCCGCCAACTGCCCATTCTTCTGGTTTATTCTCAGGATCTGGTTTATAGCGGATATTATTCTTACGAATATCGAAAACAGAAAATTGAGTATTCAAACGGTCATTTAACCAATCACTTTTTACACCAACTTCGTATTGCTCGTTGTATTGAGGATCGGCATCAAACGCATTAACATTTGTATCCGCAGATACGACACTCACTCCCACTCGACCACCAAATGGAGCAAAACTTTTACTATAAGAAGCATAGAAACTTTGACTTTCTACAGGCTGCCAAATAAAACCGATGTTTGGACTAAAGCTTTCTCCATCAATACTACGTTGGTACTCCTTCTCTTCACTTGTCTTCAAACGATTAGTTGTTTGCGAGTGGAAGTAATCATAGCGCCCACCCAACATCATTTTGAAATATTCATTAAAACTAATCAGGTCTTGAATGAATACACCATAGCCTTCCCCTTGGTTATAGTTATGTGTTCGTATTTTTAGAGCACCTGTACCTCTTGAATGACTACGTTCCCCAGTTAACGGATTTACATAACCATAAATAGCCGTACCATTTTCATTTTGATTTGCAAGCAAAGGTTCGCGCTGTTCATAGGTCCAATCAGCACCCAGCAATAAATTATGTTTTATGCTTCCAGTATTGAACTCACCCTGAATATCAAAGGTATTACTTGTAGTTTTGTTACTTGTTTGCTGCCAATAGTAGAGCTGTGAAATATCACCGACATGTCCATTACAAGCTCCTACATCTGTTAAACAAAGACTACCCAAGTAAAAATGATCAAAATTCTGCTCAGTTTCTCGATAGCTAACAGCCCAATGAAAGTTCCAATTTGGCGCAAACTCATAATTCAGGTCAGATCGTGCAACTTGTAAAATATCATTTACATAATCACCCTCTTGTGCAAAACCTGTTTTGATTGATGTACCTTTAGGTAGAGCAGTAAATGAAGGGCCACGATCTGGAACACGATGTAATTTATCGTAGGTATACTGCATTGTCCAAGTTAAGCCATCATCATTTTTATATGTAAAACTTGGGGAAAGCATCTCGATTTTGTTTTCGATACCTGAACGGAAACTGTTCGACTCGCCATATTCTCCTGTCAAACGGACAGCAAAGTTATCATTTAGAACTTGGTTGAAATCCAACGTTGTTCCATAGTTATCATATGATCCACCATAAATCCCTACCGAACTTTTAGAGTCAAAATTGGCAAATTTACTCACCATATTGATCACACCGCCACCTGAACTACGACCATAAAGTACAGATGCTGGACCTTTTAAAATTTCGATACGTTCAACATTTGCTGTACTCCGACGTATTTGACCACTTTCACGAATACCATCTCGATAAATATCACCAGTATCAGCATTAAAACCCCGTATGCTGATACCATCACCACGCATATCATAACTCGTTGATACGCCTGGCGTACCTTGCAACATCACACTTAAATCATTGGCACCGTAAATTTTATATTTCTGCACATCAATCGTATCAATGGTTTGCGGAATATCTTTTTTCTTTAATCCATTACGCGTCACACTCGCCTGATCATAATCAATATAACTTTTGATCGGATCAAGCTCACTCATCGCCTCAATTTTGATTGTAGGCATAACGGCAGTTTGTTCATTTGCGATTGCATGCTGAGCTTGCAACAACATCAAACTCAATACACTAAATTTAAAAATAGGCTGTTCAAACAACCCCAATGCAGCAGACTTCATAAAAATTCCAAAAAACTCAGACAAAAGTAAAAAAAAATAAAATAATAAAATGCGTTACAATTTTAATAAAAATAATTCTCATTTTCACCAACTTTCGTATTAATTTTCAGCCTCCGGGTTGTTTTTCATCCATTAAAGATTAAAAACCTCATGAACACTCAAAGGCAAAACTTTGTATTTTTATGTTTATTGATGTTTTCTAGTTCAAAAAATTTGCTAAAGTATTTTGGTCTATTCACTCCATTACTTATTTTAATAAAAGACATGTGATAAGACTTTAATAACATAAAACATCTATTATTAAGGAATTATAAAATGACCAATAATCAAAATGATCAATCCGAATCGAATGAAGATCTACAAGCTTCAGATCAGGCTGAAGCCTTTGAAGGCAACATCCATTTCGGTAGATGGGGTGAGTTTAATCCCCCTCCAAAACTTAGTGAAGAAGAATTGAAAAATATTAAAGAAAAGCATTTATTAGAAGAACATACACCCACACCTCCACCACAAACCCCACTCGAACAACTTGGGCACTTAGGAAAAGAGATTTTATCTGGAGGGCGTGATCTTACAGATAATGATTAAAACTTAACTATTTATTTCTAATTAATCTTAGTTGGGGCGCATTTAGATGTACTCCAACTTTTTTATTCCTGTTGATGGCTATTTCTTTGATTGTATGACAAAGAAAATTTTTAAATGAGGTATAAATATTATTTAATGAGGCCTGTAAGAAGCTTCTAACAAACATTTCATTTCTATGATAAAAGAACATAGTATATTGTTTTAAAAGTTTATTTAACCTTCAAACATGGTCACAAATAAAGCAAGCGATGCTGGCATTTTTTTATGGACGGTGTATCAAACCATGCACAAGATGAACCTTGATGCGGCAGCTATCTTTGCAAGTGTTCATTTACCGGATCAACCTCCTGACAAGTCAGTGCGAAGAGATAATTCTACACAAAGACGTTTCTGGGATGCGGCTGAGAAAATTAGTGTAGATTCAGATATCGGACTTCATGTTGGAGGAAATGTACCTCCATTTCGTGGACAAGTGATTGAATATCTTTTTCTCAGTAGTCCAACCTTTGGTGAAGGATTACAACGCACTATTCATTATCAAGCATTACTCACAGATGCGATGTCTTTTAAACTCGAACATCATGATAATGAGGTTGCGATCATTTCTGGTCTCAATCATCCCGTAAGACATTACTTAGAATGTGCAATAGGAATTTTGCTTAATTTCTTCAAATATATAAGTGAAGATGCATTTACACCCTCTGAAATTTGGCTTCCTTACGATGAAGGTGCCAAGCAGGATGAATATAAAAAGATATGGGGGTGTAATGTCAGACTTGGACAAACTGAAGGTCGTCTTTTCTTTGATGCGAAATTATTAGACCATCCTTCGCCTGCTTATGAACCTGAGTTATTAAAAGTCCATGAACACCATGCCGCCTCACAACTTGAGCTTTTACATAAACATCAACTTATTCATGAGATAGAAAAGATCTTGGCGAGCGGATTATTGGAATCGAGTGAGTTTGATCAGAGTATTGTTGCTGGTCGATTAGGTCGTAGTGCCCGCAGTTTAAGAGCGGATTTGCAACTTCTGAATACCAGCTATGAAAAAGTAATTGCACAATATCGTGAACGGCTTGCTCGGCGCTTACTCTCTCAAACCCAAGAATCAATTGATCAAATCGTCTATCTTACTGGTTTCTCTGAACCATCTGCATTCTCAAGGGCTTTTAAACGTTGGACAGGTGAAACACCAACAGCCTATCGACAACGAAAACAACAATAATTTGATTTGATCGGCAAATCAAACCTGCCAGTTCAGTCAAAAACTTTCACCATTAAGTTTCTACAATCTGATCATATTTTATGAGGTTAACGAATATGATCGGTTTTCCAGTAGGTATCTTTGTCGCAAATGGGATGGAATGGTATTTTCATAAGGTATGGCTACATGAATTTCCAAGTAAAAATAGAAATAGCCCCTTCTTTACTCATATCGCCCATCATAAACGTGCTCGTTTAAATGGTTTTCATGATGAAGGTTATGCAGAGTCGATGTTTAAAAACTCTGAAATGTACAATGAAAAATCAGCATTAATTGCTCTAGCCGCCGTATCTACAGTTTTTCTGCCCATTGCACCATTTTTTACAGCAGGCTTATATTATGGAATTTGGAACTACTGGAAAGTTCATGCCAAATCTCATCTAGATCCCGAATATGCAAAAAAACGTATTCCTTGGCACTATGATCACCACATGACCAGTAATCAAAATGCCAACTGGTGTGTCACGCGACCTTGGTTTGATTACATCATGGGAACACGCGTGATGACCGATGCTTCGACCACTGAAACCAACCCTCTCGCCATGAAAATGCCTATTTGGTTAGAGAAAAGGGTGAATAAAGTAGCTCGTCGTTTAATACCTAAAGCTTTTGCAAAAATTGATGAGAACTCCAAACTTGACCAATTAAATTTACGTCAGGGAATTGTGGTGACACTCTAAGTATCCATGCCTGTATTTTATTATTAAAATTTTACCGAGCTACTTACTTTAGCTCGGTTTTTTATTTCATCAATGCACACTTGTTTTCGATAGCAAATTTAAAATTAATACGCCACTCATAATCAATGCAATCCCAACAATCCCCCAAAGGTCTAGTTTTTGACCAAACATAAACCAAGCAACAGTGGTAATTAAAACAATACCAACACCAGACCATATTGCATAAGCAATCCCGACAGGGATAGCTTTTAAGGTTAGAGATAAAAAATAAAATGCGACAATATACCCTACGACAACCACAACTGAAGCGATTGGTTTAGAAAAGCCATCACTACTTTTCAAAGCAGACGTTGCGATCACTTCAGCAATGATTGCGATAAATAAAAACATCCAATTTTTCATTAATTTTTATACCTCATCGAATGTATTTTAAAATACAAGCAAAATAGACAGAAAAAAACACCCTTTTAAAGGGTGTTTTTTCGTCCTGTATCAAGCAGACTTATGCTGATTTTTTTGCCATATTATTTTTACGAATCGTAATCATCACCAACTGAACTGCTGCAGGTGTCACGCCTGGAATACGACTGGCTTGAGCTAATGTTTCTGGGAGAACAGTCTTAAGCTTTTGTGTGATCTCACGTGATAAACCAGAAACAACATCATAATCAAAATCAGCAGGAATTTTAGTTTCCTCTAAACGCTTCATCTGTGCAACATCATCATGTTGACGGTTAATATAACCTTCGTATTTCACAGCGATTTCGATTTGCTCACCCACTTGTTGCGAAACTTCAGAACCTGTTAATTCAGCAATTTGAGCAAAATTAATGTTTGGACGTTTCAATAAATCAATCGCGCTACACTCTTTGCTTAGATCTGCACCTGTCATTTCAACGAACTTTTTGCCCATTGGGTTATTCGGCGCAGCCCATAAATGTTGCAAACGAGAAGTTTCACGTTCAACAGCTTCCATTTTCTCACTGTAAGCTGCCCAACGTTCATCATCAACCAAACCAAGTTCACGACCAATCTCTGTCAAACGTTGATCCGCATTATCTTCACGCAACATCAAACGATATTCCGCACGAGAGGTAAACATTCGATATGGTTCTTTAGTTCCCAATGTAATCAAGTCGTCTACGAGTACACCCATATAGGCTTGATCACGTTTTGGTGTCCATTCTTCTTGTTCCCATGCACGACGTGCAGCATTTAACCCCGCAAGTAAACCTTGCGCGCCCGCCTCTTCATAGCCAGTTGTACCATTAATCTGACCTGCAAAATACAAGTTCTGAATCGCTTTGGTTTCAAGGGTAAATTTCAATGCTTGCGGATTGAAATAGTCATATTCGATTGCATAACCTGGACGTAGGATATGTGCATTTTCCATACCACGGATCGAACGAACTAGATTGAACTGCACATCAAATGGTAACGAAGTTGAAATACCATTTGGATAAAGTTCATGTGTATCCAAGCCTTCAGGCTCAAGAAATACTTGATGCGAATCTTTATCTGCAAAACGATGAATTTTGTCTTCAATCGAAGGACAGTAACGAGGACCAACCCCTTCAATCACACCGGTATACATAGGTGAACGATCTAAACCACCACGAATAATTTCATGGGTTTTTTCGCTGGTATGAGTAATGTAGCAATTCACCTGCTCTGGATGCATCGAAACATCGCCCATGAATGACATTACAGGAGAAGGGAAATCACCTGGCTGTGGTGTCATCACAGAGAAATCAACAGTACGCGCATCAATACGTGGCGGTGTACCTGTTTTCAAACGACCAACTGGGAGTTTTAACTCACGTAAACGATGTGCCAAAGCAATTGAAGGAGGATCGCCTGCACGACCACCACTCGAATTTTGTAAACCGATATGAATAACACCACCTAAGAAAGTACCCGTCGTAAGTACAACAGTTTTGGTATCAAAACGAATACCCATTTGGGTGACAACACCTTTTACGGTATCGCCTTCAACAATCAAGTCATCTGCAGCTTGTTGGAAAATATCCAAGTTTGCTTGATTTTCTAAAGTATGACGAATCGCAGCTTTATATCGGACACGATCTGCTTGAGCACGTGTTGCACGCACTGCAGCACCTTTACGAGAGTTCAGAATACGGAATTGAATACCACCCTTATCTGCGGCAAGTGCCATTGCACCGCCTAGGGCATCAATTTCACGGACTAAATGTGATTTACCAATACCACCAATCGCTGGATTACAGCTCATCTGCCCTAAAGTTTCAATATTATGCGTCAACAATAGTGTTTGTCTTCCCATACGTGCTGCAGCAAGTGCAGCTTCCGTACCAGCGTGGCCGCCACCAATTACGATAACGTCGTAAACTTTAGGATAGTGCATAGTGGTAAATGTGTATTCAAAAAATGACAGAGCATTATACAGGAATTTTGTCGTAGTTTGAAAAAATCAATTAAAATATTGCCTAGAATAAGAGATTGATTACCTTTAAATTGACACAAAAAGAAACTTTATGTTGCATTTTTCATGTATTTTTAACAAAGTGCCTTAGAATCGTTAACTTGAACAACACTGTTTTTTGAAAAAACTTTCCTATCCTAAGAGATGCATAACAAATACTTAGGAAAATGATATGAACTCGAAGCTTTTATTATCATCACTGATCTGTGGTTTATTTTTTACTGTGACAGCTCAAGCAAATGCAAAACCTGCCACAGATCAACTTGCACAGAAGTATCAACAGGTCTGTAAAGGTAAAAAACAAGGCGATGCAGTTTCATTTGCCTATAAAGGCGTTGTATTCAATGGTGCTTGTCAAAACGATGAAAATGACAAATTAGTTTTCCAACCACCAACACCAACTACTGACACTCCACCAGAAACACAAAGCAAAATCTCCGAGACTCAATCAGAACCACGTCCAGTAAGTGGTACACCAGTTGAATCGGCCCCTGCACCTAGCCAAGCTCCAAATGAGTTAGCCGCACCTGTCAAGAATACTGAACAACCGATGATGCAAAACGAACAAGAAGCACCATAATCGCTTAAATACACAATATTTAAATCACCATAAAGGATATAGTTTTTCTATATCCTTTATTTATTTAAGAACATTGATACTCTGATAACCAAATAATTCATCTTAAAATTGTAAACAACCAATTATAGACTCCTTTATACAGCACGAATCCTTTACAATACCTGTAAATAAATTTACTTAGGTTGTCCTGTGAACTGGCTACAAATTCATATTACTGTCGATCAAGATCAAGTTGAACTGTGCGAAACTCTACTTTTATCCTTAGGTGCAGTTAGCGTAACTTTAGATGATGCAGAAGATCAGGCTTTACTTGAACCGCTTCCAGGTGAAACACCACTATGGAATAAAGTTATTGTTACAGGTATTTATCAACAAGAAGAAGATGATCCAATAGATGTTGATCGCTTAGAAGCTTTTTTAAAAGCTCAACTCCCAGATGTGCCTATGCGCCATGAAACATTGGAAAACCAAGTCTGGGAACGAGCATGGATGGATTATTATGAACCCATTCAAATCGGTGAAAAATATTGGATTGTGCCTGAATGGTTAGAACCACCTGAAGCAGATGCAACCAATATTAAACTTGATCCAGGCCTCGCATTTGGTACAGGTAATCACGCAAGTACATTTTTATGCTTACAATGGTTAGGCAAAACCGATGTAAAAGATAAAGTTGTGATTGACTATGGTTGTGGTTCAGGGATTTTAGGCGTCGCTGCACTTTTACTAGGTGCTAAAAAAGTCTACGCCACTGATATTGACCCACAAGCAGTCTTAGCAACCAAACAAAATGCTGAATTGAATGGGGTACTTGATCGTCTTTATGTTGGTTTGCCAGAAGAATTTGATCAAGAATTTAAACCTCAACAAGCAGATATATTGGTCGCCAATATATTAGCAGCCCCCTTGATGGCACTCGCGCAAGAATTCTCAACTTTGATAAAAAATGAGGGAGAGTTCGCACTTGCAGGTGTGATTGAAGAGCAAGTTGCTGATGTTTCTAGTGTTTACACTGAATTTTTTGATATATTAGAAGTCGACAAGCGTGAAGAAAACTGGTGTCGTATCTCAGGAAAACGCAAAACAACAATTTGAGATTTCTATAACTTATGAGTGAAAAACAAACCCGCTGCCCAAAATGTTCAACCGTGTATAAAGTGACCCTTTCACAACTTAGTGTTGCACAGGGCATGGTTTGTTGCCCCAAATGTGTCATTAACTTTAATGCACTCACCAATTTATTAGAATCTCCATCAAATGAAACGATTCCTGCAACAACGAATCGCTCTTTATTTTCTTCAATTCAACCTGACAGCACATTTGCAGAAAAGCAAATGCAAATCTTAAGTATTTTTGATCAAAAAATTGAAAACTCAAATATTGATCTACTCACCTATCTCAACAATCTAAATTACTTTAATACAGAGCCTGTAACAGCATTACCCAATCTAAATCTATCAGAGGATGCTCTACTCATTGATGAAGAGGCTGCAGATAAACAACATGGCTGGCTCTATTACACCCTTTGGGGTATAGGGAACATAGTTCTAATTCTTGTTTTTGCATTTCAAATTCTATGGTTCAATCCAAAATTGATGCATGATAGCCCTGTCTTAAACAAGATCTTTAATACTGCATGTACTGTTGTCACATGTAAAATGCGAGATAGGCAATACAAAAATTTGAATTTTGAAAAAATAACGTTAAGACGTGCTGAACAAAATAGCACACGTTTCTCAGGTATCCTGATCAATCAGAATAAGCACAGTATTTTACTACCCTCTATACAAGTTGTACTAAAAGACAATAATGATGTTGTGATTTCGAATACCACACTCAAACCAGACGAATATCTTGTGGATAGCTTAAAAACAATTCAACGCATCCCTTCAAATAGTCCTTTTAAATTCGATTTTACCGTCCCAAAAAGCAGAAATAGTTTTACAAATTATAGTTTAGAAATTGTACAACCCTAAAAATTAAAAAAAATGACAAAAAAAATAAAAAAAAGTGCAGTTAATTTGCTCACTTTTTCGCAGACAGTGGTATGATACGCGCCACGAAAGCTTTAACCCACTTACTCCTCGTATTTCACAGACAAAAAATCGTTAAACGAACTGTGCTTCTACTCTATAAGCGCATAGTTGGTTTTTTTGTTTTTGAAAGTAGGCTGTAACAAATATTTAACTATTGTTACGCTTATTTTTTACACAATTCGAGGATTTGTGGCAAGCTAATAGTCCCTTTGTTTTAGAGTCACTGTTTTAGGATCTAAAACAGGACTCAATAATTTAGACCACATTTATATATCACTTTACCCAAGTGATATTTGATTTTTCGGATTAACACGCATGAATAGCAAATCTCCTATTTTTACGGCTCAATCTGATGTCGCTCTTCGCATCCACGTAGATCGCGCAGTTCGTCATTATTTTGCACAATTGCAAGGTGAGCAACCATCTCAAGTGTATGACATGGTTCTAGCAGAAATGGAGAAACCTCTTTTGTCTGTGGTCTTAGAATATACTCGTGGCAACCAAACGCGTGCTGCTGAGATTCTAGGTCTTAACCGTGGAACTTTACGTAAAAAGTTAAAAGCTCACGGTTTAATGAGTGAATAATTGATAAAATGCTCACGTTCTCGTGGGCATTTTTTATGCCTATTTGTTTTAATCTGTAGACTTCAAACTGTTGACTTAAATCATGACTATCAAACGTGCGTTAATCTCTGTTTCAGACAAAACTGGAATCGTTGAATTTGCTCAAAATCTTGCAGCTCTCGGGGTAGAAATTTTATCTACAGGCGGTACTTATAAGTTGCTTAAAGACAACAATATCGCTGTCGTAGAAGTTTCTGAACATACAGGTTTTCCTGAAATGATGGATGGTCGTGTAAAAACACTTCATCCAAAAATTCATGGTGGCATCTTAGCTCGTCGTGGTCTGGACGAAGCTGTTATGCAAGAACACAATATTGATCCAATTGATCTGGTGATTGTGAACCTTTATCCATTTGCTGAAACTGTAGCGAAGCCAAATTGCTCTCTTGCTGATGCGATTGAAAATATCGATATCGGTGGCCCAACCATGGTTCGTGCAGCAGCAAAAAACCATGCTTCTGTGGGTATTATTGTCAATGCATCTGACTATGACACTGTTGTTGCTGAATTAAAGCAAAATGGTTCACTCTCTTACGAGACTCGTTTCGATTTAGCAGTAAAAGCATTTGAACACACAGCTCAGTATGATGGCATGATCGCTTCTTATTTAGGTGCACGTGTAGGTAAAGCTGAAGGCGAAGCAGATTTATTCCCTCGTACATTCAATACGCAGTTAAATAAAGCACAAGATTTACGTTACGGTGAAAACCCACACCAAAATGCTGCATTTTATGTAGAAGCAAATGCTAAAGAAGCGTCAGTTTCTACTGCGAAACAATTACAAGGTAAAGAGCTTTCTTATAACAACATCGCCGATACTGATGCTGCACTTGAGTGTGTTAAATCATTTGCAAAACCTGCATGCGTTATCGTTAAACATGCGAATCCTTGTGGTGTTGCCGTTTCTTTAGATGGCATTAAAGCTGCTTATGATCTTGCTTATGCAACTGATCCAGAGTCTGCATTTGGCGGCATCATTGCATTTAACCGTGAGTTAGATGTAGAAACTGCTCAAGCAATTGTCGATCGTCAATTCGTTGAGGTAATCATTGCACCAAGCATTGCTGATGGTGTACTTGAAGTTACAGGCGCAAAGAAAAATGTACGCGTCATGGTGTGCGGTGAATTACCTGCAATTGATGCACGTGCTCCACAACTTGATTATAAACGTGTTAACGGCGGCTTACTTGTTCAAGATCAAGATTTGGGCATGATCACTAAAGATGACCTAAAGGTTGTGACCAAGCGTGCACCAACTGAACAAGAAATTGATGACATGATCTTTGCTTGGAAAGTTGCAAAATACGTAAAATCAAATGCGATTGTATATGCAAAAAACCGTCAAACCATTGGTGTAGGCGCAGGTCAGATGAGTCGTGTGAACTCTGCTCGTATTGCGGCGATCAAAGCTGAACATGCTGGTTTAGTCGTTGAAGGTGCAGTGATGGCATCTGATGCGTTCTTCCCATTCCGTGATGGTATTGATAACGCTGCTAAAGCTGGTATCAAATGTATCATTCAACCGGGTGGTTCTATGCGCGACGAAGAAACAATTGCAGCAGCGGATGAAGCTGGTATTGCAATGGTCTTCACGGGTATGCGTCATTTCCGTCACTAATAGATTTTAAAAATCCCTCTTGCGATGTTTTAGTTGCATCTCAAGGGGGAATTTTCTATTTTTAGTGGATGTACTAGAGATACTTAAAAAGGAAATAACTTAATAATGAATATTTTAGTATTAGGTAGCGGTGGCCGTGAACATGCACTTGCATGGAAAATCGCACAAGATGAAAAAGTTGCTAAAGTCTTTGTCGCACCTGGCAATGCGGGTACAGCAACTGAAGACAAATGTGAAAATATTGACCTCGATATTTTAGACAACCCTGCAATTATTGCATTTGCAAAAGCAAATGATGTTGCGCTTGTTATCGTTGGGCCAGAAGCACCATTAGTCAATGGTGTCGTTGATGCTGCACGTGAAGCAGGTCTAAAAATCTGGGGACCAACTCAATATGCGGCTCAACTTGAAGGTTCAAAAGCATTCGCTAAGCATTTCTTAAAACGCCATAACATTCCTACAGCTTTCTATGACGTATTTACTGAAGTTGATGCTGCAAAAGCTTATGTTGAGAAAAATGGCGCTCCGATTGTAATTAAAGCTGACGGCTTAGCAGCGGGTAAAGGCGTTATCGTTGCGATGACCAACCAAGAAGCTTTTGATGCGATTGATGACATGTTGGCGGGCAACAAGTTCGGTGATGCTGGGTCACGTGTTGTGATTGAGCAATTCTTAGCTGGCGAAGAAGCAAGCTTTATTTGCATGATTGATGGTAAAAATATTTTACCAATGGCAACTTCTCAAGACCACAAACGCATCTTTGAAGGCGACCAAGGTCCAAATACTGGTGGTATGGGTGCTTACTCTCCTGCCCCAGTCGTTACAGCAGAAGTTTTTGAACGCGTCATGAATGAAGTGATGCGCCCGACAGTTGATGGTATGGCAGCAGATGGTCATGTCTACACGGGCTTCTTATATGCTGGTTTGATGATTGATGATCAAGGTCAACCACGTGTGATCGAATTCAACTGTCGTTTTGGTGATCCAGAAACACAGCCTATTATGATGCGTTTGAAATCATCTCTCGTTGATCTGGTTGAGGCTGGCATTGAAGGTAACTTACCAAGCGAAGCTGAATGGGATGAGCGCAAATCTATTGGTATCGTTCTTGCTGCCGAAGGCTATCCTGAAACTGTTCGTAAAGGTGATGTCATTTCGGGTATCGGTCAATCACCTGAAGACACCAAAATCTTTCATGCTGGCACAGCCATGACTGATGATGGTCATATTGTTACAGCTGGTGGTCGCGTCCTCTGTGTAACAGCATTAGGTGATACTGTACTGGAAGCTCAGATCAATGCATTAGAAGTATGTGGCCAAGTGACATTCACAGGTATGCAATATCGTAGTGATATTGGTTATCGTGCAATTGCTCGCGAAAAAGCTGAATAATTTTATTGTGAATAAAGCCTTCTTCGGAAGGCTTTTTTATTCCTGAAACGCTATCAATTTACATTCTTTATTCAATTTGAATATATAGAGTTCAGAAAAATATATATTATTTATTTCACCAAAATCACCAATCAAACATTTGCAAAAATCTATAAAACTATCATTAATTTACATTTACTATGCACATAATTTCTTTAGATAATCAGATGCTTATACTCTTGAGTATCATGCAGACCACTATAACCCTTATCAAAATATTGCTATGATTGGCACAATTTTAGATGTTGTTTTTATGTTAAAGATATATGCTTTTTCATGATTATCAAATGATTAAGCTATTTTGTCCAATCAACAGAAACCAACAGCTAGACCAATATTTGGTTTGAAAAGATGTGAATGGATGTCTGCATTATTTATTGGTTCCAAATAAGCACATGAATGTTCACTTATTTTTCTTAAAATCATGGAATCATAATGGCAAATACCCAAGAAATAATTCATGTGATTATTTTTTGTATAAAGCCAATTTGCATCCTCAAAGCGATTACATCAATGCGAGAATAACATTACTTTCTCAGCATTATTTTGGTTAGGATTTCCACATGAAAAAGCTGATTAGCCTTTTTTTAAGTGTATCAGTGTTGTTGCTTGCGGCATGCAGCAAACAGCCAGATAACACTGCTGAACAGAACAAAGATGCAGGCGCATTAGAAACTGTCGTTATTGCTTCTACAGGTTCTGATGCTGATATTTGGCGTCACATTGCAAGCTTGCCTGAAACCCAAGCTGCTGGACTAAAACTTCAAATTAAAAATTTTACTGACTATGTTGCAATGAATACTGCTGTTGCAAATAAAGAAGTCGATTTGAATGCATTTCAATCCTATGCATATCTCGTTGCATTCAATGCAGCAAATAAAGACAAAATTGCGCCAGTCTCTACAACTTATTTAGAACCAATGGGAATCTACTCAAGCAAGGTAAAAAAAGTTGAAGAGTTTGCCAATGGTGCAACGATTGCAATCCCTAACGATGGGGCAAATGAATCTCGTGCTTTATTACTTTTACAAAGCGCGGGTTTAATTAAATTAAAAGCTGACTTTGATCCTGTAAAAGGAACACCAGCTGATGTGATTGAAAACCCAAAGAACATTGTGATCAAACCAATTCAAATGGCAACAGCTGTACGTGTTAAAGATGAGGTTGATGCGATTTTATTGGGTAATACCCTTGCAATGGAAGGTGGTCTAAACGTTCTTAAAGATGCAATCTTCTACGAACCAATTGATCAAAGCACCAAGTTAAACGTCAATGTTCTAGCAACGGCTGAATCTCGCAAAGATGATCCTGTTTTACAAAAAGTCGGTGCGCTTTATCACACTGATGCAGTAAAACAATATGTACAAGATCATTTTGCTGGTACAAAAGTTGATGTAAATAAACCAATCAGCTATCTCACTGAAGAGAATCCGTAATATACTTTTCTCAACAAAACAGGCAAAGTGATTTTGCCTGTTTTTCTTTTCTGCTTAGTATTGACGATATGATCCAATTTAAAAATATTTCCAAACACTATCAGCTCAAAGGTCAAACGATCACTGCGCTGGATCAAATCAACTTAGAGATCCCTGATGGCAGCATTTTTGGCATTATCGGTTATAGTGGTGCAGGTAAAAGTACCTTAATCCGTTTGATTAATTTACTGGAGCGTCCGACCCACGGACAAGTGATGATTAATCAAAAAGACTTTACTGCAATGGATGCGCGTACACTTCGTCGAGAACGTGCAAATATTGGCATGATTTTTCAGCACTTTAACTTATTGCAAACCAAAACAGTGGCTGAAAATATTGAAATGCCACTTAAACTATTAGGTCATAGCAAAGTCGAACGTGAAAAACGTCTTGCAGAGTTGCTGGATTTTATTGACCTTAAACATAAAAAAGATGCTTATCCAGATGAGCTTTCAGGCGGCCAAAAGCAACGTGTAGGTATTGCGCGTGCGCTTGCGAATCATCCTAAAATTTTGCTATGTGATGAGGCAACGTCTGCACTGGACCCTCAAACCACACAATCCGTTTTAGCATTATTAAAGAAAATTAATCAAGAACAGAACATCACCATTGTGATGGTTACTCATGAAATGGATGTGATTGAATCTATCTGTGACTATGTCGCAGTCATGGAAGCTGGCAAAGTCATTGAGACAGGTCGCACCTTAGATATATTCAGTCAACCACAACACCCAACAACCAAGACATTTATCCAAACAGTATTGCAGCAACAATTGCCGATCAATATCTTGAATAATCTTGAACACAAACATCATAACAGTATCTATAATCTGCAATTCTTAGGAACATCAGCCCAAGAAACCGTTATTCAATCCGTAATTAAGCAATTTGATATTAGTTTAAATATTTTATTTGCCAACATGACTGAGATTAATGGCACTGTTATCGGTCAAATGTTTATCCAACTTTTAGGCGACCCAACGATTATTCAGGAAGCGATTCAATTCCTAGAAAGTCAGGGTGTCAAAGTTGAACAGTCAGGAGTAAGCCAATGAGAGATTTAATTGTGCAATGGCTGACTGAAATCACAGCTCCATTTTGGCAAAGTTCATTATCCATTGATCAATTTGTAACGGCACTGGAAGAAACCTTACAGATGGTATTCTTTGCATTGCTATTTGGATGCATTTGGGGATTTATTCAAGGTATTACTTTGGTAGTCACACGTAATGGTGGGATTTTACAAAACCGTGCGATTTACTATGCGCTGAACCCAATCGTGAATGCTCTACGTTCAATCCCATTTATCATTTTATTAATCGCCGTCATTCCATTTACAAAACTTTTGGTTGGTACATCAATCGGAACATGGGCTGCTATCGTTCCATTAACCATTTATGTCGGTCCTTATCTTGGTCGACTCATCGAAACTTCTTTACTTGAAGTAAATGAAGGTATTATTGAGTCTGCACAAGCAATGGGTGCGAGTCCTTGGCAAATTGTATTCAAATTTATCGTGCCTGAAGCACGTAGCTCTCTTATTCTCAATCTCACCACTGGTACCATTTCATTGATTGGTGCAACAGCGATGGCAGGTGCTGTAGGTGCAGGTGGAATCGGTGATCTTGCTATTTCCTATGGCTATCAGCGTTTCGATAGTAGTGTTGTCATCTTGACCGTTATCGTACTTTTATTATTGGTTCAGTTTGTACAATCATTTGGAGAATGGTTAGCAAAACTACGCTAAACGCCCAATTCAATGCTCTCCTCGCGAGAGCATTTTTTCTATAGCTAGGCTAAACCTCAGCAAAATAAATTTGATGCGCTGCTTTGAATGTATTGACATGCAAAGGAACCAAATCCTCCAAAGGTTGATAGCCACCAGCCAGAACAAAAAGCAAAGGAATTTTCATTTTCTTTGCCATCTCAAACACAATCCGATCACGTTCAAATAAGAGCGCTGTTGTAAACCATTTTGATCCATATTTATCATGTTGATGACAATCCATGCCCGCTTGGTAAACGATAAGATCAGCATCCCAACGTGATGCATATTGAAAAGCTTCTAAAATCGCTTCTCGATACAAATCAAAGTTACCTTGCTTTGGATGAATATAGCGAGTCAAACTACGCTCCCCCGCCTTGCAACCAAAGCGGATACCAAAAATGCCAAAATTAATCAAATTCGGCATACGATTGGTGAAAATCGCAGTACCATCCCCACCATGCTGATCACAATCTAAAATAAAAATTCGTTTGTCCGGAAATTGTTTTGCAATTAATGCCAAACCATTAAAGGTACAGTAAGCGGCCCCAGAATCATAACTCGCATGATGAAAACCTTGTGCGATATTAGCAGCGATTCCTTCTTTCAATGCGATCTCAGCACCGACCAATTGCCCTGCTTGTACCGACAAAATGGCATCACGTAGTTGTGGATTCCAAGGTTTAAATCCTTGTACAGTCGCGAAACTTGAATCACCTGCAAAAAAGGCATCTACATATTGCGGGTTATGTAGTTTTTTCAAGATATCAATGTCTATAAGTCCAGGATCTATCAATTCAACCAACTGTTGCTGCTGTAGCACTTCAGCAACTGCAGTCAGTTTTTCCATACTATTGGTATGCGTTTGCGCATAATAGCGTGGCGAGTAGCAAGCTTTTAGCATGGATTTCCTACATAGATTTGATCTTGAGCAATTTCCATCAATTGACTCAATTCAGTCGTATCGGGTCGAAATAATCCATTATCAACTTGTTGTTTAAAATGATATCCGAATGCACGCGCTCGATTTTCAGGAGAAACCGCCAGTGTCGTCAGTCGTAGAAACCAAAAACCTTTCATTGAAGAAATGGGGATCACATAACCTTTATATTGTTTGTTTTTATTCTTTTCTAGCGGCTCAATCTCATAGTTTGTAGAGAAAAGGCTCCCCGCTGGTAAACGCACACCATTCATAAGTAAAGGAACCAGACTGATACAGGAATGATTGTCCCCCATATTCATCTTTTCCATCATAACTGGCTGATCATGCTCATCGACGAAAATATTAATTTCACCTTGTCTCAATAGACGATGATGTGCAATTCTCAAGAAGAATTTTTCTGCCATCGGACACGAGCCAACCTTAGGTTTTTCCTCTAAAGCTTGGCATTCAATTATTTCAATATGTTGAACATCTTGAGGAAGGATAATATCCGCAAGTAACTGACAAATGAGTCTACTTTCTTCTCGCTCAGCATATTGATAAAGTGTTCTAAGTTTGGCTTGAAAATCAACTTCCTGCTGTAAGTTCTGCGTATAACCATCATCTGGATTTAAACGTTTTAGGCTTTGCTGAACATCAACATGAATATCAAGATGCCGCCATGTTGTTAACTCAAGCCCGTATGAGGCTGCCTGACTTAAAATATTTCTTAATCCTTTCGTATCGTAATCATCAAAAATACGTAAATCCTGAAACCCCAACGCATCACGCGGCTGTGATACAAACTCAGCGATTACCCGTGTTGCCTGCGTATATCCACAACCTCGACGTTCAGTTTGATGACTAAAATGTTCATTCAACATTTCGGTGAGTTTGGCAGATAGCGGATATAAATATTGCTTAAAAATACTGACCACTTCATGGTCTTTTAAATCCGACATAGCACCCCCTCGCTTGTTCTTTATGATTTATAAACTCATCGTCCTTTAATCAACCCTATGTATTTATATTGTTAAATCTAATCACGAAAATCATTTAGCATTTTTAAATAAAATATAAATCTAAAGATGAATATAAATCATTAACTTATAAAACTTTTATTTCATATTTATAGAAAACCGTCCCCTTGTCAATTATAAAGATTTTCACTTATTCTTGTCGTCACTATGTGTCCAAAACAGTCATCATCAAAACCTGCACTTATCCTTACTTTGCACGATGAGGTATTTACACTTACACTAGCAAAAGTTAATGATCTTCTATCATCTAACTAGTAATAACCACATGAAACAATGATTTAGGACTCGGCTATGCATTATAAAATCCATGCGATTGACGTACAGAATGCCTTAAAAAACTATATATGGTTATTGGAAGATACAACGACAAAACAAGTTGTGGTGATTGATCCAACAGAAGCGAGTTTAGTCACAGAGTTCTGTGAACAACATCATCTACAGATACAACAAATTTGGCTCACACATTGGCATCCTGATCATACAGGGGGGGTAGAAGATTTATTGGCAAATGAAAACATCTCAGTTTACGGTCCGAGAGATGAATTAAGTAAAATTTCTTTTATTTCAAACCCATTACAACAAGATGATCATTTTCACTTTAATGACTTAAAAATTGAAATCATTGCGACCCCTGGCCATACTTTAGGGCATATTGTCTACTTTATTGAAGCAATGGATGCACTTTTTTGTGGTGATACATTATTTGCAATGGGATGCGGACGTTTGTTTGAAGGTACAGCTGAACAAATGTACCATTCATTAAATAGGTTAGCGGCTCTACCTATCCAAACAAAAGTATACTGTACACATGAATATACCCTTGCCAATGCAGAGTTTGCGATCACCATAGAACCACATAATGTTGCCTTACAAGAGCGTCTAAAACACGTTAGAGCATTACGAGAAGCGAATCAAATTACGCTTCCAAGTACCATAGAATTAGAACTTGCAACCAATCCTTTCTTGCGGACAGAAAGTGCTGAAGACTTTGCACGAATTCGTACTCTAAAAGACCAATTTTAAATAAATAATGTTCTCCTTAATGATTCATTTTCCATTTTGCCATCAAAGTGGAAAATGAAATCTTTTTTTACATTTTATGGCAATTTATTTTTAAAACTAAACTCAAAACAAGCCATGAAATATTTTATTTTTTAATATATTAATCAAATACTTAGAAACATTAAGCTTTAAAAACCATATCTGTAAATTACTCTATTTTTACATTACTTACACGCAGAAAAATAAATCTATCGAAAGACCCTTTAAAAATTTTTAACCTACCCCTATTAATAATTAAAGGTTCACAAGGAGTTCTCGCATGAAAAACAGAGTTGTTAAAGCAAAAAATTTATTAGCGTTTCGTATTTGGTTAGAAAAATTAGGATACTCAGTTAAGAATCTTACAGATAATCGTGGCTTTACGTTTAGCTTTAAAAAAGAATATGGCTTAGTGACAGGCGATTTATCTGGTAATGCTTTAGCAATGCAGCTGGGCGAAGAATTTGAAGATCATCTCAAAGCTTAATTTTCTTTTAGCTAAAGAAAATTAAGCTTTGGCTAACTTTTATGTCTAAACAATTCGCAATAAGAATCTATAAAAATTAATAATCTGCGATTGTTTAGACGTGATCTCAAAAGATTAACCTTAGAAATACCTCCATGTTTATATATTAAATATCAATAACTTATTTATTTCTAAGTTCTTTCCTTAATATTTTTCCCACATTCGACTTTGGCAACTCAGATATAAATTCAATATGACGAGGTCTTTTATACGCGGTAAGATTCTCTTGTGTATAAAGCTTTATTTCATCTACGGTTAAAGAGTGATCTCTCTTTACTATAAACGCTTTCGGTACCTCACCCGATTTCTCATCTGCTACACCAACCACTGCAACTTCCATAACCTTTGGGTGTTGCGACAAAACACTCTCTATCTCGTTTGGATACACATTAAATCCTGATACTAAAATCATATCTTTTTTACGATCTAAAAGGGTGAGATATCCCCTCTCATCCATACTACCAATATCACCTGTTTTAAAGAAACCATCTGCCGTCATTACCTGGGCTGTTTCTTCAGGAAGATTCCAATAGCCTTTCATCACTTGTGGGCCACGTATAGCCACCTCACCAGCATGACCTTGAGGCAGGACATGACCTTGATCATCGATAATAATTATTTCTGTCCCAGGTGATGGAAGACCAACAGTTCCTGTAAACTTCCGTGCTTTGGGAGGATTAAATGTTACGACTGGTGACGTCTCAGACAACCCATACCCTTCACGAATTGCGCAACCGGTAATCTTTTCCCACTGATCTGCTGTAGAACGCAATATACTCATGCCCCCACCAGCTGTTATTTCTAAACGGCTATGATCCAGCGTCTTAAATTTAGGATGATGATTAAGTGCATTAAATAACGTATTTACCCCAGTGAAGGTTTGCGGTTTGTATTTATCAAAGCAGTCAACTAAGTCATCAATATCCCGTGGATTGGCAACGAGTACAGTGGTATAGCCCTTATTCAAGGTGTAATGTAATAGACAAACAGTGAATGCATAAATGTGGTACAAGGGCAAAGCGCAAATCATTGTATCGCCAGATAATGCATCTCGATTACCAAAGTAACTACAAAATACTGCATCATTCTGTAGCAAGTTACTCATAATATTTTTGTGAACTAATTCAGCACCTTTAGATACTCCTGTCGTTCCTCCGGTATACTGTAAAAGTACCGTATCCTCTAAATTAAGATTTGGACGAATATAATGATCAGCGGAAGTCTGTTTTAAAATATCGACAAATTTAAAAAGATTATTTTGGGTATTGGAAGCTTGTTCGACATCATTATTACCTAATAAATCATCTGGTGCTGTGGTGATGACATATTTAACATCAACATCCTCATGAATAGATTTATATACAGGCAACAATCCATCTAATAGGATAAGTACTGTCGCACCTGCATCATTGAGCTGGTGTTTCAATTCACGTGCCGTATAGAGTGGATTTACATTCACCAAAATCAAGCCAGCACGAACAATAGCCAGAGCAAGCAATGGGTATTGAATAATATTCGGCAACATAACTGCTATACGACTGCCTTGTGGTAAACCTAGATTTTGTAGAAATGCGGCCAACTGACGACTGTAATATTCAACCTCAGCAAATGTAAAACGTTGATCTTTGAAAATAAAAGCATCTCTATGCTGAAATTTAGCAAAACTTTTATCCCAAAAATCTAAAAGTGAAGAAGCTTCTTGAGGAAATTGAATATCAGTTGAAATATCCCATTTTTGGTATTCATTTACCCATATTTTATTAACCATCATCGTTCCTTTTCCTATCTTAATTATCCACTGTTCTATTGAATGAGTTTGATGCTGGAGCATGTGACTAACCCATCGAATACCGTTTTATCCTTTAACGGTGTCTTCTTATTAAAAGTAGAAAATATAGAAACTATATTTCGTATAACGAAATTAATATTCAATTATAAAGAAATAAAAGTCAATAGCAAAATTTAGTATCAAATTTCAAAATAAAATTTAAAAAGTATAGAATGATCCCTCATGCACCAATGGCGATGGAACAATGAGATGGCATGAAAAATTCAAAGGGCATGCTGCAAATATGAAATATCTTTTTTCTATTTTTTAGTACTTAGAGAATTAAAATAAAAAAACTATCAACCTTATATTTCATGCAAATTAACATTGGAACTTAAACGATTTCCAAGTATTATAATGCCCTAGTCGAGGGATGCTGCGACGATCGATCTACAAGAAGATCGATTTGCCAGGCTCGACGATCGGTTAAACATTCGTTTTAACCAACAACGGCATCCGCGAACAGAACGATCAATACTATTTTTTTCTAGGAGATCCTGATGAACGCGGTGAATGCTTCATTTACAGATTACAAAGTTGCTGATATTTCCCTTGCTGACTACGGTCGTAAAGAAATCAAACTTGCTGAAGCAGAAATGCCAGCTTTGATGGGTTTACGGAAGCGTTATGCAGCAGCTAAACCGCTTGCAGGTGCAAAAATTTTGGGTTGTATTCACATGACAATCCAAACAGCTGTTCTTATTGAGACATTAATTGAACTTGGTGCTGAAGTTCGTTGGACTTCATGCAACATTTTCTCAACTCAAGATCATGCTGCAGCGGCAATTGCTGCTCGTGGTATTCCAGTATTCGCGTGGAAAGGCGAAACTGAAGAAGAATATGTATGGTGCTTAGAGCAACAAATCAATGTAAATGGCAAGCCTTGGGATGCCAACATGATTTTGGACGATGGTGGTGACTTAACAGCACTTGTTCATGACAAATACCCTGCTCTTTTAGAACGTATTCACGGCATTACTGAAGAAACCACAACAGGCGTACAACGTCTATTAGAAATGTGGAAAGACGGCTCACTTAAAGTTCCAGCAATCAACGTTAATGATTCGATCACTAAATCGAAGAATGACAACAAATACGGTTGCCGCCACTCACTAAATGATGCAATTAAACGTGCAACTGACATGCTACTTTCTGGTCGTCGTGCACTTGTAATTGGTTACGGTGATGTCGGTAAAGGTTCTGCACAATCTTTACGTCAAGAAGGCATGATCGTTCGTGTAACTGAAGTTGATCCAATTTGTGCAATGCAAGCGTGCATGGATGGCTACGAAGTTGTTTCTCCATACAAAAATGGCGTACAAACTGGCAAGAAAGAAGACATCAACCATGATCTATTAGGTAATACTGATCTTGTTGTGACAACGACTGGTAACTACCATGTATGTGACGCTGCAATGTTAGATAGTCTAAAAGCAGGTGCAGTGGTTTGTAACATCGGTCACTTTGATACTGAAATCGACACTGCTTATTTACGTGGTTATAAATGGGTTGAAGTGAAGCCACAAGTACACCAAGTTTATCGCTCAGAAGACGAAAGCAATTACTTAATTCTTCTTTCAGAAGGTCGTTTAGTCAATCTTGGTAATGCAACTGGTCACCCTTCACGTGTGATGGATGGTTCTTTCGCTAACCAAGTATTGGGTCAAATGCATTTATTTGCTGAAAAATTTGCTGATCTTCCTGCTGATCAAAAGCAAGCTGCAATCCGTGTAGAAGTACTTCCTAAGAAACTAGACGAAGAAGTTGCTGCAGCGATGGTTGTTGGCTTTGGTGGTGTGTTGACACAATTAACACAAGTACAAGCAGATTACCTTGGTGTGCCTGTCGAAGGTCCATTCAAATCTGACGCTTACAAATACTAAGAAATTTAGGGCAGACGTTATACGGACTGCCCTTTTTTCTAAAAATTTCCAAGCGATTTTAAAAAGGATTTGAAATGACGAAACGTGTTCCTATTTCTTTTGAGTTTTTCCCACCAAAAACTGATGCTGGTGCAGAAAAATTAAAAGTTGTTCACCAAGAACTTCAACTGCTGAATCCAGAGTTCTTTTCCATTACTTATGGTGCTGGTGGTTCTACCCGTGAACGTACTTTAGCTGCAATTGATGATTTCAATGGTAAAGGTACGCCTGTTGCACCCCACCTTTCGTGTATCGGTGATGATAAAGTACGTATTGCCGAGCTATTAGATTTATACAAATCTCAGGGCATTGATCGCATCGTAGCACTACGTGGTGACTTACCTTCAGGTCAGGTGGGTTTAGGCGAGTTGCCTTATGCACAGGACTTGGTTCGCTTTATTCGTGAACATTCAGGCGATCACTTTCATATTGAAGTCGCAGCTTATCCTGAAATGCATCCACAAGCCGAAAGCTTCGATGCTGATATCAAACGTTTTGTAGAGAAAGTTCAAGCTGGAGCAAATGCAGGAATCACTCAATTCTTCTTCAATCCAGATGCTTATTTCTATTTCATTGAACGTCTTGAGAAAGCTGGGGTAAATATCCCAATTGCACCAGGAATCATGCCCATTACTAATGCAAGTAACTTAATTCGTTTTGCTGATGGTACAGGTGCTGAAATCCCACGCTGGATTCGTAAACAGCTTTCTGCTTACGGTGATGACAGTGCAAGCATTAAAGCTTTTGGTCATGAAGTGATTTTGAAACTCTGTGAACGTTTAATTGCTGGCGGCGCACCAACCCTTCACTTCTATTCAATGAACCAAACCGAACCAACCCGACAACTCGTTGTCGATCTTGGTCTCAACTAATTTGTAAGAGCTCTACCCAAGCATGAATCGTTTTTATATCGAAACTGAATTAAATACTGGCAAAACCATCGAACTAACAGAATCAGTGTTTCATCATTGGGTACGTGTGCTTCGCGCAAAAGAACAAGAGCAAGCCATCTTTTTCAATGGGAAAGGTGGCGAGTATCTAGTCACTTTGACAGAAATCAACAAAAAAAATGCTTTGGTGTCGATTGACCAATTTAACCCAATCGATCGGGTTGCACCTTTTAAAGTCATTTTAGGTCAAGTGATGAGTAAAGGTGATCGCATGGATTATGCGATTCAAAAAGCCACTGAACTGGGCGTCACAACAATTCAATTATTAACCAGTGACCGTTGTGAAATGCGATTAAAGTATGACCGCGATCAAAAAAAACTAGATCACTGGCAATCTATTGCAATCGCAGCCTGTGAACAATGTGGAATGAATCGCGTACCAGAAATTTTACCTCCTGTTTCACTAAATGATTGGGTTAAATCTGAGTTACCGACATCTCGTTTTGTACTTGCCCCAAATAAAGATCAAACAAATATACTACTGAACTGCACACCAGATATTGCATTATTAATTGGTCCAGAAGGTGGGCTCAGTGAAGTAGAAATCGAAACAGCAAACCAATACCAATTTATAAACTGGTGCATCGGTGATCGTGTTCTAAGAACAGAAACAGCACCTGTTGTTGCTCTATCAATTTTAAACCACCACTTTTCAAGCAAATGATTCATTTACATTGCTTTCTATTGGGTTTAACGTTAGTTTAAATAAACTCGACACTATAGTTTATAAAAAATAAAAACTGTAGGCACTGAAAAAAGAAAGGATTATTCTTGTATGTCTGGGGTTCAGAAACAAGGTTTAGCACCATTTATTTACATGGATCAAATCAATTACTCAAGTCATATCCGATCCTTTGTTCTTAGCGTATTGTGTATATGTCTTTTAGACTATGTATTATTTGGTATCTTCTATTCTTTCACCCCAAATATCTTTACGAGTTGGATCAGCATCACTGCTATTGTTTTACTAGTTTTCTTTTTTTTATGCCGTTTTTCTTTAAAATGCTATTCATCACCAGCTTTTATCAAAAAAAGCCATATTTTATTTCAAACTGTTTGTTTTATCACAGGTTTATTACTTGGCATTAACTCTATCATCATCACTTATTACCTGATCCATGATGTCCCTCAACTGACTGGCTCACATATTCTGATATTAACTGCACTATTACTAACAACATCACACATTATCGCTCTAACATTTCTAACCCAACATATTCGTTATTTTTTTCTATTTTTCATTCCAAGTGTTCTTCCACTCATTATTTCGCATCTCTTATATCGAAATAATGAACATACTTTATTTTACCTTGCGTATTATTCCACTTTCTTTGCTACGCTATTATGCGCACATGCAACATTTAAGATTCATAAACATCTTTCTCAAGTCTTAGACAAAAATAAGCAGTTAGTTGATGTTGCTGAGCAACACAATCAATGGACCGAAGAACTTTGTCAGCAATTACAACACGAAATAAATAAATCCAAAGATATTGAAGCTCAACTTCAATTTAACAACCACTTATTGGAACAAAAAGTTCGTGATCGTACCTATGATCTCACACAGATGAATGAGAGCTTAGAAGAACACCGTCAAAACTTAGCTTTTGCACATGAGACAGCCGGTATCCGCCCTTGGGAATGGAACTTAGAAGAACAAACAATTGGCATAACAAATGTTCACAACCAAGCAGTAAAACGAGATTCTGAAAACCATTACACGCTTCTACACAAAATTGTTCACCCTGATGATATTGAACGTGTAAAGAAAGCTCTATACGCTCATCTGTCTGGCGAAGCTCTACGCTATGAAGAAACTTACAGAATAAAATCCCCAAATGGTGAGTGGTCTTGGATCCATGATGTTGGACAAGTCATCCAACGCAACACTGAAAATCAAACACCATTGCGAATGGTGGGTATTCATCGAGATATTAATCAGGAGCGTAAAGACCAAGAACGCTTAAAACTTGCTGCAAGTGTTTTTGAACAGGCATCTGAAGGAATTTTTATCTTAGATGAATACTTCAATTATCTTGAAGTCAATCCTAAATATGAGCAAATCACTGAGCTCGATAAACAAGTCATTTTAGGCAAACAACTTTTTGAAATTACGAAGCAAAATAAATTACATCATCAAAACTTCCAGCTTTCTATTCTCGATACATTAAGCCAAGAACATGAGTATGAAGGCGAATTCCAAGAAACCTATCACTCCGAAAAATCATGTTTTTTATGGATGCATATTAATGCTGTAAAAGATGAACATGATCGAGTAATTAATTACATTGGTATCGTTTCTGATCAAACCGAACGAAAGCATCAGGAACAAAGATTATCTTATCTTACCAACTATGACACACTAACAGACTTGCCAAATCGGTTCTATTATCAGCAGCAATTACATCAATATTTAGTGAATGAGGCTGCCATTCAACATCTCGCCGTTATTCGCTTGAACATTGATCGCTTCCGGACCCTAAATGAACTGGTGAGCAACCAAGCTGGTAATGAGTTACTTAAACAGGTGGCTCAAAGATTGCGTATTAGCAATATTGATGCGCTATTAGTTGCACATTTAAGTGCAGATGATTTTGCAATTATTTATGAAATGTCCCCTTTACATCCACCCATTCATCAATTGTGTAACAATATTGTCGAAAACTTTAGTCAACCGTTTTATATTGCTGATCAAGAATACTTTGTAAGTGTTTCAATCGGTGTAGCTATGTTTCCAGAACATGGTCGTCAGGTTGATAATTTAAATACTCATGCCGAACAAGCACTGAATGAAGCCAAACGTTTAGGTGGCAATACAATACGTTACTATTCAAATGAAAGGGCTGATTTAGCTGCACGCTATTCAGATTTAGAACTGGATTTGAGAAAAGCACTTCAAAATAATGAACTTGTTGTTTATTACCAACCCAAGATGACTGCTCACGACAATCTAGTGAATGGTTTCGAGGCACTTATACGATGGGAACACCCAAGTAAGGGTCTCATCATGCCTGATATCTTTATCCCCTTAGCAGAGAGCACCAGCTTAATTTCAGATATCGGACAATTTGTATTACACGAAGCAGCAAAACAACTTCAGCAATGGTTAGATCTTGGTTACTCACAAATCCATATCGCAGTCAATATCGTGGTACAGCAAGTGTTACGTGGACAATTATTACATGATATAGATACAATTTTATCGCAATATAAAATCTCTGGGCATCATTTAGAATTAGAAATCACAGAATCAGCTTTCTTAGAAAATACAGAAACCGTTAAAACGGTTTTGGAAGCATTAAAAGATCGTCATATTTCGATTGCTTTAGACGATTTCGGCACTGGATATTCATCTCTTGCTTATTTGACCGAATACCCTATTGATACCCTAAAAATTGACCGTGCTTTTATTTCCAAGATTGGTGATCCCAAACAAGATGCGATCGTTAATGCCATGATCGCAATGGGAAAAACAATTGGCTTAAAAGTCGTAGCTGAAGGTGTAGAAACCCACCAACAAAGAGATTACTTGAGAAAACAAAATTGTGACATCTTACAGGGTTACTTATTTGCCAAGCCATTAACAGCTTTAGAAGCGACCAAATACCTACAGCAACATAGTTAACTGTCAACTGCAAGATCTTACATTTACGGATAGTTTTTGCGACTTTAACCCTTTATTTTTCGTTAAAAAAAATTTGTCAATAAGTCGTATCATTCAGTGAAAATAAGCTATTTTGACTGGGCTAAAGCATGAACTAGTGCTATATTCTTGTGCACTTATCTTAATATAATCTTCAGTCATATATATGCCTGATTATTATCGGAACAATCGAGACTCAGATGGACGATCAATCTTTAAAACAAGCCGCTTTGTATTACCATGAATTTCCTACTCCTGGAAAAATCAGTGTGACACCTAGCAAGCAGCTCGTTAACCAACGAGATTTAGCGCTTGCATATTCCCCAGGTGTTGCAGCTCCATGTTTAGAAATCGAACGTGACCCTTCTGCCGCTGCTAAATACACAGCGCGCGGTAATTTGGTTGCCGTCGTGAGTAATGGTACAGCTGTTCTTGGTTTAGGGAACATTGGTCCTTTAGCATCCAAACCTGTTATGGAAGGTAAAGGCGTACTTTTCAAAAAATTCGCAGGTGTTGATGTCTTTGATATTGAAATCGCGGAAAATGATCCAGATAAAATCGTTGATATCGTTGCTGCATTAGAACCAACATTTGGTGGTATCAACCTTGAAGATATCAAGGCACCAGAATGTTTCTATATCGAGAAAAAATTACGTGAACGCATGAAGATTCCTGTGTTCCATGATGATCAACATGGCACAAGTATTATCGTTGGTTCAGCATTACTCAACGCACTACAAATCGTAAATAAAAAGATCGATGAAATTAAAATTGTCGCTTCAGGGGCAGGTGCTGCTGCATTGTCATGCCTTGATTTGTTATGTGCTCTAGGCGTAAATAAAGAAAATATTATTGTTGCTGACTCTCGTGGTCTACTTACAACTTCTCGTGATGGACTGGATGATTCGAAGAAGCGCTATGTTCAAGACATTCAAGCAACTCAGTTAAATGAAGTGATTGCTGGTGCAGACATGTTCTTGGGTCTTTCAGCTGCAGGTATCTTAACCAAAGAAATGGTTAAAGAAATGGCTGAAAATCCAATCATTTTTGCACTCGCAAACCCAGATCCAGAGATCTTACCTGAACATGCGCATGAAGTACGCCCAGATGCAATTATGGCAACAGGTCGTTCAGATTATCCAAACCAAGTGAATAATGCACTTTGTTTCCCATATATCTTCCGTGGCGCATTAGATGTTGGTGCAACCACAATTAACGAAGAAATGAAAATCGCATGTGTACATGCAATCGCACGCATGGCCCACGTAGAGGCGGATGCAGCAACTTATGGTGAAAAATCTGCATCATTTGGTCGTGATTATTTAATTCCACGCCCACTTGATCAACGTTTAATTTTGGAAATTGCACCAGCTGTTGCCAAAGCAGCAATGGACTCTGGTGTTGCAACCCGCCCAATCGAAGATTTCTCAGCATATCGCCAAAGACTTTCTGAGTTTGTTTATAACTCAGCATTCTTAATGAAACCAATCTTCGCTCAGGCAAAAACTGATCCTAAACGCATTGCTTATGCTGAAGGTGAAGATGAACGCGTATTACGTGCAGTTCAAATCGCTGTTGATGAAGGCTTAGCTAAACCAATCTTGGTCGGTCGCACAACTGTAATCGAAGCAAATATTAAAAAGTTAGGTTTACGCTTGCAACATGGTGTAAATATTGAAATTGTTGATCAAGAACAAAACCCTCTTTATGAAGAGTTTTGGAAAGATTACTACCAAACAATGCAACGTAAAGGCGTAACTGTTGAATATGCACAACGCGAAGCTCGTCGCCGTTCAACATTGATTGCAGCTCTACTTGTGAAATTTGGTAAAGCCGATGGTATGCTTTGTGGTACTTACAGTAGCTATGATATTCATTTAGATTTTGTTCGTAATGTGATCGGTCTAAAAGAAGGTCGCAGTACATTCTTTACCTTAAATGCATTAATGCTCGAAGATCGTAATTTATTTATTGCAGATACTTATGTAAATACCAACCCAACAGCTGCTCAATTGGCTGAGATGACCATTCTTGCTGCAGAAGAAGTACGCCGCTTTGGTATTACACCACGCGTCGCCCTCCTCTCTCATTCTAGTTTTGGTAGCGATCAAACAGATCCTAGCGCCCAAAAAATGCGTGAAGTCTATCGTTTACTCGCAGAACAAGCACCTGATTTAGAGGTTGAGGGTGAAATGCATGGTGATGCAGCACTTGATGAAAATATTCGTCATTTTGCATTCCCTAATTCGCGCTATAAAGGCTCAGCAAACTTGTTAATTATGCCAAACCTAGATGCCGCTAACATTTCTTTTAACCTGTTAAAAGCAACATCTGGAAATAATGTAACAATTGGTCCTATCCTATTAGGTGCTGCTAAACCAGTTCATATTTTGACACCAACTGCAACAACGCGTCGTTTGATCAATATGACAGCATTAACTGTTGCCGAAATTCAACAGAGCCAAAACTAATTTTTAAGAGAAGCTTGCCTAGAAAAGCTCCTCTTGAGACTTGAGAAAACCTCTATTCTGTAGCATGATTGTGTGAAGAATAGAGGTTTTTTCATGCAAGTTTATTTAGTAGGCGGTGCTGTTCGAGATCATTTACTTGGGCACCCCTATCACGAAAAAGATTATGTAGTGGTCGGTGCAACACCTGAGCAATTGCTTGCTAAAGGCTATCAACCTGTTGGCAAAGACTTCCCCGTATTTTTACACCCAGAAACAAAAGAAGAATATGCACTTGCACGTACAGAAAGAAAATCGGGTATTGGCTATCATGGTTTCCAGTTTTTCACTGATGCAAATGTTACTCTCGAAGATGATCTTATCCGAAGAGATTTAACCATTAATGCCATGGCTATGGATGAAAATGGTCAGGTATACGATCCATATGGTGGACAGAAAGACTTAGCAGAAAAAATTCTTCGCCATGTTTCTGATGCATTTACAGAAGATCCTCTACGTGTGCTTCGGGTTGCGCGATTTGCTGCGCGATACACACCTTATGGCTTTAAAATTGCAGAGAATACATTGCAATTAATGCAAGAAATCTCAAAGTCTGGTGAACTAAATGCACTTACACCTGAACGTGTTTGGAAAGAAACAGCTCGTGCTTTAATGGAAGATCATGCAGATGTATATTTCCAAATTCTTAAAGATTGTGATGCTTTAAAAATTTTATTTCCCGAAATTGATGCACTTTTTGGTGTACCGCAGCGACCAGAATTCCACCCTGAAATTGATTGTGGCATTCATACTTTAATGGCACTACAACAAGCATGTCAGGCCAATTATACTTTGGATGTCCGCTTTGCAGTACTCGTTCATGACTTAGGGAAAGCACTCACCCCTATAGAAGAGCTTCCTAGACACATTATGCATGAAGAGCGTGGAATACAGCCCGTTACTACGCTATGTGATCGATTAAAAGTTCCTACACATATAAAAAATCTAGCGCTCACCGTATGTAAAGAGCATTTGAAATGCCATCAAGCAAAGAATCTAAAACCAGGAACGTTATGGCGCTTTCTACAACGTTTGGATGTACTGCGCCGCCCTGATAAAGTTAGAGCTTTCGTTCAAGCTTGTGAATGTGATGCAAAAGGTCGCCTTGGTATGGAAGAACGCCCATATCCCCAAGCTCAATTTATTTTAGATGCGATGGACATTGTAAGAAATATTCGTGCCCAAGATTTACCAGAACACATTAAAGGCCCTGAAATTGGTGAAATGCTAGTTCAATATAGGATTGAAGCATTAGCAAAATTTAAAGAGCAATACGGCGAATAAAGCTATTCAATACCTCACCATCACATGATCCCACAGTTCAAGCTTTACACTAGATCTCTTGTACATAATTCTTATCGCTCTTTGTATTTTTTCTCATCGTTAAGAAACACAAAGAGCTAAAAATAGGGCCATTATTTCGTCAACAATACAGGATCTTCAATGTTGTAACCTGTTTCAAAAGGAATACCGAGATATTCGACTGTTACAAGCATATTTTTACTATGAGGCACTTTATAGACTTTGGCTATATTTAACTCTTCCTTGTAGCTATCAGCTGTCTGCGGCTTGCTTTTTAGGCAAAAGCTTTTAACCTGATATTGATATGACCATTTATCAATAGGTATTTCAGGATCATACCATGCTTTTGCCTCTCCTTTTTTAACAGATAATAATTGAATATGAGCCTTACTCTTATGTATAGGCTGAAGTGGCAATAAACGCTTCTGAATTTTCGCAATTTCTATATCAAATTGCGTACTATTTTGATCATAATCAATTAATTTAGTTTTAGGATTAATATAAAGTGAATCAACTTGGATCAGCTTAGTTGGATTGGTGCCATTTAATTGATAATAATAAAGTTGAGGTAAACGTCCCCGCCCATCTTCAAAATGTCGCATGAGATAAATTTTTTGAGCTTTGCGATCCAACCCTAGAACTTCAATATGTTGTGGTCCACCCACCGTGGCATAAACTGGCAAAGATAAACATGACAAAAAAATTGTACTGAGAAGAATTTTTGGCATAGGCATGGACATATTGAACTCCAAATTAATTTTTATACTTAAAACCACTATATTGAGTTTTTAATGAAGAAAATGTTATTTTTTCTATTTCAAGCTTTTATTTTAATGAGACTGAAAATTTATTTTATAGCGAGTTACACCGTTCCCACACCACAATAATATATTGTTCTCCAATAAAAAAACCCAGTCTAAAATAATGACTGGGTTTTTTATAACTTTTACTTATTCAGTAAAAATTATTGAGCAGCAGCAGCAGCTTGAGCAGCAGCAACTTCATCAGCAAAGCTCATTTCAGCTTTCTTCTCAATACCTTCACCTACTTCGAAGCGAGTGAATTGAGCAACAACTGTACCAGTCGCTTTTAATACATCAGCAACTTTCTTGTCGTTATCAATAACATACATTTGACGATCAAGTGCTACTTCGTTCAAGTATTTCTCAACTGAACCAGTAACCATTTTCTCAACGATGTTTGCAGGCTTACCAGATTCTAAAGCTTTTGCTTCAGCAATTTCTTTCTCTTTAGCGATCAAGTCAGCTGGAACAGCTTCAGCATTTACTGCAACTGGGTTGAACGCAGCAACGTGCATTGCAATACCTTTACCAGTATCAGCATCACCAGTGTAAGAAACTACAACACCGATTTTTAAACCGTGCTTGTAAATAGCCAAGTTTTCGCCTTCAACGATATGAGCACGACGTACTTGGATGTTTTCACCGATTTTTTGAACAAGTGCAACACGCGCTTCTTCAACAGTAGAACCATCTTCAAGTTTAAGTTCAGCAATTTTCGCAGCATCAGTTTCATTTGCAGCAAGTGCAGCTGTAGCCACTTTATCAGAGAAGTTTTTGAAGTTTTCGTCTTTTGCAACGAAGTCAGTTTGACAGTTAACTTCAACAAGAATCGCTTTATTACCGTTTTGAACGATTGTGATCGCACCATCAGCAGCAATGTTACCTGCTTTTTTAGCAGCTTTTGCTTGACCTGATTTACGAAGGTTATCAATCGCAAGCTCAATGTCACCGCCTGCTTCTGTCAATGCTTTTTTGCATTCCATCATTGCAAGACCAGTACGGTCACGTAATTCTTTTACCATGCTCGCAGTAACTGCAGTCATGTTGATCTCCTAAAATCGGTAGAATATAAATCTGTTCAACAAAAACGGCCCAAAGTTTTCTCTGGGCCGCTTTGCTTTCTCGACGCTCAATTTGTCATCATTTTAAATCACAAAAATGACAAGCTTGCGTCAAAACGCATTAAGCCTCAGGAGCTTCTTTAGCAGCTTCTTCGCCTTTCGCTTGTGCATTCGCTTGTGATTGAGCGTATTCTTTACCAGCAAGAATCGCATCAGCCATAGCTGAAGCATACAAAGTAACTGCACGGATCGCATCATCGTTACCCGGAATAACGTAATCAACGTTGTCTGGGTTAGAGTTTGTATCAACGATACCGATTACAGGAATACCTAAGTTTTTAGCTTCTTTAATTGCAATCGCTTCGTGATCAACGTCGATTACAAATAATGCGTCAGGTAAACCACCCATGTTTTTAACGCCGCCTAAAGCACGTTCAAGTTTTTCCATCTCACGAGTACGTTCTAAAGCTTCACGTTTAGTAAGCTTAGCAAAAGTACCGTCTTGAGATTGAGTTTGAAGATCTTTTAAACGGTTGATAGATTGGCGAAGTGTTTTCCAGTTCGTCAACATACCACCTAACCAACGGTGATCTACATATGGTTGACCAGCGCGTTGAGCTTGTTCACGGATGATGTTAGAAGCAGCACGTTTCGTACCAACGAATAATACTTTGTTCTTTTTGCTCGCCAAGTTGTTAACGAAGTTCAATGCATCATTTAACGCAGGAACAGTGTGCTCAAGGTTGATGATGTGAATTTTGTTACGCGCGCCAAAAATGTATTGACGCATTTTTGGGTTCCAGAAACGAGTTTGGTGACCAAAGTGTGCGCCTGCTTGAAGAAGGTCGCGCATGCTTACGTTGTAATCTGCCATTTTCTTTACCTTAAAGTTTGGGTTAGGCCTCCATATATCCGCATTCTCCACCTATTGCTAGGCACCCAGAGTAATGTGACGATATATGTGCGGATTTTTTTACGACTATTTATTATCAAATAATTCCGTAAAAGCCTCCAATAAAAATAAAGAAGATTTGTCACGAAAAGCATTTGATAAAATAGGCGGCTATTTATACCATAGACACTTGCAAATTACCAAAAGTTTTTAGAGATCATGAATACAACTTATACAGCTCCTCGTCGATTAATTAAAACACCTGAAGAAATTGAAAAGATGCGTGTTGCAGGGAAATTGGCTGCTGAAGTTTTAGACATGATTAAGCCGCATATCAAAGCGGGTGTGAGTACGTTAGAACTCGATACAATCTGTCGCAACCATATAGAAAATGTACAACAGGCTATTCCTGCATGTGTGGGTTATGGCGCAGCTCCGGGTCGCCCTGCTTTCCAGCACTCGATTTGTACATCTGTAAACCATGTCGTTTGTCATGGTATTCCATCTGAAAATAAAATTTTAAAGAACGGTGACATTCTAAATATTGACGTCACTGTTATTAAAGATGGTTATCATGGCGATACCAATATGATGTATATCGTTGGAGGGGAAACATCGATCCTTGCAAATCGTCTGTGCTCTGTCGCACAAGAAGCAATGTATCGTGGTATGGCTACAGTTAAAGATGGTTCATATCTTGGCGATATTGGGTATGCTATCCAGCAATATGTAGAGTCTGAGCGCTTTAGTGTTGTCCGTGAATATTGTGGTCATGGTATTGGCAATGTATTCCATGACGAACCTCAAGTGTTACATTATGGACAAAAAGGTACAGGAATGCGTTTAGAGGCAGGAATGACCTTCACTATTGAACCAATGGTCAATGCAGGTGTCTGGCAAACCAAACTTTTGGGTGACAAATGGACTGTTGTTACCAAAGATCATAAATTGTCTGCTCAATACGAACACACCATCTTAGTGACTGAGACTGGAATTGAAGTATTGACAGCTCGCCCTGAAGAAGATCTTTCACGTTTTCAATAATTCATTTTTAAGGGTGGGTACTTAAGTACCCACCCTTTTTAGCGTAAAAATCACTCAATTTTAATCTAATTACTACAATTTTTTTCATAGTTATAACAATTATAAATTCTATCTAAACAAATTCTGCATAAAAAAACGTTATGGTGAGCGCAAGAAAAATCCTTACAAACTTTAGGACATGGAGTCCCAAGATGATGAAGAAGTCATTTGCATGCCTGATTACAACAGGTTTATGTGCCCTTCCTACACTTACTTTTGCAGATTCACCATATTTTAGCCTCAAAGATGGAGATGGGTTTAAGCGCTTCTCTATTTCAGCTGGTCCCCTATATGTAAAACCAACGGGTAAAGGACAACCTATACGTGTAAATACCTCTGTTGCAGAGGGAACCAAAACCAAAGTTGGAGATGTCAAAGGCGATTCTGTATTAGACGCGATTGATGAATCACAACCAGAAGCTACAGCTAAAAAAGCTATATTAAAAGGCGTTCTTGATCTAGAAAGACATACACTCCTTAATTTGGGTAAAGAAGGTATTGTCTCTTATAAAGGTGATGATGGAGCACAGTACCTCAGAGCGAGCACTGCAGGTACAGCAGAAATCAATGGTTTATCTTCATGGGAAAATCAAGGTACAGGTCTTGAAGCCGATGATGTTCTAACCTTAGGGATCATGACAAGTTATCATTTTACAGATAATCTGTCGTTGGAAGTTAAAGCTGGTATCCCTCCTAAAGTAGATATTCAAGGTAAAGGAAAAATTTATGCACCTTTAACAGGGATCGCTACTCCAGAAGGATTAGGTGTAGTAGTTGGTGATCTTCCATTAAAGAAAGATATTTTCATTACGGACTTAGAAGCCCATAAAAAGACATCTTCCGCACGTGCTTGGACACCTGCATTCGAACTCCAATACCGCTTTGGAAAAACCGGTATAAATAAATTTAGACCATATGTTGGTTTAGGGCTCATGTATGCTTACTTCAGTGAACTAGAAATGAACCCAGACTTGGAAAAAGATCTTGTCAATGCTGGTCATATGATTGTCAATATTAAAGACGGTAAAGCTGGCGCAGCTCTAGACCAGAAAAAAAGCTCAGGAAATCCAAAAGTTAAGTTAGATGCTTCAGATACTTTTGCTCCTGTAGCAACGGTTGGTTTTACCTATGATTTTAATGAAAAATGGTACGCTGTAGGCTCTGTATCTTATGCTCACTTAAGTACTGATGCTACTATTACTGTGAATGATTCAAAATATGGGGAATTAATTAAAGCCAAAGCAGATATCGAAATTAATCCTATTTTAGGTTATGCAGGTATCGGCTACCGCTTCTAATCTTTTCCTTCTAAAAGCAGCTTCGGCTGCTTTTTTTATGATCGCTATATTTTAAGCCACACTGTATAAAAAAGATGCACCATTTAAAAACAACTCACACAATATTGTCTTACAGTTTTTAGAATATCTACTCCTTTAAAATTTAATAAGCGCCTATCGCTGAATCCAAAACAATGAAAACCAAAATATTAGCCATTTAAATTAATACCTTAAATTATTCTTTTGGTTAAATATTTTTATTGGCACATCCCTTGCTTATTTCATAGCATATAGAATCAATGTCGATTCAAAAAATTGTTGGCGGCCAAAGACGTCCGTTCTGTTCTGTTTGTAAGCATAACTTTGTTTAGCTTACGAAATGGTAATTCGTTCAGTTCAGGGGGAAGGCAATGTCTTCAAATATGAATCTAGATGCAAAGAAAGCAACTGAAATAAAACTATTTAGCTTCTCCACTCCAGCAATGCGTGCATTCCATATGACATGGCTGGCTTTTTTTGTGTGCTTCTTTGCATGGTTTGCATGCGCACCACTTATGCCTGTAATTGCAGGTGAATTTAATTTAACCAAAGCCCAAATTGCAAACATCAATATTGCAGCTGTTGCAATCACCATTGTTATCCGTCTTATTGTCGGTCCGCTATGTGACAAATATGGACCACGCAAGACCTATACCGCCCTATTGATTCTTGGCAGTATTCCTGTGTTTGGTGTTGCTGCAGCCAATACCTATGAATCCTTTCTATTTTTCCGCCTTTTAATTGGAGCGATTGGAGCAAGTTTTGTTATTACCCAATACCATACCAGTGTGATGTTCGCACCAAATGTTGTTGGCACTGCAAATGCCGCTGCAGCAGGTTGGGGAAATGCAGGTGGTGGTGCAACACAAGCCATCATGCCTCTCATTCTAGGTGCAATCATCATGTTTGGTGTGGAGCAAGCAATGGGCTGGCGTATCGCATTACTTGTTCCAGGAATCATGATGGTAATCGTGGGTATACTTTACTGGAAACTAACACAAGATAGTCCACAAGGTAACTTTAAAGAATTACGTGAACAAGGCATTGATGCTGGTAATACAAAAAAAGGTGGAACTGCTATCTTGATGCAAGCAGCACGTAATTATCGTGTCTGGATTTTATTTATCTCCTATGCTGCATGTTTCGGTATTGAAATTTTTATCCATAATATTGCCGCAATGTACTATGTGGACCACTTTAATATGGGCTTGAAGGAAGCTGGACTAACAGCCGGAATCTTCGGCCTTCTGGCACTATTTGCTCGCGCATTGGGTGGTATCGTTTCTGACAAAGTGGCTGCCAATAAAGGGTTAGATGGACGTACACGCATCCTCTTCTTACTTATCTTGGGTGAAGGATTGTTCCTCATCATTTTTTCTCAAATGAATACCGTCATACTTGCTGTACTTGCCATGACCGTTTTTGCACTATTTACTCATATGGCATGTGGTGCGACTTATGCACTCGTACCATTTATTGATCGTGATGCACTCGGCGGTGTGGCTGGCATTATTGGTGCAGGTGGTAACGTAGGTGCCGTCGCTGCAGGATTCCTTCTCAAAGGTTTGCTCGACATCCAAACTTGTCTCATGATCCTAGGCTGCCTTGTAACTGTTGCCGCATTCAGTGTCATTCTGATCCGCTTCTCAGTCGAACATAAAGAACAAGAACAACATCTGTTTAAGCAAGCACTGCTTGAACGTAACTCAACCGCTTAATTCAACGCTGTTCTAAGAGGGATGTGCTTATTCACATCCCCTCCTAACCAACTCACGTCTCATTTTTAACTCTAGGGGAAATATGATGAAAATCATTTCAATTTCTTTGATCGCACTCGGCTGTATTTCTACAACTCATTTATTTGCCAATAGCGATTTATTAACAAATACCAAGCTTTCACTGGATAGTCGCTTACGTTTTGAGATGGTTGATCAAGACAACCCATTAAAAAAAGCTGAAGCTGCGACATTACGTATACGACCTGCACTACAAACAGGCTCATGGCAGGGCTTGAGCCTATATGCACAAGGCGAGGCAAACATTGAACTCAATGATCATTTTAATAGCACTCGAAACAGTGAAACCACATATAGTACTGTTCCTGATCCCAAAAACTTAGATCTTAATCAGTTATATATAAATTATAACAGTTCCAAGTTTGATGCCCGATTAGGTCGGCAAGTTATCAATCTAGATAATCAACGCTTTATTGGTTCTGTTGGTTGGCGTCAAAATGAACAAAGTTACGATGCAATTAGCTTCAATTTTAAAGCAGATCCAAAACTCCAGTTCTACTATGCTTATATTGAACAGGTAAACACAATCTTTGGTAGTGAAACAGCTAAACCAGTTGCATTAAAAGCTCAAGATGGTAAACAAGATAGTCAAATCCATTTAGCACAAATTAAATACAGCTATAGCCCTCAGTTCAATGCCGTACTCTATGGCTACTTTCTTGACTTTGAAGACCTCAATGCTTGGTCAAATCAAAGCTATGGTCTTCGTTTCACAGGGAAGCACAAAAACTTCCGCTATAGTGCTGAATATGCAAAACAACAGGACTATGCAGATCAACCATTAACATACGATACTGATTATTATGCTTTAGAACTTGGCTACCAAGTTTCTGGACAGAAACCGCTTGGTGAAGTTGCAATTGGTTATGAAGTTTTAAGTAGTGACGAAGGTAAAATTGCTTTTCAAACTCCACTTGCAACTAAACATCGCTTCAATGGCTGGAGTGACCTGTTCTTAAATACACCAGCCAATGGTTTACGTGATCTTTATATAAGCTCAAGTTTTAATATATTCAGCAAAGGTAAATTAGCAACCGAGCTGCATCATTACCGAAGTGATATAAAAGGATTAAACTATGGCCAAGAATTTTCTTTTTCCTATGGTCAAGCATTACCAATCAAGGGGTTATCTGGATTAGCAAAATTTTCCAGCTATCAAGCTGAAGATTTTGGTGTAGATACCGAAAAGCTTTGGTTACAGTTGGATTATAAATTTTAAAAAAAATTTTTATTGCTGATTCAATAGATTGAATTGGATTACATCAAAACTTTGACAGTTGTCATCAAATTATCAAATTTGGATGATTTAATAAAAAATAAAAAGCCTATAAAAGCGCAAAAAGCCTGTTGATCGATAAGATCAACAGGCTTTTTTATTAAGATAAATGAATCAACAATTCCTGATTCAAAGAATTATTGACCTTTTGGTAATGGAATATATTGAGATTGAGTATTTTGTTGAACTTTTCTTTCCCCAACCTTCACCTCCAACTTCTGTTGCTTACCGTCACGCTCAACAACAATATCAATCATGCTCTCAGGTGCTTGCAATGCAACATAATTAATTAAATGAGAAGCTGACGAAATCTGCTCATCATTGACTTGAATAATCGTATCGCCACGTTTCACACCTGCTTGATCTGCTGGTCCTCCACGTAAGACATCTGCAACTAGAACACCAACCGGTTTTGCAGTCAGTACGTTTTCATCTAAATTGTTTGGAATTAGACTGATTCCCAGCCAACCACGGACAACACGTCCATCTTTTAGGATAGAGTTTAAGACTTGCTGACAAACCTTCGCAGGGATAGCAAAACCAATTCCAAGTGAACCGCCAGACTGTGAAAATATCGCAGTATTTACGCCGATTAAATTACCTGCAACATCAATCAATGCCCCACCCGAGTTACCTGGATTTATGGCAGCATCCGTTTGAATAAAATCTTCATAGGTGTTAATACCTAAATCTGATCGTCCTGTTGCAGAAATAATCCCTTGCGTAACAGTTTGCCCTACACCAAATGGATTACCAATCGCTAATACAACATCACCAACCTCATTACCACTAAGTTTAAACGGTAATACAGGAAGTTTATCCAACTCAATTTTGATCACAGCTAAATCTGTATCTGGATCTGTACCAATGACTTTCGCTTCTGCACGACGTCCATCATATAACGCAACGACAATTTGCTCTGCCTGTGCGATAACATGGTTATTTGTCAGAATATAACCATCAGCACGCACAATCACACCTGAACCCAAACTGTTTTCATTTTTTGGTTGCTGAGGAATCTGATTACCAAAAAATTCACGAAATACAGGATCATTTAACAGGGGATGATTTGGTTGCTTAATTTTTTGGGTGGTAAAAATATTGACCACGGCAGGTGCCGCCACTTTAACTGCAGCATTATAGGAAACTACCCCACCCATGCGATTCGTATCGACTAAGGGTTCGACCTTTTCTGCTGGCATTTTCACACCATCAGACGCTACTGTTGGTTTCGGCTGATGTGATTTTTGCCAAGCGAGAAAGCTGAATATAACGACAATGAGTAATACCCAAGGTAACCATGTAAATGCACGGCGCACGTTTATTGTCCTCTAGGCGAAATTTATGTTATGAACAAATTATTGAGTCTGTTGTCGGAACAGAAAATTTCCATCATTGTAATGTAAATTACTTAAAAACAATGCAAAAGTTAAAAAATTTTTGTCTAGCTTTAGTTACATTAAAAAGTATGTTTTTATTGACAGCTATAAAATGTAAATCATTTGAGGAATTCTATGGCAAATTTGCATGACATAGTGCAATGGTGTAATCAAACTTTAAAATCAAATGAGTTTAAAGACTACGCGCCAAATGGCTTACAAATTGAAGGTAAGTCTGATGTAAATAAAATCATTTGTGCTGTTACAGCTTCAGAGGATGCTATTGATGCTGCAATTGCACAACAAGCAGATGCCTTACTGGTTCATCACGGCTATTTTTGGAAAGGCGAACCCTATCCAATCACAGGAATGCGTGGCAATCGTATCAAAAAACTAATTCAAAACAACATTTCACTCATTGCCTATCACCTACCTTTAGACGCCCACCCGACCTTAGGTAACAATGCAGCAATAGCCGAATTAATCGGTCTACAAAACATAGAAGCCTTAGATCCAACAGAAAGACATCCTATCGGCAATATTGGTTATTTAGAAAGTACATTAAGTCCTGAACAGTTCAAAGAAAAGTTACAAACAATTTTTGATTTTTCTGTGCTTCACCTGCCCTGCAATAAATCTGCTATTCAAAAAGTAGGTTTCTGTACAGGGGGAGCTCAAGACTTTATTGAAAAAGCAGCTCAGGAAAATTGTGATGCTTATATTTCAGGCGAAGTAAGTGAGCGTACTTTTTATCAAGCTAAAGAACTAGGTGTTCATTATTTTGCATGTGGACATCACGCAACTGAACGTTATGGCGTACAGCGTTTAGCTCAAGCAATTGCAAATCAATTTGCAATTGAGGCAAATTATTTTGAATTAAACAACCCTATTTAACCCAGTCGCACTCTCCGATTTTGTTAAATATTTTTCCATAATGCTGTCTTGCGCTTCAAATCAAACTTTGCTTCATTTCAAGCGCAGGTTATACATTTAAATTAAGTCGTTATTGTGTATAGTTCTTTAAAAGACTGTCATATTGTCTTTAGAATCATTTACAATAGAGCCACTTAATGTAAAACCCAGCAAATGCAAGGATTGAAACATGACAACCATTACTTTACCTGCACTTCCATATGGCTATGATGACTTAGCACCACATATCACACGTGAAACTTTAGAATATCACCATGATAAACATCATAATACTTATGTTGTTAACTTAAATAACCTAATCAAAGGTACTGACCTTGAAGGTAAATCTTTAGAAGAAATCATCAAAGCATCTGCTGGTGATGCATCTAAAGCAGGTATCTTCAACAATGCTGCTCAAGTATGGAACCACACCTTCTATTGGAACAGCATGAAACCAAATGGTGGTGGTAAACCAACTGGCGCGATTGCAGCTAAAATCGATGAAGCTTTTGGTAGCTACGAAAAGTTTGCAGAAGAATTTACGGCTGCTGCAACAACTCAATTTGGTTCAGGTTGGGCATGGTTAGTAGCTGATGAAGTAAATGGTAAATTATCAATTACTAAAACTGCCAATGCAGATACACCACTCGCTCATGGTCAAATTGCAGTATTGACAATTGATGTTTGGGAACATGCTTACTACATCGATTTCCGTAACTTACGTCCTAAATACATCGCAACTTTCTTAGAAAGCTTAGTGAACTGGGACTATGCAAATGCAAAACTTGCAGGTCAACCAGCAGGTGTTGAGAAATAATCTTTTATTTCTTGCATAAAAACTGCCCACCTTGGGCAGTTTTTTTATAAATAAAATCCGAAAAGAATATTTATCAAGCAAACGATTCATTTTATTTACTATTCTTGTTGACGCATGAATATTTCATGCCTAAAATGCGCATCAGATTCTCCAATAGCTCAGTCGGTAGAGCGACGGACTGTTAATCCGCAGGTCCCTGGTTCGAGCCCAGGTTGGAGAGCCAAGCTAATCTCCCATAGCTCAGTCGGTAGAGCGACGGACTGTTAATCCGCAGGTCCCTGGTTCGAGCCCAGGTGGGAGAGCCAAATTCTTAAATGAATAGCTTGACCGTTAAAAATGATATGCATAAAATGCATATCCAGATTCTCCCATAGCTCAGTCGGTAGAGCGACGGACTGTTAATCCGCAGGTCCCTGGTTCGAGCCCAGGTGGGAGAGCCAAGATTCTAAAAACCCACTCTCTTTGAGTGGGTTTTTTATTGACACTTAATTTAGAATGTTTGAATCCAGTCACCCCATATTTTTATTCATTGGTAGTATTAGCGCTCTACTTTTATTGATCAGCTGTGTACGCTCATACTTTTTCAAACAAGAGTTTTTTGCCCGTCCTGTTATTACTAACTTTGAATCACAAATGTTTTTAAGGTTGCAACAAGCTTTTCCGCAACATCATATTTTGGCACAGGTTGCTTTTTAGCGCCTTGATTACCAGTGATCATTATAAGATTCGAAGCCGCTTTAATCGTAAAGTCACAGACTTTGTAATTTTAGACAAAGATATGCAAGTGATTGCAATTATAGAACTAGATGATCCTAGCCATATAGGTAAAGAATTAGAAGATAAAAAGCGTGATCACATGTTGCAACAAGCAGGTTTATTTAGTACAACGTTATACGCAAATTCCATCTATAAAGCAGTTACAGATGGATATTCGCTAAACTAAACTGATTGAGAATTATTTTTCCAAAGTTGCAGCTTCTTGCTCTGCTTTTTTTTGCTGCTCAAATCTTTTTGCTATTTCAGCACGTTGTCGTTCATATTCTCTTTTAGTTTTAGCATCACTTTTCGCCGCTAGAAAGGCCATGCCAACGATAAAAATTGGAATCAGCAACCCCAACCCCATCAAAACCCATGGTACAGATCTTTTTTCAACAGCATTTTGACTCATAGCCGATTCCAAAAAAGTAATATTTCAAACAAGGCGACACTATAACAAAAAAAGAGCCTCAATAAAGAGACTCTTTTGTCGATTAAAATCAAATCAAGCGAGGCATTAGCTCTTGCCTGTACAATGAGAATTTTGACTTGCATCTTTATCTGCATCAGTCAAAACAATACCCGTCCCAGCCGACATATGTTCCTGAATAAAATCTACCGCATTCGCATTTTCACACACAATTGCCTGTGTGTGCGTTGCATTCGGTACAATTGTTAATTTATAACGATCAGCATAGTCTGCTTGAGGGAAAAACTTCAAAGCATTAGTTTTCATGTTTGCAAATAAACCTTGCGTAACAACTGGTAATACTGCCTGATCTTTTTCACCTTGAATAATAAACACTGGTGTTTTTATAACTTGAGATTCAGTGGCATTCGTAGCAGGTTGAGTTTCTTCTAAAAATGCCTGAACAATAGGGTCTTTTTTGAATTTCTCCAAATCAATACCAAAGTCTGCGAGTTTGTGCGTCGGATTACTTAAATAATCCACAATCCCAGCTCTAAATTGTTCTTGTAAACCATTTCCACTATTAGGAGCTGGATAACTTAAACACGCCCCATCATCACCAGTACGACCATATGCCAACTCTGCAATTTCAGCAGCATTAGCCGTAAAAATATTTTTGTAATCATAGTTTTTATGCTGCGCTTTAGCACCAACAGTTGTAAACGCTGCATAAGCTAACAATTCAGCATAACCATAAGCAATTTCATTTATCTTTTCTTGACCCTGTTCCTCAGTCAAAATTCCATTTGCAACTGCATACCGTACTTGCTGCAAGTTTTCATCCAATCGATTCAAACCGTGAGCCTTAGGTTTACCCTCATCATCAAGATTGAACTGTGGATCAATATAACTTTGAATAATTTTCCCTAAACTAGAAGCTGGTGCACCAGCAACAGTCCCTTTATAACTACTGTCTTTATTCGCAAATTCAGCAATCCCCAATACAGCATGCCCCCCCTGTGACTGCCCTATCGACATCCAATCACCTTGAAGTTGAAAACCGTAACGATCTTTTACTGCTTTCACCGCTGCAATTGCAGACAACGACTCACTCTTAAGGTTTAAATAAGGGTGAATACCTTTCGTACCCAAGCCTTCATAATCAGGCGCAATAATGACATATCCAGCTTTTAATAATGTTTGCGCTAGAATCGAAAAACGAGGATGCAATACATTTTGACTTGGTGCACAATCATCACCAACACCAACTGTTCCATGCCCCCAAACCACTGTCCTGTATCCATCTGCTGGCGGTGCGACTTTTGGAAACATCACCATTGCTGTAGCTTTTGCAATTTTCCCCTGAACATCAACCATATTATAAGTCATTACATTGATTGATTTTGCTCCAATACTCTCAGCAGCTTCAGCAGGAAGCTGAGTTTTATTTGCATCATAGGGTATTTCAGATAAATAGGTAGGCGCTGAACCTTCATGATGATTTTTATTATCGCTTCCACAAGCAGCAAGTAATAATGTTGTCATTGAAAATGCTGCCAAAGCAATATTTGACCGTTTCATAAAATATCCTTTTAGTCCTTGTTTTTTTGTGCATGAAGCTACATGCATTTCTATTAATACATAAAAAAAGTGTTCTGCATAGTACACTTTTCAACTAATAAGTCATTTTAAAAATGAACCCAAAAAGATTCCAATAAAAATTATCATCCCCACCCAACGATTGTGACGGAATGCCCAAAAACAAAGTTGAGGATTACGATCTTTAGTTTTTATTGCTTGATATACAAAATCTATTGCCACGATAAGCAATGCAAGCAGACCAAATGGTATAAGCAAGTTTTCTAAAGATAATGCTATGCCAATCAAAATCAGGCTTAATACCTGAAGTAAACCAATAATTTGAATATCATAACGACCGAATAAAATTGCGGTAGATTTCACACCGATTTTCAAATCATATTCGCGATCAGTTATGGCATATTGCGTGTCATAGGCAACCGTCCATGCCAAATTGCCAAAATATAACAACCAACATATTAGATCAGGTGTCTGCCCAACCGCCGTATAAGCCATGGGAATAGACCAAGAGAAAGCAGCACCTAAAAACACTTGAGGCAAGTGAGTATAGCGTTTCATAAAAGGGTAAATAAACGCTAAGAACAATGCACCAAATGACCAATAAAACGTTTCAATTGGCAAGAAAAACAACAAACAGGCGCTAGCAGCAACCAAAGCTAAAAAAACAAATACAGCCTCTCTCGCTCGAATCACACCGGTCGCTAGAGGTCGAGTTTTTGTACGCTCAACATGCGCATCCACTTTACGGTCCGCAAAATCATTAATCGCACAACCTGCAGCCCGCATAAACAAAACCCCTAGCGACATCACGAGCAGTATTTTTAAATCAGGAATTCCTTTAGACGCAACCCACAAAGCCCACATCGTTGGCCAAAACACTAATTCTGTGCCAATGGGTTTATCAAAACGACATAAATAATAATAGGCTTCTAAACGCTGTCGCCATGTAGTTTGTTGCACCGTATCCATGCGAATCCTTAGAGTCAATGCTGTTCAATAAACTGTTCAAATCTAGGCAGGAAAGTTTCCTGTACGATAAATTTACATCCATGCCAAGTATAACAACTTTGCCGCGCCCAACCCTCTTCGGTATAAATAATTCGTCTTTCACAGGCAGGATTCGTACGTTGAAATAGAAACCAACCAATTGGCTTATTTCGGATGTATTTAAATATTCTGGCTTTTTTTTGTAGGCTGAGAATCGGAAAAATACTTTTTGCTTTCACCCAAGCTTGTGACTCAGAGCCATAAAGATACGTCTCTCTCACCCATGCGATATGATGTGCTGGCATATTCATCCATTTGCTATCAGCAAATGCTAAGCGTTGATAATGCTCTCTAATACGTTCAACATGAAACTCGCCACCGCCAAGATCTGTAAGTTGCTGAGTAAGTGAACCTGATGCGTACAACCATTTTTTTAAAGCAGTAGGAATATCTTTTCCTTTTATTCTATTTGGTTGTAAATTTCGCATGCTTAACTCACTAAAAACATCATAAGGGTCTGCTGATACTTCAGCCATGCATTGCGTTATAGGCTAAAACCACATAAACAAGGCATGAAACGTAGACAATGGCGATACCCTTGTCAAGTTTCATAACGAAGTTTGGGGAAGTTTTAGACATAACCCTTCGGGACAGGGTCATTTTTTGATGTTACTACGTTAGCTCGTATTCATTTAGAAGCACTAAATTTCATACACCCCGCCTTGTAACATCTAAAAAATGTCCTCTGTCGCAAGCATCTGTGAAGTGACAGCAGACCCCATGAGTTTACATGATTTTTTTCGTAATAATGTATGAAATTCAATTTCTATCAACAGCATAAAAAAACTCGCCGAAGCGAGTTTTTTTATTCGGAAAGTATTACAAGCTGTAGTACATATCAAATTCAACTGGGTGAGTAGTCGTGTTAAGACGACGTACATCTTCAGTTTTAAGTTCGATATATGCATCAAGCATTTCTTTAGTGAACACACCACCTTTCAACAAGAATTCGTGGTCATTTTGAAGTGCTTCAAGCGCCATATCTAAACTATGAGCAACAGTTGGGATTTTTGCTTCTTCTTCAGGTGGAAGATCATATAAGTTCTTATCAGCAGCTTCACCTGGGTGGATCTTGTTTTGGATACCATCAAGACCAGCCATCAACAATGCTGCAAAACCTAAGTACGGGTTCATCATTGGATCTGGGAAGCGAGCTTCGATACGCTTACCTTTAGGGTTTGAAACGTAAGGAATACGGATAGATGCAGAGCGGTTACGTGCTGAGTAAGCAAGCATAATCGGTGCTTCGAAGTGAGGAACTAAACGCTTGTATGAGTTAGTAGAAGGGTTTGTTAACGCATTCAACGCACGAGCATGTTTAATTACACCACCAATGAAGAACAATGCTGTTTCTGATAAACCTGCATATTCGTCACCTGCGAACAAATTCTTGCCATCTTTAGAGATCGACATGTGAACGTGCATACCAGAACCATTATCACCCACCATTGGCTTAGGCATAAATGTTGCTGTTTTGCCATATTGATGAGCAACGTTCCAAACTGCATATTTAAACTGTTGAACTTCATCAGCCTTACGAACAAGTGTATTGAAGCTCACACCAATTTCTAATTGGCATGATGCAACTTCGTGGTGATGTACTTCTACACGACCAGGTCCCATGATGTCTTCGATACGTGCACACATTTCAGCACGCATGTCTTGATGAGAATCAACTGGAGGAACTGGGAAATACCCCCCCTTAACACGAGGACGGTGACCAGAGTTACCAGCTTCGAAATCTTTGCCAGTAGACCAAGCAGCTTCTTCAGCGATCAGCGTATGACGAGCGCCAGACATGTCAATGTCCCACTTCACTTCGTCAAAAACAAAGAATTCTGGTTCTGGACCAAAGAATGCAGTATCACCAATACCAGTAGATTTTAAGTATTCTTCTGCACGACGAGCAATCGAACGTGGGTCACGCTCGTAACCTTGGCCAGTAGATGGCTCAATTACGTCACAAGTCACAACAACTGTAGGCTCAGCAAAGAACGGGTCAAGGAAACCTGTTTCAGCATCTGGACGTAAGATCATGTCCGAAGCTTCAATGCCTTTCCAACCAGAGATTGAAGAACCATCAAACATTTTACCGTCTTCAAATGTATCTTCATCAATTGTATCTGCTGGGTAAGTTACATGTTGCTCTTTACCCTTAGTATCAGTAAAGCGAAAATCGACCCATTTTGCGCCACTTTCTTTGATGAGTTGAAGGACCTTGTTCGCCATGCTCATTTGCTCCAATGAAATTTATGTGCACTTGTTAAGTGCGTGTTAGCTGTTGGCATATAATAAGCAATTACCATACCAACAATTTTAAAGCATACTTAAAATATTGAAATTCTTTATAGAAAAAATATTTCAAGCTCCATGTCCTATGTCTATTCGCATGTCTGCAATCGCAAATGCACCATATTCACACATTTATATTTCAAGCCGTCCCTAAAAAAGGCTTATTGAACCAAAATAGTGCAATACATGTAACAAAGAACTATTGTAGTGCTATTTATGCCACATATCGTTTGCATAAATTTGACTTTTTATATCATTCTTTTGAACTTCATTCCAATCAATTCATTTAGACTTTTGATTCACTTGTCGCTTATTTTGACAAAGTATTCAATTAGAAATAATTATGGAGGTTAAACACACGTATTGATATCGTTTCCTTATAACTCAATCGTATATTAATAAGAAGCACAAAAGGGGGGATATATTGCGATGACCATTAGCCAAAATATCAAAAACAGCTCTTAATTTTTCATCCCAGCAAAATAATCATGCACAAAAATCCCAGATTGACGGCTATCATATTGGGTTTGTGACTTACATTTTTTAAAATTTCGATTACCACAATAACGTTTAACTGCTTTCTGCGCACGTCCACTTGAACTCTCGATGACAGCACCATGATGTTGCTGTGCAACGTAGGTCTGAATCACTCCATTGCCTACCCAAGCAACACCTTTACATCGATTCTTTCCTGCAGCTTGACGACAGGCTTGCATCGCCGCATTCTGTGCCGCAGTTAGTGAATTAAAGCCACTGGCAATATATAACTTATTATTATACGCTTCACCTTCAATTTCTGCGCCTGCTGCATAAAATTTACGTACCGAAGCATCAGGAAAATGCCTCTTACTGGTATAACTACCATAACGCCCCAATATTTCACATGTTAAAGGCTGTTGAGCGGAACATTCCGCAAGACCTTTTTTATAATCACCGCTTTTACCATCACCTCCTCCCCAAACCCAATAGATATCCCCATTCGCACGACGCATAATCACTACTTTGGAATCTGACCACGAACCACCATCTTTACAGCCGCCGCCCATTACGGCATTACAGGCTTGCAGAGCAGTGTTTTTGGCACTGGCTGCACCTCCTGGACCATACCACTTCGTATCCACCCAAACATCAACAGCATCCACATGCCATGCCATTCCACCATAATGTACCCGATAATCACGAGGAGGTTGCTGGGTTCCACCACTCGTTGCAATTCGATGCCTTTCTGCTTGTGGCGTATATGCATTGGCTAAATGTGGCATAACCCCATTTACAATCATCACAGTCGAAATTACCAAGAAATAGTATGATGTTGTTCTAAATTTCATTTCAATCTCACTTTATTTACTATTCTTCATTATCATGTACTAAACATTCAATGTTACTTGCTAACACATATTGAAGGTCACCCAATTACATTTTATTCTTCAAAAACCAAGTTAATCTTTCAGCAATGTTAAATAATCATGTACAAAAATTCCTGGTTGACGGCTATCGTACTGGGCTTGAGTTTGGCAATTTTTAAATTGCTGAGTTATGCAATATTGTTTCATTGCTTGTTCTGCTCGTTGAGGTGAACTCTCAACCATTGAACTAAAATGGCTTTGTGATTGATAAATATGAAGCACCCCATTTGCCACCCAAACACCCATACCGCATGGCTTGCTGCCCGATGCTTGCTGACATTTGACCATCGCTGCACTTTGCGCTGCATGTAATGAAGTAAAGCCACTGGCAATATAGAGTTTATCGCCATAATCCTTCCCATCAATTCTTGCAACTGCAGCATAATGTTTATGCGCAGACCTAACAGGAGTATGATTCCGATAATTATTGTATTTTCCAACTACTTCACAAGGTAGTGGTTGTTGACTATTACAAAGTTCATGTACACGTCGAGATTCACTAGGATCCCATCCACCTGCGAAATAAAGTCCACCAGATGCAGTACGCAAAACAGTCATGGTGGCATCAGTCCACCAGCCCCCATCATCACAGCCTCCACCCATGACAGCATTACAAGCATCCACAGCTCTTTGTCTAAGATCTCTCGCATCTCCTGAGGCAGTCAGCACCCAAATATCCATGACATCAGGATGCCGAGCTGCACCCGCATAATATTTATTTGGGACATAATAATGGCTACTCGCAGTGGATTGTCGATATCCATATTGCCCACTATGACCACCAGTTGAAATCCGATGTCTTTCCGCTTGTGGAACCAAAGCCATTACACTGTTGAAGTAGACATCAACCACCATCAACCCAGCAATGCTCAATAGACCACCCACCAGTTTTTTAATATTCATTATGGACTCCTTTTCCACCTAGACACACAATAAAAAATGCAAAAGCCTATGCTTTAATCAGACTTTGCTACCGATGTTGTACTCATTCTTTTGATGATCTAGGTATACATCATTATATGTTAATATTTAACATGTTTAAATCACAAGTACGAATCCAGCTAAATAACGCTACAACTCAAAGATGGTTGATTCGGCTACTACTTAAATTCATACGTAAATGATGTAGTCACAAGAGAATTAAAATCTGATACATTAGCCACTTAAGTAAAGTGGCTTTTCTATATTCGGAATGTCACTTTTCTTAAAGTGGGTAATACATAACATCCATCTCAAAGATATTCAACACAATCAACAGGTTGACTCTAAAATGCTTCTAATGATCGACAACTATGACAGCTTTACTTACAACATCGTTCAATACTTTGGTGAATTGAATCAAGAAGTAAAAGTTGTTCGTAATGATCAAGTCACATTAGAGGATATTGAGCGATGGCAGCCAAAATACCTAGTTATTGGTCCTGGTCCATGCTCACCAAGTGAAGCAGGGATTTCAATTCCTGCAATCAACCACTTTGCAGGAAAAATACCTTTACTCGGTGTATGTTTAGGTCATCAAGCGATTGGTCAAGCATTTGGCGGTAACATCATACGTGCGAAAACAGTAATGCATGGTCGTTTATCTGATATGCACCATAGTGATAAAGGGATTTTTAGTCACCTCCCTTCTCCATTTGCAGCAACGCGTTATCACTCTCTTGTGATCGAACAAGAAAGCTTACCAGAATGCCTAGAAGTAACGTGTTGGACCAACCAAGCGGATGGAACCATTGAAGAGATTATGGGTGTTAAGCACAAAACCCTCCCTGTTGAAGGTGTTCAGTTCCATCCTGAATCTATCCTAAGCCAACACGGGCATCAAATTTTCAAAAATTTCTTAGATATCTACGCTTAAAATGTAAAACAATTTCATATAGTAAGTCTGACAGCCTATTCTAAATGAATAGGTTGTTTTAATTTTAAACATCTAAAAACAATAAATAACTACTCTCTATCAACAATTTTTTATATTTTAAAATTAACATACAGTCTATATTAACTTAGAACAAATCATTCTATTTCAATAATTAATGTATTTTTCACATTTAAAAAAGAAAATTAATTGAAGCCATCACCAAGCGTCTAAAAAGTGCTTTTTAATTTTTTCGATTAACTATAGTCATAGGAATGATTAAGCTTTCAGGGTAACACGATGCTAAAATTAAAATCATTATTTATAGCTTCTGGCTCCCTGAATCATCTATCAGGACACCTCTTGTGAATACACTCGTTTTATTGAATATTCTTGTTTTTATCTTGCTTTTGGCTGGATTATTTTTTACCAATCGCCATGACTGGAGTCTAGCCAAAAAAGTATTGATCGGAATGCTGATTGGTATCATTTTCGGTTTAGGTCTCAAAACCATTTACGGTGAAGGTACTGTACTCGATCAATCGGTGGCATGGTTCAACATCGTTGGTAATGGTTATGTACAACTGTTACAAATGGTAGTTATGCCACTTATTTTTATCTCAATTTTAAGTGCTGTTGTTAAATTACATCAGACCACCTCATTGGGAAAAATCAGCATTTTAGTGATTGGTATTTTACTTTTCACCACAGCGATTGCTGCCTTTGTAGGAATCAGCGTTACCAATCTCTTTGGTTTAACAGCAGAAGGTTTGGTCCAAGGCGTTCGTGAAACAGAACGTTTAGCGGCGATTGAAAGCCAATATATTGGACAAGTTGCCAATCTCGATATTCCGAAGCTGCTGCTTTCATTATTTCCGCAGAATCCATTTGCGGACTTAACAGGTGTTCGTCCTACCGCAATCATTAGTGTGGTTATTTTTTCTGCGTTCTTAGGTGTTGCAGCCTTAAAGCTCATGGAGAAAGACAAAATTAATGGGGAGCGAATTCGACACGGGATCGAGGCATTACAAGCATTAATTATCAGTCTAGTTCGCTTAGTTATGCAATTCACGCCTTATGGTGTACTTGCATTGATGACCAAAATGGTGGTAACGGCAAACCTCGCCGACATCATCAAACTCGGTGAATTTGTCATCGCTTCTTATTTGGGGCTGATCATCATGCTTCTGGTACATGCACTGATTCTATTGTTTGTACGCGTTAACCCAATCGACTTTTTCAAAAAAGCATTCCCTGTTTTAAGCTTTGCGTTTATCAGTCGTTCTAGTGCAGCAAGTATTCCCTTAAATATAGAAACACAAACAAAGCAACTTGGTGTACCTGAAGGTATTGCCAGTTTTTCAGCTTCATTTGGTGCGACCATTGGGCAAAATGGTTGTGCAGGCTTATATCCAGCGATGTTGGCGGTAATGGTTGCTCCCACTGTAGGTATTAACCCACTCGACCCTTTATGGATTGCACAATTGGTGATTATTGTGACACTCAGTTCTATTGGCGTAGCTGGTGTTGGCGGAGGTGCAACATTTGCAGCACTGATTGTTCTACCGATTATGGGACTTCCAGTTACGCTGGTTGCCCTGCTCATTTCGATTGAACCACTGATTGATATGGGGCGTACTGCATTAAATGTAAACGGTTCAATGACTGCTGGTACCGCCACCAGTCAACTGCTTGGCGTGAGAGAACCAGTAGACGATCAGCAATAACGTCATTAACTCTAGTTCCAGTAAAAATGCCAATCGACATCGATTGGCATTTTTCATTTTGAAGATCAATAAAAGATAGGTTTAAGATGTTGTTATTTTAAAATTTGAATTTCTTGTCCAAGTGAAATCAATCCGATCCCTCGATGCAATGCATTTTGTCCCATCATGACTTTATTACCTTGCTTCCGATACGCCAGCATGGCTTTCATAACTTCAGGTTGTTTTTGGCTGGTTTTTAAATCAATCGTAGGAATAACACAACGAGAACATGGCTTAACCAAATCAAATTTAATTTCACCAATCTGAATCTGTTTCCAATGATCCTCAGCAAATGCTTCACAATCTGAAATCACAATATTAGGTCTAAACCGTTGCACATCTAATGGAAATCCAACTTTTTCAGCAAGAAATTCTACCGACGCCTCGCCAATAATTAGAAAAGGAAAACCATCAGCAAAACCAACGCGATCACCTTGCTGTGCATATTCCAAATCGACTTGTCGCAAGGTTCTCTGCGGCATAAAGACCAAACACGCTTCCCGCCCTAATATCTGACTGAACCATTGATTTACAGGATGATCTATACGGTTGCCTTGCAATTGATCTTGCCATACTGTGATCAGACGATCATCAACCTGTCCTTGTGCTTCCTCAAGACTTAAAGTTACCTCATCGCCTTGGAATTCAAAACGTACTGTCTCAGCAAATACCTTGACACTGATCTGTCCCATAATCGCGCACTGACGCTGAGTGATAAAACGTCCTTCATGATCCACTAGCATCCACCTACGATCCCATTTTGGTCCGAAAGAATCGATTTCCATCTCAGTTAGTGCGTTACCACGTAATGATTTGACTGGATAATGAAAAAGTTGACTGACATGCACGATGAAATACCTTTAAGAACAGTTGGAATAATTAAAAAACAATGAAGCAGGGTTATGACAAATATCTTTTTATAATGATTCAAAATTATAACAACTAAACCAAAGTTTAGCAGCCATGCCGTTTTAGGTCTGAACAAGTAAGTGAAATATCAACCTACCCTATAAAATCTAAACTATTTTCTGATAACATAACGCCTGACGTATGTAAGTCAGTAGTCATGAATACCCTCATTCACTACATTCCTTCAAAACATTAGAGCATGAATGCTATATCCAAATTATGAATATTCAACAGGCACTTAATCACATTACAAAAAATATCCATTTGACTCAAACACAAATGGAAGATGTCATGCGAAGTATCATGCAAGGCGAAGCAACCGATGCTCAGATTGGCGCATTGATGATGGGCCTACGTATGAAAGGTGAAAGCATTGATGAGATCACCGCAGCAGCAAGGATCATGCGAGAGTTTGCAATCAAGATTGATGTGAGTGATATCCCCCATCTTGTGGATATTGTGGGAACAGGTGGAGACGGACAAAATTTATTTAATGTTTCTACAGCCTCAAGCTTTGTGATTGCCGCCGCTGGCGCAACGATTGCAAAGCATGGTAATCGCGGTGTTTCAAGTAAATCTGGCTCCTCAGATGTACTTGAAAAAATGGGGATCCAACTTGATTTAGACATGCAACAAACTGAACGCTGCATCCGTGAAATGGGTGTGGGTTTTCTGTTTGCACCGAATCACCATAAAGCCATGAAGTATGCTGTTGCACCACGTCGTGAACTTGGGATTCGAAGTATTTTCAATTTACTCGGTCCACTGACCAATCCTGCTGGTGTAAATCGCTTTGTCATTGGTGTATTTTCAGATGAGCTTTGTCGCCCGATTGCGGAAGTTCTGAAACAACTCGGTGCTGTCCATGTATTGGTTGTACATTCCAAAGATGGTTTAGATGAAATTAGTCTTGCAGCTCCAACCTCAGTTGCAGAATTAAAAGATGGCGAAATTACAGAATGGACGCTCACTCCCGATGATGTGGGTATTCCGTCTCAAACCCTGACAGGTTTAGTCGTCAACAGTTCTGAAGAAAGCTTAAAATTGATTAAAGATGCTTTGGGTCGTGATAAATCTGAAATCGGTGAAAAAGCCGCAAATATGATCGCACTGAATGCAGCCGCAGGCATATATGTTGCTGGTCTTACCAACACCTATAAACAAGCAGTTGAACTAGCACAAGATATTCTTTACGGCGGACAAGCCTTAGAGAAAATGAGTATTTTGGCTGAATTTACCAAAACATTGAAACAATATCAGGCAGATTAAGGATTTCTCATGATCGATATTCAAAATACCATTCTCGGTAAAATTGTTGACCGCAAACATGAGGAACTTGCTGCGCGTTTGAAACAACGTAGTTTGCATGATGTTGAACAATGGGCAAAGGAAGCAACACCTGTTCGTGGCTTTGCCAATGCATTACAACATAAACGTCCTGCTGTGATTGCTGAAATTAAAAAAGCCTCTCCATCAAAAGGCATCATTCGTGCAGACTTTAATCCTGCGGAAATTGCACAACAATATGAACAAGCAGGCGCAGCATGCCTCTCTGTTCTGACCGATGTAGATTTCTTCCAAGGTGCAGATGAGAATATTGCGATTGCACGCAATCACTGTGCCCTGCCTGCATTACGCAAAGATTTCTTGATTGATCCCTATAATGTCGTTGAAGCAAGAGCTTTACATGCCGATTGTATTTTATTGATCGTGGCATGTTTATCTGATCAACAGCTTGAAGAAATGTCTAAGACTGCATTTGAGCATCAGCTTGATGTCTTAGTTGAAGTACATGATGAATATGAACTTGAACGCGCATTAAGGCTTTCTGAGCAATGTATTTTGGGCGTGAATAACCGTAATCTTAAAACTTTTGATGTGGATTTAAATACATCATTACGTTTAAAGAAATTGCTGCCTGCTTCTCGTGTATTGGTCACTGAGAGCGGTATCGCCACGCCTGCTGATGTAGAGATGATGCAAGCTAATGATATTCATACTTTCCTTGTTGGTGAAAGCTTTATGAAACAGCCTAGACCAGATCAGGCTTTCACAGCCCTTTTTGGACAACCCCAAACGGTTTAATGAAGATATATGAGCAATAAAGATTCATCGCTTTCTAAAGAGCACCAAAAGTTATTAAAGCAATTTAAAAAGCAAATCTCCAATCCTCATTCAAGCAAAGTTGCCAATCAGCCTGAGAATAAAAATTCTCAGGCTGAGGCTGAAGAATTGGAGGATAGCGAGCTTTTTAAAAAAGCGTTATCGGGTGTAAAACCCATTGATAATGGCAATATCGCACAGATTCGGACTAAACCTTCAAAGAAAGTAGATGCCCAAACTTTGGCAAAACGCGCAGCAGCAGAAGGTGGCACTGAGCAAGAACTTACTGAGATCTCTGATACCCAAGCGATTTTAAATCCTGTGGCAAGCCAAGCTGCTCTTAGTTATCGCATTGCGACACTACAGCACAAAGTATTTGAAGATTTAAAAGCAGGTAAAATTCGCTGGTTTGAAGCGGTGGATTTACACGGTTGTACCGTTGAACAAGCACGCGCCGCAGTTTTGCAAATCATTCAGATGGCTAAAGACGAAAATCAAAATGTCATCAAAATCGTACATGGAAAAGGCCCAGAAGCGATTTTAAAAACCTATGTGAACGGTTGGCTCAGACAACACCGTGATGTACTGGCATTTGTCAGCGCCCCCGAAAACCAAGGTGGCACTGGCGCAGTTTTAGTACTATTAAAACGTGCAGAAAAGAACCCAAAGTACAAACAATAATCGGTACTTAGATCAAAGTTAATTTTTCTAGCGGTTTTCTGATACAATTCCCGTTTTGTTCAACCCACCTAAGTGAACATTGTTATGTCTATGCAGCAATCGTACGCAAATATCTTAACTGCCGTTGGTGAAGATCTTACTCGCCCAGGTCTACAAGATACACCTATGCGTGCGGCTAAAGCTTTCTCATTTTTAACTTCTGGCTATAGCAAAACGCTTGCTGAAGTAACAAATGGTGCTGTTTTTCCATCCGATAACCATGAAATGGTATTGGTTAAAAATATTGAATTTTATTCACTTTGTGAGCATCACTTGCTTCCATTTTATGGGCGTGTGCATATTGCCTACTTACCTGAAGGTCAGGTTCTCGGTTTATCAAAATTTGCACGTATTACTGAAATGTTTGCACGTCGTTTACAGATTCAGGAGAATTTGACTCAGCAAATCGCAGAAGCGGTTGCAGAAGTCACACAGGCGCGTGGTGTAGCTGTAGTTATCGACTCAGCGCATATGTGCATGATGATGCGTGGTGTTGGCAAACAAGAGTCAACTACACGTACCGTTTCTTTTGTGGGTGATTTTAAAACAGACAAAGATGCACGTCGTGAGTTTTTAAGTGCCGTTCCAGAAAGTTATTAAACTGAGCATTAACCATGTCATCTCTTCACTTAGCAGGTTTTGGTGAATTATCTCAACCTGAAGCGAGTATTGATTACCCACGTCCCGATCGTCTGGTCACGGGAAATCCAAAACGCCTGACTTATAGTCTATATGAGCATCCTCATATGGACTGTGGAATTTGGCAGTGTGAGGTGGGAGCTTGGAATATCCAATTTGCGGACAATAAACAAGAGTTCTTTCAAGTCATTGAAGGTGTCGTGCGAATCCACGATGCCAACACAGCTTCATTTGTTGAAGTGACTGCTGGAAATGCAGGTATTATTCCTCCTGCATTTGTGGGTACATTTGAAGTGGTTGAAGCAGTTAAAAAATACTATGTGATTGTTGAAGTATAAGCATCCCCAAGGATCACACTTCAACAATTATCTCTTTAAAAGAAACGAATAAAAGCCAAACCCAATTTATTCCAGTCTTTATGATCTTGTTGTTCATATTTCCAATTTAAGCGGATAGCGTTATTGGCATTTAAACTATACTGAACTTGTGTTCCTACCCTCAGTCCCCATTGCTTTTGATCTTCCCAGTACGGTAGCTCGACTTGCAATAGGCTATTGACTTGATTGGTCCACTGATTCATACACCCAAGTGTTGGCCCTGCCCCTATCCGCCAACCTTTTTCGAGTGCTCTGCCACCTTGTAAATGTCCTTGTACTTGCGCATAACACAAATGTTTACGATCATCATCCGCTAAACTGTAGCCCACTTGCATATTTAAATTCATGACACCATGTTGGGATTGATCTGTAAAATCACCCTGATCAATCGCCTCTTGTTTCCAACCTAAATTAAAACCCCAAGTTAAAGGCGCTTTAAAGGGGTGAATTGGATTATATGAATTAACAGCGAGCAAATCTAAATGCTCAAGTTTGAGCTTATCCTCGCGATATTGCAGCGCACCATTTAGAAAAAGTAATTGAGTTCCTAAACGATAACCACCCGATGGATCAATTAAGTCGTGATAAGCTTGACGATGACCCAGCTCAATAAAGGTTTTGCCCTGCACCTCTCCAATGTTCACAGAAATATTTCGAGCATGATGTCCTTCAACAGGCTGGATCGAAGGTCTTTGTGGTTCTTGACGTTGTTTATCTATCTGAATCTGACTACGCTTTGCGAGTAACTGGCGCAAATGTATAGGTGCAAAATCAGCATCGGCTTTATGACTAATATATTTTAGATATAAATCATCATAAGCCATTTCAAGAATTTTGGCTTGATCGTGTATTTCATAAGGTTGCAAAATTTCAGACACTTGCTCTATCGGTGTAAATGCAACATTGTGAGCAACTTTTGCCAAACTACTTCCATGCTGTTTTGCTTGAGATAATAGTTGTGTTTCTAGTGCTGGACGATAAATAACGTCTTTTACTAATTTCTGCTGATCGACCGCTTTAAGTGTCTCAATTGGAATCGCTGCATAATTAAATTGAGCTTTTAGATTAAGATTTGGGCGGACTAAGTCAATTAGCCCGAGTAAACGATAGGCACAGTTATCACTCACAAAATAGTAAGGGAAACTTACATGTTGCATTTCCCAAATATGCTCAACTAAGAATCGTGTTTCTTCTGGTGTCAAATTGAGCTCATATTCCCATAAATCACGACTTTCAAAATCACCATATTCTTTTACTTTACGGTAATATGGCATCAAAGAATATTCGCCAGGATATTGGCCAGTTAAACCCTTCCATGCATAAGACCAATTGTCTTGATTATTTACCGTTGCCGCATAATTAATTGCATAAGAAACTAAGTTTAATTGTTGTTGATCTTTAGGATCTAAACGCAATAAGGTGTGTCCAAACATAGAGCTCGGATTACCCATAAAATCAGTTGCATAGATCAACGTTGCTTTATGAGGATTAATTTGATTGATCCATTCATCGAATTCAGGACAATTCACTGCTGGAAGCTGTTTTGAGTCGATGTTTAACTGTTGCATCAACCAACGACTTCGTGCAGGAAATTTACAACGAATGGACTGATTATCATCAGATGCTATAAATAAAGCCTGAATATCTGCTTTTAACTCATTGAGTAAGTTTATTTGCCCATCTTTGGCATAAAAATATCCTGTATATGTGACTTCGCTTTTTTTGGCCTGCTCAGCATACATTAAACGCTGCCACGTAATATGTTGGTCTAATTTTTTCTGTTCAGCAAGTTGCTGGTAATTATTGATATTTGGCTCAATCGCAGCATGTGCAATATGAGATAAAAAAGCAGTAATCGCAAAAGTTAAAAATTTCATTCAGCAACAAATATTTTAAATATAATTCAGATTAAGTATAAGAAAACCCTGTCACAAGGACAGGGTTTTTTAAATGTAATCGATTAAACGTAAGCTTTTAATACATCATCATTTGACATTACGTTTTGTAAAGAATCTAAAACTTGAAGTGTGTTTTGATTTTTACTTGAATAAATCTCAGCAAAGTTTGCTTTAGAAACTGCAAAGAAACGTGCTTTATCTTCAGATTTAATGTGCATGAGTTCAGCAAGAACATTTAAACTTTCGCCTTGACCAACAGCCATATCACGTGCTAAAGACTCAGAGTTTTCATTTGTAAATTGAACGACTTGTGCTGTTACTGTCCCACCTTGACGGCAGCCCAATGTACCAAAAGTAATACCGAGTAATTGGTTAGTAAAAATACCGTTGGTCGTTGCAGCAAGAATTTTAGGACCTACACCTTTTTTACCTGCCCATACTTGTGTACCAACACCACAACCTACATCATTATCAGCCATTGCTACAGTTGAACCAGCAGCGAGTAATACAGCTAATGCAATTTTTTTTAACATCGGAAAAATCTCCAGTATCAATTATTCTTTAGTAGTATTTTGTTATTACTAATGCGCTGTGACATCTCACAGACACAAATTAAAATAACGAGGTTCAGGTTTTTTAGCAAATAAAATTTTAAATATTACTGAAATATTTATAATATGGTTGTACAAATACCTAGATTATCCATTATCGAAAACTAAAAATGTATTAATACAATTTCCAAGTTCCATTTTGATCACGAACACCTAATATTTTAAGTACAAGCACTAAACTCAATAGCAATAATAAATACCAAGAGCCTAACTTTCCCCATCCAACCATATGCCAAGCATCGACTTGACTTGGATATAGCCAAATTTTATAAAAAGTACTGATATTTTCCGCAATCCAAATGATAAACGCGAGCAATAATAAAATTGGCAGCATCGGAACCTTGAAGCGGTGTTGTTGTAATTGAAAGTATATTTTCGTTTTCCAAAAAATCATCACACTCCAAATAAACAATCCTATACGAATATCTGGAATAAAAAACTTTGTCATAAAGTTGAGATAAGACAACACTGCCAGTAACAACATATTGCTAAAAGTGGGTAAGTTTTCGAAAGAAACTTGATAAAGTCGTAAGGAGCGCGCAAAAAAACTTCCCACGGCTGAATACATAAAGCCAGCAAATAAAGGCACTGTTAGTAATTTAAATACTGCGGGTTGTGGATACTGCCAAGAAGCAATTGCAGGGTGTGTAAGAAATATTTCCATTCCCATCGCAAGGATATGGAATAAAGCAATCACTTTTGCCTCTGCCCACGATTCCAACTTTAAATAGATCAAACAAACTTGGATAATCAATGCATAAAATAGCAAGTAATCATAACGGAAAAAACCTTGATATTCATGGCTTCCCATCGGAGCAGTGAGCGCAAAGGCTATTAAAAGCAATATACCAAATAAGGCAGCAGAAGCTGCCTTAGTCATGAAATCGAGCGGGATTAAAAATAACGGCACAAAATAAACCTTTCAAAAATAATTAGGATCTGTTAACGCTTCAGCCCTTAATCATTTAACCCAAATATTTCGCACTATATTCATGTACTGTATCAACAAAGATTTTTGGTTGGGCAGGATCAACCCACTGCGTAATTCCATGACCTAGGTTTGCGATATAACCCGTCTTTTCACCATTTCGATATGCATCGTCAAGCATCGCTTTAACTGATTTTTCAATAGTAGCAGCAGAGCCATAAAGTACCGCAGGATCTAAGTTTCCTTGCAAGGCTGCACGACCAGCAACAACATCACGAGCTATATACAACGGTGTTGTCCAGTCAAGACCAAAAGCATCAGCACCTGTCGTTAACATAGTTTCCAGCCATTGTCCCCCACCTTTGGTGAAAACGATAATTGGAATACGACGTCCATCTTTTTCACGCTGTAACCCAGCAATAATCTTGGTCATATAATTCAATGAAAACTCAGCATACTCACGATGTGCAAGTGCACCACCCCAACTATCAAAGATTTGAATCGCCTGAGCACCAGCATCAATTTGTGCATTTAAATAATCAATGACTGAGTCCGCAAGATGATTAAGCAAGGCATGAAGCACTTCAGGTTGTGCATACATCATTTGCTTGGTGAAACGAAATTCTTTACTCGATCCACCTTCGATCATGTAGGTTGCCAAAGTCCATGGACTGCCTGAAAAACCAATCAATGGTACTTGTCCATTCAAAGCAGATCGAATTGTTGAAACTGCATCCATCACATAAGCAAGATCAGATTTTGCATTTAACTTAGGTAGATTTGCGACATCTTGTTCGGTACGGACTGTTTTATGGAACTTTGGTCCTTCTCCGGTTTCAAAGTACAATCCTAGACCGAGCGCGTCTGGCACAGTTAAAATATCTGAAAATAAAATTGCGGCATCAAGTGCATAACGACGTAAAGGCTGCAATGTCACTTCACAAGCAAAATCCGTATTTTTACATAAAGAAAGAAAATCCCCTGCCTCTGCACGAGTGTCTCGATATTCTGGTAAATAACGCCCTGCTTGACGCATCATCCATACTGGGGTGGTGTCTACAGGTTCACGTAGCAAAGCTCGTAAGAAACGATCATTCTTCAACGTTGTCATTACCAATCTCTATAATCTTTCATGTGAAAGGCATGATAACAAAAATCACCTAAGATATATAATTACAGATACCTTTGATCCATTATGCTGATGAAAAAATTGTCTGGTCACAAAATTGCTACTGCAAGCTTGATCATTTTCTGTAATACTTGCAACGTCTTATATCCAATATGAATAATTCTTAAGGTTGAATTACATGTTTGTTCGCTCATTACTCGCTATGAGTTTAAGTTGTATTCTTGCTAATGTTGCTTTTGCTGCGCCAACAACTGAGCAACCATTAAAACCCCAAAAAATTTCTGCCGTCCAAGATCCGATTGATCCTTTGGCAATTGATTATGCTGCATCAAGCAGTAGCGCTGTATCTTCTGCTGCCGCATCAGAACCTCAACTTAGCCCAAATCCAGCAGCCAATGTTGCTCAAAAAATAGAAAACACACCAGAAACTCCAGTAACAGCTGCGCCTGCTCGCGAAGCCACACTGGACACAACAACAACGGCAACAAAAACACCGTCTCAAGCACCTGAAGTTCCTGCATCATGGACAATGGATGCAATTAACTCAGCTGAGTGGTATGAAGACATGCCTAGACGTCAGTTACCTGTTTATGCGCGTGCTCATGTTATGTTGAATAATGCACATGCTTCACCGGGTGCAATTGATGGCTCAAATGGTCAAAACACATTAAAAGCAATTGCTTCTTTCCAGCAAATGAATGGCTTAACACCTACTGGACAACTCACCAAGGAAACTTGGGATGCTCTAGTTGCAAAACAAACTAAGCCAGCTTATGTTGAATATACAATCACTGAGGCGGACCTCAAAGGTCCTTATGCTGAATCAATTCCAACAGACTATGCCTTACAAGCAAAAATGAAAGGATTGTATTACACCCGCGTAACTGAAATGTTAGGTGAAAAGTTCCATATGGATGAGCGTTTCCTAAGACAGCTTAATCCTAGAGCAAACTTTAACAAGGTGGGTGAAAAGATTGTTGTAGCCAATGTCCGTAATGATTTACCTGAAGATATTCATTTAATCGTTGCACACAAAGGTGCAAAACAACTGTATTTATTTAACAGTCGCAATCAAATGATCGCTTCGTTTCCTGCAACAATTGGCAGTACAAGTACGCCTTCTCCAACAGGTACTTACAAGGTAACAGGCGTTGCTAAAAATCCATGGTATAGCTACTCACCATCTAACTTCGTTCAAGGTAAAAACCTTAAGCCATTGTCACTTCCACCTGGCCCAAATGGTCCAGTAGGTAACATTTGGATTGGCCTGAGCAAAAAGTCTTTCGGTATTCACGGAACTCCAAATCCATCAATGATTTCTAAAAATGCATCTCATGGTTGTATTCGTCTTACCAACTGGGATGCAAATGACCTTGGTAATAAAGTACGTGCTGGTGTAACTGTAAGATTTTTAGAATAATCTAAATCTTCTGAATAACTTAAAACCGAATATCATCCCTGATATTCGGTTTTTTAATTCTGATAATGTTCTTGGAGATTAGGCAAAGGTTGGTAATAGATCTGATTGCGTCCCAACTGTTTTGCCCGATATAAAGCTTTATCAGCAGTATCAATCAGCAATTCTTGGCTAATAGATGGATTACCATTAAACACTGTGATCCCTAAGCTAATAGTTACATGATTAGATACCAACGACTTTTCATGTGGGATCATCAAACGTTCAATGGCTCGATAAATATTTGTTGCTACAGCGTAGGCACCTTGTGCAGGTGTTTCAGGTAAAAGTACCACAAACTCCTCTCCACCATAGCGTGCAATAAAATCCATATGACGAATTGAGCCTTTAATCGTCTTGGCAATCTCAGAAATCGCATGGTCTCCCATTTGATGCCCATAAAAATCGTTATAGTTTTTAAAATAATCAATATCAATAAATAGAACAGCCAATGGTTTCTGCTCTTGGCATGCTAGATCATAATAATAGGTACACATTTCCTCAAAAGTACGACGGTTTGATACATTTGTTAAATCATCATGCTGACTCAAATGTAGAAGTTCAGATGCTTGTAAACGTAAAATTTTTTCATCAATTTCTGAAATTTTAGATTTTAAAAAAATTCTTCGCTCTTTAGAGGTCAACATAACACTAATGGAAAAACCCAATAAGATGCTACCAATAAAGGTTCGACCAATCATGAGCAAGTCATAAGACACATTAAATAAATATAAAAAAAATAAAATAACAATTGCTGCACAAGCGCCAATAAACAGCATGTGCAGTGGCTTGATACCACTTAGAATAAATCCCAACATGTAGAGAAATGCAATCAAAACCATCGCCTGATTCTGAAGTACGACATTGGATACACTCATCATCAAAATCGAAGTAAAAACAATCGTACAGAAAACAAGCGTGCAAGCTGCAGGATAAAAGAATTGACTAAATTTTCTAAATCGTGCAAAAGCCCAAAATAAAAATAAAGCTAAGCCAACAACAATTAAACTTAGAATGCTATATACAAAATCTGCAACAAAGTCCTCACTCCCCTGTATGACGATATAGTTAGAAGGTAAAATTAGTAATACAAAAATTGCATAAGTAATTACGCCTTGACCAAAAAATTGAATGGCATTAATACGCGTCCGCTCAAGATTAAACCGCCAAAAGTCATTTTCTAACTTTGTAGGTAAAGCATGATGTATCCGTCTTGATTTAAAATGTTGAGCAACAAGTTGTTCAAGTGCTTCTTTAGATCTCCTTAACTGCTCAAGATCATATTGATTTTCCATCCTTTTTACTCTTTTTATAATTTGGCATCCAGATGCCGGATAAAAATAACACAAATTCTCATTTTGTCATGAACTTTACTTAACCACTTATCCGTAATTGTAGTTACCATTTTCACAATTTATGCATTATTATTTGTATTATTTTTAAGTTTGAAGTACACCTTGAATACGCTTACTCTTTTACAACCCGATGATTGGCACGCACACTTGCGTGATGGTTTAGCTTTAAAACGTACAGTTCCCGATTTAGCAAAACAGTTTGCTCGCGCAATATGTATGCCGAATCTAGTTCCTCCAGTTAAAACCGTTGCTGAAGCATTGGCTTATCGTGAGCGTATTCTTGCCCATATTCCTGAAGGGCTTGATTTTGATCCACGTATGGTACTTTATTTTACCGATCACACCTCTCCTGATGAAGTCCGTAAAATCAAAGATTCTGAGCATGTAAATGCCATCAAACTTTACCCTGCTGGAGCAACAACAAACTCAGATAATGGTGTAAGTGATATTCGTAAAGTTTACGCTGTTATTGAACAACTTGAGGAGCATCAAGTCCCATTACTATTACATGGTGAAGTGACTCACAATCATGTCGATATCTTCGATCGTGAAAAAAGATTTTTAGATGAAGTACTTTCACCCTTGCTTAAACAGTTTCCAAAACTAAAAGTCGTATTAGAGCATATTACAACAAGTGATGCGGCTAACTTTGTCCTTGAACAAGATCGTAATGTTGCAGCAACAATTACTCCTCAACATTTATTATTCAATCGAAATGATATGTTGGTTGGAGGTGTAAAACCTCATTTTTATTGCTTACCTATTTTAAAGCGTCAAACACATCAAACTACTTTATTGGAAGTCGCGACGAGCGGCAATCCAAAGTTCTTCTTAGGCACAGATAGCGCACCACACGCACAAAATGCCAAAGAGAATGCATGTGGATGTGCAGGCTGTTATAGCGCGCCAAATGCGATTGAACTTTATGCACAAGCATTTGATCAAGTTGGAAAACTAGAGCGTCTAGAAGGCTTTGCCAGCATATTCGGTGCTGACTTCTATGGTTTGCCACGGAATACCTCAACGATCACTTTAGTGAAAGAAGAACATACTGTTGCTGAATCTTTTGACTATCTTGATGATCAAAAAATCATTCCACTTCATGCAGGTAAAACACTGCAATGGAGAAAAGTGTGACAGAAGAGAACAAAGCTCCCTTAATTGGTCAGCGTTTTCGTGGTTTTTTACCTGTTGTTGTTGATGTTGAAACAGCAGGTTTTAACTGCCAAACCGATGCCCTGCTTGAAATTGCCTGTATTCCGATTATCTATGATGAGCAAGGACAATTTATACCAGGCCCCTCATTTCAAGCACATATCAACCCTTTTGAAGGGGCTAATCTAGACCGTCGTTCGCTCGACTTCATTGGTATTGACCCATTCAACCCTATGCGCGTTGCAATGGCAGAAGATGAACGTACTGCACTACGTCGTATATTCAAATCACTCAATGAAGTACGTAAAGCACAACATTGCACACATGCTGTCTTGGTTGGTCATAATGCTCATTTTGATCTTGGTTTCCTACAAGCCGCGATTGCGCGTTCTGGCACTAAAAATCAAAATCCATTTCATAGCTTTTCAGTCTTTGATACGGTGACACTGAGTGCGGTCATGTTTGGCCAAACAGTTCTAGCAAGAGCATGTATTCAAGCGGGTATTGAGTTTGATGGTAAAGAAGCACACTCTGCTCTGTACGATACTCAAAAGACGGCTGAACTGTTTTGCTATATTTTGAACAAACTGTCTCCTCACCTTCTTGACAGTTTGGTGACAGAACCCTAATATACACCCACCTCAAGAAGTCCCTATCGTCTAGAGGCCTAGGACATCGCCCTTTCACGGCGGTAACCGGGGTTCGAATCCCCGTAGGGACGCCAAATTCAAAAAAGCCACTGCATCATACCGAAAGTGGCTTTTTTATTTATAAAAAATTAAAAAGGACTCCGAAGAGTCCTAGATGTTATGCTGATTTACGAGAATTCACGCGTCCTTTGACCACCGCTTTGATATTCCCTTTCGCATAATTCAAGAATACCAATAATGGCGATAATTTAGGATTTGGCTTTTTCCCTTGCCCAATTGTTTTAAATTGTGCTGCATACCAAATGATTTCCATAATTGCCATTTTATCGACAAAAGGAATACCCGTTTTAATTTGATTTACGGCGTAGCGCACGTCATGCCCTGCGATCAAACGATCAGTTAAATCTGTTTCAACTGCCAGTGGACGAGCAATACCAATAAAGTCACATGCACCGCTTTCAAGTGCAGCATTCATCCCTTCTACAGTGCGGAAACCACCAGTAACCATCAACTTACAAGACACGTGCTGACGTATTTTCTCAGCAAACTCCAAGAAATAAGCTTCACGTGCAATCGTGCTTGCTTTTCGTTTCTCTGCTTTCGCACCTGCCATCGCTGGCGCTTCATAAGTACCACCTGAAATTTCAATGATATCAATGCCAGCGGCATCAATAGACTTAAATACATTGATCACATCTTCTTCGGTGATTCCTCCACGCTGGAAATCAGCAGAGTTTAGTTTTACAGAAATAATAAAATCATCAGATGTCGCTGTGCGGACAGCTTTATAAATTTCTAACAAGAAACGCATACGATTCTCGATAGAACCGCCCCACTCATCAGTACGCTTGTTGGTTAACGGTGATAAAAATTGACTGATCAAATAACCATGAGCACCATGTAACTGCACGCCTTCAAAACCAGCTTTCTCACAGATTGCAGCAGCTGTTGCAAAGCGTTGAATAATATCTAAGATTTCATCATGTCTGAGTTCACGAGGCGTACCAAACATTGTGGCTAACATTGGACTAAAAGGAACAGCTGAGGGTGCAACAGTTTCTTTATTTAATCCCTTAGGACATTGACGACCTGGATGTGACAATTGGATCAATTGCACCATACCGTATTTTTTACCTACCGCAGCCCATTGCTGTAATTTACCCAAATCGCGTTCGGTTTCAATAGCAACAACACCAGGTTCATTCTTTGCAGCAATGTTGACCATGACATTGCCCGTAATCGCACAACCCAAACCACCTTTCGCCCATGCCTCATACAAACCAATATGCAACTCATTCGGCTGTCCATCATGGTTGGCTAATGCTTCACTCATCGCCCCTTTGATGATGCGATTTTTAAATGTCGTATTACGAATCTTAATACTGTCTGCGATCTGACTCATGGTCATCCTCTGCTATCCTAATTAGGGCTTATACCCTAACTTCATCTAATTATTCATGTGGTCAAATAACCTTCCTATAATTTGACAATACCATATGTCAATTTAATTACAAGACTAGTACTGACTTGCGGCAATCAACTGACGGGTATATTCAGTTTGAGGTTGTGAAAAAAGTAGCTCAGTAGTTTGATATTCCAAAAGTTTTGCGTGTCTTAGCACCATCACCTTTTGGCAAATCGCTTTGATGACTTGTAAGTCATGACTGATAAAAATATAACTAATTTGCTCTTGTTGTTGCAGTCGTCTCAACAACTTTACAATCGCCCGCTGTGTTGTGCGATCCAATGCTGAAGTCGGCTCATCCAAGATCATCAATTTCGGCTGTAAAACTAGAGCGCGTGCCAAAGCAACGCGTTGCCGTTGCCCACCAGAAAGCTCATGCGGATATCGACTTTTAAAGTCTATCGGCAATTCCACTTTTTCCAACGTCTTTTCAATCTGTTGATCTACCAGTGCTTGATCCAATACTTTCAGTGCTAATCCTTCACCAATAATCTGCCCGATCGTCATACGTGGGTTCAAACTGCTAAATGGATCTTGAAACACAATCTGAAAATCTGCTCGCAAAGGGCGCAATCTTTTTTCATTCAATTGATTCAAGTCCTGCCCCAAGAAAACAATTTGCCCATCACTTTCAATCAAACGGGTAATTGCTAAGGCTAAAGTCGATTTCCCAGATCCACTTTCTCCTACGACGCCTAGAGATTCTCCTTGCTCCAATCTCAAACTCAATGGCTCAACTGCCGTAAAATAATCTTTTACTCGATTCAGCAGCCCTTGTTTAATCGGAAATCTCACCGCTAATTGTTCTAATTGAAGAATAACCTGTCCCTCTACATATGGGATAGCTTGGCCAAAATCATGATCCAATAAATGTTGTGTATAACTCGCTTGTGGTCGGGTAAAAATTTCCGTGATCGCACCCTGCTCTTCTACTTTTCCCTTATTCATGACAATGACATGATCTGCATAGCGCTTAACAAGATTCAAGTCGTGGCTGATCAGAATCATCGCCATATTACGTTGTTGCTGTAACTGTTTAAGCAAGTTTAAGATCTGTGTTTGTAAAGTTACATCCAGTGCTGTTGTTGGCTCATCTGCGATCAGAATGTCTGGCTCAAGTGCCAATGCCATTGCAATCATCACGCGCTGTCTTTGCCCACCAGACAACTCATGGGGATAACGACGTAATTTTTGTTCAGGTTCGGGTATACCCACATCATTTAATAAGGCAATGACCTTTTCTCTTACTTTTGTTTTTGGCCAACCCTGTAACAGTAATGTTTCACCAATAATTTTCTCAACACGATGTAAAGGATTTAAGGCAGTCATCGGCTCTTGGAAAATCATGGCAATTTTTTGCCCACGAATTTGACGTAATGCGATTGAATCTAAAGCCAATAAGTCCTGATCGTTCAGATATGCTTGACCCTGAATATTTAAATGGCTCGGTAACAATCCGAGCAAGGCCAAACTGCTAACTGATTTCCCTGAACCACTCTCACCAACGATTGCGACTGTTTCACCCACAGCTAAATCGAAACTCAATTGATCAACTAAAACTTGGCCAGCCTCTGTCGTAACAGTTAATTGTTTAACATTGAGTACATGATCTTTTTTTAAATCATTGTCTTGGATCGAATGCATCACGTGTTGCCTCCCCAATATAAATCAATAATGACAACACAATTGCGAGTGTAAAAAAGCCCGACAATGCCAACCAAGGTGCATTTAAATTATTTTTCCCTTGTAGTAATAACTCACCAAGTGAAGCTGCATCTGGTGGCAAACCATAACCTAAAAAATCCAGTGCAGTTAATGCCGTAATATTTGCCGTCAACATAAATGGTAATTGCGACAAACTTGAACTCATGGCATTCGGTAAAATATGTCGAAAAATAATTGTACGATCCCTAACGCCCAATGCTCGAGCAGCACGCACATAATCAAAATTTCGCGCGCGTAAAAACTCTGCACGAACCAACCCAACCAAAGCTGTCCAGCCGAATAACAGCATAATCAGAAACAGCCAATATACATTGGGTGTAAACATACTCACCAGGATCATCACCATAAATAACATTGGCAATCCACCCCACACCTCCAGAATACGCTGTCCAAGCAAGTCAACCCAACCACCATAATAGCCCTGAACCGCTCCCACAATAATGCCTAAAACTGCAGCACAGATTGTCAAAGCAAAACCAAATAACAACGACACCCTCAAACCATACAGCACTCGCGCCAACACATCGCGCCCTTGATCATCCGTACCCAACCAGTTTTGTGCTGTGGGTTTAGAAGGCACAGGAACGGTTAATTCCAAATTTGGGGTCTGATATGAAAATGGAACAATCGGTGAAATCATCCAGCCATGTGCAGAGATTAACTCACGTACAGCAGGGTCTTGATAATCCGTTGCAGTCTCAAACACACCACCATAAGTCGTTTCTGGATAGTCTTTGAAAACAGGGAAATAAAAGCTATCTTGATATTTCACCAATAACGGCTTGTCATTGGCAATAAACTCTGCGGCCAGAGATAATATAAAAATAATGGTAAAAAGAATAAAACATCGGAAACCTAATTTATTTTTTTTAAAACGTGCTAAACGGGTTTTCATCACTGGTGACATTATTTTACTCCTCGCGAATCAAAGTTAATCCGAGGATCAATCACCTGATACAACACATCACTGATCAAACGTAAAATTAAACCAAGCAAGGTAAACAGAAATAAAGTACCAAAAATCACAGGATAATCACGCTGGACAATAGCCTCAAACCCCAATAGACCAAGCCCATCCAAGTTAAAAATAATCTCGATAAATAAATTACCCACGAAGAATATTCCAACCAATGCTTCAGGCAATCCTGCAATCACAATCAGCATGGCATTACGGAATACATGCCCATATAACACACGATTTTCAGTTAACCCTTTTGAACGTGCTGCCAGTACGTATTGCTTATTTAATTCTTCCATAAAGGAATATTTTGTAAGGTAGGTTAAACCTGCGAATCCACCCAATACGATACTCAATAGCGGCAAGCTCATGTGCCAGAAGTAATCTTTAATTTTATCGAGCATGCTCAGTTGAGCGAAGTTTTCAGATACCAGCCCTTGTAGCGGGAACCATTGAAAATAACTCCCACCCGCAAAGAATACAATGAGCAATACCGCAAAGACAAAAGATGGAACAGCATAACCCACTGCCAATAACAACGAGGTCGATTTATCAAAGATTAAGCCATGCTGTTTGGCCTTGCGTATGCCAAGAGGTATAGACACTAGATAAATTAACAGCGTACTCCATAAACCCAACGAAATCGTCACGGGCATTTTTTCATAGAGCAATTGAGTAACAGGTTTATCTTTAAAGAAACTTGTCCCAAAATCAAAAGAAAGATAGCCCTTAAGCATCAACCAAAAGCGTTCTGGTGCAGACTTATCAAAACCATACTGAGCTTTAATCTGCTCAACCATTTCTGCACTTAAGCCACGCGCACCTTGATATTGTGTCTGAGAACTTTGTTGTGCAGTTTCCCCTCCAGATAAACCAACGCCTTGAAAACTTTGTGCCTGTTGAATTGCTTGTTCAACAGGTCCACCGGGTGCAATTTGGATCACTGCAAAATTAATCAACAAAATAAAAAACAAAGTTGGAATAATCAGTAATAGCCGTTTTAATATATATGTTCTCATCAATCTTATCCTTATTGTCCAGACTGATTATTTCCTACGTAAATATTGATCTACTTTCTTCGCTTTTTCAGCGTCTACCCACCAATAATCTAAACCAACAGATAATTTTGGTTTTTGCTTCGGTTGTTGGTACATATCCCAATATGCCAACCATATTTCAGGCTTACCATAAGTTGGAATATGATAATAACCAGCCCGTAATAAGCGATCCAATACCCGTGTATGTAAAACGACCTGCTCTCGACTTTCAGCGGCAATAATTTTTTGAATCACTTGATCAATGGCAGGATTTTTAATGCCTGCAAAATTATAATTCCCTTCTTCGTCCGCAGCCTTACTCCCCCAAAACTGAGCTTGTTCTTTGCCTGGTGTAATGGTTTGCGGCAAACGCATCGTGGTCATATCAAAATCACCACGGCGCATTCTTTCTATATACTGAGGCACATCAACATGCCGAATATTTACCGTTATACCTAAACGCTTCAAATTTCGAACAAAAGGCATCAAAGTACGTTGTAAACCATCTTGATGAATTAGCAGTTCTATTTCAATGGGTTTACCCTGACGATCAAGTAAACGACCATTGCGAACCGAATACCCCGCATCGTGTAGGATTTGGCGAGCTGATAATAAATTCTTCCGATTGAAACCACTAGCATCTGATGCAGGAAATTTCCAATCAGCCAAAAAACCCTTTTGCATCAATGGGTTTAATTTTGATAAATAAGGATCAATGACAGAAAGTTCAGCGGATGATGGTCGTCCAACTGCGGCTAATTCACTATTTGCAAAATAACTCTGTAAGCGTTGGTATTGACCATAAAACAAAGCCTTATTTTGCCACTCAAAATCGTAAGCATAACTCAAAGCTTTACGCAAATAGATATCATCTAATGGTTTTCGCCTTGTATTAAATACAAAGCTCTGAAAATCTAGGGGCTTGGCTAAATTTGCATTATATTTTTTGATAAGTCCCGCTTGGACAGCAGGAAATTTATATTCGGTTACCCAGCGACGAGACGTATTCTCTTCATGCAGTGTGAACTGTCCAGATTTAAACCCTTCAAAGGTTACATCTAAATTACGATAGTACACATATCTAAGGCGATCAAAATTATAACGTCCACGATTGACAGGAAGGTCTTTACCCCAATAATTTGGATTTCGTTTATAGGTGATACTCCGCCCAGCATCAATCCGATCAATCAAATAAGGACCTGACCCTAAAATTGGTTGCATCGTTACACGGGTAAAATCTTTATTCTGCCAGTCTTTTTTAGAGTAAATCGGTAAACTTGCCACGATGAGCGGCATTTCTGCATTATCATCAGATCGAAAGGTAAATTTGACTTGATGCTTAGATAAAACTTCTGTCTTTTCCAAATCAGACAAATACATCTTTAGTCCAGGATTGGCTTTTTGCTGATAGGCATCAAAAGTAAATTTAACATCTTCAGCGGTCAGTACATCACCATTACTAAACCGAGCCTTAGGATTCAGATAGAAAATAACAAATTTAGGCTTATGCGGATCGTAGGTTGCCTTTTCTGCCAGCAATGGATACATGACATTCGGCTCATCTAAAGAATGATCCATTAAAGTATCAAATAGATAATTGACTCCAGCAGTTGAGCTACCTTTACCATTCATACTATTCAGATTATCAAATGTTCCATTACTTGATTGGCTTAATATTCCACCTTTAGATGCGTTAGCATCTGCATAAGGCATCACTTTTAAATGAGTGTACTGAGGTGTTGCATGTACAGCCAAAAAAGGCGTCGTTTGTTGAGCAGCCAAACTAAATTGGCTACCCAGCCCTAGACCAAATAAAAGGATGAGAGTTTGTGCTCTTCCATGAGACAAGTGCATATATATCCTTACAGATTTGGAACTTTAATCACATCCCCAATACGTAACTGCGTATTTGGAGCCAAGTCATTCATTTCTGCTAATGCATTGGTTTGCATACCATAACGACTTGCCAACCCAATTAAAGTATCACCACGTTTAACACGATATTCAGTCACTGTTTTTGGAATCAAGATAGTTTGACCACGCTGTAAACCTGTATTTGCACGTAACTGGTTTAAATCAGCAAGTTCACGACCTGTCATACCCAAACGGCTCGCAATACTATTTAAAGACTCACCTGCTTTCACCGTGTATTGCTCAGTATTTGTATTACGATTGCTTGTGGTAATAGTACTATTTCTAGTTGGTTCCACAGATGCTGGTGTTTCAATACTTGCAACTTCGCCAGTTAGTTTTAGACGCTGTCCAATACGTACACCAGAATTCGGTTTCAAACCATTCAAGTCAGCCAAGTAACTTACTTGTAAATTATATCGGCTGGCAATCGCATTCAGACTATCCCCTGACTGTACGACATACTGATCTGGCACAGTTGAACCAGCAGGAATCTTCAAACTTTGTCCAAGACGAACACCACTATTGGTTTTTAAATTGTTTAATTCAGCCAGCTCATTTAGTGTGATCTTTGATTTAGTGGCAATACTCGACAAGGTATCACCACGCTGCACCGTATAACTTTCAGTCTTATAACTGGTTGATGCAGTGACATTTTCATGCTTTACCGTATTCTTTGTATTGGTTGTTTCCTCAGCCTGCCCCACTTCTTGTAATGGTACATTGATTCGTTGTCCAACCATTAAACTACTTGTTGCAGATAATCCTTCAGTCAAATCTGCCAGTTCTTGATTTGACAACGCATAACGATCTGCTATGAGTTTCAAATACTCACCACGTTTAACCGTATATGATTTAGTCGCAACTTTTTGTGAGGTCGCAGCTTTTGCTTCAGTTGCACGAGCAGTTTGCTGTGATGTGCGTGGATTATTCTTTGGTTCTTTTAAGGTTAATCGTTGACCGACCAACAATCCATCCGTAATAGATAAATTATTATAGTCCGCCAATTGTTTAACTGTTAAATCAAAACGGCTTGCTAAGCTAGTGAGACTATCACCAGACTGTACCACATAACTTTCTGGTTTAGTTTCATTCACCTTTGCCGTTTCAGCTTGAGGCTTTGCATCATATAAATATAAGCTCGTACCAACAAACAAAGTCCCCGCAGGATCAATTTGATTCCACTTCGCAATATCACGCCAGTTCACACTATTTTTCTGCGCGATAACAGCCAACGTATCACCTGGTTGTACTACATAAGTACTACGCTTACCTTTTGGCGCAACGACAACCACTTCTGTATCGGTACTAATATAAGGCTTGCCTTGATTGCGCTTTGCATCCTCACTATTCGCAGTAACTTTATCTTCAACTAAATTTTTTGGGTAAGCAAAACCTTTACTGACCTCTTGTCCTTTTTCTTCAGCAACAGACTGGCTAGTTTGAATTGCTGTCAACTTAATTTTGCCATCAAATGGATCAACAATTTCAGTACCTTTCGGAGCAATTGCCTTAATTTCAGCAACCACCTGATCTTTTTCAGCTTGTGTAGCTTGTGGTTCTGCAATTTTAGCAACTGACTTCTGCTCACCTTCGGCTTTCATTGTTGCTAAAATTTGCTCACGCTCTTTGCTCGAAATCGGTGGCTCAGTGCTTACTGGTTTTACATTTGCCGCTGGTGTAATTGCAACTGGAATACGAGGTGCACTTGGAACATCAGCTGAAGCAGCAAATGAGGCTAATGCATCAGATCCTTTCGGTGTAGAGATTCGGGTATTCGTCGTTGTTGAACTTGGGCGAGTAGGCGTACTACTTGCCGTCATCGTTGGTGTTGTTTTTACTGCACCAGTGTTTGATGGTGAAGTCGTACTTGTCGTTGTACGAACTGTTGTACTTGTATTGGATGAAGTATTCATCGCTGGTGGTGGCGTTTTACTCGCCCAGAAACCACCTGATGATTTATTTGAACGAAGTCGAGCATCAATAGATGGACTTAAATCTGCTGGAATCAAAATACGCATCGGGCTCGTTGGGTCCATCACTTCACCACGATGTGCAGGATTCAATGCATATAACTCAGCACGACTTAGACCCGTGATTGTAGAAATTTCACTCAATGCCATAGGTCCAGATAATGACACCTCGCGAAAATGTGGACGATTTGCAATTGGAGGCAATGACACCCCGTACGCACTTGGATTTTTAATAATTTGTGCAACTGCCAAGAAGCGTGGCACATAGTTCATGGTTTCTTGTGGTAATTTTAATGACCAATAATCAGTCGGCAGACCTGCAGCACGATTTCGATTAATCGCTTGTTGTACACGACCAGGACCCGCATTATAAGCAGCTAAAGCTAACTCCCAAGAACCAAACTGATTGTATAAACTTCCTAGGAATTCATAAGCAGCCCGTGTAGATTCCACCACATCACGGCGACCATCATAAAGACTCGTTTGCTGCAAACCATAAATACGTCCCGTACTTGGGATAAACTGCCACAAACCAGCCGCAGCAGCACTACTTGTTGCTGCTGGGTCATATGAGCTTTCAATTACAGGTAATAAAGCTAATTCAGTTGGCATGCCACGACGTTCAGCTTCTTTCACTGTATGGTACAAATAGCGACTGGCACGCGCACTCAATCGATCCAAGTATGGCTGACGAGAAATAAACCAACCACGTTGTGCTTCAATACGAGAATCCCAGCGATTCAAATCCATCTTGAAACCAACGGTCATACGTTTCCATACATCACCATGTTTCAAAACCAATAAGCGATCACCTTCCACTGCACGCATGTCTGTTGCAGAAAGTAAATCTTCAAGTGAATCTAAACTACTTGCATCCAAATAGCCCGAACCAAGTTGCTTTGAAGACGAAGTTTTTGAAGAATGTGGCGTTGAAGAACAGCCCGTTGTAATTCCCAGCGCAGTCAAAGCAGAAGTGAGTACAGTGATTTTGAATAATGATGTTGCAGATGTACGCGACACCAATGTGCTCGATTTAGACATAAAATCTTCCAGTCAACTTACGCTAGTTTATTACTTTGATTGCCATTGTAGTAAAGCCTGCTACATAGACAAGGCAATAATTTAACGTGATTTGCATGGAAATGTTACAAGAAATTAAAAAACATGAGTTTTGTAACTCACAACATCTGATTTTAGCTTTACAATGCATGATATTCGAGGGAATGCTAATATTCTCTTAATCTATTTTTGCTAGCTTTGTTGCAAAACAGATCAAGTTTTTTTACTCATATATTGTTCAGGTTCAAATATGTCACAAACAATCACTCTTTATGTTGATGGCGCATGTAAAGGCAATCCAGGCTTAGGTGGTTGGGGGGCATATATCATTACAGAACAAGGAGAACACAAGCTCTGCGGTGGTGAAGCAGAAACAACGAACAATCGTATGGAGCTACAAGCTGCAATTGAAGGTATTTCTTTTTGCCCAATCGATGCGCATCTGATTATTTGGACTGATTCTAACTATGTAAAACAAGGAATTACAGAATGGATTCATGGCTGGAAAAAGAAAAACTGGAAAGATGTTAAAAACCCAGAACTTTGGAAAAAACTTGATGCCGTTTGTGCCAATCGTAATATTGAATGGAATTGGATCAAAGGCCATGCTGGGCATGCTGGTAATGAAATGGCGGATCAACTCGCAAACTTAGGTGCAGAACAAACTGCTCAACACCTCAAAGCATCAATACAGGCTAACGCTGATATAAAAAAGCCTGAAGCCGATTGGCTTTTAAATGATCCTTTGGGCTTAGACCTTGATACAGATGAAATGATCGATGAATTAGATGTTGAAAAGGAGTTAGAAACTCCAGTGGTAGAAACAGAAATAGAGAGTTCAGTTCAAACGTCAGAATCAATCGAAACTACTCAACATCCCCACATTGTGGTTACTGAAGCTAAATTCAACTTACAAGGGCCACGACAACTGATCCTTGATACGGAAACCACTGGTTTCTATTATCAAGATGGCGACCGAATCATTGAAGTCGGTGCAATTGAAATGATCAACCGTAAACTTACGGGAAGTTCAATCCATATCTATATTAATCCAGAAAAACCTGTAGGAGACTCGGTTGATGTGCACGGTATCACTGATGAGTTTCTACAAGATAAACCCAAATATGCTGAAATAGCAGATACTCTGTTCGCCTATCTAAAAGGTGCAGAAATCATCGCACATAATGCAACATTCGATATGAACTTCTTAGATATGGAGTTCAAACGTGTCGGTTTACCCTTACTTTCAGAAGTGTGCGAAGTCACAGATACTTTAGCACTTGCAAAAAATAAACATCCGGGCCAAAAAAACTCCTTAGATGCACTTGTAAGACGTTATGAAATCCCTGCTAGAGACCGTACCTTCCACGGTGCATTACTCGATGCTGAGATCTTGGCCGATGTCTATCTTGCAATGACAGGAGGACAAGTTTCTTTTGACATGGATTCACTCTCTCAAGAGGAAAAAGATCAAAAGAAAACAACACGTCAGCGTATTCAAATTGACTTAGCTGTGATTCGCCCTTCTGAACATGAGTTGAGTGAACATGAGACTTGGGTCAAACAATTTGAAGAAAAACATGGCGAACCATGCCTTTTCGCAAAATAATTTTTTAAATCAATGTCGCTTTTTGTATTTCAAGCATTCAAAGTTAAGTTATATTAACTGTAAATGATTTAGACCTCCCAAAAGGAGGTCCATGGATATAACAACTCAGGAAAGGTGTAGGTCATATGTCTTACCAAACCTCGATTCATTTCGACCCAACGGCATTATTAATAATAAAAAATGAAATCGACAATTCGATTAAATTGGTAGAAACAGCGGTCAATACCCTTGCCGAAGAACAAGCATTACCCTTCGGAATTGATGATGCACTCAGTCAACTTGAACAATGTACTCAGGTTCTTGCGCTAATCGATATGCCACATCTATCACAAATTACGCAGTACTCAAGCGAACTTATGCGTAAGATCATGGCTCATCCACAGCAGATCAACACCAATGACGTAGTTGCATTGAGTGAAGGTACGACCATGCTAAAACGCTATATTGAGTTCATTTGCTTAAGAGAAGTCAAAGTTCCACAGTTTTTACTTGATACGCTCAATCGCTTAGAACTGGCATTAGGAAAACCTATAACCAAAGAAGGTCAGACTATTCAGCCTTTACTTAACTTATTGACCCCAAGTTTTAATCTTCCACAAGCGCCAGTACTTGAAAAATCTCAATATATTCATCAACTTTACAAGTTATGTATACATAAACTGATCAAACAGACTGAGACACCACTTGATTTACAGGGCATGAAACTTGTTGGGGTTTACGTTGCAGGGTTATCAACAAATCATCCAAGTCAACAATATTGGCAACTGGTTAACGTCGCTTTAAATTTAATTGATGAAGTTACAATTACTGAAGCGCGACTACGTACTTTTATTCAAATTGAAACCAACATTGCTAAGTTCTTAGCCCAACCTTCAACTTTCCAACATGAACTAAAAGATCTTGCAGATATTTTAGCAATCTGTATTAGTCAAGAGAATAATCTCTCTCACCATATCCGTGATCAACTCAATATCGGCGATGAATTATTGAGTGACACTCAACTTCAGGTATTAAGTCGCCATTTATATGGTCCAGACTACGAGACAATTCATACTGTTAGCCGGTTAATGACGGATGAAATGGCTCAAATTCGCAATGAAATTGAGTACAACTACCAAAACATGTCCACAGAGAAAACTCAAGAGATTCAGCAAAAGCTCAATCAACTTGCCAATGTTTTCAAAGTACTCAATTTAAATGAAGCAGCAAAAGAGATCACACAACAAGCTGAAAAACTAAGCCATTCTGACTTCTTGACTGATGCCAATTCGGTTCAACAATTAATGAATGGCATTTTAGCTTCAATGAATTCAATTGGAATTTTAGAGCGTAATTATACCTCTAGCCGTTTACAGCTCCGTGTGAATAACCTTCAAATCTCACTTGATCGTTTAGATGAAGCTCATAAGGCCCTATTAACGGAAACAAAAACATTAATTGACACACTGACTCAAACTCTCAGTTTATATGCTCAGGATCCAACCTCACATAATATTGAGGCTTTACCTGACTATCTCAAAGAACTGTCAGGAGCAGCGCAATTCTTAGGTAGTGCAGCACAACAGACCGCATTATTAGGTGCCGCCGACTTTGCTCAGCTTCGTTTGTCTCAAAATCAAACCCTTGATTCTGAACAAATCAACTGTATTCTCAATGTTGTCGCTGGCTTAGATTTATTAGTTGATAACTTAAGAAATAAACAACCCGTATTGCAATCTATGTTTGATGTGGCATTATCAAATAGTCAGCAATTAAAAACGATAGCCGCCTAATGTCTAAACGATCACTTGCTTATATTTTCCAACACCAAAAACTGTTAGTCGATGAAAATTTTCAACTACCTAAAGTTGAAAAGTTAGCAAGTGATCTTCCAATTCATCCAAATGATCATGTGATCGCTCGCGATCTTTTAGAAGGCGAAATCATCCCCGATGGCTTTCAACTTGTACCCATCCGTGATTTGATTCAGACTTGGTCAACACCAGATTTCCTACAGGCCAGTCGCGCTGTACAACTGCTTGAATGGCGTCGTAATCATAAGTTCTGTAGTCACTGTGGACAACGGACTGAAATCCATGACAAAGAATATGCCATGATTTGCCCTGATTGTGGGTATCATCAATATCCACGGGTTCAACCTTGTATAATCACCATTATTACACGCGGTAGCAACGAGGTATTACTTGCAAAATCAGCCCATAATAAAAGCAATATGTATGGTTTGATAGCAGGCTTTGTAGAAGTAGGTGAAACCTTAGAAGAAGCAGTGCAACGTGAAACAATGGAAGAAGTTGGCTTAAAGCTTAAAAATATACGTTATATGTCTAGCCAACCTTGGCCCTTCCCTAGCAATTTAATGATTGCCTTTCATGCTGAATATGAATCTGGAGATATCCAATTACAGCTTGAAGAGATCAGTGATGCTCAATTTTTTAGATTTGATCAGTTACCACAAATCCCATTCAAAGGGAGCATTGCTCACAGCATGATTATGCAAATGACCGAAAAAAGAAAAGCATCCTAATCGATGCTTTTCTTTCTCATTATGAATCTAATGCTTCTTCTAAGAAATGCAAGATCGTCCTCTTGGTCTTGAAATAATGACTCATTAAACTCGCAAGCGTCGCAATAATTGTAATATGTCCTGTCTTGGGTATAACAGCAATATGGCTATGGTTACCTTTTTGTCTTAATGCAATATCCAAATCAAGCGTATTTCTTCTCTCTACCAATTGATCTTGTTCCGCTATTAACAAGTAATGCTTAATTTGATTCGGCTCAATAAAGTAATATGGCATAACCTGTTGATAGGAAACATTCAAATCAAAAGCATGCTCAGCCAGCGGATCACCTTTATAATCAAAATGATAAGGTCCAGCTAATCCAATGATTGCTTTAATTTGATCTTTATATTTAAAGTTCTTCGCTTGTGCAGAATAAACCACAGACATCACATTAAATGCACCAGCAGAATGCCCCATCAAAATCAAATTCTCCGTAGAGATATTTAATTTGCTTTGATTCTGATTCAAATAATGTATAGCTTGTGCAATATCATCAATAAAAGCAGGGAAAATATGCTCAGGTGCGAGATGATAATTAATCACGGCCACATCATAACCTTCACGTGCAAAGGTTTCACCTATGAATAAATAATCACGCTTGTTGCCATGCTGCCATGATCCCCCATGTACAAAAACAATCAGTGGTTTTTGCTGCTTTGCATTTTTACTTCGATAAAGATCTAAACGTTGACGCGCTTTTAATCCATAAGCAAGATGCTCATCCCTTTCAAATGTATCTTTCGGCGTCAAATAGTTAATCGAATAACTGGCAAAGTCATACAGACGAAATTCTTTGTAAAAGTCTCTCGCCCGTATTACATTTTCTTGCACTTGTTGAATAAGTTGTTTCATAAATTAGGGGGTAGTTGGAGTGATAGTCACAGGCTCAGCTTGATCAGGATCAATTGCCACTGGTGTTTCGACCAAAGGTTGAGTTGTTGCTCCCATACGTGCTGTCGTGGTTCCTGCTGTTTGGTCAATATTATCAACTAAAGTCACAATTCTAGTCACATTGCCAACTTTTTGTAAAACATCATCCAAGTCATTCATTTCTGCTGTATTTAAACGCCCCATCACATACAACACACCGTTCTCAGTATGTACTAGAACTTTGCTATCAGAAACAACAGGAGCTCTCATCAACAAGCCGCGAGTATTTGCGGTAACAGTCGCATCTTGCATGATCGTGCTATAACCAACTTTATCGCCTACTGTAATATAGTTATGTACGGCTTTGACATCACTCATTGCACGTACATTATCCTCAGCAAGTTGCTTTAAATATGGATCAGGCACTTGGCCTGTCAAAAGCACGTTGCTGTGAAAACTTTCAATATTGATGCGAGACTGTCTAAAACGATGATCTAATTTGTATAAATTAACATTTGCAGTACGTTTGATTGAAGAATCAATAAAAACTTGTCCTAGACTACGATCACCACTATTTGTGCCAACAGGTGCAGTCCCTGTTCCGCCAGAAATAAAGCTCGCACAACCCGATAAACTTGCAGCGCAAAGTAACGTGATCGATAAACGTTTTAACACTTGGCAAGACTCCCTATTCACACATTTGCTCAATCTTCCACATCTACTTTTAGATCATATTGCCAGAATTAGTCTAAAGTAAATGCATGTTCAATCCATTGCTGATCATACTTCAATTTTGAAAAATCTGGTTGTACTGTTTTTGCAATTTTCTGTGGAAAATCAAAACAAATCACATCAAAACGACAATCAAAGTCATAATAACTAGGATAACGTTGTAAAAAGAATTTGGCTGTTTTAATAATTTTACGCTTTTGCGCTTGGGTAATCACCTCATAAGCATGAGCATAACTCCCAGAGGATCTGGCTTTTACTTCAACAAAAACAAGTTCTTGACCACGCCTAACGATTAAATCAATTTCACCAAAACGTGAATGATAATTTTGACTGATACATTGATACCCATGAGAATGGAGCAATGTCTTTGCTGCTTCCTCCGCCCATTGCCCCATAGAATTTGTTTGCTGTTCCATGCGTGAGATATCTTATTTTAAAATTTGGATGTGTTTTTTCTGCTGTTCAAAGCAATAAGGCTGTCGATTGATCTTGCCCGCATTCACCTCAATAGCCCCCGTTCGTCCAACAAAAGAAAATTGTTGGTTATCAGCACCGGCTAGGAACTGCTGGCTAAGCGTCCATGCATCACCACCAAATGCCAACAAACGTTGAAATGCCATATTCTCTGGTTGTTCTTTGTAAGCCTCAATTAGGTCTGCCCATTGTCCATTATACAAAGCGGGTGTATCACAGAAACGTAATCCGATGGGAATAGATTTCCCCTCTTCGATACTCATCGGAGTTGCATAAATATTCTGTTTTGGTAATGAACCAAGCCCCATCATCCACTCATGATCCCCTAATAGTAACAATCCTGTTTTTTTAGGTAGTTTTTTAGGTAATTCATGAATCACTTCAATCGCAGCATGTGACTGAGACATGAGTGACATCATAAATAGTTCTGTCGCAGACTCAGTCCCAGCTTCACGCAATACCAATAAAGTTTGGATTTGATCCTTGATGAGTAATTTATTTAAAGCTTCAGCGTCATGCTGTTTAGCCAAACTAAATTGCCATACATTTTCAGTTTGTGTATTCACATCGTTTAGTGCTAACACAGGAACTTTCGGTTTTAGTTTAATCACCGCCTCAATATCAGATCGGCCTAATGGCCCAACAACCAATTTCGTATTTTTATTAACCCTAGTTTTAAAAATTTGATTTACGTTACTTTTTGCAGAATCCACGAAAATAATTTTTTCTTTACTTCCCGATGCTGTATAAGCACTCATGAAACCGCGTTTAATACTTTCACCAGCTCGCGCCATAGGGCCCGATTCAGGTAGAATGACCAATACGTCCGCATAGGCTGGACTAATCAATGCTGCCAAACTAAGTAGCAGCCAATATTTTTTTGAATACATTATGGAGTTACCTTTTATGAGTGCTCAATTATTTGTTGTAGCAACCCCGATTGGGCACTTGGATGACATGACGTTTCGTGCAATCGATATTTTAAAATCAGTCTCGGTGGTTGCAGCAGAAGATACCAGACAATCTGCTCAATTATTCAAACACTATAATATCTCAACTCCGCTCACTGCGTGTCATGATCACAACGAAAGTAACAAAATTGATCAACTTCTCCAAAAAATGTTAAATGGAGAAACAGTTGCATTAATCAGCGATGCTGGAACACCTTTAATTAGTGATCCAGGGTTTAAACTTGTTCGTGCTGCCCAAGAACATGGTATTCGTGTGATTCCAGTCCCGGGCGCATGTGCCGCAATTGCTGCATTAAGTGCAGTTGGTTTACCGAGTGATCGCTTTAGTTTTGAAGGTTTTTTACCATCAAAGGCGTCTCAACGAATTAGCCAGCTTGAGAAACTCAAAGATGAAACACAAACACTTATTTTTTATGAAGCTCCACATCGTATTTTGGCGTGTATTCAAGATATGGTCCAAGTTTTTGGTGAAGATCGTCCAGTAGGTTTTGCCCGTGAAATCACCAAAACCTTTGAAACCATCAAGAAAATGACTTTAAAAGAGTTACTTGATTTCATTCAAAATGATCACAACCAAGAGAAAGGCGAAATTGTAGTCGTTGTTGGCGGTGCAACCACTGAAAAAGATATGGCACAAGATAAATTGGATGAGCTATTAAAACGCTTGCTGCAAGATTTATCCGTAAAAGCAGCATCTCAACTTGCTGCAGATTTAACTGGAATTAAAAAGAAAATTGCATATCAACGTGCTTTAGAGTTGACTCAAGCTTAGCTATAAACATGGATGCAAGGTAATTATCAGAAGATATTACCTTGCTCTATTATCAAAAAATTTCCATCATTTCAGCGCTTGCTTAGCCGCTTGAACAATACATTCTGTCAATACATCCAATTGTTTAGACTGTCGTTTCCAATGATGCCAATATAATGGAATATCAAGTTGGGCATCAGGCATAATATCAACAAGCGTTCCATTTTCGAGTAGCGGTTGAACCTGCAACTCAGGCACCATGCCATAACCCAAACCTAATTGAATTGCTTTGACGAAAGCATCTGTTGCTGGAATAAAACTATAGGGATAACTTTGCATCGGTAAGCCATACCCCTTTAATAAAACCTCTGAATGCATTAAGTCTTTATGATTAAAAATAACTGCTGGCGTTTTTCTTAATGCTTCTCTATTAACTCCAGCACTGAACCATTTATTTACAAATTCAGCTGAAGCCAACATTTTATAACGCATTTTTCCTAGAGGTTGAGCTAAACAACCTGACATAACCTGCTCTTCGGCAGTGATACAGGCATTCACCTGTCCTGTTTCTAATAATGTATGGGTATGTGATTGATCATCAATTTTAAGCTCTAAAACGATTTTTTCTCTAAACAGAGTTGGCTGAATACTCGGTAACAACCATGTTGCCAATGAATCTGCATTGGATGCCAAAGCAATCTTATAAAATTCCGATTCAGAGGATTTTCCCATCAAACCTTGTAAAAGATTTTGTTCCATTAACCGAGTATGACGCAAATGCTGTAACAAGGTTTGCCCTGCCTGGGTAAGCACACATGGTCGTCCGCGAATAATTAAAACTTGTCCTAAATACTTTTCTAAAGCTTGTACACGTAACGATACTGCAGAAGGTGTAATGTATAAGTGTTCTCCTGCCGCATCAAAACTTCCTGCTTCAGCTACAGCAAGAAATGCTTCACACTGTTTACTATCTAACACTCACCCACCTAAATTATTTTTAGCCAAACCTAATTATTCTTAATATTACTTATTTTACCTTTAAAAGTCAGATAATTCTCACATCTAGATTTTCCGTTTTATTTGTTATGTTCTCTCTTAGCGTCTTTATGAAAGGTTTTGGTATTGGTAGCGGTCTTATTGTCGCTATTGGTGCTCAAAATGCTTTCGTTTTAAAACAAGGTTTAAAGCAACAATATGTATTTTGGCTATGCTTATTGTGTGCACTTTCTGACTCCATTTTAATTGCATTAGGTGTATTGGGTTTTGCCGAGATCATGGCTACGTCACCACTGTTAATAACAATTGCTAAATATTTAGGGGCAACATTTTTATTGGTCTATGGTGCTAAAGCATTTCATGCAGCTTTGAAAAACACTCAAAGCATAGAACTTATGAGCCATCAAAAACAGACTTTAACTCAAGTGCTTTTAACAGGTCTTGCTTTCACTTGGTTAAATCCACATGTCTATGTAGACACAATTGTTTTAATTGGATCGGTTGCCACGCAGTTCGAGGATAAAATCAGTTTTGCACTTGGTAGTATTGTTGCATCATGGATTTTCTTTTTTAGCTTAGGATACGGTTCTAAACTGTTAAAGCCGTTATTTACCAACCCAAAGGCGTGGAAGGTCTTAGATTTTATCATTGGTTGTATGATGTGGAGTATCGCAATTTCATTACTCCTCTAATTTATTAAAAACGAAAAAGTATCATCCGTAGATGATACTTTTTAAACAACACATATCTATGCTTCTCGCCCCATTGTAATACTCGATTGTTTTCTTTCTCGCAATGACTGTCTAATAACAGCATAACCTGAAGAAACACCTAAGTACGCGATAATAAAGGCAACAAACAAATCAGGAAACATAGTGCCCGTTCCCAAGACACCTAAAGCTGCGACAATAATCGCAATATTTGCAATTGCATCATTACGACTACATAACCACACAGAACGCATATTCGCATCACCATCTCGAAAGGCATAAAGCATTACTGCTACAGCAACATTTACTAGCAACGCGAGGACACCAATTGCACCCATCAACATTGGTTCTGGTACCATACCATGCCACCATGACCAAAATACTTTTACAATAACAAACACGCCGAATGCAGCCATAGTCATTCCTTTTAATAATGCCGCAGTTGCTCTCCAATACAATGTCATCGATAGTACGGCTAAAGAAATTGCATAGTTTGCAGCATCCCCAGCAAAATCTAGTGCATCTGCCCACAATGAAACTGAGCGTGCATGCGATCCACCTATAATCTCCACAAAAAACATTAATGCATTTAAAACCAGCGCAATCCATAATGCTCTTCGGAATTTTGGGCTAATTTTTTGTGTTGGGGAACAGGTTGTACTACATCCACATCCAGCCATGACTTTTCTCACTTAATATTTTATAGTGATTTAAAACCCTAGAGTAACTCCAGAGTCAAGCATGATGAACTTTACAATTGGACAATTATCAAAAAAGGCAGGTGTTTCTGTCGATACCATTCGTTATTATGAAAAAATAGGACTACTTGAAAAAGCAAAACGAACTGCTGGAAATTATCGAAATTACTCTGAACAAATGCTTTCAGAACTGTTATTTCTAAAACATTGTCGAGAGTTAGGTATCACTTTGCAAGATATACAAAAACTCAAAGAGTTATCAACCAACCCCGATCAGACATGTAGTGAAGTTGATCGTTTGATTGACCAATATCTTGCCGATGTATCGCAAAAAATTAACAACTTAAAGCATCTTAAACAAGATTTAATGTACTTAAAACAACAATGCTCTCAACATCGTACAATTGAACAATGTGGAATTTTAAAAGAACTACACCAACCATTAGAATGCGAACACGAATCACACCAGCATAAAAAAGCACCACAATCGTGATGCTTTTTGAATCTTCTAACTTATTCGTGAGTTTCGCCCGGCGGAACTTCAGTAATACGCCCACCACGTGCAAGGAATGCTGCAACTTCATCTTCTAAAGCTTGGCGTTGTTTCTGCTTAGCAGTAACAGTTAAGCTTTCAGCTTCAGCTAGATCTGCATCATTAATGCTTGATTCCTCGTCAGTCGCACCATTCTCGGCAGCTTTCGCTTCCTCATCATCTACAGTCGCATCTTCTGTATTTTCGTCGTAATCATTCATTTCCGTCATATTACTCTCCCCACAATGACTAAATCTTCATCATCGCTATTTGGTCATCAGAACTTGATGAAATTTAACAAGCTCTTCTCGTTTATCAAAGCAAAATATTTATCAATTTGCGCTTTTTTCAACCAAATTCACTCTGATTTATAAATGATTGTTTAAAAAATATCTACTGTTTTTTAGCACGCATAACGCGTCTCTTTCAATGCGACCAATCCATTGGCTTGTTGCATGAAACGATCTTTAAGCCAATCCAGTTGTTCAACCTGTTTCAGACCTAAATTTCTCGCCCAAACAAAAGGAAATAACTCTGAACTTTCTAACCAACCTATCGCTGACATGCTATGCATCATGGCATCGTTCTGCCCTTTACGTTGGTGTTCGTAACGTAACAAAGTCTGCTCATTTGCCCATACACCACGTTTTAGATCGTGCAGCAAAACATCACAAAGCACCGCTGCATCTAAGCAACCAATATTGACACCTTGTCCAGCTAAAGGATGAATCACATGTGCTGCATCTCCAATCAATGCTAGACCTGATTTGATATACCGTTGCGCAGCGCGAGCTTTCAATGGGAACTGTGCTCTTGAACGTACTTCAACCACTTCACCAAGCATTTGCAAACTTTCTTGGGTCAGCAATTGCATAAATTCCTGATCACTGAGTGCTGAATATTCATCAGCATAATCATCTGGTAATGTCCACACAATCGATTGCCAATAACCATTGTCTTGCGCGTCCAAACTCGCCATTGGTAAATAAGCCAATGGTCCTGTTGGTAGGAAAATTTGGCGTGCCACATATTGATTCGGTTGAGTGGTTTTAATCGCACAACTGATTGCAGCTTGTTTGTAATCTAAGACATCCAAATCAATATAAGCTTGTTCACGTACAAACGAGTTTGCCCCATCAGCACCGATCAACAGTTTGGTTTTCAACGTTGTACCATCTGCTAGCTGAATCGACCAACCTTGTGGAATTTGCTCGATACGAATCACTTTCACCTGAGTGCGGTAATCTTTAAGCTGCTGCAACATTTTTTGTTGAATCGCAACATTCAGGACACTTGGCTCCACCATTGAACCCAATGCTTGATCTGCATGTGGTGGTCGCTCCGATGCATGTCCAAAATTGATTTCTCCATAGCCATTTTTATTCCAGACCTGCATGCCTGAATATGGCATCTGACGGGCTAAATCATCCCAAACATCCACAGTCTTTAATAGATGAATGGTTGCCTGACTGAGGGCCAACACGCGTGGATTCATCACCGCAAGTGTTTTTTCTTGATCCAGTACAGGGGCAGCGTCCAATACTGTTGCTTGCACATTACCTTGTGCCAATAGCAAGGCGGTTAAGCCACCAACCAAGCCACCTCCTACAATGACCACATCTAACATTTCACTCATGCTTTCAGCCCCATTGCGTAATTGGCAACCAACGGCTTAATTCCCGGAATCACGTCAAAGGCAACCAATCCTGTATTACGTATTAATTTTAAAATTGGATTTTGATTACTAAAGCCACGAACGACTGAATCACAGAACTTGATCACGCGTTGTTGGTCTTTCAAACGTGCTTGCTCATAAGCCAACAAATTGTCTGGGTGACCAATATCATCTGACTTCACTAATTGTTCCATCAAGAAACGAACCAGCACATCAGCATCACGTAAGCACAGATTAAAACCTTGTCCTGCAACAGGGTGAATGGTGTGTGCTGCATTGCCCATCAACACCACACGCCCAACGGCTTGTTTATGTGCCAAGACTTGAGACAATGGATAACTAAAACGTTTGCCTGTTTTTTCAAATTTACCCGCACGATCGCCATAGGTTTCCTGTAGGGCTTCAAGGAAGTGCTGATCGTTTTCTTCACCTAACCATTCAGCTTCCGTACCCTTCTTCACAGGCCAAACCACTGAACGGCGGTATTCACCCGGTAACGGTAAAAGTGCCAACGGTCCTAAAGCGCTAAAACGTTCAAAGCCAACTTGTTGATGCGGTTTAGAAGTTTGCACAGTGGTGACAATCGCCACTTGGTCATAATCATGTTCATCTACACCCACGCCAATCGCCTGACGACAGAACGAATCACGACCATCGGCTGCGATCAGTAATTTTGATTCGAGCTGTAGGTTTTCCTCACCACGCTGCGCTTCGATATAAACAAACTCAGCATTTTGAGTTAAAGTCGTAACCTTTACCCCATCAATCAACTCAATGAGTGGTTGTTGGCGCACTTGAGTCAGCAATACTCGACCTAACCACGCATTCTCAATCACCTGCCCAAAGCTTTCTACTTTTTCTTGTTCTGCGACTAGTCGTGCTTTACCAAAGCTACCTTGCTCTGTGATATGCACTTGTAAAATTGGGGTCGCATGCTGTTGTAATGCATCCCACAATCCTAACTTTTGATAAATTTGCACACTACGGCGTGACAATGCGGTATTTCTTGCATCAAAACTAGAATGATAAGGCGCAAGGTTTTCATCATCATAATTTGGATATTTCACAGCTTCTAATAGCTTTACGGCAATATTAGATTTTGCCAACATTAAAGCAAGGCTGAGTCCAACCATACCCCCACCGACAATGATGACTTGTTGCTGCATAATATTATTCCTTATCAGTTTTTCATGACTTGATGTTTCGGGTCTATCTTACTCTAACTCAAATTGGGATTGGAATTTGTACTTTGTTTGGTCTGTGTTTTATTTTAATTCGACAAATAAAAAAAGGCTTATCCGAGAATAAGCCTTTAGATCAATATTTCTGACTTAACTAGCCATTAATTGCTCAATTTCTTCAACAGTTTTCACTACATTCTTAGTCAAAACCAACGGTCCATTTTCAGTGACTACAATATCGTCTTCGATACGAATCCCAATACCACGCCATTTTGCATCTACCGTTTCATCGTCAGGTGCAACATATAAACCCGGCTCAACGGTAACCACCATGCCAGCTTCATAAGCACGCCAATCTTCATCAATTTTGTAAGAACCGACATCATGCACATCCATGCCTAACCAATGCCCTGTACCATGCATAAAGAATTGACGGAATGCTTCACTCTCTATCAGCTCATCTACATCACCTTGCAGTAAACCAAGATCAACCAAACCTTGAGTTAAAATCTTTACAGCAACTTCATGCGGATATTTATAATTATTGCCAATACGCGTAGCATCGATTGCGGCAAGCTGGGCATCTAAAACAATATTGTAAAGTGCTTTTTGTTCTGGACTAAATTTACCATTTACAGGGAATGTACGGGTAATGTCTGAAGCATAGCATTCATACTCACAAGCCGCATCAATTAAAACCAGATCACCATCTTTTAACGGCTTATTATTTTCAACGTAATGCAAAATACAAGCATTTTCACCACCGCCTACAATGCTATTGTAAGCAGGGACACAGCCATTTTTACCGAAAATATAATTGAGTTCTGCTTCAAGTGCATACTCCATCATATCTGGCTTTACAGTTTGCATCGCACGCGTATGTGCTTCTGCACTGATATTGGATGCGATCTGCATCAGTTCAATTTCTTGCGCCGACTTCTTCAGACGCATTTCATCAATAATTGAATCAATTTGAATAATTTGCTGAGGTGCATCGCCACCCTGACGTTGCATTGCTTTTGCTTTGTGTAACCACCCACCCACTTCAGCATCAAATTTTTTCGTTTGTCCTAGTCGAACAAAGAGTTTCGATTTATTTAAAAGTAAAGGAACAATTTTCTGATCCAACTCATGGATGGCAAATGCTTGATCTGCATGATATTGTTCGACTGCACCTTCTAGTCCTGCTCGGTAACCATTCCAAATTTCCATTTCACGGTTACGTTCCCGACAAAATAGCGTATAACGATATGCCTCACCCTGAGCAAAAGTCTCGATCACTGCAACAGCTTCAGGTTCAGCGAATCCAGTAAGATAATAAAAACTACTGTCTGCACGATATTTATAATCTGCATCACGATTACGATACATTTCCGCTCGTGTCGCAATTACCGCTACACTGTTACTGCCCATTTGTTCCGCAAGGCGATCTCGACGTTTTTTAAAATCTGCTTGAGTTAGTTTCATATTATCCTACGACTAAAAAGTCCCTCCGAAGAGGGATCTATAAAATTAATGCAATTAACTTGGGCGATGTGGCGTAAACATTTCAACGATCGTTTGTGGATCTGAAACCGTCTCATCTTGATTGCGGCTTTTTGCATGGAAATTTCGCAATAAAGAACTTTCAGCAACAGGAACTTTTGTTCGTCCAATCGAAAGACTAACAGGAATTAGGCGCACAAACTCATACAGCTCCTGATAACTTTCTTCGCCTTCTTCATCATTGTCTGAATCTTCAAATTCAACAGCTGCAACATCTTGTAAATGTTCAATCAGTTCTTGCTCTTCGCCTCGAATATGCCCCGAAGCTAAACCAAAACCAAGTACAACTCCTGCACACCAATCTGCCAATGCTTGAACTCGATCAGCCAGTACATGACTGTCATCTGGCAACATTGGTAAATAATCTAATTCATCATCGGATAAAGCATGTGCTACATCTTCGGCCTCATCAGTCAAACTTCTGAGGGCTTCGGGTGAAAGTGGTGGTACATTGAGGGTGTTTAAGATTTGTGACCATTCATCTGAAGTTGGTGCTTGTGTCACACAAACTATACCTGTTAGCAAACCATGTAACTCACTTGGACTTGAAATTTCTTCAATCCCCTCAAAATGAGCATTCCATTCGTTCCAACCTGAAATATCGTCTTGCATTCGTTTATCCAATCTCTATACTGCTGTATATATTACCTTTGATTGCAACTCTGTGCGACCTTCGTTATGTTAGAACAATTACAGCGTCTACAAGCGCATATTGGTGTTTTAAAAACACGCTTAAGTCATTTAGAGCGAGAAAATAACTCGCTTTCTGAAGCTAAACAATTAGCCGCAACTGATCACCATGCACAAATTGTGCAAAAAAATAGCATCATCACGCAAAAGCAGGATGAGATTGATAACTTAACTGAACAACTGTCTCAGTTACAAGATCAATTCAAACAACTGAATAATGATGCAACAACTTTAGCAGAGCGCTATAGTCGTTTGGAAAAAAGTACCACCGATTTGAAAAATCGTTTCCAAGAAATTTTGGCCGAGCGTAATGATTTACGCGTAATCAAAGAAAAGTTACAAGCGCAACAACGTAACAACATGCAAGAGATCCAAGATCTACAACAAGATCGTGATCGCCTATTGCAGAAAAATGAACTGGCTAAATCAAAAGTTGAAGCCATTATTCAACGTCTAGCGATTTTGGGTACAGCCCAAGATCAAAATGCACAAGAAATCCAACAGCTCGCCCACCCTATTGCTGAACCTCAAGAGGAGTCACAATCATGAGTGAAACTATTGTCGTTGAACTCCGTTTAATTGAGCAGACTTTTCGCCTCAATACGACTGAGGATAAACGTGAAGAGTTAGAGCGTGCAGCGGAACTATTGAATCAGAAATTTCATGATATGCGTCGTAGTGCTCCGAGAGTCGAACATAATAAATTGGTGATTATGGTGGCTCTACAAATGGCACAGGAAGTTTTTAGTTTAAACAAGTCTTTACAGCAATATGCGCACTGCGAACGTTTGCTGCAAACTATTTTAGAAGATGTTGAACAAACTGTTGAGTAAAATTGCACAAAGCCTCATCAATTAGTAAGTATCGTTACAGATAAACGGCTAGCAAACATTGCCATCAGGTCAAGATCAGTTATACTTAATACTGTCTCTAGGGTGTTCGCCAGCCGGTCTGATTCCCCTGAGCCGATATCATCTCTTTAGGATGGTGTCCTGCATATTTAGAGCGTATGCCTACCCCGAGTAGGAAACCCAGCAAGTATGCGTCACCTCCACCTTGAACTTTAGGGTTCAAGGGTAACGACATGCAGCGGCATCTCTGGAGCATTTTATTTTTGCATCATTTCAAATCACTCATCATTCAAAGAACATTCAAAATGAGTCGGTTGTTGTGAACAACGAACTTGTTTAAGCAGTCTCATCATTTCTTTATTGTAATACCCCTCTTTGGTCATTTGAATACGCGCTTCACGCATTAATCGCATATAACCAGGCTTATCGCTTTCGTGGATATCCATCCAGTATTTTTCAGGAATATCTTTTTCAATTTTGTCTACAAAATCAAAGGCAGGTTGTAATTGTTTAGAGATAATCTCGCGTGCAATCGGTCCCATTCCCGCAGGAAACTTATTTCGATGCATGATTAAGGTTCCTGTTACCTGAACCACAGGAAAACGAATGATTCCTCCAGCCACTTTACCTGATTTATCGGTCATGCCCTTATGCAATTCCAAAGGATCAAATAAAATTGCTGGACCAGCAATAATCTCAACTTCTTTGTTATTAAATTTAGGGCCGACTGTCGCCAAATCTACTGATACAGGCTGTGCACCCACATTTTGTGCTAATTTTTTCTGTGTAGGATCAAAGGAGAATACCGCAACTTTTCGCCCAGCAGCCTTTGCCAATGTATTGATATTTCGGTCACTGACCATAATATACGCTGCGCCAAGCGGTACAATTCCGACCACCTCATAATCTTTATTTACCATTTTTTCATCAAATTTTGGATCTGCTAACAACTGAATTACTGAAGTTAATTGCTTATAGTTTTGCAGTGCTCCAATCGCATCAATACTTCCAACAAAAGAGTTGAACTGGCGCGCCCTTAAATTACTAATCCCTGCTCCATCACAACGCTTGCTACGAAAATCCTCAGTTAATACACCTTCATTGGTATACACTTTGAGCGTCACCATCGTAGAAGCAGTTTGCTTTAATTTAGGATAATCAATATCAATTTTAAGTTGTAAATTAGAAGGTCGAGTGATGTTCATATTGACCCCATACTGTTTTGCAATGCGCACAATACGTGGTAATTCACTCATATAACTGGTGGCTTGTTGGAATGCCTCACCATGCTCACCATTGGGTGAGTAAACACATAGGGTCACTTGTTTTGGAATTTGCTGCCAAATTTTTGGATCATTTAACAACGTTTTAATTTTATTTTGAGAGTGTTGGGATAGTGTGAGATCTAACTTCTCGGCTGGTGCTGCCTGGACAGTCGTAGTTAGTAATAGCGGTGTTAGCAAAGAAGCTGTAAGGGATATAGATTTGAATAAATGTCCCAATTTAAATTGTTTTTGTTGTTTAAACATCATTATCACTCCTGTGAATTATTCTTACACTAAGTAAATCCCTCGCAAATAAAATTGACCTGAGTTGCGTTGATCCCGTCAAAATAGTCAAAACAACGTATAAAAAAAGCTGTCGATCTATATCACGACAGCTTTTCCTATCTCTAAAAAATTAGAGTTTATTTACATTTTAGCTTTGTATTATGAGCGATTTAATCTCAAAGCATTCACAACAACCGATAAGGAACTTAACGACATTGCGACAGCAGCAAACATCGGTGTGAGCAATAAGCCTGTTAATGGATAGAATAATCCTGCTGCAACAGGTACTCCCAATCCATTATATACAAATGAGAAAGCAAGGTTTTGCTTCATATTTTTCACGCCTAGTTTTGCCATATGAACCGCATGTGCAACGCCCTGAATATCCCCTTTTACCAAAGTCACTTGAGCAGTTTGCTTGGCAATATCTGTTCCTGTTCCCATCGCAATACCCACGTTAGCTTGTGCAAGTGCTGGTGCATCATTGATACCATCACCTGCCATCACGACAACTTTTCCTTCGGCTTGCACCTGTTTCACAATCTCAAGCTTTTGCTTTGGATCACAATTTCCATAGACCTGATTAATCCCAAGTTGTTCTGCTACCATCTGTGCATTTTTCTCATGATCACCTGTTGCCATAATGACATCAATACCATCCGCATGGAGTTGATCAATCACCGCTTTCGCATTTTGTTTAATTGCATCATGGATCGATACATAAGCAATCACTTCTTGTTCAGACATCAGAAAACTAATCACATCACCTTGTGATCTCATCTGATCAAGTTGCTTAGTTAGACTCTCACTAAAGGTTAAACCAAGTTGATCCACAAGTTTTTGGCTACCAATGTACAAGGTCTTACCATCGATCTGCCCTTTTACTCCAAAACCCGTAACATCCTCAAAATCAATAACATTTAATAATTGCGTAGGTTCAACCAATTTGGTTAAGGTCTGTGCAATCGGATGTGTTGAATATTGTTCAATGGACGCGATCCACAATTCAATTTGTGCTTGAGTATATGTCTTAGACAATGGCTGAATTTTCTTTAAGCTTGGCTTTCCTTCAGTTAATGTCCCTGTTTTATCAATAATTAGGGTATTTACCTTACTCAAAGCTTCAATCGCTTCAGCATCTTTAAACAAAACACCTTTCTGTGCGGCTCGACCTGTTGTTGCCATCACAGACATCGGTGTCGCCAAACCTAAAGCACAAGGACATGCGATAATTAAAACTGCTACCGCACACATTAACGCTAAATCAAATTGCGCTTTACCAAACACCATCCATGCGATAAATGTCAAAACACTGATTGCGAGAACCACCATCACAAAATATTTTGCGACTACGTCAGCAATCCGTTGTAATGGTGCTTTGGAACGCTGTGCATCAGCGACGGTTTGGATCATTTTTGCCAGAGTTGTATTGGTACCTACAGCCGTCGTTTGGATACGAATTGAACCTTGTTGATTGATGGTTCCACCGATCACTTGATCATCCTTTTCCTTTTTCACAGGTACGGGCTCACCTGTCATCATGGATTCATCAACGTAGGTTTTCCCCTCAATCACCACACCATCCAGAGGAATTTGCTCGCCCGAAGCTATTTGTAATACATCACCTTGTTTGATCATGGCAATATCAACATCAACCACTTGATCATCTTGAACTAACTTCGCTTTACTCGGTTGTAAACGTAATAAAGCTTTTAGTGAATTCGCTGTTTGCGAACGCGCTTTCAGTTCTAAAACTTGTCCCAATAAACTCAGTGAAACAATCATACAGGCGGCTTCATAATATACGGCAACACCATGCCCTGTTTTTGCCTCAACTGGAATCAGTGATGGGAAAATCGTTGCCACAACACTATAAATAAATGCAGCAAGTACACCGACACCGATCAAACTCCACATATTGAGATGTCCTGTTTTATATGACACCCAACAACGTTGTAAAATTGGATAACCTGCCCAGAGTACGACAGGTAAACTTAAAATTAATTCAAGCCAAGGCTGAATATGGGGAGAAATAAAAGCATGAATATGCGATCCCATTGCCAAAACAACAACCAATAAACTTAAAGGTAAAGTTGTCCAAAAACGCTTGCTAAAATCAACTAACTCAGGATTTGGACCTTCATCCAAAGTCGGTTGCATTGGTTCTAATGCCATACCACAAATCGGACAGGTTCCTGGTCCTTTTTGCACAATTTCGGGATCCATCGGACAGGTATAATCCATATCCATTGCCCCTTCAGGCACAGGACGCTGATCGACAGGAATCAAATAAAATTCTGGATCATTTTTAAATTTTTCTAAGCAAGAAGGATTACAGAAGTAATATGTTTTGCCTTGGTGATCTGTTTTTAAATCGGTTGTTGTCTTCACTGACATACCGCAAACAGGATCAATCTCTGTTTCTCCATCAGTAACTTGATGTGCGTGTCCACCACCGCAACACGCAGATTTTTTCACTTCTGGTTTAGTCGGCTGTAATTGAGTTTTATGATCACAACATGTACTTGCCTTAGATGCATCAGGTTTTGGAGCACAACAAGAAGATGTTTCTGTAACTGTCAGTTCTTCTTTCTGAGTATCGCAGCAACTTGACTGCTTTTGCTGCTTTTCTTCAGGGCAGCAAGATGATGCTTTTTGCTCAGTTTTATCCACGTTTAAGTAGTTTTTTGGGTGCGCGCTAAATTTCTGTTGGCAACCAGCCGAACAAAATAAATATCGAACACCTTGATAGTCGAAAGAATGTTCAGATGTTTCAGCAACCTGCATCCCACATACAGGGTCAATATATTCATAAATAATTGCCGATTTGTTACCTGAACAACATGATGAAGATTGTTGATGTGCCATTGCTACACCTATCTTTTATTTTCTGATAGGGTTAGGATAAAGTCTGTACCTAGGTACAGAGTCAAGCAATTTTTAGCACTTTTTTAAGGAACAGCAAATGAACCTTACTATTGGTAGACTGGCAAAAGCATGTCAGTTAAATGTTGAAACGATCCGATACTATCAACGGATTGGTTTAATGCGTATACCTGAAAGTACACAAAGCTATCGCTACTATCATCAACAAGATATAGAAACCTTAAATTTTATTCAAAAAGCAAAAGATGCTGGTTTACAACTCAACGAAATTAAAGAGCTGCTCACTTTAAATTTAGGAGATCGCGTTGAAGTACGCCACGTCATAGAACAACGTTTGAATAAAATCGATGAACGTATAAAAGAATTACAAGGGCTTAAACAACGTCTTTCAACATGGCTGGATGAGTGTAAAACTACAGAAAATGAGTGTTGCCCTATCTTATTAGAACTGAAGAAATCAATTTGATATCTCAAATGTGACTAGTATTTAGATGCAATAACAAATAGTGAAGTACCTATCCCACCACTATTTAAACAAAAGACCAAATCACATTTTCGTCTTGTTGTTTTAATATAAAGCTCACTTGCTGATCATCTTCTACAACAATATGTTGATTTGAAATCATTTTTACTTTTAGTAATGTGTCATTTTCATATACTAAATCACTTTTACCCTCTTTTGTTAAGATAAGTGTTCGATCTAAAACAATTAGGTTTTTTGATTCCAACATAGCTTCCCCCTTCATAACCGTTCTACAATTTTATGCATATCTTTCAAGTCCATCACAACTAAATGACATCCATAAAATTGATATCTCAACATACTAAACTTACTGAGGATTTTAGATTATTTATCGGTCAATTACACATTTTTTGTAGGACATATCACATAAATTTAATTTTTTGCATAAATTCTCAAATTTTACCAAGATCATATAAAAACTAAACATTTAGCTGTATAGGAAAACGGACCTGCATCTTTAATGTTAAATCACAAAGATAAGCCAACTGTAAAATTGACCCAACGTTTAATTTAGAAGCCTCAAGCATTAATGTAAGTTGCCTTGCAAGTATGTTCATTCCTGCATCTGCGGCTAACTGACGTTGTTGCTGGAGAGTTTCAATCTGAGAACGGCTTAATATCATTCGCCCTGAACAGCTTTGGCTAAGTAATATATCTAGAATAGGTTCACAAACTTTCTGCCCCAAACCTTTTGAAGGGGGAACTTGTTTTTTTTGTTGTTGTTTTCTCGCTAGGAGTTGCTCAATACGTCCCACTAAACTTTCTTTTAGGGTTTTCTTAGGCTCAACCCACTGATCAAAATCCAAATTAAACAGTCGTGTTTTTTCGTTTTGCGTGATTAATAAACTCATAGGTGACAAGACCAGCTCATGTTCTTTAATTTGGCAATACACAAAAACAGAGTTGATTTGAATCTTTTGAGTACAGAAACGTTCGAGCTGACGAATTTTTTCTATTTCTGATGTTTTCCAATCTAAACGTAAATGTATCGCTGATTGATTCTGATCATAGACCGCCCACCACAGGCATTGCTCAATTTCATCAACTTGAGGGCTGTCATAGTCAGAAATATTAAGCATTACCGTTTGATCAACACCATCAATGCTTTGTAATTGTTGCTGCCAACGTTGTTGTAGTTTTTTCCAATCATTAAATCCGATGTGTTGATAGACACTAAAATCCTGAAGATTATCTAAGCTATTTAATGGTAAAGCGCGACTTTGCCCTGATGCCGATAAACGATTATTCTCTGAAAATCGTGGCTGCTGTAGTCGTACTTTTTTCTGCATGAGTTGTTGGGCTGTCATCATCCAAATGCTTTGTTGGGACCACGCATTGTAACGATTAAAGTTTGGATCATTATTTTCAGTACGTGCTAGTGTCACCTCAAAAATTTGAGGGTTGTCTTGTTCTGAGAAATATAAAGTTAATCCTCTAGCTCCACCTAATGTTCTCCACCAACGCGCGCCTAAAGGTAAAAGCTCTAAATCTATTTGTTCTTGATCCACTTCATATTGACGACGTGACCGGCCTCTTAAGCGAACTAAAACCTCACCTTTAGCATGTTCTAATTGGTAGAGATACGCATTCATTTGCGCTAAATACAATAATGTTTCGTGTTCAGAACTATGTTCGTCACGATTTAAAAGTCGACTGACCTGACCACTAAGCTGTCTTAACATTCCAGCCAAACGTGGTAATGATTCACTTCTAGCTGACATATTCAGTAGATGTAATTGTCGTGCAGTCATTTCGTTTACATGTGATAAACCAAATTCAATCAACTGAGCAAGATCATCTTTGAGTTCTATAATAAATTGACGTTCACTCTCACTCAGAACTGTGAGATTCTCTGTTTCACTGAGTTCCAACTCAGTCCAGAATTTTCCTTGCAGTCGTTGTACTTCACTTAAAGCAGCTAAATAATATGCGGGCTGATCCTTTTCTAAATTGGACAGCATTCCAGCAAAACCAGCCCCTGCAACATAAATAATGTCTTCAGCTAGACTCTTGATACGAATTTTTAAACTGTACTCTTCTTCCAATAATTCCGTTTGTTGTTCTTGTTGCCAAAGCCGAGCTAGTTTAATAGCTTTTTGAGTTTGAGCTTTACCGATTTTCTTGCCAATTTGGCTAAGATCGAATGCTAATATTTCTTCGATAAGGTTGAGCTGAATATCATTTTTATGCTGTTCAGTCAGTTCAACCGTCGCACCTTGAATCTCTGTAGCTGAGTCTGGTACTGGTTTTACAATCGGTTGCTGAACAGGTTTTTGTAAATGTTGTTGCAGATATAAAACGGCTGCAACAATATGCTTACAAGCACCTGTTGCTGGGCAGGTACATGATGCATTAACTAAACCTGCCGATGATAAACCAACCTGTTGACCATCACTCTCAATGGTGATGTGTTCAGATTGCTCCGTTTGTAAAATCACCTTTCCTGCCTCAATATCTTTTAAGGCACGGCGAACTAAACCAGTATTTGCATAAGTAGCAAGACTGTCTTGATCATAAGCCAAATATTGGCGTTGCCAGCTCATTGCATCACCTCTGCCATCCATTCGGCAAAATGTTCAGGGGTGAGCGCTGCAACAGACATGCCCCTCTCATTCAGCTTCTGTGCCATTTGAATATCATAGACAGGATTAGCTTGTTCATCTAAAGCAGCTAAGCCCAATAACTTTACGTGTTGACTTTGCAAGCGACTAATCGCATTGAGTAAATGTGCTACAGAACCACCTTCTTCAAAATCACTGATTAACGTAAAAATCGTGCGATTTGGTTGCTTGATAAAACGTTCGCAATAATTCACCGCTTTGGCAATGTCTGTGCCACCGCCAAGCTGAACAGTCAATAGCACTTCAACGGGGTCATGTGCCATATGAGATAAATCAACAATATTGGTATCAAATAATACGAGATGTACTTTCACAGCAGGTAAACTTGCGAGGATGCTGGCACAAATCGCACTGTACATGACAGAGTTCATCATTGAACCACTTTGGTCCACGCACAACACGACAGTCCATGGTAAATGACGTTGTACCCGCGCATTGAAGAATGGTTGTTGAATAATGAGCTTATTTAAATCAGCGTTATAGTGTTTTAGATTTTCTCGAATCGTGCGTCGCCAGTCAAAGTTCTGGCTATTTGCAATCAAAGAACGGCGAAAACGATTGCGTCGACCATGAATCGCATTGATAAAGTTAGGTTTTAATCGTGCAACGATTTGCTCTACTACAGTTTGAATAATCTCTCGGACAGCATCTCGAGTTTGCGCATTCATTCGCCCACGCATCGTCAATAAGGCTTTAGCAAGCTGAGGTGTAGGTTCTAAACTTTTTAAGCTTTGCGGATCTTTGAGTAATGCATCTAATTGGTAGCGTTCAACTGCTTGAGTTTGAATACGTTCAAAGGTACTTTGCGGAAATAATTTTCGCGCTTGATTGAGCCAATTAATTGCAGTGAGCTGTGAGTCATCTAATGAGCCATGACGAGACTCCCCTGCAACATGACCACGTTGTTCATACTCACGGTTGTATAAATAATCGAGAGTACGTTCCAAGCGTAATTGTTCTGCATCAAGCTGTACCTGATCCAAAGCTCGATCACTATAGCGACCCAGAATCAACCGCCAACGTGCTGCAAGGTTATTAGAGTTTGAATCATTCATTATACTAACCAACCTTGTAAATTTCGCTTGATCAAAAATTCTTGTAGTTGTTGATTTAATTGAACACCTTGTAGCATTTCAGCTTTTGAAACCTCACTGATATATTGAGAGATATCCAAACTTGAAACATCATTCAGCTGTGCAATCTTCTCAGCAAAAGCTGCTGTTTCCTTCGGTTTAAAATGAGTAAATGCTTGGCGTAAATCAGGTAGAATCGACACAAAGGAAGCCTCATCCCATTTTAATAACAGTTGATTCAGTAGTTGTGCCATGGCAGGATAACGCAATAATAATTCAGGTGAGCTTTGCATCATTCCAGATAGATAAGCGACTGCATGTTCAGGGTTTGCACCCAAACCAAAATGTCGCTGAACTGATTGCTGTAAATCCTGTTCAGTCAAATCACCATCAATAAAACGTAAGGCATCAACCGCACCCGCCAACACATCTAGCTTTTGCCACTCCATATTTAATCTTGCTAAAGCATTATAAAATTGTGCTAAGAAATTTTGCTCACCACCTACTACACGATTTATCTGCTTAGACAAATTGCGTAATTGCAAAACTTGATTAAGAATTTGCTGTTGTTGATCTGCTGGTGGCGTAGCCAACTGAGACAGTAAAAATAATGCTGTGGGGATGACTTGCTGCATCAGCACTTTAAGTTCAGGTTGTTGCTGAAAAGCTAAGAAATCTTTGCCTGTCCATAAATTTAATAATTTTTGTCCACATTGAATCACCGAATCCAAATCAGGATCAGTTGGTAAGAATTGTTGAACTTCAACAAACAGAATTGGAATTTGTTTGTGCAATCCCATCAATGCTGCTCGAATTAAAAGCTGTACTGCAAGATGAGATGATCTTCCTTGCCCTGTCTGAGAAAAAGTCTGTTTGATATGCAAGAGTTTTTGTATTGCAACAGTATTTAACTCACCTCCTAATTCTGATAATTCAATCAACTGAGCTTCAACATGTGGTGTCCATGCATAATCCCATTCTTCAAATAATAAATGTAAGCGTCCTCCACCTAGGAAATCTGGACCACTCACCGATTTGGCAAATCCCACTTGCAAGAAATCAAGTAAATGTAGGAAACGACTTCGCAAACGATGTTTATGATTACGAAAGACATCCAGTTTTGCGCGTTTGGCCGTAGTTTCATCCAATTTAAAACGATGAACTTTTGCTAAGTCGTAGACTTGAGCTAATAATGGTGGAGTCTGTGTGGATTGCACCACTTGTCCTAGACGCGCACCACTCAGAATTTGTTTCAACAGGCTTTGAAATGCTTGTTGTCCATCATCTAAACTGCCTTTGATAAAACTACTTTGACAGGCATCAATTAAATCAAAACGACTAATTAAATGATGTCCTCTTAAAGCTGCTAATCTAATTGCCTGTTCAGTTGCATTTTTAACCGTAATAAAACTGCTTTCTAAAATCTGCTGTTCGCGTAATTGCACAGAAAAATCAGACAGTAACTCGACAGTTAAGGCTTGTCGTTGCTCAGTATCATCAAAGGATTTCTCCATCATATGTTGCCAGCAACGTTGATAAAACGCAGGTGATGGCATACCCGAAGCATAACCATTTAAAGCATCAAGACGATCAAAGCTATAACGAATCAACCACGCTTGGTCGTCCTGATCGGCTGACTTTATTTTTTTAATTTTCTTAGGTTTCTCAACCAGTAAATGTGCTGCCAATTGCTCAATTAAGGCCAAGGTGTGAAAACCACCTGTAAGGATACAGATTGTGCCTTTTTTATTTGCATAGCATTCTAAGATGCTTTGCAGCATGCATTGTTCTCGGATTAAAGAAGCATCGGCTTCTAAAACGCTATCCTCATAATCTAAACGAGACATAGCACACCAAACGAGCACCTCATGGAAAAAGCTTTGCCAATCATGCATCTCCAGCTTCGGCTTTAACTCAAATAAGTGATCCCAAAGTTCATCATGATTTCGACAGTGCAACTTCTGTGCTAGGGTTTGTAAATACTGACTATGAGCCAAATAGCGCTCTTGCTGTAAGCTTCGACTTTGCCAAGTTTGTTTGGTAATCATCTTTAATTCATGATCAATCTGACTTGTCCACGCTAAATCAATAAACTCAACCTCAGCATCAATTTCTGGCGCATATCGCAGCGCAACCCATTCAGGTGAATAATCGCAAAATGGATAATAAGCAGTACGCGTTTGTTTCTGTTCCGTCTTTTCATCAGTAGAAGCATTACTCTTTGCTTCGATGATTTCGGTTTGACACAGTACAGCTAGTGGTGGCTGACTATCTGGATGCTGTAAATCTGCAATTAAACGATTAAATGAACGTGGTGCTTCAATCAATATGTGTTTAGGCTGTAATTGCTGCAACGATTGTAAAGCAGCATAAGCACATGCTGGGCTATGATGGCGAATAGGTAAAAAATGAATACCTTTATCTGCCAAAGCCTTTTGCTGTTGTAATGCTTGTTGTAAGCGTTGTGGTATAGTCATATTCTTTATTTCAATAAATTTTCACTTTTTATATAAACTACATACAACATCTGATACTCGGAACGTCATTCACAGCCTGCGTGGTATCTGTCAAATGTTGTTTCTGCGACTCGATTAACTAAATGTAAGAAGTCAACAGGTTCTGTGAATGACAAATGGTTTTGCCTACTTTTGTCGAAACAAAAGTAGGTCGAGCCGAAGGCTTATCCTCAAATAAGATGAGAACTCGGCACGACTCAGTTAAGACTCAAAAAATCTACTGCCAAAACGTTTTTCCAGCATCAAAAAAAGCCTTCCAAGTTACATCCTGTTTGGCACGTTCACGGGCAACATTATCCATATAAAAACGCATCCGCTTGGCATCGTCAGCATTATCTTTCAACACTACGCCAATCAACTGGCGTGCAATCGCAGAACCACTCAAAGATTGATCACCTAAATAATAACCTTCTAAAGCAGCTGCATAAGCGATATTGACCGCTTCAGCAGTCGACATCACAGCATCAGGTGTTTTAATTGATGTACCATCTTTGGTTGTGCCTTGGCGTAACTCTTGAAAAACTGTGACAAGTAGATCAACCACAGATTCAGACATTTGAATCTGATCAGATAAATCGCCTAACTCGCGTTTCAACTGGGTTAGTACAAGCTCACGTTCAAAAACAGGATCAGCAATTGGTCGTACAGTTTCAAAATTAAAACGACGTTTCAATGCCGATGACATCTCATGCACACCGCGATCTCTTAAATTGGCGGTAGCAATAATATTAAATCCTGCTTTGGCATACACACGACCTTGATTCCCAAGCTCAGGAATCATCATGGTCTTTTCAGACATTAATGAAACTAAAACATCCTGAATTTCAGGTGGACAACGCGTGATTTCCTCGAAACGAATGATCTTGCCATGCTGCATCGCTTGATAAACAGGTGATGCAACTAAAGACTTCTCATTAGGACCTTCAGCAAGCAATAAAGCATAGTTCCATGAATATTTGAGATGATCTTCAGTTGTGCCTGCTGTTCCTTGAATGGTTAATCCTGAATCACCACTAATCGCTGCTGCTAATAACTCCGATAGCATAGATTTTGCTGTACCAGGTTCACCAACCAACATGAGACCTTGTTTACCCAGTAAAGTCACAATCGCTCTGTCGACTAAAGCATCATCACCATAAAATTTACGGCTAATCGCTAATTTCTCATCACCGAGAATGAATTGACGTACTGCACGGGGTGAACGTAGCCAGCCTTGAGGTTTAGGTGCATGGTCATGCTCACTGAGCATGGTGAGTTCTTCTGCAAAACGTTGTTCAGCGCTTAGTTTAATAATATTTTGTGGATTCATATCTTTACCATTTTACCAAGGTGTTTTCTTCTGCCATTCAGGATCAAAACCTGAACATGCCTCGGCAACTTTTAAATAATCAGCATAAGTTTCCGCTAATAATACTGGTGGTACATCTGTCAACTTCATCCCACTGTCACGCCACGAACGTACATTTTTATTCTCAAAACTAAGGTCATACAACACTGCTGCAAGATTTTCTTCAGGCACATAACTGCCACTAAAACGAATCACTGCCGATAAACCAATCTGGCTAAAGGGTTTAAAGTAACTATCAAAAGAGCCACCATCTTCAATTGAAGCACGTTGATAACCGAGTTTGGTGATCACACCACGTAAAGTAAAGGTATCAGTCAGCCAGCCTTTACGATCCTCAATAATTTCCGCATGTGCTGCAAAAACAGGAAGCTGGTGTGTCATCTGCTCAAATAGGAACTTCACTTTATAATCTTTAAAATGTGCTTGCCATGCTTCTGCATCTTCAGCGCTGATCAAAACACCATGTGCAACTTTGATTTGGCTATCTTGTGCTAATTCAATTTCATCATCTTCAAGATTTAATAAGCTACCGTCATCACTCGGCCGGAAACTTTGTAAAACAGTACCTTCTGAAGAAATCTCCAACCACACTAAACCTTGAATCAAACGTTTCATAATTGGGTGAGCAAATAGATATTCTTGCCAATCCACACTGCTCCAAGTTCGCTCACTACACATCGCCTCATATAAACGTTGTGTTTGCAGATCAATCACTTGTTTAAACTCTTTCTTACTACTGCTGAATAAAGATTTGGCTTCTTTAATTAAGCTTTCATCATCACCTTGTCGTGCTGCAGGCAAAGCTTTAATAATTTTTCCATCTTCATTTTTAAGTACGAACTTATCTTTATCATCCACATAGGCAGTTAAGATTCGAGAACCATATTCTAAAGTGAGAATACCAGTATCATCCAAACCAGCTGTTGGAATGGTACGATCCGCTAGCTCATCACTGCTCCAGTGATTACGCTCAGCAATTTGCTCGACCAATTGTTTCGCCAGATTTTGAACCGATGCGGTACGGTAGCGACGTGACACACTCAACAATAATTGAATCATCAATGGATCATCGCTGACTGAAAAACTACTCAACATGGCTTCGATTTGCGCGCGACGTTGATAATGTTGCTTCATATAATCTTGCAACAATTTCACCGCAATACTGCCTTGCGTTTTAAAAGTCAGTGCCAACATACCCTTATTTTTGATTGCAGAGCCTAAATAAATCGCCAAACGTTCTCGTTTGATTTCCTCAACCACTTCGTCTAACGTGATATGCTCATATCGCCCATAATATTCTGGGTATTTTTTTCCATAATCCTGCCAATAAATTTGGTATTGCTGTAAGCGATTCGGTGCTTCCTTGGCCGCAAATTCCATTGCTTCTTCTAAAGTTGGATTACGGGTATCTTGATAAATAAAGCTTTGTAATAAATGTAAAGAAAGTGCTTGCTGACTCTTTTCATTTAACAATTCCATATAGCGTTGCAATAATGCATTGGGAACCGGATCTTTCAATTTATCAGCCAAGATCACCCACCAGCGAATAATTTGGGGATTAACGGTGCTTCCATCTTTCCATTGCACTTGAGGTAAATGCTTTAGATCAAACCACGTAAAACTACTAGCAATTTTACCTTTTAATCCTTTTTCAGCATCTTTCAGCAAGTTTTCAGGTGAAAGATAAATACTGATGTCTTCTCCTAATTGCTCCAAGGCCGTCAAAACCGCTGCAATAACCACTTCCTTTTTTTCTTTTTTTAATAAATCATATAACGCGGGTACAGCTGCCTGATGCTGTAAACGAGCAAGCCACTCCACTGCTGTAACACGAATTTCTTGTTTACCATTTGTCAACGCTTCAATCGCACGCAAATGGATATCGGGGAGCTTTCTCAAAACTTCCTGTGCATTAAAACGTAAACGTTTACTATCCCCCAATGCAAACTCGAGTAAACGAGGAATAAACGGTTTAGGTACCTGTGGAAAACGTTGTAGTAATGCCAATGCTTTGATTGGATCATAATAACGCCATTGGTTTTTATTTTTGCTTGGGAGCAAACCCAAAGCTTCAGCAATAAAATCAATATTCTCAAGGAAAAATGGAATGATTTGCTCATCCTCACAAATTCTTGTATTTAACTCTTCACCACTATAATTTTCCAAGTATTCATTAGCAATACAGCGCTTGCTACTTTCTTCTGTAAGCCCTACATCTATTAAAACTTTTGCCAACTGACGTAGTTCAATACTTTGCCAATCTTTAGCATCTAAAAATTGGAAAAACTGATACCAATTCATCCAATCATTGTTTCCATGCCCTAGCACCAAACGAGCTGCATGAATCAAACTAAACTCTGGTAACTGCTGTAACTTTTTTTGATAATTGGCAATTTCTTCAATATACGAACGATAGTTTTTTTGACCATTTAAATGACCAAGAATTAATTTTCCCACATTTTCGACTTTGTCATATGATTTGCAGAAGTCTCGATAGTTATTCTGTCTCCAATGGCTTTTATATCCCCCTTTTTCAACAGCTTTATTATCTTCAATTTCTTGTTCAGCAACTTGACGATATTTTTCTCGTAACGCCAAATAATTCTCTTGTAAAACCGTAGCAAAACTTTCAGGGATTTCTTTTGCTTCTATGATCTCGACCTCAGGTAAAGCATAATCCGTTTCTACCACTTTTCCCAACGATTCGAGACGCTGTAAAGCCGCAATAATATTACTTTGTACTGATTTTAATTTTTCATTCTCAGCAGCTTGCTGCAAAATTTCAAGGTTCTGCTCTCCCAAACGTGCCAATAGATCTGCCGCATAACTACGCTGTTTACTGTCTCCACTCATCAGAAAATGCCGCAAATGCTGCTGACTTTCAATCTCATCTAGCTGTGTAAGGAGTACTGTGGCCTGTTCACGCACAGTTTTACTAGGACTCAATGCAAGCAAGATAATCAACTCAGCCTGCTGTTTTAGTAATTCCTGCTGTTGAGCAATAAAGTCTAGGAAAATTACCTGTGCGGTAGCAGAAAGTTTGGGTAAAACCTCTTGAAGCTGCTGAGCATGTTCAGTAAAAAATTGAATACTATCATTCAATTTGAATAAAAGATCGAGTTCACCATAGTGGTAACTATTTACACCACCCCGTTCAAATAAAGTCGCAATAAAGCTTTCAATATTATTTTCTGCTTCAGACAAATAAAGTTGCTTTAGCCCTGTAAGTGACCATGTCTCACGATGAGACTTTCTTTGTTTATCATCGAAATGTTGATGTTTAAAGCTGCTCAACAACCCATCAACCAAGATATAACCAAACCAGACCGGAGTTTGTTTAGAGAGCTGTGAATAATTCCTTTGCTGAGTCGCTGCCTCTAAAAACTTGCCATAGCGTACAATCTGTTCACTGTTTAAGGTCGAGAAAATATTGATATATAACTTATAACGTGCATTTTGCGAGGCTTTACATAACTTTCTCTGCGTATGGGTCAAGTCAGTAGATGGCCAAAACCACCCATACGTTCCGGAGCTCCCCAGTAAAGCACAAATTTGGTCTGTTGCTTGTTGCTTTAAGTTCAGTAAAAACTCTGGATTTTTTCCATTTACAATATAGTTTAGCGCTTGATTGGGTAAAGCTGCATCGACTTCCGCTAAAGGCTCAACAATCGTATCGAGTAAAGCTAATGTTTCTGGTGCTACAGCATTTTGCTCTTGTGGATTAATCAACTGATTTACTTTATTCTTAATACTTTCAAACATATAACGTCCTCTTTCCTTCCCCAACTTGTACTTACTTTTTACTTTCCGATTTAAAAATCAGTTTTTCTTTCTTTTCAAAATTCTATAACACTCCATAAGCATTCACCGAATATTTTTCCAATGTTTTGATTATAGAGCGTTACAAAATAAAAACGTGTCTAAAAAACCCATACTGCGACAAATATTGTCGCTCAACTCTTTTTCCTCAAAAAAAATGGCTACTTTAAAGTAGCCATTTTGTCTTTAGACCGCATTACCAACTAATATTTACTCGTCTATTCGGTGCCAAACAACCAACAAGTTTAGCGTTGGCTTTGCTGCCTGCACATTGTTGATATAGGTCAGTCTGGCTATTTGCCTGAATCTGAATACGGTTTGCATCAACACCTTCATTTACCAGCAACTTCGCTACTGTATTGGCACGTTGTGCGGATAATTGATGATTATACGCAAATTTACCCAATGGATCCGCAAAGCCTGCAACAAGAATTGGACCTGTTGAATTGCTTTGTTTAATACGTTGTGCAATTGCTGATACTGAAGCCGAACCCTGTTCAATTGCATTGGCATTAAAGCGGTCAAAGGCAAAGAATACGCTACCAGAACGTGCAGTATTTACGTTTGCATCGCTCGGCACCTGATTATTTGCACCCCAAGCCATTAAACCTTCACATGCTTCACCTTTCCAAGATAATCTTTCTGATAGATATTTTTTATCAAAATCGACACGGAGTTGGCAACGTAAATAGTCTTGGCTATTCGGCTGGCGGATGTCCAGTACATAATTCCAAGTCTTCACAAAGAATACACCCTCACTAAATTGAGGATTGCCCAATAAGTGACGGATCTGGTCTTTGGTTAAACCTGTATCTAAACGCGCAACGTCATCATATTCATAACGCTTTACTTGTTTTAAATAACTCTTTTCAACCGCAGGAAACTTGATTTCTTCTTGTTGAACAGGAGCTGTATTTTCATCTGCATAAGTCGCTACTGAGAAACCAGCAAGAGCTGCTACTGCTAAGCATTGAATCGTTTTTTTCATTTCATTACTCTCTTCATATGTTGAGTAAGGAGAGCGTGTGCTCTCCCCGCCAGTTTCTTAGTTGATTACACCACTTACACCAATACGTACACTTGGCTCACCTTGTGATGCAGCTGCAACACCACCGGTAATTGACCAGCGACCATTATCCGAAGTTTTACGTAAGGTGACGCCGACTGCATTTTCACCGCCATGGTAAGCAGCACCCGCAGCATAGGTATATTTACCTGCAACAAATGGGGCTGCTTCCAATGCCATTGCTGCTGCAATACCTGCATTGGCTTTTTTCTCTACGCTATCAATACGCTGGTTTGTGTCGTAGAAGGCTTGTTGTAACTGGTCACCGAGGTTGGTAATACGGTTACCCAATTCCTGATTTGACTGGTTTAAAGTACCAATCGCATCATGGATATTGTCTTTTCCTGTACCACCAACGTTCTTGGTTTTGATGGTTCCATCCGGATTTACCGTAGTGTTACCACCGATGCTGTTCTTGATGCTGTCAGAGATATTATGGATCTGACCACCATTCACCGCATCTTTAGAACCTTTTGCAATGGTCCCGTTATCTACACCCTTAACAACACGGTCGCCATCTTTACCTGCCATATTGACACTCTTACCACCAGTGTCTTTACCAACCGTGATTTCACCTTTCGGATCCTGTTGCTGAACAAGACCAGACTTACCATTGTTGATGTTGTTGATATTGTTCTGGATGTTCTGGATGTCATTGGTGTTCTTGTCAACATTCTGTTTAACATCCCACAATTGACCACCATTCACCGCATCTTTAGAACCTTGCTCAACCTTACCATCAGCAACATTCTTCAAGTTAGTGCCCTTATCGCCACCACCTAAAGTCACTGAGTTTTTATCAACATTGCCATCTTTGTCTTTGTCATACTTCACAGCATTATCAGACAAATCACCAATCTCTTTACCGATTTGGTCTTTAACATCATTGATTTGCTTGTCCAGCTGACCTTTATTCACAGCATCTTTCGCATCGACACCGTCAGCAACATTGGTAATTTTCTTACCACCAGCATCAACACCATTAATGGTGATACTTGGACCTCCTTTAATTACCAGGCCATTATTGTTCAACACTGTATTGCCCGTGGTAATGCTGTCGAATTTCGCATCTTTCAACAATTCAATCTTGATGCCGTCTTTAGTGGTACGGGTAATCACATTTTCACCGCTGGTCTTGTCTTCTGCTGTTGCTGCATCAGCGCCACCTACGATGTTTAACTTGTCACCCAACTTACGGTGTACATCTTTACCCACATTGCCTGCAAAGTTCAGACCTTTGTTGGTCAGGTCATTTACACCATTGGTAACTTTGTCATCAACTGACTTGATTGCATCATTGATGTTGTTTTTGCCTGTTCCACCAATGTTATTCGTCGTGATGCTACCATCCGGATTAACCGTGGTGTTACCACCAATGCTGTTCTTGATGCTGTCAGAAATATGCTTGATCTGACCGCCATTCACCGCATCTTTAGAACCTTGAGCAATTGAACCATCAGCAACATTGCTAATGACCTTGTTACCTGCATTGATGCCGTCTTTAGTGATGCTTGGGCCATCTTTGATGGTCAAGCCATTGTTGTTCAATACGCTGTCGCCAGTCGTTACGCTGTCTAAAGTCAGGTCTTTCTTGGTCGATACTTCGTAGTTCGTACTGCCATCTTTATTGGTCGTTTCTTTAACAACAATGTTGTCGCCTTCAGTCACTGTGGTTTTCGCTTTGGTTGCAGCGTCTTTTACATTGCTGATTGCATCGTTGATGTTGTTTTTACCTGTACCACCAATGTTATTCGTCGTGATGCTACCGTCCGGATTTACCGTGGTGTTGCCACCAATACTGTTCCTGATGCTGTCAGAAATATGCTTGATCTGACCACCATTTACCGCATCTTTAGAACCCTTGGCAATTGAACCGTCAGCAACGTTAGTAATGACTTTGTTACCCGCATTGATACCATCTTTAGTAATGCTTGCACCATCTTTGATGGTTAAGCCGTTGTTGTTCAATACGCTGTCGCCAGTCGTTACGCTGTCGAACTTCGCATCTTTCAACAATTCAATCTTGATGCCGTCTTTAGTGGTACGGGTAATCACATTTTCACCGCTGGTCTTGTCTTCTGCTGTTGCTGCATCAGCGCCACCTACGATGTTTAACTTGTCACCCAACTTACGGTGTACATCTTTACCCACATTGCCTGCAAAGTTCAGACCTTTGTTGGTCAGGTCATTTACACCATTGGTAACTTTGTCATCAACTGACTTGATTGCATCATTGATGTTGTTTTTGCCTGTTCCACCAATGTTATTCGTCGTGATGCTACCATCCGGATTAACCGTGGTGTTACCACCAATGCTGTTCTTGATGCTGTCAGAAATATGCTTGATCTGACCGCCATTCACCGCATCTTTAGAACCTTTGGCAATTGAACCGTCAGCAACATTGCTAATGACTTTATTACCTGCATTGATGCCATCTTTAGTGATGCTTGGACCATCTTTGATGGTCAGGCCATTGTTGTTCAATACGCTGTCGCCAGTAGTGATGCTGTCGAACTTCGCGTCTTTCAACAATTCAATCTTTATACCATCTTTAGTGGTACGGGTAATGACATTTTCACCACTGGTCTTGTCTTCTGCTGTTGCTGCATCAGCACCACCCACGATGTTTAACTTGTCACCCAACTTACGGTGTACATCTTTGCCTGCATTGCCTGCAAAGTTCAAACCTTTATTGGTGAGGTCATTTACACCATTAGTAACCTTGTCATCAACTGACTTGATCGCATCATTGATGTTGTTTTTGCCTGTACCACCAATGTTATTCGTCGTGATGCTACCGTCCGGATTCACCGTGGTGTTACCACCAATGCTGTTCTTGATGCTGTCAGAAATATGCTTGATCTGACCGCCATTCACCGCATCTTTAGAACCCTTAGCAATTGAACCGTCAGCAACATTAGTAATGACTTTATTACCTGCATTGATGCCGTCTTTAGTGATGCTTGGGCCATCTTTGATGGTTAAGCCGTTGTTGTTCAATACACTGTCGCCCGTGGTAATGCTGTCGAACTTCGCATCTTTCAACAATTCAATCTTTATACCATCTTTAGTGGTACGGGTAATCACGTTTTCACCGCTGGTCTTGTCTTCTGCTGTTGCTGCATCAGCGCTACCTACGATGTTTAACTTGTCACCCAACTTACGGTGTACATCTTTACCCGCATTGCCTGCAAAGTTCAGACCTTTGTTTTCCAGCTCAGTCTTCGTATTGTCGATCTTACTGTTTAACTCAGTCTTGGTGTTATTGATCGTGTTGTTTAACTCAGTTTTGGTATCGGTAATCTGAGTCGTTAACTGATCTTTAGTGTCATTCAACTTATTGTTGGTATCTGTGATACGGTTAGCCAAGTCTTTCTTGGCATCATTCAAATTTTTATTGGTATCTGCAATTTGATTGCCCAAATCAGTTTTGGTGTTATCAATTTTCTGATCTAGATTGGTAATGTTTTTCGCATTTTGATTCACACGAGTATCAACATTCTTGAGCTGACGTACAGTCACTGCATCTGAATCAGCAGAACCATCTTCAACATTAGTAATACGACGCTCTTTTCCAGCTGAACCTACTGACACAACACCATTAGACATTGATGCATCACGGTTGGTCAGGAAAGAATTACCTGTTGCTTGAGTTGCAACAGCATCTTGACCTAATGCCACACTATTTTCCGCTTCAACACGACTGCGAGCACCTAATGCCACACCACCAGTAACCATTGATCGGGCGTCTTGTCCGACTGCAACAGCATTTTCCTGATCAGCAACGGCTCCACCACCAATCGCAGCAGAATTTTTACCTGTAGCTTGAGCACCACTACCGATTGCAGCTGCACCATCTCCTGTTGCCTTTGCACCTTGACCAGGTTTATTGCCCGAACCAATTGCTGTTGAGTTAGTCCCAGAAGCAACTGAGTTAATACCCATGGCTGATGCACCATCACCTGTAGCCTGAGCCACAGCGCCAAAAGCAGCAGCGCCTTTTCCAGAAGCATTTGCCATAACACCAAATGCCGATGATGCATCACCAGTTGCTTTAGATGTCATACCAAAAGCCGAAGAAAATGCCCCTGTACCAACCGCTTGAACACCTACAGCAGTTGAACCATGATTTGCTTCTGTTGTTGGATAGTGTCCGGCCTTCAGCACACCACCTGTAATTTCAGTATAGGTTTTACTCAACTCAGCATCTTGGGCAATTTTATCAACATCATCTCCACCAATTGCAACTGATGAATTACCACGAGCGATTACATCAGCACCAATCGCAACTGATTGATCACCAATCGCTTTAGTTTGGTCACCAATCGCAACTGATTGATTGCTGTAACCAGGTACAACACCTTCTGCACCTCTAGTAGACGCATTGCGACCAATCGCAACGTCCCCACGACCAACCGTTTCACTACTACTACCCATTGAAATGGCACCAGAACCAACGGCTTGAGCATTACCACCTATTGCCATCGAATCACGACTAGAAGCTTTAGTGTTTACACCGACGGCTATTGAGTTTCTTCCTGTTGCACCGTCATTTTCAAAGTTGCCACCTTGCTGTCCATTATCATTGATACTGACATAATGAGTACGAGCTGCTTTTAGCTGACGTACCGTTGCTGCATCTGAATCTGCTGCACCATCAGCAACATTTTGAATACGACGTTCAGCGCCAGCACTACCCACAGATAACACACCTTTCGGCGCGACTTGATTCGTAAGAAAGCTTTCACCCGTTGCTTGTGTCGCTTTTGAGTCTTTGCCTAAAGCAATACTATTTTCTGCATCTGAACGTGCCCCTTTACCAACTGCAACACCACCTTCAAAAGTTGCTTCTGCTTGATCTCCAATCACAACTGCATGGTCTTTATTCGCTTTTGCACCTGTACCAATTGCAACTGACTTCTTGCCAGTTGATTCAGAGAAAGCCCCGATTGCCAAAGCATTTTCCTGAGTTGCAACTGCACCGCCCCCAAATGCAATCGAATCTTTACCTGTTGCTTTTGTTGCCATTTTCGGTTGATATGCGGCCCCTGCCTGACCTGCAACTTCCTCAGCACTATCAATATCAGGAGAACCAATTGCAATTGAACGATAACCTTCTGCAGTTGCAGAGTGACCAATTGCTAGAGACCCTTTACCTGTTGCAGCCGCTACATTACCAATTGCTTGAGAAAAATCTCCTTTAGCAGCAGATTGACGACCAATTGCTAGAGCTGTATTTCCAGAAGATAAAGCAGCCGTACCGATTGCCACGCCAGAGATATTTTGTGTTGTTGCATATGAACCAATAGCCGTTCCTAAGCTTTTCTCTACACTAGCGCCAGTACCTATGCTTACAGCTCCGCCCTGCTTCAAATTGCCTTCAAAAGCACCCTTTGAGTTATTATAAGGATTTTGGCGATTTGCAATATTTGCAGCAGTCGAGTCCAATGTCTTAGCACCACAGCCTAATGCAATATCTTTAGCATTTGCTGTATTTGCGGTTCCTTCCCGACACATCATATTCGAACCTGAAATGGATGTACCTCTGCCCACTCCACCATCAATATTAGTCGCCGCAAAAGCTGCTGGAGAAAAACTAACGACTCCCAATAAAACACTCGCTGATAAGTTAAAAGTTTTTGATTTGGTTTTTGTTCTGCTTTTGGCAATTTCTGAAGTTGCAACCCACGCACCAATTGATGCATTCCAAACCACTTTAAACACTTTATTCATAAAACTTCTCAGACGATTTTTACAGTTATTGAGAGACTAAAAATGTGAAATCACATTTTTTCTCAAATGCCGGTTAAAAAAGATCGCGAATGCTAATGAAATAATCTAAAGAGGTAAATGAATCCCCCAAAAACCAAGAGCAAAAATGAGACATATTTCTCATATTTAAAAAATAAATAAGAAACTAAAATACTAATAAATATTGATAAAAAATTAAAATGTTTAGTTTTGTACACTTTAAGTAAAAGATATAAAATTCAACTAATTTTAGAATGATAACTCTATATAAAATAAGCATAAATGAACAAAAAACATACTAAGTATGATGATTTTTAATTTTGATCGTGTATGAAAACTTTTTGCTATTTTCTTTTTCTCAAGTAAAAAATATTGATAAAGAATTAAGATACTAAATCAGTTATGATTTATCCATCAAAACGAATTTCTCAGCAGCATGAGTCAAGAACTGAATACACTTAGAAGACAGCTCCGCCTAAGAAGAGGACAACTCTCTTTGTTTCAACAAAAACAAGCTGAGCAACAAGTTCTCCATCAGTTTAGACGACTAAACTCATTTCATTCAGCGAAAAAAATTGGTCTTTACTTACATGCATTCGGTGAAATTCATACACAAAAACTTCTAGAACTGTGCTTCCAACACGGAAAACAAGTTTATCTTCCAATGATATGCAATATGAATCAAAAACTGGTTTGGGTAAAAATCAGCGCCAACCAATATAAAAACAAACGTTTTTCCCATCATCCTCTTGGTATGAAAGAACCCATGGCTGGACGTGGTCAATCGGTTTCAAATTTAGATCTACTCATCATGCCATTACTTGCTTGTGATCACCTTGGTACAAGAATCGGCATGGGAGGTGGTTATTATGATCGAACTTTAGCTACAGCCCCACATCGGCCTTTTCGACTTGGTTTAGCGCATACATTCCAATATTTGCACTTTCCCTTGTCACGCCAAAAATGGGATCAACCTTTAGATGCATTGATCACCCCAACGCAAAAATATTTTTTCAAACGCTAAACACATCATCTTTATACAATTTCGCCCAAATCCCAACCAATTTAGTCTTTTTTTTATATTTTCTAGATAAAACCCCTTGTAATTTTTAAAATGCACATCACTATAAAAACATGGCAACACCGTTGTCACTCATTAGGAGTGCCCATGTCTGAATATATTATGAATAATGAAACTAACTTAGAGCCGCAGGTTCCAAGTGTATTACCACTATTGGCGTTACGTGATGTTGTGGTTTACCCACACATGCAAATTGCGCTCTTCGTGGGTCGTGAAAAATCGATCAATGCAGTGGATGTGGCTCGTAACAGTGACAATTTAGTATTTGTAGTTGCGCAAAAAGATTCGCTTACAGAAGAAATTGATCACGATAATCTCTATCAATATGGAACCGTGGCTAAAATCGTACAGGTTGTAAATCATGAAAATGATGAAAACTGTATTAAGGTGCTGATTGAAGGCCTACATCGTTCTAAATTAGAACGTATTATTGACGGGGAACAATACTTAACTGCTGAGCATCACCTTAGTCCAATGACGGTTGCATTGGATCAAGAGACTCAAGAAACTCGCTTAAATGAATTACGCACCCTATTTGCTCAATATGCTGAAGCAAAACTACGTAATGCGCGTGAGTTGGTTGCAGCAGCAAATAAAATCGAAGACTTATTACAACTTATGTTCTTCGTTGCAACTCGTGTGCCTTTAAATATTGAAGTGAAACAAAAATTTTTAGAGCACGATGAGTTTGAAGCACATTTGCAAGAGTTAATGAGCTATTTGATGAATCAATCTGCTGAACAGCAAATTGAGCAAACGCTACATGACAGCGTAAAACGTCAAATGGAAAAGAATCAGCGTGAATACTTTCTCAATGAAAAGATGAAAGTTATTCAGCGTGAACTTTCTGATATGAATGGTGGCGCTGAAGATGACGTTGCTGAAATTGAGAAACGTCTTGCTGAAGCAGATTTACCTGAGCATGTACGCAAAAAAGCGGAGGCTGAGTTTCGTAAACTGAAAGCAATGCAACCTGCTTCAAGCGAAGCAGCTGTGGTGCGTAATTATCTAGAAGTAATTTTAGATACACCTTGGAATAAAGCCAGCAAAGTCAGTATTAACTTGGCAAAAGCACAAGAAATTCTTGATGCTGACCATTATGGCTTAGATGATGTCAAAGATCGTATCGTAGAGTATCTCGCAGTCCAGTCTCGCGTGAAAAAACTCAAAGGTCCGATTCTATGTCTAGTGGGTCCTCCAGGTGTAGGTAAAACATCACTAGGTGAATCAGTTGCGAAAGCAACAGGTCGTGAATTTGTTCGTATGGCACTCGGTGGTGTCCGTGACGAAGCTGAAATTCGTGGTCACCGTCGTACCTATATTGGTGCGATGCCAGGTAAAATTGTGCAGTCTTTAACGAAAGTTGGCGTAAAGAATCCACTATTCTTGCTCGATGAAATCGACAAGATGGCACAAGATTATCGTGGTGATCCAGCTTCTGCATTGCTTGAAGTTCTTGATCCATCACAAAATAGTAAATTTAACGACCACTACTTAGATCTTGATCTTGACCTTTCAGAAGTGATGTTCATCTGTACAGCGAATAGCATGAACATTCCTGAAGCTTTACTAGATCGTATGGAAGTGATCCGTCTACCGGGTTATACCGAAGATGAGAAAGTAAACATTGCTGAGCGCTACCTTGTGCCTAAGGCAATCAAGAACAATGGTTTACGTACAAAAGAGTTAACAATTCATGAAGAAGCAATTCGTGATATTGTACAACGCTATACTCGTGAAGCTGGTGTGCGTAACTTAGAACGTGAAGTATCAAAAATTGCACGTAAAGTTGTAAAAGAAGCAGTCAGCAAAAAGTCTAAAAACTTACAAGTTGATGTGACCTCTGCTAATCTTCCGACATACTTAGGTCCACATAAATTTGACTTTGGTATGGCAGAAGAAGAAGCTCAAGTCGGTCGTGTGAATGGTTTGGCTTGGACTTCGGTTGGTGGTGAGTTATTGACGATTGAAGTTGCGGCAGTAAAAGGTAAAGGTAAATTCATTACGACGGGTTCACTCGGTGATGTAATGAAAGAATCTATTACAACCGCGATGACATTAGTCCGTACTCGGGCAGATGAATTAGGTATCGAATCTTCTCGTTTTGAAGAGACCGATGTTCATGTTCACTTACCTGAAGGCGCAACACCAAAAGATGGACCGTCTGCTGGTTTAGCGCTCACAACTGCTCTAGTCTCTGCATTTACAGGCATTGCAATTCGTCCAGACATCGCCATGACAGGTGAAACTAGTCTAGGTGGTCGAGCCATGCGCATTGGGGGATTAAAAGAGAAACTTCTTGCAGCACATCGCGGTGGCATTAAGTTAGTATTTATCCCACAAGATAATGTTCGTGACTTAGATGAGATTCCAGACAATGTCAAAGAAGGCTTAGAAATCAAAGCGGTGAAAAGCATTGATGAAATCTTACCTCTTGCTTTGACTGATACGCCTAAGCCTTTGCCAAAAACACCGATTGTAAAACCGGTGGAAGATGCAAAAGCAGCACGTCACTAATTATTTATCAATAAAAAAGAGAGCTACAGCTCTCTTTTTTTGTTACATAATTTGGTTGAAAAATAACCCGCATATTGCATAATAAAATAGAGTCGATAAAAACAAAGGCTAAGTTTGGCTCATGTGCAACTCATTTTTTAGTATCATCTGAACTCCAGACAGATGATACTTTGATCGCAGCTCATACGCGTTTTGAGCTGCGTTTTTTATGGTCAAGATAACTCTCTAATTTGTCTTTTTTATGACAAGATAAACCACTGTACTCCCCCATGGCATGACTGCAAGCTTTATAATGCACTTAATTTTATAAATGAAACGAAACTATGAAAATTCGCATTCTGACGATTGGTCAAAAAATGCCTGCATGGGTGATTACTGGGTTTGAGGATTATTTCAAGCGAATTCAACCTTTTGTACAAACACAGGTGGTTGAGTTACCCATGGCGAAGCGCGGAAAAAATGATTCAGAAGCAGATATTTTAAAATACTGTCAAATTGAAGGTGATAGTATTTTAAATGCGATCAAACCCAATGAAACCTTGATCGCACTAGAAGTAGGTGGCCGTGAATTAAGCACTGAAAAACTCGCAGATACCATGAAACAATGGATGCTTGAAGGCAATGATGTCGTGCTAGCCATAGGAGGCCCCGATGGACATTCTGATGCCGTACGCAAGGCTGCAGCTTGGCATTGGTCGTTATCAAAGCTCACCATGCCCCACCCAATGGTACGTATTTTATTAATCGAGCAGTTGTATCGAGCGATGAGTATCAATCACAATCACCCCTATCATCGCGCCTGATTTAAACAGTGTTCTGATTTAAGAACAATCTGTTGAAGCCTATCAACTTTTAAATTGTGCTGATCTTTGTCACCATAGGCGTATATTTCCATTCAGGTGCTTGATTATGAATCTGCAAACATTACCAGGGTTATTTATCTCTCATGGTTCACCAATGCTTGCACTTGATCCTGAGCAAGTTGGACCAGCTTTACATCGCCTGAGTCATAATCTTCCAAAACCACAAGCGATCATTGTCATGTCTGCTCACTGGGAAAGTCAGGCTTTGGAAGTCAGCACATCTACACGACCACAAACTTGGCATGACTTTAGAGGTTTCCCTCCAGAGCTATATCGAATTCGTTACCCTGCTGCCGGTGCACCTGACTTAGCAGAAAAAATACTGGCACTATTTGCAGAAGCTGGAATATCTGCACATGCAAATAGTACACGGCCACGAGATCATGGTGTCTGGATGCCTTTGTTGCATATGTATCCAGATGCAGATATTCCTGTAATTGAAATTTCACTTCCGATCTCGATGAGTTCCGATGATATTTATAAAATCGGGCAAATCCTTGCTCCCTTGAGAGAACAACAAATTTTACTGATTGGTTCAGGTAGTATTACCCACAACCTTGCTGAACTGTCATGGCAAGCAGATGCCGATATACCGGTTTGGGCAAGTACTTTCCGTAATGCTGTTGTGAATAGACTTTCCCATCAAAATTATGATGCAGTTCTCGATTGGCCATCATTACCATATGTACAGCGTAACCATCCAACACTCGAACATTTTGCACCACTATTTTTTGCGATGGGAACAGGTAACCGTTTCAACATCGTCCATAGTAGTTTCTCCATGGGATCCTTAGGAATGGATATTTATCGCTTTGATTAGTTCGCTAATCATATAACTTATCCAAATTCATATTTCTGAACAATTACTCTAAAGAAGTGGTTTTTCATGTTAGTTAATCCACTAAAACTTCTATACTTTTATCATATTTTACAAATTGACACATTTAACAAACTTAATGCATAACGTGCTGCCATGCGCTTCATTTAAGAATACTTTAAGCTAATACCTGCTATTTTTTATGTGTTGTTTAAAAAATGAAAATCAAATACTTAATCCTTGCTTTACTCCCTTTTTCTTTGATGGCTTGTCAAACGGTGCAAAATGTTGCAGATCATGTAAGCGCTGAAGTCAACAATGCTGCTGCAAAAAAACTTACTGATTATCGTTGGACTTATCAAGCATCAACAGCATCTAAGCCATTGGTACTAAACTTTAATAATAACCAACAACTATCAATCCAAACTGGCTGTAATGGCCAAGGCGGCACATGGAAGGTTGAAGGCGGCAATACCATCGTAACGTCAGCACTTGTATCAACGATGATGGCGTGCTCTGATGATTTAATGCAGCAAGAACGCTTATCAGCAGATATTTTTAGTGAGAAAAAAGTACCATTCCAAGTCAGTACAGCAGATAACCAAGCAATTTTGACTGTAACCGATAGTAAAGGTCAAAAACACGTATTTACAGGCGCTAAAATGACTGATAGTAAGCTTTTAACGAACTATACTTGGTCTTACCAATCAACTGAAACTAAAAAACCAATCGTTTTAAGTTTCTTGGATAACAATCGTTTATCTGTAGACACTGGTTGTAACCGTCAAAATACTTCTTGGAAAGTTGAAAATGATGTGATTGTTACAGGTGATTTGGCTTCTACACTTATGGCGTGTGAACCTACACTGATGAAACAAGAACAATTCGCTGGCGATCTTTTACAAAAGCGCCAAATCCCATTTGAAATGAATGTAAGCGACTTGGATCAACCGACTCTAGTGGTACGTGATACTAAAGGTCAAGCTTATACATTTGTTGGTAAAATGACACCTGAAGCGAAGTACCAAACTGAGCCAAAAACAGTATTTTTGGAAATCGCGCCAGAAACAAAATCATGTGTTGGCGTAGCACCACAAACTTGTATGCAAGTTCGTGAAATTAAGTATGATGACAAAGGCATCAAAACTTATGCTGATAAAGACTGGTCACTTTACTATGGTCAAATTGAAGGATTTGAACATAATCCAAATCAACGTGTAATCGTTCGTGTTAAGCGTTTTGAAGTTAAAAACCCAGCAGCAGACCAATCAAGCCTAGCTGATGTATTAGATATGGTTGTTGAACAAGAAGTTGTTAAAAAGCCGTAATACATTGTTATAAAAAAGATCCGATGTTTTCATCGGATCTTTTTATTTAAATTTCTTACACGACCTTCTATCTTTCTCATTTCTTATCAAAATAATCTTCTGGATAGGGATCTGGACCTTTTAAATTTTTTCGATATTCCATGACACTAAATAGTCTGGTAAACCATTTATACTTGCTAAAGTTGCAGCAGCTCATACCACCTGATTCTGAAAATAATGATACTAACGCTGTAGCACTTGCTTGTGATCTAAGCTTTGGGAGTTGACCTACAATGGCTTTAACAGACTCTATGTTTTGAACTATGCCATAGCTGACTTTCATTATCGATCAACTAAAGGCTGTGGATCATAATCTAAAAACTGAGTATAATCATGCACATCCTCATAAATACGATCTGTTTCTTTATCCTCATACGGTTGAGGATCATTTTTTATAAGCGCTTTATTTAGTGCATCTATATCTTTAACCCCAAGTATTTTATAAATTCGCTCTGACTCCTGTGCATAACCTCTAAATTGTTTTTTTATACTTTCTCCAAGAAAAGAAATTATTATTGCAAAAATAATTAATCCTGATAAAAATAAAAATAAATCAAATCCTAAAAAAATTAATCCTAAAGCCATAAGCGTATTAATTCCAACATACATAAATAGAGTATTCTTATTATGAGCTTTATCGGAGATAGCCACAGTATGGCCAAAAGGAACAGCCATACCCAGTAATTTATTATTTTTATTCATGATTGCAAGTACATTAAAGTTCTGTTCTATATCCTCATCATAGACAACATAAACTTCTTCACCTTCTTTAAAAAATACCCCTGTAAACGCAGCGTAGAATGCTTCCCCATCAATTTCAAAATGAATATAGTAGCCTGGAAAGCCATTGATACCACTTAATGTTGCAGCTGCTCCCATACCTCCAGATTCAGCAAACATCGACACCAAAGCAGTTGCTCTCGCCTGTGTCCTTAGTTTGGGTAGCTCACTAACTATTGCATCGACAAATTGGAGATTTTGAACTATGCCATAGATGACTTTCATTATCGATCAACTAAAGGCTGTGGATCATAATCTATAAACTGTGTATAATCATGCACTTCCTCATAAACACGATCTGTTTCTTTATCCTCATATGGCTGAGGATTATTTTTTATAAGCATTTTATTTAGTGCATCTATATCTGTAACCCCAAGTATTTTATAAATTCGCTCTGACTCCTGTGCATAACCTCTAAATTGTTTTTTTATACTATGTCCTATTGAAAACATTAATACCATCGAAAAAACTACTATATATATATATATTCCATATTATCCATGCCAACAAAATAAGCCATTATACAGCCACCTATCGCTGCCCCCCCCCCATAAATACAGTATTCTTATTATGAGCCTTATCGGAGATAGCCACAGTATGGCCAAAAGGAACAACCATACCCAGTAATTTATTATTTTTATTCATGATCGCAAGTACATTAAAGTTCTGTTCTATATCCTCATCATAGACAACATAAACCTCTTCACCTTCTTTAAAAAATATCCCTGTAAACGCAGCGTAGAATGCTTCCCCATCAATCTCAAAATGAATATAGTAGCCAGGAAAGCCATTGATACCACTTAATGTTGCAGCTGCTCCCATACCACCTGATTCAGCAAACATCGACACCAAAGCAGTTGCTGTCGCCTGTGATCTCAGTTTGGGTAGATCGCCAACTATTGCATCGACAAATTGGAGATTTTGGACTTTACCGTAGATGACTTTCATCAATTTTTACATCTACTAGTGGCTGAGGGTCATAAGATAAAAACTGTGTATAATTATAAACATCGTCATACATACGATTGTTTTCATCTATATAGGCTTTCATTCCTGTTTTTTCTAGATCTTTTAGATCAGTTATCCCAAGTATTTTATAAATTCGTTCAGACTCTTCTGCATATCCTCTAAATTGTTTTTTAACACTGTATCCAACTGATAATGAAATAATAAAGGCAATCATTGTGTAATATATATATATATATATATCTTTTACACCTGATAATAGACCTGCGATTAAACCAAATATTGAAATTGCAATTCCCATATTTATACTTGTTCTATTATGAGACTTATCGGACATAATCACTGTCTGTCCAAAAGGAACAGCCATACCTAGTAATTTATTATTTTTATTCATGATCGCAAGTACATTAAAGTTTTGTTCTATATCTTCATCATAGACAACATAAACCTCTTCACCTTCTTTAAAAAATATCCCTGTAAAAGCCGCATAAAACTCAATATCATCAATATAAAAATGAATGTAGTATCCCGATGAACCAGTAATCCCGCCCAAAGTTGCAGCAGCTCCCATACCACCTGATTCTGAAAATAATGATACTAACGCTGTAGCACTTGCTTGTGATCTAAGCTTTGGGAGTTGACCTACAATGGCTTTAACAGACTCAATATTTCTCACTATTCCGAAGATAACTTTCATCTAAATTATATTCCTATGACTTCTGCAAATGCTTGATTAAACGCTTCCAACTCTTTACCTTCATTTTGAAATTTTACTGCATCTATACCAAAAGCTGATTTTTTACACCATTTTTCCAATTCATTTGGCATGAAAAAGGCTTTATAGGTGATCTCAATTGCAGTTACACCTAATATGATTAAATTAAGGCGTGCTAGCCAAACTACACTGCCCAAAAATGAGAAAAAACGATAAACATTAGTTCGAACTAATATTTCTGATAAACGAATTAATGTAGGGCGTTTTGTTAAATCTCCAATTTTCTGCAAAAAGTTAATAGATACTATAGTATATCCAAAGGCTAGACCTGCATAAGTAGCACTACGTGCACCATATATAACCCCCAAGAAAGTATCTGTTTTTAAATTATCATTCATCTGCCTAAAATCATAAATCGCAAAAAAAGCACTTCCAATAATTGCAAAACTATTAGCGGCAAGTTTAATTGCATTGTGTGCTGCATGTTCAGTAGCTGCTGTAAAGACACCGACCAATTCCAAACTGGCAGTAATCAAACCACATGCACCACCAAAGATCTGTAATTTTTGTTGTGCATCTATCGGCCGATCCAGTTGGAATATTAAATTAACTGCTTCTAACGCCATAACTAGAGAAGCAGTTCGGGTCGCACCTTTGTTCTTGGCATCATTTAAAATTGAAGTGACTTGTTTAGACACATCAGTTGGTGGTTTATAGTTAGGGTCTAAACTTGGCACAGCAAAAAACATGAGAGATTTTAAGTTAATCCCTTTATCTAAGACACCTGTACGCGCATAAAGGAAAGTACATACTTGAGTTGCCACTAAACGATCAGTACCACCAGCTTTCGCTTTTTGTGTCGCCACTCGAATAAACTCGGCACTCCAACGACCAATACGACCTACAAAGGTTTTATCAAAGTTCGGCAACATATAATGTTTATTGGCATTGTTGGAAACCCAATCATCCCATGCCGCATCTAACGCCGCAATCGTCACGATAAATTGCTTATAAGTACTTTGTGAGGTGTTCCAATCTGTATAATTTGTGACTGTACTAAAAAAGTCCTGTGTTCCCTGATTATAATGCTGTATTGCAGAATGATGATTAAACAACACACTCCGCATAAAAATATTTTCAAGTGTAATCGTTTTCGTTTGAATCCATTGATCTATGAATTTTTGACCTTGTTCGGTAACACCAGTACCTTCCATCGCTTGCATCGTATATTCATAAAAAACGAAACCACTTTCTTTATGATTGGGGTCGAAAGCATGTAACTCATCAACCAACTGTTTTGATTGCAACCAAGTTAAATGATCTTTAGCAAGCGCAGCGGCATTTTTCATACCATTTTGGGTATGTAATGCTACATTTCTTTTAACTTCATCCAGCTTGTCAAGATGTAATAACGGAACATACTTTTTCACCCATTCATCGGCGGCCTTGGTGGTATTTTCTTCTATACGCTGTTTTTCTAGCACTTTCGGATCAGTATTGAATACCGTTGTTGTTTCATGTCGCCCTTTTACCCAATCTGATGATGACTTATTGATCGGATACATTGCAGGATCAACGATAAATCTCTGAGATGTATTATTTTGAGAAAATGTAGAACTTTTCTTATTAATTTTTTTTAAATTCTCCATCATCTGTTGTTGAGACTTTTGATCTCCCATTGCAGTTGCAAACTTCTTTTGTTGATCTCCAATTCGTTTTGCCCAATCTTTTGCTTCCTGAATTGCTTTTGTTTTTAAACCTTGCTCAATAGATTCAATTAAAGGAATACTATTGAAACGTTGATGGTTGCTGATACCATCTTTATAGCTATTCATATAAGCTGAAAGTTCAATAAACTGATCATTTCTACGTTCATTGAGTTCAATGGTTATTCCTAAAGCATCATAAATGGCGACCCCACAGACGGCTTCAGGAAACACAGCAAATTTTTCGGAAATTTTCTGTTTTCGAGTTGAATTCACTTTCGAACTATATTTTTCAAAGTTTGGTGTAGGTACATGCTTATCAAAGACTTGTTGATTAAAACAATGGTTAGACTTTTGAGCAGATCGCCATTGATTAATATCAATTTTTTGCCATTTCTTTTCTGTCGCATATAATGCTTTATTTTTTCGATAGAGTTGTAGTCGTGCTTGGGTAAGAAAACCTTTAGAAAATAAAAGATAAGCAATTTTAGCTTTTGATTTTTGGTATGGCGCAAGGCAAATCATAGAACTGTTGGCAAAGTGCTTCTCATTGGCACAGCCATAAGGTGTAGGCGCACAATCAGGATCAAGAGGATTTTTAATTTTCGCTAAAAAACCTTCTTCATTCACTCGATAGGCTAACCATCTATGCATTCCGTTTTCATATTCCACTAAAGCATATAGATAACCTACATTTAAATATTTCAAAGTGTACTTCGAGTAATGAATGCTTTTGTCACTCACATAGCCATTGAGCTGGGTTGGAAGTGATGGAAATTTTGAATCATTTTTTTTGGCAATCGCGTATCGCACAGGGAATAGATAAAAACTATCATCTTCCGCATGACAAAAAGGACAATCCTTTTTTTGCTCATTGACAACACCCGATGGCGTCGGCTGTATTGGGATCTTCTTAGGTACTACTTTGTGAGCATTTGGATTCAGTTCAGCTTTCTTTTGTTCAACCTTAGCCAAATCATATTTTTTTAAATTCTGTCCCCAAGAAATATTTTGATTTCCCTGACTACTTTTTGCATTTTGCAAATAAGGAGGCGCTTTTTTACTAGAATTTTTATTATCCATTTACCACATCTCTTTTTAAAACTTCAATTTCTAAATCCGAATATGTATTGAGCGTCTCAAGGATTTGCTCATAATCTTCTTTATGCCACAAGGCTTTGATTTCTTCATGTTCAATCAAATTTGGGCTGATCATATAAAACCAATATACAAGCTCACTAATAACACCAAATTCAATATTGGCTGAGTTTCCTCTTATCAAAATCAGGTGCTCATAAGTCCGCATCGGTTCAATTTGATTTGATGGAATATCTTTATTGATTAAATATTTATTAATACTATTCACATCTTCGCACATCATTAAAAAATCAATCACTGACTTAGGATAAACATTGTTGAATTTAAATGCTGTTTCAAAAAAGGTTTTACGATAAAGTCCTGTAGGATGTAAATGCTCCCATGACTTATATGCTTTGAGATGATGTAGATATAAAACCTCTTGCGCGAGGTTTTGAAATACATATTGAACTCGCGGATCATACCATCTTAAAAGATAAGATTTTTTAGAGTTTTCAAGTTGAGCGACTGAGTTCTTCATAAATGAAGTTTTTATGACGTCGAGTGATTCTGTACTATTCCCCCAGCCACAAACGATTTGACGAGTTGAGTCATAACCTTTTTGCTCCAATAAAAGTTCAATCAACTGAGGTACATACTCATTAAATTTTTTATCATTTCTTAGTCTTAGCAATGCTATTGGTTGCTTGGCTTGTTTAGAACTAATAGGTTGTGCAATAAAAAATTTCTCAACAGCAACAAGCGGATCAAAATCATCAATAACTTCACTGAAGAGATCAATATCGACGGTACGATCAATGAGAAAATCAATCTCACCATCCGTTTTATAAATTGCTTCAAATCGAGCTAGAAGTAAGTCAGCATCAACCTTATCAATAGGTTCGCATAATTCAAATAAATCTGACATTTTAGATCTCAACTAATGCTGCACCGTTTGTTGCTGCTGAATGTTGCTTCGCCGAACAATCAGGTAAATCAATCGCAGGAACACTGACAGATGCTCCACTCTTCAACAAATGCTGCCCTGCCTTTGCCTCAAACTTTCCACCAGTGGTTGGGAAAATTCCACCACCATTGATTTCAAGTTGTGAACCTCCCGCCAAGATCACAATTTTCTTTTTCGCCGTAATTTCAATGCGTCCCTCTGTTGAAGTCACTTGCAAAGCATTCCGAGCAATCAGATCAGCCCCATCACCTTGTGCCTGTATCTCAACCTTACCTTTGCCTGCAACTTGTTTGATTCCATTTTGAGCAGCAAATAAACTGATCTTTTGACTGGCTTGGGCAATCAAGTTCTTCTGTGTAGTCAGGTTAATACTGTCCCCTGCAAATTGGTTCAGTTGTCCATCTGCGGATAGATGGATGTCTTCTGAGGTGCTGAGTCCAATGCCATTCGGTGAACTGAGTAACAGCATCGCTTGTTCAAAGCGGGCTATTTTCTCTTGGATCTGTTCTGCAAAGCTCTTGAGTTGTTCTAAGGCTTCGAGTTCATCCGTTTGTTGGTTCTTTGCCACTTCACTCAAGGCTTTGGCATTGTTTTGGTTGCTTTCCAGTTGCTGTTTGGCTGTTTGCGCTTCGAGATGATCACCTTCAGCTTGCGCTTGTACATGCGTGGTGATCAGTAAGCCTTCGCCTGCTCGAATCGCGCCCCATTGGTCTGTGCGTAGTTCAAAGCCTTCACCCCGGTCTTCGCTTTCTGCTTGGGCTTTGGGATGGCTCAGTTTGCCGAGATTGAGTTGGCTGGCTGCATGGCTACTTTGTAGTTGGGCACTGATCTGTCCGGTGGTGTCGTCAAAGCGTAGTTGGTTGTAGCCTGAGCCTTGGTATTCTTTGGATTTGATCCCTGCCAGTTTTTTGGTATCAGGTAATTGTCCTGCATTGTCGAATTTGCTTGGGCTGCGTTGTGCTTCGTGCAGTCGTCCGGTGACAAAGGGACGGTCAATGTTGCCATCAAAGAAGTCGATGATGACGATTTCACCAATGCGGGGGAGGAAGCGTGCGCCATAGCCTTCGCCTGCCCATGGGGTCAGTACATCCACCCAAGCTGAATCGGTGTCATTGTTGCTGCTGCCAGCACCACCATCGTGGCTATGGTCGTCATTGCGGGTAAATAGGAAGCGAACTTTGATTCGTCCCCATTCATCCACATGGATTTCTTCGCCTTCGGGTCCCACCACTCTGGCACGTTGTGGGTGAGCAGTTGGACGGTGTTGCAGTGGGTGGTATTTCGGGTACGGTTTTGATGTTGCGGCGTTGTAGCGTCAGTTGGTTGGCTTGGCGTTCTTCTGGGTTTGTGTTTTGGTTATCTTGCCATTGGCTTTGGGTGATCAGCTGATGGATTTGTTGTTGTAAGTCTTTTGGGAGGTTGTTTTGGTTGTAGTAGCTTTTGGCAGTGATTAGAAATTCTTGGTCTGCACCACTGTGTTGGTCGATCTCTGGGTGTTCGTTGAGTTTAAACCAGTAGCCCACTTGGGTGTCTCGTACCGTGGTATTAGCGATAAATTGTTTGGCTTGGGCATCGTGGTAATGACTGAGGTGTTGGTTCAGTTTTTCGATTTGGGCGTTGCCTGAAGCGGTTGCACCATCTTCACCATTCAGGTCTTGCATCCATGCGGGAGTGAAGTGCCATGCATCTTCGAGTCCTAGACTAGCGTTGTCGTGTTGTTGGCTATGTTGGTGTTTGCTTTGGACGCTACCTGCCCCATCTTCTTGTTCTAGGGCATCAGCTTGCCAGCGTTGGATATGGACTGCCGTTGGTTGTAACGAACGTTCTGCAATGAGGCTGGTCATGCTGTCGTATTGTTCGGTGGCACTGCTGCGGTGGTAGCGAATTGTTCTTCGATCTAGGGCTTGGTATTGGCTGTTGTCATCGATCAAGCGGAGTTTTTGGGCTTGGATTGGACTGTTGCTGTTGGCAACAGTGAGCTGTGCTTCGTCGATCAGCCAGTTGATGCCTTCGCTTCGGAGTAAGCGGGTAATGAAGTCGTAGTCGCTTTCATTGGCTTGCATTACAAAGGGACGGATGTCATAGTCTTGTTTGATCCCACCAAGGTCGAGTGTAAGACTCGATGCAAATAGTGGGCTGCGTTGTTGCCATTCTTTGAATAGGGTCTGTACGATGTCGAGTACATTTTTATTCATAAACACGCGGCTGTTTCGGCGTTTATGCCACAGCGCGGTTGCATCTTGTAGTTTGAGTTTATACAGCGTGAGGCTACCGTCAGATTGTCCTTGTACGGCTTCTGTGATAATCCCTGTGGTTCTAAACAGTGTACCTGTATCGGTGACTTGGTCTATCGCTGCCTGACAGCCGATGAATTGTTTTAATGGGATGTGGGCGTTAGTGGATAGGCAGATCAGTTCTGCAGTCATGCCCTGATTAATGGCATGCTGACCTTGAATTTTTTGGAGGAAGACTTGTTGATTTAAGCTCGGATTGGCAAATTGTATGTGTATCGCACGTTTTTGTGCGGTAAGACCTAATTGGTCAAGCGCTTTGAATATGTTGTTTAACATTTGTTATAAAATATCGCCTAAAATCTCGAGCATTCTATAAGAAACATACAAGTTCGTCTATGTATTTAATGTTATAGATCTGGCGCAAAAGTCAACTCCTCTATCGAGATGACTCGTCGTAGACAGTGATTATTGCTATACTATCGATCCTGTTTTTGCTGCTCCTATGTTCATGTCCCCATCCTCACAACATTCGCTTATTGTCCAAATAGACCAACACTTACCCCAAACACAATGCGGTTTGTGTGGGCATCGTGACGGATGTTTACCTTATGCTAAAGCCATTGTAGAAGGTGAAGATGCCAATAAATGTGTACCAGGCGGACAACCAGTTGCAGATGCTTTAGCAACACTCCTGCAACGTCCTCGATTGGTTGCTGAACCAAGTGTCTGGGAGGTTCAAGCCGATGGTCGTCCACAACGTATGAAAGCAATCATTCGCGAGGATGAATGTATTGGCTGCACCAAATGCATTAGTGCTTGCCCTGTTGATGCCATTATTGGAAGTGGTAAATTAATGCATAGTATTTTGACCGACTTGTGTACAGGTTGTGAATTATGCATTCCTCCTTGTCCGGTTGACTGTATTGATTTGATCCCAGATACCAAACCATTGCCAACCGAAGTGCAACGTACAACAGAACAAGACGATTTAAGACATCGTTACTACGCACATATCCAACGTGAAGAAAAACGGCGCATTCATCGCAAAGGTCCAATTGTACGTGCAGAAATTGATGTCGAGTTTTTTGCTCAATTTTCTCAGACAGTGAACAATGTCCCTGTCATTACACTCGCTGAACAACCAAAAGAAAAGCCATCACTAGATGCAAAAACCACGATTGAACTTGCCAAGATCCGTACTCAAATCAAGAAATTAGAAAAGCAACTCAGTGTACGTGCGGATGAACAAAAACAAACACAACTCATTGCTCTCCAACAACGTTTAAATGAATTGCAAGGAATCTAAAAATGCCTGTCAAAAATATGACCAAAAAGCAAATTCAGATTTTCTTTGAACGTCTACGAGAGCAACGCCCACACCCTCAAACTGAACTCAACTACAGCTCACCGTTTGAACTACTGATTGCTGTCATGCTTTCTGCACAAGCGACAGATATAAGCGTCAATAAAGCGACCGATAAGCTTTATCCAATTGCAAATACGGCACAAGCGATTTTAAATCTCGGTGTTGATGGCTTAAAAGAATATATTAAAACGATCGGTCTCTATAATGCCAAAGCAGAAAACGTGATCAAGACCTGTCAGATTTTGGTCAACCAACATCAAGGACAAGTTCCTGAAACACGTAAAGAACTTGAAGCCCTACCCGGTGTTGGACGCAAGACTGCAAACGTCGTTTTGAATACCGCATTTGGTCAACCTACGATGGCTGTGGATACACACATTTTCCGAGTAGGGAATCGTACAGGCTTAGCGATTGGAAAAAACGTGTTAGAAGTTGAAGATCGACTGATTAAAGTCATTCCGAAAGAATTTATCATCGATGCACATCATTGGTTAATCTTGCATGGACGCTATTGTTGTATCGCACGTAAACCCAAATGTGGCGAATGTATTGTTTCAGATGTATGTCATTGGCCCGACCGTTTTGAGTTTGGGGCGAACAAAGCGATTACAGTTAAAAATCTCAATTAATCTTGAGATTTTTTTTGCTGCTGTAATTTAGGATGAAGCTGACGCGCTTTACCATGTTTTTTATTTTCTAAAGCTTGTTGTTGTTGCACATGGCGCAGCATTTTTTGACTTTGATACAATAAAAAAAGCAATAATGCAAAACTCAAAACCACGACAATAATCAAGATAAACTTTAGCATTGCTTTTCTCCCAAATAAAAAGAGCTCTATATTCAGAGCTCTTTTATCATCAACAACTTAGATTACTTGTCTAAAATTGCGAACAAATCTTTTTGAACGTCTTCGATTGCACGTAGACCATTTAATTTATCATAGGTCGGTGCATTTTCACCCGAAGCAGCACGTCCTTGATAGAAACCAACCAATTGCTCAGTTTCGCTGTGGTATGAACCTAGACGCTTACGAATGGTTTCTTCTTGGTCATCAGGGCGTTGTACCAAGTCTTCACCAGTTTCATCATCTTTACCTTCCACTTTCGGTGGATTGTAAACAATATGATACACACGACCAGAAGCAGGATGTTGACGACGACCAGAAAGACGTTGAACAATTTCTTCGTCTGGTACATCAATCTCAATGACATGATCAATGCTAATACCAGCCGCTTCTAATGCTTCAGCTTGTGGAATGGTACGAGGGAAACCGTCAAAAATACAACCGTTTTCACAATCAGGCTGAGCAATACGTTCTTTAACTAAGCCAATAATTAGCTCATCAGAAACTAAACCACCTGACTCCATTACGCTTTTCGCCTTTAAGCCAAGTTCAGTACCTTCACGAATTGCAGCACGGAGCATATCACCGGTTGAAATTTGTGGGATATTGTAGCGCTTACAGATCAACTGAGCTTGGGTACCTTTGCCTGCCCCAGGTGGTCCGAGTAAAATAATGCGCATAAAGAACATCCTCATCTAAAAACAATAAATCTTAAATTGAGCAATATCATACAGATTTATCGCTCAACCAACATCAAATTAATTATAAGAAAGCGACAAATAAGTGAATTAAACCAGCAAAGAAACCAGTTACACCACCCAGTACAATTAAAATCCATTCATCCTCTTGGAATGCAGGGCGTAATAAGTTCTGGAATTCTTTCGGCGTCAGTTCACGAATTCGATCTCTAAACATTTGAAAGATTTTCTGTGCACGGCTTGCATTCAAGGCTGGATCACATACTGGACCCATGGTAATTTCAATCGAACGATCAATCAAGTCGGTCTTTAGTCTAGCATACTCTCTTGGACCTAAAGATAATTGCAATGATGTTCGCACCAAAGGTGTTTCCATAATTTCATTGATATGACGTTTAACGATACGGCGCGTTTTATCTTTTTTACTACCATACATCATTTCAGTCATAATCGACTTCAATGTAATCAGATCTTCTGTTACGACACTGGCAAATACATCCGAAACCTCTTCTTGACGTTTCATAAATGCACCCTGCACATTGTAAGTACCAATCTTAAGTACAGGCACTATCCAAGGGAATTTACGGTCTTTGGTTAAACGGAAAATCTGAGGATAACGAATCGGATGTGGTTCAATCGGATTGAATACCATCCAGATCGCAATCCAGTTGGTCAAGAAGCCCCAAATTGCCGCCCAAAATGGAACTGTCCAATGCCAAGGCACAATGAACCAAACAATCATTTGGAAAATACCAAAGAACATTCCGATTAATGCGCTGATATGCCAAATAAAGTTAATTTCTTTTTGACCAACTTTGAGGAACATACGCACCATTAAACGGCGATCACCTTCCATCTGGCTCACGACCATTTCACGCATATCAACCAATGACTCAACGTTCATGGTCAGTTCAGTCACTAACTCTTTAAGCGTATTTGGTAACTGTTTATGTGCTTGGGCATAAATACGACGCTTAATCGAATACGGGAGGTTTTCCCATAGCACCGCATTTCGATCAATCATGACCTCATCAATTAAGTGTTCAAGTTCAAATCCAACTTGTTCACCAATGATCATTGCCATGTCTTCAGGATCCATCGCTTCTAAAAATTCACGCAATGAACCTAACTTTGACAGTGTATTGTCAGTAATAATGCCTGAAATACGCCCCGCTTTACGTGGCACGATTCCTTGCCATCCTACGGGCAACGGCCCTAAGTGAAATCCCCAAAAATTAATTGGGTAAAACACCATTTTCAAAGCCATCCACACGTGTGCCCAAGTCACAAAAGCAGTTACAGGTATAATACTGAGGACTGCCCAAAAATCTGGACGAGCTAAAAAAATCTGCCACAATTCATTGACGTAATCAAACATGCATGACTCTCAGAATTATTGATACATTATGACTCATCGGCGTTAAACAACTTGTTCACACTTATAAGCCAAAACTTAAGGTATAAGAGAATTGAATTGTAGGCTCTGTTTTCTCTATGAGATCACCTTTCGCATTTTTCATACGCTCACCTGCTCCAATTCCCACACTAAAGGTACTGATACGTTCCGAATTCAACCACACGAACGCAAGATCTACACCCGCGCCTAGGCGCGCTTTTTCTTCATTATCAATCTGTTTACTTTCAATATGGCCAACATATGCACCGATGTAATAACCATTTTTATCTGTACCCGTTAAATGGTATGGATAACGAAATCCAAGTTGTCCACCTGCTGGATTGTCATCATTCATAAATGCGCCTGCTTTGGCATAGGCGATTCCATAAGGGTTTACCCATTCCAAATTGGCGTGTAATAATTTCTTAGTAAAACCTGCTCCAACATTCCACGTTGAAACATTTGCCCCTGTCAATTTTGCTTCTGGAAGAAATGTATTTCCTTCAGCGTGTACCAAACCACTAAATGCCGTAACCGCGAGTAAAAGATAAATTTTTCTCATTATTTTCTCCATTTTCCCTAAGAGTGTGTATTGGTCTTTCCTATCTCAAGCAGTTTGTGACTTTAACAGAATTATTTTGCTTCTAATATACAAGACCGTACAATTTTAATGTCTGCAAAGTCAAAAACGGTCAGTCGAACATTTGCATGATTCGCTGAAAATTCTACAGTAAGATCATGCAACTTACGTTAAAATATTCAGTCTTTGTATTCTCTCAATCTTGTAATTAAGTCGATTCCCTATGAAACAGCACTTTCCTTTAAAAAACATGCAACAAGAAAAGCGCATTTATAAGGGTCGAATTTTCTTTGCAATGTTTGTCGTTGCAACTTTTTTATTATTATTACTTTGTCGCTATGCATATTTACAGATCATTCATTACGATGATTTTACAACAGCATCAGACAAAAATAGAATTCGTTTGCAACCCCTACCACCTGCGCGCGGTTATATCTATGATCGTAATGGCATTTTATTGGCAGATAACTACCCTGTCTTTACAGCAACACTCAGTCGAGCCGATGTCAGTGACATTGAGGATACCTTAGAACGTCTGATCCCTGTATTAAGTCTGACACAAGAAGATGTGGATCGTTTTAAAAGCCGTGTCAAAACTGCCCGAAAAACTGAACGTATCGCCATCAAGCTCAATTTAAACGAAGCCGATATTGCAAAATTTAGTGAAGTCAAATATGCATTTCCTGGGGTAAAAATCGAAACGCAAATGACACGCTATTACCCGTTTGGCGAATTATTTGCGCACGTCATAGGTTATGTTGGACGTATCAATGACCGAGAGCTAAAAGCGATCGATAAAGACTTATATGCGGGGACGAATCTAATTGGAAAAATCGGCGTAGAAAAAAGCTATGAAGAGCTTCTCCACGGACATCCTGGCTATGAATCAGTCGAAGCTGATGCACACGGGAATGTGCTTCGTAAGCTAGGCCGCAAAGATCCGACTCGCGGCAATGATTTATATTTATCCTTAGATTATGGTTTACAGACCATTGCATCAGAACAATTGGCTGGGCGACGTGGTGCTATTGTCGCCATGGATCCTCGTACTGGTGAGATTTTAGCTCTCGTTTCTAGCCCAAGCTTTAACCCTAATCTGTTCGTCACCGGCATTAGTTACAACGATTATGGGTCATTACGTGACAACCCTGATCAACCATTATTTAACCGTGCAGTACAAGGTGTATATCCTCCTGGGTCAACCATTAAGCCAATGTTTGGCCTGGGCGGCATTCATTATGGTTTAGTAGACTGGAACACAGCAATTTCCGATCCTGGTTATTTCTCACTACCGGGAGATAGCCACCGCTTCCGTGACCATAAGAAAAGCGGTCATGGACTGGTCAATATGCACAAAGCTCAAATCGTTTCTTGTGATACCTATTTCTATGTCTTGTCTTATCGTATGGGCATTGAGAAAATGAATGAGTGGATGCGCCAATTCGGTTTTGGTGAGAAAACAGGAATTGATTTACCTAGTGAAAGCTCTGGTTTATACCCAAGCCCGGAATGGAAAATGAGAACCCGAAATGCCAAATGGTTAAAAGGTGAAACCATTTCTGTGAGTATTGGACAAGGTGCCTTTACAGCGACACCACTGCAATTAGCAATGGCAACTGCGATTACTGCCAATCAGGGTGCACATGTTACCCCTCATGTCTTACGTGAAACAAAAGGCACAAAACAATTCGATGTTCATAATGCACCAGATGGACAAATTCAATTCAATGGCACATTAGATGATTGGATCAGAATGCGTGAAGCAATGGTCGATGTCATTCAATCTGGTACAGGTCGAGGTATCAAAAGCGGTTTACAATATTCAATTGCTGGTAAAACAGGTACGGCCCAAGTTAAAAGCATTGCCCAAGGCAAACGATATAACGAAGCAGCACTCTCTGAACGTCAGCGCGATCACGGTCTATTTGTTGGTTTTGCTCCCGCTGACAACCCCGAAATTGCGATTGCTGTGGTTTGGGAAAACGGTCGAAGTGGTGGTGCAGCAACACAAATCGCGCGCCCGATCTTTGATTATTGGTTACTCAAACGCAAAACTGCACCTTTACGGCCAGCCAATCATCAAATCAGCGGAGGCTTGATGACTGCTGGTATCAAACCTGGTGAACTACCAAGTGGCAATGTATCCACTACTGCACCTGTAACGTCAACCGAACAGCCAACTCAACCTGCCGATGGAATTTCAGAATAATGAAGAATCAGCTACGTATTATTGGTGGAGAATGGAAACGACGCGTTTTGCCATTTGCCAGTATCGATGGTTTACGCCCCACACCAGATCGTGTGCGGGAAACATTATTTAATTGGTTAATGTGGGATATTCAAAATGCACAAGTGTTAGATCTATGCAGTGGCTCAGGCGCACTTGCTTTTGAGGCACTGTCACGCGGTGCAGCAAAAGTTGTCATGATTGAGCCAGATGCAACTCAAGCACGTTATTTAAAAGACAACATTCAAGTGCTGAAAGCACAAAATTGCCAATTGATAATTAGCACTGCTCAACAAGCACTGAAAAAACTAAATGATCAATTTGATGTTGTGTTCCTCGATCCTCCTTATAGCCTAGATTTATGGCAAGAGCTATCAATATTGGCAGACCCCTTGATCAAAGAAAACGCTTATATTTATGTCGAAGCTGACCGTGAGTTATCTCAAATCCAATTACCAGTTTCATGGCAAAAAATAAAGGAAACCAAAGCTGGATTAGTGCGAGCAGCGTTATACCAAAAGAAAATTTAAAACAGGCGTAACCAAAAAAAACGAATTAACTGTCCCCGATCAAATGGAAAGCTAGACAAATATTCGTAGCCAATCCGATTGCTTGGGTTAAACTGATACACAACGCCATACCCCAATGAAATAGAAAAATCATCAAGGGAAATGCTTTGTGTATCACCTGTCAGCATTTTATAGTCGAATTGATTGGTCTGATAAGCAGTATAATTATAGATACGCCAACGCTCATCCTGAAAAAACAGATTATGCATAATTGAATAATCTGTTTTGATTTGCTGCGGATAAGCTGAATCAAACAATGCTTCCGTGTCATCTTTTACTTCTGCAAAAAAATCATAATCTTCTGCATACGTGTAACAAGAGCAAAGTAAAAGAAGTCCACAAATAAAAAACTGCATCATTAATTTAAAATATGTGAGATCATGAGTCGAGATAGCATAATGTCTTAAATAATTTTCACCATGTTAGACATAAACTATTATTTTATAAAATGAATATTATATACAATAATACGCTCTTTAGAATTTTATCCTGAATAATATGAAACTTTTTTTCTTGATCGTTGCTGCTCTAAGTTTAACTGGCTGTCTGTTTGGAAAATCAAATGAACTACAACGCGCAGAGAAAATTTTTCAAAATTTTGAATGTAGCAACATTGAAACAAGTCAATTGGCATCATCATCAATTTCTAGCTTTCATCAGCAATCACTTGCAGTGAATAAAGAAAAAGCTCGTTCTTATATTGAACAATATAAGAATGGTGAAGATCTCTTTGACATCCCCTTAGATGAAGTTGTACAACAAAAATATCAGTTATATAAACAAGCGTGTCAGGCACTTGGTGGTATCTCTTCAGCGAAACAAACCATCCGCATAGATGATGCTGAATAAGATCCAAACTCAGTGTTAGACCTCATTTGAGACATGGCATGATCGAAAAAAAACTTAATTTAAAACATTATGTTGCCCTTGCAATAGTGCTGCTTTTTATCATCATTGCAAGCATCAATCCATTAGAGTTTGAGTCTTATTTATTACACCAAGCAGGTACCATCATCATGCTGGTCGTTCTCATTGTTACAATGAGAAAAATCGGCATCAGCTTTTTTAGCTTTTGTTTATATTTAGTTTTTCTATTTATTCACATTATTGGAGCACATTATTTATATTCTTATGTTCCATATAATCAATGGATCCTAGACCTCTTTGCTTTTGATTTAAATCAAAGTATGGGGTGGTCACGTAACATGTACGATCGACTAGTCCATTTTGCTTACGGCGTATTACTTTATCCATTTTTTTATCGTTGTTTTCAAGTTTGGATTCCTTCTGCAAAACCTTTCGTCCTATTTTTATTGGTTCTCCAATTTGTCATGGCATCCAGTATGGTTTATGAGCTACTTGAATGGGGACTATCCATCGGACTATCTCCTGAAGATGCAGAAAATTATAATGGGCAACAAGGTGATATGTGGGATGCCCATAAAGATATGTTCTTGGCGACTATCGGCGCATTATTAATAGGTATCTGCTATCTTTACCAAACTAAAACTGCTTATCCCCCCTCGGCATAAGCAGTTTTTACACAATACACGCCATGATTTAAATGATTGGATGTTGAACCGTATCAAGTAATGCAAAAGGATCAGATTTGATCGTTTGTGAAAAATCTGTATGTACTGTACTAAATCCAGTATCTGATACGCTTGTTTCTGTTGGAGCTACAGTTTGTTCTGGAGCGAGTTGATCCAGCACATCATCCAGTTGATTAGAATGTTGATCAGATGAAATCAAGACCTCATCTAATGCTATCGTTTCGAGTTGCTCAAAAGGCTGTGCATTTGCCTCAGTATTGGCAAGTAGTTCCTCTAAACTCACTGAATCTATCAGTGAGACTTCAGTGTACTCCGTTTCAAATGATTCTGTTTGAGCCAATGTGTTGGTCGTTGCAGGGGCAACTACTGTAAAATTAAATGCATCACTAATTTCACTGGTATTTCCAGCGGCATCTGTTTGAGTTAACGTGATTTTATGAGATCCCAAAGCTAAATCTTGACTAATTTCGAAACTCCACTTTCCATCATTGCCAACCTTAACTGTCCCAATCGGCTGCCCATTGTCATAAATGGTTAATACAGCTTTGGCTTCCCCTCTTCCAGACAATGTTGGTCTGGCATCATCCGTACTTCCACCTGTACTAATTGGACCTTTTACCGCCCCAACATCATCCATAACTTTTTCTAATACAGGTTTAGTTGGTGCAATGGTATCTTTGTTCCCAACAACATTTGCTTCAACTGAACGGTTACCAGCCGCATCAATCACATAAACCTTACCAATATTTTTATCTGTTAAAGCAGGTGTCACTGTAACCGTGAATTTACCATCAGCGCCAACTGTACCAGAACCAATCACTTTTCCATCTGCACTTCTAATTTCAATTTTAGCATTGGCTTCAGCTGTCCCCGTTATGGTATCGCCTGCTGCATTAATTTGTACGGTTGCTTGATCAGGTGCAATCGTATCTTTACCCGCATTAATTTCGACGGGTTTAGACTGATTACCAGCTGCATCTTCAATAATAATCGTACCTTTTTCTCCATCTCCCAGCGCAGGGGAAATATTTACTTCAAATTTACCTTGGGCATCAACCGTACCACTTCCTATCACATTTCCATCGGCATCTTTAATCAGTACTTTTGCATTTGCTTCCGCTTTCCCCTGAATCACTGAACCTTCTTTATTCACTTCAACTAAGGGTTGTTCTGGTGCAACTGTATCTTTACCTGCGATCACTTTAGATGCTTCAGACTTATTACCAGCAGCATCTTCGGCTATCACAGTCCCACCTTTTTCACTAGTTAATGGTGGCGAAACCTGTATCGAGTACAAACCTTCTTTATTTGCTTTAACTGTTCCTAATAATTTTCCATCAGAATCAAAAATAGATACTTTGGCATTTGCTTCAGTTTTACCGGTTACGATCGTACCGTCTGCATTTAGCTGAGCAGTTGGTGCATCAGGTGCAATCGTATCTTTCGTACCAGTCACAGAGGTACCTTGTGAAACATTGCCCGCACGATCTACAGCTACAACACTCACCTTATTACCATCAGTCAACGCCTGATCAAGTTTTACCGTATAGTTTCCTTGATCATCAGCTTGACCACTTGCAATCACCTTACCAGTTGCATCACGAATTAATATTTTAGCTTTTGCTTCAGTTTTACCTGAGATCGTTAATGCATCACTGGCTAAAGTCGCTGTAGGGGTCGCTGGTGGTGTAATATCTTTAGGTGAGTTATCACTCTTTTTATTGTCATCATCATCCTTAACAGCCCAAAGGTAAATCCCTTCTGCTGCAAGCGCAACTAGACCAGCCTTCATCAGTTGCGACTTCGTAATTCCATAATCATCCGATCCATCTTGATTTAATGGAGTCTGTGTTGGTGGTTGAGTATAAGCAAATTGAGACAATTGAGTTGCAGGTACATAACGGATCAATTGACCAGATTGATCAAACTGTGCGACTTCATACGATCCATCAGCTTTAGCAAGTGCTAGACTGTGTTCACTAGTATTATTTTCATTATAGAAGCCACTAATTACGATTTTTTCTCCATTTTTCAGTGTAATGACAAGGTCATTACCTTGTTTTGAAACTGATTTTATATCTGCTTGAGTTACACCAATCTGAACAATCGAAGGTTGATTTAAAATCACTTCTTTCATTTGTGCATCTTGTAAAGTCATTAAATTTTTCTTTGAAGAAACGACAACGTTCGTCATTATTATGCTCACTGATCCATTATAATTTTAAGGACTTATCGATTAATGAATAATTAAGTTATTAATCTAGCAATTAAAGTATCAAATGATCACCATAAGAACAATCATATCTAAGAAAGTTTTTCGCTTTTACTTAATTGACCATTTGTTAAAATCTTTAAAGTTTTATTTTTGAAAACAATTAAATTTACCCATAAAAAACCAGCCTTATCTTAGACTGGTTATTCGCATCTATGAAATACAGATCCTATGTAATCAACACTACATTAGAACTTAGGATCACGCATTTGTACCAAACTGCTATTTGCTTTAGCTAAACTATCAGCCAACTTACCCATGACAGTTGGAATAAGATTTTCAGCCATTTGTGCTGCTTGTAATCCAAGCTTTTCACCAAAAGTTGGACGCTTGCGCGTATTAATGACATAGACATCATGTTGCGACAACAAACCAAGTAAATATTCATCTGAGGTCTGAAGCTTATCCACTAAATTTAACTGACGTGCATCTTCACCATACCAGTGCTCACCTGTTGCAACTTTTTCAACATCCAATTGAGGACGATATTTTTCGATGAAGTGTTTGAAGAGAACGTGTGTCTGTTGTAATTCTTCTTCAAATTTAGCTTTGCCTTCAGGTGTATTTTCACCAAACATGGTTACTGTACGTTTATATTGACCGGCTGTATAAAGATCAAAATCAACATGATGTTGTTTAAGCAAACGATTAAAATTTGGAACTTGCGCCACCACACCAATCGATCCAACGACCGCAAAAGGCGCTGAGATGATTTCATTCGCGATGCATGCCATCATATAACCACCGCTGGCAGCCACTTTATCCACACAAATTGTCACATGAAAACCAGCATCACGTAAACGAACCAATTGTGCAGCAGCAAGACCATAACCATGAACCATACCACCTGGGCTTTCTAAGCGTACCACAACACGATCATGCCCTGCTTTTGCAGTTGCAAGAATCAAAGTGATTTCTTCACGAATAGTGTCTACAGCAGAAGCCTGCATATCCCCTTTAAAATCTAGAACATATATTTTCTTATCATTCTTTTTACGTGCTTTTGCTTCTTTTGCAAGCTGTTGAACAAGTTGCAATAATTCCAAACGAGAAGCTGTGGTTTGCGCAATCTTTTTTCTTTGTTCATTTACACGCGCGTTTAAATGGCTAATACGAATTTCGGCAGGAAATTTAGGTAAATGGAATAACATAAAATAAGTGCTCTTTAGTTCGGCTTTATTGCTCTAAGATGCGGTCTGTTCAATAAAAATTCAATAGTGAATTTGCAAAATAGATTCATTTTCATCTATATACAAAAAAGCACTTTGCTCATGAATACTTGCAAAGTGCTTTCAAAGAACCATCGCTTAGATGATTGGATCGGAGGAATTAACCAAAACGACCCGTAATATAAGCTTCAGTTAATTGATGATCAGGTTGAGTGAAAACTTTTTCTGTTGAATTCACTTCAATCAAATCACCTAAGTGAAAATACGCTGTACGGTCAGAGACACGTGCTGCTTGTTGCATTGAGTGGGTTACAATTGCAATTGTATATTGTTCAGAAAGCTCAGATATTAACTCTTCAATCTTTGCTGTTGCAATCGGATCTAGTGCTGAACATGGCTCATCCATTAAAATCACTTCTGGACTGACCGCAATCGTACGTGCAATACACAAACGCTGTTGTTGACCACCAGATAAACCTGTACCAGGTTGATTTAAACGATCTTTGACTTCATCCCATAGACCAGCTTTACGTAAACTATTTTCTACAATTTCTTCTAAGTCATATTTGTTACGTGCCAAACCGTGAAGTTTAGGACCATATGCAACGTTGTCAAAAATTGACTTTGGGAATGGGTTTGGTTTTTGGAATACCATGCCAACTTGTGCGCGCAATAACACCACATCTAAGTTTGGATCATAGATATCTTGATTATCTAATGTCACCTTGCCTGTTACACGACAAATATCAATCGTGTCATTCATACGATTCAGTGTACGAAGAAAGGTTGATTTACCACACCCAGATGGACCAATAAATGCAATGACTTCATTTTGGTAAATATCAAGGTCAATCCCCTTGATTGCCTCAGTTTCACCATAGTACACATGAACATCTTGAGTACTAATTTTCACATCACCTTGCAATGAGCTTTTTGCTTTGACAGAAGTTTCAAACTGCGCAACAAAAGCTGTTTCTTGATGTGCTGATGTTTCTGACGATGTAAATTGAGTTTGCTGTGGATTCACTGATTTATCCTTTTCTAAGGAGTTCGTGGTATCTATAGTATTCATCATGTTATCTCCGATTACCAACGTACTTCAAATTTCTTACGTAACCAAATTGCAAGACTGTTTAAACCAATCATCAGAGCAAGCAACACAATAATCGCTGCTGCGGTACGCCCTTCGAAGAAGTTGCGCAATTCATTGCCCTGCCATAAGAAAATTTGTACAGGTAACGCTGTAGATTGATCTAATGGCGAAGCTGGTACACTCGCGACGAAAGCACTCATACCAATTAACAAGAGTGGTGCTGTCTCACCAAGTGCTTGTGCAACACCAATAATTGCTCCCGTCAAAATACCAGGCAAAGCCAACGGTAAAACATGATGGAAAACGGTTTGAACTCTCGATGCACCCAAGCCTAGAGCAGCTTGACGAATCGAAGGAGGAACGGCTTTCAGTGATGCACGTGTTGTAATAATCACTGTTGGAAGCGTCATTAAACTCAAGACCAAACCACCCACTAATGGCGCTGAGATCGGTAAATGCATCCAGCCAATAAAGATTGCTGCACCTAATAAACCAAATACAATCGAAGGTACTGCTGCCAAGTTATTGATATTGACTTCAATAATATCAGTCATCACATTCTTTGGTGCAAACTCTTCTAAGTAAATCGCACTTGCCACACCGATTGGAATCGAAATCAAGATCACGATAAGCATCATGAACAAAGAGCCCATGAATGCACCTGCCAAACCACTCGTTGCAGGAGAACTACGCGAATCTGGATTAACAAACAAGTTCGTATTAAAACTATTTTTAATCACGCCATCTGCTTTTAATTGATCCGCTAACTGACGTAATTCTGGGTTTAATTGCTGCTGTTCATCTGGAAGAGAACGATCAATATTACCTGCCAACCAAACATCTACATTTGCATCAGCCAAAATCTTAATATCTTGTGTTTTACCAATCAGTGATGGATTGGCAAATACCATGTCACGTAAACGGTATGCTTCTGAACTGGTATATAGACCTCTCAACTCATCACGTTGAGATTCAACCGCAGGATCTTTTGTAATGATCGCATTTGCAATTAAAGCATCCCAATCGACCATTCCCATTTGCGTTTGCCACTCAATATAACGCTCTTCAAAACGCGCTGGACTCTCACCAGCTTGACGCTTTGGAGGTGCACCCGCATCGATAATAGTCGGATCAAAATACACTGGAATCGTCATCGTATTTTGCCAGAAAGCTGGAAGCCCCTTCGATAAAATACTCACGAAAAGCAATGCAACAAACGCTAAGCCAAGCATCACGGCTGAAAACCCAAAGAAACGAAAGGTCTTTTCTTTGCGATGACGTTTCGCAAGTGACTTTTCAATTCTTGCTTTACGCTCTTCACGTAATTCTTGCGCTGCTTGCGGGTCAAATGCAGGACTCTGATCCACAGGAGATGTATTGGATGAAGTCATTCGTATTGCTCACGATATTTACGCACGATATAAAGTGCAATAATGTTGAGACCCAATGTAATTACAAATAAGGTCAAACCAAGTGCAAATGCCACAAGTGCTTGTGGGCTTGCAAAGTCGGTATCTCCAGTTAATTGATTTACAATAGTTACCGTTACAGTAGATACAGCTTCTAATGGATTTGCATGCAATATTGGACTATTACCTGCGGCTAACACCACGATCATGGTTTCACCAATCGCACGCGAAGCAGCCAGTAAGAATGCACCAACGATCCCTGGTAGCGCAGCTGGCATCACCACTCGACGAATCGTTTCTGATTTAGTCGCACCTAAGCCCAAAGAACCATCACGCAACGATCTCGGCACTTGTGTAATGATGTCATCCGATAAAGACGATACAAATGGGATAATCATAATCCCCATAACGAAGCCAGCAGTAAGCGCGCTGGTCGCATTGATATTGAGTCCTATCGCCTCACCGAACAATCGGAAATATGGTCCGATGATCATTAATGCAAAGACACCATACACAATCGTTGGAATACCAGCCAAAATTTCAATCGTTGGTTTTGCCCAAGAGCGTAAACGTGGTGAGGCATATTCCGCCAAATAAATCGCAATCATCAATCCAACAGGAACTGCAACTAAAAGTGCAACTCCACTGACCATTAACGTACCCCAAAGCAATGGTAATAAACCATAACTTCCTTCAGCAGTACCAGAAGTGCTAAAACCAGGATTCCATTCTGTTCCAAAGAAGAAATCAAATGGACTAACAAAACTAAAAAAGCGTAAAGCCTCACTGAACATCGACAATACGATTCCAATCGTGGTTAGAATCGCAACACCAGAACATAAAATTAAACCAACGTTAATCGCACGTTCAACTTGATTACGCGCTCGAAACTGTTGACTGATTGTTCTTTTGGCCCAAACTAATCCCGCCAGTGCTGCACTAATCACAACTGCTACTTTAGCAAAGGTACCAATACTCTGAAATTTAGCCAGCTCTTTAGCTGCTGCAAGCTCGTAAGTTGCAGCTTGATCAGTTACCCCAAAGCCTGAAGCAATTGCTTGTACACGACTAAATAAAACTGAACGACCACTTTCATCTAGGCTCGCATTCACAGTGGCAGGAATATGATTAAATACAATTTGTTTTAATACTGTTGGCTCAACCACATTCCAAATCAACAAAATTAAAAAAGCTGGAATACCACACCACAAAGCAACCAAAGCACCATAATAGCCGGGACGCGAATGCAATGCAGCCGAGTTATTTCCCTTACCTGCTAGGTTACGGCTTTTTCTCAGCCCAATTTGATATGCGATTGCCACAAGGGCCAACAACACACCGATAATTAGCAGATTCATGCAATCTCCACTGTTTTCTCAATTCTTTTCATCTGAAAAAACTTAGCCTGATAAAAAAGGCTGATGATATAAATATCACCAGCCCGATTTAGTCGATCTTATTTAACAGTTTTACCTGCTTTAAAGTCCGCCAAGATTTTTGCACGCTCGCTATCCGACATTGGAATTAAACCAGCGCGCTCTAATTTAGAACCTTTACCTGTCACATTCTTATTCAAGAAGTATTCTACATATTGAGGTAAACCTTTGATTGATTTCAAATGTTCCCCTTTCACATAGAAATATAAAGGACGTGAAACAGGATACTTACCACTTAAAATTGTTGCTTCTGAAGGAACAACGTTATTCACTGTCGCCACGCGAAGTTTGTCACGGTTTTGATCGTAGAAACTCAAACCAAATACACCGACAGCACTTTGATTTGTTCTTAAACGTGCAAGCGTTTCTGTGTAATCACCTGCAATTTCAATTACACGACCATCTTTACGGAAGTTAGTACATGCTTTTTTCTGTGCGTCTTTGTCTAAGCCTTTGATATATTCATAAGTTTCACAACCTGAATCTACCATTTTCTCTTGGAAGACTTCACGTGTACCGTGGTTAGAGCCAGGAATTACCAATGTAATTGGCTCATTCGGTAAAGTTTTATCAATTTGATTCCAACGTGTATACGGATTTGGCACTAACTTACCATTTGATGGTAACTCAGCTGCAATCGCGGTAAATACATGATAAGGCTTTAATTTAAATGCTGCTTTATTAATATTTGATGCAAATACGATACCGTCATAACCAATTTTTATTTCTAAAATTTGATTAACACCAGCTTTTTTACAAACTTCAATTTCAGAATCTTTAATTTTACGAGATGAGTTTGCAACATCGATCGTGTTATCACCCACACCTTGACAGAATTGTTTTAAACCACCTGAAGAACCACCAGAACCAACAACAGGCGTTTTAAATTGTGGGAAAGTGTTACCAAACTCTTCTGCTGCAATACTTGCGAAAGGCAAAACAGTTGAAGAACCAGCAATTTGGATCGTATCACGAGCTGCGTTTGCAGTCGTTGCTACAGTTGCCCCAGTTACAGCTAATGCAATTGCGAGATTACGTGGGTTTAAGCGCATTTTGTTTTCTCTCATTTATACAATTTGATTTACAACTCTTTTAAATTGAAGTGTTGTACTTTGGTTAACTGCATTTTGATTAGATAATATGACAAATAAGTTACAACTTTGTGACGCTTTGATGATAATTGAGATATTGCATCAAATTTATTTAAATTTTATTAAATATCAATATGTAAGCAAAGACAAAATATCTTTACAGCTAGAGCAACGACAATCGAAATTGTAATATCTCATTCGATTATTGCAACTTATCTTTAATTTTTTAGAGCAATGTCATCCTTAATCGCGAAGAAAATATGATCAATAGAATACCAGTCAATTTTTCCCTTATTCAATAGTATGACACATTTATTAAAATGAACCTGTATACTGAGAAACAACGATGATTGCCATTTTTCTATTAAAATTTTAGAAGAATGTCTTACAGCATATCGTTTTTTAGAAATTATATTTTATTAAACATTATTATTTGCGTTCTAAAAGTATTAACACATCATTCAGTTTATTGAAATTTCTTAGAACAGTGTATTGATCTATATTCATTTTAAACGAATAGAAAGAAGAGATCATGAATACTAAAGCCATCGCAACCTTCAATCCTGATTTACCCATTCACATGACATTTTCAGAGCATGATTGGCATCTGCTTGCACAGCATTGGTATCCAATCGCCTTAGCCCGTGATATTACAGAACAGCCCACAGCCACCATGTTACTCGATATGCCACTGGTGATTTACAAAATGGCAGACCAACTTGTTGTTGCCAAAGATGCCTGTCCACATCGTGGTGTTCCCCTGAGTTTAGGCCGTAATGATGGATTAGGTGTGGTCTGTCGCTATCACGGTTTACGTTTCGGTGAAAATGGAAAATGTAATCGTATTCCCGCCCATCCAGAACATAAAATATCTGAACGCTTTCATCTAAAAACATATGCTGCTATCGAGAAATATGGCCTGATCTGGTGCAATCTCACAGCGAATAAAGATGCGTTACCCGCTATTCCACACATGCCTTATTGGGATCATCTAGACTTTCAACAATTGGTCTGTCCGTCTGTAGAGCTCAATTGTTTTGCAGGAAGACAGCTTGAAGGTTTTATTGATGTGGCTCATTTTGCTTGGGTACATCCTGATACTTTTGGAGACCCAGACAATGTTGAAGTACCAGATTACACGACGACAGAGACCACTTACGGTTTTGATGCAGATTATATAAGTAGTGTCGGTCGTTACCCGATTGGTATGGATCAGCGTGGACAAGAAGGCTTTCAGTGGTTAAGGCATTTTGAAATCAGCCTTCCCTTTACCGCAACACTGACGATCCATTTTCCGAATGATAGCAAGCAAGTGATTATGAATGCTGCTAGTCCTGTGTCTGCGCGTCAAACGCGTTTATTTGCACCAATCTGCCGTAACTATGATAAAGACTTACCTGTCGAAGATGCCTATAAATTCAATTTAGAAATTTTTGAAGAAGATCGCCTCATTGTAGAAACTCAAAAACCTGAATATCTACCACTAGACCTATCTATGGAAGCACATTTCCCAGCAGATCGTAGTTCTAGCATGTACCGTAAACTGCTCCGAAAAATGGGATTTAGTCCAATTTTTGCTGCCTGATTTTATTTTTCAAACATTCATAAATAAAAACGAGGTCATTAAAGACCTCGTTTTTATTAGTAAACCAAACTGCAATTAAACAATTGGTGGTACATAAGTACCTTCAACAATTGAGTCTTTGATTCGATCAGCTTCTGCTAGCACAAGTGCAAGTAAATTTTGAACGTTTTCAAGCGTTGCAACTGGGCTTAACGTGGTCATCTTCAAAGATTGAACATTACCCACTTTGGTCACACCAATATTTGCTTCACCACGTGCAAACAATTCATCTGCAACGTTTTGATTCAAGCTATCGACAAACTCAGCTGGATAACCTTCTGGCACGACACGGAACAGCACTGACGCAAACTGTGGTTCAACCAACAGCTCAAGACCGTCTGTTGCTTTGATATAGTCTGCGACTTCACGTGTTAATTTCACGCCGTGATCGATCATTGAACCATAAAGCTCTTCACCTAATGCTTCAACTGTCATCCACAATTTCAATGCATCAAAACGACGAGTCGTTTGTAATGATTTAGACACAAGGTTAGGGACACCATGCTCTTCATCATAAGCAGAGTTTAAGTACTCCGCTTCATAATGCATAAAGCGATAGTTTGCTTCGTCTTTCAACAGGAAAGCACCACAACTAATGCTTTGGAAATAATGCTTATGGAAATCAAGCGTGATTGAGTCTGATAATTCAATTCCATCTAACATTGCACGATGGTCATTTGAAAGAATCAGTGCACCACCCCAAGCTGCATCAATGTGCATCCATGAACCAAATTTATTGGTAATTTCACGGATTTTCTTAAGTGGATCAATTGCGCCAGCATCTGTCGTACCCGCTGTTGCAACTACACAAGCGACGATCTTGCCTTCTGATTGAAGATGTGCCATGGTTTTTTCTAGCGCATCCACATCCATTTGTGCATTTTCATTCACAGGAACAGTTACAACTGACTGGAAGCCCATCCCCATCATTGCCATGTTCTTTTGCACAGAAAAATGTGCATTTTCAGAACAAATGACTTTGACGTTTTTCATTGCTTCAGTTGGAATACCATCACGCTGAACCGACCATGGATTACCATGTTCATCTTTCCAGTTTTTCGAGATGCACCAGTCACGTGCCAGCAATACGCCCATTAGGTTTGACTGAGTACCACCCGAAGTGAACACACCCGCCTGACCTGCGCCATAACCCACTTTTTGACGAAGCCAATCAATGAGCTGTACTTCCATCAATGAACCCGCTGGGCTTTGATCCCATGAATCCATCGATTGGTTGGTTGCATTGATTAATACTTCCGCAATTTGACTCATTACCATCGTTGGGCAATGCAAATGTGCAAGTGAATGTGGGTGATGTACTTTTAAGCTTTTGTTGAGGAATAACTCAACCATACGCTGTAATGACTGTTGTACACCTAAACCTTCTTTTGATGGATTAAAAGAAATGGCTGCGCGCAAGTCTTTAATGCTTCCACCTGTGTACATTTTATCATTTTGCAACCATGCTGAAACGGCTTGAACCGCTTCGCCCATTGCTGACTGATAGTCAGCAATGGATTGAGCATCATTGCAGAGTAACGCTTTACGATGTTCTGCAAAATCAACCATGGTTTAGCCTCGTACTGCTTTTAATGCTTCCGCAACTGCCTTTTTGAAACGTGCAATAATTTCAACACATTCGTCCTGATTAATAATCAATGGGCAAAGTAAACGAATAACTGTACCATTGCGACCACCCTTCTCAAGCAATAATTTATTGTTGAAGCAGGCTGTCTGAATCGCTGCAGCTAACTGTGCATCAGCAGGTAGAGAACCCATATGATCCGCTGGTTTACGTTCATCAACAATCTCAATACCGATCATTAAACCACGACCACGGACATTACCAATGCACGGGAATTCTTGTACAAGTTTTTTAAGCTCTGCTTGTAAGAAATCACCACGCTCTTGTGCATTTTGTGCAAGATTTTGTTCTTTAATCACTTGTAGTGATGCTAAACCAGTACCCATCGCCAATTGGTTGCCACGGAAAGTACCTGAGTGTGTACCAGGCTGCCAAGCATCAAATTTACGCTTGATACCCAATACTGCAAGCGGCAAGCTACCACCAACAGCTTTTGACATCACGACAACATCAGGCTCGATCCCCGCATGTTCAAAGGCAAACATTTTACCTGAACGTGCAAAACCAGCTTGAACTTCATCCAAGATTAAAACGATGTTGTGCTTTTCAGTCACTTCACGAATTTTTTGTAACCACTTAACAGGCGCAGTTACGACACCACCCTCACCCTGAATCGCTTCAAGGATAACAGCAGCTGGTTTGGTTACACCGCTTTCAACATCTTCAATGAAATTTTCAAAATAATAGGTTAAGGCATCTACACCAGCCTCTCCACCTAAACCAAGCGGACAACGATACTCATGTGGATATGGCATGAATTGCACGCCTGGCATTAAACCATTGACTGCATTCTTCGCACTCAAGTTACCAGTCATTGATAACGCACCATGCGTCATACCATGATAGCCGCCAGAGAAGCTGATCACCGAACTACGGCCAGTATATGTTTTGGCAAGTTTAATCGCTGCTTCAGTCGCATCTGCACCCGTAGGTCCACAGAATTGTAAGCAATATTCTTCTTTACCACCTGGCAAATATGCCAAAAGTGCTTCTGTAAACGCATCTTTTAAAGGAGTCGTTAAGTCTAAAGTATGCAATGGCAAACCGCTTGCCAACGTATCTTGAATACTTTGAATCACCGCAGGATGATTATGACCTAAAGCCAATGTTCCTGCCCCAGCTAAACAATCAAGGTACTCTGTACCTTCAACATCAGTAACCCAGCAGCCTTGCGCTTTTGCTATTGCCAACGGTAGTTTACGAGGATAACTACGAACATTCGATTCCATCTGACTTTGGCGAGTCAAATAATATTCGTTGGTTGCATTAGCGGCAGGATTTACGGAAGTAACGCTCATATCGAATTACCATCTCTGATATGGGTAGAAGAAATAAGTCTGGTGACTTTTGGTCCTTTGACTCGGTGCTTGTTTGAATCTAGCGCAGACACAAAATTTTATATCTTTCAACTAGGAGCGAGATGATACCTAATTTTCAAAGAAAATAAACAATTTTATGCCTTAGATTCATCTAATCTTTTTGAAAAAAAAATTCTTTCAATTAAGTATGATGGATTATCATCATACTATGTGACAAGCGAAAGAAAGTAAGCTTTTTTTAATATCAATTTTTTTTTTAGATAAATGGTCAAATTACACAATATACAAACCTGATTTTTATCTCTTTTTTATTTTATTTAGCAATTGCAAGATCACACTAAGTTATTACAAATCCACCACAAAATATGCTGATGTTTCTCACAACTTCTTTTTAATATCAAAGTTGAAAAAATAAATTCTTGTATCAAATTCTAAGGAATTTTCTATGCGCACTCTAGCTCTCACAACCATGATACTTGGAGCAACATTGAGTCCTACACTTTTTGCCCATGAAACAGAAAAACTAAACTATAATATTGTTAATATTCAAGCTGATGCCTCACGCCAAGTTGCCAATGATGAAATGCGTGCTGTGCTTTATATTGAAAAAAGTCACAAGCAGCCTGCTGAACTTTCCAATCAAATCAATCAATTAATGAATCAAGCACAAGCAATTGCTCGTAAATACACACAAGTTAAAGTGGAAACGGGTGCACAAAGTACCTATCCAATCTACGACAATGACAGTAGAAAATTGAAAGAATGGCGTGCTCGTGCCGAAATTCAACTGGAAAGTAAAGATTTTAAAGCAGCTAGCCAGCTCATTAGTGAGTTACAACAAAATTTCCAAACTCAATCCATCAACTTTACTGTTTCAGATGAACAACGTAAAAAAGTTGAAAATGAATTGATGATTGAAGCATCTAAAAATTTCCAGCAACGTGCGCAAGCCATCACTCAAGCATGGAACAAAGCTCAATATAATTTGGTAAGTTTAAACTTAAATACCAGCAACTATTTCCCTCAACCTGTGATGCGTGGTGGGATGGCAAAATTTGCGATGGCTGAAGCCGCCCCAGCTCAAGATATGGCAGCAGGCGAATCAAAAATTACGGTCAATGCAAATGGTACTATTCAGTTTAAATAAGTATTGCTTCAGTCCAAAACCGCGCCAATGCGCGGTTTTTTCAGATAAACCATGTAAAAAACAATTAAGTTAGGATAAACGATAGTTATAATTGATAATAATTATTATTTGAATTTCATAAATCAACCAGTAAGATGCGAGAAATTTAAAGCATTTTTATCGTTTTATGAAATCCGTATCCTACACAACAATCTTTCACTTAAAATTTCAGCCTAAGTTTCTAAGTTTTGCGATCACCTCGATATTGAGTGGAATAGCGCAAACCTCTTTTGCAAATGAAATATCATCTACTGAATCTCAGCAACTGCCTACCATTACACTACAAGCTCAAGGCAATTGGCTAGAAAATGCCAATGCTGAAAAAGTACAACACCATGCTGGTGCACGTACAATTGTCGACCTAAACCGACTCGATGAAATCGCAACAACCTCTATTCGTGATGCTTTAAAACAAATTCCTGGCGTCCAAGTTCAAGACAGCAATGGTACTGGAGGAAGTGATGTTTCATTAAATATTGGTGTTCGTGGTTTAACCTCACGTCTATCACCCCGCTCAACTGTATTAATGGATGGTGTTCCACTTGCAGTCGCTCCTTACGGTCAACCACAATTATCTTTAGCCCCAGTATCAATGGGTAATATTGAATCTGTAGATGTGGTTCGTGGTGCAGGTTCTGTTCGTTTTGGGCCACAAAACGTGGGTGGAATCATAAACTTTACAACGCGCAGCATTCCACAAGAGTTTTCAGGCTCGATTGGCCTAACCACAGAGTTTGCAACAGGGACTAATCAACTTAAATACACACCTCACATATTTATTGGTGGTACTTTAGATAATGGCTTAGGCTTAGCCCTGCTCTATTCAGGTACAAAAGGTGACGGTTATCGAGAAGCCAATAATAAAATTGACATTGATGATGTTATGTTGAAAACAGCTTATCAATGGACTGACCAAGATCAAATTGCCATTAACCTACATCACTATGAAGGGCGCGGAGAAATGCCTGAAGGGTTAAGTGCCGAAAAGTTTGTAGAAAATCCTTATCAATCTAATCAAAGTCGCAATTATTTCGCAGGTCGTCGGTCAGATATTTCTGTGAAATATAGCCATAAAGATGAAATAAACAACTTTGAACTTTTGGGTTATTACGTTGATTCATTTCGTACCAGTGACTTAGAATCAATTGGCAATAAAGGCATAAGCACGCTCAGCAGTTCACCGCGTGATTACAAATACTTTGGTATTGAACCACGTTACTCACGTGCCTATCAATGGGCAAGTATGGATAACGAGGTGACTGTGGGCTATCGTTATTTGCAAGAAGAAAGCTCTGAATTTTCAGGACGAGCGCAATATGACACGGCTACAGGGTCTCCTGGTAAATCTATCGCAAACACAACCAGTGAAGGTGGCACCAAAGCACATGCAATTTATATTGATAACCGCTTTGGTATCGGCAATTGGGTCATCACCCCAGGCATTCGATTTGAATCGATTGATACACATAATCACTTCACCGCATATAACAACGGCCTACCAACCAACACAATCTATCCAAAAATCAAATCAGAAGAGTTCTTGCCAAGTCTTTCAGTGCTTTATAAAGCCAATGAAAACTGGAATATCTTTGCCAATGCAGGCGTTTCATTTGGACCACAACAATACAATCAACTAGTCACGGCGAAAACTGTTGATGGTAAAAATACAGCATTTTCGACACTTGATGGCTTACATCCAGAAAAGTCGAAAAACTATGAAATCGGCACCAAATATTTAGGGAATGGTTTAAGTGCTGAGCTCACCTTATTTTACTTGGACTTTGATAAAGAACTTTTCTTGGAACGTCCCGACAATATCGGTACAGGGATTTGGACTGATTTAGGCGCCACCAGTCATAAAGGGATAGAAACTGGGCTTAGTTATGATTTTGGTCAACTCGCAGATGCCTTAGAGGGGTTGAAAGTTTACGGAAACTATACCTTTACCAAAGCAACCTCAGAAGCAGGCAAGTTTGAAGGCAAAGATTTACCCTATTATTCAAGACACTTAGGTAACCTTGGTTTAGCGTATCAAGTTGATCAGTGGTCAATTAATGCAGACATGTTTGCACAATCAAAACAACATGCTCCGGGTTCTGGTGATGTTTATCAAACACAAGAAACCGCAGATGGTCGTATTGGCGACATCCCAGGTTATTCAACATTTGCAGTAAGAGCGGGCTATGATTTTAGCCATCAGCTAAAAGGTTTAAAAGTTGCTGGAGGTGTGAAGAATGTATTCGATAAGCAATACTTTACTCGTTCATCTGATTCAACGGGCGGTAAATATGTTGGACAGCCGCGTACTTTCTTCTTGCAAACATCTTTTGACTTCTAAATAAGTACTTAAATTAAGAAAAGCAGAAACCATGTTTTCTGCTTTTTATTGATTTAATTCAAAATAGTGTTGTAGCTCCGTACGATTTGGTAACTCGTCAAATAAAACGAATGACACATCAGAAGTTGTCCAGCTGGCTTTTGATTTTATACAAAAATTTAGTACTTGCTCAGGCACAAAGTCCTCCTGAATCAGCCCCAAAGGAATCCAAACAATGTTCGGATTGTGAGCCAATACATTTGGAACAGGTGAACCACATTGACGACAAAAGCAATTCGTAAATCCTGTCTTCTTACTAAAGGTCTGAATCAATTGCTGTCCACGTCGCCAATGAAAAGAAGAAGCTTGCACAAAGGTTGCCGCATTGACGCCTGCCCCAGATTGCTTACGACATAAACTACAAAAACAATGATAAATCATTTTTATTTTTTCTAAATGGAATTCAAAACCGACTTCCCCGCACAAACAAGCACCTGTAAATAGTTTATTTTGATTCATTAATGTCATCTTTTTTATCCTCATGGTTTAGCTGTATCGGCATATTACTAGGATGTATAACTTTTCTTAATCCACAGTAGAATTCAAAACTAAAACAAACCCATCTTTGTTTTATGCATCTTTAGCAAGATTTTGCAAAGAGTCCCACGCCGCACTCGCCAGTGCTTCTCTATATGTCTTTGGATTTGTCTCGACTTTTTCAAATAACCACGCACGGCAATAATTTTCGGTTGCACCAATCACCAATGACATCATCAATTCAGAAGGTGTTGATTTCAATAAACTAGCATCGCTATATCTCGAAATATGGTGACGTATAGTTTTATTTCTAAGCTTATTTTTCTCAATTAATATCGTGCGATGTTCACTTTGCATCACACTGTAATGAGCAAGCAGTAAAAATTTCGCGAATTCTGGCTGATCTGCTACCCAATCTACGTAACTATAAATTAATCGATATATAAACTCTTTTAATGAGCATGCCTTTTCTAAATATTGCTCTCTTAAAGTGGCCTGATCTTCTAAAGCGGCAAAAACCAATGCTGCAATCACACCTTCTTTATTTTTAAAGTGATGATAAATCGCACCTACACTACTTTCAGACTTTTCTCGAATCATCTCAATACTGGTTGCATCTAATCCATAGTCAAGAAAACAGGACAATGCATCCAACAATATCTGTCTTTTTAATAAAGATCTTCGCTGAGGATACAATCTTTCCAATAATTGCTGAGCCGTTTCCATATTCAATTTAAGTTCGCCGATCGTCGGAACTATTGTGTATGACTTGACCACAACTTGTAAACAGAATTATATTCTGTAAAAGAATTAAATTTTGTTTAATTAGGATAATATCAAATGACTTCAACTTTAGACTTATGGAATAAAGCTTCTGCTTTTCCTGCTGGAAAATGGACATTTACACGCATGCTTTGTCTTAAAGCCCCCTATTTCAGTAGTATTGCTCCATTATTTGAAGAACTAAAACCAAATTACTGCAAAATATCGATTAAGAAAAAACGTTCGGTACTCAATCATATTGGTACTGTGCATGCGATTGCGATGTGCAACATGGCTGAATTAGCAGGCGGAACGATGACAGAAGTTACGGTACCTTCTAGCCACCGTTGGATACCAAAAGGCATGACAGTTGAATACTTAAAGAAAGCAGAAACCGATCTAATCGCAATAGCCACTCCTGTTGAGGAAAATTATGATTGGGACAAAGCGGGCGAATATCTTGTGAATGTTGACGTATTTGATAAAGCCAATGAAAAAGTGTTCCATGCAAAGATCACAATGTGGATTTCTAAAAAGAAAAAATAAAAAAAGCCCCGAACTCTACAAGTGCGGGGCTTTTCACATTTAAAGATTATTTTTTAAATGGCAATGCATATTTAAAGATACGACCAACTACTTCACCGAATTGTTTTACGAAACTCGCATTGTTGTAATTTAGGCCATATTTTTTACATACAGCTTCCACTTTTGGTGCGACTTCACGATAACGACGTGCAGGGATATCTGGAAACAGGTGATGCTCAATCTGATGACTAAGATGACCTGTTAAAATATGAAATGCCTCTGATCCCGTCAGATTTGATGACCCACGAATTTGGCGCATATACCAATGACCACGACTCTCATTTTGTAAAACTGTTTTCGGGAAAACTTCTGCGTCTTTGGTAAAGTGACCACAGAAAATAATACTAAATGTCCAAACATTACGTATGCCATTGGCAACCAAATTTCCTGCAAATACAGGAATTGCTGATGGCCCTGCAATCAATGGGAAAAACACATAATCTTTAAATAATTGTTTGCCTATTTTCTTTTTAACAGGTCGCCATTCCTGCTTAAACTCAGACATAGTTTTACGCTTATACAGCAGCTTGCCCAATTCAAGATTTTGAATTGCAACCCCCCATTGGAATAACAAACTAAAAGGCAAAATATATAATGGCTGAATTACTGAAGACTTCGTCCAACGCTGCTCTGGAAATAAACGAAATACACCATATCCGACATCATCATCCATACCTTTGATATTGGTATAAGTATGATGCTTATAATTATGTGTTTGTCTCCAATTATCTGAAGTTCCCACCGTATCCCATTCATAGGTTTGACCATTGAATTTCGGATCGTTCATCCAGTCATACTGACCATGCATGACATTGTGTCCCAACTCCATGTTTTCCATGATTTTGGCAAAGCCTAATAAACCTGTTCCCAATAACCATGCTGGCGGAAACCAACCTGCAAATAACAGTGCGCGCCCTAAAAAACTACTATAGCGAATGGTTGAATAAACACGACGAATATATTTCGCGTCTTTTTCGCCCAAATCGTTTAATACCTCTTGTTTGATTTGATCCAATTCGCGTGCAAAAGCTTCTAACTCTGCGGCAGTTAAATCACGATTTTTAGGGTTTTTAAAATATTGAATTTTAACAGGCATGTTCATAATCATTTTCTCGCTTACAGATCAATCACAAGATCAGATTGGGCAGAATTTACACAAATTTTTAATAACTGAGATGGCTCATGATTGGCTGAACCATTAAGTAAGTTTTTTGTCGCACCTTGCGCTTTATTACAAGCACACTTATTACAAATTCCCATACGACAACCATGATTTGGTTTGATGCCTTGCTGTTCTAAACTAGCTAAGATCGATTGACCTTTCGGGATTGCAACAGTCTTATTGGATTGAGTTAATGTGACATTAATAAAACCTGTATCTGTCGCATCATGTTCAAATTGACTTAAGCTAAATGCTTCTGTTTGGATAAATGCAGCATCTACGAATAATGTCTCTGCTGTTGCCACAAAGCCAGAAGGACCACATGCATAAACTGTGGTTTGATTTAGCTTGGTAAACTGATCAACATGATTCTGATTTAAACGCTGATCTTGCTCTTGCGTATAAAAAATCTGATAACTGAAATTTGCAAAATTTTCGGAAACTTCCTTGAAATACTCTGCATACGCAGCATCATCATGCGTTTTAACCCAGTACATCAGATGAACAGGAACCGTATTTAATTGCTTTGATTGGCATAAGGCTTCAATCAAACTCAACATCGGTGTAATCCCGCTGCCTGCTGCAAGTAACAATAAGTTTGGGCTTTGAATATGCTGTTGCATATCGCCATAAGGTTGTCCCAAATGCAAAATATCGCCTATTTGAGATTGTTCAACTAACCATGAACTGACAAGCCCTTGATCAACTTTCTTCACTGTCAAACAAAGATGTTCTGCATCCACATGCATCAAACTATAAGTACGCTCGTAATGACGTCCAGCAATTTCAACTGTAATTGGATGATGTTGTCCTGCTACCCCACGTTGAACATGACGATTGCATTTTAAAATTAGACTGACCGTATCTTTTGCCACTATTTGTTTTTTTATGATTTGGGCTAAAGATTGATTTACAGACCATAATGGATTGATTTTCTGTAACCAAAAATTGGCATCATGGCTGTTCATTACGCTGTTAGCCAATGAATTGAATAGAGAATTTCTCTTTTCGATTGCATACATGAGCAGGTACTCTGGTTGTTTTGCATTTATTATACACATGTATATTTATTTGTATATATACAACTGTATAATAATTTATGTTTCACAAGTTCAAATACAACCGCTATACTCTGAATTAGCTCACTTATATTTTGAAAACAATGGTTCATTCTTCTTTTTTAACGCTCGGCTCTAACACAATAAATGAACAAGATGTCATTCCAATGAAAGCTCCTGTGCGTTCGGTAGGTAGAAAAGCGACGATTACAAAAGAAGAGTTATTTCAAGCAACTCTCAATCTCATTGGCCCGCAAAAAAGTATTGCTTCATTGAGTTTGCGAGAGATTGCACGTGAAGCTGGTATTGCACCAAATAGTTTCTATCGTCATTTTAAAGACATTGACGAACTTGCAATTGCATTAATCGATCGCGCAGGTTTAGTTTTACGTAAAATTATTCGTGAAGCTCGATTAAAGGCAGTTTTACAACAAAGCATTATTCGCAGCTCTGTTGAAGTCTTTATTCAACAATTAGATGCCGATGAAGGAAATCTCAGTCTATTGCTACGTGAAAGTTATACTGGCTCAACCTCGTATAAAGCTGCGGTTGATCGTCAACTCAATTTCTTTCAACAAGAATTACAAGAAGATTTGATTCGTTTAGAACAAATGAATAATAGTAAAATGAGTCATGCCGACATTGCAGCCAAAGCGATCACTCAATTGGTATTTAATATGGGTGCTAAAGTACTCGACCTCCCTGTTGAACAACGAACCGAGGTTGCAGAACAGACTATGATCATGATTCGAATGATCTTAGAAGGTGCTCGACATTTGGATGAGGGAAGCATTCGTTAACCTAATTTGTATTTAGTTGATATGCTGATTACAGTGAACAAACAGATAAATATATTGGGTATCTTGGAACGTTAATTAAAGTATGTGAACGAGAGCTTCACGAAGAACTTTGTTTAATTAAATCAATAGATACTCCACAAATGACTTCAATTATTGTCAATCAAACTAATGATGTAGGTTCTGTTCATGTAGGGTTACCTTTATTAATACAATTAGATTCGAAAGAATCTATTACTGTTGATCCTAATGAAATATCTGCCCCTGTTTGGACTTCTATAGAAAAACTTAAAGAAGAAATAGACTTATATGAAAATTGGTCACAAATACTTACTAAAGACATGTTTTAAGATTTATCAAAACCAATACATAAAAGTCAGTACACGGATTAATCACTTTGTTAGTATGTTGCCAAAATAAAAGAGGGAAAAATTTTGGCAAAACCATATATTGTAATTGGTTGTCCTACAACGGGTGGCGGTAAAGTTATTTCAGGAAATAGTAGTTTTTTGATCGAAGGTAAAGCAATCGCGTGTGTTGGTGATAAAGCAACTTGTCCTAAACATCAGACCGTTTCAACGATCATTTCAGGTGATCCGTACATGCAAGTGTTTGGAAAAGCAGCTGCTCGAGTGAATGACTCTTTATCTTGTGGGTGCAAGTTATTACCACAACAAAATCTAGTAGTTCAAGATAATGGATCTTCTTCTTCATCTAAAGCTGCTTCAAGCACATTTGCACCAACATCTACGCAGTTTAAACAAGACAATTTTGTCCCCACTGATGATCATGGCATTAAGTTTAAGTTCATCAACGATAAAACAGGACAACCTTTAATTGAACACTACTTTAAAATCACAGCCCCAAACGGTGAAGTAATTGAAGGGTTTACTGATGAATCTGGGCAAACAGAGCTTGTTGAATCTGGCAAAGAAGCAAAAGAAGTTGATCTAGTGACTTTCGATTTATCAAAGCCGATGAGTGAGTGGGGCTAACAATGTCAGAAAATTTACGAAATTCTTATAATAGATGGACTCACCCTGACTCACTTGAGTTTCCACCTCAAGAACAGAAAGTATGTGTCATCACAGAACCATTGTGCAATCAATACATTAAAGCGCGCAATTACTACGTAGCCCAACCTTACAACTTCATGATCGGTATAGAAGAATGGGTTAATATAAAGAACAGCATTGAATTATTAATGGCTGTAAGGTTTGGCATGGAATATGACGTTAATACATTCCCTGACGGATACATACACGACACAGCATTCCACACCCAAATGTACATTAAATTTCATAATTATGTACTCAAACACTCATTAAAAGAGATTCCAAAAATTGTGGGCGAATTTCAACAAACCGCTTTCAAAGTAAGATTTTTAAGTACATTTGCTGTTAATGATTTGCGTGAATTGAGAAATGTAGGACCATTTGCACAGGGTAAAGGAGCCGTCAAGGCAATAAAAGATTTACAAAAAACGGTTAGTAGATTAAATGTTGTTGAAGCTACAAGAGATTTGGAAAATCTTACCTTAAATGGTGGTCCATTGCATATTAATAGGCTAATGTTCAAACGGGTTTTTAAACAAGATTTTCACCCTGGAATGGTGCAGATTTTACGTAATCAGGGTATTTATAGAGGTGATCCAGAAAATGTTCGATACGCAGAGTTTGATAAAAAATTTAGCCGTTAGTATTTTAAGTATCAGTGCATTATCTGCATGTTCCAGCACAATGACAAATAAAGATGCTTTGATTCATGGAAACTCAGGGGCAATAGGTATGCTATTGAGCGATTCGAATGTTTATCTTAAAGCTACCAATAGAGAACTAGATGCGGTTACTTGGGAACTATTAAAGTCAACTAGAGTCAAATTAGATACTATACGAGTTTTTGAGGAGCAAATCGGAGGATCTTACAGAATTGAAGATGGTCTACTACCAGGGAAGTTGAATCAACTTTGTTTGATTAACAATTTTATGCTTAAACATAAAAATGAGTTCCCACCTACAATTGATACTTCAAGTACATATAATTGGATAGATCAAAAGCAAACCATCTATAAAAAAGAATTAACCGCTTATTTGGGTGATAAAAGAATGGAAAATGATTGTAGAAACTGAAACAACTTATTGGGGTCAGTTCATACAGAGGGGAGTTTTTATTACATTTGTATAGTGGCTAAACTATATTAATAAAGACATGTTCAAACGCATATTTAAAAATGACTTTAATGCTGGAATGTTATAAATTTCACTCGATCAAGGAATTTACACAAGTGATCCTAAAAATGTTCAGGCAAATGAGTTTAAAGAAAAGTTTCGCCGCTAGTTTTTTTGTCTCTTTTTCTTTATTGACTGGATGTGCAAATACTCCAAATATTAGTGAATCTTTTAAGGATGGAGGTAATGGCGCAGCAGGAATGCTTTTAATTGACTCTGATGTATATCGTAAAGCATCAAGTAAAGAACTTGATGCAATTACGGTAGAATTACTCTTTTCGACAATCGCTAAAATGGCTGTATTAGCAAGATACGAAAAAGAAAGTAAAGGAGCGTACTTGTTAGAAGATACCTTCACGACAGGTAATGCCAATCAGTTTTGCTGGGTAAATAAATTTTTATTAACGCATAAAAAAGATATACCTGCCAATCTTGATTATTCTGAAACATATAACTGGGTTGAAGCAAAGCAAAAGATCTTTATACGAATGTTGGATGAAACTTTAGGCGATAAAAGAATGAAAAATGATTGCAGATCATAAATTGTAATTTTGCGCAGAGATTAAGTTAAACAACAAACTTTGTTGCACAAATATTCAAAAGTTGAGTTTTACCCAAAACCATTCATAGAGTCAAATAAAACTTTTATCACTAGACAGCACTGAGTCGCTGTATATGAGTAGATTTGATTTCATCTTTTTTGCCATTCCCTCGTGCTTACCATTGGGTCGTAGAGTCAAAACAAACTATAAAAAAAGAGGACCTATAGTCCTCTTTTTTATTTCTATCTCAATTAAGGTTTAACGACAACCAACACCTGAATCGCCTCAGGAGTTACAGATAAACCATCAAGTAAGCCTAAGCCTTCTTGTTGGAATTTTTGCAAACGCTCAATTTCATCTTGGCGGATACTTGGGTTAAATTGCTTGAGATAAGTTAAACGATCAATCTCATACTGCCATTTGCTACTGTAGTGCTCTTTAGCCTGTTGCATTAACTCAGGCAACGACGATTTAGCAATATCCAACGCTTGTGCATAACGTGTTTCAATCACTTCGCGACGCGCTTTAACCACTTGACGACAACTATTACCATCTAAGTGGTGTAAGTAAGGACGTAAAATGCTTGGATCAATCTTGGCAGACAGGTCCTGACCATTTTCACTCAGTAATACACGAATCAACTGCTTCGGCAAGCTAGATGGTAAGTTCAATGCTTTCGGCGCAACCACGTCAACTTTAAACCAAACTTCGAGTAACACTGAACCTTGCTTTAATGCATTAGATTTTAACAACGCAACATTGGTACTACCAAAAGATTGTGTACGGATCATTTCCATCACACTTTCAATAAATGGGTGTTCCAACGTTAAGTATTGCGCGTCTTCACGGATTTGTGCCTGATCACGATAGAAAGTTGCTGTCATACCCTCTTCATCCAAGGTTAAACCTTGAACTTGCATTTGATCAGTTGGCTTGATGATCACGGTACCGTTACTTTGCTCATCAAAATCAATGTTGGTTGATGACATAAAACGTTTAACAAACATCGGTAAAGTGGTGTTGTCATCATAATCTTCAAGCGCTTGTACAATGCCTTGTGCAACCACTGGACGACAAGAATTGTATTCAAGTAAACGGTCACGACCTGCCTGTAACTCCGCCTCTAAAGCCTGACGTTGTACATTGACTTCTTCAAGTAAATCCTCAAAGGTCTGACCTTGATCCGCAAGCAAACAATCTTTCAATTCAACAATGAAGTTCTCTTGTAGTGTCTGCGCCGTTGGAGAAATATTACTGAAAATATTGAGTGCTTCGTTGTACCAACGGAACATACGCTCTTGCGCTGTCCCCATTAAATAAGGCACGTGGATTTGAATACGGTTTTCTTGACCGATACGATCTAAACGACCAATACGTTGCTCAAGTACATCAGGGTTTGCCGGTAAATCAAATAGGATGAGATCGCTGGCAAACTGGAAATTACGCCCTTCTGAACCAATCTCAGAACACAACAGGATTTGAGCACCATAACTGTCTTCTGCAAAGTATGCAGCAGCTTGGTCACGCTCTAATAAACTCATGCCTTCATGGAACATCGCTGTGCGAATGCCAGCATGTAAGCGTAATGCATTTTCCAAGGCTTCAACTACTGGGCCACTACGTGCAATCAATAATACTTTTTTATGTTTTAAATCTTTGCGTAAAGTTTCCATCAACCAAGGTACACGCGGATCAGTCTCCATCCAAGACCCATCCAGTTGTCCTTCTTCTGGCCACATCTGCTCACGCATTTTGCCATCCATAGACCAATCTTCTGGTGCTGTTAATGGTGCTGGCTGGCAATCACGGCCTGGGAATCCCTGTATCGCTTCACGCGTATTACGGAATAAAATACGACCTGTACCATGACGGTCTAAGAGTTCATGAATCGCTCGCATGCGCTGCTCAGGCTGATCATCAATCCGATGACCCAATAAGCCTTCTAGTGCTGCCAAATGCTCTTCTGTCAATGCATCATCAGACATCAACACTTCAGCAACTTTTGCTGTTTGTTGATATTGTTCCTCTTCATCAAGGAAGCGATCTAAACTGCTAAAACGTTGCGGATCAAGTAAACGTAAACGTGCAAAATGGCTTTCTACACCTAATTGTTCAGGCGTTGCTGTAAGTAATAAAACACCAGCCGTTTGCTCTGCCAATTCTTCTACAAGATCATAACGATCATTACCGCCATCTTCTTCACTCCACATTAAGTGATGCGCTTCATCCACCACCAGCAAATCAAATCCAGCTTCAAGTGCTTGCTCACGCAAATCCTCATGGTCAACCATCAGGTCAACACTGGCAATAATGCATTGTTCGGTTAAGAGTGGATTGAGGTCAGGATCGTGTTCTTTGATCGAAGCAGTACGGGTTAAATCGAAAAGCGAGAATTGCAAATTGAAACGACGACGCATTTCAATCATCCACTGATATTGTAGTGAATCAGGCACCAAAATCAGGATACGTTCTGAACGTCCTGTCTTGAGTTGCTGATGGATAATCAAACCAGCTTCAATGGTTTTACCCAAACCAACTTCATCAGCCAATAAAACACGTGGTGCAAAGCGCTTGCCCACTTCATGCGCGATATAAAGTTGATGGGGAATCAGACCGACACGTGCACCTAGAAAACCACGCAGTGGACTTGTCTGCATTTGCGCTTGCAACAGCATCGCTTCAATACGAAGGTCATACCACTCTTTATAATCGACTTGACTCGCCAATAGACGTTCTAAAGGCTTTGACAACTGGATTTGAGCACCGATACGCGTTTCGTTCAGTGCTTTACGTTCTTGTTCACCATTTTCTAAGTTACGAATGACATTGTAACGTAGCACACCATGACGATCTTCAATGGATTCAACAATCCACTTATTGCCCTCTTGATCTTGTACTTCATCATTTACATTAAAGATGATGCGAGATAGAGGTGCATTATTACGAGCGTAGACACGAGTTTCATCACTTTTGGGGAATAAAATACTGATAGAACGTTCATCTACATCAATAAGAACACCTAAACCAAGTTCAGTTTCTGTATCTGATAACCAACGTTGACCAATAGCAAACGGCTGCAATTTATTCCACCTTTTCTCATGTTAGCCCACATATTGTATGCCTTAAACTGATGAAAGTTTAAGCTACTTTATGTAGTTTTAAATTTGGTTTTCACGGGAAATGATCCACGTAAATAACCCTAATATTTTGACATAAAGCTGACTGAAATAGCGTACTTTACGTCTCTTTAGATTAAAAAAATACGGTTAAAACGGCACTGGACAATCAAAACTCAGCTGTGTGCCAGTTTTCGGGTGAGCAAAGCTCAGTTGCGTCGCATGTAAACACAAACGGTCATAAAGCTGTTGCTGTTCTGGTGTGGCATACAAGGTATCACCAAGAATCGGATGACCTAAATATTGCATGTGTACCCGAAGCTGATGTGAACGCCCTGTAATTGGGATCAACTTGACCCGTGTAACTACTTGCCCTTGAATCTCTAAATGCTCAAGCACTTGCCACTCTGTTAAAGCCGGTTTGTGATGAGTTGCATCAACGATATGTAATGGAGGACGGCTTGGATCATAAATCACAGGAATATCAACTGTACCCTGTCCTTCTAAATGACCCGCAACCAAAGCTTGATAGATTTTTGAAGTTTGGCGATCTTGGAATTGACGCGAAATAGTACTTTGCCCAAATTTAGATAATCCAAAAACCAAAATACCGGAGGTATCACGATCTAAACGATGGATGAGTAAAGTTTTGGGTTCTAATTTTAATAATCGATTGATCAGACAATCTTGTAAATCTGGTGTTTTCCCTGGTACTGTCAGAAGCCCAGCAGGTTTATGGATGACCATAAAATCTTCATCACGATGAATCAAATGTTCACTTAGAAAATCACTCAAGGTAGCCTTCCAACGACTGGATGAAAACAAGCCGGCAATCATAAAAAGCTTGGCGCTGAATTACAATGCATGACACGTATTTTTACTGATTTTTTTCGTGTTTCTCTCTATTTTTCATCCAGATTCAAATTTAAATGATGATTTAGGTCTGTTGCTCTAGAAATTGTTGAATCGCATGCTGGGCAATTTCTGCATCTTGAAAAGATTGTACCCCTGAAACACCAACAGCTCCCACAACCTGCCCTTGATAGACAATCGGCTCACCGCCCTCTAACATGCCGTTGGCTGCATTTATTGTTAAAAAGCCGATTTTACCATCACGGATCATATCTTCGGATGCCTTGGTCGCTCTGCGACTGACTGCGGCAGAATGGGCTTTTTCTTGGCAAATTTGTGTTGATAATACTGGTGCGCCATCCATACGCTTCATCATTAATAAGGTTCCACTGTCATCGACCACGGCAATACTGACATTAAAACTATGTGCTGTCGCATAGTCCAATGCTGCATCAACCAAAATGTCCACATCCACCGCCGTTAAATAATGTTTGGTTTTCATTGTTACTCCATTCCTATGAGTTTTTTATCAAAAGCTTATTTAAAATATGATCCATAGAAGCGCCATCTATAGCTTGCGCAAGCCAAAATGTTAAGGCTTTTGGGAAGCTAAAGATCAGCGCAAATATAGTTTACTATTCAAGCATTATTTTACATTGTGGTACAGTAAAGATTATTTATTTTTTGCTTTTTGAAGTTGAAACTTGTTATACAAATTATTGTTAAATCAAAAATATAATTCAGAGCATTAATTATTTTAAATCAATTAAGGGCTATTTTATTCTGATCAATCTAAATCTATTCCATTAAAAAAAGCCCGAACGAATCGGGCTTATGTAGGCATCACAGCGTTATTTCATTTCAGCAAAGGTTTCTTTTGCTGCCTGAATCGTATCGGCAATATCCTGATCTGAATGCATCGATGAAATAAATCCTGCTTCAAATGCAGATGGTGCAAGATAAACACCACGCTTTAACATACCATGGAAGAATTTCTTAAATGCTTCAACATCACAAGCCAACATTGAATCAAAGCTGGTAATGTCCTCTTGATCGGTGAAATATAAACCAAACATACCGCCGACTTGCTGGGTCTTAAATGGAATCCCCGCTTCATCTGCCGCTGCTTGTAAACCCGCAAGTAACTTTGCTAATTGTGCCGCTAACTTGTCATAAAAACCCGGTTCACGCAGATGCTTGAACATTGCGATACCTGCTCGCATTGCCAATGGATTGCCCGACAATGTTCCTGCTTGGTATACTCCACCTAAAGGTGCGATGCATTCCATGATTTCACGTTTACCGCCGAAAGCACCGACTGGTAAGCCTGCACCAATAATTTTACCCAACGTGGTCAAATCTGGTTTTACGTTATAAACCGATTGCGCACCACCTAAAGCAACACGGAAACCTGTCATCACTTCATCAATGATAAATACTGATTTGTATTCATCACAAACATCACGAATTGCTTGTAAGAAACCATCAATTGGCGTTACCAGATTCATATTGCCTGCAACAGGTTCAATAATCACACCCGCGATCTCATGACCAAATTTGCTAAAGCATTCTTTCAACGCTTCAATATTGTTATACGGCAACGTTAATGTATGTTTAGCAAAATCAGCAGGTACACCTTTTGACGTTGGCTCACCTTCTCCTAAAGTCAATAAACCAGAACCCGCCTTCACCAATAACGAATCTGAATGACCATGGTAACAGCCTTCAAACTTCACAATTTTGTCACGACCTGTATAACCACGTGCTAAGCGTATCGCAGTCATCGTCGCTTCTGTCCCTGAACTGGTCATACGAACCAACTCAATTGAAGGCATAATTTCGCAAATCGTGTCTGCCAAAGTGGTTTCGTGTACCGTTGGTGCACCAAAACTTAAACCATCTTCCGCTGCTGTTTGTACTGCTTGGATAATATCTGGATGTGCATGACCCAAAATCATCGGTCCCCATGAACCAACGTAGTCTACATAACGCTTACCATCAACATCCCACAAGTACGCCCCTTTTGCCTTTTCGATAAAGACAGGCGTACCGCCAACACCGTTAAATGCACGTACAGGCGAATTGACACCACCCGGAATATGTTTATTTGCTTGTTTAAATAACTGTTCTTGCTTTGGAGATAAACTCATAAAAGACTCAACCTAGAATCGAGGACGAGGAACGTTGTCGTTCCGAGAAACGATGAAAGTTCCGCAAAGCGGATTACATCTAATTTAGTCAAATAACGTTGCCCATGCATTTACACGAGCAGGAATTTCGGCTGTTGATCGTCCTAATATATCACTAATTACGGCACAAAGGCTTGCCCCAGCCTCAATCACCACTTGAGAATTTTCTACGGTCAAACCACCAATCGCACAAATGGGTACAGTAAACTTTTGTTTAGCTTGCTTGATTACCTCAATCCCCACATTACCTGCTTCTGGTTTGGTTGAGGTAGCATAGACAGCACCAAAAGCCACATAAGTTACTCCATCAGCAATTGCTTTTTCAGCCAGCTCTAATGAGTTTAAGCATGTACGTCCAATAATCACACCTTGCGGTAACCGTGCAGCCGCATCGCTTATTTCTCCATCAGACTGCCCCAAATGAACACCTAAACCAAATTTTTCAGCTAAAGCCAAATCATCATTGATCACAAATGGTACTTGGTACTTTTCACACAATGTTTTGATCTGTTCAACTTCCATCGGTTGATCTGCTTTTGTCGCTTTCTTACGGCGATATTGCAAAATCGCAACCTTTCCCGTCGCTAAAGCAACGTCTAATTTTTCAAGTAATAATTGGATGGGATCATCATTGGTGATGAGATAAAGACCGCGCATGAAAAATTCACTAAAAATATATTAGGTTCAGGGTATATTTTCTTATTTAAAAATTAAAGTGCCTGAATGCATTAGGAATAACCATTTACACTATTTAAATGGCGTGTGCCGCCATGAACACAACATTTGAACAGGAAGATGCTGCATTAATTTTCTAAATGGCGTATGCCGCCATGAACTAGACACTCGCACAAGGTTACGCCCATCGAGGTTTCTAAATGGCGTATGCCGCCATGAACCACTCGATCGGGTGAGGTCATGCACCATTGTTTTTCTAAATGGCGTATGCCGCCATGAACACACTCGGGGCAAAAGACGCGCTCGATCTGCGTTTCTAAATGGCGTATGCCGCCATGAACCAAAAGGTGCTGAATATTTTCAGCCACATACATTTCTAAATGGCGTATGCCGCCATGAACGCTGTGGTTTACCTTTATTGGCACCATTTTCATTTCTAAATGGCGTATGCCGCCATGAACTAAGAAACTGCTCAATCGAAATTGTTGGTAATTTTCTAAATGGCGTATGCCGCCATGAACACGCTGCTTTATTCAATGCTTCGTACTATTGATTTCTAAATGGCGTATGCCGCCATGAACTTATATCAACAATGAACGTAAAGGGTGGAAGTTTTCTAAATGGCGTATGCCGCCATGAACCAATGTCTGCAAAGTATCCGAATGATGGTATATTTCTAAATGGCGTATGCCGCCATGAACCACTAGGAACAGCTTATAATAATGTTTGTTCGTTTCTAAATGGCGTATGCCGCCATGAACGACTCTGAGCAACGTAAAGGAAAACGGTCAAGTTTCTAAATGGCGTATGCCGCCATGAACTTTGTACCACGTCCATCCTGAAGTTGTGAATTTTTCTAAATGGCGTATGCCGCCATGAACTCAATCATGATTTTGGTGATTGGAACACATACTTTCTAAATGGCGTATGCCGCCATGAACACTTCGTTAGGTTATATTGTTCATTATGTTATTTTCTAAATGGCGTATGCCGCCATGAACTTGTAAAAATACCCCACCCTACCCATGAAAGATTTCTAAATGGCGTATGCCGCCATGAACACTTAATTTCAAGATCAAATGGTGGCTCTATCTTTCTAAATGGCGTATGCCGCCATGAACCATAGAGGTGTTTGCATCTGAAACATTTAAGTTTTCTAAATGGCGTATGCCGCCATGAACCATTGTTCTTTGCTAAACAAGTGATTAATTCATTTCTAAATGGCGTATGCCGCCATGAACTGGAAAGATGGGCTTGCTCTTAGACAACAGAATTTCTAAATGGCGTATGCCGCCATGAACACAACTTTACTTTGATGAATTTAAATCGGATTTTTCTAAATGGCGTATGCCGCCATGAACCTAAAGCGGATCGTTGAGAGCGTGGACTACGATTTCTAAATGGCGTATGCCGCCATGAACTCGAAGCCGCTAGCGTGGCTTGGCACCCCCTATTTCTAAATGGCGTATGCCGCCATGAACAAGTGCGAAAGCTGTTCGGGGGGCGTCGGCATTTTCTAAATGGCGTATGCCGCCATGAACTGGAGCTATCCGCTAAATACGTCCCGACCATTTTTCTAAATGGCGTATGCCGCCATGAACAATATTGCGGATTCAGTGGCTACAGCAATCGCTTTCTAAATGGCGTATGCCGCCATGAACTTAATTTTTGTTTATTAGGAGATTGAATATGTTTTCTAAATGGCGTATGCCGCCATGAACTATGCGATATCGCTACAATTCTATTGTGTTATTTTCTAAATGGCGTATGCCGCCATGAACGTAAATTCTACTTGACATGTGTTCAAAACTTTTTTCTAAATGGCGTATGCCGCCATGAACTCTTCTATTGCTACCAGACATCCAGACTTTGTTTTCTAAATGGCGTATGCCGCCATGAACTAAATAAATTTTTACCTAAAATAAAAAATGTATTTCTAAATGGCGTATGCCGCCATGAACTATAGCGTGTTTTAGCAACTTTATCCTTTTATTTTCTAAATGGCGTATGCCGCCATGAACGCACTGGACAAGATCACTGCTGCACTTCGCAATTTCTAAATGGCGTATGCCGCCATGAACTTAGTTAAAGGTTGGGTTAAAGAATATTATCATTTCTAAATGGCGTATGCCGCCATGAACACTTTAAAAATTCTTCTTGTCTTGGGCTAGATTTTCTAAATGGCGTATGCCGCCATGAACCGCTAATAGCGTGGGGACAATATGAAGTACATTTTCTAAATGGCGTATGCCGCCATGAACATGAGCAATTATCAATCCCTAATAATTGCTATTTTCTAAATGGCGTATGCCGCCATGAACGTATCACTATTACTACACAAGTGTAGAGTTGATTTCTAAATGGCGTATGCCGCCATGAACGGCACGTTGTATATATTAGAGAGACACTGTGTTTTCTAAATGGCGTATGCCGCCATGAACTATGCAAGATCGCTACAATTCTATTGTGTTATTTTCTAAATGGCGTATGCCGCCATGAACAAGCAGATTTACATTTTATGAATAAATAATGATTTCTAAATGGCGTATGCCGCCATGAACGACTGTATGCCTACCCGATGTATTCTTCGTCATTTCTAAATGGCGTGTGCCGCCATGAACGGCCGTGAATTGACTGTTGTTTGGACTGAACATTTCTAAATGGCGTGTGCCGCCATGAACGTGCAGTTTAAAGATGGGAAAAGAACCATTAATTTCTAAATGGCGTGTGCCGCCATGAACCACGCCAGATATTATTTGGTAAAAAGACATTTTTTCTAAATGGCGTGTGCCGCCATGAACATTTTCACCATTACGGATCATCAGAAATGATTTTTCTAAATGGCGTGTGCCGCCATGAACATCCACCCATGCACTGCATATAGTGTTCATTTTTTCTAAATGGCGTGTGCCGCCATGAACGCACAAGCATGGAATTAGGCGCTGATACTTCATTTCTAAATGGCGTGTGCCGCCATGAACCAGTAATGTATATTTAAGTTATTGATTCCAATTTTCTAAATGGCGTGTGCCGCCATGAACCAGTATTTGTACTTTCATATGACAAGTTGTCATTTCTAAATGGCGTGTGCCGCCATGAACATGTTTGGCAAGCACCACAGGCTTACCCAGATTTTCTAAATGGCGTGTGCCGCCATGAACTACATGGGGATGGACTCAGTCACTAAGCAATGTTTCTAAATGGCGTGTGCCGCCATGAACGAATTTACACAAGAATTTTATCGAGAGGGTAATTTCTAAATGGCGTGTGCCGCCATGAACATGATGTTCTCGACTGTGATATCTCGTTTTGTTTTCTAAATGGCGTGTGCCGCCATGAACATACGAATGAACTTGTATGTGAAACTCATGGTTTTCTAAATGGCGTGTGCCGCCATGAACAAATGAAGAAGAACTTCCTTTCTGATAAACAATTTCTAAATGGCGTGTGCCGCCATGAACAATCGACTGTTTCAGGCGGTGGAACCTATCTATTTCTAAATGGCGTGTGCCGCCATGAACATGTTTATCCGACAAATATATCAAGATTTGAATTTCTAAATGGCGTGTGCCGCCATGAACTCAATGTTCAATATCAAATTATTGATGATTTTTTTCTAAATGGCGTGTGCCGCCATGAACCGATGATTGGCATAAGATTCGCCGTGTTGATTTTTCTAAATGGCGTGTGCCGCCATGAACATACTTCGATTACAGACGTTTTACTTATTTATTTTCTAAATGGCGTGTGCCGCCATGAACCAGTATTGGCATTTCTTGTCGGCTTGTTTACTTTTCTAAATGGCGTGTGCCGCCATGAACACATCAAGAAATAGCACATCAAAAAAAGTTAATTTCTAAATGGCGTGTGCCGCCATGAACGATCCATTGCTATTAAGCAAACAAGCACGCACTTTCTAAATGGCGTGTGCCGCCATGAACTCTCAATACGCTTTTTAAGTTCCATCATCTGTTTTCTAAATGGCGTGTGCCGCCATGAACACGAACAGAATAAAATTGATTCTGTAGACATATTTCTAAATGGCGTGTGCCGCCATGAACATCACCGCACCAGCATACAAATTCATCTTTCATTTCTAAATGGCGTGTGCCGCCATGAACTTCCTTTGCGCTCAACTGTAGCATCAGCTAGTTTTCTAAATGGCGTGTGCCGCCATGAACTATAAAATTATAGTAAAAATATAAGTTACAACAAGTACTTATCATGGGTTTTAGCAATTTACCCAATCAAAAAATGACTTATTGTAACTTATTGATTTTATTAAGCTGTTAAAGAGTAGAAAAAATATTGGGTCAAAATTCTGGAACTGTTGCCATTCGACTTAGCCCATACGTTCCAAACTCTCCATCTTTTGCCTCATCAACAAGAGATTTACCAATATATAAACGATAGGGTCGATCTATATTTTGCTCTCGTTTTGCACTCAGACTTTTTAAACTCACATAAGGCTCAAGGATAGGTTGCTCAATATATTGTTTAAAATGTTGCTTAGCTTCATCCAAAGAAATATTTCGACGTTGCGCTTGATGAACTATACGCTCCTCAACACTCATCTTCGGATTGACTCGATAATAGTGTGCATGACCAGTAACCTTGGCTTGAGGTACTTCTCTCGGTTGAATGATATGAACATAGTCGATTAATCGTTCTAGCCATTTACCTAAATTAAGCTGTTGTAGCTGATTTTCCGAGCTGGCAAACACACGAATTTTTGTACCCAAAAAACCAATTTTCTTTTGCTCATTCATACGATATTGAGGGAAAGATACGCCAAAGGATATTCTTCCCTGCTCATTACTATGTTCGGCAAAAGCAATATGAAGCTGGGTATAAACTTTTGACCATAATTCAAATAGAGAAAAATCAGGGCTATCCATTATAGTTACTTCAATATAATAGTTCATATATTTACCCTAAACTCGAATATCTGTAACATAAGCCAAACCTTTTTTTCCTAAGTAAAAAGAAGATACGCCCGCATTTTCAATCTTTTCTTCTAAATCTTTGGCTTGCTCTCTAGAAATATTCAAATGAATTTCTAACCGACCATTATTAGCTTTTGTAAGCATTTTAGTGGGTTCTGAAACTTTCTTGGAGGGAAGCACATAAGGTGAGCCCCATGATTTCTTTTTACCACCCGTCGAATACCGAGCCATAAAATCTTTTTCTGTGAAAATACCTGATAAAGATATCCCTGTTAATTTCCCTTGAGGTGATAGAACAGAACTGACGTCATATTTTTTTCTCAACTGATTTAACTGCCAATAAATAAGTAAAGCATATATAGTAGATATATTTACTTTATTTTCAAAATTTTTCATCTCAAAATCAATTAGATGTTTTTCAAACTTTTCAATCAGTTTTAAAATTTCACCCTCGTTGTTTATTGCTCCACTAAAGCTAGATAAACGATTTTTGATGTCTATAGGATGAATTTTTTTCTCAAACTTTGATAAATCAATTTTTTCATCATTCAATACATAGCTGATGACCTCATTAATCTCAAGGAAAAGTATTCCCCATAAAGATAATGAATAATTAGATGTAAAAGATAAATCCGCCGCCTTGACAATACCTGTAAATGCTTTTGGATCTTCACTATCTTTACTTACGTTTCTTAAATAGACAATCTCTGAAGTTTCTTCAGCTTTATCAAAAAAAGTAACTTGATCTTCTATTTCTTTAAAAAAGTAGTCAGTTCTCTGACGAGCTTTAAATAATTTCTTTTGTTCTCCTATCAGACGATTCAAAATTCCCATAACAGTATTATGAGTAATTCCAACTTCTTTGAAATTTTTTGGTAACTGTTTTGAGGTAGCAATAAAATTACGCTTTAAATCCCCATCCTCCTTTTCATCGGACAAAAAAGAATTTCGCCAAGAGGATTCATATTCAATAATAATTTTCATAATTCCTCCTCATTAGACTGTTTCATAATAAATAGCATAGTCTGTTAGAGGTTCGGAATTCACCTGACCTTGCAATTTAGGTTGTTTAATACGCATCATTTTATGACTATCGTTATAATCCACTTCTACTGTATCGACACACATATAGCCTTTAGCTTGTTTAATGACTAGTTCTTCAAGCATTTTTAACATTTCATTTACTAAAATATCTATTGCCGTATTGTCTAATAAAACACCAGCTTCATATTCCTTATATATCGATCCTTTACGTGCATATTTTTCATTAAAAATCGCTTTTGGTTCTCTTGATGGATCTAAGCTTTTAATAAAATCTTGAATTCGTTGAGCAATCTTATCACCAGTATTGTCTTTATTATCAACGATCATTGCAGCACGATCAAAATTCTTATCAAGAGAAATGAATTGCAAATGCTCAATACTAATAGAGCCATAAGCTTCATATTCAGTATCTCCAAAAGTAATTTTTGAAAATATACTGTTACTTGATTCCTCACCTTTTTTATTCAATTCTTTTTCTTTAGAACCAGCACGCCCCATCTGTTCATAATTACCGTTTCTCAGTTGATCCACAAAATCAGTAATCAATAAGGCGCTCGTTCTTTTAAATTGATCACCCTGAGGAATTACATACCCTCTAATAAGACCCGTAATTGATGCTAATAAATCAACCATAGGTTTATCTTTTGCATTACTCACATCATATGTTTGATCTTTAAAGAGATGATGACGAATACAATTCTGACTAATATATAATCGATTTTTTTCAAAATCGACTTCTCTAGGATCTTTCTTATATAAGAAGCCTTTATCAGATTTTTCACCTGTTAAATTTGTATATCCTCGTAATTTAGGAACACTATGGTTTGTTGAATCTTTTGCCATTCCCTCATGACGAATGGCAACATTCCCATTCCAATTCACTACCCCATAACCATATGCAGTAATTTTAAAGTCCACGCTTTTTACGCCAGTTACTTTAGCCATGTTATTTTTCCTCTTGTGTTGTTGTTAAAAATTTTAATTTATCCAATGATATAGAGCCTATTGGCTGTTTATCACTTATTGCATAATAGATTGCTTCAGGATGTCGAACCCCTGTTCCACCCACTTTATTAAGATCATCTTCGATATAACTTAAATACAAGGGAAAATCAGCATCTCGTGCATAGTTTTCCAAAACTGCACAACGAGCTTGCTGTTTTTTCTCAGGAATTCCTTTGACAGGATGTGTCGAATCAACATTGCCATGCTTTTGTGCAATAAAGCTCATCAACCCTAAATCTTTGATAATATTTAAAGATTCTGTCAGATTGTCATATTCAGTTGTATCATCCAAAGGTGGCGTATAAGCATATTTATTTTCGAATATTGGTTGTTTAAAATCATTCAAATTTAAAACCGCCAATTGCACAAAACGACTATCGCCTCGCAATGAGTTTTTACTAATCTTAGACTTCCTTCCAGTCGTCTTAGATTTCATCAGTTTGGTGGGTTCAGTCACTTTTTTATTGATTAGATCAATGCTTTTCTTTAATGCTTTATCCATATCTTGAATAACAGCAGACCTATCACCCAATCGTCCTTGTTGGCTGTAAAACTCACGATAAAACTTATATAGTTCGGTAATTTTAAATACTTTTCCATTTAAATGATCTTGTAAAAAGTCGTACCATGCTTTGGTCGTTTGCAAGCTATTTAACTGATTTAAAAAATAAGCCATTGAACCTTTACAACTTCCTTTTTTCACATTTTCAGTAATCGCAACTTGTAAAATATTAACCAATTCATTTTCACCAAAACGATCTAAGCGCCCCATACGCTGTAACATATTTTCAGGTGAGGTCATTTCAGTTAACATATATTTACACGTAATATTTAATGATGCTTGAACAATAGGTCCACTCCTTAAAACATCATATTTTTGCGAACCATTCTTTTTAAACGAATCAAAGACTTCATCAAACCATCGCTTTTTATCACTACGCTTATATTTGGAGTGGAATAAAACACTATTTTCATTATCTTTCTGATAAATAAAGCCAAGTTGTGCCGTCTGCGCAGTATTCGAAATAATGAATGTTTGATCTAAGTAATTTTTATAAAATGGATTCCCAAAAAATATTGATTCATCATATTCAATAAAATCAATTTTATATTCACTCGGATTAAAAGATAACATTTCAAGTACGTCATCCTCATGCACATTTAAAATATTTTCTAAATAATAATAATGTGGCGTTGCAGATACCAACAAAGTATTTTTTTCATGCTTTCTACGCATGTTTTTATTGGCAATTAATTCTGCAAATAGTATATTAAAAATCTCCATGCCAATATATTCGTGATATTCATCGAATATCACATGTGCATCCATAAAAGGCAATAAACTATTCACATTGGTATGTGTGACAATTGAGCCTAAAATTTGGTCAATTGTAGTGACAACCACATCACCTGAAAAAGGCTCTGGCTCGTTTTTAATTTTTCCGTTCTCATTAAAGTATTTAAACTCACCTGTCAAAATCTCAACTTTTGCATCAGGTAAATAATCCTGTGTTAATTCTTCAAATATTCCTTGGCAAACTTGAACGCGTGGGCAAACCCAAATAATTTTCTTAGCATCTTTAAGCCTTGCCCATTCCAAAGCAATTTTAGTTTTACCACACCCCGCAGGACCTGCAAGCACAGCGATGTCCCGTAAATCGGCAAGCTCCTGTGCAACTTGATTTTGCTTTTGTGTTCTTTCACTATCTGGGAACTTATGTGCTACATTTTTTAAATGTTCTACTAAATCGGATAAAATTTCTTGATCATCTAACAGTTCATCTAATCTTTTTTCTACAATATATTCCATTAAATCTTGAGCTGTTTGCTTTGATATAATACGGTCAGCACTGATGATGCAAGCGCGCAATAAATTATGCTGCGCATTAATTTGAATTTTTCCAGTCAATACATCAGTCGAATCTGTACTCGTATAAGATTTAAATTCAGGAAAATTTCTACTTTTAAAATTATATTCAAAATTTTCAATCAGTGTAGTTAAGTTTTCATCATTCCAAGGCAAATGTTGTTCAATATAATCAATCGTATTAAAATTTTTAGCGATTGCATTTATACGTTTAATAACATTAATACTATTTTTAACTAAAAATGAAAATTGTTCGGCATTGATATTTTTAATCAAATATTCATAGGCTTTGTAACTACCCGTAAAATCATCATTTTGACGATAGGGTTTAGCATGATGCCAATACAAAATATGCTGAACACTTTCCTTCTGACGATTATTCAACCCCTTACATTGCATCTCTAAAAAATTAAATATTAATAATGAAATTTCATTATGACGAGGATGTTTATCAAAACTAAATTTCCCTTTTTCGATATGCTGTCCATCCTCCATATCATCAGGTTGTTTTGCTTTTTTAACCCAATCCTGAAAATGAGGATCTAACTTACCAAGATCATGCAAGCAACCTGCTAAAAATGCCACTTTAGATAAATTTTTATGTTCATCATTATCAACAACTTTTTTAAACAGCTGTTGTGCTAAATAACCAATGGCAAATGAATGTTCTGCTAACGGTTGTAATTGAGTATTTGCATAAAACTCTTCTTTCTTCGCTTTCATTGTTATTACATCCATAAATACTTCTTTTTGTGTACTATTCACAGGCACAATCCCCTGCTCATTAAACTTATTACGATTTCCCACAATCCATAAAAGTTCACTTCTACGCCGACCACGAATCCAATGGCAACTCACTGCGGTATTCTTCGTGACTGTTTTTCTCAATAGTTTTTTAACCGCTAACAAACCATCTTCAGTAATCACCGTTTGCCAAGTGTTATCCCCTATACGGTCAGCAAATGCATCTAACACACGACGCGTTCGAGGAATCGCTTTCTTTTCACATTGGGAAATAAAAGTGACGATCATCATTCACTCTCCACTACTGGAAAGCTTTTACATGCCTGCAACTTCACTTGCTCAAACATCCAGTCTAAGCATTTATATTCTGTAAACTTCTGCAAGAGCTGTTGACGGAACTCCTGCTCAGTCATGCCCTCTTTAGCACAAATAAATGCCCACGGCAAAACCACTGCATCCTTAACCAAATCAGCCACATCAAACACCAAAGCACCCCGTCGAGTCTTACCATGCATCACAGCAAAACCATGATTGATACCGAGCACCCAAAGTGTGGTTGCCGAAAGTCCATAAGCCAAATAGTTGCCATGGTTTAAGAAGTCATTCGCCAAATCACCTTGTTCAGGATTACGTTCAAAACTAAGCTTGCAACGCGTTGCTGCCACTTTATAAAGTTGTTTGGTCATTTGCGCTTCTGCAAGCAATAAATCGCCAACCTTAGTCATATTTGAAATTTTCTTTTCAAAACCATTTAAAGCTTGTTGAATATCCTGATCATCTAAATAAAAGCCTTCGTCTTTTAGGTCTTTGTCTTTTGCCCAAATTTTGCGGATAAATTCAATTCGAGCAAATTGAAATTGTTTTGCCACGTCTAAGCGTTTAGCTTCATCAAACCAAAAACTCATCCATCCTTGCATGTATTCCGTTGGACGATATTCACTCTGTGGCGTTAACCACTCCACCTCACTCCCTGCAAATAATGGTGTACCGCCACCCCCGCAAAAACCCACCAATACACCTGCACTACACAACATTCGCATCGCCGCTTGAGTAATAGACGTGCCTGTTCCAAGTAAAATCACCGTGGTATTGGCTATCGGAATATTCCAATATTGGTTTTCATTTTTGGCTTCAGTGAGATATAAAACCCGCCCATCTTTTTGCATCACACGGCAATGTTCAAGATAATAAAGATTGGCACGCTTTGAATGTAATATTGCTTTTAAATCAGATGGGTTAAGTTGTTCCATTCTTATGATTTCTCTTGTTTTTTCTTATACTACTTGAACATTTGGTAATAAAAAAGCTGCCTGAGCAGCTGAGCGACGCGTGATGTCGTTTTAATTCTATTTCTATACAATATTGACAAAAATTAGGAGTCAATCTTATCAAACTTACGATCAATCAAACTGAGGCGACCACGAACCACATCGGACAACATACGCCAATCAGAGATAAAACTATAAAGCGGTTGCTTAAAACTTGCAGGCTTATTGTGTTCAAAGAAAAAATGTCCAACCCATGCACATGCATAACCAGACAATAATCCATATGCCAAATACTTTGCTTTGCGTTGGCGAATCGCTTTACTCCAAAAATATAAACCAATCGAACTGCCTGCTACATGCAAACGGCGGCTGGCAATACTGCGATGCTCAGTTAAGTAAAAGCGATAAAACTCATTGTAATCTTTTATCGGTAAAGTGAATTCCACTGGCTTGTTAATATTGGCTGGCGCATTCATTTGGATCATCCTAATCGTTCAATACACCCCACACGTTAAAGTATTTTTTGCTCAAAATAAAGACATGCAAAATAATACGCTATACTGAATAACATTCTTTAAAAAATATATCTCTTTCATAGCATAGCTGCTCAACTTGCACTCAGGTTATACTCATTCATAAATTATTTATTTTAAATGGTTAGGAGTCATCTCCACATGGAAATAGAACTTAAATTTCAACTCCCTGCATCTAAGAAAAAAAGTGTGTTATTGGCATTAAATAAGCAGAAAGCTCAAAAAATTCGTCTACAAGCCAAATACTACGATACTGCTGATCGAACTTTAGCAAAAAACTATGTCGCAATCCGTTTGCGTCAAGAAGGTGAGCATTGGGTACAGACCTTTAAAGCTGCGAGCAAAAACCATTTACAACGCATCGAAGAAGACATTGAACTGGGTAAATGTGAACAAGAACCCGTTTTAGATTTATCTCTTTATGAAAATTATCCAGCCGTACAAAGTATTTTAAAAGACCTATTAGGGGATCCACTCACTCCATTAGAATTACAATTTCAAACTAATGTGGAGCGCACCTTTCACACCTTTGAATTTCAAGGTTCAAAAATCGAAGTCTGTTTAGATGATGGTGAAATTCGAACCGCCAAGGACTCTGCAAAAATCTGTGAAGTAGAATGTGAGTTAAAACAAGGTTCAGCCCGCGATTTAATTATTTTCTCGAATCACTTAGTCGAAAAATATCAATTATGGCTCGATGTACGCAGTAAAGCTGAACGAGGTAATTTATTGGCAATGGGGAAAAAGGTTTCACCAGCGACTAAAGCCAAAACATTACAACTTCAATCAGACTTTTCTGCTGAGCAAGCCATCAAACTGATTATTGAAAATTGCTTAAATCAAATCCTACCCAATGCTGCCGCAATTGCAGATGATGTAGCCGAAGCCGACCATATTCACCAAGCACGTGTTGGCATACGTCGTTTACGTTCAGCACTCAAAAATTTTTCTCATTGGACAGAGCAACTTGATCCAGCTTGGCAAAATGACCTGACAGAGATTTTTCAAGCATTGGGTCAATCAAGAGATCAAGATGCGATTCAAACATCCGTCATTCCATTGATTAAGGCTGTATCTGATTTTGAGTTTACATTTCCAAATTCAGTTAAAAACAATATTTCTAAGCATCTAAGCGACGTTAAAACCACTCAACTATTTTTATCGTTGTTTAGCTTTATCTATAGTGAAAATGAATCAACAACGAAGTTATCGAAACAAGTTGCGAAAAGCTTAACTTCACTCTATCAAAAGATTTTGAAAGATACCTCGGTATTTTCAGAACTTCCAGTAGAGCAACAACACCGTACACGAAAACGAGTAAAACAATTGCGTTATTGCATCGACTTTATTACTGGGCTTTATCCAGAAAAAGAAGTTCAAAAGTTTCTGAATAAATTACAACCTATTCAGGAATATTTAGGTTTCTACAATGATCTGTTTGTTGCAGAGCATCTGTTCGAACAATATGCAGCGAAACAACCCCAGTTTTTATTTGCTTTAGGTTGGGTCAAAGCGCAACAACCTCATGTTGCTAAGAAGGCGGCAAAGAAACTACAAGATTTATCGGCTAAAGATATTTTTTGGTGATCAATTTACCGATATTTCCCAAAAACCTTCCATGTGCCATTATCAGCAACTGGATCACTATAGCTATCATTTCGCTGCTTGCGCGGCTTATCCCGCGCATCGACCAATTTAAAATGTGGCTCCACACTGAGAATCATACCATTCATATAAAAACGAGTTCGCGTGTATTCACTTTGCCCATGCTGAAACACATAAGTACGCAAATCAATAAACTCACGATGTGCCACCAATGCTGCTGTATCATCGCTCTCTAACCATGCTTGCATCGCAAAAATTTGATCGGTATCAAACTGCCCACATTTTTCCACTAATGCCGCCACGCCTCGAAAAGTTTTGGACTCTTTTGCACGAGTTTTATTGATCCGAATCCGATCTACATGGAAAAAAAATAGAGGTAAATTCAGATGGCTCGGTAAATGAATGGCATCAACAACCTCATCTTGCATAAATGGCTGACAAAGTTGCTGTGCTCTTTCAATCAAAGGTTGCCATTGACGATAATACTCATCCACTTCCTCTTTTAAGCCGTAATATATCGGCAGCCCTTCTACATGCTGCAGATATTGAGGTGGATGAATATGCTGACGCAGTAAAGCAATATCGGTTTTTAGGCTTTGAATCTCGATTGCATCTGACATTTTGATTATTCTAATTTACTTAGGCTATTTTAGAGTAAGACAACGGTTTTGTTTATGCAAGGCATTGTCTATAATGTCTAATCTAGTTTTGTTGGAAAAGACCATGTCTCAAAAAATTAATGCGACTGATGTAACTGAAGAAGAAGCTTTAAATGCGGTGTTTTTTGAGCGTGCAGATGAATTCATCAAACTCGCCAATGAATTTTGCCGTCCACCAAAAGGACAACCAGCAAAACCCGAAGAGTTACGTGGTCAAGTAAGTGCTGCAATGCTATTTGCCACTGCCCGTTTTAACACATGGGTCGCAGCAAATAATTTTAAAGATGGCAATGAAATGCAAGAAGCAAAAGAGCAAGTCATGTCTTATTTACTGCAACAATTTCAAATGATGTTAGAAGATAACTTTGACGAATATTGTGAGCAGTTTGATAACTATTTACGTTTCCGCAAAAACGAAGATTTCCACACACATAAACATGACCACAAATAATCCTTTGTAGGTCGAATCGATAAAAGGCATTGAGTATCTCAATGCCTTTATCTTTTTTAATTAGAATGCGGTATTCACCAAATATGCGGTATAAGCAACGAAGCTAAATAACCACACTCCGCCCTTAACACGTCCGATTCGCCCTCTTCCTTTAAAGCTCAGTGTAAATATCAATAGGCTTAAAGTCAGTGCACCCATTACCACCATGTCACGATGTAACACTTCTTGTGGCACGACTGTAGGATGGATCACCCCTGCTAAACCGACAACAGCGAGCGTGTTAAACATATTGGAGCCGATCACATTACCTATCGCAATATCTAACTCACCTTTGCGTGCCGCTGCGATCGAAGAAGCCAACTCTGGTAAAGAAGTACCAATTGCAACCACGGTTAAGCCTATAATCAAATCACTCACACCAAAGGCTTGTGCAATTTCTACCGCCCCCCAAACCAATAAGCGTGAACTAATCACTAAGATAATCAAACCAAATAAAAGCTGAAAAATCGAAGTCTTTAATGATGTTTGTTTGCTTTGTAGATCGGTGTTGAACTCATGACTCAATACATCACTTTGACTTCGCATGCCTTGCCAAATCGACCAGCCCATATATAAGACCAGCATCAAAAGCATTAACACTGCATCAATTCGGCTGAGCATCTCATCAAAAATTTGTAAGATACAGATTGCGGTGACTAACAATAATATTGGCAATTCTTTACGTACAACCGCCGATTGCACCATAATTGGATGAATTAATGCGGTTACCCCAAGAATCAAAGCAATATTCGCGATATTTGAACCATAAGCATTCCCCAATGCTAGCCCCGGGTTTCCATCAATAGCAGCCATAATCGAGACAACAATTTCGGGTGCAGATGTACCAAACCCAACAATAATCATCCCGACCAGCAAGGGAGGCATACCCAAGTGACCTGCAGTGGCTGAAGCGCCATCAATAAACTTATCGGCACTCCAGACCAATAAAATCAGTCCAACAATCACCGCGATCACAGCAAAAGCCATGCTACTCCCCTTTTTCTGATCAATGAAAATGCTTCATCGAAATTGATCGATCATGTCTTACGGTTTTACTAGCAAGAGAGATCCAAACATGTAAATTCAAGCAGAACGTAACCGATGAAACTAAATGATTTATCACCATCAGACTAAGGCCTACTCAAATCAACGATGATCTTGTGCTTGACCATATTGATCAGCCATCACTTCAACAAAATGCTCAAGTTTAATGTATTTTTTAATGACACGATCAACATCATCTTTGCTTAATTTGGCAAACTCTTGATCTCTTACAGCTCGATCCAATAGCGTTTTATTACGTTCTAATTGTGAAGTCAACATACCATGAATACGGCGTTCATCTTCTAATGCCGTCACTCGCTTTTTCATGATATCAGCTTTAGCTGCTTCCACTTCTTGCGCTGTTACACCTTTGCTGAGTAAATCATTCAATACCTTGTGAACTGACTGAGACACTTGACCAGAACGACCTGCCGTATAGTTGGCTGTGATACTTAAAGTACCATCATCGATATCAGGATTTAGGTCTAAACCACTCCCAAATCCATAGACCAATGCATTTTTCTCTCGTAATTCTTGCGCTAAACGCGAAGAAAGTTGCGAGTTACCTAAAATATGACTAAGCACAATTAAAGCAGGTGCATCTGGATGATAAGAGCCAACTGGAATCGCTAAAATACTTTGGTAACTTCCGAACTCACGCTGTTCAGATAAAGCATGAATTTTCTGTGCCTTGTATTCAGTATACTGCCCTGTTACTTTGCGGTATGGCTGTTTTGCTTTCCACCCTCCAAACGTTTTCTGCAAAGTCTTTTTCATTTTCTTCGCATCAAAGTCACCTGTGATCGCAATTTGCGCGTAGTTCGTTTCAAAGAACTGATCGTAAAACTGCTTAACTTGTGCTTGTGTCGCTTCATTCAACTGCTTCTTCGCAAGATCAGGCTCAAAGTGGTAACGTAAATCTCCCGGCTGATAGATTTCCAACACACGAGATAAGGTCATCGATGCCACGACTGCAGGTTCAGTATACGGACGATCTAGTGCTGACAAGCTTTGATTTTTAGCAAGGTCAAACTCTGTTTGGGCAAACTTTGGTTGCTTTAACACATCGACGATAAAACTAAAAAAATCTTCAAATTTATCTTTTTTCGCTTGTATGACGATAGTCAAACCATTGCCATTTGAACTTACGGATGCCCCGCCACTCGCAGCAATCGCCTTATCCGTGATGTCTTGCAAAGTATGTTTTTCTGAACCACGCAGCATCAAATAGCTGGCTAAATCTAAAGTAGTCGCTTTTCCAAATAACGCTTTTTCATCACCAAAATCTAAACTAATGGTGGCATAGGTTTTATCATCACGTGTTGACGTTGGATAGAGTGCATAACGAATACCATTTCTCAACCGACCACGTTGGATCTTTTGCTCATTTTTTTGCAATTGCTGTGATGACTGCGCAACAAATTGCGCAACTTCTTGCTGATAGACTTTAACATCTTTAAGCGGCTCAGCCACTTCATTTGCCTGATCTAAAGTCTTAGGCTGCTGTTCCTCGCTGAGCGTCATCGCCTTTTTCTGATCTTCTGGTGTAGGTCGAATATCACCAGAAATACGATGTTCAGGCACTAAAAATTGCTTCAGAGTTGAATTTAACTCATCAACTTTGAGTGCTTGAATCGCTTGTAAATCTTTAAAATAACGATCCCACTGACCATGTGAGGTGACTGCATAATCGCTTAAGCGTGAGCCTAAAGCGACCGCATCATTGGCAATGGTATCAGCTGCATTTTGTGTAATATTTTTGAGACGTTGTAGTTCAGCTTCACTAAATGCTTGTTTCTTTTCAACGCCCGTTGTTAAGGCTTCACTCACTCGCTTTTCATCATGATTCGGTGCATAAATTGCACCCATAAACACGAGATTAAAATCCTGATCAAGCCATGTTGTTGATTGAACAGCAGTACTGATTCCTGTTTCAACCATACTTTTATATAGACTACCGCTTGGCTGTAAAGTAAATAATCCTGGTGCAAGTGCTAAAGCAGGTGCAATATCACTATTTTTCCCATTCATATAAATATGAAACTTAGCGAGATCACTTCCCTTTTCCACATTGAACTGACGTTGTTTGATCTTGGTACTATCTAATGCTGGAACTTGCACTGGAGCAGGTACAGGTCTTGCTGGGATTGCATTGAAATGCTGGTCAATTTTTTTCAGTACCTCGGCCTTATCAAATTTTCCAGAAATCACCATAATGGCATTGTTTGGTGCATACCAAGTTTTATAAAACTGATTCAACTCACTCATATTGATTGATTTCAACTCAGCAAGATCACCAATCGGCAAACGACCAAGATATTGATTACCGTAAGCAGCTTTCAACATTTGATCCATCAACACCGCAAAAGGTTGATCCATACGGATCTCACGTTCACGCTTTACAATCTCGATTTCCGCTGGAACAAATTTTTCCTGTAAAACCAACTTATCCATACGCTCAGCTTCAAGGTATAGAATTTCATTCAGTGCATTTTTTTCAGGACGAACAATATTAATATACTTGGTTGAATAATAATCAGTACTGGCATTGGTCATTAGCGTGTATTGATCCAAACGGCGTTGGAATTCATCGCCTTTAACATTGACCGTACCTTTAAATGCCAAATGCTCTAGCAAATGTGCTAGACCACCTTTTCCCTTTGGGTCATTCAATGAACCCGTCATATAAACTGTATTTACATAGACTTTGTTTTCTTTTTCATTTTGAGCAAGAATAACTCTAAAACCATTATCTAATTTATATTCTTCAATATTTCTTTCACTTTTTACGAGTACCGCTTGAGACCAAGACGACGCACTCAACCCGATTAAACAAAGAGAGAGAGTAAGCTGCTTAAACCGCGTTAACATAATTTATCCAAGTATTTTTGGTGATTTAAATAAAAAAACTATAGTAGAGAACGATTCGCATTTTTAATAGTTATGTTTTGAAAAAAGCTGTTTAATTAAACAGCTTTTTTCCTTATTTCTTTTAAGATTAGGTAAACTTTCAGAGATTAAGCTCTGCTTGCATATAGAGTTTTGCATAACCTGAAATCTCAATCCGATCCTCTGATTGAATAACGCAATCTAAAATGCCGCCTCGTTTCGAAGCTTGAAAGGCAACCAATTGCTTTTGATTCAGTTTATCTGCCCAGAGTGGAACAATAGCCGTATGAATTGAGCCTGTCACTGGATCTTCATCAATGCCAATTGCAGGTGCAAAATAACGAGATACACAATCAAAATTTCCTTCGCCTCTAGCAGTAATCGCCACATCAGGTTGAGAAGCCGTAATTGCTGTACGGACTTTACCAAGCTGTTTTAGCTTTTCCAGATTGGGTTGCTCATCCAATACATCTTGCACTGTTTCATACTCAACAATATATGCCTGAGCATTTAGGTATACAGCCTTAAATGGTTTTGTTAAGCCGTCACGCAGCACTTGTGGATAGTCAGTGATCAACTCTGCTCTACGAATCGGGAAATTCATTTTAATTTTACCGTCGTCATCTTGAGTAACGATAAAAATCCCTAAATCCTTCACATGAAATTGAATCGTCTTTACAGTAGTGAAATCTTTAAATAAAACAAAGGCACTGGCTAAAGTCGCATGCCCACAGAAAGCAACTTCATCTGTTGGCGAAAACCAACGAATTTCATAATTCGCTTCATCTCGTTTTTTGACAAAAGCTGTTTCGGACAAATTATTTTCTAAAGCAATATTCTGCATCAGCGTTTCATCTAACCACTCATTCACAACGATTACAGCCGCTGGATTACCTTTAAAAAGTTCTTTGGTAAAAGCATCAACTTGGTACATTTTCATAAATTTAGACTCTCAAACTTTTTCAATTATTTTGAACAAATGGTTGATGAATTATAGATACAGATTTTTCTAAATTTACGATACACAGCATACTTTTAGATAAATAAATTACTAAAATAAAAAAGCGGCTAAACCGCTCTTTTTATCAAAACAGGCTACTCATCTTCCATATGCTCAATAATCGCTCGACCGAATTCCGAACAGCGTAATAAAGTCGCATTTGGCATTAGACGCTCAAAATCATAGGTTACGGTTTTCGCCGCAATTGCCCCAGAAACACCTTTGATAATCAAATCAGCGGCTTCGGTCCAGCCCATATCTCGTAACATCATTTCAGCAGAAAGAATAATCGAACCCGGATTGACTTTATCTTGTCCAGCATACTTTGGTGCAGTCCCATGTGTTGCTTCATAAACTGCAATCGCACCACCAATATTTGCACCGGGCGCTATACCTATCCCGCCAACTTCTGCCGCCAGAGCATCAGAAATATAGTCACCATTCAAATTTAATGTCGCAATCACTGAATAATCCGCTGGACGCATCAGAATTTGTTGTAAGAATGCATCAGCAATCACGTCTTTAATAATAATGTCTTTGCCCGTTTTAGGATTTTTAATTTTAACCCAAGGACCACCATCTAGAAGCTCACCGCCAAAACGCTCGATTGCAAGCTCGTAGCCCCACTCTTTAAACGCTCCTTCGGTATACTTCATGATGTTGCCTTTATGCACCAAAGTCACTGAAGGCTTATCATTATCGATCGCAAACTGAATTGCTTTTCGAACCAAACGTTGCGTTCCCTCTTTTGAGACAGGCTTAATACCAATACCACACCCTTCTGGGAAACGAATTTTGGTCACCCCCATTTCTTCTTTGAGAAACTTAATCACTTTTTTCGCTTCAGGAGAATCGGCTTTCCATTCAATCCCAGCATAAATATCTTCCGAGTTTTCACGGAAAATCACCATATCTGTTAATTCAGGATGCTGTACTGGTGAAGGAACGCCCTCAAACCAGCGTACAGGTCGCACACATACATACAAATCTAGTTCTTGACGCAAAGCAACATTTAGAGAGCGAATACCACCACCAACAGGTGTCGTTAATGGCCCTTTGATCGAAACAATGAATTCACGTAGTGCATCAAATGTCTCTTCTGGCATATAATTGCCGTAAATCTTATCGGCCTTTTCACCACAATAGACTTCCATCCATTCAATCGAACGTTTGCCACCGTATGCTTTTAGAACAGCAGCATCTACAACTGCTTTCATTGCTGGTGTAATATCTACACCAATACCGTCGCCTTCGATGAAAGGAATGATTGGATGATTTGGAACATTCAGTGACAGGTCTGCATTTACTGTGATTTTATCGCCGTCTGCAGGAACCACGATCTTCTGATAACCCATTGTATAGGTTCTCCCTCATGTAACTTGCGAGTAAATGTATACCTTCTATGGCATACTTTATTTTTTATACTGTGAATTAGTTTAATCCAATCTAATATGTTTTTTGATTTATATGAGAAATAACCGCATTTCCCGATAAAATAAAAGCATATATTCACCAAATACCCCATAATCCAAAAGTAGTATTTCTCTATGAAAATAGTTGTCTTCAACAAACCTTATGATGTCTTGTCACAGTTTCGGGAAGATGAAGCACATCTAACGGTTTCAAGTTTTATCAAAGATCCTGAGTTGCGAATTGCAGGTCGTTTAGATTTAGATTCTGAAGGTTTGATGTTTCTGACCGATCATGGAGGTTTAAATCAGTTCATCACTCATCCAAGCAATAAAAAATATAAAACTTATTTAGCCCAAGTTGATGGCGATGTTACCGAAGAAGCTTTGGAGCAACTTCGTAATGGTGTCGAACTTGCTGATGGTATGACCTTACCTGCTAAAGCGATGAAAGTTGATGAACCAGAATGGTTATGGGATCGTGATCCTCCTGTTCGCTATCGCGCAAGCATCCCAACGAGCTGGATAGAACTGCAAATTTGTGAAGGTCGTAATCGTCAAGTTCGCCGTATGACTGCCGCTGTTGGGTTCCCTACCTTACGTCTTATCCGTACTCAAATTGGTTCAATCAATTTGATCCGTCTAGGTTTACAACCGGGCGAACAAACTGAAATCGAGCCGTTGCTTTTCCCTGATTTTAAAGACCTGCCTGAGGACAAGCCTTACCGTTCTCGCTCTTATGTGAAGAAACCAGGCGGGACTGGTGGTAAGCCTATGCATCAAAAGAAAAAAGAAGGGGACAAAAAAGACCCAAATAAGAAAAAATCAGGTACCAAGCGTATTTGGCAAATGGATGAAAGTGAAAAGCCACGTCGTAAGACCAATGGTACAACTCGACCAAATACAAAAAGTAGAGGACGGAAAGCACGTTAGCTTCTTAAAAGAAAAAAGCCGATGCTATAGCATCGGCTTTTTTATATCACTTACAGAATTTAGACTTTAAATTACTTCAAGTGCTGAATTAAGTGTCGCGCTTGGGCGCATCACGGCATTTACTTTCACAGGATCTACTGCATAGTAACCGCCAATGTCTGCTGACTTCCCTTGGACTTCAGCTAACTCAGCAACAATTTTCTGCTCGTTTTCAGCCAAAGTTTTAGCCAACGGAGCAAACTTCGCTTTTAACTCAGCATCTTCATCCTGAGCAGCTAAAGCTTCTGCCCAATACAATGCCAAATAGAAGTGACTACCACGGTTGTCTAGCTCACCTGTACGACGTGATGGAGACTTGTCGTTATCCAACAATTTTCCTGTCGCTTGATCAAGTGTTTTGGCAAGTAATTTCGCACGGTCATTACTTTCCTTGATGCCCAATTCCTCTAAAGAAACTGCTAGCGCAAGGAACTCACCTAAAGAATCCCAACGTAAGTGGTTTTCTTCAACAAGCTGTTGTACATGTTTTGGTGCTGAACCGCCTGCACCTGTTTCATACATACCACCGCCCGCCATTAACGGTACGATAGACAACATTTTCGCAGAAGTACCCAACTCCATGATCGGGAACAAATCCGTTAAGTAATCACGTAAAATGTTACCTGTTACTGAAATCGTATCTAAACCACGAGCTACACGCTCAAGCGTATAACGCATTGCACGTACTTGTGACATGATTTGAATATCTAAACCTTCAGTGTCATGATCTTTCAAGTATTTTTCGACTTTCTTGATCAGCTCATTTTCATGTGGACGGTATGGGTCTAACCAGAAAATTGCTGGCATACCTGAGTTACGAGCACGTGTAACAGCCAATTTAACCCAATCACGAATCGGTGCATCTTTCACTTGACACATACGCCAGATGTCACCTTCCTCAACGTTTTGAGTCATTAACACTTCACCGGTTTCTAAGTCAGTGATATTGGCAATGCCTGTTTCAGGAATTTCAAAAGTCTTGTCGTGCGAACCGTATTCTTCCGCTTTTTGTGCCATCAAACCAACGTTTGGCACAGTACCCATTGTTTTCGGGTCAAAGTTACCATTCCACTTACAGAAATTGATCATTTCTTGGTAAATACGTGCAAATGTTGATTCAGGCATTACCGCTTTACAGTCATACTGTTTACCATCTGCACCCCACATTTTTCCGCCTGAACGGATCATTGCAGGCATAGATGCATCTACAATCACGTCGTTTGGAGAATGGAAGTTGGTAATACCTTTTGCAGAGTCAACCATTGCAAGTGCAGGACGGTGCTCTTGGCAAGCATGTAAGTCTTCGATAATTTCTTCACGCAAAGAAGTCGGTAATGTCTCAATCTTTTCATAAAGACCAGCCATACCGTTATTCACGTTAATGCCTAACTCATCGAATAATTTGCCGTGCTTTTCAAACGCATCTTTGTAGTAAATTTTCACACAGTGACCAAATACGATTGGGTGTGACACCTTCATCATGGTCGCTTTTACGTGTAAAGAGAACAAAATGCCCGCTTCACGACAATCTTCAAGTTCTTTTTCATAAAAGTCGCAAAGCGCCTTTTTGCTCATGAACATTGAATCAATGATTTCACCATCTTGTAACGCAACTTTCGGCTTAAGCACGATGGTTTCACCACTTTTGGTGATGAGTTCCATTTTTACATTACGTGCACGATCAAGTGTCATCGACTTTTCACCGTGGTAGAAGTCACCTTCATCCATGTGAGAAACGTGAGTTTGTGACCATTGTTTCCACTCGCTCATTGAGTGCGGGTGTTTTTTCGCATAGTTTTTAACAGCCGCAGGTGCACGACGATCAGAGTTACCTTCGCGTAAAACTGGATTCACCGCTGAACCAAGACATTTACCATAACGCGCCTTGATTTCCTTTTCTTCCTCAGTTGTTGGATTTTCAGGATAATCAGGAATTGCATAGCCCTTAGACTGCAGCTCTTTTATGCATGAGGTTAACTGCGCTACGGAAGCACTGATATTTGGAAGTTTAATAATATTTGTATCAGGATCCTGAGTACGACGACCAAGTTCTGCAAGGTTATTCGTTACCTTCTGTTCGTCATTTAGGTAATCCGAAAACTCTGCAAGTACCCGTGCAGCAACAGAGATATCACTTTTAACGATCTCGATGCCTGCAGGCTTAGTAAAAGTCTCAATGATTGGCAGTAGCGAATAGGTCGCCAATAGTGGCGCCTCATCAGTCAGTGTGTAAATGATTGTTGACTTCCCACTAGCCATATATAGCCCCTTGTGTTGGATTGAGTTTTGAGGGTCGAGCTTGTGGCCCAACCCCTAAGAACCGATGTGCTTAAATAAAACCCTGAGAGTATCAGCCCTGATCGCATCTCAGTCAACGCAATATCCAGTGATAACGACATTTCGCTACGAAATAGTAGTAGCCAGTTGAAGTTTCATCTCCTGCAAATCGGTTAGCTTAAATAAAACATAAAAGTATCAGCACTGATCACTTCTCAGTCAATGTAAGATATCAGGATAAAGACATTTCAATACGAAATACTACAAAACGAATATTATTTGTTCGAATTCAAGACTTGGATTTGATGACAATTTCAGTTCAACATTTTCCTCAGAGTCACTCCCCATCATAGTCGATCGAAATCAATCCGGATATTCGACTCTGGTTTTATTTACACTTTTTAAACTTAATTTTTTAACAAATGATTAAAATTAGTTTTTATTTCAGGATAGAACAAATGATGAAAGTTTTCGTCCCATTGGCAGCTCTGACTCTTTCCTCTTTTAGTTTTGCGCAAAATCCACTAAGTGTACATGTGCTCAACTTAGAAAATGGCCTCCCTTCTGCCGGAGTTAGGGTTATTCTGGAAAAACAAGAAAATAATCAATGGAAAACTCTAAACAACAATATAACTAATCAGCAAGGACGTATTACGGATTTATATCCAAAAGACACACCACTTCAAAAAGGGATTTATAAAGTTACGTTCAAAACAGGAGAATGGTTTGAACAGCACAAACAGATTTCATTTTTCCCAGAAGTACCAGTCATTTTCGCTATAGATGGAAAACTTGAACATTACCATATTCCACTTTTGATTAGCCCTTATGGTTATTCAACTTATCGTGGTAATTAATCTCATCCTAATCCATACATACATTTGCGAAAATTGAATGATAGAAAAGCAGCCTTCAAATTAGACGATGTATCTAACCTGAAGGCTGCAGCACTCTTACCGAGATTTTTTTCTAAAACAATAGAATTACAAACACGCCATCAGAAGTCGTGTCTACGATCCGTTGATCAAGATGCTAACCAAGTATCGAGTTTCGTTTGGTCTTCAACATTTAAATCAACTGTGGTTAATGAGTTCTCACCACCATTTAACTCAAATGTTAATAGCTCATCACGGCGGAAAGCATAAACCGTAAATGTACCTTGCTGTTTTGCATAATTTGCTAAAAGCTTCTCTGAGGCTTTGATCCCATCAATCGCAATAATGACATCATTTGCGGATAAACCTGCTTGGGCTGCAGCACTTTCACGACGTACTTGTTGCACAACAACGCCTTCAGCTTTATCGCTTAATTTCAAACCAAATGGCAAAGCTTTTTCGTTTTTAAGCACGTAACTTAAACCAAACTCAGGTAATAATTGGTCTAGTGGTAGTTCATCAGTGGTATTGATCAAGTGATTAATCTGCTCAATCCAATCATCACCTGTCAGCGCTTTGCACAAATCAAAGATTGTACGCTCATTGACTTGAATACCCTGCTGAGTATTTTCGTACAAACGGCGCATTAACGCATCTAAGCTAGAACCGCGTAGACGAAGTCCCAAGTCTAAACACAGCGCAACTAGACTGCCTTTATTGTAGTAACTGGTACCTGCATTATTAGAATTTTCATCTTGGCGGTAAAATTTAATCCAAGCATCAAAACTTGACTCAGAAACCGTTTGAATGAAACGTCCTGGATTCTGCAAATAACGATCAATTTGCCCTTTCAATAAATCTAAATACGATTTCTGAGAAATCACACCACTACGTAATAAAATTAAATCATCATAATAGGAAGTGAAACCTTCAAAGATCCACAATAGACTGGTGTAACCTTCTTTGTGTAAATCATAATTGGCAAAATTATCTGGTCGAATAAACTTCACTAACCATGAGTGAAAATATTCATGGCTGCATAAACCTAAGAAACGTTGATAGTCCTTTGAAGGTTCTTCAGCTTCGTCAAGCTTAGGCAAATCATCTCGTGGTGTAATCAAACTGGTGCTATTGCAATGTTCCAAACCACCATAGCTATTGCCTGTTGCTATCGTCATAAAGGTATAGTTTTGAAATGGCGCAGAACCAAACATCTCTATTTCAGTTCGACAGATTTTTTCAATATCTGCTTGCATACGCTCTAAATTGGTATTGTGTTTTCCTGAAATCACAAACTCATGTGGAATGCCATGACTTTCAAAACTAAAACGACTTTGTTCTGCTAGCTCAAAAGGACTATCAATCAATTGATCATAATTATCCGCTTTTAAAGTAAAACGTCCTTTGACTAAACTTTTAGAAGTTAAGCCCGTAGCAATCTGAAAATGCTTCAACTCATCTGGCAAGAACAGCTCAACTTCACATGGGGCTTGTTCCTGATCCTGAAGTCCTAGACAAACACAGGCTGGATTGACATAGAGTCGTGTTTGATCAACATAAGCACCACGTACAGATAAATCATAAGCATAGACATCATACTCAACCGTAATCAGCTCATGGTCAGTATTGAATAAACGCCAACGATTTTTCTCTGTTTTTTTGATGTTGAGCAAACGCCCTGCTTCATCAGATGCTTTCACTGATTCAATATGCTTAGAGAACTCTCGAATTAAATAACTGCCTGGAATCCACGTCGGTAGCCAAAGCTCTTGATTTGGATTTGCAAGAAAACGAAGCGTGACATGAATAAGATGTTGACGATAATCGTCAAATTCAATTTGATAGTGCAGCATAGTTCAAACTAAAAAAATAAAAAATTTCCGACAGCTTAGCATTTTTTTACAAACTCATGCGCGGATGTCTTAAATGTCAGCAAAAGTTGCTAGATTCTTCTACGAAAAAGTCATAGCATGCTTTTTCCGCATTCCATGCCCATGGATTGGCTGCACAAGGTGTTCTCGTGAAATTTTTCCTCTCATTCCTTACATTATTGAGTTTGTTTTTTGCAAATATTGCACATGCAACTTTACTCAATATCTCTCCTGAAACGGTTGAAGCCCAAGCATGGTCTATTGTCGATGCACAATCAGGGCAAATCATCGCTGAGCATAATAGTCATGTGCAACGTGCTCCAGCATCTTTGACGAAGATGATGGTGGCATATATTGCATTGAAGGAAATTGAAGAAGGCAAATTACGTAAAGAGGATGTGCTCACAGCAACGCCTGTAGTAAATACAGTAATGTGGGACGAATCACAAATGTATTTAAAAGAAGGTGAACAGATTTCTGTTGATCAACTTTTAGCAGGTTTAATTGTTATGTCTGCCAATGATGCCGCGCTAACACTTGCCGAAAAAATTTCGGGTAATGTGCCTCAGTTTATCGCACGTATGAACCAAGAAGCCCAAGCCTTAGGCATGAAAGATACTCATTTTAGCAATCCAGCTGGTATTACTATGCCAGACCATTACTCCACAGCAGCAGATTTAAGCTTATTAGCACAAGCGATTGTGACCAAAACACCTGAATATCTTTATTATTCAAAAATGCCAAGTTTTAGTTATAACCATCGTTTCCACCATGCAACAAATCTTGCACTCAAAATGGACCCTACTGCTGATGGTCTAAAAACAGGTTTTACCAAAGCTGCAGGTTATAACCTAGCTCTAACGGCAGAGCGCCCAACCATAAACCCACATATCGATAAACGTCGCTTAATCGTCATTGTACTTGGCACACCAAATGCGATTAAACGTGCAGAGGTCGCGAACAAGTTAATGAACTTGGCTTATGCTTACACTCGCGACGAAGAAGTGATTCCAAAACACCAATTAATCGCAGAACTACCTGTTATTCGCTCAACCTTAAAAATGTTTAAAGTTGAAACTCAGCAACCGACAATTGTGACGACTTCATTATATGACCAAGCCGCACCAATCGATTTAAACCAGTTTGATACACTGACCCAACGTCTTCAAGTGATTGATGAAAATGGCATAAAAATCATTGAGCCACTCCAAAATACGCATACACGCGTCAATATTGAACTCAATGAGCAACGCTTAACTGCACCACTTACTCAAGCAATGAATTTAGCGACTGTATCTATTTATCAAAATAATCAATTACTTCGTAGCCTACAGATTGAAAATGAAGTACAGATTGAAGAAGCGAATATTTTCCAGAAAATTATGTTGTGGTTTTCTAACTTGTTTTCGTTTTTTTCAACAAATGATTCAAAAGCTGCCAAACTTTATCCTTTAAATCAAGGGTAAAAAACCTACGATTTTTCTCAAGATTAACCATACAAGATTGAAAAAAGGATGGCATAATCCAACCATCCTTTCACAAAAACAATTAGGTTAATCATGAGCAAAACCTTACATCATATCGTGATTGTGGGTGGTGGCGCAGGTGGTTTAGAGCTTGCGACACAATTAGGCGAACGTTTTGGTAAACATAAAAAAGCCAAAATCACCTTAGTCGATCAAAATCTCACCCATATTTGGAAACCACTCCTACACGAAATTGCCGCTGGCTCACTTAACCCCCACGAAGAACAAACCAATTATTTCGCCCACGCTGAAAAGCATCATTTTGAGTTCATCCTCGGTACCCTGATTGCTGTCAATAAAGATCAAAAACAAATTACACTTTCTCCCCCACAGCTTTCTAAAGAACACACCCCTGCTATTCAAAGTTTAAGCTATGACACATTGGTGATCGCAGTTGGCTCTGTATCAAATGACTTTGGTACTGAAGGTGTACGCGAACATTGTCATTTCCTAGACAGCCGTCAACAAGCAGATATCTTCCAACAAGATTTATTTCATCTTTATATTGAGGCACAAAATCAACCGGCTGAACGTGCTTTAAATATCGGAATTGTTGGTGCTGGTGCAACAGGTGTCGAACTCGCCGCAGAGTTGATTGAAACCACCAAGAATTTTTATCGCTATGGGTTAAAGAAAATCAATCCAAAACAAGTCAAAATCACCCTCATCGAAGCTTCTGATCGTATCCTACCTGCACTTAATGAAAAAACAGCAGCGCATAGTGCCAAGCAATTGCAAAAAATGGGAATCGAGATTTTAACCCAACACAAAGTACAAAAAGTTGATGAGTCCAATGTCTATTTCAGTAATGGCAATGTCATACATTCAGACATTACAGTTTGGGCTGCAGGTGTTAAAGCACCAAAAATATTAGAAGCATTAACTGATTTTAAACGCGATCAAATCAATCGTTTAATGGTATATGCGACCCTACAAACTTATTCAGATCCAAATGTTTTTGCATTTGGAGATTGTGCTCATTGCCAACTAGATGCACGCCAACCACCATTAGGACCACGCGCACAAGTTGCCAGCCAGCAAGCGAGTTTTTTAGTTGATGCGATGGCAGCACGTTTAAACCACTCACCACAACCAATGTTTGTTTTTAATGATAAAGGCTCATTGGTTTCATTAAGTCGAAATCAAGCTGTGGGTGAGTTATTAGGTGACGTGAGTGTACAAGGTTTTATTGCTAAAACGATGTATGTTTCTTTGTATCGACTGCATCAAGCCAATATTCATGGTTATACCCAAGCAGGCATGTTAACCATGAAAGATTTGCTTACCCGTCGTGTTCGCCCAAAAATTAAACTGTATTGAGTTGAAAACATAAATTTCGTTCCCATTTATAACGAAATCGTTTCAAAAAGTGGAAAATAGTCAACAAAAACGACTTTTCACTTTATGATGTATACCTGAACTCTTTGAATGGATTAATAACATGACTGCTATTGCAAATAACCACGTGGTTTCATTCCACTACACTTTAACAAACGCTGAGGGTGAAACACTTGATAAATCTCAAGGTGAACCACTTGCATATTTGCACGGCGCAGGGAACATCATTCCTGGTTTAGAAAATGCACTTACAGGTAAAACTGTAGGTGAGAAGTTCACTGTAAACGTTCCAGCAGCAGAAGGTTACGGTGAATACAATCCAGACCTCGTTCAAGAAGTTCCAGCTCAAATGTTCCAAGGTGTGGACAACATTCAACCAGGTATGCAATTCCAAGCTCAGACTGATGATGGTGTACAAATCGTAACTGTTAAAGCAATTGAAGGTGACAACGTTATCGTTGATGCAAACTTCCCACTTGCTGGTCAAGACCTTACTTTTGAAGTAGAAATCGTTGAAATCCGTGATGCTTCTCAAGAAGAGTTAGATCATGGTCACGTACACGGTGCAGGTGGTCACCACCACTAATTCTCAAAAGAATTAGCACAACAAAAAGCAAAGCCTCGGCTTTGCTTTTTCTTCACATCCACTTTTATAAAATAAGAAAAACACCCAACTTCTTCTCATAATTTGAGTGGTTCTTACCTTATGCAAAGTGCTTATCAACTCATTTGGTTTCGCCAAGATCTTAGAATCCAAGACCATGCTGCTCTTTGGCATGCGACACAAACCGGCCCCACAATTGCTTTGGTAATCTTGTCACCTGAACAATGGCAACTGCATGATGATGCGCCCATCAAAATCGACTTCTATCTTCGTCAACTACAAGAGTTACGAATCGCGTTGCAATCTCTTAATATTCCTTTACTTGTTCACCATATACCACTTTGGAAGGATATCACGAAGTTTTTTGCGGATTTCATTGAACATATCCCAATTCAGCAGGTATATGCCAATATTGAACTGGGGGTCAACGAATTAAAACGAGATAAAGAAGTACAAAAATTATTAAATCAGCAAAACAAAGACCTAGTACTTTTTCATGATCGTACACTTTTTCCAGTAGCGTCGATTCGTAATCAGAGCCATCAGCCCTATCAAGTTTTTAGTGCGTTTAAAAAAGTCTGTTATCAACGTCTGCAACAAAACTTACCTCAATGCTATCCAGCACCTGAAGTACAACAACCGATCAATATCAATCCGCGCCCCTCACTTGAAGATTACATAGAGCTGCAACTTAAATATACTCAGCAACTTAAATATACTCAGCAACTTAATCATCCAACACAACAATGGCCTGTAGGCGAATCCTATGCATTAACATTACTCGATCAATTTATCCATGATAAATTAGATGATTATAAAAATACTCGCGACTTTCCTGCACAAGCAGGTACCAGCCAACTATCTGCTTATTTAAATATTGGCATTCTCTCTATCCGTCAATGTCTACAGGCATTATTCCGTAAACAGCACGGCGATTTTGTGATTGAATCCGAAGGTCAGCAAACATGGCTGAATGAATTACTGTGGCGAGAATTTTATCAGCATATTTTGTTTGACTATCCACGTGTTTCCAAGCATTTACCATTTCAACTTTCAACCCAAAAGATCAACTGGCGTGATGATCCCGTCGCGCTACAACAATGGCAACAAGGTCAAACAGGTATTCCAATCGTCGATGCTGGTATGCGGCAGCTCCTTGCCACAGGTTGGATGCACAATCGAGTACGTATGATTTGTGCCATGTTCCTGAGTAAAAATCTGTTGATTGATTGGCGCAAAGGAGAACAATGGTTTATGCAGCATCTTATTGATGGTGATCTAGCTGCAAACAATGGTGGCTGGCAATGGTGTGCTTCAACAGGGACCGATGCTGCCCCCTATTTCCGTATATTTAACCCGATTAGCCAATCACAAAAATTTGATCCCAATGGCGACTATTTACGGCAATGGATTCCTGAACTTGCTCATTTAGATGCGAAATCCATCCATGAACCTCATGCTGCTAAAGTAAATCTCGAACTTAGTTATCCGACACCAATTGTTGACCTGAAAAGCAGCCGAGCACAAGCAATCGCAGCTTTTAAAGAATAAATTGAGATTAATTTTAATAGCTATCCGGCCAGAATAGATAATACTATATGTTACTGTTTATAAAACTATTTCACAAAGTCAGCTACATAAAACTATCGTAATCAATGAAAAATAATGTTACTTTGATCACAAAAGACCATTAATAAAATTAAAACTATTATGCAAAAAAATCCTGCTCCAGCACTCGTCTTATGGATTATCGCAGCCCATATCTTTATGGGTGTTGTCGCTTATGAGTGGCTACCGGCAACCTATCGAGGAAGTTGGATTTTCTTACTATTATTGGTGATTGCTGGCGCATACTTAAACATCGGTATGGCATTAATACTGGGTTTAGTGGCATTTATAGGAATTGCCTTTTATTTCTTTCTTGATCTCGCCAATCAAACTTATATTGAACGACAACTACTTCTGTTATTTGTGGCCCCCCTAGCGCCTATTTTTCTAAGTGCGATCCGCCACAATATTAAAAATGCTTTAGCCTCTTATCGTGCCATTCAAAGTTATGACCGAAATTATCAACATGATATTTTACCGTTAACCGCACTCAAGCACTTTCAGGACCAACTTAAAAAATTATTACAACTGACTCATAAAGATCATTATGAAGTGATCAGTATTCAAATTACAAACACGGTGCTCATTCGAGAAATGCTTGGTGAAGATATTTGGAAAGAAACTCAAAATAAGATTATGACGATCCTATCCACTGAGGGTGATAGCGTTATCTATCATTTCATTAATGAAGAATTAAGTGAAATAAAAAGTATCGTAATTCATGAAAATCAAATGGATGAGCAACACCCTACGCCACACTTTATACAACAACTACAAGAGCTGAGTGTTTTAAAACTTAAAATCGAACAACATACAGAATACTTATCACCAATAGACCGAGAGGTGCCCTGATGTCAGTGCTTCTTAATATTTGCGGTCTGCTGGTTGCAACTGAGTATTATCCAGATACGACTCTACAACAACTTTATCAGGAGTATTATCACTGCTCGATTCAACCTGCAAAATCTGAGTCAAGTCCACACATTCAATCTTCTGAAATGATTTCAGAGATCTTTGCTCAGCCTGCAACATGGTGGCCTGTTTTTACAGCAGATCAACTCCAATCGAATAGTTTTAAAGAACTCATCGCTAAAGGCGTGAAACCAGGCGTTATTTTACCTGATGAGTATTTTAGCTTTTTAACCTACTATCGAATTAAAAAAGCAGTCAATGATGGCGCTATTCCGATCGCCCTCTTTCAAATGGAACATACGAAGTACTTTTCTGCCAAAGCAACTTTTTCTACTGCAATAGGTTTAAGACCATTAGCCACATTGATTGAAACAGGTTGGGATGAAAACTTAATTTCACAACCTGCAGGTAGTTATATTATTCAATCGGATAACAAACAAATCCTGCCAATACCTGCGCGTAAGATCCAGCATCATCAGCACTATTTTTATCAAGCCAATCATAACTATACTCAGACCTCTGGCTATCAAATTTTAATTAATCCTCCAGCACACTTGCCTGTGAGTACCATAGAATATCCCCAATTGGGAATATCATGGCGTTTTGGTCGTGTTGATTACACCAGCACCCCTGACGGAGTTGAGACGAATCTGTTCGGTTATTTCTTAATTGCAATCAGTACTGTTGTGATTCCGTTTGACTATCTTTTTTCAACCCATTTCCCAAGTTTATTAAGTAGTTTTGGTAGTTCTGTTTCTTGGATTTCACTGTTACTTGGTGGGTCATTACTCTTGATTTTAATCATCTCTATCATTCGTAGGAGAAGACTCAATGCCCGCGATTGATATTCTATTTTTATTTGGTTTTCTTGGTATCTGGATTCCTCAAGCTTTTTGGGCATGGTTAAGTTATCAAGCATGGAAATACTCAAAAAATGCAGCCAAAGAGTTAGAAAATTTGCCTGTGCCCGCCGAGTGGCCAATGCTCAGCGTCTTGATCCCAGCCTATAACGAAGGTGTGGTGATTGAAGATACACTGCATGCCATTGCACAACAAGACTACCCTGCACATGCCTATGAGGTGTTATTAATCAATGACGGCTCTAAAGACAATACCCTTGAGATCGCTGAACGCATGGCGGAGATTTATCCGTGCATTAAAATTGTGAATGTGCCTAAGGGGATGGGAGGCAAAGGTAAATCTCGGACCTTAAACAATGGTTTGCCACATGCAAAAGGTGAATTAATTATTGTCTATGATGCGGATAGTACACCCGAACCAGATTGCGTTCGACTATTGGCTCAAACCTTATTGGCAGATAAAAAACTAGTTGCCGTCAATGGCAAAGTGCGCACACGAAACTGGCGGGATAGTATTTTGACTCGCTTTATTGCCATCGAGTTTATTTTCTTTCAATGGATCTTCCAAGGTGGTCGATGGCAACGTTTTGAATTATCGACCTTGATGGGAACCAACTATGTCATATGGCGTGATGCACTAGAAACATTGGGAGGATTTGATGAAAAATCATTGGTTGATGACACTGAAATGAGCTTCAGAATTTTTCTAGGGCAAAAGCGAATCAAATGGGTACCTTATGCTGTAGGTTGGCAACAAGATCCTCCATCACTGAGTGTTTTTGTTAAACAACGGTCGCGTTGGACTCAAGGTAATTTCTATGTAACCAGTAAATATCTACCGATTGCATTGAGGAAACCTTTTCCAATTGGTATCGAAATTTTCAACAACATTATGTGTTATGTCTTGTTCGTACCTGCGCTGATTTGGAGTCATATCACTCTAACACTTGGCTTACTTGGCATAGCGGGAATCACCTTACCCGGACCATTTACAGTGTTATGGGCATTGTCATTTTGTCTATATGTCGCACAAATGTGGTTCACCCTATCGCTTGAAAGAGTTAAACCCCAACTTTATTTCTTTTCAGTTTTATCTTACATCACTTATTCACAAATCTTTTTATTCATTGTATTTAAAGCAGGCTATGACATGCTAAAAAATAAGATTCAAGGGAATTCACTGCAATGGTACAAAACTGAACGTAGCAAAGAGAGAAAATAAATGAAAAAAAATCGACTCAACCATCCTGTTTTCAAAATCCTGTTAGCAAGTGCGACTCTCTCTTTGCCCGTATTTGCTCTAGCAGATTCATGGAATACGTGGCAATTTGATAATATTAATACGTCAAACAAATACACAATCGAACCACACTACTTTTATGTTGGTAAAGGTTCCGAATGGCAAAGTATTCGTTTTAGTAGTGACTATTCGACTGAACATTTCACCACTCTACTGGTTAAATACGACGATAAGCTGATTTATAACACGGTGTTAAATGGAGATGGCCAACTCGAGTTTAATATCCCAGCTGCTGAAAGTGGTTTTCATCGTTTAGATTTTATTTTACAGCAATATTCACCACGCACCTCACCGGCAGCTGATCGTACAACCTTCTGTAGTGAAGATGTTGATCAAGTCACTTATTTAAGTAATTCAAAAATTGACTATGCAAGACATCGACCAATTTATCGCTTAAAAGATTTACCTGATGCACTATTTAATCCACAGGTCGTTAGACCGAAACCTTTTGTAGGCGTGCTCAAATTCAACCCAGCCAATGTCAATGAAGCCTCGATGCTTGGTCGTCTAATGAATGCATGGGGATCTGTTACCCCTGTCCAATGGTACGAACAAAACCCACCAACAGATCAAGCTGCTGACTTCACAATCGAAATTTCGAAATCAACCACGCCAATACCTCAAGGAACCTTAGTTCAGATTAGTTCTGAGAATAATGTTCCAACATTACAAATCAAATATGATCATCCACAAAAACTTGCTGCAGCCATTAACGGCTTACTCAATTCAAATTACTTACAACAACTAAATACTTCAGCCACTTTTCTACCAGATAAACTCGCAGCACCAACTTGGGCTAAAATCAAACAAATCAATACGCTTTCAGATTTAGGCATCAGTGATTTCCGTTTGAACCAAGCAGAAAAAAATCTGTTCCTCAACTTCCCTGCTGTTTGGCAACCGACAGATATTTTACAAGGCCAAATTGCATTACGTGTTCAAAGTGGTTTATTGGAAGGCTCTAATATCACCACTTGGATTGATGGTGGATTGGCAGGCAGTTTGAAAACTGCTGGATTAGATTCAGATCCTGTAAATCGTCAATTTAACTATTTTGCAAAAACCATTTCTAATAGCACCTCATTTCACCTAAAACTTGAAAATTCTGTCATCGTAAACTCGCAATGTTTACCTACGGCAAAAGGCTCTTTATGGATTGACACTGAAAAATCCACAGTCAAATTACCGCATAAACTCAAAAATGGTGTGGCATCACTATCGATGGCATTTGCCACACATCCAACCATTGCGATTGATGGCGAACCTGGTAGCTTAGAAATTGCGCTAATTTTGAGTCAAACAGCCAAACGGATGCTCCTGACCAATGACCCAGTGCCATTGAATTTCGTCAAATTTGATCCAGCAAAGCCCGAATTAATTAATGTTCAAGTCAATCCTAATATTTATCGCCAGCAAGTCTCTATGCATCGAGATACTGTTTATGCACCTGCTGCAGCTAAGGGCTTTTTAGTGAGTTTTCATGAACAGCGTTTTGACATATTGACAGATTCCATTGAAGGTGCTCAAAATTTCACTAAATTTTGGGAGAAAATTCAACAAAACATTCCTAACAATGCTAGTAAGATTTTAGTAACGCAAAACGGTCAAGTCTTTACTTTACAAAAAATTATTGTCGGTAATCAAAAAGCACCTCTGGTTCAACAATCATCTTTCTTTATCTTGGTTGTTATCATTTCTGCTATTATGATTTTGGCAATCTTGCTTTGGTACTGGCGAAAAAAACCGAATGCTAAAAATAAGGCAGAATAATTTCAAACTCATTATTGTTTTCTTTTTTTCAACCATAATTTTTTTGGGCGGCTGCATACATTTTTCTCAATCTGGAATGCAGCCTGCTCATATTGAAGGAATCTTTTGGCAACCAGATTTAGATACCACCCCTCCCAAAGGCAACTGGGATCTCCTTGGCGTTTCAACATTTGTTCCGCAATGGTCAATTGTTCAATCCAAATCTTGGCTTGATCATGACACAGGTTTTGCAAAATGGGATAAGAATATAAATCTTCAACAGCTAAACCAAAATGCATGGGCGTCCGAGATTATCTTAGGTTTAGCTGGCGAATATGATGAAAAGCTGGCACGCTCCCAAGTCATGTTACTTGCTCAGAACTCTAAACAACTCATTGCACATACTCAATCTACTCCACTCAAAGGATATTATTTTCCAGTTGAAGCCGATCCAACGTGGTTAGGCGTAGGAATATTAGCTCAAGCGTTAGCGCAACTCCCAAAACCTTTATGGGTGAGCATTTATAGTGCAGATGAAATGCCAACACATTACGATGTATGGTTAAAAAGTTGGTTGCCTGAACATACCAATGTTTTTTTCCAAGATGGCGTTGGTGTCGGCACTCGCTCACCTGAACAAGCACGAATCATCTTAGATGAACTACAACATGAATTTGGTAAAGACAGAATTATTATTGTTTTAGAAGCATTTCGAGCAACCCCAAATGGACACTTTCGAGCAGCCTATCCTTGGGAAATTATCGAGCAATTAAAGGCCTACGAGGGACAAAAAGTTTATATCTTTGATGGTCCTCATTATATGAATCGCATCAATGTATACACAATTGCCTTATGGTATAGGCTTAAATATCGCTCATAAAACAAGGCTGTTTTCACTGAGACAGCCTAAATCTTAGAAACTCCTATAAAATACCAGTTCCGTTCGAGTGTTATTATAGCGATCTTGTCCATTCGCCAACGCATCTTTGAAATAGTGACCATATAAACGCTCGACACGTACTTTTACAGGCACATAATTAAACGGTTGCCACGCAACACCAGCACCGTATTCAAATAAATTATTATAATTTTCACCTTCAGAATCTGCCAAAGCATGTAATTTGGCATAAGCTTGTACCGTACCCGTTTCACCTCGGTAAACATTAAAACCTGAGCGTAATCTTAAATCTGCAATGACGTTATAATCTTCGCGTGAATAACTAGCCACGTTACCATACAGATCGGTAAAATAATCATTCCAAACCGTGCGATTTTCTACACTCGGATTTGCGTACCATTCTTGATAACCTGTTACACCACCAACAACACTCTCACGGAACTTATCTCGATTACGATCAATTAAGTCATAACTACCACCTAATTCTAAATAGGCTCTAATCGGTATATTTAGCCAAGGCTGATAATTTGCCCCTACACCAACCGTCACTGCATTCTCATCAATGATTTCAGGTCGAACTCCACCACGTGATTTGGTATCACGATTTAGATTCATAAAGCCATAAACCTGTGCACGACCATTGTCCAGATTACGTCCATAACGCATTTTTAACGGAAAAATAAAATCGTCGTAGCGAGATTCATAAGACGGTGCGAAATAAATATCTTTGAATACAGGTTTGACTGTCCCACCACTTAAATTCTGTACTGCTTGCTGCGCTTTAGTTGCGATTTCTACATCATTTGACTGGGTCAGCATTTTGAATATTGGTAAAGCTTCTTTATCTCTCTTCAGTTGATTCAACAAATATGCTTCTTGTAGTTTAAGCTGATCGTCCTGAGGTGCAAGTTGCGATGCTTTACGAACACTTTGTAAAGCTTGATCTTGTTTATTCAGACGAATTTGTAAATAAGTCAGACTTTTCCACACTTTAATATCTTGTGGGGTAAGCGCAGCAAGTTCGAGCAAAATTTTTTCCGCCTGCTCAGGCTGCTGTTGTTCTAATTTATAGAACTGATCCCATCGATCATATATTGGATTGCCAGGCTTATAAGCCGCATCCCCCTCTTTCACAAAGTCAGCTTCAGCACTCATAACCGCTTGTAATGGAAACAAAAGGCTTAATGTAAACATGGTATGACTGAGTAATTGTTTTTTTGATTTTTTCATCGCATATCTCAAGTAAATGTTGCCAGTTATAAGTGGATATAATCGTCAGCTTAAATCAATTTAAAATGTTAATTTATTCACACATTATAACTAAATCATTGTTATCATGTCGTTAAAATACGTTATTTTATAAATCGATTCAGCATATGAATCATAGATAAAAATAGTATGCCGCATAAGAAAATAAACACTTTTTAACTTTTTCATCAAAGAGCACAACTATGTCATTTTCACATCATACAGAACCCCATGTGATTCAACGATCAGGTTGGTTGAGAGCTGCAGTCTTGGGTGCAAATGATGGCATTATTTCCGTCACTAGTTTAGTCATGGGTATGGCAGCGAGTGGCGCACATAACCAGACATTATTAGTCACTTGCATAGCAGGCTTAATTGCGGGTGCAACATCAATGGCTGCTGGCGAATATGTTTCTGTAAAATCTCAAGAGGATATTGAAAAAGCCGACTTAAAGTTTGAAGCAAAAGAACTCAAAAAAAACCCACAAGCTGAATTAAATGAGCTTACTCAAATCTATATTGGCAGAGGATTGGACGCCGAATTGGCATTACAAGTAGCAACACAACTCACTGCATATGATGCACTCGCAGCACATGCAAGAGATGAAATCGGTATTCATATAAATACCGCCGCAAACCCAATTCAAGCTGCGCTTTCTTCTGCAGCTGCTTTCTCATGCGGTGCAGCCTTACCGATGCTCGCAATTCTATTAAGTGCTGAAAATTATGTCTCGCAAACCGTTATGTTCACAGGCATTTTGTCTTTAGCATTGTTAGGTGCACTTTCAGGCTATGTTGCGAGAACATCAATGTTGAAAAGCAGCTTAAGGATTACCATTTGGGGGATTTTAGCTATGTTGTTCTCAAGTTGGATCGGCTCACTGTTTAATGTTCATCCACTTTGAGTACTCTCTTAGATCATTTCTTTGTTCAAACACTTATTAGCTAATGTTAATTAATTAACATAAAAATCTAAAAGCAAAATATTCCTCACAAGTCTAAAGCTTTTTTTACCATTTGGATGTATGATCAAAGAGAACTCGACATCATAAAATGAGCGAAGGCCAATTTATGAATAAAGTCTGGAAATATCCAATGTAGAGAGCGGTTTTGATACATCGACTTGGGATATGGTTTGCTTTTGCGACCATCACACTACAAATTGCTGTTTTTCTGCAGCCTCTTTTGCCAGAGAAATTTCAAATTTCTCCTGCATGTGAGACTGTCGTGCATTTGTCAACCCAGTCTCGACATCATCACGGTATACAAAACTCATCAATCGTTTCTCGATCTCATTCTGAACACCATCATAGCAGCACGGTTGATCATGTCACATCCGATGCTATAGATCACACTCATCAACATGATATCAATCATCAATGCCCGTTTTGTTTCTTCTATGGACAACTGGTCGTACCACCAACATTAGGTGTCAAAGAAGTATTTGTCCGTATACAAGTGCGTTACGTGCATTTACAACAGCTTTTCCTTAGCTTCTTTTTCGATTTACAACGTCTTTTTCTGCTGCCCCAAGGGCGAGCACCACCACTCTCCTTTTCAATTAATTAGCGTTTAGTACGATTTATTGAAAAGTGAGTAACCTATGTTTTTTAAAACTTGTTTTGTTGTTTGGCAGCAAAAACTGGCGATTTTTATCGCAGATAAATCTCTGTATCTCAGTGTTCTTCAACAACCGTTTTGGTCTGTATCGGAGGCTTCGTGATGGACTTAGGTTTAACCGCATTAGAGTTGGCACGTGTCCAATTCGCATTTACTGTTTCGTTCCATATTATTTTTCCAGCAACATCGATTGGACTGGCATGCTTTCTTGCCGTTTTAGAATGGAAATGGCTGAAAACTCATAACCCTATTTACCAAGATCTCTATAAATACTGGCTCAAAATCTTTGCTGTGACCTTTGGTATGGGGGTCGTTTCAGGTGTAGTAATGAGCTATCAGTTTGGTACAAACTGGAGTGAATTTTCACGAATTGCAGGAAGTGTCACTGGTCCATTACTAACCTATGAGGTGTTGTCTGCCTTTTTCTTAGAGGCTGGATTTCTCGGGGTGATGCTGTTTGGATGGGGGCGTGTAAGCGAAAGAGCTCATTTCTTTGCCACCTTAATGGTCGCAATCGGCACCTGTATTTCCATGTTTTGGATCCTATCATCCAATAGTTGGATGCAGACCCCTCAAGGCTTTGCAATAGAAAATGGCATTATTGTCCCCAAAGACTGGTTTGCCATCGTTTTTAATCCATCATTCCCTTACCGATTTGCACACATGGCTGTCGCTGCATTTTTAGTTTCTGCTTTAGTCGTTGCCGCAACAGCAGCATGGCATTTATTACGTGGTCGTCGTGATGCATTGGTAAAAAAATCATTTTCCATGGCAATGTGGATGATCTTATTTGCAGCACCTGCACAAGTCATTATTGGCGATCATCATGGTTTGAATACATTAAAACATCAACCAGCTAAATTAGCTGCAATGGAAGGACACTGGGAAACCAATGTCAACGAACCTATGCCGCTTTATCTATTTGGTATCCCCGATATGCAAGCTGAAACCACTAAATATGCAGTAGGTATTCCATATTTAGGAAGCTTGATCCTTACCCATAGCCTTGATGGTGAAGTTAAAGGATTGAAAGAGTTTGCTCCCAAAGATCGTCCAAATTCAACGCTGGTATTTTGGAGTTTTCGCATCATGGTGGGGCTAGGCACACTCATGGTTTTACTTGCCGTGATCGGGTTAATCCTCCGCAAAAAAGATCAAATTTATGAGAAAAAATGGTTCCATAAATTTGCCCTCATCATGGGACCGACAGGTTATATCGCCTTACTGGCAGGTTGGTTCACAACTGAATTAGGTCGTCAACCTTGGGTGGTCTATGGTGTGTTACGCACAGAAGATGCGTTATCAAGTGTTTCTGCAAGTCAAGTTGGTCTCACCCTGATCATCTTCGTGGTGGTATACACCATCGTATTTGGTACTGGGATTTATTACATTCTCAAGCTCATGTACAAAGGTCCACAATTCATTCATACCCCAGTCCAAGATTCTGGTGGTGTTGGGCATTTTAAAACACCAATGCGTCCGCTGAGTGCTGTTGATGAAAGCCTCGATAACAACGACCAGAAGAAAGGAGAATAACATGTTCGATATTCCTCTTATTTGGGCAATGATTATTGCTTTGGGCGTATTAATTTATGTCGTACTAGATGGGTTTGACCTCGGTATCGGGATTCTATTTCCCTTCATCAAAGGTCAGCAAGAACGTGATGTGATGATGAATACCGTTGCACCCGTGTGGGACGGCAATGAAACATGGATGGTGCTTGGCGGCGCTGGTTTGTTTGCTGCCTTCCCAATCGTATATGCAACCGTATTATCCGCACTCTATATGCCGATTACCCTGATGGTGATTGCACTCATTTTTAGGGGCGTTGCTTTTGAGTTCCGCTTTAAAGCGAATCGCTCCAAAGCACTTTGGGATATGGCTTTTATTTGGGGATCTACACTTGCCAGCTTCCTGCAAGGCGTAATTTTAGGTGCCTATATTCAAGGTTTAAAAACGGAAAATGGTATCTATGTTGGGGGAAGTTTGGACTGGCTAACACCTTTTTCACTGTTTACTGGTCTAGGTGTGGTCGTGATGTATGCAGCGTTGGGATGTGGCTGGTTAATTCTAAAAACAGACCAAGCACTACAAAACAAAATGTATGATCTGATGCCAAAACTGATCTTCACACTATTGGCAATTTTCATTGCGGTAAGCTTATATACCCCATATAGTCAACCTGCCATTGCAGAAAAATGGTTTACTGTGCCACAACTGATCTACTTTAGCCCTGTTCCAATTTTAGTACTGATTTTTAGCTATTTGGCATGGCGTGCTTGTGTAAATAGAAGTGAATATAAGCCCTTTATTTATACTTTAATGCTGATGTTTCTTGCCTACTCAGGCTTTGTCATTAGCTTGTGGCCATACATTATTCCACCGTCTGTCACGATTTGGGATGCTGCGGCGCCAAGAGAAAGCCAAATTTTTGCTTTAGTGGGTGCTGCGATTATGATCCCAATCATTTGGGTCTACACCTTCTGGGGATACTGGATCTTTAGAGATAAAGTACGTATCGGTGACGAAGGTTATCATTGAGGTAAAATCCAATGAAAAAATCACAAATCAAATGGTTTATCGGATTATGGTTAGTTGGTTTTTTAGGTTTGGCAATTATCGCTGGCCTTTTTAAGGCTTTGCTCATGTTGGCTTATCAATAACCTCTAAGTTCTTTTTGGGTGTTTGACTATTCATGAGTCAAACACCTTTTTACATTACTGCTCCATATTTCATTCTGCAATTAAATAACCATTATTATTTGCTATTTTTTAAAAATCTAAGCTATGTTGGATGAAAAGAGATGAGGAATCCAATATGTCGATTTTAGAATTATTAGAAATAAAACATCCTATTTTTCTAGCACCTATGGCTGGTGTGTCTACACCTGAACTTGCGGCCGAAGTTTCCAATCAAGGTGCACTCGGATCTCTAGGTCTTGGTGCCAATACACCGGAATCAGCAAAAGAACTCATCTTAAAAACTCAACAGCTCAGTGACCATCCATTTCAGGTCAATTTCTTTTGTCATCAACCAGAACCATTAAATCCACAACATGAACAACAGTGGATTGAATATTTAACCCCAGCATTCAAAAAATTTGATGCTCAGCCACCAACTCAACTCAAGTGTATTTACCCCAGCTTTCTAGAAAATGACGATTTTTTAAATGTGGTATTAGAGACCAAACCTAAAGCTGTCAGTTTTCATTTTGGGATTCCTCATACTCATCAAATTAAAGCGCTCAAAAATGCAGGCATTATTACGATGGTGTCTGCAACAAATTTGATAGAAGCCCAAGCCATAGAAGCTGCTGGTATTGATTTAATCATTGCGCAAGGCATTGAAGCTGGTGGACATCGTGGTATTTTTAATCAACATTTTGATGCGGCAATCAAAACCAGTGATTTGGTCGAATTACTTACCCAACACTGTTCACGACCGATCATTGCTGCTGGAGGCATCATGAATGGTGATCAGGCAAAAAATATGCTAAAACGTGGCTCAAGTGCAGTACAACTGGGGACGGCATTTGTACAATGTAAAAGTTCAAGTGCAAATGCTGCATATCGTAAAGCGCTGTTTAGCCAAAGCATTACACAAATAAGTGCGAGTTTATCTGGTCGCCCAGCACGTGGTTTATTGGGCACATGGCATACGCAAATCGATGCACCGAATCGACCAAAGGTCCCTGCTTATCCATATACTTATGATTTGGCAAAACAATTAATGAGCATCGCAAGTCAGCATCAAGATTATAGTTATGGTGCATTTTGGGCAGGAAGTAATGTGTCACAGATTCGCGAATTAGAAGCAGCCGATTTAGTCAATCAACTGATTGTAGAAATGACCACACGCTAAATTTCCACAAAAAAATCGACCTAATTAGGTCGATTTTTTTACTCAATTATTTAATCGCTTCTAATAACTTCTGCTGTGCATTATGAGGGGTTTCCCCTTCAGCAAGCTGGGAGCGTACCCAGACACCATCACCTTGTAGCAACCATGCTTGTTGATTGTCTTTAAGATAATTTAACAGACCAAGTTGATAAATTGATTTCTTCAACGCAGGATCTTCAATTGGGAAACACGCTTCCACACGATTAAATAGATTACGATCCATCCAGTCTGCGCTTGAACAATAAATACGAGGATTGCCATTATTGCTAAAATAATAAACACGAGTATGTTCTAAGAAACGACCAACGATCGAACGCACACGAATGTTTTCTGACAGATTTGGCAAACCTGGACGTAAGCAGCAGATAGAACGAATAATCAAATCAATTTGCACCCCCGCCTGAGAAGCTTCATATAATTTGTTGATCAACTGCACTTCCGTCAATGCATTTACTTTAATGATAATTTGGGCTGCTTTTCCTGCTTTTACATTTGCAATTTCATCATCGATAAAGTTGATCAACTGCGCGTGCAAAGTAAATGGTGCATGCAAAAGCTTTTTCGGTTTTGCCATTTTGCCCATTCCCGTGAGCTCTTGGAAAATCCGATGCACATCTTCACAAATATCTTTGTCAGTGGTCATCAAACCATAATCAGTATAAATACGTGCATTGCCTGCATGGTAATTACCTGTGCCTAAGTGCACATAACGTACCAATTTATTATTTTCACGGCGCACAACCAAAATCATTTTTGCGTGAGTCTTATAACCAACGATACCGTATACAACCACCGCTCCCGCTTCTTGTAAAACGTTTGCCACTTCGATATTTGACTCTTCATCAAATCGTGCACGCAGCTCAATCACAGCCGTCACTTCTTTACCATTGCGTGCCGCTTCAGCAAGCACTTGCACGATTTCTGAGTCAGCACCACTACGATAAAGGGTTTGTTTGATCGCCAAAACTTGAGGATCACGCGCCGCTTCGCGTAATAATTGAATCACTGGTGCAAATGACTCAAAAGGATGGTGCAGAAGAATGTCCTGCTTTTGCATCGCAGCAAAAATATTCTCAGACTTTTTAAACGCTCTAGGCAAGATAGGGGTATGTGAATCATAACGTAGATGAGGACGTTTAAAATTAGAAAGTAGACGCGCTAAATTTACCGGTCCATCCACACGGTAAAGCTGCTCTTCATTTAGATCAAATTCATCTAACAAATATTTATAGATATGCTGTGGACAATTATGTGTGACTTCTAAACGCACCGCTCGACCAAAACGACGTGAACTTAATTCACCTTTTAAAGCTTTGGCTAAATCTTCAACATCCTCATTCAGTGCCAAGTCAGCATTTCGGGTGACGCGGAATTGATAACATCCTGTCGCAGTCATACCAGGGAACAAATCTGATACGTGCTCATGGATGATGGCAGATAACATCACATGATGCTCTTTACCATCTGTTAATTCATCAGGTAATCGAACAACACGAGGTAAAGAGCGTGGTGCAGGTACAACCGCTAGATCAATTTGACGACCAAACGCATCCTTACCTTCCAAAGTCACGATAAAGTTTAAACTTTTATTCACTAAGCGTGGAAATGGATGAGCAGGATCAAGGCTAATTGGCGTCAGTACAGGTGCAACTTGTTCTTGGAAATATTTCTTAATCCATGCCGATTGGGCTGGTGTTAATTCACCACGACGTAAAAAGCAAATATCTTCTTCGCGTAACTTCGGCAAAATTTCTTGGTTAAGAATACGATATTGGCGCTCAATTGCAGCATGCGCTGTTTTGGAAATTTGTTCCAACACTTGCTTTGGGGTTAAGCCATCAGGAGTACGACTTTCATTGCCTAATGTTAATTGCTCCATGACCCCTGCGACACGAATTTCAAAAAACTCATCAAGGTTACGTGAAAAGATCAGCAAAAAGTTCATCCGCTCTAACAGGGGATGAAGTGGATCAACTGCTTGTTCCAATACACGAAGATGGAAATCAAGAATTGAAAGTTCACGATTAATATAACGATCGTTGTAACTGTATTCTATTGGCGCTGTTGTCGTCACTGCAGTATTCATACCGAACCTTGTTGCATTATCATTTATCAAGTGATGATTTAAGTATGCTGCAAAATTATGTCAATTTGGTAAAAAAGCCCAAAAATATTGAGCTTTTCTTTTATAAAATAATTCTAATCTGCGGAGATTTTATTCATCTATCACCAAATAAACATTTAAGGCTTCTGCGTCCCATTCATATATTTCAAAATAACACGCTTACGGTATTGTAACTTACGATCATTACGGTTGTTTTGATAATATTTAGGGTTTGGTAGCAATGCAGCTAAAAAGGCTGCCTGTTCGCGCGTTAAACTTTTCGCACTTTTGCCATAATAAAATTGTGCAGCAGCTTCCACACCGTAGATATTTTGTCCGAACTCAACAGAGTTCATATACACTTCTAAAATTCTACGTTTTGACCACATACGTTCCATCATCCATGTTGCGATGGCTTCTTGTCCTTTACGCACAAATGAACGTTTATTGTAGAGGAATAAATTTTTCGCTAATTGTTGTGAAATCGTCGACCCCCCCGCCACAACTTCACCTTTTTTATTATTACGCTCTAAAGCATGCTGAATCCCAGCCCAGTCGAAACCATGATGATGAATAAATTTGGCATCCTCACCCGCCAGAACTGCATGTTTGAAATTATCACTAATTTCATCATAGTCACGCCAATGATGTTGAATCGGTTTTAGATCGGACCAGTAATCTAAACGCATAAACATGGTGGTATTGACAGGATGAGTGCGCCACCAAGCAAGACTACTAAAAATCCACAACTGAATCAGTAAGATCACGCCGATGATCAGCATCACTATACGCGCGAATAAGGCTTTCATTTAAATGCATCACTCCTAGGTGCAAAAAGTCTGCGTCGTATCTACAAACCTTCGATTCATGCTAAGCTATTTTTCATTACAGCAACTCATTTAAGTACATGACTGAAACAACACCACCACAAATTACTCAAAAATTACACGTACATACTTGGTGGTTTACTGCAGCTTTGATTGCTGTCAACGTGAGCCTATTTGGCTGGCAAATCCTCACAGGCGTCGATATTACCGACCCTTCCCCTGTTGATGCAATTGCTTGGGGGGCAGATTTCACACCACTGACCTTTTTAGGTCAGCCAGAACGGCTTTTCAGCAGCATGTTTTTCCATTTCGGAATGATCCATCTCATGCTGAATATGTGGGCATTATACATTTTTGGCAGTATCGCTGAGCAACTGTTTGGTCGTCGCTACTATATTGCACTTTATTTCCTTGCGGGGTTGATGGGGAGCGTTCTATCGAGCTATCTCAGTATCCTAGATGGTTATCAATTACTACAGCATTTTGATCCTAAATATTTACCTAAAATCAGTGCTGGTGCTTCTGGTGCAGTGATGGGATTAGGTGCAGCCCTTACCATTATTTCCGTCTTACCGGTGTTGCCACGACAACGCTTCCTCTTAGATAAGAAATCTTTGCTATTCATTATGGCAATTAACCTCATATTCGGCTTCACAGTTTCAGGGATTAATAATGCTGCCCATATCGGTGGGATGCTCATGGGGGCTGTTTTAGCAACCGCATGGTATCTCAGCCAAAAAACTGGGAAAAAAATAATGTTCCAACTTGGAGCTGTCCTGATTGCAACACTATTGCTATATGGATTTTACGTTTACTGCACAGCATTAGGTCAAACACTACATCCGTTATGGTATGAGATTTTGATTCAAAATAAACTCAATTAAAATCGCTTAAACAATTAAATTGGGCGATCATCTCAAACAAATCACCGCCCAATTTAATCCATTCATTTACATACTACCCTTTCAATATTGACTAAAATCCATCCATTTATTATGCTTTTTTTGTCAAAAACAGATTAGGTTTGGGACGGTTGGCCCATTCCCTCGTTGATACGAGTTCTTCCGTTATTCGACTAACGGCCCATGACGAATAATGTACTCACTTCATGTAGGTACATCTATGACATCAAAAGGGGCACAAAGATGAAACCACACATTTCCATTTTAACGCTTGGCGTTACCGATCTAGAACAATCGCTTATTTTCTACCGTGATGGTCTTGGGCTGCAAACAGAAGGTATTGTAGGTCAGGAGTTTGAACATGGCGCTGTTGCTTTCTTTGATCTTCAACGCGGACTAAAACTCGCAATCTTTGCTCAAGAAGATCTCGCGATTGATGCAGGATTAATTCAGCAACCCATTAGTTCAACCGCCATGTCGATTGGACATAATGTCAGCAATAAAAATGAAGTTGATGAAATTATGGAAACTGCGAAAAAAGCAGGTGCTGTCATCGTGAAACAAGCCCAAAATACTTTTTATGGCGGTTACGCAGGATACTTTCTTGATCCGAATGGTCACCTTTGGGAAATTGTCTGGAATCCACAGATTATGCCACCCTCGGATTGTTGATCAAACGAAGTTTTTTTAAAGCAGATTAGGGTTTAGATGCAAAATAACAGAATATCTTGCATCTAAATCATTACATAATTTTTAAGATTGATTGATTTCCCTCAAGCTCTGCAAAGGTGGAATATCACATAAATAGCTTAGGCGATAACGTCCAATCAAGGTACAAACCAACAGCATACTCAACGGCAGAATTAACCAAATCTCAGGGTGCCATTGGATCGCCATTTGCATTTTATAACTGGCAATCGCACTAATCACCTCAGCAAAAAGACAGGCTACCACACCAGCCAATGCACCAATATAACCGATCTCTAAACTGAGCATCCGTTTCAATTTATTTTTAGCAATTCCAAATGAGCGCATCAACGCGACTTCTTTACGTCGCTCATCCATCAGTACATTTAGACAGGCAATCAACACCAGTAAACCAGATAGTCCCACCAACATTGCCAATACCGTGACAATTTGCACCAACACATTCATCAGTCTTTTCACTTCATCCAAAACGCGTCCCACATCAATAAACACGGTATTTGAAAACTGTTGAATTAAGGACACCATTTTGACTTGGTCCGTAGGAGGTACGTAAAAACTCCCCAGATAACTACCTGCATTTTCATCCATGCTATTTGGCGAAAAAATAAAGAAGAAATTTGGACTAAAGCTCTCCCACTCAACAGTTCTGAGATTGATCACTGTGGCTTGCAACGTTCCTTCAGGCAAACTAAAACTGAGTTCATCGCCGATCTGGATACCTAATTCAGCAGCTAGCTTTTCTTCGACAGAAACTTGATGTGTTTTCGTAAAAACATGCTCACCACTTGTAATGACATTGTCATCCGGAAAATCTGTCGTTTGAGTTAAATTGAGTTCACGGCGTAACGCGTTATTTTGCTCAACCAATTCCGGAGAAAATGCCTCACCATTTTTTGCGATCAATCGTCCCCGAATATTTGGATAAAGTGGTGTGGATTGCCAACCATTTTGTTCAATTTGCTGTTTTAGCAGAGGCATATCAAAAGGTGGTAAACCATAAACAAACTGATTGGGTGTACCTTCAGGCAATTGCTGTTGCCATCGTTGTAATAAATCGGTTCTTAAAACACTGAGCACTGTTATTAAACTTAACCCCAAGGCCAAAGCTGTAATTTGCAAAGCGGTTTGATGAGGAATCCGTACATAGGCAGAGATTGGATGTTTAAGCTGTTTGATCGCTTTTAATAACAGCCAAATCAGTACATAAAGTACAGCACACAAGAACAAGATTGCGGTCAATACCAATAAACTTAGCGTCAAGTTATCACTCAAAACCAAACTAAAAATAACTAAGCTCGTCACTCCTACCGCAAACATTGCAACATAGGATTTACGCGAACGTTCTTGCTGTCGAATCACTCGAATTGGAGGTGTGTTTAGCAACTCCCAAATACTTGGCAAAATAAAACCAATCAGCACCATCACACTGGTAAAAATAGCGACCGGTAAGGCATAAAACAAATCACCTATAGCAAAACTCAATTGTAATTGCGGTATCAACTGCAACATTAACTGCAACAATCCATAACCCAAACCAACACCAATCAAACTTCCGACCATAATCGATAAGGCACTGACCACTGCGAGTAGCACACAATAAGCCACAATGATTTGTTTCTTACTTGCACCCATACAACGTAACAATGCAATATGATCTTGGTTTTGTTGTACATAACGTTGACTGGTTAAGGCAATGGCAATACCGCATAATAAAATTGTCAACAAATTAGCAAGTTGTAAGAAGGTATCCAAATTTTCAATTGGTTTCATCAATCGCGTATTGGATTGACTCGCATCTCGCAATTTTAAAGAACTCGTCTCTTGGTTCGACATGGTAGGATCATCTGTTTGAACCTCAGGATGATCTTGCTTGTTTTGCAGTTCAAACTGTTGTTGAAATGTGTTGACCTGCGCCGGTGTTCCAGCCATAAGCAAACGATATTCTATGCGGCTTCCCACTTGAACAGCATTGGTTTTAGCAATATCAGTTTGATGAATGATCACAGTCGGTGAAAAACCAGAAAAACCAAGTTCTTGATTCGAATCGTGTTCAATCTGCCCTGTGACCTTAAACTGGCCATCTGCAATCGCAACCTGATCCCCGATCTTTACCTGTAATAAGTCCATTGCTCGAGGACTTAGCCACACTTGTCCCGACTGAATCGTCTGTGCCACTGGTGAAATCTCTAATTTCCCTCGTAAAGGAAAATTTTCATCGACGGCTTTAACATTCACCATCACAAACTGATCATCCGTATGTGCCATAGAACCAAAGACCGTTACAGTAGACTGCTTGAGATCTAGTTTTTCAGCCTGTTGTTGCCAACTTTCCTGAATCGGCTCATGGTCAGATAACACTAAATCTGCGCCAAGCATCTCAGCTGCTTGTAGCGTGACTGCATTCTGTACCTGTGTGTTACTAAATTTTAATGCGGTCGTAGCGCTGATCGCGAGAGATAAAGCAATGATCAACAGATACAATCCACCTGTACGAAAGCTCTGTAGAAGTAAGGGTTTTACAATTGAATTCATACCCCTTCCCCGACTTTGATCACATCCTGAACTTGACCATCGACAAGTCGTACATGTCGTTGACACATTGCGGCTAGATTTTGATCATGCGTGACTAAAACTAAAGTCGTTCCAAGCGCCTTATTCAAATCAAACAAAAGCTGCTCAATCTCTTCCGCAGTTTGACCATCAAGATTGCCTGTTGGTTCATCGGCAAAAATAATCTTCGGTTCTGCGATCAAAGCACGAGCAATCGCAACACGTTGTTGTTCACCACCCGATAATACTTTCGGTGTTTGTTGAGCTTGACGCACAAGTCCAACACGCTCTAACCATGTCAAAGCTTTTTGTTCTGCTTGCTTAAAATTAAAGTTTGGCTGTAAACGTAACGGCAACATCACATTTTCTAAAGCACTCAACTGGGGTAATAATTGAAAGGACTGAAATACAAAGCCAATATTTTCTAATCGAACCTGCGCACGTTGCTCTTCTGTAAGCGTATGAACGGCTTGTCCACATACCCATAACTCGCCACTACTTGGTCGATCCAAAGTTGCTAAAATACCTAACAGTGTTGACTTACCTGAACCTGAACGCCCAGTAATCGCAATTTGTTCACCCTGATAAACCTCAAGATCAATCTCTCTTAGGATCGTTAAACTTTGCTGATTAATTTGGATATTTTGTGTAACTTTTTGAGCAGAAATAATCGGTTGTGGCATGATGTCACGTATCCTGTTGAGCAAATTAATTACGGTTATGCAGATTTCTAAAGTAATTTTGTCGATATCGAAACCATTGATCATTATTGGCGTTTTTTTATTTCCAACGTTGGTTTCAGCAAAGACGATTTTAATTTTAGGTGACAGTCTGAGTGCGGGCTATGGTATTGAACCTAAACAAGGTTGGGTTCACTTACTCCAGCAACGCTTAGACCAACACTATCCGAAACAGCATAAGGTGGTCAATGCAAGCGTAAGTGGAGAAACAACAAGTGGTGCACTCGCACGATTACCCAAACTCTTGCAAACCTATCAACCTGAAGTTGTCGTTATTGAACTGGGTGGAAATGATGGATTACGTGGGCAACCACCACAAATGATTCAAAAAAATTTAGCTCAATTGGTACAACTGAGTCAGAAACAAAAGGCCACTGTTTTACTGTTTGGTATGAAAATACCACCAAATTATGGTACAGCCTATAGCCGTGCTTTTGAAAATAATTATAAAGTTGTAAGCCAACAATACCGTATTAAACTGCTACCGTTTTTTCTTGAAGGTGTGGCGGGCAATAAAAGTTTGATGCAAAACGATCAAATTCATCCAAATGCCAAAGCACAACCGATCATGCTTAACTTGGCTTATCCTTATATTCGAGGAGCGTTATAAATAACTACATCTCAAGTTGGATTAATCTATTTTTTTACTAAAATAAACGACTTTTTCAGTTTCTTGAAAACCTAATGAACGATGCATAGCGTGACTAATTACATTGTCCAATGCCGCATCAGATGCAAACTCAGTACAAGAAAATTGTTTTGCCCACACTTCGGCCTGTCGAATAAGCATCGTTGCAACGCCAGAGCGACGATACGCTGGAAGTACGTAAATACCTTCCAAAAAACCGACAGGAGAAGTCTCAGTTCCATTCACATATTCAAACCGAATAGAAGCCTCTAACATCGCAATGGCTTGGTGATTGGAATAGGCCAATAATTGTAAGGCATATTTTTCAGCCAATAGTTGATGCATCTCTTGTAAATGAGAAGCCTCAGAATCACTCCATAATTTATTTCTTAATTCTAACCAATCTTTGAGAGAAGCTTCTGATGCTGGTTTAATATTCATGAAATAACCACCACTATGCTCATCAACATCTTGAAAATAACAGCGGAAACATGGCTAACTTAAATAGTTAGCCATGGATATGATTTAAAAATCAAAGAATGTGACTTCGCCTGTTTCTAGTGAGTACTCTGCACCTACAACAATCATTTTACCTTTTTCAATTAGGCTCTCTAATACAGCTGAACCATGGCGTAGCTGGTTCACAGACGCGAAAACATTTGAACGCACAGCATGTGCAGACAGCTTTTTCAAATCATCCTTTAATTCAGTTTGCATCAGAATTTCAACAGAAGGACGTACTCGGTTAACAATCGACATCAAATTAGAAGACGGTGCTTGATCCGGATGTTTTAAAGTATCAATTGTTGCTTGGATTGCACCACAATGACTATGTCCTAAGACAACAACCACAGCGCAATCATATCGTTCAGCTGCAAATTCCACACTCCCCACCTGTGATGGTGCAACAATATTACCTGCAACACGTATCACGAATAAGTCGCCTAAACCTTGGTCAAACACCATTTCAGCAGGCACACGTGAATCTGAACAACCCAAAATAATCGCAAAAGGATTTTGTTCACTTGCCATCTCGGCACGCTCTTGGTGAGTGAGCAATTTTTGTTGGGTTGCTTCCCCTTTCACAAAACGAGCATTACCAGCTTTTAAACGTTCTAGAGTTTCTTTGGCAGTGAGCATGTGTATATCCATCTATGGTAAACATGAGAAATAGGAGCTGAAAATCAACAACACCTTAGTTTAATCTGCGCTAAGTTGAATGTCACTGACAAAAATAGAAACTGCATCGACTAAGGAACATACCTTTGATCATAAAAATAGCTTAAAAATGCTGATTTCATTGGCAAGAATTTCCATACACCTGTAGATTATGCAAATGACTCACTGAGCAACATCCTCAATAATCAATTGGTTTAAAATAGATCAAGGACTGAGCAAAGATGAATATCCCATTTTCGTTACCCATAGCTAAAACACTTACTGCAGCATTATTGGCACTGAGTTTAACGGCAACCATAAATACAACACATGCCGCTGAAATTGAAATGAGTTTCCAAAACCTACTTCAACAAGAACGCTCATGGGCTGGTCTACAAACCAAAACCTTGAAAGTTGGTGATATCACTTGGTCATATAGTGAAGGTGGTCAAAGCGGTAAACCGATTATTGTTTTAATTCATGGTTTGGCGGGTAGTCGTGATAACTGGAATCGTGTTGCTCAAGCATTAACAGCAAATTACCATGTCATCATTCCAGACTTGCCAGCCAGCGGTGAAACACAAGTTCCCAAAGATTTTGACTACTCTGTTCCGAACGTAACGGAAAAGCTACGTCGCTTTATTGAGGCTGCCAACCTAACAGGGCCAGCACATATTGCGGGTCACTCACTCGGTGGGTCCGTCGCCATGCTCTATGCAGGTCAATATCCATTTGAAACCAAAAGTCTCTTTCTCATTAATGCAGCGGGAGTTTACCGTTCAGCAACCACGCCTTATCTAAAAGATCCAAATCAAATAAGAAATATGGTGGTGAGTAAAAAAGGAGATTTTAATTTCCTGATGCAACAAGCCATGTATGCCCCACCTTTTATTCCAAAAGAAATTGCACAAGCTCAAGAACGCATGATGATCGGACAAGTTGAACAGACCAAAAAAATGGTTGATCAAGTGATTGCGCTAAATAAATTATACACGCCTGACTCTTTTGCTTTGCTCGCACGGGCCATCGATGCTCCAACGCTTATTTTATGGGGCAAACAAGATAAAATTATTAATGTTGAAGTTGCGCCAGAATTAAAGTCATTATTGAAAAATGCACAAGCACCTGTGATTTTAGAAAATGTGGGGCACATGCCAATTCTGGAAGCAGATCAATTGGTTGTTCAACAGTATCTACCATTTTTAAGCAAAATTCAGGCGCAAAAGCCTGCAGCCGCTTCATCACCATAAACTCAGAGGTGTAATTTAAACCCTATGCAAAAACATCCAATGATAGAACAATTAATTGATGCACAACTCGATTTTCTTGATCAGGAGTTTGCTCAAACAGAAACTGTTCAACATGAGTTTAAACTGTTCTATCATTGGTTGCGCTTACAGCAGTTGCAACACATTTGGTCATTTGAACAAATCTTTGATTTAATCGAAAAACAGATCTTAGCCACACCTGCAAGTTCATTTTTAATTGAGCAGATTGCAGAGCATATCCGTTTTGCACTAATTCATCCGGTCAATGATGAAACTCCAATTGAGGATGTTATCCCGGTTTTAACCATTGATTCCATCGCACAATACATCGCAAGTAAAAGCGGACACCGCCAACGATTAATCAAAACTGTTGTGAATAATCCTGCGTTTTCTGCACTGATTACACAACTCATCCAACACTCTATTCAAGATTATTTAGACAACTCAGTTATGTCTAAACGTGTCCCTGGTGTGGGGCAGTTTATGAAAATGGGAAAGTCAGTTTTAGAAACCGTGACGGATTCAAACCTAAACAACACCATTGGGCACTACTTACAGAAGAATATTTTAAAAATCAGCCAAATGAGTGAGAAAGTGTTAAATCAACACTTCAATGATGACAAGCTCTATCACTTTCAAGCGAATATTTGGCATAAAATCAAAGTAATGCCATTGTCAGTTTTACGCAACTATATCGAGGTACAAGATTTACCTCGTACTGTGGCTATGGGACATGAGATTTGGGATCACATTCGTCAAACCGACTATTTGAAACAACAAGTCCATGATGGCGTTTATGCATGGTATGCACGAAATCAAGAACGAACTTTTGATCTGTTGCTTCGTGATCTCAACATTGATGAAGATTTGATTCAGAAAGAATTAAATGATTTGTTAGTGCCTGTTTTAGAACAAGTGATCCAAACAGGTTATTTAAGACAACGTGCCCGTACTTATCTAGAAAAATTTTATTATTCAGAGCAAGTTTCTGAGATTTTTAAATTACAAGGATAAGGCGCTACAGCCCTATCCTTGAGTTTATATCTTAGAAACTATAAGTCACACCTAAATTATAACGGCGTCCATCTAATACATAATTATAGGTATCTTTATCAATTTCTTTATCAAATAGATTGTAGACCCCTGCTGCAACTGCGATATTTTGTGTTGGTTTATAGTTCAATCCAACATCAACCATGGTATAGGCAGGTTTGCCTTTCGCCATCGCTGTCCGACTTAAATAATCCGAAGTTTTGCTACGGTAATTAACTCGTCCCCAACTAGAAAACTGATCATTGATCTCCCAATCGGCTGTGGTATTAAACATATGCTTAGGCATTTCGTTTAAAGGTTTACCTTTATTTACACCACTCTTTTGTTCGGTATCGGTGAAGGTATAATTTGCACTTAAGTTTACATTGGGTAGGACTTTCCAGCCTAAAGTCGCTTCAGCCCCTCGCATATTGGCTTTATCAACATTTTCTCGCAAGCTAACAAAGTCAAACTTTTCACCTAACCAATCACAGCCTCTAGTACCAGAATCGCTTTGACATGTTCTAATTTCAGTAATTTTATCCTTAAACTCACTATTAAAAAGCGTTAATCCTGCTGTGAGATTATCTAAATTGTCCCAATTAAATGAAACCTCATAGTTCACACTTTTTTCAGGCTTAAGATTTGGATTTCCAACAATCACACCATTACTTTGACTTCCACCTGTCGCTTGCCCCCATTCTGCAACCGTTGCGCGAAGTGCTGGTGTTTTATAACCTGTCGATACACCACCTTTAATGACCCAATTATCATTTAGCCCCCAAACTCCATAAACTTTTGGACTCCAATGTTCGCCAAACTTTTCATCTTTATCTAGGCGAATGGAACTAGTTAAAGTGAAATCATCCACAATGTTCCAAGCATTTTCAGCAAATAATGCCCAACTATAACGATCTAGATGTGAAACTGGTTTAGCACCGCCCACACTTAATTGATTACCTTGATCATCTAATTCTTCTTTTAAATACATCCCACCAAAGCTCAAACTATGCTGGTCAAAATTAATTTTATTGATGGTATTAAAAGTCGTGTTTGTCGCTTCCATATTGCGTGATGGATTATCATTTTCTTCACGTTGGATATATGAATGCGTTTCTACGGCACCAAGCTGACCACGATGCGTTAAACTATATTCTGTACGATAATAATCAACAAACGAATTTACTGGAGGGTTTCGACCTGTTTGTATAGGAGAAATACTTTTTCCAACCGTCGCATTACGAGCTTGAATAGAGCGCTGGTATTCCAAATCAATTGTATGATTATCATTTGGTGTCAAACTAAATGCGGCGCCTCCCGCACGAATTTTTTGTTTGCTGTAACCACCATAGATATCATCTTCATCACGCTGAGAATATAGTCCATTGGCTTTAAATGATAAAAGATTGGCGATCAAAGGACCTGCAATATAAGCATTGGTTTGATAAAGATTACCTGAATCAGAGTTTTCTTGTAATGTCGTATCTAACTTGATAGATCCAGTCCACTCAATCGCATCTTTTTTGGTAATAATATTTATTACACCACCCATAGCATCTGAACCATATAAACCTGACATTGGTCCACGAATCACTTCAATACGCTCAATCGCGCCAATATTAGGTAACCATCCCTGTTCAATCCCTGAATTATCGCTATTTGGTCGTACTGAACGCGTATTTACTTTTTTGCCATTTACCATAATGACAGTGTATGCACTCCCCATACCACGAATACTAATATCACTTGAACTACCTCCACCTGTAACCACGACCCCAGGCACATCTTTCAAAGCATCTGTTACATCACGATAAGCTTTTTTATTAATTTCTTCTTGCGTTAGAACCGAAATAGAAGCCGCAGCTTTTTTTATGTCTTGTTCAAATCCACTCGCAGTCACAACGATCGTATCAAGTTGAGTCACATTTTTATTGTAATTTTCACTTTTATTACTTGCAGTTACCTCAATCTCATTTGCTGAAGCATTACCAATTGAAGACATTCCGATAAGGACTGATAAAGATAGCAGTGAGAGAGTCGATTGTTTAGACATACAAATTCCAATAAATTAACATGTTATTTAAAAGTAGATATTTCACATATCATGGTAACAATCTTGGATACAATTGTAAATATTAATGATAATTACTATCATTAAATACAGTTAAAGTTTACAAAAAAATAGCCTCAGTGAATGAGGCTATTTAATTACATTTTCTTATATTTACATGCAAGCTTACTTAAAATAAGCACCTTCTGCTTGTGTATGGTCTGTTTGGTCAACCACACGCTGTAACTCTGGAATATGTTGACGCAGCGTCGTTTCTACACCTTGTTTTAAGGTTACATCAATCGCCGAACAACCCTGGCAACCTCCACCAAACTTCAATACAGCAGTAAGCCCATGCTCAGCATCTTCTTGAACTTCGACGAGGCTACAGTTACCGCCGTGCCCTGCTAGACCTGGGTTAATCTCAGATTGCAAGATATAAGTGATGCGTTCTTCAATCGAAGCATCTGGACCTACACGAGGTACCTTGGAGTTTGGTGCACGGAACGTTAATTGACCACCAAAACGATCTTTATTGTAGTCAATCACCGCATCAACTAAATATGGAATCGATGGTGCATCTACATAAGCAGGGAAATCAGGATAGTCCTGTTTGTAATCTGTTGGTATAACTTCTTCTGGTGCACTATATGCCATACAACATTCAGCACGTGGAGTACCCGGATTCTCTACAAAAACACGAACGCCAATCCCTGGAGTATTTTGTTTTGCTAATAAATCACTTAAATACTCTTGTGCAGAGGGAGTAATCAAAAGGTTTGGAATTTCTTCTGCGACAGCAGTGTTGGTGTTCTCAGTCGACATAACAATAATCCTCAAGCTGATGTCGTTATATTAACTGAAGATGGAGGGTAATGAAAAAAAATCAACCATTTTTGTAGGAATTCTATGCAAGATCATTGTTTATTAAGTTTTTAATGGCATTATTGCTTAGACACTGATCAATTTGAAACGTTTATGTTACATCTACCCTTTAATCATACTGTGACCCTGATTTTGATCACAGTCGCGATTTCTTTACTCGCATTCTCCAATCAACGTGTAATGAACCGACTTATTTTCTGGCCGCCAGCAATGCAACGTGGTCAATATGATCGTTTTATTACGCATGGTTTTGTTCATGCTGATGGTATGCATTTACTATTCAATATGATCACCCTTTTCTTCTTTGGCAATATCATTGAAAGTTTTTATCGCCAGTTTTTCTATGACATGGGGTTTGTCTTATTTTATTTGGGTGGTCTCATTGTTGCAATTTTACCGAGCTATCTAAAACATCGACATGATGCACGTTGGGCAAGCCTAGGAGCATCTGGTGCTGTTTCAGCAGTACTCTTTGCCTATATCTTGTTCCAACCTTGGAACTTGATTTTCGTCTTCTTTATCCCTGTTCCTGCCATTATTTTTGCCATTTTATATGTGGCATATAGTGTATGGTCTGGCAAACGTGGCAATAGTAACATTAATCACAGCGCCCACCTTTGGGGAGCTGCCTATGGTGTCATTGTGACCATCATTTTAGAACCACGTGTCGTTCCACATTTCCTGAATCAGTTAACTAAACTACCATTCTAACTGATTGTGAAAACAGACCTCCTCGGAGGTTTGTTTTCACATCACCAACAATTTAAAAAAATAAACTAGTAAAAAATCTTAGTTCACTTTAAAGTTTCAGTATAAGAATTAAATATACAGGATGTGCAGATATGAAAAAAATTTCACTCTACCTTTGCATGCTATTTACATTGAGCCTTTCAGCTTGTGCCGTACACACCCCGCATGGCAGTGTAGTTATTGATCCAGATCACCCACACTATGGACGACATGGTGACTTCTGCCCTCCAGGTCAAGCGAAAAAAGGTCGCTGCTAATAGCCATTGATCGTAAGATAATCATGCAATTTCTGCTGGAAAGGCGATGACTTTATCAATATTCATTTGATTCATCGCCACCATCAATAAACGATCAATACCTAATGCAATCCCAGAACATTCAGGCATCTTCGGTAGTGCAGCCAATAAATATTGATCTGTTGGCATAATAGTTAAACCTTGAAGCCTGCGCTCTTGATTATCGGCGGCAAAACGCTCTTCCAATACATCAGCATCTAAGAGTTCATCATAAGCATTTGCGAGTTCCAAACCTTCGATATACACCTCAAAACGTGCTGCGACCGACTCACCATCCTCATCCTGTTTTACTTTTGCCAGTGAAGCCATTTCAGGTGGGAAATCAGTTAAAAATACAGGCGTGTCGAAACCTAGACTTGGTTCAACGAAATGTGAGAATAATAAGTCCATATAGCCCAGTCGATCATCACCCAAATCAAGATTGAGACCTACGCGATTCGCAGTATCTTTAAGTTGTTTTAAACTGGCCTGCAAAGGATTAATATCTAAACGGTCTTGAAATGCATGCTTATAACTCAAAACAATTGGACGAATATCACCAAAGCGATGAGCCAAACAAACTTCTAATAAATCGGCTGTTTCGTACATTAATCCTTTTAGATCTAAATTAGGTCGATACCACTCCAACATGGTAAATTCACTATTGTGCTTACGCCCATGTTCATCATCACGAAATACTTTACAGATTTGGTAGATTGGCCCACTTCCACTTGCCAACAAACGCTTCATTGGAAATTCAGGAGAAGTCTGTAAGTATTGGGTATTTAATTTTCCATGAATATGGCGCTGTACTTGTACCGATGCCAAATGTACATCAGTTACCCCTGCTTGGGACAAAATAGGTGTTTCGACTTCCAAAACATTTCGCTCTGCAAAAAACTGGCGAATTTTTTTATACATCTCGGCACGCGCTTTTAGAGCTTCAATAGAACACGTCGGTTGATAGCTTTTCATTTCATCTTGACTCATGCCTTTGGTCCACCATGTGCGGCCCATTCACGGCGTAATGGATAATTCTTTCTCAGTAAATCGAATGCCTGCTGATCAACTTTGCCATGCTGCACGCAAGCTCTTAATTGTCTGTCATCTTCAGCAATATTATAAATCTGTATCAAATGCTGCTGAAGTACCTGTTTTACATCCTGCTGCTTGAAATATGGTTCAACACTCGGTAACTGACTTTCAAATCGCTTCGATGCGGTGTAACCAAATTTTTGGCAAAAAGCATCATAAATCATCTGTGTACCTCGTGCCTTCCCTTCCAAACTATAGCCAGCAATATGAGGCGTCGCTAAAGCTAATAGATCTAATAAATCTTGAGGAATCTCAGGTTCAAACTCAAATACATCCAGCACAACTTGATGCTTGGTTTTCATCATATCTGTCATCAATGCCGATTGCTGAATCACAGGACCACGCGCGCTGTTGATTAGAATGGCTGAAGGTTTCATTGCTGCTAAAGTCGCTTGATTGAACAAGTGCTGCGTTGGATATTCACCCGTTAAAGTTAAAGGGACATGAATTGAAATCGCATCTGCACGCGCTAACAACGTATCAAAAGAAACATTTTCAATGTCATTAAGTTGCACATAAGGATCGTAACCGATCACATTCCACCCCAGCAGTTGTGCCATCACCGCCAGTCGACTACCCACATTACCTAAACCAACAATCCCTAAAGTAAAATCGGCATCTTTTTCTAATAATTCAATATCTAAGTGCAATAAGGCGGTAATGACATATTCTGCAACAGCCTGAGCATTACAACCAGCAGCATTGTTCCATGAGATATTTTGCTTTTCTAAAGTTTGAATATCTAGATGGTCTGTTCCAATTGTGGCACTGCCCACAAATTGAATTTTAGTTTGATCAATTAAAGCATGATTGACCTTCGTCACTGAGCGAACCAATAAAGCGTCCGCATCCCGAACATCTGCATGCGTTAACGTACGTCCTGCTCGATGCTGTATTTCTGCAAATTCCGCAAAAAAATAATCGGTAAATGCCAAGTTTTCATCTGCGACAATTTTCATGCAGTCTATTCCATAATTTTCTCTGGGCTTATTATCCTAAGCATCGAAGAAATTAACAAATCAAATCTGAATGTTCGAGTAAAATTGGCGCGAAAGACAACGATTTTGGAATGCCCATGCAACTTATTGCCAATTCTAGATCGTTTTTTTACTTTTATAATGTCAGCATATTATTTTCTGTAAGTTCAATTATGACGCCTTATTCTCCCTATAAAGGCAAAAATGGTATCAAACGCATCCTAAATGCCACAGGCTATTCGCTTGCTGGCTTTAAAGCTGCATTTAACCATGAAGCTGCTTTTAGACAAATTATTTTGCTTAATTTAATTTTGATTCCTGCCAGCTTTTTTATCCATGTATCTGCCTTGGAGCAGGCACTGATGGTTGCTGTCTGTTTGTTGGCAATTATTGTCGAATTATTTAATTCAGCCATTGAAGCTGTTGTGGACCGTATTTCACTTGAAAAGCATGAATTATCTAAAAATGCAAAAGATATGGGGAGCGCAGCTCAGTTCGTTTCTTTAGCCATTATCTTTTTTACTTGGATAATTATTTTATTTCGCTAAACATCCAGTATATTCCATATAAAAAAGTCCCTGCAGATGCAGGGACTTTTTTGATCTAGACGAAGATGCGCTGTTACATCATTCCGCCCATACCACCCATACCGCCCATGTCTGGAGCAGCTGGTTTGTCTTCTGGGATATCAGTGATCATACATTCCGTTGTCAACATTAAACCAGCAACAGAAGCTGCATGTTCAAGTGCTGAACGTGTTACTTTAGCTGGGTCAAGGATACCCATCTCCAACATGTCACCATATTCGCCAGTTGCAGCGTTATAACCAAAGTTACCTTCACCACCTTTAACCGCATTGATTACAACTGATGGCTCATCCCCAGCGTTCGCAACGATTTGACGAAGTGGTGCTTCAATCGCACGACGTAAGATATTGATACCTGCAGTTTGATCTTCGTTCGCACCTTTCAAGCCATCTAATACGTTTACGGCACGTACAAGTGCAACACCACCACCAGCAACAACACCTTCTTCAACTGCTGCACGAGTCGCATGAAGTGCATCATCTACACGGTCTTTCTTCTCTTTCATTTCAACTTCAGTTGCAGCACCGATTTTAATTACTGCAACACCGCCTGCTAATTTAGCAACACGTTCTTGAAGTTTTTCTTTGTCATATTCAGAAGTAGACTCTTCGATTTGAGCACGAATCTGTTGAACACGCTCAGCGATTTGAGCAGCATTACCAGCACCATCAACAATCACAGTATTTTCTTTAGATACTGTTACTTTGTGTGCCGTACCTAAGTGTTCAAGTGTTGTTTGATCAAGCGCCATACCGATTTCTTCTGAAATCACAGTACCGCCAGTTAAGATCGCAATATCTTGGAGCATTGCTTTACGGCGATCACCAAAACCAGGTGCTTTCACTGCACATACTTTGATAATACCGCGCATGTTGTTCACAACTAATGTTGCAAGCGCTTCACCTTCAACATCTTCAGCAATAATTAAAAGCGGTTTGCCAGTTTTAGCAACGGCTTCTAATACGGTGATTAATTCACGGATATTGCTAATTTTCTTGTCAACAAGAAGAATGAATGGGTTTTCAAGTTCAGCAGTTAACGTATCTTGCTTGTTCGCGAAATACGGAGAGATATAACCGCGGTCAAACTGCATACCTTCAACAACGTCTAAAGCGTCTTCGAAGCCAGAACCTTCCTCAACAGTGATAACACCTTCTTTACCCACTTTTTCCATTGCTTGTGCAATTAATTTACCAACAGTGGTATCAGAGTTTGCAGAGATCGAACCAACTTGTTCAATCGCTTTAAAGTCATCAGCAGGTTTTGCATTGGCACGGATATTTTCAACTACAGTTTTCACTGCGATATCAATACCACGTTTTAAATCCATTGGGTTCATACCAGCCGTTACTGATTTGATCCCTTCATTTAAAATTGCTTGAGCAAGTACAGTTGCAGTTGTTGTACCATCACCTGCGATGTCATTTGTTTTACTCGATACTTCACGAACAAGTTGAGCACCCATGTTTTCAAACTTGTCTTTTAAAGAAATTTCTTTTGCAACGGTTACACCATCTTTAGTGATGTGCGGTGCACCGAAAGAACGATCGATAACAACATTACGACCTTTAGGGCCTAAAGTTACTTTTACTGCATCTGCAAGTACGTTCACACCTGCAATCATTTTTGAGCGAGCTGAATCACCAAATTTTACGTCTTTAGCTGACATGTTAAACTCCGGATCTTTTTAAATACTGAATCTGATAATAAATTTGAGTTATGTGTCGATTAGCCTTCAAGCACAGCTAAGATATCCGACTCTTTCATAATTAATAGTTCTTCACCATCTACTTTCACAGTTGTACCCGCATAAGTACCGAATAATACTTTGTCTCCAACTTTAACGTCTAAAGCACGAACGCCATTGTCAGTGATCTGACCATTACCTACTGCAATCACCTCACCTTGCGATGGTTTTTCAGCAGCAGAACCAGGAAGTAAAATACCACCAGCAGTTTTGGTTTCTTCTTCTACGCGACGAATCACTACGCGATCATGTAATGGACGAATGTTGCTCATATTTAACTCCATCAGACTTAGTCTTTTTGATTAATTTGCATTGCTACTCCAGTAGCAATCAACAAAATTTTGATATGCCACTTTTGTGGGGTTAAAAAAAAAGGCTTCAAGGGGAAAATTAAAAAAAATTTCGACTTTTTGATCTTTTTTCAAACATCACGAACCTGAATCAAACATTTGACCTGTTTACGCTACTTTTCAAACTGTTTTTTATCTTCATTAAAGTAGTAATGTTCAATCACACCATTGCTTAAAATCACATTAAAACTATTCGGCAAGCCAAAACGTACCCGATTCGATATCGCTGTACCTGCATGAATATCAAGAATCGGATGATCAAACCCTAAATTGAAAATTTGATTTAAATCATGCACTGCAACTTTGTGTAAATGCCCATGCAACAAACCAAATAATCCAGTTCCACCCCATTTCTGTAATGCAATTTTCCCTAAAACAGGACAATCCTTACCGCCATGATCATCTGGAAAAGTATAAAAAGGTTGATGAAAAACCCCTAACTTAATCTTACCCGATGGCGCATTTTTTAATTTTTCATAGGTTTCATTGATCTGGTCATAAGAAATGTGTCCTCGCGTATGGTATCGCCTACGAATACTATTCATTCCAACAATATAGAAATGCTCTGTCTCTAAAGTCTTCTCCAAACTGCCAAAAAACATTTGATAACGTAAAAATGGAGAAAAAAAACGATTCCAGACGTGGTATAGCGGAATATCATGATTCCCAGGTACCACCAAATAAGGAATAGATAGCGAATTTAAAAACTGCACACATGCATAAAACTGTTGATAACGTGCTCGCTGAGTTAAATCACCACTTACAACCACCACTTCAGGGCGGTGTTGCTGACAAAATTGGTGAATTGCCTCAATACAAACCTCTCGCTCTGTTCCAAAATGCAGATCAGATAGATGTAGTAACATTCGGAACCATCACTTTCAATGCGGATTTTTCTACTGAGAATCTTAATGGACTTTGCATTTCTACCAGTTCTCCATCTATGGCAACTGTTAGCTGCATTTTTTTACACCCTACCTCGATTTGCTCAGCACAGAATGTATAAACATCAGAAGCCTGATCAATTTTACCTTGAATCAATTTCCATAACATTTTTAATAAACTGAGACGGTCACTTTTCGCAACAACAACACCAGCAAGTTTTCCATTTGCTGCGCACTCAGCAATTCTTAATTTCATATCACTGAGCTGAAGCTGATTATTACCAAAAAAAATGAGAGGTGTCGTCACCGGATATTTCTGACCATCTACAGTAACTGAAAGTTTGAGTGACTTATGTTCACGCAGGAGCACGTCTAACCCTGATGTGTAAGCATGTAAAGGAAAACGGCCTAAACGTTGATTATACAATTCACGCTTTTTAATAAATAAAGGATATAAACCCAAGCTCGCATTATTCAAATAAATATGATCATTGATTTTGGCCACATGCACGTCATGTACCTTTCCCGTAGCAATAATTTCAGCAGCTTGGACAACATTAATTGGAATATGTAGAGCACGGGCAACATAGTTAAATGTACCTAATGGCATAATACCTATCGGAATATCCGTATACATTAAACGCTGAGCAACAGCATTTAAGGTACCATCTCCACCTGCTGCGACCACTACACCTCGAAAGTCAGTTTGCTGATGTCTCACCAAAATCTCCGACATCATGTCATCAAAACTGGCATGTTGATTCAATTCAAATACCTGAATTTCGAACCCCTGTTGCGTCCAGTAGGTCATCAGCTGTTCATATTCTTCACTTTGTTGTGACGCATGAAATCCTGATTTTTGATTATAAATGATCGAAAGAGGGCGTAATTTTAAGCTCATACAGATTAAACTTAAGACGATTATTAGCCCTATTTTTGTTCACAAAATCAACAAATAAAAGCTTGTTTATGTAAATTTTGAATGAACATCATTCATTTAATCAATAATAATTCTCAAGTATCCTTAACAATCATACATCATTGTTATTTAAAATAATTTTTGATAAAAATAACACATATAAAAAATTCAAATAAAGATCAAAAAAAATAAGCAGATTATTAAAAACAACAACTTACAACACAATAGTGTATTTAGAGTCAATACACTACAACATTCATTGGTCTTATTTTTTTTTCGATTTTATGCTTTAATACAGCCACTTTTTTTACTTCATCTATTTTACTGCCATCCAGTAGATAGAATTTGTACGTTGTACACACTTTAAAAAGGCATCACCATGACCCAAGTGAACGCACCAGAATTCGTTCGTCACCCTAAGCTAATTGCATGGGTGGAAGAAATTGCAAAATTAACCAAACCAGCAAAAATCGAGTGGTGTGACGGAAGCGAAGAAGAATATCAACGTCTTATCGACTTGATGATCGCTAACGGCACCATGCAAAAACTTAACCAAGAAAAACATCCTGGTTCTTATCTTGCAAATTCTGATCCTTCTGACGTTGCTCGTGTTGAAGACCGTACTTATATTTGCTCACAAAACCAAGAAGATGCTGGTGCGACCAATAACTGGGTTGCTCCTGCTGAGATGCGTACAAAATTAAATGGCTTATTTGATGGTTCAATGGAAGGTCGTACCATGTACGTGGTTCCATTCTCAATGGGTCCTTTAGGTAGCCATATCGCTCATATCGGTATCGAACTTACAGACTCACCTTACGTTGCTGTATCAATGAAGAAAATGGCACGTATGGGTAAAGCAGTTTATGACGTGCTTGGTACAGACGGTGAATTTGTACCTTGCGTACATACAGTTGCAGCACCGCTAAAAGACGGTCAAAAAGATGTTGCTTGGCCTTGCAACAGTGAAAAATATATCGTGCATTACCCAGAAACTCGTGAAATCTGGTCTTACGGTTCTGGTTATGGTGGTAACGCTTTACTTGGTAAAAAATGCTTAGCTTTACGTATTGCATCTGCAATGGGTCGTGAACAAGGCTGGTTAGCTGAGCACATGCTGATTTTGGGTGTAACAAACCCACAAGGTGAAAAACACTACATCGCAGCGGCATTCCCTTCTGCTTGTGGTAAAACTAACTTTGCAATGTTAATTCCACCAGCAGGTTATGAAGGTTGGAAGATTGAGACTGTAGGTGACGATATCGCTTGGATCAAACCGGGTGAAGACGGTCGTTTATATGCAATCAACCCAGAAGCTGGTTTCTTCGGTGTTGCACCTGGTACAAATACCAAGACTAATCCGAACTGTATGGCAACACTTCACAAAGATGTGATCTATACGAACGTTGCTGTAACTGATAACGGCGAAGTATGGTGGGAAGGTCTTTCTAAAGAAGTTCCAGCGAACCTTACCAACTGGAAAGGTCAACCGCATACTGGTGAAGACAAAGCTGCTCATCCAAATGCGCGTTTCACAGTTTCAGCAGGTCAATGCCCTTCTATCGACGCTGACTGGGAAAATCCAGCAGGTGTGCCGATCTCAGCATTCATCTTCGGTGGTCGCCGTGCGGACACAGTGCCTTTAGTATCAGAAGCTTTTGATTGGGTTGATGGCGTGTATAAAGCTGCAACTATGGGTTCTGAAACAACTGCTGCTGCTGTTGGTCAACAAGGTATCGTTCGTCGTGATCCATTTGCGATGCTTCCTTTCGCTGGTTATAACATGGCTGATTACTTCGGTCATTGGTTACAACTTGGTCAAGAAGTTGGTGCTAAAGCAGAAGCTGCTGGTAACAAATTACCAAAAATCTTCAATGTAAACTGGTTCCGTCGTGATGCTGAAGGCAACTTCGTATGGCCTGGTTTCGGTCAAAACATGCGTGTTCTTGAGTGGATCATTGATCGTTGTGAAGGTCGTGCTGAAGCGACTGAAACACCAATCGGTTACGTTCCAACTTACGAACAATTGAACTGGACTGGTATCGACTTCTCTAAAGAGCAATTCGAAACTGTTACAGCACAAGACAAAGACCAATGGATCAAAGAACTTGAAAGCCACACTGAGTTATTTACTAAACTTGGTGATCGTTTACCTCAAGCACTTAAAGATCGTCAAAATGAATTATTAAATGCGGTTAAATCTGCTTAATAATTAAATGACATAAAAAGGTCGCTTCGGCGACCTTTTTTTGTTGTCTGGTGATTTGAAAATTTATATTAGACCATATTTATTTTACAAATTAATGTTAAATAAAAAGCTGCATCGAGAAGCAGCTTTTTAAGATTACAAGTTTAATATCGAAAAATGGAACTGAAAATTATTTCTAAAACCCTATATAATCCTGATACCATTTAGACAACTCATTAACCCCAAATGATATATCATCAATTAGTACAAGATAAAAGTGCTGAAGGTTCGACGTGAACGTCTTTCCAGTTCTGGATGAGGTTGAATTTGTGGGGTCAGCGATAGGATTCTTTGGCATGGTTTGCTCCTAATGCACCCTGATTTATATGTTATCTTCAAATCAACTGGTGCAATAGGAGGTTGGCATAAGGGCTATCAACTACTTTTCAAAACACTATATAATCTCGTTAAATATAACTCTATATCGTCTCTACACATATCATCTTCTGGTAAAATTCGACTATATTTATCCCATGTAGATTTACATGCAAAATAAAATTCAGATACTACTCTTTTAATCTCACCACAAAAAACCATTTCCTTTTGATAAAAAACTTTAATATATCTTTTTTCATCAATCTTAAATTCAATAATAAATTTAGACGAATCTACCCCAATAAACTCGAACTCCTTACTCTTGCCACGTAGTAAGCTTTCTAGACCATAAAGTAATAATGGTAATGATAAAAATATCATCATTTCACCACTATTGCCTAAATCTATAGAATTTATAATTTCTTTTCCGTCATTAGTAATCCGTAAATGCCCCAAATCTAGACCTGATAGATCAGTATTCTCATCAAAAACACATTCTATATCCAACATATTATTCGCTCCGTACTGGGAATATTGTAATAACACGATTCTTATCATGTGAGTCAACAACAACTCGAACCCTATCCCGCTGTCCATTAATAACTATCCGTTTTTCATATGTCTGTAGTCTTGATGATGGGTCTGATATTCGAGTACCACTCAGAACAAGTTGAGTTGATGCTTCCTCTATTTGGCTTCTCGTTGTTCCTTTTACAAATAAATCTCCAGCACCTTTTGCACTTGTACCAGATATATGTCTCTCATCTATATGTTGCCATCCTTCTTTTGAATTACCATTTTCTATTCTTGGCTTCAATCTTGGCGCATGATTAACAACATTTGTAGCATTATGCGTTCGAGTTACCCGATTCCCGAATCCTGCCGATACAATATTGGCTGCGGCCAGTAATCGGTTTTGTTCTAAACCAGCTATACCTGTGCCAGTTAATAATACTTTAAAGCTATCCGCCATACTCATTGCATTGCCTGCTACAGGCATCCACGCAATGACATCAAGCGCATTTTGTAATTCTTCTTTTCGTTTTACATCTAACGCATCATATCTACTTTTACAAACAGCCTCACTTACACCACTACCACAATTCGTGTTTGCCCAAGTTGTAAAAATATTAGTGGCTTTTATCGCATCTGCTTTTAATTGGACGGTATTGTCAAATTTACCCAGACTATTAAATGCCATATATTGACTTTTTAACTTCACATTTTGTGCTTGAGACAAACCATCTAGCAATGCATTAATATGTCCTGTACAAGCATTGCTATTTAACCCTAAGCCACTACACGCAGCTCTTAATGCCGCATCATTGGCATCACTAACTACTTTATACTTCATAAATGCATTTGTCTTGCACTGGTTATCCGTGCACTTATCAAGTTCAGCTTTGAGTTCATTAACCTCTTTACTGGTTAAATAATTGTTTGTTACCGCTACCGCCGCACTATTTGCAGCAGTATTCACATCATAGCCACTATAAGCAGATACTGTCCCCGCTATAAGTTGTGCGGTTGCTACAACCTTTTTATTATATGCATCCCGCTCTTGCGGTGTCATATCTTTGAGCTCTTTGCTTCGAGGAACTAGATCAGCTGCCATTTCTCCGACAACAGCACCAATAGCACCTGCTTCACAACTTTTCTGTAATGCTCCAGCTAAACAACCAGCCGCTGCATGAGCAATTTTATGCAAAAGATAGTTTATGTCTTCCAGTTGCTTAATTTCGCCTGAAAGCCCACCTTGTAATGATGACGCAAGTCCTGCTAATAATGCTTTCTCAAGACTATCTGATAAACTTTGACCTTGTACGGTACTACTTATGATATTAGAACTAACACCTTGAACAAATCCATTTGCCATTTTTTCTAGCTGAGGCATGTCTTTAAGTTTAATATCAAAACTTGCACCAATAGAATCCATAATGCCAACAGTAACGACCGTTGTTACTAAACTCTTGACTGAGTCTTTACTTCCCAACTCCTTGAGAACCTTAGTTAAATCTCCACCATTATTTACCGCACTAATAGAAGCTTGTGTCGCTAAAGCAGTCAATCCTGCATTAATCATTGCCCCTGCGGTACTAAATACTGCTGCTGCACCTGATGCGGCTGTATAGCCAATAATACTTCCACCAAATGTAGTAATCGTTCCCCCAGCTGCAATCGCTACTTGTGTGCCTCCGACAGTAATTGTTGTCGCAGACGAAACTGTAGCTGTTGTCCCAAGAGCCGCTGCCCCAGCACCAGCTGTTACTGCCGCAATCACAATCGCTAAAATAGCGGCACCAGCCGCAGTTAAGCCTTGAGACTTATAATCCCAATCTTCATTGGTTAAAAGGATTTGTTCCCAGTTTACTTTTTGATCTTTGTTATCAACTAGAGATTTGAGGTACGCATTTCCAGGTGTCTTAGCGAGTTTTTCAATTTCTGCTATCAACTCTTTTTGGTTAGCTGTTCTTTTGGCAACAGGCACTTGAACAGTTAAACTACCAACAAACTTCGGTGCAACAGGTCCATTAAAGGTAGGTAACTTCGATGTTTCAGTAATCGACCCTTGGTCTTGCATTGATTGCCAAACCACACTGTTACTTGTTTTAGTCTTTGTTGCTTCTACAAGTTTCGATGCACCAAGCAGATAAATTTCCTGACCAGCTTGTATGTCCGCACCTTCCAAATAATTAAACTCAGTACCTTTTAAAACAATATTGCCATCGGCTTGAGCACCGATATAACTTGCTTCTAAAACAGCAGGTAGTTCTGATTTAATATTTCGAGTGCTGGTATATTTAGATTTATTGAGTTTAATACCCATCCACGAGTTACTTTTACTGATATCGAGGGTATCTTTAGAGAGATTATCAGCAGTTAAAAGATTGATATCTCCACCCGCTAAAATCTTAACTTTACCGCCATGCGCCGTTAACTGACTCGAATACATGTCGATACTGGTACGATGGGTTCCAGTTTCTTTATCATCAGCCTTTTTCGCCTCTTCACTTGTAATATTGATATTTTTTGCATCAATATCGACCGATACTCCACCAACACGTTCAGCCGTTTTTATCGTGGTTGTGGTCTTTTTCTTGCCATACCATTTGCGTTTAGTTTCTGTTTTCTTACTCTTGTCATAAGCGTTTTCAACAGCTACATCAAAAATAATATTCTTATAGGCTTCAATATCGACATTACCATTATTCGATGTAATCCCTACGCCTTGTAAGATCAAATTATCTGTCGCGCTTTTGCCTGCGGCTTTGATTTTAACGCCTTTATCACCGTTGATCGTGGTCGCATTTACAGGGCTACGCCAATTATAATCAGTGTTGGTCACTTGACCAATTTCGTAAGAATCTTGGGTGGCATCGATAATGATGCTTCCCTTAATTTTTCCTTGTTTAACACTATTTTTTATATCGCTCTTAAATTCACCCTGAATTTGATATTCTTCATTTGCCAATGTTCCTGCTGCTTCAATTAGAACAGCACCTCTTTGAGCATCAATAGTTGAACCACTAATACTTAAACCTTTGTTTGACGCGAGATTGATATTACCTATAGTGCTCGTCAGGGTTGCGCCTAGGTGTTCGTAGCCAGTTACATTTTTACCTAAAATCGCAATTGTTTGTTTGATATCTTCAAATTCTTGTTTATAAGGTTGGGCAACAGTTACATCTGTAATATACATTGTCCGACGATTGGCAAGGTCAATACGAGTAGTAAGTCCATCCCCATACGGAGTGACGGTAATTAAATATCTTTCGTTTAATTTCTCTACCAATAATTTTATTTCGTTTAATGCACCAATCACTCCATTTTTTGTTGTGTATTCATGGTTCACTAAATACATCATTCTTTTATAATTTTCATCGTTACGCAATGCGGTATATTCTTGATCTAAATAATCCTTTCTTTCACTTAAATCATTGATATGTTTTGTTGATGGCTGACTTGTCAACGTATTCTTCACGCCATCTATAATCAAATCACCATCAGTCGATACAATCGAGATATCTTTAGCAGCATTTAATTGCGTTCCCTGCAACTCCACTTTTTGACCAGCAAGATTGATTCCACCATTGGCGGTGTTAAGCTTAACGACTTGCTCACTACCATTACCCTTAGTCCCACCATGTCCAATAAGTGTTAAGTCACCTTTTTTACTCATCAGATCATAATCACCCACCGCACTCAGTGTCAGTAACTTAGGATCAATGGTTAAATTATCGTTGGTTTGAATACTTAAATTACCATTGAGTTTTTTTAGGTCCTTGTCATTATTCAATAGCGGTGAGCCTGTAGCTGTCACTTTGACATTCTTATTCACATCAAAGCCAGAACCGCTTTCAATCAGCACAGCACCACCTTTAAGGTCTGTATTTTGTAGATACTGACCAGCACCACTAACTAATGAAAGCACACCATCAGCTTGTAGCTTGACGGTATTACCCACCCCCCAGTTTGTCGTACCGTCAGCAGCGACTATACTTGAACTCAAATGCAGCCTATCTTTAGTGCTCAATGCTGTATGCCCCGCAGACTGAGCTGTAACATAATGCAAGGTCTGACGTCCATCAGCATGTAAAGTTGTGTTTGCACCACTCTTAAGGTTCATACCATATAAGAACTGTGTGCCTTTTGCTTGCGCTTGGATGTTCCCTGTGGCGTTTAAATTACCCCAATGTAAACTGTTACTTGCACCACTATTGATCAGGATATTTTTACCGTTTAACTCACTCCATAAATAAGTTTTGTTAGGACTAAAACTTCCATCTGCCTTTTGTTGTTGAGTAATTACATCTGAGCGCACTAGACTAATATTGCCTTTTGCATCTAACTGGATATCACCATTTTTAGCATCTAAATTTATGGTGTTTAAACGTAGATATCCGTTATCAATTGATGCGATCTGAATACCTTTCTCTGCGGAGATTTTACTTGGGGTATAGGTGATATTTTTAGCATCTGTGCCCGTTACAGCGGTTTCAACTTTGTTTGCAGCTAAGATGACATTTTTACTAGCAAGTAGTGATGCCTTACCTAAAGTACCTACTTGTAGGCTATTTGCAGTAATACTGCCATTTAAGGCATTAATGTTTATATCACCTGTATTTGCCCAGAGTCGACTTCCTTGATCAAGTAAGATATTGCCACCATCACTCACAATATCAACACCATTCGCCCCAGAACCCGTCATATAAATATTTTTAGTGGTAACATTTTTCCCAGAAAGTTTTAACCCGCCACCTCCTGATAACTTAGAGTTTTTATCCTTACCTTCTAATCTCAACTGATTGCCTGCACCCAGTTGAATTTTCCCAGCCGTATACGGAAATTCTTGATTTGCAGTGGTAAAACTTAAATTATTGCCTGCATAGGCATTAATACTGTTGACTTGAGCTTGGCTACTATTTGCTTTCTTAATAAAATCGATATTGTTTAGGGTGATGTCTTTGTCTGCATAAATTGCAAACTCTTTTGCTGCGCTAACACTTCCACCTTGAACCGTGATTTTATTTAACGCCGTTTCTTTTGAGCTGGACTGTAATTGAATATTGCCTGTTGATGCATGTAAGCGTGTATCGGTAAGATTGAGATGATTATTCGCACTAATAGTTAAATCTTTAGCCGCTACCAACCCTGCTTTGTTTGACGTAAAGTCCTTTTGGGCTTGGATGTGTGCTGATCCTCGATTGCTTCTAAGTTCTGAGTTCGCAGCTAAATTGATGTTTGTAGCATCAATATAGAGGTCACCTGTTGCCCCCATATTTCTGATCTTGGCTGAATCAGCCACATTAACATTGCCTTCCGCACTAACGATCAAAGGTGAAGATGCAACACCTTCATAATTCAAAGTCACATCTTTAGCTTTAATATTGATATCATTTCCAGAGTCTAGACTTAGCAAACCAAAGCTACTAATCGTCCCTGCTGAATTAATATCAGCGGCTGTCCCCGTGCCTGTAGTCGAAACACTGACCAAACCTTGAGTCTTACTGGTTGAACTGATGCTTCCTGTATGTTCAATCTTTCCTGCACTGGTGACCACAAGATTATTTACCGCTTGTAGGGTGCCCGCATTATTAACCCCTAGTCCTTTTTCTGTACCCACAAGATAGATGTTATTGGCATACATGCCACCCAATGCTTTGACATCGATGGCAACGGTTGGTGCCGCCGCAGTTGAGGTTTTATTCTGAATTTGTGTGAGATCTGCACTAATGGTATTAGCACCTGTCACCACCTGAATGTCTTGTTCAGCATGGAGTTGTGCATTGAGTTCTAAAGCTCTGGTATAAATATCAAGATAGTTGGCGTTGTTATTTGCCCCACCCAAGCCAAGCTGTGAACCTGTATTTGCAGAAATGGTGATCTTACCTTGGTCGATCACAAATTGTTTGATCGAACCATCCGCATTGAACTGCGGCTTACCAGTCGTTAAAGTGGCTCGATTGGCATTAATAAAACCACCACCTTTAACATTAATCCCCGATGGGTTTGCAATAATCAAATCAGCGCGTTGACCCGCAATTTCAAGGTTACCTTCAAATTGGCTCGCGCGTGCTGAGTTGACTTCATTTAAAATCAGGCGGGCTTCACCTGTTTGTAAGTATGGGTTAGCACCAACACTCCCCACAATGCTTGAGGCAGCACCTGTACGGCTGTTGTTGAGCACTGCACCCTGCGTTGGGACATCAAACTCTTTATAAATGTTGTGTGATACACCGCTTTTGTTCGGTGTTTGAATATTAATGACAGGTACATTTTGTTTTTGTGAATTTTGTCCAACCCCAATCACAGGTCGGTTCGCAGCTGGTGCGCCAGTGTCTGCTACCATGCCTGCATAAACCGATGAAAGTGGCATCCATATGCTCATACTGGCAACCAAAGCCTTGACATGCCAAAGCTGATGGAATGATTCTTCAGAGCTAGTTGTGGTCGAGTTAGTACTTTGACCCGATGCTTTGCTTTGGCTTTTTGCATTTTCTGCAACAGCCATAAACATTTGACGAGCTTTGTTATAAATAATACGGTAACGATTTTTGTTCATGTCAATTCTGCTATAAGTTGAATATTAAATAAGTAAAAATATGGTTTAGTACGAATAACTAAGGCTAAAGCCTGTAACCCAATCTTTTGCTAAGGTTTTTGGTGCAACTAGCCCATGTCCTGCAAAGGCATCTAAATACACCCCTCGAGAATAACTACGTAGTCCAAATACACTGCCTATGAGGTGTCGTTTCCCCGCAATACTATTGCGTCCATTGACCCAGCCTTGATCAATACCCAAATAGAATTGGGTATTGGGAATCGCTGTTCCAAAGCTCATTTCCTGTTGTAGGTAATGTCCGTTATCTCCTGAGAGCATGACATCACCATCAAAGCCTCTAACACTGTATCGACCGCCAATATAGAAGCGATCCTGTGGGACTAAAATCTTGGGTGCGTATTGCCCTTTCCAGTTCAAACGGTATTGAGCGGGATGATCTAAAATCAGTAAAGGATAGTTAAGGCGTAGGTCCGCACTCCATAAAGGTGCTCTTGAATATCCTTCGGCAGGGCGCTGCTCTCCATTGATATCTCTAATTTGTTCTTCTGCGGCAAGTTTGGCATTAAAAGCACCCGTACCATGCCGATAGTCCAGCCCTACATCTACAGTGCCAGCCCCTACATATTGACGGTGTTGTAATCCTGCATTCCAGCCTGAGGTTTGACGTCGTTGTACGCCTACTTCAATGTCGTCAATAAAGTTTTGGCTACGCTTATGATAGATTTTGCTATATACACTCGTCTTATAGTGACTACCACGGCTTAAAAGACGAGATACAGTAAGATTGCTTTGTTGGTTTTTTCCGCTATATAAAATTGGTTGGTTATAGCCTGCAACATATTGTTCGTATTCTGACTGGTTAAAACTAACACTCACATCATAGTTACGAAATGGGAGTTGATAGCTCGCAAAGAAGTTTTGGTTGCGGTCACGATGCAAGTTATCTAGTGAATGACTAAAGTTTAGATTGAATGCATCGTTGAGATGAAATGGACTGTTTACCCCAATCCCAACATTACCAATATATTTTCCTGTACTTTTAGTGCCCGAGTCATCAAGCCCGATATTAAAATTCAGTTTTTGTAAAGGTTCAGCAGAAATCAATACATCACTATAGCCGCGATGTTCATGGTGTTCATCATTTGTTGGCACAATTTGAAGGTCTAAACGTCGATTGGTTGCTCGTTTTAAATTTTCTAAGCCTTGATCAAACTGCCGTAGATTAAGGACATCATTTTCTTTAAAAGGTAACGCAGCGGAGAGTTCTAATTTTGATGGCTCGGCATCTTTTTGAATGAACTGATGCAATCGCCCTAGTTCAAGCTGTAATTCTAAAATGCCCGTATTTAAGTCTTGTTGAGGAGCAATGACTTGCGTGGTGAGGTAGCCTTTCTTAAGCACTTCATTCTGTGCAAATTTCACCAAGTTTTGTAGGCTTTGCGTGCCAATGCACTGTCCCAAAATTCCTTTTTTGGGATCACTTAATGCTTTGATGACAAAGTCGAAGTCTTTTGGGCTGTATCTCTGATCCTGATTGTTTGTAATATCTAAACTGAGTTGGTTGATTTTAAAACATGGGCTTTCTGCAACAACAATCGATTGTAAGCTTTGATGATCCTTGGCTGGTTTTGGTGTGAGCTGAATGTTTTGCTCAAGTAATTGTTGCTTTAATTCATGTAAACGCTGATCCTGCCGAACGACTTCCAATGTAGAGATTTGTTCTGGACTCGGGGGAGACTTTAAGTCAGCAGCGATCGCAGAGAGAGGGATAGATGCTACACATGCAGCATAAAAACGAATTGTTTTATTCATATTCAAATATACAGAATGTTATGTAATGTTACAAACTGAAACGGAATATACATTATTCACTCAACCTTAACAAGAATTGTTATCATCAATATATTTAAAAAATTAATAATAAATTCTAATTTGCTGATTATTATGTTTATTTAATTTTTTAAGCATGCCTGATATTGTTAAGAAATATTTAATATTAATTACTTATATTTAACTTTTGATAAAAATCAATATTCCTCTTTCAATTTTCCATCTTCTATATCTTGTAAATCCCAACTTAATATTTGGATTTCACCCGTATATCCCAAAACTTCATAACAAAAAAATTGCAAAACAAAACATTTTTAACGATAATTATAATAATAATATTTCTCATTTACACGGTTGTAAATATGAGCTCGACCCTCTCCTTCAAACGAAACTCACTTTTTCTTGCGCTATCAAGCTTAGTCAGCATTAGCCCCTACAGCTTTGCAGCAGATGAAGTATCACAGCAACTCCCAACCATTCAAGTCAAAGCGACTCAGGAAGAAAATTCGGATTCTGAAAGCACCAAATCCTATACGATTAAAAATAGCTCAAGTGCGACCAAGCTCAATATCGCAGCCAAAGAAACCCCTCAAACCATCAATGTCATCACTCGCCAACAGATCGAAGACTTTGGTTTAACCTCAACACGAGATATTTTAAATAATACCCCTGGCGTAACAGTCAATGCGCTCGAAACGGAACGCGCCGTATATATGGCTCGCGGATTCGAAATTTCAAATATATTAATTGATGGTGTTGGTTTCCCATTAACCAATTGGAATACCACAGATACTAATCCTGACAGTTATTTTTATGATCGTATTGAAGTCGTTAAAGGCGCAAATGCTTTAACCAATGCTTTTGGTGATCCAAGTGCAACCATCAACTACGTTCGAAAGCGCCCAACCAAAGAGTTTCAAGCCAGCAGCTCTCTTAGCTATGGTTCGTGGGACACGCAACGCTATGAAGCAGATGCTTCTGGTCGTTTAAATGATCATATACGTGCAAGATTGGCTGGCTTCCAACAAACAGGTGACTCACATCTCGATCGTTATTCCTCAGAAAAAAATGGAATTGTAGGTGTTATAGAAGCAGATATTACTGACTCTACCCTTCTCACCATTGGTGCCAGTCAAGAAAAAAATAAACCAAATGCCAACAACTGGGGTGCGATCCCACTCATGGATAGTTCTGGCAAACAACTCAGTTATGATCGCTCATTTAACCCCAATCCAGATTGGGCATATTGGGACAACACTTCTAGAAATGCATTTATCGAACTAAAACAAAAATTCCTAGATACATGGTCTGCTAACCTAAGCTATAACTACAATGAAAAAGATCGTGAAAGCCAGCTTTTATACTATTATGGCTATCCAAACGCAGACGGCTCAGGAGTTTCATTAACACCAAATGGTTATTTAGAGAATAATAAACTACACACTGCTGATTTTAATCTTCAAGGCAAATTTGACCTATTTAATCGAGAGCATGAAGCAATCATTGGTTATACCTTTTCTAAAAGTGATCAAGTTGACCACCAAAAGCAAGGTACGCTACATGACAGCAATATCAATCATGTAAGCTCTGAATACAACGGACAAATCTCAGTTACACCTTATACAACCAATTGGGCAAGCTGGACACCAAAGCATGTCACTTGGTCAGATTTCGTCAAACAAGCTGACTACAGCCAACGTAATGAATCTATTTATGCAGCCACACGTCTTCACCTCAATGATGATCTCAAAGTGACACTTGGCGCCAACTACGTTAAAGCAAAAAGTGAGGGTTATAGCTACACCTCACCAATGAATTACGATGAAAGTAAGCTTTCGCCTTATGCAGGGATTACCTATAACTTTAGCCCTGAATATATAGGTTATATGAGTTACACCTCGATCTTTCGCCCTCAAACTTCTGTGAATGAAGCCACAGGAAAAGTTGCCGATCCAATCGAAGGTAAAAGCTATGAAGTTGGGATTAAAAGTGCGTGGTTAGATGACAAACTAACAGGAACCTTGGCGATATTTAGAACAGAAGAAAATAATTATCCTCTGCGCTCAAGTGACGGACATCCTTTAAATCGAAAAGTTGGGATTAGTGATTTACGTTCACAAGGTGTCGAAGTTGGTTTGGCAGGACAATTAACCGATCAAGTCAACGTCTCTCTTGGTTATGCTCAATTTAGTTTACAAGATCTAAAAAATGGTGGGGCTGCGAGAACTTATAATCCGACTCAAACCTTTAATCTACTGACCACCTATACACCTGCTCAACTACCAAAACTAAAAGTTGGCGCAGGACTGCAATGGCAAGGGAAAACCTCGATTTTTGACAATGTAAAATCGGCGTATTTGAAACAAAGTGATTATGCTTTACTAAATCTAATGGCAAGCTATGAAGTGAACCAACATTTCACCGTTCAGGCCAATGCAAATAATGTCACTGATAAAAATTATTTAAATAGCTTCACTTATAGTCAAGCATTCTACGGAGAACCTGCAAACTATAGCGTTGCGCTTAAGTTTAAATATTAATAAATTTAACCCCTTATCTTAATACTAGGATAAGGGGTTAATATTTTAAGCAGCGTTAGGTGCCTGATTTTTAGTTTTTAAATATGCATCCAATGATGCGACTTCATCATTAGTCATGCTTAAACCAAGCTTAGAGCGTCTCCAAAGAAGATCTTCACTGGTCGTTACCCATTCGAAACGCCACAAATAGTCCACTTCTCTCACATATAAGCCCTGACCAAAATGTTGACCAAGCTGCTTAACCGAACTTGCTTCACCTAAAATATTCCAAATACGCGAGCCATAGGCTCCCGCCCAACGTTTCGCCAAAGCTTCTGAAGCATCGGAGATTTGCGCGCGGATTTCATTAGCTAACTGCTCAACCGACACCATCTTTTCACCGCCCGGCAAAGTTTCCGTTGCAGTCCAACTGCCTTTCATCGCTGGGAAAAATGCTTTCAGTTGCAACATTGCAGACTCAGCAAGCTTACGATAAGTCGTTAACTTTCCACCAAATACCGAAAGTAATGGCGCTTGCTCCGCAGCTTCTTTTGATAAGGCTAACGTATAGTCACGTGTCACCGCAGATGGATTATCTGACTCATCGTCACATAATGGGCGCACCCCAGCGAAAGTTGAGATAATATCAGCTTGGGTAAGTTGCTTTTTAAAATGCGCATTACTCACCTCAATGAGATAATCAATCTCAGCTTGAGTAATTTTCACTTGAGCTGGATCACCTTCATACTCATGGTCGGTGGTACCAATCATGGTGTATTGATCCAAATATGGAATTGCAAAGACAATACGGCGGTCATCATTTTGCATAATGAAAGCTTTATCACCCTCATAAAGCTTCGGTACGATGATGTGACTACCTTGAATCAAACGAATACCATAAGGAGATTTTAGCTGTAAATCCTGTTTAATAAACTGTGCGACCCAAGGACCTGCAGCATTCACCAAAGCCTTCGCTTTAATTTGAAATTGCCCTTCTGCATTTTCCAAATCGACAATCCAAATTTGTCCTTCACGTCGAGCAGATAAACAACGGGTACGCGTTACAATTTCTGCCCCTTTTTCACGTGCATGCATTGCATTCAAAACAACTAAACGTGAATCATCTACTGCACAGTCTGAATATTCAAAACCACGTGTAATCGCTGTGTTTAACGGACTATCATCTTTAAAGTAGACATTATTTGAACCCAATAATTTTTCACGCTTACCTAAATGATCATAAAAGAATAAGCCCGTACGAATCAGCCATGCTGGGCGTAAATGTGGACGATGAGGCATAATAAAACGCATTGGGCGAATAATGTGTGGCGCTTTATTGAGCAACACTTCACGCTCAGCTAATGCTTCACGCACCAAACGAAACTCTTTATGTTCAAGGTAACGCAAACCACCGTGAATCAGCTTACTACTCGCAGATGAAGTATGGCTCGCCAAATCATCTTTTTCACATAAAAATACCGATAAACCACGCCCAGCAGCATCAACAGCAATACCCACACCATTGATCCCACCACCAATGATGGCAAGGTCATAAATTTTGTCACTTGACTGAGGAGAAGTTTGCATAAATCACCGCAAATTTTCATTATTGTTCAATAATGAAAATTTAAACATATAAAATGAAAATTAACAATATAAAATAGCCACAAAAACGTAAACTAATCGACGTTTTGTGTATTGAATTATTCAAATGAAAATTAAGTGAAAGCCGTGGAATGTCTCAGACATTCCACTAAACAAGAAAATACAATTGATTTTAAATAATTTTTATTAGAATTTGGTACGTTGTTTTTCGAAAATGAAATCTATTTCGCAATAATCAAACCAACGTCTAATTCTTGGATCATTTTCATATATTGCTCATTGGGTTGTTGATCCGTAAAAATGCAATCAACTTGTTTTAATGATCCTAAACGAATCATTGCATTTCGACCAAACTTACTACTGTCTGCTGCGAGAAAAACCTGACGAGCACTTGAGATAATTTCTTGTGATACACAGACTTCTTGAAAATCGAAATCTAACAATGTGCCATCTTCTTCTATTCCACTAATCCCCACTAAAGCATAATCAGCCTTGAACTGTTTAAAAAAGTCAGCGGTTGCTTGACCAATCACCCCTCCGTCTGGACGAACACGCCCACTGGCGATCAATACCTCAAAATCTTCTTTAGTACTCAAAATCTTCGCGACATTTAAATTATTGGTGATAATTTTTAGTCCAGTGTGGTTTAACAATGCATGTGCAATGGCTTCTGTGGTTGTCCCGATGTTAATAAACAACGAAGCATGGTCGGGTACAGCCGCCGCCACAGCCTCTGCAATAGTTCTCTTTTCTTCAAGCATGTAACCAACACGGGTGGTATATTCCGTGTTTTCCACCGTTGAATCATGTGCTGCGCCGCCATGATAGCGACGCAGCAAGCCTTCATCAGCCAATTGATTAATATCACGACGAATCGTCTGTGGTGTCACATCGAAATATTGAGCAAGCTCTTCAATACTGATATAGCCACGTTCCCGTACAAGCTCAAGGGTTTTTTGTTGGCGTAGTATCAAGCTCATGCTCATCCATCCTATGCTATTTTAAATCAATATGACTCAGTGATTGTTGTGCTTAATCCTCAGCCCAATCACGGGTACGACCTACAGCTTTTAGCCAGCCAGTGTAGAGTTTTTCAGTTTCTTCCTGTGTACATGCTGGCGTGAAAGTATTTTCAATCGTCATTCTACGCTTTAACTCGTTTAAATCCGACCAAAAACCGACAGCAAGACCCGCTAAAAATGCTGCGCCCATTCCTGTAGTTTCTTTCATCGCAGGACGCTCTACAGAGGTGGATAAAATATCTGCCTGGAACTGCATTAAGAAGTTATTTGCAGTGACCCCACCATCTACACGTAAGGTTCGTAATTTCTCACCCGAATCTTGTTGCATTGCATCCAAAACATCACGCGTCTGATACGCAATAGATTCTAAAGTTGCACGGATGATATGTTCAATACTCACACCACGAGTAATGCCCAAAATTGCACCACGAGCAGTTGGATCCCAGTACGGTGCACCCAATCCAGTAAATGCGGGTACCACATATACCCCGTTACTATCTTTAACTTTGGTTGCATAATACTCAGAGTCATGTGAATCATTAATCGCTTTTAACTCATCACGTAACCACTGCACACAAGAACCGCCATTAAAAACAGCTCCCTCTAGCGCATAGTTCACTTCACCTTTTGCACCACAAGCGATCGTCGTCAACAAGCCATGATCTGATTGAACCATACGCTCACCAGTGTTCATGAGTAAGAAACAACCTGTCCCATAGGTATTTTTGGCTTGACCAACTTCAACACACATCTGCCCAAACAATGCAGCTTGTTGATCACCTGCAATACCTGCAATTGGAATACCAATTTCCTGACCACTAATGGTATGCGTATAGCCATACACCTCAGAAGAACTACGCACTTCAGGCAACATTGCCTTAGGAATATCTAAAGCTTCAAGAAGCTTGCCATCCCACTGCAAAGTTTCAATGTTGAATAACATCGTACGAGAGGCATTGGTATAGTCTGTGACATGTACTTGACCATTGGTTAATTTCCAAATTAACCATGTATCGATCGTACCGAATAAAAGCTCTCCACGTTCTGCACGCTCACGACTACCTTCAACACGATCAAGAATCCACTTGATTTTAGTGGCCGAAAAATAAGGATCAATAACTAGTCCTGTTACTTTTCGCACATAATCTTGCCAACCATCCTGACGTAGTTGATTGCAAATTTCATTGCTTTGTCGGCTTTGCCATACAATCGCATTATAGATCGGCTTACCTGTTTTTTTATCCCAAATGACCGTAGTTTCACGTTGGTTGGTAATCCCGATCGCGGCAATTTCATCACTAGAAATGCTCGCTTGTGCTAAGGCTTCAACCCAAACTGCGCTTTGAGTCGCCCAGATTTCCATAGGATCATGCTCAACCCAACCTGGTTGTGGGTAAATTTGCGTAAACTCACGCTGAGCAATAGTGATGACATTCGCATCGTGATCCAATACGATTGCACGTGAACTCGTTGTACCTTGGTCAAATGCAACAACATATTTTTTTTGACTATCTGTAGAGATCATGACATACCTAACCAGACCTGCCTTATTTTAGGATTTGTTGGACATCAACAGCTCCTATTTGAGCAATAAATTAAACGCCCGAAAAACGGGTAGCAATATCGCAATAAAGCAATGACTTTTGCATTAAATTAAAAACTCGGCAGATTATATGCAAAATTGTTCGTAAACGAAAATTCTTTCTTTAAATTTGAATATAAAATTGACGAAACGCAGAACTTTTAAAGATTCCTAACAATTCAAAAATCATTTTATGCGATACTAAAACCAGAAATAACAGGACGATTGAAATGAAAAAAATTAATTTATTTTTTATTGTAAGCGGTACACTTTTAATTGCTGCATGTCAAAGCACCTCACATCAATATAATGGTGAAAAGGGTTATCAAATTGAAGATAAAACAGCAACTTCCGCTACTATTGCATATACACTTTCTGCCCGTGGCAACGCCAATGTAGATGAAAAGAAACTTCAGCATGCTTGCAAACAAGTTCTCGGCGTAGAAAAAAATTACAAACTCAACATCCTGAGTACCAACGAAATCATGAATCCAACCAAGCAAGAACAATATGGTGTCCAACTAGGAAACAGTCGCGCAACTTTTGGTCTATCAAACTCACCTGATTTTAATAATACTGAAGGTTATGCAACTCGTCAGGCGCTTGAAGCTAAACCAACAACGCTAACTGTTGTTCGCTACACTTGTTCATAATTCCACCGATAAAAATGGATGTAGGCAGTTCACAGATGACTACATCCATTTTCATTTATACTTTTAGAACATCACAAATAGATGGATCTTTATCAAATACAGATTTTGCAAAAGGACATAGCGGAATAACTTTGACCTGACGCTGACGCACAAACTCAACTAATGCATCAAGGAGTTGACGACCAACACCTTGTCCTCGGAAATTCTCATTCACATCGGTATGGTCAATAATAAGCATTTCTTCACCCGCCCATGTATAAGCCATTTCACCAGCAATTACATCACCATCAAATAGTTTAAAAACTCCGTGCTTACTATCATCTGTTTGCTGAATTCCCATACCGCTCTCCTTTTCTATTTCGTTTTATTTGATGTCATCTAAAGAGATGAACCACTTTATGTTTTAACATGCGATATCATAGGATTGTGTTGAGTTTTGATATTTTTTAAAGCAAATGATGACAATTAATTTTTGAAGAAGAAAATCAATTGAAGCTAGTTACTTAGTTCGATAAAAACTCACATTTCTAAATTCTTTGGCCTCATCTAAGTCAGGCCATGTTGTTGCGCTCCGCTCATCCAACTTAATATAGTGAGGATGGCTAAAATTTTTCACTCGGCTGTCCGCAACCCAGACTTCAGGTGCGAACTTTAAAAACTCATCCAAAAAGAAGCGATTACACTGATCGTAAAGAACATCAGCTGCAAGCAAGACATCGACTTTTTCAGATTTATACAGATCATCTAAATATTCAAGTTCGACATTATTCAGTAATGCATTTTCACGACATGACGCTAAGCTCACTTGATCAATGTCACAGCAAATGACACGTTTTGCACCCGCCATTTTCGCTGCAATTGCAACTACACCTGAGCCAGCACCAAAATCCAATACCACCTTATCTTTTACATGATGCGGTTCAGCAAGTAACCATTGCGCCATCGCCAACCCTGAAGCCCAGCAAAAGATCCAATACGGTGTCTCATTCCAAATTCGTCGAATAACCTCATCGTCTAAGCGATCAGTAGGAAATACAGGTGGAATCAACCATAAGGAAATTGGAGTTTCTGGCAGTTGTTGAACCAATAAATCAGTATTTGGAATAACTTCATGTAGTGCTTTTAGCAATTGCTCAGGCGCTTTCGCAAATTGAAATGTACAGCTCATCGTTCTTTAATTCTTGAAAAAAACCCCTCTATATTAGAGGGGTCAAAATATTAACCTAAAGCCTTCTCAGCAGCTTCTACTGTTTGGCGAATCAACGTGGTAATCGTCATCGGCCCCACACCACCTGGTACTGGTGTGTATGCTGAAGCAACATCTTCAATACCCACCAATTGAATATCCCCCACACCACCACCATCACGTGGATGGAAACCAGCATCAACCACAACCGCGCCTTGTTTAATCCAGTCTTTTTGAATCAATTCAGCTTTACCAACTGCCCCCACAATAATGTCCGCTTGTTTCACTAACTCTGGAAGGTTTTGAGTACGTGAATGACAAATGGTCACGGTAGCATTGGCTTGTAATAGCATCATTGCCATTGGTTTACCTAAAATCGCTGAACGACCAACAACAACCGCATGTTTACCCGCGATTTCAATCTTGTTTTCTTGCAAAATGGTCATGATACCTGCTGGCGTTGCTGAACCATAAGCAGACTCACCCATCGCCATACGACCAAAACCTAAACAGGTTACGCCGTCGACATCTTTTTCCAATGAAATTGCATCGAAACATGCTCTTTCATCAATTTGTTCTGGAACAGGATGTTGAAGCAAAATACCGTGCACATCAGGATTTGCATTTAATTTTTCAATTTCAGCTAATAATTGTTCTGTAGTGGTTTCTTTTGGAAGCTCTACTTTAAGTGAATCCATTCCAACACGGCGGCACGCATTACCTTTCATACGTACATAAGTTGCAGATGCACCATCATCACCAACCAAGATTGTTGCTAAGATTGGGGTACGTCCCGATTTTGCTTTTAATGCTTCTACACGTACTAACAAATCAGCTTCGATTTGTGTTGCCAATGCACGACCGTCTAAAACCAATGCCACAGCGCATCTCCAAAGTGGGTATCAATCAATAGCGTAAATAATACATGATAATTTAGCCAATATTCTTTTAGATGTTGTTTTTATGTGCATATTCGCTATAAACACTATTGTTTTTTTTCTAAAGATTGCTAATATGTGCATCACCAAGAGATGGCGGGGTGGCAGAGTGGTCATGCAGCGGACTGCAACTCCGTGTACGCCGGTTCGATTCCGACCTCCGCCTCCATTGGTAAAGCCCGAGTGGTGAAATCGGTAGACACAGGGGATTTAAAATCCCCCGCCCACAAAGCGTGCCAGTTCGAGTCTGGCCTCGGGCACCATTCTTCAGTAAGTGAGGTTTGGTGCTAAAAAATTCCAGCGTAAGCTGGTTTTTTTATGCCTGAAATTTATTAAATCAAAAAAAGCCAAGTACAATGACTTGGCTTTTCGATTCCATTCATTATGCGACTTGCTGTTTCGGTGCAATCGGCAACAAGTCCACATCTAGATCCAACCGATATTGTCTAGCAGTATCAAGTTGATATTCCGTTTTTTTAATTGAATCAACGAAAATCCATTCTGAGTGAACTTTTGCTTCATCAAACTCAACCATCAAATAACCACGCTGGTTTAAATTACAGTAGTTCAACTCATCGATTAAAGTCGTAAACGCTGATTCAAATTGTTGTAATTGATCCGTCGGAATATTGAGATACTTTTCCATACCTGGTGAAGATACAGAACTAGTGGCCAGTTCAACACCAACAAAAGCGCCATCTTGACTATATAAATTAGACGACCATGCATTGTGCGTATCCCCTGCTAACACAACAATTTTCTTTTTTAATTGTGCCAAAGTACCATACAGCATTTCCCGCTCAGCAAAATAACCATCCCATGCATCTAAATTATAAGGAGCAACGGTAAGGACACGTGCTTTCTCTTGTACAGTAAGGCTTGGATCACCTTGTTTTAAACGCATTTTTAACGTGACTAATTCTTTGATCTGCGTTTGCATCTTTACTAATGTATCCATGCTTGGCTGACCAGAAGTAATCTCGGCCAATGAAAGTAACAACTCAGCTGGAATCAGCATTTTACTCATTAAAATCTGTTGGCCTAATACATTCCATGTTGCTGTAGATTGCTGTAGTTTTCCAAGCAACCAATCTCGCTGATCATATCCCATTAAAGTACGAGTACGATCAATTAGATCAGCTTGAAATTTTGCAACATCCAAGCCCGAAGCTGTAATGTAATTTGCATAATCCAACTGTTCATCACGCGCAATAATACGCGTATCCAACATCGTCAGTTGTACTAAATGACCAAAATCAAACTGTCGATAAATTTTAACCTGTTGACCATCAATTGGACGAATTGGCATCCATTCAAAATAGGCTTGTAAGGCTGCCAATTTACGTTCTAAGAATGAACCTTCATTTTCTTGATGATTCTCTGCACCATCTTTCCATGTATCATTCGCTAACTCATGGTCATCCCAAACCACGATGAATGGATGACGTTGATGTGCTGCTTGTAGGTCTGGATCTTGACGATATAAAGCATAACGTTTGCGATAATCATCTAATTTGATAATTTCCTGATTATTATCATCTGCCAAAGTTCGTCCTAATTCAGCAGCATTCTCATAAGCATAGCCACCTGCACCATATTCATAAATATAATCACCAAGATGAATAACCACATCGACGTTTTGCTTTGCTATCTCACGATAAACATAGAAATAACCTGCTGGATAGTTAGAACAAGAACACACTGCAAAACTTACTTTTGAGGTATTTACAGCTAAAGTCTTGGTTTGCCCAACAGGAGAAATCTTGTCGCCAAAAATAAAGCGATAAAAATAACTTTGGTCCGCTTTCAAACCCGCCGCATCAACTTTTACCGTAAAGTCATCATATGCTGTAGTGATCACTTTATCGCTCTTGATGATTTGTTTAAACTGTCGATCTAATGCAATCTGCCAAGTCACTTGTAAACGTGCGCTCGCATCATTCGGTGTTAATCGAGTCCATAAAATGACACGGTCATGTAATGGATCCCCACTTGCAACACCATGATCAAAACTGACTTTCAGCACATGGGTTTCTTTATCTGAACTATTATTACATCCTGTAAAACTGGCAGATAAAGATAAAGCCCCAAAACCAAATAAACTTTTTTGAATCAGTTCCCGTCGTGAAATTTTTGCTGTCATTGGATAGCTACCTTAGTTTTTATCACTACAAATAGCTAAAAATAAGTCTTTGATATGAAGCTTTGATCTCAATTTGATGAATAAATGATGAAAATCAGCTTAGTTTTATCCGATAAACACATGAATTGATTGAAAAGAAAGCAAACAATCAGTTTTGCACTTGCCAAGTTTTAAAGTGTCCTCTATTATTGCGCACATGCCCGAGTGGTGAAATCGGTAGACACAGGGGATTTAAAATCCCCCGCCCACAAAGCGTGCCAGTTCGAGTCTGGCCTCGGGCACCATTCTTCAATAAGTGAAGTTTGGTGCTAAAAAATTCCAGCCTAAGCTGGTTTTTTTATGCCTAAAATTTAATAATCAATCACTTGAAAATTGGGATGCTCAGCAAGCTGCTGTAAATAATGGCGTTCTTTTTGATAAAAATATTTATACATGCGATTTACCCACTCACCGCGCCGAAAAGTAAGTACCTTTTTGTTTACCCCATCATAGTTTAATAAAACAACATCACCCTCATCCTGATTCAATAAGGTAATTCGATAACTATGTGGAGCATGTAAATGGCTTGCACTTTGTTCTCTCACAATTTCGACTTTATGCTCACCATCCAACCAATAGTGTTTGTCAACAAAAGCTTTTTCATTCACCCAAAAACCTGTTTCAGCACCATCATAAGTATCAATCAAGAAGAAGTGATGTAATTCTCTCAATAATTCAGATGCAGTCATATCCAAATAATCATTCATATATTGTTCTACCCATTCAAAATTTTTTATTACTTAGTACAGCATTTTTATAATTTAAGTCGCCTTCAGAGTTTATCCCCCCTCTGACCGCAACTTTATGAGCAATTTTAGAAAGATCCTAACTCATTATTTGGCAAGTCATTATCATTTTAAAATTTGCTCTTTAATCTCAAAGATATATAGCCAATTTTATAGAATCAATCTTTTTTTCTTAGGCTAGGATAAAAATCAGATAAAAGAAAAGTTATTTAAAATCAAACGATTTATGATGATACGATTATGACTAAATTTATAAAATTATCTTTATGATTTTTAATGTGATTTAGCATCAAGATCGACCTAAATCACATGATGATTATATACTTACAGACAAACTATTCGTCGCGTGTTTTCACATCAAAAAGCTCAATTTCAAAAATTAGATTGGAATTTGCTGGAATAATTTTTCCTATCTTGCGCTCACCATAAGCTAGATGTGCAGGCACAATCAATTTACGCTTACCACCGACACGCATTCCCATAATGCCTTGATCCCAACCTTTGATTACACGCCCAGTGCCAATTACTGTTTCAAAGTAATTTCCACGATCAAGTGAGGAATCGAATTGTGTTCCATCTTCCAACCATCCTGTATAGTGCGTGGTAATCAATGCCCCCTTGACGGCTTCTTTACCTTCACCAACTTTCAGATCAATAATCTGTAACTCTGCACTCATTTCATCTCTCCAAACGACATTAATACTATCGAAAATTATTGCAATTGTTGCCACTGAATGTCGACTTGACCTTTGTCACTTAACAATGTCCACTCTCCATCCATAATATTGAGTTGCAATTGCATCGTTCGCTCGCACAATTTCTCTAAAGCTTCACTGGTTTCTGGTGCTAATTGCCAAACCTCAACATTCGTCAATGTTTTGATTTTAGTGTTTTTTTGCCACCAATCTTGCGCTTGGCTTCCATAGGTAACAACCGCAACACGTTTGCATCGTGCACTTGCCTTTTTGACTTTATCTTCAGAAGGACAACCTACTTCAATCCATTTTTCTAATAAACCCGTTAAGTCCTTCTGCCATAAAGCAGGCTCATCTGTTTCAAATAGATCTTTGGTAAATTCTAATTCCTCATCAGCATAACGAGCATAAGCCAAAATACGAACCATTAAACGTTCGATGGTTTCTGAAGGATGTTGAGCAAGTGTTAGTTGATAATCCGCGTAAATGTGATCATCCATATTGGCAATATTAAGATCTGCCTTATATATCGTTGCTTTTAGCGCCATGAATCATGTCCTCAAATTTGGCGCTAAGCATACTCTATTTTGCTCAACAAATGCGGAGATTCATATTGATTCTAAGCCATCTACGCGACAAGCCAACAACTGCGTTTCAAATAATAACCAATCATGTTGAACTGAATCCTGAATAATTACTTCGATTCGATTATCAATACTTTCTTCTGTAGATTTATAATTGAATTGCTCAGGATTAAAATTAAAACTTTTCCAGCCCTGATCGGTATAAAAAATTGCCTTGATTCGAATCCAATCCTGTTGTGTACATAATAGATCTAACACATCATAAAACTTGAATTGCCAGCGTTTCGGCAGCTTCCACCCTGCTACGGTATAACCTTGAGCTGTTTCAACATAATGATAAGGGAGCTGTTTGATTTCTTGCATCTCACCCTCATTTTTTTGAGTCATTTGTTGATGCAGTAAAGGCTGAATTTTTCGTTGCACTGGCACTAAAGGTAAATCAAGCTGTAAAAGTGAAACTTGCCCATTTTCAGCTTCAATCCAGGACTGCACATAAGTTTGATATTCTTGTTTTAATTGAATATAGGCTTGCTGATCATCATCTTTCATACAATCTTTGTGTGAAAGCACAACGACTTGTGCAGCCTTTAATTGGTCAGTATAGAGATGCTGTTGCACCCATGATTTATCATGCAGACGACTACCATCAACCACAACTACCAATGCTCGCATATCCAAGCTACTGTGCCAATGTTGCTCCGTCAGTTGTTCCAAAAGTTGTGCTGGATGCCCTAATCCTGTTGGTTCAATAAATAGCCGATCTGGTTTACTTTCACTTAGTAAACGGGATAACGCAATCTGCATAGGCAACTGACTGCTACAACATAAACAGCCCCCTAATAATTCCTTGACAGCATAACCCGCCTGCTGCGTAATCAGTTGTTGATCCACGCCAATTTGCCCAAACTCATTCATGAGGATCGCCCAAACTTCATTTTTCGGCTTTTGGGTCAATAAATGCTGTAATAGCGTGGTCTTACCAGCTCCTAAAAAACCAGAAATAATATGAGTTGGAACTGCTTTGCGAGCAATAATTTTCACGACATACTCAAGAATAAAAAACTGAAAGCATTGTAATGGGGAAAATGTAGAAATTAAATTTCTACCTTATAATTATTAAAATTTAGACAAAAACTCATTTATAAGTGATAAAGTGATAAAGTGATAAAGTGATAAAGTGATAAAGTGATAAAGTGATAAAGTGATAAAGTGATAAAGTGATAAAGTGATAAAGTGATAAAGTGATAAAGTGATAAAGTGATATAAATCACATTAACAATCTATTATTCTTATTTAAAATACAAATATAAATGAATTATTCAATTAAGCTAATTTTATTAACTCGCTTGTAATGTTTAATCTACGTAAAGAATCAGTTTAAATTTTATCCAAAAAAACATATTTCCATACATTTTAATCCCGAATTATTTGCTCGGGATTTACAGTTCCTGTACATAAAGGCTTTTATCATTGCAAATTGTTAAGATCAGCGTAATAGATTGTTAAGGGCATTGCCGCAATGAACTTTGGCACATAGCATGGAGCACATACCTAGATTTGTGGCAGATCTACAAATTAGGTTGTTTTTTAATGAAACTGAAATTAAGGATGCCAACAATGAAACTTATCAAAACTGTTCTTGCAACTACACTTACACTTGCTGCGGCTACAACTTTTGCTGCAACTGCTGATGAAGTGCAAACTGAAGCTCAAACTGACGAGCGTGTTGTTGTTTCTACTCAAGAACAACCAGCTACTGATGCAACCAGCGAAGCTGCTCCAGCATCAGCACCAGTTGCAAACTAATATTCTATAGATTTTAAAAGTTACCTCTACTTTTAAATCGGTTTATTATGATTTGACCCTATTTCATAATAAATAAAAAAAGATCGAACCATGCTGCGGTTCGATCTTTTTTATGCTTGTGACTTAAGAAGAAGATTTAAAAATACTGCATGATGGTTGATGAACTTCTTGTAAACGTATTTCTTTACGTTGTTCTGCGGCTTCAAAACGACAACGTTTCCAATCCGTATTTAAGTTTAAAGGCGGAACCTGCTTCGGTTTACGCTCTTCATCGACTGCTACCATTGTGAAATAACAGGTATTGGTATGTCGAATCGTACGATTTTGAATATTTTGTGCTTCTACACGAATACCAACCTCCATAGAGGTACGACCAACATGATTGATACTGGCTAAAAATGTGACCAGCTCACCAACATAAATAGGTTCTTTTAAAATTAACTTTATCTACTGATAATGTAACAACATAGCTTCCTGAATAACGACTTGCACAAGCATACGCAACTTGATCTAACAATTTTAGAATTGCGCCACCATGCACATTACCTGAAAAATTTGCCATGTCAGGCGTCATCAGTACTGACATCGTGAGTTCTGATTGATCATCAGGGATTTGATTCATTTGATCCGATGGACACATAGACAAAGACTCACTAATTAAAGCTTTATTTCTTATTATCTATTATGCGCCATAAATAGTAGAAAGAGAGACTAAACTTCATTGATTTAGTCTCTCAATTTAATCCGTAAAATCGATGTTTCAATTATCTATATTTTATTGTGTTGATTGAATAAGACCTGTAACGCCATTAACAATCATATCTACTGCGATCGTACCAATCAGCAATGCAGATAAACGACCAACAATATCAAAATAGCGGTCTATGTATTTGGCATGTTTATATCGTAAATGATCATGCCCATATTTCATTATAATCAAAATACTACATGTGAGGAATAAGGTGAGTGTAATCACAGCAACCGCGCTGATGAAAGGTACAGTAACCCCTGTAACCACCGCAGCACTAATGGTTCCAGGACCAATCATAAATGGCATCGCAATGGTTCCAGCAAGATGTTCAGGCGCCCCACGCATTTCACCTATTGTTTCTGCACCTTGGAACACATAACGGTAACCAATAACCAAGAAAATCAGTCCACCAAAAATCTGGAATGACTCAAAACGTACATTCAAATAACGGCTAAAAATACTTTCCCCGCCCCACGCAAACAGAATAAAAACGGCTAAGGCAATAAAACTCCCTTGAATCAGAGCCTTATTAAAAACTTTAGCATCTGTATTGCGAATCATCCCCACCATATAGACACTCATCAAGAAAGGATTTAGCAATGAGAAAAATAAAGCAAATGCATGAACGTGTGCAGAAAACATAGATAACTCTTTATTGGCAGCAAAGGTTAAATGGTTTTAGGTTTAAATAGACAAATTGAAATTTAAGGGTTTAAGCACTTATAAATGTCTTACAGTTTGATGTCGCATTTTTTAATGCATCATCTTTATTTAATTCAAATGTTACACCTAAACCCAACATACGCATATGCAACGTAGCCTGAGAGGCTTTGATTTCTTTCACATTAAACTTTAGTCCCTGATCACTATAAAGTACATCATTCACTAACTTCACTCGGTACGACATAACTTCTTTGCTATTATCTATACAAAGTTTGCCATGACCTTGACGATTTAAATGCAAAACAGTGGATGCTTCTCCGACTTGCCCTGACCAATTGCCAGAAAATGGAAGTTGTGTCGTGCTAAGTTGATTAAATTGCTCAGATGACATTGTCGTAATCGAAGTACAGCCGACAAGTCCAAAAAACAAAATACTTGATAAAAAAATATACTTCACAACCAACACCCAAATAATAAAAAAGCAAACAATTACAATTATTTTCCCATAGCCGAAAGCGGTATAAATTGTAGGGTATGTATACACCGGGTATGGGATGTGTAACTGTTCTTGCAATGCAGTTTTAAAGTTACTCAAATCATAAGTTGTTTATTCATCCATTTTTTAAATTACTTACCATCTGTTCTAAGTTATTTCGAATCAAATAAGCTAAGTTTATATCAATACCTTGCAGCATTTGCTCTTCGATTTTTTCAACCACAATATTGCACTCATGTAACTTATTTAGCCCCTGATCCGTCAGTGTCACCAAAATACGACGCCCATGAGTCGGATCTGGCGTTTTTTCAATCCATCCATTACTAAATAAATCCTGAAGAATTTTATTTGCCGATTGGGGTTTAATGAAGGAACGTTCAGCAAGCTTAGCATTAGATAAATTACGCTTAGATGCCAACACAGATAATGCTGTAAACTGTGGCAGACTAATGTCCAATGGTTTTAATTGCTCTGTTAAATGTTTACTAATAATACGATCAACACGGGCGATCATATAGCTTAATCTAGGTTGATCTTGAATTGTTGTTGGAGCTGTATTTGAACGTGCCATAACTCATAATTCATCATAAAAAATAGAAAAAGTATGAAGCCAAAGCCTCATACTTTATTAAAATCGCAACTTACTGAGCACTCGTGCTTTGTGCTAAATGTACAGGCTGTTTAGGCTTCTTGACAAGTAACAAAGCAGAAATCGCGGCAATAAGAATAACAGGGATACTTGCACCAATCACGATCGTTGAACTTTGACCAAGTGATAATAGAAAACCTGCCATCAAAGGTCCTGCAAACGAACCTATTCGACCAATCGCAACTGCTGAGCCAACCCCAGTACCACGCATTTCAGTTGGATAATACATCGCAGCTAGACCATATAAAGCAGACTGTCCACCCGACAATGAATAGACCACATCCCACTGCTGAAAGGACAAGTAAAGCAACTGTTGGAGAAATAGATAAACAGCATAATGACAGTAAAATGCCAGTATAAATTAATTTAATCACAAAGCTCATACGTAGCTTATCGAGCATCATGCCCATTAAGATCGATCCAAAAATTCCGCCGATGTTATAACCCATTTGAACATAATTGGCTTCGAACTTTGACAGACCTTGGGCGCCCATCAACAATGGCAACCAATTCAGTAAGAAGTACAATACAACCAGTGTACAAAAGAAACTAATCCATATCTGAATCGTAGACATACGACGTTCTTTTGCAAATAGTACCTCAAAAAATGGAATAGTGGTTTGATGTTGTGTTTTTCGCTTTAAGTAATCACTTGATTCTGGTAAATACTTAATAATCAAAGGAATCAATAGAATGGGAGCAATTCCCCCAATATAAAAAATATGCCGCCATTCACTATCCCCTGCCAATAACATGGCTACAATTGAAGTGAGTAACCCTCCAAAAGGAATACCACTATACATCACACTGACTGCTGTTCCCTTATATTGATCTGACACAGCCTCAGATGCCATGGTAATCATAATAGGTAACGCACCGCCCATCCCCAAACCAGTTAAAAAGCGAATCAGCAATAGTAAATTATAATCAGCCGCAAAAGCTGTGAGTAACGACATAATTCCAAATAATAAAATGCTTAAGATCAGAATTTTTTTTCTACCTACAATATCTGCTAATCGACCACCCAAAATTGCACCTGGAAGTGTTCCAAGAATTGCAGCACTAAATGCCCAAGCCATTTGAGCATTGTCTAACATAAATTCCGCACGCATACGTGGTGCAGCAACACCCATCGATTGAAGATCAAAACCTTCAAAAATTGCGATTGCAAAACAGAGCAGTAAGGTGATTTTTGCACTGCCCGATTGTCCAAATACTTTTTCCATTACCTTGTCCTTTTTCGACCAATCTATCCATTCAGCCTTTTTGTGTATTGTTTATTAAACACCCTAAAAATATCAGTTAAACTTATCAAAAATGCAATATATTTTTTAATTTGTTTCAATTAAAAATAGTAAAAAATCAAAATTATTATAAAATTCATAACATTAAAAAATATATCATCAAAATATTAAAAAAGACTTGAATGTAAGTTTAACTGATATTAAATTAAATCACAGAACACGCTAATGTCATTTCAAGGAGTATGACCATGACATATGAAAATCGCTGGGAAACCGTAGAAGTTAATATTGAAAATGGAATCGCATGGGTTACGTTTAATCGCCCAGAAAAAAAGAATGCCATGAGTCCAACACTTAACCGTGAAATGATTGATGTGCTTGAGGCTCTCGAGCTTGATCAAGATGCTAAAGTCGTAGTACTCACAGGTGCTGGAGACTCTTGGACAGCCGGTATGGACTTGAAGGAATATTTCCGTGAAGTTGACACTCAACCAGAGATTTTTCAAGAACGTATCCGCCGTGACTCATGTCGCTGGCAGTGGCAACTTCTTCGTATGTATTCAAAACCAACCATTGCCATGGTTAACGGCTGGTGCTTTGGAGGTGGGTTCTCACCATTAGTAGCGTGCGACCTTGCAATTGCAGCTGACGAAGCAACCTTTGGTTTATCTGAAATCAACTGGGGTATCCCACCGGGTAACCTTGTCAGTAAAGCAATGGCGGATACCGTAGGCCATCGAGCATCTTTGTACTACATCATGACAGGTAAAACCTTTAGTGGCAAAGAAGCAGAAACTATGGGATTAGTCAACAAAAGTGTACCTTTGGCACAGCTAAAAGCTGAAGTAACAGAACTTGCAAATTGTTTACTTGAGAAAAACCCTGTAGTTCTTCGTACTGCTAAAAATGGCTTTAAACGCTGCCGTGAACTGACATGGGATCAAAATGAAGATTACTTATATGCCAAGCTAGATCAATGTATCCACCGCGATACCGAAAATGGTCGTCAACAAGGTCTGAAACAATTTTTAGATGAAAAATCAATTAAACCTGGTTTACAAAGTTACAAGCGTACTGGTTAACTCTTGATTTTTCTAATGGCAATGTAAGGACACAACCCATGCAAAATGTACAGTTACTTATTCACGGTCAATCTGTTGATGCATCAGATCAAGCAACTTTTGAGCGTATCAGTCCCATTGATGGATCAGTAGCGAGCAAAGCCGCTGCTGCAACTTTGGAAGATGTTGATCGTGCAATCGATTCGGCACAAAAAGCGTTTAAGGTCTGGTCGAAACTCTCGCCGACCGAACGCCGTTTACGCTTGTTAAAAGCAGCTGATTTAATGGATCAGAAAACTGAGCAATTCATTCAAACTGGAATGCAAGAAACAGGTTCAACTGCCACATGGTATGGGTTTAACGTTCATATTGCTGCCAATATGTTACGTGAAGCAGCAGCCATGACCACACAAATGGACGGAAGCCTGATTCCGTCCGATGTGCCGGGCAATCTTGCGATGGGTGTGCGGGTGCCTTGCGGTGTCATTGTTGGCATTGCACCATGGAACGCCCCAGTCATTTTGGCAACTCGTGCGCTTGCCATGCCGCTGGCTTGTGGTAATACAGTTGTATTAAAAGCATCGGAGGCTTGTCCAGCAACCCAACGTTTGATTGGTGAAGTGTTACATGAAGCAGGTTTGGGTGAAGGTGTCGTGAATGTGATTACGCATGCCGCCGAAGATGCACCACAAATTGTGGAGCGTTTAGTGTCTCATCCAGCGGTGAAGCGCATTAATTTTACCGGTTCAACCAAAGTCGGAAAAATTATTGCCGAGACTGCGGCTAAATATTTAAAACCTGTTTTACTTGAATTGGGTGGTAAGGCCCCTGCCGTGGTTTTAAATGACGCAGACATTAATGAAGCCGTAAATGCTGTTGCTTTTGGCGCATTCTTTAATCAAGGGCAAATCTGTATGTCGACTGAACGTGTTTTGGTTCAAGACGATATTGCCGACCAATTTATTGAAAAATTGATCGAGAAAACCCGCTCTATTCAAGCAGGTCATCCAACATCAAAAGACAATGTGCTGGGTGTTTTAGAAAGTCGCCGTGCTGCAAACCGTATTCAGCATTTGTTGGAAGATGCCCAAAACAAAGGGGCTGACTTACCTTTAGGCATTAACATTGAAGACACCACCATGCAACCGACATTGGTACTCAATATTAAGCCTGACATGCTGCTTTACCGTGAAGAATCATTTGGTCCTGTTTGCACAGTTCAGCGCTTTTCAAGCATTGAAGAAGGAGTAGCATTGGCAAATGACAGCGAGTATGGTCTTTCTTCGGCAGTGTTTAGCCAGAATATTTCACAAGCATTAGACGTGGCCAAACAAATTGATTCGGGTATTTGTCACATTAACGGTGCAACCGTACATGACGAAGCACAAATGCCATTTGGAGGAACAAAATCAAGTGGTTACGGACGATTTGGTAGTAAAGCGTCTATTGCTGAATTTACCGATTTACGCTGGATTACGATTCAAACTCAATCACGTCATTATCCAATCTAATCAGGCTAATGCGGACACAAAAACATATTAAATAAAAATTGCATGATGCAAAAAATAAAGCGCAGTGATGCGCTTTCCATGGAGTGAAAGAAATGCAGATGAATGCCACTCAATCACAAGACCGCGAACGGTTCGTAAAATTAGGGCGACATGATATTCATTATCACCATAAAGATGACATGCTCTATATTAGCCCAAAAGAGCAATTAAAACCGTATCCACAGAAACTGACAGATCGGTTAATTCATTTTGCACAAACCAAACCTGACCATATTTTTGCTGCAAAACGCAATGCTCAAGGTGAATGGGTCAAACTAAGTTATGCAGAAGTTTTACAGCGTGCATGGCACATTGCTCAGGCTTTACATGATCGTGATTTAAGCCAAGAAAGACCGCTGGTCATTTTAAGTGGCAATGATCTCGAACATTTGACACTCTCAATGGGCGCCATGCTAGCAGGTGTGCCTTTCTCGGCTATTTCCCCCGCCTACTCTCTAGTCTCGCAAGATTTTGGTAAACTTAAACATGTGTTTGAAGTACTTACCCCAGGCATGGTCTATGCTTGTGATGGTCAAGCCTTTGGCAAAGCCATTCAGGCCTGTATTACACCTGACATTGAAGTAGTGACCAATAAAGGAATTATCGGCGATCAGATCTGCACATCTTTTCAGTCACTATTAGATACGCCTGTTTCAAATGTTCAAGAGTTTTATCAGACGCTTGATGAAAACCAGATTGCCAAATTTCTATTTACCTCGGGTTCAACCAAACTCCCTAAAGCTGTACCGACCACGCATTTAATGTTGTGTGTGAATCAGCAAATGTTATTGCAGACTTTTCCTGAGTTTGAAGAAACGCCACCGGTCCTACTCGACTGGCTGTCTTGGCACCACACCTTTGGCGGCAGTCACAATGTCGGTATCGCACTTTATAACGGCGGTACCATTTACATTGATGATGGCAAACCCATTGCCGGAAAATTTGACGAAACCATCCGTAATCTCAAAGAAATTTCTCCTACCGTTTACTTAAATGTGCCAAAAGGTTGGGAAGAACTCACCGAAGCATTAGAAAAAGATGAAGAATTAAGAAATCGCTTTTTTGCCAAAGTTAAAATTTTATTCTTTGCAGGTGCAGCGCTTTCAGAAGCGGGCTGGAACAGACTCGATAAAATTGCTCAGCATCATTGCGGAGAAAAAATCCGCATTATGAGTGGATTGGGTATGACTGAAACTGCACCATCTTGTGCTTTTACCACTGGTCCACGCGTGATGGCTGGCTTTATTGGCTACCCTGCTCCGGGATGCGAAATTAAGCTAGTGCCATGTGGTGACAAACTTGAGTTCTGTGTTCGTGGCAAACACGTCATGAAAGGCTATTGGCGCTTAAAAGCAGACCAGCAAAGCACTGTATTTGATGAGGAAGGCTTTTTCCATACAGGTGATGCGGTTCGTTTAGTCGATGTTAATGATCCGACTAAAGGACTGATGTACGACGGACGAATTGCCGAAGACTTCAAACTCAATACGGGTACTTTCGTCAATGTGGGTACACTACGCAACAAAGTACTGATTCAAGGTAATTTATTGGTTCAAGATGTTTGCATTACAGGATCAAACCTGAATGCTGTTGGTTTTCTGATTTTTCCGAAATTAGAAGCATGTGCCCAATATGCAGGTCTGAAACTGGGCGAACATTCTTCAACCGAGATACTACGGCATCCGAAAGTCCAACAATGGTTCCGCCAATTTTTAACAACTTTTAATAAAGATGCGACTGGCAGTTCAAATACCGTCTCCATGCTTTATTTAATGACTGAGCCACCTCAACTCGATGCAGGCGAAGTAACCGATAAAGGTAACCTCAATCAAAGCAATATTACAAAACGTCGTGCTGCTTTAATTGACGAACTTTATCAAAAACAGGCCGAAAACCCGCTGATTATTCGGGTACCCACCTTAAAGCAATAAGCAATTGAAATAAAAAAGGAAGCTCAAACTTCGGTTTGGGCCTTAGCCTCACTTTTGCCTAAAAAAAGGTTCAACATGCCACACGATACAGAATTTGAACTCTTTCGGGATAGCTACCGCAGATTCTTAAAAGAACAGGTTGCTCCTTATTATGAACAATGGGAACACGATGGCCTTATCCCACGTGATCTATGGCTTTGTCTTGGGGAAAATGGCTTTTTATGCGTCGATGTACCCGAGGAATATGGTGGTTACGGCGCTCCTGTTCATTACTCTCTCATGCTGGTTCAAGAAACTGCTCAAGCAGGCTTTGCATCTTTGGCAGTTGCCATTGGCGGGCAAAATGAGCTGGTCTCTCCTTATCTGCAAAATATTGGAACTGAAGAACAAAAACGTTATTGGCTACCCAAAATGGTGACAGGTGAAGTCGTCACTGCAATTGCCATGACAGAAGCCAATGCGGGTTCAGACTTACAGGCTATACGCACTCAAGCCATTTTAGAAAATGACCAATATCGTGTGAATGGTTCAAAAACGTTTATTTCAAATGGTTTGCATGCTGACCTAATTGTTTTGGTGGCTAAAACTGCCCCTCAAGCGAAAGCAAAAGGCATTTCAATTTTATTAGTCGATGCCTCTTTAGAAGGTGTTAAAAAAGGCCGCTCTTTACAAAAAATTGGACTCCATGCCCAAGATACAGCCGAACTGTTTTTTGATGATGTTTGTGTACCTACAACTCAACGTTTGGGTGAAGAAGGACAAGGCTTTGCTTATTTAATGCAAGAGTTACCACGCGAACGTTTAAGTATTTCCATGATGGCTTTGGGGTCAATTTTAGGTGCCATCGAACTGACTAAAGACTATGTATTAGAGCGTAAAGCTTTCGGACAACCTTTAAGCCAAATGCAAAACACACGGTTTGTACTCGCAAACGCGCAAATTAAAGTAAAAGCCGCTCAAGCTTTTGTAGATCAATGTGCAGCGCTGTATCAACAACACCAGTTAAGCGTGACCCAAGTTGCCGCACTAAAATGCTTTATCACTGATGTCCAATGTGAAGTGATTGATCAATTACTTCAGCTTTTTGGCGGCTACGGTTACATGCAGGAATATCCGATTTCACGCTTTTTTGTGGATGCACGGGTACAAAAAATTTATGGAGGAACCAACGAAATCATGAAGGAAATCGTCGCCCGAGAACTACTTGGAAAATAATTCGATTTAAAAACGAAACAAGGCAAACAGAACAACCCAGCCCTGTTGAAAAACAACAATACTATTTTCAGGAAGAAATACCATGTCAAAATTATGGATCTACTCCACCTTAATGCTCACAAGTTCAGTCTATGCAGGTAACTTCATTGATAACAGTACAGTAGAACTGACCACACGAAATTTTTATTTCGATCGTGACTATCAAGAAGAGTCAAAATATCCTGCCGCAAAAGATTGGACACAAGGATTTATTCTCAAAGCAAACTCGGGCTACACCGAGGGAACCATTGGTTTTGGGCTAGATATTCTTGCAACAGCAGGCTTTAAACTCGATGCCGATGCCGAACATGCAGGTACAGGCAATTTACTTAGAAATACGGTCACCAATGAACCTGCTGACTCTTACGGACAAATTGGTGTCACAGCAAAAGCTAAAATGAGCCAAACTGAACTTAAAGTTGGTACCTTAAGACCGATGAACCCTGTTCTAGTTGCTTCACCTGCCCGTTTATTGCCACAGACCTACCGTGGTCTCTCAATTGAATCCAAAGACCTTCAAGATTTTGACTTACAAGCAGCTTACATTAATCGCGTCAACCATCGTGATTCCACTAATCATGAAAAAATGAAAATTTCAGGGGTAAATGGACGATTTAAAAGTGCTGAAACAGATCAATTATTTTATGCAGGTGGTGATTATCAATTGCACCCTACAATTAAGCTGACTGCTTTTTACATGGACGTTGATGATCTTTATAACCAAGTTATGTTCGGAGCCTTACATCAATATCAAATTAATGATGCCACCAATCTTAGTTCACAATTACGCTATTACCGCAGTCGCGATGATGGACAAGCAAAAGCAGGTTTAGTCGATAATGATCTTTATCATGCACATTTCGAACTTAAACATCAAAACCACAAATTTATTTTTGGAACCTTTCAGCATCACGGCGATACCGCATTTCCATATTTGACTGGAGGTGAAACCGGGCTACTCATTGATACATGGCCGGGCGAGTTTTTAAATCCAAAAGAAAAAGCCTATAGCTTCCGTTATGAATATGACTTTAAAGATTATGTACCAGGTTTACGTTTCATGACCCGTTACACCACAGGTCGTAATATTTATGCACCCAACTTAGGTGGAACCAATCTAAAAGAGCGCGAAACAGACTTTGATTTAGGCTACACCGTTCAGAGTGGCTGGTTAAAAAATTTGGGAGTGCGGGCGCGTTATGCAATGTATGACAACAACATGCTTTCTACTGCCAATATCAAACCTGTAAATGAAACCCGTATCAACATTGACTACACATGGAAATTTAAATAATTCACAACAAAGGGTTCTATCACAAATAGAACCTCTTTTTATTTAGGAAAATTCATCATGAAGAAAGTTGCAACATTACTCTGCGGAATTAGTCTCATTGGCCTGACTCACGCCGAAACGCAATATAGTCCCCCACCTATTCACCTTGAGCCTTTGGCAAAATTTAGTGTTGATCTAAATGCCCCTGTTTGGGAATTAGGTACAACCACTGACGCAGGCAAACGCCGAATTATTCCCATTACAGGTGGGACATTCGAAGGGAAATCACTTAAGGGCCGCATTTTAAATAATGGTGCAGATTGGCAAATTGTTGATGGCAAAGGACTGGCAATTATTGATACACGATATTTATTAGAAACCGACGACGGTGCACTCATTTATCTTCAAACCAAAGGTTATCGACACGGCTCGGCAGAAACGCTAAAACAGCTTGCTCAAGGCAAAGATGTCGACCCGAAAAACTATTATTTCAAAATTACCATGCAGTTTGAAACCAGCTCACCTAAATATGCATGGCTTAATCAAACCGTTGCAGTAGGTAGTGCAATGCGCTTGGGTAAAGCGGTTATTTATGATGCCTATACGCTGAAATAATAATTTTTATAACACTTACAAAGGATGGACCCTTCATTATGGATCAGAAAACTTTAGAACACTTACCACCCATCCATCACCATTTGGGTGGACATAATATCCATTGGAATGAAAAAAACACTGAACTCACCATCCACTACACGGCGCTAGAAAGCTTTACCAATCCACGCGGCACCGTTGAAGGTGGCATGATCTGCGCCATGCTCGACGACGTGATGGGACTTTTTGCATATTTCGCCAATGATCATAAACCCGCCACAACTATTAACTTGACCATGGATTTTTTAAGACCCTGTGCTGTAGGCAGAATCATTACCAAATGCCGATTCATTAAACAAGGCAAAACTGTGCTGAATCTCGAAAGTGAAGCCTGGCAAAACAACAAAATGATTGCTCGAAGCACAGCGAATTTTCTGGTTTTAGACTAATCTCGAGCATTCATTCAATAAGGATATGAATAAATGAATGATTCTAACAATAAACGATTGTTAACCCGCTCCGCATTGACACTTGCCATGCTTGGCGCTTTGACAGGCTGTGGAAGTGATAATGATGACACAACGGTTCCCTCAACAAACAAACCACCGCAGCTGTCCCCTGCTGTGGGTGCAAAAATAACAGGAAGCTGTTCAGACTTACTCGGATTTCAGTACAACAATACGGTCATTAGCTCAGCTACGCTTCAAGAAGCAGGCACTTTGACTGTCGCCCATAAGCCAATTGGCGCTCATTGTTTAGTCCAAGGCTATATGGAGCAACGTGTAAGCCCCGTGGATGGACAAACCTATCAAATTGGTTTTGAAATGCGTCTACCTGTTGATTGGAACGGCCGTTTTCTCTATCAAGGGAATGGCGGAACTGATGGTAATTTAGTCCCTGCAACGGGTCAAGTTGGTAGCAGTGGTCCACTGACCAATGCGCTACATGATGGTTTTGCGGTCATTTCTTCCGATGCTGGACATAATGCCTCACAAAATCCAATGTTCGGTTTAGACCCTCAAGCTAGAATTAACTACGGCTATGGTGCGATTACCAAGCTTACACCTATGGCAAAAAATCTAATTAAAACAGCATATGGTAAATTTCCAGACCGCTCCTATGCAGGCGGTACATCTAATGGCGGGCGTCATGCCATGATTGCCGCAACTCGTTTAGGCGATCAATATGATGGAATTTTAGCAAGCACACCGGGTTTTCATTTACCTCGTGCAGCCGCAGCTCAACTCTATACAGCGCAGCAACTCCGTCGTGTCGCAACAGATGAAAATGACCTAAGTACCGCCCTTATCCTTTCAGAGCGTAAAGTATTAGCAAAAGCGATTTTAGATCGATGCGATGCCTTAGACGGTGTTGCAGATGGCTTGGTCCAAGATGTCGAGGCTTGCCGTACGGCTTTTGATATTCATCAGCATGTACCCGTTTGCTCAAGCACAAGAGATGGTACTTGTTTAAGTACCGAACAAATTGATGTATTAGTCAAAATTTACCGTGGCCCTGTAAACTCTGCTGGACAAGCGCTCTATGCAACCCAGCCTTTCGACCCTGGTTTAGTCGGCAGTAACTGGGCAAGCTGGAAATTCGAATCTTCGGTGGGAACAGCACGAGATCCCGTTGCAGTCGGTATTATTTTTCAGGTTCCACCTGATCCAACAGTGATGCAAAATTCTAGACAATTTGCCTTTAATTTTAACTTCGATATCGACTATCCAAAACTATCAGCGACCAATGAGGTGTACACAGAAAGTTCGATGTCATTCATGATGCCACCCGATGAACTTAATCTGGATAAACTCCGTAATCACGGTGGAAAAATGATTGTGGTGCAAGGCACAGCAGACGGCGTTTTCTCGGTGGATGACACTCAGAATTGGTACGATCAACTGCTCCAACGCTATAAAAATGATGCAAAAGGTACAGCACCTGAATTTGCACGTTTCTTTAGGATTCCGGGCATGAACCATACCCGTGATGGCATTGCGACCGACCAATTTGATGCATTGACTGCTTTGGTCAACTGGGTGGAATATGGGCAAGTACCTGACAAAATCATTGCGACTGCACGCGGCACAGGTAACCCAAGTGGTCAAGTGAATGCTGAACTTCCGCCAGACTGGGCACCTGATCGTACTCGTCCACTTTGTCCTTACCCACTGATTGCTCGCTACAATGGTCAAGGTGATAGTGAAAAAGCCGAAAACTTTAGTTGTAAACCATAAAACTGATTTAAGTTTTAGTCTTGAATAAAAAATATAAAGAGAGCATACATGCTCTCTTTTTGTCTCTGAAACTACCCTACTGGCTGAAGATTGTTCAAAGGTCTAATCTCATACGGCAAACCAACATAATTCTCAGCCAAAGTGGTCTGCCCTGCTTGAGAAGTTAATATGTAGCTTAATTCAGCCTGTTTAATTTTATGGTCAAATTCACTTTCGGTTTCAAAACGATGCAGTAGATGGGTCATCCACCAAGAAAATCGTTCTGCTTTCCACACTCGTTGCAAACATTTTTCAGAGTATTCATTGATCCCTTGCTCCGAACCTTCATGATAATACTCAATCAATGCACTCGATAAATAAGCAATGTCCGAAGCAGCCAGATTTAATCCTTTAGCTCCGGTAGGAGGTACAATGTGAGCGGCATCTCCTGCTAAGAATAATTGACCGAAGCGCATCGGCTCTGTCACAAAACTACGCAAAGGTGCAATACTTTTCTCAATCGATACCCCTGTGACAAGCTTTTCACGACTTTCAGGATCTAAACGGCGTTTCAACTCTTCCCAAAATCGCTCATCAGACCAATCCTCAACATGATCTGTCAGTGGTACTTGTAAGTAGTAACGGCTACGTGTTTCTGAACGCATACTACACAAAGCAAAACCGCGTTCAGATTGCACATATATCAGCTCATCCGCAACTGGGGGTACATCAGCTAAAACGCCTAGCCAGCCAAATGGATACACTTTTTCAAAGGTCTTAATTTTATCTTCTGGCACACTGGCACGACAAACACCATGATAGCCATCACAACCTGCAATGAAGTCACATTCTATTTGATAGTCTTTTCCGTGATAATGGAATGTAACTTTAGGTTTGCTGTAGAAGTCATCAACTTGTACTTGTTCCGCCTCATAAAATGAGGTTAGTTCAGCATGTTCACGTGCTTGCATTAAATCTTTGGTCACTTCTGTTTGACCATAGACCGTGACTTGTTTTCCTTCAGTCAATGAAGACAAATCAACACGATGTTTTTTTCCATTGGTTAAAATCTCAATACCTGAGTGTGGTAATCCTTTTGCCTTTAGATTCTGATCGACACCAGCTTGTTCTAATAAATCAACAGATACTTGCTCTAAAATACCTGCACGAATACGAGATGCGACATACTCAGCACTGCGTTGTTCAATGATCACATGATGAATACCCGCTTTATATAAAAGCTGTCCGAGTAATAAACCCGCAGGTCCAGAACCAATAATTGCAACTTTCGTTTTAACGATTTCCATAACCACATCCTTGCAAATTCCTTATCTTTTAAATTACTGCTTGCGTGGTACAGCATCTATATATGAAAATCGAAATTAACCGCATATCATTATGTATGTCCGATATTCGGACAAAACTGATCTAGAACAAGGAAGTTCAAATGCCTCACCCAAATGATTATTTGCAGCATCCCTATTTAAATGAGCAAATTCGGCAAGAAGACTATATTGCGGGCTTAGGTAAAGGCCTAAGTTTATTAGAAGCTTTTGGTGTAGATCGCCAGCGGTTAAACGTCACACAAGTCGCTGAACGTACAGGTATTAGCCGAACAGCAGCAAGACGGTATTTAAAGACTTTAAAATATCTAGGATATTTAGAGACTGATGAACATTATTATTGGCTTACGCATCGGGTTTTACGCTTTTCAAGTTCATATTTAAGCTCCGCACATTTACCTAAAATTACCCAATCTTTTTTAAATCTCTTATGTGCACAGACAACACTAACTTTTTCCATCGTTGTTTTGGATGAAAATGAAGTTGTTCCCATCGCACGTAGTTATTTACCTCAGCAAGATAATCTCAGAGTCAGCCCTTTTGGAATGCATCTTGGGCACCGTTTGCCTGCACATGCCACATCAACAGGTAAGGTTTTATTAGCGGCTTTATCACAAGAACAGCAAAAAAATTGGGTACAGAAATACGGATTAAAACGTTTAACTGCATTCACAGAAACAAATGAAGCTGCATTCTTGGAACGTTTACAACACATTGCAAGCTCGGATTATTGTTTGTCCAAAGAAGAACATGAGCTCGGCGTGATCGCGATTGCTGTCCCTGTTCTCAATGCTCAAGGTCAAGCGATTGCAGCATTAAACTGCATGTCACAGACCAATCGTGTCCAAGAAGATTATTTAATTCAACATGTCCTTCCGCTATTGCATAACACAGCAAATGAATTGAGGAGTATGGTTTAAATTATTGAGAAGGAAGCATTAAAAAATGACCTCCTTTTGGAGGTCATTTTCTATTTAAAAAAGGATTAGAAGGTTACTCGACGATAATGACGGTATTCGGGTATCCAAAAATTATCATCGATCACTGTCTTGAGTAGATCATTACTCATCGGAACAGCTAAGCCATCTGCCATCGCTGCTTTTGCTACTTTAAAGGCGATAAACTTTGAAACCTGTTGAATATCATTAATATTTGGCAATAAATCAGCTGTTGGGTTTTTCAGTCGAGGAGAACAATCCGCCAAAGCAGTACTTGCTGCCATCAACATTGAGTCGCTAATATGTGTCGCTCCACAAGCAATCACGCCGAGACCGATCCCAGGGAAAATATACGAGTTATTACATTGTGCGATCGAATAAGGTTTGCCTTCATAATACACAGGAGCAAAACGGACTACCTGTTGCTACAATCGCTGAACCCTGTGTCCATTCAATAATATCTTTTGGTTGCGCTTCAACTTGGGAAGTTGGATTCGACAACGGCAAGACAATTGGATGCTTATAATATTTAGCTAAAGTCTTAATCACTTCTTCACTAAATAATCCAGCCTGTCCTGATACGCCAATCAAAATACTTGGCTTAGCATTCTTCACCACATCCAATAAGGCAATATTGTCACTCAACCCTTCCCATGATTGAATCGCAGCGACTGGAGTTGCCAATTTTTTTCTGGAAATCTAATAGATTTTCTTGTTGATCAGTCATCAAACCCAAACGATCTACCATGAAGATACGTGAACGTGCCTCATGGTCGCTTAAGCCTTCATCGATCATTTGTCTTACTATATGTTCAGCAATACCACAACCTGCTGAACCTGCACCAACAAAGGTAATGGTCTGATCTTTAAGTTGTTTCCCCTGAGCACGTGAGGCCGCTATCAATGTCGCAACGGTAACTGCTGCTGTACCTTGAATATCATCATTAAAGCAACAAATCCTATCACGATACTGATTAAGTAAAGGCATCGCATTATGTTGTGCAAAATCTTCAAACTGGATAAGCACGTTCGGCCAGCGTTTACGAATTGCAGAAATAATTTTTTCTACAAATTGGTAATATTCCTCACCTGTAATCCGCGGACTTTTTAGTCCCATATAAATCGGGTCATTTAACAATGCTTGGTTATTGGTCCCCACATCAATGGTGATGGGCAGTGTATAAGCAGGACTAATTCCACCACATGCGGTATATAGCGACAGCTTTCCAATCGGAATCCCCATGCCACCGATACCTTGATCTCCCAAACCGAGAATGCGCTCACCATCCGTGATTACGATGACTTTAACATTACGCTTATTCACATTATGAATAATCTGATCGATATATTCTTTCTCACCATACGAAATAAAAATACCTCGATGACGACGATAAATGTCTGAAAAACGTTGGCATGCCTCACCTACGGTTGGCGTATAGATAATTGGCAACATTTCATCTAGATGTTGACTCAATAAATTATAAAAAAAAAGTGTTTCATTGGTATCTTGGATGTTTCTTAAATAAATATGTTTATTCAAGTCATTCCCAAAAGAAAGATATTGCTGATACGACCGCTGTGTTTGTTCTTCAATATTTTCAATATTGTTAGGGATCAAACCATGTAAATTAAATCGTTCACGTTCGTCTTCAGTAAAAGCAGAACCTTTATTTAACAAAGGTAATTCTAAAAGCGCGTTTCCAGCATAAGGGATATACAAAGGTTTTTTGATTTTAATTGGACTTACTGTCATACCGTACTCTTTCACTTTACCGTCAAATGTCAAATCTTCATTGCTCAAGTCCATCCATCACTGAACTCTGGCCTTGTAATAATTTTACACTAATCAAGCTCGGAAACTGTATTTATCTGGTTGTATATAAAATGCATCATTATTTAGAGGCTAAATAGTATGACAAAATAAAGACTGAAATGAGGTTACAATGATACAAGAGCCCCATACTCAAAGTACGCATACGTTAAAATCTTATCTCACGTATACGTACTTCAGTATAATGGTGTCATTTAAGACAATTTATCCTTATAAAAGAAATAGTAACTTGCATAACATGCAATGATGAATAATAGACAGCAGACAAAACCAACTTGCATTGATGGATCAGCCACCATACTCAAGCAGGTAATCACGCAGAATACGCCACCTAAAATCGGTGTCAAAGGAAACAATGGCGCAGCAAATTTCAGATCCTTAACGGTTTTACCTGATTTGATCCATTGTCGACGGAAGTTAAATTGACTAATACAAATCGTAATCCATACCACAACCATGGTAAATGCAGCGACACCCAACAAGTTCTTAAAAATCGTTTCTGGTGCGAAATGCTCTGATAATAGTCCAGGAATTGCACCGAACATGGTGACCACAATCGCAATAATCGGTGTACCCGAAGCAGTGAGCGTAGAAAACACTTTAGGTAATTGTTTTTGAATGGAGAGCGACCACATCATGCGAGATGCAGCAAATAACCCTGAGTTTGCTGCAGAAAGTAATGCGGTAATAATCACAAAACGAATAATATCTTCGGCATACGGGATCCCAATAAAATTAAATACCGTAACGAATGGGCTGCTGCTAATACCACTGGCATTGAGGCCTGCCATTTCAAATGGAAGTAAGGCACAAATCACCACAATCGTACCCACAAAGAAAATCAGTAAACGCCAAATTGCAGCATTGATTGCTTTCGGGACCGTTTTAGCTGGATTCTCAGCTTCTCCCGCTGCGACACCAATCAACTCAGTTCCTGAAAAGGCAAAATTAACGATCAGCATCGTGGCAAAAATTGGAAAAATACCTTGAGGAAACCAACCATGTTCCGTCAATTTACTAAAACAATGGTGCTGACTCATGACCTTGATAAGGAATAAAACCAAAGATCGCCACAAGCCCTAAACCAATGAAACAAATAATCGTCAATACTTTAACAAGCGATAACCAAAATTCTGACTCAGCAAAAAAACGAGTCGAACTCACATTTAACCCAAAAACTAAACCTGCAAATATGAGCGTCCAAATCCACATCGAAATTGAAGGAAACCACTCCTGCATAAGCAATGCTGCAGCAGTAAATTCTGTACCGAGGGTGGCAGTCCATGTCAACCAATACAACCAAGTCACCATGTAACCTGTACCCGGACCAATATAGGTGCGAGCATATTCACCAAATGCCCCAGAAACAGGCATGTGTACAGCTAACTCACCTAGACATAACATCACCATATAGGCAATAACACCACCGAGTAAGTAAGCTAAAACAGCCCCAAACGGCCCAGCTTGAGAAATGACATCTCCCGATCCAAGAAACAGTCCTGTTCCAATCGCGCCACCTAATGAGAGCATCACCAAATGGCGCTTGGTCATAGCACGTTTTAATGGTTGTCCAACCACCACACCAGATGATGAAACATTCGATTGCTGAGATGACTCTTGCTGGGGTGCATAGTCCCCACTCAAGACATCTCCTGTCAGAAATGTCTTCTCATTGTTATTACTCATACACAATTACTCCAATTGTATTCTTATGACAACTTGTCCTTGCTGTTTCGATTTTTAAAAAGGATGATTGAGAGAATCCTTCACTTTTCAATTATTTGTTTCTACTGAATATCCATATTCAAACTCCATGTACATCATTTCCTTGAACCGCTTTAAATATGAAGACTGTTTTTTATCTACATCATTTCTTTGAGGATGAGCCCAGCCCTTAATCCAACTTTCACGTTTGGATTTGGAAATAAAATCCAAACTTGCTGATCGTGTGCAATATAATTTCCAGCCACTTGAGTCGCGATTACATCGCCTTTTTGAAAGGTTGAAAAATTAGGGGCACCTGCATCGAGCTGTAGTTGAAAGTTCTCGCTTTGTTTTAAAATTGAATCCACAACTTTAAATTGGCGAATAGTCTTTTTTTGCCGTGATGGCAGCACTTCACTGGATAGAATTGCGCGAAGTACCTGATCGATCGCTGAAAACTCAGCTAAGTCATTTTGACCAAATGCTTTGGCCTTACCCAACTCCAAAGTACTGCTCGCTGCATGGAAATGCTCAGCAGTAAAATGTGTAAAGGTTTTACCCACAGCATTGTGATAGACCAAAGCATCAAGATCTGCAGCATTGAGACTTTCAATCAGAAAATCATCGTAAGGTTGCGTTTGATAAGGAAATAAAGCAAAGACAGGAAGTAATGAAGCTCGAATTGCAGTATGCAAATCATAATGATAGCGTTGGGCATCAACATTGCTTTGTTGAAAAAATTGCGTTGTAACTTGCTCTAGCAATGCAGCCCGTTGGGTTTCAACATCCATCGTTAATTGCTGATAAGCACCACAAAACATGCGGTTCATATCATTTTCTAAATAACGCACACCTTTGCGAATCGCTTGCGTATTGCCAAAAACAAAAAGTACCCGTTCTGTTAAACGCAAACGACATGCAAACAAGTCTTGAATCATCTTTGCAAGTAATTCAATCGGTGCCGTTTCATTCCCATGCACACCAGCAGACAGTATGATGGCTTTGTTATAGTGTGTTTTAGGCGTGCAGACCAACACCCCTTCACCTAGCCATTGCCAAGTAAATTCAGCTGTTTCACCTTGAGTGTGTTCAGGTGTTTGCTGCGCAAGAGTCAACTCTAGTAGATCAACCATATGCCATCACTCCCTCGTTTAACCACCTCAAATCCAATACCATGGTGAGCATTCGGATTTGAGGAAAATCCATATCAATCTTTTAACTACGAAGATTAGCGTTGAAAGTGATAAACAGAACCTAAACCTAAAATTTTGGTTAATTCATCTAATGCTGTACGACTCTCAATCAACAAACTTGGATCTGCTAAATCATCCTGCGTTAATTCATCACGATAATGTTGATCTACCCATTGATTGAGTGTTTTAAACAGGTCGTCATTCATAAATAAATTTGGATTAACTGCTGCTAACTCTTTTTGATTGACCGCAACACGTAAACGCAAACATGCTGGTCCACCGCCATTACGCATACTTTCACGCAGATCAAACACCTTGATGTCATCAATAGGCGTGCCCATCTGAATCATGTCATTCAAATAGCTCCAAACCGCTTTGTTTTGACGAGACTCTTCAGGTACAACGATACTCATCCCACCATCTGCGCGTGTCAAAATTTGGCTATTGAATAAATATGTCGCAACAGCATCCTCAACTGTCACACGGTTTTCAGGGACTTCGATCGAGATAAATTCTTGCTCAATCCCTGCCATTTTCTGGCGAATTTCATCCAAGGCTTGTGTTTGATTCAAAAACGCATGTTGATGATGGAAAAGTACCTGTTGGTTGCTGACCGCAATCACATCGTTATGAAATACACCTTGATCAATCACGTCAGGATTCTGTTGAATAAATATCGTCCGTTTTGCATCTAAACGATGTAAACGTGCAATCGCCTCACTCGCTTCACGGGTTTGACGTGCAGGGAATTTCTTCGGCGCAACCGTACCACCGAGTTGTTGCTGTCCGTAAACAAAAACTTGAATGCCAGCTTGCTCATATCCACCGCCTAGACGGTTATGATTGGCTGCACCCTCATCACCAAATAGTGCTGCATCTGGTAAGGCGTCATGATGCGCGAAATATATATCATTATCGAACATCGCTTTAAGAATTCGCGTTGTCGTATGATGCTCAATTGAGCGATGGAACTTATTATTTAGATTTGCGGCTGTAAAATGTACACGTCCATCCGCGCTATCAGCCGATGGTGACACGGTGCATGAGTTTGCAGTCCACATAGAAGATGCTGAACTGAGTGAAGATAACAATGCAGGTGCTGTTCGCATTGCTTGTGCAATCACCTCAATATCACTACCAGTAAAACCTAAACGGCGTAAGGTTGGAACATGTGGACGCTCTTGTGGTGCAAACACCCCTTGCTTAAGCCCTAAATCCGCAAGGGCTTTCATTTTCTTTAAGCCTTGCTTGGCAGCTAATTTCGGATTCGATGCGTTATTGCGGTTTTTGGTCGATGCAACATTACCAAAAGATAAGCCTGCATAGTGGTGGGTCGGTCCAACTAAACCATCAAAATTGATTTCATAACCTGACATTTTTTTCTCCCTATCGTCACGGCACGATTGAACTTAGAGCACAATGCCCGGTGATAATTTTGAAGGTAGTGTAACGTGATCACTTTCCAGTGAAGCCATCGGCCACGCACTATAATCTGCTGCATAAAATGCACTTGCACGATGGTTACCAGATGCACCGACACCGCCAAATGGTGCAGCACTAGAAGCACCCGTTAATGGTTTATTCCAGTTCACGATGCCAGCGCGTGCTTCGATCAGCACACGATCAAATAACTCTCGATCAGGTGAAACCAAACCGACAGCCAAACCAAAACGTGTGTTATTCGCTATTTTGAGTGCTTCATCAAAATCGTGATAACGATAGATCGTTGTCAATGGACCAAAGTATTCATCATCTGGGATTGCATTTACCTCGCTCACATCTAAGATGCCAGCGGTAAGTAATGAACTGTCAGCTTGAGGACGGGTCATTTCAAGTAATGGCTTTGCTCCTAAAGCAATCAGTTTGCTTTGGGCTGCCATCATCTGATCTGCAGCATGCGCTGAGATTACCCCACCCATAAATGGTTGTGGTTCTGCATCCCAAGCACCGATCACTAAGTTTTTTGCGACTTCAACAAAACGTTGAATAAATGCATCGCCATTGACGCCATGTTTCACAATAATACGACGTGCACAGGTACAACGTTGTCCCGCAGACACAAAAGCAGATTGAATGGCTAGATTCACCACTGCATCAATATCCGTTGCTTCATCAATGATTAAGGCATTATTGCCGCCCATCTCAAGGGCTAGAATTTTTTCAGGTGCACCTGCCATTTGTTTATGCAAGTGATAGCCTGTGTTGGCGCTACCTGTAAACAGTAAACCGTCAATTTGCTCAGCAGCAGCTAATGCCTCACCTGTAGCGCGACCACCTTGTACGAGATTGAGCACACCCTTTGGTAATCCAGCCTGTTGCCACAATTTTGCAGTTTCTTCTGCTGTCCATGGCGTAAGTTCACTTGGCTTAAATACCACCGTATTACCCGCAATTAATGCAGGTACGATATGACCATTCGGGAGATGCCCAGGGAAATTATAGGGACCAAATACAGCGAGTACGCCATGAGGACGATGACGCAATGATGCGATGCCATCTGGCATTTCAGTTTCACTAAAACCCGTACGTTGATGATAAGCACGAATTGAAATCGCGACTTTCCCAATCATCGATTGGACTTCAGTCAAGGTTTCCCAAAGTGGTTTACTGGTTTCTTGACTAATCACTTGAGCCAGTTGATTTTTATTTTGTTCAAGTAAACTCGCAAAACGTTCAATAATGGCAATACGTTGCTCTAATCCAAGTCGTGCCCATGTAGGGAAAGCGTCTCTTGCTGCCGCACACGCTGTATCAACATCAACAACATTGGCTTCGTGACCCGCCCAAATCTGTTGATTGCTCACAGGATTGGTTTTAATAAAGCTTGTACCTTTTCCCTGTACCCAAGCACCATTGATTAATAATGCACCTTGTGACATTAGTGATTCTCCATTTTATCTAATGCTAAAACTCGCACTTCGTCCTGTTCTCTAACATGGAGTGCTTGAGCTTGTGCTGGTGTGACCATTAAAGTATCGCCCTCTGAGACGCAGTTATTGATCAACAGCACGCAATAATCTTGGTATTGGTCATTGGCAACCAAATAGTGAATATCTGTCGTTTCAATTTGCTCAGTGATTTTGACTGTGAGTAAACGACTTTCTTTGACTGCACGTAGATCGGCAGTATTGGCCTCTAAGGTTGGCCCCGCATCAAAAATATCGACATAGCCTTGATATTGAAGCCCTTCTGACATCAATACTTTCGCAGCAGGAAGGGTTTGAGGATGAACTTCCGCAATGACTGCACGAGCTTCAGCCGGTAATAAATCCACATACACTGGAAATCTTGGCATTAACTCAGCAATAAAAACTTTTTGTCCAATGCCACTCAAATAATCTGCGGTCGCAAAATCCATATTAAAGAAGTGATATCCCAAAGCATTCCAAAATGGTGAATATCCATTTTGATCAGAATAACCACGCATCTCCGCAATCAATCTTGCTTTAAAATGTGACTGAAATGCGGCAATAAATAGAAAACGAACCTTAGAAAGAAACTTACCGTTTTGATTTTTTCGATAATCAGGATCAAGGAATAACGTACACAGCTCACTACAACCCGTATGATCATTACTTAAAAAGAGCGTGTCTAAGGCCTTATATACATTTAAGGTTTTCGAGGCATGCACCTGTGTTGCCACACGGAAGTTATAGAATGGTTCATTTAAACCCACCGCAACTTCAATCGCACTCACTCCCACAATTTTTTGTAGACTGGTATCCTCAAGTACAAATAAATAGCTCTCATCTGACTTTTCAGCTAAACCAGCCAAAGTACGGGTTGTCCGTGTAATACGTTCGGCCAAGATCTCTTTATTACGTGGCAAGGAGGTCAGACCAATGCCTGTCTCTCCTGCTCGTTGCGCTAAACGATAAATATCATCTAAGTCCCGATGCGCTGCATGTCTAACAATCATCATGGTTAGATGCTCACAAATAGATTAAAGACGTGCTAAAGCACGAGCAAAACGACTTAGACCTTCATCAATATCTTGCTGAGAGATAATCAATGATGGCGTAAAACGCACCACATCTGCGCCAGCAACGAGTGCTAAAAGACCTTCTTCACCTGCCAAGGTCACGATGTTTTTTGCTTTACCTGCATATTCATCTTTAAGAACGCAACCAATCAATAAGCCTTGACCACGAATTTCCTTGAACAAATCATATTCAGCATTCAATTTATTTAATGCATCTACGAAATATTGATGACGTTGTTTCACGCCCTCTAGGACTTCAGGCGTATTGATGAACTCAAATACAGCGCCAGCAACAGCACAGGCCAATGGATTACCGCCGTAGGTTGTACCGTGATCACCCACCGCATACATATTGGCGTATTTATCTGTTGTAATCATGGCACCAATTGGGAAACCACCACCCAATGCTTTTGCGGTGGTTAAAATATCTGGCGTTACCCCTGTATTCATATAAGCGTAGAGCGAACCTGTACGACCAACACCAGTTTGTACTTCATCAAAAATCAGCACTGCACCTTTTTCATCACACAGCGTACGTAGACCTTTTAAGAACTCAAGATCAGCAGGAACAACACCACCCTCACCTTGGATTGGTTCAACAATCACCGCACAGGTATTTTCATTAATCACTGCTTTCGCAGCTTCTAAATCATTGAATGCGGTATGTTCAATACCTTCAGGCAATGGCGCAAAATCTTGTGAATATTTCGGTTGACCGCCAGCGGTAACGGTAAATAAGGTACGACCGTGAAAAGCATTTTTAAATGCAACGATATTCTTTTTGTTAGGATTGCCACTGAGCAAACCAATTTTTCGAGCCAGTTTTAATGCGGCTTCGTTGGCTTCTGCACCAGAGTTACAGAAAAATACTTTATCTGCAAAGGTACTATCCACTAATTGTTTCGCAAGGCGTAAAACTGGTTCATTGGTATAGCCATTGCCAATATGCCAAAGCTTCTGTGCTTGTTCAGTTAAGGCGTTGACTGCCACAGGATGTGCATGTCCTAATGCATTGACGGCAATTCCACCTGCAAAATCAACATATTCTTTATCATTTTGATCCCACAGACGAGAGCCTTCACCACGCACTAAAATGAAATTTGCTGGTGCAAAAACCGGAACCATCCAGTCATTAAAGTTGCTACGTGTAATCGTGACATTACTCATTTTATTTACTCACTTCCTGTTTGATCATTGGGCTGTTTTTAAATATCACAGCCCAGTTTTAAGCTGATGTACTAAATTTATTAACCTGGGAAAATACCGCGTTCTTTACGCGCTTTTAAAATACGCTCACATGCCAAAATATAAGCAGCGGTACGTAAACTACATGCCTTATGCTGTGCGATTTCCCAAACATCTGCCGTTGCTTGAATCATTAATTTATCGAGGCGTTCATTGATTTCATCTTCGGTCCAGAAATAACTCGCCATGTCTTGAACCCATTCGAAATAACTGACGGTCACACCACCAGCGTTACAAATCACATCTGGGACCACGACAATATTTCGTGTGATAAACACATCATCTGCTTCTGGATAGGTTGGACCATTGGCACCTTCCAATACGATTTTGGCTTTTAGTTTCTGAGCACGCTCAACTGTAATCTGGCCTTCTAATGCCGCAGGAATCAGAATGTCCATATCGACATTCCAGAACTCATCATTCGAAATGACTGTTGCCTCAGCAAATCCCATCACACCACCATGCTCAGTGACATGCTTTTGTAATGCTTTTACATTTAAACCATCTGCATTAAAAATCGTGCCTGTGTGGTCTTGTACACACACCACTTTTGCACCAGCATGGCTAAATAAATAAGCGGCTTCATTACCCACATTACCAAAGCCTTGTACAGCAACTTTGGTACCTTCAATCGTTAAGCCAATACGCTTTGCAACCTCTAAACCAGTCACAAATACACCACGACCTGTCGCACGTACACGACCTAAAGAACCACCTAAATGCACAGGTTTTCCCGTCACTACACCTGTAACTGTATGACCTTTAATACTTGAATAGGTGTCCATCATCCAACCCATAATGTTGGCATTGGTACCAACATCTGGCGCTGGAATATCAATTTGAGGACCAATGATTGGACTGATTTCACTGGTAAAACGGCGAGTTAAACGCTCTAACTCACGCGGAGACAATTCTTTTGGATTGACACGGATACCACCTTTTGCACCACCAAATGGGAGATTAAGTACGGCGGTTTTAATGGTCATCCATGCAGATAAGGCCATGACTTCATTGAGCTCAACATCTTGATGATAACGAATACCACCTTTTCCCGGACCGCGAGATAAATTGTGTTGAACACGATAACCTTCGAAATGACGGATCGAGCCATCATCCATGACAATAGGAACATCAACAATTAATGTACGCTTAGGCGTTTTTAGCGTATTAATAAAATTGCTTAGATCTGCGTCAATATATGGCGCCACTCGATCAATTTGAGTGAGATAAGTTTGCCAAGCACCGCTATTTTGATCCGTATATGATAAAGACATCATCTATTCCTTAATTAATCAATTATCCCTGTTTTTACAGATTCCCTTTTCATTTAGGGTTTCCTGCCCTTTCATCCCTGATGCACATTCTGCGCAGCCACATCACGCCAAAAATGTTTTGGGCTTCATATACTCATTATTATTAAGAATCAAATTGATTCACAAAATTGCTTTTAATGATTAAAATGAATTAATTTTTATCAATTTGCACATAGAAAATATCAAAATGAACAATATAGATCATATTATTCTAGGATTACTAAAAGACAATGCGCGTATGTCTATTACCGACTTGGCGGCTAAAGCACGTGTCTCACGGGCAACTGTGCAAAAGCGTATTGAATATATGGAATCTACTGGTGTGATTACGGGCTATACCATCCGTTTTCGCCCAAATGCTGAAAGAAATGTGATTCGAGCATGGATGAGTATTATGGTCGAAGGCACCAAAGCCCAAGCTGTGATTCGTGAACTACGTTTAGAATCCGCCGTTGAACGCTTACATACCACCAATGGTAAATGGGACATTTTGGTCGAGTTAGAATCTGACAGTTTAATCAACTTCGATAAGGCACTCGAACGAATCCGAAATATTTCAGGGATTTACAATAGTGAAACCAGTATTTTACTTTCTACGTATAAAACTTAAATCCTTATCAAGTGAAAAGCCGCTTGATACGATATGGCATCAAACGGCTTGGTAGCTCCAATGTTAATTTAGACTAAGTTTTTAAATGTGGATTTTCTAAGGGTAGATCCTTTTCTAAATGTTCATCAAAAACATCCGTCAGCATACTGTCATAACGTTTAGCATTGTATTTCAACAGCTGTTCTGCCTCTGTGGTATTAATAAAACCGACAGCAACGGCATCTGCAATATGCTCCTCAAATGACAGCCCTTTAAACTGATCTTTGGATTCTGCTTTTTTAAACTTATTCCAAAGTGGCTGTATTGCTAACAACATTTGGAAAGTAGACTCCATACGTCCCATCACGTCGCTTTCATCCGTGTTGTAATACACATGTTTTTTCAGCTCTGCTCTAAATGGCGTTTCCTGTAACAGCAATTGAGCTACGTCCTGCTTCAACTGATCAGATGGTTTAGCAATTGGGCGACCAAATGGGAAACATACCAATTTCACCAACTTCGCGGCAATTTTCATTGGGAAATTATCATAGAATCCGAAAAATGCTTCCTGTGCATTAAACAAGGCTTTATTCAATGCCAATTCAGCATGTTTTTGATCAGACGCTGTGCGTTGACCATTTTCATAGTATTTTAAAATCGCTGTCGCAATAAATAGATGTGAATGGATATCCGCCAAGCGTCCAGAAAGCATTTCTTTACGTTTCAAATCACCAGCTAAAATACCCAATGCCATATCTGCGGTCAGTGCAAAATCAGCACTCATTCGATTGATCACCGCATAATACGGTTTTGAAAAATCGTCAGCTTGCTTAGAGCCTTCACGAGATCCTCCCGTGATAGCAAATGCCACCGCTTTAGCACCACGATTAAAGGTATAAGCCAAATGCTTAAACAACAATGGACTAAATTGTTTAAGTGCCGCCGCTTTATCTTCTGATTGCAACAATTGCAATTCTTCAAACAAGTATGGATGACATCTCATCGAACCTTGACCAAAAATCATCAATGAGCGTGTCAAAATATTGGCACCTTCAACCGTGATAGCCACTGGAATAGACTGATAGGTCAACGCAAGGAAGTTACGTGGTCCAAGCTGAATTGCACGACCGCCGACCACATCCATACCATGATTAATCACTTTTCTCATGGTTTCCGTAGCGTAATACTTCGCCATGGCAGTCATTACTGCTGGCGTTCCGCCCTGATTGAGTCCACATGTCACTAGATATCTAAATGATTCGAGCATATAAGCATCACTGGCAATATCACTGGTCGCTTCTTGTACGCCCTCAAAATGCCCGACGGCGATTTTAAATTGTTGTCGGATACTCGCAAATGCTCCTACTAAAAGATAACCCATCTCCCCTGCAGCCGTCGCTAATGCAGGCAGTGAAATGCCGCGTCCAACACCGAGACACTCCATCAACATACGCCAGCCTTTACCGGCATTCTCTTGACCACCAATAATCCAATCGATCGGGATAAAGATATCAGTCCCTTCAACCGTACCATTCATAAAAGGAGCACCGGGATGATGTCTTGCCCCGATTTTAATTCCTTCATGGCTGGAAGGAATTAAGGCACACGTAATTCCATATTCAACTTTGTTTTTATCTCCCAATAATCCATCTGGATCGTAGAGCTTAAACGCCAGACCTATCACGGTTGCAATTGGAGCCAAAGTAATCCAGCGTTTAGAAAAATTCATTTTTAAACCAAGGACTTCTTGACCATCATGGTTTCCATAACACACGATACCTGTATCTGGGATTGCACCTGCGTCAGAACCCGCTTCAGGACTAGTTAAACCAAAACAAGGTACTTCTGTACCATCAGCTAAGCCCGGTAAATAACGCTGTTTCTGTTCAGTGGTTCCGTAGTGCAACAACAGCTCGCCTGGACCCAAAGAGTTAGGGACCATACAGCTTACTGCTGCGGTTAAGGATCGTGACGCAATCTTACTCATGATGCGACTTTGTGCAAAAGCAGAGAATTCTTTACCACCAAATGTTCTTGGAATAATTAAACCGAGAAACCCTTTATCTTTAATAAATTGCCAAACTTCTAGCGGCAAATCTTTTTGGTGATGATGAATTTGCCATTCATCTAGCATTGAACACAGTTGCTCAACTTCATTGTCTAAAAAAGATTGTTCTTCAGTTGAAAGCTTTGGATAAGGATATTGATCAAATTTCTCCCAATCAGGCTCCCCCATAAATAGCTCTTTTTCCCACCAACTGGTACCTGCATCCAGTGCCTCTCTTTCAGTCGTACTCATACTTGGCATCGCATTTGAAAGAAGATCAAATGCAGGACGACTAATTAGTGTTTCACGCAATACAGGAATTAGTATGACGGTACTTATTAGGATAATTGGTATCCCAATCAATAAACTCCACAACGTAATAAAAACAGCACAGATGATGGCAGTCACAATAGAAACAAGGCTGCCAATTGTTTGATTAAGTTTGAAATAAAATACAGCCCACAACACAGCAAACTGAATCAACAAGCTAAGCAATATCAATAATAGAGTCATGGTTACTCCTTTGGCTTCAACTTGAATTAAGAGGAAATGTGATTAAATATTTATGCTTTACTATTTTTTTAAACGTATTAAGTTCAGTGTGAAAAAAGAGTGAAATTTGATTGTACAGTGCGTTTTATTATTTTCAGGATAAGCTACTAAATATTACACAACCACACAGAGATGAAAGGCTTTGTTGCATAATCATTAACTTTTCAATGCAACCTATTTCAACGCTCAAAAACATTAAAACATCTAAATAAATTCAATATTTTAACTACAAATATCGTTTGGTAGGTATTTGGTAGGTAGGAAAAATTTTCAACCCTTGCATACTAAGCCTACAGTGATGAAATCACTGAATAATAAACAATGGATTATGGAAGAAGGAATCGCTCCATGGCTTTTAAAAATATTGCAGATCAAACTAACGGTTTTTATATCCCTTGCGTCTCACTTTTTGGACCTGGCTGTGCCAAAGAAATTGGAATTAAAGCTCAAAATCTTGGTGCCAAAAAAGCACTCATTGTCACCGATGAAGGCTTATTTAAATTTGGTGTAGCGGCACCAATTTCAGAATATTTAAAAGATGCAGATGTAGATAGTCATATCTTTTCAGGTGCTGAACCTAACCCAACCGATATTAATGTCCATAATGGTGTACAAGCATATAACGACAATGGTTGTGATTTTATTGTTTCTCTTGGCGGCGGCTCTTCACATGACTGCGCCAAAGGCATTGGCTTAGTCACCGCTGGTGGTGGGCATATTCGTGATTATGAAGGTATTGATAAAAGTACCGTGCCAATGACGCCACTTATTGCAATCAATACCACAGCGGGAACAGCATCTGAAATGACTCGTTTCTGTATCATTACCAATACTGACACCCATGTCAAAATGGCAATTGTCGATTGGCGTTGTACACCACTAATCGCAATCGATGATCCTAAGCTCATGGTTGCTAAACCAGCAGGCTTAACTGCTGCAACAGGGATGGATGCCTTAACACATGCTGTCGAAGCTTATGTTTCTACCGCTGCAAATCCGATTACCGATGCTTGTGCAGAGAAAGCCATCACCATGATTAGTCAATGGTTACGCCCTGCTGTTGCCAATGGTGAAAATATTGAAGCACGTGATGCGATGAGTTACGCACAATACTTAGCAGGTATGGCGTTTAACAATGCTTCTCTCGGTTATGTTCATGCAATGGCACATCAACTAGGTGGTTTCTATAATCTTCCACACGGCGTATGCAATGCAGTGCTTTTACCTCATGTTTGCGAATTCAACCTCATTGCTTGCCAAGATCGTTATGCAAAAATTGCAGAATTGATGGGCGTCAATACAGACGGTTTTACTGAAACTGAAGCAGCATACGCTGCAATTGATGCAATTCGAGAACTCTCCGCTTCGATTGGTATTCCTTCTGGCTTAACTGAGCTTGGTGTAAAAACCGAAGATCTTGCAATCATGGCAGAAAATGCACAAAAAGATGCCTGTATGCTAACCAACCCACGCAAAGCCACACATGCCCAAGTGGTTGAGATTTTCAAAGCAGCTTTATAACACTTTCCTCCCCAAAGTGAGCCAAAGCACTCCCACAATTGGCTTACTTTTTATGGGAATATAAAATTGGTTATATTCCCATTTTTTATAATTGACTACTCTATTCAAGCACTTAATTTTAAGCAATATGATTTCAAAATAGATCTTTAAACTTATTCAATGATAAATGCGCAGGATGCTCTGCCGGCAATAACTCCATTAAACGCTCAACGGCATCGATTGCTTCAGGAAAATGAGCCACGTGTTTCAATAATAAATCCGTTTCTGTGGTTTTAAAGATCGCATCACTTAAACGCGACTCTAAACAATCTCGCCATGCACATAAAAATGGGCTTTCAGTTTTAGCGAGAAAAACACCTTTATATAACTGCAATGCAGAAGCCACATATCCAGAATCAAGTGCTTGTTCAGCCAAAAGAAAATCTGCTTCTACATCAGCCAATAAACGGTATGGTCTTGAACCTAGCATTCCGCCTAAGATATCTCTCAGTTGCGACATTTCAGCTTTTAAAGTGCCGATACTCACTTTACGTTCACCATATAAAGCTTGATGCAATTTTTCTAGATTTAAGCCATTTGGACACAATACCAATATTGCCAAAATCTCAATTTGGCGTGGCGTAAGAACCAGCGATTTACCATTAAAGAAAATCTGCGGTGTCGAAAAAGCACGAATGTATAAATGTTGTCGTTGCTGTTCGATCAGTGCCGTTTGAATAATCGAGGCGCAACGTTCAACAGCTAATACGCCTAAACTATTATGTTTTTTCCAAGTGGTTGATAAATCCACTACACCTAAGACTTGCTTAGAATACGGATCAATGATCGGCGCGGCATAACAAACCCAATCATGAATCGACTCCATATAATGTTCATTTGAAAACACACAACTGGATTGTTGCGTTTTAAGCGATAACGCTAAGGCGTTGGTACCGACGACCTCCTCTGCCCATTGCCCACCTGCAATGAAATGCACCTTTTCAGCAGCACTTTGCATTTGCGTACTTGAAGCTGTCCATATAATGGTACTTCCAACATCCCCCACAGCGATCACCATCGATGACTGCGCTGCAATATGACTTAACTCGTTAGCACAAGCATTTAAAGCCTTATCCAAACTACTTGAATTTTTCTTATTTTGACTAAGTAAAGGTGCTGCAAGACGCTCTTTCGGAATTGAAGACGATACAGATCGCTGCCAAGAACTCGCAATACTCTGCTCTAATTTCTCAGCGCTTTGGGGAGACAAACTATTTTGTTGCTTTAACTGATCAATAGACTGTCTTTGCCGTATTAGCTCTTGTTTTGTAAACATTTGTGTATCCCTCACACTTGAGCATGGTTTCCAACCTTTCTCCAACCTTCACCGATCTATCCTAGTGAAATAGCGTACAAAAGTACCTTATACCAAAGCTGTAGATGCTTAAGATCAATTATAAGCAAAGGAATATTTATATGCGTTACATCGATCCGAATCAACCTAATTCAAAAGTCCAGTTTAAACCACAGTATGAAAATTTCATTGGTGGTCAATGGGTCGCTCCTACTAGAGGAGAATACTTCGATAACGTTTCGCCTGTCGATGGCAAAGTGTTTACAAAGATACCCCGCTCTTCTGTCGAAGACATTGAACTGGCACTAGATGCAGCACACAAAGCTAAAGCAGAATGGAATAAAAGCTCTCCAACATTCCGTTCAAATATCTTACTTAAAATTGCTGATCGCATGGAAGCAAACCTTGAAATGCTTGCGGTAGCAGAGACTTGGGACAATGGAAAACCTGTTCGTGAAACACTAGCAGCGGACATTCCATTGGCAATTGATCATTTCCGTTATTTTGCAGGATGTATCCGCGCACAAGAAGGCGGCATTTCAGAAATTGATGAAGATACCATTGCCTATCATTTCCATGAGCCGTTGGGTGTGGTCGGTCAAATTATCCCATGGAACTTCCCGATTTTGATGGCAGCTTGGAAACTTGCTCCTGCGCTTGCAGCAGGAAATTGCGTGGTTTTAAAACCTGCGGAACAAACTCCAGTTGGAATTTTATTGGTCCTCGAACTCATTCAAGATCTTTTACCAGCAGGTGTGTTGAACGTCATCAATGGCTATGGTGCTGAAGTCGGTCGTCCTCTCGCAACCAGTCCTCGTATCGCTAAAATTGCATTTACAGGTTCAACTCAAGTTGGACAGTTGATTATGCAATATGCGACAGAAAACATTATTCCCGTGACACTCGAACTGGGTGGTAAATCTCCGAATATTTTCTTTGAAGATATTATGGATAAAGAAGATGATTTCTTGGATAAAGCGCTAGAAGGCTTTGCCATGTTTGCCCTAAACCAAGGTGAAGTATGTACCTGCCCATCTCGTGCCTTGGTTCAAGAAAGCATTGCAGATGCATTTTTAGAAAAAGCCATTGAGCGCGTCAAGCGAATCAAGGTAGGACATCCTTTAGATACTGAAACCATGATTGGTGCTCAAGCTTCCCTTGAACAACAAGAGAAAATTTTACGCTGCATCAGTACAGGGCGTGAAGAAGGTGCTGAGCTGTTGACAGGTGGTAGTGCGAGACAAGAAGTCGGTGAGGGTTTCTATATCGAACCAACAGTGTTTAAAGGTCATAACAGTATGCAAATTTTCCAAGAAGAAATTTTTGGTCCTGTGCTTTCAGTAACGACATTTAAAGACTTTGATGAAGCCATTAAAATCGCAAATGAAACTATCTATGGTCTGGGTGCAGGTGTTTGGGCACGTTCTGCACATACCTCATATCGCGCAGGTCGTGCGGTAGAAGCAGGTCGTGTATGGACCAACTGCTATCATATTTATCCTGCACATGCGGCATTCGGTGGATATAAAAAATCAGGCATTGGTCGTGAAAACCACCGCATGATGTTAGATCATTATCAACAAACCAAGAATCTTTTGGTGAGCTACTCAACCAAACCTGCTGGATTCTTCTAATTATCCATTTCATTCCTCAAAAAAAGAGCAAATGTTATTTCACATTTGCTCTTTTCATAGGTCAATTATAATTTTCGCCGCCAATTAACTCGTCAAACTGAGTTCCTGTGACCAAGTGGATTTCGGTTGTTGATGTAAATGCCAACACACTTGAGCAATCGATTGCATCAACTTTTGATCCTGATCATCCCATTTTTCTAATGTGCAGTAAGCCACATGAATTCCTTTAGGATGAAACTCTCTTGCCAATGACTGTGATAAGGCTCGAATACTGGCAAACATACTCATCGTCAATAAATCTGCTTTCTTTTCCGCACCCATTGATCTTGCACCAAGGAAAATCACTGTTCCAGGTTGCTGTTTAAGCATGTTTGCAATCATAGCTTGCGAAACACTGGCTGCATTTAGACCTGTAACTTGCCAATAGTTTTCAATCATTTCAGAAGATACAGTATTGATATGATCAGTACACCCAAACTTCGGCTGGATAATACATAATTCAATCTTATAGCCCTGTTGTTGAATATATTTGACTAAACTTTTTAATGAGCCACTCAGCAAGACATTCAATCGAATAATTGTGCTTTGATTTTCAGAACTGATAATCTTTAAATCGTGCTGAGATGGATCATGTGTCACTTGAAAAATATGTAATGAATGATCTGAATCAAGATTGATAATGGCTTGGCTCAACAACTCAATATTTTCACCAAAGACCACCATACAACGTTGAGCATTTTGTGATGATTTAAATAATCGTCCTAGCTTATTCATCATTTTAAAAGCGCTCCTGATACGGGCGTAAATCTAATTCATATGTCCATAAATCATTGCTTTGCTGATACAGCATTAAATAATTATCTGCAATTGCCTCAATATTTAAGCCGCCTGTACCACGCGTTAATCTTGCTAAACGTCCAAGTCCGAATAAGGCTTTATTGACCCGATCTCCATCGACCATGCCATCTACGATTACATGTGCAATATGTATATTTTTCGACTTATACAGACTTGCTAAATTAAGTGCATAAGCACGTAATGCTGATTTACCCATGGTAAAAGCAGCGAAAAACGGTTTACCACGCATTGATGCACTCGCACCTGTGAAAATCAGAGTTCCTTTTTGTTGCTGTTCAAAAATCTTCAAACAAGACTGCGAAACCAAATAAGCAGACAAAAAAGTCGAGCGCCACATTTTTGAGAAAAAGGACAACTGCGTTTTTAAAAACAAGGATGGAATATTGCCACCTACATTATGAGCAACAACTTCTAGCAGTTCATTATTTGCAATGATCATATCGAATAAAGATTGAATCTGTTGATCATTTTCTGCATCTAAACAATAAGCGACAGCACTCCCACCTTGCTCAGCAATCGTTTGAGTCACTGCTTGTAATTTATTGAGCGTTCGTCCTACCACATAAACCTTTAACCCCGATTGAGCAAAACGTCGTGATATAGCAGCCCCAATCCCTTGCTCTGCCCCGACTCCAACGACAACAGCGACTCGCGTACTCATATCTGTTTGATCCAAGCTGCAATATTAGAATAGCTGTTAATTTTTGCTCCCCACACTTTACTGGTTCGGACAATCTCTAAAAGCTGTGAAGCAACTGCAATGTCGGCCACTGTTTTTTGATCCCCGACTAACCAACCCGTAGCACTCAGTACCAGTTCTATACGTTCTAAATGACGAATAAACTCTGCTTCAATATCGGCTTTTGCCATACGTCCGGTACCTTGCATTTTCAGTTGAAAACTGAGTGCGGACTTCAATAAGGGTTTCATCAAAATCACTTCATGCTTCGGACGACCTTGCGCACTGATTGCTACAGCATGATCTAAAGCATCAGCATCACTCACTCGAAAGTGGATCTCATAGAAATACAATAATTCATCTGCCCAGTCTTCCCACAACTCAGCATAAGCTTTTTGTATCGGATCTAGCGGATAAAGACGTGGGAAGTCAGGATAAGTGTCATCCAAATAACGTGCGATACGGGTACTGTCTTGAATCCGCTGTCCATTAATATCCAGTACAGGTACTTTCCCGACCTTACTCAACATTGGAACCTTAGCCCCCAACACACCGTTATAATTGATGGTTTCAAATTCAATCCCTTTAAATTTCAACATTCTTGCTACTTTTTGACAAAAAGGTGAAATTTCCCACTGATGTAAAGTAACCATTATTTTTCTTTCCTTTGGCTTGATGTTTTAATCACGATCAGATTAGTCACGCCGATCAATATACTCAATATAACCACGCCCCTGCGTAGCAACTCCTGATCTACTACCATGCCAGTGATATCCACCAACATAGCCCGTCGCTAGACCAAAAAGCATTGGCGTATCGACAGTAGCATGGATATCGAAAAGTAAGTTTTTATGCTTATCGATGACTTGCCATCTAAATGTTTCAGGCAAACTCATTAAGCTGCCGTCTTGCCCCTGCGCGGCTTCGGCTTGTAAACTCAAGACTTCAAAATGTACGTCTGCATCTAAATGAACTGCTGTTCCATCTGCTTGTCTTAACATCGCAAATGCTGCAACTGAATGGTCTAAAATAGTGACATAACCCAACAAGAGCTGTGTGGTTGCATCAATCGTCAAAACTTGATAGGTAAAGAAATCTGCTGGGATCTTCAACCATTTTGGAATGGTTTTATTCAATGGATAAGCCAATGAAGGTGCTTTCCAATGTTCCCATGTGGCTAAACCTGATACCTTTTGCGTCTGATCCTGATAGGTAATTTCACCCTCATAATTCATCAACAGGCTCATGTGCTGGTAAATCGCGCTGTGAGCAAACCAAGAATTTGCACCTGTGGCTGTAAGCTTTAAATCAACAGCAAAATCCTCCCTGCGACTTATCAATCGAAAATGAGGATACTGTCCAAATATTTCTGCATTGTCACCAAATCTAATTAAATTATGTTGTGGATCGAATTGCATATCGTGCTGAATCGAATAGCTCGAAAAAGCATTTTTATTTGCTAGCGCAGTACCATGAACCAAAACCGCTGTATTGAGTGGTCCGTCTTTGGGGTCAACATAAGCATCAGCATCCACCACTTTTATTCCAAGCATGCCAAGAATCGAAGCAAAACTTAAAAAGTAATGTGGTGCAGGCAAATCAGCAATCATGATGCCAAAATGAGTGCCTTTAAATGGAAAAGGATTATTAATGGCTTGATAAAAATCTGGACTCGGATATGGAATATTTTGATTCGGACGAGCAACACCCATGATGCGCCCGACACCCTTTGTCAATAAACCGATGGCATGATCTTTAAGCCCATGATTAGTTTTACGACTATTTGGCAGCATTCGCCCTGTGATCGTAACGGGAACATCTGATTGAATTTGTTTAGACATCATTTTTATTCTCAATTTATCAAAAACGCTTTATTTCTCATTGAACAATTACATTGCTAAAATTGAAAAAGAAGGTTTTTAAACCTTCTTTTTATTGATTATTTTTGACGAATAATCATATTGGTCGCTGTCGCATGAGCATACAATTTACCTTCTTCATCGCGAAGATAACCTTCTGAAATCACCAAATTCTTTCCCACATTGATGACCTTACCTTCAGCAATTAACTTTTTATTAAAGGGCATCGGACGGCACATTTTGATCGCTAAATCAGTCGTGCCGTATCCTTCACCTGCTGCAAGCACCGTATGTGTTGCACATCCTGTGACCGAGTCCAATACAGTCGCAGCGAAGCCACCATGCACACCACCTAGTGGATTGGTATGACGTTCATCTGCGGTCGCAATAAAAACAATGCGACCAAACTCAACCTCTCCAACACCGTCCATCCCCATGGTTTTCGCAATACCCGGTGCGGGTACTAAGCCTTGTTGAAATGCTTGCATAAGTTCTAAACCAGTCATATTTGATGGATTCATACCTGTTACCTATCTGATGAAAAAACTAAAGATTTTTTTTAATGAATAAAGGTTGATTGTTCTGGAGACAAACCAATTTTTATTTTGGTTTGCGCCACGATTTCAGATTCATCTGTATCATTCGGATGAAAATCAAAGCGGTAATAATCTAAAAATTTTGGAATAAAAACTTTATATTTTTCTCTACCATGATGCATAAATTTACGCCAAGAATTTAAATTGAATAATTGACGATCACGTTTTAAAAGTACTACCTGATATAGCGTCGACATCACCGTAATCATGGCTAAACTAAAGGTAAAAATAGCAATACGAGGAATATAAGCATCTAAACCCTTACCATACAGATATTCATACATATCATAGGCAACTGCTTTATGTTCAGTTTCTTCAACACTATGCCATAACCATAAATTGCGGATGGTTTCATCTGTCATTAATTCGTTCACGTCTTTCATCATTTCCACCACCAAAACGGCGGTGTAGTGTTCTAGACCAACGGTGACCAATAAATTCCACTTTTTAGGAAAAGTACGTTCAATCGCTTTTAGAACAATACCTGTCATTTTTTCTAATGATTCAGGGTCTAAACCATATTGCTGCGCACTCTGATGAAAGGCATGGTGCTCTTTGGAATGCATTGCCTCCTGACCAATGAAAGCTCCAATATCACGATCAAGCTGCTCATTATTTTTAACCTCAGCTCTTAAAGCTCGAACTGAACGAACGAAATAGGACTCACCTTCTGGAAATAGCGTAGATAAGCCAGTGAAATAATGCGTAAAAGTTGGCTCGTTATTACACCAATACTTAGGCATATCCTGAAACTCATAGTCCATACGACGTACTGGAAATGATGCAGGTGTTTTTTGCTTTGATTTTTCTTTCAACACTGACGACATTACTGTTCACCTCAAGAGTTTTAGCTCAAATTAACAAGTTCCAAAAAAGAACTTATAAAGCAAAATAGCTATGTAGGGTGATCTTGTCAATGTCGTTCATATCTTAAACAAGCAACTTGTCCTGAAATGACTGTCTCATTCCTCAAAAGATAAGAGACTAAAATTTAGTCTATGATTTCGGCGTAAAACTGATTTTATCAAAAGATATTTAATACCTTTAAAAGATCAATACAGAAAAATTTATTAAAAATTATGAAGTAATATAAAATAGGAACAGCCCTAATGAGCTGTCCCAAATCAACTAGAAGCGATAACCAATTTTCAGACCATAAGCAATTGCATGATTATTTTTAAACTCAGCTTGCTCTGCAATCGGTTTTATTCCTTCTATAGGTAAGTAATAAGTGCCGTCTTCAGACTTCGCATCTCCCAACCAGTAATATTTCATCCCCGCAGCAATAAAGTAGTTCGGTGCAGGGTTAAACTGAGCACCCAAACCAAGCGACCAAGATCCTTTTACGGGTCCAAGTGTCGAAGCAGGATTCCCTGTTCCCGAATCCCAACTGACATCAGTCGCAATACCCCATTTTTCAGTCAGTTGATGACCAACACCGATCGTCGCACTATATTGGTCCTTCTGATAGGCATCTAATTTAAAACCTTTGGTATAGGCACCTTCCGTGGCTTCTTCCATAATGATTTTTGAGAGTGCTGTAAACTGTGCTGGACTCGTATCAAACTTTTTCCAATTCACCCATCTTAAATTCATATACGCAAGTGTCTTTTCAGCAACACCAGTTTGAAAGTCGATGTTTAATGATTGAGGGGTTTCTAATTTGGTTTTCTCTGATGCTGTCAACTGAAGTGGTTCACCCAGCATATCTTCATCGACTTGAACACTATATTTAATTTTCGAACGATAGGTAACCGCTGCTTTGAGTGCGATCTCTGGGATTTGATAACTTCCCCCGACTAGCCAACCGACTTCACCTTGTCTTTTGAAATTTGCATTATATCCGTTATAGGCTTCAGTATAGGCGTTACCTCTAAGCGCAACCTGACCTTTGATCTCTTGATAAACAGGTCCACCATACACCTGAAAATTATTTACAGGTGAATAACCGAATATCATGCTGATACTTTGAGAGTCAACTTTTACAGAAGTTCCCTGTTGAGAAAAGTCATTATCAAAATAACTGTTATTTGAACGTTGCGGGTAGGCAACTTTCGCTGCAAAAGGCTGGTCATAAAGTACGCCAAAACTCAATTGATCTGTTAATTGTAACTTGATCGCAGCGGTATAAAATTGGGTGCTTTGTGCAATATCACCCGTATCACGACTCTGGTTTTCTCGGACTAAATCAGGACGGTCTTTGACTACACCTGAGACAGAGGAATCCACCGCAAATAAATTGATTTCTGCATAATTCCCATCTTCTAAAAATGGCAGGATAGATTGTCCAGATTGTTCAAGAGCTGAAGCATGGCTCATACTGCTGAAGAATATGCTAAGCATCCCAAGTAAGATCGGATTTAACTTCAGTGAACTACTCTCTGGCATTTGAGTACTATCTGTACATGTTAAAACTGCATCCATTGATTGAGTTGATGCTTTACCCATACCTATATCTTTTTTCATTGTTTTATCCCTAAACATTAAAATACTTATTTTCTTAGAGTCATACATCACTATATGACTCTAAAATTTTCTCGTTCTATCTTCGCAATAAGCTCAATCCAAAAATACCTAACCACACCACTTGGAGTGGTAATAAGAAGAGTTCAAGCAATAAAGCGGCTTGTGGGAAACCTGAGAAAAGCAGTGCAGCAAATGAGACATAACCTAGTCCAACAAGAATCAACGGTAAGCCTAATGCTGAGTTGTGTTTTCTCAAAAGTAATCCATTGATGATCGCCCAAAATCCAATTGTCGGTCCTTCCATTGGCCATAGGCCATTTTGAGAACCTTGAGAAATTGTCGCCCACACCACTCCAGCAGCTTGTTGAGCAGCCTGATCGCCGGTTAAATAAGTTTCAGAGAGGAAACCTAATACTGATGCTTGTAAAACTGCACCCGTTATCCCTAACATGGTTGAAATCACAAGGAATAAAATTGCGGTATCGGATAATAATCCTCCAGATGGACGAAATTTACGCCACAGGTATACACCCACCACCAAAAAGGGGAGATAGAAGCCAAAACAATCGACAATCATGGATGTTCTGAAAAGTGCTTGATCTTTTGCTGACAAAGTTAATGCAAACTCAGGTTTAAATATTTGGTGCAAATCAAAACCTGTAACTGCAAGAAAGCAAAGTAAACAGGTGGCCGCCATCACTGTACCGATTAAAGCAATCCACGCTGTAAATACTCGCCCATCGTCTTGTTGTTTAATCGAGTCCAAGGCGTCTTCTCCTAGAAAGTGCAGATACTCTCTCATATTCAAAATAAGTCCGTAACGCAGCAATAAGTCCTGGTATTAAAGGAAAACGCTTTAATTTGGCATGTCCTTTTTCTTCAGTCGCTACAAACCAATGCTCTGTCAGCTCAGTTTTACGTTGCAGTGCGAGATCAGCTAAAACTCGACCATAATTTTGTGACATCATGACACCTGCACCACTATATCCATACGCGTAGGAAATACGCCCATTATGTAGAGTACCGACTTGAGATCTGACATCAAAAGGAATCGAACACGCCCCACTCCAACGTTGAGCAACTTTTAATTTCTGAAATGCAGGAAAGATCTTTTTGTACATTCGCTCAGCTGCATCGTAAAACTGCACTTTCTGAGCTTCGTCCATAGACCGCCCTTTACCGACATAGATATCACATAGGTTAAATTGCAAACGTCCATCTACCGTGGTTCTACATGTCGGAGGGCAATAGGTCGTCTTGTCATAAAACTGTCCCTGTTTCCATCCCAATGCTTTCCAATCGGCATCAGTTAAAGGTTCAGTAATGAGTTGATAAACAAACATTGGAAGTTGTGCGCGTTTAAGACCTAATTCGGGTGGTAATAAATGCGTAAAACCATTGGTTCCTAATACAATGTGCTTGGCTCTCACCTCACCTTCTGGCGTTTTCAGAATAAAGAAACTTTCTTTATCTTCGATATCCAGTACTGGTGTTTGTTCAAAAATTTGTGCGCCAGCCGATTCTGCAATTCGCTTTAACTCACGTGAATGCTTTACAGGGTTAACTTGCCCAGAATGAGGCATTCGACACCCACCTGAAAACGCGTCACTGTTTAGTGCCTCACTTACAGCTGCTCTATCGAGAAAAACGCTATCTTTAGAACGCGGCTGATCGTGCCAGTATTTGGTAAATTGTTCTAATCTTTTTTCATGACCACGAAATGTCGTAAATGTCACACCAGGCATTTCAAAGTCACTGTCCATATTTTCACGTTTGATCAGATCTTGGACATAATCCAGACCATCCCAAGCGAAATTTTGAAGTTCAGTTAACCTTTCTTTTCCATACAACACTTTAGCGGTAGTAGGGTCTAATACAGGTACAGGCACAACCCAACCAGATGTACGGCCCGAGGCACCAAACGCTACACATTCACCTTCAAGAACAGCGACTGATGCAGAAGAATCGGCTTTTCGTATATGGTAGGCAGTAGATAATCCAGTGAATCCGCCACCGATGATCACAACATCAACATCGATACTCCCTTTTAAAGGGAGTGAGGGCGTATATTCTCCTGAATGAGCCAGCCAGAATGATTTGTTTGCATGTGGAATATTATTCATCTAATGCTCCTTCCTTTGATATTCGATTTTGCTCAGTGCACATAGCAACACCTCAATGTATTCATCTCTCTAAAAACAGATATGAATTGCAAACAGCTCACATGATCTCTTCCCTGAGAAAATGTCATTTGTTCTTTAGCATTACGTACAAAAACACGAGAGCTGAATATATATTGTGACAACAATTACACCATGTCAATGACATAGTGTAATTAATTAAGAGCATTAAGCTTTGAATGGGTTAGTTTCAGAAAGAGAGCAAGATTAAAATAAAATATTATCTTTTTAATATCAAAGTGATAAATCTTTATATAAATTAAACAATGAATGAAAAATCCCTTTAATCATTCAAAATTTATCGTATATTTAAATACTAGTACGTTCCATAAAGCGTAGAAAGCCAAATGTTATGCAGCACCTGAACAACAATTTTAGGATCTGCTTGAGTTGTACGACCAAATGCTTCTGATAAATAGCGTTCTTCTAACCAGACCAAAGCGCGAGCAGTTTCCTCAACATTCATATCTTTTCTGATACGACCACTCTCCTGTTCTTCACATATGTGACGAGCTGTGGCAGTAATAAAATCCTGTATCAAGTTTCGATAAATTTGCTCGACTCGCTCATCTGCTACCGCAGCATCGGATAAAGCTCGTAAAACTGCACCATGTTTCTGATAAACATTGACAATCCCTTCTAAAGCTTGAAGAGAATCCTCAGGGAAATTATTTCCCTTTAACCAATGATTAGCTAATGTAAATAACTCTTGTCCAATATCCTGAACAACACATAAGGCTAAATCGTATTTATCACGAAAATGTACATAAAAAGCTGGGCGCTTAAGTCCAGTAAGCTTCATCACCTCATCAACATTCAGTTCACGAAAAGGACGTTCACTTAAAAACTTTTCAGCAGCATTTAAAATTTCTCGCTCTGATTCTTTAGGATCATGCTTTGGTCGTCTACGTTGCGCAGTCATAAATATCTTTATCTTCATTAACACGATGTAAGTGTAGAGCAATCAATCTTCAGCAAACAAGTCCGTTCACTGAAAACAGCTCATTTATTCCATTCTTCTCAAATTTTTTTATGAAAATACACAAATCCATTATTTGAATAATATTACTCATATATTGAACAACCACCTGATTTATATTAAGTATTTAAATAAAACCTCGCTTAATTTATTCCTCCCTATTTAGCAAAAAAATACTAAACATTTGTTTTTTAATGCCAAAATAAACAATTACATTGTGTCATTGACATTGTGTAATTGTTGGATTAATAATAATCCATGGCGTTTCTCTCGCAATGTCATTCAGCAAAATGAAACGCAAAAAACGTTTATTCCAAGGACGATGGAATCATGGACATAAACAAAAAACATCATCGGCATGGTTGCCGTATTTCAGGAGAATTTATATGAGTCGTCGTATTGTATTTATTGGTGCAGCAGGTGAAATGTGTCGTCTAGCAATCGAACGTTTTGCCAAAGCCGAAGGTGATTGGGAGCTTGTACTCTGTGACATTCGTCCTGAATTACTTGCAAATCTTGTTGAAAAACTTCCTCAAGGTCTAGCAACAACACAACGCCTAGATTTGTATGACAAGGAAAACCTACAAACCGTGGTTAATGGTGCAGATTTGGTCGTACTTGGTGCTGGTCCTTACATTCGAACCTCTGCACCTGTGATTGAAGCATGTCTTGCCGCAAAAGTCCCTTATTTAGATTTTGACGATGATGTTGAAAGTACTGAACATGCACTTACTCTGCATAAGAAAGCCCAAGAGGCAGGTATTCCAATTTATGTTGGCTGTGGTGCTTCTCCAGGTATGGCAAATGTATTAGTTGTGGATGCTGCAAATCAGCTTGATACTGTTGAAAACATTGATTGCTGTTGGCTAGTCGGCGATGAACGCCCAGGAATTGGACGTGCCGTACTTGAGCATTTTCTTCATATTACTGCTGGGGATTGTATAACTTGGGAAAATGGGAAACGTGTCAATCATGAAACTTTTGTTGAGATTGGTTATGCCCCTCTAGGCGGCAATACTGACATCCTTCTATATGAAACTGCACATCCAGAGCCAGTTACTTTGCCACGTAAATATCCGAATGCTAAACGTATCCGCTGTCTTGGTGGTCTTGATCCAGCACCATTTAACGGACTAGGACGAGGTGTTGGTTTAGCAGTTCACAATGGCGAAATGACAGTCAAAGAAGGTGTGGATTTCCTTGAGGATTTGCTCAACAACAGACTAGGTTCGGTCAAAGGATGGAAAGCTGCGATCAGCGGCATGATGGGCCAAGTTAAACGTAAAGAATCTTCACTCTCTGCCATGATTGAGTTTTTAACAAAATCAGCTGTGGGACAAACTTACCAATATAGAGGTGGTTTATTGGCGAGAGTATATGGCACCAAAAATGGCAGACCAGCTGTCGCAATTCGACGCACTGGAACAGCAACACAAGATCCATACTTGTTTAAAGATATGGCATCGATTACAGGTACCGCTTGTGCTGCATTCATGGTATTGGCACTCGATGAAACGGGTAAACGTAGTGGGACTTTTGCGCCAGAAGACTGGGCTGAACCAGAAGCTTTCTACACCGCACTCGAACGTGTAGGTACACCGCGTGATGAGATCGTGGAGAGCGTACTATGAGTAAAAGTATTTATGATGTTGCTGTAATTGGCGCTGGATGTGCAGGCGTCGTTGCAGCACGGGATTTAAGTAATGCCGGTCATAAGGTTGTGTTATTAGAAGCACGTGACCGTATTGGTGGGCGAACCTATACAGGTGAGGCATTTGGTCGCCAAGTCGAATTTGGCGGTGGGTATGCACACTGGACACAGCCTTATATTTGGAGAGAGTTGCAACGCTATGGCATTGGTTTAAACCCGCCTAAAGAAGTGGATAAAACGGTTTGGTTTGCTGACGGCAAATTACATACTGGTACACAGGCTGAATATGCAGCGATTGCTGAACCATTACTAACACTTTTTTTTAATGATGCTCGCCAATGCTTCCCTCTTCCCTATGATATCAATGCAATTGATACGAGTACGATAGAACAGCAAACCTTGAGAGATCGTCTTAATGCGTTAAATTTATCAACTTATGAGCGTGATGTTTTAGATGGCTTATTATCCACGCTGGTTCACTCTTGGGACGAACAAGGTGTTGCACAAATCCTATTCTGGGCAGCCACCTATTTTGGAAATTGGGGAGCTTTCTTTGAAGTTGCAGGGTCTTGGCCGATTGCAGGTGGAACACAAAAACTGGTCAGAGCTATTCATAATGATTCAAATGCTGAGTTACGGCTTTCTACAGCAGTTACAGCCATAGATGATCAAGGCGAACAGGTTGTCATTACCACTCAATCTGGCGAAAAAATCATGGTAAAAAAAGCACTTGTTGCCCTACCTTTGAATGTTTTGTCAGACCTTAGCATCACACCTGAAGTCAAAAAACCTATTCAAGACATGATTAATGCAAAACATCCGATGCGCACAGCTAAGTTATGGGTGCGTGCACGTGGAAAAGTTGAACCTTTTGTTGCATTCGCACCGGTTGAGCAAAACCCAATTAATACCGTTCGCGTTGAATATGAACATGGGGATGACTCGCTTTTAGTCTGTTTTATTTCTGATGAATCCAGTATCGATGTGAATGATATTAAAGCTGTTCAAGAAGCTTTACAGATGTTTAAGCCAGACATTGAAGTGCTTGAAGTCGCATCACATAACTGGGTAAAAGACCCATTTGCACAAGGGACATGGATACATCACCGTCCAGGAAATTTGACAGGTGCTGCACCACTCATCCGTAAACCACATGGAAATATTTATTTTGCAGGT